>OZ219782.1:0-17126 GCA_964291225.2 Arenicellales bacterium | reverse complement strand
TCGGTCACAACATCGAAACCGTGCTCAGGCAATGGCGATGTTACGCGCGCGATTGTATGAAATAGAAAGACAAAAGAATGCAGAAGAAAAACAAAAACTGGAAGATAAAAAACCCGACATTTCATGGGGCAATCAAATTCGTTCATACACATTAGATCAGTCGCGCATCAAGGATCATCGTACTGGTGTTGAAACCGGTAATATAAACGCTGTACTAGAAGGCGATATTGACTTATTTATTGAAGCAAGTTTGAGGGCAGGATTCTAAAACAGATGTCAGGTGATAACGAACAAGTCAAAGTCCGACTGCAGAAACTAGCTGCTTTGAGGCGAATGGGGCATGTTTATCCAAATGATTTCCGACCAACCGCATCAGCATCAGGTTTGAGAGTAAGATTCGGTGAGTCAACTGCAGAACAATTGAAAGAAGAAAACTGTTTCACAAGTTTAGCAGGTCGCCTGATGAATCGCCGAAAAATGGGTAAAGTTACATTTGCAGATTTTAAAGATGGTTCAGGCACTATTCAGCTTTTTGTGAAGTTGAGTGCTTTAACTAGTTTAAGCCATGAACACTTCCAGAGTTCTGATATAGGCGATATTGTCGGTGTCAGTGGTAAGGTTTTCCGTACGAAAACCGGAGAACTAAGTCTAGCGGTAGAGCAATTTCAGGTGCTGGTGAAGGCTCTTCAACCCTTTCCAGAAAAATTCCATGGACTTACAGATCAGGAGCTTCGTTATCGTCAGCGTTACCTCGATCTGGTCATCAATAATGATGTAAAAGAAACGTTTCATGTTCGCACCAATGTTGTGAGGACCATTCGTAATTTTATGGATGATGCTGGTTTCATGGAAGTTGAAACGCCAATGATGCATTCAATTCCAGGGGGCGCGATTGCAAGGCCATTTGTTACACACCATAACGCTTTGTCGCTTGATATGTATTTACGCGTAGCACCAGAGCTGTTTCTCAAGCGCCTTGTTGTGGGGGGTCTGGAGCGAGTTTATGAAATCAATCGAAATTTTCGAAATGAAGGAGTCAGCACCCAACATAATCCGGAATTTACAATGTTGGAATTCTATCAGGCATATGCCGATTATCTAGATTTCATGTCTCTAACAGAGCGTATGTTCGAAAAACTGTCAGAAGAAGTTTGTAAGTCATCTATCATTAGGTACGGTGACTATGAAATCAATCTCCAACCACCTTTTAGGCGAATTAGCTTAAAAGAAGCTGTTATTGAGCAAAACGAAACTCTCATAAATGAAGATCTTGACGATAGTGAAATATTAATAGATTTCCTCAAGTCAATTGGAGTGCAGCCACAGTCAAACTGGGGGGTTGGTAAGCTTTTGTTTGAAATTTTTGAGAGAACAGTTGAATCTAAATTAATTCAGCCGACATTTATTACTCACTATCCGGTTGAGGTCTCGCCGCTAGCTAGAATTAACAATTTAGAACCGACTATTACAGATCGATTTGAGTTCTTTATAGCAGGTATGGAGATTGCGAATGGTTTTTCCGAGCTGAACGACCCACATGACCAAGCTCAGCGTTTTCGCAATCAAATTTTACAGAGAGAGTCTGGTGATGAAGAGGCAATGCATTTTGATGATGATTACATCCGTGCATTGGAATACGGATTACCTCCAACCGCTGGGGAGGGTATCGGTATTGACCGCTTGGTTATGCTTCTAACTAACAGAGCTTCAATTCGCGACGTTATCTTGTTTCCATATCTAAAGCCTGTAAGCCATTCTTAAAAATGACTCGTCCATTTGAGCTGTTTATCGGCTTGCGCTATGTACGAGCCAAGCGACGCACTCGATTCATTTCCTTCATCACTGCAACCTCCATACTCGGCATCATCATCGGTGTGTGGGCTTTGATATCTGTCTTATCTGTGATGAACGGATTTGAACGTGAATTGAAATCTCGAATTCTTACAGTTGCATCGCATATGAGAGTGAGTGGCACGGATGGTTGGCTTAGAGATTGGCAGGACACTTTGAAAAAAATCTCTGAAAATACAGATGTCAAAGCGCAAGCTCCCTATATTCTGAGTCATGGTATGTTGAAATCGAAAAACAGGGTGAGCCCAGTCATTATGAGAGGTGTGAATCCAGCCTACGAAAATCAAGTTTCATCGATTAATGACAATATGGTAGAGGGTAGTATTGAAAATTTGATTAAAGGCGAGTTTGGTATTGTTTTAGGCGAAGATCTGGCGCGAGGTGCTGGCAACCTCAAGGTGGGGGATTCGGTCGTTTTAATCAGCTCTCAAGGGCGTTCAACACCTGTTGGAATGTTACCTAGACTCAAGCGTTTCAAAATCGTCGGAATATTCAATCTCAATTTCTACGAGTACGACAACGGATTGACATTAGTGCACATTGACGATTTAGCGAAATTGCAGAGAACGGGGGAATTGGTGAGCGGTCTTCGGTTGAAAACAAACGATGCTTTTCAAGCGCCGCTAATTTCCAAATCATTACGTCAGTCGTTAGGGCAAGGGTTTGCTGTGCGAGACTGGACTAGGGAGTACTCAAACCTATTCGAAGCGCTCAAAATTGAGCGACGAGTCATGTTTATCATTTTATTCTTGATAGTCGCTGTCGCAGCTTTCAATATTGTCTCGACTTTGATAATGTTAGTTACTGACAAAAGATCGGACATTGCAATCCTAAGGACCATCGGTGTTAGCCCGCGCAGTGTCATGACAATTTTTATTGTGCATGGTGTTGTGATTGGCGTTATAGGCACTATACTTGGCTGCCTGGCTGGAGTACTGACAGGATTAAATCTTGAGACACTTATACCTTGGGCTGAGCAATTGTTTGGAACTCAGTTTTTTCCTGATGACATTTATATCATCACCAAATTTCCAGCAGAACTGGTTTGGGATGACGTTTTCAAGATTGTAGTCGCTTCATTGATAATGAGTCTGATTGCTACGATTTACCCTGCTTGGCGAGCATCTAAAGTGCATCCAGCAGAAGCTTTGCGCTATGACTAAACCTGTAATTGTTGCAAACTCGGTATCCAAGATCTTCCAACAAGGAGAACTCAAGGTGTCAGTACTTAAACTGATTAATCTAGAAGTTAGATTCGGTGAGCAAATCGCTATTGTCGGATCATCTGGTAGCGGCAAGAGCACTTTGTTACACTTGTTGAGCGGATTAGACGCTCCGACGGCTGGATCAATCCACATTAATGGTAAGAATATAGCTGAGCTGGACGAAAAATCTCGTGGCCAGTTACGCAATCGAAGTTTGGGATTTGTCTATCAATTTCATCACTTACTACCAGAATTCACAGCGATTGAAAATGTGATGTTACCGTTGTTAATACGACGATTGCCAACAAGCGAGGCTGGTAAGAATGCAGCAGAATTGCTTAGTCAAGTAGGGCTTGGACATAGGATGAATCATAAACCAGCTGAATTATCTGGTGGGGAGCGCCAAAGAGTGGCTATTGCCAGGGCTTTGATTACCAAGCCTTTATGTCTCTTAGCAGATGAACCTACTGGTAATGTAGATCGAGAAAATGCCCGAGCTATTCAGGACCTGATACTACAGTTAAATCAAGAGTTGAAAATAAGTACTATAATCGCCACTCACGATTTAGATCTTGCCAGCTCGTTAAATCGAGTATTTCGGTTAGATAATGGCAATTTGCAGGAATATACTGGTACTTAAAGGTGGAGTTTCTAGCAATGTACGATAAAGTCTGAGTATTCTTCAACCGTCATAAGTTCTGCTTGTCCTTGTGTAAGTTGTCGAATATCAGCAATATTGAAATCTAATTTTAGACGAAACTCAAATTTCTCCAAAAACTGATCAAACATTTCCCCGCCTATGGTACCGTATGCTGATAAGGTGTTTTCAATTGGGTCAACATCAAGCTGTATAGATGCTAATGGTTGTGGCGCCGGACCGCCAATCACTTTAGCACCAGCTTTGGGGTCATAGACACTTCTCTCAGAACAACAGTAGATGATCTTTTCTTTCTCTTGGCGGGTACGATTATTATCAAAATAAACAGCTTTACCATGCCGATAATTTAAAAAACTTGCAGTTTTGGCTGGATAAGTCATTCGGTGTGCGCAAATTGCGGAGTAAGCAACAATAGAACTTTTAGGACCTACACCACCATCCCATACATACGGCATACCGGTTTCCGTATTCAACTCATGCTGGCTCGGAGTTGGTTCACCAAGGTCAAAGACGATGCAAGGTGTCGTGAGGTAAGGGTAGTTGAAGATATAAGCTTGGCCGGAAGCTAAATCTTCCGGTCTAACAGGGTATCCATTTCGTACAAGACTAACAGTATTGTAGCGTTTTATCGAATTGGGTGCCGCATTGGGTGATGTGGGTTTGAGGGCAGTGAGTGTGGTCAGGTAAACCCCACAGAGTTTGAAAAAGTTACGCCGATTGAATTTTGCCATATATCTGAACTGATTCACGTTGAGTTTGAATGAGCTAAGAACAGTTCAATAATATCGGTATGTTTTTTGATTTCTGCACGGCCTTGCGCTTTGAGGTTGAATTTGTCATATATTGTTGTAGAAGCGTTGTTCTGAAGCAAAAGTCTAACAACTTCTTTGTGCCCGTTAGTGGCTGCATGATGAAGTGCAGTTGCACCGTTCTCATCTATTGCGTTAATCTTAGTTTGCGGATATTTCAACATTTCGCTTACTGCTTTATCATACCCAGCAAATGAGGCACGCATCAATGGTGTCCATTGATAGACGTCGCGACTATTGGCATCAGCACCAAAATCTAAGAGAATTTTAATAATTTTGGTGTGTCCTTTGGCAGCGGCAACCATCAATGCCGTCCAGTTAAATTTAGCTCTCATGTTTACATCAGCCCCATTTTCTAAAAGACGACTAATAGTTTCCAAATCAGCTTTAATAGATGCATACATAAGAGGCGAGCCACCATTAGCGTTTCTAGCATTGACGTCTGCGCCAGATTCAATGAGTAGTTTGACAAGTTCAGCTTGACCATGCTTGGATGCGAGCATCAGAGCAGTGCGGCCATCTTCAACACGAATATCTATGTTATCGACCTCTTGCACCAAAATTGCAAGCGTGTCAAAATCCTCTTTTTTTATCGCATCAATAAATCTAGCCTCAATATCAGCGCTACTAGCGCTTGTTGCGGACAATGCTAGAAACACAGCAAAATACACAATCGCCCAACTACGTAACATGCATGATTTATAGGATCTCATTTAGCCACTCATTTTATTTTGTTCGTAAATTCGATTGGTTGATAGTGCAATACATTAATAGCCTGAGATTCTTGACTTGCTGAATGTAGGAGGACATTGCAGTCCAAATTCAAACATGGTTAACTCTGGAATTCATAATGTGAAACAACTTCGTTTAGCGCGGACTGAATGTTATATCTTCCAGTCATCCTGATTAGCGCATCATGACGAGTCGCAACATCAAGTACGTCAGCGAATACGGAATTATCAACATTACTAAGCTGATTCTGTTGACTGTGAATAACCCAGTAAGCCGCATCACCAAAATACCATTTGAGCAACGGTTGCTTTGACAGCAATCTGACTGTTTCAAAATGTGATTTAATTTCGCCAGGTGTGAGTAGAACCTCTCCTGTCAAAGGATCTGATTCACTTGTATAAACTTCCACCCTTATTACTATGACAGCGGCATTTGCATGTTTTATGATATCAGCATCAATTGCTACTGGCACAGATTCGTCTAGCCGGGATAGAACTCGCCGGTCTTGTTTGCTCTCTTTGCCACTGAGCTGGAAGAATATTGCCGATTCCCAATCAGTTCTGTCAAAACTGACTGGTAAACAGGTTAAGCTTGAACCTGTAACGCTCATGTTTCGCCTAACAAATTCTGGAAACCGGTCCATCTTCCTGACAGCGGTGGTTATCAACGGGATTTTAGCTGGATACTAGAGATCTCAAGTTTCATAACTGTCTAAACAAAAAACGCACCTTAACCCACTTGGCCAAGATGCGTTTTTTAAAAAGCTAGTTTATATCAAATTGTAGATTTGGTACCACTTCCGACTGAATCGGCAGAGCTGCTAGCTGGGGTGCTTGCTTTTTTCTGAACTTTTTCATACCAAATGTCATGATGCTGTTTTGCCCACTCCTTGCTGACATGACCTTTGGTCATAGCATCTAGTGAACCCTCAGAACCAAATGTACCGATATAAAAGTGTCCAAAAAAGATTCCTATCCAAATCAATGCGCCAACAGCATGGATGATATGCATGTTTTGGGCGACTTCTCGGGACAATTCCATTCCGAAATAATCCTGAATCCAGCCGATTAATGCTAAACCACTGATGCATACAGCACCGAGTCCGAGTAATATTACTATCCAATACCACACTTTTTCACCACCATTTGCTTTTCCGGCACTTGGATGGTTTCGGCCGATGATACCTCCACCTTTTATGAACCATACAACATCTGTTTTATTTGGTATATTGTGGCGAATCCAGAATATCAGCATCAATAGGAGACCGATAGCAAAAAACGGGCCAATAGCATTGTGAACGTTAATTGAAATCCCTGCCCAAAATGAAAATCCCTCCGGACCAAGCAAGGGCATCAGGATTGAACGCCCAAACAGCATGCTTAGCCCTGTTATTGACAATACAATAAATAAGGTTGCTGTATACCAGTGCATAGCACGTTCCCAGAACCCCCAGCGTTGAACGCGCTCACCGGAGGCGGGTTCTTCAAGTTCGACGCGTCCGCGAACCGAGAAAAACACCAAAATTGCAATCAAACTGAGAAATAGAAACCAACCGCCATAGTTGGCAATTAGTCCATTTCTGATTTGACGCCAGTTCTGTCCGGTGATGTTATATAGCATATTAGTCTCGGGATTGACATCCGAGCCGGTAACCGAACTATAGCCAGCTCCGCCTTCGCGCACCACTCTCCATAAATTAGATCTTGAATTGGAATCTGAGGTGGTTTGTGCAACCGCTGTATCTTGCAATTCAGGAAAAATGTAGCCGGTCATGGGAAGCGCCATTGCACATATAACAATGAACGCCAAACTCCAAGTCATCGCGCGCAGTCGTATAGACTTGGTGCCTTTAATAAATCTATTTTGCCTTGCCATGTGAATCACTCCTTCCTAACAACTACCAAGGTAGTTGCCAAATATTCGTTCTATAAGTATTTGATTTGAGTTTATTGATTTTTGCTAAACTCTCGCTAGCTAAGTAGAGCTGTTTTTACTTGCATTTGTTTTCCTAGCGGTCAAGTTGCCATTCAAGGCGCTCTGAAAGAGCACTCTGATCTGGGTTGAGAGAATCCATTGGCCCTTGATAAGTTCCGTCATGAATTGTCACTTGCCAATCCTCCAAACAACTAGTAAGCATCAGGCTGCTGATGACTATCGCAAGTATCGTTAATAATCTTATACGCATATCTTTTACGTCCTGTCGTACAGGTTAATCTATTTTCTCGTTTGTCAGCAAATCGGTGAATATTGTCAAAGGGGGAAGTGTACTTCCCCCTTTGAACAACTTTCAGCTTATCCTGTAGGATAAGCTGTTTCCCAGCCCCAAGTTTGAGGTCGGGTTCCACGTTGAAGAATGCGTTCGCGGTAGATATCAGCGATTGTATCGCCATCACCCGCAATAAGCGCTTTAGTAGCGCACATTTCGGCGCACAGAGGCAATTTACCTTCTGAGATTCGGTTGCGACCATACATCTCGAATTCAGCATCCGAGTTGTCATCTAATGGGCCACCTGCACAAAAGGTACATTTGTCCATCTTGCCGCGCACTCCAAATGCTTGTTGCTGCGGATATTGAGGCGCACCAAAAGGACACGCATAGAAACAATATCCACAACCAATGCACAAGTCCTTGTCATGCAATACTATCCCATCGTCGGTCGTGTAAAAACAATCGACTGGGCAAACGGCAGCACAAGGTGCATCAGTACAGTGCATGCAAGCAACAGAAATTGACTTCTCACCTGGTTCGCCATCACCTAAGACAACTACGCGTCGACGGTTTACGCCCCAAGGGACCTCATTCTCATTCTTGCAAGCAGTCACACATGCGTTGCACTCAATACAGCGCTCCGCATCACAAAGAAATTTCATTCTTGCCATGATTAGATCTCCTATGTACTGAGTTTACAGAGAGTCACCTTGGACTCTTGCATTTGTGTCACTGAATCATACCCATAGGTAAAAGCGGTGTTACATGCTTCGCCACGAATATACGGTGCAGTCCCAGCGGGGTATTTATCCACTAAATCCTTACCCTGAAACCATCCACCAAAATGGAATGGAGTGAATAGAACTCCTGGATCAACCCGTCTTGTGACCATCGCCATGACATAAATCTTCGCGCCTTCTGGCGTCAAGATCCATACCATTTGACCGTCGCGAATTCCAACATCGTTGGCATCTTTTGGATTGATTTCAACAAACATGTCTTGCTGGAGTTCAGCAAGCCATGGGTTGGAACGTTGCTCCTCACCTCCACCTTCATACTCAACTAGGCGGCCACTGGTAAGAATTAGCGGGTACTCGCCTGAATAATCTTCAGCTTGGATTGAGGAGTATCGCGTCGGCAGACGATAAAACCGTTTGCGGTCCGGATACGTTGGGTATTTAGCTGCAAGCTCTCTATCTGGTGTATAGAGAGGCTCACGATGAATTGGAACCGGATCCGGGAATGTCCAGACCACTGACCGTGCCTTGGCATTTCCAAATGGGGCACAACCATGTTTGATGGCAACCCTTTGAATTCCTCCGGACAAGTCAGTCTTCCAGTTCTTGCCTTCTGCTGCTACCTTTTCTTCATCAGTCAGATCATCCCACCAGCCAAGCTGTTTAAGCAACTTATCTGTAAATTCAGGATAGCCATCTCTGATTTCCGATCCGACTGGATAGGAATCTTCAGCAAGAAGGTTGACACCATTGCGTTCAACACCAAATCTGGCGCGAAAGCACAAACCGCCTTCGGCAACTGGCAACTCGGTGTTGTAAAGTACGGGTGTACCCGGGTGTCCCATTTCAGGGTTCCCCCAACACGGCCAAGGCATACCGTAATAGTCACCATCGGCAGGGCCGCCTTCGGCTTTTAGCGTGGTGGTATTGAAGGTGCCTTTGTTTGCCATATGCAGCTTGATTCTCTCAGGGCTTTGACCGGTATAACCAATCGTCCACATTCCGCGATTAATCTCACGAGTAATATCTTCGATTAGAGGCTCGTCATTGTTAACCTTGATATTCTTGGTAAACTCGCGATGGAAGCCAAGCTTTTTCGATAGTTTGTAAAGAATAGTATGGTCAGGTAATGACTCCCATACCGGTTCAATAATTTTGTCACGCCACTGCAAAGAGCGGTTTGACGCAGTTACTGATCCGTAAGTCTCGAACTGAGTAGCTGCCGGCAACAGGTAAATGCCATCAGTGCGGTCATTCATAACTGCTGCGTGAGTTGGATGTGGGTCCACAATTACCATAAGGTCCAGCATTTCCATCGCTTTTTTCATCTCTGGACCACGCGTTTGACTGTTCACAGCATGACCCATATAAATCATGGCTCGAACATTGTCTCTTTGACCGATATTATTCTTGTCTTCAAGAATGCCATCGATCCAGCGTGAAACTGGAATGCCTTTGTAGTTCATTGGTAGAGTGGGTTTGCCATTGTCACCTTCGACCTCAGCAGAATCAAATTGACCCTTCACCCATTCGTAATCCAGATCCCACACACGTGACCAGTGCTTCCATGCTCCGTTAGACAGCCCATAGTAACCTGGCAAGGTATGAGAGAGAACACCAAGATCTGTTGCACCTTGAACATTGTCATGGCCGCGGAAGATATTAGCACCACCGCCTGACTTGCCGATGTTACCCAGAGCCAGCTGCAATACACAGTAAGCTCGCGTATTGTTATTGCCGATCGTATGTTGAGTTCCACCCATACACCACACAATGGTGCCTGGCCGGTTCTCATTCATAATCTCAGCAGCTCGTCTAACGACTTCCGGAGGTGTGCCTGCTACACGCTCGACCTCTTCAGGTGTCCATTTAGCGACTTCCTGTCGAATTTCGTCTATCCCGTAAACGCGCTGGTGGATATATTCCTTATCTTCCCAACCATTTTCGAAAATATGCCACAGCACACCCCAAATCAAAGCAACATCAGCTCCTGGTCGGAAGCGGACAAAGTGATCTGCATGGGCTGCGGTACGAGTGAAGCGAGGGTCGCAGACAATCATCTTGGATCCCAATTCTTTTGCTCTCAAGATATGCTGCATCGCAACGGGATGTGCTTCGGCGGCATTGCTACCGATGAAGAACATCGCCTTGGATTTGTGCATATCGTTATAAGAGTTCGTCATCGCACCATAACCCCAAGTGTTAGCTACACCTGCGACTGTGGTTGAATGACAGATACGCGCTTGATGGTCAACGTTGTTGGTTCCCCACATCGCTGCCATTTTACGGAACATGTACGCTTGTTCATTGTTATGCTTGGCGGAACCGAGCCAGTACACCGAATCGGGACCAGACTGTTCGCGGATTTCAAGCAACTGGCTACCAATCTCATTGATCGCATCATCCCAGCTCAATCGCTTCCATTTTCCGCCAACCAGTTTCATTGGATAGCGCAAGCGTTTTTCGCCCATACCGTGTTCGCGCACGGTTGAACCTTTTGAGCAGTGAGCACCAAGGTTGAATGGTGAGTCAAAATCCGGTTCCTGACCGGTCCAGACACCATTTTGAACCTCGGCAACTACTCCACAACCTACCGAACAATGGGTACAGATGCTACGACGAATCTCTGTTTGAACTCCTTCCATTGGAGAAAAACCTGCGCCTGCTTTGGCTTTTCTCATCAACTGTGGTGTCAACATTGATGCTGCAGCACCAGCACCGAGGGCGGCACCAGAACGCTTAAGAAACGTTCTGCGATTGATAGCTTCACCGGTCGCGGCTATGCCTGACACTCGTCCGCTATCACTGCTTCTGACTAGTTTCACAGTGTTACCCTCCGTAGATTGCTAGAAACGTGCAAGACGGTAATACTCACGAACGTGAGCAGTCTCACGATACCCCAAAGATTCAGGCGCAAATTGCTTTTCCTCAATGGTGTTGGTTTCAGCGGTCGACGCGTTGGCCGAAGCTGATAACACAGCAGCACCGCCAAGTGCTGCCATACCTTTGAGGGCATTGCGCCGAGAATCCCGGTCAACAAATTTGCTAGTTTTCATAGCTTCTCCTCTGTATGTTGATTAGTGACTGACTAATGACGTCACATACATACCTTAAAAACCAGCCATTAGACTGGCATTTCAAGATATTCGGTTTCAAGGTTGATGAATTCTACACCAAATTCACCAACACTTGTATAAAAATCTGCTTTCCTTGCGGTAGTCAGATCTTTAAAAAAATCCTTTGCCCAAGGCTTGATATGGCGGGTAAAAAGCGTTTGTTGGGTTTTTAACTGAAAGTCATCGCTTGCTTGGATGACTATACCCATCGTGTCCATGAGTGCAGAGATATGGTCCTCAGGTTCGCTGACACTCTGCTCTCGTTGTATACCTAGTGCATTCAAATCTTGACGCAGGAGGCTAAGTGGTTTATCCATAAGCATACCAGTAATATACCACGAACTGTATGGAACAATCTCCCCTCGACCGATGCCTATGAAAAGGTCATGATATTCATCGTCAAGTTTTTCTATATCAGTGTGGATTCCAGCAGCTGCGACTAGTGCATTTAATTTAATGAGAAAATTGCTGGTGGCTTCTGCATCTGAAACACCGAACTTGCTGAGAGTTTCAAGTGTGTCGCATGTAGGCGGCGCAGATAGCAGATTTGACAATAGAAAATAGTAGCTTGCTCGAAAATCAAACTCTTCTTCCAAACTCTGTATTCTTTCTAATGTCATATTTCAACCCTGGTGGTTATTATTTCTTCTAGTTTCTAATCGAACCGCATATAAACTATATAAAAATATAGGGAATCTAAACATCTTTGGTTGGTATTTTACTCAATTCAATCTAGTTCGTCAAGATTTTTCTTAACTTACAAACTTTATGTAACATAATAATTTCAGGATATGTTTAATTACAATTATTTATATTATGTTCACACAATATATCAATCTGTGCATATGACGCACTCAAATTGTAGTATGTAACCAACTTGGTAGAATTTATGTCCAACGCGGTCATCTACCGAACGCATCAACTCACTGGGTAGACAGACATGCTGACTGTATTTATACACCACTTGTGAGTTAACCAACACGTGCATATAGTCCCTGCTAGACATGGTTATCATGCAAGTTACGACCGCTATCGGCCAAGTTTGCAATACTCAATCGGAACCAATACACCCGCCGGCCAGTTCCACATTTTCGCTGTTAGATTTTCTAGAAATTCAGACTTCCTGACCTAATCTTCGGCGTTACAGTTGCCAATTTCAAAAGTCCTTGTCATGATCTCTTTCGTTTCTTAAACTTACTGCCAAACAAGTGAACTGTTCATGCATTCATCTTTGTTCCAGCTGTACAACATGGGTGGCCAGCTTTTTTCACTTGCAACCTGACACTCTTCAAATCCTTTTGGCGCACCTGTACTATCCCCAGTCTTAGCCCTGCTGCTCCGGGTCAGCTGCTAACGGCAACGCCCGTTGTCCATTCAACCTCAATTCTTGGCATTACATCCCAGCACATGAAATCACGCCAATCCAGTGCTGGCTTAGTCCAACTCAGTAGCGCTTTCTCCATCCTTCGAATTTCATCAAATCGCAAGTTGTAACGTCATGATATTAAATGTGATGATATTCTTGACCAGTGCCTTGTCTTACACTCATGTGCACCGATTGGTAACACAGCCAACTCAACTAACAACTGCTGGCACCGACTGGCCAGCTCCAAGCTGTTCCTCTCAAGTTTTCGCAAACCAGTCTGCAATTTGTCGTTGCGGCGACGAACCAACCTAGCATGCAATGTATCAAACTGAATTAATTGGCGGCCAGTTGCCTGAATATTGAAAACTCAGCAACCGTCCTTATTCGGCGAATAATGTAGAATTTTATATTGTACGGGGCCCCGAGATGTCTGAAATTACGTTTTGGATTGACTGTTAAATAGTGTCTGTAGTAAAACCATTTAAACTCATATAACAACATGAAAACAAACACAATATGATATATAATTGTCAACGAAGGATTGGCGATTTGCTCAAATCAGGGTGAAAACCGAACCATTTGCCTGAATTTCAACGAATCTTCGAAGGAATCATAGCATAAGGAGCATAGCATGAGAGACATAATGAATGTGGATCCCGAGTTGGGTGGCGTGTTCATAGAAGACATCAAGGTCAACTTGGAATCGCGCGATGAGTTGCCGAAGATATTGCTCAGTCTCAAGGCGCTGTATTGCAACCCGGTGTGTCGCGAGCGGCTGTTCAAGCTGTTGCAAGACAAGGTGTTGCCTGGGGTGGACTTGAACAATGGCCGGCCGGCCATGGGCTTGTGGCAGGCCTTGGTGCTGGCGATAGTCAAGCAGGGGGCGGCCATGGATTATGACAAGTTGCGGACACGGCGAACAACCACGAGAGGTTGCGTCAGATGCTGGGACACAGCAAGTGGCTTGAATCGGAGTATACGCTGCAGCAGTTGGTGAACAATGTCAGTCTGTTCAGCGTGGAGTTGCTGGGCGAGGTGTCGGCGCTGATAGTGGAGGCTTGCCACGAGTTGGCGGGACGGGAGCCGGGCGAGGTGTTGCGCGGACGCTGCGACTCGTTCGTGGTGGAGACTGACGTGCATTTCCCGACGGACCTGTCATTGCTGTTTGATGCGGTGCGGCGTCTGTTGCGTCTGGCGCACAAGGCGTCGGTTCGGCATTCGGTGCCGGGCTGGCGCCAGCACCAGCACCTGCGCAAGAAGCTCAAGCGGCTGTTCAATCGGATTCGCAAGTCCAAGCAGTGGAAGGCGAGACCGGAAGCGGTGAGCGAGTATTTGAGTTGTTGTGCCTGGCTGGCACAGCGGGCTGAGCGGACTTTGGTCGAGTTGCGCGGCTTGGGCGTTGAGGGCAAGTTGTGCGAGGATTTGGTCACTTACAAGGGGTATGCGGACAAGTTGGGGGACGTTCTACCATTTTGCAACTCTTTTTTGCGAGGCTGTACCCTCGCAATTTGTCAATCAGCCTGTCAAGCGGCCAGCGCATGGCATTCCCCATCCGGATTGAACAACTGCTGGTTGGTCAGCATGCTGCACAGCACCTTGCACAAACGATCTGAGAGACCTCGCAGGCATCGCCCATGGCTGTGTCCGCGGGCCCTGAGCGCCTGGTATTTGGCTTTGCTGGTCGGGTCGTTCTGCATGGCGGTGCGAGCCCAGTGGTACAAGGCCTCGGCCAACATCGTATTGCACCCGAGTCGGCGCACCACCTGAACCATCTTGCCGGAGCGCCGGGTGACCGGTGCGGCACCGCCATAGGCCCGCAAGGCTCTGTAGTCGCGATTGCGCAGGATGCGCCAGGCTTCTGCCAGCAGCGTGGCCAGCACCACCAGTCCGATGCCGGTCATGGAGGAGATGATGTCCACGTCTTGCACGAGGCGGCGGTCGTCCGGGTCGTCAGAAGCCGCCAGCTGTTGATTGTGAGCTTCAACCAACTCACTCATCTGAGCTTCTATCTGTTTGATCTGGGCGGTAACCAACTGCAGGTGTGCCGCGATCATCTGCACCCGCAGTGCCGCCCCCTTGACGACGCCGGCATTGACTGACATCGCCGGCTGGCATAGAATGGACTTGACGGTCTCGGCGTCAATGGTGCGGATGCGATGCTGTTTCAGCAACTGGTCAATCACCGACAGGCTCAGGGTTTCAGCGCTGGCCGGGTCGGGTGCCAGTTGTGCCAGTTCCAACACCCAGGCACTGCTCGGCTGTTTGCTCAGTTGCAGGAATTGGGGGTGGTAGCTCCACAGCACATCCTTGAACTGTGCTTCCAGTCGCACCTTGTCTTCAACCAGTTGCGAGCGTTGCCGCACACCCTCGCGCAAGGCCAGAATCTCGCTCGGCAGGCGTTCAACCGGTCGCAGCAGGTCGCGGTCGCGGCGCACAGTCTCGGCCAGCACTTGGGCGTCGAAGCGGTCGTCTTTGGCCCCGGCCATGCTGAAGCGGTCGCGGTAGCGGTCCAACTGCTTGGGGTTGATGGAGAACACCTCGAAGCCATGCTGCTGCAAGGTGTCCACCACCGGTCCGTTGGAGGTCTCCACCACGACACCGATGTGCCGGGCGTCAGCCTCGGTGCGTTTCAGGATCCACAGCACCATCTGTCTCAGGCCGGCTCCGCTGTGCGGGAAACGCTTGTTGCCCAGCACTTGGCCATTGCTATCCATCACGCACACCTGGTGATGTTGTCGTCCCCAGTCCACACCGGTGAAATATCTCAGTTCTTGCATTTGCTTTCTCCCTTGGTCATTTTGTATGTCAACAGATAATAAAATAGGCTTGCTGCGATGCTTGACAAATCCAGTACTGGTGCTCGAAGCACTAACGTTCTACCGGTCATCCATCGCAGCATGCGGCCGAGGCACAGGTCCCCCAAAGGTGCTCTGGGCACAGGATCGGAATGGTTGCTCTCGGCCGCTTGCCTATCAAACACCTTGGCCGAAGCCAAGATTCGGTGCCAATTGTAACCGGGGTTACAATTGCAATCCAAGCCCTGTTGCCGCCTCTCCGCTACGCTCCGAGGCGGCAACAGGGCAGAACTCAGAAAGGTGGAATTGTCCTTGTTAAATGGTACTGGATCAGGTGGAGCGGCGGCTGTTGCGGGGTGAGGTGATCCCGCAGTCGGAGAAGATCTTCTCGGTGTTTGAGCCGCACACGCGCTGGGTGGCCAAGGGCAAGGCGGGTCGGCCGGTGGAGTTGGGGGTGCCGGTGTGCATCTTGGAGGATCAGCATGGGATGATTCTGTACCATGAGGTGCTGTGGAAAGGCGGGGACGTGGATCATGCGGTGCCGCTGGTCAAAGCGGCTCAGGAGCGTTATGCGGACTTGCGCGAATGCAGTTTTGACCGCGGGTTTCACAGCCCGGAGAACCGGCGGCAGTTGGATGAGCTGTTGGAGGTGAATGCGTTGCCGGCCAAGGGCAAGTTGTCAAGGGTGGCCAAGCAGCGGGAGACGGCGGTGCGGTTCCGGGAGGCACGGCAACGGCATCCGGCGGTGGAGTCAAAGATCAACGATTTGGAGCATCGTGGCTTGGGTCGGGTGCGAACACATGGTGCGAAGGGCTTTGCACGCACGGTGGCATTGGCGGTTGTGGCATGCAATCTGCACCGCTACGGGCAGTTGTTGCGTGAGCAGATGAGAGAGAAGGAGCGGCGCAGGCTGAAATTGGCCGCCTGACGGCTGAGCAGTTGCCAAGGGGAGGCGAAAACCCCGGCCAAATGAGGCTGGGAGGGGGCGGTATGGTCCGAAAACAGCCATGACTGACAAAAATCAGCAATTCGGACAAAAGCGCGTGAAAACGGGCTGTTTTTTTGGAAAACGATTTTTGAACTGACGAAAATTACCGGAAATGATTGAAATACAGATTTCAAAAGGGGACTTTTCTAACAGACACTAAATAGAAAGGGCGCATAGCGCCCCTTCCATTAACATTTTAAAACTGTATTGGTAATCAAACGAACTAGAAGTCTACCTTGAGCCAAATACCTGTTTTACTCTTCATGTTCTTCACTCCGGGGTCGCTATGCTCGAAATGCAGGCTGGCACCGCCGCCCATCGTCTTGCTCAGTCCGAGAATCCATGGCTCAGGCTTCGTGCCGTCCGCATTTTCCTTGTCCCGATACTGGAACACATAGCCGAACCCGGTGTCGCCCACCGAGCCGCGCACACCAACGAAGGTGGTCTTGTCCTTCTTCATCTTGCCGTTCATCTTTTTCTCGGAGTATCCAAGGTAGGGGGTCACCCCGCCAAAGCTGAACTCGGCTGCAATGTAATTCGATTTGCTGCCGGGATTTACAACTTTTGTTACATCCTCTTCCGGATAATAAAAATAATCTGGTCCATCATCATTACTAGCAGGATGTTTTACTTTGGTAACGTACACAGTTTGTGTTTTAC
>OZ219781.1:1175000-3425439 GCA_964291225.2 Arenicellales bacterium | reverse complement strand
TAGATGCCGGTGCCACCCTCGTCTACCGTCAAGCCGCTCTCGGACACCGTCACGCCCGCGGTGTCGTTGTCTTTGATCGTTCCAGTTGGATTTTCACTTGGTAGTTCAATAAGAAAGGAATCTTCACTTGAACTTTCGTTGAAATTAGTCAATATAAGGGATAAATTCTCATCCCCCTCGAAAATGGAATCATCGATTGTATTTATAACCGCAGAATTTTGAGTTTGACGAGAGCTGAAAATCCAACGACCCTCGGTAAATTCATAGTCGACATTAGAAATTGCCGTATCACCCTCTACACCAGATCTCCAAGGCACTATTACCTGTTGATTGGAATTAAAATTCTCCAGAACGCCGGTAAATGTAGCCGGTTCACCTTCAGATACCACTACATCGTCAACTGTCAGTCGAACAGCATCATCGTCTTCAATAGTCAGTCTTGCTATTCCGAATATTGTTTCAAACCCACCCAAAATAATACAACCTGTTCGCTGTGTATTACCGCTGTGGCATAGTGGCAAGGTAGAATCTGAACGCCCGATGGCTGCCAAGAAAGCATACTCGGTGAACTCGGGAGTATTGTCATCATTGATCCGCAACTTGACGTCAACACTAATTCCAGTTTTTCCAGCAGGTAAATTAAATTGCTTGCCTTTTGACAGATTAACAATATCAACATTTCCTCCCCGATATTCTGCATTATTTCGTAATGGAACACGTGAACTAGAAACAAAGGCTAGTACAAATGGTCTGTCATTCACCTTGGGAGAACCGTCACGCCACATTACATTAACTGTTACTGTCACATCTCCGTCACTTTCTTGAAAAGAACGCTCGGATGATAGAAGCAATGTGCGGTAGTCGTTATATCTGTTCGATCGGTCAAGATCTTTGAATATATGCACAGTTTTTGGGCTAACGTTAAATCCTTCTGCCTTGCCACTGACTACAACCGTTCTGCTACTGCCTGCAGTCATATCATCAACAACATGAGTGTGTATTTCGATAACCTTTCCGCTTATGGAAGTAGACGTTTTTGCTGGAATGGTAAGAGTAAATGATGAAACGATTTGACTAGAACGAGAATAGGTTTGATATTCCTTGCCTGCTGTTGCTGTTCCGCCGGCAATTGTAACCTGAACTTCCGTATCTGTCGTTCTTACCACATTTCCTACCAATTCAACCGATGCTAAGATTTCTCCCACCTGGCCGGCGACAAAAAAGTCTCGATCCAGCTTGATCACAATTTCATCACCGATGTCATCGTCATCTAAGATTTTGATGCTTGTGGATTCTACAGTTATTCCTTGCGCTGACCGGTTTATCCCTGGAAATTGTGGATTTCTACCTACAAATCGAATGATGCGATCACCGTCATCCAAGTTGTTTGGTATGGCTTTAACTTGGAACTCAGTTGTTGCTGAATTCACCAACCTAGGTATCGTCAATTGGAATGAGCTTTTGCCAGCGACAAAATCGAAATCAACACCAGATTTGGCAGTTCCATTTTCAACGTCTACTGTAATTTGAACATCATTCAAGTGGGCAACCCCACCTTCCCATGATGCTTTCACATTCAATGTGGTTGGTAACAATGCCGACTCATCTACCGCCGAAGGTGTAACCTCCAGCAGTATCTTTTCAGCTATTCTGTCATTGTCCTGAATGGCAATCCTTGTAACGGAATTTGGAGTGCTTCTAGTATTAGAAAATTCAAGATATTCCGTTTTTTCATGAAAGAGGTCATCAATGATATCAAACCTTAATGTTTCAGTTCCACATCTCAAGTTGGCTGGAATGTTAACATAAAGCACGGGGTTGCGACTACCTTGCCAACCCAAAAGATTAAATACTCTCTGCACGAACTTATCTGGTAATTTAACATCTAGATCTCCACTTAAACTGACTTGAGCATTTGAGTTAGTTCCCCATAAGTAAACCGGAACGACTGTCTTGTTGGTTTGAACTTGTCTAGCCGGCCAACATGCCTGAATTTCCATTGAAACAGAACCGTCACTTTCTGCAAAAGAAATCATTGGTGACCAATTGCCCGATGACTTTCTTACTTGGAGCTTAATGTCTCTATTTCCAACTGCCACCGCTTCCCTGATTACTCCGTAGGTTGAAATTGATGGCACTTTGCCAGGAAACTGGGCATTTGTCGGATTGTTGAGCACCAACTTGAATCGCTCAGCCAATTCCACTTCACTGTCTTCAAGAATAGGCACACTAATTGTTTTTTCAGTTTCGTTGGTTGAAAAGGAAAGTCTTCCCGTTGTTTTTGTATAGTCATCACCTGACGTTGCACTGGGATTACCTACAATTTCTGCCGTCGTATAATCTACGACAGCTGCGACTTGGGGTGCTCCTGGTGACCGTTTCAACTGTACCGTGAATACAATTTGACCATCTGATTCTGATACTTCTTGGAAATTACTCGACTCGGAAAACGAATTGCTGAATTTAAAGGACAGTACCGGGAAATCGTCATCTACAATTGCCAACTGAGTGGACACGACTGAATAAACCACTCCAGATTTACCACTTTTCAAAGAACCAGTAACATTGAGGTATTCAGTGTATTCATCAATATCGTCGTCAAACAAATGGATATTGAAACGACCTGACCCATGTGAGGAGTTGGCAGGAATTGTTATGGTAAATGGGCGGCTAAGCCTCCCTTTGTAGTCACTAGTAGATAATCTGTGAATCTGGCCAGTTGGCGCACTCAATGTCACCCAAACTTCTACCGGAACATCAAATGTGATTCCGTCTGGAAAAGCGGCCTTTACGAATACAGCAGTTTCACCTGCATTTTCACCAATACTGGACCCATCACCGACAAGGTTTGCTGTTGGGTGCAACGACAGCATGATTTTGCTTTCATTATCATGAATCTCAATTACCGGGTTGGGCACTGTGAATTGATCGGATGAGGTGTTTAAAGTGATTGTTTCAACCGGTTCAACAATGCTATCGTCCAACACTTTCAATGTAAAAGTTGCGCTGCCAGTTCGCTGCCCCGCAGGAATTGTAACCGTTACCGATGATGGAGGTGATACGGTAAAGTCGGTATTAACTTTTGCTGTGCCATCGGCAATGATAACGTTTACAACTATTGGATTTTCACCAACAGCTTGATTTTGCAAAGACGCCGTTGCCGTAATTTCGGTACCTGAAATCGCATCTTGCCCTTCCATCAACACTGTCTTGTCTATGGAAAAATCTAGTCCACTGCCTAAAGAGTCGTTGTCTTGAATGGTGAATGAAGTTGACTGGGCTGGTAGTCCTGATGTTTGTGAAACTTCAAACAAAATAGTTTCATCTGTTTCATTGACTGTATCTTCATTCAATATCAAAGAGAATGAGCCCGAGGCGCTTTTCTGGCCAGCCGGCACTACAATATCTATTGCACTCGATTGACTTGTCGCCAGTTGAAAATCACCACCATTTACCAGTGTGTTCAGATTCGCAGTGCCATCCTTGATTGTTGCAGTAAACGTTTTATCGATTGTGTAAAACGCTCCAAGCAAACTTACGCTCAAATTTACCTCAACACTATTTTCACTTTCACGTGCTGATGCAGGATCTAAAGATAGCTCAAAACCGGTTACCGTATCGTTGTCCTCAATTGTCAAATAAGTGTCAGCAAACCCTGTGGCGCGTAATGCGGTTACATCGGAATTGGGGTCAGGCACCTCAACAGCCAGTGCAGAAAGCTTGATGGTTTCGTTATCCTCATCTAATGAATCGTCTATAATTTTGATTATGACCTGTTGGGTTGTAATACTTGCACTTTCCGCTGGAAGCCTAAGTTCACCGCGTGCTGCTATAATAACTCCATAGTCAGCAACGAGTTCCGCAGTCCCATCTTGCACTGCAAGTAAAATCTGCCAGTCAATATTGCTAGTCACCTCCCCTTTCCAAGCGATATCAAGTGTCAAAACAGCCGTTCCAACCGCCTCAGAAACTTTCGTTATGCTAGGCTTAATGGTGAGCACATTGCTCAAGGTGTCATCATCGACAATCGATAGTATTGCATTTTGAAATATTGTCTGTTGTACACTACTGACCGCATGCCCAGCAATTGTGACTTGCTCTTTCGCATCTTCATCAATTTTGTCATCAATAACATCAATTGCAAATCGTTTTTGAGCGGTTTTTGCTCCAGCTGGTATGGCCATTCTGAAAGCTGGCACTTGCTTGTAGTCCGCGCCAGCACTAGCGGTGCTACCAGCTGCGCCAACAACAACAGAAAATAAAAACTCATCGAAGTTACCACCTAATCGCGTGGCAGTAACTGTAATAGTGGTGAGCGCACTATTTTCAGACACCTTCGAAATATCTAGCGAAAGATCTATGAGGCGAGTAGGTTCAGTTGAGGTCACAACTACATCTTGTATCGTTAACCCAGCAAATGCCGAATCACTGCTGCGAACAACATGACTAATTGTTGCAACCGAATTAAGCCGATCAGAGTCAGCTATTGTACGAACCTCAACCCTTTGCCTGACATTCCAATTTTCTGGGGTAAAAGTGAAAACCGATGTCTGCACAGAAACGGTGTTCGCTCCAGTTACTGTAACATCAACCATCACATCATCCTGAGGTTTTTGCAGTAACCCAATTTCATAGTAATCATTGAGTCCTTCAGGAATTTGAATATCACTGACTGGCTGGTAGAATTCTGCTTCATCCGTATCAGTTTGCTGAACCTTAACATTGCCATTTATCAAGTTGTACTTTGCATCATCGCTGACCGCTGAGTGGACGATCGTTGCGGTTTTGTCAATCACGTCATCATCCACGACAGTTTGCACCGTTACGGTTTGTGCTTCAGAATAATCTGTCGTTGTGAATGTCAACGAACTCGGACTGACGATAATGTCAGAATCTGCTGATTTGTTGATTGTAATAGTTACTTTCGAAGCAGGCTGTGAATTGAGCCTGACAAAATATTGCGCGTTACTTCCCTCATTTATTTCAATGGGACCAAGACTACCTGTCTCAAATACAATACCAGCTGTGTCATCGTCGCTAATGGTCAGCTGAGCCGGAGTGATTCCTCTGATACTTTTGCCGTTCGGGTAGCCGTTCGAACTTCGGGCACGAAATTCGATTGACTCACTCTCTTCATCAAGGGCATCGTTGATCACCCGAATCTGAATTCCTACATTGCCCGCTTTCTTGTTGGCGGGAATGGGAATCGTGATATATGGATTTCCAGTGGACGGTATTGTCAAAACCCCGGCGGCTGTCATTTGATAGTCACTTCCAAAAGTTGCAGTTCCAGCAATTTCAAGTAAGATGTTCGTTGATTCAGGGCGTGCATTGCCGCTAGCCCATGCGGCAGTCACCCTCACATTTTGTTGGTTGAAGGAGTTTTCCGTTAAATTCACTGGCCCGATGGAAATATTGATGGAATCCGGGTCAACCACCTGTAAACTTGCAATTGACTCACAAACACTACCATTGCAAAGAACGTTTCGTTCATTTGGATTTGTTGCTGAGATCGCCCGTACTTGAAACCGGGCTAACTCACTACCTTCACTTAATCCATCACTAGTTACTCTGATTGGCAATCTGTATGACGCACTGGTCTGTCCGGCAGGAATTACAAATTGGGCGTCCGGTGCGAGGGCATCCTTGAGTTGACCTCTTACAAAGCCAAAGTCAGCGAATCCCTTGCCTTTTTCTGGAAGAGGTTTAATGTGTATTCGTGTCGCCTTGGTTGGCGACATGTCATTTTTATTCTTGTATGAAACTGTAAAATTGACGTTGTCATTCGATAGTGAGTTGACAGCTCCGAGAGGCTCATAAACTACACTCGGACTGATGACAACTTCCAATCCACTGATACTGTCTGATACACTACTTTGCAACGCCTGCGTTGGATGGTTTTGCGCATCAGCACTTGGTGCTGACCCAAGCACCAAAAGCACTATGAATGCGAGGCCCTTAGCTAATTTCTGCGCAAGGGGGGGGGGGGCGACATTTGTAATTTGACAGGTGTTCATGCCATCATTTGGACCACTGTATCGGTCCTCTACAGACTGGAAATGCGTCCTTTGCCAAATAACCTGCCATTGCTATTCAGATTGACGCAGAAAGTAGGCTTCGCGATATCCTGCCCGATAAAAGGCAATTAGGAATGAAGGAGATGTGAAATTGAGAAAAATCATATCTATATGGTATTGCGCTCTAACCATCAGACATCTTGCCAAAGAGGTTTCTTCTAAAGTTCAGATTTCCTAATCTGATCTTCGAATTTACATTTGTCGCTGTCAAGCGGTGTTGTAATCGTCTCTTTCATCTCCTTAAGCTACTGCTAATCATGTGAATTATTCCTGAGATATCAAAAAACCGACCGTCATGCTGACATACTCATTTATCGGTTGTGCTCGATAGTACCGAACAATTGATCTCAAATTTATTGTTTGAATCTAAAATTGCAGTCCGTCTTATATTGGCAAACTGAATTATGGACTCGGTTCATGTTCATAGGATAGGCACCCCATGAGCATTTAAAATTTATGTTACACTAAAACACTGAGGTTTGCAAATAACATTGAATGCTAATTTCCAAAAAATCGTATTAGTAATTGGTATCATACTGGAATTAGCAATTTAGTCGAAAATTGTGCTAGTGATGAATTGAAGGGTATGCCCCTAATCCTAACAGGAAGTAAACTATCAAGTGTATGCGGGCAATACAAGAATATCTAAGTGAACAATAGCAAAATTGATAAATCTGTTCCAAATTTCAAAGTTTCAGTCATTCTGCAACGAGAACTGAAAATGTTGAATTCCTGGAGTGTTCAGCAGTGGGATCTGGCTACTATCCTATCTGATGCTGACGGCCCAGACTCGTTAGAAGGTCCAATTCGAATTCAGGAATCCAAAAACAAATCTTTATTCCTCTGGAAAGGGCTCAAAATAAAATTATTTTTAGACGCGGCAGAAGGCTACTGGTACAATTTACTGTCAGATGTGCCTTATGGATTCTTAGTTTGCGATCCGGACACAACCGATGATACAGAACCGCCAATACCAATGATTATCACAATTTCGCAAGACGAAGCTGGTGCACACATGGAAACAGACAACTTAGTACTGTCTGCGCCTTTGCCTTCTGACATAGTGGCTAGTGCCGAAAAATTCGTTGTAAATCATTACGTGCCTCAGGAAAAGAAAAAAAGAAAACGTAGAAACTGGGCAGAAGAGACACTCAGAAACAAAGTTCGTGATAGCTAAATGCCAGATCTTGATCAAATTCTGATATGAATAATTCTCTAATTCATCGCTGGGCTCAACAAAAAGCTAAAACAACCAATAAAAAGGTTGAGCTTGAAGAAAGTCAGGCGGATAAACAGGCTGATTTGGAAACTGATCTCAATTCAAACGATGCTAATAGCAGTCATATTGATTCCCAAGCAACAAATGAAAACTCACTAGTTGATGAAAAAGAAAATAGTAAACAAAGCGAGTTGCCTGCCATTGAAACATTAGGTGAAGACAGCGACTATTCAATGTTCATGTCCTCAGAAATTGACGAGTCATTGCAGAAGCTAGCATTGAGGAAACTATTTAAAGCACCGTTCTACAATATCAGAGATGGTCTCAATGACTACGATGAAGATTTTTCTACGTTTGAGGAACTTGGCGATATTATTACCTCAGATATGAAATATCATCAAGAGCGTAAAAAAACTGAGCAAGAAGAAAAAGAGAGACTGAAACAACAAGCTAAATCCGCTGAACAAGCGGAAGAAGTTGAAGAACATGCAAACAAAAAACAGTATGATGATAGCGAGGTTAATGAAAACACAGAGATTGATAGTGAATCAAAGATCAATCAAAAGTCAAATAACTTACATCACAAAGATAATTTGATAAAACCAAAACCGGAGGATTATGAGCATAAACCGGATTATCTTGATGCACTTGCGCTTTATCACCACGCACTTGAGGGCCAGTTTAATCGTGACAAAAAGGATAAATCCGACAACACGAATCTTGCAGATAATAGAGAACAACATCCTTCAGGTAATTTCGAATCCAGCGACACCACTAGTTGAGACTCTAGTTTTTTCTGAAAAATGACAGGTTCTGTCAGTTTATTTGAATTGCCATCAATGACAAATGATGGCATAGCCCGAAGCGCATCAATCGCCGGTCTATCAGTCAACGTTCCAACCACATCAGTTGTTGGCTACACCTCATTCGGGCGAGTTCTTGCCATCGGTGACCCCATCACTGTACAGTCAGTGGTAAAAAAACTGAATCATTCTGATGTTACCTGTTTCACTTTAGCAGTCGTCAGTCCTGATCATATATCTGATGAAATTGGCCAGGCGATAGCACTTGCAAGTTTCAAGGCTGAGCATTACTTGGTTTCTGGACACCTTGGTTCATTCCAAGTTTTCACCGTAGAAAATGAAAAAAAATCCAACTTAGGGAAATCAGCTGGAATCGAATCAGGTTTTTTTGATATTGTGTTTGAAATATCCAAAACACCATCTATCGTAGCAGCAATTCCACCGCCTGGTTATTATTGGTTATCCTCTGAAAATTCTAGCAATATTCAAATACAGCAAACTCTAACAGAAATCCCGGAGTTGGTAGGCAACTTTGAGAAACCCAAGTTCTTTGAATACGACGCGGATATTTGTGCTCATAGTCGAAGTGGTATTATTGCCTGCACCCGTTGCATAGATGCTTGTCCGACAGATGCAATCAAATCGATAAACAATCAAATCGTAGTAGATTCCCATCTGTGTCAAGGCGGTGGGTCGTGTTCAACAGCTTGTCCGACTGGTGCGATAACCTATACTTACCCTCCCTCTGAGAATATGCAGGAAATTCTCCGGCAGCTGATATCCAACTACCTAAAAGCTGGTGGCAAAAACCCTGTGGTACTTTTCTATGACTCTGAGAAAGGTAGCGCAGCAATTGAGCCTCATGTCTCATCTATGAATGAAAATATTCTACCAGTTGCTGTTGAAGAAATCGGCAGTGTGGGATTAGACGTACTATTAAGCATGCTAGCATACGGTGCAAAAGGAGCCAAATTAGTTTGTACAGATGTTACCAAACCGGTTATCAACGAACTAAAGCAACAAATTGAGATTGTTGACAGATTGCTTGAGGGATTAGGATATGGCGCTAATAGAATTGAGCTAATAGAAACTGAAATTACAGCAACTGAGCTCAACCGTTCACTGAATATTAATTCACATGATCAGGTCAATGCGGCAACTTATATGCCAGCAGGTGTCAAGCGCACTGACATGAGAGCTGCGCTAGAACATTTACATCAAAATTCAAATTTTAGACCAATTGCGATTTCTCTTCCTGCACATGCGCCATTTGGAAAAATTGAGGTTGACTCAAATACTTGTACATTGTGCATGGGATGCGTGTCTGTTTGCCCAGCTTCGGCACTAGAAGCCGGAGGCGACACACCCAAACTATCTTTAATTGAAAACAACTGTGTACAGTGTGGTTTGTGTGCGTCTGCTTGCCCTGAAAATTCAATTAATCTAGTTCCACGCTACCTATTTGACTCAGACAAAAGGTTGCGGTCGCAATTGTTGAATGAAGATAGTCCATTTAATTGTCGTGTTTGTGGTAAACCATTTGCAACAAAGGCGGTAATTACGAGAATGAAAGATAAACTTAAAGATCATTGGATGTTCGCCCAAAAACCAGAATCTATCGCTCGACTTGAGATGTGTGAAGAGTGCCGTGTTAAAGATATGTTTGCTGCAGAGGGTGGTTTCCCACGCGACAAAATTTAATAACACAGATTTTTCTAGCCTGTCTAATTTCAGCGCAATCCAATGTTGTAATTATTTTGCCAGAAAGTTTTTCCCTGATTCGTTAATAGCTGAACATAATCAGAGACAGCCCAAATACATGCTGTTATGTTAGTAAAGTTGGCTCAATCAATTAATACACAATGCTAACATTCAAGCAACCTGAGATTGAAGACTGTTGCAACAGGTCCGGCGGAGCTACACAAACAATTGAAGAATATCATAATTTTTGAGACAAAATAAGTACTGTTGAAGCGCAGATTTGGATATCACGATGGACAAAAATTGTAAGCTCAGTTTTGCTGTGTAACTACTACGGAATTTAGGCACAAAAAAACCTCCGCTCATATTGGCCGATTTCAATACTTTCAACGCATGCAACTTTTCCAACAGTATGAATTGGCTGTGTAGGCATCACCGTTTTTTAGGCCCGGAGTCTCAACTCGCCTATGGTATCAAGTCGCCTATTTGTAAGACTATTATAACTATTCGGGCAAATTCCAGGTAGTTACATGCGAACGGTGTGTATTGGTTCACAAATCATGAGTGTTTATTGCAGTAAACTAGGTTGTTCTAAATTGCCGTTATCCAACAATGAGTTAACGTCTCTTAATCGCTGCGGTGTACCGACATCGAACCAAACACCTTGATAGTGTAATCCTGCCATGTCACCTGCCTTAATCGCATTCTTAAAAACTTCGTAAAGTGAAAAAACATCACCTGCCAATGGTGCAAATAGTGACTTGCTCAACGTTGCGATACCGCTATAGGTCAACGTTTTTGAATTAGCAGTTGGCATAATTACCCTGCCATCGACAAGCGTAAAATCTCCATTCGAATGATGCTTGGGATTGTCCACCAAAACTAAGCAAGATTTATCACCCAAGGTTAATTCCAGTTGCTGAAAAGGGTAATTCGTGAAGGCATCTGCACTCACAACGATAAAATTTTCTGAATGAATTAGCGGTATTGCTCGGCGAATACCACCACCAGTACCAAGCGGACTCTCTCCTTCAAAGGAATATGCAATGTCAACACCATAAGCCGACCCGTCTCCGATGGTGTCTTGAATCTTCTCTGCTTTATACGAGACATTGATAATCATCCGTGAGATACCAGCATTTCGCAAGTTTATAATATGATGTTCAATTAACCGATATTTGCCAACCATGAGTAGCGGTTTTGGCGTGTCATTTGTTAGTGGCCGCATTCGGGTACCCAGACCGGCACTCAATATAAATGCGTCCATCATCTGACGTGATTGATTAGTTTTGTAACTAACGAATGCAGGTCTTTTAATTTCTTGTAATTCTTGCTCACAGACTCAATATAGGCCAAGACAGTGGGTATATCTTCAAGAAACTTCGGTTTACCATCGCGGTAGTTCAGCCTTGAAAAAATCCCCACAACTTTGATATGTCGTTGTAAACCCATCAAATCGAACCATTCTGTAAATTGTTTTTTGTCGACACCAACATCAACCCCGCGAGAACGAGCCTTCAATAGATATTGTCGAATCCAAAACTCAACTCGATCTTGAGGCCACACGATATAGCAATCTCGCAACAATGAAACAAGGTCGTATGTTATCGGACCATTGACTGCGCTTTGGAAATCAAGAATGCCTGGATTGTTCTCAGGAACCACCATTAGATTGCGTGAATGGTAATCCAAGTGCACCCAAACTTTCGGTTGCTCCAGAGCTTTTTCACAAAGATACTCAAAAGTTTGAGTCAATATTTCATCAATCTCACTATTTATTACGAAGCGGCAATGCTCAACTAGATGCCAGTCCCTCAACAACCTCATTTCTGACATCAAGAGCCTTCGATCATAAGGCGGAAGGAATTTTGGATCGATTGCCGTCGCTTCTTGTAATTGAATTAGAGAATTAAGTGCATCTGAGTATAATTGGTCTGCGGAGTCGTCTGACAATTTCTGAAGAAATGTCATCTTGCCGAAATCGGTAATCAGAGCAAATCCGTTTTCGTAATTTGAAGCAAGCACTTCCGGAACATTCAATCCAATTTCTTGAAATTTTTTCGCGATACGAATATATGCTTCAAATTCAGATCTATCAACCGGTGCATCCATGACAATATAACTTTGGTTTGAAAGAACCACGCGGAAATAGCGACGAGAACTCGCATCTTCAGAAGCGAATTCAAGGGAACTGATGCGTTCATTTAAATCGTTGCTGAACCATTCATATAGCTGTGCAACGCGGGGGTCATTGTTCAGCGTTGAACTAGGGTCAATGATTTTGAGATTCATTTCGTAGCACCAGACTAAGATATAGAGCCTAAGCAATGGTTCATTGGATAAAAATAAAGGATATTCTGTTCAATCAACTACGGGGAACAATTATTATATGTGCCTTGAATTTGTTGATTTCACTCCAAACTATTACAGCCGAGGCTCAACAGATACAACAGTGTACAAAGCCTCAATTGCCCTATCCAAGCCGAATAATTGAATCCCCAACTGAAAATGGGACAACTCAAGTCCAGGTCAGTAATAACGGTGTCCAAATATTTGCTGACCAAGGTTCATTTTCAAATGAAGGTGGCATCTTGACTGGAAACGTAATACTCCAGCGGGAAAACCAATCAATTAGATCAGATGAGTTAATATTTGACAATGAGAGCAATACATACCTCATTCGCGGAAATGTAATTGCCGATTCGCCAAAAATGAAAATAAAAAGTGAAGAAATCAAAGTCGCAGACGATTTTATACTTGACATTTCAGACATTTCTTACCAAATTCTAGCCACTAACACCACAAATGCTGATAAACGGGAAGTGCAAATACGAGGCAAATCGGAATATGGTGTTCTGAACGATGAGATCCTAACACTTGGGCCTTCCTCTCTCACTCATTGCCCGGAAGGCGATGACATTGTGATTGAAGCGAAAGAGTTTGAGCTAAACTCGAATACCGGACGCGGCATCGCCCGCAATGCCAAATTGAAATTTAAGAACGTGCCTATCATCACACTGCCTTACTTAAACTTCCCTATCAACAACGAGCGAAGCAGTGGGTTCCTTTTCCCTAAAATCGGTTACAGCAGTGATCTTGGCCTGAGCGCTGAGGTGCCGTACTATTTCAATCTAGCCCCCAACTACGATGCAACATTGGCCACAACTATATTCACTAAACGAGGGCTTTTTTTGCAAGGCGAGTTTCGGCACTTAGGCCAGCATTCGGACACGATTTTAGTCGCTGAAGGTATACCTAAAGATAAAAAATATAAAGGTGAAAAAAAACGTTATGGATCCCTATTGAAATCTAAATGGCACAGTGGAGGTCGATATTATTCCTCTGTCGAATTAAATTGGATTTCGGACCGAGAATACCTTGATGATTACGACACTACGCTGAGCCCATCCGACGAAAAATATTTAAAGCGAAATTTTATATTCAGCGTCGTTGCAGATCACTACTATGTATCCGCCGGCTCAGGAAAATACGTACCATCGAACATCGAATCTGAAACAACTTATGATCGGATCCCTTGGATTAAATTGACTCACCGTTACCCACTAAGCCGGAACTCCAGTATCCAATCGAACATTGATTTCGCTGATTTTCGTCACGAAAATAAAATTAACGGAAAACGAACAAAAGGCAGTCTAGCTTTTTCAAAAATCCATTCCAAGCCTTTCGGCCAATTGGGATATGAATTTGGCGCTGAATTTTTACAATACAATCTCGCAAAACCAACCACAGGTGACAAACTTAAACACTATATTGATTCCCATTACCTAGCTATAGATGGTAGACTTTACTTTGACAGTAAGAAATCTTATTCAAAGTACCACTGGACCTTGGAACCGCGTGTAAAATACACATTAGCAAAATCATTGGAACAAGACCACTTGCCAATCTTTGATACGTCAATTGCAACGACTGAGACTTATGAAAATCTGTTCAACGATAGTCTTTATATAGGCGATGACAGACTCAAAGATTATAGCCGTATCGGTATTGGTGCCTTACTTACTAGAAAATCGGATAACAACAGCGATAAAATTGTTCAGTTTGGAATCGGCAAAGTTTTCTATCCCGGAACAAGGGTCATTAATTTTGGCAACATAGTGAACAGCGACATTAGCAAATCAGACATATTTCTAGGAGCAAAGTTTCGCAATGTAAATAGTTTACTTGGCAGTGGAATTCTACTTGACGATGAAAAACATAATATAAAGTCTGCCTCATTCAGATTTTCTCATGGATTCTCTCCAGCAATCAAATTTAACACCATATACAGATTCAAACGCTACGAGCATGAACAGCTCGGTACAGCTTTGCGTTTGCAATTGAATTCAAGATGGTCAGGGAATATTCAACACATCGAATCACTTCAAAATCACAACACTCTTGAATCGAAAATTACTATTGATTACTCAGCCTGTTGCTGGCAAGCCGGTGTTGAATTTGAGCGTAAGCTAAGCAATAACGGCAATCTTGAAAATTCTATTCGCGCTTATATTCGCATCACAAGTTTCTAGTTCACAGTAAATCATGAACCATTATTTCAAACAGAGCATTTCCATTCTTATATTTTCTCTACTGATGATTAGTCAGCCTGTGTCGTTGGCACAATCTGACTCACTTGATCAGATTGTAGTCACAGTAAATGGCGAACCGATTACTGAAACTGATATTCAAAGGCGCATTAAATATCTGAATTTTGAACTTTCCCAAGCAGGTAACAATTCCCTGCCTGCAGATGCTGCTCGCCAAACAGCCGTGCAACGTGAGATTACTTATCGACTCCAACTGCAGGAAGCGAGACGCTGGGATTTCAATATTACACAAGAAGACGTGATTAACCAAATAATAGGCATCAGCGAACAACTTGAGCTAACAGCGAATGGTTTTCTTGAGCTAATGCAATCTTATGGGCTAAATAGATCAGAAGTTGAAAGATTTGCTTTCGAAACCCTTTTAGGTGACTTACTGTTGCAAAACACCATCATACCTAGAGTTCAAGTTCGTGAGGATGAGGTTGACCGCTATCTCAATGTCAATTCCATTGAGATTGACCCAACAGACGAGTACAACCTTGCAATTATTGTTATCTCAGAGATAGACACCATGACAGCACAGCAAATTCAACAACTGCGCCGTATTGCGCTTGAAGTTGAATCAGCTTTAAAACGCAATATTCCCTTTAGTCAAATTGCCAATTCATTGCCGAATGTTGAAGGCATTGAAAGCGGAGATATTGGTTGGACTCAGCTTAATGACATTGGTTCTGAATTGGCATCCGAACTTTCGATAGGCAAAGTTGGTAAAACTGTAGGACCAATCACAATCCAGAACAACACTGTATTTGCACATGTCAACTCACACCGCATGCGTGACGCAAATTTACCGGAAATTCAACAATACCAAATTTCACGCATATTCCTAAACGCCTCCAATGAGGCTGGTATTGAAGTAATTACTGAAAAAATGGAGGAATTGAGACAAAACATAATTGATGGCGCTGATTTTGCGTCACTCGCAAGACTGCATTCACGCGACACTACAACAAAATCCAAAGGTGGTGATTTAGGTTGGGTTTCTGAGGACAACCTTCCGTTTGAATACTTAAGCATTCTTTCCGAAATGGATACTGGTGCTGTTTCGCCGGTCCAGAGAACCGGTAACAGCGTCTATATTTTGCAACTACGTGGCAAACGGTTAGCGAATGAGGAGGAACGCAAACGAAGTTTGGTTAGAAATCAGTTGCGAAATAATAAATTACGCCAAGAAAGAGCGCTGTGGATCGATCAATTGTATGCAGCTGCTGATATCGATTTTCGGACCGTTTATTAGCTCACATCCTTCTGTTCAATAATATGCCAAGCAAACCATCTGACAAATTTACCGTTGTTGAAAACATTATTTCTGGCGTTGGTTCGCTGTTACCAGCAAATATGTCTGAGGAGATCAAAGAGAGTTATCTTAGATCTTTAAAATTAATGCTTGATAGAATGGATATTGTTACTCGTTCTGAACTTGAGGTTCAAGAAGCAGTACTGCAACGTACTCGTCAAAAAGTTAAAGAGCTAGAGGCACGCGTTGCAAAATTAGAAGAAAAACACAATTGATAATAGTCTATCCAAATTTTTTGACAGACTGTCTCACATGCGCACAGGTGTCCAAGTTTCTGTGTATACGCGTTAACTACTGCACCAAGCTTACGAGATAATCAACTGCTGCTTTAACTTCATCGTCAGATAACAATAAATTTCCACCTTTGGGGGGCATGACTCCAACTTTTCCTTGAAAGCCATTGATGGCATTCGAATATAGAGTTTCAATGCCAGTTGCTATGCGCGGTTGCCAGTTTTCAACATCACCAGGTTTTGGAGCTCCCGTCAATCCAACTGCATGACAGGCATTGCAAGCTTTATCGTATACTGATTTACCGGGATTCTGTTCAGACACTGATGCGACTTGAACTTCCGGTTGAGATGGTGCTTCTTGCATTTCAGCGCTTATCTCACCTATATTAAGTAAACCAATGGGTTGGGTACGGTCAGCAACTATACGTTGCGAATATTCGGCTGTTTGTGCACGTCGCTTATCATCAAGCGGACCTCCAATGACAACGCCAAGAGCTATCAGACATAGGGTTAAAACCAAGAGCGCAACAATTGTCTTGGCAAATAAATTTGCAAACCGCGCATCAGTCATTATTTGCTACCATTCACTTTGTTTAATTGTTCAATTACTTGTGCAGGGTTGAGGTCTAACCGAGAAAAATTCTCAAGTCAAACCACAATTGAGGTGTGACAAACATCACACTGAATCAGTTCCCTTAATTTTACAACGTTACCAGAACTAATAATAGAAAATGTTCTTATTGCATTAACAGCCTGTTATTGTGAACTTGGTCTAGGAAATATTCGTAACTCATCACTTCAATTCCATCTACGTTTCGATTGTTTGGTTCTGCGGTGACAACAATTGACCTTCGTGGGCTATACTGCTCTCGAAAGACTTTGATTGCGGTTAAATCACCTGATCGAATTCGACTTTTTACTTTAATGGCTACTAAGCCATCACCAAGTACGAAATCAACTTCAAGTCCATTTTTTGTTCGCCAGAACTCGATTTTGCTGTCCCATTCCGAATAGCTGTTTGCTGCGACGAGTTCAAGAAAAATGAAATGCTCAAAACTCTTTCCGAAATTAGTTCCACTCTGACTCAGAATTAAACTTTCAGTCAGGTAATTCGCGATTCCAATATCAAACAAATAAAATTTTGGAGCATTTGAAATGATTTGACGATTGCTTTTTTTTGTATACGGATAAATCAGGTAGCCAACCATCGTATCAACCAGAATTTCGAAGTACGCTCGAACTGTTTTTGCATCAATGCCGCAATCTCGGGCAATAGATAAAAAATTCAAAAGTCCTCCATGACAGTAAGATAATGCATCAAAAAAACGGGAAAATGCTGCAGTTTTCCTTATCAAAGCTTCATTGAAGACTTCCTGAGTCAAATAGTCTTGGACATAAGCGCGAAGCGACCGCCGAGCATGCTCTTGCGCATACAATCCAGGTAATAATCCCGTAGACATTGCAGTGAGTAAGTTAAATTCAGGCACTTCGTACCATGTCAGGGGGTGAAGTGTGTATTTCCAAGCTCGTCCACCGAGCAGATTCATACCGTTTCGCTTGAGTTTCCGTGCACTGGAGCCGCAAAGCACGAAACTTATGCGTTCTGACTCTATCAGCCGGTGAACTTCGTCAAGCAACACGGGAACTTTTTGAATCTCATCAATAATAACCGGATTCATATGAGCGATATTTCCGAGGGCTTTGAGTTCTTCCCCAAGTACTCTTGGCCTTGACAGCAACCGTAACATGATATCACTGTCTAACAGGTCATAGCGAACACTGTGCGGGAAATTTTCTTTTAGAAGAGTCGTCTTGCCAGTCTGGCGCGGCCCCCATAGAAAAGCTGACTGGCCTTGAGGCAGTGAAATTCTACATTTTCTCTTATACTGAATGGGATTCATAATCCTAATTAGTTATACTAATTAGGATTATAGTTCCATATCAATTTGTAATGTATAGATTTTCATCATAGCCCAAAATATTAAAAACGGATTATTTGTTCAGTTCATCTGTTTTTAATGTAACGGGGAGTAATACAGGCTCAATTCCCAGTACCGCTATGGTGAAACAACGTTCAATTCGATCGCTGTAATTTAGGCTTGCGCGGCATCGTGTTCAAAGAGAACTCCGATGTGTTCTGCACTTTTATGTATGCTGCAGCCTCACCGAATTAGGAGAGTTTATCACTAAACTTTGATGTTTCATGCAGTGATATTCTTATTTTTATCTGATATTATATGAAAGCACATTATCTTAGAATATTAACTTTTCCAAATAGATGATATTATTATGTCCACACATCGATTACCAGACGATACGCACAATGTAAGCGTTGACGGGTATAACATCGTTACCTATAGTTATGGCAGCGGCAACAACATTCTTTTTCTCCTCAACGGCGGTCCTGGGCTGCCATGTAACTATCTGCGCGACCCACACACCAGGCTTGTTGATAAGGGCTACCGCATTGTAGCATTTGATCAATTGGGTTGCGGACAATCCGACAAACCAGAAGACCCGGCACTATGGAATATCAGCCGTTATGTTGAAGAAGTCGAAACCGTAAGGAAGGCACTAGGGCTTGAGAATTTTCATTTACTAGGTCAATCTTGGGGTGGTTGGCTTTCCATTGAATACTCACTGACATATCCTGACGAAATTCGCTCGTTGATATTAGCAAACACCTGTGGGGACCTGCCACACCTAACCACGGAACTCAATCGAATGCGGAACGCGCTTGGAAGTGAAACAGTTGCAATGATGCAACATCATGAAGCACTTGGGCAATTCAATCATCCAGAATATTTAGCAGCAATCACTATCTTAAATTACAGACACGTATGCCGCTTGAAATCTGATTGGCCCGAATCGTTGATGGCTTCACTGAATGATTGGAATATGGGGCCGTACGGAACCATGCAAGGCCCAAATGAGTTTCTTTATATTGGCAATCTTAAAGACTGGAATCGAATTGCGGATATGTATAAGTTAACAATGCCCACTCTCATAGTTACCGGCACGCATGATGAGATTGGACCTCCCTGCGCAATCCGCATGGACAAGGCATTGCCGAACTCAGAGGTTGTCGTTTTTCCAAACAGCTCGCATGTACCGTTTTATGAGGAACCTGATGAATATTTCGCCGTTCTTGAACGGTTTTTAGCTGAAAACTGACCAAGACAGAATATTAAAATCATGTGCCTATGAAGCTAACCATGAAAGCGGCGGTTTGCCGCGAATTTGGTAAACCTCTATCACTAGAGAAAATTCGTATTGATGACCCTCATGACAATGAAGTACGCATTAAAATCCTGGCATGCGGAATCTGTCACAGCGATGTTCATTATATTGATGGTGCTTGGGGTGGCGAACGACCAGCGATATTTGGCCATGAGGCAGCCGGAGTGGTGGAATCTTGTGGTGCTAAAGTCAATAACGTGAATGAGCATGATACTGTCTTAGTATCACTACTCCGGTCCTGTGGTAAATGCTATTTCTGCAAACTCAAACAATGGAATTTATGCAATCATAGCTTCTCTACCGATATACCAAGCCGGTTGCAAAGCGGAATTGGAGAAAACGTAAAACGCGGGCTTGGCACAGCATGTTTCGCTGAGTACGCAATCGTTCACCAATCGCAAGTAGTTAAAGTTGAAGATTCCACAAATTTAATTAGTGCCGCATTGCTTACTTGTGGAGTGATAACTGGTTTTGGCTCTGTAGTCAACACTGCAAATGTAAAGGCCAACAGCCATTTAGCAGTCATTGGTATCGGCGGAGTTGGCATCAATTGCATACAAGCCGCAAAGCTTTGCAATGCAGATTCCATTGTCGCTATAGATGTAAACAACGATAAACTGAATCTAGCTAAACAACTCGGAGCAACGCATGTAGTCAATCCGACGATCCAAAATCCATTGCAGACTATTATGCAGTTAACTGAAAGTCGCGGCGCTGATTTTGTATTCGTTGCAACTGGCAATCCCTCTGCTACAACTAGCGCGTTTACATATATCCGGCGCGGTGGTGCTCTGGTACTAGTCGGAATGCCAGAAGTTGGAACCAAATTCACATTTGAGTCATTGGATTTCATCGATTCAAACCAATCAATACTTGGTTGTAAAATGGGTGGCTCGGACCTGCAACAAGATATACCTAAGTTACTCAACCTTTATAGTGAAGGATTACTGGATCTTGATACTTTGGTATCATCAACATTTCCATTTGATGAAATAAATGATGCTATTGATGCCACCAGAACTGGAATCGGTTTGCGAAATGTAGTCTTGTTTGATTGACTTCATCCCATTGGATTCGGATGATTGCGGTGAACTTTCGCAATATCATCCAATACTTCCTGACTCAAATTCAACGAGGCGCCAGCAATTGCGTTAATAGCTTGGCCACGCGATACAGCACCGATGATAGTCGAAGCCATAAATGGTCTTGAACAGCAAAAAGCAATTGCCATCTGACAACTGTCAATATCATGTTGAGCTGCAATCTTCAGGTATTCGTCAACCACTGGCACAACTTGCGGTGTGTAACGACCCCCAAGATCACTTGAGAATGTTCGCCGAGACCCTGCCGGTGTTTTATCACCCTGATATTTACCACTCAATATTCCAGCTGCTAACGGTGAAAAAGCCAATAGGCCTACATTTTCGTTCAATGACAATTCTGCCAAATCGAGATCATATTTCCGATCCAGTAGACTGTATTCATTTTGAATGCTGACAATCTTAGGCAACTTATGAGTTCGGGCAATTTCAAGAAACTGGGCAGTTCCCCAACAAGATTCGTTAGATAAACCTATCGTTCTGATTTTGCCAGCTTCAATCAATCTTTGAAAACTATCCAGTGCTTCGATAATGTAATTGCGAGTATCATCAAACTGCTGCCCGGTCGGGTTATAGTTCCATGACTGTCGAAAATGATAGGATTTACGATTTGGCCAGTGAATTTGATATAAATCAATGAAATCAGTCTGCAAGCGTCGAAGTGAATCGTTTACAGCCCGTTCAATTGTAGTTTTGTTTACACCTGACCCGTCGCGTACTGTATTTGACCCAACTCCAACAATTTTTGTTGCGATTACGACTCTATCTCGATTTTTTCGGGAATGTAACCACGTGCCAATAATTCTCTCTGTTTCACCAGCCGTTTCTGCTGATATTGGATTAACTGGGTACATCTCAGCTGTATCAATGAAGTTGACACCGCGCTCAATTGCCAAATCCATCTGAGCGTGCCCTTCAGTTTCAGTATTTTGAGTCCCCCAAGTCATACTGCCTAGGCAAATTTCACTCACCTTGATATCAGAATCACCTAATTTGTTGTATTTCATAGTCACCTCCCATGATTTGTCAGAAAATTTCTCATTTGTTCAAGTTAGTAATTGCTTTGAAATTTCAATTGAAGCGAGAATTTTATATAAATAACAGGTAAAACACGATTACCTAAAGCAAAACCAAACGTATTTATAGGTAATTGTTGCAATTAGAGCCGTGTCCATATATGTGGACGAATATAAAATTCTAAAAATTCATACTACTAATACATTTCCACCATATCTTTATACCTTGTCAATTCCAAACATATCCAAACGAATATCTGCTGTACAGTCTCCGATTATTCCGGCAGTGGCTGATTTGATCGCTGCAAACCCTGGCACAATTTCCCTCGGGCAGGGTGTCGTGTACTACAAACCACCAAGTCAAATCGAACAAGGAATTACGAAATTCAAACGCACTAATTCCCATATCTACGAACCAGTAGAAGGGACATCGAAGCTACGTGAATTAATTGGCATCAAACTGCAAAGTGAAAATGGCATTGATACCGATCAGTACGAAATCGTTGTTAGCGCCGGTAGCAACATGGGATTTCTAAATGCTATACTTGCAATATGTGATTCCGGCGATGAGGTTATTTTGTTAAAACCATGGTATTTCAACCATGACATGGCTATCACAATGGCTGAATGTGAGCCTGTATCGATCGATACCGACTTGAATTACCAACCAATTTTGGAGAATTTAGCAAAAGCTATAACGCCCCGTACACGGGCCATTGTCACTGTTTCGCCTAACAATCCTACTGGGGCTGTGTATAGTTCTCACGTACTGATGCAGATCAATGACCTTTGTACTAGCAGTAACATCTATCACATCAGTGATGAAGCTTATGAGTATTTCTGTTATAACAAAGCGAAACATTATTCTCCTGCATCTTCCAAAACTGCTTCTGCACACACGATTTCGCTATTTTCAACTAGCAAAAGCTTTGCGCTAGCAAACTGGCGGATTGGATACATGTTAATTCCCAAACATTTGTTCAAACCGGTACGAAAGATACAAGATACCAACCTGATCTGCCCGCCAGTTATCAGTCAGTTTGCAGCAATAGAATGCCTGCAGCACGGCTATTGTTTCTGTGAGCCGAAAATCAGCGAAATTAAACGTGTCCGTGACTACTTCCAAAAACGCTTGAATGCTGTTCCTGAAGTTAACTGCCCGGCGTTGGATGGAGCATTCTATGGCTTGCTTCAGCTTCCAAATATTAGCTTGACTGATATGGATATTGTCAAGTATCTAATTGAAAAACATCAAGTCGCAGTTATTCCAGGTTCTGCTTTCGGCATAACAGATTTCCGTGCAATTCGAGTATCTTATGGCGCATTGAAACCCGACTCAGCTGTTGAAGGGATCGATCGATTGGTCAGTGGTTTAACTGATTTATTTGGTAGTCAGCCAGCCTAAGACTTAATGGGAATTCGACTTATCCACCTTTAAGCGCAGGGATGAACTTAACATTATCGGATTGTTGCAAAGTTCTAGATTTTCTTTCACTAATCGGCACAATGTCATCGTTGATAGAAATAATGCACTGTTGCTCAGGCGGCAATCCTAGCAATTTCATCAATTCGAAAATAGTTATATTGTGCTCAGTGTCAACTTGGATTACACCACCCTTACTTCCATCGGGAAGATATTTACTTAATGTACCAACAAGTTTAACTGTTAAAAGCATGTACTATTCAATTGTCAGCTAGTCCAAGTCGCTCCAATGTCTCGCCAGTGGGAATACCGTCAGCAGTCCAACCGCGCACTTCATAGTATTCCGGCAACATCTTGTTCAGTTCGTTCACCTTGCCTTTCGCAACACCTGATTTGGCTGGGTCATTCAAAAGGCGCGGCGGAAGCGAATCGTCTAATTTTGTCAACCCTGCAGCTAAATTGAACTGGCGTTCAAGATTCCAAATTCGCTCTCCGGTTTCAAATAGCCGCTCTTTTGTCCACTCACCTTCACAAGCAGTATCAATCTGGGCTCGAAAATCCTCAATGCTCCAGCCTGAAAGCGTAAACCAACATAAACCGGTCGAGTCAATCGTGGCGATTTTGTCTTGAGATTTTTTGCACGGTACCGCTTTGCCTTGCCCGGTTTGGTCTTCCATATCCGGTCCAAATACATCGTGTTTCATATGACAAGCACCGCGGCTACTAGTAGCATAACCTAAACCCATACCCTGTAGAGCTCGTGAATCATATCCTGCGAACTCCATTCCCTTAACAGTCATTGACAGCTCAGGATGACCGTACTTTTCACACAGTCGTTTTGATCCGAGTCCGAGAATTTGTCCAAACCCCTCAAATTTACCCGTTTTTTCTGCCATAACAGTCAAAGCCTCTGCATTACCAAAATTCAATGGCACGCCATCAGTGTCTTTGTCGGTGATTACACCCATTTCATATAGCTCCATTGCAGCGGCAAGTGTACCTCCGAAAGAGATTGGATCCATCCCATGCTCATTCATTAAAAACCCTGCAAACGTCAATGCATCGATATCATCAACACCACAGTCAGGTCCGAAAGCAAATGCAGTCTCATACTCCAGCCCTCCACTTGCATGCCAATATTCCGGTCGATTGCGAATTGTGAAATGATCTTTATCAATATGGGAAATGCGACCACATGCAATAGTGCAACCGAAACACGCCTTATTTGTTAAAAGATTCTTATGGCCATTTTCATGCACTGTTGTCATCGCTGCCGGATTAATCTTATCAACACCTTCAAACTGAACTTCGTTGAAATTTCGAGTTGGCAATCCACCAAATTCCTGCATCGCATCAATCATGGCATTAGTGCCAAATTCAGTCAACTCATGTACGTCGGTGCTTTTTGCAAGCTTCGCTTTTGTTTCTTTGACTACTTCCATGAAACGCTTGGGGTTGTCAACCGTTACTCCAACCGTTCCGCGCACTGCAATTGCCTTTAGATTTTTCGAACCCATTACAGCACCTACACCAGAACGTCCAGCCGCGCGATGTAAATCGTTGACAACACAAGCAAAGCGAACACAATTCTCACCAGCAACTCCGATTGATGCAATTTTCATCAACGGGTCCTGATGATGAGATTTCAACCAAGATTCTGTTTCCCACACTGATTTGCCCCAAATAGGTTCAGCCGAGACTAGCTCAACTTGATCATCATAAATCTTGAGATAACAAGGCTTTGGGGCGCGCCCTTCAAGCAGTAACAGATCATAACCGGCAAACTTAAGTTCAGCACCAAATTTTCCACCCGAGTTTGAACAGGCAATTGCATTAGTTAATGCACCTTTGGTTATCACAGCATAGCGACCAGAGGTAGATGCCATAGTGCCAGTTAACGGTCCGGTAGCAAATATGAGTACATTGCCAGGATCCAAAGCATCAACCTTAGGATCCATATTTTCATATAGATACTTAGTACCGAGCCCACGTTCACCAAGATACTGCTGCGCCCACTCCATATTCAGAGGCTCACTGCTTATGCTTCCATCAGTCAGATTAACTCTAAGAATTTTTCTCTGCCATCCCATTGATTTGTCTCTCCTGTTAAATAAATCTCATTGAGCATTGAGGTTCGCTTCCGGTGCCACACCTGCAAATGTATCTAGTTTTTGGTGATTTTGTTCAGTCTTAATAATGAACTGAATAACCACCCGAATCAAAACTAAAAACGTCACTCACTATGGGGTGTACTCGCTTTGTACATTCCAATTCAAATTATAGTCAAATTACCATAAATATACCCAACTCATGGGAGAGGTTTTCTCTAACTAGATTTTGACAAGTAACCAGCAAATGGTTAAATATCACAAACCATTTTAACTGCTTGGAATAATACGCCATGCTTCGAATATTGGTAACACATACATTTTGAGAAATATTATCCAAAAGCATCATGTCAATTATTCAACATTAAATACTTACTAACATAGCAAATGCCTCAAAGCCGGCAATTTCACTTAGTAATTAAATGCTATCGCAAAAAGCGGTGAAGTGGTGCATCACAAATTGTGTGTGAGCTGAGGTTTATATTTCATAGAGCGATTCCAAAATAATCCTCAACTATATTTCCATATCACGGAAAAACAAACTTATATAGTTCAATAATTAGGATTAGAATTCCGAGCAAAAAAACCACTGCCGTGATCCTCGTTCGGATTGATTCTACCTCTGCCCTGATTTTATTTTCAACCTTTATATGACCATCTAGATTTTTTTCACAGTTTTCTTTAATTTTCCCTGTTATCTCTAATTGTCCTTCTAGAATTTTGTCTCCTACCTCCTCAATTTTCTTTGCAATCTTCAATTGAACTTTGTTACTGTTGTCTGCAAATTCATTAATTGATACTTGAATCTTGTCAATTAACGCTTGTATTCTTTTCTCTGACAATTTCACCTGCTCTTCAACCAATTCAACAGCTTTCAACGCTCGTGCGGGATCAGAACGCTTGAGAATCTTGACAGACTCCTGAAACGCGTTTAAAACTTCTCCAAGCTGCTGAGCTGTAATCTCCGTTAAATTAGCTAATTTCCTCAACTCTTCGTTGGCTTGAGTGAGGTCGTTTCCAGCATTTTGCAAAGATTTCTCCAAATCGGCATGTTCTTTCAGCTGTTGCAATAACGCACCAATCTTTTCTTCAATTTCAGCCAACCGAATTTCTAATTCAGACAACATACTCATATTAGTTCTCCCATCCAATGGCCCGTAAAACGTTTTTCTTTCTAAATTGGCTAATTATGCGAGACGTTGCGAGATCCAAGCTATTCATCATTTTCCGTAGTCGGTGTACTGAGACAGCAACTGCAATACGATCATCTCTAAAATCCTTAGCTTTCGATAATCCTAGTTCAACAGTAAACAAGAGATTTGGTTCAGAATCATCAAAACTCAGCAATGCTACAACTAACGGAACTCCAAGTTCATTCGCTCTTTCCTCTTTCGCAAGTTTGAACAGACTAGCTAGTAAAATCCTCACAGAATCCTCTGTGAGGTTATATTTCTTAATTCCAAATCCCAAAGCTGAACTGATTCCCTGCGAGCTAACGCCATCATCATGATCGGAACACATTGTCTCAGAAACAGCACGAGTGAGTAACAAACCAGGATGGTCAGGTTGAGATTCTAAAGCGCGGATGCACAAGCCTCGCAATTCTCCTGCGTCTATCGAAGTTTGACATTTGTCAATCAGATTGAACCAATCCATTAATGAAATTTTCTGTTCGTCTAAAAGCTGGTCTATTTGTTCAGCACCTAATCCCTCTTGGAGATAGTCTAATAACCGAGTTCTAATTGTTTCATCCACATGCTTGTCATCTGCTTCAAGTAAAGCACTTCGCGCAAGGAGCACAGACTCCTGAATCATTCGTCTACGAGAACGCTCAATCGTATCATAGACAAACGTAATTAGAACTCTAGCTAGACTTGAAGCGCTTTTATGAGGTGAAACGGAGTGAATTGTCTCCAATTGATCAGCAATTATCGGGGCCATTGCTGGCTGAACTGCGGTAATATAGTCAAGTAGTCTTTTTTTGTATTTCTCTAAATTAAACTGTTCCACTGTGACAATATATTTTTTTGCACCAAAGTCTACCTCGTAATCGGAGATAACTCCAATTCTAAGTAGCCGACAAAGTGCTTTTTCTTGATTTGTTTTTGTTCCATTGTCATTATTCAAGGGTAACTCTATTGTGGATTTAGTAGAAGTAAAATCCCCCAGTTCTGAAAGCATGGCCTCAACCCCGTTAATTTCTTCTTCTACTCCAATGAATCCTTGTAAATGAAACCAAATTGCCCGAGTGACATCATCACTGGTCTTCCTACCAGAATCAATACTTGCGAAATTGCGACGAAGTTCTGGCAGACTCAGACTAGAGTCAAGAAGAAGATCTGACCGATTTGGATCATATTCAGAAAATACGATAACGCAACATGATTTTTTTTGATCTCGTCCTGCTCTTCCAGCTTCTTGGTAAAAGTTCTCAAGTGAACCGGGCATCCCAAAGTGTACCGTATATCTGATATTTGATTTGTCAATTCCCATACCGAAGGCTTTAGTGGCAACTAATATCGACACGTCGTTGTTCTTGAAGCGTCTAGCATTCTTTCTCTTTTTGTCATCCCAGGTAGCGAGATCAAAACCTTTTGGTGCGCCACCAGAATAAACTGTAACTTCGGTATTCGTTATTCTCTGAACAGTATTCTTCACACTAATCAGTCCATATACTCTCCCGTTGACTGTCGGGACAAATACGATGCCAGAATTGGTATGACGGTCTGATAGACGGAACAACTCAGCGATAGGGAAATTAAACTTGCTGGGCAATCCGTTCAATACACTTCTCAAGGCATCATTTGGATCGTTGGGGGGACGGTTTAGCACAATGCCAAATTCAAGCTCAGGCCGGTTAAAAGAATTTGGTCGAATAAGCGAATCCGAACGGTTACGGTCAAAATTCAAGTCAGCGAGTAAATCCCTAAGCACTGCACGCGATGCTGTTCCAGTCAATGCAAGCAGAGGCGGCGGTTTTCCAGCGCTATCTTCACATAGGTTACGAATGTTGGTACCTAAGTTCAAGTATGCGGGGCGGAAATCGTGTCCCCACTCTGAAACACAGTGAGCCTCATCAATCACGGCAAGGTTGATTAACGTATTTTGAACCATACCCTCCTTAATTAAGCTCCTGAATTTTGGAATCTGTAGCCGTTCGGGTGAAAGCAAGATGAATAAATACTCTCCGCGTGTTACTTGAAGCAGTAGCTGATTGTATTCATCGGCTGAAGAAAGACGCCTTGCGATAGGCACTGCTCGATCAATACCATAGAGTTGGAGTCCTTCAGCTTGATCTTCAATAAGCGAAACTATCGGGTCAACAACGATTGTAATACCTGGCATCAACAAGCCAGCCAACTGATATATTATGCTCTTACCGGCGCCTGTCGGCAAAAGAACGACACAGTCCTCCTGTCTAAGCGCTTTGTGAATAGACTCACCTTGCATCGGCCGAAATTGATATTTCCGGAATATATTTTGTAAGAAATTTGTGAGCACAGGTTTTAATTCACGATATTTTTTGGGCGCAATAGGTCGTCTACTGAAACTTGCGGAATAACCAATCGAAAACTTCACAGGAAGATAAGCGGGACGAATTATGATGTCTGGAGACTGACAATAACTCATGTGGTGGTATGGACTAGTATTCGACTCAACAGCTATGCTAACATTGTCCCCTTGTCGTTCTTGTGGATCAATTTCTTGCCAATCGCCACCTTCACTCATTTGCCACGCAATTACCGGACCGTCTTTGCAACGGACGAAGCAGCACTTCGGAGTTGACCTATCGCCATATAGCCTATCATAAGCAGACAACAGTCTTAACAGATCCAAGACGCTGGCTACATAGACTGGGTTTGTTTCGTCAAGGCAGATTGTCCAATACCGATCAGCAGTTAGCCACCCCCATCCAATTGACTGGGCAATGGCAAATTGTAATTTTGCTGCGTTTGAACAATCAATCAAAAAACTGGCGAATTTGTTACTAGTATCATCAAAATTCTTCAATTTGTTTAAGGCAAACTCACATCTATTTTTTATTTGATCAAGGACACTTCCGCCCTGTTGATTGATTTCATTATTGGTAACTCGAAACACATCAATACCTAGTTTCCTCAATAATTTATCCCGTTCATAATCAATGGGATTGCCTGGAATATGCTCAGGCCCATCAATTTCGATGCCTATTGGATGGCTATCACCCGGATGGAAAAATAGGAAATCGATTCTTCGCTTACCCAGTTCATTATTGCCGACCTTGTTGCCGGCTACTAATAATGTGTCTAGTGAGGCTTGAGGTGTAAACCAATGAGCTGCCGTTTCACCAAGAGCTTCGGAAACCCATTTGTTTAAAAACCACGATTCTTCTGGACTTTGGAACAAAGCTTGGAAATCTGAGCCTACGATATCAAACTCAGGGTCAATAAAAAATGAACTTCGTTGGGTAATTGCTGCCAAAACGTAATTGGTATTTACCCAAGCTAACATCCTTACCGGCATTTCCCATCCCACCATCATGCCTTCATCTGATAAGTCTCTTACCGATTCATCAAGTAAACTGTGAAGCTGTAGCGCTTTATGTTCAACTCCAAGTGTCGGAAGCGGAATACAACCCCTCTGTAGCATTTTCCTGAGTAGTGCGCTGATTAATTTGGTATATTGTGTAGCACCTTGACGGGAACGGTCGCGGTGATAAAGAAGAACGCATTGAGACAACAATTGTTTAATCTCAGGTACTTCTCCCAATCGGTTACGTAATACACCGGGCATCGCTCCTACAGTTACATACTCTGGGATATAGCCGTTTCGCCCCGCGCCTTCAACCCAGTCTACTGGCAAAATAAACTCAGACGGAGTTGAATAATCGATCTTTGGTTCTGGCGGGCTATTTCCGGAAACAATAGGTAGAGTGCCTCTGCACTCAGGAAACCGTTTACAGCCCCAAAAACTTTCCCCGCTACCCCTATTAGTACGCAAGACCATCAAAGACTTACACTTAGGACATGAAGGTGCGGACGAAACCGATGAATGATTTACACGGTCCATAACTTACGTTCAGATAAAAAACAAGTTGCTGGTCATTAAACTTATATCCGTATACATAAATGTAACTATTCTGAAATTCTTGAGAGCAAACAGAATTTTAGAAAAATTAATCAGAACTGGCACTCTCACATCAAACCATATTTTTTCTTGGTTTTCAAAGAGTTTGCCGCTATAAGCCTCTATGCCTCAAATCGCCGCGGATTTAAATGGGCTCTTGACTTACCATTATATTGACATAATTAGTTGAAAAAGCAACCGCCTTATGAAAAAATTAACTATTTTTCGATTTATATTAAGAATATCAATTTCTTAATCTTTATATTTACGTAAATATATGAGGTTATATTAATACTAAAGTTATTTCAACTAAACTCTATCCAATTTTGAAAATTAGGTGAACTTCTGAAACATCTACAGAAAACCATTATCATTCACTAATATTTATCAGATATAACAATTTATAGACAAATAATAAAGCTATAAATCAATTTTTTGAATAAATTCATCTGGCAAGATGTAAGCTTTCAAATGCCCACTTGTTTGCTCATTTCGAATGCCCCAAATTCGAATTTCATATCCAACGACGCATGTACGATGTCCTTCATGAATTTCGTGATTTACAGTAAATGTTTTATTGGACCGAGCAGAAATACGACTTTTAATTGTGACCAATGTATCCCAATAAACTGGTAGCTTAAACTCGGCCTGTGCCTTGAGCAGTGGAAATCCAACAATACCATAGCGCTCAATCATTTCTGCCTGACCAAATCCAATATGCTTCATTAATTGGTGACTGCTTTGATTAAACCAACTATAGAAGTTAGGGTAATACACGATATTTGCAGGGTCGCACTCACCCCACTCTACTTGGTGAACTCTTTCGTATTCAATCACGCGGTTACTCCTCCACCGTCTGTTGCAACCTAGGCCTTTTGATTTTCAGTTCTTAGTAAATAATCCAACATCCGTCATCGGTAGCTTGCGTACCGTTCACTTAAAATTGTTTCAAACGTGCTGTAATACTAAACTTGCGGGAGATTTACCGAACCACAACTGTTCGGAGACGTTTGGTATAGTAATTTTAATTATTTCATATTTTATCCATACACTTCAATGATTTATGTTATTATGATTTGTATTGAATCGATCTATGCTTAGATTTGTTGATATCGATTAAAACAACTGCTGAAGAGATTCAACCGAAGGTACATACCAATAACTGCTGGAAATTGGCGCTGAAAACTCAGTTAGCCGATCGTGTAAATTGTCCTCAGAAACTCCAAACATGCGTTCTATTTGAATTTGAAAACGGGCAAGGTCACACGAAAATGCCACAAAATGTAAACCGCGCCTATCAAGATTGCCGTATGGCACACTCCTTCGAACAATTTTTTGCTTAACACCGGCCACTTCAACATCAGTTCTACTCACATGGGAAGTTGCAGGCATAACATCATCGGACAACTCTACACTGTCCGCTTTAGTCCGGCCTATCACACCTTCTTGTAGTTCTAGGGTCAGAGAATTAAAATCCGAAAGTTTGTGCACCCACGTTTGCGTCATTGCAAAACTGCTTCCATTACTCTCGGGAATTAGAGCTGCTTGCACTGCATCGCCACCAATTGGGTTTTCTGTGCCATCTATGAATCCTGTAAAATCTCGATTTTCATAGCGTACATATCCAAATACTTCAGCGTTCTTTTGTAGACCCATTCCAGTTAGCACACTGTCAACATTGATAGCAGCGTCAAGATTTACAGCATGAGAGTCACCTTGGTACCAAATCCATAAATCACCTTGTGTTGCAGGAACAATTACCTGAGTTCCATGTATTTCAGTAAATGGCATATAAACCACAGGTGTCAGCAACTGTGTTGATATTGAATTCCATAGACGGGCGCTAAATCCAAATAAAACATGACAATTTCTCATTTCTGAAGCTTCTTGCTCTATTCGGATCAGTTTGTTCAGCGCATCTAGTTCACCAATATTTTGGATCGAATACTCAATATGGATGTGATAGTCGGTTGGAGTGGATAGTATTCCAGCTTGGGCAGTCATAGTTTTTGTATAGACTAATTTGTTAACAGGTATCAGCTTATGTCTAATTTAATCGATTTACAGACATAAATAAGTTCTCTAGAGCAATTATCAATGAAAAAGCAATAATTCATTTTGCAAACAAAGCAAGCGTTTCCCATCAAGCTTCTCAAACTTGCAATTAATGTAATCGATGGATATGCTAAGAAATTTCAAACGCATTTAGCTGACAAATTCCACAACATCATCCATCACAACTTTTGACAAGAAATGAATTGCTAGTTGTATTTGTTTTTAGACGGCTTAACACGGCAATCAGCCTCGCAAAAAGAACGATGCCTAGCAATCTTTCAGTGATTCAAGCCTGTTCTGTTCTAACCGCTGCCAGATTGCGTTCCTTCCTACTGAACACCACAGCAACATGATGTATTTTCTCCCCGCGAATTCGATACTTGTCCGCATAACGGCGTTTACGCATCTGCAACATCGCCTGTTTCAGCTTCTTTTCCACTTCCCTTTCTCCTGCAGCCACTTTCAGTTCCAACACGAACACCTGACCGCCATACAACACCACTAGATCCGCCCAACCCCTACTTGATGAATCCTCCACTTTAGTCTCCACCCCAATAGTCTGAAAGCACGCATACAAAAGTCCTGCATACCATGCCTCGTATCTCGCTAGCACTTCGCCTTTGCGCCATTGATACGGAATGCCTGACAGATGCCAACGTAACTGTTTGCCAAATTCTTCAAAGTTGTTGTTCCTCAACAGCTCGCACAGCTTGTGACCCCATTGGGACACACCCTCCCCTATTTCTCCCAAGTGATCCAACAAACCATTATTCAGACTCTGACGCACTTCATAATTTGGATTACTATCCATAATAGTAAATACAATTTCGCTCACCAATCAGAAATGCACTAAAACTTGCACTCAACGAGTACAGAATATTGCAGTTATTGTTTATGAGGGTTAGGTTGCCTTAACCCGAGACCTTTCCAAATTCAAGTCTAAAGTGCTATCAAACTCAAGCAATCCAACCCATTCACCGGCCATAAATTCTATTTAGCGGTGTTTTGTCAGTTTTAGTTTTTTTCTGGCAACCTCTGGGCTTACCACCGTAGCGCCTAGCATTTCAACGATTTTGACGGCTTTTTCTACAAGTTGACCGTTGCTCGCAAATTTACCGCGTTCCAGATACAGATTGTCTTCAAGTCCAACCCTGACATGTCCACCGAGTAACACAGCCTGAGCAACCATTGGCATCTGGTGCCGGCTAATTCCAAATGCAGTCCAATTGGCGCTATCCGGTAACATTTCGCACATGTTTTTCATTGCTGCTGTTGTTGCCGGAGCACCGTAAGGAATACCGAGACAAATCTGATAGAGAGGTGGATCATCAATCAATCCTTCTTGATGCATTCGATTGGCCATCCAGACATGGCCGGTATCAAACACTTCTAGTTCTGGCTTGACACCCAATTTCTGTATGTGTTTCGCTGCAATGCGTAAGTGATTTGGAGTATTTATCATTAGCAAATTACCATCGCCAAAGTTCATTGTTCCACAATCCAGCGAACAAATTTCCGGAAGCAGACTATCGATATGAGACACTCTCTCAATTGGCATCACAAAATCTGTACCAGATCCAGGCGCGGTCGGTACTTCATCACCAACAACATAGTCTCCACCCATTCCAGTTGTGAGATTTATTACAACATCAACGCCAGAACCTCTGATCCGGTCAACGACTTCAGAGAACAGCTCATGTTCCCGGCAACCAGCGCCTGTCTTGGGGTCGCGCACATGTATATGTGTAATTGCTGCCCCAGCATTCGCAGCTTCAACACAAGCATCAGCTATCTGTTTAGGTGTAATAGGTAGCTGAGGATGCTTGTCTTGAGTGTTACCAGCGCCGGTAACAGCGCAAGTCACAATAACTTCTTGATTCATTTTCAAATACCAGTAATCGTTGTAAGTAAATGTTATTTTTTCAGCTCGGTTCCATCACTTCACGAGGAAGTCGGATTGGAAATTTCTTGCGTAGTTCCGAATCAGTTACATCATCGATATAGCGTGGAAAATGACTGGACAGAATCTGTTTTACAACTGCTTGCGATCTCTGGATGACATCAGTTGAACCAAGCTCAGCCCATTCTTTCGGGCTAGTGCGATCTCCAACTTGAGGGTAAACATAATCCCTTTGCATTAGGTTCATTGTTTGATCGTGACCTAAAAAATGATTCGGACCACCAATGCAAACGTCTCGGATCACCTCAGTTGACATTGAATTACCATCAATTTCAATCCCGCGAACTGAACGATTTACAGCGCCAAGCATATCATTGTCAATGACAAAACTCTCCAAGCTTACGCCGAGCAAGCTCGCTTGCATTCCAGCGGCTTCATAAACCATATTCGCACCTGAATGTCCGGCAAGAGATGTTGTATAGCCTTTTTCAAAACCAGATTGTGCATCTGGCACTTTTGAATCCGCCATTCCTGCCGCGATTCCTGTCGGCAAATCATAATAACGCCCCATTTGACCACAAGCAGCCATTAGAATGGCTTGCTCACCACTGCCGCCGCTCATAGCACCAGTGCGCAAGTCTGAAACAAAAGGCCATATCCCAAGAATAGCAGGATGACCCTTGCTTATTAGATTCACATAAACCAGCCCAGCGAGTGTTTCAGCTGTTTCTTGCACAACCGCACCGGCCAAGGATGCCGGACTAGTTGCACCAGCCTGCCCCGCTGCTAATAGTAAAATCGGCATTCCGGCGCGAACTGAACTTTCAAGGACTGCACAAGCATCTTCCGCAAACCGCATGGGTGGAACTACAAAGCAAGAGGAACAACTGACAAAAGGCCGTTCCCTCCATTTGTCTTCACCACCTGCGACAATATGCAACATTTCCATAGTGCGATCAAAATGTTCTGGCAATACCCAACTAGATCCTACATGTTTTGATGTGCCTGATATTGCAGCATAGCAAGTATTGAAGTCCAGCTCGTACGGATCTTCCATATCGCGGCAAACAATTGGTCGCTGAAAAAAATGTATATGCTCCATCTGATCCACAATTCGAGCGATGTTGTAGAGATCGGCCAGTTTAGAGTCGCGGTATTCGCGAGTGTCACAGTCAACGATGTGAACGGCAGCGCCTGCTGTGCCAAAATAAATATGATTGCCTGAGAGATTTAGATCATACTTGGGGTCTCTCGCACACAATACATAATTTCGGCAAGCACTAGCAATTGTGTCCTCAACTAAGGATCTTGGGAATGTCAATCGGCCATTGTGAGTGTATTTACCACCGGCATTAGTTATCAATTCGATACAGGAGGGAATCGCTTGAGACAGCCCTATGTTTTCAAGGATGTCCATGATCGACTCGTTAATGTCATGCATTTGCTTTTCGGACAGCGGCGCAAAACGTCCACCTAACATTCCAGGCCGTACTGCCTTGTCTTCTTCAGCTAATGGCGCTGCGCGAATTGCCTTGCGAGCCTCCCTACCGCCGAGTCGTCGTTTTTCTATCATTTAATCTTACTACAAAAAACGCCTGCTTTTGAACAGGCTAGTTGTGAAATTAATAATCATGCAGTTATCAGATCTAGAGGGTGCCTGCTAAGTGGTTCAGATCCGGTCTCTGTAACTCGAACCGTATGACCAAGAGTCATAGCCAGATTATTTTCCGAGTCAAAGAGAATCATGTGTAAAAAATATATCATGTTTGGTTCAATTACTACGGAATTTCCTGTGTAGAACATTGGCCAGTCCATCCAAGTTGGCGCGTAAGTGGTGCCAAGGCTGTATCCGCAAGCATTCATTCGTGCATTGTTAAAGCCATTGGCATCCATCACTTCGGCATGAATGTCGAATATATCACCAACTTTTGCACCGGGATTCAATGCTAACTGACAAGCTTGCATACTTTCAACACAAGCAGCGTGCATGGCACGTTGCCGGGAATCTACTTCACCGATAACAATTGTCCTCATCAGACAGGCATGATAGTGGCGATATACACCAGCGAACTCTATGGTTAGCTGATCGTTTTCCGATAAAACTCTCCGACCGCTGTGATAACGGCAAAGCAATGCGTTTTCACCAGAGCCAAGAATGAACTCATTGGCGGGATCATCACCCCCGCCGCGATATACCGCAGCGTGCATAGCAGCGAGAATTTCACCTTCATTCACTCCTGACGCGGTTAATCGAATCGCTTCATCTAGCGCATCATCACCAAGCTGTGCAGCTCGCTCAACGTAAACCATTTCAGCTGGAGATTTTATCAATCGAAGTTCACTCACCAAATTTGATACATCTTCTAGCTCACAATATCTGCCCAAAACAGAGCTGATTCGAGTCCACACTTTCGCTGTTAAGCCATAAGCATCAAGCTCAATTCCAAGTCGCTTACCACGGCAATCAAAATCATCAAGCATTGAAGTTAGATCATGCCCTGGATTGGCACCAGCCTGATCGATCCAAACACGTATGTCTTCAATAATAGAAGTGATTCGCGCTTGTCGTAAATCAGGAGCTCGCGTTAGCAACACGTAACTACCGCTTTTGTCCAAATACAAGCACTGAAAGAAACAATAACCAAATGTATCGTATCCCGTCAAATAGAACATGCTTTCTTGCCGGAATATTAGCAACCCATCCAATCCCTTTTCATGCAATCGGTCTAACACGCGTTGAGTGCGTAACTTGAATTCTGATTTTTCGAAGAAAATTGCCATCAGTTTATGCCGAAATATTTATTAGTCTTAATAACAATACCTTAAATGCTAGGTAAATAGTTCCACTACCATTCATCTACAGTTGTGATGTGAGTACGGGTAATTTTATTTACTTCACAGTTAATTTCAAACTTTCCGGTTCAAACCAACCTGTGAAATCTAATGTTAGTGTTCGGCATTCAAGATGATATAGCAAGTTGAAGATAGTCATGCAAAAGAGTCAAAGCTAACAAAACAGGAATACCTTATCAATAATATCTCACCAATTGGATACAGCTCCGAAAACTAGGAATGCACTGTTACGCAACACCTCCAAATTTTTGTTGATGTTGAGTTCAGGTATAGGATGATTATGTATGAGTCAACGGCTATCTATGGAAGTCCAGATAATCTGCGCTTAGTGTTGTAATTTCAAATAATTGTATGTCATTTTATGACGCATAATAATATTTTTCGATATATCCTTAATATTTCTTTTATATTTAATCGGCAGAAATTAATTTTTAATTTGGAGTTAATGAATGGCATTTTCTAGATCGTATGGGATTGGAGTATTTTATATACTAATCGCTGCTTTGGCATGGAGCACCGCTGGCCTCTTCACGCGCGTGGTAGACACAGATATACCAACAACACTTTTATGGAGGTCGATGTTTGGTGGTGGAAGTGTATTGCTAATTTACATCGCTATCAACAGACCTCAAAATCTCAAAGAGATTATTAAGTTTAACGTGGGTGAATTCATCACTGCCTTCATATCAGCCTTGGGAATGATTTGTTTCATTTCGGCATTTTTTTTCACATCGATTGCTAATGTTTCGTTTGTCTATGGTGCTATGCCGTTGGTTACGATGCTGATTGCGTGGTTAATACTGCGTGATCCATTGACTTTGACTAGTCTGATTTCAACATTACTCAGCGGGCTAGGTGTTTCTTTGTTAGTTTTGGGAGGGCAGAGTTTTAGTGATTTTCTGGGTTTAGGTTTTGCATTATTAATGACATTTTTTATGTCCGCATTAACGGTGGCAGCAAAGTTTTATCCTAACATTAACGCAATGAAATCCGCCTACCTTTCTGGATTTATTGCGGCAATATTAGTATTCCCGTTTTCGCAGATTGTTACTGCTTCGTTCCATGATCTAATTTGGCTTGCTTTGTATGGATTGATAAACGTCGGTCTTGGGTTTGGTGTGTACTTGTTGGGAGTGTCTCGAGTTCCCGCACTTGCTGCCGCTCTAATTGGGTTGTCCGAGATACCATTTGCACCTATTTGGGCTCTTCTTCTCTTTGATGAGCGGGTCACCATTTCAATGCTACTTGGAGGCAGTCTTATTATAATCGCATCTGTTATATATATCGTAAGTAGTAGCTCTCCCAAATATCGCATTAGAAGATGAAATTGCTGTAAGAAGCATTGCGCGGCGGGCGATTCATGGCATGACTGCTTTCCCCCAATGGTTGAAGTACAAATGCGGTGAATCTGTTGCTACACAACACTTTATCGGCTTTCATTCATTCCTAATGAGATTTTTGGGGTTGAATTTGTAGCAATACAGGTAAAAGAGCTTTTTATTCATATCGCATGTATCTGTGGAGTTTCAAGACGACTCACAGTCTCTCGCAAGCAGAACTCATATATGGATACGGCTGTTGTGACTACACTGTCGGTGGAGATCAGGTGATGCCAACGCATGCAACTGCCAGATAACTTGATGCCAAACCTCTGAAGTGCACCTCACCCCCGCTGATAGGTTCACTACTTCATGAGCCACGTCAAATGACTTGCCATCACCGCATGACAGCAGTTGACATTGGACACAAGCAAGAGATTCAAACTTACTTTCGTGTTCAGCAGCTTTAGCATATTCACACCAGCACTTCAGGCACTGAAAAAGTCATTCTGCTCAACGGTGCTGAATTGCGGGCGTTACCACATCTCAGCCATCATGGCGGCTGATGGATGGACAAACGTCGGTCCACGTCAAGTGGTAAAAGTGGTAACACCTTGAGTGCCATGAACGGCTACACCCTGGCATGCACCATTCCATACAACTGGTAGCAGAACCAGTTAAAAGGCACGCAAAAATTCAGTCCCAACTCTATTACCCAGATGCTCACTGATGTCCAAACGATGAATAAAACCCACCTTGGTCGCCTCAAACAAAAAGCCGAGACGACCAAGACGAAACCTGTTTTCACACCGACATGGTTTCCTGCCGGCTAGAACTTTACAGACAATGCCACACCACCGCTCACCGTATTGTTGCCACTGCCCGCCGAGGTCAGGTAAATGGCACCCGAAACCGATGAACGATCACCATTCCAAATCTGCGAACCGCCGAATCCCAACCGCAACCTTGTCGGCTTCGACTCTGATTCGACCTTGCTTGAAAAATCACCGTTGGTGATCGTCACACTGCGCTCGACACTGAAATCATGCTCAAGATCCAACGAACTGAACAACTTGCAGCAGGCTTCTGAAGTCTTCCCCATCTCGCCCTCGAACAACACGCCATAACGCCCCGTCACGCCCGAACTGCTCTCCATGGAAACAGCATCTTTCGCTGATTGAGCTACCATTCCTCGGACCGCACTTCCATCCATCGAAGTGTATGAAACCACATAATCATCCACTGAAATCGAGGTCCATGTCAGCCCGCCGCGCTGCGTCAGCGACAGGTTGCCAAACCCCATGCGCTTGGAAGCACCCAGACCGATGGCATAGCCGACACCTTCGGTCTTTTGATTGACGTCAACCAACTGTCCATTCACCATCTCCGATGACCTGACCTCTATGTCATCATACTTGGTCACGCCCAGCCAGCCATCAACCATCAGACCATCGGAATATTGACGAGCCATGCCGACACCGACACCGGTGCCAGACACCTTCACACGACCGCCATCGGTCACATCGGCCTTGCCCTGACGATGATGCAGCCCCACTCGGAACATCATGTCATTGACAGCGGGCAGGTCAACACCCGTCGCAAATCCGCTGTAAGAGAAATCATACGAAAGATTGCCACTCACGGACTTCTGCAACCGGCGTTCACCGTCGCCCACTTCAATGCTGCCCCAAGCCCTTCGGTCTGACATCATGCCAGGGTCAGCCGCCGCCATCGTTCCGTTTTGAGCCAATTGCAGCGGACCGGACGCACTGGCAGTGCCGCCTGACATCATCGACGGCATGTAAGTGGTGCCCAGGGCACCGACCATATCCCACATCACCGAGGGCAGGGCTTCATACACGCGACCTCGCATGGATGCCGTGCCCTGTCCGGCAGCAGGAGCAGTGCGCTCGGTGATCTCACTCCTGAAGTTCAGCGAAAACACATTGTTGGCATCCTTGTCCGTGATCTCAGCCGTCAAGGTCTCCTTGCCGCTGCAGTTGCTGTAGATGCCACACGGCAGCGATGTCAATTCCACCCCTTCAATCTTCGTTCCATCAGTCAGATCCATGTAATCCGAATCACCCGGATCGTCCGAAGCCAAGTTGTACTTGAAGCTTGTCTCCCCGGCGTTCTCAATGTTCTTCATACCTCGGAAGTTGCGATCCAACTTGATCACCAGACTCGTGCCGCTGGCAGGGTCTGATTCTTTAACCTGCACCGTCTTATAGCTGTCGCTCGCATCATCCGGCATCAGCATGGCATTGCGTCCGATGGTGAGGGTGCCGCCTCCCACCAAGTGGATGGCACCGCCGCTCTTGCCGCCAAACACCTTCCCGTAGACGGCAACGCTCTGCTCGCGCATGCCACCCGCAGTGTCAGGCGTGTTGAGGGAGATGCCGAAATTCGTGTCCCCTGTCACCGTCACAACCCCATCCTCGCCAATGGTGACGGAAGCCGTGCCGCCGGCATAGGTTTTAGAGTCGCCGTGCTTATGTTCGATCTTGATGCCGTCACCGGCCGCATATAGATGGCCATGGTGTGTGACGGTGACGTGCTTTTCGGCCGAAACTTTGTCCTTTTTGTCCGAAAGTCCGTTTTTACTGACCAAAGCGTAAACCCCGCTCATCTTCACCGGCTCAGCGGCCGTGCCGACAACCGCACCCTTTTCGATGGTCACCCGAAAATCACTGGACGCAACAATACCTGAAACAACACCTGCTTCGTCAGACTCAATATGAACTCCATGATGGATTTTGCCGCCGATTCGTGAACCGGCCTTCAGCGTCACATCAACGTCCCCTCCCGGAGCATCATACTTGTACACCTTGATGCCTGTGTTATCACGCCTGACATTCTTGATCTCTGCAGAAAAATTCACGGTGATCTTGCCATGGTTCCCTGTGTCATTGACCTGAATCACACCATTATTGCCACTGCTGCTTGTGCTCAGCTCGCCTTTCAGGACGTTGATCGTGATTGGAACAACATCTCCCCCTCCGATGTCGGTATCGACTAGAATCGCGGAAAGTGCCGCACTTATCTCCGCATGGGACTCAACCAGGATGCCATCCTCCGCATTTCTGGTTGCATACACACCGAGCCCGAAACTGCTGCGATAACCCACGGTAGCCCCCAGCACCCGGATATCATCGCTGAGAGTTATCTTCAGACCGCTTCTGTTTCGGTTCTTTTTAGGCTTGTGTACCTCATATAGGATCACGTCTTTCCGCCATTTTTTGACGTCTCCGGACTGGTCGTTCTTAAAGACAGTGCCTTCAGCATCGTCATCACTGGCATCGCATACGACCGCCGGCGGACTGCCTGGGGTCGGCATGCCGCATTCGTCCTTTGCCTGCGCCGGCGATTGATGCAGGATTAACAGTCCGGCGAAAGCGGCTGATGAAATCAGTTGAATGAGAGAGCGCATTATTGCCCCCCCCCCCAACAGATATTCCGAGGAGGTTCCTAGAACCGGCTTCGCACTTCGCAAACGCTCCATCTACATGGGTTGACGGCTCAATGATATGCCGGTATGGTGGTTGCTTAAACATTGTTTATTCTCCCTGAAATCGCATTAACATCCAATGAACTGGATCTGTTTCTTGCTGAATTATAAAATAAATGGCAAATCAATTATAAAGCGTTTCATAATACCCAAATATCGCATTAGAAAATGGAATTGTTGCAAGAAGCATTGTGCAGCGGGTGATTCATGGGATACCTGCTTTCACACAATGGGTGAAATACAAAATGCGGACATTCTACCATTTTGCAACTCTTTTTTGCGAGGCTGTACCCTCGCAATTTGTCAATCAACCTGTCAAGCTGCCAACGCATGGCATTCCCCATCCGGGTTGAACAACTGCTGGTTGGTCAGCATGCTGCATAGCACCTTGCACAAGCGGTCCGAGAGACCCCGCAAGCATCGTCCGTGGCTATGTCCGCGTTCCCTGAGCGCTTGGTATTTGGCTTTGCTGGTCGGGTCGTTCTGCATGGCGGTGCGAGCCCAGTGGTACAAGGCCTCGGCCAACATCGTATTGCACCCGAGTCGGCGCACCACCTGAACCATCTTGCCGGAGCGGCGGGTGACCGGTGCGGCACCACCATAGGCACGCAAGGCCTTGTAGTCGCGATTGCGCAGGATGCGCCAGGCTTCCGCCAGCAGCGTGGCCAGCACCACCAGTCCGATGCCGGTCATGGATGAGATGATGTCCACGTCATGCCTGAGGCGGCGGTCGTCCGGGTCGTCAGAAGCCGCCAGCTGTTGATTGTGAGCTTTGATCAACTCACTCATCTGAGCCTTGACCTGTATGATCTGTGCGGTGACCAATTGCAGGTGTGCGGCGATCATCTGCACCCGCAGTGCCGCCCCCTTGACGACACCGGCATCGACTGACATCGCCGGCTGGCATAGAATGGACTTGACGGTCTCGGCGTCAATGGCGCGGATGCGATGCTGTTTCAGCAACCGGTCAATCGCCGGCAGACTCAGGGTTTCGGCGGTGGCCGGGTCGGCCGCCAGTTGTGCCAGTTCCAACACCCAAGCACTGCTGAGCTGTTTGCTCAGTTGCAGGAATTGGGGGTGGTAGCTCCACAGCACATCCTTGAACTGTGCTTCCAGTCGCACCTTGTCTTCAACCAGTTGCGAGCGTTGCCGCACACATTCGCGCAAGGCCAGGATCTCGCTCGGCAGGCGTTCAACCGGTCGCAGCAGGTCGCGGTCGCGGCGCACGGTCTCGGCCAGCACCCGGGCGTCGAAGCGGTCATCTTTGGCCCCGGCCATGCTGAAGCGGTCGCGGTAGCGATCCAACTGCTTGGGGTTGATGGAGAACACCTCAAAGCCATGCTGCTGCAAGGTGTCCACCACCGGTCCGTTGGAGGTCTCCACCACGACACCGATGTGCCGGGCATCAGCCTCGGTGCGTTTCAGGATCCACTGTGCCATCTGTCTCAGTCCGGCTCCGTTGTGCGCGAAACGCTTGTTGCCCAGCTCTTGGCCATTGCCGTCCATCACGCACACCTGATGATGTTGTCGTCCCCAATCCACGCCGGTGAAATATCTCAGTTCTTGCATTTGCTCTCTCCTATACTTGTTTGCTTTGTCAACAGATAATAAAATAGGCTTGCTGCGATGCTTGACAAATCCAGTACTGGTGCTCGAAGCACTAACATTCTACCGGTCTTCCATCGCAGCATGTGGCCGAGGCACAGGTCCGCATTAGGTGCTCTGGGCACGGGAGAATAATGGTTGCTCCCGACCACCTGCCTATCAAACACCTTGGCCGAAGCCAAGATTCGGTGCGAATTGTAACGGGTGTTACAATTGCAATCCAGGCCCTGTTGCCGCCTCTCCGCTACGCTCCGAGGCGGCAACAGGGCAAAACTCAAAAAGGTGGAATTGTCCTTGTTAAATGGTACTGGAGAATTTGTTGCTGCACAGCACTTGATCGGCTTTCATTCATTCCTAATGAGATTTTTAGGGGCTCTAAAAGCTAAGTTGACAATCCGAGTTCTCACAAAGCGTGGGATTTGTTGCAAGCTGCCGCAGTAGCTTCATTGATAGCTCTTAGTCAACTCGCTAATTACAGTGAACTGGCCTTTTCTCATGGTTGGTCACAAGTAGATTCTGTTCTATCTTCGTTTATCATCATTTGGTTTGAATAAGCAATTGGCATCAACGCGGACCTACCAAGCAGATTAAATCAAGGTGCAAATCCGCGACAGCTGCTGTTTGAACTAATCTTACACCCAGTTTATTTAGAATAATGGTATTGGCGAATTCATCCAACTGGAGCTAAATCAGATTGACTTGGAGCAAATAACTTTACGAATTGGAAACACCGCTATGACTACAAATTCCTTAACAAAAGAAACGATAAGAAAATTTCATATTGACGGTTTTACACCAACAATTCGCGTATTGTCCGCTGAGAGCGCAATCCAATACCGCCACAAACTACAAGCCGTCGAAACAGTAGTTGGTAAATTGAGAGGTGAAAAGAGATTAAAGTGTCACCTCTTGTACAAATGGGTTTCAGACTTGATCAAACTGCCATCAATTGTTGGACCCGTGAAAGAACTATTAGGACCTAACATCTTATGCTGGGGAACCGACATGTGGGTTAAGGAACCAAATTCAAACCAGTTCGTTTCTTGGCACCAAGACAGTCGATACTGGGGAATACAGGGGAATGATCTAATGACAGCTTGGATCGCGCTTTCACCGGCAACTGTTGAGAGTGGTTGCATGAGAATGTTGCCAGGCAGTCATCGATCAAATGAATTTTTTCATGAGGACACATTTCATGATCACAACATGCTAACGCGCGGTCAGACAATCTTCAAGGGCATCGATGAGACCAAAGCTGTTAATATTGAGGTTGATACTGGTGAGGCAGTATATTTTACCTACCGTATCGCGCATGCCTCACATCCAAACCATGGCAAAGACCGAAGAATCGGTATCGCGATACGCTATATTTCGCCGGCGGCACGACAAGTCAAATCTGACTGGGACAGCGCTACATTAATTTGTGGCAAAGACACACACAGACATGTCGAACACGAACCAATACCTGAGAAAGATTTTGATCCTGCAGCAGTTGAATTCCATAAAAAATCTAACGAGAACTACCTAAAGATACTATATTCGGGTACTGATTGGACTACCCATCGCACCTGATGGAATTTTTACTCATCACTTTCTACTCTTTAGTCTATAAGGTCTATTCATGATTCTAATTTCGAGCGAAGATGTACATCGCATTTGCTCTTTCCCCGAACTAGTGAACACTTTTGAGCAATTTCATTGTGAAGAACCTGCTTTGCTAAAGGATATGCTGATGTCCTGTTCACAACTAGGTCACAATCAAGATGACCACCTCCTCATTCGCGCAGCATGGCTCCAAGGCAACGCATTAGGCTTAAAGTCAGCAACTGTATTTGCAAATAATATGGTAAACTACGGCTTACCAGCAATTCATGCAATTTACACGCTATTCGATGGCAAGAACGGAAAACCAACTGCAGTCATTGATGGAACTTCGATGACCTACTACAAGACTGCAGCTGATTCCGCCCTTGGTGCTAAGATGCTCATTGGTACTAATGTCACAAACATGGCTATGATCGGTGCCGGTGCAATGGCGCCTTACTTAATACAAGCCCACGTGGAAATCCATCAAACAATTGAAAAAGTAACAGTTTGGAATCGTTCACTTTCAAAAGCAGAGAAGCTAGCTGATAGTATTAGTTTACCAAATGTGGAAATTCAAGTTGTAGAAAACATTGAGTCAGCGGTTCAAAATTCTCAGCTTGTAAGTTGTGCCACAATGACCGTTGAACCTATCATCTGTGGAGACTGGTTGCAACCTGGGACCCACGTTGATCTGGTAGGGGCATTCAGACCAGATATGCGAGAAGCCGATGACAAAACGATTCGGAAATCAAAAGTGTTCGTGGATTCACGCAAAACAACAATTGGAGAAATTGGTGAAATAACAATTCCAATTGAAACTGGAGTAATGCAAGAGTCTGATGTGTTGGCTGACCTTTATGAGCTATGTTCAGGGAAAGTCAAAGGCAGATTGTCAAACGACGACATTACGCTATTTAAAAACGGTGGAGGCGGCCACCTTGATTTAATGACAGCTAAATTTATTTCGGCCCGAATCAAGTCTATGCCTAAAAACAACAAGTCAGATTAGACTTACACCTTTGCAGAAGTGAATTCCCAGACTATCTTGCATAGACACCCCACCTTCTAGCACCCTCTTTGCCAACTGCTTTTACTACAAAATAGATAGTAGTAGCTAAAAGTTGCTCAAGGTGTCAAATCAAACTACATATTTACCTTGATTAGAGTACTCACGAGCTTGATTTCTTTCCATTTCTCTCAATTTTATTGTGGCTCGTTTGTCATAGAGTTTTTTACCTTTAGCTAAGGCAAAGTTCAGTTTCACCCTACCTTTGCTCCAAAAAAGCTCCGTAGGAATCATCGAATACCCTTTGCGTTCAACAGCTCCTATCAACCGATTGATCTCCATTCGATGCAACAACAGCTTCCGGGGACGCGTCGGATTGACTACCTGATGAGTAGAAGTTGTGGTATCTGGTGAAACATGAGATCCCATTAAGAACAGCTCGCCATCCTTAGCAACAATGTAACTTTCTTTCAAATTGGCACGATTGTTACGCATGCTCTTGGCTTCCCATCCGGCTAAAACAATACCAGCTTCATAGCGGTCTTCAAGATAATAGTCATGAGACGCTTTACGGTTTGTTGCAATTACCGTGCCAGGAATTTTCTTTTTCTTTTTCGATACCACGTCTTGCGTCAATTATTTGCGGCGCCTAGTTCCTCGTTTTCGAGGCTTGTTTTGTTTAGCAGTGTCAAAAACAGCACCAAGCACGTTAGAAACTTGCTCTAACGTGGGACGCGACGACGGCTCATAACCATTCAAACCTGCGCGCATACGTTCAACGTGCTGTGCTTGGGTTCCGCAACAGCCACCTATCATGGTAGCCCCAACATCGCGTGAAATTCGTGCGTAGGTGTACATTTGTTCAGGTGTTGCTGAGTACTTAATTTTATCTCCTTCCCACACTGGCACACCGCAATTAGCTTTTGCGACATAATGAAACTCATCGGGCATCGATTCAACCATTTCAAGCAACGCAGCGACAGTTTGCGCTGGACCTATTCCACAGTTAGAACCGACTGCAATCGGTCGACGCGATAATTCTGTACATTTCTTTGCGAATTGCTTTGGCGTTACCCCCATCATTGTTCTGCCATTGCTATCAAAACTTCCACAACAAATATAGTCCAATCCGGTACTCATTGCACCAGTTGCAGCTGCAACTAGTTCTTCAACTGACGATATGGTCTCAATCATTAGCAGATTGCACCCCCCACGCTCAAGTGCCAATGCCTGATCAGTAAAAGCCTGCACCGCTTCGTCCATTCCAAGTGTACCAACAGGCTCAATCAATTCGCCAAGTGGGCCCATTGACCCAGCAACAAACACCTCTCTTTCTGCTTGGTCCGCCGCTTGCTTGGCAATTTGCACGGCCTTTTCATTCAGCTCAGATACACGATGTTGAGCTTTATGAAGCTTGAGTCGCATCGCATTTGCGCCAAAACTGTTGGCAAGGATAACGTCCGACCCGGCTTCCACAAAACCCGCATTCAGTTTAAACACACGCTCTGGTTGAATATCATTCCACAGTTCCGGCGCATCCCCTGAAAGTAGTCCCAATTCGAATAAGCCAGTACCTGTCGCTCCGTCAAGTAAAAGTGAACCTTTCATATTGATTGTCGGCAATAAATCAGCCATTTTCAGTCACCACAAATTGGTTAATATCTCTATGGAATCAGTTGCAGTTCAAATCGGCAATTTGAGCTGTGGATATGGATAGGTTTATAATTGTCAGCATATGAATTCAAATAATACACGAAATCGCCAGTGACAGTAATGAAACTAGCATGTAATCCGATGCGTTCTAATTTGAAGCCGGGCAAATTAAAACTGCTGGCTGTGGCAAGTTTATGTCTACTAGCCTTGGGTACAGCGTCAGATAAAACAAATTATGCAAGTGAATTACTGATGTTTGACGATGAGTATTGTACTTGGTGCCGAAAATGGGATACTGAGATTGGTGTAATATACAATATCACACCTGAATCTTGTCATGCCCCGTTGCGAAAAATACAGTCTTTGCAACCTCCCCAAGGCGTGGAATTGATAAACGGTTCTATACAGTTCACACCAACATTCGTATTAGTTCACAATCAAAAGGAGATTGGGAGAATTACCGGTTATCCGGGCGAGGATTTTTTCTGGGTTGAACTGGCTGAGCTAATTGAAGTTGTTCTGCCACACGGAGAACAAAATCTATACTCCGCGAATTGTCATAGCTCTTGAATGCAATTTTATTGCCTAGCGTAACTAGCGACCTTTTTTACAAATCATCCAACCACCATTAGAATATTTGTGATTGTAAAACATTCTGCAACAGTCCCATGTAATTGTAAGCAGATATACGAATTAATCAACGATATTGAATCGTACCCAAAATTCTTGCGGGGATGTAGTGATGCATACATTGATCAGTCTCATTCGGACGGCTATACGGCAACTCTAGTGTTCCAAATCGGAGCCATAAAAAAAGGGGTTGTAACTCGCAATACAGTAACGCCTCACAGTGAAATCAAATTGGAGCTTGTATCAGGTCCGTTCAAAACATTCAATGGAAAATGGATGCTCACACCAATGGGAAGCAATGCCTGTAAAGTAGACCTGAATGTCAACTACGATTTTTCCTCAAGGCTACTCGCGAAAACCTTAGGCCCGTTTTTTAACACTCTGCAAAAAACGATGATTGACGGGTTTTGCAAAGAAGCCGAACGGAAGTTCTCCATATCTAGCAACATAGAAAAAAATTGAGCTTTGAAAATTCAAGTAATTTTCGCTAGCCAAACTAGCCAACAAATTCTTGATTTGACTGTTCCAGCCAATACAACAGCCCGAAATGCCGTACTAGTGGCGAAACTAAGTGATGAGTTCCCAGAATTTGATTTTGCTACCGCACCTTTGGGTATATATGGTAAACAAGTGCCTGACGATCACTTGCTCACTGAAGGAGATCGAGTTGAAATTTACCGGCCACTGTTCCAATCACCAACAGAAGCTCGTCGCCGTCGGGCTAAATCTATGGACAAACCAAGAAACTCTGGTCAGAACTAATAAAAATCCCCATGACCTTAGATTGGGCGAGTTCGCAATTCGTTTCGTTTGACTTTGCCAGTTGTTGTCAGTGGCAACTCATCAATATATTCAATATGTCGGGGATACTCATAAGCGGCTAATTGACTTCGAACCGAGTCTTGAATTTCCTCTGTCAACCGACCTGAGGGTTGGCAGTCAGATTTCAAAACAATAAAAGCCTTGATTGCTTCACCTCTCAACTGATCCGGCACACCAATTACCGCTACCTGAGCTATAGCCGGATGCTTGAGCAAACAATCCTCAATTTCACCAGGACCGATTCGATAGCCTGCACTTGAAATAACATCATCTTTGCGCCCAACAAACCAAATGTAACCATCTTCGTCCTTATATCCAGAATCACCGGTGCTCCACCACCTGTCAATATATTTTTCTTTCGTTGCCGATTCATTGTTCCAGTAACCTGAAACCATCACCGGGTCATCACGGTCGGCAACAAGTTCTCCAACCTGCCCTGGTTTTAAAACCATTCCATCTCCATCGACCGCCTCCACTCGATGACCAGGATAACTTTTGCCGACTGAACCGGGACGCACTTCTAACACCTCGGTGCAATTGCCACATATATAGTTAAACTCAGTCTGCGCCCACATTTCATTAATTTCGATACCGAACACCTCCTTACCCCAGTGGAAGAGCTCCGAACCTAATGCCTCACCTGCTGACATGATTGAGCGCAGCGCTACATCGTGCTTGGAAACGCTATCAGCCTGTCGCAACATCTTGAGTGCAGTTGGTGGTATAAACGAATTTTTGACTCGATACCTCTCCATTAAATTGCATGCTTTATCAGGATCAAACTTGCTTCCATCATAACCCAGTACGGGCACCCCGTAATATAGCGATGGAATTAGAGCATCCATTAATCCTCCGGTCCAAGCCCAATCGGCCGGAGTCCAAAACAAGTCGTTTTTCTGTGGGAAAAAATTGTGAGACATCTCAAAACCCGGCAAGTTGCCAATCAAACAGCGATGCGGCGCCAATGCGCCTTTCGGCGGGCCTGTCGTACCCGAAGTGTATACAAGATAGGCTGGGTCATCAGCTCGTGTAAGGACCGATTGAAATTCGTCACTTGCGCGTTTTAGCTGTAACCAAAATCCGTTCACACTATCCGCGTCACAATTGATAACTAGTTCTAAGTTTGGTAATTCATCACGCATGGACTCCAGCATTTCTGTGTGTTCTGCATCGGTTATGACTATCTTCGCACCACTATCATTTAATCTGTAATTGACTGCATCCGGACCAAACAGTATTGATAGTGGTACTGTGATAGCACCAATTTTATAAACACCAATATGACTGATTACGGTCTCTATTCTTTGTGGAAGAATAATACCGACCCGATCACCTTTACCAACACCGTAATAAGACAGCGCATTAGCTAGTTGATTTGCAGTTTTTCTCAGCTCGGAGAAAGTCAGCTGACGCTTAACTCCATTATTATTCTCATGGTAGATTGCAATCGACTTTCCAGAACTTCTAGCATGACTATCGCATACGGCTTCGGCTATATTGAAATGCTCAGGAATATCCCATTGAAACTTGTCTTGGATAGACTGCCATTTACCCCATTCAGGGCGAATTAATCTGAGATGATCGTTTTTCATTACCAATATCGTATAGCGCGTGAGTAAAGTTTATAAAGATCTTTTTCAGTAACTGAACAAGGGGCATTTTGCAACAACCTTTGTTGCTTAAACGCACCGGCAACTAGATTCTCAATATCGATATCATCATAGCCTACACCAGAGATACCATTGGGCATGCCTGTTATTCTCATCATTTTTTCAATTTGTGTTGACAACAATTCTCCCGCGTCATCCTCGCCTGCATCGCCTAAATCAGCACCAAGCAACTCAGCGCTCTCTAAATGACGCGCAGGATTGCTTGAAGCAGTATAGCGAAACGCAGATGGAGCATTAACAACAACCGATATGCCGTGAGGAACCAACGCGTGATTAGCGGGATAGCCTTCCGGACAATAGTCGCGTACCAATCCAGCAACCGAATATGACATGCCATGCGGAATATGAACACCACTATTGCCAAAGGCTACACCCGCTAGTGTCGCTGCCAACATCATGCCGTGCCGCGCTTTCTCATCACCTGCATCTTGAACCGCTCTCACCAGGTATTGCCCTGTCAATCTCATAGCCTCACGGCATCCTACATCACTATAGGGGTTAGCGCCTTGACTGAGAGGACGAATACCGCTTGATGGTCGAGGACGCCTTGTATATGGTTTAGCAGTATACGACTCCAAAGCATGACACAACACATCGAATCCACTAGCCGCAACTACATTCGGCTTAAGAGTTGCGGTAAACAGAGGATCTACAACTGCTCTTGCTGGCTTTAGAAAACTCGATGCAATACCCGTTTTGACTTTCTCACTAACGAAATCGAATATAGCAATTCCAGTACATTCACTACCGGTACCGGATGTGGTCGGACAGGCAATGTGTGGTTTTACCGGACCTGGTACAGCTAATCCCTCGCCCACCGGCTCATTGACATAATCAAGAAAATTAGCTGGATAGGTGCTATACAGATTCGCAGCTTTGCAGGTGTCAATGACTGAACCCCCGCCTATTGAAATGAAACCGTCAAACTTACCTTCAATCGAAAAAGAAACGGCTCTTTGAAATGAACCATCAGTTGGTTCCACGCTAATTTCGTCGTATACAACCAAATCTATACCGGCATTTTTCAATTTCTGAATTGCTCTTTGAGTCGGTTCCAAATTCTTTACTAACACATCAGTGAAAAGTGCGACACGATTCAAGCTGAATTGTTGAACATCGAACACGATCTCATCAATTGCATTAGGGCCAAACTTAATCGAATTGAAGTCAACAGTAAATAATGACTCATTGCCTTCTAATAGTTGGTAGTGGTGGCAGCATACCATTTTTGGACACTCAATTATTTCAAATTTATTTCTGGGATTTTTGAAGCGACTGATCCAAATCCCAAAGAATATCATCAATCGTTTCCAAACCTACCGAAATTCGGACCATATTCGGCTGAATACCAGCAGAAATTTGCGCCTCTTCATCCAGTTGGCGGTGTGTAGTGGATGCCGGATGCACAACCAATGTCTTGGCATCCCCCACATTCGCCAAATGGCTCATAAATTGAATTGATTCGATAAATTTAACGCAAGCTGCAAGCCCGCCACGAATACCAAAACTCATAATCGCACCGGCGCCCTTTGGAAAATACTTCTCAGCCAAATCCCAGTAGCGACTAGATTTGAGACCCGGATAGTTGACCCATTCAATCGCAGAGTGACTCTCCAAATATTCAGCTACTTTCACAGCATTTTCTACATGCCGGTCCATTCGAACTGGAAGTGTCTCCAATCCCTGCAAAAACAAGAATGAATTAAATGGACTCAATGCTGGTCCAAATGTTCGCAGTATTTCGCATCGCGCCTTCATCGTAAACGCAAAATCTCCGAATGTTTCATAGAATCGGATACCATGATACCCTTCGGATGGTGCAGTCATGGTTGGGAACTTACCGCTGTCCCAAGGAAATTTGCCGGCCTCAACCAGAACACCGCCGATGGAGGTTCCATGCCCGCCAATGAATTTTGTTGCTGAATGCACAGTAATTTCTGCGCCATGCTCAAACGGCCTGAAAAGATATGGTGTCATGAAAGTGTTGTCCACAATCAACGGTAAGTCATGGCAACGTGCTATATCACCCAGTGAGTCGAAATCCGCTACGTTATTTGTTGGATTTGCAATAGTCTCAACATAGAGGCATTTTGTCTTGGGCGTGATTGCAGCAGCAAAATTTTCCGGATCGTCACTATCAACTAGCACAGCTTTTATTCCAAGTTTCTTGAAATTGAAAGCGAATTGTGTATGAGTGCCGCCGTATAGTGTATTAGCAGCTACAATCTCGTCACCCGCTTCAAGAATTGTCAACAGCGCTACCATTTGAGCAGCCATGCCGGAGGAGACGGCAACTGCCGCTCGTCCTGCTTCTAGCGCTGCCATTCGTTGCTCAAACACAGCATTTGTCGGATTCATAATCCGAGTGTAGATATTGCCAAATGTTTGCAAATTAAAAAGACTTGCAGCATGGTCGGCCGAATCAAAAACATAGGCCGCAGTCTGATATACAGGAGCCGCCCTTGAACCAGTGAGACTATCAGGTAACTGACCTGCATGCAGGCAAAGTGTCTCAATACCGTATTCTCGGTCTTTCAAATTGGTTTGCACCCTATAATCAGGTTATAAAATTGGGGCGTGCCGACGATATCACTTTTGTATCAACACCTATGAAACCAAGCCCCCCAAAAAGTCGGCCATGCTCAATTTTCATGCAACGGTTGGCAACTACATCTAAACCACTGTCATATGCCAAGCGAACTGCCTCCTCATTGAACACCCCAAGTTGCATCCACAGCACCCTGGCATCCAAATGCACTGCTGATTCTGCAAATGGAAAAACTGTTTCTGAGCGCTGAAACACATCAACCACATCAATCTGAAATGGAATGTCCTCAAGCTTAGCATAGCAGGTCTCGCCAAGAACTTGCTCATAATTTGGGTTAACCGGGACGATTCGGTATCCATGCTCTTGAAGGTATTTTGCAGCAAAAAAGCTCGGCCGATACCAATTTGCTGACAACCCAACAATAGCTATTGTTCGATTTTCACTTAGTATTCGCCGCAAAGATACGATATCGTCAGCAATCATTCAATCTGCCCTAGTTCAAAAAACTCTCCATTGCTCCAGACACCAAACTTTCTCCGCGCCTGAGTGTCTAACTCAATCCCCAATTCAATTAGCTGGTAATAAACGTTTCTTGCAATCAGGGCATTCAATCCGTCGCGAACCTCTAAATAGGGAGTCGGTTCCCCACTTGGGCTGTGTTCAACCCAAATTCGATTGTTCGCACCAGCTAAAACGATGTCATCTGTTTGGGTACGAAAATACAGTTGTTGATTTTCGCTTGAGCCTTGTTCTTCCAACTGGTTCGCTACAAATGGTACATCATCAACCTGAATGCGAAGTTTTTCGACCGGCGTGACAAGATAGTACTCTCCGTCCTTGTCTTTCCGTAATACAGTAGAAAAAAGACGCACCAATCTCTTTCGTCCGATCGGCGAGCCCGTATAAAACCAAGTACCATCACGCGCTATGCGAATGTCAATATCACCGCAAAAATCCGGATTCCAATGATGAACCGGCGGCAGATCTTTCTTTGAAAGCTGTGCAGCAAGGCTCAATGGATCAATTTCAATTTTAACCATTGAAATATTATTCAACTGGTCGCGGGCGACCATTCTCATCAATTGCGACGAAAGTGAATTTGCCTTCAGTAACCTTTTCAAGCTTGCCACTTGAGCGACGACTTACCCAAGTTTCAACCATAACAGCGATCGAAGTAGTTCCGATTCTCAACGTCTCACAATAGCAATTCACTATGTCACCAACATATACTGGCAAATGAAACGTCATCGCATCAACCGCGACTGTGGCTACTCTGCCTTTAGCCACTTCGTAAGCGTAGATTCCTCCTGCGATATCCATTTGAGACATAATCCAGCCTCCGAAAATGTCACCACTCGGATTCGCATTTGTTGGCATCGCTACTGTTCTCAGCGCAATTTCACTCGTTTCAGGCGGACATTCAGCCATCATACGAAAACTAATGGAGTTCACCACACGGCTCAAATATCATTGGATCCAAATCTATTTCTAATAACATTTTCAATAGGTTGGATTTCAATTTGATCTCAAGTCGTAATTAATGCGATTTAGATTTCGAACTACCAGGTCCAAAATCGCTATTAGCCATAATCGTAATAGAGCTATTTGCAAAAAAAGGCTTTAGTCGTATTTGCGAGCGTCTTCAATAACAATGCCATCAGTTGGCAAAGCATCCAATTCAACTAGTACCACATCAGCCCGAAGCTTGCAAATTTCACGAGTAACGTCAGCAATGCCCTCTGCTAACGCATCCGGTTGTGCATTCACTTCACATTTCAATGTCATTTGATCTTTATGGTTTACACTCGTAACAACTAGACGCGCTTTTTCAACCTCTGGAATTCGCTTGACAACTTGCGCAATTTGTGAAGGATGTACAAACATGCCACGAATTTTTGTAGTTTGATCAGCTCGTCCCATCCAGCCTTTTATGCGTGTATTAGTTCGCCCGCAAGGGCTAGGTCCATCCAAGTACATTGATAGGTCTCCGGTTGCAAAACGAAGCAACGGGTAGTCTGGATTAAAAACCGTGACCACCACTTCCCCAACCTCACCTTCCTTTACCGAATCACCAGTTCCAGGTTGCACTATTTCTACAATGACATCTTCATCAAGTATCAATCCATCCATGGCCTCAGATTCATATGCGATGAGTCCCACATCGGCAGTCGCATAAGCCTGTAGCACGCGTACACCGCACTTGCCGAGCTCATTTCTCAACGAAGGTGGCAATGCCTCCCCTGAAACAAGACCAATTTCAAGTGACGACATATCTGCTCCGGATTTTTCTGCAGCATTAAGGATAATCTTAAGGAACGATGGTGTTCCTGTATATCCTCGCGGGCGTAAATGCTCAATTGCTTGAACTTGAAGCTCTGTTTGCCCAACACCAGCTGGAAATACCGTACATCCCAATTTCGCCACACCGCTTTCAAGCATCATACCCGCTGGAGAAAAATGATAGGAAAACGTGTTATGCACCAACATTCCACTTCTAAAGCCAGCAGCATATAGTGCTCTTGACATACGCCAACTGTCTGCTCTTGTAGTTTCCGGCTCATAAATAGGTCCAGGAGACGCGAAGATTCGAAGCAAGGATGATTGCTCAAATGCTGTTAAACCACCAAATGGCGGCTCGCTCTTTTGTAATTGAGCAAGCTCAGATTTCCTAATTACCGGCAATTGGGCAAGTGCAGCACGGGAATTGATTGAATCGATATCTACATCTTCTAATTGTTGTCTGACAAAAGAGGCTTTTTTAGCAGCCAACTTGAGGTGTGTCGATAGGGAATCGAAAAGTTCTTCCTCGCGCTGTTGCGGGTCGCGGATTTCAAGCAAATCGAAATACTGTAAGTCACTCATATCAGTTTAACACACTAAAACCATTTTGGATTGAAGATACGCATGAATCGAAATTAAATTGGGCACTGGGCAATTGCTATCAATCATCTATTTGCTATGGCGACTTAGGTTCAAACAAACGATGCAGTCGGGCTTGTTTAGGTAATACCTAATCTGCTGATGTAACTGAATGCCAAACCTGAACATCCCGCACTGAAGCGCACTGTCTATTTGTAACTTCGAATAGCGGTTCTAGCCAATTCGAAATTTCATATCGCTTAATTATGTCAAGGCAACTGCCTTCGCCGCTAATTGCGGAGAAACAAAACATGTTTACAAGAAGATTGGCTTGACATTGAGAGAGCTTAAAACTGTCATTGCAATAGGTGTACTACCTTATGCTAACCAGCGTTTGCGGCGCCGATAGTGTTTGACATCTCTGAAACTTTTACGCTTGTCACCGCTAACACCAAGATAAAACTCCTTGACATCCTCATTCCGGAGAAGCTCAGACGCGTCGCCATCCATGACAACCCTTCCGTTTTCAAGAATATAACCATACTGTGAGTAGCGGAGCGCCATATTCGTATTTTGTTCTGCCAACAGTATAGTTACCAGCTCGTTTTCATTCAGTTTTTTAATAATCTCAAAAATTTCCTCAACCAGAGTTGGCGCCAAACCCATTGACGGTTCATCAAGCAATATCACCGATGGCTTGGCCATCAAAGCCCGTCCAACCGCTGTCATTTGCTGTTCGCCACCTGAAATGTATCCTGCCAAACCACTTCGACGTTCCTTTAGTCTTGGAAAATAGGTATAGACCAGCTCCAAGTCCTGTTGAATTGCAGCTCGCCCATCGCGTCGGGTATAAGCACCTGTCAACAAATTTTCCTCAACAGTCAGATGCTCAAAGCAATGTCTGCCTTCCATTACCTGGGTTACACCACGCATAACCAAATCAGAGGGAGTCATTGCGTCAACCCGTTCACCTCTATAGATAATCGAGCCTTTGGTAACTTCACCTCGCTCAGCGCGCAATAGGTTAGAAATTGCTTTTAGCGTGGTGGTCTTGCCAGCGCCGTTGGCCCCAAGAAGGGCAATAATGCCCTTCTCGGGGACCTCTAGTGAAACTCCTTTCAGAACAAGAATGACTCTGTCATATATAACTTCAATGTTATTTACGGATATGATTGCCTCTGTTTCAGAAGCAACCGCTTGGACAGTCTTGTTCATCAGTACCATTCAGACGCGATTCAACCGCAGTCTGAGCCCATGTCCATCCCACTTCTAGGGGTAATGCCTTTTTCTTGGGCATACGCCATTGATGATTCCATAATCATCGGATTGACAATCGACTGGTCAGTTTCTATCCAGTCAGTTACTTCATTCCACTGCTTACCATCCCAGCGAATGAACTTGACTGGACCACCGCCTTCATGGTCAGCACAGGTAATTGTCAACGGGGGCATTAAGCCTTCGGCACCAATCTCTTTGATACGTTCAGGCGTTATTGACAGATTCTCTATTCCCCAGCGCATTTGTTCTCCAGAGACCACTTGATTGCCGTATTTCGACTGCGCTGTGCGTATTGCCTCAACCGTAATAATCCCCGCAACAATGCCACGATTGTAGTAAATTGTTCCGACACGTTGTGCAGAGATATTGCCCTTGCCCTGACCATGAACAACGTCAAACACCTCCTGAATAACTGGGAAATCAGCGCCGGATGTATGAAAGCCTGCAGCAGTGTAACCGATAGCGGCCTTGCCGGCCGGAATCACATCCTCTTCAGCACCACTCCACCAAACACCAACAATTCGTTCAGCCGAAAATCCAACGCGAGCAGCCTCTTTAAGCGCAGTCGGGTTCATCACACCCCAACCTCTCAATATCACCCAATCAGGTTTGTAGCGACGCCCTATTTCCAGCCATGCCGCTTTTTGATCCAAACCCGGATGAGCAACTGGATAGTGCTTAACTTCGAAACCATATTTCTCTGCTTGTACATTCAGAATCGGAATGGTTTCCTTGCCATAACTGCTATCGTGATACAGATTGGCAATCTTCTTGCCTTTGAGCATATCCATTCCACCTTCCTGCATCCCAATGTATTTAATTTTGGCAGTGTTCTGGCTCCAGTAGTTCGTGATAACCGGAAATACCCATGGAAACACCTTGCCGTTGGTGGCATCGGTACGACCATATCCCATAGAAATAATTGGAATATTGTCTGCAGTCGCACGCTCAATCAGACGGTAAGTAATACCGGTGCTCAACGGATGGACAACTGTTGCGCCGTGCACACCCTTGTTTTTCAGACGTTCGTAGCACTCTACTCCGCGGTCGGAGTTATATGCAGTCTCGCATTCTTCCCATTCCAGTTCAATGCCATTGACACCGCCGTCGCGCAAATTCTGCAAGGCCATGTAGTCCAAAAAACCTCCAAAGAATCCAGAACCGCCCGCTGCATAGGGACCAGTTCGGTAAACCAGTGCAGGAATAAACTGCTTGTCCGCCGCCATTGTCACTGTAATTGGAACCAACGCAACAATAGCACCAACAGCAGCCAGTAGTATTGATTTAATCTTCATTGTATTAACCTCCCCCTTCGGGTAAATGGAATTAATGGTTAGTTGATTATGTATGTTAACACCTTGCAAAGCCCAAATTCAATGGTATGCAATTCAATGTGAAAAAATTAATAAGGGAATGGCCATTGCCGTAACTTCTCCTTGACAATTTGCCACATTCGCGCAATTCCAAGTGGCTCAACCGCAAGTATAAAAATGATGGACCCACCATAAACAATGAGCTCCAAGTTGGCAAGGGTTGCTCCAGACAACGTACCTTCACCAAAATTGGATGCCATAATATTCAAGAACGGAGGCAATAACACAATAAATGCGGCGCCTAGGAATGAACCCATAACAGAACCTAAGCCACCAATAATGATCATGAACAAAATGGTGAACGATCGAATCAAGTCGAATGCCTCGGAATCTGCATTGCCTACATAAGTGAAAACATACAGTGCACCAGCGACTCCGCAATAAAATGAGCTGATCGCAAATGCTAGTAGTTTCGTGCGTAACGGACGAATGCCGATAATTTCAGCGGCAATATCGAAATCTCTTATCGCCATCCAAGCACGACCTGTCATTCCACGAACCATATTTTTGGCAAGCAAAGCCAATACTACAACAACACTCAAGGTTAACAAATATTTTGCCTCTGAGCTTGCAAGAGGACCAGACACAACGATATTTATAGGTGCTAAAAATCCGAGCGGCCCACCTTCCTGTGCCCAAGAACCGAACAAAGTTGACACCGGAGCTGATGCTACGCCTGCAGGATCATAGTTGGTAAACCAGCCAACATGATCAAAAATCCAAAGCAAGAAAAACTGCGATGCCAAAGTTGCAACTGCCAAATAAAAACCTTTAATCCGCAACGAAGGCAATCCAAACAACACACCGACCAAAGCTGCCATCACTCCAGCCAATATGAAGTCAACCACTATTGGAAGTTGAGGTAATCGTAGAACCAAATTGTAACAACCGAATGCGCCGACAGCCATAAACCCACCGGTGCCCAACGACAACTGGCCGGCATAACCGGTTAGCAAATTAAGACCCAGAGCGGCTAGCCCAAATACTAGCAACTGAGTTAGTATCGGTCCCATTAGATATTGGCTACCAGAAAGTGGTGGAGCTACAAAAGCCACAACCAAAATCAGCATGATTCCAATTCGATCGTTCGTTATCGGGAAAATCGCTTGATCTGCGCGATAACTAGATTTGTACTGCCCTACCTCTCTATACAGCATTTTTCCAATTCTTCACAATTGACATCTATACCCGTTCAATGATTTTCTCGCCAAACAAACCTTGCGGGCGAAACATAAGGAAGATCACGCCTAGCATGTAAGGGGTCCAGTTCTCTGTGCCTCCGCCAAAATACGGTATTCCAATGAACACCTCAAACAACTTCTCTGTCGCACCTACGATTAAACCACCGACGATAGCCCCTGGAATGGACGTAAAACCACCAATGATGATAACGGGCAATGCTTTGAAAGCCAATAATGCAATGCTGAACTGCACACCGAGTTTTGATCCCCACATCAGTCCGGCAACCAACGCCACTATTCCAGCTGCCGCCCACACGACAGCCCAAATATTTTTCAACGGAATGCCAACACTAAGTGCTGCTTGATGGTCATCTGCCACTGCCCGAAGCGCCCGGCCTACGCGCGTCTTCTGAAAAAATATGGCCAATGCAATCACCAACGCGGCTGCAATTAGCCCTGCAAAAATATCAAACTGACTCAGATATATGCCGTATAGCTCAAACGGCACATCAGGAATACCGATATCTAATGCGTGCACATCTGAATCCCAAACGCCTTGCGCGATACCTTCAATGACATAATTCAATCCGATAGTCGCCATAAATAGGATAATGGGTTCTTGGTTGACCATCGGCCGTAACACAACTCTTTCAATTGCAATTGCCAGTGCAATCACAACAACCAACGAAACAGCAAATGCACGATAGTTCACCGCACCATCGGTAGCAAGTGCGATGACTGCAAGCCCTAACAGTACACCAATTGCCCATTGCGGTGAACGCACAGCGGTAGTCAACATCAGAAATATAAGCAAAGTCACAAACACACCGCGCCACATATTCTGACCACCATCAACGAAAATCGCCAATACAACAAGCAAAATTGCAGCAATTAATATCGGTATCCGGCCTAAATAACGACTAGCGAATTGCTGGATGGCAGTGCTTTGGGTCTTGAACTTTTGTAACATCAAAATCACGGCAGCGCAAGCAGCTAGGCCAATAGCCAACCATCCGGTCCACATCCAGAAATCACCTGCAACTTCTGTCAGCAAAACAAACGTCAAAGCTCCAAATAACACCAAAGCGCCTTGTGCAAAATTGAATATTGAGGACGCCTTGAAAATAAGCACAAGTCCAAGTGCTACTAAGGCGTACATAATGCCTGATAGCAGGCCTCCGACTAAAACTTCAATGAAAAATAGAAAATCAACAAGCGTCATTCGAATACATCCTCAACTGGCGCCAAGATAGGCACGGATTACGTCTTCGTTGGTACGTACATCATCCGGCACCCCGTACGCGATTCTCTCCCCGTGGTCTAAAACTAAGACATGGTCTGAGATATCCATTACCACACCCATATCGTGTTCAATCAAAACCACGGTTGTGCTAAACTCATCATTCACATCGATTACAAACCGCGCCATGTCTTCTTTCTCTTCAAGATTCATGCCTGCCATAGGTTCATCTAGCAACAATATTTTGGGTTCCATTGCCAAAGCGCGGCCAAGTTCTACACGCTTTTGTAATCCGTATGGGAGTTTGCCTACTGGAATTTTGCGAATACTCTGTATTTCTAAAAAATCAATGATCTCCTCAACAAACTGACGCTGAGCGATTTCTTGGGATTGCGCCGGAAAATAAAATGCTTCTTTAAGAAAATTGCTCTTCACCTTGACAATCCGCCCAGTCATTATGTTATCAAGCGTTGTCATGCCGCGAAATAATGCAATATTTTGAAAAGTACGGGCAAATCCCATTCTAGCAACATCATGAGGAGAGGCTTGTGTCCGGTCCACTCCATCAAAGGTGATTTTGCCAGCGTTCGCTTTGTAAAACCCACTAATCACATTGAGCATTGAAGTTTTACCGGCACCATTCGGCCCGATTATTGAGAATATCTCACCGTCATATACCGAAAAACCAACATCCTTTAAAGCTTTGACCCCACCAAAACTGACAAATACACCATCAACTTCCAGAATGTAATTTGAAAAGCTTCGTTCTTTTAAAGCTTCATTAGGGTTAAGTTCGCCTACGCTCATCAAAAAAACCTAGCTAGCCAATTTCATGTGATCATAGATACGGGCATCTCTAATATCAAGTTCTGCTGACATTGTGCCCTTTCGGCCATCTTCAAATGTCACTTCGTTCTCAATAGCGCCGCGGCTTGAATCCGAATACAGCGCATCGATTAGACTACCGTAGCGCTCCAAGATAATCCTGCGACGGACTTTGCGAGTTCGCGTCAATTCACCATCGTCAGCATCCAGTTCTTTATGCAGAATCAGAAAGCGTTTGATTTGCGACCCGGTGATCTCAGAGTCATTTGACAAATCCATATTTGTCTTCTCTATACATTCCTGAATCATTTGATAAACTTGCTCATTTGCAGCAAGTTCCTGATAGCTCGCATATGCTACATTGTTGCGCTCAGCCCAGTTGGAAACTGCTTCAAGGTCAATATTGATGAACGCGCTCACATAGTCTCTCATATCACCGAAAGTGACTGCCTCACGGATCTGGGGGAAAAACTTGAGCTTGTTCTCAAGATATTTAGGGGCGAATAAAGTGCCGTCGTTAAGTTTCCCAACATCCTTAACGCGATCGATGATCTTCAAATGACCGTCATCATCGAAGAAGCCTGCATCGCCGGTAAATACCCAACCTTCGTCGGTCCGAGTTGATTTAGTTGCATCTGAATTTTTGTAGTAACCTTGGAATACACCCGGACTCTTATACATAATCTCACCGGAATCGGAAATCTTGACTTCCACACCTGGAAAGGCCGGACCGCATGTGTCAGGTTTGACATCTTTGTCTGCTTGGGCAGTAATATATACAGATGCTTCAGTTTGGCCATAGAGTTGTTTGACATTGATGCCAAGAGATCGGAAAAACTCAAAGATCTCAGGGCCAATTGCTTCACCAGCCGTATAAGCAAGCCGCAATCTGCTGAATCCCATGGTGTTCTTAAGGGGACCATATACTAGCAAATTGCCAATAAAATAAAGTAAGCGCTGGTGCACGCTTACAGGGTCGCCTTCAAGTATACGAATTCCGCAACGCTTGGCAACTCCAATAAAGTAATCAAACATCTTGCGCTTGAACCAAGTCGCATCTTCCATGCGAACCATTACATTTGTCAGAATGTTCTCAAATATCCTCGGCGGACTGAAAAAATAAGTTGGTCCAATCTCCTTCATGTCATGCATAACCGTAGCACCGCTTTCCGGGCAACTAACACAAAAACCAGCAACATACGACTGTGCGTATGAGAATATATGGTCACCAACCCAAGCCATAGGCAGATAAGCAAGGCACTCCTCTTTTTCCGTCAGAGAATCAAATTCAATTGAATTATTGACGGTGGTCAGAATGTTTTCGTGGGTGAGTATGACACCTTTGGGGTTTCCAGTCGTACCAGAAGTGTAAAGAATCACAGCGGTATCATCACCTTTGCCGCGTTCAAGCTCGGAGTCGAAGTATTGAGGATTGTCTGCTGTATGTTGTCTGCCTTCATCAATGAGCTGGGCACAACTACGCAATGAATCCAATCTGTAATGGCGTAACCCGCGGGGATCATCATAGTAGACATGTTTGAGAGCTGGACAATTGGGCAAAATCTCAAGCAATTTATCGACCTGCTCCTGATCTTCAACTAATGCATACTTAACATCGGCGTGATTGATGACATATTCCATTTCTTGCGCGACTGAATCTTGATAAAGCGGCACTGGAATACCACCCAAGCATTGAGCGGCGGCCATTCCCCAATACAATCGCGGTCGATTGTCACCGACAATAGCAAGCTTGTCACCTCTTTCGAATCCGGCGGAAGCCAATCCGCAAGCGACGCCTTTGACCTCATCAGCCACTTCGCCCCAGGTCCAAGTTTGCCAAATGCCAAAATCTTTCTCTCGCATCGCCGGGCGGTCCGGAGTGAGCTGTCTACGATTGAACAGTAGTTTCGGGAATGTATCTAGCTTCGAATCAGTCTCCATACTTGTATCATTGTTTTGATGATTGCAGCCGTCATGAAAGTATCAGAATTGAAGCATCTGATTTTTTACACACAAACGGGTTAGTTTAACGCAATTTTATTCTAAGTGAAATTTAATTTGTAATTTCAGAATGTTTCCTTGAGAATCACAACGAATCAACGACAGTTAATTATGAAACAACGAAATGTCAGCTTCGATCAATTCGGCTACCGCTTTAATCTCATGCACATCACCAGAAACTAATTTCCAATTTATTTTCAATTCGTCTCCAAGCTTGCGCGGCATGATATGAATATGAAAATGTGGTACTGACTGGGCTGCCCCTTTGCCATTAGCCTGAATTAAGCTGATGCCATCTGGAGACAATTTTCGGTTAACACTATTGGCTACTATTCGTACAGTAGTCATAGTGCTAGCAAGCTCATCGTCGGTCATCGCATAGAGATTTTCCCTATGTTGCTTCGGTATAACCAATACATGACCAGTAGCAGCCGGATTAATATCCATGAACGCCAAGGTTTCATCGTTTTCATAAACGCGAAAACACGGAAGCTGGCGTTTGATTATTTTACAAAATATACAATTGAAACTTGGATTTGTCAATTCAAACACTTAAATTATTGTTTACTATAGCATCATCTTGCTTTTGAATGAACATGGCATCACCGTAACTATAAAATCTATAACCATGTTCAACAGCAATATGATAAGCATTTAAAACTCTCGCAATGCCACCAAATGCGCAAACCAACAACAATAGTGATGATCTCGGCAGATGAAAGTTTGTAATCAACGCATCAACAACCTGGAACTGAAATCCGGGTGTAATGAATAAATCTGTTTCACCTCTAAATGCGCACAATGTTCCATTATTATTTGCTACACTTTCCAACGTTCTCAAAACAGTAGTTCCAACCGCAATAACTCTTCCGTTATTGTGTTTCGTCTCTTGGATAGCATCAATTGTTGCCTCTGACAATTCGCAGCGTTCAGCATGTAGTTTGTACTCTCTCAAATTCTTGGTTCGAATTGGTGAAAAAGTACCGGCACCGACATGCAATGTGACATATTCAATCCGAATTCCATAGCTAACAAGTTCCCGCATTAGAGATTCGGTAAAATGCAAACCTGCAGTTGGAGCAGCAACAGAACCATCCAATTTAGCATATACAGTCTGGTATCTTCGTCGGTCTTGATCCTCTGCCTCACGATTGAGATATGGAGGAAGTGGAACATTACCACATAGTTTGACTAACTCATTTGCAGATAATCCGTTGGCTGCCTCAAGTGTAAATAGATTCTGCTTTCGACCAACAACTGATAGCTTATGAGAACTATTGAGCTCAATCGTTTCTCCAATATTTACCGTCCGGTTTGCTCGCATTTGCGCTGAAAACTGTTGGTTATTCAAAATACGTTCAACTAATATTTCAACGCGACCACCTGTTGACTTGCAACCTGTTAGCCTAGCAGGTATAACTCGGCTATTGTTGCAGACCAAAAGATCACCAGCGCGTAATATGGTTTTCAAACTGGAAAATTGTGTCTCTCTGATTTTTTCATTCTGGTCACCTAAAACCATCAGACGGCTTTGGTCTCTTTTCAGCACCGGGTATTGGGCAATTTGATCAGCCGGTAATGAAAAATCAAATTGACTCAGAGAGGATATTTCTGTCAAGCTTGGATTTGAAACTAGCAAAGTCAAATCAGATTGGACTTTTAGGATTGAGAGCCCACTCAGTCCAAGAACCATCATACAGGCACAAACCATTGCGCCGATACTGGTAAACAGCTAACAAAATGATCGCGGCAGTAACACCAGAGCCGCATGTTGTCACGATATTTTGTTTAGAATCTACTAACAGTTCCTCAAGTAAAGCTTTAACCTCGTTTGGACTTTTAATCTTGTCATCTGCGTCAATTAGGTTTCCGTAATATAAATTCTGACTGCCTGGTATGTGGCCACCGCGTAGACCAGGCCTCGGCTCAGATTCCTCGCCTGAGTAGCGACCCGGCGACCGTGCATCAAGCAACGCTATTGATGTATCACCTATTTTCGAAACTAAATCATCGTATAGTATGACTGAATCACTGACAGCCTTACCGCTGTATGTTGCTAAAGGCACAACAACTTGCCCACTTTCTGTTTTTCCACCCGCTTTCTTCCAAGCGGCAAGCCCACCATTCAAAACCTTGACCTTTTCATGCCCGAAAGAAAGAAACATCCACCATACCCTAGCTGACGCTACAAATTTTGAACGATCGTATACTACAAGCGCATCATCAGCACTAATACCCATTTCACCTACGCATTTTTCAAAATATGATTGTGCTGGAAACATGTGTGGTAGATTATTTGAGTTATCTGCAACTTTATCAATGTCAAAATAAACCGCACCCGGCAGATGTTCCTCTAAATAAGCCGCGTAAGCGCTTGTTGGAACATTGGGTAAAAACCAAGTTGCATCAACAAAACGAACAGTTGACGAATTGGAAAGATTAAGTGCTTCTTCGGCGCAAATCAATGAGCTATCAGGCATAACTTTCTCTCTTTATGTTGAAAAATGTATATGAGCTGAACAATTGCATAAATTTTCTGTTTCTAAACCCCTTTTCAGATGATTCTCAGAATTGGTACATATCAATCCGTAAAGTGCATGTTTACCATGAAGTAGGAAGGTTAACCAATGTGAAACACAAAATTCATTCGTTAATAATATCTAATAAAAGACAAAAAACAGAATCTCAGTGAACAAAAATGAGCTAGAAACAAGGAACGGCTCTAAATCATTTGAATTAACGAGTAAGTGTTCTCCTAGAAAGAAACCGAATTCACTACACTTGTACTAGAAAAACTTGCAAACGCTGACTAGTGTAAGAAGCAGACAGTTTGCAATTAATACAATACTTTGAATTTTGGCAAAGGCTCGCCTAAGGTCAAATCGATAGTGCGAACTTAAGGGATGGAGAATTACCAACACAGTGCTTTTTACCCGAACAACGGTAAACTCTCAAATAACTGGCAGTAACTTCACAAACTAGGTAAAATTTAAAGCACGCATCGGTGAAAAATGTTGCTTAGCGCAATACTAGCCAACTGATTTAATACAGCAGAAATACTTGCAAAAGGGTTACACCAACTCCTACTAATCCAACTGCAAGCATAATAAACCATTTTAACGATGCTATGTTTTTTTCGACGTTTGAAATTCTGGAATCAAGTTGGCTGTAGCCCGTGACGACCTCGCTTTTCAGGCCAATCAAATCTGACTTCAAGCTTTCCAAACCTAGCTTAAAATCGTTCATTCCCGATTTAAGGCTGCCCACCTCCGATTTAAGACTGCCTACTTCCGATTTGACGTTGCCCAAATCCAACTTGATAACCTCCAAATCCGATTTTGTTGCCATTACTTCCTTGAGCTTCTCCAAATCCGACTTGGTAGCTATCACTTCCTTGAGCTTCTCAAATTCTGACTTGGATACCATTTCAGATTTGATAACTTTTTCAATCAAAGGCAAACTAACTCCGTTTACCGAGTTGCTAGGAATTACATTCTGACCCGATTCAGAAATAATCTGTTCTGAGAGTAGTTCGGCCAGTGTAGATGCTTGTTCTGGATTGAAGTCAGCCTCAGCCAAGACTGACTGTATTCCTTTGACATAGACGTTCTTTGAAATCATATTAGGTCTCCCTTGAAATTATTTATATGAATATTGTACACTCGATATCGACAAACTGGTTAATATTTTTTGCATACCGGCATTTAGAAATAGAAATCTTATGAAATCAAAATGACCGTTATCCATGAATAAATTCATATTTTCTTAAGTAAGTCCATGCCGATGTCTAGTTTTAGCTGGCAAAAATGCAGTGATATGTAAAAATCTATTCTCTTCAGCCTTGTCAGAGGCAATCCTCACTATACGCACAATATTACTTTGAGTATACAAGTCAGTACACGAATAATCATATTTCGGTTTTTATCAAATTACTCGTAATACATACCGAAGTAATTGTATTTTTGTAGATTCACTTCACCGGATTACCCCAATTCATTTCATAAATCAGAAATAGATTGAGAAATATAAGCTTAATTAGCCTCCAAGCTCGCCTCTATTCGCGGATACCATAAACCTAATATCAATCCACGCACGGACATAAAAACTAACATTCCTAACCATATACCATGATTCCCGAACAACATAACCGCTGGATACGCAACCACAAAAAATGCAACCATCGCAATTAACATACTGTTGCGCATTTCAACCGTCCTTGTTGTGCCGATGTAAATTCCATCAAATAGAAACGGCCAAATACAGAAAAAAGGGGCAATCACCATCCAAAACAAGTAATCATGAGCAATTTCACTAACACTTTCAATTGTAGTTAACAATCCAATTATCAAATCCCCAATCAACCAATACACCAGCGAAAACGCAAGAGCTGTGATGCAAGACCAGTAAAGCGCAACAATTACCGTATCGCGCAATCGTTTGCGGTCCTTCATACCATAAGCGCTTCCGGCTAATGCTTCGGCCGCATGCGCAAAGCCATCAAGTCCAAAGGCAAGAAAAGTCAACAGATGCAACAGAATTGCATTTCCGGCCAGTATCAAATCGCCCTGTTGGGCACTGACCCACATGAAATAAATAAATACGATTTCCAACGAAATTGAACGAACAAGAATATTCACATTGGTTTGCATCAGTATGAACATTTTTTCTCTTTGGAATATGTTTAGATCACGTAAACAATCTAAACGCAGTCCAAGCAACCTGAAACAGACTTGCGCACCCACCAACGCTGTCAATACCTCGCTTATCAAAGTCGCAGCTGCGACACCGGCAACATTCCAACCAAAACCGACTACAAAAACCAAATCAAGTACGATATTAGTGGTGTTGAGCAACAGTTGCAGAACTAGCGCGGTTCGCATTCGTTGCATACCGAGCAAAAGGCCTAGTACCACCAGATTGAACATCGCAAAAATTGAACCCCAAATTCGAATCTGGTAATAGCTTAGAGCGTATTCCTCAACAGCCTGTGATGCATTGAAAAACCAGAAAATAATTTGGCCTAGCGGGTATTGAATTATTAGAATCAACCCGCCGACAGTCACCGCGATAACACTGCCGCGTGCAAATGCGGCGGTAATCTCCTGCTTGTTATCAGCACCGAAAGCTTGTGCCACAAACCCGGTTGTGCCCATCCGCAAAAACCCTGCAAGCCAATAGATTGTGCTGAATATGAGTGCTCCTAAAGCTACCGCTCCAATGTAGACCGGATCTGGTAAATGCCCTACAACAGCTGTATCAACAGCACCTGCTAACGGAATACTTAGCGCCGCGATTATCACTGGCCAAGTCAAGTTAAGCAGTCTTCGATGCAAAACCCGATTTTCACGCAAAGTATGAAAAATTTGAATCATGATTGTATAGACGCGCTATCAGTGAGGCAGGGGTAAAATATCGAACCGAGTCATTCAATTACAAGGGCGCATAATGTAAAATAAAGAGCTTTCTACATACTCAGCCGCCGGAGTGGCGAAATTGGTAGACGCGCCGGACTCAAAATCCGGTGGTGGCGACACTGTGAGAGTTCGAGTCTCTCCTCCGGCACCAATAATACATATTAGGCCAAATGAAATTTCTATTCGACCTATTTCCGCTAATTTTGTTTTTCGTCGCATACAAAATGTATGACATTTTTGTAGCTACCGGCGTTGCAATAGCGGCCTCCTTCATCCAAATTGCTGCTTTCTACATCAAGAACAGAAGATTTGAGACAATGCATGTTGTAACCTTGGGTGCATTGGTAGTTTTCGGTGGTATGACAATCGTTTTGCGCGACCCGGTTTTCATTAAATGGAAGACAACTATTGTTAACTGGCTCTTTGCAGCAGTCATTTTGTATTCACAATTCTTTACTAAACGCACAGTAATTGAGGCCCTGATTGGCACTAAATCCAAGATACAACTGCCGCGTAAAGCTTGGCGTTCGCTTAATCGAAACTGGGGGTTGTTTTTCTTATTTGTCGGCGCCTTGAATATCTATATCGCATTTTACTTTGGGCTTGATTTACAGGAGTCCCGACGCGAAGAAATTTGGGTGAACTTTAAAGTGTTTGGCGTAATTGGTCTGACTTTAATTTTCCTTACAATTCAAATATTATTAATTGCAAGAACGATAAAACGCGAGGACATTGAAATTTAATTCCACACAGAATTAGATTAGTCTGCGCTAATGGCCTGTCAACTCCATTGCCGGTTGCTCAGCTAAGCGACGCAATACATAGCGAAGAATGCCCTTGTTTCCGTAGTACTCCCACTCACGTGGTGTATCAATTCGAACAATTGCACGAAATTTTAAATGTGAACCATCGTTTCTGACTGCATCCACTTTAACCGTCTCTACCCCCTTCTCAAGCCCTGTGATATGATACACTTCCTCGCCAGTCAATCCGAGCGTTTGTCGGGTGTCACCTGACTCAAACTGTAAAGGTAAGATCCCCATACCAGCTAAATTAGAGCGATGGATTCGCTCATAGCTTTCAACCAAAACCACCTGCACGCCTAACAACAAAGGACCTTTAGCTGCCCAATCACGAGAGGAGCCTGATCCGTACTCCTTACCAGCAATCGCGATTAATGGAATTTTATTCTGTCGATAAAGAACCGATGCATCATATATGGTCATCACTTCACCTGATGGCATGTGCCGAGTCCAACCACCTTCGGTACCCGGTGCTAATTCATTTCTAAGTCGAACATTAGCGAATGTACCACGAACCATAATATCGTGATTGCCGCGTCTGGAGCCATAGGAATTGAAGTCAGACACTTCAACTCCTCTTTCAATCAGATATTGACCGGCCGGACTTCCAGGCATGATTGCGCCAGCTGGCGATATATGGTCGGTAGTAATGCTATCTCCCAAAAACACCAATGCCCTCGCACCTTGAATATCCTTGATTTCCTGGCGTCGTCCAAGTTTTGCCATGCCATCGAAATAAGGTGCTTGCCGAATGTAGGTAGACTTATTATTCCAATCGTAGCGACTGGTTTGTACAACAGGAATTTCTGACCAGCGGTTATCACCTTTGAAAACATCCATATACTTCGACTTGAAAAGCTCATCAGTAACACAAGAGTTGATAACACTATTAATTTCTTGTGCTGTTGGCCAGATATCCTTAAGATACACTTCCCTGCCATCAGAGCCAATCCCAATTGGGTCGTTATACAAGTTGATATTCATTGACCCAGCAAGGGCGTAAGCAACAACTAGTGGCGGTGAAGCCAGAAAGTTCATTTTGACAGCCGCGTGAACTCGCCCTTCAAAGTTTCTGTTGCCAGATAGTACTGAGCTAACAACTAGTTCACCTTCTTTGATACCAGCTGCCACTGCATCCGGCAGTGGTCCGCTATTACCAATGCAAGTTGTGCAGCCATAGCCGACGACAGAAAAACCAATTTGTTCCAACGGTTCAAGCAAACCAGACCTTTTTAGATATTCAGTAACAACTTGCGAGCCTGGCGCGAGAGAGGTTTTTACCCAAGGCTGGGACTTTAAACCAAGCGCAACTGCTTTTTTCGCGAGAAGCCCTGCTGCAACCACAACCGCCGGATTAGAAGTGTTAGTACAACTGGTAATCGCTGCAACAACAATATCACCGTCCTTGAGTTCTACTGATTCAGAATCGAGATCAATATCAATAGAATGGAATTCACCCCCATCCCGGAGATTCTGAATAGCCGAGACAACCTCAGCCTGAGCCTCTTTAAGAACGAGCCGGTCTTGCGGCCGCTTGGGACCTGCGATACTCGGCTCAATACTTGCAAGATCTAGTTCTAGCAACTCGTTGAAACGAATATTTTCACCACTGTCATCGGGTTCTCGGTACATTCCCTGATGACGAGCGTAAGCTTCAACCAGCTGTACCGACCTTTCTGAGCGTCCTGTCAATCGCAAATACTCAAGAGTATTGGCATCAATTGGAAAAATACCACAAGTTGCACCATATTCAGGTGCCATATTCGAAATCGTCGCTTGATCCGATACTGACAGATGATTCAGTCCATCACCAAAAAATTCAACGAATTTACCAACCACACCGTGCTTGCGGAGCATCTCAACGACTGTAAGCACCAAGTCGGTTGAAGTCACTCCCTCCGGCAATTGCCCATGCAAGCGGCACCCAACAACACGTGGCAATAACATAGCTATTGACTCCCCAAGCATTGCAGCCTCAGCCTCAATACCACCCACTCCCCAACCTAGTACACCAATACCATTTATCATAGTCGTGTGGGAATCAGTCCCTACAACTGTATCCGGATAAGCGATGACTTTACCACCAACATGATCTTCTGTAATAACCGAGGCCAAATACTCAAGATTAACTTGATGGACAATACCTGTCGCTGGTGGAACAACACTGAACCTAGCAAATGAGTTTTGACCCCAGCGTAAAAAGGAATAACGCTCAGTATTGCGACGGTATTCAAGAGCCGAGTTCAGGTTGATAGCATTGGTCGAACCATAATAATCAACCATTACAGAATGATCTATTACAAGATCTGTTTTAACCACTGGGTTAACTGCTTTGGGATCAAATCCCATTTCAGCTAGAGCATCGCGCATCGAAGCCAAGTCAACAATAGCGGGTACACCAGTAAAATCCTGCATCAAAACCCGAGACGGTGAAAAACCAATTTCCAAACCTAGTTGTTCTTTCTCATTCCAGGTAGCAACTGACTCAATCTGTTCAGAAGTTACATCAATGCCGTTTTCATTGCGAAGCAAATTTTCAAGCAAGACCTTAAGTGAATATGGTAAAGTGCTGATATCGTATTGTTCAGAAAGCTCTTGCAAAGAATGAATTTCATAAGTTCTTCTGCCGACTTTTAACTGGTATAAAGTTTTAAAACTGTTTGACATAATCTGCTTGGCCTAAATACTAAATTGATCAGCCTTAAAGGTTCTAGCCAGCAGACAAACGGAGATGTTGTTTGCTGCAGTGCAATTTGATACAACCGACATCAGCCGGTTACAGACAGGAGTTTTGGAGTGAAATTGAGAATAAAGTCCCTTTTTGGCAATAACATTGCGTTTCGCATAAATGCGAAACGCAATGAACTCACTGGTATCTTCTAATTCGTCAGTCAACGTTAATTGAAATCGTCTTCTTCTCTTTGGTTTTCTTTGGAATTTTGAGTTCAAGAATTCCATTGTCCAATGAAGCCGTGATCGCGTCTTCTCGAATTTGAGCACGAAACTGAATGCTACGCAAATAAGTGCCAATGCGCCTTTCATGTTGCACCCAGCGCCCACTTTCATCATTATGCGCACTTCTATTTACATCAGCGTTGATTGTAAGTCTGCCTTCGGTGCATGACAATTTGAGATCGTCTTTAATTACACCTGGCATTTCAACACTTGCGTAAAATGCAGAATCATCCTCATAAATATCTACCGCCGGAGTCAGTTCTCGGCTAGTTTCTTGCTGCGTAGCAGGTTTCGTCCCAAGCATCTGCTGAAACAGATTTTCAGGATCATCTGGATAAATGTAATATCCGCCGAAAGGTGAAGCTATCTTATGTACCATTACTATCCCTCAATTTAGTCGAATCTACATACTCACTTCAATCCACCTCAAACTCATTTCGCAAATGCGTAATATACTTCAATTTACGCATGGGATTCATGGGGATTGAATATTCTTTTGCTCATTATAAGTTGATTATGGCGATTTTTGCCTAAATTCTTCATTGATTCCTGACAACAGCTCAAGGAACTCAGCCTCAGCCATAATCTCAACACCAAGTGACTCAGCTTGTGTCAACTTGCTTCCTGGACTTTCACCATATATCAAAGTACCAGTGTTTTTTGATACAGAAGCGCTCACACTCGCACCGTATCGCTCAAGCAATTGCTTTGCCCGTGACCGTTTCATTGAACTCAAAGTTCCGGTGATTACGAACTTGCGGCCATTCAGCACATCCAGAACCTTTTTTGTCTGTGAATCAGACCTCTTGATCACAATGCCACTGTCAAGCAACCGTATGATTACATTCTTATTGCGCTGATTTGCCAAATATACAATCACATTCTTAGCACCAATGGGACCGATCCCATCTATATCAATCAAATCTTCCTCAGTCGCTAACATTAATGCATCTAATGATTCAAATTGGTTTGCTAGCAACTGTGAAGTTGACTCTCCAATCATAGGAATACCCAATGCTGAAAGAAACTTGGGAAAAGTCGTCTGCTTGCTTTTCTCAATAGATTGCAATAAATTTTGCGCAGATTTATTGCCCATGCGTTCAAGCGAACAGATCTGCTCTTCAGTCAAACTGTACAAATCAGCTACGTTCTTTACTAGTCCTTTATCAATTAGCTGGTCTATAAGCTTAATACCTAGTCCTTCGATATCCATTGCTGACCTTGATGCAAAATACCATATCGTCTGCTTCAACTGCGCAGGGCATACTAAGGTACCTGTACACTTGGCAACCGCAGCATCTTCATCTCGCTTGATTTTTGATCCGCATATTGGACACAAATCTGGGAACTGATAAGGTCGGGAATTTGACGGGCGTTGATTGGCAACAACTGCGGTAATTTTTGGAATGACATCGCCAGCCCGATGCACAATGACAGTATCACCGACTCTTATATCTAGGCGCTTAATTTCGTCTTCATTGTGAAGTGTTGCATTGGAGACTACCACACCACCAACCTCAACAGGTACTAATCTAGCAACAGGCGAAGCTGCGCCGGAGCGGCCAATCTGTATATCAATCCCCTCAACCTGAGTTGCCCGTTCCTCAGCTGGAAACTTGTGCGCAATCGCCCAACGCGGAGCTCGCGTCACAAAACCCAATTGCTCTTGTTCTGACCGTCGGTTAACTTTATAAACCACACCATCAATATCATAGTTCAAGCGATCCCTTTTTTCTTGTAATTCCAATCGCAAACGAAGACACTCAGAAATGCCTCGCACCTGCTTTACCTCACGGGAAACCTTAAAACCAAATAAACTCAGCTGTTCAAACTGCTCACTTTGCGAATCCAAGTCATTTGCACCAACAATACGTGCAATCGAATAGAACATTGCATCAAGCGGCCGAGTACTCGTAATCTTTGGATCTTTTTGACGCAAGCTGCCCGCCGCCGCATTTCGAGGATTCATATAAGTCTTGGCACCTGTCTCGATTTGTCGCGCATTGAGTGCTTTAAAACCTAATCGGCTAATAAACACTTCACCTCGCACTTCTAGCAATTCTGGCGGAAAGTCTGTCCTAAGCTCAAGCGGAACGCTGCGAATGGTTCGAATATTGGCAGTAACATCCTCCCCCACCGCGCCATCTCCACGCGTACTGGCCAACGTCAATTTACCTTTTTCATAAATAATACTGATAGCTAGCCCGTCAATTTTCGGTTCAAACACATAGTCTACAATTTCAACCCCAAGCATGTCCCGAACTCGTCGATCAAAATCCTCAGCCTCCTTGACATCAAAAGCGTTATTGAGAGATAGCATCGAAACCGCATGTCTAACTTCCCCGAAAGCGCCGCTGACCGGACTACCAACCCTCTGTGTGGGTGAGGTACTACTTAGAAATTCCGGGTGTTGGACTTCAAGTTGTTGAAGCTCTCTGAATTGCTTGTCATACTCTTGGTCGGTTATAGCCGGGTCATCAAGAATATAGTAAGCGTAGTTGTGTTGTTTAATTTGCTCTCGAAGTGATCTGATACGCTCCTTCAATTCTCTATCATTTGACATGATTATCGAACTAAACTGAACAACGACAACTTCTTGGAATTTATTTCTAACTGATTATCTTCAGATAAATCACTAGCTGTAAAGAGTCGCAATGCAGTTTCTTGGCCTGGCGAAATGCCAAAATTAAGCATATTCTGAAAAAAAAGATCTACCTCTTCACAAGTGTAACGAATGAATTTCTCATCTACGATCACGCGCTCCTCGTTGAATAAAACCAGTGGATATTGATCTTCCATTTCCTTTGCTACATCGACCATCGTTCTGAACGCTTGGCGCGGATCATTCACACATGCCAAATCGCAGCAGAACATCAAGGTACATCGATTCGATTCAGAATCTAGCCCTAAACTGGGTTCGCTGTTAGCCATATTGAGAGGAGTCATCACAAATAGGGGAGTTGTTGAGTTTCCGGTAGTATCAAACCTTACATATTCACTGCCACCTGTTCGCGCTTGCAAATTAAATTGCCGTGCCAAATACTGAACTGCCCGTTCTGAAAAGTGTTGAACACCAGTAGATTCAAGATACAAAGCCGCTTGCACACTGAACTCACGCACTTTTTCTGCGAGCAGGTTCGATTCAACCAACGTTGACTCCAACGACATCGAAAGGAAAAAATCCCGAGAAAGCAACCCAGAAATCTCATCGGCTACATTCGCAAACTTCCACCAATCTTTCTCAGCAACTGCGTTACCGTTATGATTCAGCTGCAATGTCATAATCAAATCTGAAAACGGACCCATCGAATCACCCGATTCTACATTACTCCAATTGCCAGTACGAATGTCTAGTCCCAAGACAGAGTATGGGAAATTAAAGTACTGACGATAGTCTCGCACGTGAAGCATAAGCTCTTTGCGACTGATAGATTGGTTTGATTCCGGCAGCCAACATAGCAAATCAATCAATCGATCCTGGCTTTGGCAATAATCAGGGAAGACAACAGATTCATCGACCTCAAGGAAGTCAATGACCGAATTTTCCTCATATCCAGCAACTGAGGCGTCCGTAGAAACAAATCGTATTTCTTCCTGATCCCCGATTTCAACCGGCCTGATTACGGGTTCCGCTCTCTCATACGACGAACTGGCTGGGGATAATCGATTCTCATTGTGCATGGACCCTAATGCTTCATTCGTGCATCCATCAAAATTCTGATCTACCTGGGCACCAGCCACATTGTCGTTTTCGTGTCCACTGTAATTTTGATTTGGCAGCTGGATATCCGCTGTTGGGTAAGTTGATTCGTTGTCCTCATCAATTGAATGATCGAAATGTTCCTGCACACCGTCGCCTCCAAATGGCCACACCGGCAAAATTTCCGTATCGCTACTATTTGATCTTCCGTCTCGACCAAGCTCTCTAAAAGTGTTTCCGGAAACATCTTTCTTTTTACCAACAAACAATGAACGGATAGATTTAACCGGCATTACTCAACTCCATCATTGTCATGCAGCGTACTCCTGCGCCTCCTGAATATCGACAAAAATCACCCTTGACACGTTCGGTTCAGGCATTGTTACGCCGATTAAGGTATCTACATATTCCATTGTGATTTTGTTATGTGTGATTAGTATTAACTGCGTACCTTCTGCCAGATCACGTAAACTGTTACATAAACGGTAAACATTGTCGTCATCTAACGGTGCATCGATTTCATCAAGCAAACATACTGGAGCCGGATTCAACTGAAAAAATGACAGAATCAGAGCAACAGCAGTCAATGCTTTTTCACCACCAGATAGTGATTGAATATTATGAATTCGTTTCCCTTTCGGTCGAGCAAAAATACGCATGCCAGCGTTTTCAGGGTACTCGCCTATCAATTCTAGATGCCCGTTACCGCCACCAAACAGAATTGGTAAAAGTCGCTGATACTCTGAATTGACAATACTGAACGTTTCAATAAAACGTTCTCGTGATTCTCGATCAATCTTGATGATTGTTTCGTGAAGAGTATCTAACGCACGCTGTAAATCATCGTGCTGAGATTCAAGATATTTGCCACGCTCGCTTTCTTTTGCATACTGGTCTGCCGCGATTAGGTTAACCGGACCGGCGTTTTCAATACGAGCAACAGTTCTTGCTAGCTTGTCTGACGTGCTGTCATAATCATATTCATCTGATATTTTTTCCAATTCTTCTTCAACATTCGCGTCTAACTCATCAATTTTGCTCCGTATTTCATCGGCTTGAACAGATGACCGACCTAACTCCAATCTTCTATTTTGTAGCTTACTATTAACCTCCTCAACCGACAGTTGGTACGAAACGCGCTGTTTGTCCAATTTTCTATAAACACCTTCAGCTTCATCAAAGCTACTGCGAACCTCAGCTAGTTTTCCATCACAGCGTTTAATCTTATCCACAAGTTTAGATAATTGTTCTTTCAATGACAACGTCGGATCGCTATCTTCGTCCAATTTAGCTTTGAGATACGCCTCAGAGTCTCTGAGTTTAGCTTTGCGTTGCGCTAAATCTTCCAACAATTTGCCAGATGAATCAATATCTGACTTACATTTGTGTTGTTCAAGTTCCAAGCCGTGGCGTTTTAGCACTATTTCATTTACACTGTTTTGCAACTCTTTCAAATCTGAGTTTCGAAGCTTTGCTTCTGAGTGCATTTCATATTTTTCTTGCTCCAACTGCGCATACTTCCTGTTTTCAGATTCAAGGCCGTCTCGTAAAACCATCTGTTCTTGCTTTATTTCAACTTGGCTGTCTTGTAACTGGCGAATTCGCTGTCTTATTTGTTCTAGTTTACTATTATCAAGCGCTTTACGAGATTGAAATTCATTCAGCTTGGCGTTTGCAATCCCCAATTTTCGCATTGCAATTGACAGTTTTTCTCGAAAACCTGCCAAACGCGCGTCGGAAGCATCAATTTGAGTTTTTGTTTCAGCAATCTTGATTTTTCTGAGACTTTGCTGCTCCTCATCCTGTAGCACTTGATTGTGCAGCTTACGCATTAATTTTGCAGACTCAAGCAACCCTGAAGGCACTTCCTCGGCTACCGCTGGCGAATACCAATATCTGCCTAACATGGCTCCGTCTGCCGTTACTAGACATTCGCTGGTATCAAGATCAGCACGACGCTCAAGCGCATCTTCAAGCGAATCAGCGACATAAACTCCAGTTAGCAATTTTTCAGCAACTTGGCCTTCGCTCGCTACAAAACTAGCCAATGCTTGTGCTGGATATGGAGATGATTGTTCACTATCACCTTCAACAAAATAAGCACTGTTATTAAACTTTTGATCGTTGACCTCAAGTACAGTGCGAGAAAGATCATTGACCTTTACCGCAGATAGCTTCTCACCAAGCACGCGGTCCACAGCCCGTTCCCAATCATTCTCAACCCTGATTTGGGAATGCAGGAAATTTGCTTCGCTCAAACCTTTATCAGCCATCCATTTAATAATAGACTCATTGTGGTCAGATTGCGTCGCTTCAAGGCTTCGCTTGAGCGTGCCAAGTTTAACTTTGGTTTCTTGCAAACGCTCACTCTCAGATTCAAGCTCATCTAGCAAACACTCGCGCAGTTCGCGTTGCTTCAATACCACTGTTTCAAGAAGATTGATTTCAGACTGGATCTGCTCACTAGTTTTTGACAGTTCGCTCACTTCAATTTCTGTTGAATCCAATTGGTCTGACTGTACCTGAGATTCAAGTTGTTCCATTTCTTCATTAAGAGTTTTTATCTCACCCGCATTGAGCTTGAACTTTCGATCTAGTTCTTCAAGTGTCGCAGCCGTAGATTCGCGTCGTCGAACTGCGTCTATCACTTTAGTACTCAGTTGTTCCAGCTTTTTCTGAATGTTTTCAAGCTGACGCTCCGCTTGCTCCAATTGCTCGTTCTTTTCTTGTAGCAAGCTGTCAGTTTCAGTCAACAGCCCCTCAAAACGCTGCAGTTCCGAGCGTGCCACTTTTCCCTTGCTTGTAACACTTACAATCGATTTTTCAATTTCCCGAATCTCATCGTTTTTAAGGGCTATATCTGTACGTAAAGCAGATTTCTTTTCAGCACTGTCCTTGATCTTCTCTTCAAGGTTTGACAAATCAGCGTTCAAACGGTATTGTTCCATCTGCAGGTCATTCAGCCGGGTTTGCAGTTCAATCTGACGTTTTCGAGAACTTTCAAGATCGGCTTCTGCAGTTCGTACAGACGTGGTACGCTTTTCTAGTTCTATTTCAAGCTCCTGCACACCTGATTCGAGCTGGCTAGTCTGCTTATGTAAATTGCCCCATTCAAACGCTAACATACTAACACGAAAATTATGAGCTTTCACTTTCAGCTTACGGTAACGATTAGCCTCATCAGCCTGATATTTGAGTTGACGTAATCTAATTGCAAGTTCAGAGCGCAGGTCCCCCAACCGCTCTAAATTCTCCTCAACGCGTTTTATCTTGAGTGTTGTTTCATGTCGTTTCTCTCGAAATCTGGACACACCTGATGCTTCTTCAATAAACGATGACAAGTCCTCTGGTTTGCCTTCAACAATTCGACTAATCATGCCCTGCTCTATAATTGAGTAGGAACGAGGGCCAAATCCCGTGCCAAGAAACAACTCTCTCACATCGCGACGGCGTGCCCGAGTGCCATTTATGAAATACTCAGATATTCCGTCGCGAGTTACAGTACGGCGCACCGAGATTTCAACGTATTTAGACCATTGTCCTGATGCGCGATTCAAAGAATTATCGAACAAGAGTTCAACACTGGCGCGTGCTGCCGGTTTGCGCTGAGATGAACCATTGAAGATCACATCATCAAGCGATTCTCCGCGCAGGCTTTTAGCCGAAGACTCTCCAATTACCCAGCGCATTGCGTCTATCACGTTTGATTTTCCGGAGCCATTGGGACCAACAACTCCTGTGAGAGCTTTCGGTACGTCAATCGTCACTGGATCAGCAAACGATTTAAATCCGGCTAATTTAATGCGCTGTAATTGCAATTCTGTGACTGTTGATTATCTTCAGATTAATAAAAAAACAAGCCTCGGCTATTTCAAAATTTGATGTGTGAGGCAAGCTAGTACCGCTGAAAACAATTCCTTCACCGCAATGATGTACTCACCCTATACCCTATAGGTTTATTCGTGTGGAACCGTTCTCGCCAATGACGGTCGAGATGAAACTGATTCGAACCATTTTGAGAGTGCTGTTCGCCCAATTCTCCAATCTTCCGATGCAAATCGAAAGTCTAAATACCCCAATGCAACCGCTACAGACAATTGTCCAATTGTAAAATCATCTGCAAACTTGCCAACTTCTTGCTCAAGCACATCTAGTGACCTAGTAACTGCAACGCGATAACGATCTGAAACTGATTGTGAACGTTGCTCCTGGGGACGTCGACCTTCAAGAATACGGCCCACCGCTGCATCTAAGATGCCATCGGCTATTGCTTGCAACCGGACCGCTACCCAGCGTTCCTTTCCGCTAGATGGGTATAGTTTATGCTGTCCATTAATACTGTCAAGATACTCACAGATTACCGGTGAATCAAACAGCGTCTGACCATTTTCAAGAGTTAACGCCGGTACCTTGCCAAGAGGATTTAGCTGTGGCAAATCAGTATCAGGCGCCCATGGATTGACCGGTTTATTTTCAACTTGATTATCGAGCCCACACTCAATAACCGAAGCTGAAACCTTGCGAACATACGGCGAGGTTGAGGAATAACAAAGCTTAAACATAGGTGACACTCACGTATAAAAAGTGCAGAAAATACTCTGAAGACCAACGACTTCAGTCTTCACTTGATTTTAGACAGCAAATGTAGTACAAATGCCGTCTCTAATTACATACTCCTGTATGAAGAGTATAGAATATACTCTTTCTTTTATATTTTACACAAAGCACAAGAGTACTTCAAACTTGGAACCAGAATTTGACACAACACAAATAAAGTCATATAGGCCGAAGAAAAATGAAGTGTATATGAACGAAAGGCAAAAAGCGCATTTTCTGAATTTACTCACTATATGGCGACAAAGCTTGTTTGACGAATCTTCACGAACCGTCAACAACTTACAGGATGAAACAATTAATCACCCCGACCCTACCGACCGCGCTAGCCAAGAAACTGATATGTCAATTGAACTCAGGAACCGCGACCGGGAAAGACGTTTAATACGAAAAATTGAAGAATCAATTACACGTCTTGAAACGGGTAGTTATGGCTATTGTGACAGTTGTGGGATTGAAATCGGGTTAGGTCGTCTTGAAGCGCGACCAACAGCAACACTGTGCCTAGACTGCAAGACTTTGGACGAAATCCGAGAGAATCGTAATCATTAATGCGACTTGGAGTGTGTAGAATAGGTGTCTTGATAACATTTTAAACATCCTTGTAAATATCATTCAATTTAAATAAAGAATCAAATGAACACATATAACATTTGGACTGGTACTGATTCCCAAATTGACCCCGATAATGGTGACTATCATGGATTGTATGATGCAGATAACGAGATTCAAGCCATTCGACGCATGCTTAGTGTATGGGAAGACAAGTCAAATTTTGATCCTGCTTTGGCTGTGATTAAACATCAAGATTTTATTCCCATATTCGGTGAATATGAAGATTCCAGTATAGAAATTTACAGCGTTGTAATGATTCAACTAAAAGTTGACAAAGGCATCGAATCTATCTGTAAGATAGTTGATGCTGAGCATTGCTATTGCTGTATTCAATTTGTGGGAAATAGAAGAATTCCACCGGATGAAACCAAACCAGAACAAATTGAAACTGACCCACCCGACATTAATCCAGAAGAAAAGACAATAACTATTTCACATGGACAAAATGGAGTGACGTACAAAAGCCTATTCTTCCGTTATTTGCGAGGGGCTAAATTCGTTAAGATCTGTGATCCATACATCATAAATCCTTACCAAATGAGCAATTTCACTAGTTTTTGCACAATTCTAGTAGATGCTAATGATGAACCAATACAACTACATCTAATAACGGGATATTACGCATACAATGAATCGGATATTAAGAAATACCTCAATAATTTGAAACAGGAACTGAAATCCGAACATAACATTGATCTCAAGTGGGAATTGAAAGAAATGAATAATGATAATGGTCTGCATGATCGTTGGATAGAGACAGATACTGGTTGGATAATTACTTTGGGACGAGGTCTAGATATTTTTCAATTTACAAGTAAATTTTCAATAGCTTCAGTGGACCAGGAAAAAAGAAAATGTAAGGAAACAAAAATTACATATAACAAAAAAAACAAATAAATAGTATTCTTTGGGGTGGAGTGCGTATCGCTTTCAAACAGAGATCTAACTTAAATTCAGCAAACATTTCTATTTGTGGAAATCAAGGTTCACAACACGCAAAACTGCACTGAGTAGACGCCGGTAGCGCAATTTGTTGTTTGCTTTGCCTCCACTTGACTCAATCACCATCAACAACTTCTCTGTCTTGTCTTCTATTTTCATAAGTTTAGTAACAGGATACTTTTTCTGCACAAATCGTTAAGCAGGAATATAAGAACCAAATAATTCATATAATTTAAGGGCTATAAGCTAATATTGTATTGATGGGTTGTTAAATGCATGATTTTGCTTTATATCTAGCTCATAAATGCGTTTTGATAAAAATTCATCTGAATAACTGACAGAAAATTGACAAACTATGATTTGATTATCCGCGAAGGTTTAGTCGTTCAGAAGAACGGCCAAACCTCTCAGCAGGATATTGCCTGTTGCGCAGGTCGAATAGAAAAAATTAGCGCAAGTATTGATGCCACTGCGCAACGCGAACTAAATGTTAACGGACAGCTCGTAATACCTGGTGTCATTGACGCACAAGTTCACTTCCGCGACCCTGGTAATACCCATAAAGAAGATCTCGCTTCCGGTTCCCGAGCCGCTGTTGGCGGAGGTGTTACCAGTTTTCTAGAAATGCCTAACACCAATCCACCTACGATAAACCAGCAGGCACTAGATGCAAAACTTGCTCACGCTGCCAAAGTCTCTTGCGCCAACTATGGATTTTTTATCGGTGCAACCTCAAATAATCTTCACAGCATCAATACTGCTAAACCAGCGTGTGGTATTAAAATTTTCATGGGATCCAGCACCGGCAACTTGTTGGTGCATAAAGAAGAAGATCTCAGAAACATTTTTGCGAATGGTGACCGGTTGATCGCGGTTCATGCAGAAGACGAAAACCGCTTGCGTCAACGAATAAAGTCGATTGTTGAAAACAGAAATAGTCCAATTTCGGTGAGAAAGCACACTGAAGTGCGCGATGTCGAATGCGCGTTGCTAGCAACCCGAAGAGCTGCTGAATTGGCAATTGAGTTCAACCGCAGGTTGCATGTCTTGCATTTAACCTCAGCAGCAGAAGTCAAGTACTTAAGAGATCATAAATCAAATCTTATAACAGTCGAATGCACACCGAATCACCTTTTCCTAACCGAAGATGACTATGATCGACTTGGCACATTGATGCAGATGAACCCTCCAATTCGAGCGCATTCAGACCAATCAGCACTATGGAACGGACTGCAAGATGGAACGATTGATTTCATTGCCACAGATCATGCTCCTCACACCCTAGCCGAAAAAGCCAAGCCATATCCTGAGTCACCATCTGGCATGCCTGGCGTGCAAACTTCACTACCGTTAATGCTAACCGCTTTCAAAGCAGAGCGTTGCTCTCTCAAACAGATAATGAAGTGGATGTGCTGGCGACCAGCTGAGGTTTATGGAATAATTAGCAAAGGCGAGCTGGACGAAGGTTATGATGCAGATATAACAGTTTGCAACATGGACAAATATCGTCCGGTCAAGAATGAAGAAATGTTTACTAAAGTTGGTTGGAGTCCATTTGCAGGACAAGAACTTGTCGGTTGGCCAACATTCACAATCGTCGGTGGACAGGTCGCCTATGCCGAAGGACAAATTGATGATTCAGTACGTGGTCAACCGATACAATTTCTGAGTTAAATCCATAACTAACAATCAGCTAAGATGATTTCTCTAGCAACAAAGTGAGAGGTCCATCATTTACCAGCTTCACTTTCATATCCTCTCCGAACACACCCTGCTTAATTTTCAAGTTGCTGTAGTTCGCTAGTGCGGCTACAAACTCGTCAAAAAGCTGTTCAGCGAGTTCTGGCTCAAGGGTGGCACCAAAATCTGGTCGGCGACCTCGGTTTGTTGATCCATAAAGCGTAAACTGAGGTACTGCTAGAATCTCACCGTCAATATCAAGCAGTGAAAATTGCAACCGATTACTCCCATCTGAGAATATTCTCAAATTGACAACCTTTTGTGTCAAATTCAGAACTTCAGTTATACCATCCCCATGAGTAAAGCCAACAAACAGCAAAACGCCGCGGCCCGTTTCACCAACAATTGTGCCGTTGATTGAAACTGATGCACTAAGCACCCGCTGAACAAGTACTCTCAAAGTACTACAACGATTTCAACCTCAGTACATTGTAGATTCTTCAAGCGATTTCATGCTGAGCCGAATGCGTCCTTGCTTGTCAACTTCAAGAACCTTAACTTTGACTACATCCCCTTCACTTAGCACGTCTGAAACCTGATTCACACGTTTTCGTGAAATCTGTGAAATGTGAACTAATCCATCACGCCCAGGCAAGATATTGACGAACGCACCAAAATCCATGAGTTTTACAACGGAACCGCTGTATATCTTACCGACTTCCACGTCCGAGGTAATTTGCTTGATACGTTCTTTTGCAGCCTCACCGCCCGACTTGTCAACCGATGCTATATTGATTACGCCATCATCATTAACATCAATGGTAGCCCCAGTTTCCTCAGAAAGAGCGCGAATTGTAGCACCACCTTTACCAATCACATCTCGAATCTTGCTCGGGCTAATATTCATGGTTATGATACGAGGCGCAAATTCAGACATATCCTCTCGCGGAGCATCAAGCGCCTTGGCCATCTCATCAAGGACATGTAAGCGAGCTTCTTTTGCTTGCTCTAATGCTTGACTCATAATTTCTTCTGTAATACCGTCAATTTTTATGTCCATCTGCAATGCCGTGATTCCTGTTTTTGTGCCGGCAACCTTGAAGTCCATATCACCAAGATGATCCTCATCACCAAGGATATCGGTCAAAATCTTGAAGTTATCACCCTCCTTGATTAATCCCATTGCAACACCAGACACTGGAGCGGAAATTTTAACACCAGCATCCATCAACGAAAGGCTAGTGCCACAAACCGTGGCCATAGAGCTTGAGCCATTGGATTCTGTGATCTCAGAAACCACGCGAATCACATACGGACACTTTTCCCGCTCAGGTAAAACCGCAGCAATTGCTCGTTTAGCCAATCGTCCGTGACCAATCTCACGGCGTTTTGGCGAACCAACTCTTCCCGTTTCGCCAACACAGAAAGGCGGAAAGTTATAGTGCAAAAGGAACGGGTCACGATGCTCACCTTCCAAAGCATCAATAATCTGAGCATCCCGTTCAGTTCCCAAGGTTGTAATAACAAGTGCTTGAGTTTCACCACGCGTGAACACCGCCGAGCCATGGGTGCGAGGAAAAACTCGGGTCCTTACATCTATTGGCCGCACCGTCCGATTATCGCGCCCATCGATGCGCGGCTGACCGGATAGAATACGCCCACGCACAATTTGTGACTCAATGTTCTTGAGTTCATCCTTAATGTTTGACGCTACGCTATCATCTTCACTCGGCGATAACTCCTCAATTACATTAGACCGAATATTAGAGAGCTCGTCTTGTCGCTCCGTTTTTTCCGCAATTTTATAGGCCTGTTCAATCAATGGGCGTGCCATCTCGTCAATTTTGGTAGCGAGTTCATCGTCAGATTCTTCCGGTTGCCAGTCCCATTTGGGTTTACCGGCTTGTGCGGCGAGATCATCTATTGCATCAATTGCGGTCTGCATTTCTCGATGTCCGAACATAATAGCATCCAACATCTGTTGCTCTGATAGATTATTCGCTTCCGATTCAACCATCAGCAACGCATCGCGAGTACCAGCAACAACCAGATCCAACTTCGATTCACTTTGCAGAATGTCCATCTGAGGATTCAACACATAGGCATTATCAATGTAACCGACTCGGGCACTACCCAAGGTACCGTTGAAAGGAACACCTGATATCTTGACTGCCGCTGAGGCACCAAGCATAGCAATTACATCTGGGTCGATGTTCGGGTCAACCGACATGATGGTGGCTATGATTTGCACCTCATTGCAAAATCCTTTCGGGAATAGCGGCCGTAATGGGCGGTCGATTAACCGGCAAGTTAGAACGGCTTTTTCCGAAGGTCTGCCCTCTCGCTTGAAAAATCCTCCGGGTATTCGTCCAGCCGCGTAAGTTCGCTCCTCATACTCAACCGTGAGAGGAAGGAAATTGAAGTTTTTGGGCTCAGTTTCAGCAACCAGAGTAACCAATACCGATGTGTCCCCCATGCTAGCAACAACAGCCGCTGTTGCTTGTCGCGCGATTCTTCCAGTTTCCATGTGTACTTGGTTGGCACCATATTGAAACCTAGTTTCTGCAAATTTGCTCATTAAAATATCTCCCTAGCAGTGTGCATCTAATTATTTCCTCAATCCCAACCTGGAAATCAGTTCACGGTATTTCTCCGCGTCGTTCGACCTCAGATAATCCAAAAGCTTGCGTCGTCTGTTAACCATACGCAATAAGCCTTGGCGGGAATGATGGTCATGCTTGTGCTGTTTGAAGTGTTCAGTCAACCCGCTGATTCTCTGGGTCAGTAAAGCGACTTGGACTTCTGGCGATCCTGTGTCTTCGGCACTACGCCGATACTCATCGATCACACTTGTTTTTTCAATTGTGGATAGAGCCATTTTTTACTCTCAATGTAGGTTAATTTTGAATAGTTTGGTTTTCCAACGATTTGACCTCGCGATAGTTTTTCGCGAGACTCTATCTTAAGGAAAAATAATACTTTTGACACCTGGAGACTGGTAACTTAATGCGGGTGTTGATAATAATACTTGATATCAAGCGCTCGGTGTGTGGAAAAGTCGTTTAGGAGCAACTCTACCATCCCCAAGCGAAGTACCAATTCCAAGAAATCCAACCGTATTCTCATAAAGCCTGACCGTTCCTTCAGAATGAAAATCACCGGCGCGCACAGTTTGTCCACGGCAGAGATAGTAAGCTGCATCGAAGGATAAGTCAACTTTAGGCAAATGTGTAAGTGTTTGGTCACCGGGGATAACCAACTGCCTGCGTTGCTCAACTGTAGGGATATTACGGATATTGTCCAAGGTATAGCTATCGTTGATACTTAGATGCCCAACACCCAGCCTCCGCAATGAATAGACATGACCTCCGCAACCTAGTCTGTCACCAATATCTTGCGCTAGCACCCTAACGTAAAACCCCCGTGAACAACTGAGTTCAATCTCGAATTCCTCATTACTCACATCTTGCAACTCAATCTCATAGACTTGCACCTGCCGCGGTTGTCGCTTGATATCAATACCCTTTCTAGCATACTTGTAAAGCGGCTCACCCTTGAATTTGACAGCTGAGTACATTGGTGGCACTTGTTCGAAAGTTCCAACAAATTCCTCAAGAATCTTAATGAGTTTTTTTCTGGAAAATGAAACTGGCCTAGACTCAATTATTCGGCCGTCTCGGTCACCGGTTTCAGTCGACTCGCCAAGCCGAATCCGGGTACGATATCGTTTGTCTGCATCTAGGAAAAAACTTGCAACCTTGGTCGCATCGCCAAAACAAATTGGCAATAGACCAGTGGCAATTGGATCGAGATTGCCGGTGTGACCGGCCTTTCGAACGTCTAAAAGTGACTTCGCTTGATGCAACGCTAAATTAGAAGAAATGCCTTCCGGTTTATCTAGCAGCAGCACACCAGACATATTGACTTCTGGCTTCACTTTATCACGCTGCACTACTGACCTTTTCCTTCTGTTGTTGACAATTGCTCAATCAAACTCAACACCCGCGAACTACGCGTCGGCAGTTCATCCGCTAAAAATTGAATTTCCGGTGTGTGACGTAAGTTCAATCTATCACTAAGCTCATGGCGAATATATGACTGGGCTTGATTCAAATGCAACACACTCGTTTTCAGCTTTTCTTCAGATTCAGAGCTAGTAAGAAACACTTTTACATTATTTAGATCTTTGGTCATAACAACCTCGGTAATCGTCGTTTTAGCAATTCTGGGATCTGAAATGCTTGTCTCAAGTATCATGCTAAGTTCCCGATGCAAAAGCGATCCAATTTTTTTGCTTCGATCCAAACCTGTGTTTCCTGGTAAACGATCTTATATTACTACTGTGTTTAGTCATGCCATGATGAATTTTGATATTATCGAAGCTAATTAGCTTCCCGCATTTCATAGACTTCAAGTTGATCATTGACTTGAACATCGTGGTAGTTGCGGATCTGAATACCACACTCTAATCCAGACTTGACTTCAAGGACATCATGCTTGAAGCGGCGTAACGAGTCAATCACACCACTGTGAATTATTATGTTGTCACGCAACACTCGTACCTGCATCTTGTTCTTTACTGTGCCCTCTTCAACATAGCAACCAGCGATAGTTCCAATCTTGGATATCTTGAAAACGTCTCGGACATCAACTGTTGCAACAACCTCATCTACATACTTAGGCTCAGTCTTGCTAGCAATTAGATCTTTTACCGCATCTATCGCCTCATAGATCACACCACTGTAGATCACGCCAATCCCATTCGTTTCAATCAAGCGTTTGGCTGTAGACTCGGCCCGCACATTAAATGCGATAATAGATGCACCGGCAGCAATTGCTAGATTGACATCAGATTGATTGATACCACCGACCATTTCGTGAACAACCCTAACCTCAACTTCTTCCGTCGATAGGTTTCGCACAGCTTCCGATAAAGCTTCTGCAGAACCACTCACATCTGCCTTAATCAACAGATAAACAACTTTCTTATCATTTGACAAGTCAAAGACTAATTCATCCGATCTAGTTCCAGGATCTTTTTTCTGCTGTGAGCGAAACTCTATAAGTCTTTGCGCGGTCTTTTCATCAGGTGTGCAAATAAATGTGTCTCCAACTGACGGTGGCTCCTTGAACCCCATTATTTCGATAGGCTCAGAAGGTGTCGCCTGCTCTACCCGATGGCCTTTGTAATCAGTCAACTCCCGAATTTTTCCACGTTGCATGCCAGCGACTACATTGTCGCGAACATTCAATGTGCCTTTCTGCACAAGCACTGTTACAACTGCACCTCGACCACGGTCTACACGTGCCTCAACAACAACACCACTCGCTGGACCTTCGATTGGTGCCTCTAGTGGCTGGTCCATCAGCTCTGCCTGCAATTGAACCAGCTCTAAGAGATTGTCAATTCCAGTGCACTTCAACGCTGAAATCTCAGCTACTGGAACAGCGCCACCAAGACTTTCAGCTATCACATTGTATTCCGTCAACTCCCGCAACACACGGTTGGCATCAGATTTCGTCTTATCTATCTTGTTGATAGCAACGATGATTGGCACTTCTGCATTGCGAGCGTGATTGATGGCTTCCACTGTTTGGGGCTTCACCCCATCATCAGCTGCCACTACGAGTATCACAATATCTGTAGCCTTGGCACCTCGCACCCTCATCGCAGCAAACGCTTCATGCCCAGGCGTATCAAAAAAAGTAATTTTGCCGCGCGGGGTTTCTACCATATAAGCGCCGATATGTTGCGTGATGCCTCCCTTTTCGCCAGCAGCAACCTTGGTTGAGCGGATACTATCTAGCAAAGTAGTTTTGCCGTGATCGACATGTCCCATTACCGCTACCACTGGCGGGCGCGGGAAGTTGGGATGCTCATCTTGGGTTGTGCCCACAAGTTGTGATTCAATACTCTCTTGATCTACCGCGACAGGAACATGTCCCATTTCTTCTACAATTAGTGTTGCAGTGTCATGGTCAATAGACCCATTGATATTCACAACCATCTTGAAGTCCGACATCAGTTTTGCAATCAACTCCTGCACCTTGACAGACATAGCTTGAGCTATATCTTTGATTGGATTGGACTCAGAAATCTGCACTTTGTATACTGGCGTATCCTGCGGTGTCTGGAACCCGTGCTGAGCATACTTATCCTCTGACAATGCGGTTCGTTTAGCACGTTCTCGCTCTCGCTGAAGCTTTTTCTTCCCTTTAGCAATATGTAACCGCTCACCATTTTTTCCGGAATTTATATCATTTGTTTTCTTCTTCGAAGTTATCTTTTCAGAAATTTTTACAGGTTTAACAGCCGTTTTTTTCTCCTTTTTAGACGCAGGTTTAACAGATTTAACCTCAGTTTCAGTCTGAGTCGGTTCTGCGACAGTTGCTCCATTAATTTGAATGGACGATGATTCAGATGCATTCAACTCTTCAGGTCTGTCAACAATCTCGGGTTGTTTTTGCTCAACGGTAACGACCTCAAGTTGCTCTTCCTCTACAACAACCTCAGATTGCTTATCCTCGATTTGCGCTTTTTCCGAAACAGCTCCCTTGGACGGTTCCTCTACTTCCACCAGCTTGTCAACTTCTACTGTCTGAGTCGCTTCTTCAGTAGCTTCAACTGCATTAACTTGTTCCTGGTTTTGAATTTCATGATGCACAACATCCGGTTCAGCACCATCCTCTACAACAACCGATTTTTTATAAACTGGCCGCCTAGGCTTGAGCGTCGGTCCGGCGTCTTTGATAGTTACGACTGTGTCATGTGGCCTAGCGGAACCGCGCCCAGACGAGTGGACTTGCTGAGTATTTGGTCTCTGAGCAGACCGCAATCGCCCCTTGTGCATATGCCGCATTAAAAGCCGTTTTTCTTCATCAGTTAGAATACTTTCGGCGGTTTTGTCAGTAACGCCTGCTTCAGCGAGCATGGATATCACCCGCTCGTTATCTACTCCGAGCTTAGAAGCGAAATCTCTAACAGGTACTGGCATCAGCTTATTCTCCACTACTCACTAGAAGAGGCGAACATAGGTGCTCTTGCATTCATGATGAGCTCTTTGGCGCGTTCCTCTTCCATATTCGGGATCTCCATCAGATCAAAGGTCGCACAATCTGCTAGATCTTCCATTGTTCGAATACCGTAGGCCGCAAGCACAGAGGCGGTCTCCTGATCCATACCCTCAACCTTTAGTAACGAAGCGTCTGGCACATTGTCTTCTGCTTGAATGACGTCCAAAATCTCGCCCTTGAGAACCTCATCCATGGCTCGACTGACAACCTTCTGCGCCAAGTCTGCATCGAAGTGCTCAATTTTGCCCAATTCTTCTTCATCAGCGTACGCAATTTCCATCATGTTCTTATATCCGTGGCGAACCAACACCGCGGCAACATCCTCATCAACATTGAGGTGTTCCATTAGGTTAGTTGACAACTTGGAGTTTTCCTGTGCATTTTTAGCTTCGAAATCATCCCTAGTCATAATGTTGAGTTCCCAGCCAGTCAGTTGCGAAGCAAGTCGTACATTTTGACCAGCACGTCCTATCGCAATCGATAGCATAGACTCCAGCACCACCACATCCATGCTCTTGGCATTCTCATCGATATGAATCGATTCAACTGCCGCCGGTGCTAACGCGTTAATAACAAACTGCGGCGCATTTTTCGACCACTCAACGATGTCAACCCTTTCACCAGCTATCTCATTCGAGACACTTTGCACCCGAGACCCTCGCACACCAACACATGCGCCTATTGGATCAATCTTCGGATCATCAGCATGCACTGCGATTTTGGCGCGCAATCCCGGGTCGCGAGCAGCGCTCTTAATTTGCACCAAACCTTCACGCGTTTCAGGCACTTCAAGCTTGAACAGCTCAATCAACAATTCAGGGCAGCTACGGTTTAAGATCAATTGCGGACCACGCGGTTCGCTTCGCACTTCTTTCAAAATTGCACGAATTCGATCCCCCTGTCTCAAACCATCCTTTATAATAGTAGCTTGCTTCGGTAACAACGCATCGATACCGCCAACATCTACAATGGCATCACCGCGATCAATACGGCGCACAACTCCGAATAACATAGAACCTTTACGTGGCCCGTACTCCTGCAATACACGTTCGCGCTCAGCCTCACGCACTTTTTGCATGACCACTTGCCGAGCGGCAGCAGCAGAGATTCGGTCTGTAGCCCGTGATGGAATAAGCTCCTCAATGTAGTCACCAGCCACAATATCCGATTTCTGCTCGCGAGCTTCAGTTAGCGTCAACTGACGATCTGGAAACTCAACTTCAACATCATCATCTAGCACTTCCCAACGGCGAAATGTTTCGTAAGCACCACTTGACTTATCAATTGCGACCCGGGCATCGATGTCAAGCTTATGGCGTTTCTTCGCTGCAGCGGCAAGCGCAGCCTCCAATGCCTCGAATATCACCTCTGGCGCTAGATTCCGCTCATCGGAAAGCGCCTGTACTATTTGTGGTATGTAGCTAGAACTCACAATTCTAAAACCCCATCATTTCAATTTGTCAAGACTTGGCTTTAGTCGCGCCTTACGCACATTGCCAAAATCGATTCTATAGTGCTTGCCATCGACTTCAACCACAATAAACTGCTCTTCAACATTGCTCAGCCGACCAAGAAAATTCTTCCGGCCGTCACACTTGATCATGGTCACAACCTCGACTTTCTCACCAATCACTTTCTCAAAGTGTTCTCTTTTCGCCAGCGGGCGCTCTATGCCCGGCGATGAAACTTCCAAGGAATAACGTCCTTGGATCGGATCTTCCACATCAAGCAGGCGACTGATCTGTTGACTAACAAACACGCAGTCATCTAGTGTTATCCCGCCAGGGGCGTCAATATAGAGTCGAAGAACGCGAGATTTCTCCCGCCCTGTCAACTCAAGGTGCACCAGCTCGTATCCATAACTGTCGATATTTACATCAAGCAGCTCATAAAGACCACCGTTTGATGAAGATAATCCAGTTTCGTTTGCCAGTGCTTCCATTCAAAAAAATCGTTCAAGTCATTAAAAATCAAAACCTCGCTGGTGCGAGGTTTCCTAATCCTCCGTATTTCAGGAGGCTATTTTCACCGCAAGTTCGCCGTCAGCGTATCAGTTCATTCAGTCATTCGGCAAACATAATCCGCTTGATAGAATCTACCAAATAAGTTATTTTAGCATGAAATAAAACAGTAAACAAAGATTTTTTATTTGATGGGCTTTATTCGTCAAATTAATTGAAAATCCCATGCTATCTTGAAAACGTTGATTTAGCCTTTTGGTCTCGCCAAATATCGAATTGGGGTGTACTAGATGTGCATAAACGCGCCTTAAATCTGTATGCGTAAACTCATGGACAAGAATAAAAAACACGCTATCTAGCATTCAAATTGACTTAGAATATAGGTATATATCAAATTAATTGATTCAGATTGGACGTCAATTACTTAAACTTATACTCCCAATACGGAAATATCGATATTCTGATCGGAATTCAAATTTTTGTTTTATTTGTATTTTATTCGTTTTTTACGCAAACTATCAAATGCTAACAGACAATACTTACATTGCCGTCAAGTAGCCTCACAAAACCAATTTCAACATTTATCTAAAATTGCAACAGGAGTATGCGCGCTAAAAAACTGAAAATGCACACAACCGATATTACCCAAGCCAATATTAAAAAAATCCAAGAACTATTTCCAAGTTGCATCAACGAGGCGACTGACAGCCACGGTAGAGTCCAATTGTCAGTAGATTTCAATCAACTCCAACAGGAATTGGGAAACCCTAATGTGGATGAATCACAAGAACGATACCGACTAGAGTGGCCAGGAAAAAGAAATGCCAAGCGCATAGCAAACACACCGGTGGCAAAAACACTTCGTCCAATACAAAAGGACAGCATAGATTTCTACAAATCTGGGAATTTATTTATTGAAGGTGACAATCTTCATGTGCTCAAATTACTCCAAGAAAGCTATTTGGGAAAAATCAAAATAATCTACATCGACCCGCCATATAACACTGGCAAAGACCGAATTTATCAAGACGATTTCAATACTACCATGACAGAATATTTGATTCGTTCCAATCGAATGGAGAACGGACAACAGCTTGTCTCAAATGTTGAAACTAACGGAAGATTTCATTCAGATTGGTTATCTAACATTTATCCACGCCTGAGGCTTTCAAGAAATCTGCTACGACAAGACGGTGTTATTTTCATTTCGATCAGTGACCATGAAATTAACAACCTCAAGCACATCTGTGACGAAATATATGGTGAATCAAATCACATTGGAACTATTGTTTGGAACAGCACGAAATCTGTCACTAACACAGCCCTCATCTCAGTAGGACATACCTACAATCTTGTATATGCAAGGGACAAGAATTACTTCATAGAGAATCGTTCTCATTTTCGGTTACCAGAAACAGGTGAAGGGTTTTCAAACCCTGACAATGATCACCGTGGACCGTGGAAAGCTGATCCATTCAAAGTCGGAGGTTGGCGCCCAAACCAGCAATATTCAATCTTCAACCCAAAAACAGGTGATGAATTTACGCCGGGTAGTGGTTCCAGCTGGAAAAATGATTTCAATAAGTTCACCGAACTGATGCAAGACCATCGCATAGTATTTGGAATTTCTGGAGAAGCTGGGCCACAAAGAAAACGTTTTCTATCGGAAGCTAAAAAGCGAGGTAAAGTTGCCAAAACTTGGTGGGATGATGTCGGTACCACAACAAATGGCACTGAAAAGCTAAACCGTCTATTTGACGGTACAGTAGTTTTTTCAAATCCAAAACCTGTAGACTTGATAGAACGTTTCATCTGTTTAGGAGACCACACAGAAGAAGGAATTGTTCTAGACTTTTTCGCTGGAAGCGGCACTACTGCCGAGGCCGTTTTGAGTACAAATGCACAAGGTGCCAATCGCAAATTCATTGTCGTTCAAATAGCCGAGGAAATTGATGTTAACAGTAAAGATCTTAAGGAAACAATCTCCTATCTAGAACAGAACAATATTGAAAAAAATATTGCAGCGATATGCAGAGAAAGGATTGAAAGAGTGTCTGCGAAAATTTGCGAACAAAATCCTAATGTAGATGGTGGTTTTCGAACTTTGAAAGTTGATTCATCAAATATGAAAGACATCTTTTACCGACCTGAGGACTTAGCTCAGCAAGACTTGTTCAGTACGGTAGACAACTTGAAGGAAGACCGCAAAGCCGAAGACCTGCTTTTCCAGGTGCTAATTGATTGCGGTATGGATCTATCGCTTCCGATTAGACGGGAGCATATAAATGGTCTTGAGGTTTTTTTTGTTGGTCAGAATTCACTTGTTGCCTGCTTTGACATCGGTGTCACGGAAGAGTTGGTTAATTTACTGACTGACTACAAACCGTCGCGCATAGTTTTTCGAGATTCAGGATTAACATCAGATGACCTGAAAATTAACTTTCAACAAATTATTCAACAAAACTCACCTACAACTGAAATCATGTCGATTTGAATTTCGACAATGAAAATTCGGTTTAAGACTCAAGAACACCAAACGACAGCAGTTGATTCCATCGTAAACTGTTTTGTCGGACAACCACACAGTGAAGGTGCAGTTTACCGCATTGATTCTGGTTCTGAACTGCAAACAATTGCATTTCTAAATGAAGGATTTAAAAATGCAGACCTAGAGTTAACCGAACAGCAATTGTTGGAAAATATAAATAGGGTTCAACGACAGCACCACCTCCATGTATCCGAATCGCTAACTAGCTTCACTACTCTAAAATCGCAGGGACAGCGAGGTTTAACCAACTCGGCTTACAAAAAAAATGCTTTGAAAGCAACTCGTGTGCATTTGGATGTAGAGATGGAAACGGGTACAGGTAAAACCTATTGCTATATCAAAACAATATTCGAAATGAATAAACGTTATGGTTGGTCAAAGTTTATCGTGGTAGTGCCGAGTATTGCAATTCGTGAAGGGGTAACTAACTCATTTAGAATTACTGCTAACCATTTTGCCGAGGACTATGGTAAAAAAGCTCGGTTTTTCGTATACAGTTCAAAACAATTGCATGAGGTCGAGAGTTTTTCCATTGACTCTGGAATTAACGTGATGATTATTAACATCCAAGCCTTTAATTCGAAATCAGCAGAAAACAGAAGAATTTATGAGCAGCTTGACAGTTTCCAATCTCGCAAGCCTATAGATGTAATTGCCTCCAACAGGCCAATTCTAATTCTAGATGAACCTCAAAAAATGGAAGGTGGCGCAACTATGGAGGCACTCTCCAAATTTAGATCATTGATGATATTACGTTACTCAGCAACACATCGGACACTCCACAATTGTGTCTACCGGCTTGATGCTTTAGACGCATATAACCAGAAGCTTGTAAAAAAAATCTCAGTCAAAGGTATTGAAATACGAGGTTTGTACGGTTCAAACGCTTACTTGTATCTTGACAGTATTGACCTTACAAAAAACAAGCCAACAGCCCAACTTGAATTCGAAGTGAAACAAAAGTCAGGCAAGGTCCGGAGGCAACTCAGACGTGTTAAACAAGGTGACAATCTGTTTGTGAAATCTAACCACCTTAATCAATATCAAAATTACACAATTTCGTCAATTAACTATATCCAAGCTAAAGTTGAGTTTACAAACGGAATCATAATCAGGTTAGGTGAGGCATATGGTGATATGTCAGAACTTCAAATTCGTCGCATTCAAATTCGAGAAACCATAAAATCCCATATTGAAAAAGAAATGCAAATTTTCTCTAAAGGAATCAAAGTGCTTTCTCTTTTTTTTATCGACGCGGTTGTGAAATATAGAGATTACACCCGAAACGATGAGAAAGGCGAATATGCGAGAATATTTGAAGAAGAATATGAGGCCGTCGTATCGGATTATTTGACTAGAATCCCACGCGATCAAGAAACTTACCGCAAGCACCTCAAAACGGCAGATACCGCCAAAGTACACAATGGATATTTCTCAATTGATAAAAAAAATCGCTTAAAAGATCCCATTGTTAAAGGAAAGTCGGTTGACTCCGATGATACAAGCGCATATGAGCTGATTCTTAAAGACAAAGAACAGTTGTTGTCATTAAACGAGCCAACACGATTCATATTTTCCCACTCCGCACTTCGTGAAGGCTGGGATAATCCTAACATCTTCTGCATTTGTATCCTCAAGTATAGCGATAGCAATATTTCCCGCCGTCAGGAAGTTGGACGCGGTCTCAGACTGTCAGTGAATCAAAGTGGAATCCGGATGGATGATAAGACATCTGTTCACGATATCAACCTCTTGACAGTAGTAGCTAATGAAAGCTACTCCGAGTTCGTTTCAAATTTACAACAAGAAATATCAGTTAATTTATCAACCCGCACTTTAGAAATATCCGAATCTCGATTTATCGGTTTAATTGTTGACTCTGAGTTAGGACCACCAATTAACATCACCTCAAATATAGCGCGGATAATTCATCGGCACCTGATTAGAAGCGAGTATATTGACGACTTTAATATGATATCTCAACAATATCGAGATTCAAGAGTAGCATATACATTAGCGAATTTCCCTGGTGACCTAGCCCAATATTCTGAAAGCATTTTTCGAATCATTGATAGTTTTATCGACGATAGAACGCCAATCAAAATAGAGAACGGATACCACTTGCGGCCTAACCCTCTAAACGAAAATTTCAAAAGGAAAGAATTCAGAGACCTTTGGAGTAGAATTAACCAAAAAGCAACTTATCGGGTGAAATTTGATTCCAGTGAATTAGTCTTGAATTGTGTCTCAGCGCTCAGTAGTTTGCATGTTACTCCCTTACAATATAAAGTTCAGAGTGGCGTTCAAGAAGACTCAATTACTCTTGAACAATTGACAATACGTGACAGTTTTACAACTACCGGTACATACATTGACCAAGCCAAATTGGCCCAATCAGATGTAAAGTATGATTTAGTTGGAAATATTGCAAATAACACGCAGTTAACGCGGCAAACAGTTGCCGATATTTTATCGAAAGTTTCAGGAACTGTTTTTAGTCAATTCAAACAAAATCCTGAACATTTCATCGCCGAAGCTTCTCGGTTAATAAGTGAACAATGGGGTGTACTCGCTTTGGGTCACAATTCACATCTTTAGTAACCACTACTTACTACCTACTACAACTGGCCACTTTGAACTTTAGTTCGGGGCATGCCCCGAACTAAAGTTTTTCAACAAATTCTCCTCAAATTCAATCGGACTCAGGTTGCCAAGCCTTGAGTGCAAACGCTCCACATTGTAAAACCGATCGATGTAATCATACAATTTCGTACGCATCCCTTCAAAACTCTCCAACACCCCGTTGACCGGCAACTCGCGCTTGAGCGTCGCAAACACCGACTCCGCCGCCGCATTGTCATAACTGTTGCCGATGCGACCCACCGACTGCTCAATGCCGTGTTGCTCGCACCGCGACCGGTAACTGTCGCTCAGATACTGCACCCCTCGATCCGAGTGGTGCACCACCCCGTCCGCCTGACGATAACTCACCGCCTGCTGCAAGGCGCCCAGCATCAACTCAGTGTCATGGCTGCGACTGAAACTGCGACCGATGATGCGCCGCGAGCAAGCATCCATCACCACTGCCAGATAACCGAAGCCTTCCTTCACACGAATATAGGTCGAATCAGCCACCCACAACTCGTCCAATCGCTCGCGATTGAAATCTCGCGACACCCGATCCTCAGGTGCACATCGCCCGCCAGGCACTGTGGTGGTCATCTTGCGCCGCCAGCTGCGACCCGCCAGACCGCAGGCACGCATCAACCGCTGCACCCGCCGCAGACCCAGCCCCGGAAACTCCCGCCTCAGCATGGCCGCCACCCGCCGCACGCCATAACGCCCGCCCGAATCCGCATGAATGGCGCGAATCCGCCGCATCAGACGCTCGTCTTCAACCTGGCGCTCGGAACGCGAGTTCTCCCGCCACTTGTAATACGCACGCCTGCTGGCCTGCAACACCCGACACATCGCAGTCACCGAAAATACGGCCTGGTTCTCCAGCACGAACTGATACACTCTCACGAGGTCGTCCCTGCTGCGTGACCTTTTGCAGCGAACCAGACCGCAGCTCGTTCCAATATGTCCCGATCCTCCTCTAACTGGCGAACCTTGTTCTTCAAGCGACGAATCTCGGCCTGAGCCTCGGCATCGCTGCCGTTGGACTCCAGCATCGAACGCTTCCATTGGTGCAACGTCTGCGCCGACGGCTCATGCTCGCGTGCCAACTGCGACACCGGCACCCCGGCACGCAACTTCTCAAATATCATCTGTTTGAACTCGGCTGTATACTGTTTTCTTTTCATGCAATTTACCTCCTCACTTTAGTTTATCATGGTGTGACCGTCAGTGAGTACATTCCACAAACTGCAACAACAATCATTGAACATCTAACTTACAATGAGATTGATGATCAGTTTGATATCAGTATCTTCACTGCAAATCAATTGGGATATAGATTTTCCAATACTAGTGAGAAACTCAAGAAACATATTTATGATTATGCAATTACAGATTCGGACGTTGAAAATCAGTTTGTGACAGACCTGGACAACAGCTACGAAGTCACAGTCTATGCTAAACTTCCACGTGATTTTTTGATACCAACTCCGGTAGGTGATTACAATCCTGACTGGGCGATTTCAATTCAAAAAGGCAAGCAACACCACTTCTACTTTGTTGCTGAAACAAAAGGTTCAATGTCTTCTATGACCTTGCGGATGCAAGAGAAAAACAAAATCGAATGTGCAAAAAAATACTTCAAAAAAATTGTCAATTGCACTGAAAACGACAATGTTATATATCGAGTTGTTAACAATTACAATCAGTTAATGGACTTTGTTAGTAATTATTCTCAGAATGTTTAACAGAATTATTTATATCCTGTACCAGCCTACATAGATGTTTTTGACGAAATTAATGGCTGTGATACTGTTAATCGAATTTCATTATTTTCGTTATCGTCAAACACTGTTTGTCACATTTAGAAAATTTGAACAGAAAAACAATCTGTTTTAGGAAGCAAATCTGAGAAATTCAGAAGCGAATCTCCAAAACAGAAAATTATCGGCATCCTACTAATTGAAAAAGCAAAGTGTCTTTTGTATTACCGCACTTACCTAGTTTGTTTCACTTCCAAAACCTCGCTTGGCACTTTTTTTGGTTGAGTACACACTCAATTCAAAGCTAGCAAAGGTTATAATTCACGTTTTCTAATCAGGCCGAGGTGGCGAAATTGGCAGACGCGCTAGCTTCAGGTGCTAGTGGGGGCAACCCCGTGGAGGTTCAAGTCCTCTCCTCGGCACCAACGACAATACCAAATTGAAATTTAGCTGATTAGCATCTGACATAAGAAGATAACACACAGATACTTAACGCTTCTCAGATTAAATCGAATTGAAGATGGCACGCCCGGAGGGACTCGAACCCCCGACCACTAGGTTCGAAGCCTAGTACTCTAATCCAACTGAGCTACGGGCGCACATTTTTTAGACTGTGTTTCTGTGCAGCAAGCAAACATATAAAGTCAAGCATTATACTCGCACCGGCTAATGCCGTAATTTCACCAATATCATAAGCGGGAGCAACTTCAACCAAATCCATACCAGTAAAATCAATTCCGCATAATCCCCTAATGATGCTTTGCGCTTGCCAAGTTGACAACCCGCCAACCACCGGTGTTCCGGTGCCCGGTGCAAAAGACGGGTCCAAACAATCAATATCAAATGTTAGGTATGCTTTTCGTTTGCCTACAATATCTAGTGTATTGGCTACCACTGCTTCAACGCCATTTCGATGAACGAATTCAGCATCCATGATATTAAAACCATGCGTTTCATGATTCCAAGTTCTAAGCCCAATTTGTACTGAATGTTCTGCATCAACTAAGCCCAATCTAGCTGCGTGATAAAACATAGTCCCATGATCTATTCGCTCATCATCCTCACGCCACGTATCCGAATGAGCATCGAAATGGATTAACGAAACCGAGCCAAATTCCTCATAAACTGCTTTTAGAATAGGATAAGCAATGAAATGATCTCCACCCATTGTCAAAATCTTGGCACCTCCAGATAGCAAGTGACGAGCATGATCTTCAATTTGCTTCGGAATTAGATTTGGATATCCGTGATCCAGTTCACAGTCACCGTAATCCGTCGCAGTGAGCAATTTGAACGGATCAAATCTCCATGGCCAAGTTGAACCTTGCCAAGCAATATTAGTTGAAGCCGACCTCAAACCTCTTGGGCCAAACCGAGCACCCGGACGATTGGTTACTGCTAAATCGTAAGGGACCCCACTAACAATTAAATCTGAACGGTCAACTTCCTTTGAGTATGGACGTCTTAAAAAACTGAGTGCGCCTGCATAAGTGGATTCCGCACCAATCCAATCTGCATTGTTTCTAGTAAATGCAGAATCACCGGATGTGGAATTCATTTCATTCTCCTATTCAAAGCAAACTCTTGCTTAACAATCCGACCAGCCTACTCCAATCCAAGTTTGCACTTAAGTATTTCACTAGCTTTCTTAGGATCAACTTTATCTTTCTTCATTATCTGCCCTACGAAATATCCAAGGAGCTTTATATTACCTTGTTTCAAACGTTGCAACTGCTCTGGATTTTCATCCAAAACCTCGACGACTAACTTCTCAATCTGCTCAACATCATCCGTCTGCTGCAGTCCTTCTTTCTTTATGACTTCATCAACTGAGTATTGAGGATTGTCCCACAATATCGCCAATACCTTTTTTCCGCTATTGCCGGATATTGTACCTTCACCTATTTTTGATACTAATTGCCCTAGTTTTTGGGCATCAACCTTAGAGTGACTTATATCTAATCCAGACTTGTTCAAATAGCTCATAAGCTCCACATTAATCCAATTTGCCATTGTCTTCACGTTGCCAGGGGATTGCTCTAACGATTGCTCAAAATAATCCGCAACTTCCCGCGACTGCGTCAACCGCCCTGCGTTATCGTCACCTAGTCCTAATTTCTCAGCAAATCTCTTTCTACGCTGTTGTGGCAATTCCGGTAAACTTTTATGAACCTCTTGGATAAACGACTCTGAAATTACCAATGGTGGCAAATCGGGGTCTGGAAAGTATCGGTAATCTTGTGCGTCTTCTTTTCCGCGCATCGGTCGTGTCTCATCTCGTTCAGGATCATATTGTCTAGTCTCCTGAGTGACGGAACGATTGTTCTCCAGAATTTCTATTTGCCGTCGCATTTCAGCATTGATTCCCTTTTCGACAAATTTAAATGAGTTGATATTCTTGAGCTCTGTTCGAGTTCCCAGGTCCTTGTCTCCAACTCGCCGCATAGATATATTTGCATCGCAACGCAATGAACCTTCCTGCATATTACCATCACAAATGTCTAGATAGGTTACTAGACTATGCAATCTACGCATGTAGTCAGCAGCTTGCTCGGCAGAACGAATATCTGGGTCTGAAACAATTTCAAGTAGTGGTGTCCCAGCTCGATTCAAATCAATTCCGGTCATACCGTGAAATTCTTCATGCAATGACTTACCAGCATCTTCTTCTAAATGCGCCCGTGTTATACCAACCGTTCGCACCGACCCATTGTCAATCGTATCGATTGACCCACCCGCGACCACTGGAATTTCATATTGACTAATTTGATAACCTTTTGGTAAATCAGGATAAAAATAATTTTTCCGGGCAAATATAGATTTACGATTGATCTTTGCGCCAATTGCAAGTCCGAATTTCACAGCCATGCGCACTGCCTGCAAATTACACACCGGTAACACACCCGGCATAGCGATATCAATCAAGCAGGCCTGCGCGTTGGGTTCTGCACCAAACTTCGTAGATGCCCCTGAAAATATCTTGCTTTGCGTTGAGAGCTGAACATGCACCTCAAGACCAATTACACATTCCCAGTCAATCACTATAACTCTCCGGACGTTGCAAATGATAATCAGTGTGATTCTGGAAAATGTGTGCCGCTCTAAACATCAAGGTTTCCTGAAGATACGGAGCGACAATGTGCAAACCGACTGGCAAACCTGAATCATCAAAACCTGCCGGAATTGAAATTGCTGGCAAACCAGCTAAGTTAACTGCTGCGGTATAGATGTCATTTAAATACATGAGAACCGGGTCGTGAATTTTTGCGCCAATAGCAAATGCCGTGGTTGGTGTGGTCGGTCCCATAATCAAATCACATTTTTCGAATGCGTTTGAGTAATCCTGAGAGATAAGCCTTCTTACTTTCTGAGCTTTGAGGTAATAGGCATCATAGTAACCGTGAGAGAGTACGTATGTGCCAACCATGATACGCCGCTGTACCTCTGCACCAAGCCCCTCCGTTCGGGTATTACAGTACATCTCGTTTAGAACATTGGATTTTTCACTCCGATAACCATAGCGCACACCATCAAATCTTGATAGATTAGATGATGCTTCCGCTGGAGCTATTACATAGTAACAAGGAATCGCCGCACCGCTGTTGGGCATTGTGAGATCCACAATTTTAGCGCCAAGAGATTCGAACTGAGCTAAGGCTTGCTCTACAACCTCTCCAACTTTTGCGTCCAGCCCAGCAGCAAAAAACTCTTTTGGCACACCAATTGTCAAATTCTCAATCGGCTCTTCTATGTTATTGAAAAATTGTGGGGTTGACAACTCTAGGGATGTTGAATCACGAGGATCAAATCCACACATTGCATCCAATACTAATGCCGCGTCCTCTGCTGAGCGCGCAAAAACACCGGCTTGATCCAGAGACGAGGCAAATGCTACCATACCGAACCTTGAGGCCCTGCCGTAGCTTGGCTTGACACCGGTAATCCCACATAATGCCGCTGGTTGGCGGATTGACCCACCTGTATCTGTACCAGTGGCTGCCACTGCCATTCCCGCTGCAACAGCAACGGCCGACCCACCAGAACTGCCACCTGGCACCAATGTAGTATTCCAGGGATTTTTCACAGACCCAAAATATGAGTGTTCACTTGAAGAACCCATGGCAAACTCATCCATATTAGTTTTGCCAAGAAGCACCGTTTGAGCATCTTTCAATTTTGAAACAATACCAGCATCGTACGGAGCAATGAAGTTGCTGAGGATTTTTGAACCGCAACTCGTCAGAAGCCCTTTGGTGCAAAATAAATCTTTATGAGCGATAGGTATTCCCGCCAACGAAGATTCAGGTAGTTCATTGTCAATTTGCTGCGCCGTCGCTAAAGCTCTTTCTCTATCAAGTGTGACAAACGCATTTAGATTGCTGTAACGATCGATTCGATTAAAACACTGTTTACAAAGCTCTAAACACGTAATATCTTTATTTTTCAATGCTCGGTGGATATCCGAGATGCTTGAATAATCTGAACTCATCAAGCTAGTTCGCACAACTCAATCATATCAAAAATCTGGGATGTACTCACTTTCGGTCACTATTCACATCTTTAGTAACTACTACTTACTACCCACTACAACGACTACTTTGAACTTTAGTTCGGGGCATGCCCCGAACTAAAATTTTTCAACAAATTCTCCTCAAATTCAATCGGACTCAGGTTGCCAAGCCTTGAGTGCAAACGCTCCAAATTGTAAAACCGATCGATGTAATCATACAACTTCGTGCGCATCCCTTCAAAACTCTCCAGCACCCCGTTGACCGGCAACTCGCGCTTGAGCGTCGCAAACACCGACTCCGCCGCCGCATTGTCATAACTGTTGCCGACACGTCCCACTGACTGCTTGATGCCGTGCTGCTCGCACCGCAACCGATAACTGTCGCTCAGATACTGCACCCCTCGGTCCGAGTGGTGCACCACACCGTCCGCCTGGCGATAACTCACCGCCTGCTGCAAGGCTCCCAGCATCAACTCGGTGTCATGGCTGCGGCTGAAACTGCGACCGATGATGCGCCGTGAACAGGCGTCCATCACCACCGCCAGATAACCGAAGCCTTCCTGCACCCGAACATAGGTGGAGTCGGCCACCCACAACTCGTCCAATCGCTCGCGACCGAATGCTCGCGACACCCGATCCTCAGGTGCCGGTCGTCCGTCAGAGCGCGTGGTGGTCAGCTTGCGCCGCCAACTGCGACCCACCAGAGCACAGGCACGCATCAGCCGTTGCACCCGCCGCAGACCCAGCCCCGGAAACTCCCGCCTCAGCATGGCCGCCACTCGCCGAACACCATAACGCCCGCCCGAATCCGCATGAATGGTGCGCATCCGCCGCATCAAACGCTCATCTTCAACCTGGCGCTCGCAACGCGGGTTCTCCCGCCACTTGTAATACGCACGCCTGCTGGCCTGCAACACCCGACACATCGCGGTCACCGAAAACACGGCCTGATTCTCCAGCACGAACTGATACACTCTCACGAGGTCGTCCCTGCTGCGTGACCTTTTGCAGCGAACCAGACCGCAGCTCTTTCCAATATGTCCCGATCCTCCTTTAACTGGCGATTCTCTTTCTTCAAGCGACGAATCTCGGCCTGTGCCTCGGCATCGCTGCCATTGGACTCCAACATCGCCCGCCTCCATTGGTGCAACGTCTGCGCCGAGGGCTCATACTCAAGAGCCAACTGCGACACCGGCACCCCGGCACGCATCTTCTCAAATAGCATCTGCTTGAACTCGGCTGTATACTGTTTTCTTTTCATGAAATTTACCTCCTCACTTTAGTTTATCATAGTGTGACCCTCAGTGAGTACATTCCAATCTACATTGAATAGGGTAACGAGAGAATAAAGTATTTCTTTTTAGTTTCATGCGAATATGGGATGTGGAATGGGTTCATTCCAGTTATATAGTCCTAATTTTTACTCTGTTAACAACTACAAGAAATAATCTCTTGTTGGCTTTTTTCATTCCATTAAGTTAAGCTGAATCAAAACCGGGGGACAAGTGTTCTAAACTGCTTTCAGTCTAACACCTTGGGAACCAGGTACAACCCGCCTTCCGTGGCAGGTGCAACAGCCTGCAGTTCATCTTTCTGATCCAATTCTGTCACCTTGTCCGCTCGCAACCTTAATTCAATGTCTTGAGGATGCGACATAGGCTCAACAGTTGATGTATCTATTGACTGCATCTGTCCAATTAATTGCACAATACCTTTTAGTTCTGTTTGGTAATTTCGTATAGCTTTATCTTCAATTGTTAATTTTGCCAATGATGCGATTAATTCAACATCAGATTTTGAAATGCTCATATGAATTTCCAGTTTAGTCAGACTTGCAAGGCAATTGGTTGGTCAAATTTCCATGTAAAAAGATTCCAAGGTTTGCTCAACATTCAGCAGAACAGTGATGCAATGGGTGTTATTTTACAAAGGTACTGACTTCGCAATTCCAATTTCATACTTATGTGCTGAACCACGTAAACGTGTAAGATTTATGATCATATCTAAAATCCTAGAAAGTTAATTGTATAAAGCTGTAAATTCATTCCAAAGCGGCAGTATCACCCAAATTACGAGAAAATACAATACTACCAAACCCACCAACTTAAGTAATATTTTCCAGGCGATTTCATGTTTCAGCTATCCCTACGTGAATGGTGGCGCTGTTCTAGGCGCCACCTAGCCAAAATTTCTATACGATTGCCAACCCTGTATTTTCTTTATCAGTTCACTATCATAAACAACCATATTCCAGTTGCAAGCAACAATGAAATGCAAAGTGCCAACCTTGTAGTCTTGCTTATCATCTAAATACATTTCAACGCTAAAATCACTGTTGCCCTTTATTTTGTGACATGTAAAACATGCGATAGCCTGCGAAACGTTAATTTACCTCCCAGTGCTTTCGCCCCTAATTCACTTTTGATATCTTCTTTTCAACCGAACAATACACGTTGGGGAAATATCTCATGTGGCTATTGACTAAACTGCACCATTTTTCCAATGGCAGCTGGAACAACAGACAGAACCAAGAGGCTAGCCCACGCGTATCCCTCCCATATATTCACCATCGCATTTAACATCACACCTAGTTTGGGCAGTTGTTTCACAGTCCTAAGTGCTACTTTTTTCAATTATCATACTTATGCTAACCTCGACTCAAGCATTTCTATGCACCCAAGAAACTGATTGCCTGATAAGTACTGTTCAACAGAAGACGCGCCAATTCCAGCTTCTTTCGTGAAAGAAGAAAGGTAAACACACCAAAATCAATTTAACTTGTATGTTGAGATAATAATTTCAAAAACCAAATTCAGCTAATTTATGCAAATGATCTTTCTAATAATATGTTAGAATTAATATGAAAATATAATTATAATTATTTGTTTTTATTTATTAATATTTTTGAAACCGTCAACGTTAGAAATTATACCTCGCTGATAAACTCTTTTGAAATTTTGTACTTAGCATAGCAGTTCCACACCTAACCCCTTATTCATCTAACTCTGAATAAGTATTTGAAGAGTTTTCATTCAATTGGCAGTCGCATAAAATTCTACTGCTAAAATATGCGATTTTGAGTGCTTTGTCCAGCATACTGTCCTCTATCTAAGCTTAATAACAATGAGAAGCAATCCTTTACTTCTACCAAGCATCGCAGTAGCTTTCAGTGGTGCAATTTGGGGTCTATATTGGATACCCGTTCGTCGACTCGATGCAGCCGGTGTCTCGGCATCATGGTCATCATTCATTGTTTTTGGCTTGGTTGCACTCGTGTTCACTACAGCTTTTTTGTTACAGTGGTTACGAAAGGGTCGAGTGCCTTTGGATGTAATTGTCACTGGCCTGTTGTCAGGGGCCTGCGTTCTCTTCTATGCCGTCTCATTTGTTCTCACCGACGTTGTTAAGACAGTACTACTATTTTATCTGACTCCTGTGTGGAGTACTATCATGGGGCGGTTCCTACTAAATGAAGAGATTACTATTTTCAGAGTTGTAGCGGTCATCTCCGGACTTATTGGTTTGGCTGTGATTCTGGGGGTTGCCGACGGAGTACCTCGCCTATCAAATCTCGGTGACTTGTTAGCCCTGATGTCTGGCATGCTTTGGTCCTACGCGACAGTGCGCATACGCGATAATTCCAATGCTGCAGTGTGGGAACAAGTTGGTTCCTTTTACTGCGGCGGAGCTTTGACTGCATTTGTCTTTATACTACTTCCAATTGAGGAATTAGGCAATATTCCATCAATAAGTATCATACTTGATTCGTTTTTTTGGCTAGCTGTCTTAATTACTGCGTTCCTGCCATCTGTTTTTCTAATATTTTGGGCTGCTAAGCTGTTAAGCCCAGCTCGAGTTGGCATACTGCTGATGACCGAGATCATATTTGGTGTGGTATCCGCCGCGTTGCTTTCCGGCGAACCTTTAGGCTTAACTCAAGTGATTGGGGTTACACTGATTTTTGGTGCGGCTGTAATCGATATCTCAGACCGCTTTATCTCTGATCAATCAGCTACAGTAAATCAGAAAAAAAACTGAACAAGACTCAATTTATTCTGCAAGACGTTCAAATGCAGCACAGACTGACAACACCAAATCATCATCACCAGGTTTGGCCATGACTAAAATGCCGACTGGTAGCCCTGCTCCATTCCTAGAGGTTGGAACATGAGCCGTCGGAAATCCGCTTATTGCTCCAATTGCGCACATTGATGCATAATTTTGCCATGTTGAATTGTTATCTGCGATAACAAGATTAGATGGACACTGCCCATATTCGAATGGTACGCAACCAGCGGCTGGTATAAGAAGAACATCAAAATGATCGAAAAACGCTTGCAATAAAACTCGCAAACCCAGTATTCTCCTCTGTGCACCAATATATTGATTAGAAGTGACACTCTGTCCATTATCGATCCAACTCGATGCCACTTCACCAAAACTCTCCTGTTTATTGATATACACCTCCCCATGCTGAAAGAATAAATTTGCGCTGGTAATTGTTTGCCAGTCCTCAAGCAAATTTGCGATAGGCGGACGTTTTCGTTCAACTTGACAACCAAGTGATTTGAAAGCCGACGCAATATCAGAAATCGCTTCTGTGTGGTTGGTATCAATGGGTGCATTCCAAAGCGACGGCGCATAGGCAATTGTGAGGCTTCCGACAGACCGGTTGCAAGCCACTTCAAAGTCAGAATTATTCATTTTGATTGAAGCTGGATCGATCTCACTATAACCACTCACAATATTCATTAGAATAGCGCAATCAACAGCTGTTGTGGTAACCAAACTCACATCAGGAAACATCATACCTTGCGAAAAAATAGGTGTGTGCGCGATACGTCCATGAGTTGGTTTGAAAGCAAATTTGCCGTTGAATGCCGCAGGCAAAAAGACATTACCTCCGGAGTCAAGCCCAATTGCGGCACTAGCGTAACCCATTGCCATACCAGCTGAAATTCCCGATGAACCACCACCGCTTGTGAAACTATCACCGAGTTTAGACTTGCATATAAAATTGGTTGCGGTTTCCTCTATCATCACACCTAACTCTGCTGTTGCCGCTTTACCAATAATTAGCGCTCCCGCTTCGCGTAATCGTCGAATTGCTATTGAATCAAGCTCTGGGATATTTTCTGCATAAGCGTGGCAACCGTAGGTGCTTCGGGTATTGGCAACATCAAGTAAATCATCAACTAGCACAACAATGCCATACAAATACGGCAACTCCTCAGAAAGCACACGCGTTGATTCGGCTTTGTCCGCAAGTAAACGGATTCCCGTGCTAGACACCAAAGACATGATCTGATGACTATCATCATGGATTTCGATTTGACTAAGATACGCCTCAACTAATTCAGGTACTAAAATGTCTTGGTTACGAATCAGCTGCCGTAGCTGGTAAACAGACTTGTCAATCACAACAATCGTCTCTCAGGTTCGGACTCTCGTTGCTGGTTCTCCCATTGCTCAGCTTTGAACACCGGTGCTGTTGAAGGTTCAAGCGGCTTATGTCCTCGTATTACGTCAGCTAGTTTCTCAGCCATCATAATGACTGATGCATTGAGATTGCCACTAACAACACTAGGCATAATTGAAGCATCAACAACTCGCAAGTTCTCAGTACCGTAGACTTTGCCCTGTGAATCTACAACTGCCATCTTGTCTTTACCCATCTTACAAGTACAAGATGGATGGTAAGCGCTTTCACTACGAGCCCTGACGAAAGCATCTATCTCAGCATCTGATTCAATGGAAGTTCCTGGGGCAATCTCTACACCGCGGAAAGGATCAAATGCTTTTTGTGCAAAAATCTCCCTAGTAAGCCGCACGCCATCTCTCATTTCCTTGCGGTCTTGTTCGGTTGCCATATAGTTAAATATGATTTCGGGCGCAACCCGCGGATCATTAGAAACAGTACGCACAGTCCCACGGCTTGTAGGTCGCATCGGTCCCATATGAGCTTGATATCCATGATCTTTCACAGGTGCACTCCCATCATAGTTGGCAGCAACAGGAAAAAAGTGAAATTGCAAATCTGGATGCTCAACACCCGCGCTACTTCGGATGAAAGCACCTGCCTCAAAATGATTGGTAGTGCCCAAACCGCGTTTTTTCATCATCCATTCTAATAACACCATTGCTTGTTTTGATTTTTTGAGCACTGGGTACAGTGATATCGGCTGCTTACAACTCTGCTGAACATACACTTCAAGGTGGTCTTGCAAATTAGCGCCAACGCCCGGTAAATCGATCAGTACTGGAACAGATATTTTCTCAAGCTGGTCGGCTGCTCCGATTCCAGATAGATTCAGCAACTGAGGTGAATTGATTACACCTGCAGTCAAAATTACTTCACGGTCACACTCAAAAATTTTCAAACCGCTTGAAGTCAGAACCTCAATTCCAGTGACGTGTGCACCTCTCAAAAGTACTCTTGTAGCCAACACCCGGCGCCTGACAACGAGATTTTTACGCGCGCTAATTGGATCGAGGTAGGCTTTGACAGTGCTCCAACGAACACCATCATTAACAGTCATATCCATCGTACCAAATCCTTCCTGTCTATACCCGTTCTGATCTTCAGTATGGCCATAACCGGCTTGAATTCCAGCTTCTATGAAAGCCTGATACAGTGGGTTTTCGCAAGCGCCGGTAGTTACAACTAGCGGGCCATTTCCACCGTGATAATCATCAGCTCCGGCTTTGCGGGTTTCTGATTTACGAAAATATGGCAGACAGTGTGCATACGACCAATTGGAATCACCGGTTTCTTGCGCCCAACGATCATAATCGAGCGCATTTCCTCGCACATAGCACATGCCATTTATCGATGAAGAACCGCCAAGCACCCTTCCTCGCGGGCAATCCATCACCCGATTATCCAAATAAGGCTCTGGCAATGTCTTGTATGCCCAATTGAATCGGTCACTATTTAGTGGTTGTGCAAAGGCAGCCGGCATTTGGATTTGCCAGTGCCGATCAACAGGCCCAGATTCCAGTAACAACACTGAAACCTCAGCATCTTCGGTCAAGCGATTAGCGAGTACACATCCAGCCGAACCAGCACCAACAATAATATAGTCAAACTGTTCTGTTTTAGTGCGCATCGAACTGCAAAAGTTTATTTACTAACATGAGATTAGTTTCCTGTGAGATTTAGCAAACACGCATTGATAACTAAGAAAATCACAACACGAATTGAAATTCATATATTGTCAAATATGAGAATGGGTTTATAGCACAAGCTGACGACAAATCCTTTGTTGATGGCGCTCTAATGCCAAATCGATCAGACGGTCAAGCAGTTGTGTGTATCCAATTCCAGATGCTGCCCACAGTTTAGGATACATGCTGATTGGGGTAAATCCTGGCATTGTGTTAATTTCGTTTATGTAGATTTCATGATTGCCGCGTTTAACAAAGAAATCAACGCGAGCTAGACCAACTGCATCTATCTCGTGAAATGCACAAACAGCGTACCGCTTTATTTCGTTAACAACTGCCTCTGGCAAATCCGCTGGAACAATAGTTTGAGCTACCCCATTGATGTATTTGTCATCATAATCGTAAAACTCACCACCTGGTATGATTTCACCAACTTCAGAAGCAACGGGCTTATCGTTCCCTAGCACAGAGACTTCAATCTCATGGCAATTTTCAAGTCCTTCTTCCAAAACAATTTTAATGTCAAATTTCGCGGCAAGTTCGATCGCTTTTCTCAATTCACTCGTATTTTTTGCCTTGCTGATGCCGACACTTGAACCCAAACTTGCCGGTTTAACGAATATCGGATAGTTAAGCTTCAATTCAATTTCTCTGACAGTTGTATCAGGAGATTCTTCCCAAACGTTTCGTAAGCAAGACATATATTTTGTTTGCGGGATACCAGCAGCGTGGCATACAGCTTTTGAAACGATTTTGTCCATGCCTACCGAAGAACCTGTCACACCTGATCCGACAAAAGCTACATCAGCCAGCTCAAGCAAACCCTGTATTGTGCCATCCTCGCCATAAGGGCCATGCAAAACAGGGAAAATCACATCGATTGATCGCTCCATACCAGAAGACACTGAGGACCCAGGCATAATGAGGAGTTGGCCACTTCCGCTGTAATCTAGTGTAACAGACTGTTGGCCAGTAGATTCAACTGAATTTGATTCTAGAGCCAGCTCAGGGTTATCGATTAACAACCACTTCCCAGATTTTGTAATACCAACCAAGTTAATATCATATTTTTCGGTGTCAAGGGCTTGGTATATACAACGCGCAGAGATAACTGAAACTTCATGTTCGCAAGAACGCCCACCATAGAGCAAAACTACATGAAGCTTTTCAGGCGAGTTCATTCAACCTAGATACAGTTGTTTTGAATCTAAAACGCGAGTGAAACTAACCGGTAAATAAGGCATCCGAAGCATGTGACTCAACATATTCATTGACAACTTGTCGGTAGATGGATTGGATTTCGCGTGTGCGTACACCACCACCTTTCGGGAAATCCAACAGATGACTATCACTCAATGCGAGGCAGTGAACTGGCATAACCTCTCTAGTTGCACTTGTCACAAAACACTCTGTTGCCTGCACCAGCTCTGACTGATGAATCGGACGTTCATAGACCTTCATACCGCGCTCTTTGCAAGCATTGAGTATAGCCGCCTTGGTTAAGCCCTTGAGGTTGCCATCGCCCGGTGTTATGGTCTCATCATTGACAACGAACCAAACGTTACTGTTTGAAGCTTCGGTCACATACCCATCACTACTCAGAATCAGACTTTCATCCGCACCTAATTTTCTCACTTGCATAATGGCAAGCACATTATTGAGGTAATTGCCTCCTTTAATGTTTGGGTCCAACGAGTCGACAGGATTGCGGCGCACCTTTGGAATTGCCATTGACATACCAATCGAATAATGCTCAGGATTCCACTGACGAAGCGGCGCAGAAATGATGACGTAGCGAGTGCTAAGTTCAGGATCTGGATAAAGATCAATAGGGCCCTCACCACGGGTGATTTGATAACGCACGTAGACATCTTGGTTTTGGGATGCTCCTGTGGCCTGCACGGTACGTTTAATCTCAGATCTCAACTCATCCCGTGATTGGGTTATAGACATGTGAGACAATCTGGCTGAGTTTTCAAGACGATCGAAATGTTCGTCCATAAATAGCCCGACACCGCGATAAGTACGGAACACTTCATAAACTGAATCTCCGTAAAGAAACCCTCTGTCCATAACTGGAATGGAAGACTCTTCAGTTGGAGCAATACGCCCGTCAATATTTGTTACACTAATGACTTTGCTGTTCATGGTGGAAAATCAAAATATAAAATTAAGTGAGTGTGGTATTCGTAAGACTTACATGCCACAAAAGCACAGCCGTCTAGGCAAGTAGGAATGTCGGAACAAGCTGCATAGGCATCAAAAATTGTATTCTTGCTAGATAGGGTGTGATTTTCATGTCTGCTTCTTCATATTACCAACTATTAGATTCATTATAGTTGCCTCAAATTGTGCATCAATCCAAGCTGGCTGATTATGCATTTATCGTTGCATTTTACAAATACTCAGGCACAATCTATATATTATCGTCGATTTCAACTGTCACATTTGCCAATGAATTCAGATTTAAAGTAAAGTGGGATAAAACTAGGAACTTCAGATACCCTGACTCCGTACAATGTAAAACTGAACATGATTCCCTAGCTGAGTGGGTCAAGGGCAAGATTGGTTTGACAGGTTGTCTGCCGCTCCCAGTGCGACTATTTGTGTGTCAGGTGCGATTGAAAGAGAGGGTCCGGACAATCAAGAAAACTGTCGACCAGTGTGCGTTCCGATCATTTGCGGAGTCATATTCATTTCCATTTCATTGCAAGTCCTGAGAAAGAAGTGCATTGTCCATCATGATATGGAGTATAATGAGAGCAATAAGAAGGCCTCTTGCAGGTTATATAAACAATATGAAGCGATTGTCGCCAATACGGGGCAAGATTCACCTTATGTAATGAGATTTACCCATGAACATGTTGAATGCAAAGAAACTGTTGAACTGTCGTATCAAATCCCTGTCAGCCGGACTGAGAGACGGCGTAGCTGTACGGTTGCTTGAGAAGCGGCCTGCGGATGCGGTCAGTCGCTTCGGCGCTTCCAACGAACTGAGGGGGGGGGGGGGGGGTGCAGAGCGGTCTGACCCGCCAAGAAGTACTCTTCGCCGCCTGAGGGCAGGGTTTGCTGCCGCTCTTCTGCTGACATTTGCCGTCGCCCTTGTGCCGCAAGCTGCGCAGGCGCAGACAAAGACCATCACCCTGTCGGTGGCGTCAAGTTCGATCACCGAGGGCAATTCCGGCTTCACGGATGTGACCGTCACCGTCACGCTCGGCGAGGCGGCGCCGGCGAGCTTTTCGGTCAACCTTGTTCCATCCTCTCCCTCTGGCACGGCCAAGGGATCCAACAAGGGGAGTGAGCCCTGCACTGCGCCGCTGAATCCGGCAGATACTGACTGGTGTTTGCCAGCCGGAAGCACCATCTCCATCGCTACAGGTCAGACCCAGGGCACGAAGGCCGTTCGCATCCTCGGCGATACCCGGCAAGAACCGAACGAGACCGTCAAACTCTATGCTTCAGCTAATGGAAGTGCTTCGGCTAGTTGGACTGCCGGCAGACTCACCTTCACCATCGTGAACGATGACGCATCCCCTGCTGCGCCGACCGGTGTCACCGCCACAGGCGGTAACCGTCATGTCGTTCTTTCGTGGACGAAGCCGGCCGGCACGATCACCGGCTGGCAGTACAGACAGAGCAAGGGGGCTGGCAATTGGGGAGACTGGACTGATATCCCAAGCTCGAGTGCCACCACGACAAGCCATACGGTGACCGGTCTGGACAACGATGCTGAGTACAGATTCAGGATCCGCGCCAAGAACAATGCTGTCAATGGACAGCAATCGGCTGTACGAAAAGCGACTCCGACGGGCAGGCTCAAAAAGCCGGTGGTGACCGCGGTGGCGGGTGACAGGGAGGTCGTCTTGAGTTGGCCAGCAAAGACGGAAGTTGCGTTTTGGATTTTACAATACAAGGAAAGCAAAGAAAGTTGGACCGACCAGTCAAAGGTACAAAACAGAAACGTACTTCCAACAGGATCGGATCCGGTGCGGCGTGTGGTGTGGGGACTGACGAACGGGACGGAGTACGCGTTCCGCATGGAGGCTCGCCCCATGCCCAATAGCGGCCAGGAGCAGTCTGTTTGGTCGAATGAGGTGAAGGCCACGCCGATGCCGATGCTGAAGGTGCCGGTGACTCTGACGGTGTCTGAAGACGTTGGCGATGCCACAATACCAATCACAGTGGGAAACCCAACCGGAAAGATAGTGACGCTAAGTGTCACTTACACCGATGGCACGGCGACCGGAGCGAACAATCCAGCGGCCGGCGATTATGACAATGATGCGGTGTCGTCAGTGACCTTCAGTGCCACCGACACCACGAAAAACATTGAGATACCGATCACGGAAGATTTTGTGGACGAGAACGATGAGACATTCACGGTGACGATTGCGCTGTCATCGGGCACGTTCGCACTGGGCAATACGACGACCACGGTGACAATACAAGACAATGACACGGAGGGGGTGGTGCTCAGTGCGTCGGAGCTGACGGTGGAAGAAGGCGGCACCGGGACTTACACGGTGAAACTGGGTACGTTGCCATCGGGCAGTGTGACGGTGACGCCGACCAGCGACACAGCGACGGTGGCGACGGTGTCCGGCCCGCTGACGTTCACGACCGGCAACTGGAATGCGGAGCAGACGGTGACCGTGACCACTGAGCAGGATGATGACAGTGCTGACGGCACGGCCAAGGTGAGCCATGCGGTGACCGGCTACCGTTTGGTGACAACAGGCGGTACAGTGTCGGTGAAGGTGACAGATGACGAAAAGCTGTCAGTTGAGCTTCGCAAGGAGCATGAGGGCAGCATCCATGAGTTGCATGTTCAGTTCGGTCAGTCCATGATCGGGGTGGCCAACGACATCATCGTGAGCCGCACCAGCGGCGCCGTGTCAGGGAGACAGAACAGCATGCTCATTGCCGGGCGGCAGGTACTGTTCGGACCGACACATTCGTCAGCGGTGCCGTTGCCGCCCGCATACACAGACAAGCCGTTGCAGCTGGACGGGGATGTGGAACTGACGCGCCAGCGGGTGGACAGTGTGCTGGACCTGCTGTCAGACAGTTCGTTCAACGTGTCGTCAGCGACGGGTCAGTCATCGGTTGAAGGCGGCATGACGCTGTGGGGCAGGGGCGGCAAGACAAGTTTCAAGCGCAACGGTGCGGGTCGTTCCATCGACGGCAGCGTGACGGTGGGCGGCATCGGCTTTGAGTTTTCGCAGGCGGACTGGATGGGCGGCCTGGCGTATTTCCGAACCCGCGGCAAGGGCAATGTGACCACGACCAAAGACGGAGACAGTGCCAAGTCGGAAGAGAAGGTGATGATGAACAGCGTGCATCCGTATGTGCACTGGCAGGCGAGCGAAGAGGTGGAACTGTGGGGTACACTCGGCTACGGCACGGGTCGGGCGGACAGCCGGCTTCAACTGGCTGCCGATTCAACCGAGCATCGCAAGGGTCGGATGGAGTTGCTGTCGGCTTTGCTGGGCACCCGGGTCAGTTGGGATTTCGATTTGGCCTTCAAGGGCGAGGTGTCGGCGTCAAGGACGACCAGCAAGGGCTTGTCGGCGACGCCGATGAAGAGCAACCAGCGGCAATACAAGGCGGTGGTGGAGTGGAGTCGCCTGCAGGCCTTGTCAGACGGCGGACAGTTGCTGCCGAAGGTTGAGGCCGGTGTGCGTTACGATGATGACAGTTATTCGACGGGACTGAGCATGTTGTTGGCTGGCAGTGTGCGCTACACGGATGCGGACGGCCGCTGGTCAGTGGAGGCGGGCGGCAGTGTGCTGAGGTCGCGTGCAAGCAAGCGCTATCGCGAGAATGGCGTGTATGTGGGAGTGGAGCTGAGGTCAGGAGCTGACGGCTTCGGGCCGAGCATGAGCATCAAGGCGACACAGGGTGAGTTGGTTGAGGCCTTGCAGTCAGCCTGGGCCGAGTCAGCGATTGACGACAGTGTGTCCGAGCGGGAAGAGTCAGACGGCGTGGGCACGCAGCTTGAGTTTGGTTATGGACTGGCAATGGGTGCGGGTCACATGAAACCGAAGGTGTCGGTGCTGTTGCCGGCAGAGTCGGGTTCGCGGGTCTATGAGACCGGTTTTGAATACCGGCGCGGCGGCCTCAGTCTGGAATTGACGCACACGCACAAGCCGGCCGCTGACCGCGGCGATGGCATCAGGCTGAGCGGCTCGCTGAGGTGGTGAAGTTCAGATGGTGGCAAGGCAGGCGACTCATGTCTTGACGGCTGGAAGCATCCAGGGGCTGTACAGATTTCACAAACTCCATGAGATTCAGTTTCGGGTTTGAGACTTGTCAGGCCTTGGATGCAAGTCTGGCTCAATCAGTTTTTGGCTGGTGGCAAAGTATCTTGCGTTGTTGACGGCACTCGCTGCGAGCAGCTTGTAGTTGACATACTTCTTTCATAAGGAGCATGTTCGTTCTGCACGCTTGCCACAGCCCAGTTCGGTTGTATCCATGCAACGACAGGTCTCATGTTTTTGCCACTTGCTTTGGCTTTGCTTGTCCCCGTGTTTCATAATCACGCATACTGAGCCAGTTCTTGGGCGTTCCTCTTCCGGCTCCTCAATCTTGGCCGAGTGATACTTGCAGCAAAGTGTGAAGACGCACTGCCAGCGGGTATTTTCAAGGGACCGATGGAATGCCTGGCAACCGCAAGGTGTTCTGTGATTGTTGATCGCACTTCAGTCATAACGAGTACATATATCATTTCTTCACCGGAATTTCGGCTTAGGGCTGGCGAGATTCATGTGAAAATAATATGCCACCCGTTTTATACAGCAGACCGAATGACAGTTGTGCGAACAGATCAATTTCTTGACAGCAAGCATGCGAAATCAAAGAGAATATGAGAGCGCCGGCAGGCAGCGGCAAGTGTGGCTTTGATGGTCATATATGGGCAAGTCAGGAAGTCTGAAGTTATGAAAAAAACTAACTGTTACGGCAACTATTGATCGCAATAAATATAGAAAATCATAATTTTCCATATCTGCAGAATACAAAATAAACTATATTGCAAGTAAAATTTCTGGTGATTTTGTAAAGAATAATTGGAAAAAGCAAACTTTGAAACCGATACAGCTAAAAAAACCTTACCTGATTTTCTTGGGTGATGCTACTGACGACTTAGCCGCCAAAACCGCTTTTGGTGTCGTAGATTGGTGTAGGGATGATTGCATTGGTCAATTCAAATTGCCTGGTTGCGCTACCGACCTCAAAATTCAAAATTTGAACATCCGGGAAGCAGCAATGCGCGGCGCCAAAACCTTGCTAATCGGAGTTGCTAACCGCGGTGGTGTGATACCTACATCGTGGGTCCCGCCAATAGTGGAAGCGCTGGAGACTGGCATGTCAATTGCCAATGGACTACATACTGCTCTCGATTCCATTCCTGAAATACGGGACGCTGCAAGCCGAAACTCTGGTCAACTGCTTGAGATTCGAAAAGCCAGTGGCGTCGATCATATTGCAACCGGTGAACCTCGTAGCGGCCATCGGCTATTAACAGTTGGCACCGATTGTTCAGTTGGTAAAATGTACACCGCCCTCGCAATTGCAAATGAGATGCAAAAACGAAATTTGCAAGCTGATTTCAAAGCCACCGGCCAAACTGGTATATTCATTCAAGGTTCTGGGGTACCAGTTGACGCAGTGGTCGCTGATTTCATTTCCGGCTCGGTCGAGATACTTTGTCCTTCATCTGAACCCAATCACTGGGACATAATTGAAGGCCAAGGCTCACTCCACCATCCATCGTTTGCTGGAGTAAGTTTAGGGCTGCTGCATGGTGCTCAACCAGATGCTTTGGTTTTGTGTCACGAACCAACCCGGTACCATATGCGCGGACTAATTGACCGCTCACTGCCGTCGCTTGAAGACTGCATCCAAACCAACCTTAAAATGGCACGCATGGTCTGTCGTGATGTACGCTTTGTAGGTATATCTGTCAACACAAAACATTTAACGGAAACGAACCGGAAAAACTACCTGAATGAACTTGAGAAAAAACACCAATTGCCTTGCGTAGACCCTTTTCTTGAAGGTGCCGGCAAAATTGTCAATAACTTGATAATGTCTTGATTTCATTTTTAAATAATACTGTATCGATATCAATTGTGAACGCTGGTCACTAACTTGTGAAAATTGAAGCGTACCATGAAAGTTGGCCTCTAAAAGACGCTTTCTCAATTTCACGCGGTTCAAAGACCATAGTGGATGTTTTAGTTGTTGAAATTAGCGACGGTGATATAGTCGGACGTGGAGAATCAGTTCCCTACCCTCGTTATGACCAGAACATAGAACAATCTATAGACACAGTCAATGAAATCAGCCAATCTTTTGGGGATGATTTGAATCGATTTGCCTTGCTATCTCATTTTGATGCAAGCGCTGCTCGCAATGCTGTTGACTGCGCATTATGGGATTTTGAAGCGAAACACTCTAGAAAACCTGTTTGGCAACTGGCCGAATTGCCTCCTCCGACTTGCATTCTTGGTGTTTATACATTGAGTCTCGAGCCACCAGAACAACTAGCTACCGCTGCTAAAAAAGCAAATCAGTACCCGTTATTGAAAATCAAACTCGGACCTCAACTAGCTGTCGAATCAGTGACCGCAGTGCGAGAGGCGCGACCGGACGCGAGACTAATTATCGATGCCAATGAAGCCTGGGATGCAAACTACTTTACCGATATTCTGCCACAACTTGCAAAGCTTGGTGTTGAGGCAATCGAACAACCTTTAGCAGCGGGCAAAGATGATGCATTGGAAGAAATCGAAAGTCCGATTTCAATTTGCGCTGATGAATCTTTTCATAGTGAAAAAGAGTTTGATAAACTTCAGACTCGATATGATATTTTCAATATCAAACTTGATAAAACAGGCGGTTTAACGGCGGCAATTGAAGTGATGAACATGATTTGCAAAGTTGGCAAGCAGTTTATGATTGGTAGCATGATGGCAACTTCTCTCGGATTGGCGCCAGCTCTATTACTCGCTCACAATGCAATTTATGTTGATCTTGACTCACCAGTTTGGCTACTAAAAGACAGAGAAGGTGGCATTCGTTTTGAAAACGGAATATTGAACCCTGTCAATCGAACTTTTTGGGGTTGAAGATGGCAACCCAAAACAAACTCTTTGGAAGCAACTTAAAATTAAAATAGAATTCACTTTGTACTGAGACTAGGCAAATGGAGTTCAAAGACAGATTTAATTATGGCTTGCCTGAAATTGCAGATCAGCTCGCCAATGGCAAAATATCTAGCATGGAGCTCGCTAAATATTCGATTAATCAAATCGAGAAACTTGACGAAACGCTCAATGCCTACAAAATCTGGGATGAAATAAAAATACTAGATGCCGCCCAAAAAGCAGACGAAGCACGATCAAAGAACGAGAATTGCTTCGCTATGCAGGGCATACCAGTATCAGTCAAAGATCTTTATGGATTGTCAGGTTATCCGATTTTTGCTGGCAGTCCCAAAGAATTACCACCTAAATGGCAACCTAGCGGACCGGTTGTTGAATCACTAACGCAGCAACTTGCGGTGTTCACCGGTAAGACCCACACAGTCGAATTTGCTTACGGCGGGTTGGGGATAAATAAACACTGGGGTACCCCACGCAATCCTTGGGATGCGAAAAATCACCGTGTTCCAGGTGGATCAAGCTCGGGGGCTGGCATTAGTCTCTGTCAAGGTTCAGCGTTCGTTGCACTTGGCACCGACACCTCCGGCTCTGTAAGAATACCAGCAAGCTATACCGCTAATGTCGGACTTAAAACTACCGCGGGCCTGTGGTCAACAGCCGGAATTGTTCCGCTTAGCCCGACCCTTGACACTGCCGGAATTCTAACACGAACAGTTCGTGATGCTATTTTCGCTTTTCTAGCGATACAGCAAACACTTACATACCCGGAGATTTGCAAACAACTCCAAATTTTTGAAAATCAAATCAACGATGGTGACATTCGAGTTGGATTAGACTCAGGAATCCTCTGGACTAATACTGAAAAATCAATTGCTGACACATGCATTAAAACGCTCAATATCCTTGATAACGAAAAATGTCCTATTATTCCTATCGATTTCCCAGAGGCAAATATCGCTATAGAAATGAGAAATCGTGGAGGACCTACGTCCGTTGAGATTACTGAGTTTTTGCAAGCTGAACTGCCACAATGGTTAGAAATGTTAGATCCGATTATTCGTGAACGCATTAGAATTGGCGATGATATTTCTGCTGTTGAATACCTGAATCGGTTACGATGTATACGCAAAGCGCGCACAGCAATCAGAAAACGGTTTACCGAAGTTGACGTGATAGCTTCACCTACGGTCACAATCTCTCCACCTCTTATTACCGAAGTCAAATCCACCAAAGCCTACATGAGCAAGAATATGCTTGCACTGCATAATACAGCGGTCGGTAGTTTTTTAGATCTTTGCAGTATCACAGTTCCAGTTGGATTCGACGCACTTGATATGCCAGTAGGCTTGCAATTAATGGCACCACCTCACAAAGAAAAACTACTGTTGAAAATTGGACGACGCGTTGAAAATGCGGTACGACATCACAGGTTAATGATACAAGGACCATACAAAAATGATAATGGATTATTCCCAACCCCTCCCCTTATACCAGACCGAAGTTAGTTCTGAATGGGTCGATGAGTTCGATCACATGAACCTGGCTCACTATGTGGCGGTTTGTGATGAGGCGACTTACAAGTTTTGGGAGATAGTAAACGACAATCAACCGCTTCATGAGCGCAATGGCATGGAATATGCGATTGTAGAAACACACGTAAACTACATTCGCGAAGCCCGGCTCGGTGACCCGCTTGAAGTGAAAACTCAACTACTCGCTTTTGACCAAAAGCGATTCAACTTGTTTCATAACCTATATAACACGGAAATAAACACTATCTGTGCAACAAATGAAGTTATGGCTCTGGGATTTAACTTGAATATTCGCAACATTCAGCCGTTTCAAGATTCAGTGCAAAAACAATTGACTGAGATTTTTAAAGGTCATCGCAAGCTTGAACGCCCTGCCAATGCTGGACGAGGTATTTCTATGCCAACCAAACAGTGAGAACGACAATCAGCTAAACGTCTCAAAGATCTCTAAACCGGATCACGTCTCAATGGTTGTGCCATGCAGTGAACACCTCCACCTGCATTGGTGTACATGGAAAGGTCCGGGTCGTAAACCTCAAACCCCATCGCCTTCAATTTACCATTAAGTTCGACAGCAGCGGCCGTCGATACAACCCGGTCATTGCCCAGAGCAACGACATTGCAAGCAAGATTCATAGTGTCTCGAAAACTGACTGGAATCATTTCGATTTTTCGGGAACGTAGCCAATTTAGTACATCATCACTAGTGGTATCCAAACAAACTGCCGCGCATTTTTCTGCAACCATGCAAACCATCAAATCAATATGTACATAAAACTCATCTATTGGAGCATATTTGACCTCCCAGCCTTCCTGCTCCATCCAACCACCGACCTGCTCTGCCGCTCTTTTTTCTGACCGATGCTCAGTATATCCAACCAAAACCGCTCCGGGCTCTATGATATTGAAGTCACCTCCTTCGAAATTACCAGCGCTTACCAAATCATAAATCGGTATTTCATTAGAAATGTAGAAGCGAAGTATTTGGGCGTACTCACCTCGCCTTCTCGGATTTGCAAGCTGACAAACTACTGCACCAAATGGTGTCATGAAATTTGAGTCGCGCGAATACACTTGATAAGGAGTGCAATTATCGGGTTCAAGCATATGAACTTTTACGCCAGCAGATTCGTAGGCTGAAACCAATTCTGCGTGTTGTTTTACTGATACTTTGTGGTCAAACTCTAGCCCAGAACGATTTGAAGCACGACAAATAGAACTATATTCAAGATTTTCTTCGCCCATCCAATGGAAACACTCAGCCGAACCCAACAAGACATCTCGTAATACGCCATATTCTGAATTGACACCCCAATTTTGGAGCTTTGGTGTCATGCCATTCGTTTTTCTATTTCGCAATACCGTTCGTTGGTCAGTTTCATGAACAGCGATAAAATCAGACATTGTCTTTTTCATAATCGTAACTACCTATGGAGAATTTTTCAATCTGTTGAATTGTGCAGGTGATTATAGTTGTTGAAATTCAACCAGTAGCTTTCTTGTCTTCAACCGGTAATTTTGACTAAATATCAAGTAGATTCAAATCTGCTTGTAGCATAACAATGGAAATTTAAATCCAAACTTCAAGGATATCGACAAACAGCACTCTGAAGAAAAACAAAAGCGCTATGCAACCGAATAACAGACGCACTGTATCCCTTTCACCTTCCTCATTTCGATAGGTTAGCGCATGAAAAGCAACTGCACCAGTGACTATGAGAAATATTATGTTTAATGCCATATAAGACTAGCGCCCACTCAATAGCAAGGGGGAAACATACAACCAAAGCGCCGAATCTGAACTGCCAACTCCGCAAACAAGACTAATAACCCCATTGCGAATATTAGCATAACTGTGTAGCGTAATCCGGCACGAACCGATTGGGGCGTCGAATCCGGCAAGTTTTCAATTCCCAGCGCTGCTCGATCCAATTTGTTTTGCGCCTGCAGCTCTAGGATCATACGGCAGTACTGGCGCACCCAGTCTGGAACAATCTTTTTGATCATGTAACGAGCAAAATGATTTTCTAATACATGGTCGCTTGCGACGCGACCAAACCACCAACGATAAGCTAAGTCAAACAAGTGAAACTCTTTAATTTCCAACTGTGCGGATATTTCAAGTACATGCAACATATCCTCAGGCAATTCCTCCTCCAGATACCGAATATGCGTTCTTGGACCATTCGCTGAGCGAACTTCTTTGTAGTTAGTCAGAAAATGATTTCGCAACAAATATGCAATATGGAGAGATTGTTTACCCGCATAACGAACACATTTTTTTAATAAAGACATCTGAGTACAAGAGCTGAAACAATCTAATGTTCAATGTTAGGCGAAAATCAAGCAAACATAGTAACATTTTCGTATCAATTTTTCACAGACGTAGAAATTTGTGTGTTATATTCCTGCAATCTTTCACATTCAGCAATAATTGACAACCGTAAACTCCTATGAAAAACAGTTCAGTAGTTGGGATTTTCATAACTGCAGAAAAAGGTGCCGAGATGGTCGCTGTTAACGACATCATTGCAGTCGAAAATCAAGGATTAATTGGCGACCGATATTACTCATCATTTTCCAAGCTTTCAAGTTCGACAACAGAGCCAAACCAAGAAGTCACTTTGATTGAATCAGAATCTTTTGAAACCCTCGCCTCTGAGCATGGCATAAAACTTGAATACTCTCAGTCAAGACGTAACATCGTAACCCGGGAAGTTGATTTAAACAACCTTGTCGGACGAGAATTCAAGATAGGGGAGGTCGTACTACTCGGCATGGAACTTTGTGAACCCTGTCGTTATTTGAGCGAAATGACCGCCTGTCCTAATCTTGTCAAACAATGGTTACACAGAGCCGGACTTCGCGCACACATTGTCAAAGGCGGTCATATCAAAGTAGATGACAGTATCCTAATTGATTTCTAGCCGATCCTTCGTTGAGCAGCGTCACCATCCAGAGATAGGATTTCTCCGAATTGTGTGCGACCGGTCGGGTCCAGTTGAGACAATATCGATGGGAACTTGCGTCAAAACTTCAATCCGCTCAATATAAGCCCTAGCATTGGCTGGTAAATTTTCATATTTTGTTATTCCATAAGTTGATTGCTGCCAACCAGGCAGTTCTTCATATATCGGTTGCATTTTTTGAATTCGAAATGCACTCGCGGTGGTGCTTTTCGTTTGGTAGTTGTCATCACGATAAGACACACAAATCTTCACCGTTTCCAATCTGTCTAGGACGTCTAGTTTTGTCATGCAAAATCCATCAAAACCATTCAACTGATGAGCTCGTCGCATTAATACTGCGTCAAACCATCCACAACGACGCGGGCGTCCGGTTGTTGCACCAAACTCCGCACCAGCTTTCGACAAGTGTTCTCCGATACTACCATCAACTTCGGTGGGGAATGGCCCGCTACCGACCCGCGTTGCATAACACTTAACAATACCTAAGACGTAGTCTATTTTCCTTGGCGTAACTCCAGCGCCAACTGCAACTGCACCTACCCCCGTATTTGAGGAAGTAACGTAAGGAAAAGTACCGTGATCAATATCTAGCATCACACCTTGAGCACCCTCAAACAACGTCTTGCCGCCTTCTTCAATCAGTGTACTGATTTCAGAACTAACATCTATAATCATCGGTGTCAACCATTCGGATGCACTCTTCAAATAATCGCATGTAGATTTGACACAGATTGCCTTAGCGCCAAAACGACTTCGCAGCAGAAAATTATGGTAATCCAACAGCTCCAGTAATTTTTCCTCGGCCGATTCCAAATCTAACAAGTCATGTATCTTTAGTCCGCGCCTCGCAATCTTATCCTCATATGCAGGACCAATTCCGCGATTCGTTGTACCAATCTTCGCGCCTCCTCTGCTTATTTCGCGCGCACAATCAAGCGCCGCATGGCTTGGCAGCAACAACGCGCAATCTTCAGAAATTTTCAATCTTTCCTTTACTTTAGGAATGTGAATTGACAGACTTTCGATTTCCTTTTCAAGAGCCTCAACCGAAAGCACAACGCCATTGCCGATATAAGCGATCACCCCATCTTGGAGAATGCCGGCTGGTATTATGTGCACTACAACCTTGCTACCATCAACAACCAATGTATGCCCAGCATTGTGACCACCTTGAAAGCGAACAACTGCATCTGCACTTTCACTTAGCCAATCGACAATTTTACCTTTGCCCTCATCACCCCATTGACCACCAATGATTGCCAGCGTTCGTACCATCAGTTGCTATGCCCCACAACAAAGGGAACAACTTTCCATTTTCCATCACATTCAATGAGCTCACGATCACATACCTCTAGCAAGCTCTCGCGTTTTTGATCTGGCAACTGTCGAATGATGCGATTGTTTTGCTGCAACAATTCGGTTATTTGCTGTTCAGGCGCATTAACACCATATGGTACCAAAACACCTTTATCACCTTGACCTTGTATTGTGCGACGCAAGAGTCGCAAGTCACCGCTAAAACCAGTAGCCGGGCACGCTTCACCGTAGGCTTCAAGCACTCGATCATAACGCCCACCCTTTACTAGAGCTTGTCCATATCCAGATCCAAATGCCGCAAAAACAACACCGGAGTGATACTGGTAACTGCCCATCAAAGCATAATCAATATGAAAACTCGCATTTTCGTTTTCACACACTGCACTCATGACAATTTGTTCATATTCATCAAGCAGATCATCCATACGCGCAGTCATTCCACTCAATTGAGACCTTGCTTGGCTTATAACCTCAATACCACCATTTAACTCAACTAAATTGTGGTAAATCTCAAATTCTCCCGACTGAAAGCCATGCTCAGCCGCAATCTCTTTTAACGCTGGCCTTGATTTTCTCTTTAATGCTGAGGTTACCTTTTCTCTCACACCATAATCCATAGTAGACGATTCCATCAATTCATCCACAATTCCAACATGCCCAATCGAGATTGAGGGTGATTCTATTCCTGCGATTTCAAGCACTCGCACCATCAAACGAATCACCTCGCAATCGGCTTCGATAGAATTTGATCCAAAAAGCTCTGCGCCATATTGCAAAATTTCCCTGCTTTTGCCAGCATTGGGTACCTTTGCCAGCAATGTAGGCCCTAAGTAGCACAAACGAGCGACTTTGTTTTCCCTTGGTAAATGACATGCAACAAGTCGGGCAATTTGTGGTGTCATATCAGCGCGAATGCCATATAGTTTGCCACTCACATAGTCAGGTGTCTTCACGGTTAACAAGTCAAGATCCTCACTGACTCCGCCTAGCAAAGACTCAATAAAATCCACCAACGGCGGAACAACCAACTCGTACCCATTTTGGTAAAGACAATCAAGCAGGCTCCGCCTCAACTGCTCAAATTCCCACCCATCGTATGGCAGTATTTGCTCAACACCGTCAAGCTGAATCCAGCCACTAGTCATTTGAACCCTCGGCATTCTAATTTAACTAAAAGAAATAAGCTTTAATGCTAGTTAGCTGATAGCAGCACACACTAACTATTGGCAGCTAGAGTGAGCTTGCGATAAATATTAGTATTATTCCCAACACAATGGAGACTAGACCAATTCGCCGTACTAAACCATGTTCTAGAAGTTTTAGGATGATTTTGCGCGAAACATCCGGCAGTGCAAAATAGATAAGGCCCTCAAATACAAGTACCAAACCTAAAGCTGTAATGATTATTTGCCAAGCAGCCACCGGGCTACACAACACCTAACCTTTGACAATAGTCTCGGCAATCTCCAGCGACGTTTCAGTCGTTTCAGATCTAGTGCCAAGCACTTCAGTCGGGACTTCTTTTGAATTCGTTTGGAGGTCCGAGTGCTGTGGCAATGCCATTAGCTCTATGTTACCTTTGAAATATTTGAAAAACTCTGAACTAGGCTCAAGAATCAATAGATCGTCTTTGCTTTGAAAGGTGTTGCGGTAGGCATTCAGACTGCGGTAAAGCCTGTAAAACTCAGCATCTCGGCCAAAGGCTTCAGCGTAACGTTCAGTTGCAGTCGCATCACCTTCACCCCGAATTTGCTCAGCTTCCCGATACGCATTTGCCACTGTAATTTCACGTTGTCGATCTGCATCTGCTCGGATTTTCTCAGCCGCCTCAGCACCTTTTGCTCGAAGTTCTTTTGCAACCCTCGCACGCTCTGCTTCCATTCGACTGTAGACACGTTCACTAACCTCAGGATCAAGGTCCACTCGTTTCAAGCGAACATCAACAACTTCAACACCGAACTCAGATGCCTCACGGTCTACGGATCGACGGACAAGTTCCATAATCTCAGCGCGGTCTCCGGAGATGACCTCTTTCACTTGCCGCTTACCGAACTCTTGCCTCAGGCTGTCATTGACACGTTGTGCTAACCGTGCCCGAACATTGGACTGCAATCCACCAACTGTAACGTAATATTTCGCAACATCTCGAATACGCCACTTTGCGAATGAATCCACCACTAGGTTTTTCTTCTCGCCAGTAAGGTAGAGTTCCGGATCTGCGTCCATCGTCTGAATACGGGCATCAAAAAACTGCACACTGTTTATAAAAGGTTTCTTGATATGCAATCCCGGTTGATCGCGCGACTCAACAATCCGACCAAATTGGAATACAATGGCTCGCTCACGTTCGTCGACGAAATAAATAGTTTCATAGAGTAGAACGCCGGCAATTACCACCAACACACTAATGATTAAAGTCTTAATTGACATCTTGGACACCCTCGTTCAAGCTCTGTACAAATTAACCACTGATACGGTCAGATGACCGTCCACTGTTGCGATTGAGACGATTGCCACCTGTGATTAAACCGGTCTGCTCATCGATCTGGCTGATTCTGCCGTTGCCACTACCACCATCCACCGCTTCGGTCCGACTTCGTTGCATGATTTGATCCAATGGCAGATAAATAATGTTGTTGCTATTTTCTTGATCAACAATCAATTTAGTCGAGTTATTCAATACCGCTTCGACTGATTCAAGATAAAGGCGGTCGCGAGTGATTTGCGGAGCTTTGCGATACTCATCGTAAATTTTTTCGAACCGAGATGCTTCACCTTCAGAGCGTGCGATTACGCTAGCCTTGTAAGCTTCTGCTTCCTGTACTAGTCGCGCGGCCTGACCCCTCGCCCTGGGAATAACATCATTGGCATATGCTTCGGCTTCATTCTTTAGCCGTTCTTCATCTTCACGGGCTTTCACCGCATCGTCAAAAGCAGGTTTAACTTCTGCTGGAGGTTGGGCGTTTTGCATTTCGACCGCTCGAATATTAACACCTGTCTTATAGCGATCTAATATCTCCTGCAACAGTATTTTGGTTCCGGCTGCGATGGCTGCACGCCCTTCGGTGATCGCGAAGTCCATAGTGTTACCACCGACTATTTCTCGCACCGCACTTTCAGTTGCTTGCCTCACAACAAGATGCAATGGGTCACTGACATTGAATAGCAGGTCTTTCGGGTCTTTGACGTCATACTGAACTGCAAACTGAATGTCAATGATATTCTCATCTGCCGTTAACATCAGCGCTTCGCGTGTAACCGGCGTGATAGTCCGATTGCGTTCACTCACTCTGTAGCCAACCTCAACCGTATTGACTTTCTGAACATTAACTATCAGAACTTCTTCAATTGGAAAGGGAATATGCCAGCGGAGACCTGCACCTGTGGTTCGAGTGTACTCTCCAAATCTGAGCTCAACTCCCTGTTCGCCCTGTTCAACTACATAGAGCCCGCTTGAAACCCACAGTCCGAGCACTACCAGCGCGACAACTGAAACTACCAAACGACGTTTGCCAGAGCCGGATCCTGAGCCAGGTGTTTTTTTGGCTGAACCACTACCACTGTCACCATTATCGCCCCCGCCGCCACCACTATCGGAGTCAGCGTTGTCGTTCTTTGAGAATATCCGCGAGAACTTATTCTTTATATCGCCGACGATCTCATCCAATTCTGGTGGTCCCGCTCGCCCACCTCTGTCACCGGCATTATTATCTCGCCGGTCTCGGCCGGAATCATCCCATGGCATATGCGCTTGTACCTCTCAAAGCCTAATTAGTAATTTGGAACGTGTGTTTGTGGTTAGATTTTCGTGTCAACAAAAATTACGATAAGTCAACATTCACGGTTTCATTATATGAACAATAAATGCAATAACAGCAAATCAGTTCAAACTAATGAATAAAGAACACCCGTGCTACATCCTCTTGCACGCAAATATAATGTAGTTTATATTAGTTATTATAAATGTGGATTCTGCATTAATTTTTCAAGACAAAATTTCATGGCATTATCACTGTTATACTATTTGTTTGAATGCCGTGTCGTATCAAATAGCAAAAACAAAAGGCAGTAATCTTTGCGAATGCTTGATCAATTGAGAATTCATTGCAAGTGAGCTACTTGTTGAAGGTGATGAATAATTTAACTTTGGCGCTTGTACAAATTCACGCTCATACGCCTACACTTTTCAAGAAATAACTAACGCTAAGCTTTACTGTTAAACCCACTGAGCTAATTTAGCACGCGCGTTTAAAGTAAACGACCGATACTAATAGGCTACAAGGGATCAAATTCAGAGTTACATACAAGATCCTAAAAATGCACACGACTAGGATATTTCAGTCAAACTTTCCAGTGACCAGCGAGGGTAAACAGCATAATCAAGTGAAGCATTATGACCGCTGGCCAAGCGCATGTAACCAGCATAGGCGATCATAGCGCCGTTGTCAGTACAAAGCTCGAGCGAGGGGAAATAACATTCAACTCCCAATTGCATACTGACTTCTCGCATTCTTGCTCTTAATAGACGATTTGCTCCAACCCCACCGGCGACAATTAAACCCTTATGACCGCAATACTCTATTGCTTTGCAGCATTTGCTAACAAGAACATCAATAACCGCATCCTGAAAGGCAAACGCCAAATCGCTTCGCGTCTTCCCATCTAAATGTAATTTTCCTGCCAACAGTGTTGCATGTGTTTTCAATCCTGAAAAACTAAAATCGAATGAATCATCTTTAATCATCGGACGCGGGAAGTTGAATTTATTTGCTGTTCCTGACAACGCTAATTTTTCGATACTTGGTCCGCCCGGATACGGCAACCCTAGCACTTTGGCAAATTTGTCAAACGATTCACCAACTGCATCATCTCGCGTCTGCCCCAAAATTGAATAATAGCCTGGCGAACGCACATCAACTAACATGGTGTGCCCACCTGAAACTAACAGCGAAAGGAACGGATATTGTGGAAATTCTTGCTCTAACATTGGTGATAGCAGATGGCCTTCCATGTGATGAACACCAACCGCAGGAATGTCAAGAGCAAATGCCAAAGACCGACCGACCGTTGCGCCGACCAGAAGAGCACCGATAAGCCCGGGGCCCGCAGTATAGGCAATCGCACCGATATCAGCCCGCTCAACATCTGCATCATTCAGTACCGAATCTACCAATGGAATTACTTTTCGAATGTGATCTCGGGCTGCAAGTTCGGGAACTACACCACCGTACAATCGATGAATATCAACTTGAGAAGAAAACTTGTTGGCTAAAAGCCCTTTCTCAGAATCATAAATTGCAACACCAGTGTCATCACAAGATGTTTCAATACCCAACACTTTCATAACAAAACATACCCGGACATTATTCTAACTAATTGTAAGGCTGTGGGATGTACTTGAGATCGAATTAATCAAGCGAACCAAGTATTGCAGACACGTGCGATGAAATTCAATCTGCATGAGTTTGACTATGCTGGCTCTGTTGCTCCTTTAATGCCCGCTCTATGCGCTCCATCGTGCTTCGTGCCTCATTGAGGCTATGCAAAATCTCACTTTGTAGATTTTCGCCTTGAACCAGCTCCGCTTCATGTTGCGCTCTGTGCAAATTATTAATTACAACAGCTATGAACAAATTTATAACGATAAACGCTGCTACTACTACAAAACTCAAAAAGAAAATCCAAGCAAATGGATAAAGCTCCATTGCGTTGTACATTACATCGGTCCAATCCTCAAGAGTCAGTACTCGAAACAGAGTGATTAAAGAAACACCAAGCGATCGCCAGTGAAATGGATCATGCTCGTGAAACAGATGGTATCCAGCAATGGCATAGATATAAAATATTATTGATATCAATAATATGACATTGCCAAGTCCTGGTAAAGACTTGATTAGAGTAGAGACAATGAGACGTAATTCTGGGACTGCAGTAATCAAGCGAAGCACTCGGAACAGACGCACTGTTCTTGCAATTAGTGCAAACTCTCCAGATTGAGGCACTAACGACAATACCACTACTGTGAAATCAAATAGATTCCAGCCATCGCCAAAATAGCGGCGAAAATTAGGTGTTGATGCCGTTATTTTGAGAATCGCCTCAATTACAAAAATCACCAATACAACATGATTAAAACCCAGCAAGATTGATTCATAGGGAACCGCCACCGCTGGAAAAGTTTCAATACCCAGTACGACAGCATTAAGCGAAATCAAACAAATGATAAAGCGCTCAAAATAGTGCCAACCAACGATTTTTCGGCATAAATTTATCATCTGACTTATTCTGAACGATCCGCCATTGCTACCGCTCTCAATAATGCGCGAGCTTTGTGCATGGTTTCGTGCCACTCTGTGGTCGGAATTGAGTCAGCAACCAATCCGGCACCAGCCTGAACGTAAACGCTGTCATTAACTAGCACCGCGGTTCGGATCACTATCGCAGTATCAAGATTACCATTCCAGCCAATATAACCCACTGCACCAGCATAGATTCCACGCTTGTGTGGTTCCAATTCATCTATGATTTCCATGGCCCGAACCTTGGGCGCACCGCTCACAGTGCCTGCAGGCAAAGTTGCGCGCAACACATCAACAGCGTGCATCCCTTCTTTTAATTTGCCAGTAACATTCGATACGATATGCATAACATGGGAATACCGCTCAACTTGCATGATTTCACTGACTTCAACTGAACCGATCTCAGACACGCGTCCAACATCGTTTCTGCCGAGGTCGACCAACATGGTATGTTCAGCTAACTCTTTCTCGTCAGTCAGCAAATCCTTCTCTAGTTTCAAATCTTCCGTGTCGTCAACACCTCTTGGCCGAGTGCCAGCCAAAGGCCTCACAGTTACCGTTCCATCTTCTGAACGTACCAAAATTTCAGGTGATGCACCAACGATATGGTAATCCTTGAAATTCAAGTAATACATGTATGGTGATGGGTTGAGTGTCCTAAGTGCGCGATATAAGTCTATTGGGTCACCTTTGAATGGTGCTTTCAGGCACTGTGAGACAACCACCTGAAAAATATCACCAGCCAAGATGTATTCACGGCTTGCCCGCACTGCGTCCTCAAAACCCTGTTGTCCAAATGTCGATTCAAACTCAAATTCATTCGCTTGTTTCTGCAACGTCAATGCTGGTCTAGATTTGAACGGCGCCCGCAGTTTCTCCAATAGAGTCTGCAATCGTGCTACGCCTTGATCCCATTTACCACCTCTACCAACATCTACATAGACTACAATAAAAAGCCGGCCTGAAAGGTTGTCAAATACAACGACCTCATCAGACTGCATCAGGCAAATGTCCGGTATTTTCAGCTCGTTTGGCTTACGGCCTGCAACAAGATTGGGCTCGACATAACGCACTGTATCATAGCCAAAAAAACCGACTAGACCACCGGTGAATTTAGGTAAGCCATCTACTTCAGGAACTTTGAACTGGGAATGGAATTTTTTGATATCAGACAGTGGATCCGCACTTTGCCATTTATTAACAATCTTATCATTCTTAAGAACTAACACTTCATTACCCCATATTTCCAATCGAACTGAACTAGCTAGGCCAATCACTGAAAATCGTCCCCACTTCTCACCACCTTGAACCGATTCGAATAGGTAGGTGTAAGGTTGCCTTGCCAAGCGGCAATAGGTGCTGAGCGGTGTATCGAAATCGGCAAGTACTTCCTGTGCCACAGGAATATGAGAATATCCCTGTTTACTTAGCGCTTTGAACTGTGTCTCACCAAACATGATATTTACCTAAGCAAGTCGGACCGTCCGGCATCGGGTGACTTTCATCAACGGACGCTTTTTGAAATTAGAATGAATTGAAATCGAGATTGTCAGCTTGACTGACGACACCCACTGGGCTAACAAAAAGACTGTGTCACTTTGTCAGAGCTAATACGATTTCGCAAATCAGATATCGCCTTCGCATAATTCTCAGCGCCAAAAATCGCAGTGCCTGCCACAAACGTATTAGCACCGGCAGTAGCTACATCCACAATGTTATCAACACAAATCCCACCGTCAACTTGAATTCGAATCTGATTGGGTAATGAATCTACCATTCTTTTTACATGACGAATCTTGTTCAATACATACGGAATAAAATTCTGCCCGCCAAATCCTGGATTCACCGACATCAAAAGCACTAACCCCACTTGATCTAATACGTTTTCTAAACAAGTAGTCGGGGTTGCAGGATTTAGCACTAGACCTGGCAAACAGCCACCTTCTCGAATCAAATTGATGGATCGGTCTATGTGATCCGATGCTTCCGGATGAAAACTAATGCTTGATGCGCCCGCTTCAATCATTTCACCGATAATACGGTCAACCGGTCGGACCATTAAGTGCACATCAAGCGGCGCCTTGATGCCGTAGTCTCGTAAAGCCTTGCACACCATCGGTCCGACAGTCAAATTCGGGACATAGTGATTGTCCATGACGTCGATATGGATCCAATCAGCCCCTGCTTCAAGAACCTCATCAACTTCTTGCCCAAGCCGGGCAAAATCAGCAGCCAGTATTGATGGTGCAATAACGAAACTCACAAACTGACCCAAGTATTAGCTGAATACCATATACCGGGCCTGTCCGTCCCGTATCAATTTCATCATTAGCAGATTACTATTTTCCTTTACTGTTTTGTTGAATGTATCTATGTTTGAAACCGGTTTTCGATTGACCTCAAGTATGACATCACCTGCCCGAATTCCAGCATACCAAGCTGAACTTGCGCGCTCAACGGAGACAACAACGATACCTCCAGCCGGTGATTCAGAAGCGTTGGCCTCTCGAAATTCTGCGCCTTCCAATTTCGGGATAAGGTTCCGACCGCTGATTTGAACTCTTCCGGGCTCTGAGATAACACCGGTTCCTCTCATAAATTTGTTTTCCCGAATGTACTCAACTTCAACTGTTTCACCTGTCCGTATCAACGCAACTTTCGTGCGTAACTGAGCACCATCTCTAATCCTATTGCCATTTAGAGCCACTAGCACATCACCTTCGCGCAACCCCACTTGTTCGGCGCCTGACTTCGGAAGCACGCGGGTAACTAGAACTCCTTCAGTATTTCTGAGATCAAAGGCCTTTGCAATCTCCTCGGAAATTTCTTGAAAATGAATACCAAGAATACCGCGTTGAACTTTACCAAATTCAATCAGCTGGCTGACAACACTGGCAGCTGTGTTAATGGGGATGGCAAATGCAATTCCAATATTGCCACCATCAGGAGTCAGAATCGCGGTATTGATTCCAATGACTTCACCGCGTAGATTTACTAAGGCTCCACCAGAGCTGCCACGGTTGATGGCGGCATCAGTTTGGATGAATTCACCATATTTGTCAAATCCCAAATTGCTACGTCCGAGTGCGCTGACAATCCCGGATGTGACAGTTGATGACAAACCGAAATTGTTGCCGAATGCAAGTACGAAATCACCGACTCGCAACTCATTGGAGTCACCGAGCTCAACCTCAACTAAATTATCCAAGTCAATTTGAAGTAGTGCCACATCCATACCTGGGTCTGTACCGAGTATTTCCGCTTCAGTTTTACGCCCATCCAGCAATTTCACGATCACCTTGGAAGCACCTGTTAGTATATGATGGTTGGTCAGGACATAACCACGCTTGGCGTTGATGATCACACCTGATCCCTCGCTCAATTCGCGGGGTGGAGCACCTTCAAAATCGTATTCGTCATCGCCATCAAAACGAAAAAATCGCTTGAAAAAATCATCTTCAAAATACTCTCGAAAGTGCCGAGATGGTCGATTGCCCCTGAAGTTGCCACGCATACCCAAAGTTGATATGTTCACAATACCGGGCTGGACCTTGTCTACAACATCGGCTAATGTTGGCACCTGGTTTCCGTTTGCAAGCATCATGACTGATGATGCCCACACTGGAATTGCTATACCTAATGCTGCTACAAACAGCATCAGCGCGCCAAACTTTGGCAATGATTCAATTTTGAGTGCTTTGGAAGTCGTAATCATCATTGAAATGGTAATAAGATTCTGTCAATTGAACTAGAACAAATCTGAAATGTAATTCTCTGACTAAACAATCGCTTAGAGATTAGCTGGGCGTATTCTCTAATCCAACACTAATTGAGATTCACATATTATTGTCTAATCTAATTTAATCGTTTTGAATTATACGGCAAGCGAAGTGAATAGGTGGTTTTTACAAATATCTAATCAAGTTTTAATTTTAATTTGTATGCCGACTAACAATCATTCAATTTAGGCACTTTCAATACTACCCTCTACCACATTGCGATCGTCACGACGGCACGCCATTGACAGCAGGTGAATCCTCTGACGACCCGTCCGATACTTGTTCGCATAACCCCGGTCATGAATCTGACCCATCGCCTCATCCTTCGCCATGTCCCCGCCAACCGCCATCTTGAACTCCAATATGAACACCTGACCAGCATGCAGCACCAAGTCCGAACGACCGTGCGAGGTCGACTCCTCCACTCTCATACTCAAACCCACCGCCTAGAAAAACGCATACAGCAGACTCACATAATGTCCCTGATACGCACCCAATTCGCCATGCAGGTAACACTCATTTGGAAACCCTGAATAAAACGCCTTCAACTCAACATCAAACTGCTCAAAATCATTGTCAGCCAGCAACTGCGCTATGCTCTCGCCCCACCTAAATACATATTGCAGACTCAATCTTAGCTAATAAATTTCTAACAAACAACACTATAAATGACTTAGAAGACTTTGAATTCGTTTGTGTTTTCTGAATCCATTTTTGATACCATTTGGAAATATTCAGGTTCAATCTACTTTCCTTGGGAAGAAATTAAATTCCATTCAACAGCAAAAAATATAAACGAGTTTTAATTGACCACAACTTCACGCCATTGCGGGAACATCGGAAAGTAAAGTCCTAGACGAATTGGGCAACTATCTAAACCAGCAAATATGTCGCGATACTTCTTCATCTGATCTCGGTAACGGCTAACCTCCTGATTGAGAAAATTAGTTACCTCACCTTCCGTGAGCCCACTCTTATAGTCAACTATCCAACGAACTCCGTTCTTATCAACAAATGAACGGTCGATAACAATATTCTCAAACCGACCATTCAGATATCCTGTCAACTGCAACTCAGCGCTTGCATCACTGTGACTGTCATCAAACAACCATCGTCCGGTTGGATCGTTCAACACGTTGAAAAGTGCCAGTTCAATACGGTCAAGCGCTTGCTCAATTTCAAATTCGTTGCGTGACATGCCTAGTGCGAGCAAGGACTCTCTCCATTTTGGTCGTTCGTTAGAAAGTCTATCAGCGTTCCATGCATTAATTCCAGTATGAGCGAAATACTCTAACCATTTGTGGATTACACCTCCAGTCCATAACGCGATTCTACCAGCCCAGTCAAAGTCAATTTTTGTTAGGTCGCCAGGTGATTCATACTCTGGAGCAAGCAGTTCAACTGGAGCTGGCGGCCCAGGGCATAACCAATCAGCTGGAAGCCTACTAATTTCAAGATCAATTGCCGGACTCGGTATCACAGATTCTGCAACCGCCTGTTGCGGTGGTTGATAAAACCGTAAGTCGTCAAGTTGATGCGCAATGAAACCATCCCAAATCCTCCCCATCATCGATCTACCGTCTGGCGCTTCCAATCTACATTCATCTGTATCTAAAAATTGGGTTTCTTTGTATCTGGTGGCCGCATAAATATATAGCTCGCTTTTTGCGCGGGTGCATGCCACATACGCAAGACGGGTTTTCTCTAGTCGGTTCTTGTTGTCATTCCAGGTTTTTAGAAATTTATACATTGGATCTCCGTCTTTATGTTCGACAGGATTGATTGGGGATAGCAGTAATGCTGTTCCGCCAGTATCAAGCAAGAACTCAGACCAAATCATGAGCGGATTAGTTGGCTTTCCGATATAGCGATCAAATGAAGGGATGAAAACAGCATCATATTCAAGCCCTTTGGCACCGTGAATTGTTGAAATATGAACCTGCGCATCCGCCATATTAGCCTCTGGTGTAGCATATAGCGCATTCAGATACTCATCAAACCGATCCAAATTTTGTATGTTCATGCCTTCTGCATGCTCATCGATCAAATCCAAAAACAACTGAGCATTGGCTAAGTCGCTCTTGACCACACAAGCTGGCCCGCCCAGCATCGTCCAACAGTCTTCAATCCAAGATCGCACCTCAGATTGGCCGCGGGCTTTGAAAACCTCATGCAATACATTGCGAACTCTCAATACTCGCAATTTGCCATCTTGGCTTAAATTCTCAATAACGCTCTCATCATTCAATACATCCCAGATGATCGAATGTTTATTCTTTGCAATTATCAGCATATCGTCTAGCGTTAATCCACACCATGGCGCACGCAATATTGCCATCCATGAAATTCGATCTGCGAAATTAACTAGTGCTCGCGTAAGTGACAGCAAATCATGAATAACTGGTCGCTGGTTTAGCGGTGTAAACTTCTCATCGTGAAATTTGATGCTGCGTTGTCTTAAAAGGCTAATTACAGAATCTGCATGGTGGCGCCCCTGAACGAGCACACCTATTTTTATGTCTGAGCTTGGGTTTCGAGCTAGAAAATCTTCCAAGTCGTCCGCAAGTTGTTCTGCCTGCACTGCATCTAGCACTGATCTTGATATTTTTTTTCCGATTTCAGTTTTGTTGTACTGCAACCAGAATTTAACTGGTTTTGAGAGAGACGTATCCCGCGTAGCACTCGCTTTTGCGTATTGAACACCTCCTGAGGTGACATCTGATTTTTGAGAGAATGACAACGAAAATATATTGTTGAACCATTGAACTAAAGCTCTGTTTGAGCGGAAATTCTCTGTCAACTGCAGTGGTTTGGGCTTCACACTACCAATGCCTTTTTCTGCGACAGCAATGAAAATGCCTACATCCGCTTCGCGAAAACGATAGATTGATTGCATTGGATCCCCAACCAAAAATAATGTGCGACCATCATTGGGCCTCCATCCGAAAGTCAAGGCCTTGAGCAGCTCGTACTGTGAAACAGAAGTGTCTTGAAATTCGTCAACCAAAATGTGCTGATAACTATAGTCAACTATAAGTGCAAGATCAGTTGGTTTGTCTTCATCGCCCAGCGCAGAAACAGCCTGCTGGGCTATCTCGATGAAGTCAACCCTACCGCGTTTCCGAAATTCAAGCCTCAGCTGAGCAACAGCACGCAGTAAAACCACGCCAATTGCCTGTAAAACCTCCCACTGTTTTTGTTCATAAATAGGATTTGGAAAATCGCGAATCTCGTGAATGCGGTTCTCAAGCCCGGATATGCCACTAAGATCAGCTATTAACTCTCTCACTTGTTCTTTTTTTAAACCCAGCTGCCCGTCAGACACTGATTTGCGCCATGTACCAGATTTAGTTAAAACTCCATCTGCAAGATTGAGCCAAACACTTAAATTTTCGATATCAGTCGAATCTTTCTCAGTTAACCCGAGTATCTCAACCCATTGCCGTGGAATCAAATCTCTTGTTTTGTTGAGTTCCAACTCAATAATGGTTCGCCAGGTAACCTCCATCTCTTGTTTAGCTGAGTCTGTGAATGGCATTTGCACCAAGATTCTCAACCATTGATCTCTTTTTTGCAACAATTCAACAATCAATCCGCGCAATCGTTCGCTCTTATTGTCAAGTTGTTGGTGCAAACGCTTTACAGCTTGGCGAAACTCACTACTGGTTGATTCACTGCCAGCAGATTCAAGTGTGCTGACAGCCGCAGCTTCATAGACCGGTGCCTGGTCTTCAGTGATTCCCGGCACGGAGCCAAAACGCGAAGCCCATGGCATTCGTCTTATCAGACTTGTTGCTAGGGCGTCTATAGTCATAATCTGCAGACGGGCCGGCTGTTCACTCAGATTCCAACCCAATTCCACTGAACGTTGACGCACTTTCAACAATGCTTGATTAACACTTTCCTGATGGAATGGTAACTCGGTATTAGGGTTCAAAGCAATGAGCACACGCTCACGCATTTCGGCTGTGGCTTTGCGTGTAAATGTGATGGCAAGTACTTCTTCAGGATGGTTTACTTCCGCCAACAAACAAATATAACGACTCACTAGCAAACTTGTTTTTCCTGAACCAGCTGGTGCTTGCACGATTACTGACTGAGTTACATCAAGTGCTGCTTCGCGAGCCAATTTGTCGTTTACCTCACTCATTTTCGTTAGCTTCTATACCTTTCAATTGATTGTGCTCAACAATACGACACACCGGAGCAATTTCACAGTAATCACAAGCTTTTATCAGTGGATCCAAGTTTGCTTTACCACTGAGAAAATTTTGCACGATATCTTCAAGTAATCGTTTCCATTGGGCAGTTGTTGTCCCGGTAATTGGAGCGTGTTCTTTACGTAGATGCCGAGGCCAAGAGTCAATATCTGACCAAGCTAAGTAACCAAAATCAGAAGTCTTCAGTCTAACGTAAGCAATATCAGTCACTTCATGGCCTTGCTCAATTAGCGCACATGAGTAGAGCAATAACTGCGGCTCTCTAGGTCTTTCTTCCATCAAATCAGCTAATTTGCAACTGCCAGTCTTAAAATCTATAATTCGAAGATCTCTGTCTTTCGAGATTTTGTCAACACGATCTATCCTCATTCTAAGATTCAACCCGGCCAATTGATACTCAATACTCTTCTCTGAACCAAATACTTCACCGCCGCTAAGAAGCGGCTCAAATTCCATCCACTTTTCTATCAAACTGCAAACAATGCCAATCTCTATATCGATCAAATCCTCGCTCAAAGGGCGAACGCGCTGCGAGTTCAGTTCCCTAATTGTCACCTGACTAAAATTTTTAGCATCCCTAAGAAATTCTCCGTTTGCAATTGCTGTTCTCAACTGATCTGCTCGGATGTATTTCTCATATAGCAATTGAAGGGTGTCGTGTACCAAACTGCCTCGCTCAAGTGCTGTGACACCGACCTGAACCGATTCACCGGCTTGCAGATGGAGGCGAAATTCACCAAACCCGCGAAAACTACACTGAGACTGACTACGAACTAATGAAGTCCCACCTCGCACGCTACCTAGCTCTTCATCCCCAACACTACAGGCATGCCAATCGCTCAGTTTTTGGATTTTTTTATTTTCATGTGAAACACGCGCGATGTAATCTTCATAATCCAATCTTAGTGGCAGCTCTGTCATTTCGAACCGAACGCAGTCTCTAAGCAAACTACACGGTAGCGCGTAAGTACTGCCATCAGAAAGAGCGTAGCTCTGAACTGCATAATGTGTGCTTTGCAATAAACGTTCTATACGATTATGTGCACGCAATTGCAAAATTTCAGGTAGCGCGTTGGGTATGTTGTATTTCTTTTGCACCGTCAATGGTATGAATGGATTTGGATGTCCTAGCGCAGGAACCACTTCATTGCTCATGCCTAGCATCCACAAATGAGTATAAGATTGACCGGACAACGCGATATCCTCACCAACCTGAATCGGCGTGCGCACTGCTCGTGGCTGCACCTTGAAATCGCCAATGCAACGCGCCAACTTTGCAAGCGCGTTTTCCACACTAACAGGTTGTGATACATAACCAAGTTCAGATAAACTTTCAACAACTGAAACAAAAGTCTGATAAGATTTGGATTCATCAACTCCAAAATCTCGATTTGATTTTGTCTCAGATTGAAAAGTTTTCAACCATTTGAGAAAGAACTCACCCCAATAAGCATAGGTTGCCCGTTCCGGAATAGCGTCTCTGAGTTCTATGGCGGAATTCAGAATTCCAATGAGTACAGGGCACTGATATACCCTTCGCCTGCTCTGCCTTACAAGCTTGAGAACATCGTCAATGGATGCCGTGCTGCTGCCAATGCCGCAAATGTCCGTTGCAATTTGTGAACGTGCCGCCAGTTCTTGGTCCCAATGTCGAATTCGATCTGATCTGATTATTGAACATAATATTGAAATTTCTACCTCAGGTCGAATCAGCTGCAACAGGTTTAGAGCATCTACTACGATAGGCGCCGCTTCTAACGGCGGTCCAACAGTAATATGGTAGGACAAATTGTTGCTCTGGCGGTTCGTAAGCACTGCATTGGGATTCAAGTATTTACTGAAGACACGATTGACACGGCTATACAGTTCTGACAGATTGTAGACAACAACCCCAACATGATGCCTCTCCGGGTCAGCCTCAACAACTGCTCGAGCCCACCGCGCGCAAATGTCTATTTCTTGATCTGTTGACTCAAACTCAAATTGCCTGATCTGACTGCAACGCGGACGGTCTGGTGGTTGTGCGTAATTGACCTGCCACCCATATTTGATCAAATAGTCAATCAAATCTCGTTGCTGCGGTGTGAGATCCTCAAACCCCGCAAACATTAAACTGGTTCCAGCAGTTAGAAATTCCTCGCTAGCACATGCTTGGATCTGATCCGGCAACATTTCACCGTCAATCCAACCATTTTTTGACAAAACTTTTTGGTATTCTCGATACCAGCGTAGAAAATGCGTTGAATCTTCACTTAGCAAATCTGAGAAATCCGATGTATCAATTTTGTATGCTTTGAGAAGGTTATACGCTTCTCGAACTCGATTTGAGGTTGCGGTGATATGCCAAAGCAGATATTCATAACCCTCGCTATAGTCCTGTTTGATGACACCAGCAATCACTCGTTCCCAAATCTGCTGAGACTGCCTGTTACTAATCAAACTATTTAAAGATTGTGGGGAGACATCTTCCATATCTCGCCATAGTTTACGAAGCCAAATATCCCACGTATAAGTCTCAGGAGTGGGCCAAGTCTTCAGACCCTTGTCGCGCATATGCAGGTTAAAACCATCATCAATCAAATGCTTTAAACGCTGAGTTGCCGTAACAACTGTAACATCAGCAAGCGATGCTTGAATACCAACGTCAATTATGTTGGATGTCCGGTTTTCGGCTAGTTGAATGCGCAACACTTAGCGGCTACCGATTACCAGTCCGCTGTCATTTCAACAATCATATTAGCGAGCATTTCTATATGTTCAGGGCGGTCATTAAGGCATGGTATGAAAGTAAATGACTCCCCTCCAGAGCTCAGAAACAATTCTCGATAACCCATATTAACTTCTTCAAGCGTCTCAAGGCAATCAGCTGAAAATCCAGGGCACATCATGTTGATACTTTTCACACCTTGCTCAGGCAAGTTGCTTAACACATCATCAGCATACGGTTGTAACCATTCCTTCGGTCCAAATCTTGACTGGAAACACAATGCCCACTCATCGTCTCCAAGTTCAAGCGCTGCGGCCAAACGCTGAGCAGTATCAACACACTGTTCACGATACGGGTCGCCTTTGTCAACCATTTCCTTCGGTAATCCGTGAAATGACATAACAAGCCGGTCCCCTTTGCCATTAGCCAACCAATGTTCGCGTACAGAAATTTGAAGACTTTGTATATAGTCATCGCGGTCAGAGTACTGATTCACAAATCGAATTGAAGGTACATACCGCCTCTTACTTAAAACTGATCCGATACCGTCAAATACTGAACCAGCTGTAGAAGCCGAGTATTGCGGATACATTGGTATGACGGCCAGCTTTGAGATTCCAATCCCAGCAAGCTCATCGATAACTTCAGCAATTGAAGGATTGCCGTAACGCATTGCATACCGCACCGCAATGTTTGTCATTCCCTTTGATTCGAAGTGGCTCTTAAGCGCAACCGCCTGTTTTTTGGTGATGGTCATTAGTGGCGAGCCTTCATCTTGCCATACCTCCTTGTATGCAGCCGCACTACGACGGGGCCGAGTAACAAGAATAATAAAATTTAGAATGAACCACCAGATAAATTTAGGAAATTCGATAACTCTGGTATCCGAAAGAAACTGTCGCAGATATTTTCTGACAGCCGAAGTATTTGGTGCATCAGGAGTGCCGAGGTTGATTAGCAACACAGCAAATGACTGTTGCTGTGATTGAGGAACGAAGCTATTGATATACTTCACTATTCGTTTCTTGATGCGCGGCGCATATAAGCAGTTGGTATCGGCGCAGCATACCGTTTGCCAAATTCAACCATGCGTTTAATAGATCGCTCAGCTTGCTGGCGAATTTGCTCATCAAGTAAAACCTCTCCTTCAAAAGATGTTAGCACTTGCTTTAATTTGCTAAGGCTGTTCATTTTCATCCACGGACAGTGCGCGCAACTTTCGCACGTTGCACCCTCACCGGCTGTTGGTGCCATTATGAACGTTTTACCTGGTGCCAAAGCACGCATTTTGTGCAAAATGCCCTCCTCTGTCGCTACTATGTACGTGTCCTCAGTGCCGGTTTTAGCTGCGTTTATGATTTGACTGGTCGAACCGACCGTATCTGCCAACTCAATTACAGCGGCAGGTGATTCAGGATGCACAAGAACTTTGGCATGCGGGTGTTTTTTCATTAGGTTTTTTAGCACTATACCTTTGAATTCTTCATGTACGATACAAGCGCCGTCCCACATAACCATATCAGCCCCTGATTTACGTTGAATGTAGTCGCCTAAATATTTGTCTGGAGCCCACAGAATTTTCTCACCCTGCTGTTGCAGATACTCGACAAGATTAAGGCCGATTGCAGATGTCACCACCCAGTCGGCGCGTGCCTTTACAGCGGCGCTAGTATTGGCGTAGACTACAACAGTTCGATCAGGGTACAGATCGCAAAAATTCGAAAACTCATCAATTGGGCAACCAATATCAAGAGAACAGTTGGCCTCATTGTCAAGCGCAAAAACTGTTTTTTCAGGGCTTAGTATTTTTGCAGTTTCAGCCATGAATCGGACACCAGCCACAACAATAGTTGAAGCTGAATTTTCGTAACCGAAACGTGCCATCTCTAGTGAATCAGCGACATGCCCTCCAGTCTGCTCAGCCAGATCTTGCAAATCACCGTCAACGTAATAATGCGCCACCAACACTGCGTCGCGTTGCTTGAGCAAACACTCAATTTGCTCAAATAGCATCGCCCTGTCTTCACCATCTTCAACTTCACTCGCAATTTGTCTTGCGTAATTTGCTGAACTAAGAATTTCTGCCGCAACGTCAGGTCTAATGTGATAGTTAGTTCCGTTCATGGATGTATAGTTTACACAAATTGACTGGTCGCAATATTAATGCGGCTAAATTGAATTCTACGAATGTTGTTTAGATAAGGGCATTCTCACAACTTATCAATGAGTCGAATTATCCGAAAACTGCTCAAATCACCATCATTCCAATACCTGAATAGTTAGTTAGTATAACGGCTTCATTTTAGAAATGCCTGAAAAATGAAGACGCGCAATGCAATCCAACTCCAAAGAACCTGCTATATTCAGTTTTCCAATCGTCTATTGCACTTAGCAAGCACTTTGAATTCAGTTCGAATGCACTGCCCTAATGATATTTTGTGACCGTCCTATGATTCATAAAAATGATCTGGTTAGATCACCATGCAAAAACTACAACAATCCAGCCGTCGCAACGATTAAAAGAGGTGCCCCAAACAAGTTGGTTATATTCAATTAGTCATAGGGAAAGAGTCCAGGTAACCAATGCTCAGCAAGGCCCGAAGGGAATGCAGGTTTTAGTGCTGCACGGGAACTTTCCGATGTCAATGCACCACACTGAATCAGTGCAGACGTAATACGACGTGCTTGACGCTCGCTGCATCCTAGCAGACTAACGACATCTTTTCGTTGCAAATTTCCTCTTAACATTAATTCACTCAATACGACATCTGATTTTAACGGTAGCTTACCCGCACGTATTTCCATCTCAGCCCAAACACTGACCCTGATTCGAAGCTGCTTAGGGTCAATAAGGTGCCCCATGAACATAACTTGATCAATACATGTTTCAAGAAAGAATTTCGTGAACTCAACCAAAGCCTCTTCGCTCAGTACCCTGCGACCATCTAGGTCGTTGCGTCTCGGTAGGTCACAGTTGGCGAGTAAACCTTTATAGGTTGATACTCTGCGTGCGAGCCCTCGTGATATCGACCAAATACTACGCGTTTTGAGTGTCTTGTTTAACAATGCGTCAGACATCAAACGGGCTACACGTCCATTTCCAGCAGGAAATGGGTGAATCCACAGCAAACGATGATGCACGGCGGCAAGCGCAAAAAGTGTTTCAGCATCACCAAGATTACTATAAACTTTATCAAAACGATTGAGGAATCGCCGAACCGCACCAGGGCTGATTGATATATGTCGGCCAACTTGTACTCTAAATTCTCGCAACTCACCAGGAATAAACGATATTTGTTTATTTAAACCAGGGTTGAGCACTTGGCACATTTCACTTGGAATTGACTCGAAAAAGCGTTGGTGTATGGCACATAGATTTTCTGCTGTGAAGATTTTTTGATCCAATCGGGTACGATGCATCCACTGTTGTACTTCAATATGTGATTTAGCTTCTAGCTGAAGATTGCGAGCTGTTGGGTCAGTGCTGAACTCATCATTCAATGCCTTTTCAATGTCCCTGATATGTGTGTTATGCCCTTCGATCAAATTACTGTAGTAGCAATTCATTGATTGCACCAAATCTGCTAACGCTGTCGATACATCTTCTGGCAATTGAGCACAAATTCTGCTGGAGTGATTTACTAACTCAAACGCGAGTTCAACAATTTCTGACCTATGTCTTGAACCTTGGGCAATGCGCATCGGTTCCATTTGATCAGGCCTTTCACCAAAGTCTTCTAATTGTTTTGACACGACTATATTGTCCGGTTTTGTGGCCGCTTATATAAAAATAAATATTATATTATATCAGCTATATAACAACTTTTATTACAAAATAATCAACTGTTTTAAGTCCTTTTAATCGAATTTTCTATCATTTGTCTTTTAGGGGCGTTCGTTGTGTATGTAAGTGTTTGGAATGTCCTCACTGAGGACGCACACTCATGCTAAAAATCCGATACCCCAACACACCACTTTTCAAGCAAAAACTAAAAATACTCAACACACACTGACATATTACGATGGGTGTGCTATTTTCAAATTGCTGATGGTTTATAACAACCAAACCAACTTCCACCAGCCTAGCAAACTGTCAGCTTTGGCATGTTATGTTGTGCACTACATAACATGCTCAAAATAACCGAATCACTACAACTGACACAATGTAAAATTTCATAATGTAAGCGTCTTAAGAAAAGAGGCGTTTGGTAACATGTTTTCAAAAAGTAGCAGTATTTTCATGTCAACCAATTGTTTGATGATAATTTCAAACACTCAATTTCGCTGGCATTCCCCGGCTACCAAACAAAATACCAACTTTAACAACTTACTTTACGATATAGCAAATTAAGCATGCAAAAAGGCGTTAAGCTGCGAGGTGCGCAGAAACTAGATCGAATTCCTGTGCGTATCGAACCACAGAAAGACAGCGATATACTCAGAAAACCCCCTTGGATTCGTGCCAGATTCCCCGGGACTCCTGAGGTCTTGAACCTAAAGAAAATCTTGCGTCAAAACAGCCTGCACACAGTATGTGAAGAAGCGTCCTGTCCAAACATTGGCGAATGTTTCAGCAATGGCACTGCGACATTCATGATTCTCGGCGACATATGCACTAGAAGGTGTCCATTCTGTGACGTAGCTCACGGCCGCCCGAACCCGCCGGATTCAGACGAACCTGCCAACTTAGCCCGAACGATAAAGCAGATGGCTTTGCGCTATGCTGTAATCACATCTGTTGACCGCGATGATCTAAGAGACGGAGGTGCCGCACATTTTGCAAAATGCATCGATGCGATTAGGCAAGTTAGCCCTCAGACAGCAGTTGAAATACTCACACCAGATTTTCGATCTCGCATGGACAAGGCATTGAGCAATCTATCAACATCCCCACCCGATGTATTCAGTCATAATCTTGAGACGGTTCCAAAGCTCTATAAAGCGGTTCGTCCTGGTTCTGATTACATCCATTCGCTAAAACTACTTAAATGTTTCGGTGAGCGACATCCTGACATTGAAACAAAATCTGGGATTATGCTCGGTGTCGGTGAAAGCAAAGATGAGGTAATTGAGCTCATGCATGATCTTAGAGAGCACTCAGTCAGCATATTAACCATAGGGCAGTATTTGCAACCGAGCCGTTTCCATCTACCGGTTAAACGGTATGCACCTCTTGAAGAGTTTGAAAGCTATAAACAGATTGGCGCTGATATTGGTTTCTCACATGTCGCATCAGGGCCTTTGGTTAGATCGTCCTATCGCGCTGATCAACATGCGCCACAAGCGATGAAGAGAAGAAATGCAACTTGAATAATAACCAAGCTACTTCTTCAATTGGAGTTCGCCGGGCACGCAAATCTGTGCACTGCTACCACCATTAGTTTTGGTACTGCTGATCAGAATTTTTGAATATTATGAATTATTTAACTTTCGTTTGTTAGTCAAAAATCACTTGAAAGCTCACTAATCAACTGCAAGGCATGCTTGGGTAAGTTTCGGTGCCTTGATAAAAATGAAACTAGCCTTGAGAAAAATATTTTGCACTAAAAAGTAATTTGTTGTTTAATGTACATAATTCTTAGTAATTTGACCTATAAATCACCGAGGTTGTCATAGTGTTGTTACCTTACCGAACGTAAGACGGGCAACAAGTGAATCATCGGTAATATATTTACGATAAAAGAGGTAAAAGATTATGAAAATCCTTAAGTATTGCTCCACGCTACTAATGCTGTCTGCATTTGTAGTGTCTGGAAGTGCAAGCGCTGGCACCTTAGATGATGTCAAAGCTAAAGGCCATTTGCAATGTGGTATCAACACTGGTCTGACTGGCTTTGCTTTCACAGATGATGCCGGTAATTGGCAGGGTTTTGACGTCGCGCTTTGCCAAGCGGTGGCCGCCGCTGTTTTCGGTGACGCATCCAAAGTCAAATACACCAACTTGACAGGCAAAACACGATTTGAAGCTCTCAAAGCTGGTGAAATTGACATGCTTTCTCGCAACACCACTTGGACTTATAGCCGAGATGTCGATCTCAAACTGACATTTCTTGGCGTTAACTACTATGATGGGCAAGGCTTTATCGTTCCAGCATCGTTGGGAGTCACTAGTGCAACTCAGCTTGAAGGTGCATCGGTATGCATTCAAACCGGCACGACAACTGAACTTAACCTCGCTGACTATTTTCGAACTAACGGCATGAGTTATGAGCCAGTACCAATTGAAACAAATGCAGAGGCGCGCCAAAATTATCTGGCAGGCCGCTGTGATGTTTACACAACTGACCGCTCCGGCTTGGCTGCAACACGTGCGAGCCTAGACAACCCTGAAGACCATGTCGTTTTACCAGAAATCATTTCGAAAGAACCGCTTGGTCCTTCAGTTCGCCACGGCGATGATGAATGGGGCGATGTAGTTCGCTGGACTCTTAACGTTCTCATTATTGCTGAGGAAAAAGGTATAACAAAAGACAATGTGCGTGCAATGGCAGGTGAAGTACAGAAAGATGCCGAACTTAACAGAATGTTCGGTACCGAAGGTGAATACGGAGCTATGCTAGGGCTAAGCGCCGACTGGGTCGTCAATGTTATTGCAGCTGTCGGCAACTACGGTGAAATTTTCGAACAATATCTCGGCGTTAACACCGATATCGGTCTTGAAAGAGGTGTCAATGCACTTTGGACTGATGGTGGATTAATTTACGCACCACCTTATCGGTAAGCAACTTTACGGATTTGGCGCATGAGGTAAAGCTTGTGCGCCATTCCGCTCACTCCCCAAACCCGAACACTGCGATTCTCTAATCTGAACCTGAATCGTCAATCTTGAGCAGAAGTTTAGGATCTTTGTCGTGTTAACGAATCTTTGGACCGACAAAAAATCCAGACAAATTATCATCCAATTTGTCGTTATTGTCACTGTTCTTTCACTGCTCGGGTTCTTCATTAGAAACACAGCAAACAACCTTGAACTGCTAGGGCGAGAAGCCGGCTATGGTTTCCTGTTAACACCGGCCAACTATGACATAAATCAGCACCTAATCGAATATAGTTCAAGAAGTTCACACCTGACTGCCACTTTAGTTGGCCTTATCAACACTGGGCTAGTTGCGTTTTGCGGCATCATTCTTGCTACGATTATTGGGTTTGTCGCTGGGGTGGCAAGACTTTCTTCAAACTTTCTTGTTAATCGAATTACATATGTTTTTGTCGAATTCAGCCGCAACGTACCAGTGTTACTATGGATACTATTGTGGCATGGTGTCATTGTTCACAACCTGCCCCATCCGCGGCAAGCAGTTGCAGTTGCCGATACTTATTTTCTAAGCAATCGAGGTTTTTATGTACCAAAACCGCTGTTTGAACCTAACTTCCTGTGGGTTTGGATAGCAATAGCCATCGCAATCATTGGCGCCATAATCATTGCGCGGATATCGAAACAAAAACAAGAAAGAACCGGTGAGCGCTTTCCAGTGGTATGGATTAATACCTCACTGGTAGTTCTACTGCCAATCATAGTATTTTGGATATCTGGACGGCCAGCGTCACTTGAGTTTCCGCAATTCGCTGGCTTTAACTTTAAAGGCGGACTAGTGCTCACACCAGAATTTATCGCACTGACTTTTGCGTTATCAGTGTATACCGGCGCCTTTATCGCAGAAATCGTCCGCGCCGGGATTTTATCGGTCAGCCACGGCCAGACAGAGGCATCCTATGCTCTTGGTCTCAAGCCAAATTGGACAATGCGCTTGGTTATTCTGCCACAGGCGCTAAGGGTTATCGTGCCACCTATGATTAGTCAATATTTGAATCTAACCAAGAACTCCTCATTGGCTATCGCAGTTGGCTATATGGATATTGTTGCTACCATAGGTGGTATCTCACTCAATCAAACTGGACGAGCATTGGAGTGCATGTCAATTGTATTGGCCATCTACCTGATTTTGTCCTTATCCATATCAGCGCTGATGAATTTGTATAACAGGAAAATTGCGCTTGTAGAACGCTAATCAAATGTCTGATCAAAACTACAAACCTGGAACGCACAAAGATTTGCCACCACCAGCTACCCAAGTCGGCATCACCGGCTGGCTTAAGACAAATCTATTCTCAAGCCCATCCAATGTAATCCTAACACTGCTAGCTGTATATTTTTTGTACAAAATCATCCCCCCAATTCTTGATTGGGCTTTTTTCGATGCGGTTTTCGCCAGCTTGGACCATCGTAGCGAATGCCGAGAAATAGCGAGCGGTGCCTGTTGGTCAGTTGTTATCGCACGCTTTGAGCAATTTATGTATGGCTTCTACCCCGAACACTTACGCTGGCGAGTCGACCTATGCTTTGCGTTAATGTTCGTGGCATTGATGCCATTGCTCTATGATCGGTTGCCGAGACGTAAGTTGCTACTATGGTTTTCATTGGTCTATCCGTTCCTAGCGTTTTTCATGCTTTGGGGTGGATTAGGCTTTGAACCAGTTGAATCAGCAAAATTTGGAGGGTTCTTACTTACTGTGCTAATTGGGATGACCGGTATTGTGGTGTCTTTGCCACTTGGAATTGCATTATCGCTAGGGCGACATTCACAAATGCCGATTGTACGAATGCTTAGTATCTGGTACATTGAGTTTTTCCGTGGTGTGCCACTTATCACTTTGCTTTTCGTGGCCTCTACATTGCTTAACTATTTCATGCCACCCGGCACTCACTTCGACCTATTGCTGCGAGTTATCATCATGGTTATATTGTTTGCGGCTGCCTACATAGCAGAGGTGGTGCGTGGGGGACTTGCAGCCATACCAAAAGGTCAATTTGAAGCAGCCGATGCGCTTGGTTTGAACTATGCCAAATCAATGCGCTTAATAATATTGCCCCAAGCATTAAAAATATCTATACCCGGCATTGTCAACACTTTCATCGGTCTTTACAAAGACACTACGCTAGTAGTAATAGTTGGACTGCTTGACCCACTCGGCATTAGCCGTGCTACTCTCGCTGATTCAAGCTGGCAAGGGCTTTCAACTGAACTGTACATCTTCATTGCGTTAGGGTTTTTTGTATCCTGCTTCGCGATGTCCCGTTATTCACTATATCTCGAACGCAGACTAGACACCGGCTACAGAGTCAAGTAAGAATTCAAGGAGGCAAAAATGCCAACTAGTAACAGTGAAACTCAATTAACCGAACTTACTGAAAAATCAGTAGCCAATGGCGAAACAGAGTATGCCATCGATATTACCGACATGCATAAGTGGTTTGGTGAATTTCATGTTCTGAAATATATTAATCTGAAAGTAAAAAAAGGCGAACGAATTGTAATTTGCGGGCCCTCTGGCTCTGGTAAATCAACCTTGATTCGCTGTATTAATCGGCTAGAGGAACACCAACGCGGGGATATTATTGTTGACAATATTACCCTGACCAATAACCTCAAGAACATTGCTGAAATTCGGCGAGAAGTGGGCATGGTGTTTCAGCATTTCAATTTATTTCCTCACTTAACGGTGTTAGAAAATTGTACGTTGGCTCCAATCTGGGTACGAAAAATGCCAAAAGCCGAAGCCGAGAAAAATGCGATGAAATACCTTGAGCGAGTTCAAATTCCAGAACAGGCATTAAAGTATCCAGGCCAGTTATCCGGCGGTCAACAACAACGCGTTGCCATTGCCCGTAGTCTTTGCATGAATCCTAAAATCATGTTGTTTGATGAACCAACTTCGGCACTTGACCCAGAAATGATTAAAGAAGTGCTTGATGTAATGATTGAGCTGGCTCAGAGTGGCATGACAATGCTAGTAGTTACTCACGAAATGGGATTTGCTAAAACGGTCGCCAATCGAGTGATTTTCATGGATGAAGGCGAAATTATTGAACAGAACAGCCCAAAAGAGTTCTTTGATAATCCGCAAAATGACAGAACCAAACTGTTCCTAAGCCAAATCCTGTCTCACTGACTGAAATCACAGCTTTGCCTTGCTAGCTGTATATCTGTAAAAAATGGGCAGGCTTGGAAATCATCCTAAACCTGCCCATACCTTGAAGGTAAATGAACAACAGTGTTTAACTTGCCTAGTTTTTAGCTAACATCCTTAGATTAGGCTGCAACAGGCACTTCATACTTGATTCCAAGCGCTTCTGCTACACCTGATGCGTAGGAAGGATGAGCCAAGTGAAAATGCCGCAACTGTCTGTAAACAATGTCTTCAGGCACTCCTTGCATGGCATCAGCAATATTACTGAAAAGACGCTTTCGCTGTGTATCATCAAACAGCTCAAACAGAGCTCTCGGCTGAGAGTAATCATCGTTGTCTTCGCGATGGTCATGGCGGCTGATATCCCCTTCTAACGCCATTGGAGGCTCAAGATATTCAGCATTGTCAATCGGACCATTGAAAGAGTTTGGCTCGTAATAGGCATCGACATTACCAGAATCATTGTTGAAAAAACGCATTGCACCATCTTTATGGTAATGGTGCACTGGACAACGCGGAGCGTTTACGGGCAAAGCTTCGTAATGTGTACCCAACCGATATCGGTGTGCATCCGCATAAGCGAAAATACGTGCTTGCAAAACCTTGTCAGGACTAAACCCAATGCCTGATATTACGTTTGACGGACTGAATGCAGCTTGTTCAATTTCAGCAAAATAGTTATCAGGATTCCGATTCAACTCCAGCTCACCAACTTCGATCAACGGATATTCAGCATGCGGCCAAATCTTAGTTAAATCAAATGGGTTGTAAGCAGTTTTGCTTGCATCAGTCTCAGGCATGATCTGAACATACATAGTCCATCGTGGAAACTCACCGCGCTCAATAGTGCCGTAAAGCTGTTCCTGGTAGGTTTCACGAGATTGCCCGATGACATTCGCTGACTCCTGATTGGTGTAGTGACGATGACCTTGCAGAGTCTTGAAGTGAAACTTCACCCAAAAACGCTCGCCAGACAGATTCCAGAAACTAAAGGTATGCGAACCATAACCGTTCATGTGCATAGGCGATATTGGTAACCCTCGGTCTGACATGAGAATCGTTACTTGATGCAATGATTCCGGCGACAATGACCAGAAATCCCACATCGCTGTGGATGAACGTAAATTTGACCGCGGGTGGCGCTTTTGCGACCGAATGAAATCTGGAAACTTGAGCGGGTCCCGAATAAAGAAAACAGGTGTATTATTTCCAACCAAATCCCAATTTCCCTCTTCAGTATAGAATTTGATTGCAAAGCCACGCACATCGCGCTCTGCATCAGCAGCACCAAGTTCACCTGCAACTGTAGAAAATCGCAACAGCAATGGTGTTTCTTTGCCCACCTCAGAGAATATCGAAGCCCTAGTGTATTTAGAAACATTGTTTGTAATTTTCAGAGTGCCATATGCTCCCCATCCTTTTGCGTGAACGACTCTCTCTGGAATACGCTCGCGATTTTGATGAGCTAGTTTCTCTATCAATTGATAGTCCTGCAGAAGCACCGGTCCACGCGACCCGGCAGTCTGGCTGTTTTGATTGTCGGCGACTGGTGCGCCGGCTGTGGTAGTCAAATTTTTCATGCTACACTCCTTAGGTAGTAGTTAATAAAGACACGCTCAGTATAGGATTCTCAAAAAGATATGTAAAATACATATTTCTGATGAATTCAATAAATTTTAATTATCGTTTATGAACATTCGTGACTTGAGTTACATTGTGGCTGTTGCCGAACATAAGCATTTTGGACAAGCGGCGCAGGTGTGCCATGTAAGCCAGCCTGCACTTAGTAGTCAAATCTTAAAACTTGAGGACATGCTAGGCATCAAACTGTTTGAGCGTAGCCGCCGAAAAGTAAAAACCACACCTGAAGGACAAGAAATTATCAACCGTGCGAGAGACATTCTTGTTTTAGTTGATGAAATCAAGGGAATTGCACAATCAGCCTTGGACCCATTTTCAGGTCACCTGAATTTAGGAATGATTCCAACTATCGGACCTTATCTGACTCCCATATTGCTACCTTCAATCGCACATGGTCTGCCGCAATTAGATTTAAGTGTCTCCGAAGCATTGACCGAAACACTTGAAACTTCACTGATAGAAGGCGATATCGATGCGGCAATTCTAGCCACACGTTTTGAAGACCCACGTATTGATGAGATATTTTTGTACGATGAACCTTTTTGGATTGCGCTATCGCAACGCCATCCACTTACTGTAGAGGAGCTCGTGGATATCAAGGATGTCGGCTCAGATGAGCTGCTTTTGTTAGAAGATGGTCACTGCTTTCGAGATCAAATTCTTTCATTCTGTCACACCGTGCTTAACTCCGAACCGAAATACAAGACGCAAAAAACAAGCCTTGAAACACTTCTTTCACTGGTTGGTGCCTCAAGAGGTGTAACACTGGTGCCTGCTATGAGCTTAGCCGGTTCTTGGGTTACTGATTCAGGTATTGCGCTCAGAAAAGAAAAATCGGGTGACGCAATGCGCTCTGTTTCTTTAGCATTTAGGAAAACATTCCCGCGTCGTCAGCTGATGGAACGCATGGCGGATATTGTTTGCGCCGCTGTACCAGATACCGTACGACCAGCGAAGCGTTAATCACTTTTTAGTTATGCTCTTAAATTTAATGCCTGAACTGAAAAAAAAACCTTCCAGAAAATCACTAGGTGCGACTTTACCTCCGATACTCATCTTTGCTGGGACTCCCCACAGCAGCTTACAAGTTTGCCGGTGATATCACTGATGTACCATTAATACCAACAGCAAAAGTACCAACCATGCATAAAGGTGGAGCGCTTCTCACTTCAATGTGATGTCCAACTGCGCTGACCTACATATGTTACAGTGGATGTACGGTTCGAATTTCACACGCTAAGTTGTCGAATACTCAACCTTTTTCAAATTATGGCAACATCACTGAACCTGGACTACTTGAATTGAAGGGTGTAAAACTAGCGATGATTACTACGGCGAAGGACACTTATTTAGACTAAGTTGAGTTTGTCAACTTAGAGGACGAAATATCAGCAATACTCGCTGCCCTTTCTTCTGGCCAAGTTCAAGAGACGCACAAAGGGACTATCCAACAGATTGAAGTATTCAGATGAATATCAGGTTTGGATGTACTTGAAGCCACTACAGCCAACTCCGGTGTTGCTCATGTTCTAGTCAACCTTCCGGAGTTTCAGGGTCTCAGAGTCTACAAAGCATTGCAACTTGCAATCGGTTCTGCCGGTGTCCTCAAGTCGGCACATGCCAACTCCGGTTCTCTAGGTGAACACTACCGCGTAAGTCTGGCACACCTTGGCTATGGACCATTTACAAATATGCAATGCGATACACAAGCCGCGAAAGATTTTTTAGCACAAACGGGGTTCTCAGACGGCCCTGATTTGGAAGTTACCTGTAATGATAATCCTCTATGGGAGCTAGCTGCGGTACAAACCTTGATTGAACAATGGAAAGAAAACAACACTCGTGTTGATATTAAACTGTTGCCATTTTCTGAATCTTGGAACATCCGAGACAAAGTACCATTCAGGTTCACATCTTGGTTGCTCCGTCCTCTTGGATTTATTGTTTTGATCTTAGCATACAGAAGTGGTGTACCTTGAAATGAGAGTCATAGCCACATTCCTAAATTTGATAGCTCATCCAAGCTAAATATTGAAGGGAAACAAGGCCTGCTCAAACAGCTTGAAATAATCATGCAGGAAAGTGTGACCCATCACACAGCCGATATAGCGTTCAGTCTACTCAGCGTAGATTGGAAAAGTTATATTGGTACCTGCCATCATTCAACAAATTATTTCCTTGCTAACCGGCTCGCTTGGGAAGTGTGGCTGCTACAAAAAAATTTAGTTATGCAGAGGGGCTTTCCGATTGGGAAACCTTTTTGCTAACTACATCAACAGGGGGATTGCTGCGATACTGTAGAAAAACCACTACTGATATTCGCAATAACCATTCTTAAAGGTCACCAATACCGATTTACCACAACACCTGTCATACAAATTTGATAACAATCTACAATTCCAATCCAAATACTAAGTTGAATGGGAATTCTATCGAATTTTGCAGTCATTCTAAATCCTAGAAATGATACTTGATGCTTCGTCTTATTGCCCAGACCCAAATATATTGCGCCCCACTTGCTATTGTCATAATCGCAACTGTGTAAATCAAAATATTGCTGACGTGTACGATAGAAAACAAATTGCTATTTTCAATCAAAACCGCGATTACAAGTATGATCTGCAATGCAGTATTAATTTTGCTTGTTTTAGTGGGTTTCATTGGGACATCTCTATCAAGAATCGTGAGCATCAGAACTCCACCAACTATCAGCAAATCTCTAAAGATAACAAGAGTCACAAGCCAAAATGGTAGTTTGCCGAGGAGTACTAGCATAATATAGGCCGACACAATAATGATTTTGTCGGCCAAAGGGTCAAGAGTTGCACCGAGTTGGGATGTGAAGTTGAATCGTTTTGCAATCCAACCATCTAACCCATCGGTTATGCCTGCTACGACGAATAGTACAAGAGCTAGTTTGTAGTTTCTGTTTTCTAGTAACACGACCAAAATTGGCGCGGACACAATTCGCGACAGTGTGAGAAAATTTGGAATCTGTGATATGAATGAGGACATACGAATAGTTTGAATTGTAAAGGCTTTTTTATGATCTCATGCTTGAGGCGTAATATAAAACATATCTAAAACTGCTTATTACGAAACAAACATCAAACAGTGGATATTACCGCATTATCATTTTGCTACATGCGACGATTTCCAATTTGATCACTTTGCGATTCAGAGCAATCATTGATATCGAAACTAAAATTGTGTATAAGTAGGTTTGAAGACTGTTAGTTAGACAGATAAAATTATCTGACAACCTACAGGCAAATTAGAATTTTATATTGTTTTTTAGGAGGAATCATGCCTGATAGAAAAGAACATCGGCACATACCAAAGCTAAAGGAAGAACTGGCGGAGGGGAAAATTACGCGACGTGATTTTCTCCGATATTCGTCCTTGCTCGGACTATCAGCCGCGGCTGCCTACAAATTTGCTGGAGATATTACCGGAGTTTCATTGATGCCAACTGCAAATGCAGCCTCAATGATGCCGAAAGGTGGTGTTCTTCGAGTTTCCATGAGATGCCCAACCATAGCAGATCCGCATATCTTTCAGTGGGTTTACGACTCAAATATCACACGACAAGTTGTTGAGTATCTGACTCTGACAAACCATGACAATGTGACAATTCCTGGGTTGCTTGAAGGATGGGAAGCAAGTGATGACTTGATGACTTGGGATTTAAGAATCCGTAAAGATTTAAAGTGGCATAGCGGTAGGGATTTCACTGCTGACGATGTCGCTTGGAATATTAATCGTGTCCTTAATCCTGCTACCGGATCTTCAGTTCTAGGTCTGATGAAAGGATATATGATGAATGAGGACGGAACTGAATTATGGGATGCTAGTGCAATCGAAGTAGTTGATGGCAAAACTGTACGCTTGAATCTGCAAGTACCTCAAATCGCAGTTCCAGAGCACTTTTTTCATTATCCCTTTGCAATAATCGATCCAGACGAAAACGGCGTTTTCGGTGTCGGCTCAAATGGACAAGGTGCTTTTGAACTAATTGAGTACATTGAGAATGAAAAAGCTGTTCTCGTTGCCCGTGACAATTACCACGGAGATGGTCCTTACTTGAACCGTATTGAATTCGTTGATTTAGGCGACGATCCATCTGCAACATTAGCAGCTCTCTCCTCTGGACAGGTTCATGGTATGTATGAGGGTACAATTGCCCAAATTGCAGTTTACCGAGGAATGCCAGGTGTTACTGTCCATGAAGCGACAACAGCTAAAACTGGTGTTGCCCGAGGACAAGTTGACCGTCCTGAGTTCAGTGACCCCAGAGTTCGTAAAGCATTACGGCTAGCTATTGATTCGGCTCGTTGCCTTGAATTGGCACATTTCAATTCCGGCGCACCCGGCGAACATCACCATGTATGCCCTGTGCACCCTGACTATGCTGAATTACCAGAGTTAACACGTGATGTCGAAGCTGCCAAGGCGCTTCTTGCAGAAGCAGGGATGCCAGATGGTATCGATCTTGAGATAGCCTGCAAAGGCGATCCACCTTGGGAACTTGCCGCAGTACAAACCATGGTTGAACAGTGGAAAGAAGCAAATATTCGAGTAGATATTAATTTGCTTCCTTCCTCCGATTTCTGGAATGTATGGGATAAAGTACCGTTCGGATTTACAAGTTGGACACATCGTCCGCTTGGATTCATGGTGCTTGGTCTTGCTTACCGTACAGGCGTGCCTTGGAATGAATCAAACTACGCCAATCCTGAATTCGACAAAATTCTAACTCAAGCTGAAGGGACTTTAGATCTTGCTGAACGCAGAGATCTTATCCGTCAACTGGAGATAATCATGCAAGAAGACGGGCCGATTACACAGCCAATCTGGCGGTCAGTCTATTCTGCATGGAGTGACAAAGTTATTGGTTTCCGGCACCATCCAACAAGCTATATCTTTGGGAGTACGCTTGGAGTCGAAACTTAGAACAAGTAGGTTTACTCTAGTAAAAAGGGCTTTCCTTATGGAAAGCCCTTTTTCTTTTCTGACCACCAGAAACAGACATTACGTTATGTTATCTGACGCTATTCTCAACTCAGTCAGATAAATTGTTACCGAGTGAGAAATATAGGTTTTCTTGCCGATACTGACACTTGTAGCTTTTTGAAAATCTTGCACATTTTGAATTGCTGGATAACAATTCAAGTAAAAAGCAAACAACAATAAGTGCAGATTTAAATTATACTGGTGTGACTCATGCAACAGCAGGAGTATCGTGGTGTATCTCTATGACCGGCTCAACTTTTCTCAACTCCTCAACATCAATATGGCAAGCAATATGATGTTCATCAGTAATTGACTGGACAGGAGGTCGCTCTTCTTCACATATCTTGCCAATTTTTCTAGGGCACCGCGTCTCAAAGGGACAACCCTTAGGTGGGTCAAGCACACTAGGCAAATTTCCTTCAAGCACTATCTCCCTTTTGGTGACTTCCGGATCTGCAATCGGCACAGCCGACAACAGAGCTTCAGTGTAAGGATGATATGGTGGCTGAAACACATCTCTTGTCGGACCTTGCTCCATAACCTGGCCTAGATACATAACTAAAATTCGATCCGACAAGTATCTGACTATGCTCAAATCATGACTAATGAAAAGCAGAGTCATTTTGCGCTCTCGTTGCAAATCCATCAACAGTTCGGTAATGGCGGCGGCAACAGATACGTCCAATGCTGAAACCGGCTCGTCAGCAATTATCATTGATGGTTGGCCAGCGAAAGCTCTGGCAATCCCTATCCGTTGTTTCTGGCCACCTGAGAGTTGACGAGGACGACGATAGTAAAAATCGCGGGGCAACTTGACCGTATCTAAAAGTGACATAACTAATTCTCGAATAGCAGTTCGATTTGATTCAATGCCGAATTTTCGTATTGCCCGACCAATCTGCTGTCCAATTGTATGGCTTGGATTGAGTGTGTCACTTGGATTTTGAAATACCATTTGCATAGATGCCAACTGTGCGTTAGATCGAGCTTGAACAGGAGTGTCTTGAATTTCATCTCCCTTGAGCTTTATCTCGCCATCAGTTGCAGTTTCAAGCCCCAACAAGACTTTTGCCAAAGTTGATTTACCACAGCCAGATTCCCCCACAATAGCCAATGTCTCAGCTTCATGCGCTTCAAAATCAATCTTCTCATTAGCTTTGATCAGTTTGATCCCAGTACCGCTGACCAACGCTTTCAATGAGCGGTCATGCAAAGTGTAATATTTTTGCATGTTACTCACTTTGAGGACTTCTGGCCCAACGCTGGTTGACTCCTTTGAAGAATCCGCTGAACTACGTTGCTGTTTAATTTCCTCCCACCGTATACATCGCACTCGGTGACTGATATCATCAACTCGGTCCATTTGAATATCATTCTGATCGCATGTTCCGGCGACAAACTGGTCGCACCTTGGACCAAAATTGCATCCTTGCGGACGTTCATGCGGCAACGGTAATTGTCCGCGAATAGGTTTTAACGGTGCTGCATTCTTGTCAGCAGTAGGTAAAGCTATGCAACCAAAAAGACCATGAGTATAGGGATGCCGCGGAGTTTTAAACAGTGGCTTAATTTGCCCTTCCTCAACAACTTCCCCTGAATACATGACAAATACGCGATCGCAAGTTTCAAGTATCAAACCAAGATTATGAGAAATATATATCTGCGAAGTACCAAATTTTTTGCTAATGTTCGCTATCAGTTTGACTATACCAGCCTCAACTGTAACATCAAGTGCAGTTGTGGGTTCATCTAATAACAGTAAATCCGGTCGTGACAATAAACCCATGGCAATTACAACACGTTGTTGCTGACCACCTGATAGCTGATGCGGATAAGATGCTAAAACTCGATCGGGATCGGGTATGTTAACGTCTTGTAAAATTTGTCGAGCATGGGAGTGTGCCTCAGATTCAGTGATTTGCTCATGTGCTAATGGCACTTCCATCAACTGATTGCCGATTGTCATACTTGGATTAAGAGCTGAAAATGGCTCCTGATATATCATCGATATCTCTTTACCGCGTATCTGACGTAGCTCTTCTTCGTTTAGATTGGTCAAATCACGGCCTTTGAACTCAATAGTACCACTCTTAACAGCGCCATTGTTTCCCATGTATTGCATAATAGCCATTGCGACTGTAGATTTCCCACATCCGGATTCGCCAACCAACCCAATCGTTTCACCGCGCTTAACTTCCAGTGAGAAATCGACTACAGCTGGAATTTCCCCAGCGCGAGTGTAGTAGGAAATATCGAGATTCTCGATTTTCAGTACGATTTGTTCAGAACTACCAGACACTTTATCAAACCCTGCTGTAATGCTTCAATGCAAACCTAAATTCAATTAATCTCTCAAAGATATCTCGCGCATGCCATCAGCAAGAAGGTTAAACCCTAGTACCAGAGTGGAAATCGCAATGCAAGGCACAACCGTCATATGTGGGAAAATCAGCGCCATTTGACGCGTCTCATTGATCATGCCGCCCCAATCAGGATCAGGTGGTGGCAACCCTAGCCCCAAGAATCCAAGCACACCTATATTGATAATGACATAACCCATTCTCAGACAGCCATCGACAATCAATGGCCCGCGCGCATTCGGTAAAATCTCAATAAGCATGATACGCCACATTGACTCACCCCGTGTTTGAGCAGCAGCGACGTAATCCCTGTTCCGAAGATCCAGCACTAACCCACGCACAATTCGCATAATGGCGGGACCGCTGGCAAACACAATGGCAATAACAATATTCAAACCTGATGCACCAACAGTTGAGATAATGATGATATACAGAACCAACACAGGAAAGGAGAGAATCATATCCCCTATTCTTGATAGCACATCGTCAACCCAACCGCGAAAATAACCGGCCACCAAACCCATCAAAATACCCAAAATATATGCCGCAATTGTTGCAATCGGCGCATAAAACAAAACGGTTCTCGATCCCCAAATTATTCGAGATAGGATATCTCGCCCGATATGATCGGTTCCCAACCAGAATGTACCACCAGCCGGATTGGCAGCACCTGGTTTCATAAACGGTACTAGTGTTGCATTTGGGTCAAATGGCGCTATGATAGGTGCAAATATCGCCATCAGAACCCAAAATCCGACAAGGCAAGCACCAATCATTCCTACTGGACTTTCTCGAAGCAAGCCAAGCGCTGATACAAAGCGTCGTAGGCCCCCGACAGGTGTTGCGTTGTCAGATTTATTAGATGTAGCAGTTGTTTCAGTCATAGGCATTCAACATCACTAACTGAATCGAATTCGCGGGTTTAGCAACGTGTAGGCAATATCCGATATAACTTGGGTCATCACCACAACGAAAACAGCAACCATGGTACAAGCTTCAATCAGGAATACATCCTGGCGTAAAGCCGCATCAAGCAACAATGCGCCGAATCCTTTATAGGCATAGAAGAACTCAACCACAATTACACCAGAAAGCAGCCAGTTGATTTGAAGCATCAGTACAGTGAATGGTGCAATAAGCGCGTTGCGCAGTGCATGCTTTAATATCACTTTCCGATAAGGCAATCCCTTGAGAACAGCTGTACGGACGTAATGCGTCGTCATAACCTCGGCCATCGAAGCCCGGGTCATGCGAGTCACGTACCCAAAGTCATAAACTAGAAGTACCAATACCGGCAAAACCATCTGTTTCCAATCAAATCCATCAAACATGCTACTGGTACCAGGTAACCATTGCAGCCCGAAAACAAACACACCAGAGAAAAATACTGTGCTAGCAAACTCTGGCACTGATGTTGTCAAAATGCTGATTACCGAAATGGTACGATCAAGCTTTGAACCCTCTCGCATGCCAGCAAGAATTCCAAGAATTAGTGAAACTGGAATCAGAAATACGAAAACCCAAAAGGCCAAAATTGTAGTGTTCCAAAGCCGGGGCCAAAGTACATCGGCTACTGGGATTTTGTAAATGGTTGAGATGCCGAAATCACCTCTGATGAAACTGCCAGCCCAGTCAAAATATCGAACAATAACGTGGCGGTTATAACCATTCTCCTCAAGCCATATCTGGCGTTGCTCTTCGGTACTGTAAGCACCGAGCACCTTGATTGCAACTGACTCAATGTTAATTTCAAGCAACAAGAACAGGATGATTGAAACTGCAAACATCGTAAGCAGCATCATCGCCAGACGCTTGATAATCATTATCGTCATAATTGATGACTGTTGGAAATACTCATTAAATCAAGCGATTGTCAGGCGTTTACGTTAATGTTTAACATTTTAACTGCCGTTGTAAATTTATAATTGTGCGAGTCGTTGTATACCAACTTTACGCGCCTTTACCTAAATTTAACATGATTTTCATGAATTTGGCCGTAAATCTTGAATGTCAGTGACTCAGTCTTTACTATCAAACTGAGTTTCAACGTATGACATTTGCAGCGCCGAAGGTAGTACTATTTTCACAGCTTCAAGCATTGACATGGTCACCTCCTAGATAAACTGTATTCCACGCCTTATTCGACGCGACAAAACTGACAGATTTCCAAATGATTGAGTGAACATGATTGTTTCAATTGTTTATTTAACGGGTGCTAAGTACATTATCAAGCCAATATGGATCCATCTCAGGAACTGAACTTAACAGAATTTCAGTATATTCATGGTGTGGCGGTGCTAAAACCTCCTCTTTCAAACCTTGTTCGACGATGCGCCCTTGCAACATAACAACAATCTCGTCAGCAATTGCTTTCACTGTGGCAAGGTCATGAGTGATGAATAAATATGTCATCTTCAGTTCTTTCTGCAATCGGTCCAACAATTTCAATATCTCTTCAGCGACCAGCTGATCTAGTGCCGAGGTAACTTCATCGCATATGATGACATGAGGCTGAGCAGCCAACGCCCTGGCAATGCAAACGCGTTGCTTTTGACCACCGGAGAGCTCTGGTGTATACCGATCAATATAGTTAGCAGGCAGCTCTATCATATCTAACAGCTCAACAACCCTTTTCTCGCGTTCTGATCCAGTCATGCCAAAATAGAAGCTCAAGGGTCGCCCGATCACATCGCGCAGTTTCTGCCGCGGGTTAAGCGCAACATCCGGCATTTGGTAAATCATCTGCAACTGACGAAGCTGGTCTTTGCTACGTTGTTTATATGATCGCGGCAAGAACTCACCACAATAACGCACTTCACCTTCAATTGGGGGCAATAGGCCAGTAATCGCTCTCGCCAAAGTGCTTTTACCACTGCCAGACTCACCTACAATGGCAACGGTGCGACAGCGTTCAACCTTGAGATTGATATCTTCAAGAACTTTTAAGTCGCCGCCATAAGTTGCATGTAAATCTTTTACTTCAATCAAGGCATCCTGTGAAGAATCCAAATCTACTTTATCTTTACGGAAGGTGCGAACCGCTAAAAGATCTTTTGTGTACTGTTGCTTAGGTTCATAAAGAATATTGTGAGTAGTGGATTCCTCTACTAAATCACCATAGCGCAACACCATAATACGGTCGGCTAATTGCACAACTACTGCAAGATCATGGGTTATATATATCGCAGCAGTGTTGAACTGGGTGACTATCTCTTTGATTGCCGCTAACACCTCAATTTGGGTGGTTACATCCAGTGCAGTAGTTGGCTCATCGAAAATTATCAAGTCCGGCTCGCATGACATAGCCATCGCAACCATTGCTCTTTGCAGCTGACCACCGGAAACCTGATGTGGATAACGGCTGCCAATGTTGTCTGGATCAGGTAATTTAAGCTGAGTGTATATAGCACGAGCATTAGCAGCCGCTTGCTGGAATTTCAACACTCCATGTTGCACAGGAGTTTCCACATATTGATCTAGTAGTCGATGTGCAGGGTTGAATGATGCTGCAGCACTTTGCGCGACATAAGACATTCGCACTCCACGGATTTCGCGTATTTGATTAGAGGTTTGAGCATGAATTGGAATTCCGTCGAAATCAATAGTGCCACCAACAATGCGGCAACCCGGGCGCGTGTATCCCATTGCTGCAATGCCAATTGTTGATTTACCAGCACCGGACTCCCCGATAAGACCCAACACCTCACCGCGGTCCAAATTCAAATCGATACCATTAACAATGGGTTTCCACTGTTCGTCAGCAAACCCCTCAATTTGCAGTCCCCGGATTGTTAGTAGCCGCTCTCCCATAACAACCCGGTCTCAGTATTCCTCGCGCAATCCGGCAGTCTTGCGTAAAAACCAATCAACCACCAAATTGACTGCTATCGTCAATATGGCAATTGCGGCCGCTGGCACCAATGGTGTGAATATGCCGTAGGTAATTGCCTCTCCGTTCTCTCTGACCATTGCCCCCCAATCGGCCGAAGGTGGTTGAATACCTATCCCCAAGAAGCTCAACGAGCTGATGAAGAGAAATACAAAACAGAAGCGAAGTCCAAATTCAGCTAACAGAGGCGTAAGTGTGTTAGGCAAAACTTCTCGCCGCATGATCCACCACAAACCTTCACCTCGCAGTCTTGCAACTTCTACGTATTCCATGACATTGATATCCATAGCCAAGGCTCTTGAAATGCGATATACACGCGTCGAGTCAAGTGTGGCAATCACAAAGACCATGACTGGAATGGAGGTACCGAATATTGAGAGCGCAATCAAGGCAAAGAATAAGGTCGGAAACGCCATGATGATATCAACAAATCGACTCAACAGGTGATCAACCCAACTTCCAACAACAGCTGCGAAGAATCCAGCGGCCATCCCCATTAAAAAAGCCAAACAGGTTATACCCAGTGCTAGCGCTATGGTATTCCTAGCACCGTACAGCACGCGAGTGTAAAGGTCGCGCCCAAGTTGGTCAAGCCCTAGCAATGTTCCGCTTTCAGACGGTGTTGCCCAAGGAATTGGCTCAACCACTTCACTCTCACCATATGGCGCAAGCCACGGTGCGAAAATGGCAGCAAATGCGAATATTAGAATAACAGCAACACCAATATGCGCCGGTAACCCCGCGCGCTTAAATGAGTTCCAAAATCTGATCAAAACAGTTAGGCCTATCGTGGGTGACGCATGCGCGGATTACAAATGATTGCAAGAATATCCGCCAGCATATTTAGGCTGATGTAAGTCGCCCCGAAAATCAAAATACAAGCTTGCACTATTGGCAAATCGCGAGAAGTGACCGAATCCACCATCAATAGTCCAAGCCCGGGATAAATGAACACAACCTCAACAACTACAACACCAACAACAAGGTACGCCAAATTCAAGACGATAACATTGATAATTGGAGACAATGCGTTCGGTAGCGCATGCTTAACGATGATTCGTGACCGCTTTATTCCTTTAAGTGTGGCCATCTCTATATAAGGGCTCTGCATTAGGTTGATAATAGCAGCACGCGTCATGCGCATCATGTGAGCAACAATTACAAACGTCAAGGTTGCAATCGGCAACAAAGAAGCGTAAATTTTCTCACCAAGAGTCATCGTGTCAGAAATACTTGATATTGCTGGAAATATTTGCCATTTCACAGCAAACAAAGCCACTAAGATGTACCCAATGAAAAATTCTGGCAATGAAATTGCACCCAACGTTGCAGTGGAGATCATCTTGTCAAGCAACGATTCTCGATAAAGGGCCGCAATGATACCCAATAGCAAAGCGAGTGGGACTGCTACGATTGCTGAGGCAACGGCTAGAAAAAGCGTATTGCCAAGTCGTGTCGCTAGCAATTCCGAAACGGGCCGGGAATTTGAAAGTGACACACCCATATCGCCTTTGACAAAGTTTCCAAGCCACTCCAGATAACGAACAAAAATGTGCTTATTCAACCCAAGCTGATCGCGAATGGCTGCAATTGTTTCAGGTGTTGCTGACTGGCCGAGGCGTTGTTCGGCAAAATCACCAGGCAACGCCTCTAGCGCAAGCGAAATAAGAATCGTAATGACAATGAGCGTAATCGCGCCAAACGCGACGCGATTAACGATCAGTCGGGTTAAACCCATTTGGTTTTAGTCGATTGCTTAACTAATTTCTATTTATTAGGCAAAGCTCCAGCGCTCACCTGCCCGATGACCATCGAGCTCCCAGCTTGTGCCAATGACATCTGGAAGAAGCAATTTGTCTGAAACTCCCATTAAATCAGCGGCAAAGAGTGGCACAACCGTTCCGCCCTCTTCCCAATGCAGACGTTGCATTTCCCAATACATGTCTTTACGCTTGGTTTCATCAGTTTCAACTCGCGCCGCAACAAGTAGGCTTTGAAAATCACTATTGTCCCAGTGGTTGTCATTCCAAGCCCCACCTTTTTCATAGGCAATAGTCCACATCCAGTCCTGTGTCGGTCGTCCAGACCAGTAGCACATGCACCAAGGTTTTTGTTGCCAGACATTTGACCAGTAGCCATCATTCGACTCGCGGATCACATTGATATTAATACCTGCCGCCTTCGCATGTTCAGCATACAGAACCGCGGCATCAACTGCCCCGTCAAAAGCGGCATCGGCAGCAGACAGCTCAACCGAAAGACCTGACATCCCAGCCTCTTTCAATATAAACGCCGCTTGGTCCGGGTCATATTCTCTTTGGGGCAGTTCGGTATTGTAGTAAGCTTGATTACGACCAATCGGTATGTCATTGCCAACTTCACCATGGCCACCTAACACTGTTTTCAACAAAGCCTCGCGGTCAACAGCAAGTCGCAATGCTTGACGGACTTTTACGTTATCAAACGGTGCAGCATTTGTTAGCATTGGCACCGTGTAGTGTTTAGTACCAATTATTTTATGGACACTTACACCCGCTGCACGGTCAAGCAGTCGCGCTGTGCGCTGACTTACACGATTGGTTGCATCGACCTGACCAGTTTTCAGCGCATTGTCACGGGCGGCTGAATCTGCAATGACTGTGATTTCAGAGCCTTCAAAGTAGGGCCTGCCTTCTTTGAAGTAGTTCGGATTAGCTTTTGTTACTGCCCGCACGCCAGGTTCATAGCTGACTAGCGAAAATGCACCCGAGCCTATTCCGCCTTGCCAACCAGAGTCCGCTGGAAATATCGAAACATGATAATCACTGAGCAACCAAGGAAAGTCAGAGTTGCCGGCTTTCAAAGTGAAGTGAACTACATGGTCACCATCGGCTTTCATTGACTCTATCTGACCCATCTGGCCAGCGACCGCGGAAGTCGAGCCTTCCTTTAGATGGTGTTCAATCGACGCGATAACATCAGCTGATGTTAATGATTTGCCGTTATGGAACTCAACTCCTTTGCGCAGCTCAAAAGTCCAATCTTTTGCGCCTGGTTTCACTTCCCAAGAAGTTGCCAACTCGCCAATCAGATCACCGTTTGCAGCTACTTCGGTGAGATAACTACGAAGCTGGTGTTCCAAGTGGATACCGACTGAGTCGGTATGAGTGCCTGGATCCAAGGTGTCGGTTGTCGACCCTCCTCCCATTCCTAAACGCAAAACACCGCCTTTTTTCATAGCTGCTGATGCAGCTGTGGACATCAGCGAACCTGGAGCAACAACAGCAGCACCTAGCAACGCGGATTGTTGCAGAAATTCGCGTCTGCTAATTCTGCCGGATTTATATGCTTTTTCAAGCTCAACTTTTCGAATCATCATTTTCCTCCAATAAATATCTTAAGTTCAATAATCAGAATAATCTTCTGAAGGCATCGCATAACAACGAAATGGCATTATTGCTATCACCACGATACCCTTCTAAATTTGTTTATACCACATTAAGTTTGATTTTCAATAAGTTTCTCGTATTTAGTTTAGACACAAACTCTCATGAATTGCAGGTTAACACGTCCCTGATTTATGTATGACCATCATTCTGAAATGACTGTTTTCGTACAGTAATTATTCTAGCAATGTATTGATATTGTAGTGTAATACTATGTCATTCAACTAGAACCAGATTATAAAAATCGAATCAACATCAGCCAATTTTCAAGCTATTATGATATTGAAATGCAGTATTTCGATATTTCTGCTCAATGGTTTTCAATGCATACATACATTGCGTTCACCGTGAATCTTGCCGACTTAACATCCACAAGCTAACAGTAGAGCGATAAACTTTTTGCGGCTATCGTTTATGTACTCTTCTGAACACCATTGAAGCTAGCGAGTTTGCCACACATAGCATTTTTGATGTAATCAGGAAAATTGAAACGAGTTTTTTGGCCTTATCATAAATATAGACTCGTTTTCGCAAAATAGTGCGCGTTATTGTAGTAGCAGATACTTAGCAAGTATTGACTTTCTTTTTATTTCAATACTATACAATTACTGATATCATTAGGCGCGCGTTTTTAGATAAGAGAATAAATACAAATCTGCAATGGCACTTCAAGCCTTCGATGCAAAATCAATGCTGATTCTTCTTAATCAATGAACTCTAAGATTGTCAAGAGGATGCAGGCTTTACTTGTCTTGGTCAATTAGGTACTGCCTAAACGATGGAATTGGAATCGTCAAAGTCGTGCCCACGCGGTGCACCATTCCAGCAACAACCATTGCTTCAATGAATGCCATTGGCTCCATTCCCTTCGGCATAGTCTTAAGAAATTTGCCTTTCACCCACCAGCGGTCTTCAAGCATGTCAAGAACTTCCCCTCTCTTGCAACCATCAGGTCACAATCAGCCTTGCGACATCAGCAAGCAATTTCTCGCTGTCATTTATCGGTGAGTCGTCCAACCTGTCTCTGTAATACTGCATACGACACCCATCGCCAAACAAAAGCACCGCGGACTCATCCACTTTAGCCAGATCAAAATTATTTTGTCTGAGCTGGTTGGCCAGTCTAGCCATGTAGTGAAACAGATGTTGCGGCCAATCATTCGACCACTCACCTATCTTGTCAGGCAAGTCAGAGTTGGCTCAGCCTTTAATTCGATAGCCATCCAACATAGCTCGTACAACCTCAGCCGCCTCCCCAGTTTCCAACGGACCCAATGTCTGCACATGACTGCGTCCGTTGCTAGTAGCGAAATGTGAGATTCTCTCCGCCGCCAGCCTTGACTTGGAATAGGCAAGACCGGCCAGCACAGCCAATATCGGCAAACCATGTTTGCCGTTGTGCAACTTGATCAACAACACCACTTTTTCTGGTTTGAATACTTGCACCTCATCGACCGTCACCACAATTGGTCTCGGCTTCGGGTGCCCCCAGTAAACCTCCCTTCAACAGACGCTTAGACACCGCAACAGCCTTTTTGCTGTAGAGCTTCGCCAGATCTTGCAACACTAGTTTTGACGATTGCTCACTGTCAGTCACCTTCCCTTCACCTTTAACAAACAAGCTAAAACCAAATCCGCCTTGAACGGTGCGAACAGTATTGAGTACCTCTGCACCATATTCCGGTATGATGCAATCGGCGATTGTTCGAGTCACCTCGGACTCATCGCTCAGGTCTTTCGGTTCGACCTCCACCACCACGGGTCCGTTGTCCCTTGCCTTCCATCTGTTCTGCAAATGACTCAGTAATGCCGATTTGCCAGCGCCGGGCGCACCTTGAATCAGCCAAGTCTTCTGGCTTGCAATAGCTTGTCCGGGTTGTAAACCTGTCTCAGATGAGCCAGTTCTTATTCTGCTTTCAATTCCGGCAACGGTAGACTCGATGCCAGCGATGATGTCCTCGCGTCCGACAAAGAACGCAGCTTTGTCCTTGTCATCCCCTGCTGCGATTTCATCTATAGTAATTGGCGGCTCTAGGTACATGACTAATTTAGAATTTAGTGCTTTTTGCCGCTATCATAACATATTACATCAAACATTTTGCAAGGTTTTTTTAGAACGCTCTGTCTTACTACCCGATTCAAAAGTAAATTCCATGGCAATTACATTCCACTGTTGTTAGCATGCTCATTCATATAATTAAAATCGCTTTCAACACATACATTAGATAACTGAACAATATAAATTTAGGCAAAGTACTGAAACACTGACAAGCATTATTATGGAAAAACCAAACCGACTCGGACATATCGATTTCCCAGTAGACGATTCCCTCAAAATTCTAGAAAGTAATGCAACTACTGAATTTAAGAGAGAAGCCATGTCATCGTTAGGTCGAAAACGCGACCCAAGTTTGAAGCCTATCTTTTGCAAATATTTGGAAAACCATAACCCTGAAGTTGTGTTGCAGGCTATTAGAGGTTTACTTAAATTTAAAGATGACCCCTCTATTGAGAGCATTTTGCAATCTCTAAGTAATCATCCAAATGAGATGATTCGAGAAGTAATTCATATTGAAACTCAAAAAAACAACGTTGCAGTAGAGATAGACCACACACTTTCGCCTGACTTTATGAAGAATACAGCTGTGCATGGCGATGTGCTTGAAATTCTCAAATCAGTACCTGAACAGTCCATTCACTTGACTTTCACTTCACCACCGTATTACAACGCGCGGGAGTATTCAAAGTACAGAAGTTATGATGAATACTTGTTTTTTCTTGAAGCGGTGTTTTCTGAGCTTCACCGAGTAACCAAAGAAGGTAGATTTTTTGTATTAAACACTTCTCCTGTCATTACACCCAGAGCCGGCCGCAAATACTCAAGCAGACGCTATGCGGTTCCTTTCGATATTCATCCTCTTTTAACAAAAATCGGTTGGGAGTTCATTGATGATATTGTATGGGCCAAACCAGAAAAATCAGCTAAGAACCGCGTAGCAGGATTTGAAATGAACCGAACCCCGCTAACTTATAAAGCGAATGCACGGACTGAATATGTGATGGTTTATCGAAAAAAATCATTTAGATTGCTTGACTGGAATCTCCGTCAGTATTCCAAACAAGTAATTGAGGATAGCAAAGTAGATGACAACTTTGAAAGATCTAATGTTTGGGATATATCACCAGCAAGAGATCGAATACATAATGCAGTATTCCCCATCAAACTATGTGACCAAATCGTAAAACTGTATTCCTTTCAAAATGACCTGGTTTTTGATCCATTTGCTGGAAGTGGAACACTCGGCAAAGCAGCCACTGCATTGAAAAGGTACTACTTTCTTACCGAAGCGAATGGTGACTATATTAAACGGATAACTGAAAGATTCGGCTCCGACCTATTAAACACAGATTTTCAACACCGTGTCATCGATACACATGATTTCACACAGGAAGTGTTGACAAAATGATCACATTCCAACTAGCTTTGATATTACGAGTTATCAATCTAATTTTGCATGGAGAGGACCATCGTTCAATTGTGACTGATTTGATTGACGAATTTTTGTAAATGAAACAATGGATTTTTTCAGGAAAATTGTAGAGGCAAAATCAAACGGCCATCAAATTAACAAAGATTGGTATTCGAAACATTTCCTAAATGAAATTCTAAGTAAAAATGATATCGCATGGAATTCCGGTACTAATCTTAAAACTGTTTCCAATCGCCGTGGTTCAACAAACAAATGGATAGTGCTAGATGAAGCTCATAAACAATTTAAGCAATTTAGCAATCTAGTCGATTCATATTCCAATGATGAATTAAATTTATCATTGCGAATAAGCAATGGGCAAAAACCTGTAGCACTTGATTTCAACGAATCTTTTGTTGCGATTAATGCTATTGCTGTTAGACGCGCTGGTATCAGAGGTGGAGCATGGAGTAGTCTAGGGAAACAAGTTGAGGGTCCGCTAATGACCGTTCTATGCATGTTGCACAACTTAGACACTAACAGATATCGACGTCAATCAAAAAACAACGGTCCTTTGCGTGAGGTTGACTTCTATCTAGTCAAACCCGATGGCAGCGAGAGCAAATGTGAAGTCAAGCTTATGGGGAAGGGAAATCCCGAAAGTGCTGATGCCGTAGTCGCCCGAGAAAGCAAAGTATTTGTTGCTAGCACACTATCACAGACCAACAAACAACAGCTTGACAATTTAGATGTACTATGGATTGAACTGCAGCGAAGAAACGGATTCACTAAATTTGGTGAAGTACTAACCAAATTGAACATCCCACACACGAACTTGGATAAGAACGCCGACCACACAAACCGAATTGAGAAAACCATCCTAGCATTTCAACATGAACACGAACCGAATGCATAATCTCGCCGACTCTCTTACGAAACCGTGCGTGAAAATGTAATAGCTGATACTTATCAAGCAGTGATAATCGTTTTATTTCAATGTTCTACAACCACTGATCTCATTAAGCAGGTGTTCTGGGACAAACACCTTTTCTTTGCTTGTTTGGAAACCAATAAATTAAAATAACATTGAGGCTGTTTAGCTAGCAACCAATTTGAGGTTCTCTAACAAACATACAGAAACCTAACCTGTTAACAAATTTCAAACATAGTTTCGGCCCTAATCGGAGATCTTTTATGTTGGAATTGTAAATGTTTGCTATACCATACCAAGCGATTCATTGCAAGAACTCTCATACCGCAATTGTGGTGGGGCACTATATATTGAGTTTTGAGTTTTCACTAAACCGTTCATTGAAGCGTAATGGTAAACACTTTTTAAGAAAATCTTAACATTTCAATGCCTTATAGACTCTGATCTTTTGAGATGCGTATTTTACGAAATGATTTATATTTTCCTTGGAAGTGTGTCTATACTTTACTTGTTTGCGAGTTTATTTCTTCTTGCAACACCGAAAGTAATACCAAAACTTCTTGGAAATCCGGCACCTCACCAAAAATCATATTTTTCATTGCATGGTAGTCGGATCTAACCGAGGCTAGTACATGCCCCTCCGGTACCAGTATTAAGGTACCTAGTTTCGCCGTATCGTATCTGGCCCAACCTCGAGCATAGAATCGTTGCTTAAATGCCGCTACGCTCGCTAATAACCCTGGATCAGTTAAAGCCCGGCCTTTGATTGGAGATTGGGTAATCTTAGCTAAATCGTAATAATGGCGCGAATAGCGAGGCGGTTGTGCATTTCCCTTGGGACGATGAGCCTCATGGTGCAAAATGGTAGCCTTCTCCCAGAATGTGCGCTCCGCTTTTATGACTTTGACAGTACATTCTCGTTGTTCAAACGCATTGGGAAATGCCTCAGCTGCATAACAGCTAATGCGGCGCTTTTCATAGGGTGACCATGACGCTAAGGGGCCTATTTCAAGTCGCACTTCGGAACGTAGGTAATCATTAGGAAAAGCAACAGGGTAGCTGACGTCAATCACATATGGATCATCAGCATCCACGGAACAACCACATACACCATCAAGCGCAGTTTTAATCAAACTCAATAACTGCCCATTAATATACTTTTGTGCCTGCATATTAATTGCCAAATTCAACTGAGCCTGTTTGTTTTTAGTGCGTTCAGCCAAGGGGTCAATATCGCTCAGAACACTCCAGTTGAGTACTAAATCGATATCTTCTGAGAAACGTTCGATCAAGTTATAAACCTTTGATAGACTGGTGCCGCCCTTAAACATCAGTAACTGCGCAATATCAGGATTTCGGAATAACCGGTTAAGCACCCAAGTAACCCAAAAGTCCTTTTCAACGACACTTGGCGTGGTGCCTTTTTCCATCGCAGCTGCCGAAAATAGATCGTTACGCTCTTGCGCTGGCAGCCGGGCAACCTTTTCCATTAGTTTCCTTCCCTACATATTTGTTTAATGGCTTCATAGACCCAGCCGGTCGCCGAACGGGTATCTCTGAGGATACGGTCACATGTTTTAGATTCCAACTGCCGGTGTATCCTCTCAATCACATTCTGATTAATATGATCTCGCCCCAGCGCTTTCAAAGCCTGCACCACCAATCCACTCTCCATGTATTTAAAACCTATATCCTTCAAAGCGGACTTTTTAAACACCAAAGATTGATTCCCAATTTTGTATTCACAACCCGGACCATCGGAAAGATAAACCCAACGCCCAGGTACTTGGGTGGAGAGCCCCAGCAAGTTTAGAGCTGCATCACCGGTTGGTTGAATGCGCCAGTTGAATTTCCTAGCCAAAGCATGAGCCACCTGATTAAGATCCGGGCTCAATTGACGGTTCAAAATGTTGCTATAGCGAGGGTAATCATAGATTCCCCGACAGACACGACGAATTTTGCCAGCCTTAGTCAGGCTGGAGAGTGCTTGATGGATATTGGTTTCGTCAAATTCGGTCACAAAATCAGTTTTGGTAAAGACCCAACCCCTACCATGCCCATATATTCTAGAAATAATTTTTTTTTCAATGCTTTGTAACATTTCTAAATGATTTTTTATTTAGGAACACAATACTATTTTTCTAAATTATAAGCTCAATATGATCTGAAACAATACATATAGTCAAATGATGCTGGTTAAGTTGAAAAAAACTGATTATTGAATTATCCCCCGGGTATTTTCATTTCAGGTAGTGCGTGTAGTTGCTATGACTGCCTAGTCCGTTTTTGATTGTGGGTCTTGAGTGGATTGCAATTATCTGGAATTCCAATCAATAAGGAACATATTCTGAACCTTACAGAATACAAATCCAACCCAACAGCTTGCTTGCAGGCAGGAATTCCCGACTGTTATCAAAACTGCTTCTGAGCTTCGTATACAACCACTTGATATTATTCTCTATCGACTAGGACATCAATGCATCTCATCTTTACTTGTCAACTGTCAAGTGACTTCAGCTCCGGCGCACTCACCACCGCATAGCAAAAATTGGCACTAACTCCGACAGATTGTCCCACCAAAACTTGGCTCACAACAACCCCACCATGCTCATTACATCGGCCCGTTCCCAATATGTGGCGCAAGGTTATCCAGCAGCGGTCCATCTCAAACAGCATCGGCACCAACTACTCTTTAGAATGCTCCTGTTTTTAGCCTAACATCCGCGAGAACGCACCCACCTGCCAGTTGTGGTGTACTCACCAGCTTCACACTATCATACATTTGCAGAATCTGAAACTACCTCATTGAGCATTTCACCACATAACTTTACGCAGTTGCAATATAATTTCTATCAATTAGATAATCTTATCTATGGCTTTGTTAAAGATCAGTGCTTTAATGGCAAATTCAGTCTATGAACAAATCCTGTATTCTACTTTTTAATAACTAGCGCAATATATTTTACGGAGTTCAAAGCATGTCGCAGTTAACCAACGGAAATTACAAATGGGATATTAATCCAACCGCAGACTTGAAACAATTTCCTACACCACAATATGCCCCAAATCGCTGGAGTGGGATCAAAAGAGATTATGATTGGACTGAGGTAGAACGCCTTCGGGGGTCTGTACGTGTTCGCCACACCCTAGCGGAACTTGGTTCTGAGAAACTTTGGAAGCTCCTGCATAGCGAAGACTATGTGGCAGCACTCGGCGCTTATTCAGGCTGTCAAGCTGTCCAACAAGCACGGGCTGGCCTCAAATCAATCTATCTCTCAGGTTGGCAAGTTGCTGCTGATGCAAACAACGCCGGTCAAACTTATCCTGACCAGTCCTTATATCCTGCTAGTTCAGTTCCACAGGTTATTGAGCGAATTAACAACGCGTTTGCACGCCAAGACCAAATTCAAACGCTTGAGCGACTAAGCGGCAAAGAAACAACCGACATTGATTGGTTCATTCCAATCATGGCCGATGCAGAAGCAGGTTTTGGCGGGCCACTTAATGTATTTGAGCTCACAAAAGCTATGATAAAAGCTGGAACTGCTGGCATTCACTACGAAGATCAACTGTCCTCAGAAAAGAAATGCGGGCATTTAGGTGGCAAGGTCTTGCTCAGCACAGCTCAAGGCATTCGCAATCTTAACTCCGCACGACTTGCGGCAGATACGATGGGAGTACCCACTATTATCGTCGCTCGCACCGATGCCGAAGCCGCTCGTCTTCTGATCTCCGATGTCGATGAGCGCGACCATCAATTCATAACCGGTGAACGAACAACAGAAGGGTTTTTCAGAATTAGCGGCGGTGTAGAAATGTGCATCGCCCGAGGGCTTGCCTACGCACCTTATGCTGATTTAATCTGGATGGAAACCTCGACTCCAAATTTGAACGAAGCAGAGAATTTCGCAAATGGAATTCATAAAAAATTCCCTAATAAAATGCTAGCCTATAACTGCTCACCATCATTCAATTGGAAGAAACACCTTGGCGAAAAACAACTTGCTAGTTTCCAAAAAGATATAGCTAGTATGGGCTTCAAGTATCAGTTCGTCACGCTAGCCAGCTTTCACAGTGTAAACTACTCAAGTTTTGATATTTCAAGAAAATACCTTGAACGTGGTATGGAGGGATACGCAGAGTTGCAACAGGCTGAATTTGCTGCTGAAGAATACGGGTTCTCTGCCACTCGCCACCAACATGAAGTTGGAGTCAGTTATTTCGATGCCGTAAATGAAGCGACTCTAGCCAGTGGTGAGAGTTCAACTGTCGCTATGGCTGACTCAACAGAATCAGCCCAATTCTAATTCCGGCGAATTGTATTTCGGTCTCGCTACCGAAATTACAAATGAATCACGTCATCAGAGGTTTTTTATGAATCTCTGATGACGTTTTTTAATCTATGGTTAAACCTATTCAGTTCAGCTTAGAGCAGCTTCAAGCTCAGGCACCGCAGTGAACAGGTCTGTTGCCCATCCGTAATCAGCAACTTGAAATATTGGAGCTTCTTCATCCTTGTTAATAGCAACGATGACCTTGGAATCCTTCATGCCGGCCAAATGCTGTATTGCACCAGATATACCAACTGCAATATAAAGATCTGGCGCAACAACTTTCCCAGTTTGACCAACTTGATAATCATTTGGTACGTAACCTGCATCCACAGCAGCTCGTGAGGCGCCAACCGCAGCACCTAGTTTGTCTGCAACGCGCTCAAGCATACTGAAATTCTCGCCGCTCTGCATACCGCGACCGCCAGAAATAACAATGCTTGCAGTTGTCAACTCTGGCCGTTCATTACGCGTTAGATCATGCTTGACAAATTCTGATAGACCCGAATCTTCAGCCGCACTTACAGTTTCAACAGTAGCGCTACCACCTGTTTCGGCAACCGCATCAAAAGCGGTTGTTCGAATTGTTATGAGTTTAATTGAATCAGAAGACTGAACTTTTGCTAACGCATTGCCAGCGTATATTGGTCTTACAAAAGTGTCATCGCTTATGATTTCACTGATATCAGAAATTTGTTGAACATCCAACGTTGCAGCGACACGCGGCAACAAATTTTTCCCAAATGTTGATGCTGGCGCAAGTACATGAGAATATGACTCAGCAAGCCTAGTCACTACTGCGGCCGTATTTTCCACCAAACCGTGCTGGTACAACGGCGAGTCAACAATTAGTATCTTGCTCAGCCCTTCTATCTTTGCCGCGAGAGAACCAACCGTTTCACAATTGCAACCGACCACAAGACCGTGCAGATCATCCCCCAATTCCCCAGCAGCCTTGACCGTATTTAATGTAGAGGATTTAATCTCCTCATTATCGTGTTCAATCAGTACCAATATGCTCATTACAACACCTATATTACCTTTGCTTCGTTTGTAAGTTTTTCTACTAGTTCCTCAGCGCTTGCAACACGCACACCAGCCTGTCTTTGCGGCGGCTCAGTCACTTCAAGCACCGCCAACCTCGGGGTTACATCCACTCCCAAATCTTCCGGCGTCAATTTTTCTATTTCCTTTTTTCTAGCCTTCATAATATTAGGCAACGATGCGTAACGAGGTTCATTCAGCCTCAAATCCACGGTAATCACACTAGGCCGGGACAACAATACAGTTTCCAATCCACCATCAACTTCCCGAACGACCTCGAATCCGTTTTCTTTGATTTCAATGTTAGAGACAAATGTACCTAGCGACCAGTTCAACATCGCCGATAACATCTGTCCAGTCTGATTGAAGTCATTATCAACAGCCTGCTTGCCTAGCAACACAAGTTGTGGGTTTTCCCGCTCAACCACGGCTTTCAATAATTTGGCGATTGCCAAAGGCTCAAGCGGCACATCAGTTTGAATCAACACACCACGGTCTGCCCCCATAGCCAATCCCGTTCTTATGGTTTCTTGACTCTGTTGCGGGCCAGCAGCAACAACAATTACTTCTTCTGCCATGCCCGATTCTTTCATACGAATGGATTCCTCCACTGCGATTTCGCAAAATGGATTCATGGCCATCTTGACATTATTGAGCTCTACACCGGAGCGATCACTTTTTACGCGAACTTTGATATTAGCATCAATTACGCGTTTTACAGGAACAATTACTTTCATACCACTCCCTAGCGGATATGTTGGTGGTTAATAGTTGAAATGGCTATGACTTTAGCCTTGAATTACTTGGGTCGTGAGGTGAATTTTCGACCACAGTGCAATTATATCTTGTTCCGAGTATTTCGATTTCAAATTTCATTCCAATCGAACCGTATCCATGTTTGACATATCCGATTGCAATACTCTGCTGCAGATAGTGGCCATAGGCTCCAGCTGTGGCCCGCCCAATCATTTCGTCACCCAACCAAAACGGTTCATTGCCTGATGGGTCAGTGTCTACTATACCATCAACAAAAACAGTAACGAACTCTTGCGGAACTCCGTTTTTTAACTGTTGCTGTAAAGCATCCCGGCCTATGAAGTGATCCTTATCTAAATGTACGAAATTTTGAAGTCCAGCCTCTAGTATCGTGTATTCCCGAGTCAAATCCTGTCCCCACATGCGATAAGATTTTTCTATTCGCAATGAATCCATCGCACGCATTCCACACTGCCCGATATTGAATTCTTCACCAGCATTCATCAGTTGTTCAAAAATATGGCGCTGGTATTCAATAGGATGATGCAACTCCCAACCTAACTCACCAACAAAATTAACCCGCATGGCGGTCACTGGAGCTAACCCAACGTAAGTATTCTGAGCAGTCAGCCAAGGAAACGATTCTGTCGAAAGGTCAGCTTTTGTAACTTTCTGGAGTACTGCCCGAGAATTTGGTCCTGCAACAACCAGTGTGGCATATGAGGTTGTTAGATTCTCAAGTTGTACCGACTGATCGTTTGGCAAGTGTTTTTTAAGTAAGCTCATATCAAACCGCTCGGCCGCGCCAGAGCTAACAAGATAGAACGAGTTGTTATCCTTGCGGGTAATTGTAAACTCACTGCGTACTCCGCCATTTTTGGTAAGCACATGACATAGTTGAACTCGCCCCGGTTTCTTTGGCAATCGACGCGCGACCAGCTTATCCAGGTAGGATTCTGCTCCTGAGCCAGACACTTGAAATTTTGAAAAACTTGTTATATCTATAATGCCGACGTTAGCACGAATACAGTTATGCTCGTTGCCAACGTGCTCAAAGTATTTAGAGCGTCTGAAACTCCAGTCATCTACGGCTTTAACACCCTCCGGCGCGAACCAGTTCGGTCGTTCCCAGCCATAGCGTTGGCCCCATACCGCGCCTAGTTGCGCCAACCGATCATGAATTGGACTTGTTTTTGCCGGACGGCAAGCAGGCCGCTCTTCATCTGGATAATGTATAGTAAATACATTCTCGTACGCCTCCTCATTCTTCCTCACAAGGTAAGGTCCGCTTGCGTATTCACCAAACCGCCTCGGGTCCACAGATAACAGATCGATATTGGGCTCACCCTCAACGATCCACTCAGCAAGTTGCCAACCCGCGCCTCCGGCAGCAGTCACACCAAAACTATGCCCTTCATTTAACCAAACATTAGGCAGATCCCATGCTGGGCCCACCAACGGACTACCATCAGGTGTATACGCAATAGGCCCATTGACAATATCCTTGATACCGGCAGAGTTAAATGATGGTACACGATTGATAGTTGCCTCTACATGTGGTAAGAGCCGATCAAGATCACCCGGAAAAAGATCTTTCTCAAAAGATTCCGGTACTCCATCAGCAAAAACGGCAGGCGCACCTTTCTCGTATGGACCCAATATGTATCCCATTCGCTCCTCTCGAAGATAATAGGAAGCATCCGACTCTCGAAGTACTGCTAGTTCCCGCCCACCACTGTCTCGATACTCTTTCAGTTCTGGTACAACATCGGTGACAATATATTGATGCTGAACTGGAATAGATGGGATAGAAATACCTAGCAAGCGGCTAGTTGCTTGCGAGTAATTGCCGGTGGCGCAAACTATATGCTCACAAACAATGTTACCCTTTGAGGTTTCAACTCGCCATTCACCACCACCGGTGCGAGTCAGTCCCATCACCTCGGTTTGCTGATATATTTTTGCGCCTCTTGAACGGGCACCTTTTGCCAACGCGTTCGTCAGATCAACTGGAGCAATATGGCCATCGTCAGGATGATAAAGCGCACCGACTAAACCATCTGAGTTTATAAGCGGCCATAAATCCTTGACCTCCGATGCTGTAATCAACTCAAAAGGAACGCCTATAGTGTTCGCAGTACCGCAGTACTTTTGATATTCGTCCATTCGATCACGAGTGCAAGCCAATCGAAGATTACCAGTTACATGAAATCCCACATCTTGCCCCGTTTCCTCCTCCAATGACTTGTAAAGGTCTACAGAGTATTTATGTAGTTGACCTACTGCATAGCTCATGTTAAATAAAGGTAAAAGACCGGCCGCGTGCCAGGTTGATCCTGCTGTTAATTCTGTGCGCTCACAAAGAACAATATCGCTCCAACCTTTTTTAGCAAGGTGGTATAGTGTTGATACACCTACAACACCACCGCCGATAACAACTACTCTTGCATGGCTTTCCATATTTTCCGCCTGATAAAAAACTGAATAGGTTATGTCATTTTTCATTATCATCAAACAATTCTACGCTTATAAACAACCCAAATAGTCAGGTTAAATTCGAAAGCAGTAACGAATTGCGATAACAAAATATAGATTTGGTTCTTAATTTACAATAAACTCTCTTTGGAGGTGAGATAAATTCTAAAATTGCAATTTATACTGGCCCTAACTGTTAAACTTATCGAATCCAAATGGTCAAATCCGCGTCAACAATTTATTTCGATTCAGACAGAGAATCTGACCGGAAAATCATGCAAATTGATTTCTCCGGTAGAACTAAGCGCGCAAAAAAAATAGCCAAAACCATACTCGCAGGTTTTGAGCATCACTTTCGTCTGTATCAGGAAATCACCGCTGGCGCAAAAAAACGATTTGAGAACGCACAATGGCACGAAGCCCGAGAAGCAGCACGACAACGAATTTATTTTTATGACCAACGTATTCAAGAAACACTTGACACACTACGACAAGAACTAAACATATCGGAACTTAATAAACCACTCTGGGAACAAGTAAAAATCCGTTATATACACTTGCTACTTAATCACCGCCAACCGGAGCTAGCTGAAACTTTTTTCAATTCAGTATTCTGCAAATTATTTGAGCGACATTACTATAACAACAGCCACATTTTTATCCGTTCCTCAGTCTCAAAAGAATACCTGCAGGCAGACGAGCCTACATACCGTTCCTACTATCCAATTGAGCGAGGCATGCCGCACACAATAGCCAACATATTAACTGATCTGAACTTCGAAATGCCATACGAAAATTTGCAACGAGACATTAGGAATATTCTGCGATATTTAGGGCAAGTTCTTCCGAAGGACAAACGTTCGGTTTCGCTAAATTTTCGTATTGACGTATTCTCATCACTGTTTTTTCGTAACAAAGCAGCCTATCTCATTGGACGCGTAATCAACGACTACGAAGTGACGCCGTTCATTGTTCCGATCCTAAACAACGAGAATGGAGCACTATTTGTTGATGCCCTGATTTTGGAACCATCTGAACAAGATGCTATTTTTGGGTTTTCAAGAGCGTACTTCATGGTTGAAACCCAGATTCCATCAGCAGCAGTGCGTTTTTTGATGGAAATTCTACCTGGTAAAACAAAAGCTGATCTCTACTCAGCAATAGGATTTCACAAACAAGGCAAAACTGCCTTCTACCGCGAATTTCTACACCATCTTTCCCATTCCTCAGATCGTTTCATCGAAGCGCCTGGTACCCGCGGAATGGTAATGCTGGTATTCACACTACCATCATACAGTTACGTATTTAAACTGATCAAAGACTCATTTGAACCACCTAAAAAAGTTGAGCGCTCAGAAGTAATTGAGAAATATCTGCTAGTCAAACAACATGACCGAGTGGGACGACTCGCTGACACACTGGAATACTCAGAAGTCGCTTTGCCGCGCCACCGATTCAGCGATGAGTTGATTGATATCTTGCGCAACACTTGTGCCCGCTCACTATCGATTGATGACGATATCGTGGTGCTAAAACACGTATATATTGAGCATCGGATGACACCTCTGAATCTGTATCTTGAAGATATCTCAGCCGAAGAGGCCCAGTACTTCGCACGTGGCTATGGTGACGCTATAAAAGAAATGGCCGCAGCTAATATATTTCCTGGCGATATGCTACTCAAGAACTTTGGGGTGACAAGGAACCGCCGAGTCGTGTTTTATGATTACGATGAGATACGCTACCTCACAGACTGCAAATTTCGTAAAATTCCACCGCCAGCCGATCCATCCGATGAGTTATCCCTGACCCCATGGTTTTCAGTCAGCGATGAAGATGTATTTCCGGAAGAGTTTGAGAAGTATTTTCTAGTTCACCCGCTTATTCGGAATCATTTCGCCGCAGTTCACGGTGAATTAATGACTGTAAAATTCTGGCATGAAACACAGGAACAAATCAAGGCTGGAACTTTACTAGATGTCTATCCATACCGTCGTTCGCTACGCTTTCCAAGACCTGAGACAGAGTGAACGAATTTAGAAAGCAGATAATATGAATACCAGAAGATCCAGATCAGGTGGCCGCTCTGCGCGTGTCGCCGAACGGTCGCAAACTAAAACAGCCGCAACGCCTTATATTAAACGCAAGGTCCCGGTTTATGAATTGGCGCCAGAAGAGACTCTTGAACTCATTGAGACAAACGCAGACCTGTTGCTTGAGGAAATTGGAATCGATTTCAGAGATGATGCCGAAGCACTAGATATATGGAGAAAAGCGGGTGCCTTGATAAATGGTGTTCGCGTTCGGTTTGAGCGAGGCATGCTTCGTAACATCATTCAGGAAAATGCGCCTTCTGAATTTATTCAGCACGCAAGAAACCGTACAAAATCTGTACGCATCGCCCGCGATACAGCTGTCTTTGCACCAGCTTATGGTCCACCGTTTATCAGAAACAACGATGAAGGTCGACGATATGCGACAATCAAGGACTTTGAAAACTTTGTCAAACTTACTTACATGACGCCATCGTTGCATCACTCTGGCGGAACTGTCTGCGAACCGGTAGATCTGCCGGTTAACAAACGTCATTTTGACATGGTTTATAGTCACCTTAAATATTCTGATAAACCTTTCATGGGCTCAGTTACCAGCGGTGAGAGAGCTCAGGATACGGTAGACATGACGAAAATCATATTCGGTGAAGAATTTGTGCTCAATAACACTTGCATTCTGTCACTAATCAATGTCAACTCTCCCATGACTTTTGATGAAACAATGCTTGCAGCACTCAAGGTTTATGCGAGAAATAACCAAGGTACAATTATTTCCCCATTCATTCTGTCCGGTGCTATGTCACCCGTCACAGTCATTGGTACTTGTACCCAAATTTTAGCTGAGGCAATGGCTGGAATGGCATTTGCACAGCTCATCAGGCCGGGCACACCAGTGATATTCGGAACTTTCAGCAGTTCGATGTCCATGCAATCTGGGGCACCTACATTTGGCACACCGGAACCTTCTCAAGTCTTATTCATAAGTGCCGCATTAGCCCGTCGGTTAAATGTTCCGTTTCGAAGCGGCGGTGGTCTTTGCGGTTCCAAAATACCTGATGCCCAAGCTGCTTATGAATCTGCCAACACCTTACAAGCGGCAATGCTAGCCGGTGTCAACTTCATGCTTCACGCTACTGGTTGGCTTGAAGGAGGACTGGTAATGGGATATGAAAAATTCATATTGGATGCAGATCAAGCCGGAATGCTGCAGACTTTTCTCAGTGGAATCGACGCTACAGAAAACGGGCAAGCAATCGATGCCATGCGCGAAGTTGGGCCAGGAAATCACTATCTTGGTTGCGCTCATACGCAAGCAAATTTCGAGACAGCATTCTACCGTTCAACAGTAGCTGACAACAATAGCTTTGAACAATGGGAAGCAGATGGAAGTTTGCAAGCGGCGCAACGCGCCAATAAAATCTGGAAACAGATGCTTGAAAACTATGAACAACCAGCGATTGACACTGCCTTGGATGAGGCGTTAGTCGAATATATTAGTCAACGCAAAAATGAATTCCCAGATTCCAACGTTTAGTCAATTTATCATTCTACATAAACACTACCAAGAGGTGGCAAATAGCCATGTTAACAACATTATCAGAAAAAGACATACAATCTAATCTACATCCTTATACCAACCACATTGTGCATCAAAAAACTGGGCCTAGGACCTACGTACGCGGCGAAGGGATATATGTATGGGATGAAAATGGAAAGAAATATATTGAAGGGTTAGCTGGGCTATGGTGCACTTCATTAGGTTTTAGCGAGCAAAGATTAATCGATGCAGCAACCAGACAACTAGAAACTCTACCCTATAATCACAGTTTTGCGGGGCGCACGGCGCCAGTTGTGTCTGAGTTGGCAAACAAGCTGATTGAGATTGCTCCAAATTCAATGTCAAAAGCCTATTTCGTATCATCTGGTTCTGAGGCGGTTGACTCTGCAGTCAAATTCACATGGTATTACAATAACGCTCTCAATCGCCCCAAGAAAAAGAAAATAATCTCACGCTTCAAGGGTTATCACGGCGTGACAATAGCTTGCACAAGCTTGACTGCAATACCTGTTGTGCAAGAAACCTTCGATGCGCCATTGGATCGGTTCAAGCAAACTGGTGCTCCCCACTTTTACCGATTTGGTGAAAACGGCGAGTCGGAAGAGGATTTTGCATCACGAAGAGCTAAGGAACTTGAGAATCTCATTGTTGCCGAAGGACCGGATACGGTTGCTGCATTTGTTGCAGAACCTCTTATGGGCGCAGGTGGTGTGATTCCACCACCCAAAACTTATTTTGAAAAAATTCAACCGATTCTGGAAAAATATGATGTTTTGATGATAGCTGACGAAGTAATTTGCGGATTCGGACGCACGGGAAATTACTGGGGAAGCACTACTTTCAACATAAAAAATCCCGATATTGTGACATGTGCAAAGCAACTTTCATCTGCGTATATTCCCATAGGTGCAACTATGATCTCAGAGAATGTCTATGAGGTTATAGCTGAGGCTAGCAACAAACATGGTGTTTTTGGAACTGGATTCACTTATGGAGGCCACCCGGTGGCAGCGGCAGTGGCGTTGGAAACACTCCGAATCTATGAAGAGAGAAACACACTTGAACACGTTAGAGAGGTTATGGTGCCTTTTCAAACTCGGTTAAAAGAACTAAGTGATCATCCGCTAGTTGGTGAATCGAGAGGTGCAGGCCTGATTGGTGCTGTTGAGCTAGTAGCAGACAAGGAAACCAAACAACCTTACGCAAAGGATATTAAAGTTGCTGCTCAAGCCTACCAGAAATGCCTTGAGCAAGGGCTGATTCTACGTGCACTCCCTGCCGGAGACACACTAGGTATATGTCCGCCTCTGATTATTACTGAGCAACAAGTTCATGACTTATTTGATGCATTGGCAAGTGGTCTTGACCACTTGTACAAGGAACTTGCACCAGTTGAAGTCTGAGGCTGTGTGAATGTCTGCCATTTTTTCTAATCAATATTAATTTGAAGCCTCAATTAACAATCTTATGGATATCATTTCGTAACGACATGCGAAGTTCCATACCAGTCAGTTTGAATAATGGTAGCGTTTTACCGTGCTATAACTTACAGATAATCAATCCACAAATTTAGCTTTATGGTATTTTTTCTCAATTCGTCAAATCGAACCACACTTTGCATCAAGTTTTTCACCAAGAGTTTTGCAAATGAAATTTGTCTCATAAACTATACCGTTGGCGTCACCGGGGTTTTCTTTGAACATCATCACAATCACTTCAGATTGTGGCCGAATAATTGAAGTTGAGACTGCATTAAAACTATAAGGGTTCACAGTGCCTGTAGTAAATGAACCTCTATTCTCATTCCAACCTTTTTCATTTAAAACAACAAAGTATTTAAAACCATTTTGAAAAGCGATATCAGCACTTCTCAATAAAGTCATATTAGCCACTTGAAAATTGGAGGTATATCCATTACCAGTTGCAGTAATTCGCCATGAGTTAGCATTTAATTGAACTTCTTCAATACCTCCCATAAAACTCATTTTTTGATAAGGTGTTGAACATGATATTGATATAAGCGAAAAAGTTATTGCGAGTAGCAAACGGATAATTGTTTTTGTCATCTAATTTTCTCCTCTTTCGCCTAGATGATAGAAAACTGGCAGATTCGGTGTCAACCGACAAATATTAAATTGATTTTTACGTGTTCTATTAGTTCATTATAGATATCTCTCTGTCAAATTACTGAACCATTTTGGTAAGTTATTAGGTTGGTACGTTTGATATAAATGTGATTTGGAGTTGCTCACTATCGGTCCTAGGAAACTTCCAGCCTAGTGTTCAATCATCGATGGAATGTCGTATAATCATGGTGGACACATTGTTCAACACTGATGATAGAGGTAGTCATGAAGCAATATGTGGTGACTTTGGAACGTGCGCAGAGAGAAGAGTTGGAGCAGCTCACTCGCAAGGGTTCGCATTCGTCGCAGAAGGTGCTCAACGCCCTGATTCTGCTGAACTGTGACGAAGGTCAATATAATGAACGGCGGGTGCGCGGAGAGGATATAGCCAAGGTGCTTCGGATCAGTTACCGCAAGGTGGACCGGGTGAAGGGGCGCTTTGTGAAAGAAGGCATGGAGGCGGCCTTGGGCGGTCGTCAGGGTCGGCGCGAGCATTATGAGCGCAAGGCGGACGGGGAGTTTGAGGCGCACCTGGTGGCCCTGAGCTGTTCAGAGCCGCCGGACGGTCGTTCGCAGTGGACGCTGCAGCTGCTGGCGGATCAGATGGTGGAGCTCGGTCATGTTGACAGTGTCTCGTATGAGACGGTGAGGCGGGTTCTAAAAAAAACGAGATCAAGCCGTGGCGGCGTGTCGGTTGGGTGATTCCGCCGCAGGGCAGTGCCGAGTTCGTGGCGGCGATGGAGCAGGTTCTGGATGTCTACCAGCGACCTTACGATGCAGCGTATCCGGTGGTGTGCATGGATGAGACCCCGCGCCAGCTGCTCGGTCAGGTTCGCCAGCCCATTGCCGCGGTTGCGGGACGCCCGGCCCGAGAGGATTACGAGTATCGGCGTCTGGGCAGTTGCAATGTGTTCTTGGCCACCGAGCCGCTGGCCGGCACCCGGATGACCAAGGTGACGGCACGCCGAACCCGGACTGATTGGGCCCACTTCATCCGCGACTTGTCGGAACGCTACCCCAAGGCCAAGCGCATCACCTTGGTGATGGACAACTTGAACACGCACCGGGCGAGTGCCTTGTATCATGCTTTTGAGGCGGCGCAGGCCAAGGCCTTGCTTGAGCGCTTTGAGTTTGTATACACCCCCAAGCACGGCAGTTGGCTGAATGTGGCTGAGATTGAGCTGAGCGTGATGATTCGTCAGTGCCTGAACCGGCGCATAGACCAGCTGGAGACTTTGCATGAGCAAGTTGCGGCATGGCAGGCGGCACGCGACCGAGCGAAGGCGAGAGTGGAGTGGCGGTTCACCACGGCGGATGCCCGCATCAAGCTGAAACGCCTTTACCCGACATTAGAAGAATGATGATGCACTAGTTAACAGCTTGCAGGTCTAAATCGCGACTGCGACTAGGAACATCGCAGCACCTGAGCAAAGACATTTGCAGTGTCTTGTTCGGGGCCGGCAACGTTACATTCTGTATATGAAACGGGGTTAAAGCATGAAAAATTGATACTGGCTGTAATAATGCTAGCATTGAGAATCTAAAATTTCACCAAGTCAATATGATATTTGTCAAAGCTTGAATTCCAGTTCAATCATCTTCCCGATTCACAGTACTGATCTAGTTGCCCAAATATATGTTTAACAGGATGACTTCAAGTTCGATCATCGAAAAGATAGATAGAAAATAACTTTGCTTGAGTGTTAACCAAGTTGACAATTGAATGATAATTCAATATCATTATATTAATGTTCAAACAGATAAGACACTTGTTGATTATGAATACTCAAACGATTGAAATATCCCCCGTTGACTCCCATCGAAGTTTGCAGCTGGTCAAGGCCACAATTAGCACCATCGCTGATAGCGGATTGTCACACTTAACAATGGCAAAAGTCGCGGCACGCGCCGGACTATCTACTGGTATTGTCAATTTTTATTTCAAGTCCAAGAAGCAATTGCTACTGACTACATTAAAACATCTTGCTGATGAATACATGAATGTCATGACGGAACACCTTGCCACAGCTCACAATACCGAACAACGACTGTTAGCCTATGTTAAAGCAAGCTTTGACCAACGTGTATTTGCTAAAGACAAGATTGCTGTGTGGTACGCATTCTGGAGTGAAAGCCAAGCGCGTGAGGAATATTTGAATATTTGCGGTGAAAACGACCAACGAGAATTTAATATTGTGCAGAAAGCTATTGCAGATTTAATCGACAATGCCAGCAACTCCAGTAAAGACAGTGAAATTTATACGATGGGGTTAATTGGAATAATTGACAATCTCTGGCAACAGACACTGCAAAACACACAACCCATTGACCGCGCTTATGCCATTGACGTATGCAAACGATACATTGGTAGCATACCTCGCGTTGCTCGCTCACAATCTGAACAAAATAAAACTACAAAACGATCTGAACTATTACCAATCTGGACTTACTGCAATGAAGAGTTCTTTAAGCTTGAAATTGAAGAACTATTCAAGCCTAGCTGGATGCTGGTTGGGCATGTCAGCGACATACCCAACCCGGGTAATTATTTAACTTTCGACGGATTCGGGGAACGAGCATTTGTTTTACGCAATAAGAAAGGTGAAATTAACGCCTTTCATAACATTTGCCGCCACCGCGGCTCTAAAATTCTGAACGGCCAAGGTCAATGCCCCCGTGCGCTTGTCTGCCCATTTCATGGCTGGCGCTATGACTTCAATGGCAAGCTGGAATTCATACCAGGTGAGCAAGGATTCCCGAAAATTGACAAGAAGAATTATGGCTTGAAACCACTTGATCTTGAAATCTGGAATGGATTTGTGTTTATTCGATTCATAGCAGGTGGTCCATCAGTGAATAGAATATTGCAACCAATCGAACATGAAATCAAAGAATATCGCCTCGCGGAACTAAAACCATACTCCTGTGAGATAAATCGACCGCATCATGCTTGTACAAGGCGCTCAGTCAACTGGAAAGTTTTTCACGATATAGACAATGAAGGGTATCACGTCCCAATTGGCCACCCTTCCCTGCAACAGCTGTATGGCGACTCATATATAGATACGTACATTGATGACATTTCAGCCTCCTACGGACGATTCAATAAACGATTTGGAAATCTGTGGAGCGTACGACACTATCGCAAACTGATGATGAGTTTCGATCACCTTTCCACAGAACGACAGAGTTTGTGGTTTTACTTTAGCTTATTCCCAAATTTGGTGTTTGCGCTCTACCCTGATATGATGGAAATATACATGTCAATACCAGTCAATATTACGACGACAAATGTAATATCAAGGTCATATGCTCTGCCGGATGACCGCTCTGGAATCAAAGCACTGCGTTATTTGAATCATCGAATAAACATGATAACTGACGCTGAAGACAGCGCCTACATGACAACAATACAAGAAGGCTTGAAATCATCGGCATTCCCAACTTGGACTCTATCCGAGTCTGCAGAAACCGGTGTCAGGGCATACCACCACGCAATTCAAGAGAGATTACCGGTCGCAACGCTAACGGAGGAACCAACACCAGGAACCATTGCTACGCTTAACGGCTCGATGACTGCTGAGCTTGGCCACTTGGAGTATCGCTGAAAGAATATATTTCAGCGTCCGCCAGCTGCATGTCTCTTGCATGTTGCCGGTCTTGTCGACTCATTATCCAACCAGCGATTATTACACCAGTCGCAACAATCAGAATTATGATTGTAGCTAACGCATTGATGTCTGGTTTCAAACCAAGTTTAACCCTTGAGTAAATTAACATAGGTAATGTGTTAGCACCGGGCCCAGTTACAAAGCTTGCAATGACTAAATCGTCAATTGATAACGTAAAGGCCAATAACCACCCAGCCATCAACGCCGGTGCAAGCAAAGGCAATGTGATATCCCAAAGAACACGAAACGGCTTGGCACCTAGGTCTTGCGCCGCCTCCTCTAGAGACTCGTCCACGCCGGTTAACCGCGACTGCACAATAATCGCAACGTAGGCCATTGAAAAAGTTATATGAGCAATAGTAATTGTGGTAATGCCTCGAGTAGGCCAACCGATAAGCTCCGCCATTGTGATAAACAACAACAAAAGTGAGAGGCCAGTAATAACCTCAGGCATCACTAGTGGCGCTGTAATCATCCCTGAAAACAAGATTCGACCGCGAAATTGTTTTATTCGAGTCAAGGCAATTCCGCCCAAAGCGCCAAGCAATGTGGCAAATGTTGCATTCATCAACGCAACTTCCAGACTTAGCAAAACCGAAGACCAAATTTCCTCGCTTGTGAATAGCTCGCCATACCAACGTAGTGAAAAACCACCCCATACCGGAACAATTTTTGAGTAGTTGAACGAATAAACTATCAGCAGCAGAATGGGTATGTAAAGAAATGCAAATCCGAAGCTCAAAATCGAAATGAGAAATACCGATTTTTTGTTGCCCATCATTACACTCACTCAACCGTTGCATCTTTAGCTTGAAATCGCTGATACATCATAATCGGAACAATCAACAACAATAGCAAAACAATTGCGACTGCCGAAGCGACCGGCCAGTCTTGGTTGGCATTGAATTCGCTGTATAGCAGAGTTCCGATCATCAATACATTGCCGCCGCCCAATAAATCAGGAATAACAAATTCACCAGTTGCAGGAATAAATACTAGCAACGAGCCAGCGACTATACCAGGAATAGTCATTGGAATTGTGATGGTTCTAAATGTTGTGAACGGTTTGGCCCCTAAGTCGGCTGCTGCTTCGTGCAATGTCAGATCCAGCTTCTCAATACTTGCATAGAGCGGCAGAATCATAAACGGCAAATAGGTGTAGACAATGCCAACATATACAGCAAAATCTGTGTACAACATCTGTATCGGTTGGTCAATGATGCCAAGCAACAACAAAATATCATTAATCGTGCCGCGGTCTGCGAGCAATCCGATCCAAGCATATACCCTAAGCAAAAAAGAAGTCCAAAATGGCAAAATCACCATAAGCAACAAAATCTTGCGAGCGGTTGGCGCTGACTGTGCAATGCCATAAGCAATCGGATAACCCAACAGCAGACAAAATATAGTTGAAACTGCTGCTATCTTGATTGAATTCAAATAGGTTCGCGCGTACAGATCATCTTCTAGAAGATACGCGAAATTGTCAAAAATTAAACGGATGTAAATTTCGCCGGTCTGCGCCACCTCAAACAATGCAGAAAAAGGCGGACTTGCTAGCACATACTCTGCAACACTGATTTTCAAGATGATGAAGAATGGAATCAGAAAAAACACCAAAAGCCAAAAATAGGGTATGGCCACTACTACTGATTTCCATGAGTCCGCAGACTTTAACCAGTCATTGATATTGCGTAGAGGGTTAAACCGTAAGAGCGCTTCCATTGCTGAATCTCCTAATTGAAACTAGGTAGGCTACTGGCTACTTCGTCAACACCACTGGACTTGACGGCTTCCAAGTGAGAAATACTTCTTCTTCCCACTCAACATGATGGGATCCGATTCTCGGACGAATTTGATTGGGGTGCGTAATCTCCACAATTCTACCGTTGTTCAGCCGAATACGATAAATTGAAAAATTGCCTAAATACCCAATATCATCAACAACGCCTTTTATTGCGTTATATGTCATGTCTTGCGGTTGATTGTCAGAGACTGTGATTTTCTCGGGTCGAAGCGCAATCCAAACGCGCGAATTTTCTCGGATATCAACACTATGATCAATGTAAAAAGACACTTGATCTTCACTACTTTCAACCACAACATAGTCACTACCATTTTCGGTAACTCGTCCTTCGAACATATTAACACTACCAATGAAGCTTGAAACAAATCTTGATTCCGGATATTCATAAATATCGGTAGGTGTTCCAATTTGCACAAACCGGCCGTGGTCCATTACTGCAATGCGCGTTGACAATGTCATCGCTTCTTCTTGATCATGAGTTACCACCACAAATGTCACACCCAACTGATCCTGAATGTTCATTAGCTCAAACTGTGTTTGTTCTCTCAAGCGCTTGTCAAGTGCTCCAAGTGGTTCATCCAAAAGCAGTACTTTTGGTTTTTTAACCAATGCTCTAGCTAACGCTACACGTTGGCGCTGTCCACCTGAAAGCTGATTAGGTTTACGCTTGACGAATTTGCTGAGTTCTACAATATCTAACATCTCGTCGACACGTCGACTAATTTCCGACGTGTCGACACGGTCTTGCTTTAAACCATAGCCCACATTCTGCTCTACAGTCATGTGTGGGAACAAGGCATAGGACTGAAACATCATATTGACCGGCCGCTGGTATGGTGGAATACCTGCCATGTCCATGCCATCAATGTATACTGTGCCTGATGACGGTTCTTCAAACCCGGCTAAAATTCTCAGTAACGTGGTTTTTCCACAGCCCGAACCCCCCAGCAACGAGAACAGCTCACCCTCATAAATATCAAGATCAACTGACGAAACAGCAGTAAAACTACCAAATGTTTTGGTAACATCCCGAATCTTAACGAACGGTTCAATGTCAGGGTATAACCAAGGCTGATCCTGATGCTGTTGTTTTTGATCATTGAACGTATTCATAGCGTGCCACGGGCGCTAAGTTAACATGTATGTAAAAACAAACACGCAGAAACGAGAATTTCCACATATCGTTTGTTTATTACTGAACGCCTCTTTTGAAATTTGTCCAAGTACGAGTGCGGATTTTTGCAACCTTCTGAGGTACTGCTGCTAAAGGGTACATGTTACTAACTTGCTCAGAGGTTGGGTAAATCGACTCAACACTGGTGATTTCCGGGTTGATCATTGGCTTTGCTGACTCGTTAGCCGACGCGTACCAAGTTAAGTTGCTGTCACCGGCAGCAACTTCTGGGCGCATCATGTAGTTCAGGAACAAATAGGCATTATCAACGTTTTCAGCACTTGCGGGCACTATCCAGCCATCAACCCAAATATTGGCTTTACCTTTACCAGCAGGTAAGAAAAATTTCAATTCAACACCAGTGCCAGCCTCAGCCGCAGCAGCCGTTGCAAACGACGCATCTGGCCCCCAAGTGATGGCCACACAGAACTCGCGTTCTGGCATTCGCGTATATGCATAGTTGTCAAAGGTTTTGATGTAAGGCCGGATTTTCAGCAGCAGTTCCTCGGCTTGCTTATAGTCCTTTCGATTGAGCGAGCTTGGATCCAGTCCAAGGTGCGCTAATGCCATAGGTATAACATCAGTGGGAGAATCCAAGAATGCAACACCACATTTTGATAGTTTTTCCATGTGCTGTGGGTCAAACACCATATCCATTGATCCGATTGGCGCTTCTGGATGAACACTGCGCACCAGCTCTTCATTGTAGGTCACACCGTGTGTCCCCCACATGTAAGGAACGATGTACTTATTTTCAGGATCCCAGTTGCTAGCAACTTGAGCCATCACTTGCTTATTCATGTGCTTCATATTATCTAGACGAGACATGTCAAGCTCTTTGATCACACCAGTTGGTATCAATCTCGCGACTTGGCTGCTTGAATGACTTACAACATCATAGCCACTGTCTCCAGCGATAAGCTTGGCATCAACCGTTTCAACAGAATCGTAGTTGTCATAAATGACATCTATGTTGTATTCTTTTTCAAAATTGGCAATAGTATCCTCTCCGATATATTCAGCCCAATTGTATACCTTCAATTCACCCTCGGAGTGCACCACTCCGGCCCACATCAACAGCAAAGTGAATATTGGAATAGTAATTTTTAGCTTCATTTTCATATTTAATCCCTCCATTTTGAAATATGCTCTGAAAATTGAAATAATCATTGTTTGCAATGAAACAAAACAATTATTGGACTTGTGAGTGAATTTCGTTACTTGTTATTGTATACAGACTCATAAAAACTTCACTTCAGCGTTTAATCAAATTTTCTAAACAAACTGTCAGAGCATCTGATAGGGTAAACGAAATTCTGAATTTCTGGTTATTTGAGTGTCGTAAATTCAGCTTATGCCAGATTGGCAAGATCACAGGGTAGTGAATTCTAGTGAATAATTTAATCAAGGTGCTAATAACGTAGTTTGCCATTGAGCTTTAACTTGCTTGAACAAAACTCTTTCGTGCAATCGGTTGGGTTGTCCTTGCCAAAACTCAATGGTTTCAGCAATTAAACGAAAACCACCCCAAAATTCCGGTCTTGAAACGATTTTATCTTCAAACCTATTCTCCAATTCACTTACTTTGGCGCGCAAGCTGTCAATAGAACAAATGGAATGGCTTTGGCGCGAAGCCCAAGCGCTGATTTGACTCCCTCGCGGCCTAGTGGCAAAATATTCATCAGATTCTTGGGATGATAATTTTTCAACAGCCCCTTCTACGCGTACTTGCCGCTCTAGTCTATCCCACCAAATTACTGCACTAGCGTATGGATAGGTAGTCAATTCCCGTGCCTTACGACTAGCATAGTTGGTATGAAACTCAAGCCCAGTTTTCCCATAGGATTTAAAGAGCACCTGGCGCGCTGATGGCCGACCATTTTCGCCAACGGTGCAAATTGTCATCGCCCGAGGTTCGATGTGTCCAGCGCCCTCGGCATCAACTACCCATTCATGAAATATCTCAAACGGGTCAGTCGCTGATTTAAGCAAAATGCTGTTTGACATAAATGAAAGCAAACTTCAATTAAATACCAGCCATGCACAGATACTTGATTTCGACATACTCGTCAATACCATATTTAGATCCTTCTCGCCCGATTCCAGACTCTTTCATACCACCGAATGGAGCAACCTCTGTCGATATAATGCCGGTATTAATGCCGACAATGCCATATTCAATTGCCTCGGACACTCGCCAAATTCTACCGATATCGCGACTGTAAAGGTAAGCTGCCAAACCAAACTCTGTGTCATTTGCCATCTTGATTGCTTCTTCATCACTGTGAAATCGAAAAATAGGAGCCACGGGTCCGAACGTTTCATCATTAGCAACCACCATGTTGACTTGTACATTCGTTAGTACCGTTGGTTGGAAAAACGTGCCACCGAGCTGATGACGGCCACCGCCTGCTACTACAACTGCACCTTTTTCAACCGCATCCACGATATGCGCCTCAACTTTTTCAACTGCTGCGTTGTCGATCAATGGTCCAATCTGAGTACCCTCCTTCAAACCATCACCAACTTTCATACGATTGACGGCTTCGCTTATCTTCTCAGAAAACTCATCATAAACCTTATCATGCACCAAAATTCGATTGGCACAAACACACGTTTGGCCAGAATTTCGGTATTTTGATGCCATTGCACCGGCTACTGCATCATCTATATTAGCGTCTTCAAACACTATGAATGGCGCATTGCCACCTAACTCAAGCGATATTTTCTTGACTGAGTCCGCACACTGCTTCATCAGAACTTTACCGATCGCGGTCGATCCTGTAAAAGTTAGCTTTCGAACTTTGTCGTTCGATGTCATTTCGCCGCCAATTTGCGATGACTTACCTGTTACGACATTAATCACACCAGCTGGAATACCCGCACGTTCAGCTAATTCACACAATGCAAGAGCTGAAAACGGAGTGCTACTAGCTGGTTTTATCACGATCGTACATCCAGCTGCTAATGCCGGACCCGCTTTTCGGGTAATCATCGCAGCCGGAAAATTCCATGGTGTGATGGCAGCACACACTCCAACCGGTTCTTTGATTACAACAATTCGCCGATCTTGCTGATGTTGGGGGATGACATCTCCATATATACGCTTGCCTTCTTCGGCAAACCACTCGAAAAAAGATGCGGCATAAGCTACTTCACCAATCGCCTCAGCTAGAGGCTTACCTTGTTCGATAGTCATTAGTCGAGCCAAATCATCTTTGTTTTCCAGCATAAGATCAGCAAGATTACGTAGCTTATTGGATCGTTCTTTGGCAGTTTTATGTCGCCAAGATTGGAAAGCAATCTCAGCGGCTTCAATCGCTCTGGATGTCTCTACAGCCCCCATCATTGGTACTGAACCGATTCGAATGTTGCTTGCTGGATTGGTTACGGAGATGGTTGCCCCATCATCAGCATTGCACCATTCACCGTCGATATAGCATTGTTGTCTAAACAATGATTGATCTTTGAGGTTAATTTTCATAAGGATTATTTCTCATAAACTTTTGTGTGGGAATTAGTCTAAATTTTAAGGTGTTTACTTATCGGTACTAGCAAATTTGTCAATCCATTTTTCTAACTGAGCAACACTAAACAATCACCAAGACTACGAAGTTTAGGAAATGATTTGATACGTTTTCAACAGAATTTTGGTCGATCAGTCAAACTCAGATTGAAGTGAAACAAGTGGGCTATGCAGATTTCAGAAATCTAGCCGGCACATCGCGAGATGCCGGAAAATCAAATGAATCTGGATCGTAGTCTGGACTAGTTTCCGGCCATGCTTGATAACTACCCATAAGATAACGTTGAAAGCTAGGTATCGGAATGAAAACACGACCATCAACTTTGTGTACTACACCTGCAAGTATCATTTCTTCAACAAACTTCCATGGTGTCATTTCTTCCAACATTGTCCGCTCTGGGTCTTTATCCTCTTGGTATACGCGCGTCTTGAGAAAAGACAGAAGTTCTCCACTGCTACAACCATCACAACCTATTATTTTCGCAACCTCCGCAAGCACACGAGGGCTCTCGCTTATGGTGGAATCGGCTAGTCTTTCTTTATAATATGAAATTCGACTTCGATTAGCAGACTCATATACTACAGCATCGTCAATCGAACTCAAATCGAAGTTATTCTCCTTCAATTCCGCTAATAAGGCCTGCTGACAATGCAAGAGATGTTGCGGCCAACCTTGTGACCAAGTGGCGACATCGTTGACAATAAACCAATAGTCATCGTCAGAATACTCACTAATCCCATTTGCATTAAGCATTAAATCCACTGATTTAGCAGTATCTTCATGGCTCAATGGATCAAGCATTTGCACATGACTATATCCTTGATTGGAAGCAAAACGAGATATGCCCGCTTGTCTTAGTCGCTTGCGTGAGTATGCTAGTCCAGCTAAAATCATCACGATGGGTAATCCAGGAATACCTTCATGCAATCGCTTTAGTAATTCTTCGTACTCCGATTTCATGCCTTGAATTTCATCAATTATCAATACAATGACTCGCATTTCTACTGTCTTCGGAGATAGGAATGGTAGGCGCTCCACAAACTTGGGATAAGAAGACGATATCCACTGCCTTATGGGATCTAGAAGTTTAGCGCGATAGAGCTCTTTCAGATCATTTAGCTCTAACCCTCCTGACTTTTGAGTTTGAACATTTCGACTAATTGACGCTCCAATTAAATTGAATCCTGCTGTTATGATTTTGCCAGGTGAATTTCGAAGATATTTGCCACCGCTTGGCACTAACTGATTTGCAATAGCCTCAGTTACTTTGGACTCATCCCGTAAAGTACTCAAATGCACCCTGACTACGGACGGCCCGTCTTCAAGGGAGAGCCATTCAGACTGAAGGTGGCGAGTCAGTGCCGTCTTACCAGCCCCGGGCGCTCCTTGTATTAACCATGTTTGTTGACTTGATAATTCATCAGAATTTGGATGCATTTCAATCATTCTCTGAACAAATCCAACCGTTCGTTCAATTTCGGAGATGATTTTTTCTCGACCAACAAAATAAGCTGCAAAATCTTTGTCAGTCAGATCTAAAAAATCATCTGCAGAAAGATGAAACGTATTGTGGTTTGCTGATTCCATATCTATTTCTCAGGGCGCGCATGTTCACTCAATTGTAAGCTCAAGTTGAATAAACATGTTAGCGCATGTTGAAAATACCGGTGATAAAGATATATTGCATTGATTACAAACAGAATACTATTGTGAACAATGTTTGACAGAGACATGCTTCTTGCATTTTTGCACTGCTAGCCGCCGTGGTTTTAACCACTAGGCATCCAATCAGAATGCTGCAATACCGGTTTGCGACCTACCTAATATCAAGGCATGTATATCGTGAGTTCCTTCATAGGTGTTAACAGATTCCAAATTCATACAATGGCGAATAACGTGATATTCATCACAAACACCATTACCGCCATGAATGTCGCGTGCTTGCCGCGCAATTTCTAAACTCTTGCCAGCGTTATTGCGCTTGAGCAGGCTTATTAACTCATGCGGTACATCGCCAGCATCATCCAGCATGCGACCAGCTCGCAATGCACCTTGCAATCCCAAAGATATCTCAGTCTGCATATCAGCCAGTTTCTTTTGCACTAGCTGTGTCGCCGCGATTGGTCGGCCAAATTGTGTTCTGTTTAAAGCGTATTCGCGTGCAGCATGCCAACAAGACTCGGCAGCTCCCAAAACACCCCAACAGATTCCATATCGCGCCATACTCAAACAGCTCAAAGGTGCCTTGAGCCCGATTGCATTAGGCAGAACCATGTCCTCACTGATTTCTACGTTATCCAACACAATACTTCCTGTCTCCGATGCGCGCAAGGAAAACTTTCCCTCAATTCGCGGTGCTTGCAATCCAAGCATACCTTTTTCTACAAGAAATCCTCGCACCAAACCCGTATCATCTTTACCCCAAACTAGAAAAAGATCAGCAACCGGTGCATTAGAAATCCAAGTTTTTTCACCATTCAAACGGTATCCATTTTCTGTTCTTACAGCATGAGTTGTCATGCCTGACGGGTCTGAACCGTGATTGGGCTCAGTCAAACCAAAACATCCAATCAATTCACCCTTCGCTAAACGTGATAAATATTTTTCTCTCTGGCTGTCGCTGCCATACTGGAATATCGGATACATGACAAGTGAAGACTGCACACTCATAAAAGAACGATATCCACTGTCCACTCGCTCAATTTCCCGCGCAATCAACCCATAACTGACATAATTCAACCCAGCGCAACCAAACCCATGAATCGTTGGGCCCAACAATCCCAATTCTCCCATTTCACGAGCAATACTACGGTCGAATATTTCCAGACGATTAGCCTCCACTATACGCGGCAGAAGTTCACCTTGCGCGTAGCGACGCGCTGTATCGCGAACCATTCGCTCAGACTCATCCAACTGTTCCTCGATCTGGAATGGATCTTCCCATGAAAATTTGACTTTTGATTTTTTTAACATTTGATCACCATGCTAAGCAACTTGTGGTTTAGGCGCATCTTCGCGCATTTCGTTCATCATTTGATCGATCTGTGGTTTGATTTCGTTGTATGACTTTCGCTTGATATGACCATATCCACGGATTGATTGAGGATAACAGGCCAATTTAATTGCCAAACGGTGATTCTCAGTATGCAATAAACGACATACTTCCTCAACAACTGTTTCATATTCATAGATTAAGGCCTTTTCTAATTTACGGTCCTGCGACCAACCAAAAGGATCGAGCACAGTGCCTCGCAAAATCTTGAACTTCGCAAGTACCCTAAGCAGTGGCGTCATCCATTGACTAAACGTTATTTTCTGCGGCAATCCCGTTACCTTGTTCTTGCGCGTTAGCAACGGCGGTGCCATATGATATTGAATCTTGTAATCTCCCTCAAACTGCGACTGTAGATCGCTTGTGAATACACCATCAGTAAAAAGCCGTGCCACCTCATACTCATCCTTATAAGCTAACAGTTTGAAGTAACTGCGCACTACCGCTTCGGTTAACCCTTTCATTCCAACCGCGTTCTTTTTCTCCGCAGCTCGGATCTTTGCAACTAAATTTCTGAACCGTTGTGCATAAGACTTGCTTTGATAACTCACAAGAAGCTCACTACGATGTTCAATCAATTCGTCCAATGTCAATTCGCTTGAATTACGCTTTGATACCGAGTCGGATCTGACAACTCGATCCAACTGTTGTCGATCTGCAATGAATTGCCGTCCACGATGAAATGCGGCGATGTTCATGGCAGCTGACCGTCCGTTCAACTCTATTGCCTGAATAATCGCCTCAGCCGATATTGGAATGCATCCCTTCTGGAAAGCAATACCGATGATAAACATGTTGGCTGCAATCGTATCACCGAAAAGATCATTTGCATAGCGATTTGCATTGACAAATGTAGTCTTCCCTTCACCTGTGGCGCGCTCTATAACAGATTTCAATTTATTTTGCGGAAAATTGAGATCGCGAATGCGCGTGAATTCACCAGACATCATCTCATAGTCATTAACAACAGCTTCGGTAACACCATTTGCGGCAGTTAGTATAACTTTCTCTGATGCGGTTACAACCAAATCACATCCGAGTATGAGATGTGCACCACCGCTTGCAACGTGCATAGTAGAAATTTGCTCAGGATTCGGTGCAATGACAAGGTTGGAGACAACAGCACCGCCCTTTTGTGCCAAACCTGTCATATCTAACACAGAACAACCGAGCTCGTCAATATGCGCGGCCATCCCTAAAATTGCGCTGGCTGTAATTACACCAGTACCACCGACACCAGTTACAACAATGCAAAACTCCTTGTTGATAGATGGTAATTTCGGCAATGGCAGAACAGCCGGATCGAACTCATCTGCCACATTCAGTCGATTAGGTTTTCTCACCTGACCACCATTGACTGTAACAAAACTCGGACAAAAACCTTCAACACAAGTGTAGTCCTTGTTACAGGCTGATTGATCAATCCTCCGTTTACGTCCCAGTTCAGTATCATCCGGCAATATAGCAACACAGTTCGACTGTGTACCGCAGTCGCCACAACCTTCGCATACTTGAGTATTGATGAATACACGTTTGGGTGGATCTGGATAAACACCGCGCTTTCTACGACGACGTTTTTCTGCTGCACAAGTTTGGTCATAAATAATCGCTGTCACACCAGAATGCTCTCGCAACTCTTTTTGTGCAACATCAAGCTCACTACGATCCACCACGTCAACCTCATCAGGTATTCGTTCACGACTGCGATACTTGTCTAAATCATCAGTAATGATTGTAATGAGACTGACGCCTTCTGCTAATAATTGTTGTGCCAAGCGCGACACCGATAAAGGTGCATCGAAAGGTTGCCCCCCAGTCATCGCTACTGCATCGTTGTACAGAACCTTAAAGGTCACTGGTGTTTTCGTTGCTACTGCTGCTCGGACGGCTAACAAGCCGGAATGCAAATAAGTTCCATCACCGATGTTTTGGAAGACATGTTTGCGTTTACTGAAACAACTCTCACCGATCCAACTAGCACCTTCTCCTCCCATTTGCGTGAAACGTGCAGTTGAACGATCCATCCACTGCGCCATATAGTGACATCCTATACCAGCCAGCGCAACGCTTCCTTCAGGCACTTTCGTCGATGTATTATGTGGACATCCTGCACAAAAATACGGTACGCGTTGCATAGGAGATTGATCTCGGTCGCGCCCCATCACTGTTCTGACGCGCGAAACGCTTGAGCGCAAGCTTTCTGAATCAATATGCTGAAGCAACTGCTGGCCAATTGCGTCTGCTATTTGCATCGCGTTTAATCTAGCTATTGATGGTAGCAACACTTCGCCGACTTCGTCAAATTTTCCTACAATTACCGGAACATTAGCGCGTCGGTATAACAGCGTCTTAATTTGATCTTCAATCAATCCCCGTTTTTCCTCAACAACAATAATCTTCTCAAGTCCCTCAACAAAGCGGTATAAACCGTCTCTTGCCAACGGCCAACTCAATGCAACTTTGTACAGCCGAATATTAAGATCAGCCGCTCTTTTTTCGTCTATGTCTAGTTCTATAAACGCTCGCCTGACATCTGAGTATGACTTGCCGGTGGTAACAATTCCAATTCGGGCGCTGGGCGAGTCAAAAATCGTCTTATCAAGGCTGTTGGCTTGCCAAAAAGACTGTACCGCAGGCAACTTCAATTCATGCAACCGTTGTTCTTGCTCCAGAGGCGTGTCTGGCCAGCGAATGTTCAGTCCTTCTTCAGGCAGGAATCCATTATCCGGCAACACAATTTCGTTTAAGACATGATCGATATCAACGGACGCTGTCGCTTCAACTGTGTCATGAACACACTTAAGCCCTACCCAACAACCAGAATACCTTGACAAAGCCCAACCTGTTAGACCAAACTCAAGAATATCGCGAACACCGGAAGGGTTTAATATCGGCATCATTGCATCGACCAATGCATACTCACTTTGGTGAGCTGTTGTTGACGACTCACAGGCATGGTCGTCACCCATAGCGACTAAAACACCACCATACCTTGAAGTGCCGGCTAGATTAGCATGGCGGAATACATCACCGGATCTATCTACTCCCGGACCTTTGCCGTACCAAAGACCAAATACTCCATCATAGCGGCCTTGGCCGTCAATCTCTGCCTGCTGTGTACCCCAAAGTGCTGTCGCCGCCAAATCCTCGTTGATACCAGGCTGAAAAACAATATCGTTATTCTCAAGCAGATCACGGGCCTGCCACAATTGCAGATCTAATCCTCCAAGCGGAGAACCACGATATCCTGTGACATAAGCTGCAGTATGCAAACCTTCTGCTTTGTCACGCGCTGATTGCAGAAGCAACAATCGCACTAACGCTTGAACGCCGGTTATAAAAATGCGACCGGTTTGTTTCTCGTATTTGTCAGATAGGGATACGTCTTTCAGCATTGGGAACTGCTATAACAAATTATCTGTTGTATTGATACTCACACACCCCACTTGAAAAAATCATCACCCTCGTTCATATAGAATTTTGAGAGAACCATCTTATGGACCTCAGATGCACCATCAACCAATCGCGCTTGGCGCTGGTATCGATACATCCACTGTAGAATAGTATCTTTCGAATAGCCTTTGGCACCGAGCATCTGTATTGCTGTGTCTACAACATCATGTAGTGTATCGGCAATCATAACCTTTGCAATTGACACTTCTTTTCTTGCATAATCACCTTGCGCTAATTTCCAGGCGGCATGCATCGTGAGCAACCTTCCTAGATGCACCTTGGCTGCTGCCTCACCCAACATCCATTGTACTCCTTCATGTTCTGCCAAGGTCTTGCCGAATGCTTGACGGTCTGCGGCATTCTCACTCGCAATTTCCAATGCCCGCCGACATAAACCAAGCCATCGCATACAGTGAGTAAGACGTGCGGTACCCAAACGCATTTGCACGACTTTCATGCCATCACCAACTTCAAGCAAACGGTTCTCATCAGGAATCTCAAGTCCATGAAACTTAAGTTCGCAGTGGCCACCATGCTCTTCGGGACCCATGATAGGCACACGGCGTACTAGTTCCCAACCAGGATCATCGCGATCAAACATGAACGCAGTCAGACCTTTTCGCGGATGATCGGAAGTTCGAGCTAGTAGAATGAAATGTTGCGCAACCCCCGCCCCTGTAATGAACCACTTGTGTCCGTTGACAATCCATTTATTGCCAGACTTTTTTGCTGTTGTCAACATCATACCGAGCGGGTCTGAACCTGAACCTGGCGCTGGTTCCGTCATGGCTAATGCTGAACGTACCGTACCGTTAACTATCGGCTGCAACCACCTCTCCTTCTGTGCAGAAGTGCCCACACGCTCTAATACAATCATGTTGCCATCATCGGGGGCAGCACTATTGAAAACAACCGGTCCGAATATTGAACGACCCATTTCCTCATAACAAGCTGCCATACCCACAGTCGACAATCCACCACCACCGATGCTCTCAGGCATTTGTAAACACCAAAGCCCTTCTGCACGCGCTTTTTCACGCAATGGCAGGAAATACTTGTCCGTTATATTCTCACCTTCATCATACGCGTCAGGTTTCGACTCTACGGGAATGATGTGACTATTCACGAATTCCCGAATTCTTAGCTGATAATCCTTTACTTTATCGTCTAGTGTAAAGTCCATACTCCATCTCCACCAAATTTACATAGATGATTGCAGGTGACCACCGTCAACCACAATCGTGCTGCCTGTCATATAGGACGACGCTTCGGACACGAGCAACAACAAGGCACCATCCAAGTCAGAAGGCTTGCCAAATCGCCGCTGGGGGATTTTCATTTTGGCTTTGTCTCCCATCGGCGAGTTCAGATAATCTCGATTGATATCAGTTTCTACATAACCAGGCGCAATAGCATTTACCCGGATGTGAAATTTAGCCCATTCGTAGGCTAGAACTCGCGTTAAGTGTTCTAATGCCGCTTTCGCGACAGCATATGGAGCAACACCGCCCATAACTCTGCGCCCTAGAATTGATGCAATGTTGACAATGCTACCGCCGTTATTGTTTGCCGCCATGTGCAGACCGCCTTGTTGAGCTACCAGCCATGCGCCTTTGAGATTGGTATCCAGTACTTCATCCCATTCCTGCTCCGTAACATCCAAAGCCTGCCCTTGTGATGCTATTCCAGCGTTATTTACAACAATATCTACTTTGCCAAATTGAACGACAGTCTCTTTGAATGCGGCCTGAACACTCGATTTGTCAGTCACATCAAGCTTAATCAGCCTGGCATTCCCACCTTCGCTGTTGAGACGGGCAGCTATTTGCTCAAGTCGGCTGGTGCGCCGGGCCGTTAACATCACTTGCACGCCACAAGCACTCAAAGTGCCAGCAAAATGTTCACCAATGCCACTTGACGCGCCTGTTATCAATGCAGATTTGCCATTGATGTTGAATAGATTACTCAATTTACCATCAATCATCGAGCTACGCTTGGGTTGCAACAGCATTTTGGGAAGTTGCCCTTTCCTTCAATGAGCTAATGTAACACTCTCGGTTAATTTGAACATCAATGAGTGAAATACCCTTGTAATTTGAAGCAATCTTGAATGTTTTCACAAACTCATCGAAAGTTGTAGCTGTTAAACCCAGCCCACCAAAGCTCTTGGCGTAAGTTGCAAAATCCGGGTTAACCAGGTCAGTCGCTATCACGCGATTGGGGTAGTGAATTTCCTGATGCTGACGAATCGTACCAAGTACACCATTGTTAATGATTATGAAAGTAATGTTAAGCTCCAACATCGCGGCCGTCGCAAGTTCCTGCGAAGTCATCAAAAAACAGCCATCACCACTCACACAAACGACTTTTCGTTGAGGCGAATGCAGTTTTGCGGCAATCGCGGCCGGTACACTGTATCCCATTGAACCTGCCGCTGTGGCCAGCTGTGTTCTGAAACTTGCACCATAATAGTAATACTGATGAAGCACACCGCTACTGATACCTGAACCACTAGCAACAATCGTGTCTGGCGGAAGGTTTTTCTGTAACCAGAAAATCACTTGCTCATTAGTCAAAACATCAGGCTTGTCACTAAGCGTAGAATGCCCTATAAACGCCTTGCGACCGCGCTTAGTCCACAATGCCCACTCATCTGAGCCTTCTAGCGCTAGATTTCGAATTTGCAATAGAAATGAACTCGATGTTGAGTTAATCGCGTACTCGGAGCGATATACACGCCTCAACTCTCCGATATCAGGGTGTACATGAAATAATCGCACGCGAGGTACTGGCGCTTCAATGAGTGTGTACTTGCGTGTAGGCAATTCACCCAAACGGGCACCTATACAAAGAACTCTGTCACTTTCTTGCATCATCTTCACTAGATTAGGACCGATACTTATACCAAGGTCACCAATGTAATTTGGATGCCGGTTGTCAAGATAATCTTGACACCTGAACTCAGCAACAACCGGCAAGTCATTGCTCTTTACGAACTCAGCCAGATGCTCTTGACACTCCTCACTCCATCCACTACCACCTACAACAACCAACGGACGCTGAGCATTACTAAAAAACTCAGCAACTTGTTCCCTAACCTGAAAGTTAGCTAAGGGCTCAGCAATATTTACCTGAGCGATATCCTCCACCTCAACCCTGTCAAATAACACATCTTCTGGAAAAACTAACACCACTGGCCCGGGACGGCCTGACATCGCTGTGTGCCATGCGCGGCTAATGTATTCCGGAATTCGGTCTGCACTTTCAACTTGCGCCACCCACTTGGCCAATGGGCGAAACATCGTTCGAAAATCGACTTCTTGGAAAGCCTCTCGATCTAAAAACTGGCGCTGGACTTGCCCAATCATCAAGAGCATTGGTGTTGAGTCCTGAAACGCGATATGTACCCCTAAACAAGCATTTGTGGCTCCCGGACCGCGCGTAACAAAACATACTGCTGGACGATTGGTCAATTTCCCGTAGGCCTCGGCCATAATAGCAGCACCACTTTCGTGACGGCATGTAACGGTTTTAATCTCACTGTGATCGTACAAGCCATCAAGTGCCGGCAAGAAAGACTCACCTGCAACGCAAAATACTGCCTCACATTGCTGAATAGCAAGCTGGTCAGCGAGAATTTTGCCGCCATGTCGCAATTGTGCAGACATGGAAGTATTTTTTTTGTATTCTTTCAATTGTGTGATCCTGGGCGGACCTGGATAGTGAAACCTACGAAGTATTTTAATCTTTTAGCTTATGCTTTGGATGTTTGTTCGATTATCAGTCCACCTTGGCTAAATTTAGAACCAAAATTGAGTTAGATTATGATAATTTACCATAACCCGCGTTGCTCAAAATCAAGGGCATCACTTGCGCTACTGCGCAATGAAAATATTGACTTGATCTCAATAGTTGAATATCTTAAAAACCCACCGACAAGCGAGCAACTCAAGGATATCCTGAATATGCTTGGTATGCAAGCTCGTCAGCTGATGCGGACAAATGAGAAAGTCTATAAAGAAAATAATCTTGATTCTCCGAAACTCACCGAAGACGAGCTTGTTGCAGCCATGGTCAAGTTTCCAATACTGATTGAGCGACCCATTGTCATATCAAACGGCAAAGCAGTCATCGGCCGCCCCCCTGAACGCGTGCTTGAATTATTGCAAAATTAAACTGCTGGTGTTTTATTTTGGCTATAACAAAGCACTCGCCTTCAAATCGAATCGGAATCGCCCAAGCTGAAAACACAGATTGGTTTTCTTATTACAAAAGCAGTTTCATTTCAAGATTATTCAATTTGCAAACGAATTTTGTTCAACATCAGGTAACGATGCCAGAGAAACTCATAGTGAAGAATAATCAGCAAAACCTCAGGTCGTTAAATTGCCTCAAATAATAAAGAACTGACAGGAGCTGTTCTCTTTATCATGTTAGGCACTGTATTGTTACTGGCAACTGTGGGGATTGTAATTGGCACTGTTGTCTCAATTCTCGCAATCACTTTCCTAGCTAGCGTTGATTGGTTAAATACAGTACTTCTAATTTCACCAACAGAACGGATTCAGATTGCTAGTGACCAGAATTTCCTGACTTGGGTCACGATACTAGTCCCAACTATCGGTGGACTCATAGTGGGGTTGATGATTAATTATCTTACTAAAGAACGGAAACCACTCGGCCCAACAGAATCAATATTTGTCGCTCAGACGCGAAATGACAATCAATCAATCGGTAGTGGCTGTGTATCAACTTTGGCAGCTGCAATTTCCCTTGGATGTGGCGCTTCCGTTGGTCAATATGGACCACTAGTGTATTTAGGTACTCTTATCGGTCTGATTGTCAACAAGCTAAAGCTAAATATTCCACATCTGTTGCCAATCTGTATCGCCAGTGGGGTAGCAGCTGCAATCTCAGTATCGTTTAATGCTCCAATTGCCGGAATCATCTTCGCGCATGAAGTGATTTTGCGACACTACGCTGTAAAAGCGTTTGTATTAACAACGGTAGCTGCTGCTATTGGTTTTATTTTTGCCAATGTGATTTTCCAACGCCCACCTTTTTTTCAAGTGGTGTTTGAAGGCGTCCAATATGGTTATGAATTTGTCTTCTTTGCGTTAATTGGAATTTTTAGCGCATTTCTAGCTACAATTTACTCGAAAGGAATCTTACAATGCCTTCATTTTGCAGAAAATAGTCGATTTCCCAGTGTTATCCGACCAATGGTTGCAGGCTTGATCCTAGGTGTTATTGCAGTAGAACTGCCTGAGATTTTAGGAGTTGGAACGGAAACACTGCGTTTTGCCACAATTCAGGATGCATTCAAATTAAGCGAACTCGCAGTGCTTTTGGTTGCCAAAACTGCTGTAACAGTTCTTTGCATAGGATTCGGATTCGCCGGAGGCGTTTTCAGCCCTACCCTACTGATTGGGGTTTTATTCGGAGCTATGGCCGGTGGAATGCTGGATCAGATATTCACCATTGAGAACTCCGGCATCATTCCTTATGCAATATGCGGCATGATGGCAACGGCTTCCGCTGTTGTCGGTGCACCACTGTCAATGATTTTAATTGTATTCGAAATGACACGCAGTTATGACTTGACAACCGCTGTGATGGTAGCCGTAGTGTTTTCAAATTTGGTATCGACTAGATTGTTCGGAAGGTCACTGTTTGATGTTCGATTAGCAGAACAAGGGTTGAATTTGCAATCTGGGCGAACTAATGGACTATTAGGATATGAACATGTAACTAACATCATGCACAAAAATATTCTTAATTGCCTACCGGAGCAAAAGATTACCAACATAATTAGTACCTTAATCAAAAACAACCAAAAAGCCGCAGTTGTTTTTGATCGTGTCAATGATCGAATTGGTGTTGCGGGACTGCGAGAATTAAAACTTATTGCCATAGCCTCAGATTTGAAATTGAAAGAATGTGCGATCATGAATGAGGTTCGTTTTGATGAAAATACAACGATTATGGAGGCAAGCGACCTATTTAAAAGTGAAAGGTACGATGCAGTGCCGGTTGTATGCAGTGAAACTCAGGAAGTGATTGGGGTTGTTTTTGAACAAGACGTAATTCAAGCTCTAAGTGATGTCGCAATTCGTATTCAAGATGAAGAGAATGATTCAATTTAGGGCAAGTTTTATTTTAATTTGTGTTGTGCTTGCATCTACAAATGTCCAATCACAAAATAAAAAACTAGTCGTATCAAGTTGGGGCGGAGCTTACGAAACTGCTCAGCTTAGCACCTATTTTGAACCGTTTCAAGAAAGCACTGGTATCACTATAGAGCTAAAGCGCTATGCTGGAGGATTGGCAGCCCTTGAAGAGGAAACTGAATTCAACTCTGGTACCTTTGATGTGATTGATATGAACGAATCTGATGCGCTGAAAGCTTGTGAGAATAATCTTCTCGTTGATTTCGGAAGCGAACACTTAGTACCAGCACCAGATGGCTTGTCGGCGGAACAGGACTTTTACAAAGGGTCTATATTTGAGTGTGGCGTGGCTCATCTCGAATCAGCAATAGTACTGGCATATGACAACCGTGCATTTCCACAAATCAAGCCGAATTCGATTGAGGACTTTTTTGATATTGAGCGTTTTCCTGGCAAGCGTGCAGTCCAGCGGCAACCGAAAGTAATACTGGAATGGGCTATGCTTTCATACGGTGTTCCGTTGGAGCAGCTGTATGACTTGCTTAGCACGGAGCGAGGCCTTAGTCTTGTGACGAAAAGACTGAATCGAATTCGAAATCATATCGTCTGGTGGAATGAACCAAGTGAACCTGTCAGAATGCTTGCTGATGGAGAGGTTGTAATGGCTTCTGGATTCAATGGTCGGTTTTTCGATGCTCGTGTTCACCAAGGCATTCCGATATCAATTGTTCGAGACGCACAAATTTTGGAAAAGTACGCTTGGGTGATTCCCAATCAATCTTCGCATCAAGAGGAAGCATTGCAGTTTATAGCGTTCGCGACAAAAACGGAAAACATGGCAACATTCTCAAACTTATTGCCATACTCCCCTACTCGAAAGTCTGTTCATGAACGTATTGGATTACACTTAGAAACAAACACTTCCATGCACGACTATCTTCCGGCCAGCGCATCCAACCAAAACCGTTTAATCCGTGCAGACAGTAGATGGTATTCGCATACCGAGGAAATTAGGCAAAGATGGTTCAATGATTGGTTAGATGATGATTGAAACAATCTGTCACAATAATCATTTGCCTTCATCTAACACCGCAAATCATATTTTTTCGTTTAGGAATATAACACGAAAATTACTATCCACACAAATTTGGCAGTGGTTGTAGCAAAGTGAAATTAGAGTTACAGGGCTAGAGATATGATTCCCTTGTCATATCATCTACAATTTCAACTGAATGAATGTTCTTGAGAAACCCTAATTGCGGACAAAACTAGATTTTGTTGACTTTGTTGCAAAATTCTGATGATCCGTAGCCGACAACAGTCTGTCAATTTATTTGCAACTATTGAAACCTTTATATGAGCGAATACTAATTTAAATAGCTAAATAATAATAATTATTATCATCTTTTAACAACATTTATTCTCATTTTAATTACTGTTAGGAGATGTTACCAGCATTTGCCTCTTTGACAAATTAACTGCTCCGAGATCTAAATTTTTGAGCTTTATTGCGCATGTATTCTTTCAGGTCAGCATGTGATTCTGTGGTGCCATCATGAAAGGACCCCATGAATTTATCCCAGGGAAATTCCAATCCACCGTAATTACAGTGAACAAATCGGTGATGCATCTGATGATGAAATGTGCCAAGTGATAACACTTTTCGGCGTTCTCCGGCAATGGAATGATATCCACAGTGTGTAGTTACTGCCGCAAGGCAAAAATACTGAAGATGATAGAGGACGTGAATCGGATGGGACAGAATGATCCAATGAACCAGCACTGATCCCAGGAAAATCAGGTGTTCAATTGGATGCATCGATAAACCGGACCATGGACCAACATTTGTATTTCTGTGGTGTACGTGGTGGGCGAGTTTGTAAAGTGGTTTCCAATGCAACCATTTGTGAATTAGATAAAAGTAAAAACTTTCCCAAATCGGTACGATTAGGAAAATTGCGATGAACCAGAGTGGATATTTTGACCACTCAAGAATTTCGATATGACCATTTGCAAATCCCCATATCAGCAATGCTTCGTAGCCGGTCCAAATTGTGACACCACTGGCAATGGTCCAGAACATATTGTCTAGAACTTGGCTTCGAAATGTGAATGGACGTCCTTTACCAAAATTTCTACTATCGTATCGACGCCTTTCTTTTTGAAATCGGAAAATATAGAAGTAAAAATGAAGGCCACCTGCGAATAACACCATCAGCAAACAATTTCGCAGCCACATAAGAACAACCCAGTCGAAACTGAAATTTCGTGATGCTTCAAGCGCCGGCTGAAAATAAGCCCATGAAATCCACGCTGCTAAAACAATAATAAGCTTCTCGGAAATAGGAAACCAGCTGCGCCAAAACCAGTTCAGAATTTTCAACAGATTCAAAGGCCATTCAAAAAGTGGCGAAACTACCAAAGGAACTTCTGGCTGATAATTCCACTTTGGATAACTGCCTCGTTTCCTTTGAGAATCAGTTGAAGTTGCTGCAGAGTTCATTTCTCAGTCATAATCTGAAAGTATTGAATTTGGCGCGCATCATACACACACAGATGCCAAAGAATCAAAATATTTTAGAACTGAGGGACTTGTTATGTATGTAATTGATTTCAGCTTTGCAATATCCCATGCGAAAAATCTAAACCCTCAAGCCTATGCCCTAACATCAGGCATTTTTGTTTGACCAAGCACCGTTTTTCACGCAAAAACCTCAAACCTCATATATGGACACTGAAATATTGCGATGTGTATATTAAGTTCAATAGCATCTAGTATATAGTAGCTAAATCAATCTCTCCATCTGGCAAACCATGAGCTCAGGAGTGAAATTGTCAGCCACTTTCACTCACGTGCCAATATACAACCATTTCACTGCACTAGCACACTGGGTTTTGTATTAAACCATTCTCAAAAACACAGTCCAAAATCGCCATGTCCATACCATCAGCCTAATGCGCGTTGTGTTGATACGATATCCCATTCAACTTACTTCAAGTCATCAATATTATGGTTTGGTTCACCACAGCTGTTCGCACTGTGGCAACTAAGGTATGTTGCGTTGAATATAACATATTCAACACATTTCACCAAAACCAAGACGTTCTCAGAACCCGTTGCGCAACTTGCGGATATCAGCTGATGAAAGGTTTGTATATCTTTGAATCTCTGCGTCCGAGCCGCCATCTTCAATCAATCGTCTCGCCATCTCAACAACCATCTGCCGAACACCCTCTTTCATGCCTTTCTCCATGCCCTCTTCCAAGCCTAGCAGTTTGCCCTTTTCAAGGGCGATTGTCCACACTTCCTCTGCCGAGTCCGGCTGGTGTTTCTCCCACATGTCTATTGCTTCCTGCATGTCCTCATCTCCCGGCTGTTTAGCCTGTTCCAAACAGTCTGTCTCACTCTACTGGCCACAAATAACTTACCAAAGCAACCTACCGCTAATCTCTTTTCAAACAATGCTGAGCCTGGCACGCTTGGCTTCAGACCTGCCTCAGCCTTGCCTCAAATATTCTTACGCAATGCCCTTATCTCAGCTGGCGACAAGTTTGTATATCTTTGTATATCTGCGTCTGAGCCGCCATCGTCAATCAACCGTCTTGCCATCTCAACAGCCATCTGCCGAACACCCTCTTTCATGCCTTTCTCCATGCCTTCTTCCCGGCCTTTCTCCATGCCCTCTTCCCGGCCTTTCTCCATGCCTTCTTCCCGGCCTTTCTCCATGCCCTCTTCCAAGCCTAGCAGTTTGCCCTTTTCAAGGGCGATTGTCCACACTTCCTCTGCCGAGTCCGGCTGGTGCTTCTCCCACATGTCTATCGCTTCCTGCATGTCCTCATCTCCCGGCTGTTTAGCCTGTTGCATTAACTGTCTGACCTGTGACATTTTAATCGACGGGCGAACCCTCCACAAGTAATCTTTTGTAGCATCGATGAATGACTGCCGCAACGACCTCTCCAGACGTGCAGCTCGATTCATCCACTTGGCATACTGCAACGCGTCGGCATCCCACACATAAGCCATGATCTCCAGTGCCAACGCCGGTTGCAGTGGCAACCGCCTGAGCAGAACCTGAACCGACTCCTTGCGCAAGTTCACGAAAAAGTGCCCGATGTTCAGCAGCACATGACCAATGTGTTCCATGACCTCAGTCGGTTGTCCTGCATACTGTTCGTCGGCAAACGAGTGCGGTTGCCAGTCGGCCCGACCATGGTAGAGCGTGACCGGCACCACCAGTTCGGCTTCGTTCTCATGCAGGTTGACCGTGTATTTGGCGAGTTGAAACATCAAGCGACGGTCTGGGGCACTCTTGTGTTCAAACAGCAGATGAATGCCGAGCTCATCACCGTCTTTGAGCTGCACCGAAACCAGCAGGTCAGACACGAACTCGGTCAGACCTCCCGGTTTGGGCATACTGTTCGGGCGCAAGCGTAACGTGTCAAGGTCAAGCAACGCTAGAAACAGCGGGTCGAACACGATTTGCAACAGTGCGCAAACCTGTTCGGGCGTCCGGAAGTTGCATTTGAAGTAGCGGTCATGCCAAGGTCCGGGCAGCGGCGGTAGCTCTGTATTCATTAGGGACTCCTATAAGAAAAGAAACTGAATAATGGGTTGGCACCGCGGTTTATTTGGAGACGACAGTGCTTTGCTGTGAACAGGGCAGAGTCCACCGCAAGCGAATCGCTATTTGAAAGAATCGAGCGGCGTCAGCTGAGGCGAGTCCAATTACCTCCTTCGCACATCTATATCGTGTGCCTGATAACAGTTCGCACGGCATGCTGAAGGGTTGACAACATTCTGATCATACCACAAAACAAAGCGAAGCAGCGCTCTAAATTTAGGCAAAGCGTTTGCGGAGTCAGTTTTTGAAGCGTAATTTATTAGAGATGCCGAAGCGTGCCTGTGCAATTGAATTGGCTGTGTATCGGATTTTAACAAAGTGTGTTGTAAATATATTATCAAATACCATACATAACAAACGCCTCAGAACTGGACGGAAAGCGAATACTGATATCTTAAGGTGCACTTTCTAAATCTGCATCATAGTAATAAATTTCAATCGCGAAAATTGACCGATATTTAGTGTTAACTACCTATGAACCGAACGAACTGGAAACATACAAGATAAACTAATTTGTTGTTCAGTTCATTAAACCCGCAAAAACTGCCTACCGCAAATATTCATGAAGACGTCTGCATCTAGGTGGGTGTCATAATTCGTAATTCATGCTGAAATAGAATAGTAAATCTGTATATCTTCTAAATTTTAGTATAATCAATTTACAATAATTCACAAATTTTGAGTTATTTGTTGACTTATGTATAGTTTAAAAAAACAAAATTGCCCGTTGCCCATTGGTAGACAAAGGTTAGCCACTGTTGTTTACAACTCAGGCGACTTGATTAGCATTGATGACGTTGTGCGCACTCTTGATTTTAACAGAACTAAAGCTAGTAAGCTGTTATCCCGGTGGAATCAGCAGGGGTGGATGCGAAGAATCGGTCCCGGACTCTATGTACCTGTTAACTACCCCTCACTCGGTGAAGAGCTGGTACTAGATAATCCTTGGTTTCTTGTTCCTAGTCTATTTGAACCAGCTTATGTTGGATTTAGATCGGCGCTAGAATTCTGGAATTTGATAGAGCAGGAATACAAAGACACAGTTGTGATGACTACTCGCCCTGTTAGGAATAAGCAACAAGTGCACCATAACTTCCGTTACGCAGTAAAACATATCAGTGGAAACAAAATGTTCGGCGCAGTAATGATACGAATTGGGCGGCTGAAACGAACAAAAGTGTTGATTTCCGATATGGAACGGACAATAGTGGACATACTTGATGATCCATGCTTTGCTGGAGGAATAAGTGTAATTTCTGAATGTATCTTCAACTATACAAAACAAATAGATCGAGACTATGAAAAACTTATAGCTTATGCAGACAAACTTGGTAATGGTGCTGTATTCAAACGATTGGGTTATCTTTTAGAACCTGCTCCTGAAACTGAGGATATTGTTGAGGCTTGTAGATATAGACTTACTCAAGGTTACATTAAAGTCGATCCGCAAATATCAGATTACCATCTTGTCACACGGTGGCGCCTGCTTGTACCGCGCCCCTGGAAAGAACAACATCCGTATAATTCGCTTCATTGAAATTCGTCATGCTGTACAGAACCAAGGTCAGTCCTAAAATTTGACTCCTAAGGTTCCACACTTAGTTAAATATTCATTGACAAAGATATAAAAAATTGATACTTCATTAAGAAAATCTTGGAATCAACTCATTGAGTAAACCCGATAATCCCGAAACATCACCACCCTAATTACAAGTGAATAAAAATTGTCGTATATAGTTAAATGTCAACAGTAAATTCATTGCCTATCGGCAGACAAAGGTTAGCTACGGTTCTACGGGAATCTGGCAACCTTGTTCGCATTGATGATGCCGCACGCATTCTAAGCTTTGATAGACCCAGCGCTCGGAGACAGCTGTCTCGCTGGAATCAACAAGGGTGGATGCGCAGGGTCGGTCCAGGTATATATACACCGGTTGACTATGCCTCTCTCGGAGGTGAATTGGTTCTTGATGATTCATGGATACTTGTACCCCATCTATTCGGCCCTGCTTATATCGGAACTAGAACAGCGCTTCACTATTGGGAACTGACCGACCAATTGTTTAACGACACAGTTATCTTAACCGTTCGACCAGTTCGATCAAAATACCAAGTACATCACAATCTGCACTACACAGTAAAGCACATAAAAAAAGAAAAACTTTTTGGTACAGAAGCAATTCTTAGAGGTAAAAGGGCCGGTGAAATAGAAGTACTAATATCAGATCTAGAGCGAACCATTGTTGATTCACTTGATGACCCTGAATTTAGCGGAGGAATACTATTCGTCTTTGAATGCCTGTTCAACTATTTCATGCGTAAAGATCGAGATGATGAGAAACTCATAACCTATGCAGAACGACTTGGCAATGGCGCTGTATTCAAGAGGCTAGGATTTCTTGCAGAACCAGACCCGAAATCTGACTTCCTTGTTGATGCTTGCAAAGCAAGACTTACTCAAGGATATGTTCAGCTTGAAACTCAAATTCCTTCTAAACGTCTAGTTAGTCGCTGGCGCTTATTTGTACCAGATTTATGGTTAGAACAACACCCTTTTGATAAACCGCGCTGAAATTTTAAAAATAGCTCGTATTTTCAAACTGCATCCGCATGTAATTGAAAAAGATTACGTTTTAAGTTGGATACTGGCTGGGATCTACCAACATGAGGTATTATCAGAATGGGTATTTCAAGGTGGCACCTCTCTCAAGAAGTGTTATTTTGAAACTTATCGATTTTCGGAAGATCTGGATTTCGTAATTACGGATTCTGAGCAACTTGACGATAAATTAATCTCTGAGGCATTTATAGATATCGGTGATTGGATATCAGACGTTTCAGGCATTGACCTACCACGTGAATTGTTAGAATTCGAACTCTATAACAACCCAAGGGGTACTGTTTCCTGTCAAGGGAGATTGAGTTACCGTGGACCTTTAGTACCAACTACAAAACATCTACGGAACTTACCTCGAATCAAAATTGATTTGACAAAAGAAGAAATTATCGTTCAAAAGCCAGTGAAAGTTGGTTATTTGTTTGAATATTCTGATAAACCTTCAAACAATGTTCTAATTAATAGTTTCGATTTTGTAGAGATTTATGCTGGAAAAATTTGTGCATTATTTCAGCGTACACATCCGCGTGACATCTATGACGTTATTACTGTATTTCGAAATACTGAAGCACGGCCCAATCATGATATTGTGCATTCTGTCTTGGAACAAAAATTGTCATTTCGTGCAATGTCATTCCCAAAACTTGAAGATCTATACGAAAAAAGGAATTTCGTGGCTGCTTCTTGGAAATCAATGCTCCGCCATCAAGTTCAATTTCTACCTCCGACAGAATCATATTGGAGCTCAATGCCTGACTTTCTGAATTGGCTTCAATTTGGATGTGAGCCTCTTGCATTGCCATGCTTGAAGTTGCTAGAAGACGAAAGAGAAATAAATGACCGCACACTAAATTTGCCATTTCCTGTCTCATAACTTACAAAAATTACAAAAATCGAATCATTGCGATACGCAGCAACTCACCATTTATGCATCGATATAAAAATTCATGCGTCTATACAACGGTTTGAGCCTTATTCGCTAAGATTTTCTGGAAAATGGAAGGTTGTAATTCATGCTGTAAGGTCTCAAGACGCGAAACATTTTGTTTTAGCTGTGAAGGAATTTGAATCTGTTCAAATCACAGGCCAAAGTTTTGAACCTCGCTATACTTGCAATTTGAAAGCAGCTAGCAGTAATTACCTAATTTAGATTTAGGCTTCCCAATTAGCCGATAACATTTCAGCTTGTTCTATTACTGTAATTGTTGCTGTTTCCTGCTTGTCCGGCGGATATCCATGTAAACGTAAAACACGCTTTACTAAACGCCGAAGGTTGGCACGAACATTTTCACGGATGGCCCAGTCGATTTTTACATTGGAACGAACTGTTTCAGTTAATTTCCTGGCAATTTCGCATAACACTTCATCACCGAGTATTTGGACTGCACTGTCATTTGTTTCAAGTGCATCATAGAATGCTAGTTCATCATCGGATAGTCCTAATTTTTCGCCACGAGCATCAGCTTGGCGAATATCACGTGCTAGCTCAATCAACTCTTGTATTACACGAACTGTTTCAATCGCTCTATTGTGGTAGCGGCGCAGCGTTTCCTCAAGCATATTCGCAAATGAGCGCGATTGAACCAGATTCCTTTTTTGTCGTGTCGATATTTCATTATTAAGCAATTTTTGTAATAGTTCCACAGCTAGATTCCTATTCGGAAGGTTCTCTACATCCTTTAGAAATTCTTCTGATAGGATTCCTACACTAGGCTTTTTTATCCCGGCGGCATCAAATATGTCTATCACTTTGCCAGATACCAATGCATCAGAAATTATTTGTTTTACAGCATGGTCTAGCGCTTCATCTGTTTTAGATTCACCGGGTGTTCTTTTGCTTAAAGCAGATCGGACTGTTTGAAAAAATATTACATCATCACGAATTCGAGTTGTCTCTTTATGTGGAACAGCAAGCGCGAATGCACTCGTGAGCTCACCTACAGCACGAATAAAACGTCTCTTACCATCTTCCTGAGCGAGTATGTGTTCCTGAGCTGACGCCAAAATGTCCAGCTTTTGATCAGACTTGGTATTCCATCCTGTATAGTTGAAACCATGAAACATTGCGCGGCAAATTTCGAATTTTTCAAGCATTAACGCTACTGCGTCTTCTTGGTCAATTGTCACCTCGCCTCGCCCCTGGCTGTTGGTATAAGTATTTAGCGCGTTTTTGAGTTCGTTTGCAATCCCCAAATAATCTACTATGAGACCGCCTGGCTTATCTCTATAAACCCGATTAACGCGAGTGATAGTTTGCATGAGTCCGTGTCCACGCATTGGTTTGTCAATGTACATAGTGTGCAAGCTCGGTGCATCGAAACCAGTCAACCACATATCTCGTACTATTACGATTTGAAAATGATCACTTGGGTCTCGGAAGCGCTTTGCTAACACTTGCCTCCGATTTTTATTGCGAATGTGAGCTTGCCATTCTGGAGGGTCAGCAGGGGCACCAGTCATTACGACCTTAATCTTGCCTTTGTTATCATCTTGACTATGCCATTGCGGGCATATATCTACTATCTGTTGATAAAGGTCTACACAAATTCGACGACTCATACAGACTATCATCACCTTGCCATCTATTACATCCACCCTTTGTTTGAAGTGTTCTACTATGTCATTTGCAATCAGTTTAATGCGCTTTTCTGCACCAACGATTGATTCAAGTTGAGCCCAGCGTGTTTTTAATCTATCTTTCCGGTCAACTTCCTCACCCTCTGTAATTTCTTCGAATTTAGGATCAAGTTTTGGTTTTTCTGCTTCGTCCAGCGATAGCTCAGCGAGACGACTTTCATAATAAATGTGCACAGTTGCATTATCTTCTACTGCACTTTGTATGTCATATACACTAATGTAGTCACCAAATACAGCACGGGTATTTGCATCTTCTTTCTCAATTGGAGTTCCAGTAAACCCAATAAACGAAGCGTTTGGCAATGCGTCTCGCATGTGGCGTGCATACCCGTCTAGAAAGTCATACTGACTTCGGTGGGCTTCGTCTGCGATGACAACAATATTTCTGCGCTCTGACAACAAGGGGTGCGAACTGTCTTTATCGTCAGGAAAGAATTTCTGAATCGTTGTGAAAATTACGCCACCAGATTCAATTTTCAGTTTACTACGCAAGTCTGACCGGCTTTCTGCTTGCGTTGGTTCTTGCCGTAATAAATCATTACAACGCGCAAAAGTACCGAATAGTTGATCATCAAGATCATTTCTGTCAGTTAACACAACAATAGTTGGATTTTCCATAGACAACTCTCGAATAATCCTCCCAGCATAGAAAGCCATGGTCAAACTTTTGCCAGAACCTTGTGTGTGCCAAACGACACCAATACGCCTGTCTCCGGGTCTTCCGCCTTTTGTATCACTTGTAATAGAAACACCACTCACAGCCAATTGCATTTTGGATGCACGTAGCGTCTCGTTTACAGCTACTTTAACTGCGTAAAACTGATGATATCCAGCCACTTTCTTAGTTAACTCGCCACTACCATCATCAAATACGATATAGTCGCGCACCAACCTTAGAAATCTATCATGTTGACAAACACCGTCAATCATAACTTGAATTTGAGGCAAACTTGGATCCGCAAGATCTTCACCATCTACGGTACGCCAAGGCTTGAACCATTCTTTTGCAGCAGTGAGTGTCCCAATCAGAGCATTTATACCATCCGAGACAATCAGCGCCACATTGTAGTGAAATAGAGACGGTATTTCTGTTTTGTAGGTTTGAAACTGATTTATTGCAGATTGAATAGTAGATTTTTCGTCAACAGGATTTTTTAGCTCTATTACGACAAGCGGCATTCCGTTGACAAACAACACAATATCAGGGCGACGGCGTTTGGAATTCTCTATCACTGTAAATTGGTTGACGGCAAACCAATCATTGTTTTCGCAGTTGTCGAAATCAATCAATTTAACCTGGGCTCCTTGCATCTCGCCATTCTTATTTTGATATTCAACATTAACACCATCAACTAACATGCGGTGAACTGACCGATTACGGGCAACTAGATTTGACCCTTCGGGATTAGCTAACTTTCGATAAGCTTCATCATGTGCTTCTAGCGGAAGACTAGCATTGAAACTAGCTATCGAACTTCGAAGTCTTTCAGCAAGTACTACCTCGCTATAGTTTGCGCGCTCCGAGTTTTCACAATCTGGGGCTATACTTGAACCACTCTCTGTTAGCCATCCATTGTTTTCTAGTCTAACGAGTGCGTTATTTTCAACATCTTGTTCAGTAATTTTTGTCACCTAACTGACCTAACATTTATCTACTCTGATTGCTTTTGAATTAAGGTATTGATTTGAGAATCTATCTAGCGACTAACTTTCTCTAAAACCACACCACCAATTCGCTTTCAGGGATTAGATTAATTGAATTGGGGCATCTCTCAGTGAAGAACATTTGGGCTCCAATCTTAATCCAAATCTTGATTCATATCCAGTATCCGCAAATCACCAGAAATTAATTTTGGTAGTAAAGTATCTCTTAGGTTAACCAATCTAGCGATTTCCATACGATTACTCAGAACTTTCATCAACATAGGAAATACAATTCTCTCAAACTTATCAAAGATTGAAATACTACCAGCCATACAAGTTATTCTTAAAATTGCATCAAGCGGAACGCGTTGATGACTTGTACCAGTAACCATCCCTTTATAAACAGACCCAAACCTATCTGATTTAAATAACTGATAAATCAGTGCACGGCCAATTCCCTTGAGAGGAGTGAACGGTAAAAACTCGGTAGTTGCAATTTGCGGATTTGAATCAGGATTATTTGGGAACCAAATTTTCTGTTTCATTGGATCAAGTTTCCCTAAAAGAACTGAATTTAAGGGAAGCAAATATTTACTACTCTTTATCGATGACCCTAATTCTGAAAAAGGTATTTGACCTGCACTGTAAGCTGGGTAACTATAGTATTCAAACACAGTATCCGGTTGCTTGTAAGGTGTCAAATTTTTACGGCGACACTCGGCTAATTCAGCGACAGGCCAAAATGACCAGCCTTCTGGAATTAATCCAATTTCTGAATCAACCATTTGAGAAGGAAACAAGTCTTCAATCTCTTTTGGTAAACCGGTATCTCGCCCTTGTATTTTTGCTTGAACCGGATCAAAGTCTATAAACCATGACTTGAACAAAGCCTTCGCTATTGATTCAAGCGTGTGATTCATTCGCCTGTTCACATCAATTTTGTCATCTAACGCTCCAAGTGCATGTGAAATTACTCGTTGTTCGGATATTGATTGAGGAAGATTAATTTGAATTTGTTTGAGACTTTTTGCTGTCAACTCTTGAAAAGTTGATCCCGTTGCGTGACGATGAAGTTCATTAATATTACTTTTCAACCAATAATATAGAAACTGGTAATCAAAACCTTTTCTAGGTATTAAGCTCTTAATTCCTTGATTTGTTGCTGATGGATTTTTTGATATCGCTAGATACCCAACCGGAGCTCGCGTAGACAGTAAAACACTATTTGCAGGAGAAACGCACGCTGAACATGCAGAAAGTCCTTTTTTTGATAAATTCCTTTGTCCTCTAGATACGGTACGTTGCTGTAAATTTGATAGATCTTTTGGAGTAATCCAAGGAATATTACCACTGAAATTATTTGGATCTGACGATTTAGGCGTGCCTCCCCCCACTACATTTGCCACTTTGTCAATTGTCAAAAACCCCCATTCAGATAAATTTGTATTTAGTAATTGATTAGTAACAAGAGATTTTCGCATGAGTTGAAACCTGTCCAGCAAGTGATCTTATGATTGTCGATTGCTTCAATCTTAACAAACACTTACACTGTTTCCTCTCCAGAACTTCGGTTTAACTGGCGATTTTCTTTCTTCAAACGACGATTCTCCTCCTGCAACTCGGCATCGCTGCCCTTGGCTTCCGACATCGCACGCTTCCAATGGTGCAACGTCTGCGCCGAGGGCTCATACTCAAGAGTCAACTGCGACACCGGCACACCGGCACGCATTTTCTCGAATATCATCTGTTTGAACTTGACTGAATACTGTTTTCTTTTCATGGAATTTACCTCCTCACTTTAGTTTATCATAGTGTGCCCCTCAGTGAGTACATTCCACCAAGCTTCGGTATCCGGAAGATACTGGGAAAGAAATATTCGCACTACCTCTTGTTTTCAGAGACAAGATTAACTGCCGAGATTATTGCCATTTTTTACCACTCATGGACTGATATAGTTCAATGGCATCATCAATGAAATCTGGCATAAGCTCAAAACATTTCATAGCTTTCTCATCGTCGTGGTCATAAGATATTTCGGCATAAACATCGTTATAGACTAGCCACTGATCTATCGTTGTAGGAAGCAACATGTTTTCATTAGCAATCTGGAGCAATAGCCTGTGACTATTTGGCGGATCCGAAATTCCAAGATTCTCAATTAGATTTCGTTTTAATAACTTCCACATGCAACCATAGCAAATTTTGAAACGTTGAATGACTGATTCGGCTACTGCATCTCGAATTAAGTCAGAAACTGCAGGATCATTGCGCTTATAGTTATCGTGTTGCTCTTCCAATCGTTTCAGTGACAACTTATATTTGGTGTAATCAATCATACCAAGGTTTTGATAACAAACTTATTAGAACACTCGCAAAATTTGCCTTCTGATGATTCTGATCGTAAACAATTCCCCCTACACGTTGCACGATTACTTTGTGTATTGAAATTCAACACTCTGGAATGTACTCACTGAGGGTCACACCATGATAAACTAAAGTGAGGAGGTAAATTGCATGAAAAGAAAACAGTATTCAGCCGAGTTCAAACAGATGCTATTTGAGAAAATGCGTGCCGGGGTGCCGGTGTCGCAGTTGGCACGCGAGCATGAGCCGTCGGCGCAGACGTTGCACCATTGGAAGCGTTCGATGCTGGAGTCCAGCGGCAGCGATGCCGAGGCTCAGGCCGAGATTCGTCGCTTGAAGAACAAGGTTCGCCAGTTAGAGGAGGATAGGGAGATTTTGGAAAAAGCTGCGGTCTGGTTCGCTGCAAAAGGTCACGCAGCAGGGACGACCTCGTGAGAGTGTATCAGTTCGTGCTGGAGAATCAGGCCGTGTTTTCGGTGACTGCGATGTGTCGGGTGTTGCAGGCCAGCAGGCGTGCGTATTACAAGTGGCGGGAGAACCCGCGTTCGGTGCGCCAGGTTGAAGATGAGCGTTTGATGCAACGGATTCGCACCATTCATGCGGATTCGGGCCGTCGTTATGGTGTTCGGCGAGTGGCGGCCATGCTGCGGCGGGTGCAGCGGTTGATGCGTGCCTGCGGTCTGGTGGGTCGCAGCTGGCGGCGCAAGATGACCACCACAGTGCCTGACGGGCGATGTGCACCTGAGGATCGGGTGTCGCGAGATTTCAATCGCGAGCGATTGGACGAGTTGTGGGTGTCTGATTCGACCTATATTCGTGTGCAGGAAGGCTTCGGTTATCTGGCGGTGGTGATGGATGCTTGCTCGCGGCGCATCATCGGTCGCAGTTTCAGTCGCAGCCATGACACTGAGTTGATGCTGGGCGCCTTGCAGCAGGCGGTGAGTTATCGTCAGGCGGACGGGGTGGTGCACCACTCGGATCGAGGGGTGCAGTATCTGAGCGACAGTTACCGGTCGCGGTGCGAGCAACACGGCATTGAGCAGTCGGTGGGTCGCATCGGCAACAGTTATGACAATGCGGCGGCGGAGTCGGTGTTTGCGACGCTCAAGCGCGAGTTGCCGGTCAACGGGGTGTTGGAGAGTTTTGAAGGGATGCGTACGAAATTGTATGATTACATCGATCGGTTTTACAATTTGGAGCGTTTGCACTCAAGGCTTGGCAACCTGAGTCCGATTGAATTCGAGGAGAATTTGTTGAAAAACTTTAGTTCGGGGCATGCCCCGAACTAAAGTTCAAAGTGGCCAGTTGTAGTAGGTAGTAAGTAGTGGTTACTAAAGATGTGAATTGTGACCCAAAGCGAGTACACCCCAGGGTGTACTTCAAAATAGTGTTTGATCGCTTTGTTAACTCTATCTTTTTATAATAATTCAATAATAACAAATTGTAAATAAATTTATTTCCAGTTTAAAATTAAAAGCAATTGCAACCTTTAGCTAGACTCATCAAATTCCACAATCCTCTCTTGTAGTTTTGTTAGAACAAACTTTGCCTCGCGATTAAATTTAGGTACACTTACAAAAATTCTTTGTGCGATCTCCTCAAAATATGCATGGCTTATGAGTTCAATGTCTTAGCGATACCTAAGCCAGTCACTCAGATCTGATTTCAATAGCCCTATTTCCTCAGATTTACAAATCAGAGATTTAAATGTCATTCTATCGACATCTGCCGAATTGACTGATATTAACTTGATATACCGTCTAATGAATTTCATTACGAGTTGATATGTAAATTCATAGGCTTTAATGGTAGCAGCGCGAAAATGAAATTTAATTCTTGGATTGTCATTTGCGAGTTCAGAGTTGTAGTAATCCAAAGATTCATCAAAACTGGCAATTGCATTTTCTAATGGACCTAGGATTATTTTCATTTCTTACCTATTAAATCTATAAAGCCAAGTGACCTGAAGTTTTGCTCTATCGCCTTATCAAGCCGAGAACTTTCAGCTTGCTGGCCCTGCCATTCTTGAACAAGACGGGCCATTTTTTCCTCAAACATTTCAATGTCATCTTCTTCTCTCTCAAACTCAACATAACGTCCTGGCGTGAGCACATAATGATGGTCACGAATTTCGTCTAACTCAACAGATTTACAAAATCCTAAGATATCCGTATATTCTTTATTTCCATTACGCCAAGCATGGTAAGTATCAGCAATTTTGTTAATATCTTCGATTGTAAGTTCTCGATGAGTACGGTCCACCATCTGTCCCATATTTTGAGCATTGATAAAAAGAACTTTACCCTTTTGTTCACGGTTTGGAGATATAAACCACAAGCACGCAGGTATTTGCGTTGAGTAAAAAAGCTGCCTGGGCAACGCTACCATGCAATCGATAATATTGGCTTCAATTAGGTTCTTTCGAATTTCACCTTCACCCCCCCCCCCCCCGATTAGACGACATCGAACCATTGGCGAGTACAAATCCTGCAATCCCTTTTGGAGCTAAGTGATGAACTATATGCTGAACCCATGCAAAATTGGCATTTCCTTCTGGAGGTAAACCATACCGCCAACGTTTATCGTCAACCAACCTATCGCCACCCCAGTCTTTAACATTAAACGGTGGATTAGCAAGAATAAAGTCTGCTTTCAAATCTGGGTGTTTATCCAAGTGAAATGTATCGCCATTAGCAATTTGACCTTCTATTCCGCGTATCGCAAGATTCATTTTTGCCAATCGCCAAGTTGTGTAATTAGATTCTTGTCCGTATATTGAAATATCACCCTTGGCTTTACCTCCATTGCCATTCCCGGAAACATGTGCGCGGATAAACTCAATTGATTGCACAAACATACCAGCAGAGCCACAACAAGGGTCGTAAACACGCCCTTTGTACGGTTCTAACATTTCCACTAATAATTGCACAATGCAACGAGGTGTGTAGAACTCACCACCATTCTTACCTTCAGCATTAGCAAACTCCGATAAAAAATATTCATAAATTCTGCCAAGAACATCTTTAGATCGCGCTTCTTTGTCACCAACATTGATATTACTAATCAAGTCTATGACTTCACCCAGTTTCTGCTTATCAAGAGCCGGACGAGCATAGTCTTTTGGTAAAACTTCCTTCAAAACTGAATTTTCCCGTTCAATAGCCACCATAGCATTGTCAACAATCTGGCCAATGCTTGGTTGTCTCGCTTGAACTTTGATATTATTCCAACGGGCTTTCTGCGGAACCCAAAATACATTCTCAGCAATATATTCATCTCGGTCTTCAACGGCATCCATACCCAATTCCTGAAGAATTTCTGCATACCGTTCCTCAAATGCGTCTGAAATGTATTTTAGGAATATCAATCCCAAAACAACATGCTTATACTCTGCTGCATCCATAGTTCCACGCAGTTTATCAGCCATGTTCCACAATTTCGATTCATAGCCAGTTATCGCGCCATTGCTAGCATGCTTCGTAGCATCTTTTTTTGATTTGATTGATCTGTTTCTAGCCATTGCGCTATTCTGGTAGTGTTGTTACTTCGAATTGATTGTCCTCAATACCTTTCGTTCGATCGTACCACTCAACACCGTGTGTCTTAATGTGTTGATGAAGCGCAGGGTTGCTTATATATCTGTTCAACACAAAATCTACTTTCTGTGGAATAGGCAGCGCATCTACAATGCTATTGATTTGAACCAAGTCTGATAGAGTTAAACCATCTCCAAAAAGCACTATATCTACATCAGATGTGACTGTATTCGTGCCCATCGATCTAGAACCGAAAAGAACCGCCCGATCTACCTTGTGATTCACTGCAATTGTAGAGACAATAGCGTCGCGATATTTACTCTTTAGAAAATCAGTCATGCTTTGGCTATATCAATCAGCGCAGCGTGCAATCGATTCAACACAGGGTAAAATTCCTCAACTATTTTCTTTTCAGCTTCCAGAGCCAACTCTTCATCGTAAATATGGGTCAATCTATTGCGATAATCTAGTGCCCCAAGCAGAACTTCACAATCTCGTTCATTGATATAACCAATCTCAAAACTCTTGCGATATATACTGCGAGGAGTGCCAATTTCAATTCCTTCATAGGACAGCAAATCTTTGAGAACTAGCCACGCTATCCCAAAGCAGAGCTCATAGTGCTTGACCAGTGCGGCACGACTAATATCGTCAAAATCACGAATACTGCAGGTTTTTGTCAACACTGCCAATGTCTTGCCATAAGTTTCTAATCGCTGAAGCCAGCGAACATATTTTGCACTAGTAGTCATTAAGTTTTCACATGGTTGTGCTAGATTATCAAATCAGTTGAATCAAGCCCTAGTTCTTATGATAATCAATACGGACACATTCCGTTATTTTTGTTTTCTTATTCAAATATTTTAATTAGTGTTTGTTATAAAACCATGTAAAACCATGAAAACAAACACAATATGATATATAATAGCGAACGAAGAATTAGTGATTTGCTCGGATCAGGCTCAAAAACCGATGATTGGCCTGAATTTCAGCGAATCTTCGACGTAATCTACCATGAGAATGATACCATGAGAGACATAATGAAAGTGGACCCTGAATACGGTGGAATATTCATAGAAGAGATCAAGATCGACCTGGATTCTCGCCATGAGTTGCCGAAGATTCTGCTCGGTCTTCAGGCGTTGTATTGCCACGAGCGGTTGCGCGAGCGGTTGCACCAGTTGTTGCAAGACGAGGTGTTGCCGGGGGTGGACTTGAACAACGGTCGTCCGGCCATGGATTTGTGGCAGGCCTTGGTGCTGGCGATAGTCAAGCAAGGTGCGGGCATGGATTTTGACGAGTTGCAGGACACTGCGAACTGTCATGAAAAGTTGCGTCAGATGCTGGGTCACAGCAAGTGGCTTGATTCGCGGTATACCCTGCAACAGTTGATAAACAATGTCGCTCTGTTCAGCGTGGAGTTTCTGGGCAAGGTGTCGGCGCTGATTGTGGAGGCTTGCCACGAGCTGGAAGGTCAGGCGCCGGGCGAGATGTTGCATGGACGCTGCGACTCGTTCGTGGTGGAGACCGACGTGCATTTCCCGACGGATGTGTCTTTGCTGTTCGATGCGGTGCAACGGCTGTTGCGACTGATGCACAAGGCGTGCAAGCGACATCAGGTGGGTGGGTGGCGCCAGCGCAAGCATTTGCGCAAGAAACTGAAGCGGCTCTACAACCGCATCCGCAAGTCCCGGCAGTGGCAGGCGAGACCGGCGGCGGTGCGCGAGTATTTGAGTTGTTGTGCCAAGTTGGCCCAGCGGGCGGAGCGCACCTTGGGCGAGTTGCAGGATGCAGGCGTTGAGGGCAAGTTGTGCGAGGACATTGCCGAGTTCAAGGGCTATGCGGACAAGTTGGCGGATCAGGTGGAGCGGCGGCTGTTGCTCGGCGAGACGATCCCACAGTCGGAGAAGCTGTTCTCGGTGTTTGAGCCGCACACGCGTTGGATTGCCAAGGGCAAGGCGGGTCGCCCGGTGGAGTTTGGGGTGCCGGTGTGCATCTTGGAGGATCAACATCGGTTGATTCTGCACCATAAGGTGATGTGGAAAGGCGAGGATGTGGATTATGCGGTGCCGATGGTGAAGGCGGCTCAGCAGCGTTATGCGGGCTTGCGCCAGTGCAGTTTTGACCGCGGGTTTCACAGTCCGGACAACCGCCAGCAGTTGGATGAGTTGTTGGAGGTCAATGTGTTGCCAGCCAAGGGCAAGTTGTCCCAGGCGGCCAAGCGGCGGGAGTTGGAGGTGCCGTTCAAGGCGGCTCGGCAACAGCACCCGGCGGTGGAGTCAAAGATCAACGATTTGGAGCAGCGCGGCTTGGACCGGGTGCGAACGCATGGTGCGAAGGGCTTTGAGCGCACGGTGGCGCTGTCGGTTGTGGCATGCAATGTGCACCGCTACGGGCAGTTGGTGCGCGAGCGGTTGAGAGAAAAGGAGCGGCACCGACTGAAATTGGCCGCCTGACAGCACAGCGATGACCAGGGGGATGCGAAATCCCCAGTCAAATGTGGCTGGGATGGGGTGGTATGGCCCGAATTCGGCTCGGCCGGTTAAAAATCAGCAATTTGGGCAGAAATGCGCGGAAACGGGCTGATTTATTGAAAAATGATTTCTGAGCTGACAAAAAAACACTGAAAATGACTGGAAATCAGATTTCAAAAGGGGGGTTTTCTAGCAGACACTAATTATTTGAGAATTCCTGAAATATTTTTCTGAATCGCACCCTACCGTAGTCAACCGAAACTGTAAAAGCCCATAATATTGAAGTATCATTGTTAATATCAATTTCTTACTTTCTTAGGGGATTCACACATTGCATGATTATTCTATAAGTGTTGTACACGTCACAGGTAACGACGCAACAAAATTTCTGCATCGTCAACTGACCGTAGACCTTGTTGAGATAAACGCAAGCTACTCATTACCAGCTGCTTACTTGAATGCTAAAGGGCGGGTAGCAGCAAACTTCATCTTAATACCAGACAAAGACAATGGCTACTATCTTGCGGTACCCGCCGGTCTCGCCACTATACTTGCTAATCGTTTGAAAATGTTTGTGTTGAGAGACAAGGTGGACGTATCTGTTCAATCAGATGTCAGCATAATTGGAATACGGGGTACTTCATATAGCGATTTCTGTTTACCAGAAAAAACCTACGAAACAGCCTGCCATGATGATTTGATTTTTATTTGCATGCCAGGCGAGGTTCCGAGATACATGGTACTTGCGCCGGCTTCAGGTCATGGGCAGCATACCGCTAGATTAGAAAAAATGAGTATGCTAGAGTGGCAATTGGCAGATGTGAAATCAGGTATTCCATGGGTCCTCCATCAGACTACCGAACAATTTGTCGCACAAGCTGTCAACCTTGATTTGATTGGAGCAGTGAGTTGGACTAAAGGATGTTACCCTGGACAAGAAATTGTTGCTAGATTGCACTACCGAGGTGGAACTAATCGGCGGATGACAATTGCAATGGCAGAACCTGATTCTGTGGTCGATCCAGGCAACCTGATTGACTGTGCGGGAGTTGCCGGAAACCAGAAAGGTATCGTCGTTAACTGTGCGAATGACAGAGACCGAAATCTTTTGCTAGTTTCAATGCCACTTAAGTTCTTTGATCAACAAAACTTACGCCTAGAAAACTCACATTCGATCCAACTGGCACCTGACCTGTTGCCATATGCAATACCTGAGTTGAATTAAAAATCAACCAGATCAGAATAGCTCAGAGGTACAACAGCTGAATACGTTGCATAAACAGCCATTGTTTTACTGGGTTTTGACTACACGATAGAAGGTCTCGCCATCTTTGATATAACCAAGTTCCATGCGAGCGCGTTCTTCCATGCTGTCCGCATCATTTTTCAAATCCATCACTTCTGCTTTCAATACGTTATTGCGTATTTGCAGTTCTGCATTGCGAGCATCCTCGGCTTCAATCAGATTTTTAGTCTCCTTAAGCGTGTTAACAGAGTTTTTGCCAAACCAGAATGTATATTGAAGATTCATGGCTAACATTAGAAAAATAAATGTTATTAGAAGTGATTTGGTCTTTGTTCGCATTGACTCTATCCCCTCGTCCAACTAAGTTTATGGTAAATTGCCCGCTCTGCACATCTGTCCTCGATTCGCAACAGACGATTATATTTTACAGTTCTTTCCGACCGACATGGCGCGCCAGTTTTTATCTGACCAGCGGCGGTTGCAACAGCAAGGTCAGCAATCGCAGAGTTTTCAGTTTCGCCGGAACGATGAGATATCATAACACCATAACCGGCATTTTGGGCAGTCTGGACTGTTTTAAGGGTTTCAGTTACTGTACCGACCTGGTTAAGCTTTATAAGAATAGCATTGGCAATGTTATCATCAATACCATTTTGCAAGATTTCTGAATTGGTTACGAAGATATCATCTCCAACCAGCTGAATTTTGTCACCAATGCAACTGGTCAGCTCACTCCAACCGTTCCAATCATTCTCCGCTAATCCATCCTCAATTGAAATTATGTTAAATTTATCAACCAATGACGCCAGATAGTCAATGAATTGAGAGTTTGACAGAATTCGGCCTTCCGAACTAAGCGAATACGAACCGGAACCTTTGTGAAGTTCAGAGCTTGCAACATCAAGTGCTATGCCCACTTCAGAACTAGGGTCATATCCTGCCCGCAGTATCGCTTCATTAATACAATTCAATGGTAGTGTATTGGATTTGAAATCGGGTGCAAAACCGCCCTCATCGCCAACTGCTGTGCTCATTCCGCGTTCATCGAGAATTTTCTTGAGGTGATGATAAACTTCCACGCCGCATCTGAGAGCCTCTTTGAAACTTGAAAAATTAAGAGGAACAATCATGTATTCCTGAATATCAACATCATTATTGGCATGAGCACCACCGTTGAGAATATTGAAATAAGGAACAGGTAGCACTACTGATTCATCATTGCCAAGATACTGGTAAAGAGGAATTTGTCGGCTATTTGCAGCTGCCAGAGCAACTGCCAAGGAAACCGAAAGAATGCTATTAGCACCAAGTCGGGATTTATCTTGCGTACCGTCAAATTCAATCATCTTGTTGTCGATTGTAGATTGGTCGAATGGCGAACTGCCTCTCAGAAGATTGGAAATCTGTAGATTCACATTCGACACTGCATTTAGTACACCTTTACCCAAATATCTACTTTCATCGTTGTCTCGAAGTTCCAATGCTTCTTTCATGCCAGTTGAGGCGCCTGATGGCACGGCTGCCACCCCGCTTGAGCCATCGCTCAAAACCACTTCGGTTTCAATTGTAGGGTTGCCCCGCGAATCAAGAATTTCGATAGCGCGTATCTGTGAAATGATTGCTTCACTCATAGGTGAGATTTAGATTTTCAGTAGTGTTTAATGGAATTTTTTACGACATAGTCAATCGCCATCAGATCTTCAAGCAAATCAGATAGGCGGTTTAATGGCCAAGCATTAGGACCGTCGCTTGGGGCAAGGTCTGGGTTAGGATGAGTCTCCATAAATAGCCCAGCAACTCCACACGCAGTTGCGGCGCGCGCAAGTGCTGGAACAAATTCGCGTTGACCGTCGGATTTTCCATCGGCAGCGCCAGGTAATTGTACTGAGTGTGTGGCATCGAATACTACTGGACATCCAGTAGAGCGCATGATGCCTAAAGATCGCATATCGACAACAAGATTGTTATATCCAAAGCTTGAACCTCGTTCACAAACAAGAATTCGGTCTCGGCCTCCGGCACCGATGGCTTTATTGACAACGTGTTGCATCTCATGTGGAGAGAGAAATTGCGCTTTCTTGATATTGACAATTTTTCCAGTTCCTGCTGCTGTTGTAATCAGGTCAGTTTGGCGGCATAAAAACGCTGGTGTTTGAATGATATCCACATGTTTGGCTGCTCTAAGCGCCTCTGCTGGTGAATGTACATCAGTCAAAACCCACACACCAAACTCATTGCGAATCTTGGAAAGTATCTCAAGACCTTCGTCCATGCCGGGACCTCGGAATGATTTGCCCGAAGTTCGATTCGCTTTGTCATAGGATGATTTGTATGCAAAAGGAATAGACAGTTGCTCACAAATACTTTTAATTTCACCGGCAGTATCTATAGCAAATGCTTCGGACTCAATAACACATGGACCTGTGAAAAGGAAAAAAGGTTGTTCCGCGCCAATTTGCGCACCCGCGATTTTCAACGGACTACCGCTCTACCAGCTTGGTAAGTGAATGATTTACGTTGCAAAGCTGTTTCAACAAAATTCTTGAACAACGGATGCCCTTTGCGCGGCGTTGAAGTAAACTCGGGGTGATATTGACAACCGACAAACCAACAGTGAGATGGCAATTCTATCAGCTCAACCAAGTTCTCATTTGAATTTCCGGAAAATACCATTCCAGCTTGTTCAAATTGTTTGCGATAATTATTATTGAATTCATATCGATGACGATGGCGTTCCACAATTGAATTCGCACCGTATATAGCGCTCACCCTTGAAGTTGGAATCAAATTGGCCACTTGCGCGCCGAGCCTAAGTGTTCCACCCTTGTCTTCGTCAGCTGTTCTTTTCTCAATAACACCTTCCATAGTCTTCCATTCAGATACAAGCGCTATCACTGGTTCTGGTGTGTTTTTATCAAATTCAGTGCTGTTGGCGCCTTTTAGTTGCATTACGTTGCGCGCAAATTCAACTACCGCAATCTGCATGCCAAGGCAAATTCCGAGATATGGCACATTATTTTTTCTGGCAAATTCGACAGCTGCAATTTTGCCTTCAACACCGCGCTCCCCGAATCCACCTGGCACTATTACTGCATCAGCAGTGCTCAATGCTTCTATGCCGTTCTCCTCAACTAATTCGGCATCGGTATACTGAATGTCAATTTTTGTGCGCGTCTGCATACCTGCATGTCTAATTGCCTCGGCTAATGATTTATAAGTATCGGCTATATCCATGTACTTACCAACCAATGCTACCGTCAGCTCTTGGCAAGTATTCTCAGCGCGATCAACTACGGTCCTCCATTCCGAAAGATTGATTTCCGCTGTCGACATCTTCAAGTGTTCAACAATTTTCCGGTCTACAGATTGATCATGAAACTGTTGAGGAATAGCATAGATGTTTTTCACAGTCAGAGCAGAAATTACACAGTCCTCTTCAACATTGGTAAAAAGCGCAATTTTGCTGCGTTCTGAATCTGGAAGCGGTACCTCTGCACGGCAAAGAAGTATATCAGGCTGAATACCAATACTGCGAAGTTCTTTGACCGAGTGCTGTGTGGGTTTGGTCTTGATTTCACCTGCGTAATCAAGCGTTGGCACCAAAGTCAGATGCACAAAAAGCGTATTCACAGAACCGAGCTCAATTCGCATCTGGCGAATTGTCTCAAGAAATGGCAACGATTCAATATCGCCGACAGTACCACCGATCTCAACGAAGACAACATCCTTGTCTTCAGATCCTTCATAAATACAATTTTTTATCTCATCAATAACATGCGGAATAACTTGAACAGTCTTGCCTAGATAGTCGCCACGCCGCTCTCGTCTAATAACTCGCTCATAGATTTTACCGGTCGTATAGTTGTTAGATCGCTTCATTTGAATATCGACAAAGCGTTCATAATGGCCTAAATCAAGATCAGTTTCGGCACCGTCAGCAGTAACAAAAACTTCCCCATGTTGAAAAGGGCTCATTGTTCCGGGGTCAACATTAATGTAGGGATCCAATTTGATTAGCGTGACAGAAATACCACGCGCTTCAAGCAAAGCTGCTAGAGATGCCGATGCAATGCCTTTGCCAAGAGATGACACTACACCACCAGTTACAAATACAAATTTTGACACTCTAGCTGAATTTAACCGAACCGTAAAGTGAGAGAATGGATGCAGACAGATAAGTTTGCGAACTAGTCAATAGATTACCACAAATTGGCGTTAGAATGGAAGAACTTGCATATATCATTTTCGCTTTTTTTGGATATTGGGGATTATTAGTAAAAAATTTGATTGCAATCATTCAAAAACCTATACTTATACAAATCGGAATGTGAAAATTCTATAACTAGACTAACAATTAAATTAGATTGCACCAAGAAAGGAGGCAATCAATACAGAGGTAGATAATTATGGATCAATTGAATTCAATGATTAATTCCATTAACTCGTTTGCATGGGGCCCGCCTATGCTTGGCATGCTGGGCGTTACCGGAGTAATCTTGACACTCGGTATGGTGTTCATGCCGTGGCGCAAAGTGGGTTTTGGCTTCAAGCTATTATTTGACAAGAGCAGCCCGGAAGGATCGGGTGAAGTCAAGCCATTCAACGCACTCATGACAGCTCTATCAGCGACAGTTGGTACCGGTAATATAGCCGGTGTTGCGACCGCGATAGCGCTAGGCGGCCCAGGCGCAATTTTTTATATGTGGTTGATTGCGCTGTTTGGAATGGCAACAAAATATGCTGAAGCGGTATGTGCTGTAACTTATCGCGAAGTAGATAAGAATGGCAAGTATGTAGGCGGACCAATGTATTACCTCAGAAATGGCGTTGGACAATTCGCCCCTGAGCTTGGCAAATGGCTAGTGTTCAATCATCGATGGAATGTCGTATAATGATGGACATGTTGTTTAACACTGTTATTACAGGGGTAGTCATGAAGCAATATGTGGTGGCTTTGGAACGTTCGCAGAGAGAGGAGTTGGAGCAGCTCACTCGCAAGGGTTCGCATTCGTCGCAGAAGGTGCTCAACGCCCTGATTCTGCTGAACTGCGACGAAGGTCAGTACAATGAACGGCGAGTGCGCGGGGAGGATATAGCAACGGTGTTGCGGATCAGTTACCGCAAGGTGGACCGGGTGAAGCGGCGCTTTGTGAAAGAAGGCATGGAGGCGGCCTTGGGCGGTCGTCAGGGTCGGCGCGAGCATTACGAGCGCAAGGCGGACGGGGAGTTTGAGGCGCACTTGGTGGCCCTGAGCTGTTCGGAACCGCCGGACGGTCGTTCGCAGTGGACGTTGCAGTTGTTGGCGGATCAGATGGTGGAGCTCGGTCATGTTGACAGTGTCTCGTATGAGACGGTGAGGCGGGTTCTAAAAAAAACGAGATCAAGCCGTGGCGGCGTGTCGGTTGGGTGATTCCGCCGCAGGGCAGTGCCGAGTTCGTGGCGGCGATGGAGCAGGTTCTGGATGTCTACCAGCGACCTTACGATGCAGAGTATCCGGTGGTGTGCATGGACATTCTACCATTTTTCAACCCTTTTTTGCGAGGCTGTGCCCTCGCAATTTGTCAATCAGCTTGTCAAGCGGCCAGCGCATGGCATTCCCCATCCGGATTGAACAACTGCTGGTTGTTCAGCATGCTGCACAGCACCTTGCACAAACGATCTGAGAGACCTCGCAGGCATCGCCCATGGCTGTGTCCGCGGTCCCTAAGCGCCTGGTATTTGGCTTTGCTGGTCGGGTCATTCTGCATGGAGGTGCGAGCCCAGTGGTACAAGGCCTCGGCCAACATCGTATTGCACCCGAGTCGGCGCACCACCTGAACCATCTTGCCGGAGCGCCGGGTGACCGGTGCGGCACCGCCATAGGCCCGCAAGGCTCTGTAGTCGCGATTGCGGAGAATACGCCAGGCTTCTGCCAGCAGCGTGGCCAGCACCACCAGTCCGATGCCGGTCATGGAAGAGATGATGTCCACGTCATGCCTGAAGCGGCGGTCGTTCGGGTCGTCAGAGGCGGTCAGCTGTTGATTGTGAGCTTTGACCAACTCACTCATCTGAGCTTCTATCTGTTTGATCTGGGCGGTGACCAACTGCAGGTGTGCCGCGATCATCTGCACCCGCAGTGCCGCCCCCTTGACGACGCCGGCATCGACTGACATCGCCGGCTGGCATAGAATGGACTTGACGGTCTCGGCGTCAATGGTGCGGATGCGATGCTGTTTCAGCAACTGGTCAATCACCGACAGGCTCAGGGTTTCAGCGCTGGCCGGGTCGGGTGCCAGTTGTGCCAGTTCCAACACCCAGGCACTGCTCAGCTTTTTGCTCAGTTGCAGGAATTGGGGGTGGTAGTTCCACAGCACATCCTTGAGTTGTGCCTCCAGTCGCACCTTGTCTTCAACCAGTTGCGAGCGTTGCCGCACACATTCGCGCAAAGCCAGTATCTCGCTCGGCAGGCGTTCAACCGGTCGCAGCAGGTCGCGGTCGCGGCGCACCGTCTCGGCCAGCACTTGGGCGTCGAAGCGGTCGTCTTTGGCCCCGGCCATGCTGAAGCGGTCGCGGTAGCGGTCCAACTGCTTGGGGTTGATGGAGAACACCTCAAAGCCATGCTGCTGCAAGGTGTCCACCACCGGTCCGTTGGAGGTCTCCACCACGACACCGATGTGCCGGGCGTCAGCCTCGGTGCGTTTCAGGATCCACAGCACCATCTGTTTCAGTCCGGCTCCGTTGTGCGGGAAACGCTTGTTGCCCAGCACTTGGCCATTGCTATCCATCACGCACACCTGGTGATGTTGTCGTCCCCAGTCCACGCCGGTGAAATATCTCAGTTCTTGCATTTGCTTTCTCCTCTACTTGTTTGAGTTGTCAACAGATAATAAAATAGGCTTGCTGCGATGCTTGACAAATCCAGTACTGGTGCTCGAAGCACTAACATTCTACCGGTCATCCATCGCAGCATGCGGCCGAGGCACAGGTCCATGCAAGGTGCTCTGGGCACAGGATGAATATGGTTGCTCCCGGCCACTTGCCTATCAAACACCTTGGCCGAGGCCAAGATTCGGTGCCAATTGTAACCGGGGTTACAATTGCAATCCAGCCCCTGTTGCCGCCTCTCCGCTACGCTCCGAGGCGGCAACAGGGCAGAACTCAGAAAGGTGGAATTGTCCTTATTAAATGGTACTGGATGAGACGCCGCGCCAGCTGCTCGGTCAGGTGCGTCAGCCCATTGCCGCGGCTGCGGGGCGCCCGGCCCGAGAGGATTACGAGTATCGGCGTCTGGGCAGTTGCAATGTGTTCTTGGCCACCGAGCCGCTGGCCGGCACCCGGATGACCAAGGTGACGGCACGCCGAACCCGGACTGATTGGGCCCACTTCATCCGCGACTTGGCGGAACGCTACCCCAAGGCCAAGCGCATCGCCTTGGTGATGGACAACTTGAACACGCACCGGGCGAGTGCTTTGTATCATACTTTTGAGGCGGTGCAGGCCAAGGCCTTGCTTGAGCGCTTTGAGTTTGTATACACCCCCAAGCACGGCAGTTGGCTGAATGTGGCTGAGATTGAGCTGAGCGTGATGATTCGTCAATGCCTGAACCGGCGCATCGACCGGCTGGAGACCTTGCGCGAACAAGTTGCGGTCTGGCAGGAGGCGTGTGACCGAGCGAAGGCGAGAGTGGCGTGGCGATTCACCACGGCGGATGCCCGCATCAAGCTGAAACGCCTTTACCCGACATTAGAAGAATGATAATGCACTAGGTATCATTTTTGCTATTTTCGGTGCTGTAGCGGCCTTTGGAATTGGTAACGCAGTACAAGTCAACTCGATGGCACTGGCTTTGCAAAACAGTTTTAACCTCCCGACCTATATCACAGGTATAGTTGTTGCTGCGTTGGTCGGTATCGTTGTAATTGGCGGTATCCGTCGAATCGGTGAAGTTGCAGGTAAACTTGTACCAACCATGATAGTGCTCTACGTTGGCGCTGCTGTGATTATCATATTACTAAACATCACCAAAGTCCCAGAAGCATTTGGCTTGATATTCACTTATGCCTTCACGCCAGCTGCCGCAACCGGTGGGTTTGCAGGAGCGGCGGTCGCTGCGGCCATTAGATTTGGTGTTGCACGAGGAGTGTTCTCCAATGAGTCAGGACTTGGCTCAGCAGCCATAGCTCACGCAGCTGCGCAAACCAATAGTCCAGTTCGACAAGGCATTATCGCCATGCTTGGAACATTTATCGACACAATCATTGTATGCACAATGACCGCGCTTGTGATTCTTACCTCCGGTGCTTGGATTATGACTGGTGCTGACGGAGGCGGATTAACAGGTGTTGTATTGACAGCAACTGGGTTTGATGTTACTATCCCCGGTGGCAAACACATCGTTACCATAGCTTTGGCAGTATTTGCATTCACTACAATCCTCGGATGGTCTTACTATGGTGAAAGATGCTGGCAATTTCTATTCAAAGAAAAAAGCCTGGTTATCTATCGTGTGATTTGGATATTAGCCGCACTTACGTTCGCAAATGTGAAAGTTGACTTTGTTTGGAATCTATCAGACACTTTGAATGGCCTAATGGCAGTACCTAACCTTATCGGTTTATTATTGCTGGCTCCAATGGTATTCAAGGTCACTCGAGAGTACTTCAATTGGAACGTCGAATCACGAACTACCGAGTTTGATGCGAGCAATTGACAATGAACTATTTTGTAGAGTATTGAAAGTAAATCGGTGCTGGCCTATACCAAGACCAGCACCGATTTTTGTATTGTCCTGCTTGCTTAGATTGAAGTTATGGCTGTAGTTATTTGTCTAGAAGCATAGCGCTAATACAAACCCCTTTCTCTTCCGCCGATGCTTGGTACTTTTCTGCCACTATCCAAGGAACAACCGCCACAATTTCATCTCCGCAATAAATCAGTGGTAGCAAATTACGCTCCCAAGGCGGGATGCTATGAGCTTGAAATAATTTCTTGAGGGAGTTTGAGTGCTCTCGCCCATGCAATTTGATTCTTTCGCCGCCTTTACGGAACCGTACAATAACCTTGTCTGGTATTTTTTCAAGGCTAATTCCACCTCCCAAAGTTCTCTGTGGCACCAAGCGCATTTGTAATTCTGGCAACAAAAGACTTTCATTCATATCCCATACAACTGGGCTTAATGCTGTCATTCCATGTACTTTGCGTGCAATATAAAGATGATTTTTATACCGGCATAATCTGAACCCCTGAAGGTTCATTTCACCATACATTGCACCTGAATGAACAACGGTGCTGAGAAAATTGTTCAAAGAATCTCGACTGGGTTCCGGAATAGCATTGTTCCTTAACCAAAAACGAATCATGTTTATTTGGCGGGTCGGACTTAGTTCTTCAAACGCCTGAATTTTTAATCTCTCGCCGATACTTGAAAGACTGACTGCGCTAAAGTTCTTTTCCACCCATTTATCAATATCCATTTTGCCTATTTCTGAAAGCAAATTATTGGTGTTAGAAAGAGCTTTGATGGTAGAATTAATTTGATCAATAACCGATGGCCATTTGATTTGCATTTGAGGGAGAATCACGTGCCGAATGAAATTTCGATCGTAATTGATATCATCATTAGAAGGGTCGTGTATGTAGTTTAGCCTGTGATGAGTAGCATATTCTTCTATTTGTTGCCGAGTAAAGGAAAGCATCGGCCTTACTACTTGTCCCTGCCCTAACTTGCGCACCGGTGGAATACTTGCAAGCCCATTCCCCGCTGTTCCTCGCATCAGATTTAGCAGAAAGGTTTCCGCCTGGTCGTTTTTATTGTGGGCAGTCAGCAAGTAGTCCTGGTTTTTTAGCTGCGATTCGAACCAACCGTACCGAGCTAAGCGTGCGGTATTTTCGCTCACTCTCGCATTTTTCCTCGCAAGGTCGAGCTGTATCGATCTAAAATCAATTCCAAGAGATTGGGTGAGATTTTGACAACGCTGTTCCCAATTGTCTGAATCAGGGTGAATACCATGATTGACATGTAGCGCTGTCAAGCGAAAAGAACGTTGCAGTCGTAAATTGGCAAGCAAGTGAAGCATGACAGTCGAATCGACTCCGCCACTGTATGCTACAAAAACTTCGCTATCATCACTTAAAGAAACTTTGTTTGAAAATGCGTCATCAAACAAATGAAAATTAAGGTGTTCCACTAAACAATTACTTGACTGCTTGAAACTCCCCGTAAGACATCAACCGCTGTTGGCGCAATTTTACAAGTTCATCAATTGAATGCTGAGACAGGTCTGCTAACGTTCCCTCAAGATACACTTTCAACCGAGTTGCGATTTCATCGAAATTCTGATGCGCCCCACCAAGCGGCTCGTTTATTATTCCATCTATCAAACGGTTCTTCAGAAGCGAAGAAGAAGTCAATCCTAATACTGATGCTGCTTCTTCAGCCTTCGCTGAATCTTTCCATAAAATGGAAGCGCAACCTTCAGGCGAAATAACCGAATACACCGCATACTCCAACATTACAACATGGTCTGCAATACCAATTGCCAGTGCACCGCCTGACCCGCCTTCGCCAATGACGGATGCAATAATAGGGGTCCTCGCTGTTGTCATCACCCGTAGTATCGAAGCGATGGCCTGGCTTTGCCCTCGTTGTTCAGCATCAACACCGGGATATGCGCCGGGTGTATCAATGAAAGTAAAGATCGGCAATGAAAACTGCTCGGCTAGATTCACCGCTCTTTGAGCTTTGCGGTATCCTTCGGGTTTTGGCATACCGAAATTCCTGGCAATTTTGGTATTTGTGTCACGGCCTTTTTGCTGACCAATTACAGCAACACCCTGATCATTTAGCCGAGCGAACCCTGCAACAATAGCTTGATCGTCTGCAAAAGTTCGGTCACCATGAATCTCTTGAAAATCCGTAAAGATTCTTTTGACATAATCCAGCGTATAAGGTCGCATCGGGTGACGTGCAATTTGTAGTGTTTGCCACGGAGTCAGAGAAGAAAATATAGACTCTGCAAGCTTTGATTTTCGTTTTTCAAGCCTTGCGATTTCATCTGAAAAGTCAACATCATTGTTTGCATCAAAACGTCGAAGCTCTTCTATTTTTTCAGATATTTCAGCTACGGGCTTTTCAAAGTCAAGCACTGAAGACAATTGCCTTTACCTCAGATTTTTCTTAGTATGAGTTGGACATCGAGTACTGGGTATCCGTACCTGCATTATCATCCAAAAGTGAGCGAATACCCACCTCAGAATAATCAACTTCTACCCATTCATACCCAAGAATTTCTCGGAACCGGTTGATTAATTCATCACAAATTGTCACTCGCCACTCCTTGCCCAAATGATATCTTGCGAAAACACCAGACTTTGATTTGTAATCAACCATAACATCGTGCTTTGTTCCGCTATGACTGCTGATTTCAGTGACCAGTTTATTAATTGTGTCTTGTTTGATTTCATCACCATTGATTTTCAAAATTATTTTTGCTTTGTTTGATTGACGAATTGCATTCAAGTCCAAAATTGTATCGGCCTCCAAGAGTCGGTTAGGCGCTCGGTTATCTGCTTCATTGAAGCGACCACTTACAACAAGCGGCGCGTTTTCTTTTATTCTATTTTTGAATTGTTCGTAGTGTTGTGAGTAGAGTACAACAGAAAGCCTGCCAGTGGCATCCTCAAGATCAAAGTATATATTGACACCGCCTCGTTTGGAATCAACAAACTGCTTGTTCTGAACCCAGCCCGCTAAGATTGACCCATTGTTAGCCTCATTTTGAATGTTGACCAATTTTTTTAATACTCCAAGTGACTTCAGCTCAACAGCGTACTGTTCAATTGGATGCCCGCTTAAGTAAAGCCCTAACATGGTGTGCTCTTGTTTTAGCTTTTCAGCTATCGTCCAAGGCTTTGTTTTTTTCATTTCAAATTCGACTTCTTGCGTGTTCTCAAGTTCGAACAAGCTCGCCTGCCCGAGGTTGCGGTCGACAACCTGTTGTTGCGCAAGTCCGTATATGCCTTCAAGATTAGCGACTAGTTCTGCCCTGTTCTCATAGATGGTATCAAAAGCTCCGCCACAGATTAGCGCATGACATACCCCTCTCCCAACAGTCTGCAAATCAACTCGAGAGCAGAAATCATACAAGCTCTTGAAAGGGCCGTTTTGCTCTCTTGCTCTAATAATCGACTCAACAACTGTAGACCCAATATGCCTTATTCCTCCTAAACCATAGAGTATTTCTTTATCATTCTGCGCCTTAAACTCGTGAACACTATGATTGATATCTGGCGGCAGGAATTTTATACCCTGCAATCTTGCATCGTTGAAAAACTTGACCGTGGTCTTTGAATTGAAATCGATACTTATACAAGCTGCGATGAATTGAGTGCGATAGTGCGCTTTGAGGTAAGCGGTTTGATATGCCAGGAGTGCGTACGCTACCGAATGAGATTTGTTGAATCCATATTCAGCGAAACTTTCAATCAAGTTGCAAACCTCAGTGGCTAATTTTTTATCGTAGCCATTGTCAACTGCACCTTGTATAAATCGCTCCCTCTGAGTTCTCATCTCTTTCTTTTTCTTTTTGCCCATCGCGTCGCGTAAAATATCCGCTTCTCCGAGTGAGTAGCCAGACATGATTTGTGCGATTTTCATCACTTGCTCCTGATACAAGATCACACCATGCGTCGTGTCAAGAACTTCTCTGATATCATCATGAATTGCAGTGTATTTGCTGTTCTTTTTGTTTTCTACATAGGTCCGGTCCATTTTCTGCTGCAAAGGCCCGGGGCGAAAGAGTGCTAATAAGTCAATCAAGTCACTAAACTGGCTCGGTTGCGACATTTGAATTAACCGTTGCATCCCCCTAGATTCAAGCTGGAATATTCCAACGGTGTGCCCGCTGCATATATAATCGTAAGTAACAGAGTCGTCCAGTGGTATTTCATTTGCAACAATGGGTTGCTCATTTTTACGACTAGCATTAATCGCATTGAGTGCATCCTGAATGACAGTGAGTGTAGTCAACCCCAAAAAATCGAACTTCACTAAACCAATTTGCTCTATATCAAACTTATCAAAATGCGTGATGCCGAGATTTGTGTTTTCAGAATCTGTATAAACAGCTGTGTAATCGGTGATTTGTGTAGGCGCAATCACGACACCAGCGGGATGCTTGCCAACATTCCTGATTGCTCCTTCCAATGCTTGCGCCGTGTCAATTAGATCTTTGACACGAGTTTCGTTTTGGTAGCGCTCACGTAATTCTGAGCTTTTTCGACTTAGTGCATCTTCTAATGTAATGTTTAGCTCGGTTGGAATTAACTTGCTGAGCTTGTCATAAAACAGGTAATCCGGCCGAATTACGCGTCCGACATCTTTCACTGCCGCCCGAGCTGCCATTGTGTTGTAAGTGGTAATCTGGGCTACCTTTTCTTCTCCGAAATGTTCTTTAACGTAATCAATCACTCGGTCACGTTCATAAACGCAAAAATCAATGTCAAAATCAGGTGGGGATAACCTTTCAGGATTGAGAAAACGTTCAAAAATCAACCCATAGACTAATGGATCAACTGTTGTGATATCTAGGCAGTAAGCGACTAATGAGCCAACTCCAGACCCGCGACCCGGACCAACGGGAATGCCCTGCGATTTCGCCCATGATATGATTTCAGCAACAATCAAAAAATAACCTGCAAAATCCGTTGTTTCGATAATTTTTAGTTCATGCTCAAGCCGTTCTTTGTATGCGATATCATTCAAGTCTTTCAAACGCCGTTTCAGCCCTTCAAAACTGAGCTTTCTTAAATGCGAGTTGATATCAACATCGGTCGTTGCCTTCGAGTACTCCGGCATGTGCACTTTATTCAATTCAAACATCAAGTTGCAACGTCTAGCAATTTCAACAGTGTTTTCGACGGCATTTGGCAAATCGGAGAATATCTCAGCCATCTCTTCTGCACTTCTGAAGAATTGACTGTTTGTGTGTTTAACCTCACGGTTTGAATCGTCAATAAACCCTTTAGTTTGTATGCAAATCTTGATTTCGTGTAGATTGAAATCATCTTGTTTCAGAAAGCGTGGCAAATGACTTGCGACTATTGGAACATTAGAGGTCTCGGCCAACTGGAGCATTAATTCCGTGTGATTAGCCTCAGTTCGGTACAAGTTATCTGTATTGTCAGCTGAGCTGCCAGTTCGCGTAATTTCCAAGTAGAAACGTCCTGGAAAAAGAGATTGGAACTCCTTAACTGTATTCAAGTTGTCATCAAAGGTTCGGTGTTTACTAGGGGTTATTTCCCCTAGTATGCCGCCAGAAAGCGCAATTAACCCTTCACACGAACTTTCAGTCAACCATTTCCTCTTAATCGGGAAAACACCGCTGGTCGCTTCGTTCTGAGTTCGTGCACCGCTTATCAGTCTACAAAGTGCGCGATAACCTTCGATGCTCTGACACAGCAGCACTAACAACCGAGTGTCATCAGGGTCTTTCTTACCTTCTATGTACATCTCAGCTCCGATGATTGGCTTAACTCCGAATTTCATGCAAGCTTTGAAAAATTTGATTGCGCTGAACAAATTTTGGTGCTCTGTCACGCCTACGGCAGGCATGCCTAATTCGGCAGTGCGCGCAACAAGTTGCTCAATCTTGATAATGCTATCTGAAATTGAATATTCCGTATGAACACGCAGATGTACAAAACTCATTTAAACAGCCCATGTAAATGTGTTTCAATCATACTTCGAATTGGCTCAAAACTGTGTCTATGAATCTTGCATGCCCCAAATTGCTTCAGAGCATTGAGGTGGTATTTCGTAGCGTAACCGACATGCCGCTCAAAACCGTATTGAGGGAATTTGTTGGAATAGTCCTCCATAATTTTGTCTCTAGCTACTTTAGCGACTATTGAGGCCGCAGATATTGCTGCTATTTTGCTATCTCCTTTGATAATTGCTTGTGCTGATATACTGACATCGGGCAAATGAGTTCCATCGACAAGCAATTTCTGAGGCTGAGGGTCAAGCAACTCAACCGCTCGTTTCATTGCTAGCAAAGTTGCTTGCAAAATATTGATTTGTTCTATTTCTTTAACACTAGCTGTGCCAATCGCCCAGCAAAGCGAGTATCGTTTTATCTTCGCATCCAGCTTCTGACGAGCATTTACGTTCAGTGCTTTGGAATCAGCCAGACCTTCAATTTGATTGTTTTCGGATAATATGACAGCTGCGCTAAGCACCGGTCCTGCGATAGCCCCTCTGCCAACCTCATCAACACCAGCCACTAAAAATTCAGTCATGTTTCACCATTTTAACAATCTCTGCAGCTGCGCGGTCATTTGCATTCATTTTCAGAACTTTTCCAATATTGTCAAATTTGTTGAGTAGCTCACTACGATAGCTAGAATCTCGTGATAGCCTTGTAAACTCATCAAACAAGTTTTCAGCTATACAGTTTTGTTGCATAAACTCTGGAATAATCGGTTTCTTCTCAAAATGATTGAGCACCGAATAGTACTCTGTTGTTTTGAATAATTGAAGAAGCAGAAATGTCAACCTTGAAACTCTATAGGCTACAATCAATGGTTTAAGCATTAGTGCCGCTTCAAGTACCGCAGTGCCAGAAGCAACAATTACAAAATCTGCTGCTTTCATTACATCATGTGATTCACGTTCAACCATCATTATCGGAAATGAAGGTTTTAACCGCTTGATATCGCTATTCAATAGTTCTTGGTGATCTTGATTTAAATATGGAATTATGAATTTGAATTTATTACCGGTTTGAGCAATTAGCATAGCAGTTTGTATGAACACACCACTTAACAATTCAAGTTCGTGGTTACGACTTCCCGGCAATAGCGCTATGACAGTCTCATCGTCTGCAAACTCATACTTCGACCTGCACTGTTCTTTATTGCTTGCATTCAATTCATCTGCTAGCGGATGCCCAACATAAGCGAATGGTATTTCAGCTTGTTCGTAAATGGTGGTTTCAAATGGATAAATCGTAAGAAGCTTTGACACGGCACGCCGTACTTTTTTTATCCTGTATCCGCGCCAAGCCCATACTGTTGGTGCGACATACTGAACCGTGGGAATACCAGCTTTCCTAAGCTGATATTCAACGGAAAGGTTGAAATCCGGTGCATCTACACCAATGAATACATCTGGACAGCTTACAAGTAGTTTTGAAACCAAGTCCTTCCTAATCTTCTGAATTTTTCGAATTTTCTGAATGCCGCTTTCAACTCCAATACTGCTAATATCCTCGATTGTATAGAGAGCTTGTGCGCCTTCGGCAATCATTGCTGGACCACATACCCCTGAGATTTCCAAGCTGGTATCGAGGTATCTTAGCGCACGAATAAGACTAGCAGCTATATTGTCGCCGGATATTTCTGCGGCAACTATGGCAATTCGCATCTTGATTCTATACCTAGTGAACGAAACTCAGTATGTCTTTTGTTGAAGTGATACTTGTCACCAAACTGAGCATTAAAGTATTAACAAACCTAACGAATGTTAGCGAATTATGCCACGCTGAGATGCGTTTACAAATTCAACAAACTCTTTGACATACTCATTTTCTTTTGTGAGATCATCCAAAATTTTAAGCGTATCCTCTAGTGTTCTCCGTTGCTTCATATAGAGTCGAAAAACCGATTTAAGCGCTGAAATATCCAATCCGTCAAACCCGCGACGTCGTAAACCTATGGTATTGATCGATATCGATTGAGCCGGATCGCCATTTACTGTAACGAACGGGGCAATATCTTGTCGCAGTATAGTATTGAGTCCTGTCATGCTGTGCCGGCCGATACGGCAATTCTGATGAGATAAAGTGAACCCACCAAGAAAAGCAAAATCGCCAACTTCAACATGCCCGGCAAGGCTAGCCGCATTGGCGAATATACAGTCATTTCCAATTTGACAGTCATGCGCAATATGTGAATAAGCCATAATAAAGTTGTTGTTCCCAACACGTGTAATTCTACCTCCAGTTGCAGTTCCTCGGCTAATGGTTACAAATTCTCGAATTACGTTTTTGTTTCCAATTTCCAAGCTTGTCTTCTCTCCCCGATAATGTACTGACTGAGGGTCGCCACCAAGTACCACAAATTCATGTATTTTGTTGAAGCTGCCCAGAATTGTATTACCGCGAATGATCGAATGACTGCCGATTACACAATCAGAGCCAATCGTTACATCTTCCTCAATTGTCACATAAGGGGCAATACATACATTTTCTCCAATGACTGCGTTTGAGGCAACAATCGCAGTTTGGTGAATCATGTTAATTCCTGAAATGTGAATAACATCTCAGCACTGCATACAGCTTGACCATTCACTTTGGTTTCACCTGCTGTTTTCCACACCTTTTTTATCTTTCGAATGGTTCTAGTTTCAATCTGCATTACATCGCCAGGCACAACTTGCGCCCTGAAGCGCGCATTATCGATGCCAGCAAACAGATAAACTCGGTCGCTATCGGCTTTTGCACCGAAACTCAAACTTGCCATAATTGCCGATGCTTGGACCATCGCCTCAAGAATCAGCACACCCGGAAATACTGGCCAGTGTGGGAAATGCCCTTGAAAAATAGGTTCGTTAATTGTGACTGCTTTTGTCGCATGCAACCAATCATCCGAGTAATCAATGACACGATCAACCAGTAGCATAGGATATCGGTGTGGAAGAAGTTCTTGTATCTCATTAACAGCGAGTGATGGCATGATGTGTTCCAAGTGAAAAAAATGTTGAATCAGTAATCCATATCAAAATGTAGTGATTGACAACTGCAGTTCCTTTAGGATCCAATGACAACCCGTATTTGAACTTGACCCGCCATCATGTGCCTATATACCGACATTTGTTGTGGTTGGGCATCCATTCAGCAGAGCCTTTGTTACCTTTAGCACGGTTCACAGCTAGAGTTGCAAACGTCAGGTTGTCCATACTGTTGGCAAATTCTGTTCGTCTCTCCTTCAAAGCGGCGCATAACCGCGTGCACTTCTGTGACCGCAGCAATTTGTTCAATATCGGTAGCCTTGATACAGTCGTGCCACCTCTTGTCATATGGCGACTAAGCATCGCCCAGTTTCTCAGTGATATCAATTTCAACGCTCCGCTTGTGCTTGTAGTCCGTTGTTGCCTTGTAATAGAGAGCACTGTCTTTCCTATTCAATAATATCCATCGATATTCATTGAGGAAACACTTTGCTCTACAGCAAAAGTGTGCGATCATCAACCGAGATAAACCTGCCCGCAATCGCAAATCCTATTAGGTTTATCACTTTCATTTGTTCAATCTCCGTTCCAATTCTTCAACTATCTCAGGCATCGGCTCTTTTATATTGTCTTCAACATCACCTTGTATCCATTCGTTCAATGTGTGCAAAACATGCCTAAAAAATTCTTCAGTTGTATTTTTGTATTCGTTTAACCAATAGAGTGCATATCATGTTATGCAAAATCTTTGTTAAAGCGAGCCAGCATTCGCCGCCATACCTGCGCTTTTTTTGCCGGTAGACTTGAAGAATACTCTCCAGGCTCGAAAATTGATTTAGTTACCAAACTACCGGCTGTAATCCTAACATCATCTGCAATACTGACATTGTCAACCACACCAACCTGCCCCCCTAGCCTACACCTTCGGCCAATTATTACACTGCCGGCAATACCGGTATTTCCTGCGATAATTGTATGCTTTCCTATTTTTGTATTATGACCAATTTGCACATTATTGTCGATTTTTACACCATCGGCGATCTCAGTGTCTTGAATAGAACCTCTGTCTATACTGCTACAAGCTCCAATAGAAACTTGATTTCCAATAATTGTATTTCCGATATTAAGTATTTCTACCCAACGCTCACCATCCCATTCGTAACTGAACCCTGGTGCTCCAATGCTAGTAGCTGCTGAGATTCTCACTTCATCACCAATGACAGTGTTGCTGTAAATGGTGACATTTGCATCAAATGAGCTTGATGATGAAACCCTGACGTTATCTCCAATCACTACATTTGGTCCAATATAGACATCATCACCAATACTAACATTGGCCCCAATGACGGCACTGGCGGCAATCTCAATTCCATTACCTAAACTCACACTAGACTCGATAAAAGCATTTGTGTGAATACCGGGCTTTCTTGGCTTGGGTTGTCCATACAAAAAGTTCACTACATGAGCAAACGCCAAGCGAGGATTGTCAACAACAATACTGTTGCCCTTGTACTGCTCGCAATTTTGTTTCGAGAGTATTACTATGCCGGCTTCAGTCGATTGCAAATATTTAGTCTGAGCTGGACTTGTACAGTGGGCAATGGATTCTGGTGTGGCATTTTTGAGCTCAGCAATACAACAGATTGATTTAGACCGGTTGCCTTGAGGAATGCCGCCAACAAACTCAGCAATATCTGCCAGCGTCAGCTTCTTTACATCGCCCGGTTCAGCTCTCACTGATTAAACATCCGCTCCAGTTCAGATAAGATGTCATCAGTCAAATTGATTCGCTTGCTTGCCCAAACAACCGGATCTTGCACAATCAAATCGAATTTTTGCTCTTCTGCCAAACGCAATATTACCTCGCTAATAGTCTTTTGCAATTTTTCCAGCTCTTCGTTGCGGCGAATATTGAAATCTTCATTCAGCTCTTCTGTGCCTCTTTCTATGTCTCGCTCCAGAGTTCGTACCATTCGCTCTAATCTTCTAATGTCCGTTGATGAGGAACTCTCATTGTTTAACATTTCGCCAAGTTCGGTTTTTAATTCCGCAAGCTTTGCTTGCTTCTGACGCAAATCTGTTTCTCGGGGGGCAAACTCTTCAGTTAGAAGTTCCATTGACTTGGCGCCTTGAGGTGCCTGATTCACAACGTCATTGGCATTAACATATCCGATTTTCAGATTAGGTTGATCCTGAGCCGAATCCTGAGCTGAAGCAGATATGTTCGCAATCCCAAACAGTGCCAACACCAAAGTGCTCAGGATTTTTCGTAAGGGTTTGCACTGTATCATATATCAATCCAAAAATGATCCAAGAGTGATTTGAAACTGATCCAAAGAATCCCCTGCTTTTTTGCGTACGGGTGTGGCGAAGTGGATCCCAAAAGGCCCAATAGGCGATAGCCATTCAAAGGCGATTCCAGTTGATATTCTTAAATTGCTAAAACTAAAATCCTCACTTGCACCTAATCGGCTTCTGATTGTTTTCTCGGCGCCTTTGGATTTTAGGAATGTGTTACCAGCATCAACAAATAGTGAGATTCGCTTATCGTCAGTGTCCTCAGTACCGAAAAACGGCAAATAAAGTTCGGCTCTACTGATAAATCTCAAATTACCCCCGAGCGATCTTGAACCAGGACATTTGCGGTACCATAGGTTTTTCTCGGTGTTATCACCTTTGATTGCATACAAATTACCATTCGTATCTGTAATTTCAGTTTTTTCAGAGTTAATACTATTAGCTGGTGTTTTATACGTATCTAGTTCACTGTCCGTTTTTAACTCTGTTCTACACACTTCTTTTGCACCTAACAATCCACTATCAAAACCACGAATAGCTGAGTTCCCGATTGTGTAGAAATTTCGGTAGAAAGGGAGTTTGCTACTACCGTAAGCAAGCTCACTAGAAAGCCTGAGCGTATATTTGTCACCTATAGGAAAAAAACGAGCGTACCTACCTCGCAAAATGTAGTAATTGGTTTTTCCAAGAGACATTTCTGCGGAAACAAGAAAGTCACTGCCGCTTGATGCAAAAAATGCACGGTCGCGTGTGTCTCTGCGATAGCTGAATCGTAAATTGCCACTTTCTAATTTGGGGTATCTAGCAACGTAGCTTTTTATTGCGTAATCTGACGCACCACTGGCAGATTGCTGTTTAATCTCATCCTGCTGCGCTGTTGCATCAAGCCCGAAAATTGCTTCTTCAGCGATCGGAACCCTGTATTTCACCCCAAGAGCTGTCTCTTCTAAATCGTATATCGCAGTTGTATCAGTGTCAGAGGTGTCTGTCTCAGTTAATCGAACTACAAACCCTCTAGAAACTCCATCTAATGTGTAATAAGGATTTAAATAATCCAATTCCAGGGTCTTAGTGCTTTTTGAAAAGTCAGTTCGCAAATCAATCTCTTTGCCCGTGCCAAATAGGTTGCGTTGCGAGAGACTGAAATTAATAGAAGATTTCTCCGAATCACTATAGCCTACACCGAATAACAGTGCACCAGTCAAACTCTCTTCAACATCAACGACAACATCAATCTGATCATCAACTTCTGGAACATTCTCAAGCTGGACATCAACATTGCTGAATATTCCGAGGCGATTAAGTCGGGCCCTGGAAAGCCGTAAATCGTGGGCTGAATACAATCCACCCTCATACAACCTCATTTCTCGCCGCAAAACATTGTCTGCTGTCGTGATGTTGCCATTGAAATTTATCGAACGCACATAAGTAAGCTTGCCTGGATCAACAACATAATTGACATCAACAGTTTGGTTTTCATCATCAATTGTAGGCAAGGCATCCACTTGCGCTCTCGCATAACCAATATTAGCAAATTCATCCGTTATATCTGTTCTTGTTGTATTGACCTGCTCAAAGGAATACAAATCACCTTTTTCTACCTGAACAAGATTTTCAAGTGTTTCCAACGATACTATCTCATCTTCGGTGTTTACAGTAACCTCACCAAACTTGTACTGTCCCCCCTCAGTGAGTGAAATCACAATTAAAATACCTTCTCGATCCTCAGTTAGAAAAGTCCGTGACGACTCTATTTCGAAATTAATGTAACCCTGGTTAAGGTATAAGGTAGATATCCTCTCTATATCAGCGCGCAGCACCTCTCGGTTATAACGATTGTTTCGATTCAATATTCCCCAAGTCTTGCGATCTTTCAGTTTCATCTCATCAAGAATTTCCTCATCGGATATTTTTTCATTTCCGAATATTCTAATTTCTCTGATTAAAGCTGTTTGCCCTTCATATATTGTGAAATTGAGATTAACCCGATTACGCTCAATTGGAGACACTGAAACGAGAATTTCTGCCGCAAAGTTTCCGACCTCCAGATAAGCTTGCTTGAGCTCGTCTATAAAATTCTCCACAACATCAGGATCGTAGATACTCCCAGCATCAAGACCAGCAAGGCTCAGAGAATTTTCAATCACCTCATCCTTCAGTTTTTTATTGCCATCAAATTCAGCATTGGCAATCGTAGGCCGTTCAACAACCGATATCACCAAATCGTTTCCTTCTCGTAAGAGGCGGACATCGTCAAAGTAACCCGTCGCATACAATGCCTGAATTGAAGCGGATGAAACATCATCATTCATCTCATCTCCGCTTCTAACCGGTAGTGCAATGAACACCGCACCAGTGTCAACCCGCTGCAACCCTTCTACACGGATGTTCTCAATAATAAACGGATCAATAGCCAAAATCGGACTAGATACAAGAAAAAATACAGCAAATGCTAGCAAACGTTTTATCAACATAAAAAACCGCCAAATTAAAAAATACGAGCAAAATCGTTATAGAATGCAAGTCCCATCAAGCCAACCAACAACACAATGCCAAGTTGATTGGCACGCATAAGCAACTGATCTGTCGGTTTACGGCCGGTAACCAGTTCATAGGCATGAAATAGCAAATGCCCGCCATCTAGAACTGGAATGGGAAGCAGATTGAGAATGCCCAAGCTAATGCTAAGTATCGCAAGAAATTCTATGTAGTGGCTGAATCCCGCTTTCGCTGCTTTGCCGGCGTAATCTGCAATTGTAATCGGGCCGCTGATTGATTCTGTACCATAGTCACCCACTATCATACGCGCCACGAACTTTACCGTCATTACAGTAATATCCCATGTTTTCGTAAATCCGTATATTACTGCATCAACCGGGCCTTGACGCAATACTGTCATCGAATAAGAGTCCTGCAATTGTTCTTCCACATTCACCATAACTCCAATTCGACGTATTATCTGACCACTATCATCTATAGTCTCAGGGGTAACAATCACCTCTCCTGAAACGCCGTCACGCAAATAGCGAATGGCGACCGTTGACATCTGCGTTGCATTTATCTGTTGCACCAATTGGCTCCAACTATTTACGGGTGAGCCATTAAAGTGAGTTACTTCATCACCGCTTTTTAGTCCAGCAATGTCGGCTGGTTTATCTTTGATCACTTTGCCGATCAACGGGCGAATATCTGGTGCCCTTGGAGCCATACCAAGCACATCGTTGAATGATTTGTTTGCGATGTCATCATCATTCAATTGGCTAAAATCAAGAGTCAATGTTCGAGTGTTTACACCGTTCCTGACTTCAAGGTTTACAGTCCCTCGCTCAAGCAAACGTTCATAGATATACAAGTGATTTTCGCTCCATGTACGATTGGGGCGACCATCGACTGAGACAACCTCATCGTCAACTTGAAATCCAGCTTCCTTCGCTACTCCGTTGTTTGCAATCTGCCCTACGACTGGCCGATAATCCTCAGTGCCGATAATTGCAATGATTGTGTAAAGTAATGCGGCCAGTAAAAAATTCGCTAAAGGCCCTGCAGCTACGATAGCAGAACGCTTATATAGCGGTTGCCGATTGAATGCGTGCGGAATCAGGGATTCTGGTAGTTTTTCCACTAATTTCTCATCAGCCATTTGTACATAACCACCAAGCGGAATGGCTGAAATGACATATTCGGTCAAGGATTTGCTTGGTTCGAATTTCCAAATTATCGGACCGAATCCAACTGAGAACCGAATAACGATAACACCCATTCTGCGCGCCATCCAAGCGTGCCCGTATTCGTGAAATGTAACTAGTACGCTGATAGCAACAATAAAGAAGACTATGCTAGTTGCTAGATTTGAAATCAATTTACTACTATTCCTGGCAAGCTGAATCTATGTTCAGGTCTGACTGAGTTGTTTTACTGACTCCGAAGCGCTTTGCCTTGCATCGGCATCAATTTCTAATACTTGGGAAATTGTATCAGTTTTTTTACCGGACTTCGTGTCAACTGCACGGAATACAACTGTTGCGATATCCGGGAAACGTATTTTACCGTCTAGGAATGCTGCAACAGCAACTTCATTGGCAGCATTCATCACAGCTGCTGCCGCGCAATTTGTTTTAGCGACCTCATACGCTAGTTTTAAACATGGAAAACGGTTAAAGTCCGGAGGTTCAAATTGCAAGTCCGGCAAATTGAATAAGTCGAGCCAATTGGCACCGCTTCTTTGTCTTTCCGGCCAGAACATGCCATATGCAAGTGGAACTCTCATATCTGGCTGCCCTAGATTAGCAATGATTGAACCATCCAGGTATTCTACCATCGAGTGAACAATCCCTTGCGGATGAATAACAACATCAATTTGACTGATATTTGCATCAAATAACCATCTGGCCTCAATTAGCTCAAGACCTTTATTCATCATGGTCGCTGAATCAACTGAAATTTTGAGACCCATGTCCCAAACTGGATGCGCGACCGTTTGCTTCGGTGTTACGTCCTTCAATGAATCCAAATCACGCGTGAGAAACGGTCCGCCAGTCCCGGTCAAAAGAATCCTGCGCAACCCATCAATCGCGTGGAAGCACTGGTAACGTTTTTCAGTGCAAGTAGAGCTGCATTGGAAAATAGCGTTATGCTCACTGTCAATAGGTATGATTGTAGTTCCGTGATTGCGGACCTCTTCACGCAAAATAGACCCTAGCATTACAATTGGTTCCTTGTTTGCTATCAGCACAGTTTTGCCAGTTTTTATAGACCGCAATGTGGAATTTAGTCCAGCACTTCCTGATATTGCTGTCACCGTAACATCAGCGTCGAAAATCGGATCTAATTCTGGTTGGTCGAAATTTGCAAATATGCGAGTTCTCAGATTGCAATTTTCCAATTTGGAACGCAAGTCGGTCTCAAATTCTATACTCTCAACCAGTGCATATTTCGGGTTGAACTCGATACACAGTTTAGCGAAATCATCGCTTGCGGATTTGGCAGTGAGGGTAAGCACTTCAAAGCGATTTGGATGCATACGAACAATGTCAAGCGTTTGTCGCCCAATACTGCCTGTGGCACCTAAAATCGTGATCGTTTTCATAATTGTGATTGGTATCGATCTATTTGTTGTATCACATTGACACCGACAGCGTAAAACGGGGCGACACATAGTACGCTGTCAATTCTATCTAAAACACCTCCATGACCGGGCAAGAGTGTACCTGTATCTTTCACCCCTGCATACCGCTTTTGCTTGCTGATAAAAAGATCGCCTAGAACTGTAAAAAAAACCAAAACAACGCTTGTGAAAGTTCCAGCGATAATTGTCAAATAATTGCCATCCCATATAAAAAAACTGACAACGAAAGCGAAGGTTAAAACTGTACCAATACTTCCAAGCAACCCTTCCAATGTTTTACCAGGACTGATTTTCGGTGCCAGCTTAGTCACCCCAATTTTTTTTCCAATAAAATAAGCAGACGAATCTGCTATCGCAACGAGTAAAAACATAGCTAGCAACCAATACCTACCGTTGCCAGCCGCTGAATATACGTTGAAGATGGCAAACACTGCAAATGATAAAACAGCAATAGCGCAAAATTGCATAAAGCTGTTTTTCGACTCCAGTTTCCACTTTATCAACAAAGATAAAGCAAAAAACATCCACATCAGTATGCCGATTGTATTCAGAATGTTCGCATATTCTTTGTAGCTATTCAGGACGAAACAAGCCGCTACTACTGTTATGGCAAACATGCCAGCTACGGATTTCCTTTGAATCTTCAGCAGCCGCGCCCATTCAAGTGCGGCAAGCGCTGCGACCAAAACGAGAAACAGAAAAAACCAAGCTGGCGTAAGCAGAAAGATTGCAGAGACTAAAAATGCAATGATTGCGAATCCAGTGATCAAGCGCTGTTGAAGCATGATTCACCAGATTAACTAGTTAAACAACATTTTCCACTGCTCGGTCAAACTCGGCCGCAGTGGCGCCACCGTATCGGCGGCTGCGTTGAGTATACGACAAGATTGCCTTCTCAAATTCTCCCTCTCCAAAATCTGGCCAGCATGTTTCTGTGAAATACAACTCTGCATAGGCAAGCTGCCAAAGCATGAAGTTGCTAATACGTTGTTCACCACCGGTCCTAATGAAAAAATCCGGATTTGGAAATGAATGAATACTCAGATATTGGCGTATGGTTTCTTCTGAAATATCATCGACAGATAGCATTTTATTTTGCACTAATACCGCAATTTTGCGACATGCTTGGGTTAGGTCCCACTTTCCACCGAAGTTGACTGCGATAGTTAAGTGAAGGCTAGAGTTTTTAACAGTGAGATCAATTGCGTACTGAATCTTGTCCTGAATGCTGTTGGACAAAGCTGACAGCTCACCTATGAAGTTCAGTTGCACGCCTTTCTTATGGAGTGTTTGAACTTCTCGATCTAGCGTGACTTCAAACAGCTGCATCAACCAAGAAACCTCCTTTTCAGGTCGCTTCCAGTTTTCACTACTGAATGCAAAAACAGTGAGGTAAGGAATGCCGAGTTTCATACAGCTCTCTGTGAGCGCTCGGACGTTTTGCACTCCACGGCGATGTCCTTCAAGTCGACTGAGCCCTTGATGTGTAGCCCATCTGCCGTTGCCATCCATGATAACCGCAACATGAGTCGGTAAATTGTCACCAAACTCTAGCATATTAAAAGTGACTCACCGCCATTAGATGAATACTCAGCGATCATACAGTCATAATCTCTGCTTCTTTCTCGTCGACAATTACATCAACCTCAGCAACATATTTGTCAGTAAGCATTTGTACTTTATTCTGTCCTAGTTTTTCTTCATCTTCGGTAATTTCCTTTTCTTTTGTCCAACTTTTAAGATCACTGTTGCTAGATCTGCGGATATTACGAATAGCAATTTTGCAGGACTCCCCTTCGGTTCGCGCTACCTTGGTGATTTCACGTCTGCGCTCCTCAGTCAATGGCGGAATAGGCACTCGGATAGTTTCACTTGTACTCATGGGATTAAGCCCAAGATCGGACTCAATAATTGCCTTCTCAATGATTGGAATCATTGATTTTTCCCAAGGTGTGATACTAATTGTCCGCGCATCGCTTACTGTAACAGTCGAGATTTGGTTCAATGGAGACATAGAGCCATAGTAATTGACTCGAATATGATCCAGCAGTACAGTGCTAGCGCGACCGGTACGCAACTTCGAGAGCTCACCTCGCAGTGCGGCGAGAGATTTTTTCATGCGATCTTCCGCATCTTCAACTAATTCGTTTAACACCGTTACCCTCCCTAGTGACCAAAGTGCCCGTTTGCGCGCCTAACCCAGCTCGTACGATACCTCCGTATTCGGCAGCATTGAAAACCCGAATTGGCAGATTGTGATCGCGGCACAAAGCAACCGACGTCGCATCCATTACTGCTAAATTGTTAGCAATTACCTCATCGTAAGACAACTGTTGATATTTTACTGCGTTAGCGTCAAGCATGGGATCAGCATTGTAAATTCCATCCACGTCAGTCGCTTTCAGCAGCACGTCGGCACCAATCCCAATCGCTCTAAGACTCGCCGCCGTGTCTGTTGTAACGTGTGTGTTGCCAGTGCCACCGGCAAAGATAACCACAGTCCCTTGACTTAGGTGCCCCTCAAAAGAGACACCATCAAACTGTTGCACAAAAGCAGGGATTGCAACTTGTGATTGCACCACTGCGCTTGCCCCATTTGCGACGAATGCCTGTTCCAATGCAATCGCATTGGCGATCGTCATCAACATGCCAATCTGGTGGCTACGCACGGTGGATATGGGCTGGTCCACAGTCTGTTCAGCTCCGCGAAAGAAATTGCCCCCACCGACTACGACGCCAACTTTCACACCAGCAGCTGCGACCTCAGCAATTTCTTTAGATACTCTCTTAAGTTCGCTGTAATCAATGCCGGACCCTAGTCTTCCCCCCAACAGCTCACCACTCAATTTGAATAGAATGGTTGCGTATGAACGCTTAACGGAGACAGTTTCAGGTACAGCAGTCATCGTTCATTAATCTATTTGCCAAGTTCCATCATTGCGAAGCGGGAAATTTCCATACCACTTGCTTTGATAATCTCGCCAACCGTCTTTTCTTCATCGTCATAGAAAGGCTGGTTGATCATCGTGTTTTCTTTTACAAATTTGTCAATTTTTCCATCGACAATTTTTTCTAGTATAGAATCGGGCTTTCCAGTCTCTTTGGCTTGGGCAAGAAAAATTTCTCTTTCCCGATCCAACACATCCACGGGAATCGCGTTTCTATCTACCCATTGCGGTTTCATAACTGCCACGTGAACCGCAAACTTATCTTGCAAACCATACTCTTCACTATTCGTAGTTTCTGTGAGAACACCTAGACGTTCGCGATGTACATAGCTTCCTATTTTCGATCCGGATTTGGCTTTTAACACAGTCATCCGACGAATTGTAATATTTTCACTGATTTTGAGGAGCATTTCCATTCTTGCTTCCTCAACTGTTTGGCCAGACTCATCGAAAATCAACGCCTTAAGGCGTTCTAAGTCTTCGCAGTCCTCGCCTATGCCAAGCGCTAATTTTGCCAACGGTAATGAGAACGCCCGAAACACTTCGCCGCGTGATACAAAATCAGTTTCGCTGTTAACTTCAACCAAAGCCCCAATATCGCGAGAGTCAGAGACTGCACATACAATAAGCCCTTCGGTTGCTACCCGCCCTGAACGGGCATCAGCTTTCTCTGCGCCTAATTTTCGAAGCAACTCAACTGCTTTTTCTTGATCGCCCTTGCATTCAACTAGCACTTTCTTACAATCCATGATTCCGGCGCCGGTTCGCTCGCGCAACTGTTTCACCATAGTGGCGGATACTTCCAATTTATTTCCCTCCATCAAGAGTGTTCAATTGTTGTCTGCCGAACGTACTAGATTGAACATCTTCGTTCGGACAGTAAATAAAATTTACAATAGGGGCTCAGATTGTTACTGAGTGTTTTGCTCAGGCGACTGATACGGATTACTCAGCAGTCTGCGCCCGACCACTTCAATCATGACTTCATCTTTGTTCACTGTTACAAATCTCTACTACTTTATTATTCAAAATTAATGATGTAATAAATTATCTTGCATATCAACTAAAACTCCAAGCAAGGCTGTTTGTCTAACCAAATCCGAACCCTCTTACGAATAGTCTATCAGACAACGGCTTATAGCCAATCCATACATACCATGAACTTCTTTTAGATGACGCGCACCGTAAAATTTCAAGCTCACATGATTGCTGTACACCATCTAATAATCGAATATTTATAGTAGCCAGATGTAACAAACACACTATGAATTTATATTAGCTTTAAGGTGACTTATCAAAGGCAAAAGGCCTGCAAGACTCAATTAATTTGAACTCTCTGTAGATTTGTCTGTTGGTGTTTGTTCATTTTCTACTGAATCTAATTTCTCAGCAGAATCTACTTGCGTGATTTTCTTTTCTTCAGTGTCATTTTCTACGGCTTGCGCTTTAGCCTCTGAATCGGAGACAGCAACTTCCGTAACCGGATGCTCAGATTTATCGGTACTATCTGCAAACTCAATCTGTTCATCACCGCCAGCATCCTCAACTGAACTGACACTTGTTTTAGATTGCTCAGTTTCAGCTTCTGTTTCATGTTTGTTGGCAATTTCAGTTTCTGTCTGACTTTCCGTTTCAATTCCATCTTCAGCTTCAGATGTTGTTTCAACATGCGACTCAGGCTCATCTATGACATCAGCCTTCACTTCAGTTTCGATTTCATTTTGTTCTGCTATTGATTCAGATTGCACCTCATCTGCAATTGGTAATTGCTCTGATTCTATGTCATCTTCTATCTCATCAACTGTTTCAACATCACCAACCGAACCCGACTTGACTACAGGCTGTTTTGCTTCAGTCACTATTACTTCGGTAGACGGGGCAACAGCAGCTCGCGCGCCATGAACCGTCACCGTGACAAGATCATCGGTGCTCGTTTCAGATTCATCCACATGCATAAAGGGGTCAGTCGTTATTGATTCATATCCCGCAAGAACTGCGTCCGCAGCAGCCGTGCAGTAAAGACGAATTGCACTAATCGAGTCATCATTCCCTGGAATAACATAGTCAATACCGTCTGGATTGCAATTGGTATCGACTACCGCTACCACAGGAATGCCTAGCTTGTTCGCTTCCAACACGGCGATTTTTTCGTGTTTGACATCTATTACAAATAACGCATCTGGCAACCCCCGCATGGCCCTGATGCCAGCGAGATTGCGGTTTAGCCGGAAATGCTCGCGCTCAATTCGCATCGCTTCTTTTTTTGTAGTCCTTGTGAATCCTTCAGATGCAATGATGTCATCTAATTCTTGCAACCGTTCAATTGAACGTCTAACTGTTGAATAATTAGTCAGCATGCCACCAAGCCAGCGATGGTAGACGTATGGACACTTGGCTCGTTTCGCCTCAGTTTGAATTATTTGACTAGCCTGTCGTTTGGTACCGACAAACATGATAGTGCCGCGCTTTCCAGCGACTCCACTGACATAATTCATCGCATCATTGAACATTGTCAAGGTTTGTTCAAGATTGATGATGTGAATTTTGTTGCGATGACCGTAAATATACGGAGCCATCTTTGGACTCCAAAAACGAGTTTGATGTCCGAAATGCGCGCCGGACTCAAGTAGTTGGCGCATTGTAACATTGCTCATTTCATTTTCTCCTATTCGGGTTGAGCGATCATGGGAGCAGCCTGCCAACCTTAATGGCACCCGGACAGACAATCCAAACTATCCCATGTGATAATAAACTTGGTAGTTTACAATTATTTGAACAATATTTCAAGCAAAATTTCAGCTTGAGGCGTTTTTGATGTTTGAGTTTTGAAGAGATTTTTACAAAGACTAGACGTGAAGATTCAGTCATTGTTTGCGATGCGAGGGTTCGCACCTAGGAAATTGACACTATACCGGCGTACAAGGCACTGAAATATAACTATTTTGCGCGACACTATTAAATTTCAGTCGCATTCTACCATCAGCTATTGCCAACCGAGATGCAACAGACTGCAATGAGGGTATAGTCTATGCTATTAGTGACAGACCTAGACTGGCTAGCGCGCACTTTCACATTGCTGCATAGCCATGCAATTAGAACCGCATCCATATATGTGCTAGGACACTACAAAGTCATTTTCAGAAACTTTAAGTATAAGTGCAAATTTACGGGATGTTTATGGAAGGGGTTCTAGGCTTTAGTAATCTAAACCGTAGAAGTCAGCAAGGTCAATTGAAAGCGCCTAGCTTTCCGAACTCTCAGGGTAAGCTTGTATCTCTTAATGGCAAGCCACGATGGTAGACCCTTAAACACCAACAACCCTTTTTCAACGGAGTGAGTCTAGCACATCGCGGCGTGCCAATTTCAATTGTAAACAATTTATCACACAAAGGTAGTAAAAAACTGCAAGGGTCTATGAACTTGTGCAAACATGGGAAATACTATTGCAAACTCAAGCATCAAACACAGAACAAGCCATTAGCTCTTAACTATAAGCACACTATTTAAATCTGTTTTAATCTAAAAATTCAATGGATTTTCAAGGGAATTACTGAATCTGAAATCGAATTGATTACCCGCACCTTAATCAGAAGTTCTGGTTAAGAAACAATGTAGGCACTTGTTATGGTAGAAACAACTAACAATCACGGAATCGCTTGCTAGACAGGTTTTAAGATCTGCTTATACTCAGTTGACAAAACGCATCGAGTCTAACTCGGTCGCAGTTTCCAACTCCGGTTTCATGTGTACTTTCAACAGAATTACCTGACACTTCATCCGTGCCTTGAAACCGATCAACAGCAACGCATCTCCAAGCTTTCTTGCTAGTTTTGCCACGACAGGATTGGCACCGGAGGATCAGTAGCTACGATATGCCAATTGCTTCTCACAGGCAAACACCAACAAGCTAATGAGCAATGGAGACGCAGAAACATGCCCGCAATCTCTTTTACCTGCCAGCACCAAGTATCATTTCATGATAACACGGGCTGAATCGCTCACTGCTTCGGCTTGGCAACCAACACCTGATTGACCAGCAATGCATGTCTCTGGTCAGTGTGATTGACAACCGAGCTCAATCTCCGCCATCGTTCCTGCTATTCCTCAGATCCTTGATCTTGACTGGCATCAGCCTTGTATACCTTTGAATCTCGTCATCCGACATGCCATCTTCAATGCACCGCCTCGCCATCTCAATTGCCATCTGCTGAACACCTCTTTCAAGGCCCTCTTCGCGGCCTTTTGCCAAGCCTCTTTCAAGACCTTCTTCCATACCTTGGTCACGAACCTCACCCACCGTCAGGGGCAACCACTCCTTCCATTTCTCCTGAATCAACTGCATGTGTCCATCTCTCGGTTTCATCGCCTCCAGTTCATGCTTTAGCTTATATGCTGACCCGCACACTTGTACAAAATATTTGAACACGCTTCGACTAAACTCCAGCTCCTCATCTTCCGGCAATGGCCGAAACCGCTCGAACCAACCCTGCAAGTCCTCCACGCCCGCCTCCCAAATTTTCGCCATCACATACAACAGCAACTGAACCATCACATCCGGGCCGGACCGCTCTTGTGTTCTACTACAAAGCCAAGCCATATACCTCGGGATACTGCTTGAGCCGAACCTTGACTACCAGACCGGCGTATTGTGCCCTCAGGTCCTGCGAGTCGGTCAGGGTGCTGGACTCCACTGCCAGCGTATCCCAGTCCATGCCTTCCTGCTGATTCGGTGTCAAGACAGATTCCAGTAATGGTCACACCCGCTTGGTCGTCTTGAAGTTCAATTTGAAAAAGTTGTTGTGCGGCTGGCCTAAGTGCCGACTTGGTTTTGCATGTTGCTCAGGCATGGCAGTCCTCCGGTCGCGGGCAAGTGTGAAGGGGGAGTCATCTTCATATATGAGGTTGTGGTTGTGATTTGCGTAGATAGCGCCGGATGAAATTGCGCTATGAAAGAATCGGGCTTGCGGTTCGAAATCCAGTTTAGAAAGTTCTGCAAGGGCGGCTCGGTGCAGCGACAACGACCTGTGCGATTGTCTGAAATCTAAATGGCACATATATATGGACACGGTTCGCTTCAATAAATCACTGTTTGGTGCAGAATGTAGAGTTTTAACTTCAAAACAGAGCTTAATCCGAAGGAGAACAGACAATGTTAGGACAAAGAGAGATAGTAACCGGACTGGACTTGGCAAATATTCACTTGCACACCGGATTCTGTTTCAAATCATGCCCCATAGACTCCGCAAACACCTCTCTCTTATTTAATATTGTGCCTTGCTAGCTAGGTTCAATAGAATATACTTCTTGGGGGCTAGGATTATCGCCACTCTTGATCTAAGTTGTTAAAATACGGTGTTTTAGATTCAAGTAATAATTTCATCCAATTAATAGATTACTGCCAAAAACCGATCCAATAGTGCCAAACTTCACTATCAAATCACTCTCAGACATTGAGAAAATGCGAGCTGCTGGCCGTTTAGCGGCTTCGGTTCTTGACATGGTTGAACCGCATGTGCAGGCCGGCATTACTACTGATGAGCTAAATACTATCTGCCATGATTACATAGTTGAAACACTCAATGCAATTCCAGCGCCACTCAATTATCGCGGATTTCCAAAATCTATTTGCACATCTGTCAACAACGTAGTTTGCCACGGTATTCCCGGATCGAGAATGCTAAAAAACGGAGACATCATTAACATTGACGTTACTGTTATCAAAGATGAATTTCATGGCGATACTAGTCGAATGTTCCATGTTGGAAAAACATCAATTAAAGCCACCAGACTATGCCGTGTGTGTTATGAATGCATGATGGTCGGTATTGAGCTGGTTAAACCTGGGCTCAAGCTGGGTGACCTCGGATTTGCCATTCAAAGACATGCTGAAAAAAATGGCTATTCAGTCGTGCGTGACTATTGCGGTCACGGTATCGGTCGTCATTTTCATGAAGAACCCCAAATCCTGCACTACGGCAAACCTGGAACTGGAATGGAAGTTGTGCCAGGCATGACATTCACAATTGAACCAATGCTAAATGTGGGCCGCAAAGAAACTAGAACACAAGCAGATAACTGGACCGTGGTAACAAATGACGGAAGTCTGTCAGCGCAGTGGGAACATACTATTTTGGTAACCGAGACCAGCTATGAAGTCCTGACGCTTTCAAACACGGACAATAGACGTTGATTTGAACTGAAACCCTTAAGCATCCCTCCCCTGTCAAAAATTTCTATATTTAATATTCATCTGGCGATTGCATTACCTTGAAAACAATAGGTATGGAACGCGCAGTCCAAGAATTCAGAACAAAAGTATCTGCTAGTGTCAGTCGTATCAAGACGATGCACTCAAAACGGGTACCAGCGGCAAAACTGATTTACGCGCGCGTGCAATCCGTTGATTCGATTTTGAAAGAAGTTTGGCAACAGCTGATGGTGGCCGACAATCAAACCGACCGAATCAGCCTAGTTGCTGTTGGCGGTTACGGTCGCCGCGAACTAAATCCATGCTCGGATATAGATATTTTGCTATTGCATAAGAAAAAAAGCGTATCTTATAAGTCTATTGAGAATTTTGTGCGGTTCTTGTGGGATATTGGGTTCGAAATTGGACACAGCGTCAGAACTGTTAATGAATGTATTCAGCAATCCCGCTCAGACATAACTGTCATGACAAATTTGCTTGATTCCCGGTTTTGCGCTGGCTCCCAAAAGTTGTTTCAGCAATTTGAGACAGAGTTAAATAATTCACAAATGTGGCCGGCTAAACAGTTCTATGAAGCAAAGCTTGAAGAGCAGAATCAACGACACCACAAGTATGCGGATATAGCCTTTAACCTTGAACCTAACATCAAAGATGGACCTGGAGGACTCCGAGACATTCATACAATTCAGTGGGTTGCTAAGCGTTGTCTCGGCAGCAGTGAACTTGATGAGTTGGTCACACGCAATATATTACTTAAAGATGAGCATCGAACCTTGGTTCGTGGCCGTAACTACCTGTGGAAACTACGCAATGAATTGCATTTTGTAACAGGGCATTGCGAAGACCGTTTGTTATTTCCACATCAACTGCAATTAGCAAACAGTTTCGAATTGCTTGACGATAACAATAATAAGGCTGTTGAAAAACTCATGAAACCATATTTTCGAACAGTCAAAGAACTAAGGCATATCAATTTGTTGTTATTGCAGCATTTTGAGGAATCCATGATCGCTCATAAACGAGGCAAGGTTGTCAAAGTCAACGAAAATTTTAGTTCAATTAATGGATATTTAGACTTTGCCAAAACGCGAAAAGATATCGAAGCCAATCCAGCAATTCTTATTGAAGCTTGTATTTTAGCCCAGAATAACCAATCGCTTCGAGGCATCAGAGCCAACGCCTTGCGCTTGATGCGAACTAGGAATCCGGCTATTAGTCGATTTTTGCAATCTAGCTCACATGTCCAGTCTCTGGTTTTGAATATATTTAGTAATTACAAATTATTACCTGATATTCTTAAACTTATGGATGATACAGGCTTGTTAGGGCGATTAATTCCTGAGTTCAAGCGAGTTACAGGTGAGTTGCAATATGACTTATTTCACGTCTATACCGTTGATGCGCATTTGCTTAATGTGGTTTGGCACCTACATCAACTTACAGAATCTGATACAGTGAAAACACTGCCATTAGCCCATGAAGTAATACAAAATGTAGTCAAACCAGAACGTTTGTTCATCGCAGCGCTATTCCACGATATCGCTAAGGGGCGAGGCGGAGACCATTCCGAATTGGGTGAATCATTGAGTTATAGATTCTGCCGGCGTATTGGCATGAGCGAGTATGACTCGCATTTTGTCGCTTGGCTAGTGCGACACCATTTGGCCATGAGCTATACGAGTCAACGCGAGGACCTGAATGATCCTCAAGTAATTACCCGTTTCGCGGCCAAGGTCGGCAATCAAGAACACCTTGATAATTTGTTTTTGTTAACAATAGCAGATATGCGAGGCACCGGGCCAAATATCTGGAATAGCTGGAAAGGTAGTATGCTGACGCATCTATACCGCGCAACGACAACGGCACTATTGTTTGATACACTTCCGCATGATGCAGTTGGACCGAGAGTAAATGAAATTAGATCAGATTCACTTAAGCTGTTAAGTGTCCAGTTACGGGAAGCGGCGCGAAAATACTGGAATTTACTTGATGATGACTATTTCCTGAGCTATGACGCTAGCACAATAGCTTGGCATGTCAAGCAGAGTGCAGATATAGATGTATTTGATGTCCCCTTAGTTTCATTTCGATTTAACCCGTTAATTGACGTAATCCAAGTTTTCGTTTTAGCTGCAAACACTGATGAATTATTCACGATTCTTGCTGGAAAACTTGATCATTGTTGCCTGAATGTCGTTGAGGCTCGAATACACCCTCTAACGACCGGCCTAGTAATCATCTCTTTTGTAGTGTTAGCTCTTGAAAGAGATAGTGAAACTTCAGAACTCAAATTGCGCCACTTCGAAACCGAAGTACGCAACGCAATAATTCAGCAATCCATTGAGATATCTCCGAGATTAGTTACTCCAAATCGAATTGCTAAACACATGCCCTACCCACCGAAAATTCATTTTTCACACTCGCCAGGTATGGAATATACAGTTTTAGCAGTATCAGCTGAAGACCGGCCGGGGCTGCTCTATCTCGTGGTCAGAGTACTTCTTGACCATAAAATACACCTGCTGTCGGCTAAAATTACAACTAGCGGAGCTAGAGCTCAAGATGTGTTTTTTGTAGTAGATCGAGACGGCAACTATCTAGCCGCCGAATCTATACAGCAACAGCTTACAAACGATCTTCTCAAAGTTCTAAGCGCCTGAAATAATATACACACCTTTACAATCATTGGAAATTAAACCTGATGGACAAATTAGAATCAATAATTAATGAAGCCTTTATAAATCGCATTGAATACGGCCCCGGTTCCTGTCCGGCAGAGATCAAAGACGCTGTTGAAAAAACTCTGAATCTACTAGACAGCGGTGAGCTACGGGTGGCCGAAAAAATAAAAGGGGATTGGATTGTCAACGAATGGGCGAAAAAAGCAGTATTGCTATCTTTTCGAATCTCAGACAATCAACTAATCAAAGATGGCGCAGCAACATACTTTGACAAAGTAGAGCGCAAGTTTTCAAACTACGGGTACGAATCATTTTTTGAAGGAGGATTCAGAGTTGTGCCCCCTGCAACAGTACGCAGAGGTTCATATATTGCACGTAATGTAATTCTAATGCCGAGTTATGTGAATATTGGAGCCTATGTTGATGAAGGGACGATGGTCGATACTTGGGCAACAGTTGGTTCATGTGCTCAAATTGGCAAGAATGTACACTTGTCCGGTGGTGTTGGAATAGGTGGTGTATTAGAACCACTTCAAGCTTCACCAACTATCATAGAAGACAATTGCTTTATCGGTGCACGCAGTGAAATTGTTGAAGGTGTGATCGTTGGTGAAGGATCAGTAGTTTCAATGGGTGTCTACATCGGACAGAGTACCAAAATTTATGATCGGCAAAGCGGGTCAGTTAGCTACGGTAAGGTGCCGCCAGGGTCAGTCGTCGTATCAGGTAATTTACCATCAGCTGATAACAGCCATAGTCTCTATTGTGCTGTTATTGTCAAGCAGGTCGATGAGACAACAAGACACAAAACAGGCTTGAACGAGCTTTTGCGAGTAGATTGATTATTGACCAAGAGAGATCTCAACTGGACGCGAATTGAAAGCTGTAAAAATTTCGTATGAAGTTGTTTTCGCAGCAATTGCGAGATCTTCCACTGGCATGCCATCCCCTAACAACTTTACCTCGGTTCCAACTTTGGCTTGCGGATGTCTACTGAGGTCTATAGCGAGCGAATCCATTGAGACTCGGCCAATTACTTTCGCACGGTCACCATTGATTACCACACTGGCACGCGAAGAGGCACTGCGTAAGAAACCGTCCCCGTAACCACAGCACACAATACCGTACCGCCGGTCGTTTGGACTTGTCCACGTTTGACCGTAACCAATCCGTTCACCTTTTTTTAACTCGCCTATGGCAATTAGGGTTGAGTACAAATTCATCACTGGCTTCAAACCTAACTCAATTGCTGTTTTGCCTTCGATTGGCGAGGCACCATACAACATCAGACCAGGACGAACCCAATCAAGATGGCTTTCAGACCAAGCAAGAACTCCTGCCGAATTTGCAATGCTGCGGTTAATGCAGAGGGTTTTATACTGTTTGAACGTTTTTAGCTGCGATTGTGTGAAATCAGAATTTAGATCATCAGCGCAAGCCAAATGAGACATCAAACCGATCAATTTCAAATTTGTGCTTACTTTAACTCTCTCAATTGCTAGTTTGGATGCCGGCACCGTATAACCTAGGCGGCGCATACCTGTATCGATTTTTATCCAAACTGAAATGTAACCGTCATGCAACTCTGATTCAAGTAGGTCGAGTTGTTCGTTACAATAAATGACAATATCGATTGAAAAAGCATTTAGAGCGGCAACTTGATTTCGATTGTAGAATCCGGATAGTACGCAGATGGGGCATCTGACACCACTTTCCCTAAGTTCAACTGCCTCATCAACCGTTGCCACTGCAAACGCGTCAACATTAGGTTCAAGAATTTCCGAAACAGTAAGTAACCCATGACCATAAGCCTTGGATTTGACTACAGCCATTACTTGAGATGTTGGCGCTTTTTTTCGAACAATTGATAAATTATGAATTAACGCGGACTTGTTAATGGTGCCGTATACCCGCGACATTGCAATTTCAGATTGAAAGCCTACGCATGGAAATCACCGTCGGGATCAGCTGACGTGGATAAGCTATCAAAACGGGTACAGTTTTTTACAAATGCAAGCATTACTTTCCCGGTTTCACCATTTCTGTGTTTGGCGATAACCAACTCAGCAGTATTGGCATCCCTTGACTCAGAATCATACATATCATCGCGATATATGAAAATTATGACATCGGCATCTTGTTCTATCGCCCCAGACTCCCGTAAATCCGACATAAGAGGTCTTTTGTTCGGTCGTTTTTCGACTTCTCGATTCAGTTGTGAAAGCGCAATAACAGGAACATCAAGCTCCTTTGCCAAAAACTTAAGTTCACGAGTAATGTTTGCAAGTTCTGTAGCGCGATTGGCTTCACTACCATCGGTTTGGAGCAGCTGCAAATAGTCAACAATAACCATATCCAATCCCACTTCTCGCTTCATGCGCCGAGAACGCGCTGATATTTCCAGCGGTGAAACACCTGGTGTTGCATCTATGTAAATTGGCGCCTCGCTCAGCTGATTGAGTGCGCCAGACAGCCTTCGCCAATTGGCTTGACCTTCCTCCCCATCACCTAATGTACCCTCTCGAATCTTTTTCGAATCAATTCCACTCAATGATGACAAAGTTCTCATTGAAAGCTGGAGCGCTGGCATTTCAAGACTAAAAATTGCAACTTTGAAGCTGTGCATGATCGCTGCATTTTCAGCAATATTCATTGCCAATGCTGTTTTACCCATTGAAGGTCTCCCAGCGATAACCACCAAATCTGAACGTTGCAGGCCAGATGTAATATTGTCAAGATCATAAAAACCGGTAGGTATGCCAGTCATACTAGATTTATTAGGATTGTTGTAGAGTTCTTCAATATGAGTGAAAGCCTCGTGAGCGGGCTCTTTGACAAGTACCAATTCACTACCGCGCTGGAATTTTGTTCCAAGCTCGTATATCAGTTGTTGAGAATCACTAAGAATCTTTTCAACTTTTTCATGTACATTTTTCAATACCATATTTTGGATTTTCTGACTGCACTTTATGAGCTGGCGCATCAGCGAACAATCAATGACAATCTTCGCATAGTGTTGAATATTAGTGATATCCGGAATTTCTTCGACAATATTGACCAAATACTCCACACCACCCGATTGCTCCAAGTTGCCTTTTCGTTCCAAAGCAACCTTCAACGTAAGAACGTCAACAGGTTGATGGTCACTATAAAGACCTAGCATTGCTTCGAAAATCAATGCATGTCTTTCATAATAGAAATCTTCAGGCTTAAGCATACCTGCGACTTGCTCAAAATATGAAGAGTCAATCAGAATTGAACCGAGAACAGATTGTTCAGCGAACTTTTCATTGGGCGGCACCGGTAAAACGGTGCTTTTGATTTGGCGCTTTCCGGTTTGCTCGGTTAACGAATTGATTGCAGGTTCTAGCTCTGTAATTGCCATCGCGACTCAATTTATACGAAGGCTTGTTTGTTTATTGAGATTTATTGTCCCCTTATTATGAGGACAAATTTTCAGCATTTGATTCTGCATCGTCACCATCAACTTCAACAAGCTCGCTGGACTCGGGCTCTGATGCTTGCGTGGGGTCATTCTCCTCTATCGCATTCAAGTCAGATTTTTCTATCATCTCTTCAATCGAAGTACCAATTTCATTGCTTACAACTGTAATTTGAACATCGAAAGTAACCTCAGGATGAAATTTAACTTTGATAGTGTATTCACCCGTATTTTTAATAGCACCTTCAAGCATATCAATTTCAGAACGTAATATTTCACTACCTTGCCGCTCAGCTTCTGCAATTATGTCACTGATTGTGACTGATCCAAATAACCGCCCCTCTTCGTCGATGGTTCGTTTTGCAAATTTCAATGACCTAACAGTTGTATCTGCACGTGCCTGAGCTACATCAAGGCGCTCTTTTTCCTCTTGCGCTAGTCGGGCGCGCCTTTGAATAACTTCCTCAAATGCCTCAGCAGTTGCACGCACTGCTTTCTGCTGTGGGATGAGAAAATTTCGTGCGTATCCAGGCTTAACCTCAACAGCATCACCAAGTTGACCGAGCTTAGCGATCGATTCAAGAAGTATAACTTTCATAGCTTACCAAATCCTCCATTTAGTGAGCATCGGTGTAAGGCATCAATGCTAAGTATCTAGCTCGCTTTATTGCACGAGTCAACTGGCGCTGATACTTTGCCTTGGTTCCAGTGTTTCGACTTGGATATATTTTGCCAGAATCTGATACATAACCACTAATAAGATCGATATCTTTGTAATCAATTTCAGTAATACCCTCCACCGTAAAACGACAGAATTTCTTCTTTTTAGTGCGACGGGTCATTCCCGTTTTCTTTGTTTTATTTTGTGGTCTCATTTGTTTCACCTACAGCTTGTTCGGTATCGTGTGTATCTTCGGTTTCATCAATTTTAGATGTCTCAAGCGACGAATCACGTGATTCAGGGTTCTCTTCCTCACTTGAGACACCATTCTCTTTCTCAATTGACTGCTCGGCAGCCTCTGTTGAATCATCGCTACTATCAGTGTTTACATGCTCAGTTAGAGTCTCTTCTGCCGAAATGTTATCCACAGCCTCAGGTGAGCTTTCTGTAGCTGTCTCAGGAACATTAACGGCTGACGCTTCCGATTGGCTGTCGGCTTCCACTTCTAATTGAGGGTTGCCCTCGATATTTTCTGCATCTATAGTGCGCGTCGCTTCCGCTGCTTCCCTAGCGGCAATTTCTTCAGCTCGCTTTCGTTCAATCTCAGCCTCGGCAGCTTCTTCGGCTTCAAGTTGCTTCTTCTTTATCAACAAAGGCGAATCTTTGGTTACAGCCTTGTTCATCCGAATGATGAGACTTCGGACAATAGAATCATTGTATCGGAATAAATTCTCAATCTCATCCTTGATTGCCGATTCGCACTCAATGTTCATAAGAAAATATCCTGCTTTTAACAGTTTTCGAATCGGGTAGGCTAGCTTACGCCGTCCTAGGTTCTCACAACGGTGTACAGTACCGCCAGAATCCTCCACTATCTTGCGATAGCGGTCAATAATTTCATGTAGTTGGTCGCTCTGGTTCGGATGTACTAGAGCGACAATTTCGTAGTGACGCATGTTTGAGTCTCCTCTCGGATATAAGCCTTACACAACCGGTCTTGACAAGGCAAGGAGTAAAAAATATGATTGCCGGTGTCAATAATTTACATTCTTTGGGTGTTTTTTACAAGATTTATTTTCACATTCTAATTTTAAATTGAGAATATCAGCAATCAAATCTTGAGATCCCATTTTAAACAGATGCTTTTATGCCTCCTGCGAAGGCCTGAGAGACTGTATACCCAAGAATACTATCATACTCCAACTCAAGTTGTGTTTGAAAGTTCAGTCTTAAAAGATTGCCTGAGCAATCGCCTTACTTTGTGAACTGTGCCAAATGAAGAGTTGGCAATATGCTCTGCTAGCTTGGCAACTTCAGCATCAAGATCGTTCATCTGCCAAAATTTCGTTAATCAAATCCATCTTCAATGCTTTGGGCACTGTACCGTTTGGCAACCAATTCAATCTCCCTTATGTATTACAACACTCAAAGGACTGCAACCGCAACTGGCAAATCAGGCATGCAAACGAACTTAAGCTTTGAATAGGCCAAACGTAATGAGAATTCAACCTGTTCGGCGTTATCCGCTTTGGCATAGATGTATCCTGGGTATTTACCCCCTTCGGGCCAACAAACTAGTTTCTCACCTTCTCTCACATCAAGGCGCACATCAAGAATATGCTTGCCGGACTGAGCTTCGGTTACGCCTTCAATTCTACGAAGTATTCCATTTTGGGGGACTGGAATCATCATCAATCCGGCACCACCATCAATATTAAAATACTCGATTTCCTTTCCTAGTGATTTTTGAAGTATAAATTCTTCTAAGCTTGAATCAGTCACAAGTTCAAATAACCGGCTACAATCTCCACCAATAGACCGCGCAGCAGTTTCTATTATCCAAACCTTATTTTCATTAACTCTGACCTCTGCATGGATAGGCCCTGTCAACAACCCATAGGATTGGCAGGCATTTAACACAACAGTTCTAATCTCATTTTGAATGTGCTGCGGAAGCCGAGACGGGGTTACATAATACGTTTCCTCAAAATAAGGACCTTGGAGAGATTCGGGTTTATCAAACATACAAATGGTCTCGAGCTTATCTCCATTCAAATAACCTTCTAATACATGTTCAGAGCCTTCTACAAACTGCTCTACCAATACCTTGTGCTTGGTCTTCTCTCCGAATTCATTGATTAAGATCGAATAAATTCGATCAAGAGCATGACCAAACTCTTTGTTATTATTAGCACGTATAACTCCTCGGCTAGCTGACATATTCAGCGGCTTTAAGACACAAGGATATTGAATTTGATTGCCTTGGACGGCAATTCGCTCAACGACGTCAATCAGTTGAAAATCGGGCACTGGCAAGCCATCATACCTAAGTCTAGATCTGGCGAGATATTTATTAGTTGAAATTTTCAGCGCTGAAATAGGGTTGTGATTTAAGCACAATAGTTCAGATACCCGGGCGGCAAGTTCAATTAATAATTCATCAGGCGCGATAACTGAGCGGATATTGTTTGCGGCCAGTTGTTTAGCAATGGTATGTGCAGCATCGGCGCTACTTAAATCAACTCGCAAACCTTGTTGCCCCTTAGGGACGATGTCTGGCTGTCCATCGGAGATTAGGACTAGGGAAACGCCGCAATTTTCAGCGGCAATTATAAAATCTGACGCGCGGTAACTGTGCTTAGACGCTATCAGTGCAACAGTGTCGGCTGCCAGCAAGACAACTCAGGATAGATTGATTACCAACAGTCCGTAGGATTTTGTCAATTCTCATGTTAAACAGCTGCTGTACAACCTCCGCAGGCACCTGTTCCGCCAACTGACTGAAACACATTATGGAAAACGAACGTAGCTTGAATGCCATCATCAACATAATCAATTTCAGCACCCTTAAGGTATTCCAACGCAACTACGTCTGCAAATAGATCAAAATTCTGCCCTTTAAGCACTTTATCGTAACCGGATTCGGAGTCAGCGTAAGTCATGCCGTAATTCATTCCGCCGCACCCCCCACCGGAAACATAAACCCTAATGCCCTTCACATTCTCATCGGTGGCTTCAATAAGCTCAGCCATTTTGTTACCAGCGGCCTCTGTAATTTTAATTTCTGAGGCTGTAATTTCTTTTAGATAGGTACTTTGTTCCATAGTATCGCAAATTTATATTGACTTCAATTGAATTTTTTTTGAGAGCCTTGTCTGCTCAATAGTTTACTTAATGCCATTATAGAGAAAATTAAAGACGATTTAACAACTGTTGTAATTCACGAAGTCTGCCAAATCCCCAATATGTGATAACAGACAGACGTACAAGAAGCTGGAAATTGTCATTCAAAATAGTGTCAGGCAGTCTTCAAAATTGCTTGTTTACAAATAGAACGGAGTGCCGAGTCCTAGCTAACTAGTTAACGCGATAACCGCGAAACACATGGCCAGGACTCATATGTTGAAGAGACTGCGGAACTACTCAATATTGACGTTATTCAAGACAATAGATTGTTGGAATATAAAGGTGATTGTAATGTTGATGTAGTTTGAGGCCGGATTTTTCATTGGCATTATATTAATTCAATATCATATACTTGGAAACAATAAAGTTGTTCTGATAGAGCTTTGTAGGACCTTAATGTGATCATGCGCAGAAGCTACACCCCAATTACGAGTCATATAATCACTATAAATGCGCGTTTCGGTTATACTTGTCATAAATTCAGATGACGTAATCCCATAGAAACTAAATTAAGGAACTAATTTCTACTACAGACAGCATACAAATGACCAAATTAAGCGGGTTTGATGAAGCGGTAGTTATTGATGTCGAAACAACTGGGGTAAACCCTAAGACAGACCGCATAATATCGCTAGCAATGATACGCGCAAAATTCTCAGATTTGAAGGCAAACCAGAGCAAGCTGGAAAGTGAGACTGTTGATGTCCTGGTTCACCCTGGTCGTTCCATACCCAAGGATTCGAGCCGCGTACATGGCATAAAAGATAAGGATGTAGCGGATCTAGGGCCTTTCGCAGATGTTGCGAAACAAGTCCGTGAGTTTATCGGGGATTGCCCTGTAATTGCGCATAACGTGTCTTTTGACAAAAAATTTCTCAATGCAGAGTTTAAGCGCGCAGGTGTAAGGCCTCTTTCAAACAATAAAACATTTTGCACAATGCGTCGATTTCAATCTCATATTGGACGCAAGCCCGGGTCTAAGCTTGAAGATGCCGCCAGAGTGTTTGGTGTGGAGGGGCGATCTACCAATATACATGAAGCCGGTGAAGACGCGCGCATGGCACTTCAAGTTGCCGCTATTTTCTATATACAAGATAACCATTTAGGCGGACCGGATGATGCAGATTTCGAAGATAATGATTACGAATTCAAATATCGCTCTAAATCTAAATACAACAACCTGCTCATATTCATAATTATTGTCGCTTTCCTATTTTGGTTGCTTAACTAATGGCAACTCTCAAGTGTTGAGTAAGTGTTCAGGTTGCAGTGAGCGAAGTTGAAATCGGATTGCGCAAGCTAACATCTATGCTTTCAAAATTCGTTCTGTCCCGATTTGAACGGCAGTTCTATTTGGGTTGCAACAATTCATAAAATATGTTTTGAGCAACAGTTAGTCTTAATGCGTTTTGTATAATTTGACATATTATTTGACATTATGTAACTCAGTGGATAAGCAGGTGTCGAATGAGTAAACTGAAGTTATTTTGTAAAATCGCAAATAAAGCCGATAATGAGTGATACTCAAGATATTGCCAAGATATTGCCGACCAATATAGGTACACAGTCTCAGGATGCCAAACCTAAACTTAAAAAACCGCGCCTATATAAAGTTGTGCTCTTCAACGATGACTATACACCAATGGATTTTGTTGTTGATATTCTACAAAAATACTTTAATATGCATGAGGAGCTAGCAGTTGCAGTAATGTTGAAAGTTCATCAACACGGACGCGGAGTCTGCGGTGTATTCACGCGTGAAATTGCAGAGATGAAAGTACGCGACGTTTTAGAATACTCCCGCCGGCATCAGCACCCTCTTCAATGTACTATGGAACCTGATTAACTTGTTTTCTGAAGACCTAGAACATTCTCTTAGTAATGCGTTAGCGTTAGCGAGTAATCACAACCACGAATTCGTGACTGTTGAACACTTGCTGTTGTCAATAATTGATGATGACAACGTTCAAACCATATTGAAGGCATGTGGAGCAAATATTGATGATCTGCGCACTGACCTTGAATTATTTGTCGATTCCAATATTCCAAAACTAGATAGTAAATCTGGAGCTGAACCTAGAGCAACGCATGGGTTTCGACGTGTCTTTCAGCGGGCAATGCTCCATGTGCAGAGCACCGGCCAGAAAGAGGTCAGTTGTAAAAATATTCTAATCTCCATTTATGGGGAAAATGAATCCCATGCTGTGTATTTTCTCCATGCCCAAGAAGTCCACCGATTTGACATCGTTCGCTATGTTTCGCACGGCATTAGTAAATCTGATGCGGAAAACACAGATGACTCTCACGAACAAGACAAACTGGAAGCGAGTGATAGCGACGCCAGTGCTCTGTCGCTATATACGGAAAATTTGAATGAAAAGGCTCTGAAAGGTATCATTGATCCATTAATCGGCAGGGTCAATGAAATCCAGAGGACAGTGCAAATTTTATGCCGTCGTCGGAAAAACAACCCACTTTTAGTTGGAGATGCAGGAGTTGGAAAAACGGCCATTGCCGAAGGTTTAGCAAAGCGCATTGTTGAAAAGGAAATTCCTCAAGTTCTCAATAAAAGTACTATCTACACGCTTGATTTGGGTTCTCTATTAGCAGGTACAAAATATCGTGGTGATTTTGAACAACGACTCAAATCAGTAATCAGCGATTTAAAAAAAGATCCCGGTGCCATTTTGTTCATAGACGAAATACATACTGTGATTGGAGCCGGTTCCGCATCAGGCGGCACAATGGACGCCTCCAATATCCTAAAGCCTCTCCTTGTATCCGGAGAAATCCGTTGTATGGGATCTACAACCTATCAAGAGTACCGAAGTATATTTGAAAAGGACCGTGCTCTTTCAAGACGGTTTCAGAAAATTGACGTAACCGAACCGACGGTTGAGGAAGCCGTCAAAATTCTTCGCGGACTCAAGTCTAAATTTGAAAAACACCATGAAGTCCGTTACACCAATCCAGCAGTACGAACTGCTGCAGAACTATCAAATCGATATATCACTGATCGCAAACTGCCTGACAAAGCCATAGATGTTATTGATGAGGCCGGTGCCCGCGCTCGCCTGCTTCCACATTCAAAGCGAAAGAACACGGTAGGAGTCAAAGAGATTGAGATGATCATCTCTCAATTTGCACGCATTCCACCGCGAACCGTTTCTAATTCCGATGTACGAACTCTGAAAAATATTGAAAGGGATTTAAAGCTGGTTGTATACGGGCAAGATGAGGCGATCAGCGCTTTGGCTGACGCTATCAAGTTGTCGCGGTCTGGACTTGCAAATCCTGATCGTCCGATTTCATCATTTTTGTTTAGTGGTCCGACAGGTGTCGGCAAAACGGAGGTAACCAAGCAGCTTGCCTTGACTTTGGGAATTGAGCTGATTCGATATGACATGTCAGAGTACATGGAACGCCATACTGTATCCCGCCTCATCGGTGCACCACCTGGTTATGTCGGATTCGATCAGGGCGGATTGCTAACTGAGGCAGTGAACAAAACTCCTCATGCTGTGTTATTGCTTGACGAGATCGAAAAAGCCCATCCTGACGTTTTCAATATTCTGTTGCAAGTTATGGACTACGGCACATTAACTGACAATAATGGGCGTAAAACAGATTTTCGAAATGTGATTATTGTTATGACAACGAATGCTGGCGCCGTGGAAATTTCACGATCATCCGTTGGTTTTACAGAACATGATCACACGCATGATGATATGGAAGTGATAAAACGCCTATTTACTCCTGAGTTTAGAAACCGTCTGGATTCGATCATTCGGTTCAAATCTCTTGATGAAAAAACCATTCAGCTTGTTGTGGATAAATTCTTGCTTGAATTACAAGAGCAACTTACTAACAAAAACGTTGAAATGACAGTAGACGATAGTGCGAAAGTTTGGCTAGGCAAGAAAGGATTTGACAGCACTATGGGCGCCCGTCCAATGGCGCGTGTCATTCAAGAACACATTAAACGACCACTTGCAAACGAGTTGATATTTGGGAAACTTTCTAACGGTGGCAAACTAAACGTCACAATTGAAAACGACGGACTGAAATTAGAGTATCATAGTTCGGATAGAGTCAAAGCAAGCGCCAAGTCAAGGTAGTCTGCATAATTTCGGTATTGTTACCTCCTCAGTCATCAAGACAAAATACCGAATTTATTGCGGTCAAAATTCAATTTCTTAACTGGAAATTCTCAATTTCAAAAATGAGAGTATCTTCACCTTTGAGTTTCTCAATACGCAAAGGAAGATTGTAGTAATCAGTTGCAATCCAAGCTTCATATTTTCGATTAGGCTGGTTTACATCTTGGATTTGAACATTGAGTGCTTCAACCGAGTGCCCTCTCAGGTTGATTGTTCCATAGCTGACTTTATTGTGGATGTAAGTCCGAAACCGGTTATCCTCTACGATTGATACCAAACTTCCAACACTTGCAGACATCGGATCCAAAATAAGAGAAAGATACCAAGACTCCTGATCGTAAACATTGTGATTGGGCATGGGTAGCATTTTTTTACCGTCCCTAAATTTAATCATTCGATTATTCCAATCGAAATTAACTCTAGTTGTCTTTGACGCCTTGCCCTCCTTCAAACTGAAGCTCAAGGGATAAGCCTGAATTCCAGAAATCGATATTTCAGTTTTCTGTGTATATTTTGCGCCTCCAATCAATACAAAAATACCGATCGGTTTGACTTTGAAGGTTGACACAACAACACCATTCACGTTGGAGACACTCCGTACTGCTTCACCAGCCTTAGTATTGTTGTAATAAATAGAGTAAGTTGCATCAAATCCTTTTTTATCAATATTTTGAGCTACGGCACCTGAAATATGCACCGATGTCCAAATCAGTGCAAAAGAAAGGCCAACTATATATACTGGTCTCAAAACGGCAATAGTATTTGTTTTAAGTTGTGCTATTGCAGACATAAGACTCTGACACGATTACAAACACTTCTGTATTAGCTAAGATAGGTGAACAACATCACCTTCAACAATCTGAAGCTGACCTTCGGCATACCATTTGATAGCAAGTGGATAAATTTCATGCTCATATTCATGAACGCGCTCTTTCAGGCTAGCAATTGAATCCTCTGCCCGGACCGGAAAACTCTTTTGAATAATGATGGGGCCACCGTCTAGCTCTGGAGTAACAAAATGAACCGTAGCACCATGAAAATTTTCGCATTCATCAAGTACCCTCTCATGAGTATTCAATCCTTTATATTTCGGTAAAAGCGACGGATGAATATTCATTATTCGATATTCGTATTGATTAACTAAGTTGGCTGAAAGAATTCGCATGAAACCGGTTAATACGATTAGATCGGGATCTAATCTTTGCAAGCATTCTGACAGCGCCAAGTCAAATGCCTCTCTGTTGGTGTATTGTTTGGGATCAATATGAAAAGCGGTAATGTTATCTTTGCGAGCCCTTTCAAGCGCGTAAGCTTTTTTATTGTCACTTATAACCCCAACAATTTTAGCGTTTAAGTAGCCTGATTTAGTTGCATCGATTATCGCTTGCAAATTAGACCCCCAACCTGAGGCAAGAATGGCAATATTAATGCAACTACTACTCATTTCAACAAAACCTTGGTACCTGAGTTTACTGATTCAACAATAGTGCCAATTCGTGCAGTTTCGATATTTGCCAATTCTAGACTGTCGCGAACTTGTGATTCAATTTTAGAATCAATGATTGCCGCCATACCAACCCCACAATTGAATGTAGCGAGCATTTCCTCATCTGATAAATTACTCAGTTTTTGGATCCATTCGAACACCGGTTGGCGGCGCCAAGAGTTCGTATCTATGCTTGCAGCTAATCCATTGGGAATAACCCTGCTAACATTGCCAGTAATACCACCACCTGTAATGTGTGCTAGCGCATGAACAAGATTGTTTTTCACAACTGCCTGTACCGCATTGACGTAAATATAAGTCGGTTCAATGAGCCAGTCTGCCAATCGCTTGTGACCAATCTGATGTGAAAGTGAAACATCAAAATCAGCTATTAGTTTACGAATTAGTGAATACCCATTGGAATGTACGCCGCTAGATGCCAAGCTTACAATGCTATCCCCTGCCCTGACTTGACTACCATCAATAATCTTTCTTTTTTCAACGATTCCCACACAGAAACCTGCAACATCATATTCTCCGTCTGAATACATACCAGGCATTTCAGCAGTTTCGCCACCAATTAGAGAAATGCCGGCTATCTCACAGCCGTTGATAATACCAGTGATGACTTGTTTAGCCACCTTGGTTTGCAGTTTACCAGTTGCAAAATAATCGAGAAAATAAAGAGGTTTTGCACCACTGACTATGACATCATTAACACACATTGCGACAAGGTCAATACCGATAGTTTCATGGCAATCAAGTTCAAACGCTATTTTCAATTTTGTGCCGACTCCATCGGTACCGCTCACAAGCACTGGATTGTCATAGCCTGTTGGAACTTCAAACATTGATCCGAATCCTAAAGGAGAACCAATCCTGCCGCGTTGTTTGTCACTCAGAATTTCAGGAAGCAAAGATTGAATTAAGCTGTCGGCAAGCCCTATATCAACACCAGCATCTTGATAGCTTGTTTTTTTTGAGGTTATATTGTGATCATCCATGCTGTAATTGTCTATGCGTACAATGGTTTTACTACTGCGTTTCGAATTTCAATTCAGAAATTCAGAAGCAAACAGTCTAGAATTGTAATATGTCCCAAAGACTGTGAAATATGATAATATCCTCAATCGTTGAATTTTCAGATAATTTCATCCACAGTTATTTGCCAATTGACTTAGCAAATGGCGACCAAACGAATCTAGCCAAAAGTAACCATTTAGGCTCACCGTCAACGATAGTTACCTGCCAATGAATTGGAATCAGTAATAGTTGAAGGATTTTATGCCATCATCAAACAGCAGAATTGCAAATTGTGATTTTAATATAGCCAACCAGTGCTCACTTAATCTCTTATCTTCGGTTATTATTGTAATCTCCCACGTTGAACGTCAAACCGATATTGGCTGAGTGGATTAGCAAAATAAATAACCTTGGATTACCAATTGATGACAACATTAGGGGTGAATAAGCATCATTGAGATTTTTGTTTTCTATTGCAAGCTATAGAACGTCCCGTTGTGATTGCGGTGCAATCTTCAGATTGATTCGGGGTTAGTGTGGAATGTGGTCAATTTGAGCATACCAAGCATGATTGTTAAAATCTGAAACCAAATTTGATAAATGAATTGATAATTTTTCAGTTTATTATTAACCGACAATTAATTTTATTTTTATTATCAGGCTAGAGAAGACAAGTGTTTGAGTCCATCATCTGATATGGGGTATAATTCAAATGCCTGTTGCAGGCTTGTAATAAGAAGTGATTATCATTAATCCGAGACAAGTGTCCTCTTTTCTGATGAGTATTCCAATGAACAATTTGAAATCCAAGAACCAGTTGAACAACCATGTCAGTGCCCTGTCAGCTAGGCCGAGAGACGGTGTAGCCGATCAGTTGCTTGAGAAGCGGCCTGCGGATGCAGTCAGTCGCTTCGGCGCTTCCAACGAATTGAGGGGGGGGGGGGGGCAGAGCGGTCTGACTCGCTAGGACGTACTCTTCACTGTCTAAGGGCGGGGTTTGCTGCCGCTCTTCTGCTGACATTTGCCGTCGCTCTTGCGCCGCAAGCTGCGCAAGCGCAGACAAAGACCATCACCCTGTCGGTGGCGTCAACTTCGATCACCGAGGGCGATTCCAGCACGACGGATGTGACCATCACCGCCACGCTCAGCGAGGCACCGTCGGCGAACCTTTCGATCACCGTTGGTCTAGACATTGATAGCGGCACGGCCCAAGGCTCTTCAAACAATTGCGAAACGCCCCGGACTCCGCCGGATTCCGATTACTGCTTTCCAACCAGAGGCTTTGTCTCTATCCCGTCGGGCCAGACCTTGGGCACGAAGACCGTTCGCATCATCGGCGACACCCGGAACGAACCAGACGAGACTATCAACCTTTTAGGTTACAACACCGGATGGACTGGGGGCAAAATCACCCTCACCATCGTGGACGATGACCCAGTCCCTGTCGCGCCGACCGAAGTCACCGCCACGGGCGGCAACCGTCATGTCGTTCTTTCGTGGAAGAAGCCGGCCGGCACGGTCACCGGCTGGAAGTATCAGCAGAAAAAGGGGGCTGGCAGTTATGGCTCTTGGGTGACCATGACAGGCGCCGGTGCGAGCGCGACCTCATACAAGGTCAAGCCGCTGGACAACGGTTCGGCGTATCATTTCAAGGTGCGAGCGGTCAATGCTGCGGGCGACGGGACCGCATCGGCGGAGGTTTCGGCCACGCCGGCGGCGGTCGCTCCGGTGCTGACGAAGGCGCAATCGAGCGGGACAGAGATTCGTCTGGAGTGGACGCATGCCGGGGGCAGCAACTTGGACAACTATGCCTACATACCGCCGGGCACTGGTGCAGTAAGCAGCTTCTCCTTCTTTTGGAAGATTTTTTATCGTCTGAAGGGTGCGACGGCATGGGCTGAAAGGCTCAACACAAGCCAGCAAAGCGGTACGAATCGGCGCGATATGGTTTTTGCGCCTTCTGGCGTGTCGTATATAGACGGGGCGGTGGTCGAGGTTCGAATCCGAGCTGAGGCTATCAGCAGTCGCGGCGGGAATACGGGCCCGTATTCGAACACTCTGGAGGTGACGTATCGCAATCCGGAACGACTGCTGCTGGATCGCAGCCGCGATAGCATGGTGGTGGCGCCGGGGGGCAGCCGGACCTATGCGGTGGCATTGAATTTTGCGCATGCCGGTCGGGTCATGCTGACCAGCAGCGACACGGCCAAGGCGACGGTGACGCCGTCGCATCTGGATTTCACGGCGCAGAACTACAGCACGGCGCAGACGGTGACGGTGTCGGGTGTGGCCTCGGCCAGCGGGGATGTGACGATCAACCATGCGTTTCGGTTGCAGGGTCGCTCGGACACGGACGCCTTTCCGGATGTGGGCACGGTGTCGGTGAAGGTGTCCGGCACGGCGACGCCCCCGCCGGCCAAGCCGGCCGGTTTCACGGCGACGCCGGGCAACAGGCAGGTGACGCTGAGCTGGACGGACCCCGGCGACAGCACCATCACAAAGTGGCAGTACCAGTGGTATACCACCCCGCCGTTCCGAGGCTGGACTGACATTCCCAGTTCAGGTGCCAGCACCACAACCTGGACTCATACAGGGAGGACCAACGGTATTCTGTTCGGTTACCGGATTCGGGCGGTGAGTCCGGCCGGCAACGGGGAGGTGTCAGAGATCCGGACAGTGACGCCGAATCCTCCGGGGTTGACGCTGAGCGTGTCGGAGCTGACGGTGGCTGAGGAGGGCAGCGGCGTGCCTTACACGGTGAAGCTGAAGACAAGGCCGGCGGGCAGTGTGACGGTGTCGGTGAGCGGTGCCACGGGTGAGGTGTCGGTGTCGCCGGCGTCGCTGACGTTCACGACCGTGAACTGGAATGCGGCGCAGACGGTGACGGTGTCGGCGGGCAATGATGTAGACACGGTCAATGACAGTGCGACGCTGAGCAACAGTGCCGGGGCCGAGTACGGTTCGTTGAGTGCGGATGTGGCGGTGACGGTGGAAGACAACGACAGCCCCGAACTGACGCTGAGCAAATCGGAGTTGACGGTGGCCGAGGAGGGCAGCGGGACTTACACGGTGCAACTCGGCACGCTGCCTTCCGGCAGTGTGACGGTGACCGTGAGCGGAGCGTCGGGGAAGGTGTCGGCGTCGCCGGCGTCGCTGACGTTCACGACCGTCAACTGGAATGCGGCGCAGACGGTGACGGTGTCGGCGGGCGATGATGTTGACACGGTCAATGACAGTGCGACGCTGGTCAACAGTGCCGGGGCCGAGTATGGTTCGGCGAGCAAGAACGTGGCGGTGACGGTGACCGACAATGACACGGAAGGTCTGTCGCTGAGCGTGTCGGAGCTGACGGTGGATGAGGACAGCAGCGGGACTTACACGGTGCGGCTGAACACGCTGCCGGCGGTCGGCGTGACGGTGGCGGTGAGCGGTGCTACGGGCGAGGTGTCGGCGTCGCCGGCGTCGCTGACATTCACGACCGGCAACTGGAATGCGGCGCAGACGGTGACGGTGTCGGCGGGCGGCGATGATGATGCGAACAATGACACGGTGACGCTGGTGAACAGTGCGGGCAGCGAGTACGGTTCGGTGACCGAGGATCTGGCAGTGACGGTCAATGACGATGATGAGGAAGGTCTGACGCTGAGCGTGTCGGAGCTGACGGTGGCCGAGGAGGGCAGCGGCGGGACTTACACGGTGCGGTTGGCGACGCTGCCGTCGGGCAGCGTGACGGTGTCGGTGAGCGGGGCTTCGGGGGAGGTGTCGGCGTCGCCGGCGAAGCTGACGTTCACGACTGTCAACTGGAATGCGGCGCAGACGGTGACGGTGTCGGCGGGCGGTGATGCAGATGCGCGCGGTGACAGTGCGACGCTGGTCAACAGCGCCGGCAGTGAGTACGGTTCGGTGAGCAGGAACGTGGCGGTGTCGGTGACCGACGATGACACGGAAGGTGTGACGCTGAGCGTCTCGGAGTTGACGGTGAATGAAGGCAGCGCCAGGACCTACACGGTGCAGCTGGCGACGCTGCCGTCGGGCAGTGTGACGGTGTCGGTGACCGGGGCCACGGGCGAGGTGTCGGCGTCGCCGACGAAGCTGACGTTCAGCACCGTGAACTGGAATGCGGCGCAGACGGTGACGGTGTCGGCGGGCGGTGATGTAGATGCGAACGATGACACGGCGACGCTGGTCAACAGTGCCGGCGGCGAATACGGTTCGGTGAGCGAGAGTCTGGCGGTGACGGTGGATGACGATGACGATGACGGTCTGACGCTGAGCGCATCGGAGCTGACGGTGGCCGAGGGCGGCAGCGGGACTTACACGGTGAAGCTGGACACGCTGCCGTCAGGCAGTGTGACGGTGACGGTGAGCGGAGCTTCGGGTGAGGTGTCGGCGTCGCCGACGAAGCTGACGTTCACGACTGTCAACTGGAATGCGGTGCAGACGGTGACGGTGTCGGCGGGCGGCGACGATGATGCGGCCGATGACACGGCGACGCTGGTCAGCAGTGCCGGCAGCGAGTATGCTTCGGTGAGCGAGGAGTTGTCGGTGACGGTGGATGACGATGACACGGAAGGTGTGACGCTGAGCGTGTCGGGTCTGACAATCGCCGAGGGCGGCACTGGGACCTACACGGTGAAGCTGGACACGCTGCCTTCAGGCAGTGTGACGGTGACCCCTTCAAGCGATGCGACTGCGGTGGCGACGGTGTCTGGCCCGTTGACGTTCAGCAGCGGCAACTGGAATGCGGAGCAGACGGTGACGGTGACCGCTGAGGAGGATGATGACAGTGCTGACGGCGCGGCCGAGGTGAGCCATGCGGTGGCCGGCTACGGTTCGGTGACAGGCGGTGCGGTGTCAGTGAAGGTGACGGACGATGACCAGCTGTCAACCGACCTTCGCAAGGAGCATGAAGGGGGCATCCATGAGTTGCATGTGCAGTTCGGACAGTCCATGGTCGGGGTGGCCAATGACATCATCGTGAGCCGCACCAGCGGCGCCGTGTCAGGGAGACAGAACAGCATGCTCATTGCCGGGCGGCAGATACTGTTCGGACCGCCACATTCGTCAGCGGTGCCGTTGCCGCCCGCATACACGGACAAGCCGTTGCGGCTGGACGGCGATGTGGAGCTGACGCGCCAGCGGGTGGACAGTGTGCTGGACCTGCTGTCAGACAGTTCGTTCAACGTGTCGTCAGCGACGGGTCAGTCATCGGTTGAAGGCGGCATGACGCTGTGGGGCAGGGGCGGCAAGACGAGTTTCAAGCGCAACGGTGCGGGTCGTTCCATTGACGGCAGCGTGACAGTCGGCGGCATCGGCTTTGAGTTTTCGCAGGCGGACTGGATGGGCGGCCTGGCGTATTTCCGCACCCGCGGCAAGGGCAATGTGACCACGACCAAAGACGGAGACAGTGCCAAGTCGGAAGAGAAGGTGACGATGAACAGCGTGCACCCGTATGTGCACTGGCAGGCGAGCGAAGAGGTGGAGCTGTGGGGTACGCTCGGCTACAGCACGGGTCGGGCGGACAGCCGGCTTCAGCTGGCTGACGGTTCAACCGAGCATCGCAAGGGTCGGATGGAGTTGCTGTCGGCTTTGCTGGGCACCCGGGTCAGTTGGGATTTCGATTTGGCCTTCAAGGGCGAGGTGTCGGCGTCAAGGACGACCAGCAAGGGCTTGTCGGCGACGCCGATGAAGAGCAACCAGCAGCAATACAAGGCGGTGGTGGAGTGGAGTCGCCTGCAGGCCTTGTCAGACGGCGGGCAGTTGCTGCCGAAGGTCGAGGCCGGTGTGCGTTACGATGATGACAGTTATTCGACGGGACTGAGCATGGTGTTGGCCGGCAGTGTGCGCTACACGGATGCGGACGGCCGCTGGTCAGTGGAGGCGGGCGGCAGTGTGCTGAGGTCGCGTGCAAGCAAGCGCTATCGCGAGAATGGCGTGTATGTGGGAGTGGAGCTGAGGTCAGGGGCGAATGGCTTCGGGCCGAGCATGAGCATCAAGGCGACGCAGGGTGAGTTGGTTGAGGCCTTGCAGTCAGCCTGGGCCGAGTCAGCGATTGACGGCAGTGTGTCCGACCGTGAAGGGTCAGACGGCGTGGGCACGCAGCTTGAGTTTGGGTATGGACTGGCCATGGGTGCGGGTCACATGAAGCCGAAGGTGTCGGTGCTGTTGCCGGCAGAAAGGGGTTCGCGGGTCTATGAGACAGGCTTTGAGTACCGGCGCGGCGACCGCCTCAGTCTGGAGTTGACGCACACGCACAAGCCGGCCGCTGACCGCGGCGATGGCATCAGGCTGGGCGGCTCGCTGAGGTGGTGAAGTTCAGATCGCGGCAATGCAAACAATTTGATGGCTGGAGGCTTGTTCAGGCGTTGGATATAATGCATACCGACCTGTAATCGGTGTTCCGTTCCTTGAAACTAGAACTCGGTCTGCGGTCTGTTTTTTATCACCGCAAACTCGAACGCACACTATGAGTCATCTGTTCATCACGGTCACCTCTAGCGTGTGACGGACTGAAGAGCGCGTGTACCACCACACTAACCAGTCTGCCCAAACCGAACCTGAGTATCAGGTGAGTGGTGGCACACTTGGCATTCCACACATGGTGGCCAAGCGCTGTCATTTGATTGGTTGCCAGCTCGTTTGACAGTTTGACCCGCCAAAAAATGGTGCAAGTATTGCTGACACTTTTTTAATTTTCAGTTTGACTGATTGTGCCATAAGCTAGTGCACCCCAAAGAAAGTTTGACACTCTAGCCGGTTTGGTAATCAAGCATGTGAAATGCACGCTGAAATGCAATAGACCGGCAATATCAATTGCGGTTCAGAGACTGCCAAGCACATCCGATGCGTTTTATAGACTTAGGCTTCATTCATCAACTTAGCGTGACCGATTGAATCGGCTGAGAAAATTTGAAAAAACAATTGAATTAACGGAGTTGTTTATACTCACCTGAAACAAGATTTGAAAACCTGAACTTAAAAGTTATATTCACAGGCAAATGCCAATTTACAATTGTCTAGGTTTAGAAACTCAATTCGATAAAAAGAAAGTTGCAGTTGTACGGCTTTACCTTAAAATAAATCTCAATTTGGTTACATCCTTAATGTAGTTTTAGAAGTTCAAGATATCAAACGCGAGATGAGTTTTTCTTCAATTCAACATCACCAAAAAACTGGCGGATTATTGCATCAAAAATCTGACACCGATCTAGTGCCACATGTCTTGGCACCGGCTGCAACCGGAGTTGATGCGTTTATTGACCTGCACGGTGGAGATGTCGATCGAGTCTTTGGCGATGTAGGCATTGATATGGCCACAATCGGCAATCCAACCGCAGGGATGAGCCTTAAGTCTTTTTGCTGCCTGTTTGAGTCGGCTTCACATCAAACCCAAAACGATAATTTCGGGCTGTGGTTTGGCAACCAGTTCCAGCCGGCGGATCTGGGACTTTGGGGTTATGCTGGAATATCCTCACCTACACTGAGCAGCAGCCTAGACAATCTGATTGAGCTGTTCCGATATCACCAGCAATGTTCAATGATGCGCTTGCGATATCTCGACTCGAAATACCACAGCTTGGAATATCAAGTACGTGACCCTAACATCATTGAACGCAGACAAGATGCGGAGCTATCCCTCGGTATGTTTTACAACTTTATCCGCGAATGCACTGGAAACAACTGGAGCCCGGCAGAAGTGCATTTCGAGCACCCTAAACCCGAAAACAGCGGCGAACATGAAAAAGCTTTTGGCGCACCTGTATTTTTCAGTCAGCAGGTTAATGCCATCGTTTTTGAACCAGATATTTTAGCCAAGAAAATGCCCAATAGCGATCTCAAGCTCATGGCGCTAGCCCGCGCCTGCTTGGAAGCTCTGAGCGGCAAAACACCAATTACACAGAACTTGACTGACCGAATAAGAAATTTAATCCGCGTCAAATTGCCAGACGGTTATCCACCACTTGATCAAATTGCCGAAACCTTGCATATGAGCACCAGTGCAATACAACGTAATCTCGCATGGGAAGGTCTGTCCTATACTGACCTTGTTGAGGAGACTCGCCAAAGCCTTGCTGAAATGTATTTCAAACAACGCAACCTGTCGTTATCTGAAATCTCTTATCTGCTCGGTTATTCAGAACTTAGTGCATTTAGCCGCGCCTTTCGACGCTGGACCGGCAACTCGCCACGCAGTTATCGTTGCAAACACTCTAATTTCTGATCACAAACATTACAAAATTGCTATCGCCGACTGCTCCCTTTTAACTTGCGATAAACTATCATTATCCCAAAAGCCAACAGCAAAATTCCGGCTGCGCCACCCATGGTAAGTGAACCCAAAGTTGGCACCATCGGTGTATATCCTGACACCATTTTCGCGTACAACCACTCTGGAATCGTTTGGTCCGCACCGGTCGTAAATAGCGAAAGCGGGAAATTCCCCCAGGACAACAAAAAAGCGAATATTGCACCAGAGATAATTCCAGGTGACAATATTGGAATTGTTATTTCTCGCAAAACTTGAAATCTCGACGCACCAAGGTCGTAAGCCGCTTCCTCCCAAACTGGTTCGAAACTATACACTTGAATTGACATAATGAGTGTAACAATCGGCAAAATCCAGATCAAATGCGCAAATACTGCCGTATGCCAACTCGTTGTGATACCTAGGGAAGAAAACCACAGCAACAATGCCAACCCAAGTACAGCTTGTGGAAAAAATATCGGCAACAAAATCAATCTCTGATAGAGTTTCCGCCCTTTCCAATCATAGCGTGCAAAAGCCAGCGCACCAAAAAAAGCAAGTACAACAGAAATTACAGTTACCAGCAAAGCAACGCTGAATGAGGTCCAAAACAAATCCCGGACCGACAACGACTCAAATGCCTTCTCATACCAACGGGCATCCCAGTTTTTGATGGGAAACTGAAAATAACGTTGCTTTGTAAATGATGCCAAAACAACAGAGAGCATCGGTAGATACAGAAAAATTAGAATGCTGCCGGTCCAAACCGCTATCAATGCTCGAACAATTTTGTTTCGCTGATTACTCTTCATTTGTCAGCGGCGACCGACTAACCGATCCAGATCTATCCTGCGAAACAGGAAAAAAATGATGAATAGTGACAGCAATATCAACAACACGGATAATACTGACCCTTTCGGCCAATTTTGCGCAAAGGTGAATGCTGACTCAATATCATCGGCAATCATTACAACCACTTGCCCACCCAATATTTTTGACTCGGCTAGTGAGCCTAATGTAAGAATAAACACTAGTAAACTGCCAACCAAAATTCCTGGCATTGCTAATGGTAACTCAATTTCTGTAAACACTTGCATGCGCGAAGCACCAAGGTCCAATGCTGCATCTTTGAGAGTTTCCGGCACCATCGACATGCCAATGACTAAGGGGAAAAGCATAAATGGCAAATAAACGTATACCAAACCTAGCACAATTGCTGGCACGGTATAAAGCATGCCAGACAATGAAATTCCAAACAGGTGCTGCAGTGAACCGTCAATTATCCCATTCTTCAACAACAGCAACACCCAGCCAAAAAGGCGAATGTTCTCTGATATCAGCAATGGTAAAGCAATCAATATGGTAATAAATGCCGCCCATCTACCAAAGATCTTTGCCATGCCGTAGGCAACGGGATAAGTAATGATTAACAACAGAATAACAGTCGTCACCGCCAATACAACAGACCAGCCAAACGAAATGTAATAACTCTGAGTAACAACAGAAATGTAATTGTCAAACGTCGGAACCTGATTAAGTGTGAATGTCTTTGGCGGCATGAAACTGTACAGAACCACCAGAATCAAAGGGCCCGCAAACCCAATAGCCAGAAATATACCAACGGGCAGTGCAGTTAAAACACCGGCTTGGCGAAACCAATTCAAAAATCCAACCATGCTAATTAAAATCTAACAGCGACATATTCCTATTTATTGCTTAGGCGTTTTTGCACTAATCAAAGTGAAGGTGCCCTGTAAAACCAAAATAAAATTGATTTTCCAATCTCACAATAGCATTTATTGATCAACAAGAATAGAGTCTTCCGGCCGCCATCCAATGGTAACTGCTTCACCCGCCCTTCCGAAATAAGGTTCATCTTGCAGACGTTCCACTAGCCATTGATGCCGGCCATCCTCACTTCGTACCTGATATTGAATTCTGGATCCCAAAGCATAGTCATTGAACAGTACCCCTCGAATTTGATTCGGCATATTCTGCGCTGCGTCACCGATTTTCATGACTTCCGGGCGAATTATGAGAAAACCTTTGTCGATTTTCGGACATTCGCGATCGACTTCGTAAAGCACACCGGATTGCTGGTCGGTGAATTTCAAATCAGCGGCATACTCAACTGCAATTGTATTAACCTCGCCCATAAACTGGGCCACGAACTTGTTTTGAGGCCGATTGTAAATATCATCAGGACTACCTATCTGAATCAGTCTACCGCGATTCAAAATACCAATTCGGTCACTCATCACCATCGCTTCCTCGAGCGAATGAGTAATATATACAAATGTCTTGCCAGTCTCTCGATGGATATCCTTAAGTTCCTTCTCCAGTGTTTTTCGTAAACGAAAATCTAAGGCCGACAACGGTTCGTCAAAAAACAAGATATCCGGGTCGAATGCCAGTGCGCGGGCAAGCGCAATTCGTTGCCGCTCACCGCCAGAACACTGATTGATATTGCGATCGTAAAAATCCTCGGAAAGATGTAACAGACCCAACAGTTCCAACGCTTTAGCACGGCGAACCTTGGCTGAAATGCCCGCAATTTTCATGGCAAACTCAATATTTTGTCCAACTGATTTGTGAGGAAACAGAGCAAGGTTCTGAAACACCATACAAGTTGGACGCCGATTTGCGGGCACATCATTGATAACATTGCCCTTGAGTAAGATCTCGCCACTAGTGGGGCTCTCCATCCCCACTAGTATGCGAATGAGGGTGGTCTTTCCACTACCAGACGGACCGACTAGTGTAAAAAACTCACCATTGGCGATTTCAAGGCTTACGTCTACAAGCGCCGAAAACTCACCAAAATGTTTTGTAATCCGTTTTAACGAAAGAATAGTAGCTTGTTGTTTCATTTAACATGAGCTCCAACCGGCTACCAATCAATGAGATAGCAAATCATGCACTCAAGATTCACGCTCACGCTTCGCCGCTGAGTAATGCTCATACATTTCAGCATAATCGGGATTAATATCATAGTCTTGTGAACGGGACATTTCTTCCTCAAGGCTATCCCACTGAATGGCATCAAGCTCTTCTGAATCAAACTTGGCCAACACTTGATCGTCTCCCATCTGAGTAACAGGATTGTAAGTGCCTTCGGCAAACGCCACTTTCTTGCTGATATCTGGACGCTGAATATAGGCGAGAAACTCCTCAGCAAGTGGTGAAACCTGCGGATGATTGACCACGGAAGTCAACTCAATCCACACAATACCACCTTTGCCGTTCATCGGCCCCGAATTGGGGGTGATGCCACGCACGTTATTATGCCCATCGTATCGCGCAGGCGACGCTGTGTAAGTCCCACCAGTGAAATAAGCGTCAATCTCACCATTGATGAGGGCCAAATTCATTTGCACCAAATCGTCAGTCAGAATTTTTGCACCGTTGAAAACCTGTCGTGCAACATCGCTGAACCTTGCAATTTCCTCGGCTGTATGTGACTGAAATGGATGTATATCTCCGGCGACACACATGTGATAGATATTCCAGTTGTCATAAGTCAGCACACCGTAGCGATCTTTCATTGCCGAATCAAAAAACAATTTGAAGCCCTCATCTTCAGCTGTGGACCTTGATATCTTGTCTGTATTGACGACGAAATTAAAAGGCCCGAACCTTTGCGTCACACCTAAAAGATGTTCGCCAGTCTTGTCCATTGCCCACGGATAAGGCGGATGAAACGCTGGCATCATCTTTTCAAAAAACGGCTCAAACCGATCGCGAGGCAATTCCCGAATCAGCCCCTCTGGCCACATCTGCTCCCTCGCCCAAGGATTGTTGACATTAATCAAATCCCAAACGTTGGTTTCCCCTGCGCGCAAACGATTTACTGCATCCGGGTCAGATGTAAGTCCCTCAGCTCGGACGGTAGCGTCAAACTCCCGCCGAAACGGATCCAGAACATCGTCTGAGTTGTACCCCTCCCAACAGTAAATGTTGAGCTCTTTTTCACGCGCCGCCTGTGACAAATTAGGGAATGCTCCCAACGAATAAACAGTAGCAACAGCTCCTGTCGATTTCAAGAAATTTCGCCTTGATTGTTTATATGACATATCATTTACCTCCAATAAAATTGTAAACAAACGAGATTTTGAACGGAATGATCGTCCAAAAATGAATATTAGCTAGAATATTCTAGATATTTAATAGAATACAAACCCCATCTTTGTACAGATCTCACTTATAGATTCCTCTATTGTCTCATTTCACTTGATCTGTTTATTATGATGCACTCGGTTAGGGTATATCTATTACATCAAAACTAACTATACTTACCGACATTCAACCTAAGTTCGAAACAGGTCCGAACATGGCTTGTCAAAAGATTTCACTCAGATTCAACAAGACTATGGTTAGCTGAACCTGAAATGCAAACACTTCAAATTGTATACCAATTCTTATAGCTCGGCGTGCATTTCACAAAAAATCACTAGATCGCCAACCAGTGGCAACGCAGATTTGATTTCACAAATACTGACTTGGCCATCGTTCAAAGTGGTCAACAACTGACCATCCAAATTCGAACCGTTATGCTACTGAGTTCACCAGTCACTATACCGTTGCATATAACAGAAAAGCGAGACTTCACGGACTTACCCTTGAAAGGTCTAAGGTACTGGTGAGACACAAAACCGAACAAGCAAGGTGACCAAGTTATATATCCAACAGTCCAAATTGCGGCAGAATGAGTCTCAGAAAGTGACTTCTGCGAACCTGAAAACGCCAGAATATGAATTGTTTTTACCACAGATTAACAAACACAATTTACAGGAGAACTCAGATTAAAACAAAATGTATTAAATAACAAAAACCTGCGCTTACAATTGTCAAAGCCAAGACGCTTGAATTTCAACCTCCCAACCCGAACCAGGGGAAATTGTGTACAGGTTAATACCACTCCTTAGAAGCTTGCCAAATTACCTCTCGCCAAATTCGCGTAGTTGAAGATGAACCGCTAGACTATTTCTAACTGAATTTGAAACAGTTCATCGCAAAGTATTTCGACCATCCCCTATAATTCCCTTTTCATTTGGTGAGTAGTATGAAAGCAAAGTCTATCAGGAAAACTATACACAAATCTCATCCTTCACTACACAACCGCGACCACCAGCTTTTATCGTGAAATTGCGCGACAATTGACTTAAGAATTGGATGTAAATGTTGATCCAGAAAAACAATTGCTTTAGGCGGCGCACCGACGGAATATTAGGCACTGGGGTATAAGTGTCATTAGTGCAATGGCTAGTACTACAGTTGAGAAGTCTACCAACGTTTGACTATTGAAAAATGTGCATGCTACCTGATTTGAACTAAATAGTAAACGGCTATTGAAAACACTTCCCACACATGCATCCGTTGTCGTGATTGGTGGTGGCATCATGGGATGTTCAACACTTTATCATCTGGCGAAATCGGGTGTCAGTGATGCAATACTACTTGAACGTAACCATTTAACTTCCGGCACGACCTGGCACTCGGCTGCTCAGGTGCGCGCACTGCGCTCAACAAAAAATCTGACTGACTTAATTCGCTACTCAATTGATCTATACGCCAACCTTGAGGTTGAAACGGGTCAACATACCGGTTGGATCAATAAGGGCTCTATTTCAATCGCCTCCAGTGAAGATCGTCTGATGCACATTAAACGTCAAGTAGCATTGGCACAGATTTTTGGTGTACGAGCAGAATCGATAGCAGTTGAAGAGGCCAAAGAGCGTTGGCCTCACATGAACTCCAGCGATATCATCGGTGCTGTTTGGTCCCCAGATGACGGCCGGGTAAGTCCATCAGATCTTTGTGCCTCATTGGTCAAAGCCTCTCAATCACGCGGGGTCGGAATTTACGAGAAGACCACGGTTCTTGGAATTGAGACAAAGTCCAACAAAATCAGGTCAGTTGAAACAAATCGCGGAACGGTAAGATGTGATGCCATCGCCCTTTGTACCGGTTTATGGAGCCGTGCAGTCGGGCGACTAGCAGACGTCAATGTACCGGTATGGCCGTGTGAACATTTTTATCTTTTGACCAAACCAATTCCTGGAATCACTGGAAATTTGCCAACTCTGTCAGATCATGACAATCATCTATATATTCGTGACGACAGCGGAGGACTTCTTGTTGGCTGCTTTGAACCACACGGCAAGTCCATTAGCCCGCAGAATATTGGTGACGATTTCGCGTTCCAATTACTTGATGAAGATTGGGAACACTTTGAACCGATGATGATTAATGCTTTGCATCGCATACCAGCATTGGAGTCAGCCCAGGTGAAAATGCTGCTTAATGGACCGGAGGGTTTTACATCTGATGGAATGTTTCTTCTAGGTGAATGCGCAGAAACCAAAGGACTATACCTAGGCTGTGGAATGAATTCAGTTGGGGTTGCTACCAGTGGCGGTGCAGGAATGGCACTTGCCCACTGCATTCAACATGGCTGCATGCCGATGGATCTGGGTGAAGCCGATCCAATGCGCTTTCCAGCAAGTTTTAATTCGATTGAGTTTCTAACAGCCAGAGTGCCTGAGGTGTTAGGCAAACACTATGAAATAACCTACCCCGGTCGTCAGTGGTCTAGTGGAAGAGACCTGCGAACTTTAATGCTTCACAACGCATTTCACCGTGAACAAGCGCATTTCGGTCAATTTTTCGGTTGGGAGCGCCCATTGTATTTTGGAAAAAACACTGAACCCAAACTGACTTTTGGAAAACCGGACTGGTTTGAAAATGTCGCTCAGGAAGTTCGCGCAGCACACGAAGATGCAGCCGTATTTGATCAGTCAACATTTGGAAAAATTGAAATTACTGGCCAAGACGTCTGCAAATTTCTTAACCGAGTCTGCACCAATCAGGTAGACCGACCCGTAGGCCGAGCTATATATACGACGATGCTCAATAAGCGCGGCTGTATAGAAAGCGACTTGACTCTAGTCCGACTCGGTAGAGAATGTTACCGGTTGTATGTAGGCACGGCCTCGCTCAGTAAAAACTTGATGTGGTTGAATCGCCAACTGCGGGAGGAAGATGTCTATCTTTCAGATATGACGGACAATTTTTGTGTACTTGGGCTTATGGGTCCAAATGCAGTAAATGTTGCAATTGCTGCAGGTGCAAAGTCACTGTTAGAAATCAAGTATTTTCAATGCCAAGAATCAATGGTTGCCGGTCACCCTGTATTAGCAGCCCGTCTTTCGTATATTGGAGAACATGGTTGGGAAATTACCTGTCGGGCCGAACATGCCGAGAATATCTATTCAACCCTGCGAGAGTGCGGAGCTAAACCGGCTGGACTATTTTCGCAAACTTCAATGCGTATTGAGAAACGATTTCTAGCTTACGGGCATGAATTGGATTCTGAGATCTCACCGCTTGAAGCAGGATTGGAGTTTACAGTTGACTGGAGAAAAGATTTTATTGGTAAGAGTGCACTTGAACATCAACGACAATCTGGTGTGCAAAACCAAATTGTTTCTATTATTTTCGATGACTACAAGGCAGTGCCGCTCGGAGACGAACCGGTTCTCAAGTGCGGAGCCATCGTTGGAAAAACGACATCAGCGACATTCGGATACCGGATTAACGCGCCTATCGCGCTTGCTAAGATTAACAAAGAAATTGTCCTAAATAACGGCACCCAAGTGGATGTCAATATCGCAGAAAAGCGCTTCAGTGGACGGGTTCTTAATGGTGCAGCTTTTGACCCCACTGGATCCCGAATGAAACTAGATTAGCGTCTCAAAGAAAGAACCTTTTCTTACACTCATTAGCCGGGAATACCAAGTATATTTGTATCTGATTTGAGGAGATTCTTCAACGAATCCACTTGAACAACGCAAATCAGTCTGTTCAGACAGGATTTAGCCAGGTGCGCTCAAGCCAATTTGTTGATAGAAAACGGTTTCACCACCACTAGACGGTTCAATTCAAATTTGTCGCACTTTTCGCAAGGCACTGTATGCACCATTTTCCAAACATCTGCAACTTCCGACTCCCTGAACTTGCAACAAATACAGATCAGATGCCCGCAACAACTTGTTCAGTCATCTCATGCGAAAACGATTTCAGAAAAACGAAATATGAATGACTGAATCGTATTCAAAGCGATCCATAAATGCACATCATTGGCCTTATCAAAACGACACTGGAGACGGAACCGAAAGGTTGCAAGTTAGGAGCAACTTACGTTAAAACAATCCTGATGTCTTATCTTAGGTCACAGATATCGGTTAGGCATGCGGCCGAGTGCAACCAATATTACCAAGGCAGACCTGTGTCTCTCGGCCGCAATTCGCGATGGCAGGCTTATCGAATGTTTGTGCTGTCAGGCACTTGTACTGGATTAGGCCTAACCGGCCGCGACATGCCCAGCTTAATTACAAGCTATAAGGACTGCTTCATTTTTGTGCACACGAATTAGAATCGCTTGGTATGCAATCCATTAGCAATTTACGATATACTGTATACACCTTTTACATAGTGTTGAAAGGAACGCGTTTTTCGTATGATGAAAAAAGTGTAATTATTTGTAATCAAAACCAATTCAAAAGGTGGGTAATGAAAAATCTGAAGCAAAATATATTAGTTGCTGTTACAGCGTCAATCTTGATGTTCGGTTTCGTTTCAATCAGTTTCGGACAATGTACTAATGATGTATGGAACAAGGTTATGGACCGCGGAAAATTAGTGGTTGGAGTGAAAGCTGACTATAAACCTTGGGGCTATCGCGATGAAAGCGGAAGCATTGTGGGCATGGAAGTCGATATGGCGCAGCTGGTTGCAGACGCAATGGGAGTTGAACTTGAAACTGTCGCAGTCCAATCATCAAATCGAATGCAATTTCTTGAACAAGGCAAGATTGATATGATGATCGCCACCATGTCTGACCGCCCTGACCGGCGTAAAATTGTGGGTATCACTTTACCAAATTACTACACCTCAGGTACTAATGTAATGTCACCTAAGGCGTTGTCGCTAAATGATTGGGAAAATTTGAGAGACAAGCCAGTGTGCGGAAAACAAGGGGCGTTTTATAACAAGATCGTTAATGAACGCTACGGAGCTGAGGTTATCGCATTTACAGGTAATGCAGAAGCCAAGCAGGCATTGCGAGATAAAAAGTGTATCGCGTGGGTTTATGATGACTCTTCCATTATGTCGGACCTTTCCTCAGGCAACTGGAATGACTTTGAAATGCCACTGGCAAGCGAAGATGACAATCCATGGGGACTTGCAGTCCCTCTAGCTGAAAAAGAATGTGTTTTCGGCCAATTCATGTCTGGCATGACCTACAACTGGCACCGTTCGGGGCAGCTGATTGAATTGGAGAAGAAGTGGGGCATTCAACCAACTCAGTATCTGAAAGACCAGCACTCAAGATACGCCGATTGGATTCAGGAATAACCTGACTTTTAGTGTGAAAGACCGGGGCGGCAATTTACAATTTAGCTAGCTATTGCGCCCCGGTTTAACTGTTGATCGTACTTAGTTGCCTTGTTGGCTGAATAGCGATGAACGCGTTTCAGCAGTTTTTTTATGATCTCTCAGCGGATCATCCGCGCTGGAATTTTATTTTTTTCTACGACCCTGCGCAAACTGAGCGAGTACTCACAGGGTTGTGGATGACGATTCAGCTTTCGGTTACTTGTGTGATCCTGAGTGTGATTGTTGGTCTAATCGGAGCTTGGTTACAAGGAGCGAAGTCCCATTTGGTTCGCTCAATCGTGCAAGGCTATATTCAGTTTTTCCGCAATACACCCCCACTAATTCAGTTGCTTTTTTTCTACTTTGCGCTTGGGCAGTTCACACCCACTTACTCACCGGATGGATGGTTGGAAATTCCGATTATTTCTAATGTCGGTTGGGCAGTAATATCTCTTTCATTTTTTGCTGCGTCTTTTAATGTTGAAATCTTCAGAGCCGGCATCGAAGCGGTGCCTGATTCTACCCAAGAAGCATCAGAATCATTGGGCATGAGTCGATTTCAGACGTTTATTTATGTGGTGTTTCCTCTTGCATTCAGAGTCAGTTTGCCAGCTCTGAATAATAATTTGGTTAATCTGGTTAAAACAACCACACAGGCACTGGCCATTGCGGTACCAGAACTGCTCTACCAGATGGTGAGCATCTACAATGATTATTCGACTGCACAGAATGCCTGTATGGTAGTCCTGTTCATTGTTTATATCGTGCTGGTCGGTATCCTAGTAACTGGAATGAATGCGTGGGAACGCGCAGCAAGAATACCGGGGTATGGACAATGAACTTCCACCGAAGGACTATACCCGGTATTAACTCAGGTAGCAAGTCGATGAGTACCGACCTGCCAGTTTTAAAGCCATTTCGACTCGCATCTTTTCCTGGACAAATATCGGATATTGGTTTCAGCCGTTGGTTGGACGGACTGAATCCAAAAATCATGTTTGCTATTGTGCTCAGCACTTTGATTTGGCCTGTGTTGACGTTTGCACAAGGAGGCTTCACAACAACTCAAGCATTTGAAGCGCTATGGCGCTGGCTACCATTTTTAGTTACCCATGGATTCGCACTGAATATTGTAATTAGCTTCTTTACCATGTTACTCGGAACGATTGCCGGCATCTTGTTAGGATTGGGACAGGTGTCGCCATTGCGAATTTTGTCCGATCCTAGCTGGTTTGTAACCCAATTGTTTCGAAATTCTCCATGGCTGGTGTTGCTATTTATAGTGATGTTGGCATTCCCGTTTGAAATTCAATTTGCCGGTGAGTTTTATCTGATTCCAGATTGGACCAAAGCAGTATTTGGTTTGTCCCTGCCGATCATGGCCAATATATCTGAAATCGTACGCGGCGGCATTCAATCTGTTCCCACGGGGCAATGGGAGGCTGCAGAATCACTCGCGTTTTCTCGCCGACAGATTTTGTGGCAGATAATCCTACCGCAATGTTTCAAACGTATGATTCCACCTTGGATGAACTGGTACGCGATATTGACCATGGCGACGCCACTAGTTTCTTTGCTTGGAGTTGAGGAACTGGTAACGCTCTCACGTCAAGCAATGGAAGCCGAAGACAATCATCCTGAGCTTTTGATGCCATTTTTTGGATTTGCTTTAGTCATATTTTTTCTTTATTGTTATCCCATTGCTAAGTGGACTTTGCGTCTCGAGCAAAAATTCGCTATCAAGCAATAAATCGATTCTAGGTGTTGATATGAGTAGTAGCCAGTGGACTTCAGATAAACCCATTATTTCAATTCGTGAGGTACACAAATCATTTGGCGACCTTGAAGTGCTAAAAGGTATAACACTAGACGTGATGAAGGGTGAAGTCATCTGCATCATTGGTCCTTCAGGATCTGGAAAATCAACTTTGATTCGTTGCATCAATGCTTTGAACAGCATCAACTCCGGTTCTATTCTTGTTGAAGGGCAGGAAGTCCACGATCCAGCGCTAGATAAACTTGAACTGCGCAAGAAAGTCGGAATGGTATTTCAACAGTACAACCTGTTTCCGCATAAAACAGCATTGCAGAATGTAATGATGGCACCACTAAAGGTATTGAAGCGGCCAAAAGATGAGGTTGAAAAAAACGCAAAAGAATTGATGGCGAGGGTCAATCTGTTAGGCAAAGAAGATAGTTATCCGGGTGAGTTGTCAGGTGGACAACAGCAACGCGTGGCAATTGCCCGATCACTAGCAATGAACCCTGATGTAATGTTGTTTGACGAAGTCACTGCTGCGCTTGACCCAGAAACGGTGAAAGAAGTGCTACTTGTCATTAAGGACCTTGCACAGAGCGGGATGACTTGCATTCTAGTTACCCATGAAATGGGTTTCGCCCGAGAAGTGGCAGACCACATTTATTTTACCGACCGGGGTGTAATCGTTGAACATGGCCCACCGGCAACATTTTTCTCCGAAGCCAAAGATCCAAGAACGCAGGAGTTTTTGAGTCAAATCCTGTGATCCACTGCTTACCGCTGCTGCGGAGTGTGAACGAAACACTAGGTCTATACTCAGGGCAGAGCAAAACACAAGATGACAAAACTAACTTCCAAAACATTGTGTGCCAATGTAAAAGTTATTCTTCTTGAACCTAACGTCAAATTCAAATGCCCACCGCGTGTTGTACACTGGCCTATCGCCCGCGATTGACATGCCATGTGTTGCTCATAGTTGGTGTTGTGCACAAGCTGCGACAAGCAATGGTTTACTGCTTCCGAGTTTAACTGCTTGATTGGTAAGATGAAAGTGGATGACAGCCTTGTCAACAGCCTAATTCTTGGTGGCTATTGCAAACTCAGCTTGCAAGGCACAACGCTAATTTCATTCCAGGTTGAAACACGGCATAATAACAAAAGGACAGTGGTGTTCAACTTCAGGACGGTCAAAGTGCTCTGTAGGTTCTAACAAAATGAAACGCGTAAGGTCAGTCAGTAATTTGCGCACGAATACGAAACTCACACCGATACAAACTGAGTATTATTGACAGCCAAAGTATTACTTTTACAAGCGTCAGTAGCAAGATTGAACTACTTAACAAAGACAATAACTAATTATTTTGGGATCGAGTTAGTTTATAGAGTGTCTAATAGTTAGAGATTTCTCGGTTTAAGAAGGAGAAATCGGCGGAAGCGCAATGACAAACACTACAGAAACTGGAAGAGAGGCAATTGGTTTATCGCCCTGTTTACTCTGCTAGTGAACATAAGCTGATAACCACAACAGCTGATGTAGAGTTTAGTAAAATCTAATTTTGTTGAACGGATCTAACCATATTTAGCCTGGGGGTTGAAATGAACAAAACGTCTGACTTGGCAGTATCACTGGGCAATTTGCGTAGGTATATTATTTGGTTTTTCATTCTGTTTTCAAGCCCACCAGTTATAGCCACCGAGTCTGAGAATACAGAGGAGTGGGTTGAAACGACTCTGAACGCGATGGTGAGTCTTCAATCTGAAGTTCCAAGAGATGCAAGAACCTCGTTTTTCTTAGGCACGTTTCGCGAAGGCAATGGAATTGTAATTGACAGTGATGGTCTTGTATTGACTATCGGATACTTGATCATGGAAGCGTCGGACATCAAGGTTACCGACAGTAATGGACAGTTCGTTCCAGCCGAATTAGTAGCTTATGACCATAATAGTGGGTTGGGGTTGATTAAGGCAAAAAAACCTTTGGGAATCCAAAACATTTCACTAGGTGATTCAAGTATGCTTACACCGGGTGACCCAGCATTGATTCTGTCCCGTATCGGACCGGACTATATGCAAGTTGCAGAAGTTGTTGACGTTAGGGAATTTCCAGGTTATTGGGAATACCTCTTGGATGAGGCGATATTTACAGCACCTCCGTTTAACGGATTTGGCGGCGCGGCATTGATCAATACTCAAGGTGAACTAGTGGGAGTCGGGTCATTATTAGTGAATGATGCCAAGGTCGGTGTTAGAACTTCACCTGGCAATATGTTTGTGCCAATCAACCTTCTCAAACCGATTTATGACGACCTGTTGTTATATGGTCGCAGGACAGAAGAACCTAGGCCATGGCTTGGAGTCTATACCTCAGTCTACCGAGGCCATTTGTTTGTCTACCGTGTTGCAGCTGATGGACCCGCCGAGCAAGCAGGGATTAAAGCTAACGATATAATTGTTGCAGTCAATGACAATCCAATTTACGACATAGCCGAATTTCTCCGTGAAGTTTGGGCGACAGGCCCGGCAGGAGTTGAAGTTCGAATTTCAGTTATTAGACAGGGGCAACAAAAAGAAATAGCAGTAAAATCAGCAGACCGATATGATTGGCTAAAATTCAATCCGGTTTCAAAGTATACCGCAATGGTTCACTTGAATTAACCGAGATACTGATGGTGGATTGCGTGGACGTACACCGCAACTGCATAAACCCCACTAGTTGATAAACCCATAATTTTATTTCTATTTGCTCTTATACTTGCATGCATATCAATTGCATCCAAAATTTGAATTGATCGGATTGAGATAAATGAATACACAATGAACTCCATTGATAGATCTCTAAATATAACTGCAGAGGGAACCAGTTCTGCAACAGACTTAGGTAATAAGACAACACAACCCCCTCCAAGCGGCTCAAGATATTATCGTTGTGCGCTTCAGATCAATCCTTTTGATTACGTTAAAGCACATAAAAAGGTCTCTGTCTTTACCTCTGAAAACGACTATAACAATGCTATTGTAGATAGTTGTAAAAACAATGGAATCGAGGTTATTGCAGTAACTGACCACTACCGAATTTACAATTCAGCAGGACTAATCAATGCCGCCCAAAATGCCGGTATTCACGTATTTCCTGGGTTTGAGGCGGTAACCAAAGAGGGCGTACACTTTCTTTGTCTATTTAATGGAGACCAAGATATAGATCAAATTGACAGACTGATTGGTGACTGTGGCATTCACAGTGATGATGAATTGTCACCGGTTGGAAAATACGATTGCATTGAGTTTTTAGAAACAGCCAGAAAATGGGGGGCAATCTGTATCGCAGCCCACATTTTCTCAAAAACAGGCGGCTTATTGGAAGTGCTTAAAGGTAAACCACGAATTAACGTGTGGAAACCTGAAAATTTATTACTCGCCTGCGCTATACCTCAGTCAATAGGTGATGCTCCAAAAAAATTCCAACAAATTCTTACAAACAACGACCATGAATACAAACGCAAGCGAATGCCTGCATTCTTAAATGCGTCAGATGTCAATACTCCTGAGGACTTGGCAAATAATAATGCGTCTTGTTTTATCAAGATGTCTACAGTTTCAACAGAAGCTCTACGCCAAGCATTTCTCGATCCAGAATCTCGAATTAGGCTACATAGCGATATTAAACCAAAACCTCATGCCGAGTTGCTAGGATTAAAGTGGGAAGGAGGTTTTTTAAGAGACACTGCAGTGCAATTTAATGAAAATTTGAATGTAATAGTCGGAGGTCGCGGCACAGGTAAATCAACATTGATCGAAAGTATACGGTATGTGTTAGACATTGAAACACAATTCGAAAGAAGTGAAAAAAACCACTTGGGGATATTGAATAAAGTTCTCAAGCATGGCACCAAAATTTCGTTGGCTGTGCAAGTTCATCATCCATCAAAAAGAAAATATACAATCGAAAGAACTATCCCAAATCCTCTAATTATCAGAAACGAAGAGGGTGAGGAGTTAAATATTTGTTCTGAAGATTTGCTACCAAATTTGAAAGTATTCGGCCAGCATGAAATATCAGATCTCGCAGACAACCAAGAAAAACTCGCTAAGCTACTGAAGAGTTATACCTGCCTTGACCAATCCTTTACTGCCCAAAAGTCGGAAGTTAAACTTAAACTGGAACAATCTCGCAACAGAATTTCTAATGCAAAAAGAAATTTAGAGATACTTGACGAAAATTTAGCCAAGTTGCCTGGCCTTGTAGAAATGCAAAAAAGGTTCGCTGAAATTGGGCTTGATAAGATGCTCAAAAATAGAAAATTGCTCATCAAAGAAGAAAAGCTGTTTGATGATTTAAACGAGAGAATTAATTCTTATCGTGATATTTATCAAACACTAGCTGAACAGTTACCTATTGATACAGCGTTTGTTTCTAAAAAGGCGCTTGAACAGTTGCCGAATAACGGAATTTTGCGGGATATCAATCGTATTCTTGAATCACTGAGTTCCCAACTTGAGATGTCTAGTGTTCAATTTCAAAAAGCACTAAACGAAGCTGATGATGCAATTAAAGGTATACACACTCAATGGAACAATTGCAAAAAGAGTATTGAGAGCGATTATGAAACAAGTTTGAGAGAATTACAAAAATCGGATATTGACGGCGCATCGTATATAGCAATCCACAAACAAATTGAAGAACTGCAACCTCTTCAAAGCAAAAGAGAAAACATAGTTAGTGATCTGACTGTGTTTGAAACTGATCGTCATAATTTCCTCCAAGAGTGGCAAGATATGATTTTGACAGAAAATCATGAAATTAGTGCAACAGCGAAAAAGATATCTAAAAAATTGAAAAATAAGATAAGAGTTAGAGTTAAAAAAAGTAGCATTAAACCTCTTGAGGATTTACTACGGGAAGAAATTGGTGGCCGGTTAGATATTGCAATTGAAAAATTTGCGTCACAAGATGATTTTTCTCCACAAGAATTTGCTCATCAGTGCAGGAAAGGCAAAAATGCTCTCATTGAATACTACGGCATTCCCTATGGTATGGCGCAAAAGTTATCGGAGACTGATAATGAGCTTATTATGAAAATCGAAGAACTTCATTTGCCGGTAATGCCAGAAATAGAACTGAACACAGCCCAAGCACTTAAAACACCTATATGGAAACCACTAGATATGCTTTCGACTGGACAAAAATCTACAGCTATTCTATTATTATTGTTAGAGGAATCAGACGACCCGTTGATTATAGATCAGCCAGAAGATGATCTTGACAACCGTTTCATAACCGATGGAATAGTTCCAATGATTAGGCAGCAAAAAAGACAAAGACAGTTCATCTTCTCAACCCACAATGCAAATATCCCAGTTCTTGGCGATGCTGAACTAATACTTGGACTTGAAGTCGTTAGTAATAATGAAGGAAAGAGCGCAAAAATACCGCACGACAATATGGGATCTATTGATGATGGATCAGTACTGAACTTGATTACAGAGGTACTTGAAGGAGGCAAAACGGCTTTTGAAACGCGTTACTCAAAATATGGCTTCTGAATGATGATGACAAAATCAGAGCTTTTAGAGGTTATAGCAAATGGTGAAAATACCAAGGTGGAATTCAAAAGAGATTGCCTGACTAACCATGCACTTGCGAAGGAAATTGTTGCATTTCTAAATACCTTTGGCGGTATTGTGATTCTTGGTGTAGAAGATGATGGAGAAATTTCCGGAATTACTAAATCAAATATTTCAGATTGGGTTGTGACAGCATGCAGAGACAAAATAAAACCTGAAATTGAAGTGCAATGTGAGATTTATCACAGTGTTAAAAATAATAAAGACGTCGCCATAGTTCGTGTTGAACGCGGGTATGCGGTACATTGCCTTTGGCACAACAACAGTAGGAAGTATTTCAAACGCGTGGGTAGCCAAAGCCGTGAAGCGAATCAAGAAGAACTCTCTAGACTGTTTCAGCAAAAGCAATACCTCAAAGCTGAGAAGCAACCAATATCAGGATGCTCAATATCGGATTTGGATCGTCAAAGAATTAACAGTTTTTTCAGAAATATTCTCCAAATAGACATACCCAAGAATGACAATGAATTATTTTCAGTACTTGGCAATATTGAACTCATGACAGGAGAGACAATAAATTTGGGGTGTATGTTGTTATTTGGGAAATCACCTAATCGATTTCTACCTCAAGCAAGAATAGACGCTTTCGCTTTTCCAAGTGAACAAAAAGATTACAGCTTCACAGAACGAAAAACAATTCACGGGCCAATGACACCATTGCTTAGTACAGACGGAGAGGTCGTTGAAAATGGTATTGTTGAGCAAGCACTTGACTTTGTTCAGCGTAATACACGAACAACTAGTAAACTTGATGGTGGCCGGAGAATCGACCAATCTATGTATCCACAAGAAGCGGTTCGAGAGAGTATAGTAAATGCTCTTATTCATCGTGACTATCTGCTTGTGAACTCGGCAATCGAGTTGGCTAGTTATAACAACAGACTAGAAATTATCTCACCAGGAAAATTACCCAACGGAGTAACAGTAGCAGGGATGCGCTTAGGAGTAAGAGCCACAAGGAACGATATACTTACATTTGTAATGAGTCACTACAAATATATGGAGAGTATAGGAATGGGGGTTAGAAGAAAAATTGTGGAAGGCATGAGAAAACATAATGGAACCGAACCTGAACTCATTGAAATTGAGGAAAATGAAAGATTCATCATTCGACTATTTGCAGTGAATAATTGAGTTAAAGGACAAAAAAATATACATAAAAAATTCAGATCGATTTTTAACCCCAAGTTTTGAGGTAGATAGTGTTCGTATTATCAATAATAAATTGCAATTAAATGGAAATAATTTGTCACTAAGCTCAATGTCAAATTCAATTTCATCAATTTCCAATATCACCCTTAGATCACATAAGATCACTTCACTTCACTCGGTCAATCAGGTACTGTCGGAATGATGGTATTGGGATTGTCAGTGTCGTGTCTTTGCGATGCAACACGCCCGCCACAATCATCGCCTCTACGAAATCTGCCGGCTTCATGCCTTCAGGCATAGTGGTGAGGTATTCATCTTCCACCCATCTGCGCTTGCTCAGCAGGCTAAGAACCTCTCCTCTCTTGCAACCGTCAGGACCAATCAATTGTGCGACATCTGCGAGCAGTTGCTCGCAGTCACTAATTGGTGAGTTCCCCAACCTCTTGCTGTAATACTCTAACCGATTTGCAGCTCCAGCACTACGCACCACCGACTCATCTATCCTCGCTAGATCCAGACCATTGGCACTGAGCTGTCCAGTCAAAGATATCATATAGTGTTCCAGAAACTGCGGCCAGCCATTGCACCAGGCATCTATCCTCTCTGGCAAACTTGTGTTGTGTCGGCCTTTGATCTGATAGCCATTCAACATGGCCCTGACGGACTCAGACGCCTCGCCGGATTCAAGGGGAGCAATGGTCTGCACATGGCTCATATGACCGGTTTGGGCAAAGCGTGAGATCCTCACCTTGGCTAGCATTGATTCGGAGTAGGCGAGTCCACACAGCACCGGCAAAATCGGTAACCCATGCGTGCCATTATGTATCTTGCGTAACATCACCACATCCTCTGGATCAAACATTTGCACCTCATCAATCATTACCACTATCGGTCGCAACTTGGGGCGCTTTGGTGATTCTCCCTTCAGCAGCTGCTTGGACACATCCGCAGCTTTTTTGCTGTAGAGCTTCGCCAGATCTTCCAATACCAAATCTGATGACTGTTCACTGTCGGTCACCTTGCCATCGGCTTTGATGCCGATATTTAGCCCGACTCCAGCTTCAACAGTGCGAACAGTGTTAAGTATTTTCTCGCCTTGCTGCGGTATGATGCAATCAGCAATTTTGCGCGTCACTAGGCTCTCGTTTCTCAGGTCATTAGGTCCTATTCTTGCCACCACTGGACCATTAGTTCTTGCGTTCCAAATGTCCTGTAAATGACTCAATAAAGCCGACTTGCCCGCACCAGGAGCTCCCTGAATTAGCCACGTCTCTTGGCTGGATAACACCATACCGGACCGCAACCCTGTGTCAGAGGTTTGAGCCTTGATTCTGCTTTTGATGCTGGCAACTGTAGCCTCAATGCCGGCAATAATACCTCTGCGGCCGACAAAGAAGATGGCTTTATCCTTGTCGTTCCTGTCCCGGTATTGGTCTATGGTGACTGGCGGTGCCTGATGCATAAGTGTTGTTTTAGATTTAATTGATATATTACTCTTAAATCATAGCATATTAATTCGTGCAACCCATCATTGATTTTCTGAATATTCCATTTATCGATTCAATCTTCATGCGAATCAGTAGCCAAAACCGCTAGCAACATTCAATAATCGCGGCCTTTCAATGATGAGGCATAAAAATAGTCTGTTCCCACTTGGCAATTAGTGTTATAAACATGCTTATCTCAAACCTAGATAGGGTCAACTACATGTTGAGTTACTGGTCTTTCACCAAATGCTTATAAGTGATCAGAATCAGCTTAATTGTCTTCCTGTTATTCGGTATTTTTAATCTGATATTTTGAGTGCTTTTAGCTCATAATTTCATAATATCAAATTAATAACAATAGGCTAGAATGATTATTTGCTTTTTTCAATGCAACGGCATGTCCATGTTTTTGCAACTTGCATTTATTTTGTTGTTCCTTATATTTCAAATAACATGTATGTTGAACCTGCTCCTGATCATTCCCACTCTGGACCTCAACATTGGCCAAGTAAAATTGCCAACATAGTCTGAAAATTCAATGCCTGCGGGTAGTTTCAAGGGACTGATAGAGCATTTGGCAACCTCAAACTACGAGGTATTTCATCTCTGAATGTGTACAACTTGAAACCTGTCCAGCAAGTGATTCTGTGATTGTTGTTTGTTTTAATTATAACAAACACTTATATTATTTTCGCCCCAGAACTTCGTTTAATCTATACCTGCCCTACACTTCTACTCTATGCTTGCACTTGTGGTCCCCTGTCTGGCACGTCTCATTTGACATCCCAAACATTCATTACAACACTGCAGCCAGTAATCTTGCTACATACTGCGTTCAATGGACTGTTGCTCCGGTTTAACAAAATAAAGCAATAAGGCACCAATCGCAAACAAGATAATGACAGATAGTATGGAGTTTCTTGGCCCGAACATTGCTGCTGTCCATCCCACTAGAAACGGACCGATTACTGCCGCCGACTTCCCTACCATATTGAAAAAACCGTAGTACTCTCCGGACTGCTCATAGGGTACTAATTGCCCTAACAGTGACCGGCTCAATGCCTGTATACCACCAATAACTAGCCCAACCAATCCCGCCAAAATGAAAAACTGAGTGCTGCTTGTAATGAAATATGCCCAAACTGTCGCGACCATATATACAAATATACCAATGTATATTCCAAGCTTGGGTCCGATTATTTGACCTAGCTTGCCAAAAAGCAATGCAGATGGAAAAGCTATGAACTGAACCATCAACAAAGCCATAATCAGATCACTGGACTCCAATCCAATTGATAGCCCATAGTCAACTGACATTCGAAAGATAGTGTCTACGCCGTCAATATAGAACCAGTAAGCAAACAAAAACAATAGTATTGTCCGCTTCGTTCGTATATCGTGGAAAGTCTCAACAAGTTGCCGAAACCCTGCAATGACAGGATTTACCAATAGCTGCTCTGATGGTTGCCGTTCCTTGACAAACAACATTATTGGAATAGAGAACACAGCCCACCAAATCGCAACTGTGAGAAAGCTCAATTTCACGGCTTGAGCAGAATCCACCAAACCAAATGTTGTTGGAGATAATACCATAAAAACATTAACTGCAAACAATAGACCACCACCCAAATAGCCCAAAGCATAACCCAAGCCGGAAACCGAATGAATGCGGTCACTGTCAGGCGCCACATCAAGCAACAGAGCATCGTAGAAAACATTCGCACCTGAAAAACCAATTGATCCAACTGCAAACAGTACCGCTGCCGCCAACCACATCCCTTGACCTGTTAAATACAATCCAAATGTTGACAAAATTCCAAGAAATGCAAATAATATCAACAGTTTTTTCTTTGCACCGGCGCGGTCAGCTATCGCACCGATTATTGGTGCAAGCACTACAATAACCAAGCTTGATATTGATGAAGCGGCGCCTAGTCTAAAAGTTGTTTCAACATTTTCTACTCCAACTGACCAGTACTCGCGAAAGAAAATTGGAAAAAATCCCGCGATTACAGTTGTTGCAAAAACAGAGTTTGCCCAATCGTAAAGTGCCCAAGAAAATGTTTTCCGATCAAGCAGTTTACCCATATCACTCTCCTATGTTAAGCCCGCATTCTCAATCCTTTAGGATCGTGTGGCACTTCCTTTAATATTGTCGCAGAAAACTCCTCACCGACAACATGTACTGAAAAACCTTCTATTTCATCGACAACTGAACTATCGATATAAGCAAGCCCAAGACTTTTCTTTACCCAATGCCCGTAGTCACCAGAAGTTATAAACCCTACCTGACGCCCATCATACCAAACCGGCTCAAATCCCGAGGCATCTGCATCAAAAGTGTCAATCTCCAGTAGGCGCAACACCCGCTTCGGCTGTATGTCCTGCTGCCTAAGTGAGGCATCCTTGCCAATGAAGTCATTTTTGCTGAAATCAATGAATCGGACCAGCCCTGACATTTGCGGTGTATAGGCAGATGTGAACTCACGCGACCAAGAACCAAAACCTTTCTCTAGCCGCATGCTGTTCATAGCCCTAAATCCGAACAATCTAAGCTTAAAATTTAAGTCTATCCCCTTGCATTGCAACTGCTGATACAGATCGCTCAAGCAGTGTTGCGGTGTGTTAATTTCATATCCTAACTCACCACACACAGACAATCTGCCAATAATTGTTGGACCAAATTTGAGATTGAACTGCTCAACTTTCAAAAATGGAAATCGACTATTATCAAACTCCTCTCCAACCAAGGTTGATATAAGCCTCCTTGAATCTGGACCCGAAATAGAAATGCCACCCCATCGATCGCACAAATTCTCTATTCCGACACCTGATCGTGGCAAATGATTATTGAACCAGCGCATGTGCCAACTTTGTAGATAATAAGATCCCATCAGCCAAAACCTTTCTTCACCCAAACGCAAAACAGTCAAATCACCGGCTAAACGCCCTGCAGGAGTTAGCATAGGTGCAAGTCGAATTCCACCAATAGGCGGCACGCTACAAGCTAGAATTTTGTCAAGCCATTCACTGCTTCTGGGGCCAGTAATCTGATATCGAGAAAAACCAGTGATATCGACTAAACCAACTGAATTGCGCACGTCATTTACTTCTTGACCCACAATATCAAATGCGTTGGATCTTCTAAGAGTCGGGGTTTCCTGAAACTCAGGTTGATCAGGAACGAAATAGAGTGGAACTTCAAGTCCCCAAATACAACCAAACTTGGCACCTCCGCGTTGCATTTCTTCATGAATTTGAGATTTCCTCAGAGGACGGCCAGCAGGCAATTCCTCATTGGGATACGTTAGTACAAATCGACGAGCATAAAACTGCCGAGTTGTTTCTGACAGATACTGCTTCTCACTGGCAAATTCACCATAACGCGCGACATCCATTGCAAATACATCGGCCTCCGGTTCACCGTCAATCATCCACTGTGCTAGCGAAAGCCCAACTCCCCCGCCTTGACTGAATCCTGCCATAACCCCGCATGCTACCCAAAAATTTCTCAATCCCGGAACCGGGCCCACCAATGGATTCCCATCTGGAGTAAATGTGAATGCACCATTAACCCAACGTTTGATCCCGACCTCAGACAGCACTGGAAACCTCTCAAACCCTTTGCTTAGCTCCGGCTCTATTCGGTCTAGCTCCTCCGGTATCAAATCCATGCCGTAGTCCCACGGCGCACCTTCAGGATGCCACAGCTTCGGATTCAACTCATACACACCCAATAATATGCCCTTTCGGTCTGGACGCATGTAAGTGAAACCGTCAAGATCAAGAACCGATGGTAATATTTCACTACGATCAACAAGCTCTGGTATCGGTTCCGTCACCAAATAGTGATGTTGCATTGGTGTGACTGGCAAATCGACACCAACCATCCGACCCACTTTACGCGCCCAAAGCCCACCTGCGTTCACTACGTGCTCGGCGACTATATTACCTTTTTCCGTCACTACATCCCAAGCTCCTTCATGACGGTGTTTCAGGGCCAGTACTCGATTTCGTAAAATTATGTCAGCCCCTCGAATTTGCGCCGATTTGGCATAGGCAACTGTGGTACTGTGTGGGTCAAGATAACCTTCATACTGATCATACAATCCTCCATACAGGTCCGAAGTTTCAACCAAAGGACACAAGTTCTTGATTTCTTGTGGCGTCATCGGTTGGGGGTCAATTCCCATTGAAAGAAATATCGTTCTCATGTAGTTGAGGTATTCCCAACGTTCTGCGCTCGCAGCCAAAATTAGGCTTCCGCCCTTGACCAAGCTGATATCTTGACCACTTTCGCTCTGGATGTCCTGATAGAGGTTAATGGTGTATTTTTGCAAGCTAGACATATTGATATCATTATTCAGCGGGTGAAAACCACCGGCCGCATGCCAAGTTGACCCAGCGGTGAGTTCCTTCCTTTCCACTAATGCAACATCTGACCATCCCAACTTTGCTAAGTGATAAAGTACACTGGCGCCGATAACGCCACCACCGATCACAACGACTTGATAATGACTTTTCATTTTTGTATTTTGTTACTTCACTAAACCACTAGAATTAAATAGCATATTATTACTTAATTCATGCGAAAGGTTCTATAAGTTGAACTCAAAGTTTAACAACTCTTACTATTACGGATATTCTTTAGCATAGGATTGGGGTGTACTCACTTTCAACCAAAACAACCACAAAATTATGATTGCATATTTGATTAGCAGAATTTGGCAAATTGCCACTGTCATAGTAGTAATGTCTTTCGTTTGCTACATGTTACTCGGACTGATGCCCGGTGACCCAATTGATTTGCTAGTCAGCGCCGACCCGCGACTTACAGCAGAAGATGCGATACGACTCAAAGCACTGTATGGGCTTGACCAACCTTTGCTTTACCGATATTTTCACTGGCTCAGCAACATAGTGCAAGGCGATTTCGGATTCAGCCGACTGTATTCACAGCCGGTGCTAACAGTGCTATGGACCGCCTTGGAAAATACGCTGTTGCTAATGAGCATTGCATTTATTATCTCAGTCACAATCGCTATCCCAACTGGGATTTTAGCAGCGAGACGTTTTCAAAGCTTCGTTGATTACTTAATCAACTTTTTCTGCTTCGCAGGTATCTCGATTCCTGCATTCTGGCTGGCATTAATGTTGATTTTACTATTCTCGGTTGTGCTTGGCTGGCTTCCTGCTAACGCTATACCCCTCGGAGATTCAAGTGCATTTGAGCGTGTGAAGTCGCTGATACTTCCAGTTTTCACATTGACAGCCGTAAGCGTTGGCGCTGTAACGCGCTACGTTCGCGCGTCTGTCCATGAGTCTTTGCAGCAAGATTACATCCGAACAGCTTTTGCCAAGGGGTTGTCAAAACGACAAGTCATACGCAAACATGCTCTGCAAAACTCAATGATCCCAGTCGTAACAGTGGTCTCGCTGGACATCGGTACATTTTTCTCAGGTGCACTAATAGTGGAGATAATGTTCAGCTACCCTGGAATGGGAAAGTTGCTGTATGATGCCATTCTAGGCAGTGACTACAACCTCGCGCTTACTGGATTGCTTTTAGCCACTTGTGTCACTCTATGCGCCAATTTACTTGCTGATTTGTCTTATCTAGCACTTGATCCGAGAATCAATTACGAAAACACTAGACAATGAACCGAAGCAGATTATTCATGCAACGGCTATGGCTTCATCGTACCGCTGCCTTGAGCGCTATACTGCTAGCGTTACTGGTATTGTTTACTGTTTCCGCTCCGTTAATCGAAATGATTCTTGATACAGACACCAGTAAAATCAATTTATTGGCTCGGTTAACCCCATTTTCAGCTGAACATCCGCTTGGTACAGATGAGCTGGGACGAGACATGCTAACCCGCCTTGCCTATGGCGGACAAGTGTCTCTATTAGTTGGATTTGTGGCAGCTACATTCGCTGCCTTGATCGGTACAGCCATTGGTTCAATTGCCGGGTACTTTGGCGGATGGCTAGACACATTCTTAATGCGCACAACTGACAGCGTCCTGTCCTTGCCACTGCTACCACTGCTAATTGTCCTGGCAGCTATTGATATAACTAAATTTGGCATCCCAGAGTCTATCGCCAATCATGACGCCGCAAGTCTCTATCGGATAATTGTGATCGTGTCGCTAGTCGGGTGGACCGGAGTTGCTCGCTTGGTTCGAGGCTCTGTACTCACACTCCGTGAACAACCTTACATAACCGCCGCGCGTGCGCTTGGCACTCCTGCAAGTCGTATCATTTTAGTTCACATACTGCCGGCTTTAGCCTCTCCGATCATCGTGGCCACCACACTATCAGTCGGCAATATCATTCTCTTTGAGTCGATTTTAAGCTTCTTAGGCCTGGGGATCAATCCTCCCACCCCAAGCTGGGGTAATATGCTGACCAATGCCCAAGAAATAATCTGGCAAGCGCCGTCACTTGCTTTCTTGCCTGGGCTGATGATTTTTCTAACTGTAATCTGTTTCAATTTCATTGGCGATGGGTTGCAAGACACCTTGGCACCGCGCTCGCAGAAAAGATAACCGGATCAGGTTAATCACAGAGAATATCAACCACCTCTGCCAAGGTGGTAACACTGTAATCCGGTTGAAAATCGAGATCCCACTGCTCGCCATTTCGACGCATCCACATGGTCTTTAATCCAGCATTACGAGCACCTTCAATATCGCTAATCGGATGATCACCAATGTGTAAGGTTTCAAATGGCGCTGCACCCGCTACCTCACATGCCTTTTGAAAACCAGCAGGATGAGGCTTGCTATAACCGACCTGTGAGGAATATATGCAGTCAGCAAAAAAATGTTGGATTCCAATGACTGACAAATCTGCATTGCCATCAGAAAGGGAGACCAGCGTAAATTCATCTGCAAGGCGCTCCAAAGCCGAAACCACATCGGGATAAAGCGTCACCTTGTTACGGTCGTCAAGGAAACGCTGTAATAACCAATCACTATCACCGCTACTATAACCGCATTCGCTCAATAGATGGGCATAAAGCTGCCGTCGAATCTCTGTTAAATCATGGGCAATGTCTGGGCGAGTATGGTGTATAGTTTCGCGCAGCTCGCGGATTGAGTCTATAGTGTAACAGCTAGTAATACGCGGATAATGCTGATCTAAATGCTGATAACAATTTAATTCGGCTTGCTCAATAACCGGAATAACATCCCATAAGGTATTATCTAAATCGAAAGATATTGCGCGAACCGAATTCACAGAACTTCCAATGTGCTAGCTAGAATGTGCAGTGAGGCGTTTATTTGTCAACTATCTCTTCAAGTTTCTTTGCTCGAATGACCTGCCCATCCAAACCGGCTTCCTTTTTGCTCCCACCGTAGGCGACTGTCATTAGCTGACTGTAATATGTAACCGGCATATTGAAATCAGTCTTGTAGGTTTTATTGATCTGCTCTTGATAGATTTCTACATTCATTTGGCATACAGGACACGGCGTAACAATCATGTCAGCACCATGGTCATAAGCCGACTCTACGATATCCTTGATCTGTTCCTGACTCTTTTCCGGTTCAGAGAATGCAAGCGCCCCACCACAACAGGTGACCTTTTGGTCGTACTCTTCAATGGGCTCACCACCTACCGTCTCAACCATACGATCAAGATACAGAGGGTTTTCAAACGACTCTCCAACAATACCAAACGGGCGATTGGTCTGGCAACCGACATAACCTGCAAACTTGATCCCATCCAATGGTTTGACAATCGGTTCAGCCATGCCTTCATATCCAATATCCTCAATCAAGGCTTCAACCATGTGCCGAATTGGAGCCTCGTTCTTAAAATCAGCATCCAAACCGATCTCTTTTAACACCTCCACAGTGTCTTGCATCAACACATTAGACTCATTGAGCCGCTCCTGCGACTCTTTGGCACCAATCCAACAAGCAGCACAAGTCGCTACAATGTCCTGCCCAGCATTGTGCTTTTCCGACAGCGCGATATTGCGCGCATTGAGCGCATGGCGCGGCAGTTCTCCCCCTTCAGCGTAGCCGATAGAGGCAGTGCAACAATTCCAGTCCGGTATCTCGTTAAGCCTGATATCCAACTTGTCGCACATCGACTCGACTGATGTCATGTAGTTAGCTGCTGATGAGCGCCGCTCTGATGAGCAACCTGGATAAAATGAATATTCTTTCTTTGCCATTTTTTCTCTCTTAATTTGCGTAACCTTTCCGCTGATCTTCAATTTCCTTCGCCTTGGACAACATGCGCTGGATATCTTTTTTCCCTTTGCATCCACCGAATCCCAACAATGCAAGTGGATTCATTCGCTTGGCAAGCAACATGCCAATACCCACATTGCGCATGGCAAATGAGGTTTTGACGCCATTCACAAATCCATTCATGAAGTAAAGCCGCAAAGACAACCGCATCTCATTGACGCGACCGGTGCGTACTATATTGTCCCAAAATATTTTCGCAAATCGGCGTGTTGGATTCATTTTAGGCGCTAAACCCAAACGATGGGCGTAATTAGCCAGGCCGTGCATAATATGTGTAATTGGCAACTCGCGCGGACAGCGCACCATACAGTTATAACAAGAAGTACACATCCACATCGAATCGGATTGCAACACCGCTTCGCGTTCACCGGCTCGAATCAGCATGAATATCTCTTGCGGCGGGTGTTCCCAATACGGCCCGAATGGACACGAACCGGAGCACACCCCGCATTGCATGCACATCTTGACCCAATCGCCCTCCTCTACATTCGCCTCTACTTCCCTAAGAAAGTTATTGCGATAGCGATCAATCATCTCAGTATTAAGGTCAGTCGCAACCATATTTAAAACCCCTTGAAAGGATTGAGTCCAATCTCATCAATCGTCTTTGCGTAATCATTAATCAGCGATGCAACTCTATCAACATCTGTTATCTCCACTTCATGGGTAACCACCCGTTCAGTCTCAAGTTGCAATTGTTCCAAAGTATCATCAATTTTACTCATTCGGTAATGTGCAAGCTCAGAACCTTTGACAAAATGACACTGATAGTCCTCGCCTTTCTTACAACCCATGAGCATCACACCATCGTAGCCGCTATTCAAAGCATCAGTAACCCATATCGAATTGACTGATCCTAAGCAACGTACCGGAATCGTGCGCACGTAGGTGCTATAGTGATTGCCGCATCTTGCAGCCATGTCCAGCGCTGGATATGCGTCATTTTCGCAAGCCAGCACCAATATCCTCGGTTTTTCCTCAAACTCGTCTGGAATATCAACTGCCTTGATCTGTTGGCCAACCGTGTCAATAGAATAGTTCTCAAATGAAATCACCCGTACCGGGCAAGCTCCCATACAAGTGCCACAACGTCGACAACGCGATTCATTGAATACTGGATAACGTTGCTCATCCTCATCAATGGCACCAAATGGGCATTCAACTGTGCAACGCTTGCATTGGGTGCAACCTTCTCGTCGAAAAGTCGGAAAACTAAGATCACCTGAACGAGGATGGACTGCGCGTCCAGAGTACGCACTTTCAACAGACTGAATGGCCTTAAATGCCGCGCCGGTTGCATCTTCAATGGCCTGTGCGATATCCATTGGCCGTCGCACAGGGCCGCAAGCGTAAATTCCGGTTCGACGTGTTTCATATGGAAAGCAGATGAAGTGTGAGTCTGCAAACCCATGTTGCAAATGCGGTAAATCTGGCCCCTGTCGATAATTCAAATTTAGAATTGAATCTACTGACACCTTAATTGTGTTGTCCGCGTCTTCTTCAACTACATCGCAATTAACACCCGAATTTGGCACCTGACCCGTCGCGAGCACTACCAAGTCAGCAACCATGGTTGATCCTTTGCCAAGTATCTTGTCATCAAACCGCACCTGCAAGACACCGTTTTCTACACCAACTTCACTAACTGTTCCCTTAGTGAAAGTAACACCCTTTAGCTGAGCACTTCGGTAGAAGTCCTCAGCGTTGCCTGGGGACCTAAGGTCGTCATAGATAATATTGACATCAACTTCAGGGTTGGCATTTTTGAAATACATTGCTTGCTTGATACTCGTATTGCAACAGTGGCCACTGCAGTACGGCAAATGGTTTTCTTTTTCACTTCTTTGACCAGCGCATTGGATAAACGTGACGCATTGCACAGGCCCTCCATCAGAGGGACGTTTAATTGGTTTACCATTTGCTATAGATGCGAGCTGTTCAAGCTGCGATTGGTCTACCACATCCGGACTTTTTCCATAACCGAGCTCGGGCAAATTTGACGCGTCATAGTTGGTAAATCCAGTTGCTTGAACTATAGCCCCAACATTCTCAGTCATGGTAGACAAACCATTTTGGATATCAACCGAAAACTGCCCCGGTGCCCCACTGGTACGAGCAATGGTTGAATTCAAAAACACTGTAATACCCGGTTCAGACTCAACTTGAGCGATCAAATGCTCAATGCCAGTAATGGCCGGTTCTCGATAAGGTTCGCGCACAGGCACTCTACGATGCAACTTGGAAGCCCAACCACCGAGTTTGTCCTGTTTTTCGCATAGCAGCACTTCATAGCCGGTATTGGCCGCTTCAAGCGCCGCAGTGAGTCCGCTAACTCCGCCACCCACTACAAGAATTCGTCGATTAACACCTGTTTCAGAGTTGATTGACGGCCGCTTGATATGTTTGATTTCTGCACACCCCATACGCATGTAATCATCAGCCGAAGCTTGGACATTTTCAACATCTGCATCATCACCATGACTCCAGATTACATTTTCGCGTATATTTACTCTTGACACGGCAAGGTCATCAAACTGAAAATTTTCCGTTTTAGCGCGCGATGAGCAAGCCGCAAGAACAATATGGGTTAGATCTTTATTATCAATACTACTTCGAATTGTATCTACACCATTGTCACCACAGAGAAATTCATGGTGCACAACCTCGTCGATACGACCTTCTTTGCGGGCAACCTGCTCTAGTTGCTCAGTATCGGTGCGCTCGCCGATACCACAGCCGTGGCAAATAAACGCGGCAGTTCTAATTTCACTAGTCATGGTAGCCAGAGTAACAACTAAGCCGCGACCCGAACCGGTAGCCCGCGACTCGCTCGGCGTATAGCCTGCACAGCACGCAAGGCAGCTGCCGTGGCATTTTGTACAGAGCGGTTGACATCGAAAGCGTTGGACGCACAACCAGCACCAAACATTGCACCATTGGGTTGGTTAATCTGGATGAACCCGCTACGGTCAGTCGCAAGTGAATTCGAAAATTGACTGAAATCTACACTGGGTTGCATGCCAATAGCTAAAACCGCAAGATCATGCGAGTTCGAATAACGATGGTACCCTTCAGTATCCACTCCATGCAAAACCACATCTTTTGTCTTTGCGTCTTCGGTAATTGAAGCCACCTTGGACTTGATGAAGCGAACCTGATTTTCACTCTTCACCTTGCGATAGAAATCTTCAAGTCGATCAATCACCCGCATATCAATGTAGTAGATAGAAGCTGTCGCCTCAGAATTGTATTGTTCACCAACGTATGTTGCTTGTTTTAACGACGCGGTACAGCAAATTCTTGAGCAGTGCAACAAGTGATTGCGGTCACGCGACCCCGCGCACTGGATGAATGCCACGTTTTTCGCAGGACTGTTATCAGACAGGCGTACCAGTTTACCCTTGGTCGGACCAAATGGATCTAACAATCTTTCAAACTCAACGCTCGTAATCACATTGTCAAAGCGGTCATAGCCATAAGGTTGAATTTTACTGGCATCGTAAGGTTGCCAGCCGGTTGCCCACACAATCGCGCCAACTTCAATCTGTGTGGTAGCCGGTTTCATATCAAGATCTATCGCGTCATACTTGCAAGCAGCTTTTGCTCGTTCAGCGTCTTCGGTGCCAATGATCGAGGGATCAATAACGTATCTTGGGGGATGCGCCATGTTGTGCGGAAGATAAGCAGCTTTCGTTTTCGCAAGCTGATAATCATGTGGACTGTCAATCATTGTCTCAACTGCTTTCGCACATTCCCCACATGCAGTGCAATTGCTTGTAACATAACGCGGTTTTGTATCTATAGTAACGCGGTAGCGGCCAGGAACACCCTCAACATCTGCAACTTCGCTCATTGTCAACTGTCTGATGCGTCGGTTAACGCGAAGTCTTCTTAAGTTGATTTCAAAACCACAGTTTGGCCTGCAGAGTTTGGGAAAGTAACGGTAGAGTTGCGAGACGCGACCACCAAGCGATGGATTTTTCTCAACTAAGATGACATCAAGTCCATACTCAGCAATTTCCAGCGCTGCTGTAAGCCCGCTTATACCACCGCCTACGACTAGTACCGTCTCGCTTGAGTCAATGTTAGATAACATATTAGAGAAAATAATTTTGTATTTAGTTGGATTAAATCCAAATTGGAGGTAGTTAAAAACAGAAGTGAGTATTTTACTGTATTTCGCTCAGTTCAAGTCAGAGTATTATTTCACGTGCTTGCAACACTTATAATTCCATTCTCACGTTGATAGTGCAAGGTTATATGTGGCAACTGTGTTGCATAAATCTCACTGACAACAAAAATTTGGTAGAAAATACATAACATATTCATGGTAATATTAGATTTTACCAAGTCCCTGTTTACTTATACAGAAACCGCCCACTAGTAGCCACAATGCAAATTCACAAAACCAAACGAAGTCGAATCTCAGAAATTGATTTCAACAATCTCCGATTTGGAACCGAATTCAGTGATCATGTATTCGCTATGGAATACTATGATGGGAATTGGCATAACCACCGAATTGAACCATTCGGCTTGATCGAAGTTCACCCAGTTTCTGCTTCATTGCATTATGGGCAAACCATATTCGAGGGCATGAAAGCCTATCGGGGTGTTGACAATCAAATAAGGATCTTTCGACCTGAGATGAATTACAAGCGCATGTTAGCATCTTGCGAGCGAATGTGCATGCCTGGCTTTGACATGGATATTTTCATTAACGCTATTGAAGAATTGGTTCGGGTCGACCACCAATGGGTACCACCGGGTGAACGACAAGCGTTGTATGTGCGACCAGTCATGTTTGCAGATGAGCCACAGTTAGACGTTCGTCCTGCAAATCGATACCGATTTTTAATCGCCACCTCACCAGTTGGTACGTATTTTGGACCTGACTCTCCGGCTGTTTCATTGAAAGCAGAAGAGAAATTCACGCGAGCAATCCAGGGTGGTACTGGGTACGCTAAAGTTGGTGGCAACTACGCTGCCACCTTTCTCGCCACTGACAAAGGCCGTGAAAATGACTTTGCACAAATTTTGTGGCTTGACGGGGTGGAGCATCGTTACATTGAGGAAGTTGGTCAGATGAATATTTGTTTTCTCATCGATAACACCTTAGTGACACCAAAGCTACTCGGAACTATTCTGCCCGGTGTAACTCGCGATAGTGTTCTTAAAATTGTGGAAGATATGGGCATCCGCTGTGAGGAGAGATTGATAGACATCAATGAGATCATAAGCGGTGTGGAAAGCAACACTTTGCAAGAAGCATTTGGCTGTGGCACAGCCGCTGTTATTACAGCTGTTGGAAGTATTGGTTACAGAGATAAGCTGTATGAGGTTAACGGTGGTTCAGTTGGGGCGCTTAGTCAGAAGTTGTACAAAACCTTAGTCGGAATTCAAAGGGGAGAGATGGAAGATAAATATAACTGGACCCGTATCATTTCTTTAAACGAATCATAAACGCAATGCAGATTAACAGTAGAGAAGGCAAAACTGCCGTAACAACACACATTTCATTCAAGCGCACTGCCCTTTGCCCTTTGTTGATTCTTACAGCGGCCCTTGCTGTCGGACTCGAAAACCTTGTTTCAAGCGCACAAGGGTCGCACGACCCTAGGACAGGTTTTCTCACAGTCAAGCAATCAACAATGTACTCGGTACAGACACAACCTGCTGCATTTTCAAATGCACTCACTGAGATCGAAAAAACAAACAGCACCTACTACATCACCAAGAATATTCCCCTAAGTACTCGGCCAGGGACTCAAAATGAGTTGCCAACCGGCGGGTTAGTGACAGCTAACGCTAACATTTTCGGGGCGAAGTTGGCGGGAGAAGATGAAGTGTCTGATACACAAGTCAAAGTAAGATACTCATTAAAAAAAATCAGTCAACATCTTAGTACATTGCACCAAGCCGTTCAAGCCGGCGACCTGACAGCTATCGATAGAGAATTGGCATCAGGAACCGACATCAACGCTCGCGACCTGCAAGGACTGACAGCTCTCATGTATGCAGTGAAAATAGGTAACAAGCTGGTAGTTGAAAAACTAATATCAATGGGGGCAGATGTCAATCTAAAAGCACCGGATGGTGCTACGCTACTGCACATGGCGTCTTCAATGCAACGACAGGATATCGTTAGCCTGTTGATGCTAGCATATGCCGATGGTTCTGTGCAAGGACCAAGCGGAACAGCCTCTGAAGTCGCGCGCAAGACTTTCGGCCGGAATTTTGAACTTGAAGAATCCGATATTGGGATTTTTGGTTTGACGAGCGGTTGGTCGCCATTGCACATGGCGGCATACAATGACGATACGACCAATGCTCAAATATTGTTGCAACGCTATGATATTAACTCAAAAGACATCGAAAATTTCACACCTTTACATGTTGCTGCGCTCAGAAATAACTCCGCTATTACAAATCTGCTTTTGCAGAGGGGTGCCGACGTAAACCCATCAGACGTTGAAAACAACACACCGTTACATCTGACAGCGGCTAGTAATAGTACTGAAGTCGCCCAAATTCTTCTACAACGCGACGCCAAGGTGAATTTAGGAAATTTTGAAGGTTTGACACCGCTTCACATTGCAACACAATTCAATAGCATCGAAACCGCACAGCTGTTACTAAACTTCGATGCTAACGTAAACGCTTCAGACAACAATGGTGACACACCACTTCATTTTGCCGCTCAAGAAAACAACACCGTTGTAGCGAATCTGCTTTTACAACATGGGGCCGACATGAATGCTGGAAATATAACTGGTCGAAAACCGCTTCATGATGCAGCAATGTATGATAGCACCGCTATAGCCGAATTTTTGTTACAGCAAGGCGACAATGTTGACACGAGGTCAGAAGGCATGGTCAACGACTGGACACCACTTCATGTAGCAGCTATAAACAATTCCAACACAACTTTGCAACTTCTGCTGCAGAATGGGGCTGACGTAAACGCTGAAGAAAGTCGTGGTCACACACCATTGCATAAAGCAACTAGAACTAATGACCACTCCACTGCTCTGATTTTATTGCAGCATGGGGCCGACGCAAATGCGAAAAATGAATATGGCAGTACACCTCTACATGATGCAGCGTTTAGGGATGTCCCCGCAGTCGCAGAACATCTGCTACAACATGGTTCTGACGCAAACGCTAGAGATGATAAAGGTAGAACACCGTTACATGAAGCTGCAATTTACGATAGTGTAGACGTTGCAAAGGCGCTTCTGCAACACGGCGCCAACTTGAACGCTAAAGACAAAGACGGTTGGACAGCCCTACAGCATGCTATTGATGACCAGTCCTTTGAATTTGCAAACATGATTTACCGATTTCTCAATGATTGACTATCAAAAATTGATTGGAAAATACGATATTAATATGGCACAGCACTAAATGAGTTTGCTTTATATCAAGAGGATAGGTTCCAATAAAACTACATATAGGCTTATGTTTGAATTAGTGCCGGAGATAACAGAGAGTTTCAATTTGAATACAGCCCAATTTCTGAAGAAGCAACAGCTTGAGATGAATTACAAAAAGCGGAAACCCTTGCTAAGCAATATTGGAAATAGTACGCGTTCAACTAAGAACGCTATCAAATCAAAAATCCCAATTTGACTGTCATCGAAATAGATACTTGTCTTACCAATTCACAGAATATAATATTAAGCTAGTTGGCGATTAAGGTCGGGCAACGATAAGCTGTTATGTCATTGAGTGTTAACTTGAAATGCACACGCTTTGTTTCAATTGTTCATTATCAATGAAATTACTTCATTTCGCCAACTAGGTATTTTCGCAAAGTACTTGGAAACTGCAACTGCTATTCCACTAGCCATGCCTTTGCATGGCTTTTCAGGTCGGTTTTTCTTGCTAAAACCCCTTAGATTTCATGTTTGGCACAGCTTGCGGGCCGTTAGCTCAGTTGGTAGAGCACCTGACTTTTAATCAGGGTGTCGCAGGTTCGATTCCTGCACGGCCCACACTTTCCAATCGAATTAGCCTCTTTACTTGACGTCACACGCCAAAAATCAAAGCTCTTTTGCTAATTTGTGCACATAAGCGTAATATTCGGCGCTTGGAAGTACACCCCAGCACTATATTGCAAATACTCCAACTGATTACAAACTCCTTAATGGATTTCAACGAAACCCGCCACTGGGTCGACAGTTACAACCTGTTCTTTCGTTATCTCCGCAGTGATATCAACATCAAATTGATGAACCAATGTCAAGTTAGCAAATGCCGCTCCTTGTGCCATAATTGGATTTGCTAGATTTAAAACAAGCGCTTTGGGTGCCATTCCGCGTTCAACCATATCAAATAGCATCCAAGAACTCGCAACTCCACCTTTGGCTGTATTTAGCACCAGAATTTTACCAACATAACTTTCACCATACAAAGTATGCAATGGTCTGGAAAATATGCCTTTAAGTCGATCCAAATCATAGCGAGCACTAAAGTCATCGTTGGCAACAAGCGCCTTGGCAGTCACCAACTCTCCAATACCAACACTACAATTGAATCTCTTCACAACGGCCTCATATCACTCCATTGATGGCAGCCTCAACACACTGTTCAGTTGTCGCAAGCATAGGCTCATAACCGTATCCAGATATGATATTTACCAATTTAGCCGAGTTACTGGTGAGTGTCTTCCAGCCGTTAGCTTCCGCAAGTTCCCGAGCATACATTTGATAGAAACAAACACCGCTCAGAAGAGCAGCGCCAGCTTGTTCCAATTTTTCTGTCAAACCAAATCGATCACAAGCCGACTTCAGCTCTGGTGAGGTTGCAATAAGAAGTGCCGTCGATTCGCAGACACTTTTACCACTCAGCATATTCGCCACGTTTTCAATCTCAAACAAAGATAGTTGCGGCGCAGCAAAAACAACCACGTCAACCTTCACCGATTCTTCTGATCTGGTATATAGTGCCCGGATATCTGACAAATCAATTTCTACTGTCTGTTCTAAGGCGTTCTTTTGCAACTCCGGCATCTCCAGTGCATCCGGGGTAATATCCTGCATGTGAAACATTGGTACTGAACCATAGCTGGCCAAAGCCGCACCGAAGTGCTTGAGTTGGTCGGAAGTAGGCGCATTAAAGATTCCGCTAATAAATGGAGTTGCCCAGTATGAACCGGTTTTCTTGCCTATTACCGCACCTAACGCCCCCCAATCCGAAAGAGTCTGAGGTGTGAATTTAACATGAAAACCATGTGTGGCCAATCGGTGACCATCCAAATGGTATCCGTAACCTGGCACCCTTCCAGTCAATGCAGCTGCTAACGCAGCAGGTCCTCCCTCAAAGTTGCTTCGCGCTCCCAATACACTATTTGCGTAAATTACCGAACCCGTATCCCCGAATGCCACACTCTCACCAAATACTGGTGGAAAAACCGTCTGATAGTTAATACATGTATCGGTCATCAATATTCCCATAGACTCCAATGCTATACTCGCGCGTCGCTCTCGTTCGGCAAATTTCTCAGGTTGTTTGAGCTGCTTGTATTTGCTAAGATCTATTCCTCTAGGATCTGTGATGGCAGGAATGCAAACCTTCCGCTGATCTACTGGATATCCAGCAAGTTTTTCAAGATGCTCGATTCCGGCTAGTCCAAGCGATTCGGTGTCACACATCACATGTGCCTGAGACACTTCAACAAAGTAGCGGGCGCCAAAAAATTTACCAACTGCCAGCTGTTGCTTGATAGCCCATTGCCGCGGATAGCCATGCTCATTGTTAAGCATTTCCCGCTCAAAATCCTTTAGAAAGAAATCCTCAGACAAGCGCTTATTCGAATTCAATTGGGTTTGTCAAAAAAAATTGGTCCCGATACAGTCGAAGCTCTTCGATCGACTCCAAAATATCGTCTTTAGCGCGGTGCTTGCTTTTTTTATCCTTATTTGATGTCAAATCCGGCCGCCACCGTTTTGCCAGTTCCTTGATAGTACTGACATCAAGGTGCCTGTAGTGTAGAAATTGAGACAGCGAAGGCATATAGCGATCCAAAAACCGACGGTCTTGACAAATGGCGTTGCCACATAGCGGTGAACGGCTCTTGACTGCGTGGTGTCGTATAAATGATAACGTGCGCTTCTCCGCTTCCTGTTCAGTAATTTCGGACTGTCGAACCAGCTCAATTAGTCCGCTTTCACCATGTGTTTTCTGATTCCATTTATCCATTGCAGCTATTCTCTCTTCGCTCTGATGTATAACCAGTTCCGGACCTTCGGCAATGATTTCCAAATGTATATCTGTGATGACGGTCGCAATTTCAATGATTCGGTCGTCCTCTGGGGACAAACCTGTCATTTCAAGATCAATCCAGACTAAATTCGACTTCTTTCTAGGTATCGCTTTATGTGACATTCAACTAATCCGTACCCGGCAAATTACATGTCACGCGGAGAAGAGCAGTAGAGAAGCTCTGTACCAATACCCAACTTTCTCGCTTTCTCAACTGCCATCATACCCATCATTATGTCGCTGACAGCAAATCCTTTGTGCCAAAAAAGGCTACGTTCAGTTGCCGATTCACGACCGGGTTTCAACCCCGCGGCAATCTCACCAACATCGCAATATACATGTTCATCGCGAAGTTCCCCGCTCTGCACCAACTCTGCAAATTGCCCATACGGGGAGATTTTGCATTGATTCCAATCATCAACAACAAACTTGTCTACATTAAATGGCAAAGTTCTTTCTACTGACAATACCGCACCATAAGCCTGCAAGTGTGCACCTGGTTTGACATCGGAATCAGCGACTAGTATTTCATGCTGTAAAAGACGCGAGGCATCAATGATTATGTCAGCATCTTTCACGGTGTTTTTTGCGTTGTCCATAACTTGGATTTTCTTGTTGAGCTCTGCCGACAGTACCTCCGCGAAACGCTCTCTTGATTCAGATCGCCTGCTAGTAACCCTAATTTCCTCAAAATCGAAAATCTTATCAAGTAAGCGGACGTTGTACCACGAAGTGCCGCGGGCACCAATATGGCCAAGCACTTTTGAATCCTTAGCAGCCAAGTACTTCGCACCCAATGCAGTGACTGCACCGGTTCGCATCCAAGTGCCTACAGTTGCATCAACAATCGCCATGGGCACCCCAGTCTGAGGGTTGTAAAGCGTCAGCATAGCAAACTCAGATGGCAGATTATGTTGATAGTTGTCATGGAAATCACCGATTATTTTCACGCCCGCTGCGTTTACATCCTCAACATAACCCTTGAGAATGTTGAATAGCTTATTCGGAAAGTCCAAAACCAGATGACTCTTTGACGGCATGATCACTTTGCGCCGCCCATGGGCAATCAAGCCAGTTTCAATGGCATTCAATATCTCATCTGCACTGAAATCCAGCGCATCTATGTCATCTTTTGACAAAAAAAGCAGTTTGATATCACTCATTTTTATAGTGTGTCTCTCCTAGAAAAAAATCAATGAAGGCAGTAATTATTTCTTGACAAAACAATTCCTGTACAAATAAACATCAGCCAATTTTTCAATTATCTATGTTTTTGCATGCCTTTCGTAAATTTTGTTCAAATTCAATCAAATCCGAACGTCAATCAAGAATAGAAAGTGAGTAAAAACATGCCCTTTTATAGAAATACAAAACTCTGCATTAAACATGCTTCCAGTATACTATTTGAGCAAACGAGTACCGTTGCCGTTGGATTAACCGTACCAACAAAAAGCACTCTTTAATCAGAAATCGTCTTGTATCTCATTTGCATACTTGCGACTACTACCAGAACCCGCAAATGATAGTTATATTCACTGCATGAGTTCAGGCTATTTAACGCCCGATTTGCCGATATTCCACCAGTGAAGAACGTCCAACAATGTCAATGATGGTTATTGACAATTCATAGCCATGCGAATCCGTAAGCAGCATTGACTTGCCTAGCCGAAACGATACAGGCTGCTGCCGTCCCTCATTAATCGAGATATTGTCTGCATAAAGATAAGTTCGGTCTAAATGATCTCTAATTGGATTTAGTTGCCCGCGCAGGCCGGGCAGGTGCCCAGAATCGCGTGTGAAAATTGCCGAGCCTCCGCCGGTCTCAACTGGACAAAGTTCAAGCAATAAATCTCCCTTGTTGGGACTCCAATTTCTTTCAATGCCGGCAGCATACCCTGGTGCTGCTACGTAAACAGTCATTTGTAGATGCGTTGTATACAGATCAAAACCTGCCACACCAAACTTGTCAGTTGAAGATAGCTGCCACGTCTTGTTCGGAAAGATGACCAATACCTCAACTCCTGCTATCGGAACACCCTTGGTTCGCACTATAACAGTCGCATTACTAGGAGTTAGCTCAAGTTTAGCAGAGGGGATGTTCAACATGACATTGGTTTCGTTGGTTTTATACACTGGTTGGATACCAGCAGTTTCCTCAGTTTCCCTTTGGATTATAGAAACACCATCTCCTCGACGTTCCATTAGATATCGCCGATGACTTGAACCAGGCATATCACCAACATTTATTCTTCCGAATATTGACGCAATCACTTCGTTGCGCGTTGCTTGACTTTCTCCCATGCTTTCTACAGTTATTCCATTCGGAAGTGACCCAGGCGAATCAATCTCCAGACGGTCCTCAAACATTGAGATCCTAATCCGACGCGATGAGATGGAGTAGTCGCGATGCGTGACTGCATTGACTACGGCTTCAAATATCGCAGTAATACTGTACTGCGGCATATCCTCTCGTTCGGGTAATTTACGTGCGGCAATGCGCATATTTCGCTTGATAAATTTCACTGTGTCAGCAATTTGCTCAGGTAGCGGACCAACAATTTCCTGCGAGTCTAGCTGACCTGAAGCTCGATCTTTTCCACGATATAGTGTAGCGATTATTGTAGCTTGCGCTAACCACTCTTGCGGCCATTTGGTGCAAAGCAAAACACCGGCAACAGTCGCTCTAACCACACCGGCTTCGTCCTTTGCCAACAGACGAAGATTTATCAGTCCTTGGCGAGGGTCAGTCGCTCCAGTCACGCTAAGAAGTGGTTCCCACAACCGCTCTTCAAACGTCTCAAAACCCGCCTCCGCCACGATTTGTTTGTCAAACCATAAATATCGGTTCTGAGCTCGTTTTTGCGCTAGCCTCAATCGTTCATCAACTTCAAGGCGGCGCTTAGTCGGACCAACTCTAATAAATGAGCGCCCATCTCGTTCATGAACTGCATCACCTTGCGGCACCTCAACGAGTATGAAAACCTTATTGTCAAGTTCTCGATGCTCAATATTTATATGCAGAGGCGGTCTAATGGCATCGGTACTGAGTTCCACTAGCAACTGGCCGACTGCTTTCATCCGCTCTTTAGACATGCCTTGTATCTGCCCGTCATCTGACACACCACACAAGAGCACACCACCACTTGCATTAGCGAATGCGCACAGCTCGTCAGCAATGTCATCTCTCTTTGGACTTACTGGCGCATTGCCATTGAAATCAAACTGCTTGAATTCCCATTTGCTGTCTTCACTAAACCGACGCAGTCGATTACGGATAGTCTCATCACTGAAATTCATGAGTTATTGCCTTATATTCAAATGTAATATCACATCCACAACTATATATCAGAAAAGCAGTTCATCTAAACGATTGTATCACTCGTTGAAGTTTAGAAGCAAAGATTTGAAATCTGTAAGTGCCATCATCGATTGGTTCAGGCATCAATAGTGTCTAAGCCCGTTCGATGTTCACCAGATTAGTAATTAGATTGAGCTGGCACTCAAAACACCATTCAAAATGTAACCAATTCATCCATTGTGAACACATCATTGTTAGGTAGTCTGCTATATTTTGATCAATCAATGCCTCACGCACAGAAATTACGCCGATATCTATACTAACTGATAAAATTTTGTATGGCAATTCTGTGAAGAACTCAATTGTTATTATCTGAATATTTCAACTAGTCTACCCTGAGAACTCCGCTTTGTCCCATATTATTCATAGAAACACACGTGCTGTTCCTCCGCTTGCAACACATGGTAACAGAGCGTATCTTTATGACAGCAGTAACCGCAAGTATCTAGATGCAAGCAGTGGCGCAGCTGTTTCCTGTCTGGGTCACAATCATCCGGCACCTATCAAAGCTATTAAAAAGCAAGCTCAAGAACTCGCATACGTGCATTCTGGCTTCTTTACATCTGCAATTTCTGAACAGCTGGCTGACAAAATCACCTACATGGCACCTGACCCGCTAAATCATGTTATTTTCTCTAGTGGTGGATCTGAGGGAATGGAAAAAGCACTTAAGCTGGCGCGGCAATACTACTACGAAATCGGCGAAAACTCACGCCAGTATTTCATCTCGCGCCGCCAAAGCTACCACGGCAATACCTTGGGAGCGCTCGCCATAGGCCAACACACGCATCGTAAGAAACCGTTCCAACCGCTTCTTATCCCATCGAACACAGTATCACCATGCTACCCCTACCGTCACATGTTTGACAATGAAGATGAAGTGGCTTACAGCAATAGGCTTGTCAATGAGCTCAAAGCCAAAATTGAAGAATTGGGAGCTGAAAATGTCATTGGATTTGTCGCCGAATCGGTTGGCGGCGCTACAGCTGGAGTGCTACCACCAGTCAGAAATTACCTTCGCGGTGTGCGCAAACTGTGCGACCAATACGATATTCTGCTGATACTTGACGAAGTGATGTGCGGCACGGGGCGTACCGGTAGTTTTCTGAGTTGTACGCAGGACAATGTCGTGCCAGATATTGCTGTTGTGGCAAAAGGACTTGGCGGTGGGTATCAACCCATCGCTGCAACTCTGTGTTCACCTCAAATTTACAATGCTCTAAGATCTGGTTCAGGGGCATTTCTTAGCAGCTTCACTTACATGGGTCATCCCATAGCCTGTGCTGCTTCTCTTGCAGTGCTGGAAACTATTGAGAAAGAAAATTTAATTGAAAATGTTCAACGCCAAGGTGAATATCTAGTCAATCAACTCCGCTTAAAATTTGACTCACATCCAAATGTTGGAGATATTAGAGGACGCGGGCTATTCATCGGTGTTGAATTCGTCGCTAATCGCGATACCAAAGAAACATTCGACCCTTCCTTATCATTCCATATCAATTTGAAACGCGTGTGCCATCAAAACGGGCTTCTTTGCTATCCTGGCGGGGGCACTGCTGATGGTCTTAAAGGCGATCATGTTCTAATTGCACCGCCATATATCATCGATGAAGAGATTGCAGATGAGATTGTTGACAAGCTTGACCGCTCAATCGACCTAACATTGATTGAAAGTGGTATCCGAACTTAAATTCCCATCACTCTTGCACAGTGCGAAAAGGCTGACTAATCAATCGGTCAACCCTGTTTTCCATATCTTGTCTAAATATGGGCAATCCAATTTTCATGTCTTGATGACCTTTGTCTGGTTGGCTCTTATAGGTGCCAAATATACAATCCCACCACGATAAGTTAAAACCAAAATTGCTATCAGTCTCATTTCTAATTACAGAGTGATGCACGCGGTGCATGTCCGGTGTCACGATTATCATTCTTAACATTCGGTCAAACTGTTGCGGCAAGGCGATATTGCCATGGTTGAACATTGAAGTAGCATTCAATAGCACTTCAAATGCTATGACTGCAACAACAGGCGGTCCTAGTGCAGTAACAACTGCAATTTTAATAAGCAAGGAAATAACAATTTCAATCGGATGAAAGCGAATGCCGGTTGTCACATCAAAATCAAGATCGGTATGATGCATTCGGTGAAATCGCCAAAAAAAGTCAATTTTATGGAATAAGTAATGCTGAGCGTAAATTGCAAGATCAAGCAATATCACACCGCAAACAACAGCCGGCAAATAAGGCAAGCTCAACCAGTTCAGCATGCCGATACCGGCAGACTCAAGTGAAAATGCATATCCGGCAACAGTCAGAGGAATAAACAACCGCACAATTACCGTATTGATTAATGACAATGTCAGATGATTAGCCCATCTTGACAACCGCGACAATTGCCAAGTACGCTTGGGCCGGGTAGTTTCCCAAATTGCGATTACCACCATCACCGTAAAGAAAAAACCAAGTCGCCAATAAACTTCGGATTCCACACTCTCACCAATCACTCTAGGTGTCAAACACGCGACCAAAGTTCATTTTTTGTCAATTGCGTGTTTTTCGACAAGCCATTGGGAATACGCTGCTGGTGTATCCAAGTCCATAACAACCCCTTGCTCTTTCATTTCAACCTCAATGACATATTCCTCATAGTCGCCAATGATATGCTTAGCCCCAACATCACCACGCACTTCCATCATTTCCTGAAAGTAGCGCTTATCCCATAGTACTGGATTACCGCGTTTGTTGCAGTAAGTCGGTACACAGATATTGTGCTCAACAACCGGATCAAATGCATCAATTAGTGCATTAACATCTTCACTTTTCACAAACGGCATATCACCCAAACAAATCAAAGCACCATCATACTCCTGCTGTACCTCAGCCAATGCTGTTCTTAGCGACGTGCTAAGCCCGCTGAAAAACTCTGGGTTTTGAACGAATGAAACGTCATAAGTTGCAAGTTCAGAGCGAACTTGTTCAGATTCATGTCCAGTCACAATTAAAACTCGGTTTACTTTAGATTTCACCAAATTTTGGACCACCTGCGCAATAACACTCCGTCCACCAACATCAAGAAGCAACTTATTGTCATTACCCATACGTGTTGATTCACCAGCCGCCAGTACAATCGCTACCACTTTTTTCATGCCAGATTCAGGATGGGAAGTGACAACTGTCCGCCTTTCAGGACGACGGGACGGCTCAGTCAAGATGCCCCCTATTCCCATTTTCATAACATCTTCCGGCAATATTTCCAAGCCGGCTGCCAATCGCTCAAAAACAAAATCGAATCCGTTTCGTTTGGGTGAGCGAACGCAACCGGGCAAACCAAGCACTTTGGTTTTGCCGAGCTTTGCCATCAGTAATAAATTACCGGGATCCACTGGTATGCCAAAATGCTCAATTCGTCCACCGGCATCAATAATTCCTTTGGGAATGACATCATTTCTGTCTTGTATGGCAGAAGCTCCCAACAATAATATCAAATCAAGATCTTTATCCGCATAGGCACCAACAAGCTTGGCTACCTGTTTCTCATGATGATCACATACGTCAGAAAATTTAATGTCGGATCCGAATTGCTCTGCTCGATTCCTCAACATTCTTTCTCCTTTTTCCAATAAGCTTGATTTGAATCCCTCGGTACGGGTTTGGATCAAACCAATTGAAAGTTGTTGATAGGCCAGAACATTGATTGGCGGTAAGCCATGTTTGGCAACAGTAATACAATCATCAAGCAAATCACGACCGACTGCAAACGGTATTACCTTGACCGAAACAAGCAATCTCCCAACATAGACGCTTGAGTACGATGGAAGTGTGGCAACGGTGAATGCCTCATCAACCATATTGATCTGATGAATCCTATCATCTCGCAGCCACAACAAACCACGTTGCTTAGCATAAAGGTTGCAACGTCCAGTGGCAGCTGGCCTCAATTCAACACCTTTTCCAGCGATTACGCGTGCAATCGCCTCAGCCGCCCTATCCTCATCAACATCCTTTTCGTCCAGTTTCGCAACTACAACAGTCTCTACGCTCTGATCTTGCAATATCTCAACGTCAAAGCGCGACAAAACACGACCTTTTTTCCATTTGCGGCCCAGCACTTCCAAAGACCCCGCCAGTATGGCACCTTCAGACTGCGCAACTGGCATTCGCTCAAATCTCACTGGCGACTCCGTTGACGCAATCTTTGCGTGATTTCGGCCATAATTGAAACAGCAATTTCAGCCGGCGATTCAGCAGCGATATCAAGCCCTATAGGCGCATGAATCCGTTTCAACTGTTCTTCGGTAATCTGTTCCTGACGCAACCTCTCGCACCGGTCTTGGTGAGTTCTTCGACTCCCTAAAGCTCCAATATAGAACACCTCAGAATTTAATGCAGCAATCAGCGCCGGTTCATCAAGCTTTGGATCGTGCGTTAATGTAACAACTGCAGTTCTTCGGTCCATGCCAAGTCTAGCTAGCGCTAAATCCGGCCATTCATTGACTAGATCTATATCTGGAAACCGATCAACTGATGCAAATGCGCGCCTCGGATCAATCAATGTAACTACGTATCCGCATGATTGTGCCATTGAAATTAGAGGTTTTGCGACATGCACCGCACCAACAATCAACAATCTGAGCGAATTACTGAAAATTTGAATGAAAGTTCTCCTGCCTTCAATCTCAACTAACTGGCTTCGGTCGCGACGAAAAGCATCAGCAACCGCGGCCTGTTTGGTATCTTGATTATCGAGGAGATCTGATGTGCAGGTGTACTGGGCACCATCATCAAGTGTCGTAACAACTGCGATTGAAATGTTGTCCTTTCTTGATTGTATGACTTGCCTGAGTATTGAGAGCTTCACAACAGGTAGACGCCTCGCTAGTCGCCAACAAGTGGCTCAACATAAATCTCAATCTGACCCCCACAAGCCAACCCAACCTCCCAAGCCTGTTCGTTAGAAACACCATAAACAAGTGTTCTCGAATCACAATTATCGATAACGTCAACTGCTTCTTCAATAACCGCAGTTTCCACGCAACCACCGGAAACAGATCCTTCGAACTGCCGCGCATCATTTACAACTAGCTGGCTCCCTACTGGACGAGGTGATGACCCCCAAGTTGAAATCACCGTTGCTATTGCAACACCGTGACCAGCTTCCAGCCAATCATTAGCTTTAGATAGAACTGATATTTCTTGTTCTGACATCTAACACTATATTGCACCAACTGATGCAAAATCTTTTTCGGCAACTAGTAACTTGCCACGCCAGTGAGCTTGATTTCCACTGAGCGTACTCTCATTGCGGTCAGTTACTGCACCTAGAATCTCGGAAAGTCGTTTTAGACTATTTATACTATGAACTGGAAAAAACGCATCGACATGAGGCAACATTGTGCGTATCCCGCTGACTCTTGGCTCAAAATCCTCATAGCGCAACAATGGATTCAACCAAATCAGCTGACGACATGAACGATGTAACAGCTGAATCTCAGCTTCAAGGTCACCTGTCTCTGAGCGGTCTAGTCCATCTGTAACCAGTAAAACAATCGCATTGTGCATCGCTAGCCTGCGAACCCAATTTCGGTTGAAATCTCGCAAACACTCACCAATTCGGGTGCCACCGTACCAATCTTCAACCAATTGCGCAATATCTGAAAGCGCGCAATCAACATCGCGAACGCGAAGCTGACGGGTAATGTTGGTTAAACGGGTGCCAAATACAAAACATGACACTTTGTTTCGGCTCAACATTAACACATGAGAAAAATGCAGCATCATTCTTGAATATTCACTCATGGATCCAGAAATATCACAAAGCATTACAACCGACACTGGTTGAGTTTTATTTTTAGAGCGTATCAGCGAAATTGAATCAGCACCACCTTTCAGACTCTCTTTCAGAGTTTTACGCATATCCAACCTGTTACCTGCTTTGCATGTTTGAAACCGACGGGATTTAATTCGACAGAAGGCGACTCGCATCTTGGTAATTGCAAACTTGGCCTGCTCCAATTCGATCTGCGACATCGAATCAAAATCCGCGTTGTTCAGACGCTCACGGTCACTGTAAGTCAATGACGCCTGTAGTTCAATATCGGGCTCTTGCTCAATACTCAGATCTTGAGGCAACTTACGCGAGTATAGAGCATCACTCAATCTACGTGCCATTTCCTGTGAGGAGTCTTCTAGGTCAGGAACTCTAACCTGCGGCATAAGCACAGCCATTGAACGTTCCATAAATCGATGATTTTTCCAGAACACAGAAAATGCTTGATTGAAAATCAAACGCTCACGCGGGTGGCTTACGAGTACAGAATGCAAGGTCCAGTAAAAATCTTCTCGACTATCAATTCCGACTTGATTTACTGCCCGTACTGCTTCAAGCATACGACCAGTGCCGATAGGTAACCCAGCAATGCGAAGAATTCGACCAAAATGCACAAGATTAGCAGCAAACCGACTACCTTCATATTTTTTAAGATCGCCCATTATGAAAACTACGCTGTTATATGGATTGTCTCAAGAATACGCGCAGCTTCATGGCCGCGTATCTTTTCCACATCATCTTGGTATTTAAGCAAAACTCCAATCGTGCTATCGATTACCTCTGGTACCAAATCTACCACGTCAATCTGCACCAACGCATGTGCCCAATCGATAGTCTCAGCAACACCAGGTGCTTTGTACAGATCTTTTCTGCGCAACTCTTGCACAAAAGCGACAATTTGGTGTGCTATTTGCTCGCTTGAATTTGGAGCTTTTACATTGATTATCTCGATTTCTCGCTCGGCATCTGGATAATCTAACCAGTGATAAAAACATCTGCGCTTTAGCGCATCATGCACTTCGCGGGTACGATTGGAAGTGATGATAACTGTCGGCGGCACTCTGGCTTTCATAGTGCCGATTTCAGGAATTGTAATCTGAAAATCAGAAAGAATCTCCAAAAGATACGCCTCAAACGGTTCATCAGCCCGATCCACTTCGTCAATCAGCAAGACTGGCGGACTAGTCGCGTTATTAGACAACGCCCTCAATAAAGGCCGTTCGATTAGGAATTTCTCTGAGTAGATATCACTTGCAATTTCATTTCTATCTTTAATACCCTCAGCTTCCGCCAAGCGGATCTCAATCATCTGCCTTGAGTAATCCCACTCATATACAGCCGAAGCTATGTCAAGCCCCTCATAGCACTGCAAACGTATGAACTCGCGCCTTAGTGTCAAAGCCAGGATTTTAGCCACTTCGGTTTTGCCAACACCCGCTTCACCTTCCAAAAACAACGGACGACCCAAACTCAATGCAAGGTAAACTGAAGTCGCAAGACTTCTATCCGCAATGTAATTACCTGTAGCCAAGAGCGCTTCGGTGGCATCGATATCATGCGGGTTAGCTGTCAATTCATTCATTGGTCAAAACAACCTGAGTTACATACAAATTCGGGTGCCCGATACTTACGTATCGCGCACCCGACTTGTATAGCAAACTATTTGACTCAGCTAGCTGCTGCGGCAACAGCCCTCTTTGCCATGATGGTAACAAGATGAGCTCTATATTCTGCGCTGGCATGGATATCGCTATTCAATCCCTCTGCCGACACCGAAATATTCTCCACGCTTGCTGGTGAAAAAGAGCTGGACAGAACAGCTTCCATCTCTCTAACGCGAAACACGTTAGGCCCGGCGCCAGTTACAGCGACGCGTACACCACTGGAACTGCGTGAGACAAACACACCAACAATTGCATAACGCGATGCTGGATTTGGAAACTTGCAGTACCCTGCCGAATCCACCACCGGAAATGTAACTGAAGTAATAATTTCACCTTCGTCAAGTGCTGTCTCAAACATACCAACGAAAAAATCATCAGCTGAAATTGAACGTCTATTGGTATTGACAGTCGCACCTAAGCCGACAAGCGCCGCTGGGTAATCCGCAGCCGGATCGCTGTTCGCAATAGAACCACCAATTGTGCCACAGTTGCGAACCTGAGGGTCACCGATAGTGCTAGCAAGATCAGACAGCGCCGGAATTGCCCGCTTAACATCGAGCGAGGCTGCCACTTCGGCGTGTTTAGTCATCGCTCCAATCTTGACGCTATCACCGCTGACGGAAATTCCATTGAGACCGGCGACACCACCAAGATCGATCAAATCGCTCGCAGTTGACAGTCTCTGTTTCAGGGTAGGTAATAAAGTGTGGCCACCAGCGAGTAAAAGACCGTCTTGCGAGTTTTGTAACATCTCAGCCGCTTCGGCTAAACTAGATGGACTCTTGTAGTTGAATGCGTGCATGTTGAACCTCCTGCTTAAGCTGTTTGCGCATCGCGAATTGCCTGCCAAACTCTATGAGGTGTAGCAGGCATATCAAGATTTTTAATACCAACTTCTGACAACGCATTGATTATTGCATTGATCACAGCAGGTGGTGAGCCAATGGCCCCGGCTTCACCGCAACCTTTCACACCGAGCGGATTGTGCTCGCATACAGTTACAGTGGTGTCGACAGTGAAGCTTGGAACATCTGCTGCTCTAGGCATTGTATAGTCCATATATGAACCAGACAGTAACTGTCCATTTTCATCATAATGGCAACTTTCAAGTAGGGCCTGTCCAATACCCTGCACTAATCCACCATGCACCTGACCTTCAACGATCATCGGATTGATAATCGTGCCAAAATCATCAGTCGCATGGAAGCTGGCGATTTCAACGACGCCTGTTTCTGCATCAACCTCAACTTCACAGATATACGTACCTGCCGGAAATGTAAAGTTCTTCGGGTCGTAAAATGCCGTTTCCTCCAACCCTGGCTCTAAATCTTCAAGTGGGTATTGGTGAGGAACATAAGCGGTTAGAGCAACTTCACCAAAGGCTTTAGCCTTATCGGTACCCGGTACTACAAACTGACCGTTCTCAAACTCAATATCGGATTCTGAAGTCTCTAACAAGTGAGCTGCAATCTTCTTGCCTTTGTCAATGATCTTATCAAGTGCTTTAACAATTGCAGTTCCACCAACAGCAATCGACCTTGAACCGTAGGTACCCATTCCAAAGGGAATTTTGTCAGTATCTCCATGAACAACTTCAATGCTGTCAAAGTCAATTCCAAGTTTTTCAGAAACTACTTGCGCGAAAGTTGTTTCGTGTCCCTGTCCATGTGAATGAGAACCAGTCAGAATACTAACTGATCCAGTAGGATTCACTCGAACAGTCGCCGCCTCATAAAGCCCAGCCCTTGCGCCTAAAGAGCCAACCACATTAGATGGTGCAATACCGCAGGCTTCAATGTAAGAAGAAACACCGATACCGCGCAGTTTTCCTTTTTGCTGGGATGCCGCTTTGCGACTAGCAAAACCTGCATAGTCAGCCGCTTGAAGAGCTTTGCTCATACTCGCTTCGTAATTGCCAGTGTCGTACACTAATGCGACTGGTGTTTGATATGGAAATTGGTCAGGCTGTATGAAGTTGCGTCTTCGAATTTCAGCAGGATCAATCCCCATTTGATCAGCAGCAACTTGAACAATTCGCTCAAGTAAGTATGTGGCTTCCGGTCGACCTGCCCCGCGGTAAGCGTCAACCGGCACAGTGTTAGTAAATACCGCTTTGACTTCACAATAAATTACTGGTGTGGCATACTGACCTGCCAGCAATGTTCCGTGCAGATAAGTAGGAACGCACGGTGCGAAAGTAGACAAATAAGCACCCATGTTGGCAAGTGTGGAAGCGCGCAAGGCAAGAAATTTGCCATCGTTGTCAAGCGCTAACTCAACATTTGTAACATGATCGCGACCGTGTGCATCTGACATGAATGACTCGCTTCGATCGGCTGTCCACTTCACTGGACGATTTAGCTGAGCAGCAGCCCAAGTAACTATGATTTCCTCAGCATAGTGGAAAATCTTGGAACCAAAACCGCCACCAACATCCGGCGCATGTACCCGCAACTTATGTTCAGGTATGCCCATCACAAATGCACCCATTAACAATCGAATTACATGCGGATTTTGGCTTGTGGTATGTAAAGTGTAATTCCCACTGGCCTGCTCGTAATCTCCAATAGCGCAACGCGGTTCAATTGCATTCGGAATCAGACGGTTGTTGATCAGATCAAGTTTTGCAACATGTGGAGCATTTGCGAATGCCGTATCAACAGCATCTTTATCACCGAGAGCCCAGTCATAGCAAACGTTAGTACCAACGTCATCATGTACACAAGTTTCGCTTGAGTTCACCGCCTGTTGCATATCCACAACTGCATCCATGATTTCGTAATCCACAGAAATCAAATCAGCAGCATCACGAGCTTGATTGCGAGACTCAGCGACAACTACTGCTACGGGATCTCCGACATGGCGAACCTTACCTTCCGCAAGCACTGGATGCTTAGGTTCATTCATCGGATTGCCGTCTTTGCCATGCACTTGCCAGCCGCAGGGAATACCGCCTAAAGCGGACATGTCCTCAGCGGTAAATACGCCAACAACACCATCGGACTCCGCTGCAGCCGATGTATCAATCGAATTGATTTTTGCGTGTGCATGCGGTGAACGCAAAATATGTGCGTAAGCTTGACCAAGCAAGTTCATATCATCAGTGTATTTACCAGCTCCGCGAACAAATCGTAAATCTTCAGTGCGCCGTACTGCGGCACCAATTCCTGTATCACCCATAATTACATACCTCGCATTTCTTTTGCACCAGCCTGAATCGACTTAACAATATTGTGATAACCGGTGCAACGACAAAGATTGCCTTCTAGCCATTCCCTGATCTCCTGCTCAGATGGATCAGCATTCACACTCACCAAGTCCAGCGCACTCATGATCACACCGGGAGTGCAAAAGCCGCATTGTAAACCGTGGTTTTCACGAAAAGCGGCTTGCATCGGGTGAAGCTCACCATTTTGCGCCACACCTTCAATAGTTTTAACCTCGGCATTGTTGGCTTGAGCCGCAAGCATAGTACAACTCTTAACTGACTTGCCATTTACGTGAACTACGCAGGCACCGCACTGACTCGTGTCGCAACCGACGTGTGTACCGGTCAACCGCTGGTCAACTCGCAAAAAATCAACCAACAATGTGCGCGGATCTACGTTGGCAGTGACGCTTTGGCCGTTAATATTCATCGAAACATTTACATTCATAGATATCTAACTCCTATCCAATTTATCTGACTAATTCAGATGTCTGCGTCTTGCAGTATTTCACAAAATCATATTGTCCAACTGCTTTAAGTTTCATTGTAGTGAATTGTAATTCTTAAATTCAAAAAATCGCAAAATTTATTCAAAAATCCATTTTCGATAAGCTACTTTTCGTTTCGGTCAGTTTGTTCTTCTTCGCCTTCTTCACTCACTATACCAGCGACAAAAGCTTTAAAGAAATCATCAATCATCTTGTTAGCCGCACTGTGCATAAGTCGCGAACCAATTTGCGCAACCTTACCTCCCATGCTTAACTCTGCGTCATAAAAAATCTCACAACTTTCATTATCTGCATCCTCCAGGCGAAATTTTACCAGACCACTAACATAGCCGATCGGACCGACTTTGGTCGTGCCAGTCATTTTGTAGCTTTCAAATTCCACAGGCTCACTGACTCGAAGATCTATATCAAACGCGGCTTTTACTGGTCCGAATTTAGTTTTAATTTTGCCAGTGAGTTCACAGTCCGAGGTCCACTCTAAGTCGGAACAACCCTTGATTGCCCCTTTGATAATTTTTTCGTCGTACAGAGAACGCCAAACTTCATGACGAGAGATTGGAAGTACTGAGCTACCTGAGATTTCCATTTAATTACCAACTAAAATTTTTAATTCGAATCTAATTGCCTTGCTAGCAAGTATGTGCTGTGCAACAATAATAAATTTGAAGTGTTCAAATTCGACACACCCCAGAACTTAAAATTTTAGAATATTAACCCAACACAAGATTAAACAATGGCAGACCAATTACCACTCTTTCACAGTATGATTGGTTTGTCAGCATGAATCGCATAACACATCATCGTTTTAGAAACAGGACGATTTCGGCAATTGGAAATGGTTATCGGTGAAAACATGTAAACACCTTCAGCAAACAGAGAGTCAATGAACTTAACGCTGAAAGTCTTTGGAGCACATCATTCCCACAGATTAAAGGCATTGTTACCCGAAGCTTTGACTTCCGAGTGAGAGGGTTGTCTTATATGCCGGTCTATTCGCTCATTGGTCGCCAATTGATTCTTTTCAATACCGCCAAGTCGATCATCAATTTGCGTAATACGACTGTTCACTAACTTAATTTCACCTTTGATCTCTTCAATTTGAATGTTGGTTTTGTTTAGATGCGTATTGGTAGTAGCAACTTCTTTGTTGACCGCTTCAATCTCAGTATTCGTTTTATTCAAACGAATATTGGCGTTCGCTATCTCTTTCTCGATAGAGACCATTTTTTGGTTGGTTAAATCGATTCGATTGTTGGTTGCCTTGACCTGCGTATTTATCTCAGCAATCTGTTCATTAGCCTCGTCAATATTAGTATTAGTTGCTACAAGCTGTTCTTTTAATTCGGCGATGCTAGCAGCATTTTTATCAACATTACTGTTTGTTTTTTGAATTTCAATTAACAACTCTTGATTAACTTTAAATAGTAGTCGATTGTCTTCTCTCAATTGATTTACATCGCTCTGAATTAAATTTAGAATAATCTGAGTTGATTTTTGAAATTGATTAATACTAGCGTTAACAGTATTAATACTAGCGTTAACAGCATTTTGATTGCGATTTGAATTTTCGCTGGCGATGTAAAACATAATGCTCATGATTCCTAAGATTGCTGTAAATGCAACACTTGATTTTACATAGGTAAAATCAGTCCGCTTTTTTTTCCGCTTTGATTCAGAATTGCCATTGGTTATGGCTGGATTGCTGTTAGATTTTGTTTTTTCTGCCATAGTTATTTCTCATTTCTAGTTGATTTGCTCATTGTTAAATTTCAAATCTGACTCTCAACGGAATAAAGACAGAATTAGTCTGACTACATTGCTGATCTTAGGTTGACTTGTATAGACTTTGCCGTCGGCCTTCATATTAACTGTTTAAGAACAAATTAGTATTCGGCAACTTGAATTAAGGCGCAATTTGAATCATGACTAGTATTTTACTGCATTGTATTGGAAATATGAATAAATATTTGATTGAAATATTTATGCTGCCTAGAATTAAGTATAGTTTTGGTTCATTTTAATCGCGCGCGTGGACAGCCTTGCAAACAGTTTGGGGTGTATAGGGTGTACTCATACAGGAGGTTTCAAATGAGTACACGGCTCAAATTGTAAGGTCAACTTGCGGATGAAGCAAACTTGGGTTTGCAGTCGTATATTCATCATCTGTGTTGTGAAGAAATCGGCGCTAAACACACACCAATCAGGATAACAGTTTTTGCCAACGGCTAACCTCTGAGACTCTCTGTTTTTCTTAGCCCTTTGTTCTTCATTCGCTTTCGCGCAAACCCTCGCAATGTCCTTTCGTATCCGTCTTTGCTTGTTAATCTCACCTAAGCTCACACCATTAACGGCTCGCTCGCCAACAACTTACAGCGTACTTGACAGCCGGTATACGACACTGGGGTGGTAGGTTTGTCCGCTGAGCATTGCCCAACTGATGCGAGCTATCATCGCCGCTACTAAGTTGTGGCATGGGGAGCATTCTAGTATCCGATAGATCTTGGCACACAACTTATCGGGCTCTCTGTGCTTACCGCATACCTTCATCACCGAGCGTGCCTGAGCATAAACATCTTTCGCATATCCGACTTGCCTCTGATGTTGCATGCAACATCAGAGGCAAGTCGGATATGTTAGCAGTGGTTGTCCTAGCCTTACCTATTCCCACTGTATAATCCGCATTTCAAAGATACTGAAGTAGGCGATAAGTTGTCCTAGCCTTACCTATTCCCACTGTATAATCCGGCCTTTCGGTGAAATTGTGTGAAGAGCACGTTGTCCTAGCCTTACCTATTCCCACTGTATAATCCTTCGCTGAGCTGACAGGCGGGCGCAGGTTCGTTGTCCTAGCCTTACCTATTCCCACTGTATAATCCCCTCGAACACAAGCCCGGCTCCCGTTCTTCGTTGTCCTAGCCTTACCTATTCCCACTGTATAATCCGCTTGCGGATTTTAGCCGGATCTAGCATTAGTTGTCCTAGCCTTACCTATTCCCACTGTATAATCCCGCGAAATCCTGGCAAAGCAATGGAGGTGAGTTGTCCTAGCCTTACCTATTCCCACTGTATAATCCTTCAGGCGTGGAAATTCGTTGGCCGCCGTTGTTGTCCTAGCCTTACCTATTCCCACTGTATAATCCAGACCAGCCGCCGCGTCATTTCGTCGCGGAGTTGTCCTAGCCTTACCTATTCCCACTGTATAATCCTCGATATTTAATCTATCAAGATATTTGAGTGTTGTCCTAGCCTTACCTATTCCCACTGTATAATCCCCCAACTCAACACATTGCTTCGCGGTGAATGTTGTCCTAGCCTTACCTATTCCCACTGTATAATCCAAGCGGCGCGGTTTCCTGTTCGATGACCGCAGTTGTCCTAGCCTTACCTATTCCCACTGTATAATCCTACGGTTAGCTTGTCGAGACTGTCGTAATAGTTGTCCTAGCCTTACCTATTCCCACTGTATAATCCTCAATGGTAAATCTTATGTTTTGATAACCCGTTGTCCTAGCCTTACCTATTCCCACTGTATAATCCTTATCAAGAAATCAATCCCGGACGCAAACAGTTGTCCTAGCCTTACCTATTCCCACTGTATAATCCCCTATCGGGATTCGGCGACTACAGACTGGGCGTTGTCCTAGCCTTACCTATTCCCACTGTATAATCCTTGTCATCTCGGCGGACGGCGGCGACACCTGTTGTCCTAGCCTTACCTATTCCCACTGTATAATCCCGATCTCGTCTGGTCTTGGCGAGGTGGCACGTTGTCCTAGCCTTACCTATTCCCACTGTATAATCCTCAGGCGGCGTGATCGTCTCAATATCGGTATGTTGTCCTAGCCTTACCTATTCCCACTGTATAATCCTGCTGGATTGAAACTTGTTTAGCTAATATAGTTGTCCTAGCCTTACCTATTCCCACTGTATAATCCTTTGCAAGTTCCAATTCGATATATTGTTCAGTTGTCCTAGCCTTACCTATTCCCACTGTATAATCCAGTTAATCGGGTCTAAGGGATTATCTTTCAGTTGTCCTAGCCTTACCTATTCCCACTGTATAATCCCCCAGTGCCGAGTTTGCAGGTAAGTCCTCCGTTGTCCTAGCCTTACCTATTCCCACTGTATAATCCATGACGATAAAATACGGATATCCTTACGATGTTGTCCTAGCCTTACCTATTCCCACTGTATAATCCGCGATATCATCCGTTTTGACTGCCGAAACAGTTGTCCTAGCCTTACCTATTCCCACTGTATAATCCATCACGCTGGCGGAAGCGAAAACGCATTTGGTTGTCCTAGCCTTACCTATTCCCACTGTATAATCCAAGCAGCCTGCAACGGATGTGGGCTGAACAGTTGTCCTAGCCTTACCTATTCCCACTGTATAATCCCCCTCACACTTGCACCATCCCAGCCGGGAAGTTGTCCTAGCCTTACCTATTCCCACTGTATAATCCATGCAAAAAATACGCCGTATGCTCGTATATGTTGTCCTAGCCTTACCTATTCCCACTGTATAATCCGATTTGCGCGGCGTGAAGCACCTGCAATACGTTGTCCTAGCCTTACCTATTCCCACTGTATAATCCCGGCAGGCAGGTGGATGTAATAGCCCGGACGTTGTCCTAGCCTTACCTATTCCCACTGTATAATCCTATTTAGGTTTACATTTGAGTTGCATTAGAGTTGTCCTAGCCTTACCTATTCCCACTGTATAATCCAATCGGTGACATTTGCATAACTGCAAAATTGTTGTCCTAGCCTTACCTATTCCCACTGTATAATCTTGAAGATTGGCAACAGGCCGCCCATGATCGTTGTCCTAGCCTTACCTATTCCCACTGTATAATCCAGGGCAACCGCAAGTATATGATAGGGATGGGTTATTTTCGTTAATCATTCGAAAATAACCCTTAAAACAAATGTAATTGACGAGGTCTGTTATCATTTTTTATCTCTTCTTTTGCGTGATATCGCTTCATATTTGAGAATTGTTTATCTGTAATCGTAAGTAAATCTACTTTTCCACCTTCTGGTAAAATAGTTTTAATATTGTCAGCAATTGAATCTGCTTTCTCCTTTGAAGAACAGTATTTTAAATAGACAGAAAACTGGGACATTTCAAAACCACGATCTAGCAACTTTTTCCGAAAGATACTAGCCTCTTTTCGTTCACTCTTTGTGCCCACTGGTAAATCAAACATTACGAATAGCCACATTATTCGATAGGGGCTTAGGTATATTCTCCTTCTCACGGAATTTTATAATCAAACTGAGTAGGTAATCTTGGTGTAAGGAATAGGTTCTCGTTACCCATGCAATAACTTGCAAATGACCTAGCCATTTTTAAGGAAGCCAAAGACAATGGAGAATTTTCTATGAATTCACTCTTCAATACAAGAGGTGTATTAATAGCTGTAATCGATGCTAACATTGATTTGATCTCAGGTGTTAGATTATTAAATTTATCTTCACTACCAATTTGCCATACTAAATAGTCCGCTATTGGCCTCATCGGTTCCATTAAATCGTCAACTAAATTTAGAGTATTTCTCGGATTTCGATGATGAACACTGAAAGTTGGATGTAATCCTGCGCTAATAACACCACGCGCCACACAGGAGCGAACAATTGCATAAGCGTAATTCAAACCTGAGTTCAACCCTGCGGCATTCTTATTGCGACGAAACTGTTTTCCAAACAATTCTTGCCAGTAGATTCTAGCGGCTTGTGCTTCACAGTTAGCAGTGTCTCCTGAACGGACTTTCTTCATCAACCGCTCAAGTTGCCTGTTTTTTCTATTAATTTGTGCAAGAACTTCTGCTTGATTTAGGATTTTTGATTTTACCAACAGTTGCCAAGCCCTTTTCTTTCTAGGCACAGAAATATCAAACTGCGATTGCATTACTTGAAATTGGCGACTATAACCTTCAACTGGCAGAATAAAACTACTCGGTAAGTAATTCGATCCACAAAGTACAACCGGAATATTTTTATGACAGAGATGGTCAATTAAATTCGTTGATATAGAACAACCAGGCACCGAAACAATAACAGTCAAAATATCATCCAAAGGTATGCGGCAATTTGAACTACAATCTTTTGCTGATACTTGAAGAAAACCTCTCACTTTTTTAAGTGAGTATCCGGCCTTAGTTATTTCAACGATTTGTCCTGTCACAAATCAGTTTGTTTAAGCTGAAGTAACACGGCCGGTTGGGCTGATGTGAACTTTTCTTGCATTTGCACTCCTTAATCCTGCCGCTCTGGGAGCCCAATAAGCAAAATTTCTACTACGAACTCTTTTATCTACGTTCGCTTCATAGTGTTCAGTAAAATTCATTTCCCCGCGCTGATTAATTTTCTGCAACCTCATTATTTTTTTCCCTTCGGGTCTATCACATTCAACACAATCATTGATTCTAAGCCGCATTATTAACCGATCAGCAGGATTTGGTTTGAAAGAAGTACCCGGCTTAAAATCAGATTTATTTGCATCAAATCTGGAAATTACAACACCTTGCCATTTATCAAAATCCGGTGGTCTAGCATAAATTTCGATCCCCCAATTGGAATCTCCATCATACACTTTGTAAGTACTACCTGTTCTATCCTTGATCGGTATAACATTTTTTTTGTAATCCAACATGCGCAGGTTTTTCACTCTCATCGATTTAGCTTTGTTTACAACTCCATCTTTCCCGCTCTCCTTAAACGCGTTGAGAAATATGTTACGCAAGTGACTATCTCTAATTTTTTCTAATCGATCTTTTGTATCAAAATAACTAATTGGATGCCTTGTAACAACTGCAATTTTCTCTTCTGTGTTCAACTGCGGAGCCAATCCGAATGCAGTTTCGTTGTGGAGCTGTCCATCAGTTGATTTGTTTGTTAATTTCTTCGATAACGTTTTATGTGAAACAATGATATTTCTAATTGATTCAATGACATTTGCTCTGAATCCATCCCAAGGATCTATTTTTCCACGTCCTTTTTTGTCATTCAGAAACAAATTAACTGCATAATCTTCCAATTCTGCTTGACTCGCTACAGTTGCAACCTTCTGAATAATAGAACGAGTTGTCAAGCCTACAACGATGGCATCCACTGCATGATGCCTGTGATCGTCTCTATTCTTCGTGTAAGTCCCTTTTAACAAGGGATTAATTTGTGATAAAACACTGTTCAATCCCCAATAATGACGTAGCAGTGCTGTAAGACGACCTGTCACAACATCAATACGATTAAAAGGGCAAATATTCTCTAAATACTCCTTTGCAAGTCGTCCAATATAGCGAGTATCGTTTAAGTGCCGAGAAGTGAAATCACTTTCCTTATTCCAAATATTGAGCGCATCCTTGCTGAACCTCCATTGTTTAGACTTTGGTAAGCCTTTAACTCTTGAAATAACCTCACTCCAATCGTAAGTGTCTGGATTGTGTCCGAATGCTTGATATGGTGTTCTATTTCCCTTGTCTCGATTTGCTTGTCGAAAACATACAACTTTGTTAGCGCGGCTATCATCCAATGATTGGCTGAATGGAATTAAATGTTCTATTTCAATATCAGAGGAAAATAAATCTGAAATACATATTATCCTTCCTGTAAAAATGCACCCAAAATTTTGCTCATTCCAGAGTCGAACTCTTAAGCGATTTTCTCTGTTTACTATTTGACCAAGTTCAATTAACTTGTCATCAATTTTTTCATTCTCTTTTTGATTTTCTTTTTGAGCTTTTTCTATTTCCGAACGACCCTCTTTACCAGCAGGAAGGTCACGTCCGAGTTCAATTGCAATCGAAAAAGGCCTTCCGTAGCGCCCAATTAGTTCATTTACAACATTTCTAATCTGATTGAGAGCGATATGTACAGTTGGATTCGAAACCATTCCGATTCTAGTCTGCTCATCTATACCATCTGACAGTTCTGAGTGGCCGGGGATAATATGACCTTCAACTGCTTTGCCATAGTATGGTAGGTAGCTAAGCAACTCACCACTTCTTCGACTTGCCATAGGGTCGACAAAGTCATGTACGCTTTCAGCTGCATAAGCAACAGCATCAGATTGAATTTTATTGCGTGCTTTCATTATGTTTGCCAGTTCTCTCGCAGCTTTTAATGAAATGTTTGCAGTATCAGGCACCAAGTTTGCATACAAACATCTACTAGCGGCCGCTTCGGAAAGTCCAAATTTTTCGACTAGTTCAGCACAAGCATCTTCATCATCAAGCCCGTCATCCAACACAATGGAAATAAAATCATCCTGACTATCCAATGCCCATTTGTTCCATGAAGGTCCGACATAATCTTCATGTGACATAACTATCGAAGTTTGATTACCATCGAAACCTTTACGATTTTCAGATTCAAAGTTAAACTCTTGATGACCGCGCATCACATCCATCTGCATTAGCTGAGAACGCATTTTTTTGAATGTAATTTGTGCATTTCTATAAGTTGCTTTGTCACCTGTCTTTTTAAATTCAAGCATATCTATAAGTGCGTCACGGCCTGATGGATGATCAATTATTCTTTCTCTGTTCAACCCTTCTGACCATTCAAGATTATTCACTTCCTGCAACATGCGATAACGTTGAAAACTAGGCATCGCTCGATAGGTACGGTATTCATCAGGAAAATAAGTACATTTACCCATTGGCTGTGGTTTCAAGGGCCGCTGAAAGAAAATTATTTTCTTAATTTTCTCTTTTAGTTTATCAGTCAGAGTATCAGGATAATATTGAGATTGCGACTTCCATATCTTCTCAAACTCATCTTCAATCAATTCCCTTGTCGGATAAACATCATATAGGTTACCATCACTGAGGGGCCGAGCTCTTGTTGGTTTACCCTCTATTTGTCGGTTTCGAAGAAAAGAGCCGTAAGTTAAATTAGGATTCTCACTGAGTATTCTAATTGCTTGATTTCTAGAATTTGCTTCTGCCTGCCTAGCTTCTTTCTTTTGCGGTCGCGTTAATTTTTTATATTCGTCAGTGGATAACTGTGGTTCAATAAGTTTCATTTGTTCAAGCAACATCCTAGTTGACTTTGATACTTTGCCACTTGATGCTTCCTCGCTTGTATCTTTTCTATTACTCTTAAATCCGCGGCGTTGGTTGAGATGAAACAATGAACGACCTAAATGATATAGAGGCAATTTTTGATTTAAAGCTGCTTTTCTGAGTTCCAGCGGGTTTAGATCCTGTAGTACCTTTCGCTCATCTTTATCTTGTGGAAATAGCCCACACTTTGTTAATTCACTAAGCAGGTATTTGCGTCTTTGAAGATAACGGTCTCTTCGTCTTCTTGCTGATCTTGCTACACGCCTAGTTGCCTTCAAAGTAGACTTTGATTTTGGATCTCTACCTTCCGGAAAGATTCTCACACCCGAATTCACTATTTCCACAGGAACGGCACCACCATCAAGTTGAAGTACACACCATCCTAGTGAATTAGTTCCAACATCCAAGCCTAACCTATATTTCATAACCACCTAAAACCATGTAATTGTCAGTAAAGGTACTTTCTAATAGAGAATTTAATTTTTTAAAAACCTATTATTTGATTGAATTTCACTTGTTTTATTATCACAAATTTTGTAACTTTTTTCAATATTAGCAGAAATATTTATGCTGGAATCTATTTGCAAAGCTAGCCGAATCTAGCCAGAATTGACGGTATTTCAACTTGCCGGAGACCAACTCAATTCCCCGATAAATTTCGATTTGACAGATAGATGCTATTGTTGTATAAATAAGAAATGGGAATAGGTGAATTCGTGCTAGGATTAACAAGTGAGAATTCACAACATTCGAAAAGCGGCCTACGGGCCGCTTTTTGGTCTGCATGCGTTGCATTCAACCTTTTTTGAGATTAGAGAATCAAACTCACTGCTTTCGCCAAATTTTTGTCTCTTCTAATCAAATTCTTAAACTGCATTCTCCAAAAACATATAAATTTAGTCTGTAATTGTTATAACTAAACGTAGAGTACACAATCCAGCTTGTAATTTCAATTTCGTAAAATGTCCCAAAAACCTAAAAAGAAAAAGATATCAAACACACCAATTCCTCTAATTCCCGGACTAAAAACAACCGACCAAAATCATACACAAGAATCAGAAATATTGCCGTTTGGTAAACTTCGGATGATTGTCACCTTCCTTGAAATGACTTCGCCACCTCGTCGCCCGCGAAGTCTAAAGAGATTTGAGAACACTTCTATCCTAAGAGCTCACCATCCTAGTGTCAAGTTTTACCGTTTTCTATACGATGCTGTCGGTGAGAAATGGATGTGGTTTGAAAGAAAGTCCCTAGATGATGAACAACTCAAAAGAATAATCAAAAACCCGAAAGTCCACATTTATGTTCTGTATGTCGATGGCAATCCGGCCGGCTACAGCGAACTAGACTACAGGCGAAGAAATTTTGTCAAGCTCGCATACTTCGGACTGACTCCAGAATACATGGGTAAGGGGCTCGGTAAGTACTTTCTGAATTGGACTCTTGATAAAGCTTGGATCAGTAATCCTAAGCGTGTGTGGGTACATACTTGCAATTTTGATTCACCTTTTGCAATTGCAACTTACCAAAAGGCTGGATTCAACGTTTACAAACAAGAAGAAGAGATAATTGACGATCCGCGTGTATAGAAAACAGAGAAATTAAATTTCACTCTGCTCGGGATCATTTCCGATATCAAGAATACTGATTAATTTCTTACATTACAGTTGGATATATAACCTTCCGCATTCGTAACTCCGACATACCTTAAAAATTTCGATTGAATCCCTGCTAAATCAAACTATTCTTCCTACCAGAGCTACTGCATTCTACTTCCGCAACATCGCGCTATACTTATTCGCCTTAGACGATTTGCAACCAATTTAATTAATCATATAGTTTATTTGAATCGCGCCTCGCAATTAACTAAATCAACAGGTTAAAGCATTTTATGAATACACTTCTTGACGCATCAACCGAGCAACTGCAACATTGGGATGATTCTTTCCATTTGCACCCTTTCACCGACACCAAGCAGCTTCATGAAATGGGTTGCCGAGTTATAAATCGCGCCGATAATATCTACATCTGGGATTCTAACGGCCACAAAATGATCGATGGCATGGCCGGGCTATGGTGCGTAAACGTTGGTTACGGTCGCGAAGAACTGGTTGACGCCGCCACCAAACAAATTCGGCAAATGCCGTATTACAATACATTCTTTCAGACCTCACATCCGGCTGTAATTGACCTCGGCTTATTGCTTAGCGGTGACATAACCCCCGATCATATTCAATATTTTTTTCCTACTAATTCCGGGTCCGAAGCGAATGACACAGTAATTCGTTTGGTGAGACGGTATTGGATGGTTCAAAACAAACCGCAGAAATCAATAATAATCAGCCGCAGAAACGCCTATCACGGCAGCACAATCGGCGCTGCAAGTCTTGGCGGTATGCAAGAGATGCATAAAGACGGAGTGCCTATTCCGGGCATCGAACATATTCAGCAACCCTATTGGTATTGTGAAGGTGGCAATCTAACCCCGGAGGAGTTCGGATTACGCGTTGCCCGTGCACTTGAGGATAAAATTACTGATCTCGGTGTGGACAATGTCGCCGCATTTATTGCCGAACCAATTCAAGGCGCTGGAGGAGTAATAGTCCCACCATCCACTTACTGGCCGGAAATCTCCCGTATTTGCAAAAAATATGATATCCTCCTTGTTGTTGATGAAGTAATTTGCGGATTTGGGCGAACTGGTGAGTGGTTCGGGGTACAGCATTTCGATATCCATCCAGACCTGATGGTGATGGCTAAGGGATTGTCTTCTGGATATATTCCCATTGCCGGAGTCATGCTTTCCAAGTATGTTGGATCGATTCTGATTGAAAAATGCGGGGAATTTGCCCACGGTTACACCTATTCAGGGCACCCTGTTGCATGCGCAGTCGCGGCCGAAAACATTCGCTTGATGATCCGAGAAAAAATTGCTGAAACTGTGAAGCAAAAAACCGGACCATACTTTCAAAAACGATTGAGTGAACTCAACAATCACCCCCTCGTCGGTGAAGTACGCGGAGTGGGCATGATTGCAGGCATTCAACTTGTCAAAGATAAACTCACGCGAGAATTACATAGTCCAGACTTGAATATAGGTGTTAAATGCCGCAACATTGCTGCAAACCTCGGACTCATAATGCGAGCCGTAGGCGATTCAATGGTTTTATCTCCACCACTAGTTATTACTGAAGAACAGATCGATGAATTAGTACAAATTGTCTCAGATAGTTTAGACAAAACATACGAATTGATAAAAACGTGAAGAAATCTATGTTCAATGTCTTACGAAAATGAGCTGATTCTCAAAGGCAAACTAAATACAACTAATGTCGGTATTGAGTTACAACATCAGAGTCGGAGGAAAAGCATTACCACATAGTTTGTTTGGCAACAGATGTGGTAGTTTTACTTCACCAGAGGTCTGATAACTCTTTTGAATGTAATTTGAGCAGCGAACGGGAGCAATATCCATAATCTTGATGGTGACCAGCGATCTGATTCTCCATGGCAACTGCTATACACCGTCAATCAACGATTGAGGTTTGGTAACACCAATGACTCAATCCAGTTATGAGCTTCCAACTGTCGCAAACTTGGATCCAGGATATCTTCATCGATACCCAATGCCCACGCCGCGTCTTTCTTATTTGGATTTTTATGGAGCTCATCAAGCTTACGGCAATAGACTTCAAGCTCCGCCTCATTGGAAAAAAATCCCATGTTAATCAATCTTTGTCTTCGACAACGAATCAATGCGGCAAGTTCGTGCGTATTATATTCGGGATGGTATTGCACGGTCCACATGACACCTTTGCCATACTGAATTTCCAATGCTTGAACCTTTGACATTGAATTTCCTGAAAGCACCGTCGAATTCTCCGGAATAGCAACTATCTCATCTTCATGGCTTGCAAAACAGTCGAACACGCTTGGCTTACCTGTATACATAGGGTGTTTGATACCATTCTGACTCAGTTGAACTTTTCGCGCAAAACCCATTTCCCGACCTTTCGAATTGATATCAACCTTTCCACCTGCCGCAACAACTCCAACTTGCATCGCCCAGCAACTGCCAAAACTTGGAATACCGAGCTCAAATACTTCCTTAAGAAGTTCGATTTGCGCGCGAACCGAGTTTTTGTTCATATCTAACACCGATAAGCTTGAACCAGTCATCGCAACTCCATCATACGATCTCAGCTCAAAGTCATTCGGAACGTAGGATTGTGCATCAGCCGGTGCAATTATGTCAATTGTCGCTTTCGGTGCAATCGATGCCAGCATGTTGGCGTATAAATCACTCGCAACTGTCATGCCACCGGCAACCAGCTCATCGCGGGCTTGCTTCTCATAGCCCTCAACAACTAACAATCTCAGAGGTTCATTGATCATATATTTATTTCAAATGTAATTCTTAGGTTAAACTCTCAAGCAGATTAGGCAAATCAACATAATTGCCGCAAATTGCATCCGCTGTCGTCGCATTTACATCGGTATCTCTTGTTGCAGTAAATAATACCGCTCGCATTCCAAGTTGTTGAGCGCCTAAGATATCATTGTGCTGCCGATCGCCAATATGCACAGCATTTTTATAATCAATTCCTAACGGCGAAAGTGCAGCTTCAAAAATTTTTTTATGCGGCTTTGATCGGCCAACTTCGTCGGAAAATCCAAACGCACTAAAAAATTGAAGTAAGTCGTTTCGCTCAAGCCACTTGCGTAAATTTCTCCCAGGTGTATTAATCGTATCCGAAACAACTGCTAACGGCCATTTAGTAGAAATAGCCGAAAGCGCTTCGTGAACACCTTCAATTGGAAGCGGTGAAATACGCAGCTCGATATTTTCAAGCCTTTCGATCGTCTGCTTCAATTTAGTCTTAGAAAGCCTTACACCTAAACTTTTAAGTATGCCTAACAAACGCTCTTCAACTGTCCAAGTTACAAACTCTTCCCGCCATGAACGGTTGAATTCAACGTTGTTTGTATCATACGCCGCACTGACCTCTTCAAGCGAAATAGTTGTATTTTCGCTGAGTGCCTCCCAAACAATATGATGTCTTTCCTCTCTCTTGGTGGGAGACCCCATCTGCGAGCGAATCACTTCATCGGAATCATCATCAATCACAGTGTCCCAAAGATCAAATGTAACAGCTTTGATTGTCATCAAATAAACTTCAGTGAGCTTCGCGGAACGTTAAATAATCAGCATGCTCGGCAATGCGCTGAATGATTTGGCTTAGGTCTCTCTTTTGCTCAAATCAATGGACGCGAGAGTCACTCTCAAATTCAATCAGTTAAATTCAACGACGCTACGAATTGACTTGCCAGCATGCATCAAATCAAATGCACTGTTAATATTGCTCAAAGGCATCTTATGAGTAATAAGATCGTCTATATTGATCTTGCCATCCATATACCAATCCACAATTTTTGGCACATCAGTGCGTCCCTTTGCACCACCAAATGCCGTCCCGCGCCACACCCGTCCGGTAACGAGCTGAAATGGGCGAGTACTGATTTCCTGGCCCGCACCAGCAACACCAATAATTACACTTTCACCCCAGCCCTTGTGACAACACTCTAATGCTGCTCGCATTAAATCAACATTGCCGACACATTCGAAACTGAAGTCAGCGCCACCATTAGTTAATGCAACCAGATATGGCACAATGTCTTCCTCAACTTCATTCGGATTGACAAAATGGGTCATGCCGAATTTCTTGGCTAATTCTTCACGGGCAGGATTGATATCCACACCAACAATCAAGTCAGCACCGGCTATTCTTGCCCCTTGAATAACATTAAGACCAATACCACCTAGACCAAATACGACAACATTGTCGCCCGGTTGAACCTTGGCTGTATTGATAACTGCGCCGATCCCAGTTGTCACACCACAGCCGATATAGCAGACTTTGTCAAATGGAGCATCTTCGCGAATTTTGGCAACTGCGATTTCTGGTACTACTGTATGGTTTGAAAATGTTGATGTACCCATGTAGTGAAATAAATCACTGTCGCCGAGGGAGAATCGACTTGTTCCGTCTGGCATAACCCCACGACCTTGCGTCTCTCGTATGGCTTGGCAAAGATTTGTTTTGCCGCTAGAACAGTATTCGCATTGCCGGCACTCAGGCGTATAGAGTGGGATAACATGATCACCTTTTGCAACGCTGGTAACACCTTCCCCAATTTCAACAACCACACCTGCGCCTTCGTGGCCAAGTATTGCAGGAAACAGTCCTTCTGGGTCGGCTCCCGAAAGTGTAAACTCATCGGTATGGCAAACACCGGTTGCTTTGATTTCGATCAATACTTCTCCAGCTTTTGGTCCATCAAGATTTACTGATTCAATTTCCAGCGGTTTACCTGCTTCGTAAGCTACGGCTGCTTTAGTTTGCACTGTTTCTCCTCCTTTTGCTGTACAAATGTTTGAGAAAGATTATATTTAACCTTGCCTTGGAATTGCCCCTATTTGATTAGGTATTCTATACAACCATCTCGCAATTGTAAAAATCAAAATGGAGAGCGTGGTATCCAACCTATTATTCATAATTCATTGGTACATTTCATATAGCTGAGTGTTCACCGCACCAATTCAAGGTACTGGCACGGTAGATTGGCTAGAAACTACCTGATTCAATTAGTATGCGCAGGCGGGCGATGATACAGTACCGGAACAGCTGTAAATAGCGAAAGCTGTTGCTCACTGGACAACCCAAAAATTATGATTTGCATATCTCAAAAGCGCATAATATACAAACACATTTTTGCAACAAATACAGATCACTGTCATGGCATCCACTTCTAAAATCAGTAAAACCGCAGAATTAGTGGCGGCAGCACGCGCTTATCACACAATGAAACGAACTCTTCCATCATTTCAAGATGAATATGCAATTCAACTCTGCGGTGATAGTTGGCGACACGTGTTAGGAAACAAATTGTTGCGATGGTACGTATTCAGAGTGAAGCTGAGAACAATCTTCCCCTATAGCAATTCTGTAACAACCCGCGCACTTTTCTGCGAACATCACATTGATAATGCTGTGGCTGCTGGTACAGATCAATTCGTTCTATTAGGTGCGGGTTTTGACTCATTTGCTATGCGTCGAACCGACCTCGCCAGCAAAATCACTGTATATGAACTTGATCAACCGGCCACTCAACAAGAAAAGCGTAAACGAATGAGACAGTACGGAATCACAGAACCGTCAAATGTAGTGTATGTTGATGCCGATTTGAACAAAGCAGATCTGTTCAAAGTACTCGCAGACTTCGGGTATGATTCATCCAAACCAGCGATCTTCTCCTGGTTCGGCGTGGTCTATTACTTGCCTATAGAAACAGTGACCGATACGTTTAGAAACATTGCAAAAAATTCAGTGTCTGGCTCCGAAATACTGTTTGATTACCTGATTGATATAGATAACACACCTCAGTCTTGGAAAAAACGCCAACTAAAATTGAACGATTTTATCGCTAGCCAAGGTGAACCTTTCATCACCACATTCAATCCTGACGAAATTGAGAAGTATATATTGAGTTGCGGTTTTGCCAAACTTGACAATCCGAACGCTCAGCAAATTGTGAAACAATACTGTTCAAGCGCTACCCGATCACTTATATTGTCACCAGCCCTAAGGTTCGCTCGGGCAATTTGCGGCTGACTCAGTTTTAGGTTTAGTGCAGCACCATACTACTAATCCCACAATTTCGGCTGCGAACAGTTCAAATGTTGAACTCGCGCGCGTTTAATCGGCACCATTGCCAGAAGTCTTCACCAAATGATTGTTGTACAAATAGCACAAACTGATTTGGTCTGCAGTGAATAGTAGTACCTAAATGTCCGATTAGCGTCGTTGCAACATCTCCGACTTGCATTGCATTAATGTCAATAGGACAACCTTTCTTCAAAAAATCCCGAGCCCTTTCTCCAGATACTTGAACTCTGATCCTTGCGGCCGAAATATTGGTAACTGTTACGTCCGATCCGGCAATAATTTGCCTCAACCTCTGGAGCGTGCTTGCTTGGGGCCGCTCGCGACTTTCAAATAGCCACATTCCCGGACCATTATTCATTAGAACTGCATCTTCACCCATTTCGGATTTTCCATTCTGCGGCAACCGACTTATTCCAAATTCACTCAGAGTAATTGACGGATCAGTTGTAAATAATCCATGGATTTGAAACAACAAACTCGCTCGTTGCTGTTGCAAGAAAACACTTGGTATTGACCGTCCGTCAACCACGTGCGCGTTCCCCCTCAGGATCTAAAAATACATGATGGCATATTTCTACAGGCACCTCCCGTCCGGTCAAAGGGGATGAAGCATATAAATGCTTGCCATAAATCTGTCGTCCATCAGCAACTAAAGCCAATGCAATCTCCTCCTCAAGGTGGGGGCTATAACAAACAGAAGTGACGTGACCTAACATGTTTTGTGGTGGAACAACATTAGCCTGCTCAACAATTTGTGCACCTCGAGGGATTGGGCGACCGTTAACTGACTTAAGGCCAACGAGCTGTTTGCGACCACTTGCAGTGATTGCATCGCGCTCAGCCAAGCGTCGTCCAACATAATCACCCTCTTTCTTCATCATTCGCCCAAACCCCAAATCAACCGCAGTCGTACGCCCGTCAAGTTCCGCAGAGACAACATGGCCTTTCTCTATTCTAAGCACTGTCAACGCTTCCATACCGTACGGTGCAATGTTCCATGGGGCACCTGCCACTAGCATCGTCTGCCACATTGTTTCTGCTGCGTCAGATGGCATGTGTAATTCATAACCGAGCTCACCGGAAAAACTAACACGGAATATCCGCACTTGAACATCGCTGATTTGCGTTTCGACGAATCCCATGTACGGTAAACTGTCATTGCTTGCCACCTCAGCGCTCGTTAACGCGGCTAGCACATTTCTGCTTTCCGGACCTGCCAAGGCTATACCGGACCACTGATCAGTTATGGAAGTCAAATGAACGTGCAATTCAGGCCATACTGTTTGCGCATACAACTCCATATGCTCCAGAACCGGTCCGGCATTTGCAGTTGTCGTTGTCATATAAAACTCATTCTCACTTATTCGCGTGGAAGTGCCATCATCAAAAACAAAGCCATCTTCTCGCAACATCAAGCCGTAGCGACAGCGGCCAACTGGCAATGACTTCCAGCGGTTGATATATATTCGCTCTAAAAATTCTGCTGCGTCTCGACCTTGCACTTCAATCTTACCAAGCGTGGAAACATCAGCAATGCCAACTTTGCTTCGGACATGCAGGGTTTCGCGGCGAATAGCATCTTCAACTTGCTCCCCGGTGTTAGCGTAATAGAAAGCTCGCTGCCATGCCCCGGAATTTTGCATGTAACCGCGGTTTTCCACATGCCACTGATGCAATGGTGTACGCCGAACCGGACTTAGGTGTGAACCAAATTCTCCACCAGCAATCGCACCGAGGCTAACAGGTGTATATGGCGGTCTAAATGTAGTATGACCGACATTCGGAATTTGCTCCCCTCGTAAGCGTGCTAAATTTGCCAAACCATTGACGTTGCTTGTCCGGCCTTGGTCTGTTCCCATACCAAGTGTAGTATAACGCTTGAGATGCTCAACAGAAACATACCCTTCTGAATAAGCGAGCTCAACATCCTCTACAGTCACATCATTCTGAAGGTCAACAAATCGCTTGGATACCCCACGCCCGCTGGCCGGCACATTCCAAAGCTGCTGAATCGCTGCCACTTCACCTTCTTCCACCTCTGGCATCGCCAACTCAACAACCTCAAAACCGGCTTGTCGACTGGCTTTGGTTCCTGCTTGAATACCTTGCCGCAGACATTCTGCCAAAGAAAAAACACCTTTAGCGCTACCTGCAACTTGCAGTGACTCTATTTCCCCATCTGGAATAAATGAAGCAATAGCATTGTCAAATTTGAGTGGTCCCTGAACGTGCGAAAAAAGGTGTGCAGTCGGTGTCCACCCCCCGGAAACGCAAACAAGGTCACAAGCAATGTTGCTAGGTTTTCCAATCACTTCACTACCCTCTACAACCCGTCCTACATCTACTGACTGAACACTACGCATACCCTTGACCTTAAGCGCTACATAACCCTGCATTAGTTTGGTGTTACCCAGCTGCTCAAGCGCAAGTTTTCCGGGTACAGTCAACCTGCTATCGACCACCGCTACCACATCAACAGCAACGCTCCTAAGTGCAGGAATCGTCGCGTAGGCACTATCGTTGTTCGTAAATATTAGTGCTTTTCTCCCACAACGCACCGAGAATCGCTTGGCGTATCCGCGAACTGCTGATGCGAGCATCACACCCGGCTTATCATTGCAATTGAAAGGAATCGACCGTTCAATAGAACCGGCTGCTACAACAATTTGTTTTGCGCGAATCCATCTGATTCTCTGACGGTCTTGCCAGTACTTAGGCATCGGATGATGATCAGCAATGCGCTCAAGTACACATACCAGGTTCTGATCATAAATCCCAAATGCAGTCGTGCGGAGATGAATTGACACGTTCGACATGCCAGCGAAAGCTTCCATCGTCTGCCGCACCCAATCTTCCGCCGGTCGACCACTGATTTTCTCATCGTCAAATTTAAGACGACCTCCAGCACCGGGAGTTTCATCTAACAGCATTACCCTAGCACCGGCTCTTCCGGCACATAGCGCGGCTGCTAGCCCAGTTGGACCGGCTCCGATAACCAATACATCACAATAGTCAAAAGTTTTTGAGTATGTATCGGGATCAGGTACTGTCGCCGACTTGCCAAGCCCAGCAGCTCTGCGGATGAAACTCTCATAAAACATCCACTTTGTTGCAGGCCACATAAAAGTCTTGTAATAAAAACCGGCCGGTAACATTGGTGAAACAATATTCGCAAGCGAGCCAACATCAAATTGCAACGTGGGCCACCGATTCTGAGAATGGGCAACAAGTCCATCAAACAATTCAATCTCTGTGGCCCTGATATTCGGTTCAGTCCGGTCACCGATTCGGAGTTGCACCATACCACTCGGTTCTTCAACTCCTAACCCGAAAATTCCTCTAGGTCGGTGGTATTTGAAGCTTCGGCCTACTAATCGCACGCCATTGGCGAGCAGGGCCGATGCTAACGTATCCCCTTTGAAGGCAGAATACGTTCGACCATCAAATCTAAATCGGAGCGGAGCGCTTCGGTCAATACTTCCGCCTACCGCGTGACGGTATGAATTCATCACTGCGCTTCGCTCTCAGCCAGAATTAGATGTGCCTGAAACTGGTGGTTCACTAGCAACAATTTCATGCGTAAAAGTATTGCGATACACTTTAATCCAGCGCCTGCATCCATTTGTGTGATGCCACCACTCTATGTGCTCGCCGCGCGGGTTGTCGCGAGTGTAAACATAGTCATACCACTTGCTGTCTTCATCATCCAACGCCGGTCGTACTACGGTAGCATCACCCCGATAAGTAAACTCAATTTGTGCGCGCTGGCCACAATGCGGGCAAGGAATCAAAAGCACTCTTTCACCTCCACCAATCAGTGTGAAAAAGCAAACGCACCGCTGCCTTTTTCATCAAGCAATGCGCCTTGTTTAAAGCGTTCCAACGAAAACGCTTTGTTCAACTCATGCGGCGAGTCATTGGCAATTGTATGAGCAAAACACCATCCGCTTCCTGGTGTTGCCTTGAACCCTCCATAACACCAACCACCATTCAGATACAAATCGTCGACCGGCAATTTGCCGATTATGGGACTACCGTCCATTGACATGTCCATGACACCGCCCCAAGTTCTCAGCATGCGAACCCGACTCAAGCAAGGGAACAGGGAGAGCACAGATTGAACAACATACTCAATTCTTGGAAAATTACCGCGTTGTGCGTAAGAGTTGTAGAAATCAAGATCACCTCCGAATACTAACTCACCCTTGTCTGTCTGAGAGATGTAAACATGTGACGCACCGGAAGTTACGACTGTATCAATTATTGGTTTCAATGGCTCAGTCACTATCGCCTGCAACACATGTGATTCAATTGGTAATTTCAGCCCTGCCATATTCGCTAGCCGGCTACTGTTTCCGGCCACGGCGATGCCAACCTTTCCAGCTTTGATCACACCTCGAGTTGTCTCAACCGCAGAAATGCGGTTATTTTCTATCTTCAATCCTGTCACTTCACAATTTTGAATAACATCCACACCATGCGAATCCGCCGCACGCGCGAAACCCCAAGCAACGGCATCATGTCGCGCGGTTCCACCGCGCTTTTGCATCAATCCACCGAAAATAGGATACCGCGTGTTTTGCGAACAATCAAGATAAGGCACCGAGCGCTGAATCTGGTCAGTCATCAGCAGTTCAGCATCAATACCATTTAATCGCATGGCGTTGCCACGTTTGGCAAAGGCCTCCATTTCAGCATCGCTATGAGCCAAATTGAGCACACCGCGCTGAGAAAACATGACGTTGTAGTTAAGTTCCTGGGACAACTTTTCCCAAAGTTTGAGCGAATGCTCATAAAATTTCGCATTACCGTCAAGCATGTAATTAGACCGAACGATTGTAGTGTTTCTACCGGTGTTACCACCGCCAAGCCAGCCTTTTTCCAAAACGGCAATTTTGCTTATACCGTGCAATTTGGCAAGATAGTATGCCGTCGCCAAACCATGACCACCAGCACCAATGATAATTACATCGTAGAAACCCTTAGGTTCAGGGTCCCGCCAGACCCTTGGCCATTTTCGATGTTTTACAATCGCGTTCCTTATCAGTGAGAATCCAGAATAACGTTTCATGTTATAAACGCCCCTGTAATCCAAAATTGTTGTCGCCCATCAATTTTTCAACTACCTTCCGGTTGGCTGTAAGCATGTCAATTTCGCCTAACTGTGAAATATTCGCCCAACGAATGGATTGATGTTCCAAAGCCGTCGGTTGTCCTTGATAATCGTCTACCATCATAAAGTTAAGTGCTACATTGCGATCAGGATAATCATATGTGAAATTCATATATGGAGTAACGCGGTTGACTACGATACCGACTTCTTCTTGCAGTTCTCGCTTGATTGCATCTGCAACCGTTTCCCTAGCCATTATTTTACCGCCTGGAAACTCCCATTTGCCTGTATAGATATCAGATCCAGCGCGACAGCCAATTAAAATTCGATACTGTGCATCGAATACTAGTCCAACTGCAACTTGAATATACTCAGGTTCGGTATTCAGCATTGATTCTGACATACTCGCTGCTGAGATCTGAGGTCCAAACAGTTTGTGAGCATGACCCACCGAGTCCAAGGTCGATATTAATTGAGAATTCTTCCTTTTGCATTACTTCAAGCGCTTCACGCTCCGAATACTCCGAGCTTAGTCTACCTTGCGCCATCACTTCAATATCATCGATTGCAATACGCAATTCTGACAATTTCAAATTATCAATTCCGCACCGACCTACCGCTGCATAAATTCGGCCCCAGTTTGGATCTGACGCTGCAAACGCGGTCTTGACCAGCGGTGAATGAGCAACTGTCATCGCCACCTGCAAACAATCAATATCGTTGGCAGCTCCGCTTACCTTAATCTCAACAAATTTTGTAGCACCTTCACCGTCACGTACAATTGCCTTGGCTAAATGACAGGCAATATCGCTCAAAAGCCCAGTAAACGCATCTTGTATCGCCGACGGTGAATTGGCGTTGATCTCAACACCGCTGGCACCAGTCGCGATCAACACACAAGAATCATTAGTGGAGGTATCGCCGTCAACCGTAATGCGATTGAAGCTAAGGTCAACAGCCTGAATCAAGCACTGTTGAAGGTATTCACGTTCAACGTCGGCGTCGGTTGCAATAAAGGCGAGCATTGTCGCCATATTCGGGTAGATCATACCAGAACCCTTTGCAATTCCGGTAGCCATAATCTTGGTCCCTTTTGCCAACTGAGTTTGCATTGTAACAGCTTTCGGAACGGTATCTGTCGTCATTATCGCTTTAGCCGCATCTAGCCATCCATTCTCTTTCAAAGCAGTCACACACTGCGGGATATTGTCAACTAGCTTGTCAACTGGCAGACGTTCGCCAATCACACCAGTTGAAAACGGTAACACGGACTTATTTTCGATTTCAAGCGATTCAGCTACCGCTGAACAGACATCTAGACAATCATTGATCCCAATTTGGCCCATAGCGGCGTTCGCATTGCCGCTATTGACAATCAGCGCACTGCGCGTATCTTTTTCCATGACTAGCAAGTGTTTTTTGGCTACACTCACAGGCGCCGCTTGCGCAACGTTTCGTGTGAAAACACCAGCAATGTTGGCACCCTCGGCAATCTCAAAAATTGCGACATCCGAGCCTTGGGCATGTCTAATATTCGCATTCGTCGTGCCAATTCGAATACCGGCAACAGCACGAATATCACTTGGATAAGCTAAGCCCACAGACATGTTTCAAACAACCTTACCGCAACAGTTCTTATATTTTTTCCCTGATCCGCACGGGCATGGCTCGTTGCGACCTACCTTGGGTTTGTTCCGTATATAGGTTTGAACCGTGGGTTTAGGGGACTTCGCACCTGGACGCGCATCCGAAGGCAACGGGCTACCTTGATCAAAGGCGGCAGATTCAGAATGCAAATATTCCATCTGGACCGGTTTACGTTTTGAACGAGGTTCAGCTATCTGGTTCACATCATCCGACTCTTGAATCTGCACTCGCGCAAGCAATCGTACAATTTCGTGGCGAACATGCTGCAACATAGCCGAAAACATCTCAAAAGCCTCTCGTTTGTATTCTTGCTTGGGATTTTTCTGGGCGTAGCCGCGCAAGTGAATACCTTGTCGCAGGTAATCCATGTTTGCCAAATGATCCTTCCAAGCTGCATCAAGTATCATTAGCATTACGCCTTTTTCAACCTTTCGCATTCGCTCAGCGCCATTTTCTAAAACTCGTTGCTTGTAGCGCTCCTCAACGGCATTCTGAACACGGGCAACCAAACTGTCTTGTGTCAGATTTGGTTCAGCATCAACCCAATCAGCAATGGGTAAAGAAGTTCCGAAAACGTGGTTGATTTCTTGGCTTAAAAGCCCATAATCCCACTGCTCTTCATTAGAATCCTCTGGAATGCAAGTATTGAAGATATGCTCAACGTACTCGCATTGCATCGTCAGGACCAAATCGTAAACATCGGTTGAATCCATTAGTGAATTTCGTTGCTCATATACAACTTTACGTTGCTCATTGGCAACATCGTCATATTCAAGCAACTGCTTACGGGTGTCAAAATTGCGTCCTTCGACTTTACGCTGCGAGTTTTCAATAGCCTTGGTTACCCAAGCATGCTCAATCGCCTCACCCTTTTCAAGCCCAAGCTTGGTTATGAGCGAGGCCGTTTTTTCAGAAGCAAAAATTCGAACTAAATTATCCTGCAAGGATAGATAAAACCGACTTGATCCCGGATCGCCTTGGCGCCCGGACCGCCCTCGCAGCTGATTGTCTACCCTGCGCGATTCGTGCCGCTCTGTGCTGAGCACATGTAAACCACCCGACTTAACCACAGATTCGTGGCGCAGTTGCCAGTCCTGAATTATTTCATTGTGTCGCTCAGTGTCATTGTCTTTTAATTCTGCCAGTTCCATCTCCAAGTTACCACCGAGCACGATATCGGTGCCGCGGCCAGCCATGTTTGTTGCAATTGTTACTGCGCGAGGACGGCCGGCTTGGGCAATGATCTTCGCTTCTCGTTCATGTTGTTTAGCATTAAGCACTTCGTGTTCAATCTTTTTACGATCGAGAAGTCGCGAAAGGTATTCGGAAGTTTCAATTGAAGCAGTTCCGACCAAAACTGGCTGCCCTTGTTCACGGCAGTTTTCAATCTCCTTGACAATAGCAGTAAATTTCTCATCAACTGTACCGTAAATCAAATCCGATAAATCTTTTCGGATCATCTGCATGTGCGTTGGAATGACAACAACTTCCAATCCATAGATCTGTTGAAATTCCTCAGCTTCTGTATCGGCTGTGCCGGTCATTCCGGCCAAGCGATCATAGAGCCTGAAATAGTTCTGAAATGTAATCGATGCTAAAGTCTGGTTTTCACGTTGCACTTTAACACCTTCTTTCGCTTCAATCGCCTGATGCAAACCATCGGACCATCTGCGTCCAGGTTGCATTCGACCGGTAAACTCATCGACAATGACAATTTGCCCCTCATGTACGATGTAATCCACGTCGCGTTGATAAAGCGTCCTAGCACGCAATGCAGCAGTCAAATGATGCACAAGCGAAACATTTGAAAAATCGTAAAGACTGCTCTCCGACTGTAACAGTCCAGCATTCTTAAGCAACTGTTCGGCGTTCTCATTGCCTTCGTCAGTTAAAAAAACCTGCCGCGTTTTCTCATCAACACTGAAATCGCCCGGCCCGTCCTCAGTTTCCTGTTGCTTAAGCTTCGGAACAAGAACATTGATACGGGCATAAAGCTCAGTACTTGCTTCGGCCGCACCAGAGATAATTAACGGAGTGCGCGCCTCATCAATCAGAATCGAGTCAACTTCATCAACAATAGCATATGTGAGTTGACCTTGAACACGCTGTTCAGTGGAAAACGCCATGTTATCGCGTAAATAGTCAAAACCGAACTCATTATTAGTACCATAAACAACATCAGCTGAATATGCTTCGCGTTTAGCAGATTGGGACATATTAGCGACAACCACACCAACCGAAATACCGAGATAGTTGTAAATTGCACCCATCCACTCAGCATCCCGACGAGCAAGATAATCATTGACTGTCACAATATGTACGGAGTGCCCAGCTAGCGCATTCAGGTAAACTGGTAAGGTAGCAACCAACGTTTTTCCCTCACCCGTGCGCATTTCCGCAATCTTCCCGCGATGGAGCACCATGCCGCCAACCAGTTGCACATCAAAATGACGCATGCCAAGGGTTCTTTTCGATGCTTCGCGTACAATTGCAAATGCTTCCGGCAATATATCTTCAACGGATGCACCATCCGCAATTCGTTGCCTGAGCTGGGGGGTTTTTGCCGCAAGTTCACCATCTGACAGAGTCTGCAACTGCGACTCAAAATCATTGATGATCTTGACGGTTTTTTGAAGCCCTTTTATCAGGCGCTCATTGCGGCTACCGAAAACTTTGGAAAGGGTTTTTGCAATCATCCTAGATGGTGCGTACTAATAATGAAATAAGAGCCAATTGCACCTTGGCCAAAATGCACTCATATAAAATAGGGGTTGGCTTGGCTGATACAAGCTATGAAAAAGTGCCAACACAATTCATATTGTATTTTATAACTGACACACTCCTCTAAAACCATATATTGGAAGGCCGATAGAATCTATGACTGACGCCCCCTTCAGCAAACTTGCCGAAGTGCTAGCAAAAGGCATACCAGTTGAACCAAAACCCCATAAATCTAAAACTGATATCTATCAGCGGTGGCGGATTGCCGCTGGTGATAAAATCGCTGATAACACCATACATCTTAAAACTGAAGACAATATTCTGTTTGCAGTTGTTTCTTCACCTGTATGGGCGCATACATTAATCAACAAGCAAAACCGCATACTTGAAAGCATGCGCACACAAGGAAATAAAGGTTTAACAGAATTATCGATCAGAATACATGTACCCAAAGTTCAGACACCGCCCAAAGGAACCCAACGTTCGCATTACCCGCGAGTTGTCAACGAACAGATGCAATCACTATACCTGCAATTAGCAAAAGAAACCAGAGATGGCAAAACCAAGGAAGTTTTTGAACGTCTAAGCAAACTTGGACCGAAAAAATCGGACTGATTATGCCTTCAAGTTTCAAGCTGCTGCTGTAACGGGACGGATAATTGACGCTGGCATATCTTCGTAATTGTCATATTCTACCAACTCCCACGCAGCTTGGTTTTGCTTGAGCGCCACCAACAGTTGGTTGTTGAGAAAGTGACCGGATTTATAGGCTGAGAAAGCGCCAATCAACGGGTGCCCTAAGAGATAGATATCACCGATTGCATCAAGTACCTTGTGGCGTACACACTCATCACTATATCTGAGTTGATCATTGTTCAAGATATGATAGTCATTCATCACGATGGCATTGTTGAAACTAGCGCCTTGTGCTAAGCCCGCTTCCTGAATAGTTTCAAGATCAGACATAAACCCGAAAGTACGAGCCCGGGAGATATTGTTCTTGTAGGAAGTAACTGCAAAATCCACTTCAACCTTCTGGTCGGAATTTTTGAGAACAGGATGATCGAAGTCGATTACAAAAGCAACCTTGAAGCCATGGTATGGTTCAAGTTTCGCCCACTTGTCTCCATCTTGTACCTTGACAGTCTTCTTGACACGAATGAATTTTTTCGGTGCACGTTGCGCCTCAAGACCAGCAGACTCCATTAAAAAAACAAATGGATGGGCGCTACCATCCATAATTGGAACTTCACCTGCGGTGACATTCACATAAGCATTGTCAACTCCGAGTCCGGCAAATGCTGACATCAAATGTTCGACAGTGGTAACCTTGGCACCGTCATACCTTAATGTAGTAGATAGTCGCGTATCAGAGACGTTTTCGACTCTTGCTGGAATTTCGACAACGGGTTCCAAGTCAACCCTTCTGAATATGATGCCAGTATTGGCCGGGGCGGGAATCAAGGTCAGGCAAATTTTCACGCCAGTGTGAAGGCCTACCCCTGTACCAGTAATAACATTTGTAAGAGTTCTCTGTTGAATCATTTACCTGCCATATTTCATATTTGTTTATGCAGTGCTTTTGTTGTGTGATCGGCGCTATGGAATTGAGTTGTACGACTGCACACAAAAACAATTCGCTTAATTATATAGAAACAATGATTTCTATACCAAAACTTAGTTCGAAAATGAATCGCCGCAGTTTTTAGTTTAATTTTCAAAATGCTAAATATACAAGCGGGGTATTATACAACCAAGTACTTATGATAAATTACAATTTTTATTTACATAAATAATATTGCCTGTTTCAACATTGTGAAAAACAAACTACATAACTTTCAATTGTTAGTTGGTCGCAGATGACAACTTGAAAGTGTGTCCTCATTTTTAATATTCTAGCAACCATGGTTATTGTATAAATTTCGTATTCGTAATATATTGATAATATGTTAAATAGTGCTTGGCAGAAAAGTTTAATTTTGTGACCTGTTTTCTAATTGTTTCAGGTTTTTTCAGTCAGAGCTCAGCTGCCGATGTACTGTAAGCTTATGTCAAATGGCGCATGAAATATCCTCTGTCAAAGGAGATGGACTCAACCTTAATCACTTATAACGATAGTCAGCCGTTAGCAATTAGAACTGTTCATTCAAAGTTCGGCAGAGCGCTCAAAGCGACTGGAATCCAACGCGACCCATGCGCGACTTACGATTCTATCTATGGCAGTGGCAGCGACAAGCGTGCTTTTTCACTTGCTGATCACATAGTGTCGCACGCTGACAATATGTTGCGAACGCTTAACACCCCGCCGCAAACTGTGCGACCACGTGAGGTGAACTCCTCCGGTCGGGTGCGCCAATGCCATTGGCCGTAAAACAGGCATACAGCACACTCGCATAGAATCCCTCATACAGGCTATTGCATTGCAACATTCCACTGTGGCACGGAAGCCCTGAAAACAACGACCGCAGCAACTGTTTCTCAAAATCGCTGAAATAATTCTCGGTTAACGACTGGGCTAAGCTCCCGCCTCGCATCATTGCCTCCGACCAATCATAGCCCAACGCCTTGAACAGTTCCTCATTCAAGCTCAACCGCACCCCTTGATTCGGATAATCCAGTGTGTAGAAAGTTCGTTCGCTTCGCAGCTCTTGACCCGAGATGGTCAGATAGTCGCAATGAAACAGCAGAGCGTTGGTGCTGACCTTTTCAAGCTTGAAACTTGAAACTACACTATACTTGTGATAAAGGCAATCATTGCTGGGAGATTGGTGAATATGACAAGCTGCTACCTTGACTGCCCAACGAATTCACCGTCCGTCTTTATTAACCTTGTCAACTATGCAATATGCCATGGTCTGGAATATCCCAGTCCTAGCCCAATGGTAATAAGACTGAAGTTATTGAAGAATGTATCAAAACATATAATCGTAATTTACACTTGACCAATAATTAACAGGTAAAAATCTAATGTGTGGGATTATCGGAGCAATACTATCGAAAAATGTCGTGCCAGTACTGCTGGAAAGCATGCAGTTTATGGAATACAGAGGATACGATTCATCAGGAATTGCAGTAATCAGTTCCAACGGTGATTTACAGCACAAGCGGCGTGTTGGCAAAGTGGCCGAACTAGCAAATGCCCTAAAAAACGGAAGCAAAATTAGCGGTAACACTGGCATTGGGCATACCAGATGGGCGACACATGGAGAGGTTGCTGAGTTCAATGCCCATCCCATTACTTGCGACGAAAATGTTGCGGTCGTTTGCAATGGCATTATTGAAAATTACGAGGAGCTGAAACTCGAACATCTGGAGCAAGGCTACGTTTACGAATCAGAAACCGATACAGAGGTAATCGCACACGAAGTTGCCAAAAACTTGTCTAAAGGTTTGAGCACAGTGGAGGCAATCAATGCAACCATAGACAGATTAACCGGCTCCTTTTCATTTGCGGTGCTGGTGAAAACTGATCCAAACCGAATTATTGCAACTAAACGAGGAAGCCCACTGCTTATTGGATTGAACAAGGGTGATGTCTTTGTTGCCTCAGATGCAATTGCGCTTTCAAAAATTGCCGAATCTATCGTTGTTCTTGAAAACGGTGACGTCGTCGAAATATCCAACAACAATCAAACAAACATTTTCGATAGAAATGGCAAAATAGTCAACCGTGAGCACCAGAAAATTACAATCAAAGCAGAATCCATCGACTTGGCTCACTATTCCCACTACATGCAAAAAGAGATATTTGAGCAAGGCTCTGCTGTAACCAACACACTTCACAATCGTATCGCAGGTGACCGTCTGCTGGAGCAAGATGCTTTCGGCACGGAAGCCTCAGAAATTTTTGACCGCGCTAGAGCTGTACGGATTGTAGCCTGTGGAACCAGTTACTACTCAGGATTAATTGCCAGATTCTGGCTAGAATCATTGAATATTCCATGTGAAGCTGAAATTGCGAGTGAATTTCGCTACCGACACCCAGTTGTGCCAGACAATTGTCTAGTTATCGCAATTTCACAGTCCGGCGAAACTGCCGATACGCTAGCGGCACTTGAGCATGCGCAAGAGTTGGAATTTGAATACTCTCTGGCAATTTGCAATTCGCCGTCAAGTTCGCTAACACGCATGACTGATTTGGTATTGAATACAAATGCCGGACCCGAAATCTCGGTCGCCTCTACAAAAGCATTCACAACTCAACTCGCATCTCTACTTCTCACAACTATCGCGCTTGGAAGGCGCAAAGGTTTGACTGAAGAGCAAGAAACTGAAATTGTGCATGAGCTACGATTGTTGCCATCTCGAATTGAGGCAGTATTGCAAATGGAAAACGAAATTAAGAAGCTTGCCGAAAATTTTGCTGACAAGGAGCATGTTCTACTGCTAGGGCGCGGAACCCATTACCCCATCGCATTGGAAGGTGCACTGAAATTAAAGGAGATATCCTACATTCACGCAGATGCTTACCCAGCCGGCGAATTAAAGCACGGGCCTTTGGCATTGATCGACGCAAAGATGCCTACTATCGCCGTAGCTCCGAACAATCATCTGTTATCAAAACTCAAAGCTAACATACAAGAAGTTAGAGCGAGAAAAGGAAAGTTATTCGTATTTTCAGATTCAGGCACTCCTATCACTGGCGACGGTCTGATTGAGGTATTGGAGTTAGTGCGAGCGGGCCCTTATACTTCACCCATCATTCATGCAGTTGCACTGCAACTGCTAGCTTATTATGTTGCCCTGATTAAAGGCACAGACGTTGATAATCCGAGGAATCTAGCCAAATCTGTGACTGTTGAATAGATTTCCAAGCATCGGTGCAGGTGTTATCTCGGTCATTAACTCAGTGACAGAGGCAATTTTCTCAAATCGCAATTATCAGGATTGTGTTACGCCTTTCCCGCTGGCAGAGCAAAAATCTCCTGTAGTCAAAAGCGTCCTTGTTGTTTCAGCTGAAATTCTGACGAAAACAGAACACAAACAGTTGTTATTTTATGTTTGACAGTATTTCGGGTTAAGTGAGCTAGCCTCCAGCGTTGGGACTTTCTCCTGTACCATCAGCAACCTGTTGATGCACTTAATTAATATTGAAATAGTCAAATTTTGCCTCAATAGAGCTTGTGCTAGCAGTTTGAAGATAAAACAAATACTAATAACATTCACAAGACAAAAAAATCCTCCCGCCTGAATATTTGAGTGAAGGCGGGAGGTTTAAAGCTATAGACGATAAGTTTATTAAAAGAGACCTCTATCGTCTATTCCATGGAAATGGTGCTAACAATCATGTTAGCATTATTTCAAAGAAAATTTATTGTCTTCCTCTTTCAGCTGCTTAGATTCGTTTTTTAGCTGGACAATATGCCATGCAATCCAAAACACGACCCCTGCAACCACCAATAGGAATTCGGTTCCGACAAATGGGTAGATGGGACCAATTTCAGAAATTGTTCCAGCCCAATTGGTAAAAGATCCTGTCATCATATTGTATTACCTCCTATGATAAATCAATTCGCATTCTTCGTAGCGTTTTCCGCTTCGACAATGGCCCTTTCTTCGGCTTGCAACCCTTCGTCCATCGCTGTGTCTAGACCTGCAATTTCAACCGATTTCGGAATTCTTAATATTCCAAATCCATTCAAGATTTTTGCCAGTATGAAACCAGGTAAAAATCCCAAAACACCAAACATGATAATTGCACCGATTATCTGGCCAAGCGGATTGATTGTTGCGAAAGTGGGGTCGGGTGATGACGGGTAGCCCCAAAGCATGAACCCAGCAATTACAACACCAAAGAATCCGGCGTAACCATGTACAGCTACTGCACCAACAGCATCATCAATTTTGAATCGGCGTTCAACCCAGTAATGCATTTTATACATGATAATCACACCAACGATTGCAATAAACATGGACTGAATTGGATGGTATAGATCGTTTCCTGCCGATGCCGCAATGACACCAGCAAGCCCCGATGAATATGTCCAAAACGCATCGCCCTTGGAAACCCAATAACCAGCCAGCAACCCACCTGACAAAGACATTAGAAAGTTAACTGTAATCGCACTCAATGTTGTCGGTCCAAGATAGATATTGGTTGCTGAGAAAAATTCACCATCACCAGCCTGAACATCAATAATAGGAACGTTGCAGGCTACATAAAACCCCCAAAAACCGGTATAAATCAGAAATAATCCGATGGCAACAAACCACGGATTCCTTGGATTGATGTTACGAGGTGTGCCGTCAGCAGCAAATTTACCGATTCTCGGGCCTAAAACAATTAGAACACCTAATGCAAACCCTCCAGCGATTGCATGAATCACACCGGATGCGTATGCATCATGATATCCAAGCAACTGTACCATCCAACCACCAGAGTGCCAGCCCCAAGCCGCATCGATGATCCAGAAAAAAGATCCTATGGCAACTGCAAGAATCCAGAAAGCACCAGATTGTATTCTCTCAATTACCGAACCAGAGACGATTGACGCTGCCGTCCATGAGAAAAGCAGGAACGCTGCCCAGAACACACCACCAATGCGCTCCCAGCCACCTGCTCCAGCACCCATGTGAGGAGCCACCAACTGGTCCCAAGGTTCTGCAAACGGCGAATCTACCAAAGGACCCGTTATGCCTGGCCCATTTGGAAAGGCGAAATATATCCACCAACCAAAGAAGAAAAAAGTGATTGTTACTAACGGTATCAGCATTGTATTCTTCATTAACGTGTGCAGATGGTTTTTCCGGCGGGAAGCACCAACCTCATACATGCAGAACCCAACGTGAATCAGGAACATAATAACAACTGTAAGCCAGTAGTAAAATTCAGTGAATATTACTACAAACGCTCCTAACTGGTCATCCATTCATTACCCTCCCCTGTCTTGTGTTGATATTTAGTAGGATGAACCAATATTAGTTGCCGGCAAAGCAACTGTGGTTCATCAAAATATTTTACCTAATTTTACATGCTACGTGCAGTTTAGAGTATTATGTAATTATTCCCAAATATCGCATTAGAAAATGGAATTGTCGTAAGAAGCATTGTGCAGCGAGTGATTCATGGGATACCTGCTTTCACCCAATGGGTGAAATACAAGATGTGGAGAATTTGTTGCTACACAGCGCTTTATCGGCTTTCATTCATTCCTAGTGAGATTTTTGGGTTATTAGCACTTAGATTTGGGAGTATACACTATGAAAGGCAAAGACAACAAGAAAAATAATGAGAAAGAGAAGGGGAAGAGCAGAGAGAAGTATGACAAACTATATTTTTTTGTTTACGGCTGGCTAGTGCGGTTAGTGGCATTTGAGAAAAAATTATCTGCATTTACAGTTGCATGCGAAGAGAGAAAATCCGGTAATATCAAACGCTCCGAACTTATAAAGCAGTTTGAAGAATGCTTCGAATATGCTTGCCGAAGTGTTGAAAGCTTGATTAATCATGGTGGAGAAGAAATCGCATTGCCACAGCATGGTTTCATGAAATGTTCACAGCACCGCTATATCAGCAAACAGGATTATGAAACTTTAGGCGATGCAGTACGCTATATGGAGAGATTCCGAAGCAACCAAGATTGGAATGAAAAATATTGCGGAGGTCGTAGTGATGAATTAGATATGGAAGCCGAGAAAAAAATTCTTGAGGAACTCCACCCTGCTTTGCAACGTCTATACAAAGGACTGAATGAGAAAGCTGAACAAAGAGAAGAAGACAAAAAAGAAAAAGACGAATTGACTCGAATTTTTTATGAGGAACTCAATGATTGATTAATCGCAAAATTTCCGATGAAGTATTGACATTCACAATTTGACGTTCACCCCAAACCTCGCAGTAACATATTTGCTTAATTGAATGATTAATTCAAATCAGGCATTATATAATTTAATATCTGACTATGATTTAACCTGGCGACTCCTTGAGGAGTTCGATGAAAATGCAATTGCATTGCCTGATTGCAAGCCCGCAAGTAGCATTCTTGATTTGGAAACCGCTAACACTGCTATAGCTCAGCTTAAACGATGGTTGATGAAGCAACACAGGGCAACTTCTCTTTTTGGCATGTCTTGCGACAACAAACTGGCAGCAATTCTCGGTAGCATTGAGCAAACAATGTTTGGGGAACCTCTCTACAATTCTATTCAAGAAAGAGCAGCTCATTTGCTTTACTTTTGTGTCAAAGACCATCCCTTCACTGATGGAAATAAGCGAATCGCCACAATCTTGTTCCTGCTGTATTTGAAACAGGAAGAATATGAGCATCAAATTTCCCCGCAATTTATGGCAACGATAACACTACTTATCGCTGAAAGTGAACCTAACAACAAGGAACAGGTGATTCGTCTTGTTGTCAATCTGTTAGCATAATTTGAGCGTTCTACTCACAACCAAGGCAATCACCCGTAAATAACTAACCGCTTGCCTCATCCTTACTCATGCCACTTGATTGCTCCTGACCCATAGCAAGGTGCATAAATTCAATCATCGCTTTTGATGGTTCATTCAGTTTGCGTCCGGTCGCCCACGCAAGTCCTACATCCATTGTTGGCACTAGATCAGACACACTCACTACCTCAACGCGACGACCTTCCAAAGACCATGGTCTATAGACCATATCTGAAAGAATAGCGATACCCATGCCATTTGCAACCATGCTCCGAACTGCCTCTACTGATGATGTTCGAAAAATCGTTTTTGGACGAAAAGGAGTTCGATTCCAATATCGTTGAGCGGTATTGCTAGCCTCATCTACAGTTAACATGATGTAAGGCTCGGTTGAAATGTCCTGCAAGCTGACAGCGGGCTGTTTTAAAAACCGGTGGTTGGCACCTACCCACAGGCGTCGCCTAGATTGAAATAGTGTCGCGTATGAAATCTCTTCATGATTGACAATGTTAGATGTCAACATCACTGCTAAATCGTAGCCACCTGTAATCAACCCCTCTTCAATCGGACTTCGGTCCGCCTCTACCATGTTAATTTTTACATTTGGAAACGCTCTTAAAAAGCGCGATAAGTAAGATGGTATGAAATATCCAGCTACTGTATAGCTAAAAACCAAATTAAGTGTGCCATTTATATCTTCTCGAATTCGACTTGGCAACCGAATTGCTTCCTCAACAGATTCAATGATATGCTGTGCATGATCGAGAAACAAATGTCCTTCATAGGTGAGCGACACACCCTTTGAGTGCCGTTCGAACAACGGGGCGCCAATTGACTCCTCAAGGCTCTTTATCGCATTTGTAATAGCCGATTGCGAAACATTGACATCCATCGCCGCTTGAGAGACTTGACCAGAATTGGCCGCAGCAATAAAGTATCGAATTTGACGAAGAGTAAGCATTATTAATTATTTGTATATTTGTTATTATTAATTCTGATTATATGACCAATAATAATTTTCAAAATTTTAAAATTGAAATCCTACATAATTTGAGAAATATTGTGTTTATATTTTCATTAACTATATGATTATATTTTTTAATAAATTTAAACATGAACTCACAATTATTCCAAAACAACATTTCATATCTAGCCAAAAACTATTATTTTTTCAGATTTTTATACATTGTAAATCATATTTTACAATAGTGTTTGGTATGTGTATATTGATATCCATGAATTTGGGTATTGATTGGCTCATATTTTAGTTCAGATAAATGGTTCTGGCATCAGCCAATCTAAAACGACACAACTTACACTAGGAGGTGTAAAATGAAACATTCAATCCGAGGCATTATGGCAATAACAGCTGTGATCGCTTTTTCCATTTCAAACGCATTAGCCCAAGACTGGTACCCATATCCGGTTCAGGTTTGGGATCCGCCATTCAACATGGAGAGTCCGCGCAAAAACAAAGACTACACACCTCTCGCGAAAGCTTCCAAAGCTTGGGAAATCTGTGTTTCATTCCCTCATATGAAAGATGCCTATTGGCTTGGTGTAGACTACGGGGTGGTTGAAGAAGCGAGACGTTTAGGTGTTAAATTACAGGTTGTCGAGGCTGGTGGATACACTGAACTCAACAAGCAAATTTCTCAGATCGAGGACTGCGTTGCTGCAGGTGCAGACGCTGTCGTTATTGGCGCAATTTCCTACGATGGTCTTAACAATCTGGTAAAAGAGATTCGCTCAAAAGGTACTCCAGTCATTGACGTCATCAATGGTATGTCTTCACCAGACTTATCTGCAAAATCTCTGGTTTCTTTTGGCGAAATGGGAGCAAAGACTGGCGAATTCCTAGCTAAAACACATCCTAGCGGCTCAGAGTTGGTTAAAGTTGCTTGGTTTCCTGGTCCTGCCGGTGCCGGTTGGGTTGAAGCTGGAAACCGAGGTTTTGAAGGAGCAATTAAAGATAGCGCCATTGATCTAGTCGAAACAAAATATGGTGATACTGGTAAAGAAGCTCAAGCGAAGCTTGTTGAAGACACTCTTGAGGCACATCCCGATTTGTCATATATTGTTGGTACGGCAGTCACTGCTGAAGCGGCTATTCCAATCCTTCGCTCACGCGGACTCAGTGATCAGATCAAGATTGCTTCCTATTATTTCACACCCGGAGTTAATCAAGGCTTGCAAAGAGGACAAATCGTCGCTGCGCCGACAGATTCGACGGTTATTCAAGGCAGAGTGGCAATTGACCAAGCAGTTCGCATTCTTGAAGGCCAACCATACGAAAAACATGTAGGCCCCGCTCTTTATGTAGTTACTCAGGATAACTTAGAAGACTTTGACTCGAGCTCAACATTGGCACCTGCCGGTTTCAAACCGGTCTTTCGTGTTGAGTAAATCTCAGTATCTGTGCTCCCAAATAAAGTCATTGACACTGATATCTTGACAAAAGAGGACATGAATCACAACGATTTGTGTCCTCTTATCAGGACCGTCGGCCTAACTCGGGATTATCCTGGCCTGCGCGCGCTTGATAACGTCAATTTCGATCTAATGGCTGGTGAAGTGCATATCCTGTTTGGTGAAAACGGTGCCGGTAAATCAACTTTGATATCAATGCTAGCCGGCTCCAACACCCCAACCTCAGGGGAAATTCTGTTTAATGGTGAATCTATTCAACTTGACAATGTTCATCAAGCAAGAGAAATTGGAATCAGTGCGGTTTTTCAAGAGTTTTCACTAATTCCACAAATGACAGTAGCTGAAAACTTGTTTCTAGGCGCTGAGGAAGCCAGTTATGGCTTCTTCAACCCAAAGACGCAAATAAAACTTGCAGAATCTATTCTGGATAATTTGGACTTTCATGTCAACCCTGTGCAACGAGTTGATCATCTGTCCCGCGCCGAGCAACAAATGGTCGAAATATCAAAAGCCTTTCGCTCAGATCTTTCTGTCCTGATACTAGACGAACCAACTGCATCGTTGACCAGTGTTGAGACTGAGCGACTGTTCAGCCTGATTGAGAAGCTAAAGAAACAACAAGTCGGTATCATCTACATTACCCACCGAACGGATGAAATACGGCAAATTGGAGATCGGATAACAATTCTGCGAGACGGGCGCTTTATCGCCACAGTTGATGCAAAAAACACCTCAGAAGACGAACTTGTGCACTTGATGACCGGGCGGGTTGTCGGCGATGTATTCCCGCGAATAGAATTCAAACCGAATGAGACGATACTAGAGGTTGAGAATCTCTGCACAGCTGACCAAGCACTGAGAGATATTTGCGCGTATGTAAGACGCGGAGAAATTGTAGGTATCGCTGGGCTGGTCGGTTCGGGTAAATCCAAGTTCGGTCAAGCCTGCTTCGGTTCAATTGAACTATCTAGCGGAAGAATAAAGTTCAAAGACAAGCACATTTCAAAACCCAAAGTTCGTGAAATGTTGATTAACCATCTGTTGTATTTGCCCGCTGACCGCCGAAATGACGGCCTGATGCTGATGCGACCAGCAAGGGAAAACATGAGTTTGGCAGCACTTGGCACCCGCGAGTTCTCAAATGGCTGGGTACTGAATCGCAAGCATGAATTGAAATCAGCAAATCAGCTGTCAAACAAATTGAATCTATCGCCGCGGCGAATTGAGCTTACAGCCGAACACTTTTCGGGAGGTAACCAGCAGAAATTGATGTTGGCACGCAGTCTCACAAAAAAATTTGATTTGATTATTTTTGATGAGCCAACTGTTGGAGTAGATGTTGGCACTCGGGCCGCAATTTATGAGTTTATTGCAGAGCTCTGCGCCAACGGAGCCGCGATAATGCTAATATCATCTGACTTGCCTGAGGTGCTAAACCTCAGCAACCGAGTCTATGTATTTTATCAGGGAACAATCCAAGCTGAACTTGAGGGAGATGAGGCCACAGAAACCAACGTGCTTCCCTATTTTTTCGGAAAAGAAGCTACCTCAATGTCGGTCTGATTCTGCTATTCAATATAACGATGAATAATACCAACCGTTCACCTGCCGAACTACTCAAAAGGATATTTGTCAAAATCGGCATCCTTCCTTTCCTGTTGGCGATAGCAGTCATTGTTTTTGCACTCATGTCGGACAATTTCCTGACTGGACGCAATTTGATGAATGTTCTACGCCAATCAGTGTACTTGACCATTGTTTCGATGGGACAAATGCTAGCCCTGTTAACTGGTGGATTTGACCTTTCAGTCGGGACAGTCCTTGCACTAACCTCAGTGGTCGGTGCACTGACAATGGCCACTGTCTATGCTGCAATGCCAGAAGCTGTATGGCTTGCTATCACTATCGGTTGCCTCGCCGGAGTCGCCGCTGGTACACTAATCGGTGTCTGCAATGGCATTGGCGTGTCCTTTTTCAACGTCTCGCCATTTATGATGTCGCTTGGAATGACATCAATAGGATTCGGAATAGCATTGTTTCTAACTGGCGGAGTTCCAGTTTATGGAATGCCACAAGCGTTTGGCGATGCATTTGGATTTGGTACTTTATTTGGAGTGCCATCACCGATCTACGTAGTGATCATCATCGCAGTGGTTTTATACCTTGTTCTAAACCGCACACCGTTTGGCCGTTATTTTTACGCCGTTGGTGGCAATATCAAAGCAGCCCGGCTTTCGGGAATCAATACCCGGTCGATGTTGTTTTGGACTTACGTTGTCTGCGCGGCACTAGCTGCAATTGCTGGCATGTTGCTTACGGCACGACTTGACACCGGCGAAGCTAATATTGGTGCGACAATGCCATTGCAGTCAATTGCAGCCTGTGTTATTGCCGGTGTTAGCATGCGCGGCGGTGTAGGAAGGCTGGAGAATGTTATTCTTGGCGCATTGTTTATCGGACTAGTTCAAAACGGGATGAATCTTGCCCGTATTGAATCTTATTTGCAAACAGTTGTTTTAGGAGCGCTTCTGATCTTGGCTGTTATTGCTGATCAAATTCGTCTCCGATTCGTAGCATCACTCAAAGTTTAAGGAGGCTGTAACATGAACATCAATATTAATTGTGACATGGGAGAAAGCTTTGGCATATACAAGATGGGGGATGACAAAGCAATCATGCCCTACATAACACAAGCTAATGTTGCTTGTGGGTTCCACGGCTCAGACCCTAATCACATGCGCAAAACCGTTGAGCTAGCCAAGCAACATGGAGTAAAAGTCGGTGCCCATTTTTCTTTACCTGATCTAGCAGGTTTCGGGCGCCGGGAAATGAAAATTAGCCGCGAGGAAATGGCTAACATTGTTATTTATCAAATCGGCGCGTTGAAGGCATTTTTAGACCGAGTTGGTTTAGAGCTCAACCATCTGAAACCACACGGTGCTCTATACGGCATGGCGGCTAGGCAAGAGCATGTTGCTCACGCGATTTGTGATGCCGCAGAACCATTGGGGGTACCAATCTTTGGAATGAGCGGAACTCTGCATGAAGAGGTTTACACCGCACGCGGCCAAAAGTTCATCCCCGAATTTTTTGCGGACCTGGATTACGATGACAACGGAGGATTGTTGATTACGATGGAACACGATGAAAGGAGTCCTGAAAAGGTCGTGAACCAAGCCTTGCGCGCAATACAGGATGGTGTTGTAACCAGTATTGGTGGTAAGGATATTCCGGTTAAGGCACAAACCATCTGTATCCACTCCGATACTCCAAATGTGGTCGCTGTCGCGAAAGCCGTTCGCAATGCACTGAACGATCATTTAGTAGCGGCATAACTGATAATAGGGTATTAACAATGGCAAATCATGAAATTCGAGCAATGCTCCCCGGTACATTCTACCGGAAGCCTGCCCCTGACCAACCTGAATACAAAAATCCTGGTGATTCCATCGCGAAAGGTGATGTTGTCGGGCTCATTGAAGTAATGAAAAGTTTCCACGAAGTTAAATCAGACTTTGAAGGAACTGTCATTAAGTTTCATGTTGAGAACGAATCACCGATAACACCAGGCCAAGTTATTTTAGAAGTTGAAGACTGACTGATACATTAATGGCAATAAAAAAGCTGCTTATCGCAAACCGTGGTGAAATAGCAATTCGTATCATTCGAGCAGCAAAAGAACTCGGCATAATGACAGTGCAAACATATAGCGAAGCGGATAGACATTCTCTTGCTTTGCAACTGGCCGATGAGACAGTTGAGATTGGACCTGCAATCGCAGCTAAATCCTACCTCAATATTGAGGCGGTAATCAAGGCTGCAACCAAAACCAATTGCGATGCAATTCATCCGGGTTATGGATTTCTGGCGGAAAACGCAGAGTTTGCCGATAAAGTAAATTCTGCTGGTATGATTTTTATCGGTCCGTCAGGAGATATCATGCGACAGATGGGAGACAAGGCAACGGCTAGGCAAATGGCAAAAGACGCGAACGTGCCGATTGTGCCGGGCAGCGATGGTCTTATCAATGACCTTGACTCTGCTGAACGTATCGCTGAACAAATCGGCTACCCCGTTATGATTAAAGCAACCGCCGGTGGCGGCGGACGCGGCATTCGCATTGCAAATAATGCTGAAGAATTTTCAAAACTTGCACCACAAGCGTCAACTGAAGCCAAATCTGCGTTTGGCAATGGCGACCTTTACATTGAAAAATCAATTGAACAAGCACGGCACATTGAAGTACAGATATTAGGGGATGGGGAACGTTTTATTCATTGCTATGAGCGTGAGTGCTCTATGCAGCGCCGACGGCAAAAAATATGGGAAGAAGCACCCTGTTCAGCGCTCAAAAACAAAACACGTAAAGAACTGTGCAATTCAGCTGTGAAATTAGCGGCAGCTGTCGGTTACCGTGGTGCCGGCACAGTAGAATACCTTTACGATGACAGTAGCGGTGAATACTATTTCATTGAAATGAATACTCGCATTCAAGTTGAACATCCGGTGACTGAAAATATTACTGGAATCGACTTAGTCGCTGAAATGATACGAATTGGAGCTGGCGAACCACTGTCGTTCAAACAGGAAGAAATTGAAGTCAGAGGACATTCAATCGAAGTACGCATAAATGCTGAAGATCCAGCGAACGACTTCATGCCATTTCCCGGCATGGTAGGCGAGTTGCGCATTCCAGGCGGGCCTGGTGTGCGATTTGACCACATGCTGTACTCAGGTTACCAAGTACCTCCGTTTTATGATTCACTGTTAGGTAAATTGATTGTGCACGCAAGAAACCGAGAGCAGGCGATTAATCGTCTGAAAAGAGCAGTCGGTGAACTTAGCTTTGGCGACCTCAAAACAACGACGCCTTTGTTCTTAGCACTCACTGATTCTGAATCCGTACGCACAGGTCAGGTGCACACAAAATGGCTTGAACCATGGCTTACGGAGAATTCAAATATGCTGTTTGCCAACGAAGGAGATTCTATATGACATCAAGATACACATTTGGAGCTGATGAGCACATTTTCGTCGAAGTTGATGAAGAAATGTCACTTGAGGCATTTTTCAAATCACTTTCTATGACAAATACAGTTCGAAAGGCAAAAATAAATGGCGTAACCGAAATATGCCCTGCCAACGCTTCATTTCAAATCAAATTCAATCCAGATCAAATTCATCCTCAAGATCTGATGCTGGAATTACAACGAATGGAAGAAGCTGCCGACAAGGCTGATGCAGTTCTCAATACACGCATCATTGAAATCCCGGTTTATTACCAAGACCCGTGGACACATGAAACTTTAATACGATTTAGAGAACGTCATCAGGATCCAAACTCATCTGATATTGAGTATGCAGCCAGGATCAACAATTTCCCATCAGTTGGTGATTTTATTGCTGCACATTCAGGGGCACCTTGGTTTGTCTCAATGGTTGGATTTGTATCAGGCCTACCATTCCTATATCAGATGGTTGACCGTTCAAGGCAAATTCAAGTGCCGAAATATCTACGGCCACGCACTGACACACCAAAATTAACCGTTGGATATGGTGGATGTTTCTCTTGCATTTACTCAGTGCGCGGTGCCGGTGGCTATCAGATGTTTGGCATCACGCCAATGCCAATCTATGACCCAGAACAGAAAATTAGCTATTTGAGAGATTTTATGGTGTTCTTTAATCCGGGAGATATTGTCAAATGGAAGCCAATCTCTTCGGATGAATATAACAATTGCGTCGCTGATGTGGAAACCGGTGCATTTTCACCGCGCATCCGCGATGTTAAATTTTCACTTGAGGATTTCAACAAAGACATCGATGGCACCAATGCCAAGTTGCTGGAGGTTTTGTATGCCAATTAATGTAAAGTCTGCTGGCTTATCTACAACAATACAAGATTTAGGTCGTCCTGGATACTACCATCTAGGTATTCCAATTGGAGGAGCCATGGATCGTTTCGCAATGCGAGCAGCGAACATGCTCGTTAACAATCCCGAAGATGCCGCTGGACTTGAAGCGGTATTTATTGGGCCGGAACTTGAGTTTACAGAAAATACTGTAATCGCCGTCACTGGCGGTGAACTTCCGCCTTTGATCGATGGTGAAGTTAAAGAAACTTGGACTGCTTTGCAAGTGAAGGCTGGCCAAACATTATCATTTGACTACATTCGTTCTGGTGCCCGTGCGTATATCGCGATTGCAGGTGGAATAGCTACACCACTGGCACTTGGTAGCCGGTCAACCTATGCAATAGGTGCTTTAGGCGGATATGACGGCAGAGCAATACAGCCCGGTGATAAATTACCAGTTGGAGAATCTAACGGGTCTATCACAACCGGCAGAACTGTTTCTGAAAAATTGCGTCGCTTGCCAAGCAATCCAGCTGAATTACGAATGGTCACCGGCCTCTATTGGCATCGAATTACAGAAGCAGCCGGCAACATATTTTTTGAAGATACTTGGAAAGTAGCACCTGAAGCTGACAGAATGGGTTATCGGTTTCAAGGTGGAACGGCATTGGAGTTTATCGACCGAGAACCACCTTTCGGTGCTGGTTCAGACCCCTCCAATATAACAGATGCCTGTTACCCCTATGGATCAATTCAAGTTCCTGGGGGTACTGAACCGATAGTACTACACCGGGATGCGGTTTCGGGTGGTGGCTACTTCATGGTTGGTACAGTTATATCAGCAGACATGGACCTAATCGGTCAGTTACAACCGCATACTGAAACACAATTTGTACGAATCGATATGGATACTGCAATTGCTGCTAGGCGAGACAGAGCAACCATGCTTGAACGAGTCAGGGAATCCCTAAGCTGATTGATTGGCTTTCTCATAAGCATAGCGATAATTCTAGCTGATAGTAGAATTGCATTATCAAATTCAAACCAAACAATTAAGGACTGATTAAAACAGTCAACTCACAGTCTCATCACCAGCTAACACAATTTGATTCAATATCTCATAGATTTGGCCAGGTCGTTCTGTAACGCACCATAACCAGTGCCCGAATTCACCATGGTTATTGACAGCATTTACCCATTCATCAAGATATTTCCATTTGATTTTATCTTGCTCAGTCGTGACGCCTTTTGTTTCCAGTATCAACATACTCCCAGACGTGAGCTTTACCAAAAAATCAGGGATATACTTGCGAAACCTGCCTTCGTAAAAGTAGTAAATCTCAAAATTCAGATGATCATTTTTCACCCATGCAGATACGTTTGGATGTTGAGACAATACGAAAGCATCAGATTTTTCCCAATCACTGTCAACTACACAATAGTTGATATGGCATCGCCTAGCAGAATAACATGGCTTGCCGGTGAACCAAGGGGACATTTCACTAGTTGAACATATTGGATGTTCTCTATCAAATACAGGCTTGAGATTTTTGATGCTTTCGAATCGAATTGCTTGCGATATATGCTGCACGATACGCGACAAGTTTAAAGTTATCACCAGACGACGCTTGAAATCGTCTTGGCTGAATGAATATGGGTTGATAATGATTTTGTTAGAGTGAATGAAATTTTCAACAAGACGGACCAATTGTGCGATCAACATAGTCTTACTACCCACCCAGTTTTCATTCATCTGGTCATATACATCTCTTACAGTTTCAAAGATAATTCGCTGTGTGCGAAATTTTTTAGCCAAATCCTCAAGATTAATTCGGCTAATTTTCTCAACGTCCGGTTGACCTTGGAATATGGTAGGAGCAAGTTCTGCTATTTTGGCAGTTTTACTAGCATCAAGTTCTAGTGGACAGATTATGTTCAAATCCATTGTCAGTTTAGGCTGGAAACTGTGTTCAATCCTCTCTACACTGGGCCAACAAATCGCATAAGATTCTTTTTCATTTTCAGGTTGAATAAGAGTTTTCGGTGGCGGCGGCGGTGGTGGGCCATTGACTTGACCCTCATGAGGTAGAAATGTGAACGGCACGCCGAAAATATTGACATACTCTGCTTCAAGCAAATTAGTTTCTGGATCGACGTCATAAGAAGTGCGTCTGAGCCCGCGTCCAACTACCTGTTCACAAAGAAGTTGACTAGTAAATGCACGCAATCCCATAATGTGCGTTACCGTCTTAGCGTCCCAACCTTCTGACAGCATTCCAACGGAAATAACATTCTGAATTTTACCTCCTGGCTTATTAATCTGTCCTACAGTATCGACCTGTTTTCGCAAACGTTCAGCTTGTTGCTCTTTCGTCAGTTTTGATGAACCTTTGGCACCTTCACTTTCATCATAAAATGTAGCTGCACTTTCTTGTTCTTCCGCTTTTTCCAACACATTTGTATCAATGTGGAGCGTCCTCTCAGGATTTTTTAGTTTATCTATGAGGAATTTTCCATGATCCAAAGCATGTTTTATGCGCGCAGCAGTATGAGTACGATTAGCGACTGTTATCATAACAGGTGGTGTGCCATCCGGTCTTTCCTCCTGCCAAACATTCGCTGTTTTCTCCCAGTCGTATCCTAGAAAATAATAAGCACTAGTAACCAAATCAGGTAGCGGCTCTACTGGTTTTGCAGGTCGGTTCAGGTCACTCTTCACATCCTTATCATTGAATATGTGATAAAAGCGCGATTTATCGTAATTGACATCTTGATTGGCGTCATCTCGAATAACCACCCTCGGCGTTTTTACCAAACCAGACTCAATCGCATCATTGAGCCCAAAATCACTAACAATCCATCCAAATAGTGACTCTGGGGAATTTTTTTTGCCTGATGGTGTGAATGGTGTAGCAGAAAAATCAAGACACCTCAATATTCCCCGTGACCGATGGATCCTGTCAAGCCCTCCAATCCATTTTGTAGCTTGTTCTTTTTCCGCTACTTTAACACCCTTTATTTCCGCTGGAACACGCCAAGCATGGTGTGCTTCGTCATTTATCACTAGAAGGTTTTGCGCCTTGGACATATCACCTAATACGTCTCGAACATAAGCCTCATCGCTTTTTACGCCACGTTTGTCAACACTTCGTCTTCTTTGTACTTTCTCTTCGCTATCCCAATTCAGAACATGCCAATTGCGAACAATTACTCGACCCTGCCTCAATTTTTCCATCATTCCCGACGGCACAATTCGAAACTTAGAGTAATAGCTTTCATCCTTTTCGATTGTTCGCTCTTCTATTTGTGGGCGTTTTGGTTCTAAAACTGCCAAGCGATTACGAATGGTTAGTCCTGGAGCGACTACCAAAATATTTTTTGAGAATCTCTTATCTCTTGGATTAGCCAGTTTATTTAAAATTTGCCAAGCGATTACCATCGCCATTACCAATGTTTTGCCAGTGCCAGTTGCCATTTTTGCACACATTCGACTGAACTCTCCTCCATCAGAGGGCAGCTCAATGCCAGTTTTTTCAACCTCAGGCGCCTCAACAAACCATATTAAAGTCTCTATCGCCTCCAACTGGCAAAAGAAAAAACGACGGGTTTCAAATTCCTCCGGATCGCACCAATATTCCATCAATCGCTTGGTCACACCTGTAATTCCCGGATAACCTCGCTTTCGCCATTTAGCCACTCGCTTGCGAATTTGATTTACGACGGGATTTTTGACAAAAGTCCCTATATCATTAGTTAAATCTCGCCCTGAACTAGCTATCACATACCCGGCTGGACGACGACTATTTTCCTTATAAAATAGTTTATCGCTGAAGTTATATCGCCAATAGTACTTAGGTTCTTCATAGGGTGAATTGACGATCAGCCGATCAATTTGTTCTTTCCCTTTCATGTTAGCGACACAATTCGGAGACTTTCTATACCGCGATCGTCAATAATCTTGATAGCAGCACGACGATTATCACCCGGTTTGAATAGTATGGATTCTGTACCGCGATAACACTCAACCAAGTTCATATCGAGTTCAGTTTTCAGGGAATCAGCCAATTTAGACCAACCTTCCTTTTCCCCTGCCATTGGAAAGAAAACCTGTCTAGCAAAAAGGCTTCTACCATCGTAATCTGTGTCTAGCATCCACATCGCAATTTTCTCACTACCACCTGATTTCAAATCTCCAGATAAAATATCGAAATAATCAAAACCATTGACACAAATACGAAACATTCCAGCATTTACTCCACTAGAGATTTTTTCAACCTCAACGTCAGGTTGTCCGACTAACCAAAAGCTCTCGTTGCTCATCTGCCGTTTCTTCAAGTCGCCAGTCTGTAAATCTGAGGTCATGTATGCCTTTAATAGTTGAACATCAGGCCATTTTATTTCGTCAATGTCTTTTGCTGCTTCAGGGTCAAACTGAAAAGCAGCAAACACGATAAACCCCGGTTTAGGAAATAATTTGCTGGCTTCATCCAGTGCAACTTCGACTTGTCTTTGCTCTAGAGGAGCATGCTCTGGTCCGAATGAGACTACAATTCGATGGTTTTCTTCTTTATCACCAACGTTGGAAAATTCACCATCAGCATGCAACCAATTAGCACCCTTTAAGGTATCCAGCCGAATAAATTCTAATTTCTGACCATGCCTACCACGAATTCCAGTCTTGAATAGCTCATCTCGCCATTGTGCCTGCCGCGAAGTTTCGCCCATTCGAGTGAGAGAGCTGTCAGCTGAAACGGTAACATCTGTAGAATATTTTTCGTTATCACTTAGGTTTTCAATGTCATCAATCGATTGAACAATCGGTGATGGTACTGCTTCGACCGTAAACGGCCCAACGACCCGTGATTTACTTTTATCTGGAATTGGTCGATCATAAATTGCTGTTTCCTCTTGTGGTTCATCATAGGCTAGTTTACCTGCTGATACGGTCTTTACCGACCGATAAACAAATCCAGAACCAATTCCCTCATTTGGATGAGCGAGTTCGTAATAATCAAAAATTGCTGTCATCAACCGCTGCCTCGCTGTCGCAATCGCAACTCTAGACGTATCACAAGTTATCCATCTGCGACCCCATTGTTCAGCAACATACGCAGAGGTTCCAGAACCACAGGTAGGATCAAATACTAAATCACCCGGATCAGTTGTCATTAAAATACATTTACGAATAACACTATCAGCGGTTTGCACAACATACTTTTTATTGCTTGGTGAATGCTGTTTTGACCAAACATTGTGAACTTTTCTTCCCGGCACTTCGTCTTCGTACAAAATCCACCTGAGGCGACCACCTTCGACAGCATCTAATCGATTTAGCTCAGCTAACCTATCAAGTCCCGCTGGATTAGCTACTCGCCATTGCCCTGGCGGTTTGGGGTATACATTTCCTTGCCATAGATATGAACCAGCATAATTTGGATTACTTGGGGTTCCTTCAGAACCTAAATTCATGCGGCGATATATTCGAGAGCCTTGGGGCAATGATTTATCAGGATTGAACCGTTCCTCGTCAGTCGGCTTTCTACGCGAACCATTCGGAAATTCTACACCTACATGCCAGTTGAAAAACTGAACAATTTCTTGACGATTGAGCGGCTCATAAAGCTGTCTGAATTTAACTTGTTTACGGTCGCAAGCATACCACAGCAAGTAGTCAGCAACTTCGGACAGGGTTTTAGCTGGACTACTTCCAGTCGTCACGTAAGTAATTGTCGCCACTCGATTCTCTGCGCCAAATACTTCATCCATCAACACACCAACCCGATGAACATTCTCGTCCCCGATTTGAACGAAACAGCTTCCGCTATCCGTCAATAATTCTCGGGCTAGCAGTAGTCGGTCCCTCAAATATGTCAAGTAAGAGTGTATTCCAAGTTCCCAAGTATCTCGGAACGCTTGAATTTGCTCTGGCTCGGAAGTTAAGTCTGTATCTCTTCCATCTCTCACATCTCGGTTGTTTACGAACGGTTGGAAGTTTGATTGATATTTGATACCGTAAGGTGGATCAATGTAGACAGTTTGTATTTTTCCACCCATACCTTCCTTTTCCAGCAAGCTATTCATCACTAGTAAACTGTCACCGGCAATTAAACGATTTGTCCAATTGTGCCGATGCTTATAGAACTCAATTGCTTTTCTTAGTGGAGGGTTCTCTTCGTCTGCTTCAAATAGAGAAGCCTGAAATTTCATGACATCTTGTCTGCGAACGGCTTCTAAAATCGTACGGGGGTCAATTCGCTCATGCACATGCAATGAAACTGTGGGAACTTCGAAAGAAATACGCTCTGCTTTACCACACCATGACAATTCTGGATCTATATGCGGGTCGTGAGAGTAAGTTTTTGCGTCTCCATCTTGGTCAGTTTTATGTGATACTAGTCCGACTGGGGGATTATTGACTCTCTCTTTGTCATCATGTGTATACGATTCAATACTCCTTCCAACACCACGTCGGGATCGACTAGTCAGAGATTTTTTGTAGGTTTCTTGGAATTGGTTACCTTCACCAGAACTAATATTGATATCTTTGGAATCTTGTTGGCGAGTATTGTCAATTTCAGAAAAACGAACAGACCCATCACCCCCTTTTTCTGTTTCTAGTAGATTTCTCTTAACAAGAGCATCCCGCACAGGCCAGTACTCATTTTCACTGAAACCCTCTATTCGATCTCGGAGTTGTCCAATTAACACATTGTTTCCAATTGAAGTACCATCTTTTGGTACAAGATTAAGAATTTCAATTTCTATGAAGTAGCTGCGATCAGACATGCTTCTACTCCAAACGCAAATCTGGCTGAAAGTCTGCCCTTATCCACAAATATAAGTTGTGAAATTTGGGTGACCAAAGATAAATCCTGCCATCCCAAAATCGGGATTGTCGGATTAGAAAATCACATCTGACAATAGCAGATGATAATGGCGAGAGTTTTGTACTTAGAAACCTCCTAGAACAACTGAGGCTTCTTTTACATATTATATTTCTTGATAATACGACATAATATGACGGGGGGGGGGGTATGGTACGAGAGAAAACGAGAGAAAACATGTAGATGTCGGAAGTTATTGCATTAATTATATAAACTAAAAATATGCGCAGGCAATCTAAATTTGCTATATTACGGTGAAATGAATTAATAATTTTGATGTTAACACCAACTTCTTTGATGTACTAAATAATGGCGTCAAACCTCCGAATAAACTCACGGTCTCTAAGCAGACTGTGAACGCCAGTTTTCCCACGTTTGAAATGGGGCTTTATATCAAATATCTGACTTAATTGCAAACAACAATTATTTTATGCTGGTTGCGATTTCAAATGCTGGTGCTTTTGTTGTGTAGCCACTCCGGAATATTGGTGCGCAAATGCCAAGGTAGTTAAATGCGAATGGTGTGTACTGGCTTGCAAATCATGAGCATTTAATTACTAAATTGATGATATGTAATGCTTCTATTTTGTATTCACTGCGTGATGTAATATGTTATGATTGGAACAGAGATTACAGGTGATCAAAAACATCACACATGTTTCAAGAACCGCCAATCACTACAGATGATCTCGCAGCAGGAGATGATAAGGATGAAGCTGCATTCTTTGTCGGACGTAAAGAACTCATTGCTAGCATTGAGTCCACAGTTGCCGGGATTGAAAACAAAATCAAAGCTTACAACAATCCAGAAGCGAGAGTGCAAGCCGGCAAAGCAATCGCAAGCCAGAAGACTTGATTAATTCAGGGGGCACCCGGCGCAGGCAAGTCAGCGTTGCTAACTCATTTGCAGAACAGATGGCTATCAAGGGAGAATGGTCCCGTGGTGACAGAAATCGATCCTAACAATTTAGGAAACGAGAGTCTTGTCACACGCCAAATTGCTGACCGCATCATACCACAGCAAGGTGCAAAAATACTTAGTACAGTTCGTATCATTGAAGTAGGCATTGGGATAGAAATGATCATTCAGGCCGGTGGTAAAATCACCGACAGCGAACAATCGACAGATTTGGTACTGGAGGATTTAGCACAGATCTACGGTGAAGATGCCACGGCTGTGTCTAAGCGGCTGTTTAAAGGAAACTCACCTAAGCGACCGAAGTTGCGACCGATAGAGGTAATGATTGACGAGGTGCAAATGTTTGAGCCAGATGGTGTGGGATTGTTACGCAAATTACACAATGGCAAACATGGATTACCGATTTTAGCTGTTCTATACGGTTTAGCCTACTCCCAAGAAAGACTGGCGGCAGAAAGAATCTCGCGCTTTGCTACTAGCAATGGACGCAGTCATGTGCAGACTCTGGGCCACTTGAAGCTGGGGAGGCGGCTGAGTCAGTCCGCGCTATGCTTGATGGCTACCGAATCAAAGGACGAGACAAACCGGACATACCTGACAAGATAGGCGAATGGTCTAATGATTGGCCTCAACATCTGTTTCATTACATGGCTGGTTTAGCAACTCAGCTCAAGAACAACCTAGACTTGGCAAGTGTAAACGAGCCCGCAGTACGTTCGTTTGGTGACAGATGTCGTGTGCAGGATTACACAGACAGGTTGAACAACTCTCCAATCATTGACTGCACTCAGTTGCTCGCAGATGTTGCGCGAATAATTGGAAAAAATGGTTACACTAGATTAAAACTCATGTCTTTTCTCAGAGAAAGATTGTGGGAGACTGACCCTGATTCAGAGAGTGTAATGCTTGAGGATATGGAACCGATAGAGTTCATAGAAGCGATGGTAGTTGCTGGGATGGTGCATCGCTTAGACACAACTTCGACAATCCCTATTCCATCTTTTAGACAGCACCTGATTGAAAGAGGTACATAATCTCAGCGTGCTTTTGGTGAAATTTGAGCTCATTAATTCGGGGTTAAAAAGGCAGAAATATTCAAAAGTAGAAAACAATAAGCACTCAGGCATCTAGTCTATTCCAATCGAATAGAAATGCTATTGGCAGACGGAGCATTCGAAAACTAATTGTAATGATTAAGATTGATTGGTTGCTCATAGTGGCTAGATTTGGGGGAACATGCGCACATGCACATGACCTCAAGTTTCATCATAAGTAACTTCAAAAGTTATGTGTTGTTCGGTAGGATATATTCAGTCAGTACATTTACTTGCTTAATATAGTGACTAATTCCCAATTCTGATTTCGTTATTCATTAGTAATATTCATTCTAGTTGTCAATCTTTAGCTTCACTCTCCCGCGTCTTCACTTGGCTCAAGGTCCATCGCCGCATTGATCAACGCCTTGGTATAGGGCTCACTTGGATTGTTATAAATTTGCTCAGTGCTCCCCTGCTCCACAACGCGGCCGTCGCGTAACACAATCACTGAACTTGACATTGCCCGAACCACCGCCAAGTCATGTGAGATAAACATGTAAGCTAGTGCATGGGTGCGTTGCAAGTTTCTCAATAGTTCAATAATCTGCGCCTGAACCGAACGATCAAGTGCCGAAGTCGGCTCATCTAATACAACAAATCTCGGCTTGAGTATGATTGCTCTTGCGATCGCTATACGTTGACGTTGTCCCCCGGAAAACTCATGCGGATAACGATGGCGTGTATCGGCATCAAGCTCAACCTCGTTGATTACTTCAATTACTTTAGCATCGCGCTCAGTTTTTGCCATCTCTTTATGGTGTACCCTTAACCCTTCAGCAATTATCTCAGCGACTGTCATACGCGGGCTGAGACTGCCATAGGGATCTTGAAAAACAATCTGCATACCCCTTCTCAGATCACGCAATTCCTTGCTCTTTCGATTTTGTATTTCCTGACCACAAAACCTAATTGAACCGGTGCTACTAATCAACCTCAAAATTGCGAGTGCCAACGAAGTTTTGCCGGAACCCGACTCCCCTACAACTCCAACAGTTTCGCCCTCCCTTATCACTATGCTCACATCATCAATGGCTTTGATATGATCAACTGTCCTGCGTAGCACACCCTTGCGAATCGGATACCAAACCCGCACAGATTCTGAATCAATAATGACCGGTGCATCCGCTCTTGGTTTCCCGGCACTCCCAGTGGGCTCTGCAGCTAGCAACATCTTGGTGTACTTTTTTTCGGGGCTATCGAAAATTTTTGCCCGAGTACCAGTTTCAACAAACTCACCATCTCTCATAACACAAATTCGATCTGCCAGCTTGCGCACAATATTGAGATCATGACTGATCAATAGCAAAGCCATTCCCAGTTCCTGTTGCAAGTCCTGCAATAGTTTCAGTATCTGAGCTTGAATCGTCACATCCAGTGCCGTTGTCGGTTCGTCTGCAATCAGAAGCCCCGGTTGATTAGCCAATGCCATTGCAATCATCACCCTTTGGCGTTGCCCGCCGGACAACTGATGCGGATAATCATCCATTCGAGCTTGGGCGTTTTTAATTCGAACCATTTCTAACAGTTCCAAGCTTCTACTATGAGCACTGTTGCGGCTCATACCTTTATGCAATATCAGGGTTTCACTTATCTGACGAGAAATTGTATGCAGCGGGTTCAAAGAGGTCTGCGGCTCCTGGAAAATCATGCCAATTTTGTCTCCCCGGATATCTTCCAGCACTCGACTTGAGGCACCAATCAGCTGCTGTCCCTCATACTTTATGCTACCCTTCGGATGAAACGCTGAAGGGTAAGGTAGCAATTGAATGATTGAAAGTGCAGTTACAGATTTTCCAGATCCACTTTCACCAACGATAGCAACCGTTTCACCGCTCTCAATGCAAAACGAAACACCGCGCACTGCTTCGCACGAATCTGCAACAGTCTGAAATGACACTGCCAAATCGCTAACTTCCAGCAATTTGGAACTCTGAGTTTCGGTTTTCATGTTAGTGTCTTGCGCGGATCAAAAGCATCTCTTACTGCCTCACCAATAAACATCAACAGGCTCAGCATGATCAGAATGACAAAAAAGCCCGTCAACCCTAACCACGGTGCTTGCAAATTTGCTTTTCCTTGCGCTAACAGCTCACCGAGTGAAGCTGAACCCGGTGGTAAACCAATCCCTAAAAAATCAAGTGAAGTTAACACAGTGACTGACCCAGCTAACGTAAATGGCATGAAAGTCATTGTAGCCACTAGCGCGTTTGGCAAAACATGTTGCCTAATAATGCGGGCGTTCTTGACTCCTAAGGCGCGCGCAGCTCGAACATAGTCAAAATTCCTTGCTCTTAAAAACTCTGCTCTGACAACACCGACAAAACCCATCCATGAAAACAATAGAAGCAATCCCAGCAACCACCAGAAGTTAGGTTCAACGACACTAGCTAGAATAATCAGCAAATAAAGTGTCGGCAACCCAGCCCAAACTTCAATGAAACGCTGAAACAATAGATCAAGCCATCCTCCGAAGAAACCTTGTACCGCACCAGCTGCCACTCCAACGATTGCACTGATAATTGTCAACGTGAAACCGAACAGTACCGATATTCTGAATCCATAAAGCAATCGCGCGACAACATCGCGCGCCTGATCATCTGTACCCAACCAATGTTCTCCATCAGGTGGTGACGGTGCCGGCGATGGCAAATCCCAAGCAACTGTGCGGTGATTGTATCGAATCAGCGGCCACAGCATCCAGCCATCTGACTCAATCAATTCCTGAACATAAGGGTCTCGATAATCTGCCTCAGTTGCAAACTCTCCGCCAAACAGAGTCTCCGGATAGGATTGGAAAATTGGATAGTAAATCTCCCCTTTGAAATGAATTAGAAGCGGTTTGTCATTGGCAACGAACTCTGAAAACAGTGCTATTGTGAACAATCCGAGAAAAATCCACAGCGACCAGTAGCCACGACGATGGGCACGGAAGCTCGCAAGCCGCCGTTTTGCCAGTGGCGAGATCTCTATGCCGAAGAACCTACTAGTTGAACTCTCAATCATAACCTTTGCAGCCTCAGCTCTCACGGGATTCAAAGTCAATACGCGGGTCAATAATGGTGTACATCAAATCACCAAGCAAGTTCATCAACAACCCAAGCAACGAGAAGAAATACAAGGTTGCAAACATAACCGGATAATCGCGCTTGAATGCAGCTTCAAACCCCAACAACCCAAGGCCATCTAACGAAAATATGATTTCAATCAACAAAGATCCAGTAAACAATATGCTGATAAAAGCACTCGGAAAGCCAGCAATTACTATGAGCATTGCATTTCTGAAAACGTGACCATAGAGCACCCTGTTTTCAGCCAAACCCTTGGACTTTGCAGTCAACACATACTGCTGATTGATTTGATCAAGGAATGAATTCTTAGTCAGCATAGCTAACCCGGCAAAGCCACCGACAACCATTGCAATGACTGGTAAACATATGTGCCAGAAATAATCAGCTATTTTTGCCGGCCATGAAAGGGAGTCCCAGTTTTCTGAAACCAAACCACTCAGAGGAAACCAATCAAGATAGCTTCCACCGGCAAACACTACCAACAAAAAAACCGCGAACAGAAATCCCGGTATCGCTGTACCAATGATCAGAGCAACCGTTGTCCAACCATCAAATGGTGTACCATCCCGCGTAGCCTTGAATATGCCTAATGGAATGGATATAAGGTAAACTAGCAACGTTGTCCACAGTCCTAAAGATATTGACACCGGTAACTTGTCCAGCACCAGATCAGTGACTGTTTCATCACGAAAAAAACTTTCACCAAAATCAAAGAAGATGTAGTTCTTCATGGTATCAACAAAACGCACATGCAAAGGCTTATCAAAACCGAACCGTTTTTCAAGTTCTGCAATGAACTCAGGATCAAGACCTTGCGCTCCGCGATACTTGCTACCAAAATCTGTCCCGCTTACCATCGATGGCTCAGAACTTAACTGTTGGATAGTCTCACCGCTGCCGGTTCGCGTGACACGCTCCGTGATATCGCCGCCGATGTTCGAAACTTGAGCGATTATCTGTTCAACCGGTCCGCCCGGCGCAATGTGAATTACAGCAAAGTTGACCACCATGATCGCAAACAATGTTGGGATCATCAGTAACAATCGACGGACAATATAGGCTGCCATAACCTATCCGCTAATTAACAAGATGAAACGAAGCCAAACTGCTACCGAATTTAGATCGCTATCCTCTCAAAACTGTGAGAGATATTAACTGTCAGGGGAGTCATCCCCCATCTCGCGTTCTAGATTTTCCGCTTTTTCAACATCGTACCACCAGCGGCCAACCAACACTCCTGAGCGCGTTGGCGTGTCCGGCCTTGAGAACTTATCCCAATACAAAACTCGGTCACTTTGGATATGCCAATTTGGAACAACGTAGTGGCCAGCAAGCAACACGCGATCCAACGCACGCGTACGAACGATCAGTGATTCACGATCCGGCGCTTGAATCAAAATCTCAATTAGCTCATCAATAACTGGATTTTTAATCCCAGCGTAATTTCTGGTGCCCTTTATATCAGCCGAATATGAACCCCAGTAACTTCGCTGCTCGTTGCCAGGCGACTCAGATTGGCCCCAGCCGGAAATGAACACATCAAAATCGTGATTTCTAATTCGATTGATATACTGACTTTGATCTACCAGCCGCACTTTTGCTTCAATACCGAGTTTTTCTAGATTTTTTGTGTAGGGAAGAACAATTCGCTCAAATGCTTGGCTTACCAGTAAAATTTCGATTTTCATGTGCTCGCCACTCTGTTCATTGACAAGCTTGAGATCCTTTACTGTCCAGCCAGCGCCACCAAGCAGCTTCAAGGCAGCTCTTAGGTTTTTACGCACATTGCCGCTACCATCAGTCTTTGGCGCACGATACGGCTTGGTAAACACTTCCGGCGGAAGTTGTTCGCGATAACGATTAAGTATTTCCAACTCCTCACCTTCCGGCAGTCCACTAGATGCCAACTCTGAATTTGAGAAATAACTTTCTGTGCGCATATATTGTCCGTTGAATAACTGTTTGTTAGTCCACTCAAAGTCAAAGGCATAAGCTAACGCCTCACGCACTCTCGGATCGGAGAACTTTTCTCGACGCGTATTGATGATAAAACCCTGCAGTCCCGTTGGACGTTGGTTGCGAATGTTCTCCTTCTTGAGCCGCCCTTTTCTGACGACTGGCACGTCATATTCAGTAGCCCATGCCTTAGCTTGGTTTTCAAAGCGCAAGTCAATATCGCCTGATTTCAAGGCTAATTGAATTGCGGTGTCGTCTCGAAAAAACTCCGTGCGCATTTCATCGAAATTATTCAATCCTTGATTAACTGGAAGATTTGCACCCCAGTAATCTTCTACTCGCTCCATAACAATATAACGTCCTGGCTCAAAATCTTTAATACGATAAGGGCCGCTCCCGAGCGGTGGTTCCAGCGTAGTTTTCTCAAAATCCCTTGTTTCCCAGTAGTGCTTAGGCAAAACAGGCAATTGTCCTATGATAAGCGGAAGCTCGCGGTTTTCGCTATCAGAAAAAGTGAACTTGACTTTCCTCTGGTTTAATTTTTTGACCGACTTCACGCTACGATAGTAGTTTCTAAAAAACTCTCTACCCTTGGTCGTTAAAGTTTCAAAAGACCAGACCACATCGTCTGCGGTTATCGGTTTTCCATCATGCCATCGCGCTTCGGGACGTAAATTAAATATTATCCAAGAACGGTCATCTGGCACTTCTATCGATTCTGCAACAAGCCCATACTCTGTAAAGGCCTCATCATTGCTGGCAGTCAACAGTGTTTCTACCGAGCCGGTACCAACTGGATTGCCTTTGGGAATGAATGTATTGAAACTATCGAAGGTTCCACGCGCAGCCGTTCTAAGCGTTCCATACTTGGGAGCGTTGGGATTGACGTAATCAAAATGTTTGAATTTGGGGCCGTATTTGGGCTCACCATGCATGGCTATCGCATGCACTGGTTCAACTGCGTATGCAACTTGTATTTTGAACGCTACGCAAACACTAAGCGCGAATGCGAGTGTGAAACAATTATTTACGATATTTTTAAGATTTAAGGAGTTAGGTTTACTTGTCATACTTTCGTCACCGTCATGTTGCGCTTTAACCAATAGATCTAAATTCCTCTTGTAATTCTATTCGTAAGAGTTGGAAAAAATATTAAGAATATTTTAGGTCAGTCAGTGTCTGTCGTAAAACCATGGAATGTACTCACTGAGGGTCACACCATGATAAACTAAAGTGAGGAGGTGTTTTTTATGAAAAGAAAACAGTATACAGCAGAGTTCAAACAGATGATTTTCGAGAAGATGCGTGCCGGGGTGCCAGTGTCGCAGTTGGCCCTTGAGCATGAGCCATCGGTGCAGACGTTGCACCAATGGAAGCGTGCGATGTTGGAGTCCAGCGGCAGCGATGCCGAGTTGCAGGAAGAGAACCGTCGTTTGAAGAAAGAGGTTCGCGAGTTGCGGGAGGATAGGGAGATCTTGGAAAAATATGTTAAGTAGTGTTTGTTATAAAACCATGTAAAAACATGAAAACAAACACAATATGATATATAATTGCGAACGAAGAATTAGCGATTTGCTCGGATCAGGCTCAAAAACGGACGATCAGCCTGAATTTCAGCGAATCTTCGATGTCAAACCTACCATGAGAGTCATGCCATGCGAGACGTAATGAAAGTGGATCCCGAATACGGTGGAATATTCATAGAAGAGATCGAGATCAACCTGGACTCACGCCATGAGTTGCCGAAGATTCTGCTCGGTCTTCAGACGTTGTATTGCAACGAGCCGTTGCGCCAGCGGTTGCACCAGTTGTTGCAAGACGAGGTGTTGCCGGGAGTGGACTTGAACAACGGTCGTCCGGCCATGGGTTTGTGGCAGGCCTTGGTGCTGGCGATAGTCAAGCAAGGTGCGGGCATGGATTTTGACCAGTTGCAGGACACTGCGAACTGTCATGAAAAGTTGCGTCAGATGCTCGGTCACAGCAAATGGCTTGATTCGCAGTATACCATGCAGCAGTTGGTCAACAACGTTGCGCTGTTCAGCGTGGAGTTTCTGGGCAAGGTGTCAGCGCTGGTTGTGGAGGCTGGCCATGAGCTGGAAGGTCAGGGGCCGGGCGAGATGTTGCACGGACGCTGCGACTCGTTCGTGGTGGAGACTGACGTGCATTTCCCAACGGATGTGTCTTTGTTGTTCGATGCGGTGCGGCGTGTGTTGCAACTGATGCACAAGGCGTGCAAGCGACATTCGGTGTGCGGCTGGCGACAGCACAAGCATTTGCAAAAGAAGTTGAAGCGGCTCTACAACCGCATCCGCAAGTCCCGGCAGTGGCAGGCGAGACCGGCGGCGGTGCACGAGTATTTGAGTTGTTGTGCCAAGTTGGCACAGCGGGCGGGGCACACCTTGGGCGAGTTGCGGGAGGTGGGCGTCGAGGGCAAGTTGCATGAGGACATTGCCGAGTTCAAGGGCTATGCGGACAAGTTGGCAGATCAGGTGGAGCGGCGTGTGTTGCACGGCGAGGTGATTCCGCAGTCAGAGAAGATGTTCTCGGTGTTTGAGCCGCACACGCGTTGGATTGCCAAGGGCAAGGCGGGTCGCCCGGTGGAGTTGGGGGTGCCGTTGTGCATCATGGAGGATCAACATAGGTTTATACTGCACCATGAGGTGATGTGGAAGGGCGAGGATGTGGATTATGCGGTGCCGATGGTCAAAGCGACTCAGCAGCGTTATGCGGGCTTGCACCAGTGCAGTTTTGACCGCGGGTTTCACAGTCCGGACAACCGCCAGCAGTTGGATGAGCTGTTGGAAGTCAATGTGTTGCCGGCCAAGGGCAAGTTGTCAAAGGTGGCCAAGCGGCGCGAGTTGGAGGGGCCGTTCAAGGCGGCTCGGCAACAGCATCCGGCGGTGGAGTCAAAGATCAACGATTTGGAGCATCGCGGCTTGGACCGGGTGCGAACGCATGGTGCGAAGGGCTTTGAGCGCACGGTGGCACTGTCGGTTTTGGCATGCAATGTGCACCGCTACGGGCAGTTGGTGCTTGAGCGGTTGAGACAAAAGGAGCGGCACCGACTGAAATTGGCCGCCTGACGGCACCGCGATGGTCAAGCAGATGCGAAATCCCCAGTCGCAAGTGGCTGGGACGGGGAGGTGTGGCCCGAGTTCGGCTCGGCCGGTCAAAAATCAGCAATTCGGTCAAAAATGCGCGCAAACGGGCTGATTTGTTGGAAAATGATTTCTGGGCTGACGAAAAAAAACTGAAAATGACTGGAAAATAAATTTCAAAAGGGGGGGGGGGGTTTTCTAGCAGACACTAAGTAAATAGAAATGTTGAGTTGGACGGCTTCCGACCCTGAACTGACGGGCTTCAGGGTCAGGATCACTCAACATTATTGTAGACTATCTCCTTCTTTTGGATCATCATTTGGAGGTGGAAATCAAATGAATCACTCGATTATGCATCGGTCTCGGCAAGAGACGCACCCCATCCCAGCCGCTGACATTCTCAGCACTTTCACTGAACACCTGTCTGCTTTGGGCCAGTCCTCATCGTGGATATACCAGCTTCGGTCACAGGCACGGCACTTTCTGACTTGGTTGAATCTGAATGACATTGCAATCGAGTCTGTTGACGACACCATACTGCGATGTTTCCGCCGGCATGACTGTCATTGCTCGGACCTGGATCGGCGCAGACACCAGAATCTGATTGCCAACAGCCGCTGGTTCATGGGCGGGGCGTTGAGGTTGGTACAGTTTCTGGAAGAACAGGGAGTCATTTACCATCTTGGCGAGCTGGACGCCAACACACGCCATTTGGACGAGTTCCTCACGGTTTGTGAAAACAAAGGTTACCAGCAAGGCACGTTGCGAAGATTCCGCAACACCAGCCGACACATTCTGATCTGGTTGCACAGGTCACGCATTTCAATCACGGAGTTCAATGCACAGACCCTTGAGAATTTCCTAGCCCATGACTGCGTCTGCCCCGAAAATTTCAGATGCCGGCGTCAGCATGTTGCCGGTGCTCACCGCTATGAGTCTGCATTTGTATCATTTCTGCAGCATCTCCGGCAGACTGGTGTCGTGTCTGTTCAGAGCATGACACCTGAAATGCCGCCGGATCCGGCGATGACCGATTTCGCTTCATGGCTCAGGCGCTATCGCGGGCTCCGTGAAGTCACCATTCATCAGCATGTCAGACATGCCACCACGCTGGTTGCCGAGCTCGGTGATGACCCCGGTTCTTACGATGCGGTCGGCATTCGCGAAGTTCTGTCACATCATTATGCCGGTCAGTCAGTCAACATTGCCAAGAAGCTGGCCACCACCATGCGAATGTATCTGCGCTGGCTAGCCAGCAGCGGTGCCTGTTCACTTTCACTGGTTCATGCGGTTCCAACTGTGGGCTCCGTGAAGTCACCATTCATCAGCATGTCAGACATGCCACCACGCTGGTTGCCGAGCTCAGCGATGACCCCGGTTCTTACGATGCGGTCGGCATTCGCGAAGTTCTGTCACATCATTATGCCGGTCAGTCAGTCAACATTGCCAAGAAGCTGGCCACCACCATGCGAATGTATCTGCGCTGGCTAGCCAGCAGCGGTGCCTGTTCACTTTCACTGGTTCATGCGGTTCCAACTGTGGTCACGTGGCGAGCGGCCTCATTGCCGCGGCACATCGGTGCCGATGAGTTGAAAAGGTGATCGCAGGCGTGGACGTGACATCACTTGCCGGTCTGCGGGATCGAGCGATCTTGCTGCTCTTGGCCCGGCTTGCCTTGCGGGCGGGAGACATCGTAGCCTTGCGGTTGTCGGATATCGACTGGAGCAATGCCTTGGTTCGGGTCTGCGGCAAATCTAAACAGCAGTCGTGCCTGCCATTGCCGCAGGATGTCGGCGATGCCATTTTGGACTATATCGAACAGACCCGTCCCCGTGTCTGCGAAGATCATGTGTTTTTAACCGCGGGAGCACCGTATCGCCCATTCGCTTGTGGCAGGTCTGTCACGACCATTGTAAAAAGAGCGCTCAAGCGTGCCGGTCTGGGGCAGGTGCGCCCGCAGGGGGCTTATCTTTTCAGGCACTCGGCTGCCACCAACCTGCTGCGTGCCGGTCAATCTTTGGAAGCTATCGGCACCCTGCTTCGACACCAGTCGATGGACACCACCATGATCTACGCCAAGACCGACACCATCATGTTGCTTGAGATTGCCCAGCCGTGGATTGGGGGTCAGTCATGAATATGAAAGACCACGTCAGACGTTATGTCGCACACATGCAAAGCCTCGGTCGCAAATACAAACGGCAAGAGCGTTGCCTTCTGTCTTGGGCGGCAACGGCCATGTCAAGCGGGGAGGCGACCATCCGCGTTGAAACCATGATTCAATGGGCCCAACAGACATCGTCAGACCGACAAATGCGAGAGCGAATGGCTATCGGCCGCCGATTCGCACGCTGGTTGCACGCGGAAGACGAACGTCATGAAGTTGCACATGAAGAGTGTCTCAGCCATGCTTGACAGCATAAGCGCATACCTTGTCTACCAAGCGATGCGCAGCTGGGCATGCTGATGGACGCTGCACTGGACCTGCCGCCTGCGGGCACCATCAAAGGGCATACCATGCACTGCATCATCGGGCTGATCGCAGTCACGGGGTTGAGACGCTCAGAGGTCTGTTCCTTGCGCCTGTCCGATTTCACTGAGGACGGGTTGGTGATTCGTCAGACCAAGTTCTCAAAGTCAAGGCTGGTACCTCTGTCAGACAGCACTCGCAAGGCGTTGCATGAATATCTCAGACGCCGCGGACCGGTCAGCAGTGACTGCGACCATCTGTTTGTGCTGTCACCGGGACGCTCGGTCAAGCCGAACACACTGACAAAGACGTTCACCCGGCTCGCCCTTGAGACCGGACTTCGCGACAGCACGGCGGAGCCCGGCACTACGCTTCATGACTTGCGCCACCGCTTCGCTGTCAGGTCGCTGGAGCAAGCCATCAGCACTAATCGGGACGACATCAGCCGGCATATCCTAGCCCTGTCAACCTACTTGGTGCCACGCCGGCGTCTCATCAACCTACTGGTATCTGCACGCCACGCCGGTTCTGCTTAAAGGCATCGCCGAAAACGCCGAGGCACTGCATGCGAGGAGGATATCATCATGACCGATCTGGCTCACCACATCAGCGGCTTTTTTCACCAACATCTGCCAAGCCATCGCAATGCCAGCCGGCACACGATTGAAAGCTACGCTGACAGCCTCAAATTATTCCTCTGCTGGCTGGCCGAACGCCTTGGAGTCAGCCCTGGCACCTTGATGGTTGAACAACTGACGGCTAACCTGATCCTTGACTTCCTCGACCATCTTGAATCGGAACGCGGCAACCGCGTCAGCACCCGCAATGTGCGTCTGGTCGCCATAAAATCCTTCTTCCGCTATCTTGAATACAACCTGCCGTCCTGCCTTGAACTGGCTTGGCAGGTTCGCGCAATTCCGATGAAGGCTCATGACCAAGCGGTCATTCCGTATCTGAACCGAGAGGAAATCCAGGCCCTGCTTCAAGCACCGAACCCTGACGCCGCCGGATTGCGAGACCGGGCGATGCTCCATCTCGCCTATGCCGCAGGTCTGCGAGTGTCTGAACTGATCCGGGTGATGCTGGAGGACCTCAAACAACCGGAACTGGACCAGGTTCGCATCATGGGCAAGGGAAGAAAGGAACGAATCCTTCCGTTATGGAAACAAACCACCCAGGTGATACGCGACTGGCTTTCAGTGCGCCCGGCGGCGGCAGATCATCATCTGTTCCTCAACGCCAGAGGCAAGGCCATGAGCCGGCATGGATTCGCACATCGATTGGCTCTTCATGCCGACCGTGCAGCGAAAGCAACGCCATCCATTGCTGACAAGGTGGTCACTCCTCATGTGTTGCGACACAGCTGCGCCCTACCTATTACACACATCTTTGTCTGAACGAAGCAGCTGATAGAAGTTGTCTTCCCCGTTCAGTTCAATCAATCGTTCATAGGTGCTGGTGCAGATTGACAAATAGGCATACCCTTTCCACAGCAGCTTGGCCCCAGGCGGCGGAGCGTTGCGGTAATGCATGTAGCCGCCCATGATGGCCATGGTGGTCAAGGCACCGCTCAGGTGTTCGGGCTTGAGTTTCAACTGGCGCTGGCAGGCGAAGTCCTCGATCACCCTCAGTTCCACATCCGAGAACAGCACTTCGGACGGCAACTCCGGCGTTTCGCGGCCGAGCGCGTCCATCAACAGCAGTCGCCAGGCGATGACGGCCTTGATGGCCACCACCCGGGCGATGCGCTCGGCTTGGTTGTGTTCCACCTCTTCGGCCTTGCAACCGCTCTTGAGGATGCGGTGCCAATCCTCGATCAGCCAGCGAAGCCGGTACAGGTAGATGACCTGCAAGGCCTGTTCCAAGGTGTCAACCGGCAAGCTGGTCAGCAATAGCCAACACAGGGGCTTGACCCCTTCGGGCGGGTTGGTCTCGCACACGCTGAGCAGGGCCATCGACACCGGACGCTCACCCCGGAACTCGCGCGTGGGCGGGATGTCAAACCGATCCCATTTGATGTCAGCCTGCACCGTGCGTGCCTCACGCAACGGCTTGGCGCGTTGCGTGCGGGTGGCATTGCGGGCTGAGGCCCGCGGCAGGTCAATCTCAATGCTGCCTTGCACCGGTCGGGTCGCCAGTTGATCAAACAGTTTCGCCTCGTCATCGGCCAGTCGGCGGTTGACCTTGGCCCGGATCAACAACTTCACCTTGCGCAGTCGCCGAGCCTCAACCAGGATGGCGAAGATGTCCGCCTCGCGATCCATCACCGCCACCTGTTCTACCCCCGGCTGGGCTTGTTGTGCCATGTCTTGCAAGCCTCGCAGCCAGCGCGCTGACTTGCGCTCCTTGAGCGGCTTGTTGCGGTCGGCCTGACCGTCGGGAGCGTCAAACTCCAGGCGCGTGATGCCCAGTGGCGTGCCGCTGTCCGCATCGATGGCCATCGTGCTATGCAGATGCAGGCCCAAGGTGCCCTTGGCCCCCTTGCGATTGCGACCGATCACCCCCAGGTTGCCACAGCCGGCGTGGGTGGCAAAGTTCAGGTCGGTGCCGTCTTGCACCATCACCACCATCTTGCATCCGCCCATGCGTTGGCGGTGCGGGGCCAAGATGTTCTGCGGGTTGACCTCGGAGTCCGCCGGCTTGTCAATCAGCCGGTAGTGTCCCGCCACCAGCTTGCGGTCGCCGCTGGCGGCAGTAGTGAACGGCTCGCCCGGTTGCTTGGACATCACTTGGGCACTGGTGACCAGCCGAACGCTGCTGCGCCGGTCTCCCAGCGGTGCACCGCCCAGTTCGTTTTGGGCCCAGCACGACCGCTCCAAACCCTCGCCAAACTCCAGCACCGGCAACGGTTGTGGACTTGGCACCCCGAGCCGACGCCGCCACTGGCGACACAAGGCCCGCATCCACATCGACTTGATGCTGTGGCGCTCATCCCGGTCGATGGCGTGCCGGCCGCGGCCGGTGGTTTCGCCCACCCGCTCAAAGCCGGCCGCCGCAAACACACCGCCGGTGTGCGTCCTCACAACATGCCACACTTAACTCTCGACATGAAATGTGATACTAATAGAGGTCGACATGAATTACGGCCTCCATCAATTCGATTCGAAAACCATCCAATGGCTGAAGCACGCCGTGTCGCAGCCGGACTGCACGCGCGGTTCGCTGGCACGCGGACTATGTGAGAAGGAGAACTGGGTCGGGGCCACGGGTCGGCCCTGTCTGGCCTCGGCTCGCAAGGCGTTGCCGGTGCTGGCGACGCGGTCGGGTCTGCAACTGCCGGCGCCTCGGACCTGTTTCGGTGACCGGCTCGGCGGTCGGGACCCCGAACTCGGCTATGCGGATGTATCCCTGCAATGTGACCTGTCGCAGTTGGGCGAGGTGTCGGTGGTGCCGGTGTCTGACACTGAGGATCGGCGGCAATGGGAGTCGATGATGGCCACCCACCATCCGCAGGGCTGGGCCCGGGCCCCGGGCGGTCAGCAGCGTTATTGGGTGGTGTCGGCGGTGCATGGCCGGCTCGGCGGCATCGGTTTCTGTGCCGCCTCATGGCATCAGCGGACCCGCGACGGGTTCATCGGCTGGACACCGCAGGCGCGGGCGGCGAATCTGGATCAGGTGCTGAACAACCAGCGGTTTCTGATGCTGCCCGGGGTGCGGGTGCCGGGGCTGGCATCGCAGGTGCTGGAGCTGGCTTGCAGTCGGGTGGCGAGCGACTGGCAGCGGGACTATAATACCGAGCCGGTGCTGGTGTACACCTATGTGTCGATGGACTATGCCGGCACTTGCTACCGCCAGGCCGGCTGGCAACGCGGTGAGCAGCTCACTAGCGGTCGTCCGCCGGGGACCGCGGGCGGGGGGCCGGTGCGGGCGGTGTGGATGAAGCCGCTGGCTGGGAACTGGCGTTCGGTATTGTGTGCGGAACCGGTGCGGTGTCTGCGGGCGAGTCCGGCTCTGTATCTGGATGCGGACAGCGACTGGGCGGCACAGGAGTATGTCCGTTGCACGCATCCGGATGGTCGGGTGCGAGCGCGGATCGAGAGCATGGGTCGGGCCTGGATTGAACGACCCGGAGAGTCGCTGCCGATGATCTTTCCCAACCCGGCAGTTCGGCGGGGGGCTTATCGATTACTGAAAAACAGGAGTGTGAAGATGGAACACATAACCGAAGGGTCGCTGGCGAGGCTGGTTGACCACGGCTCGCTGGAGTCGGTGATGCTGGCGATTCAGGACTCGACCACGCTGAACTATGCCGGTCGTGCGGCGACTGAGGGGCTGAGCAACATCGGCGGCGGTGGCGGTGGGGTGTCCGGGATGAAAGTGCATTTGGGGTTGGCGGTCAATGGGGCCGGTCGCCCGCTGGGGGTGTACAGCATTGACACCACGCACTGCTCGGCGAGCGACGAGTTGGCCAGTCAGAGCTGGGTGCACGGCTTGGAGCGGGCGGTGGAGCTGGAGCGGGCTTGCGAGGGTCCGCGGGTGGTGACAGTGTGCGATCGGGAAGGTGATTTCTGGGAATTGCTGGAGCAGGCGGTGGTGAAGGAGGCCGGGTTGCTGGTGCGTTCCAATGGCAGTTATCAGCGACGGGTGCTGTTGGGCGATGGGTCTCGTCCGTTGCTGTGGGAGCATCTGGGCGAGCAGCCGGTGCTGACCGAGATGACGGTGGAGGTGGTGGCTCATGGCGGTCATCATGCGCGTGCCGGTCGGCAGGCGAAGGTGGCGTTGCGGGCGGCTTGAGTTCGGCTGTTGCCCCCGCACCGGCATTGCAAAGCCGCCCCGATTCAGATGCTGGCGGTGAGTGCGACGGAGCCCGACCCGCCGGCTGAGGTGGAACCGTTGCACTGGGTTTTGCTGACTACCGAAGGCGGCACTGCCGTTGACGCGGTCGCGCGCATCGTTGGCTGGTATGCCTTGCGCTGGACGATCGAGGAGTTCTTCCGCACGCCGAAGACCTACACCCGGATTGAGGATCATCGGCTGACGCATGCGGACGAGCTGGGCAAATGCCTGGCGTTCGATGCCATCACCGCCTGCCATGTGTATAGCTTGGACCGGCTGGCCGCGAGCGACCGCAGCTGGCGGCGGCCGAGGTGGTCGATGACGATGAGTTGGTGGTGCTGGATGCCAAACTGGCAGGACACGGCATGAAGCCCACTGACACCGGTGCATCCCGCAACATGCACGGCTTCGTGGTTGATGTCGGTCGTTTGGCCGGCTTTCATCCGCGCCGCTCGCAGCCGCTGCCGGGGGTTTCAAAGCTGTGGGAAGGTTACAAGATCCTGCGCGAGGCGACTCACACCTACCAGTCGTTGAGAACAAAGGGCATCATCAAGAATGAGTAAGAGTCAAGTGTGGTTTGTTGTGAGAGCACTATCCGGGTGAAGCGGTGCCCAAGGGGCCGAGCCGCGACGAGGTGGCCGAACTGCTGGCCACGACGCAAGGGCAGCGAGCTGTCGACCGGCGCGACCGTGCCATTGTGATGCTGTTGGTCACTTACGGCTTGCGCGCCGGTGAGGTGGCGGGTCTGACACTGGATGACATCAGCTGGAGCGAATCAAGACTGACGGTGCGCCGGTCAAAGTCGGGTTGCACGCACCACTATCCCTTGTCACACAATGCCGGACAGGCGCTCGTGCGCTATTTGCGCGAGGTTCGTCCTGAGCATTCGCATCGGGCGGTGTTCCTGACACTGCAGGCCCCGTTGCGACCGATCACGGGCAAGGTGATTTACAACATTGTCAGAAACCGCCTTGACCGCCTTGGGCAGAGCGACCGGCTTTATGGCCCGCACGCCCTGCGGCATGGCGTGGCGCAACATCTTTTGGATGCGAAGCTGCCAATGAAAGTGGTCAGCGACTACTTGGGGTATCGCCACATCACATCCACCGCCACCTACGCCAAAGTGCAACTCAGCGCCCTTCGCGAGGTGAGCGAAATCGACCTTGGAGGGCTGCTATGAAACTGCGGCATGCAATTGAAGCCTATATTGAATGGCGGCAAGCCCACGGGGCGAAATTCCATGGCAGTGCAAAACTGCTACATCACTATTGCCGACAGCTCAGTGTTGACATTGACTGCGATGCGGTCAGTGAAACCGAGGTGCTGCGCTTTTTGAGCGGCACCGGTCCGCTGACCCGAACGCGGGCCAACAAGTATGGCATCCTAGCCGGTTTCTATCGTTTTGCGCACAGCCACGGTTATGTTGACCGGTCGCCGCTTCCGACACCGGAAAGCGAACCGAAACGGCCATGTTCGGCACCGCCTTGGGTGTTCTCCCGCGATGAGTTGCAACGACTGTTCGCGGCTATTGACTGCAGTCAACAGCGGGCCGTCAAACTTGATGCATCCACTCTGCGGACTGTGCTTCTGCTGCTCTATGGTGACGGGCTGAGGTTGAACGAAGCATTACAGCTGAGGTTCGACGATGTGGACCTGAGCGAAGCCGTGCTGACCATTACCGACACCAAGTTTTACAAGTCGCGCCTGGTGCCGGTTGGCAATTGGCTGAGGCGCTGAGGCAGTATGCCCAACGGCGCACCGAGTTTTGCACCCCGAAAGACCGGGATCCTGCTTTTCTCCTCAACCTTGATGGGACACCGCTGGCTTCGCAAACGGTTCGCAATGCATTCACAAATTTGCTCAAGGCGGCCGGAGTCCAACCTGGTCCGATCGACGAACGACGACCGCCCAACCTGCATTCGTTGCGTCACACCGCTGCCGTCCATCGGGTGGAGAACTGGTACCGACAAGACGCCGATGTGTCGCGCCTGGTGCCGGTGCTGTCCACTTGGCTGGGACACGCCAACCTGGACGGCACCCGGGTCTATCTGACGATGACCCCGGCACTGCTGTGTGAGGCTTCGCGCCGCTTTGAACAGCTGGTTGAAGGAGGTGAGCATAAGTGACACCCACACCCTCGGATTTTGGTTGCGCCGCTTTCTGGGCGAGCATCTCATGACCGAACGCAACCTGGCGCACAACACCCGAAAGAGCTGCCGGGACACTTTCGTGCAACTGCTCAAGTTCGCTGGCGACAGTCTTCGCAAGCCGGCCGAGCGCCTGACCCTTGACGATGTGAGCGCCGAGTTTGTGCGACAGTTTCTCACCGGTCTTGAAGCACGCGGCTGCTCGGCAAAGACCCGCAATCAGCGACTGGCGGTCATTCGTGCTTTCGCACGCTTCGTCGCGGCCCGGGAACCCGCCCATCTGGACTGGAGTGCCCAGATGCGTGCGATTTCGCAGAAGAAGATGTCGCACAAGTCCATTGACTAGCTCAGCCGCAGTGAAATGAAGGCCTTGCTCAACTCGCCGGATCGCGCGACGCCGTTCGGTCGGGTTGAATATGCAGTGTTGCAGTTTCTCTACAACACCGGGGCCCGGGTCTCCGAAGCGGTTGTGTTGACCGTGGCGGACTTCCAATGCGCAAGCGGTGGCGATAGACCGGCGACCGCAACGCTGCATGGCAAAGGGGGCAAACGCCGTCAGTGTCCGCTGTGGCCCAGCACCGAGAAAGTGCTGACCGAACTGGTGAAAGATCGCCCACCTGAGGAACCGGTGTTTCTGAACCACAACCAGAAACCTTACACGCGCCACGGCCTCGGTTGCCTGGTCAAGCGCTGTGCCGCCCGGGTGCCTTCGCTGGCTGCCAAGACCGTCACACCGCAGTGCTCCGCCACACCTGCGCCTGTCACCTGCTGCAGTCCGGCGTGGACATCAATACCATCTGCGCCTAGCTGGGACATGTCAGTCTCAACACCACCCACATCTATGCCGAGATCAACCTGCAGATGAAGGCTGAGGCCATGGCGAAGTGTGAGATGGCACAACAGGGCCAGCCGGGGGTGAAATATGTGGTGGTGATGGATCGAGAGGCGGATATCTTCGCCATCCTGGCCGAAGCCCGGCGACTGCACAAGGTGGAATTGCTGGTGCGGGCAAGGTCAACCGCCGACTGGCGGCCGACGAGGCGAAACTGTTTGAACAGCTGGCCGACCGACCGGTGCAAGGTCGCCTTGAGACCGACCTGCCGCGGGCCTCAGCCCGCAATGCCACCCGCACCCAACGCGCCAAGCCGGTGCGCGAAGCACGCACGGTGCAGGCCGACATCAGATGGGGACAGTTTGATATCCCGCCCACGCGCGAGTTCCACGGCGAGTCGCCGGTGTCGATGACCCTGCTCAGCGTGTGCGAGCCAAATCCGCCCGAAGGGGTCAAGCCCCTGTGCTGGCTGCTGCTGACCAGCTTGCCGGTCGACTCCTTGGAACAGGCCGTGCAGGTGATTGACCTGTATCGGCTGCGCTGACTCATCAAGGACTGGCACCGCATCCTCAAGAGCGGGTGCAAAGCCGAGGAGGTGGAACACAACCAAGCCGAGCGAATCGAGCGGGTGGTGGCCATCAAAGCCGTCATCGCCTGGCGACTGCTGCTGATGGTCGCACTCGGCCGCGACACCCCGGAACTGGCGGCCGAGGTGCTGTTCTCAGATGTAGAGCTGAGGGTGATCGAGGACTTCGCCTGTCAGCGACAGCTGACAATCAAGCCCGAACAGTTGAGTGGTGCGTTGACCATCATGGCTGTCATGGGCGGGTATATGCATTATCGCAATGCTCCGCCGCCCGGGCCAAGCTGCTGTGGAAAGGGTATGCCTATTTGTCAATCTGCACCAGCACCTATGAACGATTGATTGAACTGAACGGGGAAGACAACTTCTATCAGCTGCTTCGTTCAAACAAAGATGTGTGTAATAGGTAGGTCGCACCTTGTCTTCAACCAGTTGCGAGCGTTGCCGCACCCCTTCGCGCAAAGCCAGAATCTCGCTCGGCATGCGTTCGACCGGTCGCAGCAAGTCGCGGTCGCGGCGCACAGTCTCGGCCAGCACTCTGGCGTCAAAGCGGTCGTCTTTGGCCCTGGCCATGCTGAAGCAATCGCGGTAGCGGTCCAACTGCTTGGGGTTGATGGAGAACACCTCTAAGCCATGCTGCTGCAAGGTGTCCACCACCGGTCCGTTGGAGGTCTCCACCACGGCACCGATGTGCCGGACGTCAACCTCGGTGCGTTCCAGTATCCACTCGGCCATCTGTCTCAGTCCGGCTCCGCTGTGCGGGAAACGCTTGTTGCCCAGCACCTGGCCATTGCGGTCCATCACGCACACCTGATGATGTTGTCGTCCCCAATCCAAGCCGGTGAAACATCTCAGTTCTTGCATTGGTTCTCTCCTATACTTGTTTGCTTTGTCAACAGATAATAAAATAGGCTGGCTGCGATGCTTGACAAATCCAGTACTGGTGCTCAAAGCACATACATTCTACCGTGTCATCCATCGCAGCATGCGGCTGAGGCACAGGTCCGCAGGTGCTCTGGGCACAGGATGTAGATGGTTGCTCCCGGCCGCCTGCCTATCAAACACCTTGGCCGAAGCCAAGATTCGGTGCCAATTGTAGCCGGGGTTACAATTGCAATCCAAGCCCTGTTACCGCCTCTCCGCTACGCTCCGAGGCGGCAGCAGGGCGGAACTCAGTAAGATGGAATTGTCCTTGTTAAATGGTACTGGAAGCCTGGCGTATCCTCCGCAATCGCGACTACAAGGTTTTGCGTGCCTATGGCGGTGCCGCACCGGTCACTCGACACTCCGGCAAGATGGTTCAGGTGGTGCGCCGACTCGGGTGCAATACGATGTTGACCGAGGCCTTGTACCACTGGGCTCGCATCGCCATGCAGAACGACCCGACCAGCAAAGCCAAATACCAGGCGCTCAGGGCCCGCGGACACAGCCACAGCCGATGCTTGCGAGCCCTCTCAGATCGTTTGTGCAAGGTACTGTGCAGCATGCTGACCAATCAGCAGTTGTTCAATCCAGATGGGGAATGCCATGCGCTGGCCGCTTGACAGGTTGATTGACAAATTGCGAGGGTACAGCCTCGCAAAAAAGAGTTGCAAAATGGTAGAATGTCCGCCAATCTTCAAGTGCGGAGCGTGAACATCAGCGTATTTATGATGCGCTGGGGGTGTCGCACAAGGCGGGCCCGCGCCGGCAGCTGACGGTCTGAGATTTGGTTTCGGCACTTTAGCCAGTGCCAAAATCGACATTCCATTGTTCGCAAGTGATTGATGTTATATCGTATTTTTATTTTTCTGTTAAATATGAGTTGAAAACCGGTGCCAAACTGACTGTCAATCCTGATCGCAAGATCTGGCGCTATACTTTTCCATGACTTTTGAATATACCTGTCATGCGGATGACGTGTATTGACTTACATATCATCAGCGTTTACAATATCCTAAGTTTTGTTATTAATAATATATAATTGATATTGAGGATTGCTAGAAATGAAATTCACCAAAATAGCTTACCCCAATGAATCCATGAATATAACGCGAGTGAGGTATACCACTATGAAAACAAAAGTAAACTTGCAGCATTCAATTAAATCTCCGGTGTTGGTTTTAAGCGTTGCGTTTGCTATCTTCCTAATAGTTCCGTCTCCTACATATTCGCAGGAATGGCGCTGTAATTGGCTTTATGATCCAATCTTCTGGAATTCGGAATATATTAATGAAAAGGTACAAGACTGTCTCAAAAACGATTATATCAAGGATGAGAGAGATGACGATGGAAGGACATTCCTTCATAACTGGATTTGGCATATCAAAGTAGAGAAATCAGTCATCAAAAGAGCAGTCCAAGAATTAGATGTCAATGCAGTTGATAATTTTGGAAACACTCCACTTCATCTAGCGATTTTGAGAAATCAAGTTCCGAATGTAGCGAAATTATTGATTGAATATGGAGCAGATCCGAATCTTTCGAATTTGCAAGGCAATACTCCTCTACACACAGCGGTAATAACTGGTCGGATGCGACACATGAAAATGTTACTAGAATACAAAGCCGACCCGAACGCGAAAAACAAAAAAGGACAAACACCTCTGACGTATTCCTTAAAATCGAAGCTTTATTTGAAACGTCTTCTTTTAGCCGATGCGGACCCAAATATTGAAGATGAAAATAAGGATACTGTACTTCACTGGGCAACGAGACATGGCCTTAAAAACATAGTTCAAACACTACTTGAAGCAGGAGCCTCGCCGTATATAGATAATTTAACGAGAACAAATCCACTTAACATAGCTAAAGATAATAGTAACCACCCGCGCATTAAGGATATTTTTGACATATTTGAAAGCTATGAGAAATTAGAAATTGAATCCAGTTGTGACTGGTGGTCCACAAATAAAAATATCTGGACACAAAGTTATGATCCTGAGGTGCGGTTACATTGGTGTCTTAAAAATGGAATGAAGATCACTTCAAGAGATCATCAAGGAAAGACAATGCTACATAGGCTCATGCAGCTTGCACCTCATGAGGGGAGATTGGTAAGAATGTTGGTTAAAAATGGTGCTAATGTAAATGCTGTAGATGAGTCCGGGCAAAGTCCATTACACATTGCAGTTGAAAATGGAAGCAAAAAAGGCACGCAACTCCTGATTGAATATGGCGCTGACGTAGATGCTTATGATAATCATGGGTTTACGGCTATGCATGTAGCAGCCCGTCATGGAAGAATTAGGCAATTGGATCTGTTAGTGAAAAATGATGGAGATGTGAATGTGAGATCAGACGAAGGCTTGACGCCGTTGCACCTTGCGGCAGAAAGTTGTAATGTTGATGCAGTAAAATTCTTGTTGGATACTGGAGCCGATGCAACTGCAGAAACAAATGATTACATTTCACCTGTGACATTTGCAGAAGAAGGGAGCAGAAATGGGGAATGCAAAGTACAAATTTTAAAACTGCTAAATTAGTATAGTGGATATTGGGGTGTACTCACTTTGGGTGACGCTTAACATCTTTAGAAACTACTACTTACTACCTACTACAACTGGCCACTTTAAACTTTAGTTCGGGGCATGCCTCGAACTAAAGTTGTTCAACAAATTCTCCTCGAATTCAATCGGACTCAGGTTGCCAAGCCCGGAGTGCAAACGCTCCAAATTGTAAAACCGATTGATGTAATCATACAATTTCGTACGCATCCCTTCAAAACTCTCCAACACCTCGTTGACCGGCAACTCTCGCTTGTTCGTCACATTATGTTCTGTCTCAGATTATGTTCTGCATGGCAGAAAAAGGCATTCAACACTTGTACTTAGTGAAAATACGCAGAACATAATTTTTCCCATCCAACCTGCCGCGGCAGGTATTGCCGGATTGCTTCATGCCAACTTGATTGTGTCGCTGAACGGCCCCGCGAACTTCCACCTGTTTCGCATCCGCATCTGACCTCTGCCCCAGGACCTGAATCAATCAACAGTTCTGAATACACTCCGGCCTGACTTTGATGGTTGATATCGCTAACGTGTTGATTTTATTACAAGCGAAAAATCGTTAGGCATTACAAAAACACCCTCTCGCCCACTCTCATATCCCGTCCCGCACAACTCAGTTCATCATTTCAATTCGAATGGCTCCATGTCGTGAGTCAACCCCATCACCTGATACAATTTCCTCCTCACTTCGCTGATGGTCGAGGGCAACGCATACGGCGATGCGTCTTCTGATCTTCCAGCACGCTGTGCTGAACCTGCGTCAGTGCATTGCAGATCACTTCCGTCGACACCGCCTCGCGCTTCTGCACCGCCACCCGATACCTGTCACTATCTCACACATGACACTAAACAACCGCGTCAAATTAACAGACTGTGCACCATTCGTCTCATTCCGAGCGAATTCGTGCCGCGGACTTGCATTGTTCAAGGTGTTCGGAAGTGTGACTGGTTCGGATCTGGCTTGACTGGCGAGGCGGTCAAGCCGGGTCAGTCAACAGTTGATTGCAGTGGTGCCCGGGGCAAGGTGGCAGTGCCAGCCAGCGGGCTGAGCAAGCACTGACGCGGTTGCGGGTCGGACACCGCCCGCTCAGTCGGCGTCGTGCTGCTCGGTCTCGGTCACGGACAAGTAAAAGGTGGTGCCGACCATCAGTTGCGACATGCCTTGCCAGAGTTTTTGGTTGCCGGGCAAGGGCTGGCGCTTGGACGGGATGAAGCCGACCGAGCGGGCCGAGTCGATGGCGAAGGTCTGCATGTCCGGCACCCAGCCCGGCGGCGAGCGCACGCGCACGATGCCTTGGGCACGCAAGTAGGCGTACAAGACCTTGATCTCCACTGCGGGCATCAGTTCGTCAGCCGCGCGCTGCGGCTGATGCCGGGCGGCCCGCCCGAGGTCAAACACGCGCCAGGCGATGATGGCATCGTAAGCCAGGCATTTGCGCAGGTCCTCGGCTTGGTTCAGACGCCGGTCCTCAATGCGGGTGCCGGACTTCAACACTCGGAAGTATTCCTCGATCGACCACCGCGTCTCATACCATTTCTTGATGCGCTTGGCCCAGCCGGACGAGGCCAAACCCTCGCTGCACAGCAACAGCCAGTGCAGAGGTTCACCTGACACTTCGGGCCGGTGTTCCGTCATCAGCACCGCGGTCATCGGCAAGCTGGCCGGCGACTGACCGGCCGGTGCCAGCAGTTCGACCCGGGCGATGCGCAACTCCAGTTTCACCACCTGCGCCTTGCGACCTTGCTTGCCACCCCGGGCCTTGATCTGGTGCTTGACCGTCGCACAGCGTTTGAGACTCATCATGTGTCGGTTCAAGTCAACACGCTGACCATCTGCCAGGATCTGGCGCGGTCGGTCGCTGCGCACGCGCACCAAAAGACCGGCGGCCGGGTCGGCCGCCTGAGCCGCACACAAGGCCCAGATGTTCGCCTCGCCATCGCCAATCGAGATCACCCGGGTGTTCGGGCAAGCACGACCGAGTTCGGCGGCCAGGCCATAGCCGCGCAACCAGCGGGCACTCTCTTTCTCGGTCGCCTCCTCGCCCACCTCGGCCCGGAAGTCGGCTTCAATGCCCAGCACCCCCAGCGGACGACCGTTCTCAGTCATCGCCAGCGACACATGCGCCGGGATGCCGACACTGCCCGAACCACCGCCGCCAATCTTGGCCAGTCCGCCGGTCGCGTCGCGCAACGCGGTGTAGTTCAGGATCGTGGTGTCCTGCGGCACCAGCACGGTGCCGATATCGTAGCAACGCTCGGCGGTGGCGGCATGGTGCCCCTCCGCAATGTCGCCATCGTCCACTTGCCGGTTTGACAGCAGACGGTAAGCCGCCTGCTGGCACGCCCGCCGCGGGAAGATCACCGGCACCGGCTGGCCCATGTGATGCTCCCAACCGCGACCCACGACCTCGATGCGGGCTCGCACCCGACCGTCCGGATGACTGCTGCAACCGAACTCGCGCGCGGCCCAGTCGCCCTGAAAGTGATATCGGCGCGTCGGCCCCAGCACCCGCTTGGGCTCCGCACCTAACCGTGGTTGCCAATCCTCAGCCAGCGGCTTCACCCACACCATGCGCCGAATGCCGCTCGCCCCGGAGGGCGAACGCCCGCTGGTGTGTCCCGCCTCGGTCCAGCCGGCAGCACGATACGAGGTCCCCGCATGCGCCGGCGACACATAGGTGTAGACCAGGGCCGGACGCTCGCCATGCATCTGCTCCCATGCCGACGGCAATTGCTTCACGGCCCGGGCCAGCACCTGCGAAGCCAGGTTCGCCACCTTCACCCCCGGCAACAGCAAAAAGCGGTGATTGTTCACCACCAAGCCCAGATTGGCCGCTCGTGCCCGCGGCGTCCAGCCGATGTGCCGGTCGCGGGCCTGCTGATGCCAAGAGGCGGCACAGAAGCCGATGCCGCCAATCACACCGTAGTGTTCACAGCGAACCAGCCAGCACAACTGCTTGCCCGGATTGCGCGGCTCCCCCTGCGGATGATGACTGGCCATCAGCGCCCGAAACTGACGACCCTGCTCCGCATTTGACACCGGCTGCAAACTCACCTCGCCCAAGTCCGCCAGCTCCATGTCAACGCTGACATCCGCCACCCGCGGCAACTGCACCTGCTCGCGGCACGGCGAGCTGTGGCGAGCCGCCGGCAACGCCACCTCCAGACGCTCAGCCAAACGCGGCAGCAACTTGCGGGCCGACGACTCGCACAACTCGCCGCGTGCATTGCGCCAGCCCTCGCGCTCGCACAAGCCGCGGGCCAACTGGGCACGCGTGGCTTGCGAGCTCTGGCTCGCCGCCTTGAACCACTGCACGGTGGCAGTGTCGAACTGTCTCAGACCTATCTGCATGCCCAACACCATACAACATATTTTGTATAGTGTTAAGTGTGTGATAGTGACAGACCCGATACTGCAGATGACGCGCACACATCAAACTCATGAAGGCCATCGCAATATGCGCCCGCATCATCGTAATCATCAATATTGACTTCCAAACTAAAACTGCGCAACAAGCCGCGCGCTATAAGTGTATGGGCGTCGTTTCCGTCTTGGGTCGGCGGCAGTTCACATTTAGCGAATACCTTGTTATCTGCCTCCATCAATTCCAGCCCGCCGCCGGTGCGGCACATGGGGCGGCCGCGGTCGTGCTGCATATTCAATATCACATCGGCGGCACCGATATTAACTAAGCTACCAGGCGCGAATTGCATCCGCGATCTGCCGAGTTCGTACACATCGACATAATCAATCGCAATGCCGCTAATGCTGTCGTCTGCGTCTGATACAGCAAACTCAAAATAACGCTTGAATTTGTGCATTGCGCATCAGCTTGTTTTTACCTTGAATCACGTAAAGTTCGCAGCTCTCAGCAAAACAAAATCGTATAGCAGGTTCAGCGTCAGCCGCACCGCTCCGGCGTTCGCATCGGTCACCGCGTCAACTACCATCATCAGCGCCCCGAATGAACAAAAACAGGCGGCGCCCATCAAACCGTGACCGCGTGACGCAATTCTGTTTTCGTTCTTGCTGGCGAGTGTCGGCGTCTTGCTTGATCCGCGTATACCGCTGCCGTTCCGCCTGACAACATCAATCGCAGTTTGTACGGAATTGCCATCGTATTGTTGCGCCATATATGTACATAAGGCGTGTGAAACAACAAACCTAAAATCCGATATCATCGTTGCGTAGTCGCTTGTGTCCGGCAGCTGCCCCATGATGTGATTAAAATCCATTCCGTTAGATGGGGTTGTTTCATTGGTCGGGGTTGCGAGACCACTGTTTGCAAACAAACCCGCGGAGTGCTGGCCCGTTGTTTTGGCGAGTTGTCATCACAACATCGTCCACGCGATCCGTCATCGCCATCCGCAGTTAACGCGAATGCGGCATCTGTCAGCGATACGCGTTTAGCCAGTTCGTCAATCTCTTTACCTTCGCCGGTGTCGTCAGGTGCTTTATCAGTCTCGGCCGTGTAAAGTGCCGATAATTTCGTTTCGTTGCTTTGCAGCTCCAGCGTCAGCGTCTTCACTTCGGCTGTGATGGACTGGTTCTAAATCGCCATCGGTTGCAGCGATCTCTGCCAAGCGGGCTCTAACCTACGAATTTCGCAAATTTAGCTTTGCAATGTCGTTCATAGTAAATACTGTAACAAAATTTTTACAAATAATGTTAAAACTCGGATATACTCAGACATCTTGACCTCGTACAAGAAAAGTGACACTATTTCGGGGTTTTCAAGCGTTCAATCATACCCCGTTCCGAGGGGCAAGCGGTTCCGCCAATGAGTCGTTCAACCGGTCAACACTGCGTTTGACACGCGCAAAAGCCGAGGTTGTGTGTCAGCTGACGGTGATGGAAATGTAGAATGCCGGCCGGCAGCCATGCACCGCCAGTTATGTTGGCGGTTGTTGCCATCGCCCGGCCGCGGTTGAACGAGTTGGCCATGAAGCCGTTGCGATGGTCGGCAAGAAAGACGGTGGCTTGCCCACCGCCTTGGCGACCGGGTCAGGTTGTGGAAGGTGGGGTGCCGGCGAGCAGCGTGGTGTCTGCCTCCGGCAGTCAAGCGGGCGAGGCGTCAGGCAACCGACTCCTCATCCGCCAGATGACCGGTTGAACGCGGTTAGCTGGCCAGTTCGTAAACCAGTGTCAGGTCAGTGCCGGGATAAACGGTTTCGGTGCGGTTGAGAGCCTCAAGCAAGGGTCGGCAGGCTTGGTCGGCCGCTTGGTTGGCGGATCCGAGCAGTTGCACCCGTAACTGTCGCTGTTGCAGGTCCGGGATGATGTTGGCATCGCTGGTGAGCAGTGCGGTGAGTTGTTTGCGCGCGTTCGGCTTGGGTCCGAGCTCGCCGCCCATGCAGCTGAGCATGCGGGTCTCGGCCCGGTAGCACAGCATGCGAATGAGGTCCAGAAACAGGCGCCGTGCCGGTGGCAAGGCTTCGGGCTTGAGTTCGGCTGGCAGCTCGCCCACGCGGATCTTGCATCGGTGCTTGTTGCGCTCGGCGACCAGTTGCTCCAGTTCCTGTTGCGTCTCGTTGATCTCGGTGCTCAGGCGCGCGGTACTCTTGCGTTGTGCCTTGACATAGAGCCGACCCAAGCGTTTTCGCACGCGGTCAATGACTTTCTGGATCGCCCGGTAGTTCGGATTGACCACCTTGTGGTCGGGGTCCACCTCGGCCACGGCATACTCAGCCAAGGCGTCCAGGTTGTAGTCGTGCTTCAGTTGCTTGAAAAAGTTCTCTTGGTTCCAACGCGAGAACATGGCGGTGGCGACCTTGGTCATCGGCATGCTGGGATGGGTGGTGATGAACGGCTTCTGTTGGCCGTCGTCGGTCAGCCGCCGGATCTGACGCACTTGCAAGCCGTTGGACAGTTCAAGCTGCCGCTCCGCCAGACGCGCTTTGACCCGGCGGCTGTGCACCGGCCCTTGCAAGGTCAGTTCGCACTCGTCAAAGTCGGCTGGCGGCCAATCCTCGCTGCGGTGGTTCTTGTGCCAGGTGATGCAGGCGACGCCGTGTGCCGCCAGCCGTTTAAACAAGCCCGGACTCCATCCTTCGCGGTCAAACACCAAGGTCACGGCCGGCGAGTCCGGCCTCTCGGCCGACGCCAGCCGTGCCGGATCCGGCAGCACCCCCAAGCCTTGCAACTGTGGCACCACATCATGTTCCAGCACCTTGACCATCTTGGGGTTCAAGTCCTTGTGAAGACACAGCAGCGGGGCCCCATCCAAGGCGTTGATCCAATAGCTGACACTGGCCGGCATGCACAGTTTCTTGCTGGCGACGAACTGCTTCGGCAACTGACCCTTGCGTCCGCTGTAGACCTTCACATGACCGTCCACGGCCAAGGTCAGCCAGTCATTGTCATCGTGGCTGGCCAGCCATTGGCTGGCCAGTTGTGACTGCCACCGGTTGACCAACTGTGGCGACTCGGCCAACAGTCCCAGTTTGCGTCGCAGGGTCTTGACTTCGGGGCCTCGGTCCAGTCCCAGCACCTGACCCCACTCGCCGGGCGACTGGTGGCGCAAGCCTTCGGGGTTGCGCACCCGGGCCACGGTCATGAACGCCACCAACAGCAAAATGGTGGTCAAGCCGTAGAAGCCGGCCGGCAGCTTGAGCAGACCCTGCACCGAGGACAGCAAGCCTTCCTTGAGCAGCATGGGCAAGGCCAGCAGCACGCCACCGCGTTGCACCGCATGGGCGGCTCGCTCAAAGCGCGGCGTGGCTTGCTCCAGCATCCCGGCGGAGGTCAGCATTCGGCGTTCGGCATCGTGGCAGGCCCGACCGGCGGCCGGCTTCAAGTCTTGACTGTTGCGCTCGCCTCGCTCGCTGGCACTGGCCGCTGGCGACTCGCCCGCCCGGATCACACCGCCTTTGATATTGTCATGCAAGGTGCTGCTGGCAATGCCCAACTCCGCGGCACAAGCCCGGATGCTCTGGCCTTCGTCAAGCAACTGTCGGGCCCGCTGTGCCATCGGTTCGCTGATCACCGTTCGCTTGCGACCTTGCCAGCCCCGGTGGCCGATGAAACCGTCGGCACCTTCGGCGTGCCAGCGTGCCACCGCCCGCTCCACCCGCGGGCGAGACACGCCGAAGGCACGCACCAGCACCGCCACCGGGATGTAGCTGTAAATGTGAAACTTGGCGAGGCGCAGGTTCAAGGCTTGGCTGTCGTCGGCCAAGTGAACATCGCAGACCTCAAAATGGCTGAAGTAGTAGGTCATGTCGCCGTCCTTGAGCCAAGAGAAGGTGTTGTTGATGGGGATGGCTTCATAAGGCGACATGGTCAGGCAGTTAGCTTGGCAGTGTGTTTTGTCGTTCATGTTGGATTCGGCATGTAGCTTGACAGCAGGTTACAGTGGAACAATGTTATAAACAGTGGAACAATGTTATAACAACTCCCAATTGTACTGAATCAGCGTTCGGATGTCAAGCTCAAGTGGCATTTTCAAAGGTGAAACCGGGGCTTTGAAGGGTGATTTTCGTGCGCATTCCAAATCGGACAGTTGACACTGACCTTCAATCACAGAGCACTTGGATAACAAGTTGTTTTTATTTATGTTGTTATAATTTCTGTTGAATTAGACCGTCCATGAGGTCATGATGTCTGAGACTACAAAACGATACGGTGACCGTGTCGGCGCATATCCGAGCTTTAATCGGTTTTCATTTTCATCATCTCTGATTATAGCAGATATAACGCGGTCGCTACTCCGCGGGTGTGTCTTGCATGGCCGCGTCCGCGTTTTGAACTTTGAAGGTATAGATTTGATATGAAAATTTCAATAAAAATATCTTTTGTAAAAATTAGTTGCGATCGCCAATGTTCAGCGCCGAAAACAGAGGAACAACAGGCATAAAGAATTGCAAATGCGCCGTGCAGCGTTTTGTTTAGCTCCCGCTGGATTGGCGGCATTGCAACATCGGGCGAGGGACTACGGCCCCCTTGCTCATATTTAGTTATGAATAAAAAAGTTATATGCTTCTACACCTTCAACAGCCTGAGCGGTGCCGGTTCATGCTCCGCGGCGGCGGTGAGCAAGCGGTTAGCCCACTGCTTTTTCCAGTGCTTGCGGTTGAAGCGGTAAACAAACTCATCCAGATACTCCTGCTAGTACTGCTTGCTCACGCCGTGAAAAGTGCCAATCAAAAACCCCTTGAAATTGCCGATGATCACATGCACCAGCGGCAACCACTCGCCGGCTTGCTCCGGCGGCGTCACCTTCGGCACATGCTGGCAATGCTCAGACAGGGCCTGCTTTGCTGGGAATCAGTGACGAACACAAATTGCATATTCTTTTCGGCAGCGGTGCGAACGGCAAATCAACATTGTTGAGAGTGCTGTTATCGCTGTGGGGCGACTACGGCAGAACATTCCGATCGAAACTGATTTGCGGTAAAGACGACAACGACACATTCGGATCAGCGAATTTGCAAGGCGTTCGGTTGGCGGTGATACCTGAATTGAGAGGCAGCGGAGGTTTGAATCCCGACAAGTTCAAGCCCTTGACCGGCGGCGATTGGATTGAAGGCGAGGTTAAATTTCAAAGCGCTTTCAATTTCAAGCCGTTCGCTTCGGTGCTTGTGTCGGCTAATCAGATGCCAACGCTTCATGGCGTTGACTATGCAACTAAAAGAAGGTTGAAGCAAATCCCATTTAACAAGACCTTCGAGGGTGCCGAACAAGTGAAAGACCTTGACCGAAAATTGATCGCCGATGAAGCGGCGGGGATCATCTACTTTTATCTTGTGGGATTGGTGCGATATATGCGCGGTGAATCGCTTGACGATGCGCCGGACGCTGTGGAAGAAGCTACGAAAGATTACATATCCGAACAAGATATTGTTTCGCAGTGGGTAAATGATAATTGCGTTAAAGACGCACAAGCGAAAACCGAAGCGTCTGATATGTATGCTGACTTCAAACAATATTCAACCGATGCAGGCGTTCGGAATCCATTGACAAAGCGGAGGGTGCTTGAAAGATTGAAGCAATATCACAAGGTTATCAGTCAGCACCGACAACGCCCGGTACTTTGGAGCGGTATAAAGCTGAATAAATGAATCCGCGCGTGTCGCGCGTATCTTTTAAGCTTTATGCTGTACTTTACATTTATCAGCACCCAGCATATACATATATGTTGATGATGCTTCTTCGTACGCGCGTGACCCAGAAACTTACGCGCGACACGCGCGATACGCGCGGAATACCATTTTGTTGGATGCAACGAAATGCAAGGGGAGCCCCTGTAAAATTTCAAAATAGGGATGATTGATCAACCATCACTTACCTAATCAGAATGTAAAACGCAGGTGCGTATAATTCACATACACAATTGGAGGTAATACTATGAAAAGACTTTTAGGATTGATATTGACCTTAACGCTTGTGCCGCTTGTGCAATCACCGCTGACGATGGCGACAACCGATGAGGCGGGTATTTACATAGATGAGGATGGCAATCATAGAAGAGGGAAACATGGTTGTAATTTTAGCAAAGCCAAAAAATATTACGAGCAGGACAGCAAAGATTTGGGTAACCAAACTCTTTACGCCACTTGTCTGGTTATCAAAGGCGAGGATGCCGAGGGCATGGCCCGCCTTTATCACCTGGCGGATTTTCAAGATCAAATTTCGGCCAGTTTTTTCTTGGCGGAGTACTTGGAGACAGACGGGGGATTTAGTAGCTCAGCCACAGACAAAACCATAGATGAAGCCATTCGGTATTATTCCCGTACCTTGGCTCTTATCGCCCTGAACCCCGATTATCCTTATGAGGATTATTTTTTCCATGAGCGGAATTATCAATCCGAGCTAAATTCTGTTTTCGCACCCGCTGAGCTCTACCTATGGAAGTACAGACGGGGAGCCCAGGGGGATTATGTTAAACATTTATTGCAGTCTCCCAGCTATGAAGGAAGCTATAAAAACACTTACCCCAAATACAATATTTGGATGCAGGACAGCTTGAACAAATCATTTCAATGGGCCGACCGATGCGCTAATTGGCCCCCAAAGTGGTATCACCGGCCAAATCTCTATGAAGCCGTTACCGAAGTTTGCAATTTGATTAAAGACACAGTAAGATCGATAATTCCTTTGGAAGAAAAGAGGCAGGGAATATTACTACAAGCTCATTGTAATAAGGATTTGAATAAAGCCAACTGCCCAGAATATTGGGAAACTCACATTGAAATTGAAGATCATATTAAGAATTACATTGATCTAGCAACTAATATATTTCAAAAAAACTCATGATACCGATTGAACGGCTTGACGAACTTTTAGGGGGCTTGTACCCATGGCAGACCGAATACCTGCAAAACGCGTTGCAGGTTCGGTATGCTGGGTTGAGCATACCCCGCGGCGCCGGTAAATCGCACATGGCGGCGGCACTGGCGTTAGCAGTGTTGGAACAAGCGGAGCAACCCGGCGAGATCGCCATTGTGTCGGCGACCGTAGCGCAGGCGCGGACTGCGATATTTGACCCGGTGGAGTATTGGCTCAGGGATCGCAAATCGGAATATCGGCGGCAGGTTGCAGGGAACAACATAGCGATTGAGCGCCGCGACCTGCCGGGATGCCGGATACGATTACTCGGTAGCAATCCGCGGTCGGCACACGGATTGATACCGCACCTGATAATCTGCGATGAGCTCGCCCAATGGGCGCCGAACACGGCGGCGCGATTGGTGGCGGCGCTCAGAACTTCATTAGGTAAGCGACCTGACGCCAAAATGATGGCGCTATCAACCCGCGGAGGAACGCCTGAGATGTGCGAGTTTGAGCGGTGGCTACGCACCTGCGATTACAGCATGATCTACACCGCTGACGATGGCGACCAGTGGAACGATAGCGATACCTGGTATAAGTGCAACCCATCATTGCGTTATCAACCTGAGATGCAGGCGGTGTATGCTGACGAAGCGAAGAAGGCTGAAACCGATGAGGGTTTCAAGGCTGCATTCATTGCGTTGCGGCTGAACCGCGGCGGCGCGGATCACCAAAGAACGATGCTGATAGACGCCGACCGCTGGCGCGATGTTGAAGCGGATATTGCGCCGATCGGGCGTAATGTGGTGTGGGGGCTGGATATAGGGAGCCAAGCGAGTTTGACCGCGGCCGCGTGTTATCACGCTGACAGCGGATTGGTGCGGAGTTTCGGAATGTTCGGCTCAGAACCGAACTTGACCGAACGCAGCGAACGGCTGGGGGTGGGCGATTTGCTGATTGAATGCGAAGCGAACAATGAGATCGTATTGAGCGGCAGACGCATTCCAGTTGTCGACGATCTGCTATCGGAATGCCTGGAACGATTTGAATACCCTGAAATCATCGTTTGCGATGCGTGGCGCTACGATGATCTGATAGACGGATTGGAGCGGTTGGGTATCGGTTGCGTGGTGGAGCGTGTGCGGATGGGATATTACGGCTCGGATGCGCTGATCAGGGATTTTAGGCGGGCGGTATCGGATGGCAGGGTGCGACCGCTGAAATCGCGGTTGTTGCGGGCTTCAATGGCGCAGGCTCAAACCGAGTTGGATGTTGCGGGCTATGAGCGTTTTATGCGAAGCGCCGAGAGACCGCTAAACGATTTGGCGGTTGCGGTGACGCTGGCGGTCGGCACCGGCTACGCGATGCAAAATCGCGACGCTGGGAATGTCAGCACCGATACAGCAAACCCGTAGATGGCGCGAGGTTGTGCGGTGGGAAATCGCGGCCCGCGACGGGTTCGCGTGTCGGATGTGCGGCAGGCTGATAGGCGATCGTTTTGAATGCGACCATATCAAACCTTTGATTGACGGCGGCACGAACGATTACAGCAATCTACAAACCTTATGCAATCGGTGCCACACTCGGAAGACGACCGAAGAGAACGAACGCCGCGACCGGCGGCGGGCGTGGCGTGAACTGGTGGTGGATGATGTGTAAAAGCTAATTGTAATCTATTGTGTGCTCGTACTCGTATTCGTCATCTTTGGTTGGTAGATCGTCGTATTCAAATTCGGGTGGTAGATCAATGGTAACAATCGCCTCAATCGGTTTATACATGTAATAGCCCAGTGAAAACCCCGATACCGCACCTGCACCGAATATTGCTAAAATCGCCAAAATAACTTTTAATTTTCACATAACTGATAGCTATACGGTGCGGCTGATGCCGGGCGGCCCGCTCAAGGTCAAACACGCTTCAGGCGATGATGGCATCGTAAGCCAGGCACTTGCGCAGGTCATCGGCAAGCTGGTCGGCCAGTGCCAACAGTTCGACCCGGACGATGCGCAACTCCAGTTTCACGCTTAGCAATATTCGGTCTTTTGCTGGGTTCGTGTAAAGTTCCGCCGGAATGGGATGATACGCCGGATGAATTTGTTACGCCTGCGCACAACGATACAGAGTACGAAAACACTGTAATGTATCGCTGCTATCATTTAGGGCGACCGCATTCGCGGGATCGCGATAGATTATTCCGCTGTGATGATGATTTTATAAACCACCCTCCACACTAATAATACTTAGTTATGCGTAAAAAAGTTGTTTTGGCGAGCTTAGCAATATTCGGTGCAGGTGCGGTATTGGGGTTTATACTGAGTTATTACATACATAAACCGCGTGAGCTGCAACACATAATAGATTACGATTATGGCGATACAGAGTACGAACACACAATAGATTACAATTAGCTTTTACACATCATCCGCCACCAGTTCACGCCACGCCCGCCGCCGGTCGCGGCGTTCGTTCTCTTCGGTCGTCTTCCGAGTGTGGCACCGATTGCATAAGGTTTGTAGATTGCTGTAATCGTTCGTGCCGCCGTCAATCAAAGGTTTGATATGGTCGCATTCAAAACGATCGCCGATCAGCCGCCCGCACATCCGACACGCGAACCCGTCGCGGGCCGCGATCTCCCACCGCACAACCTCGCGCCATCTACGGGTTTGCTGTATCGGTGTCGACACTCCCAGCGTAGCGATTTTGCATCGCGTAGCCGGTGCCGACCGCCAGCGTCACCGCAACCGCCAAATCGTTTAGCGGTCGCTCCGCCGATCGCATAAACCGCTCATTACCTGCGATATCCATCTCAGTTTGTGCCTGTGCCATTGAAGCCCGCAACAACCGCGATTTCAGCGGTCGCACCCTGCCATCTGATACCGCCCGCCTAAAATCCCTGATTAGCGCATCCGAGCCGTAATATCCCATCCGCACACGCTCCACCACGCAACTGATACCCAACCGCTCCAACCCGTCAATCAGATCATCATAACGCCACGCATCGCATACGATTATTTCAGGGTATTCAAATCGTTCCAGGCATTCCGATAGCAGATCGTCGACAACTGGAATGCGTCTGCCGCTCAATACGATTTCATTGTTTGTTTCGCATTCAATCAGCAAATCGCCCACCCCCAGCCGTTCGCTGCGTTCGGTCAAGTTCGGTTCTGAGCCGAACATTCCGAAACTCCGCACCAATCCGCTGTCAGCGTGATAACACGCGGCCGCGGTCAAACTCGCTTGGCTCCCTATATCCAGCCCCCACACCACATTACGCCCGATCGGCGCAATATCCGCTTCAACATCGCGCCAGCGGTCGGCGTCTATCAGCATCGTTCTTTGGTGATCCGCGCCGCCGCGGTTCAGCCGCAACGCAATGAATGCAGCCTTGAAACCCTCATCGGTTTCAGCCTTGTTCGCTTCGTCAGCATACACCGCCTGCATCTCAGGTTGATAACGCAATGATGGGTTGCACTTATACCAGGTATCGCTATCGTTCCACTGGTCGCCATCGTCAGCGGTGTAGATCATGCTGTAATCGCAGGTGCGTAGCCACCGCTCAAACTCGCACATCTCAGGCGTTCCTCCGCGGGTTGATAGCGCCATCATTTTGGCGTCAGGTCGCTTACCTAAACTCGTCCTGAGAGCCGCCACCAGCCGCGCCGCGGTATTGGGCGCCCACTGCGCCAGCTCATCGCAAATTATCAGGTGCGGTATCAATCCGTGTGCCGATCGCGGATTGCTACCGAGCAGTCTAATCCGGCATCCCGGCAGGTCGCGGCGCTCAATCGCTATGTTGTTCCCTGCAACCTGCCGCTGATACTCCGATTTGCGATCGTTTAGCCAATACTCCGCAGGGTCAAATATCGCAGTCCGCGCCTGTGCCACGGTCGCCGACACAATGGCTATCTCTCCGGGTTGCTCCGCTTGTTCCAGCACTGCCACCGCCAGCGCCGCCGCCAGGTGCGATTTACCCGCGCCGCGCGGAATGCTCAACCCAGCATACCGAACCTGCAACGCGTTTTGCAGGTATTCACGCTGCCATGGGTACAAGCCCCCTAAAAGTTCGTCAAGCCGTTCAATCGGTATCATTGCCTGAGCTGATACTCTAAAAACAGTTTGCGTATACGCTCATCCTCCTCCTCATCAATTTCCGTCGTACACAAACAAAAATTATTTTCATGCTCAAACATTAGATCTAAGAAAAATTGCTGACATTTTCGGCGCTCATTATCAAAATAATTGTATATCTCAACCGCCTTTTGGTGTTTTGGTATAAAGTACACATAGAGCCAGGGTACTCTGTACCAATTCTCTAACTCACTGATCGGCACCCAGTCGTTTACTGACGAATATTCATATTCATGGGTACTTTTTGCTCCAGCCCACTCTATGAGCTCAGCCGCTTCTGACTCATAGTCTAATTCATAGTCATATTCATCTAAAAGATATTTAGCCCACTCTGCGGCCCTTTCAGCTATTTCCGTTTCTGACAAAGGGCCGTATAAATCTAAAACATATTCAGCGGCAAGCTTTGCGGCTTTATTCGTTTCCTTTCTACATTGTTCCCATGTTGTATATCCTTCACCATATCCGAAGTCTTTTCGAAACGTTCGTTGATCATAGTATGTTTTGGCGAGCTCTATCTTCGCGCGGCCAAACTCGCGGTTTTCGTCACCCCAACCCGCTATTGTGTAATGTGAACCAGACATGTTTAGCGACCTATTGCATCCCGGGGTAAAATTCGATTCCATTGTTTCACGCTCTGGTGGTACATAACTTTCGGGATCCTGGCGATACCGTTCTTCCCATTGCTTGTATCTTAATTCTTCAATTTTTTCTTTGTTGGGCCCCCATGGGTACATACATGCAAAGGCAGGCATTGAATATATAAATGTTAAAGTTAAAGTCAATATCAATCCTAAAAGTCGTTTCATAGCATCCTCCTAATTTGCGTATGTGAGTTCTCACATTATACGCACCTGCGTTTTACATTCTGATTACCACATCTGACGATTGATCAAACATCCCTATTTTGAAATTTTACAGGGGCTCCCCTTGCATTTCGTTGCATCCAACAAAATGGTATTTCGCGCGTGTCGCGCGTAAGTTTCTGGGTCACGCGCGTACGAAGAAGCATCATCAACATATATGTATATGCTGGGTGCTGATAAATGTAAAGTACAGCATAAAGCTTAAAAGATACGCGCGACACGCGCGACACGCGCGGATTCATTTATTCAGCTTTATACCGCTCCAAAGTACCGGGCGTTGTCGGTGCTGACTGATAACCTTGTGATATTGCTTCAATCTTTCAAACACCCTCCGCTTTGTCAACGGATTCCGAACGCCTGCATCGGTTGAATATTGTTTGAAGTCAGCATACATATCAGACGCTTCGGTTTTCGCTTGTGCGTCTTTAACGCAATTATCATTTACCCACTGCGAAACACTATCTTGTTCGGATATGTAATCTTTCGTAGCTTCTTCCACAGCGTCCGGCGCATCGTCAAGCGATTCACCGCGCATATATCGCACCAATCCCACAAGATAAAAGTAGATGATCCCCGCCGCTTCATCGGCGATCAATTTTCGGTCAAGGTCTTTCACTTGTTCGGCACCCTCGAAGGTCTTGTTAAATGGGATTTGCTTCAACCTTCTTTTAGTTGCATAGTCAACGCCATGAAGCGTTGGCATCTGATTAGCCGACACAAGCACCGAAGCGAACGGCTTGAAATTGAAAGCGCTTTGAAATTTAACCTCGCCTTCAATCCAATCGCCGCCGGTCAAGGGCTTGAACTTGTCGGGATTCAAACCTCCGCTACCTCTCAATTCAGGTATCACTGCCAACCGAACGCCTTGCAAATTCGCTGATCCGAATGTGTCGTTGTCGTCTTTACCGCAAATCAGTTTCGATCGGAATGTTCTGCCGTAGTCGCACCAAAGCGATAACAGCACTCTCAACAATGTTGATTTACCATTCGCACCGCTACCGCAAAGAATATGCAATTTGTGTTCGTCACTGATTCCCAGCAAATCATACCCGCCCCTCAGTTGTTCATACTTGATAAGGTCTTCATTTTCACAATAGATATCGTTCAGAAAATCATTGAAACGCGGCGCCACATCGCCCAAAGACGGATTCCCGCCCCGCTTGATAATCTCAACTGGATAATCGCAACCCATCAATTTGGTCACCAAGTGTTCAGGCCCGGGCTTGATTGTTCCGCTGGGTAATCCATCGTCCGCGATTTTCGTTGCGTCAATGTAGCCGTTTTGAAAGCACAGCAAAAATCCGTTGGCGTCCAATTCAGCGGTTTTAACTATCTCAACCTTATCTTTGCATTCTATCAAAACGCCCCGCTTGAAAGCCGAAGTATGTTTAGCTCTCGGCATATTTTCAACGATAGCTTCGGTCACCGCTCTCCGCACCAGTTGCGCCCCTTCAGCTCCCTTGATATACCGATCGCCCTTGTGCCATAGCCAAATATCTGTTTTACCGCTTTCAGCCAAATATTTAATGCCCGGATTCTGATCAGCCGCCATAACAGCCAATTCTAACCTGCATTTTGCACAAACAATTTGAAAAAAGCAGATTTTGTGATACAATGCATTGTTATTAAATAACTTTCATCACAATTTCAGAGGTGCAGCATGAGCGCACACTGCAATAACCAGCAATATGAATTCCTAGCCACTGGCCGGCGTGCCGTCACTGGCAAGTTTGACGACGAACAGATCAGTTCTGATGGCGGTGCCACGTTGCTACGCGAGGTTGACCGACGCATCGGCCTGACCGCACGCTTGGCCGCTTGTGTCACCGACCACCGCGAGCCGGGCAAGGTGTAGCACACGGCTGAGTCGCTGCTGTCGCAACGCCTCTACGGCATTTGCCTGGCTTATGAAGACCTCAACGACCATGAGCATTTGCGGCATGACCAGATGCTGGGGCTGATGCTGGAGCAGGTCGATGAGATGTGCGACCCGGTGGAAGCCAAAGCCTTGGCCAGTCCGAGCACCCTGAATCGGATGGAGATGGCCGACCCGGAGTTGGCGGCCGACCACCGCTACAAGCGCATCGTGGTGGATGAGGTGGCCGTTGACGAGTTGATGCTGTCGGTGTTCGTGGAGTCGTTTGAGACACCGCCTGAGGAGTTGTGGCTGGACTTGGACGCCACCGACGACCCGGTGCACGGGGCGCAAGAGGGCGGCTACTTTCACGGCTACTACAACTGCCGTTGCTATCTGCCACTGTATATCTTCTGCGGCGAGCATCTGCTGTGCAGTCACTTGCGCACGGCGGACAAAGACGGAGCGGATGGCAGCGTGGCGGAGTTGGAACGCATCATCGGTCGCTTGCGCTGGCACTGGCCGGAGGTGCGCCTCATCATTCGTGCCGATTCGGGTTTTTGCCGAGACTACATCTTGAAGTGGTGCGAAGACAACGATGTGGAGTATGTGATTGGACTGGCTCGCAACAAGCGTTTGGAGAACATGCTGTCCGGCGAGATGGCCGAAGCGCAGGAGGAGTTCAACCGCACCGGCGAGTCAGCGCGTCGGTTCGGAGATTTCAACTACCGTACGCTGGACTCGTGGAGTGGCGAGCGGCGGGTGGTGGGCAAGGCCGAACACCTGCGGTGGCGAGGGCCGAACCTGCGCTTCGTGGTGACCAGCCTGAGCGTTGAAGAGGCCGATGCCCGGCATCTGTATGAGCAGTTGTATTGTGCCCGCGGCGACATGGAGAACCGCATCAAGGAGCAGCAGTTGGAGATGTTTGCGGATCGCACCAGTTCCAAGCAGTTGAGGGCCAATCAGCTGCGGCTGAACCTGGCATCGCTGGCTTACATTCTGATGGTGGGGTTGCGCCGGCTCGGCACCCGGGGCACGCAGTTGGCCCGCGCCCAATGTGGCACCTTGCGCACCAAGTTGCTCAAGGTGGGGGTGCGGATCAAGGTCACCACCCGGCGGATGTGGCTGTCGTATTCGCAGTCGTATCCCTATGCCGAGGTGTTTGAGCAGGTGCTTGACAACTTGCATGACATTGACTTGTGGAGGGGTTCATGATATGGTGAGTAGCACTCGGGGCGGGCAGAGTCCGCCTCCGTTCATTGTTCAATGACCATCGGCGGCTGGCCGAGGGTTGGCTACGCCTGGGTGGCGTTTGAGGTTCGATCAGACCTTGAAAATGCGGTCAATGAAGCTGATTTCGCATGCGAATCGGCGAGTTTGGACTGGTTGCAATCGACGGTTCTTGGTCAGCTTGAGATTTTTGACACCTGACGCAGGCGTTTTTGCCCAGGTCCGCAGGCTTGTGAAATATGCGGGTTAGTTATGAGTAAAAAAGTTGTTTTGGCGAGTTTAGCAATATTCGGTGCAGGTGCGGTATTGGGGTTTTCACTGGGCTATTACATGTATAAACCGATTGAGGCGATTGTTACCATTGATCTACCACCCGATTTTGAATTTGACGATCTACCACTTGAAAACGGCGAATACGAGTACGAGCACACAATAGATTACAATTAGCTTTTACACATCATCCGCCACCAATCCACGCCAGGCCCGCCGCCGGTCGCGGCGTTCGTTTTCTTCGGTCGTCTTCCGACCTGACTTTGACGGTTTAGGCTAGCGGCATCTAGGGGCTACCCCTCAAAAGCCCCTGTAAACAGGCACTTTCCATTTCGCAATTCCTCAAAACACCATTGTAGTGCCTAACAAGCATTATTTTCTTTTTTTTCAAAAATGCCCCTATAATTACTCCCATGTTCATTCGCCTCAAATCCACCCCCAACAGTCCGCGCCAGTCGGTCCAAATCGTCGAGTCCGTCCGCCACGGCAAACGCGTCCAACAGAAAATCGTCCGCCACGTCGGCGTCGCCTCAGAACCGGACGAAATCGAACGCCTCAAAGACCTCGCCGAGTTCATCAAAGCCAAACTTGAAGCCGACATCCACCCCACCCTCTTCCCCGCCGAGCAACTCGCCCAGCTGGTCATTGACGGCCGACGCCGGCGCAACGCGGCCCCCTTGCCGGTCAACCTGAAACAATTGCGCGAAACCGGCCGCATCGTCAGCGGCATTCATGACGTGTATGGCCAAGCCTATCAGGACCTCGGCCTGCACCAGCTGCTGCCCGCCCAACGCTACCGCACCTCAAACGAGGTGCTCTACCACTGTGTCATGGCTCGCCTGGCCAATCCGAAGAGCAAACGCGCCAGTGTCGGCGACCTGGCGGCCAACTTCGGCGTGCAAATCCCCTTGCAGCGAGTCTACCGCATGATGGACGCCTTGGACGAGCGTTTCATTGCCCGCTTGAACGCATTGGCGGCCGAACAGGCGGCCAGCCTGCTCGGCACGCCCTTGCGAGTGCTATTCTTTGACTGCACCACGCTTTACTTCGAGTCCTTTTGCGATGACGAACTCAAGCAGCCCGGCTACAGCAAGGATGGCAAGTTCAAGGAATGCCAGGTGCTGCTGGCTCTGATGGTGACCGAGACCGGACTGCCGATGCACCACCTGGTGTTGCCAGGGGCCTCGTTTGAGGGACACTGCCTGGTGCCGGTGCTTGAGGCACTGAGGAAGGACTATGACATTCAGCAGGCCGTGGTGGTGGCTGACCGCGGCATGATGAACCAAGCCAATCTCAACTCACTGCGCGAAGCCGGGTTGCACTATGTGGTCGGTGCCAAACTCAAGACCTTGCCCAAGGCCTTGCAGGCCAAGATCTTGGATCACAGCGGTTATCAGCCCTTGACGGACGATGGCGTGCAGGTGCGTACTTTGACTGGCACCGACCCCGCCGACCAGCTGGTGGTCAGTTATTCCCCATCCCGTGCCAAACGCGACCGCATGGAACGCGACAAGGCGGTGGAGCGACTGCGCCGGAAACTGCAAAAGAGCAAAAATCCCAAGCAGTTGCTCAATGGTCGCGGACACGCCAAGTTCCTGCAGCTGGACGGCGAGGCTAAGCTGAGCATCAACGCCGACCGGGTCGCCGAGCAGGAACGGTGGGACGGTCTGCACGGGGTTGTCACCAACCTGCTGACCAGCACCGAGGCGAGTGCCATCCTGCACCAGTATTGGGGCTTGTGGCAGGTGGAGGAGACCTTCCGGGTCAGCCAGCACGACCTGCGGGTTCGACCGGTCTACCACTGGACACCGCGACGCGTGCGGGCGCATATTGCGATGGCCTTCATGAGTTTGATGTGCGTGCGTCATCTGCAGCATCGGATGGCGGTGCAGAAGCGCGAGGCGGTGTCGGCGGAGGTGGTCTGCAATGCACTGACGCAGGTTCAGCACAGCGTGCTGGAAGATCAGAAGACGCATCGCCGCTATGCGTTGCCCTCGATCATCAGCGAAGTGGGGAGGAAGTTGTATCAGGTGATGGGGTTGACTCACGACATGGAGCCATTCGAATTGAAATGATGAGCTGAGTTGTGTGGGACGGATATGAGAGCGGGCTAGGGGGCATTTTTGTAGTGCCTAACGATTTTTCGCCTGTAATAAAATCAACACGTTAGCGATATCAACCGTCAAAGTCAGGGGCACCTCGCTGTTAGTCATGATATGGGTCTTTCGCGCCACGCACTCAACGTCAGACAGGGTGCCGTCTCGCCGTCTCAACGGCTGCCATTGCTCCGCTGACACCGATGCCACCAACTCCTTGACCGGGTCGTTCATCACCACCCGGATGGCAAAGCCGAGGTCATTGTCATGGCAGTGTTCGATGATCTCGCGCTGGTAGCCAGCGGCATCGATGCGCAAGCGGGTGAACTTGCGACTCGCTGGCAGACCTCGCCGACTGTCCTTGATGAAGCTCAGCTTGTTATGGGCGGGGGCCGCATTGCCCGGTCAAAACCGCATGCCAACCACCTGGGAGGTCTCGGCCAAGGTGCCGAACATCGGCGAGTAGCCTCGCTGCCCCTTGTAAGACCACGCCGCACCTTTCTTCTGGCAGTGGATGAGCGAGGCATCAACGTCCAGTGTGAGCTGTTGCAGTCGCAACTCGTTCAGGGCCAACTCAACGCACTTGCGACCCATCATCTGCAGGTGTGAAACCGCCGCCTCGCCGTGCTGACGCAACCACCGCGACAAGGCGTCAGCACTGGGAATCCGGTTCATGCCGCCCAACTCAAGCAACTGCTTCTCGTCTTGCAGGCGGGCGACACCACTCAGCCCCGTCGCCCCGGCGTATTGCATGGCGACCAGGCACTGCAGCACCTCACCCGAACCATAGCCGCGGTTGCTGCCGGGCGGCTCAAACAGGGCGTCGGCTTGTCGTTTCATGTCCAAGGTTTCCATCAACTTGTAAATCGTCAGCCGGCACCTTGACCGCACTACCCCCGCCCATGCTATAACAGACCGAACAGATTGTTGCGCACCCAACGGGTGAAATGCAAACACCTTGGAAAGCACCGTTGCACAGCGGTTTGCGAGACTTTTCAGATTTCTAATGCGATATTCGGGTATACGCGCGAGATGATCAGCATAAAATATAAAGAAGTGTTCATGACTTTTGGAAAGTCTTGGTCAGTACTATCCATCGATCAACTTCGCGTAACAACGTAGCACCGCTATTGGAACTGGTCTGCTTATCATCGAACTTGCTAGTGACGGAACTCCCCGGCTGACGGACAAAAAATCAAATTGCTTGTTATTAAAGCGTGCATTCATAGAGCAAACCCGATAACGTTATAAAGTTATTTAATAACAATAAATTGTATCATAATACCAGTTTTTAAATGCTTTTGCAGAAAGTAGGTTAGCACAATCTTAGATCAAGTAATAATAGCCGGCCTGACATCTGTGGAATATTACCCTAAACATGAACTGAAATAAATTAGAATGCTCGCTTGACGGCTGAAAAAAACAGCGGCTACATGGCATCGGTTCAGGTGGCCTGATATTTGCAAGAATCCGTTTCGCACTATCATTACAAAAGGCAGTGTTTTCGGCTGTGGCGTTTTTGGATTCGCCTCCGTTTGTCATGTCAGATTATTTCATCGTTGAAATCGGTCCTGTTGAAATCACATCCAGTAGCAATTCCAAGCCAGGGGCCCACGTGCGGGTCGCAACGCAAAACCATGTGGCGTCAGTGTGCTTCACCGCTGAGGTGGCGACTGACATGAACCGGCGGTCGCTTGGCGAAGTGCCGGCTCGGTAATTTCAACTCACTTCTAGGAACACATCTGATGAAAGACAAACATTCCAAAATATCAGCATCCGAACGCGACAAGATACTCGGACCTTGGCACGATCGGTTCTTCAAGCACAATTTCAGCACCGAGGAAAACATTTGGGCTCTGTTCCAGATGGTGTTCACGCCAGAACAGTTGGAGACGCTGGACCCCGATTCAATCGTCATCAGGTCGGGCAGCCTGACCGATGAGAACAATCTGAGAGAATACGTCTCGGACCTGATTATAGACATCAAGTTCACCGACGGCAGCGAGACCATGCTCACTGTAGTCTGCGAACACAAGAGTTACACCGACCCGAATTTGAGGACTCAGGTGCTCAATTACATGGCGCGTCTTTTCAGCAGCAACAAGGCCAAGGTGGTGATTCCGGTGGTGGTGTATCATGGCCGGCGTGCGTGGGGTACGCGAACGACTTTTTACGAGTTGCAGTATGCCGACCTGTCATCGGAGATTCTGGGGGCTTGGGGTCGCGACCTGTTGAATTTCACGTTGTTCGTGTTGGACTTGCGAGACGATGAGGTTCAGGCGCGGCTGGGTGCGGTTCGGTTGCCGCTGGGCGCGGTGTTGCCGATGCAGGTCCTGGGTCAGTTCTGGGAGGCAGACGAGCGCGAATATGTTGAATGGTTGCATCGGTCCAAACTGATGGAGGAGTCGTTGCGCCAGCACTTCATTCAAGGATTGTTTAGATATTTGACATCAACCAAGCCGGAAGTTACAATACAGAGATTGAAGGAGTTGTCAGAGGCCTTGTGGCCGGGAGATGAGGAGATGCGAGAGGCGTTGGAGTTATGGGAGAAGTACCAGCCTGAGTCGGCTGCCGAGTATTTTGAGATCGTTCATCAGAAAGGTCTGCAGGAAGGTCTGCAGGAAGGTCTGCAAGAAGGTCTGCAGGAAGGTGTGAAGAAAGGTGTGAAGAAAGGCCGTCAGGAAGGTTATCAGGAAGGCATGGAAGAGGTTGCTGAGCGTCTGATTGGCAAAGGCATGTTGGATGCGGATATTCATGTGATTACGCAATTGTCAATGGAAGAGATAGCCAGGCTGAGGAACGGCTCGTCCGAGTAGTTCAAGCCTTGGTGTTTGGGTTGCGCTTTTGGACGAACAACTGGAAGCGATAGAATGACCGGGAGATGAGAAGATGCGAGAGGCGTTGGAATTATGGGAGAAGTATCAGCCTGAGTCGGCTGCCGAGTATTTTGAGATCGTTCATCAGAAAGGTCTGCAGAAAGGTCTGCAGGAAGGTCTGCAGAAAGGTGTGAAGAAAGGCGTGAAGAAAGGCCGTCAGGAAGGCATGGAAGAGGTTGCTGAGCGTATGATCGGCAAAGGCATGACAGATACGGATATTCATGTGATTACACAATTATCTTTGGAAGAGATAGCCAAGCTCTGAGGAATGGCACGCCGTGAACAGTTCCATCTTTGCGACTTCGGCATAACTTTTTTGATGATTAGTTGGAAGTGTTCAAAATGAGTCAAGGCAATCAAGCTTAATGGATGCCATCTGGATGAATCGCGGATAATTCCCAGCTTAATCCGGTAAGCGTCATATAGATAGAATTCCTCCTTGCTACTCAAAAATGTATCGTAATCTCCTTCCGAACAGACGAAAGTAGCTAGCCTGTAAAATATTTCTGCAGGCTATTTTGATTTTTTATTGTGCCAGCGCGACACAAAAGATCTCCCGCTTGCCGCTGGGAAATCTTTGGCATTTGTCCAGCCTCCACCCATTGGTAATTTGCGAATTGAACCTTTCTTCCCGCCTAGCAATTGCAAGACACGGGAACCTAAATTCAAACTTACTCGAAAAAGCAACGGATGTGCTGACAGGTAACGCCACATTGTCAATCCAATACGCGATTTCCAATCTACCATACCTCTTTCGAAAATTTGCATTCTTAATTTTCTTAACAGTTTCGGTAGCGGAATCTTGACAGGACATACCTCTTCACAACGACCATTCAGGGTGCAAGCGTTCGGCAAATTTGCAGCGTTTTGCAATCCAACAAGCAATGGCGTCCAAACCGAACCCATTGGCCCTGGATAAACCCAACCGTAAGCATGACCGCCAATTGATTGATAAACAGGGCAATGATTCATACATGCGCCACAGCGAATGCAACGCAACATTTCCCAAAACTCACCTGCCAACATATCCGAACGACCGTTGTCAAGAATAACCACATGATATTCAGACGCTCCATCCAAATCACCAGTTTTGGCAGGACCGCTGTAAATGCTGGTGTAAGCCGACATTTCCTGCCCAGTCGCACTCCGACCAAGTAATCTCAAAAATACCGGCAACTCATGCGCTGATGGAATTAGTTTTTCGATTGAAGCGGTAACAATATGAATTTTAGGTAACGCACTTGTCAAGTCACCGTTGCCTTCATTTGTGACCAATACACTAGAGCCAGATTCGGCCAATAAAAAATTTGCGCCAGTTATGCCAACATCAGCTTTTACAAATTTTTCTCGTAGTACTGTACGGGCTTCGTTGACAATCTCTCCAACTTCTTCAACCCTTTCATTCAGCCCATATTTGGTATGATGCTCATGAAAGAGTTCGGTAATCTGAGGACGTGTCTTATGAATAGCGGGTGCGATTATGTGACTAGGTTTTTCGCCTGCCAACTGTATGATATATTCACCAAGATCGGTCTCTGCAACCTCATAACCTGCCTTTTCCAATGCATCATTGAGATCCATCTCCTCGCCAATCATAGACTTGCCTTTGGTTACAATCCTTGCATCAGATTGACGGCAAATTTCTAGGATGACATCGACACCTTGTTGCGGAGTGCTCGCAAAATAGACATTACCACCAGCATCAGACACGCTCTTTTCAAACTGTTCAAGATACTGATCCAAATGCAAAAGAACATAGTTTTTTATATCGATTGCACGCGTTCTAAGTTTCTCAAACTCTTTAAGCTCATCAACCGCGTGTTGCCTTTTATCCACAAACCCACCGCGCGATTTTCTGAGTGCTTGCTGCAAGTCATCGTTTAACAGCGCAGCAACAGCATTGGATCTGAATTTTGCAGAAGCAACTTCCACTACAAAACCTGTTATCACCTATAAACGTTGACCTATTGCAGCCTCGCCACTATGGCCGGCAAGTACTTCGGCAATATGCATGACTCGGATATTACTACCACTACGGCTCAGCGTTCCAGCGATATTCATCAGGCATCCGAGATCGCCGCCTAGTAGTAGCTCCGCTTGTGTATCCTTGACGTTTTGCGCTTTCTCAGCTGCAATACGCACTGAAATATCCGGGTATTTCACGCAGAACGTGCCTCCAAATCCGCAACATGCAGAAGATTCTTTACACTCATTCAGTGTAAGCCCAGCAACTTTAGCAAGTAATTGACGGGGTTCATTTCGAATGCCGAGCTCGCGAATACCGGAGCAAGAATCGTGGTAGGTACACTCGCCATCGAAAACAGCATCTATTTCTAATCCAGGAATTGTCGCTAGAAACTGGGTAAGTTCATAAGTATGTGATGCAATATCCAGTGCCAATTTCATATCAGTTGATTTATCTTTCAATAATTCAGGATAATGAATTTTTACCATTGCCGTACAAGAGCCCGATGGTGCAACTACATAATCGAAATCTTTAAATTGAGCTAGAAAATGCAGTGCAGATTTACGAGCGCCTTTTAAGTCGCCACTGTTATGGAGCACTTGACCACAACAAGTTTGCATGCGCGGCACCTTGACTTCAAAACCTGCAGCTTCAATTAAACTAGCAGTTGAAAATCCTACTTGCGGCCTAATCAGATCAATCAAGCAAGTCGCAAACAGTCCGACTGTCCTTCCACTCATTGCGCGGGTGCTTGTCGTATTAATTTAAAAGTTGGCGCGGCAACCACAACGCGATATCTGGAAATGCCATCACCAATGAGAGTCCAATCAACTGGAGAATCACAAATGGGATAATGCCCCGGTATATTTGCTGGATCTTCACTTCGGGAGGCGCTACCCCCTTCATATAAAACAGCGCAAATCCAAATGGCGGTGTCAAGAAGCTGGTTTGCAGATTGACAGCAACGAGTATTGCAAACCAATACACCAAATCTATTTTGTCCACATGGCCATGAAAATCAAGCAGCTCTACAATTGGAGCAAAAACTGGCAACACAATCAACGTGATTTCGATCCAGTCAAAGAAAAAGCCGAGCACAAAAACGATTGCCATCAGAACAAATAGAATGCCCCAAGCTCCGAAGCCACTGCTTTCAACCAAGTCGATAACGATATCGTCCCCTCCAAGCGACCGGAAAACATAGGAAAAGGCGGTTGCACCAATAAATATGAAAAACAACATCGCACCAGTCAATGCCGAACGTTCAACTACTGCACGCAAAGTTGCAAAATCAAGTCTTCGATTCACTGCTGCTAGTAATATGGCGCCAGCCGCACCAACACCGGATGCCTCTGTAGGTGTTGCCCAGCCGGCTACAATTGATCCAAGCACTAGCACAATTAGAAATACTGGGGGGACCAATCCTTTTAATATCATCAGCCAGAAGTCCTTTGCATTCTGGGGACCAATGTCTTTAGGCAATGACGGAGCTAATTCCGGTTTTAACACAGATATGGTAAATATATATATCGCGTAAATGCTAGCAAGCATAAAACCCGGAAAAACAGCGGCAACAAACAGATTGCCAACGGACCTACCGAGTAAATCAGCCATAATCACTAGCATAATACTTGGCGGTATCAGAATTCCCAATGTACCAGAAGCAGCGATTGTACCAGTTGCTAATGGTGTTGCATACTGCCGCTTGAGCATAACTGGCAATGCCATCAGTGTCAACATAACGACTGAAGCACCAATAATCCCTGTCGTGGCCGCCATAATCGTACCCATTACGGTTACTGAAAGAGCTAATCCGCCAGGGACCCGTCGCAAAAGCACTTGCAAGCAATAAAGCAAATCTCGCGCAACCCCACTCTTCTCCAGCATGGTGCCCATGAATATGAACATGGGTATCGCCACCAACACCAAATTGTCAGCAATTCCGCTCCATATTCTGCCAACTATATTGAAAAACTCAATCGGAACAAATACATCAAGATATACACCTAGAAAACCAAATCCCAAACCAATTCCACCTAGCACAGCTGCAACCGGATATCCTGAAAACAGCAAGACTGCCAATGCCAAAAACATGAAAAGTGGCATGTAATCTATAAACAAATCTAGCATGGCATCAGAGTTGGGTCAGTTCTTCTGTATATCATCAAAATTGGACACTTCCACTTTGTTCAAATGGACTGTTTCAATGCGTTCTCGCTCATCTACAATACGCACCAATTCCGCCGGTGCAAACAGTTGCACAAGCTTTCTAAACGCCATCCCAATGCCACTGATCATGAGTATGAAAAATCCAATTGGCAAGACCGCCTTGATGATCCAGCGGTACGGAAGGCCAGTTGCAGAAGCGGCCATTTCGTTTTGTAAAAATGACCGATGCCACCAATCTATACCGTAGAAAATGACAATCATTGTGTAAGGGATCAAGAACAACAAACAACCTATGAGCTCAATCCACAATTTTTGGCGATGACTCAGTCGCTCGCGGACCAAGTCAATTCTAACGTGTGCGTCCTTGAGATAAGCCCAACCCAAACAGAACAAAAACAACGCTGCATGAATATGCCATTCAAGCTCCTGCAACTTGGTGGACCCAAGCACAAAAAAGCGTCGAGTAATGACATCGAAAATAATGACAAAAATGAGGGGAATTGCGAGCCATGCTGCTATACGCCCGATCCACACAATTACCGACTCGGTAATCTCATCCAGGCGCAAAATCAGTTTCATAAAGGACGAGTTCAACTCAGGTCGCAAAAGAGCTTATGAAGATGGACAAATCAGTCAAGGGCGCGCGACCGCGCACCCTTGACTCTCACAGAGATTTCAATCCGTTTGTGATACAGGGTGAATTTACCCTATAAGTAACCGAGCTCTCTCCAAATAGAGTATTGCTCACGAAATGCAGTGTAGTGCTCGTATACTCGTTTGAAATCAGGATTAGCGTCAATTTCTTCAACCACAACTTCATTCCAAGCGGCTTCAAGTTCATCTAAGATGTTCTGTGGCCAACGGTGAATCGTGACACCTTTGGATTCTAGCTCAGCTAATGCTGGACTTTGAATCGCTTCGCCTTCAAGCAACCCATAGCGAAAATTGTCACCACAGGACAGTTCAAACATAGCACGTTGCTGATCAGAGAGTCCTTCCCACTTCTCCTTGTTCATCAGCACTTCAAATAATGTCGATTGTTGATGCCAGCCCGGCAGGTAGTAGTGTTTCGCCACCTGATAAAAACCTAGATTGAGGTCAATCGCTGGCATTGAATATTCTGTGGCATCAATTGAGCCGCGCTCAAGTGCTGGAAAGATATCACCGCCAGGTATCAACTGGGTTGAAACACCAACCTTTTCCATCACTTTCGCACCGAGTCCGAAAAATCGCATTTTCAGTCCTTTCAGATCGTCAATTGAATTGATTTCATTTCTGAACCAACCGGATGCTTCCGGTGCAATAACACCACATATCAACGAGTGCAGTCCATGCTCGGCATAAATCTCGTTCATCAGATCTTGACCACCACCGAAATACATCCAAGCACCATACTCAGCTGCCTGCGGACCGAACGGAACCGAGGCAAACATTGCCAATGCAGAGTTCTTGCCATACCAGTAACCTGGAGTTGACCAGCATGCATCAACCGCGCCGGATGCAACAGAATCAAAACACTCTGCCGGCGGGACTAACGCACCAGGTTCGAAATACTTGAGTTCGATTTGTCCGTCAGATACCCGATCGAGTGTCTCTGTAACGTTTACGCCAAGAGTTCCAAGCTGGGTCAGGCTCTTCGGAAACCAGCTTGCCATCTTCCAACGAACTTTGTCTGCCGATGCAGGCGCTGAAGCCAATCCAGCGAAAGCAATTAATACAGCGACCAGGGCCGCTGTCAGTCTACGCGAAATCATGATTGTGAATACCTCCAATTTATGTTATACATATTCCCAGAGATTAATGTCTGGGGAATATTATTATGTTGACTTACTTAAAACTAAGTAACAATATCTTACATTGTTTTAAGCTTTGAAATGTCAATTTTTTCGTTATTTTAGTTTCTTCATCATTTTATAGTGCCTAAAAATTCGGTATAGAACCTGTAGGCGTAATTGTCTGTGATGGTTCGTTCAGAACAAGGTATTATCTTTCTATTTCGGATGCATGGAATTGGTCGATACAATGCAAAAACTGACAGCGCGTCAAAAACGGCACTTGCAACGCAAACCTGAAAACACAGCCAGAAACATGGTTGCCGGAACCAATCTCGGCCCCACTTTCAAGCCGCTTTCACAAAACGAAATTGAAAAAATCCATCAAGCGGCACTGCAATTGCTATCAGAAGTGGGGGTGGCAAATCCAACATCACGTGTTCGCGATACTGCCCTTGCCCACGGATGCAAGCTCAGAAGCGATGGGCGTTTGCTCTTTCCAACATCGCTTGTTGAGGATATGTTGGACCGAGCCGCTCGCGAATTCACGGTACATGGAAGAAGCGCGCAATTTGATTTTCAAGCCCGAAATGGCATCGTCAATTTTTGCACTGGCGGCGCTTCAATCTCAATGTTAGATATTGAATCGCGATCCTATCGCCCTAGCACACTGCGAGACTTATATGATCTTGCTCGCGTTAGTGATTGCTTGGAGAACATACAGTGGTTTACCCGTCCAGTTGTTGCAACCGACATAGAGAACTTATTTGAGCTTGACGTCAATACGGTATATGCGTGCGCCGCCGGCACAAAAAAACACATTGCAACGAGTTTCTCACAAGGTGAGCACCTGTACCGAATCGAGTCTCTGCTTGATATGCTCGCCGGGGGTGTCGGACAATTCGCCAAACGGCCCTTTTGCACCGTCCACGCAACTACTGTTGTGTCCCCAATGCAATTCGCACCAGATAGTCTTGATGTTACCTGCGCTGCTGTTGACATAGGCATGCCAATCCAATGCCAAACTGGACCACAAGCTGGTGCGACGGCACCGGCGGCTTTGGCCGGAACGATAGTACAAGGCTGCGCTGAGAGCCTAGCATCCTTATCCGTCATCAACATGTTGAAACCTGGGCACCCGGTTGTGCTAGGCAACTGGTTGTTCGTATCAGACCTGAGAACCGGCGCATTCAGCGGTGGCGGACCGGAACAAGCTCTGCTCGGCGCAGCATCAGGTCAAATGTCTGCGTTCTACGGCATACCTGGTGGTGTTGGCGCTGGCATGTCAGATTCTAAGCTGCCAGACAGCCAAGCCGGATTTGAGAAAGCCCTCAGTCTAACCTTAGCTGCCCTAGCCGGCGGAGGATTTATATATGAATCCGCGGGTATGCTTGGCAGTTTGCTTGGATGTTCCTTTGAATCGATGATTGTTGACAACGAGCTTCTATCCTATATTCGACGCATCGCTCGCGGAATTGAAGTTACGGATGACACTCTTTCAACCTCAGTTGTGCGCGATGCAGTATTCAATGCCGGGCATTACTTGGGCCACGAACAAACCATAAAACTAATGGAGACTGAATATAAATATCCAAAAATTGCCGATCGCAATACGCCCAACGACTGGCAAAATTCCGGTGCAACTGATATCAGAGAGCGTGCCGTAGAGTTGGCCAAATATTTACTTGAAACACATCACCCAAATTACATCAAAAGCGAAACCGACGCTAAGATTCGAGACATTTTTCCAATTCGTCTTGATACCAAAAAACCACTGACACTCGCGCTATGATTAACCGTTTTCAAGTTATAGTCATAGGCGGGGGCATCGTTGGTTGCAGTATTCTGTATCATCTTAGTCTGCGTGGTTGGAACAACATTTTGTTACTTGAGCGTCGCAAACTCACTTCCGGCTCGACTTGGCACGCAGCAGGAAACGTAACTTTTTTCGGACACTATCCAAGCATTACGCGCCTTTATACCGATTCAGTGAGCACGTATCTTATGGCCGAGAGACAGTCCGGCCAATTCGTCGGATTTCATGCCACTGGCAGTCTCCGACTTGCAACGAATGAAACCGAGTTGAAAGCTTATCAAAAACTCATTCCACTATACGACTCAATCGGAGTTGATTTCAAGGTGGTCAATGCGCTTCAAATTCGGCAGTTGCACCCTCTACTTGAAACTTCGGACCTCAAAGGCGCAGCCTACACACCGGGCGACGGACACGTTGACCCTACAGGCGCTACACTGGCCATCGCAAAAGCTGCTCGGCAACACGGTGCAAAAATCAAAACCGACAACCTAGTCGAAAACCTTTGCTTAAAGCCTGGTGGAACATGGGTTGTAGAAACTTCGGATACTTGCTTGGAAACTGAACATGTTGTTATCGCAAACAGCTTCTGGGCCCGAGAACTTGTCAGCCCCCTAGGCTTGAACTTACCTCTGTACGCACTAGAACACCATGAAATAATCACTGATGCCATACCTGAAATCAAAACACTTGAATCTGAACTGCCAACAATTCGCGATCCATCTGTACCGGCGAACATTCGACAAGAAGGACAGGGATTGCTGTTTGGTATTTACGAGTCTAATCCAAAGCCTTGGCAGCTAGACAGTATTCCAATAGATTTTGGTGAGGAATTGCTAGCAAACGATATTGAACGGATTGAACCACATCTGGCAAAATTATTCAAAAGACTACCCGCACTTGAAACAGCGAACATTAAAGCCATACACAACGGTCCGATTTGTTACACTCCGGACGGACTGCCGTTGCTCGGCCCTGTCAACCATTTACCAGGCTTGTGGCTTGCAACCGGGTTTTGCATCGGTATTGGCACTGGCGGAGGATCAGGCGCATTTCTCAGCGACTGGATTATCAGCGGCAAACCACCGACAGCGCTTCCGGCAGTGTATCCAAATCGATTTTCCAACAATCTTAACAAAGCAGAAGTTGTACAATCAATTACAAAAACATACGCAATGGGCTATGCCTTGCCTGAGTGAGACAACATTCATTGTGCCGTCAACAGATAGCACCAATTCAATAACGAAATGACTATCCCGGAAAGCAACGAACCTGTCGTCAAAGCAAAGGATCTCTGGAAAATATTCGGAGACCGAGCTAAGGAGGCGTTGCAGGCAATTCAAGATGACAACATTGACAAAGCGGAAGTGCTAAATCGTTTTGGCGCTGTCGTTGGCGTGCGCAACGTCAGCTTCGAAGTGTATGAAGGCGAGATTTTCTGCATTATGGGACTGTCTGGCTCCGGCAAGTCCACATTGGTTCGTCACATCAACCGCTTAATAGAACCAACTTACGGTAGAGTCTATATCAAAGGGGAGAATGTTGGAGCACTGTCACCCGAACAATTGCGGTCGCTCAGGGCAAAACGTATTGGCATGGTATTTCAGAATATGGCGTTGTTGCCGCACCGGTCTGTACGCGACAATATTGCTTTCGCGCTGGAACTGCGAAATATCGATGCTTACACTCGCAATCAGGTGGCTGATAAGGTCATTGAAACAGTGCACTTGCAGGGCTATGGAGACCGCATGCCAAGCGAGCTGTCCGGTGGCATGCAACAACGCGTAGGCCTAGCTAGGGCATTGGCGGCAGATCCGGAGATCTTACTCATGGACGAACCCTTCTCAGCACTTGATCCGTTGATTCGTCGCGGCTTGCAAAATGAATTTCTTGAGTTGTCTAGCAATATGAACAAGACTACACTTTTTATCACCCACGACTTAGACGAAGCGATCCGCATGGGCACCCGAATCTCAATTATGAAAGATGGCGAAATTGTGCAAATTGGAACGCCTGAGGATATAGTGACAAACCCAGCTGACGACTACGTCGCGGATTTCGTCAAAGGCATTTCGCGCCTGAAACTTGTATTCGCTCACACAGTCATGATCCCGATAGACAAATTCCGTCAGCAGAACGGTGGCGAATTAAACCACACCGAATGGCCTAAGGCCGAAGAAGATGCGGATTTGGACACTCTGGTAAGTTTGTCCGTCGGACAAAGCTTTCCCGTAATAATACAAAGCGAAACAAAACCCATTGGTGTTGTAACCAAAGATGCACTATTGAAAGGTATTCGAGGAGAAAATTAATGAGCGAAGATACAGCTGCTGCGGATGCGCAGACAACAGCATCATTTGAATCATTTGCTACTGTTAACGCCAAATACTACAGCAAAACATTTTTACGGATTCAACGCGATGATTTACCTTGGCATCATATCAATTTCGCAGCGTTGCTAGGTGGATTTTTGTGGGCCGCTTTCCGAGGAAATTGGATTCTTTTCTGGGTAGCTTTCGCTGGTGATATGATCGCCGCTGTTAACCTGGCTCAAGTCTATAAATTCAGCATGGCTGCAACACAAGCCACACTTGACGGCAAGGATTTTCTAGTTGAGCGATATGAGATTTGGACTAACAACCACCTGCTAGCCGCTGCCCTTGCGCTGATATTCGGTAGACTGATTACCGGATGGATGGCAGACAGACTCTACTATCGCCAATACTGCAATTGGCGCATGGAACGATCAAAAAATTCTGGAACCAGTATTCGCGGCATTGTACTGGCGCTGGTTATCACCGCTTTGATCGCGCCGCTAACAATTTACCGGGCAACACAGTTTGTTCCAGATGAACGCAGTTGCATCAAACTAACCAGGCAAATCCAAGACGGTGAAAGCGTGGCAATGAAAGATCGGTTTGACTGTTGGGCGATTTCTGAGTTTCCAACTCTAATTTGGCTAAAGCGCCCGCCACAGTACACTTATCCTCGCAATGACGACGGCACCCGTAGCATTGTGGTCAAGGAATCAACTGCCAAGCGCCCTGTCAATCTTAACACCTACGTTTCGGAATACATTGATCAAGGCATAGGTTACCTCAAAGCCTTCTACGGTTGGATATTTGATCGCATTACTGATTGGATACGGAGCATGCTCTTAGCCATTGAGGCAGTTTTTGTCGGTACACCATGGATTGTGACTGCAGTGATGTTTGCGGTAATTGCTTACAAGCTTGGCGGCCCACGCATCACTGTCTTCGTAAGTGCCTCGCTAGCCTATCTTGCGATATTCGGATTTTGGCAAACAGCCATGTCAACTATATCGCTAGTAATGGCAGCTACAATAATCTGTGTTGCTTGCGGCTTGCCGTTGGGAATTTGGGTTGGAAAATCTAAAACAGGCACTGCACTGGTCACACCGGTGCTTGATATCATGCAAACTATCCCGTCATTTGTTTATTTGCTACCTGCTGTCGCATTCTTCTCAATCGGAAAACCGCCCGGGATTCTAGCCACAGTTATCTTCGCAATGCCACCGATGGTGCGGCTCACTGCTCTAGGTATCAAACAAGTGCCAGAAAGCACCAAAGAAGCAGCACTCGCTTTCGGTGCAAGCCCTGCACAATTAATGCGCAAAGTGGAGTTGCCGCTGGCACTGCCATCTATAATGGCAGGTGTGAATCAAGTGGTAATGATGAGCTTATCAATGGTTGTTATCGCAGCGATCATCGGCGCTGGAGGCATGGGTTTCATTGTTGTAGACGCACTTGGACAAACAGAAGTTGGCCGAGGACTGCTAGCCGGTTTAGGCATAGCCTTGATTGCTATGATTATTGATCGTCTGGTACAAAAGGCGAACCAGAAACCATTTGATTCTTAAAATCTGCTACTAAAATAAATGAGGTTATTGTTATGGTAAACAAATTCAATTTAATGCTGGTGTTGGCGCTGATTTTGAGCAGTTCCAGTGCTTTTGCGCAAGAGAAAGTGAGGATTTCTGATTTGAGCTGGACTGGTGCCAAAGCGATTGGGTATGTCATCAAAGCAGTAATTGATGGTCCGTTAAACTCAGAAGCGGAAGTTGTCCAAGGGCTGAGTGACCAGCAAATTGTTGCTGAGGGCATGGACAAAGGCGACGGCTCTGTGGATGTATACACCGACATGTGGATGCCAAATCAACAGCCTATATGGGACAAGTATATTGTTGACGCAAAAAGTGTTGCACACAATGAACCTTATAAAGGCACGCAGGGCATGTTCATTCCGACTTATATGACAGACAAAGTGAAAACCATTGAGGATCTGTTAAAACCTGAGATTGCCGCTTTGTTTGATAAAGACAAAAACGGCAAAGGTGAGTACTGGGCCGGGGATGCCGGATGGAAATCAACGAAAATGTGGCAAGTCAAATTCAAGGATTACGGATTGAATGAGCTATGGGAACCTGAAATAGTCTCCGATGCCACTTTCAAAGCCCAACTCAAGGCTGCTTACGTAGAACAAAAACCGATACTGTTCTACTATTGGACACCAGAATGGTTACACGCAGCTTATGACTTGACTCCAGTTGACGAACCGCCTTTCACAGAAGGTTGCATGGACCTCAAGCTAGATCAAGAAGACTGGCTTGAAGCTTCTAAATTCAAATGCAAGCACAATGATGCCATTGTGTACGTTGCATACTCAAAATCACTTGAGCAGCGCAATCCTCCAGCTGCAAAATTCTTAGGAAATATCAAGCTCGATCCTGCTATTGTTAATGATTGGATTCTAAGAATCGGACGCGACGGCGAAGATCCGCAAGATGTTGCTGAAGAATGGGTTGAAGCTAATATGGACATAGTTAATCAGTGGATCAACTGATATGATAAATTGAGATCAGGGGGAGCTCACTCCCCCTTTTCTATTCAATTTAATCTTAAGCGCAAAAATCAAAATGAGTGTTACACTTGCTACAGTGCAAGCAGCCGGGGTTCAACGAAACGGACGCTGGCTGATAAAAGATATAGATCTTGAAATCAGATCTGGCGAAATTGTGACAATCATCGGGCCGAATGGCAGTGGAAAAACCACTCTGGCGCAGGTTATTGCCGGTTCAATCAGACCGGATGAAGGTACAGTTAAACGAACCAAAGGAGTCCGAGTCGGTTATGTTCCACAACGCGTGAAAATTGATCACACCATGCCACTTACTGTGCGGCGATTGATGACGTTAACCCACGATAGTGACAAAAGTGATGTAGATGCCGCTCTTGAGCAATTGAACGTACTGCGTCTGTCAGAGGCTCCAGTACAGAATTTGTCAGGTGGTGAGTTCCAGCGTGTTCTATTTGCACGCGCACTTTTGAGAAAACCCGACCTGTTGATTCTTGATGAACCTTCTCAAGGTCTAGACGTCGTCGGTGAAGCGAGTCTCTATGGTGATATTGTCAACGCCAGAGACGAGTTGAGTTGCGGTGTGTTGCTAATTAGTCACGACCTGCATATCGTAATGGCAAAAACGGACACAGTTATTTGCTTAAACGTTCACATTTGCTGTACTGGAACACCAGAATACGTGATCAGTAGCGATGAGTATTTCGAGTTGTTCGGCAAGAGCATGCAGCCAGCTTATGCACGCTACCGTCACCATCATGACCACCGGCATCGTTTAGACGGCAGCATCGCAACACCATGATTTTAAAAACCATGTTATCTCTGATCATTTTTACACTCAATCTAGATATCAGTGCCTTTCGCAGACGATTTTTTTAGTCGGGCCATCATCGCCGGTATAGGCATTGCTTTAGTTGCCGGGCCACTCGGTTGTTTTGTGTTGTGGCAACGACTTGCATATTTTGGCGATGCAATGGCGCACTCAGCGCTACTAGGTGTTGCTCTCTCATTAGCCTTTGACACAAACATATTGATTGGCGTATTCAGCATTTGCCTGATAATCGCATTCATTCTAGCAAAAGTCAGTGGACAGTCTACTTTGTCTGGCGATTCTATACTTGGGATTCTATCGCATTCGACTCTTGCTCTAGGTTTAGTGATCGTTTCGCTTCTTTATTGGGTACGAGTTGACATACTGCATTTTCTATTCGGCAATATTCTTGCTGTCAATTGGGGTGAAATTGCCGTAACCTACATTGGCAGCGCTTGTATTATCGGCCTATTAGTATGGAGATGGAAAGCACTGGTCGGCTTGACTGTAAACGAGCAAATTGCAGCAGTGGAGAATCTGCAACCAACACAGACTCGCTATTTGCTAATGATGATGCTAGCAGCAATTGTAGCTCTTGCTATGAAAATCGTCGGTATTATTCTCACTGTGTCACTAATGATAATACCAGCTGCCGCCTCTCGTCAGTTCGCTAAAACTCCAGAGCAAATGGTAGTTTTCGCATCTTTTTTTGGAGTGCTTGCTGTAATTTTCGGCTTGGTATTTTCCCTTGAATTTGACACGCCACCCGGACCTAGCATTGTGATTAACTCACTTACAATATTTATTCTAGCATTTACCGTTGCTCAAATTCGGTCGCGTCTTCAACGATTAGATAGCTCCTCAAAATCTCAATAAATAACGCAAAATGATATTTTTGATTGCTGTGATTCATTAACCAACATACATAACCGCCTTTTCTTTTCCAACGAACAAGAAAGAGCTTGTTAACAGGTAAAGGAATGTACTCACTGAGGGTCACATATTGAGATTAAAAAATGTCTGAAGTCGATTTAGTTGGATCTTTGGAATAATGGCAATTCAGACATATTATCACGCTATTTGCGATAGATATATAATGCAAGTAAATGTATAGCGAAGAGGAAACAAGAGTGAAAACAGGTAAAAAAAGTAGTGCCCCAGCAGCGCATGACGCTTTGGGTGTAGCTAATTGGCTCATTGAATATGGTGGCCTCTATACACCTTTGCAGATAATTAAATTGGTTTATTTGTCTCACGGTTGGATGCTCGGTTTATATCAAAGGCCTTTGATTAAACAAAAAGTTGAAGCTTGGAAATATGGGCCGGTTATCCCAGATGTTTACCATCAACTCAAGGAATATGGATCGTCATCTGTTGAAGATAGCATACCAGGTATTCAGATAGTCAATTTTGATGATATTGAGAATGACTTGATCAAGCAAGTGAATATTAAGTACGGTTGTTATTCAGGCATTAGACTGTCACAATTAACTCATACACCGAACTCACCATGGGATCAAATAAAAAAGAAAGGTGGCATCAATGCGATAATTCCAAATGAACTAATGGAAAAGTACTATCGTGAATTAGCAGATCAAGTTTTGAAAAAACATGGATCAAGGTAGAAATGTACCCTCGCCAGATGAATTTGGCTACGTGCCACCTAACACTGCTGATACCAAGGCAAACAAAGAACAGCTTAATTTAGAGCGAATCAGCAGGTCAAACGAACATCACCGCACCGAACGGCTTCGAGATACTATCAGTAAAGCGATTGTTTCGATTGTTTACTCTATAACAGCGGCTATTCTTATTGCTATCTTTTTTGTCGCTTGGCACAACATGTCTCTTGAATCTTGGCGCTGGCTGAAAGAAGATGATTTGCAGAATTTATACAGATTTCTATTTAGTGGAGCTATTGTCAGTTCGGTAACACTTTATTTACGTAAACATCTATAAATATGAACTATGCGTTTAAATAGCTCAGTGGTTAAATTGCATTGAAACAAAATGAACTTCACTGCAGTTAAATATCTGCTATTACACCCACTTGAGCGATATCCAAAGAGTTTTTTACAATTGATTGCTCTTTTACCCTACTTCACATAGAGAAGCGAGCACACCCCAAACTACCTAGTAAATGAACAGAATTGCATTAGATTTCTTAATCTTCGCGTATGAGAAAGGCGCCCTCAAGTTCGGTGAGTATGTTCTAAACTCAGGAAGGGTCAGCCCCTATTTTATGAATACTGGAGTGCTTTCTAACGGATCTGACACGTCTGAGCTTGGGCGATTCTATGCGAATGTAATCTCAAAAGAGTTTAATGAAGGCTTTATGCTGTACGGTCCTGCATATAAAGGTATACCCCTTGTGACGGCCACAGCCTTAGCTTTATACCAACACCACGCCGTAAGCGTTCCATTCGCTTTCAATCGCAAAGAAGCTAAAGACCACGGCGATAAAGGATGGACAGTTGGTGCTGAGCTGAAAAACAAAGTTGTTATTGTTGAAGATGTGATAACCTCCGGACTTTCAATCGATGGTGCAGTAGAGATAATTCGCGCACATTCAGCACAACCAGTCGCAGTTATCATTTCATTAAACCGAATGGAGCAAGCCGCCGCAGATTCAGATATCTGTGCAGCTGCACAAATTGAACAGCGACATGGAATCAAAGTGCTCTCTATTGCTACCGTCTATGACCTATTAGCATTCGTAGAAAGCTCTAGTGAGCTTAGAATTTATCTTGATTCAGTACGAAGTTACTGCGACACCTATGCAGCAAAATCATTAGTATAGAAAGATTGATAAAGCTCAAATTAGCAAAACAGAAATCACGACACGCTGTCCTAGTCGGTGGTGCTGGACTCATCGGCAAGCATCTCACCCTAGCACTTGTAAATCGAGACTGGACTGTCAGTGTTGTAACTGCGCACCCACACCGCCATCGCAATCTATTGGTAATGCCAAAACTGCGCATGGTTGGAAAACAAACCTTAGAATCTGATGAGGATATTCCTCTCTTTAATGATGCGGATGTTGTTTTTAACTTGATTCCCTGCGAGCCATCATCAGCTAAAATCGAGAGCGATTCTTATGTTCAATTCACAGAACAGATTGTGAATTTGTGCCTTGAAAACAACGCGAAACGCCTAATACATGTAAGTGCACTTGGTGCAGACCTTAGCGCAAATGAAAAATTCTTGCGAACTAAAGCCGAGGCCGAAATAAAAGTGCTAAATTCTATAACCCAAGGCTTAGATTGCACCATAATTCGACCAGCTGTTGTATTAGGGTCGGGTAACATATTCACCAGACACTTCACTGGAAATTTTAGCTTGTTAGCAAGATTTCTGGCGTCTGCTTACAATAAGGCACCCATACAACCAGTCTACATTGACGATCTGATTAATTGTATCTTGCATGTTATCAATCATCCGGACCCAATCAACGGGTGTTTCGAAGTGGTAGGGCCAAACACCTACACCCTACGCCAAATAATCGCACTCATTGAGGAAATGAATGGTAGTTCACCATTGGTATTGACATCTAACAAAATTCTAAGCCGACTAGTAATTAAATTTTCCAACTGGCCATTCAACCGAGATTGGGTTGAGTATCTTGAAGCGGTTACCGAAATTGATATCAATCAACCCCAACCGTTCGGCATTCAACCGACAGCACTCACACCGATTGCCAAAAATTGGGCGAAAATCAATGTAGATCCAATGGATGCCTACAGGATTCAGGCTAGACGATAAGACTATTCCTCAGAATCTAGCTTGTCTGAATGCCTGCTAAGAAAATTGAAAAAATGTCCGACTTGGAATGCTATGTAGTAGGCGGCGCTGTTCGCGACCAGATTCTTGGCTGTGAACGCACCGATCGAGACTGGGTAGTAGTTGGTGCAGACTTGAAAACTATGAAAATGCTCGGTTTCAAGCCAATTGGCAAACATTTTCCTGTATTCTTGCATCCTGAAACTCATGAAGAATACGCCCTTGCACGTCGAGAGAAAAAAGTCAGGAAAGGTTACAAAGGGTTTGAAGTCGATGTTTCAGATGATGTGAAATTGGAACAAGATCTGTACAGACGCGATCTCACAATCAATGCTATGGCATTAACCGCCAAAGGCAAGTTGATTGACCCGTACGGTGGGGCCGCTGATTTAGAAAATGGCCTGTTACGTCATGTTTCTGATCATTTCGTTGAAGACCCATTGCGTGTGCTACGAGTTGCGCGGTTCGCAGCCCGCTATTTTTCTAGAGGATTTGTTATTCACGTTTCGACACTGGAACTCATGCGCAAAATAACTCAAAGTGGAGAATTAGATTATCTTGTGATGGAAAGAGTGCTACAAGAGACATTGGAAGCATTGAAAGAAACGCACCCATCCTTGTTTTTCGAAACACTTCGAAGCTGTCACGCTCTAGAACCGCTCTTTCCCGAAGTAAGTGAAATTTATAAGTATGCCAGTAATAAATCTGCTTTAGCGAACTTAGACAGTCTTGACAAAGCTGCTACCCTAACTGATTGCGTCGAAATTCGATTTGCTGTACTTGCTTACTGCATACGTCATGCAGTTGATAGCAAAGAATCCGAGGCTACTGACCAAGTATCCAAAGGTGTTGCAGCAGTAAACCAATTCTGTCTGCGCTTAAAGACTTCCTCTAGACTTCGAAATACTGCACTGCGTGTTGCGAACTATACCGGACAGGTACAGCAAATCAGAACACTTTCAGCCTCCGTGTCGGTGCAATTGGTTCGCAGTCTAGATGGTTTACGTAATCCACAGGCTTACGAACGCTTTTTAGCAGCTAGCAGTGTTGTAATGGAGGCAGTTGGAACCAATGCCAATGAAATTCGGGATGCAATTGACCTAATGCGTGCAATTCGAAAGCAAATGGCGAGCGTAGATGCAACAGCACTGGCAGAACAATACAAGAACCATCAGATGGAAAAAGCAATGAGAACCGCTCAGACTAAATTAGTTAGACAGCTTTTTGAACACAAGAACTCCAACTGCGAATAAACCACCTCAACTCATCTAGAAACCTTCGGATCAGCGTCCATTAGACGGAAGTTCTGGCGAAGAAATAATATAAGTGTTTGTATGAATGAAGCAATCAACAATCACAGAATCAATTACTGGACAGGTTTCATATATGGACACACATCCAGAGACGAAACACCTCTCAGTTTACGGCTGCTAAATGCTCCACTAGTCCCTTGAAACCATGAGCTGAAGACCCTCAGAGCTTCAGATTAAAAATATATCTCTTCAAGGTATCTAAATTAACAGTAGCATCAAAACAACAATTTTTATTTGCGGGTGATGTTCCAGCTGGATTTTATGTGCATATGCTGCGAACGAAAATGTCTGTTAGCGTTCTGCTGACCAGAGTATATAATTGAAAATCTATTATTGAAATCAGTAGATTCAGTATCCAACAAACATCTAGCACACCCAAATGCAAGGAGGATTTGATAATGTATAGAGTAGCATCATGCCAGCATGTTGCTGAACCGGCAGTTCATGAAGCCGGTGCAGCTGCGATGACCGTTCAAGCGGTTTCTCCAGAATTTCTAGGGGGGGGGGGTACATTCTCTCATTCAACTGATATCATCAGTCGCTGTGGTTGGACTAATGGCAGTGCTTGCATTGCCGGTGAAGGCGGCGAATGAATGCGGCCCCATCCCCTCCACCGGGAGTCCGCCGGAGGTCGTATGCGATGCCAGCGATGACGATGCGCAAAAAACTGTATTTAAACCCGATGCAACTGGGAAATACAGGGCAGCTATAATTCAATATGACATCCATAAGCCTAAAAAGAACAGAAGCAGACGCGGGCTGAAGATCACCCTCAACGATGATATCGAGATATTGCCGAGCTATGGTCCGTCAGGGACTATTCCAAGCCTATATGGGCTCGCCGTGTACGCAACCAGAAATGCACCGGATGGCATCGTGATCGAATCCAGTGCGGATAATACCGGAGATGATACTTTCATTGGAGGGGCAGGTGCTGCACATTCCGCGATTCTTGTCAGCACAGATGGCGATGGCATAACGGTTCCAATCACGATCAATGTTCGCAAAGGCGTGTTGGGGACGTATGATAGTGACTATTCCGCCGGCCCTGGCCAAGCCGATAGCCGTGCTGGTGTCATTTTGGTGAATGACAGAGGAAACGATGGTGACATCACTGTGAATTTCGCCGCGGAGATACGCAATGCTGTGGTACATGGGGCACAGAACGACGGCATCCGGATATACCGGGACGATGCCCAGGGCGGGGACGTTGCTGTGACGCTGGAAGCGGGTTCTCGAATCGCCAGTATAATCAATGACGGAGTTCACATCCATGACGACTTGGCAACAGTGGCGCCAAGCAATATTCAGGTGACGGTGGCAAAGGGCGCAACGGTCGGCACAGCCGATGACCCTGTGAAGATGGTCGGCATTCATGTATGGGTCCAGGGGAACGAGCAGGTGGCGTCCAAAAAGGTGACCATCATGAACGATGGTGCCATTTATGCGACGGGTCACGGCATCTACGTCAGCCATACTGCTGACCCTGACGCTAGTCCTGGTACTAATTATGGCGGAGGCGAGGTGTCCGTCACCATTGGAAAAAGCGGGCTGGTAATGGCCGGCAAGGGCAAGGACGGGGTTTACATCAACACGCCGACTACACAAACGATTACCGAAGGCGGTCGGCGCGCCCAGGAGGTGACCGTTGAAGGCGAGATCAAAGGTGGCGAGGACGCAGCGGCTATCCATCTGATGGGTGGCGGGATGGTCACTGTCGGTAAAGAAGGCAAGCTGATGCCAAACGCCGGCGGCACCTCAAGTCGTTCGGTGAAGGTCACCAGTGCGGACACCCCGGCTGACAGCAAACCCAATCTGTTGATCAAGTTGGACCAAAACTTCATGGGACTGAAGGACATGGAGAACGCTGGGAAGACGGCCTTTGAATACAGAACAGCGGCCGATGGGGTTTACGCGGTTCTTGCTGATGGGACGAAGATTGAAGGGGTGGAATTGACATCATTGCCGTGTGGCATCTACAGCAACTGCAGCGGCAAGGAGACCTTGACGGCTGAGATCACGGACAAGGACAACAATGTGTTTTCGCTGAACTTCAAGAGTGAGATCACCGAGCTTGCGCCTCCTGCCGCCGGGCAGGAAACGGTGCACATGCGAGGTCGCGTGTATGAAGCCCTGCCCTCGGTGATGTGGGATATGGTCGGTGCCATGGGCACCACTTACATGCCGTCGATGATGTCAGGCGGCACTGCCAGTGCGTCCGGTCCGCTGCAATTCGCTCAAAACGGAACGATGGCCGCGGCTGACCCTGGCATGATGGCCGACCGGAGAGCTTGGGGCAGCATTGAAGCGGGCGACGGTGAACGCCGGTTGCAGAAGTCCATGAGTGGCAATCTTTCGTATGATTTCTCTTACAGCGGATTTGCGACGGGTGTTGACCTGCCCGCTGTCAATGACATGATGTTCCGAGTGGGGCTGCATCATCGTCAGGGCAAGGCTGATGTGACCGATGGCGGTCGTGTGAAGGTGTCTGGCACCGGTGTTGGTGTCGGCATGGCTCGTCAATATTCCGATGGTCTGATGGTTGATGGCTGGCTGGGCGTGACCAAGTATGATGACATAGAGGTCAGGTCATCGGAGATGGTGAATGGACAGTTGATTGACGTCAATCAAAAGACCGAAGGTGTCGGCTATGCCATCGGTCTGGGTGCTTCCAAGCGCATGGGGTTTGGCAACCTGTCGCTGACGCAGCGCGGCGGGCTGACATGGACCTCGATTTCAGTGGATGATTATGTGGTTTCATACACTTCGATGGATGAAAGTGCCACTCGAGGGACGGTGGCTCAACCAACGAAAGATCCTGTTTCCATGGAGAGCAGTTCGGGTGTGACGGGACGTTATGGTGTGTTGTTTGAGGGCGAGATTGGGAAGACTTCAGAAGCCTGCTGCAAGTTGTTCAGTTCGTTGGATCTTGAGCATGATTTCAGCGTCGAGCGCAGTGTGAAGGTCGGCAACTATGACTACAAGTCAGAGTCGAAGCCGACAAGGTTGCGGCTAGGAATCGGCGGTTCACAGTTTTGGAATGATGATCGTTCATCGGTTTCGGGTGCCATTTACCTGACCTCGGCAGGCAGCGGCAACAATACGGTGAGCGGCGGTGTGGCATTGTCCGTGGAGTTCTAGCCTCTAGCCTGTGGGAAACAAATTCAGCGTGAAAGCAGTCCTTTTTCTTGGTCGTCTCGGTTTTTGTTTGAGGCGACCAAGGTAGGTTTTGTTCATTGCTTGGATATCAGTGAGAATCTGGTAACCGGCAAGCCGCAAGGTGTTTCTTCTGCTGAATTTAAGCGTGACTTGAATTTCGTCTAGCAAGTGATTCTGTGATTGTTTATTACTTCTATTATAACAAACACTTATATTATTCATTTGCCACCACTTCGGATTAGAAGTACTTTCTAAATTCGAAGAAATCTCAAATTAAAGCCCCAAAAAAAGAAAAAGAGCTAGGCCAATTCGATAAATTACAAATGGTAACATCCCCATTACTTCTATAAATCTCAAAAAGTAATGAATACAAAGCCAAGCAACAATTCCCGCTACAGTGGTAGCAAATCCAAACAAAAGCCAGTCGGTCTGCACCTCCAGGCGCATCAATTTAAATAATTGCCAACCACCAGCCATTGCAATAGTTGGTATAGCTAACAAAAACGCAAATTTAGCAGCCTCTTTGCGCGAAAATCCTAACATTAGCGCAGCCGTCATGGTAATCCCAGATCTAGATGTACCTGGAATGATTGCAATAGCTTGGAATAATCCAATTACCAACGCATCGCTGATTCCCATCGATTTTAGAGTGCGAATACTTCGAAGAAACTGATCCGCATACCAAAGCGCCAAAGCGAATACGAGAGTCGTTGTAGCGATAACAGCCGTGTTTCGAAGCTCGGTTTGTACCAAATTAAACGCCAAGTAACCGACTACTGCCACAGGTAAACTGGCAACAATAATGAACCAACCAAGACGAGATGACTCTGTCTGTTTCCGCGTTACCAACGATTGTAACCAAGATAAACTGATTTCTGTTATATCTCTTCGAAAATATGCTACAGAAGCGACCAATGTTCCCACATGCGCAGCTATATCGAATGCAAGACCTTGATCATTCCAGTTAAATAAACTTGGAAATATTATTAGATGTGCCGAGCTGGATATCGGCAAAAACTCCGTTACACCCTGCAAAAAGGCAAGGACACCAGCACTCAGATAGTCAACCACAGTACAACCGATGTAGGTGGTCAACCGTGCCGAAACCTAGAGACCCTGATGATAGATTCTTCGTAAGCTCAATTACTTTGAATAATTCTCCCATCTCAGCAGGTGACGTCAGCATGTTCAGTTCCTGCACTAAACGATGTCGATTATCGTCAACAAGATTTTGGAGATCAATTTCAGCTATACCTAAATCAACTAGAAATCCGCTTAATGTAGAAAAGCCATTGACTTGTAGTCCAGATTCAATGGCCGTAATTGCAACCGAGGTGAAATTAACATGCGCTGTGATGTCTTGACAGCCTATGAAGGCAAACGGATCTCGCAATTTATGATGCCGCCGATGACACATCAGGCTACCAGCATTACGATCTGGATGGTAATACTCATGTTGCGGGAAACCGTAGTCAATTACGAGCAACGACCCAGCATTTAAATTCTCTGCAATAGTCCGGACCCAAGCTTCGGATCGGCAATGCAACTCGGAGATATATGACTCACTGATTTGCGGCAAGTGCAATCGCTCTAAGGCCTTGCGAAAATCTGGCTTGCACTCGTCGTAAAATTCCAAAGCGAGATGACCACTAGACTCTGTAACATAACCTTGACGAAACCCGCTGGCGCCACGCTGAAAAATCTCTACTGGCATAGCGTCAAGCACCTCATTAGCAACAACCACTCCGTTCATACCACCTTTCGGTAGTTCTTTGCACCATTTAATTTGAGCCAGCTGATCGGCTTCAGAACCAAAGATTCTCTGTCGCTGTCGTTCAGCTAATTCTGCGCTAACCTCAATTATGTAATAGCTGACATTCTCAAATCCCATTTTGTACAATTCAGTTATCAACTGAATTGTCAGCGCACCGCTGCCAGCGCCAAATTCGTAAATGTTAGCTGCTACACGATTTGACTGTAGTATGTTAGCAATCTTCCGAGCCAAGCATTGTCCAAAAAGACTGCCAAGCTCCGGCGCGGTCACATAATCTCCACTAAAGCCAAGCGTTTGCAAAGCCGAAGTGTAATACCCATGACGGGGCTCGTATAACGCCAAGTTCATGAACTCTGCAAACGTTAGAGCTCTATTTTCTGAATTTTTAATTGAACTGAATATGATCTTAGTAAGGCATTGGCTTCTAGCACTTTCCTCATCATTTAAGCTGAGTTGACCCATTGCGGATTGGCAGGTGAGGTTAAAATTAGTGTGGTTAGTGGTAAGTAAACACTATAACTCTTTTGGCACTGAATGCGCCCAATGATCGGTTAGTGCAGAAATCCAGCGAGAATCGTTTCGTGTGCTGTGACTGACACTCCGTGCTCATGAGCGAAATTTCGTAAAAGTGTTAATATTATATTCATGCGTTAATAGTGCAATTCGAATCAAATAACCATCTTCGGAACTGAGGTTTGAAATCAAAAAATCCAACAGTACTAGTTACTGGAAGTAGCCAGCGCATTGGAGCTGCAATCATTCGAAAGTTTCATGCTCATGGACTAGATGTTGCAATTCACTACCGAAATGCACGCGATGAAGCTCACTCTCTTGAATCGGAATTGAATGCGATACGATCACATTCGGCACGTGTATTTCGCACAGATTTACTATTACCCAAAGCTATTGCTCGTTTGGGACAATGCGTTATCGATCATTTTGGCCGATTGGATGTTCTCATCAACAACGCTTCAATTTTTCGACAAGATGATCATAATGCACCGGGTCTTGCCGAGCAGCTGTTTGGTGTTCATGTCCAAGCTCCGAACTTACTAACAGAAGCGGTTGCCAATGCGCTTCGAAAAACAAATGGAAGCGTGATTAATATTACCGACATATATGCGCAACGCCCACTGCGTGGCTACAGCCTCTATTGCGCAAGCAAGGCCGCTTTAGAATCTCTGACGAAAAGCCAAGCAGTTATGCTTGCCCCTGAAATCAGGGTCAATGCCATCGCCCCAGGCGCTATTTTATGGCCGGAAAATAGCAAAACCGGTTCCAAAAAAGTTATCGACAATACACCATTGCAACGAGTCGGAAAAGTCAGCGAAATCGCCGACGCTGCAGTATTTCTAGCCCTATTCTCAAAATTTACAACAGGGCAGGTCTTAGTCGTCGATGGTGGCCGCAGTGTAGTCGAACCCTAAAATTGATAGATCACATCCTTGGTGGCATTACGAATCTCTGAAACGTTCAATGATAACGCCAACACTGTCGGCATTTTCAACCGCACGGGGTTTACTCACCTTGACTCGGCACCATTCAACCGAAAACTCATCCAATATCAACGTGCAGATCTGTTCGGCAACAGTTTCAACTAGTTTGAAATTCGACTCTTCCAACGTTTCCGACACCCTCTTTGCAACGTGCTTGTAACTAATAGCATTCTCAATACAATCGGATTGGGCAGCGGGTTTGGTATCCGCACCTAGTTGAATATCAACTATTAAGTTTTGCTTGATCCGTTGTTCCCATTCCCAAACACCAATAGTAGTCTTGATTTTTAGATTCTCTATAAAAATAATATCCATTCCCAATTATTCGCCTTACCTCTTCTGAAGGGGTTTCTTTATGTACATTGGTTACAGTTGAGTTATTTCTACTTGATTACCCAAGTGATTACCCGTATGATTCTTGCATACTATATATTGACAACTCATATTATTGTTTATAACTGACAGTTCACAGAAATTAAACGCCTATTAAACCATGGACATTCTGCTAAGCGCAATATTCTCATACCTTCTTGGCTCGATATCTTTTGCCGTTATTGTTTCAAAATTGTTAAATCTTCAAGACCCTCGTTGCCAAGGTTCAAAAAACCCCGGTGCAACCAATATCCTCCGCCTAAGTGGAAAACTGCCAGCGGCACTAACTCTAATCGGAGATATCATAAAAGGGACAGTTGCTGTCATTGCAACTGATGCAATAACGCAAAACCCCGCTGCTGTTGCAATCGCCATGCTATCGGTTTTTCTTGGTCACTTGTATCCAATATTTTTTGGCTTTAAAGGAGGCAAGGGATCGGCAACTGCAATTGGGGCTTATATCGGTGTCAGTGTATGGCTGGCATTAGGTGTCGCTGGCGTGTGGGTATTGGTGGGGCTCTTAACATCATACTCATCGGTTGCATCTATAGTTGCGGCTCTATCTGCACCAGTGTTAGTATGGTTTTTCACGCAAAACATTTGGATTGTCATTGCTGTATCCATAATATTTGTATTTATGTTAATCCGACATCGCACTAACATTCAGCGCCTTATAGCTGGCACCGAAGACAAGATCAAATTCAACAGAAACAACTCCTCAATATAGCGGACCACTAATACCCGATCTTACCATTGCTGAAAGTAGACCACGCCATGCTCCCAACTGACGTTGAAGATACAGTAAAAAGAGCGCTACTTGAAGATCTCGGACCTGAAGGAGTCACAGATGTCACCTCTGACCTAATTGACCGAACCAAAGACGCGTTGGCAAATGTTATCGTCAGGGAACATGCTGTGCTTTGTGGCACTCGTTGGTTTGGCGAAGTTTTCAATCAAGTTTCTAGTGACGTGCAGATTGAGTGGCACTGCCAAGATGGTGATCGAATTAAACCTGACCAGACTGTTTGTACAGTTCGTGGTAACGCTGCTTCAATTCTGATGGCTGAACGAACAGCACTCAATTTCCTCCAAATGCTTTCAGGCACGGCAACTGCCACCCGTAAATACGTCAACGCAGTTGCCGGTTATAAAACAAAAATTCTTGATACCCGCAAAACAGTACCAGGAATTCGTTCAGCGCAAAAGTACGCCGTGCGAACCGGTGGCGGTACCAATCACAGATTTGGCCTATATGACGCAGTTATCGTGAAAGAAAACCACCAATATGCAAATCTTTCGATTGAAACCGTAGTCAAAAAACTATCAAACAAACGTTCTACCCTAAAATTTATAGAAGTCGAAATTGAAAACCTAGACCAATTGGAGCATGCAATCAAAAGCAATGTTGATAGAGTCATGCTTGACAATTTTACAGTCTATCAAATCCGAGAAGCGGTAAGACTAAATAACAATAGGGTTCAGCTTGAAGCATCCGGCAATATCACACTTGACAATATCCAACAAATTGCTGAAACCGGAGTTGACTTTATTTCAATCGGTGCGATTACAAAGAATTTACAGGCAATTGATTATTCAATGCTATTTGCAGCAAGGTGAAAGTGTACCTTTAGTTATTGCCATCATTTCCCATCAACTAATTTTCCCAATTCCGTCAACAGCAGTTCCTTCGTGACTGGCCCGGTTTTGCGATAAACAATTTTACCCTGCGGTGAAACAATGAATGTTGTCGGCAACCCCTTAAGAGGTTCGAATGGCACAATCGGAGAATCTCCAATTCTGAGCACTAGATAATCCATTTCCAATGCATGCATGAATTTGCGCAGCGCTTCTGTCTCAATTTCCTCGAAGTCGATACCAATAACAACAGGTGAAACTGGTTCTTTAAGATCATTCAACTCAACGAGATGGGGTATCTCAGTAATACACGGACTGCACCAAGTCGCCCAAAAATTAACAATCACCCACTGCCCTCTGAAATCAGATAGATTGTGGGTTTGTCCCTCTATATCCGGCAACGAAAAATCAACGGTATCACTGGCAGCGCAAAGCGTTACATTTAATAAAATCACTGGTAGGATAATTAAAAGCGCCAACTGTTTCTTAACCCAAATCATAGGCCTCCATCCTTTGAAGTCTCCATGATGAATACACTCCTGTAAAAGTTCTTGCAAATGTCCATTTGTTGTTGACAGAATATTTTTTTCAAATAGATTATTTTTCATGTTAAAATATTTTATTTCTGAATCAAATTGTACTGATAATTGCAAAATATTTTTTTGATGCAGTCGCAATTATGATTTATGATATTAGACACGAAGCCAGTTTTGAAGGGGAAATACGATTTTTATCATCCTTATCAGGCTGGAGTGACAAATTTTAAATTGTGCATGGAGGTAATTATTCAATGCGTAGATTATGTCTGATGATATTAGGGACTTTGGTCCTGTTTACCTCACCGTTTGTTTTGGCAGCAGACCCGAAACCAGTAGGTATCACACCGGATATTATGAAAATTCCGGTTACGGTCAATGGCGAAACCGTTGAGTTTATCAGAAACCAAGATAACAATGCGACTGTTAATCCAGCATTTGCAAAAACTTCGCGTCCTTGCCCCCCATTTTGCATTCAACCCTCTAACTTGGCTACAGGCGTGGAAACTATTGGCGAAGTAGAATTAATGCAATTTGCAAAGCAAATGAATGAAGGCGATTCGTCTATCATTGTCATTGATTCAAGAACACCTGACTGGGTTGACCGCGGCACGATTCCGACAGCGATGAATGTACCTTGGACTAACTTAAATCCAGCCAAAGGTGCAACTCCACTTGAAATCGCAGAAATTCTAGAGTCAACCTTCAATGTTACTGAAAGTGAAGGTCTGTTTGATTTTTCACAATGCCGCACTGCGGTAATGTTCTGCAACGGGATGTGGTGCGGGCAGTCACCGAACAACATCAAAAACTTGTTGCGGCTTGGTTATCCAGCCCACAAGATCAAATGGTATCGCGGTGGGATGCAGGATTGGGAGATTCTTGGCCTGACAACTATCAGACCCAATTCCTAATAGCCGTTTATCAAATTCGGATAAAAAGCCGCTTAGTTGCTCGCAATTAGGCGGCTTTTAATTTTCATAAATTTCGCTGTCGCGTTTTAGCGCGACAATTAACTTCCGCAAATCTTGTGGCACACCCCAATGCCAGCTACATCGTTCGCCAGTCAGTGGATGATCAATTCTAAGTTCCTCAGCATGTAACGCTTGTCGTTTCAATCCCGTCAAAGCGGACCGCAGTTCTTCGATTGAACCTGCTGGTACCCTAGGCCGCAGACCATAATCCGGGTCTCCCACCAAAGGGAACCCAGCGTGTCGAAAATGCACGCGAATCTGATGCGTGCGACCTGTTTCAAGATTTATTCGAACCAGCGTATGCGCGCGATAGCGCGATATAATACGATAGTGACTCACAGCCGGGCGACCGACACCGACCGTCATCTTCTTACGATCTCGCGAATTGCGTGAGATCGGCGCGTCAATCGTTCCACCAGATATTAGTCTAGCCTGCACTATTCCCACATATTGCCGGCCAACTCTACGCGCCTTAAACTGCTTTATCAAATTTAAACGCACCGATTCAGTTTTGGCGACAACCAGCAATCCTGAGGTATTCTTGTCCAACCGATGGACAATCCCCGCTCTCGGCAGATGCTCAAGGCATGGATTGTGCCAGAGTAGCGCATTCATCAATGTCCCATCAGGATTGCCTGCACCAGGATGCACAACCAACCCAGCTGGCTTGCCAACAACTAGTACCGCTTCATCTTCAAATTTTATTTCTAGCGGAATGTCCTCTGCAACCCAATCATTGGTTTGTGGTTGAGGAATATCAATGTTTATCCTTTCTCCACCAACCACCTGATAATTCTGCGATAGTTTATCGCCATTAATATTTATGTATCCATCGTTCAACCACTTTTGAAGCTTGGTACGAGAATAGTCAGGAAATACGGTTGCTAGCGACTTGTCAAGTCGCTCACCTTTCAAATGAATTGGGAGAGTCGCATTAACTTTCATGACTCATAATCGCAGGAAATCACCTCAATCATTATGGATGCCAAAGTACAATTCTTGATTTGCCATCTACATTAACTTTCTCTATTTTCAGTGATAGGCGAACATAAAATCCTCAGAATATTCGTCTAAAGTAGAACGAGCAGAAAGCGCCAAGCAATTTGCGCTATCCCTTGGATGTTATCTTTTGATTGTGATTCATTATTTCTAAACTATCGGTGGACTATTCAAATAATCCGTACCTTTTATCGAAAGCCTTGTCAAATGCGAATCCATCAAATTTATTTACGCATCAATCGCAAAGGCGCTTGAGTAATTCCCAGCGAATCTTCTACACAAACTAAATCCTAAACACTGTAATTAACTGTTTCAAAGTTGTTTATTGACAAAACGGTTGACTTCCCATTCCATATTCCGCCCGACACGATAAAAACACTCTAGAAGCGGGTTATAAACATCCTCACCACCAGCAAGAAAATTCCAAAAATCTTCAGCCACCAACAATTGCCCATTCTCACTAATGTCTACTACACCCCGCAAAGTCCAACGATCGTACTCCGCTGGGTGACTGGGGTTGTAAGGAATCGCTGTAATCGTTCGGACATTCATCTTGGGGTTGGTATATAGAATTGATGCCATCCACTCAAGCATTTTTTCTTTCTGTTTCTCAAAACCATCAATATTAGGTTTGGCTGTTTTTATATCAATTGCAAAACAATTGTTTTGAATTTCCAAATACAAATCTACTTTAGTCAGCTTTTTGCTCACTAACTTACCTGTTTGACACACTTTTTTAAGCCGCGCCAATTCACTTATATGGTCTGCTTCAACATCACTATGACTGAGACTATTTCGAATTTCGCTAATTTCCCTATGAGCGGATTCCGTAAACTGTCCATCTAATTTTTTCTGGCATTCAACAACGTCAAAATGCCCACTTGCAATTTCGACAGCTATTGACTCGTAAATTGACATGCCCATAGTTGTATTGAGCGAGTGAACGACTGAAAATAAAATCATCTTATCCCGACCAAGCAGATTGTCATGAAAAGGTTTATGCGCCTTTTCAGGGTTGTACTGCTCCAACTTTCGCCGAAGCGCATTCTCAATAATAGCTTCTATCCTTTCAGCACAGAAAGGCATCAGATTTTAACCATGTGGAATATACTTTCACAATACGCACCTTTGTTGCCCTCAGCCCGATTGAGTACCGGTCGTTTGTACTCATTGATAATTTTCAAACCAGCTAGTGATGCAATTTCCGGATACAAGCCAAATTTGTCATTCGCAACTAGAAAAACATCAAAATCATCAACCATAAATTGACAGCAGTTTACTAACACCTTTGAAATAGAATCAACGTATTCTGAGCGTGCTTGCTTGCTTTTCCCTCTGCTCAATGGACCAATTTCTGCATCATCGTTTTTTAAATAGCCAAACAGTTCATAAGCATACTCATGCTGTTCGTGATAGTTTATTAATCCTACGTAAGGTGGGCTTGAAAATATCCCTCTTATCTTATTCTCTTTGATAATATCGTAAATCCCATTGTCAACACCCTTCAAGTTTTCTGCGATATCAATACTCCTAGAGTCACCTGTCAAACATACCTGATAGCTATCTGTTCGGAGCTTAGCAAACTCACCAATTCGTTTAACAGTATCAGCCGAATAGCGTTTCCACCACTTCAAGCTACTATAAAGTGGTTTGCAAATTTTGCTATGCTTTGAACAATAATACGTTGAACTGACTGGCTCAATCAACGTGGCTAGATCATAGTGTTTAGTTGCCCTACAGGAACGCACAGTTCGGCTTAGAATTAAGCGTAACGCGTTTGCAATTTCTTCATTATCAGTTTCATCAATGGCGTTAATACCGCTTCGAATTTCATCAAGTATGGAGGGAACAAACCACCGTTCCAGAAAAGACCCTTGGCTATCGGAAGCGCTGGTAGAATATCCGAATTCTCTTCGCAAACTTTCATATCGGGTAAGAAATTCGTTCGCTTTTTCATCACCGTATTGATTCTCATCCAGCCTCCCTAGCTTGACATTCTGTCTGAACTCAGGCGCGGGGAAATACTCTGCATTGAATTCACTTAATTCACCAGACAATTTAGCTTCAAACTGTCGAGCCCTTAGTCCAGATTCCGTACTTGCAATAGCATTACCAACCTTTTCCGCCGCCCCTTGCAGCTTAAAAGGATCGATATCAGCTAATTTCAAATTACTGATAAAGGCATTGAACACAGAAACATCAACACCTATCGCATGAATGCCGAGCTCATTAGCTTGAACTAGTGTTGTTCCGCTACCGCAAAACGGATCTAGTACCAAATCACCTGGCTTAAATGTAACCTGAGATTTGAATTCATCAGTATGGTCATCTAGAAAATACTCAACCAGTTGTGGAATGAATTTCCCTTTATAGGGATGAAGCCTATGAACATGCTTCGTTGTTTCCGATTCCTTATAGTGGTCAAACGATAAATGCCAATTGATATCATTGCCTAATTTCGCTTTATAGGATTCTTCTCTGGCTCTGTATTTCAAGCTATAGTAATTTTCAAGGTCATTCACATCAACCAACATCACACCATTGCTTCTAATCGCAGGCAAACGGTTGTATTTGATCAAATATTGAATGTTTGACTGGGTTACATCAGATTTAGTCTTTTCACTGGCCCATGCGCTAGCCTCAGAAAGAGTAATATACCTCTCAGGTGGGATTTGGAGCTGAGAATGAGCGCCAGCGGTGAAAAGGCTTTGGTGAACGAAAGAATCTGTATTTGACAAATTGGTAACGAATAATCTATTGCTGTAGCACAGAATTATAGTTAAGGTTTGGGATATGCTTGCTTGTATTTCTGCTTAAGTCGCTTGCCAAATTATTGGCACTTAGACGGCAATTGAGCCAACTCTGAGGAAAAATCAGCAGTTTGTTTAGTGCAGCAAATTGGAATCGAATACACCCCACATCTATTATGGGGAACATTACTAACGCGGATGCATTTCTGACGCGATATAATGCAAATCAAATTTCAAGTGGCTAATGTAATAACCCCATTTTCTAATTTATATGTGGACTACCTATAAACTCCCGAATACGCAATGAAAACACTGAAACCAATTCTATTCACCATACTCGCGTTATTCATGCTCGCAGGCTGCGCCGGCAAATCAGAAGAGATACTATCCGAAATGGAGATGTACGAAAAAGCGTACAAATCACTCTCCGCTAACAACTATGAACAAGCAATCGAAAATTACAAGGAATTGCGAGCAACTTATCCGTATGGCAAATACACCACTCAGGGCGATATCGAGATTTGCTACGCCTACTACAAAACTCAACAGTCTGAAGCAGCTTTGCCATGCATTGACAGATTTTTAACCAATCACCCAACACACCCACATATCGATTACGCCTATTATCTTAAAGGACTGGTGCTACTGCCGGTTCGTCCTCCGAAAATAGGTGAGCGATACTTCAAGACACAAGAACAGTTTAGCGACCATGATGCGGAGTCAGCACGCGAAGCTTATATCGCGTTTATTGATGTCATCGAACGATTTCCATTCAGTGATTACGCTGATTCGGCCAAACAACACCTCATAAATTTAGTCAACACCTTTGCTCGGCATGATCTGCAAGTTGCCCGTTTTTACTTGTATCGCAAGGCTTACGTCGCGGCAGTCAATCGCGCCCAAAAGGTGCTTAAGCGTTACGAATCCTCACCGCATACAGAAGAAGCTTTAGCAGTGTTAGTTTATGCCTATGAAGAAATGCAACTTCAAGATCTCGCTGACGATAGCCGTCGTGTATTAGCTTACAACTTTCCAAACAGCGAATTCATTACAAACCCAAGTTCAATCCTAGATCAGGACATCGTAGAGCGCGCCGAGAGAGGTGGCCTATTCGGACTGTTTCGCTAGTAACGGTTGCTAATTGGATAACGTCTATCGCGGCCAAACGCACGCGGTGTTATACGCACTCCTGGTGCCGCCTGGCGACGTTTGTATTCAGCATTTTTCACCATTCTTACCACATCTTTTACAACTTTAGCAGGATATCCTAATTCTACTATTTCCTCTGTTGAGAGGCGATTCTCAACATACTCCTCAAGAATACGATCTAGCACTTCATAAGGCGGAAGCGTATCGCTGTCAAGCTGATTGTCTGCTAATTCAGCTGAGGGCGGTCTGTCAAATACCCGTTGAGGAATAACATTACCAAAATTTTCGTTGCGGTATCTCGCAAGCTCATAAACCAACGTTTTCGGAACATCCTTGATTGCCGAAAATCCACCAACCATATCACCATAGAGCGTCGAATAACCAACTGCCACCTCACTCTTATTTCCGGTAGTAATAACTATTGAGCGGGTTTTGTTAGATATAGCCATCAATAACGAACCACGACAGCGAGCCTGAATATTCTCTTCTGTTACATCAGCCTCAGAGGAGTTATCTAAATATTCAGCGAGCTGCCTTAAAAACGCTTCATAAATCGGCTCAATCGAAACTATCGACCATGATACACCTAAGCGCTTGCACTGTTCGATAGCATCGTCAACACTGATAGTTTGAGTGAATCGAGACGGCATCAAAACAGCTTTGACATTTTCTTGGCCAATGGCATCAGCAACAATCGCCAATGTCAAAGCCGAATCGATACCACCCGATAAACCGACAACTGCACTTTCAAATCCATTTTTCTGAATGTAATCTCGAACTCCCAAAGTGAGTGCTGCGTATATGCTTTGCAACTTTTGTGGGAGTTTTTCTACTGTGCCTTCAGCCGGCTTGACTGAATTTTCGCCAACACTGAACTTCACCTTCATAATTGCTTCCTCAAAAAGCGGTGCCCGCGCCCGAATTAATCCATTTTCATCGGTAACCAATGAACCACCATCAAATACAAGTTCATCCTGCCCACCTACCAAATTAACGTAAACGATAGATACTCGATTTTGTTTTGACTGGATAGACACCACTTCGTTTTCCCGCATTGAGTTTTTACTAGTATCAAATGGTGAACCATTCAATGTGAGGATAAGATTGGCCCCACCTGTTACCGCACGCTCTACCGGACCTTCTTCCCATACATCCTCACAAATCGTGATACCGACTTGAACTCCATCAATCATCTCAACACAGCTCTCAGTTCCCGGATGAAAATAACGTTTTTCATCAAATACACCATAGTTGGGTAAATGATGCTTGCAATAAGTTGCGCGAATTAGGCCGGCATCGATTAAAGAGGCAGCGTTATACAATTTGTTGTTGGCTTGATACGGGTGACCAACAACAAGCGCAATTCCCGGCACCGCATTCGCCAAACTCAACAGAATATCCTGACAGTCGCGAATAAATGCACGGCGCAATAACAAATCCTCCGGCGGGTAGCCAGATATTGTTAGCTCAGGGAATACAACACATTGACACCCTAAATTATCTCTGGCATGTATTGCACCACTAATAATCTTGTTGCGGTTACCGTCCAGGTCACCGACCATAAAGTTCTGCTGAGCTAATGCTAAGACAAATTCAGATGCCATAAAGGTATACTTTCGCGATTAAACATAATCAGATTCTAATATGCAAGCACTTAAATCAATTGCAAACCTGCCATCATGAATGAAACAATCACATGTGAATTTGTTAATTCAATAAATCAGGTCAAAAAGCAGCACTGGAATTGTCTGGTGCCAACAGACTACCCGTTTCTGCGCCATGAGTTCTTGAACGCGCTGGAACAGTCGCAATGCGCCTCCATTAACACAGGTTGGGTGCCGCAACACATTGTATTACGAAATAGCAAATGCGGGAGCTTACTTGGAGCTGCACCGCTTTATCTGAAAAATCATTCTTGGGGAGAGTATATTTTCGATTGGGATTGGGCAATTGGATACAAGAGACATGGGCTTCGTTATTACCCGAAACTAGTCTCCCAAACACCATTCACTCCGATTCCGGCGCCGAAATTGCTGGTTAATTCCAATTCCAAGCAAATTCGCAAGACAATAATTGATAACGTTCAAGCCTTTGCAGACCAACACCAACTTTCTTCTGTCCACTGGCTTTTTCTAACTGAGCAAGACGCTGATACACTTCAGAACACTGGCCTACTTGCCAGAGCAAGCACAATCGAATACGTCTGGAACAATGTTGGTTATCATTCAATGGATGAGTTTCTTAGCACCCTTTCAAGTCGAAAACGCAAGAAAATCAAACATGAAAGAAAATCAGTTAGCAACCAAGGACTTGTGGTCGAACCAATTCAAGGCGCCGACATGAATGAGTCACACTGGAGTTTGCTAGATCAGGTATATCAACAAACAACCGACAAATATGGGGCCGCACAATATCTGTCTAACGATTTCTTCCGTATGATTGGGGATGCCATGCCTGACAATATTGTATTCTTTGTAGCATCAATTGGCAAAGAGCCTGTGGCAGGATCATTTTGTCTGCAAGGTGGAGATAACTTTTACGGGCGCTATTGGGGTACGCTACGGCATTTTGACTGTCTTCACTTTGAAGTGTGCTATTACGCCGCTATTGAATACTGTATCAAACACGGACTCAACCGATACAGTGCTGGCATCCAAGGGTCCCATAAACTCAATCGCGGTTTTCTACCTCAGCTTTCACAATCAGCTCACTTCTTCAGGCACCCCGGGTTTGCTAAAGCAGTCAATGAGTATATTTGCCATGAATCGTCCGATATGAAACAGTACAGAAAGTGGCTGATGCAGTCAGCGCCTTATTCTAAAAAAGACAAACCTGAGACTTGATCAGAATTCTCAATCCTCAAACTTTTGAGCCGGATTTTCCAAATCCGGCTGAAGCCCCCGGTGATGCGCCGATAGCATATGGAGGTGATTTGTCAAGCGAACGCCTATTGAGGGCGTACCGATCAGGAATTTTCCCTTGGTATTCCCAAGATCCCCATATATATTGGTGGAGTCCTGATCCGCGTGCAGTATTACATCTTGAAGAGTTCAAGGTTTCTCGAAGTCTCAGGAAAAGCATTACTAACAAAGGCTATGAAGTTTCGTTAGATTTGGCGTTCGATGCAGTAATTTACCACTGCGCACTTGTGCCGAGAAAAGAGGCAACAATTGAAATTCAAACAACTTTAGATGGTAGTGACACATGGATTACAGAACAAATGATCTCAGCTTATTCGAATTTACATAAACTTGGTTTCGCCCATTCTGTAGAGACGTGGTATGAGAACAAACTGGTCGGCGGTTTATATGGAGTTGCACTAGGGGGAATTTTTTTCGGTGAGAGCATGTTTTCTATGAAAACAGACGCATCCAAAGTTTCACTATATTACCTGGTGGAGCATCTCAAGAGATATGACTTTGATCTAATTGATTGTCAGGAAACCACCCAATTACTCTTGAGTTTAGGCGCAAAAAATATTAGTCGACAGAGTTTTCTGAAACAGCTGGCAACATCTGTAAAACGAGATATGCCACCAGAAATGTGGGAAAATTTGTAACAACTTAATAAACCAACTGCTAGGCGGTTATCGTTAGTAGGAAGTTTGACAAAACGCTACTCCATTGATTTTCACCTAGGATACGAAAACAGTAATTTGTGGTGATGGTTGAGCACAGTTAAAATGTAGCACTTCCTTAGCTAAAATTAGCTTTGTCTTGGTATCATGCTGCTTTTCCATATTTGAGATCTGCCGTAACAATTTTTAAAATAAATCAATCTTTCACCTTGCACTAAACAGCAGTGATTAAAAGCGCGTGAATTTCGATATCATCGACTTCATTATTATTGATATATTTCGTTGTCTGTTTGCATATCAATTTATTTTTCACGGGTTCAAATCTGACCTTAAATTAACCAATTAATATTGGCAATTTGCCAGTGTTTAACGCAACAGTTCAAACTTCATTACTGCCAAAATACGTCTATGCAAGCAACACTCCCATTCGGACTTAAAGACTACGCAACATTTGAAAACTACAAAGTTGGCGATAATCAAGCGGCAGTTGCAGTTTTGCAGGATCTTTTGACACATAATGCCAGCATGACTTGCTATTTGTGGGGAACAGCTGGTAGCGGAAAAACTCACTTGCTTTACTCTGCTTGCAAAAATGTTTCAGATAGCATCTACGTGCCGACAATGAATCTAGATTTGCAACCAGCATACTTAGATAGCCTGGAAGAACATGAGCTTATATGCGTTGACGATATTCACTCAGTTGCCAAACAAACCAGCTGGGAGAGAAGTCTGCTGTCATTGCTTGAAAAAGTTGAAAGCAGCCGCAACAAACTTATTTTCACTTCCAATGTTCCACCAATCGAACTCAATTTCGCTTTGAAGGACTTAGTCAACAGGCTAACAAGCAGACAGGCAATTAAGTTACAGCAAATTTCTGAGAAAGAAAAGGTGGAAATTTTGATTGACCGGGCGACCCGGCGCGGCCTTAGATTGGAAAAACAAGTGATTGATTTCGCTATCCGACGCTACTCTAGAGATATGCATTCTCTAATTCGATTGCTAAATAGAATAGATCACGCTTCACTCACGGAGCATCGACGAATCACAATACCTTTTCTTAAACAACATGAAGGGACCGACACCGAAAATTAGAGACTACCTGCTAATTACCATAACTATTTTCAGATACAAATTCGCCTCTGACCATTAGTTGCCAATATATTCGAATGTTGCGGACAACCAGACAAAGCAAATCCATATTGAACAAAAAATTCTATAATCGGGTGAGATAAAATTTGACTTGAGTCAGCGATAGCTAAGATACTACACATACAGTACGCACTACTGAAATATTGATTTGGGATTCACTAGCAATAAAATTCAATTGCGTTTTGCATTATTCTCAAGTATATTGCAAACTGATAATCTCCCCAAATATCGCATTAGAAGATGGAATTGTTGTAAGAAGCATTGTGCAGTGGGCGATTCATGGCATGACTGCTTTCACCCAATGGTTGAAATACACAATACGGTGAATCTGTTGCTACACAGCACTTTATCGGCTTGCATTCATTCCTAGTGAGATTTTTGGGGTCTCAAACTTTTGTTGAATTTACTATAATACTAATTAAGTCCTTTTTTTGAATACTTAGAGGTGGTATTCACAATGAATAAAACTCTCAATTTGATCAAATCCAGAATTGTGATGCTGATATCCATCGTCGTTGTCGCGTTATCGATGACAGCATGCGCCGCCTGCTTTAACAGAGGTGGTGAGGATAGTGGCGAAGCACAGGCAGACACTCAAGTGTCTGAAATGGAAATGGCGCAAGACACTGAAAACATGATGGAAGCAGATGACACTACAAATATGTCAATGCTTGAGGAGGAAGTAATGGAACCAGAACCACTGGTGGTTTCTGACGATATTTACGTTGTCGCCCAAGGTGATAACCTATGGTATATTTCTGGGCTAATTTCTATATACGATGACCCATTTCGCTGGCCGCTCATTTATGCTCACAATAGGAATATTGATGATGCAGACTTGATCTATCCAGGCCAAGAACTCGCTATCAAGCGCGATCTATCACGCGCAGAAATTGACAGTGCAGTTTTACATGCAAAAAACCGCGGTGTATGGGCTATTGGTGAAATTGAAACAACGGATGTCGCTTATAGATCATCAGCAATGTCAATGTAATAATATGACACTATTTGATGAATTGAGTGCAATTGAAATTTGTTCAAATGCACTCAATTATCAAACTTGATGTTTTGATTTGCACAGCACATCACAATTTTGCTAATCACTTGGTAATTGTTGGGATGTGATTTTGCAGAATTTCATGTGGCATCCTAATGAAAGCCTAATCTGGCTTAACCAACAATCACACTGCGACTTGTAACTGCAAAACAAGCTGCAGTTCCATCTCCTACCCTCTGAATTATCTTGAGGTTGGTAGCGCTTAACCATAAATATCAGTCAGGCTTCTGATACCCTAAAAACGTGCAAATACTGCCGAAGTTCATGCTCAGTTTTACATGCAGTACCTTATTAACACTCAAATTCGACTTCTTTGGCTAAGCTCATTGTTTGTGGCTAGTATCGCAATTGCGATACCAACCTCAGCAAGCACCACCCTTACTGAACTCAGGAATTCGTATCGTCAGTCCGAATCCCTATTGCAACAGAAGAAAATCTCCGAATGGCATGAACTCAAGCCTTCACTAAAGAACTATCCGCTCTACCCCTATTTGGAATTAAGAGAGATTAGGGCCACACATTCAAAATATTCCAATGCTCACATTTCTGAGCTGATTTTGAACAGCGACATTCCCATACCAAATTACTTCAAAAATTGGTGGCTGAACCGACTTACAAAGCAACAAGACTGGATATATATCGTCAAACACTTCGGCAACTCAAGCAATACCAAAACACAGTGCATACACGCACTCGCATTATCCAAATCCGCTTCTATAGAAGAGATAAAACCTGCCATTGAGAAACTATGGCTTTCAGCGAAATCTCAACCAAAGCAATGTGATCCAGTTTTCAAATATGGACTGAAAAAGGGATTGATAGGTGACGTTCTGATCTGGAAACGTTTGACACTTTCCGCAAAAAGAAACTACAGTCGAATGGTCAAATACCTCGGCAATCTAATTAAATCGACTGATGTAAAAAAGTGGGCAGACCGAATTAACCGCGTTAACAAAGATCCTGAGTCCTATATTTCCAGAAATTATTCACAATGGTCTGAATCTACATACGGTCGAGATGTCATTCAGCATGGAATCTACCGAATGGTTAGAAAGGACCTGAATCGAACAGCAGTGTTCTGGCAGTCTTTGGCAAAACAAAACCCACAAGCTGCAGTTCGCATGGCCGACATTGAGAAATATATTGCAATTCGACTTGGATGGCGAAGACACCCTGAGGCGTACGACTGGCTTGCAGGCCTTAATAGAGAACACCTTGATAGCAAAACAATTCAACTGACTGCTCGAAATGCACTGGCTTCAGAAAACTGGGAAGGTGTACGATCTACTATTGAGAGTATGCCTGATAATTTAGCTACCAACCCAATTTGGTCGTATTGGCACGCACGAGCACTGCAAAAAGTTGGAGATCTGACAAGTGCCGAAAATATGTTTAAATCCATTGCCGGCCAACCGGGTTTCTATGGTCTACTCGCGGCTGATGAATTAAATTTGACTTATGATCTGCAAAATACCGGACCAAATTTCTCTATTCGTGAAATTGGCTCCCTGGTGACCGAAGTTCCTGCCATTGCGCGAATTCGGGAATGGCTCGCACTTCAAAAGCCCTACAACGCAAGACGGGAGCTCAACCGGTTGAAAAATACCGCAAGTAATGATGAGCTACTGTGGACCAAGGCAGCTTATTTGTTTCATTTGTGGTCTTGGAATGATGGTGCTATCCGAGCAGCGCATTTATCGGGACATTCAGCCAATTTGAATTATTCGGTGACATACCCGTTGCCATATATCGAACATGTACGCAGAGAGTCTTCTCGATATGTCGTTCCAGAACACTGGATTTATGGGATTATGCGGCAAGAAAGCAATTTTATCCAAGATATCCGCTCAGCGGCCGGCGCCATTGGACTAATGCAACTTATCCCGTCAACTGCTCAGATTGTGGCGAAAAAAAACGGTTTGAAACGGCCCACCAGGGCTGATTTGTCAAAAGCACCTTTGAATATTCGATTAGGCGTGTCATACTTTAAGTCACTACTAGACCGAATGGACGGCAATCCAGTTTACGCACTTGCTGGCTACAATGCAGGACCGCTCAGATCAGAAAGATGGCGTCATCAGTTTCAGGGACTTGATCCAGCAACTTGGATAGAAACAATTCCGATTACTGAGACTCGCAACTACGTCAAAAGAACTCTTGTGAACTTTATCATTTATGACAGCATCTACAATGCATCGCATCCAAGAATCCAAGACTATCTGCAACACCAAAAACCTCAACATGCAAAAGTCGCAAACCAGTGAAACAAGACGCTACTTTGTCGGCGGAACCGTACAAGGTGTATGGTATCGTCGACATATTGTCGATAACCTAAAAAACACAGATATCGACGGTTGGGTAAGAAACTGCCTAGATGGACAGGTTGAGGTGTTGGCGCGTACGAGTAGCAATCGGTTCCTCGAACTAGAATCGATATTGTGGGAAGGCTCCCCGATGTCAAATGTTACTTCTGTTCGTTTTGAATTAGCGCAAGAAATCCCAGATCAAGGCTTTCGCATCATCGAATAGTCTTTTATTGGTACCAAAACTAAAAACTCATTCACAGTTGGTAGCTTTTACAATCCGATCTATTATTGAGTCAAGTGGTAGGTTTTCAAGGCTGTCTTGACCCCTTCTTTTATATTCAACAACTCCATTGCTAATACCTCGGTCAGACACTACAATTCGGTGTGGTATGCCTAGAAGGTCCATATCTGCAAACTTGACACCAGGCCGATCATCGCGCTCATCAAGTAACACTTCAACACCGGCTTTGCTAAGTCGGTCGTAAATTTCAAGCGATGTTGCAGCAACCTTCTTAGATTGCTGAAAGTTAATCGGAACAATACATACAGCAAATGGGGCAATTGGCTGAGGCCAAATGATGCCAGCACCATCATGGTTTTGCTCAATTGCTGCGGCCACAACCCGTGAAACACCAATTCCGTAACACCCCATCCACATAATCGCACTGTTCCCATTAGCGTCAAGACAATTGGCATTGAATGCCTCGCTGTACTTAGTCCCTAACTGAAACACGTGTCCAACTTCTATACCGCGCTTGACAGTCAAGGGATATTTCGGTGCATTTGGGCATGGGTCGCCATCCACGGCTTTTCTAAGATCTGCAAACTCCGGCAACGGCAAATCCCGCTCCCAATTGACTCCGCTCAAATGTTTATCTTTTTGGTTGGCACCACAAACGAAATCAGACATATCACGAGTTGAATAATCGGCAATAACTCGGATATCATCAAGGCCAACCGGGCCAATCGAGCCAACTTCTGAACCGGTCACTTTCTTCACGCATGCAGGCGACTCAAATTGAAACGGTGTCAAAATATCTGTGATTTTTTCTACTTTCAACTGATTTAATTCATGGTCCCCGCGAAGTAATAATGCAATTGGACCGTGATGTCCGCGTACAAGCATCGTCTTTATGATCTTTGCAGATGGAATCGACAAATACTTAGATAGTTGAGCAATTGTTTCAACACCGGGGGTGTCAATCGTATTCATCTCCTCGGAAGGTGCCAGAGCCTCAGCCGTAGGGCACAACAAGTCAACTAATTCCACATTGGAGGCGAAACCGGCTTGCGTATTAATGGCAATGCCGTCTTCTCCGGAATCAGCCAACACGTGAAATTCAGTTGACACGCTACCGCCAATTGCACCGGAATCGGCGGCAACCGAAACAAAATCCAGATTTAGACGCTGGAAAACCCTAGTGTATGCATCAAACATAGCTTGGTAGGAGGTTTCCATATCTTCACGACTAACATCAAACGAGTATGCATCCTTCATTAAAAATTCACGACATCGCATCACACCGAACCTGGGACGAATCTCATCGCGAAATTTCCACTGAATCTGGTAGAAATTGCCGGGTAGTTGCTTGTAGCTTCGCACCTCATTATTGATAAGCGTCGTGATTACCTCTTCATGTGTCGGTCCTAAGCAAAAGTCGCGTTCATGGCGATCTTTAAATCTCAGTAACTCGGGTCCGTAAAAGTCCCACCGTCCAGAATTCATCCATATTTCGGCTGGTTGCACAGATGGCATTAAAACTTCTTGGGCACCTGACGCATTCATTTCTTCGCGCACAATATTCTCTACTTTTTGTAGCACCCGCAACCCGGTTGGCAACCAACTGTAAATACCAGATGCCAGCTGACGAATCATACCAGCTCGCAACATCAACTGATGGCTGATGGTTTCAACATCAGCTGGCACCTCCCTTGACGTCGCTAACAGATAATTAGTTGTTCGCATCTTTGTGCCTTGACTCTTGATTGGTTGATAATCACCCTACTACCATCGGCTTTTGTCCCACTGCTGCGGATTAGCCCAGTTTTTGGCATTCAACCATTGTGGCACTGGCTTGTAAAATCTAAGGCTAAACTCGTACCATTCAGGCTTGTTGGAACCAAAATTCTCAGGACTTACCATTCGCATTCCTTGTGCCACAGCATCTTTAACACCATACAAATCTTCGCCACCATCCGTAACCATCACCCAAAGAAGGTCAGCGCTCAAATCTCGAAGTCGAGAAACAAGCTGCTGCGCAACACATTTCTCAAGACGATTGACGGTATTGGCAACAATGGCAAAATCATACCGATTCAATTTGCCTATTGGACAGTCCAAGCTTTTGAAAACCACATGCTCTAAATAAAATCCATCTTGTTTACGCGAGAAATTATCAATGCAAGATGGAATACTCGGAGCAATGAGCAAAACTTGCTCTACATTCTCGGCTCGTAACCGCTCTACTAGGGATTTCTCAAGTTCCGGCCTCATTTCGTTGAAGCCATCGGGGTTACACACAATTGCAATATTGAGTTGATAACAAATCAACCAACAGAATTATAGAGCGCTAGGTTGATTTGTTTACACCTGAAATTCGGGCATAAGCTGAATGGTTGTGTATAGACTCAAAATTTTCAGATTCAACTTCATAAGACAATATCCGTTCATCATAAATTAATTCACTTGCGATGTCGCGCACCATATCCTCAACAAATTTCGGATTGTCATAAGCTTCCTCAGTCACGAATTTCTCATCCGGCCTTTTTAGCAATCCATAAAGTTGGGAGCTTGCATTTTTTTCTGCGAGCTGAATCAGCTCCTCAATCCAGACAAACCCATGAGCACGCACAGTGATAGTAACGTGTGACCGTTGATTGTGGGCACCATAATTAGATATCTCCTTTGAGCAAGGACAAAGACTGGTAACCGGCACAACAACTCGAAGTGTTATTGTGACCATGCCATCTGCCAATTCGCCGCACAAGGTGGCTTCGTAATCAACTAAGCTATTTACTCCAGTTACTGGCGCAGATTTCTCCAAAAAGTATGGGAAAGTCATTTCAATTTTACTGTTTTCAGAGTTGAGCTTTTGAGCAACTTCCTTGACAATGTCTTTAAATGAATAAACAGAAATCACATTTTCGTGATTATTCAAAACTTCAACGAAACGCGACATATGAGTGCCTTTGAAGTTATGCGGCAACCCAACATACATATTGAATGTTGCTATTGTATATTGCTCACCTCGGCTACGGTCGCGCACTTTCACTGGATGACGTATGGAACGAATACCAACCTGATCAATCGCAAGATTTCGCAGATCTTGCTTAGCTTGAATATCGGGTATGTTTTGCTCAGGGGTTTCAGCCAAAATCGGCTCTCTACTCTCTAAATCCATAAGTATATATTCTCTTAATTAACAACGTCTATATGTGCATTTATACGTTTGACAATTGATTCCGTATCAAGCCCACAACGGGAAAACACTGTTTTAGGAGTGCCATGGTCAATGTGCTTGTCAGGAAAGCCAAGATTCAATATCTTGGCGCTAATGCCACTCTCGGCCAAAACCTCATTTATTGCAGACCCGGCGCCGCCAGCGGCTACATGCTCTTCGATTGTGACAACTATGGTGCTTTTAGAAGCTAATTCAAGCACCAAATCTTTATCAATAGGCTTAACAAATCTCATATCTGCAACTGTCGCATCCAATTGTTGTGCCGCATCCATTACATTTCTTACCATGCTTCCAAAAGCGAGAATGCTTACACCATTCTCTTTGCCACTTCGGGCAACATAACCTTTTCCGATTTCAATTTGTTGCATTATCTCACTCTGTTCAGCACCAACTCCTGCTCCGCGTGGGTAGCGCACAGCAGCAGGCCCCTGATACATAAATGCCGTATAAAGCATGTTGCGAGTTTCGGATTCATCTGAAGGAGCCATAACCACCATATTTGGAATGCACCGAAGATAAGCAAAATCATATAAACCTGCGTGCGTGGCGCCATCTCCGCCCACGTAGCCGGCGCGATCAATCGCAAAGGTCACATCTAGATTCTGCACACACACATCATGTATTAACTGATCATAAGCACGTTGCAAAAAAGTTGAGTAAATAGCTACCACCGGTTTCATTCCCTCGCATGCAATTCCTGCCGCGAAGGTAACTGCGTGTTGCTCTGCAATACCAGCATCAAAATATCGATCTGGATACAGTTTCTCAAATTCAACTAGACCAGAACCTTCTCGCATTGCTGGTGTAATACCGAATAATCTTCCATCAACCGCAGCCATGTCACACAGCCAATTGCTAAAGACCTTAGTATAGGAAACTGCTCCGCTGGATTTTTTGCCCATCTGACCGGTAGCCGGATCAAATGGTGTCACACCATGATAAGTTAACGGATCGGACTCCGCCGGCTCAAAACCCTTACCCTTTTTGGTAACAATGTGTAACAATCTGGGACCTCTGATCCGTTTTAAGTTTCTGATGGTCTGCAACAGCACGCTAATATCATGCCCATCAACCGGGCCTATGTAATAAAAGCCCAGAACTTCAAACAGGGTGCTTGGCAAAAACACCCCTTTGGCGCCAGTTTCTATTCGGTGTGTCCACTCTTTAAATTGTTGGGCAGGTCCAAGGAGTGCCATACTACTCTCTCGTAACGACATAAATGGCTTGCCAGAAAGAACTTTAGCAAAATAGTTTGAAACTGCGCCGACATTTGGTGAAATCGACATGGTATTGTCATTCAGTATCACCAATAAATCTTGGGAAGAGTCACCAGCGTTGTTAAGCGCCTCATAGGCGAGACCAGCAGTAAGGCCGCCATCTCCGATCACAGCAACTACGTTTCTAGACTCTCCTTTGGCTTCTGATGCAATAGCCATACCAAAAGCAGCTGAGATAGAAGTGCTTGAATGTCCAGCGCCAAAGGTGTCAAACTCACTTTCATCTCGCTTTAAAAATCCACTGATACCATCCTGTAATCGGATGGTGTGCATTTGATCTCGGCGACCTGTCAAAATTTTATGTGGATAGGCCTGATGCCCAATATCCCAGACAATTCGATCATGGGGCGTATCAAACAGGTAATGTAATGCTATAGTAATTTCAATAGCCCCAAGCCCTGCCGCTAAATGGCCACCGGTTTGGGAGGTAACTTCAACTAAGTACCCCCGCAACTCATCCGCGAAGCGTTTTAGATCGCGCTCCGGCAGCATCCTCAAATCTGATGGCGATTCAATGGATCGCAGTAGCGGATAATAATTTAAGTCTATGCCACTGGCATTATCAGTAGTCACTCGGTAACCTCCTATTTATGCTATCAAAATTTAACCATTTCAGATTTCAAAACAATCAGAAGCTACGAGATACAACAAAATGTGCAATTCGTTGAAGGTTTTCGGTGTTATAGTCTAACTGTTGGAGTTCATAAATTGCAGCATCACGAAAAGCTTCAGCTTTTTGTCTAGGGTTATTTGCACGACTGTCATCGTCAAGAATGTCATCTGCTAACTGAAAAGCCTGTCCAATATTCTCTCCATAGACACTCAACGCATCATACTCACTTGATTCCAATGAATCACTCATCAGCGCGCCGAGCTGTACTGAAACTTGTATAAGCTTGGCCGTTTTCAGTAAATTGATGTGAATAGGGTTAAACGTTTCAGATTCTGAACTTTCATACTCAATATCCATTACCTGCCCACCAATAAGCCCAGTTGAACCCACCGCCCGTGACAAAACAGCAACGAGCTGGCCTGCATTACCATGTGAGTTTACCATGCCTCTTTCACTTGACAGGATCTGAAATGCAAAGGCTTGCAAAGCATTGCCAGCCAGCACTGCAGTTGCTTCATCATATTTTTTATGGCAACATAGCATACCACGACGAAAATCATCGTCATCCATGCACGGCAAGTCATCATGTATCAGTGAGTATGTGTGCATGCACTCGACCGCAACTGCAGGCGTCATAAGGCGCTTTGCTTCGACACCGAGCATCTCGCCCACCATCACTACCAATACGGCACGAAATCGCTTGCCACCATTGAGAGTTGAATACCTCATAGCTTCATGCAATCTGGCAGGCGGGTGGTGTGCTGGAGGTAACCACTGATCCAGTGCCTCTTCGATCAATTGCTGGCACCGAGTCCAGTCTTGCTCAAAACTCATTTAACAGTGGAATCAGTATCGACTGACTCGGTTTTGGAGTTTTCATTTAACTGAGTTAATCGCTCAACACGAAGTTCTGCGTTTTTAAGGGCTTGCTGGCACTCCCGCACCAACTTAACGCCACGTTCAAACTCTTGAAGTGACTCTTCAAGAGATTGCTCACCTCCACTCATGCGCTTCACTATTGCATCTAGGTCCTGAAGCGATTCTTCAAAAGATGGGGTAGCAATTTGTTTCAAATCTGTATCTTCGCGTTCTTTCAACGTTCCCACCGGTCATCAAATTCAATAAAAGTAGAATAGGGCTATTTTTCGAAAGGCCATGATGTTATTATGCACTTTTTGACGCTATATAAATAAGACATAAAAACATAAATTCAGTTTCATTATTAATTTTCTTGCTACGTGATAGTATACAGGCATTGATAATTGATTCGAAATTGAGCACACTCCAACTCCCACTACAAGGAAATGCGCGTTACTCTCACCTTTTTCATTACCAATTCATCAGAAACTTTCACTGTGCCAAAACAAACGACTTTGCTTCAATTACCTTTGATATTCATTATCGGGTTTCCAAAACCCTTGGAATTTGCTTGATTTGCTCAACCGTTAACAAATGCCAGTCGCATAAGCAGAATTATATATATCAGTAGTTTGAGTTATTATTGTTCACAAGTGTTTCGGAACTTCTGCTATCAAAATAAGCCAATTTGAATAATTTCCCAATTGACGGTCTATGCTTCGTATTTTGCAGTTAAAGATTTGTGAGGTTTAACAGTCCAATATTTTCCAACTGACAGCAAGCAACCTACTCCATTTGAGCTGACTTTCGGTAGCAATTTCTAATTTCAATTTAACGTTGGATATACGTTGTTAACAAAAATTTTGACCTTATATTGATTTTGAATGTTTGAGGTTTCTACCAAAAACGGTTTATTGGAGAGTTTTCAACACATCTTGGAATAATTCAATAAAATATTTAGCATATTTTTCTATCTACTTCAATGGCAATTTAGGAGGCCTATCGAATGGAACTCAAAGGTTCGACAACTGAACAGAATCTAAAAGACGCATTTTCTGGTGAATCACAAGCTAACCGACGTTATTTGTACTTTGCCGCCAAGGCTGATGTTGAGGGATATAACGATGTCTCAGCAGTATTTCGTTCAACGGCAGAAGGGGAAACCGGTCATGCTCACGGACATCTTGAATATCTTGAATCAGTCGGAGACCCAGCAACCGGACTGCCAATCGGCCACACTTCCGATAATTTAAAAGCAGCAATAGCCGGTGAAACGCATGAATATACTGACATGTACCCCGGAATGGCTTCTAAAGCGCGTGATGAAGGATTTGAAGAAATCGCTGACTGGTTTGAAACTTTAGCAAAGGCTGAGCGCTCACACGCTAACCGATTCCAAAAAGCCCTAGACAATCTTGATACCTAATCTTACTGCATAAAATCGATCTCACTGAGCGGAATGGCTTTCTACTGTTCCGCTCAATTATCTGCACGGATGCTTTGGCAGCCTGCATTCTTATTAAGCTTGAACCATTGATATGAGAGAGGGTTCTCTTGAAGCCCCACAGAGGCATTCACTAGATTGGCAATCAACAGAATTTAACGACGACAAAAGCCTTTTTACTGAGCTTGAACGCGTTTTTGACATCTGTCATGGTTGTAGACGCTGTTTTAATCTGTGCAATTCTTTCCCTACCCTGTTCGATGCTATCGATGAATCCGACAGCATGGAAATCGATACCGTTGATCGAAATAAGTTCTGGGAGGTTGTGGACAACTGCTACCTATGCGACTTGTGCTTTATGACCAAATGCCCATATGTCCCTCCACATGAATGGCAGGTAGATTTTCCAAGCCTTATGCTTCGAAGCAAGATCGTGGGAAATCGCATGGGTCGTCCGATTCTGCGCGACAAACTGCTATCGTCTACCGATAGTTTGGGCAAACTTGGCTCATTGCCCGGCAACTCAGATCTGGTCAATGCAGTGAATCGGAATTCTCAGTTTCGAGTCGTGCTTGATAATGTTCTAGGTATTCACCGAGATGCCAATTTGCCAAAATTCTGCAGCAATTCGCATTATCGAAAGCTTGCTTCCCACAAACCACTTGACACGAGCGCCGTAATATCCGGAGCTACTAAAGGCCAAGTGGCGCTATTTGTGACGTGCTACGGAAAATATAACAACCCATCGATGAACGAAGACCTCATCGCAGTATTTGAACATAACAGAATTCCAGTTCAAGTGATAGAAGGCGATGTTTGTTGTGGCATGCCCAAGCTTGAGATCGGCGACATGAACACCTTAGTCAAATTCAAGAAGAAAAATATCCCAATTTTGTCTAAACTTGCTCGCGAGGGATGGGATATTGTTACTCCAATTCCATCTTGTACACTGATGTTTCGACAACATTTTTCGTTGTTATTCAGTGACGATGACGATGTCAAAATCGTTCAGGATTCGGTTTTTGATCCCTTTGAATACCTGATGTTGCGATACAAGCATGGAACACTAAGCACCAATTTTCGTAAAACTCTCGGCACTGTTGTATATCACGCTGCGTGTCATCAACGGGTGCAGAACTTTGGTGACAAAACAAGCCAGGCGCTATCGCTAGTGCCTGATACAAAACTAACAGTTGTTCAACGTTGCTCAGGACACAATGGTACTTACGCTGTAAAAAAAGAATTTCACGAATTCTCAATGAAAATTGTCAAACCCATTGTTAAACAAGTCGATAAGGTGAAACCTGATCATTTAGCCAGCGATTGCGTACTTGCCGCCGCTCACATTGCACATGGTGTTGGAAATGACAGCGTCAAACCACAACACCCAATCACTCTACTAAGGATCGCATACGGAATATAGTCTATGAATAAACTGAACCGAAACAGCTTGTATTCACTTGAAGAATATTCGGAACAAAGAACTAAGTTTCGATCACGCGTTCTTGCGCACAAGAAGAATCGACGCGTGCAAATCGGCCAAGCAGCAAGTCTTTATTTTGAAGATCATCTGACTATACAGTATCAAGTTCAGGAAATGTTGCGCATTGAGCGTATTTTTGAACCAGCTGGGATTGAAGAAGAACTCACTGCTTACAATCCATTGATTCCTGACGGACGTAACTGGAAAGCAACTTTCATGATGGAATATTCTGATGTTGAGGAGCGGCGTTTTATGTTAGCACTACTGGTTGGAATAGAAAACAAGGTTTGGGTTAGCACCAGCGATAGTGAAAAAGTTTGGGCAATTGCCGATGAAGACTTGGATCGAACAACCGAAGATAAAACATCGGCAGTGCATTTTCTTCGATTTGAACTACCTGAGGAATTTGTCACCACTGTAAAATCCAGCCGCAAGCTTGCAATGGGAATTGCGCATGAAAACTACACATTCAGTGTGGACGAATTACCCCAAGCGATTTGTGATTCACTCATCCAAGATCTGGACTAGATAGCGCTCAATTAACCAAGGACCGGCACTTGTATTGATTTTTAATCTAGATATTTGACTTGCACCGTGAATCTTCGCAACAGCTACCGGGTGCTGAAGATTGGACTAGTCGCCATCCTCGCGAGCGTTGCCCTAACCGGTAAGGCACAGCAACTCAATACTTCCCCGGAACCTAAACGATACAAACAAATTGCGACCCGACATATGGTCGCTGCTGCTGATTATCGTGCTGTAGAAGCTGGTCTTGAGATGTTGGAAAGAGGCGGTAGCGCGGTCGATGCCGCCATTACTGTGCAAATGGTTTTGAATCTTGTTGAACCTCAAAGTTCAGGTATCGGTGGCGGTGCTTTCATGTTATTTTTCGATGCCATCAAGAATAATATCATTACTTACGATGGACGCGAAACAGCACCAAGTAGTGTTAACGAAAACTTGTTTATTGCCAGTGATGGCAAACCGATGCAATTTTCCGATGCAGTGGCTAGTGGGCGTTCTGTCGGTGTTCCGGGGACCTTATCGTTACTTGCCCACGCACACGAAAAACACGGTAGACTTGCTTGGTCTGAGTTATTTCAGCCGGCAATTGATTTAGCTCGTAGTGGATTTGAAGTCAGCCCTCGATTAGCATCAATGTTAGAAGGCCCCTACAGTAAACGCCTGCAAACATTCCCTGAAGCGCACAACTATTTTTACCCGAATGGCCGAACGGCAAGGGCCGGTGACAAGTTAATCAATCAAGAATTTGCAAATACGTTGGCCGATGTTGCGCAGTACGGCATTGAAACTTTCTACCAGGGTGCAGTGGCTCGCAATATCGTTTCCTCCGTGCAAAATGCAACCGGCCGCGAAGGTGAACTTAGCTTATCAGACTTAGCAAGATATGAAACAATTCAACGCTCACCAGTGTGCCATTCTTATCGTAGTTACCAAATTTGCGGTATGGGACCACCAAGTTCTGGTGCATTGACAGTTGGTCAGATCCTAGGAATTCTTGCTAACTTTGATATGAAGACATTGGGTGCCAACAACCCACTCAGTTGGCATTTATTCGCAGAAGCATCGAAGCTCGCCTTTGCCGACCGCAATTACTATATAGCTGACCCGGGCTTTATACAAATACCTACTGATGAATTGCTCAATCCCAAATATTTGTCAAATCGTGCTACGCTAATCTCTATCGACACTGCATTGACTACACCTGTGTTACATGGGAATCCGTTTGAAGATACGCATACTAGCATGGAGCCAGATATTAAGCTCAGTCGATCCGGAACAAGTCATTTTTCAATTGTCGATGCAAACGGCAATGTAGTTTCCATGACAACCACTATTGAAGGGGCATTTGGATCTCAGATGATGGTTGACGGATTTATGCTAAACAATGAATTAACTGATTTTTCTTTTATCCCAGCTAAAAACGGCAGAGCTATTGCAAATCGAGTTGAAGCCGGCAAGCGGCCGCGTAGCTCTATGGCGCCAACGATTGTATTTAACGCAGACGGCTCACTTAAGCTTGTCATTGGCTCACCAGGTGGTAGTTCAATCATTGCATTCGTCGCAAAAACCTTGATCGCAGTGCTTGACTGGGAAATGAGCATTCAAAACGCAATCGAACTCGGTCATGTTGTGAATAAAAATGGACCGACACAATTGGAAAAAGGAACCAACAGCGAATCCCTACATTCCCAGTTGAAGGCTTGGGGGCATCAACTAAAAGTGCGTGAATTTGAAAGTGGACTAAACGGCATAGAATTTGCCGACGATGTGATGATAGGTGGCGCTGATTCACGTAGGGAAGGTGTAGCACTTGGCGATTGATCCTCTTTGGCTCATTTACGAAATCGTGCGCGTAAATATAATAGTTGATATTTATCAGGCAGTGACAATCGTTTTATTTCAATGTTTTACAATCACTGATCTCATCAAGCGCGTGTTTTGCAAAAAGAACTCTTTCTTTGCATGTTTGGGAACCAATATAGACATCGAGACTGTTTATCCGGCAACCAATTTGGGATTCTCCTCTACAAACATACAGAAACCTAACCTGTAGAGAATCAATTTTCAAACATAGACTTCAACCCTAATCGGAGGTCTTTTGATTGGGATTGTAAAATTTGCTAAATTTCGTCAAGCAATTCATTGCAAGAACTCTCATACCGCAATTGTGGTGAGTCCTATATATTGAGTTTTGTATTTTTACTAAGTAAGTTAAGGCGTAATGGTAAACACCTAGCGTGGCATCATTCCCACTCAATTGTTGCAGGTGGCTTGCTTGTGATGTCATAAGTTACCCGACTTATTCCGTCAACTTCATTGACAATTCGGCTAGCAATAGACTCTAGCACCTCAAATGGTACTCGCATACTATTTGCCGTCATAAAATCCTGTGTTTGAACAGCGCGTAAACTAACAACATAGTCATAGGCGCGATTGTCGCCAACTACACCAACTGACCTAACTGGTAAAAATACTGCAAATGCCTGACTTGCTTCGTAATACAGATCATTGCGCACTAGCTCCTCCATGTATATTGCATCTGCTTGGCGCAACAACTCTGCATATTCTTGTTTGACTTCTCCCAAAATTCGAACTCCAAGGCCCGGCCCTGGAAATGGGTGTCGATACACCATTTCGTGTGGCAATCCAAGTTCAACACCGATTTTACGCACTTCATCCTTGAAAAGACCACGCAACGGTTCTAGTAGATTTAGCTCTAGAGTATCGGGCAAGCCTCCAACGTTGTGATGAGATTTGATTACTTTTGCCTTTTTTGTTCTAGAACTAGCTGATTCAATTACATCCGGGTAGATTGTGCCTTGAGCCAGCCAATTCACACCCTCTAGTTTTTTAGATTCCTCTTGAAAAATCTCAATGAAGACACGACCGATAACTCTGCGCTTTTCTTCAGGGTCGGATACACCACTAAGCTCCTCAAAAAAACGATTTTGCGCATCAACAGCAATAACATCAATTCCAAGTTTCTGCTTCATTGTCTGCTGAACTAGTGCTGCCTCATTCAACCTCAACAATCCATTGTCAACAAAGATGCAGGTCAATTGTTTGCCGATCGCTTTTTGCAAAATCGCTGCACAAACCGATGAATCAACACCACCTGAGAGTGCAAGAATCACGCGACTGTTGCCAACTTGCTTACGAATATCATTGATCTGCTTGTCGATTATGAAATCAGTTTCCCAGTCGAATGAACATTCACAAATATCATGTAAAAATCGTTTGAATATGTTCAGCCCGGATTTTGTGTGGGTTACCTCCGGGTGAAATTGCAACCCAAATAGTTTTCTATCAAAGTTGCCAATTGCTGCATGCAGTGACGCTGTAGATTTCGCAATCGATTCAAAGCCAGGTGGCAATTTGATGACTCGGTCTCCGTGACTCATCCAAACATCCATAGCGCTGCCGTCTTGCTTATTTGTGCCTGCTCCGGCTTCACTAAGTAATATGTCATGGTTGGTCAATTCAATGACAGTATGTCCATATTCATGAACCAAAGCATTTTCAACCACCCCGCCAAGTTGCGCAACCATAGTCTGCATACCGTAGCAAATACCAAGTACCGGAGTTCCTAATTCGAATACTTCTATCGGTACACTAGCTGCAAACTCCTCAGTTACCGTTGCCGGTCCGCCGGAAAGAATAATACCATTCGGCCTAAATCGAAGAATATCTTCAACTTGCATGTCGTACGGATGAATTTCACTATAGACGCCACACTCACGAATTCTTCGAGCTATGAGCTGTGTGTATTGTGAACCAAAGTCAAGGACTAAAACCCGTTCTGCAGGCAGAGCAGATAAATTGGGTTGATCCACAGTCAACTCAATACCGCTGATAATTTGGGGATTCTTTTACAATATCAACATCGTGAACATGGCTTTCACGAATACCAGCATTGGATATGCGTACGAATCGTCCCTGTTCCCTGAGCACAGTCAAATTGGCTGAACCGGTATAACCCATACTTGATCGAAGACCACCCATAAGATGATGTATGACATTGCGAACCGGTCCCCGATACGGCACTCGCGCTTCAATGCCTTCAGGAACAAGTTTGGAAGACTTGGTTCCGGCCTCCTGGAAATAGCGGTCACTTGAACCGTTTTCCATAGCACCGATTGACCCCATTCCACGATAGGATTTATATGTCCTACCTTCGTATACCTCTAACTCGCCCGGCGATTCATCGGTCCCGCCTAGCAAGCTGCCAACCATGATCGAGTGAGCACCAGCTGCAATCGCCTTTGCAATATCGCCCGAATAACGAATTCCGCCATCAGCAATGATTGGAATTGAATCGTTTTTCAGTGCTCGTGCCACATCAATGATTGCTGTAAGCTGTGGCACGCCGACACCAGCGACCACGCGAGTAGTGCATATTGAGCCTGGCCCTACACCAACTTTGACAGCATCGACTCCTTGGTCAACCAGGTCGCGTGCACCGCGACCTGTTGCAACATTGCCAGCAATTACCTCAATCTTGGGAAAACGACGTTTAATCTCTTTCACTTGATCTAGCACGCGCTGTGCATGACCGTGTGCTGTATCAACTACAATAGCATCAACACCGGCATCAACCAACCTGTCAACTCGTTCTAATTCTTTATCGGTGGTGCCTACGGCAGCACCAACCAACAATCGCCCCTCTTTATCCTTGCATGCGTTTGGATAAACCTGGGACTTCATCATATCCTTGACTGTCACCAAGCCAAACAAGCTATCATCGTTGTTAACAACCAAAATTTTCTCAATTCGATGCTCATGTAAAAGTTTCTGAAAAGTTTCGCGTTTAGCTCCCTTTTTTGCTGTGATTAAACGTTCTCTTGGCGTCATCACATCAGAAATCGACTCTGCTGTGGGTCTCTGAAAACGCAAATCCCGGTTGGTGACTATTCCCTTCAACTTGCCGTTGCCCAAAACTGGAACACCTGAAACATTGAATTTGTCCATCAGGTCCATAACTTGGCTAATAGTCATATCGGCGGTTGCAGTAATTGGATCTGTGACCATACCGCTTTCATGTTTTTTTACTTTCCGAACTTCCTCTCTTTGAAGTTCTATAGATAAATTTCGATGGATGATACCTAGCCCGCCTAACTGAGCAAGCGCAATTGCCATCTCAGATTCAGTGACCGTATCCATTGCAGCAGATAACAATGGCAGGTTCAATTCGATTTTACGCGTGAGAAACGTTTTGAGTTCAACATCCTTTGGCAACACCTCAGAGTGTGCTGGCACTAAAAGAACATCGTCAAATGTGAGTGAGTGTTCAATGTTTTCCATTTTCTAATTGTATCTCAGTTTGTTCAATTTGTAATGACAACTGCAGAGATGACTTTTTTGTTGTCTATTGTTGACCTCGATTTTGAAAACACCCACATACACACCATTGAGATTTTATGAATTACGACTTTTTAGATGTGCAAAAATAAAGGTTGCACATTCAAGTTCAATTCAAGGGAAACAGATTTCACGTGACTAACTGGGTTAGTCCATTGAGAAATGAGAAATTTATGACAAATGAATCTATGCTTGCGGCTGTATTCTGTATTGAGAATACTTGACTACAATACATCGCACTTTTCGGCAAATTGCCGTCAAAAAAGTAATGTGAAGTCAAAATCTCATTGCTTATGTCATGCATCAGCTTGCCCCGTCTCATATCATTTATTTGGGTCTACCATATAAATAACACAAGCGACACCACATGCAACCAGTCATTCAAACAGGACTGAATTTTTCTACCTTACAATCGAACACCAAGGGCAGCACTGGCTATTTTCTGAGACTTGGTGGATTGGACAGCAACACCTCCAATCCTTACAGCATTCAGCATGATGTCATGCTTGGTGTTCTAACCTTCTTTGGCTATAAATGTTAGTGCGCACACATCAGAATCAGCCATCCAACACTTTAGTCCAATAACCCGCCACAGCCAGCAAGAACAGTTCATTATTTGAATCAAGCCCCTTTGCCACCTCAGAGCAAAGAGGTCACAAGAAGGCCCTTGTCCATTCTAACACTTCCGGTAATTCATCCAAAAATGCCGTCCAAACACCAGGGTTTGAACTACTTGATCTCGCCGTTCCTCAATTTGGCTATCTCTTCCAAAGACAATTGTGTAACCACATGAATATCCGTATCTGTCATGCCTTTGCCAATCAGACGCCCAGCAACCTCTTCCATGCCTTTCTGATGAACGATCTCAAAATACTCGGCAGCCGACTCAGGCTGATACTTCTCCCATAACTCCAACGCCTCTCGCATCTTCTCATCTCCCGGCCACAAGGCCTCTGACAACGCTTTCATTCCCTGTATTGTAACTCCCGGCTTGGTTGATGTCAAATACACGCTCAACCCTTTAATGAAGTGCTTGCGCAACGGTTCTTCCATCGACTTGGACCGATGCAGCCATTCAAAATATTCGCGCTCATCCGCCTCCCAAAACTGACCCATGACCTGCATCGGCAACACCGCTCCCAGCGGCAGCCGAACCACCCCCAGCCGCGCCTGAACCTCATCGTCTCGCAAGTCCAACACGAACAGCGTGAAATTCAACAGGTCGCGACCCCAAGCCCGCAGAATCTCCGATGACAGGTCGGCATACTGCAACTCGTAAAACGTCGTTCGTGTACCCCACGCCCGCCGGCCATGATACACCACCGGAATCACCACCTTGGCCTTGTTGCTACTGTACAGACGCGCCATGTAATCGAGCACCTGAGTCCTCAAATTCGGATCGGTGTAACTCTTGTGTTCGCAGACCACAGTGAGCATGGACTCGCTGCCGTCGGTGAACTGGATGTCGATAATCAGATCCGAGATGTATTCTTTCAGATTGTTCTCATCGGTCAGGCTGCCGGATCTGATGACGATTGAATCGGGGTCAAGCGTCTCCAGCTTGTCTGGTGTGAACACCATCTGCAACAGCGACCATATGTTTTCCTCGGTGCTGAAATTGTGCTTGAAGAACCGGTCGTGCCAAGGTCCGAGAATCTTGTCGCGTTCGGATTCTGATAATTTGGGATGCTTGTCTCTCATCAGCTGTGTTCCTTGAAGTGGGTTGAAATTATGCAACCGGCACCACGCCGAACGACCGCCGGTCCATGTCAGTCGTCACCTCAGCGGTGATGGATGCTGACGCTACATGGTTTTGCGTTGCGACCCGCACGCGGGTCGTTGCTTGGAATTGCTACTTGGATGTGATTTCAACAGGACACGATTTCAACGATGAAATAATCTGACATGACAAACGGAGGCGAATCCAAAAACGCCACAGCTGAAAACACTGCCTTTTGTTATGATAGTGCGAAACGGATTCTTGCAAATATCAGCCCACCTGAACCAATGCCATGCAGCCGCCGTGTTTTTCAGCCGTCAAGCGGGCATTTTAGTTCATTTCAGTTCATGTTTGAGGTGATATTTCACAGATGCTAGCCCAGCGCAAAATCACTTGACCTAAGGTTGTGCTAAAACTTGAAGTTAAGCGGAAGCTGAGGACTTAAATTATGTTAGATAAAGACGGCAACAGACAATGGTTGCTTGACATTTCAGTCAACGCCAGGGAGATGGATGAGGTCGTGCGAATCAACATTCGCAACACGTTTGGTGCATCAGGATTAAGAGAGCATGCACTAACATCTCTCAATTGGCTAACATTGAGTGCAAGAGGTCAGAAAGATAATGACATAGTGGGTTGACAGCATAAAGTGCAATTCCGAAAACTAGGTTAAAAAATCTGAGCTAAGACTTTACTCAATTCAAACTAATAGACACAATTCCCAAGTGCTGAAACCACAAAGTAATGACAACACGCAGGTGCGTGTAAACTATACTTGCTATTCAATTCAATCTGTCAAAAAACACAATTTTAATATCTAGTGTGCTAGAAACAATTTACACAGTTAGCGATCTCAATTCAGATGTCAGATGGCGCCTTGAATCTATCGGAATGGTCATGGTAAAAGGGGAAATTTCTGGTTTCGTCAAAGCCAGTTCTGGGCACCGGTACTTTTCTTTGAAAGACGAAAAAGCCGAGGTGCGTTGCGCACTCTTTCAAGGTTCCGCAAGAAGAATTGATAGCAAAGCGATCGAAATGATGAAAAATGGCATTGAAGTTGTTGTAACTGCCCGTGTCACCTTATATGAAAGTCGCGGTAGCTATCAACTTGTCATTGAGAACGTTCATATCAAAAATTTAGAAGGCGAGCTCTATATCAAAAAACAAGAGATTGAGAAAAAACTTAGGAAAGAAGGGTTATTCGATCTAGAAATAAAGAAACCCTTGCCAAAACACCCAAAAGTCGTAGGAATTGTTACCTCACCCGATGGGGCGGCATTGCAAGATATCATCCGGGCATTCAAACGAAGAAATCCGACAATTCGATTGCTCATATATCCGGTGCTAGTGCAGGGTGATAAAGCCCCAGGCCAAATTGTAAAAGCAATCAACCTTGCAAACCAAAGATCCGATACTGACATTCTTATTCTCGCCCGAGGCGGTGGTTCAATTGAGGATCTTTGGGCATTCAACGAGGAAATAGTCGCCAGAGCCATACATAAAAGCTTACTGCCAATCGTAACCGGCATCGGACACGAAACTGACACAACAACAGCGGACTACGTTGCTGATGAACGCCTTGCGACACCAACAGCGGCAGCTGAGAGAGTTAGCACACCATCACGCGACGACACACTTGGGCAATTTAATTTACTCGAAGCGAAACTAACTGAGCTAATCAGCAGAAAGCTCAATGACCTCGGTCAACAGATTGACTTTGCCCGCCAAGGACTAATCCACCCCAAACAGCGTATAGAACTGCTTCATAAGCAATTTGAACATTTGGACGAAAGACTTAACAATATCATCAAAACCAGGATAGCAGACTTCGACAATCATGTCAGATTGAGCTATCAACGACTGCTCGGGCTCTCACCAATTCGCTTGATTAACCTCAATCAACAAAAACTTACCTCCATGCAAAACGAGTTGTCCAGTCGGATGCAACTATCTCTGCAACACCAAACACACCATCTCACTGCACTTTCAGATCAACTTGAGTCAGTCAACCCAAATGCAGTAATCGAAAGAGGTTATTCAATTATTCGAAGATCTGATAACAATGAAGTTGTGAGCTCCGCTGCAAATATCACTGTCGGTGAGAATTTAACAGCTCAGCTTGCAGATGGCAGACTGAATGTTGATGTCAAATCCATAGATCAGAAAGCAAAAATCAAGACATAGACTAGTTTCGAGTAGAGTTAAACGGATTTTTACCAGCCCGAAAAACTACCCTGACTTCCGTACCAAAAAGATCAAACTTTTTACGAAAAAAATTCTCAAGAAACCGCTTGTAGTTTGCTGGTACTGTTCCAACATTGGTACCGTGAATCACTACGACTGGCGGGTTTCTACCGCCTTGATGAGCATATTTCAATTTGATTGGACGGCCTTTTGACAGCGGCGGTGGTTGCCACGCCACAGCACTATGCAAAGACTTCGTGAGCTCCGGAGTGGGCATCTCAATCATCGCTGAGCGATTGGCTTTGTTTACAGCATTCATTAACTTGCCAATACCGGTTTTCTTAAGGCCGGATAGCAAAACAGCTTCATGATGAGGTGCAAAGGCGAGTTTGCGCTCAAGCATCTGATTGATTTTCTTAAAATCATCCGTTGAAATTTGGTCAGCTTTGTTTACACCAATGACAATCGGCCGGCTGGCACGACGAATTAGTCCGGCAATAGTGGCATCCTGTCCAGCAATTGGCTCACTTCCGTCCATTAGCAAAACTACAACGCGTGCCGCTTCAATTGACTGCAAGGTTTTTACAACTGAGAGTTTCTCAAGCGAATCGTCTACTCGTGAACGTCGGCGCACTCCAGCAGTATCTATGAATCGGTAACGCTCGTTTTTGAATTCAAGTGGTACTGACACGCTGTCGCGAGTCGTGCCAGGGATTTCGCTAACAATCAGTCGCTCATCATCACAAAGCGAGTTAATCAATGTTGACTTACCAACATTCGGACGACCTACTATTGCAACTTTGGGACCAGGGTCCAGCCATAAATCGTCTTCCTGATGCGGAAATGACTGAATGATATCCTTGATTAATTTTTCAACACCATTACCGCGACGCGCTGATATTGGTATTGGATCGGAATACCCAAGGGTGTGAAAATCGACCGCAGCCATTTGAGTCGGAATGCCTTCACTCTTATTGACAGCAATAAAAATTGGCAGTTGGGTTTTCTTAAGCTGTTGGGCTATCTGATGGTCTGCTGGCATCAAGCCCTGTGTGGCATCAGCTAGTAAGATTATTGCATCAGAGCCTTCTACAACTACTTCAACCTGTTCACTGACAAGCTGTGACAAATAATCATCGTCTTCGCCAACACCACCAGTGTCCACTACCAAAAAACGCCTGTCATCAATATCGGCAACGCCGTAGAGGCTGTCTCGCGTTACGCCGGGGACATCATGAATTAACGCATCCTGAGAACGAGTTAAACGATTGAATAACGTTGACTTACCGACGTTAGGCCGCCCAACAATGCTGACAACCGGAAGCATGGCACATGCACGATTTGGACAGTCAACAATTATCGAAAAATTGCAATCGACGAATTGTCAAGAAGCGTTTCAGTGCCTAGTTCAACGTTGTCAAAGTCAAGGCTTGAACCCGGCCGGAACGAAACACCACATACAAGTCCCGACCATCTGCCAAAAAACCATCAGACACAACAGATTCATTTGCTCTAAATCGTCCGACAATGTCTCCGTTTGAAACGTCAAGTACATGCAAGTAACCGGCACCGTCATCTACAATCAAAAAACCTTCCATCAGCACAAGGTTTTCCACCTTACGGTGAAGGAATGCTTCTTGCTCCCAACGTACAGACCCATCTTCACGATCTAACGCGAAAATCTTGCTATCCAAGTCACTGCCATAGACTCTGCCAAAATCAACTTCGATGCGCTTGAAAGCACTGCGACGACTCTCCCACACCACATTTCCTGTATCAAGGTCGTAAGCAACGACGGCCTTTGGCGAGTCTGATATCAAAAGCTGTCCACGATCTATGACGGGAAAAGTCTCCTCATTACGCAAAACATCTCGGCCACGTTCAGAGCCTAGATAAATTTGCCATGTTTCAAAACCAGTCTTTATATCGGTTGCAATAACACGTCCTGACGCATAACCTGCAACAACCACCTCATTCAATCCAACTGGCCTTGAAGGACCAAACTTGACAAATTCCGGTTGTTCATAGATGGTATCCCATAGCAACTCACCGCTTTCTGCAGAAATCCCGTGCAAATTTCCATTGATAGTGCGCACGATCACAGTCTCACGATATACCAGAGGCGGAGTGAACACAACTTCACCCAGATCTAGCTCCCAACGCTGGCTACCATCAGCAACCTCAAGTGCGACAACTCTCCCAGATTCAGTAACAACCAGCACGATACTTGCTCCAACTCCCACGCCAGCTGTGACACCTTCAGACAATGTAGTTGTCCAAACTGATTCCCCAGTAGTGCGGTCTGTGGCAATAACAATACCTGTGTGAGACGTAGCAAACAAATTACCGCCATGTACCGCTGGCAACAGTGAGAAAAAAGCGCGAACTGACTTCGATTTCACTGAAGGCAGCGCAAGTGACCATCGCGCCTTCAATTCAACAGCCTGTTCAAAACTAGCCAATGGCGTTGGTGGTTGTGTAGGTACCCGGCTTCCTCCACCACAAGAAACTAGTAGTGATACCGCAATACCAATTGATAGAGTTTTCAGTTTCATATTCAGATTCCTAGTTTTCAACCAGCGTATCATTCAGTTTAAGCGTGATTATGGTTTCATAAGGTGAACCTGACTCTACTGCTTCAATCGCAGCTCGATACGCTGACTTGGCTTCCTCATATCGACCAAGTGCGCGTAACGCGTCCCCTCGCAATTCCTGATAGTGGGACTCAAACGCTCCGGCGTTCCCTTCAAGCAAATCAAGCGTTTCGGCATACTCCCCCTCAGCATTCAGCAATTGACCTAAACGAATATGGGCAATATGGCCAGACACCTCACCAGGCGATTTATCAATGATATTTCTTAGTAGGGTACGAGCCTGCTCTACATTGTCAGTATCATAATTCAACTTTGCCATTAACAAATGCGCTTGATCAAAATAAATGGTGTTGTTGTACGACCCTTGCAATTCTGCAAATGCTCTTTGGCCCAAATTGTAATTGGAGTCAATTGTTGCTCTGACAACCTGTTGAAATAACTCTGATGCCTCTTCGCGTTGTGATTGAACATAATTGGTCCAACCACTCCAACCACCAATTATTGCAATAGCGAGGACCACTCCGCTTACAATGGTTCCACGATTATCATACCACCATTGCTTAATTTGCTCTAGTCGTTGATCTTCAGGTGTCATCTGCCACTCTCTTTAAATTATGCAACCGTTCAACTTACGTATAACGCGTAGTTTTTAAGATGTGTTTTATGGTTCTAGTGAAATTGGAAACTGCGACTGACTGCTGCTCACCGTCACCTCGCAGATTTTTGACTGCAACTGTTTCTGACAAATACTCAGTTTCACCAATTATAATACCAAGCGTGGCTTTAGCTTGGTCTGCTTGTCTGAGCTGCTGTGCCAACTTGCCGCCGCCCAAGTGCACTATGGTAGAAATTCCCTCAAATCGCAACTCCTGAGCCAATGCGACCCCCATTTGTTGTGCTGTATCGTCAAGCACACAAAAATAAACGTCAATTTGAGCTTGACCTAAAACCAGGCTATTAGCCTTAACAATCTCAACGAGTCGCTCTAGCCCCAAAGCAAATCCAGCGCCCGGTATTGCTCCACCGCCCAAGGACTTTACAAGCCCGTCATAACGACCACCTGCGCAAAATGCATTCTGAGCTCCCAATAAATCTGTTGTCCACTCAAATACGGTATCAGTGTAGTAATCCAAACCACGAACCAGATTCGGATTAACAACATAGTTTATACCTGTGCTCTCAAGTAACTCACACAGCCGATCAAAATGTCTTCTAGAATCAGCACTTAGGCAATTGGATATTTTTGGTGCCTTCTCAATGATCTCTTGCATCTCAGGGTTCTTGCTGTCAAGTACTCTAAGCGGATTCGTGTGCAAGCGACGCTGGCTGTCAGCATCAAGACCTTCTTGATTTTGTTCAAGGTAGGCAACAAGCTGTTGACGATAACCATTCCTTGAATCAGGTGTGCCAAGGCAGTTGACTTCAAGTTTGGCTTTGGCATCGATTTTGAGTTTTTGCCACAAAATATGGCCGAAGCTAATAATTTCAGCATCAAGATCCGGAGTAGACCAACCAAACGCCTCTATCCCAAATTGATAAAATTGGCGATAACGTCCTTTCTGAGGGCGCTCATAGCGAAACATAGGCCCGAGATACCATAGTCTAAGCTTGTTGTGATGGAAAAGTCCATGCTGAATACCAGCGCGTACACAGCTTGCAGTTGCTTCTGGCCGTAATGTCAAACTGTCGCCTCTGCGATCTGTGAAAGTATACATCTCCTTTTCAACTATATCAGTTGCTTCTCCTATCGATCGCTTAAACAGCTCTGTTTTCTCAAGCAATGGCAATCTGATTTCACGATAACCAAAAAGCCGTGTTACCGCATATATTACTTGTTCGAGCTGGTGCCAATTTTCACTATCATCAGGCAACAGGTCGTTCATGCCGCGCACTGATTGGATTATTTGTGCCATAACTAAAACAAAAAACGGATAACGTTTAGCGCAAATGAATTGCTTGTAGTCAGGCTACAGCCAAGCGCAGTGAACGTTTGGTGCGGTCGCTAAACTTGCCGGCAAGCTGACCACAAGCGGCATTAACATCAGCTCCGCGCGTTTTACGCGTTATCGTCATAACACCAGCAGACAGCAAAACGTCCCGGAACCGGTTAATATCATCTACTAATGGCCGCTCATAGTCAAGGCCATCGACCTGGTTATACGGAATGAGATTGACTTTTGCAGGTATATCACTAAGCAAATTGACCAATTTACGCGCATGCCAAAGTGAATCATTCGTATTTTTGATCATTATGTATTCAAATGTCACTCGCCAGCGACGATCATAGTTAGCGTAACGGCGACAGGATTCTAGTAGCTGACTAATCGGATATTTGCGATTGAGTGGTACAAGCTGATCTCGCAAGTCATCGTCAGGTGCATGCAATGAAACTGCCAAACTTACTGGACAGTCTGCAAGTAAGCGATCAATATTTGGCACGACACCAGCAGTGCTCAGTGTTACGCGTCTTCTGGAAAATCCATAACTGCAGTCATCCAGCATCAATTGCAAAGCAGGTACTACTTGTTCGTAGTTCAGTAGCGGTTCTCCCATGCCCATCATTACAATATTTGTAATCGGTCGTTTTTCCTGCTCTGTCTTGAGCTCGTTCAATGCAAACCAAAGTTGGGAGACTATTTCAGCAGTTGAGAGATTTCGATTGAAACCATGTCGTCCCGTAGCGCAGAAAACACAATTCAGTGAACAACCGACTTGGGAAGAAATACAAAGAGTTCCGCGTGTGCCCTCAGGAATAAAAACGGTTTCCACACAATTGCCGTCAGTCAATCGTAGCAACCACTTGGTTGTTCCATCCGCAGACACCACTGATTCGGCAACTTTCAATCCCTCAATCAATGCTCGCTCTGAGAGCTGATTACGTAAGACCTTGCTCAAATCTGTCATTTCCTGGAAATTGGCTATGCCGCGTTGATGTATCCACTTTAGAACCTGATCCGTGCGGTAAGAACGCTCACCAAGCTCAGAGAAAAAACCATACAGCTGATCTCTGGAATAGCCTATTAGATTTGGACGCATTGTGCTTCCTTGAATGAAACCGTAAACAAGGCAGAATTACAACTACCGCGAGTGAATTTGATCAGCGCTAAAAAAGTAGTCAATCTCAATTTTCGCATTCTCAGCCGAGTCTGAACCGTGAACCGAATTTCTTTCCAAAGACTCGGCAAGATCGGCTCTTATTGTGCCTGGCGAGGCATGGGCGGGATTGGTTGCGCCCATAATCGCGCGATTTTGGGAGATAGCCTTATCACCTTCAAGCACTTGCACAACAACTGGTCCGGACTGCATGTACTCAACCAAACTTGAAAAAAACGGGCGTTCTTCATGAACAGCGTAAAAACCTTCTGCTTGCGCTCGATCCATGTGAATCATGCGGCAGGCAACGATGGCCATGCCAGCAGCTTCAAAACGTCGGTTAATTTCTCCAATTAAATTTCTTTTAACAGCATCGGGTTTAATAATAGACAAAGTTCGTTCTACAGCCATAATGTGCATTCCTTCGGTATGAAGCAAGGGTAAATTAAATAATGATCAAACACATCGAGCTCCAGTTTTGAGTCAGTTCGTGCTCTGTGTGGGATGGTGCGAATATTTTACTAAGATCTGACAGATAAATGTAGACTTGAGTGCATTCACTACAGTTCCAAGCTTGGAATTCTATTGCGAACGAATTGAACTAGCTCTTGGTTTCACCCAATAATCCATCACTGCAAAGACCTGTCACTTGAACTTCAACCAAAGACCCATGCGTCTTGTCTTCCCCAAATAAGTAGACAGGCAAATAATTGGCCATGCGTCCTCGCAGCATCGACTGATCTGAATCTACGGTAGTTTCGATTAGTACTTGGGACTGTTTGCCGATATACGACTTAAGAACGTTAGCTCGCACTTTCTCCCCTTCTTTTCGCAAAAAGTCGGCCCTGCTTTTTCGTGTTTGAAGGGGGATTTGATTTGGAATTCGCGCAGCTGGGGTACCACTTCGCTCAGAATATGTAAATACATGTGGATAAGCAATATGCAGATCAACAATTGACTTCCTTGTCAACTCAAAATCATCGTCAGTTTCTGTTGGAAAACCAACCATGATATCGGCTGACAGTACCAAGTCACTTCGTGCGTTGCGAAGTGCTTGGACGGCTTCGTAGACTTGTTCAGGTTGGTAGCGACGCTTCATTCGCTTAAGAATAATTGGCGAAGCACTCTGCAAAGAAAGGTGTATATGGGGACAGATGTTTTCATAACTCCGAAAAACGCTAATAAGCTCAGATGTAATATGAGCCGGATCAATCGAACTCCAACGAAATCTACAATCCACATGCCGCTCCGCCAGCTCAGCACTCAGTTGGGCGAGATTGAATTGGCTTGAACTATTATCTGAAAATCGCTCACCATAAGATCCAAGGTCAATACCACAGAGAACGATTTCCCGAAACCCTTGGTCGACAAATCGTCCAGCCTGACGTAATATGCTTGTTGGCAAAAGAGATTGGCTTTCACCACGTGCAACGTGAATTATGCAGAATGTGCATCCATTGTCACACCCTTGCTGAATTTGCAGAAAAGCTCTAGCACGCGAACAGAATCCTTCAGTCGTCAAACTAGGGGTTTCATGCGATGTGATAACTACATCTGGCTGAGCCGTTGCTGTAGTTGCAAAATTATTGTCCAGCAATTTTGGAATGTTCAGTTTTTGCGTGCCGGGCACAACATGATCAACGCCTGGGATCTCAGCACAATCGTGTGGCTTGATTTGAGCATAACAGCCAGTTACGACAATCGTTGCGCTCGGGTGTTTGCGAATTGCCCGCCTTACAGCTTGGCGTGACTGGCGATCAGCCTCCTTGGTTACAGTGCAGGTGTTTATGATACAAAGATCCGCTGTCTTGTCACTATCTACGATCCAATTGCGGGCTTTCAGCTGACTGGAAATGTTTTCGGACTCAAACAGATTGACTTTGCAGCCGAGTGTATCAATAGTAACTGAGCGTCGTTCCGCGGCTGATACCGCGACCGGTAAATTCGACATGACCGCTAGATTGAATTGAAGCCGATTTTAAAATCGCCACAGAGTAAGCTAGTGTTACTCAACCGTGAAACTTTCACCGCAACCGCACTCTGCACTTACATTCGGATTTTGGAATACAAACGATTCAGCCAACTCCTGTTTCTGGAAATGAATGATCGTACCGTCCACTAATTTCAAACTCTTGGGGTCAACATAAACATCAATACCTTGGCTTTGGAATACTTGGTCGTCTTCGTTTTTTGCATCAGCAATATCAATGACGTAAGCAAATCCTGAACAACCGGTTTTTCGAACGCCAAAACGGAGCCCTTGACCGTTGGATTCAGTGATGAAGCCACGAATGCGCTCAGCGGCAGAATCTGTAAGTGTAATAGCCATAGTGCAGTCCCGTATATATCTGCAAATTAACCTGATTTCAAGCTTGTATTATACTGAATGTGAATTAATTGGTAAACAACCCTGACGACCACCCTGTAACCATAATCGCATGAAAACGCTAACCAAACACTTGGATTGATGATTACATCACACCGATCACAATATTCCAAATGTGGCAGCGGGTTAAATCAACGAAAAAAAATGCCGAATAATTCTTTCATGAAATATTCCATTTAAAATCAAGAATCATTTTACAAAATCGTGCGTGCAAGTGTAATAAGCAAGTACTTATCAAGCAGTGACATTTGTTTTGTCTCAATGTCATACAACCACTAACTCTGTTTGCGAACTTGAGAGTCGCCGGCAAATGAATCTGACAGCAGTGAAACATTACCAAGTCCAGGCAGGCGCAATCCCAAATCCAGTGGATCAATCCCAAAATGAACACAACCAATGTTGAACTCAATGCCCTCCTCAACGCCAACTGTGACACCTAATGCACCTAACAAAGACAACTGATACCCAGTACCACTCGGGGCTTTCGCCAACACACTCCTAGCACCTAAGTAGTCTTTGCCAATGGCAGTTGGTGGCATGTCAACTTTTAATTCCGGAACTTGCCTTGCCACCCAAGCTGTGAATGTGTTGCTATTTGGACCCGGCCAAAGTCGATATTGATAAGCGTACGGATACCTCATAGCTGCCTTATGAACTGCATCTATGATTTCGTCTACTCCCTCCCCTCGCAAATCAGCAAGCAACCAAGGCCGATTACCATACCAATGGCGGTCCGGTACATCTGAGCGAATCACCAATGCAGTGTCTCTTGAATACAGCCGCCAGCCTATTATCTGATAGGTCGTATAAGATTTGGCATGCGAAGGCTTGACTGCGACCCAAGTATGCACCGCAACTGCACCACGTTTGCCCCACACACGCGCCGCATAAACCTGAATTACAGCTCCTCGAAATATTCCGGGATCCGGTGCAATCCCAGCTGACCCGGAAGAAGCTCGCGACCAATGCTCGGTCACATAACTTCCTGTTAGCAATAAATAAATCGGTCCTGCTATTGCAATTAACAAAAACGGAATAATCCAGTAAATCACTATTCGTTTTGCCAATCTCATCTAACTTTCATACGGCTCACAACTCGCCTTTTTTGATATCGCTGTAAGTATTCCCCGCAGTATATTCACTTCATCCTCGGTCAAACTCGGACGCAAGAATATCCGACGAATTTTTCGTTTCAGAATTTCACGCGGTCCGCCAGTTATAAAATCTATCTCCTCAAGCACTTTGTTCAAGTGCGCAAACATTCCCTCAATCTGCTCCTGCGTAGCCATTTTCTCATCACTGCTGCCGGGTTGATATTCACCTGACTGCAATGCCAGCCGCAGCTCATACAGAATTACAATAACTGCACCCGCCAAGTTAATGGAAGGCGCCCTATTGTCAACTGGTATTCGCACCAGCAAGTCGCATCGGTCTGTATCTTGATTTGAAAGCCCGGTTCTTTCTGGTCCAAAAACGATTGCGGCATTACCACCTTGTCGCAGATTGTCTGCCACTCGTCGCATCGATTCTTTCGGCGGTAAGCTCGGCCAATCAACAGTTCTGAGGCGAGCGCTGGTGCCAACAACCAAATGGCATTTCGCAATTGCTTCTGTTAATGTTTCAAAACAACTAGCACTTGCCAGTATTTGCTCATTGCCGGCTGTCCGCACCCGTGCCTCCTCAACTAGATAGCTGACCGGCCGTACCAAAGCCAAGTCAGAAAACCCCATGTTCCCCATTGCCCGAGCGACAGCACCAATGTTTCCAGGATGTGAAGGCTCGACTAATACGACTCGAACAGCCATAGTTCAACCAGAGCCTCACTCGCATCTAATTGATGATGAAAGGGTTAGGTAATTCATTCGCCGTAGACAGCCAAACACTTTTAACCTGCAGATAATCGCGAATTGCTGCAACACCACTCTCGCGCCCCAAGCCGCTACGCTTCATCCCCCCGAAGGGCATCATATAACTGAATGCTCGGTAAGTGTTAACCCATACCGTTCCAGCCTTTAGCGCCTTGGTAAAACGCATTGCTCTTCGTATGTCATTGGTCCAAACTCCGGCCGCTAGCCCGTAAACCACATCATTGCCGATTCGAATGGCCTCATCCTCATCTTTAAATTTGAGCACTGATAACACAGGCCCGAACACTTCTTCCTGCGCTATGCGCATGTCGTTTGAGACGTTAGTGAATATTGTCGGTTTTACAAACTGATTAGCTTCACCACCAGGCACTTTACAAGGTTCACCGCCGAACACTAGTTCTGCACCTTCTTCTTTCGCAATCTCAATATAGGAGATAACCTTGTCATACTGTTGGCGCGTTGTAATCGGACCGATGTGTGTGCTGGAATCCATCGGATTTCCGATTCTAGCTGATTTGGCAAGTGCTATCAAACGAGAAAGGAATTCATCGTGAATGCTCTCTTGCACTAGCAATCTTGATCCGGCAACACAGGTTTGACCAGTCGCTGCAAATATGCCAGATACCGCCCCTTTAGCTGCCATATCCAAATCAGCATCTTCAAAAACAATATTGGGAGACTTACCACCGAGTTCAAGAGAGACGTGCTTAATATTACGAGCCGCATTCTCATAGATTTTCTGCCCTGAGATGTCAGATCCTGTAAACGTGATTTTGGCCACGTCTGGGTGATTGACCAATGCAGCACCGACATCAGTGCCATAGCCGCTGACAACATTAAAAACGCCATCCGGAAACCCAGCTTCACGAACTAGTTCTGCATATGCGAGAGTGCTGGCAGAAGCAAACTCCGAAGGTTTTACAATGACAGTATTACCAGCGGCCAACGCGGGAGCGCATTTCCATGCAACAAATAGCAGCGGTGAGTTCCAGGCAGTGATTGCTGCTACCACGCCTAGCGGCTCATAGGTTGTATAAGAAAACGCATCATTCTTGTCAATCGGCATGATTGATCCCTCAATCTTGTCAGCAAGCCCGCCAAAGTAATACCACCACTCTGGGTGATAATTCATTTGCGCCGTCATCTCTGACAGTAGCTTGCCGTTGTCACGGACTTCAAGCTGAGCTAAATGGTCACGGTTCTCATGAACTAGATCACCAAGCCGTCGCATCAGTTTACCGCGAGCGCTAGCAGTCATATTTGTCCACTCAGAGTTGTCAAAAGCTTGCTTTGCCGCAGCCACTGCTCTGCCAGCATCATCAACAGAGCTTTGTGGCACTTGTGCCCAAATCTCGCCTGAATATGGATCGACACTGTCCATCCATATGCCACTGACTGGATCCACATACTGCCCATTGATAAAATTTTTGTAGATTTCCATAGTTTGATTTATTTCTCCTTTGAATTGAAATATTCTGTAGTGCGTTTTATAAAACAAATTGCACATTTGAGTAGATCTTCCTAATTGTAGTTGTAATAATACTAGTGAATACTCAGTACAATAAAAACGCTCAAATATGTATACAATGAACTCAATCAGCTAGTAAAATGCATCCACTTCTCAATATAGCAGTCAAAGCAGCAAGGCGCGCGGGCAAAACCATCCTGCAAAAAGCTTATCGAATCGACCAACTGCGGTTGGACGTCAAAGGCGCGCGGGATTTTGTTACTGAGGTTGACCTGCTCGCCGAGCGCCAAATCGTAGAAATCATCCATAACGCTTATCCAAATCACGCTATCTTGGCAGAAGAGGAACACACTATCGGTGGCGACAACTACCAATGGATAATCGACCCCCTAGATGGCACAACCAATTACATACATGGGATTCCTCAGTATTGTGTGTCAATCGCAGTGCAAAGCCAGAACAGGTTGGAACATGCTGTTGTTTACGACCCAGTGCGTGAAGAGCTTTTCACAGCAACCAAAGGTGTTGGTGCCCAGCTCAATGAGCGAAGAATTCGCGCCAGCAACATCAGCAAGTTTGAAAATGCACTAATCGGCACCGGATTTCCTTTCAGGGAATTGGACAACGTAGACCTCTGGATTTCGATATTCCGAGAGCTCTCCAAACGCACTGCCGGAGTGCGCCGGCCAGGGTCAGCCGCGCTAGATTTGGCATCCGTTGCCTGCGGGCGCTTCGATGGCTTTTGGGAAGCAGGACTTCAAATCTGGGATATTGCCGCAGGAGCTTTGCTCATTCAAGAAGCTGGCGGGCTAATTTCAGACTTCAAAGGCAATCAGGATTTTTTGGATAATGGCATGGTTGTTGCGGCAAATTCCAATATTTACGACGATTTGATGCGAATGATAACCAACGAATATAAAAAATTCGACATATAGTACTTGCCAGAAAACCACTTATTGTCACAATTTATCTGACAATTTCAAATGTTATTCTAGCTGGATTGAAAAGGCGATTTTCAAACAGCCGGGTTGAATTAAACTGTCCACCCTCTAATCTGTGCGATTCCAACAGCCAAGTTTGAATTAGGCCCATAGGCTCCCAAGCACCACTCGCGCTCGCATACCAACTACCCCAGCTGGTGAACGTTGTGCGTCAGCACCGACACCGTGCATGCAAAGCTGTCCTTAACCGTGCAAACCCAACCTAATCCATGATACTCCAAACCGTTGATCGCTGACTCCGCCACCGGATGGTTGATTGCGGTCCAGTTGGAATATCGACCCCGACTCGCGTTGCCGTACTCGTGACAATCCAACTTAGGCCGGCAGCCGCCGAACCACATTGAAATTACGTCTCAGATTTGCTCACAGGTACTGTCCGTTGCTGCCATAACATTCAAGGCTAGCGACAATGCAAGCATACAACAACTGCTGTCGGTCAAATACTCAACGTCGATCTCCACTACTAACGCATTGATATGGCTCAGCAATTTCGAAGTTATCAGGCCAACATTATCAATGATCTGTTACAGCTTGTAGCGCTTGGCAGTGTACCATAACCGAGCATCTGCTGATCGTCTCATGGCGATTGACCAGCTGTTGCAATCATTCAAAGGCGCAATTCAAGCCTCGCTTGAGCAAAATCAGCACCAGCACTCGCCACAAGCTCATACCCAGACGACCCTCCTCAACAGGCCGGTTCAATCAACAGCGCAAACAACTTCTCGCGCACCTCTCGTCCACCGCAAATCGCTTGCAGATCAAGTAGTATCTTGGAGATGTCATCACGCGAACCAAACTCAATTTCAATTGCTTCAATCGGTGTACTGCCAGGCTCCGGAGTCGGGTCGAAAACATCTCCCATGGAAGACATCACCACTGTGAAGATTTGTTAATAAAATGTGTTTTTCGCTGAAATATTCCGTATATTGTATTGGAATACAAAATTTTCGCTAGCATGCGTTCCCATAAAAAGACATGTTTTTCAAATCGATATGCGAATATTTTGGGGTTTATTGCAAACACTACTTAAAACTAAGGCGCCATGAGTACAAATCGATCCAGCAATCTGACACCGATTATGCAACAGTATCACCAAATTAAAGCAGATTATCCAGATACGATGCTCTTCTATCGCATGGGTGACTTCTACGAATTGTTTTATGAAGATGCACAAAAAGCCTCAGAACTACTTGGTATTGCCTTAACTAGTCGATCAAAATCATCCGACAACCCAATAAAAATGGCAGGTGTGCCATTTCACAGCGTTGATCAGTATGTCCGCAAGCTAATCAAATTATCTATCCCGGTTGCCATCTGCGAACAAGTTGGTGACCCGGCAACATCCAAAGGTCCAGTTGAACGTAAAGTAGTACGAGTCGTAACTCCCGGCACACTAACAGATGAAAATTTGCTTGACGAACGCACAGAAAACTTGCTGATTGCGATTTCAAAAATAAAGCAAAAATGGTCTCTGGCAACAATTGAGATTTCAAGCGGACGATTCTCAACTCAGGAAATGTCAGACGTAGAATCAGTTAAATCTGAAATCGACAGGTTAAAACCAGCAGAGATTCTCATTGCCGAATCATCCGACTTGGCACAACAACTAGAAATAAATCGGGTACAAGAAGTACCTGATTGGTATTTCAGCATTGAACGGGCCAGCGGGCTTATCAAGAAGCAATTTCAAATTCAAGATTTGCAAACGTTCGGTTGTAACGACCGGCCAGAAGCTGCTGCAACCGCTGGTGCCTTGTTGCAATATGCTATTGACGCCTACGGCAAAGAGTTGCCACACATCCAAAGTTTGCAATTGATTCAAACAGAAGAGTTTCTGTTGCTTGACAATCACAGCTGGCGCAATCTTGAAATCGAAGCAACATTGTCTGGAAATTTTGAAAATTCGCTCATACATCTTTTTGATCATTGTGCAACAGCAATGGGAGCGCGTCAATTGAAGCGCTGGTTTCGTTTCCCTACTCGCTCGCATAGCGAAATAGAACGACGCCACCAAGTTATTGAGTATTTTTTGAGATCTGCGTCCATTACCGATATCAAACAGGTTCTGAAACGAATTGGGGACATTGAACGAATTGCTTCGCGCATTGGTGCTAAAACTGCAAAACCGTATGACATCTCGCGTTTAAAGGATACACTTGCAACTATTCCAAGCTTGATTGAAAATCTAGTAGCAAACGAGCAACCAGAAGTGAATCGACTCTGTCAGTTGATGGATCCATTGCCGGACTTAACCGATCTGCTAAATCGAGCTATCGTTGATGAACCGGCGGCGCTGATTCGTGATGGCGGTGTGATGAAACCGGAATACGATAACCAACTGTATGAATTAATTAAGCTTAGAGACGATTCAGGTGCGGCAATTGCGCAAATGGAAATTGATGAACGCAAACGTACAGGTATTAAGAATCTGAGAATTCAATATAGCCGCACACATGGATATGCTATTGAAATCTCGCGCTCTATAGCGGACCAAGTTCCTGATGAATATATTCGTCGCCAAACACTCAAACACGCAGAACGCTACACAACCGCTAAACTCCAAGAACTAGAGAGTAATATTATCGGCGCCAAGGATAAAGCATTAATTCTTGAAAAAGCTCTTTATGAACAACTATTAGATCACTTGCAACAATTTATGCCTAGCATCCAGCAGACTGCGAAGGCAATCAGTGAGATCGATGTTTTATCCAATTTAGCAGAACGGTCTCAGTGCCTTGATCTGAAACGGCCAAATTTAGTTGACGAACCTGGAATCGATATCGTCGGCGGCAGGCACCCATTAGTGGAATCAGTATTAAACAATCCATTTGTGCCAAACAATACCAAATTGAACGAAGACAATAGATTGCTCCTTATCACCGGCCCGAACATGGGCGGCAAAAGCACTTATATGCGACAAACAGCTATTATCACCCTACTATCTCATGTCGGTTCTTATGTTCCGGCTGATCGTGCAACCATTGGTCCTGTTGATCGGATATTTACACGAATTGGCGCCTCTGATGATCTTGCTGCCGGCAGTTCCACTTTCATGGTTGAAATGATTGAAATGGCAACAATTCTGCACGGTGCCACAGAAAGAAGTTTGGTTTTAGTTGACGAAATTGGTCGCGGGACAAGCACCTATGACGGGCTAGCGCTAGCTTGGGCTTGTGCTAGCAGCATGTTAAATGACGTTCGGGCAATGTGTATGTTTTCAACCCACTATTTTGAAATTACAACACTAGCTGAAACGTCAACAGGTGCAAAAAACGTCCACTTGGATGCAGTTCAACATAAAGGCAATATAGTTTTCCTGTATGAAGTAAAAGAAGGCGCCGCCAGCCGTAGCTACGGCATTCAAGTTGCTCGGCTCGCCGGTATTCCAAGCCATGTAATCAAGCTTGCTTCTCAAAAGTTAACAGAACTAACCCAATACACTGCACCTGCACAACAGGAAATTTGCGATGGGCTTTTTCAATCAACGATCTTTGACCCCATCCCGTGCCAGAATTCTTCTACCGTCTTGGAACGGCTAAGTGAAATTGAACCAGATAGTCTTAGCCCTAGAGAAGCACTTGAGACGTTGTACCAATTGAAAGCTATAAGTGAAGAAAATTAACTTGTAAGCAATGGGATTGTACACTCAAAAAGCGCTTCCCGATGCTTGGATGCAATCTTATATTTGTAATTGTGAGTCACTCAATTATAAGCGTCACGTTGCTTAAAAGGATTCGACCCATAACTGCGAAAAGCTCAGTTTCGCTATCTGATCGTTTCAGAATACAGTATGCTGAATGCTAGCAACAAGCGCTATGTCGGTCGCGGTGATTTTGCACCGGGTACCATCCAATTCAGATATTGCCCTAACATTTGAGTAGCCGGCGATTGCTACTCGTCACCCAGCCCAAGCCCCTGTTATTGGGGCAACGTACAGAACCGGACAATCACCGCGGCGTATCGGTTTTTTCACTGATATATAACCATAGCGTTATCATGATAATATTACACAAACACTTCCTACTTTATCACCCTTAACATCCAAACAACGTGAAAGTTGTTTTGATGATGTAAATTATGCGAATCTGAAAAACAGTCGGCACATCAGTGATGACATATTTCTCATAGCAGACATTCAGTCAAGAAATATGAGTTTTGAAAAAGGCTTGCCAATCTTTCACAGGTATACCGCGAATAAGAGTTGAGCGCATCTCAACTACGTAGTCATGCATAAGTCCGTAACGAGCCAGACGGCCAAAGTTATTACCGGCATCCTTGGTAGCTCTATCTGTGATGTTAGACTTAGCAGAGGGATAAGGGGCTGCAGAATCTGAAACTTCGATTGAACCGATGTCTTGACCAGCCTTGCGCTCATAAAGCCAATAGTAATTACGCCGACGGGCACAGTACAGGGAAGACTCAACGAAGGGGCGCAAAAGCAACGGTGAACCGGCAAGAATATTTGACAGAACCCAAGGCATTACCACAAGAAAATCCTGTGGGTTGCAAGCCGCTTCAGAAACAGTGAACCGGAAAGTCGGTGCTTCTTCCTTGGCTAAAAGATACCACCCCTTGAGCTCAATTCCAAGCAATACATCGACTCCGTTACCTCTACGTCTCAGGACTACATCAGGAAAAGTCTGAGGCTGTCGGACGAATGAGTAAGCATCATATTCAGAACTCGGGTCCCATAGCGAACGGAGACTGTTCAACGTTTTTACAACTGCCTCCTCAATTGTTGCAGCAAGTGTAGCGTTCAAGGTAAATATATCAGTAGCCATCAATCCTTCAATACTCGTAGTTGTTGAGAACCAGTCGGGACACGCGAAAAGTGCTGTCCTAACTCGTTGCCAGAGAATTCAGTGCTCCCAGTTGACAGGCTCCACCGGCTGTGGTGGCTCAGGAATGTTGTTAGGTATCAACAAGTCTCTGCATAGCAGCAGTGTAGAATTCGGTGACAATTTCTGCGCTGTGAGATTCGCGCCTTAGTCGTAGTGCACATATAGCGGCTGGGCATAAACCGCCAAATGGCTCCCAAATTACATCCCCGGCATCCGATGATGCTGCGATAGTGGCCTCAATCAGCTCAAGCGGCTTCTGGCTTCCATGCAAACTTTTATATTTCCAACGCATGCTTCGCCGTTCTCCGTCAATACGTTTATTGCCGGAGACCTGTGGCAGCCTCCAGACATTTGTAATTCCCACTGGACAATTGAATTTAGCTCGCAACTGACTCCACTGTTCTGCAGTGAGCGAACGGTTACCGTCTTGACTGAAATACGGTTTGCCGGCCGGATTACCATGCTGGTTTGCGAATTCTGAAAGGCGACAAAAGGCTTCCGGAGGTGGGTAGTACCACAAGTGGTCGGTAGTGAGGTATTTGCGCGTTGCCGCATTCGTAACACCACAGGCATCGTTGGCTAGACGAAGCGGCAAGCCAGAACGGCGCCATTCATGCCTGAGCCAAGATTGCATATTAAGCATCTTACCAGTTTCGTCGCGAAATGTTGGAGCTTTGACATACTGTGTACATACTTCGGTTACGACAGGAAACTTTCGCAGGGTGCGCGTGTTCGCATTGCCAGCTATGTGACCAAGACCCTTGTCCCAAATATGACAGCTTCGGTATTCCCATCCAAATTCAGCAAACAACGGGTGAACCGTCGCCCAACCCAACTCTGAATTCCAGAACCAGAGAGTTGTCTGAGGTGTCGCTCTTGCAGTCCATGCCTCAACGTGTGGTCGATACCAATCAACAAGTCCGTTTGATGTGCGCAGGTCACCTAGAAACCCGTTTAAACCATAAGGCCCATCCGAAATAATGCATATTGGCGAAGGCCATTTACTGTATAGATTCTCAACAGCACAATGGTGGATGGTAGAAGTTTTTCTCCGGAACGAATCGCCGCCATAAGACCCGTGGCAAAATTGCGATTGGGAGGTGGGTGATATGCCCTCACCGATTTCGTGTTGCGTTGCTCTCATCAGTACGTCCCACAATTGGAAATCGTAAGCTCTGAACCTCCGTATACTAATACAGACCTATCTTACAATTGCAAAATCTCACTGGAGAATCCACCAACCATGCAACTGAACCAATTTTAGTGTTGGAAAAACTAACCTTGCTTTTTTGAGACACTTTGGGGTGTACTCGCCATTTAATTCTAACCTTATGAAAAACAATTATCGCAGATTAGATACACCACTAGAAATTATATTAGGATTCAGATATTGCCAGCAGATTAGTCTGCGAGGCGGTATTGTTCACTGTTTCCAACCTGTCGGTGCGATTCTCACTTCATTTTGTCTGGTTTTTACACACTATTTCTTGATTTGGAATTAGTCACATAGAATATAAAATTAAAAAATATGTTATTGTTTACAGCTATATCTTTGACTGAGATTTTATTTAGAAAACAGCGTGCATAAATCCAAACCCTTAAGCTTGCTGATAAGATTTGAGGGCTGGTTATTTCATGCATTTGCAAACCATATCATGTTATCCTAAAATCAATATGTCAGTAATTTTGAGAAGTACAATAATTGACCAAGTTTAGTTTGAGTTATTACACAATTTTCATTAACCAGTTTCATATCGTACACTTTGCGCTGTGTAAACTATACCAATTCACTAATATCCATCAGAAATAAATAAACGAAGATGACTTATATCGTCACTGAATCCTGTATTAAATGCAAATACACCGACTGCGTTGAAGTTTGTCCGGTTGATTGCTTTCATGAAGGCCCAAATATGCTTGTTATCGACCCAGAGGAGTGCATTGACTGCAGTTTATGTGAACCTGAGTGTCCGGTCAATGCCATTTATGCTGAAGATGAATTACCAGAGCATCAGCAAGAGTTTATGGAGTTAAATGCAGAGCTTAGTTTGGTATGGCCTGTTATTTCATCGATTGTTCCAGCTCCGCCTGATGCCGCCGAGTGGGAAGAAGTCAAGGAAAAACGCAAATATCTTGAACGATAATAGACTCAACCTTTAAAAACTTGATATATCACTACTTATGACTGTTAATATTCCCAAACAAGCGGCCGCAACATTATGGGCATTGCGAAATGCTGGTGAAACTGTCAACGCGTTGCCAGCGCATTGCAGTCCGAGCAACGAAACTGATGGCCAGTCTGCCCAGCTGTATTACACTGAACTTTCTGGTGATTCGCTTTCAGGTTGGAAAATTGCCGCAACTAGCGCTGGCGGACAAAAGCATATCGGTGTCAATAAACCGTTGGAAGGGCCGTATTTGTGGATGCATACTCACGGACCTGATGCCGTGTTATCAATGACTGGAAATCACATGGCAGTTGCCGAGGCAGAATTTGCATTTCGTTTCGCAACAAACCTGAATGCAAGACAAGAAGGCTACACAATCAAGCAAATACTTGATGCAGTTGACAGCTTGCATCCAAGCCTTGAGTTTCCCGACTCACGCATCTCCGACTTTGCATTAGCCGGCGCCAGCGCCCTACTCGCCGATTGTGCCTGCGGTAAGGACTGGGTTATAGGCGAAGCAACCTCAGAAAACTGGCGAGATATAAATCTTGCCAGCGCATCAACTCGACTCATAATCAATGATGTAACAGTAACAGAAGGTACCGGCAAAGATACTTTAGGCAGTCCATTGCTGGCACTTCAGTGGCTTGTCAATCGACTCTGCGCGCGAGGTATAAACATTGAACCGGGCCAGTATGTGACAACCGGAGTTTGTGGCTTGCCAAAGCCGATAAAAGCAGGTGACCGTGTCACAGCTGATCTCGGTAAGTTTGGATTAGTCACAGCGACACTGACTGAGTAAAATCTACAAACTTAGCTAAACTGAACTCTCAATAATTTTGTAGCGTGCCCGGTCTTGCCTAAGCTGTGATTGAACAAGCTGGATTCGGTTAACATGCCACCTTATGGGTTCGATTGTGACGCCAATTCTTTTGTTTGCTTTGCGTGCAAGTGTCACATGAGGAGTGAATGCCCGCTTTTTATCTCCGAGCTCAGGAAACACTCTGCTAACTTGTTCAGCCAGGAATAGCAGCTTCTGCTCTGGGTGCACACAACCCGCCCAGATGATGCGATTGTGAGGCCAAAATCCAACGCGGTCAACGTTGAATGTGAATGGTGAAAACTGAATTGACCGAACTTGAGCTTGGACCTCATCCAAATTAACTTGGAGCAGGTTACCGAGGAAAAGTAAAGTCAAATGCAAATTATCTTGATAGGTGCAACGGGCAAACTCATTCAACTGCAAATCATCCTGTATAGCAGTCAACTTAGAGCGGGTTGACAGGTTAGGCCAAATAGCAATGAACAACCTACTGGACTCTGTCATCCTCTTTTATTCAGAAATTCAGCAATTCCACCCAGTGCGACCTTGACTGTCAACTTTCTAACATCGCTTCGGTCACCATCAAATTGACAAAGCCTTTCCACAGCATTACCACAATCATCAGCCCAGCCTAACCAAACTGTGCCGACCGGTTTAGAATCAGTTCCACCATCAGGCCCCGCAATTCCAGTGACAGCAACCGCTAGATTTGCATGACTGGCGGTTAGACCACCAGCCGCCATCTCTCGAACAACTTCGCGACTAACCGCGCCATGACTTCTCAATGTTTCTGGTTGAACGTCTACAAGTTCTTGTTTTGCCTCATTAGAATAAGTAACAAAACCCCGTTCAAACCAGTTTGAACTGCCGGCAACACTTGTAATAGCTTGCGCAATATAACCTCCAGTGCAAGATTCAACAGTGACAACCTTCAATTGATGCTCAAGGAGTAATGCACCTGTCTCCTTAGCCAGCTGCAAAATGCAAGTAACCACTAAATTACCCTATAGCTGCGGAAATCTCTCAAGTTTCGACTTGAATTTGTTGATATCTACAATTTTATAACCAGCTGCTTCCACCTTTTGTGGGGCAATATCGTGCCGTTGACCATAGCCTTGCACAATCAATCTTCGATCATGCCCATCAATCAGTATATTTTTGACAAATTCCTGAAATTGTTTCCGATCCAAAGTTTCAATATAGTCTGCTACCTGCTCATGCAGTTCAAAAGTGTGGTCCTTGCGATCAATTGCTTGCCAATAGCGCTCGGACCTTTCCTGTAAGGTATTGTCTTTCTCAAGCAGAACCCCGACAAGACCTTCGCGATAAGCATCAAACATTTCGTCAGACAATGCAGCAAGCCAAGTATGGAACTCGTTCAAAAACTCATCGATTCTAGTTCGCATTTCATCTGGCGCTGTATCTGGCGACTGGATTACAAACATCAATCCTGGCACCTCATTAAGTGGAATGTAGTAAGAGAAAACTACATACCCAGTCTTCTGCACTGAACGAAGCTCTGAGAAAAACGGAGTCTGAATAATTTGCGCTAACAAGGAAAACTGTGCCTTTTCCGCGACTGAACGGTCTTCCCCTTGTATGTACACTGCTATTGCTGAATCTTCATGCTTCAACTTAATATCGCGAACAAAAGGTCCGTCATCTGGTAGTACGACAACATCACTTTTACGCACATTAGTCCCAAAATTTGAGTCTAAGAGCGCAGACGCGAGCATTGCACCAAGCTGCTTAGAGTGCTGTCGGTCCACATTGCCATGCGAAAGTGCAACGATATTGATTTTTTTCAGCAACTGCCTTGAGAAAACAGCAAGATCGTCAACACTTATACTACGTAAGACTTGAAGTCTCTCCTCATCTGAATAGCTAGGGATTAACAAAGCCTTATAAAATTCAGAAACAGCTTGACGATAAGCGCTATCGCGCCTGTTGTTTTGAATTTCTCGAATTTGTCGTTCCCGCAAAACATTGAATTTTTTCTCATCAATTCTTAAGTCCACAAGTGTGGAAAGAATGCGCCTCAACATAGCTGATTGATTGTGGCTATAACCGTTAATTCTGGTGCTAAAGCCGCGAGAATGGCTGTATAAACTGTAATTCAGGCCTGCGAGTAAAGCTGGATATGCAAACTCCGTCAGTTGATCGTTAACTGCCTCTATATAAAGTGAATGCAAAACATTCTGCCTTACTCCTTCCTTGACTGCGGGCGATCTAACCGAGAAGAAAAAACTGGCACGGGGCACTTCAAATGACGTATCGTTCTGATACCATAGCGACAACCCCGGCTCAGACGCAATTGAAACCGGTTTTGTCATATTTTCTGCGACAACCAGCGAAAAATCGTCTGGAAGAAACTCATTCGGCTGAGGCAACCAATTGGAAGAATCAGCTATATCGCGCTGCCAATTTTCTATTGTCATCTCGGATACCGCTGAGAGCGAATACTCCGCTCCAATATATGGGGTTGTTTGGGTAGTATTTGCATGATTTGATTCCAGCATTACCAGAACGTTCTCAGGAACCAATCGGTTCAAGATACTAGTAATAAGCTCAGGATCAAATCGGTCCAACAAATAATGAGCTGTCAAAATCTCTTCGCTTGGATACTTATGCAGTTCTCCAGCTAAAAAACCAACTAGTCCTCTGGGGTTTTCAACCTCACTAAATAAAAAATTTATCTCATATAGTTTTTTTTGCTCTTCAAAGCGCCATTGTTCAACACCTTGTTCTTGAATTTTCCGAATGTATTGAAATACGTAAGCAACCGCTGACTTCCAATTGTTTAACCCCTGCTGTGTAAGGGAAATTCCCACAGTGAAAGTATAAGTGGTGATGCCAGAATTACCAGCACTTGCGTATAAACCATCAGCCCAACCTTTACCCTTCAGCTCAGACAGCAGGCTACCCTCACCTTCATGACCAAGCAAATTTGCAATATAACCTTGTGGGTCTTCACGCCAGTAAGGTTGCAGGTTCTGAATTGGAAAATAAAGTGTCAGAGTTGGCTCATTCTTAAGTGTTTTAACCTCAAGCAATGCTGGTAGACTTCCCGGCAAGAATAAAGGTTCCGTAACTTCAAGCTGACTCGCGTTCACATCGGGTACAGTTGAGAACATCTCCCGCACCCATCTTTCAAGCACATCAAGGTTATCACGTCCAAGCACGACCAAATTCATGAGATTGGCACTGTATCGCTGACGGTAAAACTTAATCAAATCATCGCGGATATCACCAGCTAGAGTTTCACTGGTACCGGAGGCAAATTTTGAGGAAGGGTGCGCAGGATTGTAAGCATGCCTTAAAGCGGCCCAACGCCGTACCCCATCTCTTTGCGTGCGCATTTCATATTCAGCATGCACAACCGCGCGTTCCCGATCTAACTGTTGTTCTGGAAAAAGAGGTGATATGAAAAACTGCGCAAACCGGTCTAGCGCCGGTTTCAGATAGTCAGCATCAACTGAGAAACTGTAATTGGTTAAATCAATAGAGGTAGAAGCATTCGAATTTCCACCATTTTGTTCGATAAATGCACGGTAGTCATCTAGTTCAGGGTACTTTTCTGTGCCTAAGAATAGCATATGCTCAAGATAATGCGCTAACCCTGGCCGATCCTCCGGATCATCGCCTGAACCTACGCGAACCGCCAGTGCGGCAGCGGCCTCACTAGTTTCAACGTCTGATATCAACAGCACCCGCATTCGGTTATCAAGCGTAAGCGAACGGTATTCGCGATGATCATTCGGACTCTTGCGAATCTCATCATCTGCCTGAAGTGCCGTCGAGGCCAAACAGATAAAGACTAGAAAACTAATGATTGTATTTTTGATTTGTTTCACTTCGGCTAATTTTAACGGCTATGTGCTTTTGACATGATGAGAGTCGAAAGATGCGCCTTGATAAAAATACAATTTAATAACAAAACATCAAACTCACTTAAAGTGAGAAGAGATTGAAAAATTCAACGTTGTATGGAAAATGGCGTCCCCTGGGGGATTCGAACCCCCGTCGCCAGCGTGAAAGGCTGGTGTCCTGGACCTGACTAGACGAAGGGGACGACGACATTCTGCATTAAACAATTTTTCACAAAGACTATTTGAAATTAATAGCTTTGGAACACACTGAAGTTGCTTTTTTGGTGGAGCCAGGCGGGATCGAACCGCCGACCTCTACAATGCCATTGTAGCGCTCTCCCAACTGAGCTATGGCCCCGAGCTGACTGCTGATTAAACTGACTATTATATTCTGAATTCGAATAACAGTGAATCATTTTTTAGATTCAGCGTGACTATTAATCCAATTTACAGCTCGGTCCAACCTGAGCAACACCTGGTCTTGACCAACCAGCTCGACTGTCACATCAATGCTCGGCGAAATTGTGTTACCAGTTAGCGCCACTCTAACCGGCTGCGCCAGCGTTCCAAATTTTAACGAATTCTCTTTAACAATTGTTGAAATCAGCTGATGAATCACTTCTTTATTCCAGTCGCCAGAATTAAGTTCAGCTAACTTTGACCTGAGCTCCAATAACATATCCTTGGTCTCAATAGTCAGGAACCTAGATGCCGCTTTTGTGTCATAGCTTTCAATTTCTGTAAAAAAATACGCGCTTTTTTCAGCAAAATCTTTTAGGGTTGCAGATCGTGTTTTTTGGGCTTCAAATACCAATTTACCCTGCTCCGATACAATTTGATTATCAACTCCAATTGCACGAAAGAAAGGTTCTGCTCGCTCAATTGCGTCAAGAGGATTAAGTTGCATGATGTGCTGGTGGTTGATCCATTCGAGTTTTTTCGGATCAAGTGCGGCCGGTGATTTGTGAATGTCTTTTATATCGAAAAGCTCTATCATCTCCTTAACCGAAAACAGCTCCTGGTCGCCGTATGACCAACCAAGTCGAACTAGATAGTTGAGAAGCGCCTCTGGTAAAAAACCGGCTTCTCGATACCCCAAGACACTCATAACATTATCCCGTTTTGACAGCTTACGTCCCTCGGGTGATAGTATCATCGGTACATGGCCAAAACAAGGTAAAAGCTCATTAAATGCGTGGTATAGATTGATCTGGCGCGGTGTGTTGTTCAGATGATCATCACCTCGCACAACATGAGTTATGTCCATGTCAATCTCATCAACAACTACCGCAAAATTGTAGGTTGGCGCACCATCAGCCCGAATAATTACCAAGTCATCTAGCTCAGAGTTGGCGTATTCCACTGTCCCTTGAATCATATCATCCACTCGAACTACCCCATCTAAGGGATTGCGGAAGCGAATAACAAATTCAGTATCAGTTGATGGTTTCAAACCTAAATCGCGACACCTGTTGTCATAACGAGGCTTGATCTTTTGAGCTAGCTGTTCAGACCTCAGTGCTTCAAGCCGTGCTTTGTCACAAACACAATAATAGGCGTGACCGGTTTCAACAAGAGCATGCGCGGCTTGCAGATAATAGTCAAGCCGTTGAGATTGAAAAATCAATTTGCCATCAAAATCAAGCCCTAGCCACTCTAAAGCCTCTAATATTCCATCGGTATATTCTTGCTTTGATCTGGCCTGATCTGTATCTTCAATCCTGAGCAGAAATCGACCATTATGCCGTTTAGCGAGCAACCAAGAAAAAAGTGCTGTACGAACCGAACCGATATGCAATTCACCAGTCGGACTCGGTGCAAATCTAGTTGTAACTAACATTAGTATTTAAGTGAAAGAGATGGATTCTTCAGGTTTATTCAAGATCACGCGGAACAACAAAATCTACAACCTCACCACTATTCTTCTGTACATTTATCCATTGATTTGCACTAAAGTCACAAACAAGAGTGGCTGCGGTCGGATATCTGAGAAAATGTGGATGAGACGGGATTGAACTCACAATCGATTCCGCGAAATAGGCGATTCCCGGGTTATGGCCGAGAATCATTACAGGTGAATCATTTGCTCTTGTTAGTTGCGAGTGCATGGTGCCATGATGACTATGGTATAGTTCTGGCACTAATTGCAAAACACACGAATCCGGCATGAACCGTTTAATTCGATACCAAGTTTCTTGGGTTCTTGCTGATGTGGAGCACAGCACAAGTTTTGGTATGTATCCATTTTTATTCATCCAATTCCCAATCAAATCTGAGCTGCGCCGCCCGCGTTTCGAAAGTGGGCGATCATGGTCAGCTAGGGAAGGTTGGTCCCAACTGGATTTTGCATGACGGGTTAATATAAGTCTCATCAGACTATGGTGAATGTCAATTTATCGAAATAGAATTACCGAAGAGCAAGTCAAACATCACAAGACCCAAGCAAATTTACCTACACTTGGAAAGAGTATTTTAACTTGATTGGGGTGTACGCTTGATGCTCAGGACCAAGGAATTAAATCAGTTATTCGACTTTCATCATTAAAATCAATACAACTTGTTCAATTTAGAACATTCGACAAATCGGGTTTTACAACTTTACGATATTCCAGCAAAACAGAGCTACCAATAATGTCAATAATGGTTGCGACCAATTCAGAACCATATGCATCCGTGAGTTTCAGCGGCTGACACAACCGAAAATACACCGGTTGTTGACGACCTTCATCTATGGCGATATTATTTGCATAAATATAGTTACGACCATAGGAATCTTGTTTTATGTTAAGTGCCCCGCTCAGACCAGGTAGGACCCCTTGATTTGTGGTGAATATAACTGCACCCCCGTCTGGAAGCCGATTGAGTTCCTGCAACAGACCGCCTCGATTTGGTAGCCACTCCCGTTTTATTCCACCGGTATAACCGGGTATTGCGGTATAGACAGTCATTGGAAGATGTGTTGTGTACAGTTCAAGCTCTGCCTCGCCAGCCTCACCTGTCGTTGCCTTGAGCCAAGTTTTGTTTGGAAACAGAGCCAGAACATCAACATCCGACACAGGTTCCCCATCTGCATGCACCGTAACTGTGGAGTCTGATGGACTCAATACAAGCTTTGCCGCAGGAATACTCAGAACAAGATTAGACTCGTCAACTACTTTGTACTGTGGTAGTTTACCAGTAATTTCTTGAGTTTTACTCCTGATAATGGAAACACCATCGCCCCGGCGTTCCATAAAATATCGACGGGCACTCGACCCAGGAATATCACCAACAGACATTCGCCCAAATATGGAAGCAATCACTTCGTTGCGCGTTGATTGACTTGTCTCCATACCTTTTATAGACATGCCATTGGGAGGCTCACCAGGCGAATCAATCTCAAGATGCTGTTTGAACATTGATAACCGAATTCGGCGCGAAGACATAGAGTAATCTCGATGAACAATCGCATTGACTAGCGCTTCAAATACAGCACTAACGCTGTATTGGGGGATATCTTCTCGCTCTGGTAACTTACGCGCTGCAACACGCATGTTTTTGATAACAAAATTTACCGCATCCGCTACCTGAAAATTGAGAGGACCAGTTATTTCTTGTGCGTTCCATTGACCTGAGGCGCGGTCATGCCCTTGATAGTGCGTAGCCATTATCACAGCTTGAGGCAGCCATTTTTGCGGTGTCGGAGTACAAAGCAACACTCCTGCAACAGTCGCACGAACCAAACCAAATTCATCTTCTGCTAAAACCCCTACATTCATCAAACCCTTTTGAGGTTCTTGGACTCCTTCCGCACTAAGCAATGGAATCCACAGATTTTCGCTGAGCGTATGGAACCCGGTGTTCGGTACAGTTTGTTTATCAAATCGCAGGTACCGACTTTGGCCTCGGTTCTGTGCTAATCTAAGGCATTCATCAAAGCTCAAGTGTCGCTTAATCGCGCCTACTCGTAAAAATGCGTGTCCTTCTCGCTCATGCACGGTATCGCCTTTTGGTACTTCTACAAGCACAAATTCCTTACCATCTAGCTTACGATTTTGAGGGTTAATTCGTAGTGGCGGCTTAACTTTATCCTTGCTAACTTCAACTAGCAGCTTGATAACTGCGGCTGTTTGCGTTGGAGAGAACCCTTGAATATGACCATTGTCAGCTACGCCGCATAAAAGTATGCCTCCATTTGCATTTGCAAAGGCAGTCATTTCATCGGCCAAGTCATCTCTTCGTGGGTTTGTCGGGCGCTCTCCTTTGAATTCTATCAGCTTGAACTCCCAACTGTAATCCTCGCCATGATAGGGTAGTTGTTGCCGAATCTCATCGTCGCTTATGGTAACCACTTTTCTCCAAAAATCGTTGAATAGTCATATTGAGCACAGAAAATCATAGTAATTGGTGCCAATGCATTTGACATTCGATGCAATAAACCTCATTGCTGTGAAATCAGTTATTTTCATAAAGCAATACTTACCTTTGTTGAAATTTTACCGAATTTCTTCATCTTTAGAATCGGAATCCAATTTGGACAATCTATGCTCAGCCTACACAATACAAAAGTACAGTTTCAAAAGTCCTGTTTTTTTACAATCATAGCAGTACATAATCATGTGTGGCTGTTCTTTCATTTTTATAAATCAATTCCAGATCGAATCGGCATCTGGTTTTTGTCTGATTGAGTTGATTAGGAGTTATTTGGCAAATCTGCTCTGCTAGTCCAGTCGTTTGGATACTTTGCAGAATACCTTTATCGATTGTCTTAGGTTCAGGTTTTTTCAGTCAAGGCAGGGAGTGTTTTGCGAGAAATCAGCTGATTTTGCTACGTTCGCGCCTAAATCTCTGATTTCGCTCTGGCATAACATTTTCTACCATACCTCCAAAAATCCAGATCTTTGGCAAGGCCATTTTGACTCCATTAGGGAACGGAGAACTACAGGTTTAACAAGCAGACTGAGACTGCCTTGGAGTTAGGACGACAATTATTAAAGCAATGGGCTTGATGGGCAATAAAAACCAAGCGCAATATTTCGCAACAAGTGGCCTTTCCTGCCAACAAACTTTAGATACACAAATCAAGCGATATTAGCGTATTTATCAAGACAAACTACTAATGTCTAAAATATTCCCATTGAGCAACACCGATGATCGAAACTGAATGAACGAAAACTGCCGCAGCAGGACAAAAGTCATAAAGTCATAAAGTCACTACGACAGTCCGTTCATTTCGTGATTTTGATCAATGTGCCTCTTCATTCAGGGATTAACCGAACGTTTCTCTTGTGCAAATAAACTCTTACCATTGCGATGGTGCATCGAAAACATACTGTCTCGAATTCTCAATAGCGATGGTCTCTTTGCCACACTAGGCACCGCAACTGTTTCGGCTTGCGACTCTTCATCTTCAAGTCTAGGTAGTAGCGATTCCGGCTCATCTGTCTCAATCAATTCAATCTCAAAGTGACCTTCATCAGTCTCAATGGCGTTTTCCATCCAGAGCTCGTGGGCATACCCTTCAAGCTGTTCACCATTTTTTGCATGCGACCCATTTAAATCGCCAGAAGGAGCTTCAACACCTGTTTCCTCAACAATCCGCTCATGTCCTCTAACGGATTCCTCAGACTCATACTGAGAATCTGATAAATCGCCAGCAAGGTCTTCCTGTTCGATGGGTTGCTCCAATGATCCCTCCTGACCGATGATATCGCTTTCAAACAACTGTTGTTGTTCTCCTTGGTTTACTTCATCCTCAACAAGTTCCGAGTTCAAATTTTCATCGAGCATGTATTCTTGCATATTAAGTTCCTCCACGCAATCTTCGCGATGCCCATCAATCGCTCTCTCTGCTACCAATTCTGAAAACATGCTATCCTGAGATTGTGTTACCACTGCCCATTCTGGTTGTTCATCAGGAATTGTGTCCTCAAGACCAGTGGCAACAATTGTGACTTGAAGCTGCTCCTCTAGTTCTTCATCGAACACAAGTCCAGTAATGATGGTTGCTTCGTCTGAGGCAACTTCCTGCACAATATCTCCAATCTCTTGAAGTTCCTGTGCCGACATTCCAGCACTGCTTGCAGTGATATTGACTAGCATCCCTCGGGCTTCTGCTACATTGACATCTGCTAACAATGGATTTCTGATTGCGTTCTGTGTGGCAGTGCGAGCTCTGTTTTCACCGCTCGCACGACCTGAAGCCATCATCGCAGATCCGGCCTCCGACATCACAGTCTTCACATCCGCAAAGTCAACATTCATGTAGCCTGGTCGTACCACCAGATCCGCAATACCCTTTACTGCATCACGCAATACATCATTGGCAGTTCGATAAGCATCATTCAATAGCAAATTACCGTCCTCAATGATTTTGTCGTTCGGAATCGTAATCAACGCATCAACCGACCTCTTCATTTCTGACAGACCCTGCCTTGCGCAAAGATTGCGCTTAGCACCTTCAAAACTAAATGGTGTAGTGACTACCGCAACAATGAGTACCTGAGGGTACGCCTCCTTAATACCTTGTGCGATAACCGGTGCCGCACCAGTGCCAGTGCCACCGCCCATCCCAGCGGTGATAAAAACCATATCTACATCGTTCAACTGATTTACGATGTTTTCTTGATCCTCAAGGGCAGCATCGCGTCCAACACGCGGAACCGACCCGGCACCTAGCCCGCGAGTAGTCTTATCGCCAAACTGAACTTTATGCTGCACCTGCGACCGCGCTAACGCCTGCGCATCCGTGTTGGCAACATAAAATTCTACTCCCTCAATTCTCTCATTGGCCATGTAATCGACTGCATTGCTGCCACCACCACCAACACCAATCACTTTTATTCTTGCACGCTGATAATTCTGCGCACTCTCAGGCTGAATAAAAAACCTGTTTTGAATGATATCTCCCATTTCTAAACCTCCATCATTTCAATTAATCTCCAGTTCAACATCACGCCGGCAACTGACTCCAGTCAGACCAGATATAAATTCACCAATTCCAATTTTGCTTGTGTTCCATATGTTTTTAATGCGGTTGAAACACCCCCGCTTGTTCTCGCCGAAACAATCGGCGTAGACTTTCAGACAAACGCGCAAACATGCGATCTGACATTCCATTAAAACCACCACTAAAGTTCGTAACCGGAGCATATTGGCGAGTAGCATTGCGATACTCGCACAAACCAACAACTGTGGAGTACTTCGGATGATCGACCACTTCACTGAGCGGTCCGTAATACTGTGGCACTCCCAATCGAACCGGGCGTTCGAAAATATCCTCGGCCAACGTTTCTATTCCCTCAAGCTTGGACGAACCTCCAGTCAAAATCAGGCCCGAATGAATTGACTCCAATTGACCGTGCATTTCCAAATTGTCATAAATTCGCTGAAAAATTCCCCTTAGCTGCGACTCAATTACTTGAGCTAGCTCTCGCCGTTCTATATACCGAGCATCTGAATCTCCAATAGCTGCAAGCTCAAATACTTCTCCATTAGGCACAATTTGACGGGTCGCAACCCCAAAACGATGCTTAATTCTTCGGGCCTCTTCAGTTGACGTGCGCAATGTCACTGCGATATCCTTGGTCAGATTTGCACCTGCTTCCTCAAAAGAGGTTGAATGTTGTATGGAACCGTTGCAAAACGTAGCAATATCTGCAGTACCATCACCAATATCGATCATACAGACACCAAGTTCGCGTTCATCATCGGTCAAAACCACTTGCCCAGTGGCGATGTGATTGAGCACGATTTCCTCGACTTCTAGGTCACAACAATTCATACAACGCAAAATATTTTGTATAGGACTGACACTGCCCATTACCACATGTACATAGGCTTCCAACCTGACTCCATACAACCCAATCGGTTCCCGAATGCCAGATTGTCCATCTATGACAAATTGCTGGGAAAGAGCATGCAATTGTTTTTCTTCCGTCGATATCGGTACTGCTTGAGCTGCATCGATTACCCGACTCACATCGTCATGAGTCACTTCATTGCCGCGAATGGAAACAACACCGTAAGAGTTCTTGCTACGAATATGAGCACCGGAGATTCCGGCGACCACGCTATTAATTTCGCAAGATGCCATGGTTTCTGCATCTCGCTTGGCCTGCCTGATAGAATTCACCAGTTGATCGATATTCGTGACCATGCCATTTTGTATGCCACGAACCTTGCCCGAGGACACTCCAACAACTTCCAACTCACCACCAGCTACATCGCAAACAAGGAATGTAACTTTTGAAGATCCTATATCCAGGCCAACTAGTAACGGTTGTTCAACTACATTTTTATTTGAATTCATTAACCAAACCTCCTTAGGTTTTTGAGATGAGGAAACTATCAGCCAGTTTCGGCGGTTCATCATGCCAATCAACCGACAACCCGTTGGGGTATCTCATGTCGATCACAGCAACTTGGTCGCGCACTGGATGTAAAAATTCCCGATAGATTTCGAAAAAACGGTCAATTTGCAACTGAGAATCTTTACTGCCGAGTACAATTTGTATCTGTTGACTTGTTGTTGACTCATCTTTCTCGCTTTGGTAGTCATCGTATAGCGGTTGCACAAGTATGTCCCAACTGCCGCGATCTGACATTTCCATTTCTAGTATTTCAAGCCCGTCAGCACGCGCTTGACGTTGCCAAGTCTGGTACTTGGCAAGAACTTCATGGGCTGCTCGATCGGGGCCTCGCAGCTGCGGTAATTCATTATTGGAATAAAACGGCAATTCAACTGGAAAACCAACCTGATCCAGCCACCTACCTTCATTCCACTTTGCCTTTATAACTCGCTCATTAACACGCACCTCAAGGGTGTCCGGCCATTTGCGACTGATTGTCGCATCCTTGATCCATGGCAACGATTCTGCAGCCTCAGCCACCCGCGCCATGTCAATGCGTAATATGTTGCTCGCTGAAACCCTTGAAATAACCGCTCGAATCTGATTCGGTTGAATATTTTGCAAATCTCCGACAACATCAATGTTCTTCGCCTGAAACCGCTGCGGCTGCAAAACGAAGTCAACACAAATCAATCCCGTCAGCAACAAACAAAGACCAATTGCAGTCATTATCGTATAGCGTCGCATACGATGCTTTGATGCCCCCACAGTCAAATTTCCGTTTGAACGGTCAAATCTGACAAATTCTTTTTTTCCATAATCTCTCATTGTTACACCTTCTCTCCTATGATCCTCACCTCAAGTTCAAGTTTAATTCCGTGAATTCGTTCCACCTGCTCGACTGCATAGTCGATCAGATTCTCAATGTCTCGCGCGCTCGCCCCGCTTTGATTCTCAATAAAGTTCGCATGCATGGGCGAAAACCGCGCACCGCCCAACGCAAAGCCTTTAAGCCCGGCTGTCTCTAACAACCGCGCTGCATAATCACCTTTTGGATTCCGAAAAACACTACCTGCATTGGCTGTTTGAATAGGCTGGGTGGACGCGCGTTTTTTTAACAATCGCTTGATTTTCAACAGTCCGTTTTCATTCCCAGTGCACGGTTTGAGTGAAAACTCAGCGCCGGTAAACCATTCGTTATCGCCATGTGCAACGCTACGGTATCCCCAACTGACTGCGGTTTGCGGTTTTGTACCTTCCTCACCATTTCGGTCGATGGTTTTAGCGTAGCGCACGACTTCCCAAGTTTCAGAACCAAAGCAACCAGCGTTCATCGCGAGCGCACCACCAACTGTTCCGGGGATGCCAACCATGAATTCAATTCCGCAAAGCATATTATTTACAGCGTACCTAGCGAGCTTGGCGCAGGGCACACCAGCGTCTGCATAAACTCCATTATTCCCACTAGTTCTGAGTTGATTCAATCCCTTGTGCGTGCAAATTACCACGCCAAGGTAACCACCGTCTCGTACCAACATGTTGCTACCAAGACCGCACCAAATGACATCGGCTTCGCGCGGTAACCGCTTAAGAAAAAGGCCCAAATCACCTCTGCTACGTGGCGAGTAAAACCAATTTGCGACTCCACCAGCGCGCCAACTAGTATGACGACTCATGGGCTCATCCTTTCGCAGCTCACCTTGCAGTCCTGACATTAGCATTTCATCCAACTCCCGGCTCATTTGATTCAATTTATTTCTGCATCAGCTCTACGCAATTGTCGGCCACAAGCTGCGTTGCATTGGGACAGGCAATTTCTCGTATACGCTCTGATAGCTTTACGATTAACTCTGACTCATCAAAAAGCTCTTTGACCATTCGGCTCAACTCGCCGCTAAAACCATCATTTTGCAGGCATACCAAAGCACGTTTCTCAGCGGCAAGTGTTTGGGCATTGATTCGTTGATGATCTCCAGCCGCGTAAGGAAACGGTACAAGTATCACAGCGATTCCCATTACTGATAGCTCGGCCAATGTCATAGCTCCAGCTCGTGCAATAACAACATCAGCCCATGAATAAACACCACCCATATCATCTATATATTCAGTCACGTCAGCTTCGACACCAACAGCCTGGTATGAAGCGACTGTAGCATCGTATCGACCACGGCCGGTTTGGTGCATCACCTTCGGGCGTTGGTGGTGCTTGAGTGCTGCAATAGCAATGGGTACTGTCTCATTCAATACCTGCGCCCCCTGACTACCACCGAGTACTAACAGATTAGACGGTGTGTCGCGATTGAACTGACGAATGTTGCGTTGTTGACTTGCTTTGAGGATATCCGCTCGCACCGGAGTGCCCACATGCACCGAATTCCTCCCTAACTTAGTCGTCTTAAATCCGGTCAAGATGCGAGTTGCCATACGCGCAAGAACTTGATTAGTCAATCCAGCAACGGAATTTGATTCATGGATCACCAAAGGTCGCCGTAGAATCCAAGCCGCAATCCCACCCGGGCCGCATACGTAGCCACCCATACCCAACAAAAGATCTGGGCGCCGCTCTAAAATAATTCCAAAACACTGAAAGAGCGCAACCATCAACCAAAACGGTAGTGTAAGCCAACGCACAATCCCAGCGCCGCGCAGGCCCTTGACCTGAATTGAATCAAATTGAAATCCGGCATTGCGAGCCAGCTCATCTTCAAGGCCGCTCCGCACACCCATCCAAAACACCTTGATCCCGCGCGCCTGAAGTTCTGCGCCAACTGCAAGAGCTGGATAAATGTGTCCGCCGGTGCCACCTGCCATAATCATTACCGAGCTCATTTGGCTAGCTCTTGGCGCGTCCTGCGTTCAATAGAAAAAACCATGCCAATCGCTATGGAATATGCGATCAGACTCGTACCGCCTTCACTCATAAATGGCAAAGTCAATCCCTTGGTCGGCAACACTCCCATATTGACACCCATGTTTATCAATGCCGATATGGCAATTAGCAATGCTATCGACTGCGCCAAAGTGCAAGAAAAATAATCTCCAATCGCTGCAGCCGACCATGCAATGTGAAAAATTTTCCAAATCAGCATTACAAAGAGCAAGATAATCAGAAAGATACCGGCAAATCCAAGCTCTTCTGCAATGACAGCCAGCAGGAAATCTGAACCGGCATATGGCAAGTAAAAAAGTTTCTGCACACTAGTGCCAAGACCAACACCAAACAGCTCCCCACGGCCAAATGCGATGAGTGACTGCACGAGCTGGAAGCCTGAACCATACGGATCTTCCCAAGGATCAATAAAGTTCTTTACACGTTGCAATCGATATGGTTCATCGATTATCAATGCAACAAGCCCAAGCACACCAGCACTTATAAACAGCCCTAAATGCAGCAGACGCATCCCGCTGAGATACAGTATTCCGACTAGCATCGCTCCAAGCACCGCGACACTGCCAAAATCCGGTTCCAGCAAAAGCAATAAAACGAACAAGGAAAATACACCCAATATAGGTGCGACATCGGTAATAAATCGGTTGAGTCGATAACGGCGCGCAGATAAATAGCGCGACGCAAACACTAGAAAAGCCAGCTCAGCAAACTCAGAAGGTTGAAACTGCCAGCCGGCAATCCGAATCCATCGCATGCTTCCATTAATTTTGATGCCAATAGTCGGAATGAGCACAAGTATCAACAAGCCAATCCCTAATATCAACAATGGGATCGATAATGATTTCCATACTGTGACAGGTATGAATGCAACAACCGCCATCGCTGACAGTGCAAGTGTGATATGAATAGCGTTCTTACGCAGAAATATGAAAGGATCACCGGTTTCAAAGGCTTGCGCTATGGTTGCGGAGTACACTGCGATCATCCCTATTGAAACCAATGTGAGATAGATAATCAGCAACATTGGATCAAAAAATGCTTGCTTTCCACCAGCATCCTGAACACTGAATTGGTATTGCGCGTAATTCATGTGATTTGCATCTGCAACGCTTGCGAAAACGTCTTGCCACGGTGCTCATAGTCGGCAAATTGATCGTTGCCTGCACAACCGGGTGAAAACACCACACAATCCCCTTCTTCAGTCATCTCATCTGCGATTTTGATAGCATCGTAAATGTCATCGACTTGGTGCTTTATTACTGTATCTTTGAAAGAGCTCCCAATTTGTTTACGGTCTCGCCCGAACAGGACACAAGCTCGCAACTGACCATTAATTCTCTGCTCAAGCTGCGAAAAATCTGTACCGCGGTTAAATCCGCCAGCAATCAAAATGACTGGCCTTGTACTCAACTGAATTGCTGCGAGTACCGCGCCAACGTTAGTTGAGCGCGCATCATTCACCCACTGCACTCCGTTCCATTCACCTTCATCCCAGCATCGGTATGGAAGCCCCTTAAATTGAGTCAACATCGAAGTTACTGAATCCACAGGGTAGCCGGCCGAGTCTGCCAAGGCACACACTGCAAGCAGGTTTGCGATGTTGTGATCACCAGTTATCGCACACTGATTCAGATCGAAAAGGCGGGTTTGACCGCGCACGGCCCAAGATTTTGATTCACTCTGAATAACACCATAGTCCGATTCTTCATCAGGCTCTCCCAATCCAATACAGATCTTGTTGCCGTTCACAGGTACAGCGGCAACAATTGGATCATCTCGGTTGACAACAACTGTCTTGGCGTCGGAAATGGTTTTAGACATGGCTTCAACATATTTATCCAATGTCTCGTAGTGCTCAAGGTGATCGGGTGAAACATTGAGAATGGTTGCAAGATCCGGATTGATGCTACACACTTGCTCTAAATGAAGAGCAGACAATTCAAGCAAATATGCATCTGGCTGAGATCGACTCAAAAGCTCCGTGAAATGCTCGCCGCGACAACCAGCAATACGCATAAAACCACCTTGCCGCTCCACCACACTTTTTAACAAAGTTGTAACGGTGCTCTTGCCATTGGTTCCTGTCACCGCAATCACCGGAGCAGCACGATGCTCAAAGAACAGTTCAAGGCTATTGAGAACTTTGCAACCGCAGTCTCGTGCAATCTCAGCAACGCGGAAATTAGAAAGTGTAGAAGTTGAAGCCAAAACCACTAGGTCGGCATGCCGAAATGTTTCCGGGTATATCGGTGAGTGAATCCGGATGCCGGGCAACGCTTCCGTCATTGCAGACACAAGTTGTGGGCGCAGTGAAACATCTGCCACCTCAACATTCCAGCCCTCGTCTACCAAATATTCAGCGCATGCAACACCGCTCTTCCCTAGTCCTATCACTATTGCGTCGCCTTTGGTGGCAATTGATCTGGTGCGTTTGGAATTAGTGCGCGTCATGATTGATATCACCTGATTTTCAGACTGGCAAGCCCTATCAAAACAAGTACCAATGAAATAATCCAAAACCGAACAGTGATCGTTGGCTCAGGCCACCCTTTTTGCTCAAAATGGTGATGCAAGGGGCTCATTAACCACACCCGGCGCCCAAAGTACTTGTAGGAAATAACTTGAGTAATGACAGAGATTGCCTCAAGTACAAACAGCCCTCCCATGATTGCTAATACTATTTCCTGTCGAATCACAATTGCGATAATCGCAACTGCCGCACCAAGGCCGGTAGAACCAGTATCGCCCATAAAAATCTGGGCGGGATAACAGTTGTAAACCAAGAATGCAAGGCCGGCACCAACCAGAGCCCCACAGAATACAACCATCTCACCAGCCCCCTGAACAAAAGGAATGCCCAGATAACTGGAAAATACAGAGTGTCCGGTAACATAGCTAAATACCCCTAGTCCTCCGGCAACGAGTACAACAGGCATAATTGCAAGCCCATCGAGTCCATCTGTCAGATTCACTGCATTAGAAGTACCAACTAACACCAACATGCCAAACGGAATGAACCAGTAGTGCATTTGATATAGTGCATCTTTTAAAAATGGTATGAGCAACGAGGTTTGCTCGCTAGTATCTGCAGTCAAATACAGCACTGTCATAATGACGGCGGCGACAATCGTTTGTAAAAGCAGTTTTCGTCGTACACGAAGCCCGCCGCTGCTGTGATTTTTTCGAAATTTCTTGAGATCGTCGATTAAACCGATAACACCAAATGCTAAGCAACCGACCAAGGCTATCCAAACGAAATCTATTGAAAGATCAGCCCACAACAAAGTTGACGCTGCAACTGCACTTAATATCACGACCCCGCCCATTGTCGGCGTGCCTTCTTTGCCTGAGTGTAACGGCACATCATCACTGCGCACGACTTCACCAATTGAAAATTGCCGAAGTTTACGAATGATGTATGGGTATAAGACAACACCCACAATCAGCGAAGTTAACACCGCCAAGATAGAACGAAATGTCAAGTAACGAAACACATTCAACCAAGAGAATTGGTCTGAGAAACTGAGAAACAGGTCAGCTAACATGAACCTTCTCCCGAAAATTCGGCATTTACAGCGCAAATCTCATCTGCGACAAGCTCCATCTTCATGCCGCGTGACCCCTTGACAAGCAACACTGTCGTCGCGCTGAGGTTGCTTAAAACATCGCTCATCAGCTCGTCTCGCCGGAGATAGCAGCGGGCACCTTGACCAAATTCCATGACAGCATGCGCGCTCAGCTCTCCAAGCCCGTATAGTCGTCCAATTCCTGCTTCACGCGCGCGACGCCCAACTTCGCGATGAAATTGTTCGCTATCACTTCCAAGTTCGAACATATCACCGATAATCAACCTGCGATCACCTTTGAGTTCTGAAAGAAAATCAATTGCCGCCTTGACTGAGTTCGGATTGGCATTGTAGGTGTCATCATAGAGCCTGCCACCCATTCGATGCACACGCATCTGCAACCTGCCGCGCACTGGCTGGACAGACTCTAAACCGGCCTTGATATGCCCACTGTCGACTTCAAGTGCAATTGCAGCGGCCGCGGCCGCGGCCGCGTTGACGGCATTGTGTCGCCCAACAAGCTGCATGCTTGCAGCAATCGGTCCGACCGGCGTTTGCAGACATACGCCCGCTTCGGTCTCAGTTGGCAAGTATTGCGCTTGAACATCAGCATTATCTGAAAATCCAAATGAAATGATTTTGCAGTTTTTGGCAAGTTCTTGCCAATATTCAAAATGCTGATCGTCTCGATTCAGTACAGCAATGCCGTGTGCCGGAAGTGAGGCTATGATTCTGCCCTTCTCTGCTGCGACCTGGCTGATCGAATGAAGATGTTCAAGATGAGCCGCACCAGCATTGGTAATAACTGCGACATTCGGCATTGCTAAACCAGACAGCTGCTCGATCTCACCGATTTGATTCATTCCGATCTCAACCGCTGCAAAGCTGTGTTCCTGACGAATTTCTAACAGTGACAAAGGTAGACCGATCTGGTTGTTGAAGTTGCCTTTTGAAATGAGAGCAGACGAAGCGCTATTTAGAATGCTACCAATCATCTCCTTAACCGTGGTTTTGCCATTTGAGCCGGTTACAGCAGCCAGCGCAATGTCAAACTGACGGCGCCACCAACCTGCCAATCGTAACAACGCATCCCCGGTATCGGCAACTACCACCTGCGGAACATCAGCGTTAACTTCTCGGCTTACCAGAGCGCCTAGCGCTCCGGCTGCCTCAGCTTGCTTGACATACTGATGTCCATCGAAACGCTCTCCTTCAAGCGCTACAAACAGCGAACCAAGTACAATGGTTCTAGAATCCGTACTGATCGCTTTGATATAGCTGTTACTTCCAACATGAACGCCTTGAACGGCTTGAGCAACTTCATACATAGTCATCATCTCAAGCTCCGCAGCATCTCATCAGCTATTTCACGGTCGTTGAATGCTACTGACCGGTCAGCGTAAATTTGTTTCTTCTCATGGCCTTTGCCGGCAATCAACACGGCATCTTCAGCTTGCGCTTGTGATATCGCGAAATAAATTGCTTGTCTCCGGTTGTGTTCCACAAACGGATTGTTTTTCATGCCTGATTTAATGTCACCCACAATCTGGGCAGGGTTTTCTGCGCGAGGGTTGTCATCGGTTAGAATGACATTGTCCGAGTGCCGCTCGGCTATCTCACCCATCATTGGGCGCTTGGCAACGTCGCGGTTACCACCGCAACCAAACACACACCAGATCTGCCCGCGTGTAACCTCTCTCAAACTTTTAAGAACCCGTGCCAAACCGTCTGGTGTGTGGGCATAGTCGACATAGACCGCTGGAAGCAGGCTTGAATTAGAAACAAGCTCCAGTCGACCAGTGACCGGCTCCACTTCACTTAAAGCTTGCTCGATCAAACTGGCATCCACGCCAATTGCATGCAAGGTGGCAGCTGTAGCAACTAGATTAAGGCTATTGAAACGACCTAGCAATCGGCTGTTTACTCTTATCTTTTGACTCTTGACAACCATTTCAAGCTCAAGTCCATGCGGATAAACTGTGCAATTACTCAACTGCACATCAGCTCGTTTATTTTTGCCATAGGTTACCAGAGACTCGGCATTCGATTTGTTTATCAGTTCAATTCCAAAGTCATCATCTATGTTGATCACTGCGCGTTTTGCCGCTGATTCTGTGAATAATTTGGCCTTGCTGGCCCGATAGTGCTCCTCACTTCGGTGATAATCAAGATGATCTTGGCTCAAATTGGTGAACACCACAGTTGAGAAGCGTACACCCGATGTACGCGCTTGATCCAAAGCATGCGATGAAACCTCAAGGCACGCATAACCGGCACCTCGATTCAATGCTGATGCCAATTCTCGTTGCAACGATACCGGATCAGGAGTAGTCAGCGAAGTGAGGGTCAGCTGATCTGGGAATCCGCTGCCAAGCGTACCAATAATTGCGCATTTTCGTTCTATCTTTTCAAGCGCTTGAGCAGTCAAGCTGGCAACCGTTGACTTGCCATTGGTACCTGTTATGCCTATGACGTGTATTTTTGATGACGGGCATCCATAAAACCTGTCAGCGATTATGCTCAGCTTACGACGCAAACCCCGCATACCCACCTGAATCACGCTTGAATGAGGTTCAGCGATAAAATCCCCCTGTTCGAAAAATATTGCACTGGCGCCGGCGTCAATAGCCTGTCTTATGAACTTGCGGCCATCAGAGCTAATACCCGGAACCGCAATAAACAAGCTGTTTGGGCCAATTTCACGACTGTCAACACAAATCTCATGAATTAAGCGATCATTTGCCATATCCAATTGTGTAGCGCTTCCAAGAAGCTCACTCAAATTCATTTTGGGGGTGATGGATGCCGTAGTCATAGTCATAACTCTGTGTCGGCATCGGACATTTCGAAATCATCAACTTTTGCAATTTGTCCCAAATCATCCGGTGGAACATTTAGCAATCTTAAAGCTACCGTCATAATCTCACGAAAAGCAGGGGCAGCCACCACACCTCCGTAATATGCGCCAGAGCCCGGCTCATCGACAAGTACAGTTGCTATGAGCCGCGGATTTGATGCCGGTGCAAATCCGGTGAACATTGACAAATACTTGTTTGCATATTGCTTTTCAATGATTTTTTTTGTTGTTGCAGTTTTGCCAGCAACTCGATACAGTGGAATCTTGGCGTTTTTAGCAGTACCTGTTGGTGTCACCACGCGTTCCATCATTTTTGTCACTTCAGCAGCAATGCTTTGAGGCATAACCAAGGATGACAGATGTTGCTGGCCGTTGGGGGTTATGGTCAACGGCTGCAATTCACCGCCGTTGGCAATTGCTGAATAGGCTTGCACAATTTGCAACACTGTCGCAGCAAACCCATAACCATAAGTCAGTGCCGCATGCTCGCTTTCGTACCAACGACTACGGTTAGGAAACAGTCCCGAGTTCTCGCCGAGAATACCACTGCCTGTTGAACGCGAGAAACCGAGCTGGCGATAAAAATCAGCGAGAACTTCCGGAGGGATCTGACTGCCTATCTTCATCATCCCAATATTGCTTGATTTCATTATCACATCGCGCACAGACAGCTCGCCATAATTGCGAACGTCTTGAATTCTGAAGCCACCAACCCAAACCTGCCCAGGCGATGTATCGACCATCGTATCAGGGCGAACGACTCCATCCATCAATGCCTTTGCGATAACCAATGGTTTTACAGTCGACCCAGGCTCAAATACATCGGTCACCGCAATGTTTCGAGTTCTATTGCGTTGGTTGGTGACGTTTGGGTTGAAGCTTGGCACGGAGGCAATCGCTAGAATTTCACCTGTAGACGAATCCACAACGACTGCCACAGCGCCTTTGGCTTTGTGCTCAGTAACAGTCTTGACCAATTGCTTATGAGCGACTTGCTGAATACGAGCATCAATACTGAGACGAACATCCTCTCCGTCTTTTACATGACGCAAGGTCTCCAAGTTTTCAACTACATTGCCAAGCCGATCCTTGATAACGCGCCGCATTCCGTTTTGACCTTGCAACTGGTCATTCATTGAATGCTCCACACCTTCTAAACCGATGTCATCAATATTAGTAAATCCAATGAGATTTGCAGATGAGGGACCTTGCGGATAATATCGTCGATATTCCCGTCTCAGGAACACGCCGGGAATCTCCAGATCAATTACGCGCTGAGCATGTTGTGGTGGTAAATGCCGCTTCAAATACATGAACTCACGATCAGGCTTGGCGTATTTATTAATTTCGGTTTCAAGCCATTCAACTGTAATATCAAGTTCAGTTGCCAGATCATTCCACCGTTGCGAATGTTGCTTTAGGATGTTTGGTTCTGCCCATACTGAATCGACTGGGGTACTGATCGCTAAAACCACTCCATTGCGATCTGTGATTATTCCGCGATTGGAAACTACAACTTGCTCGCGCACGAAACGAGCGTCCCCTTCGGCTTGCAATGTCTCGTTTGAAGAAATCTGCAATACAGACGCGCGAGCGGTCAGCAACACGAAAGCAACAGTCACAGCTGACAGAACCAGAATATCTCGGGTTGGTGAACGATAGGCCGGACCTTTCATTGACTATTTTCCTCTTGAATCAGGTAATCCTGCTTATCGCCCATCAGGAGTACGAAATCCTCATCAGGCAGTTTCATTGTGCCATCCGTTCTCACCCAATTTTCAAGTTGTTCATATCGCATCCATGCAGTGCGTTCGATGAGGAGCCGACGCCATTCAATATTCAGGTTATCTCGCAGGTCATAACGGGCTTGCAGTTGCGGGATGACAGCTCGATTTTCGTGCCTGATCCAAACTGTGCCGGCGGCAGTTACCAAGCAAATCAATATGAGCAGATAATTGAACTTACGCATAAACTAAGATATTTTTTCTGCAACGCGCATCAATGCGCTACGGGCTCGTCTATTGTTTTTCACTTCCTGGAAGTCGGGCCGTATTGCCTTTCCAACAATCTTAAGCGTCGGTTGATAGTCGCTAGTTCGATACGGCAAATCCAAAGGTCCGGGAGCACCAACAGTAGCTTTGCGCATGAACTGCTTGACTAGACGATCCTCTACTGAGTGAAAAGTGATGATCACTAGCCGTCCGCCACGTCTTAACAATTCAACGCATTGCGGTAGAAAAACTTCCAGCTCTTCAAGTTCGCGATTAATATGCATACGAATTGCCAGAAATGTACGCGTTGCCGGATGCTTGTTTCGTTCTCGGGTCGGAACACAATCTTCGATCAGTTCTGCAAGTTCTCTCGTCGATCGAATTGGTGACTTATTTTGCCGAGCCAAAATAGCCTTGGCGATGCGGCGTGAAAACCGCTCCTCTCCTTTGGTGCGAAGTGTAGACTCAAGTTCACCCTCACCTACCGTCTGTAACCAATCAGAAGCTGACAACGCCTCATTTCGGTTCATACGCATATCAAGAGGTCCGTCGTGTTTAAAGCTAAAACCGCGTTCAGCTTCATCAAGTTGGGGAGATGAAACCCCTAGGTCTGCCAATATGCCCGAAACTTTGATCTGTGGTTTTCGGGTGTGAATCTCCTGTTTAATTTCAGAGAATCGCGCATGAATTGCTGTGAATCTTGAATCTCGCTTATGCTTGACACAGGCGCATTTGATCGCCTCTGTATCACAATCAAATCCAAATAGCCTGCCGCAAACACTTAATTCGTCAAGTATTGCGCCTGCATGCCCTCCGCGTCCGTATGTACTATCGACGTAAACTCCGGCTCGATCTGTTATGAGGGAGTTAACAACATTTTGCATCATAATGGCAGTATGACTCCCTAATTGTTCAGGTGCTAAGTTCATGTGTTAATTTCGTATAATCAGATTTTTATTGAACGAAGGAGTTCTTGTGTTTCCTCATCACTGGAAGCATTCGCCTGTATAGAGGTATATTGTTCATGCCAAATTCCCTTAGCCCACAGTTCGAACCTTGACTGTTCCGGGCGTATGAGAACCGCTTCTCTATCAATGTTTACATCAGTGCGCAACTGTTTAGGTACCATCAGACGTCCATTAGCGTCCATCTCGCAATTTTGGGCGGTACCAATCATCAGCCGCAAAACTTTGCGAAATGCGGCCGAGGCATTCCTGTTTTCCATCAGCGCTGTTCTAAGCTCATTGAAATGATTTAGCGTATAGATTCCAATACATGGCTCATGGATATCCAACGCAAACACAAGTTTCCCCTCGCTCAGCTCAAACAGCTGCTCGCGATATTTAGAAGGTATCACCATGCGTCCTTTTGAATCTACTGATATTGGACTTGATCCGTAATCGTTCATTGTTTCCACTAATTACCACTATTAGGCACAAATCGGCACTTGAATGTCAATTTTGTATCAAACAGAAATTAATGTCAAGTGGAATTGTCAAAAAAATTTAATTTTTTTCTTTTCTGAAGAATAACTGTGAGTAAATCGTTCAATTCAGCTAAGACATACTAGTGTGAATAATAGCTGTAATTCGATTGATATAAAACCATTTTTTGATTCATATTCAATAATATAAAAAGGATTATTAGGCAGATAGAATGACAATTGGCACGACGAAATGACGACTGGTCAGTAATTGAACGCTAACCGCTAAAATTAATGACGAAAAAGTCTCCGCCGATAAAAATTTGCGAGCAAAGTTCGGTTAATTGAGGAATTTCAGTTTACTTGATAACAGATTTGTGTCAGGTCGGAAAGCGCATCAGATGGTCTGAGATGTTCAACCCAAGAACAAAGGGACCGATTTCATGGGGCATCTGTTCCCCATTGTGCTACAATCTCAATAACAAACACGCTGAGCAATGAAAATGAACAAACTCACTCTTCCCATCGGGGAGTCATCCTTCCAAGAGATGCGGATCCGGAACTGCTACTATGTGGACAAGACACCGCATATCAAAAAATTGATTGACGGTGGCAAATACTATTTCCTATCCCGCCCTCGCCGCTTCGGCAAGACGCTTCTGGTGGACACCATGCAACAATTGTTCAAGGGCGATGAGAAACTGTTCCGAGGTCTGCACATCCATGGCCATTGGGACTGGACGGTCAGCAATCCAGTGGTACGACTGAGTTTTGATTCTAAATACAGCGAACCGGGCAGTCTTGAAAGCCACATCTTCAGACAGATCGCAAAACATGAAGATCAGGCGGGCCTTGAAGCGTCGCCATTGCCAGGCGACGGACCACAACGCTTGCAAGAGCTCATTATCAATCTCCATGACATTACCAAGCAAAAAGTAGTTTTTCTAGTGGATGAATACGACAAGCCGATTCTTGACCTGCTTGAAAGCCGAGAACAGGCAAAGGTCAATCGTGACTACCTGCATGGCCTTTACGGGATCATCAAGGGCTGTGCCCATTACGTCCGCTTTGTATTTGTCACCGGCATCAGCATGTATTCCAAGGTCAACCTTTTCTCAGGACTGAACAATCTTGAAGATATCAGTCTTGATCCTGAGTTTGCCACCATCTGCGGCTACACGGATACCGACATTGACACAGTGTTCGCTCCGGAACTTGAGGGGCTGGACCGGGACAAGATTCGACACTGGTACAACGGCTACAGCTGGCTTGGCAAGGAGAAGGTCTACAACCCCTTCGATGTCTTGCTACTCTTCAAAAAAAGAGAATTCAAACCTCATTGGTACCGAACTGGCACACCGAGATTCCTGTACAACATGATGGCCAAAGGCCGGTTCAACACCTTGGAGTTGGAGAATATGGCAATGTATGAAGAAGAGCTGTCAAGTTTCGAGGTGGAAAATGTCAGTGTCAACGCGCTGCTGTTCCAGTGCGGGTATCTGACCATCACAGGTCGTGAGGTTCGCAGTGAGAGAAACTACTATAAGCTAGAATATCCCAACCACGAAGTGCGGTTGAGCATGAATCAGGAATTGCTCAAGGCGTTGAAAACCAATTGGTCGGAGGCGATGAGACGAAGCGAGAGCTTGGCCCGGTTGTTAGCCGAGAATGACTTCGTAGGTTTTGAGAGGCAGTTGCGTTCGTTGTTTTCGGGGATACCGTATCAGTGGCATATTCGCAACATGCTGGCCCGCCAAGAGGGATTCTATGCGAGTGTGCTGTATGCCTGTTTCACGGCCAATGGCGTTGACATCCGACCGGAGGAGTCCAGTTCGCGCGGTCGCTCGGACTTGGTGTTGTTGCATGCGGATCAGGTGTTCGTGCTGGAGTTGAAGGTGGTACTTGGACTGAGAGCGCAAGCAGCAGCGAGCGACGCGATGCGACAGATGCGAGAACGCGGCTATGCGGAGAAGTATGAAGGCAGCGGGAAGGCGGTACACCTGCTGGCGCTGGCATTCAATGGTCTGAGGCGCAACCTGGCGGCAGTCAGAGTAGATAGAGCATGAAGAGCGACGACAGTTTTGAAGCGTGATGACAAAACTCGATTTCGCGTTTCTTGTGAAAGCAGTTATTCCCTCTACCTTAAATTCACTTTAGAGGCATAATAATTCTTGGACAGGTTCACACAATTGTGCGCTGCCCGGTTCGGCGATTCACCGAATAAATGCGGTTATACCTTGGATTCAGATCTTGAATTGTTTTGCTTGCTCGCCACCATCCTTGAGTGCTGTTCTTAGAAATGTCAGCCGAGTTAACATTGGCAAGTATTGACTCACCCGGCATTTTTCATATAGAACAATTCGGACAGCATCATGCACCAAGGCCAGGTTATCCACTGAATGGGCACCAGCGAAGAACATACCACCTTAAAAAGCTTATGTTTCGTAGTATATAAACCACGCTAATCCTGCTTATAACAGTTTGCCTAAGGTACCTGTGATTGACTGGTGAGAACGTACGAGTTTACCAATATTGACAAGTAATTGAGCTAGAAATCAGGCAGGTTTTCCTCTAATGCGAATTTTGGGAATCAAATTAGCAATTCAATTTATTGCAAAACACCGTAAAATTATAGCTGTCTACCAAGACGCTCAAGGCAAACTGAAATCAGTTAACAAGAACACACTCCACTAAAATGAAAATCTGCCGATTCAATGAAAATCGATTAGGTGTTGTAGAAGGGCGCAACGTGCAAGATGTTAGCGATGCTCTGGCCAGTATCAGAACACCGACCTGGCCTCAACCACCTGGGGATTTACTAATTTCACAGATTGATGAGCTGATACCAATTATCCATAAGCTGCGCAGAGACGCTCCAATACATTCACTTAGAGATTTACATTTGAACAGTCCAATCGCTCGTCCATCAAAAATCATTGGCGCCGCTGTGAATTACCAAGCACATCAGCAGGAAGCTAACGAAGATATTGGAATTAGTGGTGGTGATACAGTAAAGAGCGTTGAAACCTATGGATTATTCCTTAAGTCACCTATTCCCGTAGGACCTGATGATGGGGTGAACCTTCGCTTTGCAAATCGTCGAACCGACCATGAAGTCGAATTAGCGATAGTTATTGGTCACAAATGTCAGAACGTTAAGGAAGATGAAGCTCTAGATTATGTCGCCGGTTATACAATTGGACTTGACATGACAATTCGCGGTGCAGAAGATCGCAGCCTTAGAAAGGCAGTTGATTCACATTCGGTGCTAGGGCCTTGGCTAGTAACCGCAAACGAGATAACCAATCCGGACAATCTTGACATTTCACTCTCGCACAACGGCAAAACGCGTCAGCAGTCGAATACAAGCAGGATGATTTTTTCAACTGCAAAACTCATCGCCTATGCTTCCTCATTCTACTCTCTATATCCAGGTGATGTAATTATGTCAGGCACACCAGAAGGTGTAGGTCCGGTAGAGATTGGAGATGTACTTGAGTGCAATATTGAAAAAATTGGTAGTATGCAAGTGCCGATCAAAGCTATCTCAGAATGATATTTTTCAACACCAGCTAAATCTCAAACATGCTAACCTTTGTATAACAGTTTTGAAGCAACCTTTAGCTTACGAAGGAAGCGAATCTAGTTCTATGACTAAATCCGGGTGGTTCTACCCCTGCCGTGTTGACAAAAATTGGAATTCGTATCAGACACTCAATAACTGATAATACCGAATTCTAAGGTGATGCGCTTTTGGGGGTGATGCCGAACCTAAACGAACGATGGCAATGTGCCGGTCATCAACAGAACTAGCATGGTATCTAATCTAATTCTTGTCATAATTCTTAACTCACTCTGAACCAACGCAAAGGCTACTAAGGTAGTAGCTTCGATTGGCGAAAATTATAAATAGTAGTGTTCGATATACTTGTTATATTCCTTCAAACCGAAACGGCATGTCCGAACCAAGTGAAATCATCTCAATTATGTAGTACACCACATAATTAGGGCAACCGAACTTGATCTCAGATATCGTTCCTGCCATTCCTCAGGCCCTTGATCTTGGCTGGTGACAGTCCTGTATACATTTGAATCTCGTCATCCGAGCGACCGTCATCGATGCATCGCCTCCCCATTTCAATAGCCATCTGCTGGATACCTTCTTCGCGACCTTTTGCCAGACCTCTTTCTAGGCCTTCTTCTAGGCCCTCTTCCCGGCCCTCTTCTTTGCCTTGCTCACGAATCTCGCCCACTGTCAGTGGCAACCACTCCTTCCATTTCTCTTGAATCAACTGCATGTGCTCATCTCCCGGCTCTATCGCCTCCAATGCACGTTCTATTTCACTTATTTTAACCGCTTCCTTACGCACTTGCATGAAATATACGAACACGCTTTCACTCAACTCGGTCAGCTCATCATCCGGCAGCGAGCGAAACCGCTTGAACCAGCTCTTCAGGTCTTCTGCATTCGCCTCCCAAATGTTCGCCATCACGTGCAACAGCAACTGCTCCGCCGTCGGCAATCCCTTCAGTCGTTCTTGAATCAACGGGTCTTTCAGCCATACAAAAAACGCTTCAAAGTCCAGCCGGCCTCTTTCAAACTCGCGCAAAAGCTCGACTGGCAGTCCAGCGTGCTTGAACGCTTGAAACGTCTTCTGCTTGTGCCACTCAGACATGCCGTGATACAAAATCAGCGGCAACACTAATTTTGCACCCTGCTTGTACAGGGCCGCCTGATATCCTAGCAGCTGTGGTCCATCACAGCCGAGTCGGGACCGCTCTTGTGCTCTATGACCATGCTGGTCCACACATCGGAATGCTCCTTGAGCCGAACCTTGACAACCAGGTCGACGTATTGAGCCACCAGATCCTGCGGATCGGTTATGGTGTTGGATTCCACTGTTAACGTTTCCCAGTCAAACAGCGCCTGCTGTTGTGGTGTCATGGCCAACGACAGCAGCGGTTGCACCCGACCAGGCGTCTTGAAGTTTGAAGTGAAGAAGTTGTTGTGCGGTTGGCCTGAGATTCGGCTTGGTTTCGTGAGTTGATCAGCCATGGCTATTCACCGGTCGCGTGCGAGTGTAAAGATGTTGGGTTTGCATCATATCATCTCCATTGATGTTGTCAGAGGTTTTGGTTAATAGCGCAAGAGGATTGCGATGGTGATTTTACAACCATTCGCACGCTGATGTTGGATTATTAGTGAACCGAAAGATAGATACTCGCCAGTTGTTGAGACAGTTGCTGGGGGCAATGAGCTGTATTGGGATTCATAGTAGCGGCTTCGGTTTAGGATTGTCGCTGGGATTTGGAACGGCAGGTAAAAAGAAGGAGTGCGCAATGCGTCCTTTCCGTCAATTGTTCGGCTTGTATTTTTAGCAAATCGACTAGAAGCCCACCTTAAGCCAAATACCTGTTAAGCTCCTCTTGTCGTCCATTTCAGGATCGCTGTGTTCAAAATACAGGTTGGCACCACACCATCTTCTTGTTCAGCAGGAGAACTCAAAGGCTCAGACTCCATGCTTGCCTGAACGTTTTTTGTCTCGATACTAGGATACATAGTGTTTGTTATATAACCATGTAAAAACATGAAAACAAACACAATATGATATATAATTGCGAACGAAGAATTAGCGATTTGCTCGGATCAGGCTCAAAAACGGACGATCAGCCTGAATTTCAGCGAATCTTCGATGTAAAACCTACCATGAAAGTCATGCCATGCGAGACGTAATGAAAGTGGATCCCGAATACGGTGGAATATTCATAGAAGAGATCGAGATCAACCTGGACTCACGCCATGAGTTGCCGAAGATTCTGCTCGGTCTTCAGACGTTGTATTGCAACGAGCCGTTGCGCCCTACCTATTACACACATCTTTGTCTGGACGAAGCAGCTGATAGAAGTTGTCTTCCCCGTTCAGTTCAATCAATCGTTCATAGGTGCTGGTGCAGATTGACAAATAGGCATACCCTTTCCACAGCAGTTTGGCCCCGGGCGGCGGCGCATTGCGATAATGCATATACCCGCCCATGACCGCCATGATGGTCAACGCACCGCTCAACTGTTCGGGCTTGATTGTCAGTTTTCGCTGACAGGCGAAGTCCTCGATCACCCTCAGCTCCACATCTGAGAACAGCACCTCGGCCGCCAGTTCCGGGGTGTCGCGGCCGAGTGCGACCATCAGCAGCAGTCGCCAGGCGATGACGGCTTTGATGGCCACCACCCGCTCGATTCGCTCGGCTTGGTTGTGTTCCACCTCCTCGGCTTTGCAACCGCTCTTGAGAATGCGGTGCCAGTCCTCGATGAGCCAGCGCAGCCGATACAGGTCAATCACCTGCACGGCCTGTTCCAAGGAGTCGACCGGCAAGCTGGTCAGCAGCAGCCAGCACAGGGGCTTGACCCCTTCGGGCGGGTTTGGTTCGCACACGCTGAGCAGGGTCATCGACACCGGCGACTCGCCGCGGAACTCGCGCGTGGGCGGGATGTCAAACCGTCCCCATCTGATGTCGGCCTGCACCGTGCGTGCTTCGCGCAGCGGCTTGGCGCGTTGGGTGCGGGTGGCATTGCGGGCTGAGGCCCGCGGCAGGTCGATCTCAAGGCGACCTTGCAGCGGTCGGTCGGCCAGCTGTTCAAACAGCTTCGCCTCGTCGGCCGCCAGTCGGCGGTTGACCTTGGCCCGCACCAGCAATTCCACCTTGTGCAGTCGCCGGGCTTCGGCCAGGATGGCGAAGATATCCGCCTCCCGATCCATCACCGCCACATATGTCACCCCCGGCTGGGCCTGTTGTGCCAGGTCTCGCAAGCCTCGCAGCCAGCGGGCTGACTTGCGCTCCTCCAGCGGCTTGCTGCCGTCGGCCTGACCATCGGGGGCGTCAAACTCCAGGCGCGTGATGCCCAGCGGCGTGCCGCTGTCCGCATCGATGGCCAGGGTGCTGTGCAGATGCAGACCCAAGGTGCCCTTGGCACCTTTGCGATTGCGACCGATCACCCCCAGGTTGCCACAACCAGCATGAGTGGCAAAGTTCAGGTCGGTGCCATCTTGCACCATCGCCACCATCGGGCAGCCGCCGATGCGCTGACCGGTGCGTTGGCGGTGCACCGCCAAGATGTTCTGCGGATTGACTTCGGAGTCCGCCGGCTTGTCAATCAGCCGGTAGTGTCCCGCCACCAGTTTGCGGTCGCCGCTGGCGGCGGTGGTGAACGGCTCGCCCGGTTGCTCGGACATCACTTGGGCACTGGTGACCAGCCGTGCACTGCTGCGCCGGTCTCCCAGCGGTGCACCGCCCAACTCGTTGCGGGCCCAGCACGCCCGGTCCAAGCCCTCGCCAAACCCCAGCACCGGTGGTGGCGACGGCGGTGGCGACACCCCAAGCCGGCGTCGCCACTGGCGACACAAGCCGCGCATCCACAGCGACTTGACGCTGCGGCACTCAGTCCGGTCGGCAGCGTGCCGCCCGCGGCCGGTGGTCTCGCCCACCCGCTCAAAGCCGGCGGCGGCAAACACACCGCCGTTATGCGTCCGGGTGTCCACGAAGGTCTCCACCAGCAACGGTCGATAACCATAGCGTTCCTCAAAATCCGCCGGCAACCGCCGCAGACACAACCCCAGCACCTTGGAACCCAAGTTGCGACAGCTCACCATCGGGCGAATCAGAAACCGGCTCAGGTTGACCACCGTCTGATTCAGCTGCTGTGCACATTGCGTCTCATCCCAGCCGAGCCAGTGCTCGCGGACAGCCAAGCGAAGAGCCGGTGCTGAAAACCCCAAGGCCCCGACCATGCCATGTTCCGAGACCACCAGATACCGCATTTGAGCTCCAGCATGAATGACCGCACCGCAAGGGTGTTCGCGGCCGACAAGTTCATTCCAAGTGCGACGCTGCTGAGGGTGATCCACCCGAACCAAGTGCAGACCCTCAATCTGTTCCACCCGCGGCGGCACCGCTGACGGCGGCGGCACCGGTTGCTCAAGACCGCGCACGCGACCGCTGTTGGGCACCGGGGCCAAAGGCTTGGGCAACTCCACCTGACCGCGCCGCTCCAGCGCATTGAGCGCCGCCTGGCAACTGCTGGTGCGAAAACGACCGCAGGCATCAACAAACCCAAACTCCTGGCACACCCGACGGGCCACCGCAAAACGGCTGCTGAACCGCTCTTGGGCCAACACCGATGTCAGCCGCCGCAAACTCGCCGGCTGTTTCAGTGTGGCTGGTATGGACTGTGCCGCTAACATGAAACATAGCATACACCCTGGTTTCTGTTTTGTCAAGCTCTATTTGTGTGTAAATGGTAGGTTGCGCCAGCGGTTGCACCAGTTGTTGCAAGACGAGGTGTTGCCGGCAGTGGACTTGAACAACGGTCGTCCGGCCATGGGGTTGTGGCAGGCCTTGGTGCTGGCGATAGTCAAGCAAGGTGCGGGCATGGATTTTGACCAGTTGCAGGACACTGCGAACTGTCATGAAAAGTTGCGTCAGATGCTCGGTCACAGCAAGTGGCTTGATTCGCAGTATACCATGCAGCAGTTGGTCAACAACGTTGCGCTGTTCAGCGTGGAGTTTCTGGGCAAGGTGTCAGCGCTGGTTGTGGAGGCTGGCCATGAGCTGGAAGGTCAGGGGCCGGGCGAGATGTTGCGCGGACGCTGCGACTCGTTCGTGGTGGAAACTGACGTGCATTTCCCAACGGATGTGTCTTTGTTGTTCGATGCGGTGCGGCGTCTGTTGCAACTGATGCACAAGGCGTGCAAGCGACATTCGGTGTGCGGCTGGCGACAGCACAAGCATTTGCAAAAGAAGTTGAAGCGGCTCTACAACCGCATCCGCAAGTCCCGGCAGTGGCAGGCGAGACCGGCGGCGGTGCACGAGTATTTGAGTTGTTGTGCCAAGTTGGCACAGCGGGCGGGGCACACCTTGGGCGAGTTGCGGGAGGTGGGCGTCGAGGGCAAGTTGCATGAGGACATTGCCGAGTTCAAGGGCTATGCGGACAAGTTGGCAGATCAGGTGGAGCGGCGTGTGTTGCACGGCGAGGTGATTCCGCAGTCAGAGAAGATGTTCTCGGTGTTTGAGCCGCACACGCGTTGGATTGCCAAGGGCAAGGCGGGTCGCCCGGTGGAGTTGGGGGTGCCGTTGTGCATCATGGAGGATCAACATAGGTTTATACTGCACCATGAGGTGATGTGGAAAGGCGAGGATGTGGATTATGCGGTGCCGATGGTCAAAGCGGCTCAGCAGCGTTATGCGGGCTTGCACCAGTGCAGTTTTGACCGCGGGTTTCACAGTCCGGACAACCGCCAGCAGTTGGATGAGCTGTTGGAAGTCAATGTGTTGCCGGCCAAGGGCAAGTTGTCAAAGGTGGCCAAGCGGCGCGAGTTGGAGGTGCCGTTCAAGGCGGCTCGGCAACAGCATCCGGCGGTGGAGTCAAAGATCAACGATTTGGAGCATCGCGGCTTGGACCGGGTGCGAACGCATGGTGCGAAGGGCTTTGAGCGCACGGTGGCACTGTCGGTTTTGGCATGCAATGTGCACCGCTACGGGCAGTTGGTGCTTGAGCGGTTGAGACAAAAGGAGCGGCACCGACTGAAATTGGCCGCCTGACGGCACCGCGATGGTCAAGCAGATGCGAAATCCCCAGTCGAAAGTGGCTGGGATGGGGAGGTGTGGCCCGAGTTCGGCTCGGCCGGTCAAAAATCAGCAATTCGGTCAAAAATGCGCGCAAACGGGCTGATTTGTTGGAAAATGATTTCTGGGCTGACGAAAAAAAACTGAAAATGACTGGAAAATAAATTTCAAAAGGGGGGTTTTCTAGCAGACACTACATAGCTAAATCCGATGTCATCCACTGAACCACGGACACCGACGAAAGTGGTTTTGTCCTTCATTGATGGACCATCGGTCCTCTTCTCAGAATATCCTATGCAGAAGGCAGCTCCGCCAAGCGAGAACTCCACTGCAATGGCTGTTAGCTTAGAGCTGCGGGCGCAATTTGCTCAGCCACGGTCCCTTCAGCCTGCATACTCTCAATAATCAGCGTCTGCGAGGAACCTTTTACTTCCATGCATCCATTTGCTTGGTCAGTGCCATCAGCGCAGCGCAATGATTCGCTACCCGAGCCAAGTATCGCAGCATTTCAATTCCTTTCTCATATGCCTTATTGAGAAGCGTTGTTTGATATTGTGAGTTTTGCGAGTAGGTACAACTATTGAAACCAATCCAATTCGGGGTGCAACTCAGCCTGGTAGAGCAATGCCTTCGGGAGGCAGGGGCCGGCGGTTCGAACTACTCACCCCGACCAATTGTCTGTAATTCATAGTTAAACCGTTTTCAATTTAAACCAGATGCTGATTGGCTGAGAATCTATCTCAGAAGTGAATGAAAGGAAATGTGCCTTAGATCATTTGCCGAACTTCGCAAAGTCTGTCTTGATGCAAGCCTGTAAAGCAAACGCAATGAGGTTCGCATTGGATTCGATAAGATCTGTTGCTGTTGGATTTTGGAGACCGCTTTTGGAACTATCAAAGAAAAGAAGGGGTGCTCAAAGCACCCCTTCCATTTGTACTTCACATTGTCCAACAGTCAAACGGGCTAGAAGTCCACCTTGAGCCAGACACCCGTGGTGCTCTTCATGTTTTTAACACCAGGGTCGCTGTGCTCGAAATGCAGGCTGGCTCCGCCGCCCATCGCCTTGCTCAGCCCGAGAATCCATGGCTCGGGCTTCGTGCCGTCCGCATTCTCCTTGTCACGATACTGGAACACATAGCCGAATCCGGTGTCGCCCACCGAACCGCGCACGCCGACAAAAGTGGTCTTGTCCTTCTTCATCTTGCCGTTCATCTTTTTCTCGGAGTATCCGAGGTAGGGGGTCACACCGCCGAAACTGAACTCGGCCGCAATGTGATTCGTCTTGCTGCCGGGATTCATGTCTTTTGTTTTGGTCACATCCTCATCAAAAAACGTATAGTGAGCCCAAGTATTAGTGCCGGGCGTATCGGGAACACGCGTTGGGGTGATATAAAACGCGCCGGTTATTATTACACAGGCATCGTCTGCACTTGAGTCATGAATATTACATGATCCACCAACATAAAAACTCTTTTTATCTTCGCCATAGCTATTGACGCCGCTGGTGGCGCTTAAATCCACATAACCTTGGTTAGTTCTATCAACAGTATACGTCAAGCTGTTATTCCCGACAAACGTTAGAGGCGGTTTAACTTGGACTGTAGCCAAGTTTTTCGCAACCAATATAGCAGTCGGTTGAACTGCAATTGTAATGAGAGTTCCGGTGCTCATCCAAGCCTTTTTCTCTTCATCCGACCAATCTTTCGGGCTGTAGTGGATTTTAGCAGCATTACCAGTACCCATTGTATGCATGTAAACCTCTGCCGTGTAGGTCATGGTTCCGAGCATCTCATCTTCCTTGTTGACATGGGCGATGGCGATCTTGCCGATATCGCCGAGCGCAACGCTCAGCCCGAACTCCACTTGGTCGATGTCTTTGCTGCCACTGTCCCTGCCGCCATCCATCACCAGGTCGAGCTGCACGCTCGCCGGACCAAACGAGTTGGCGTAGGAGACCACGCTGCCGTGGCGGTAGGTGGTTTCGGAATCGCCGTAGGCGAACGAGTTGTCCGTGATCGCCCCGACCGAATTGTAGGAGGCGCTCCAGATCTGACCTGCAGTGATGGTGCCGAAGCCGCCCTTGAGGCCGGCGTAGGCGAGTCGCCCGCCGCCGGTCAGGCTGGCCTTGGCGGTGTCGATCTTGTGTTCGAAGCGGTAAACTGCGGTCAGGCCTTCGGAGATCTCATTGGAGCCCTTGATGCCCCAGCGGGAGCCGCCGTCGGCGAACTTGGTGTCGCTGTCGTGGGAGGACACCCCGGCGCGCAGGGAGCCGTACCAGGTGGCTTCGGCCGAAACAACTGACGGCGCGCTCAGTTCTTCTAAAAAACCGCAGTTTTCAAGCCATTTAATAGCCCTATTAAAGCATAATTCTGAGGTATTTTTATGACTCAACTTAGTTAATAATAGGCTAGATTTTTAATTTATCCTTCATTGTGAACAATTGTTACGTTGCATATCATCAACATTGCAACTTCATATTGCTTTTGCAGCAGTAATTCAGAAAATGCTGATTTACGCGGACTTGTTTTGAATTTGAAAAACAGGTTTTTTGCACCCCAATTCCACAATTGTCAAATGACATCGATTTTTACAGAATTATCAATGGAAAAATTTTATGCTTTTTCGGATTGAATCAAAATACATGGGGTTTTAATCAACTTGAAGTCCATGTCAGTAAATGCAACAACTTTTGAATATTTCAGTGAATATGAGATTGAAATTGACATTATTGATACCAAAACTGGGAAATGTTGCAAAATAGCACTGTCAAATTACTTAAATTGATTTCCAATTTGAGCATCATTCATTATTTTTTCAATTTTTTGAGGCTTGCAAATGTGCTATTATTGGGACTCAGTGAACTGAGCGCGCCGTCAGTTGTTTCGGCCGAAGCCACCTGGTACGGCTCACTGCGCGCCGGGGTGGAGTCCCACAAAAGCGACACCAAGTTCGCCGACGGCGGCTCCCGCTGGGGCATCAAGGGCTCCAGCGAGATCTCCGACGGCCTGACCGCAGTCTACCGCTTCGAACACAAGATCAACACCGCCAAGGCCAGCCTGACCGACGGACGACTGGCCTACGCCGGCCTCAAGGGCGGCTTCGGCACCATCACTGCAGGTCAGATCTGGAGCGCCTCCTTCAATTCGGTCGGGGCGATCACGGACAACTCGTTCGCCTACGGCAATTCCGAGACCACTTACCGCCACGGCAGCGTGGTCTCCTACGCCAACTCGTTCGGTCCGGCGAGCGTGCAGCTTGACCTGGTGATGGATGGCGCCAGGGATAGTGGCAACAAAGATATTGATCAAGTGGAGTTCGGGCTGAGCGTTGCGCTGGGTGACATCGGCAAGATCGCCATCGCCCATGTCAAAAAAGAGGATTCAATGCCTGGAACACATATGGTAGACGTTGTTGTACAGACTTTGTCAACATCCATCACAACAGTAACTATGACGGCGGCAACTACAACAACAACTACTACTACTACCATTGCAACTGCCGTCCAATATGTTCCCAAAGCCTGGGAAGGATCTAAAGCAATTACCGGAACTTCGATGACACTCAATGTTAAACCAGCAGAGATTATGGTACCAGCGACCTTAAAGTCGTTTACGCGTCTTACTACTGGTTCTAACCCTAACGGTAATGCTGACGTTTCAACAAAAGATACTTGTGACTTTTTAAATACAAATGTAAAAAATACTTGTGAAACAAGAAAAGTTTACACTACCAAAGCTTCGACAACTACAGCTGCACCAACTGATATTTACTTTTTAGCAGATGATGTCACCCCAACAAAAAATCCCGGTAGCAAGTCGAATCACATTGCAGCTGAGTTCAGTTTCGGCGGGGTGATTCCTCACCTCGGATACTCCGAGAAAAAGATGAACGGCAAGATGAAGAAGGACAAGACCACCTTTGTTGGCGTGCGCGGCTCAGTGGGCGACACTGGGTTCGGCTATGTGTTCCAGTATCGGGACAAGGAGGAGATGAAAGAAGGCATGATGATAGAGTATGAACCTTGGATTCTCGGTCTGAGCAAGACGATGGGCGGTGGTGCCAGCCTGCATTTCGAGCATAGCGGAGGAATGAAGGACGAGAAGGGCAAAAAAGTGAAGAGCAAAACAGGCGTCTGGCTCAAGGTGGACTTCTAGTCCGTTTGGTTGCCAATAAAGCGCGAAACAAAAATGGAGGGGTGTTTACGCACCCCTTCTTTTTATCGGTTATTTCAAAAATCGATTTATAAAAGCCAACAGTAGAATCTTATCGAATTCTCTTATAGTAAAACCTATAGTAAAAGCTTAGCATTACAGCTAATAACTGTTACTAACTGGTGAAAATCTTTCATAGTGTTAAGAGGAATCAATGCTATCTGCCTTGCATGACAAGCAGAGAAAAATAAAAACGACACCTCACTTGATTGAGAACTGAATTTATCGTACTCAGTTAATCTAAAAAATACATTCTTTGGCTAACCAACTCACCACTTATCACAGGCTTAACATTGAAAAATATCTGACTTGTCCGAGTTGCAAACCGGCTAATGTCAAAATAGTTTACGGCGCTATTGTTGCTCTGTTCTCAAGCAGATGCATACGTTCGGCTATTTCCAAAATAACGATACTAGATCGCGTTTCGAGGCGTTTGTTCTGTATGTAAGTATATGATATTACATTTTCAACACACCACGCTGAAAATCCGATCCCCCAACACGATGCCCTTAGATCAGGCACTTTGGCTTTCCGCAGCGCCAGTTTTGCCGCCAAAAACCCCAAGCCTGGATCCAGCCCCTGTGTTTGCAATATTATTCTTTTATTCAATAGCTTATCGTATATAATGCCGCCCTGAACCCGAACTCATCACAACCTGCTATGATCATGGTGAAAGAAGATGACGAATAACATTGTTCCCTTGTTCCAACCGAAGCCTGACCAGCGTTGCCAAGACGAGCAGTTCGCCCAAGATGGCTTGGCCAACTTGGAACTGGTGCTCAGCGTGTTGCCGCTTGACACGCTCGCCGAACCGCTGCAGCAATTGCGCGGACACGGACGCAACGACTATCCGCCCAAGGCAATGCTGTCGGCTCTCATCGCCCGCATCGTGTTGCGGCTTGACACCATCGCTGACTTGGTCAGGGCACTTCGTTGCAATCCGTATCTGATGCGACTGTGCGGCTTTGAGATCGACCGTCAACTGGTGACCCGGCGGCGGCCGGTGCGGCTCAAAAACAATGGCAAGGACTATCGGATGGACGAAGCCAAGTGGCGCTGGCGTTGCCCGACGTCATCGGCTTTCACCCGGTTTCACCAGCAACTGGCCCAGCTGGAGCAGCAAACCGGGCTGCTCAGCGAGCTGCTGGCCGGTCAAGTGGAAACGCTCATGGAGCTGTTGCCGGACTTCGGTCGGCAGCTGGGCTTCGATGGCAAGTGGGTGGCCAGCTGGGCGAACGGGGCAGGCGGTGGGCAAGAACAAGTCGGTTGACCAATGCGGCGAGCAGTCGAAACCGTGCCGGGGCAAGGGTGGCCAAGCCGACGCCAAGCCGGCCCGCACCGGCGACCCGGATGCGGATTGGGGGGTCAAGCGCATCTACAGGAAAGGGGTTGAGAAAGTGCTCACCCAACGCTGTTTCGGCTACAAGTTGCATGTCATCTCGGATGTCAAGTATGAAGTGCCGTTGCAGGTGAAGGTGACCCCGGCTTCGGGCAGTGAGATGAAGGCTCTGGAGTCCATGCTGCCACAGTTGTTCAAGCGGCATTCGCAGTTGCCCGAGCGTTGCGACTACCTGACCGCCGACCGCGGCTTGGACAGCGGGCCGTTCAAGGCTCAGCTGTGGGACCAGTGGCAGATTCGCCCGATCATTGACCAGCGCGAGATGTGGCGGGTTGATGACAAGCAACCGGATGTGGTGAAGGGTCTGTCGTACAGCAAGGAACTCAAGGGTCAGTTCAACATCGCCTACGATGAGAACGGCGAGTTGCACTGCTACTGTCCGGAAACCGACCGGCGGCGTGCGATGCTCAAGTCCGGCTATGAACCGGACCGCGGCACGCTCAAGTTCCGCTGTCCGGCCAAGGACACTTGCAAAGGGTTTGAAGAGTGCTTGCAACACAGCGGCAGCAAAGCCTACAACTACGGGCGCGTGGTGCGGGTGCCGCTGGACTTCGACCGGCGGCTGTTCACCCCGACCCAACGCAGCTCGCCGACTTGGAAGCGCCAATACCAGACGCGCTCGGCGACCGAGCGGGTCAACTCCCGGCTCGGCAAAGTGTGCGGGTTGGACTCGCGCACCACCCGCGGCTTGGCCAACACTCGGCTCAAGGCTTTGCTGAGCATGGCCATCATGCAGGCTGCAGCCATTGGCTCCGTTCGCAACCGACAGCCGGAGCGAATGCGTTCGCTGGTCAGCCCCGGATTGCCGCAGGCGGCCTGAGACAAACCCACATCGCAGTTGCTCGCCCATCAGCCATCCAGGCTGAGGGTTGAGAGCGCCTGCAAATCACTGCGATTGGGCAGCACGGCTGTTTTCAGTGCCTTAGATGCCCGATTGGCTTGAAAACAACACACTCACGCGCTGGCTTTGCGTAAAATGACTGGTTCGCCGCACCGGATCGGGTGTGAAATCATGCCCGAAAATAGACTCCGAAAACGCCTCGTTTCGGATTTTGCTATTAGCCAATAGTAAATTGTGGTAAAATTCCCCTTCCGTATAGCTAACGTTGACTTGACATCTGTTTGAATAGCTATATTGACTCAGTGATAAACATCTCAACACCACTGAGAACTGAAAACTCTGTAATATATTTGCGCAAACGTCCCACAGGCCAGACTGTATTACGTTATGAGAGGCAGATTTCTCAATCGAATTTAGGGTGAGTAGTAGATGTTCTTTCGCCGAACTTTCTGAACGGTTTCTCCACAAAGTGCATCTTGAAATGAAAAATCAGGTAGTGCATTTTCTGAATCAGGCATGAAATTAGGCACAATATAAGTGTTGAGCAAAATCACTCAAAATAACTGTGACCAGAATTAATTTCTTCTGCAATTGTCATCCTAATGTAGTAATCTATCAAACATAGAACATTTTTGTTTGGCGGGGACGGTTCGCCCTGCGGTGACGATAGGCTGTGAACCCGGTCAGGTCTGGAAAGAAGCAGCCGCAGCAGCTGATGCGGGCACTGGATTTAAGCGAATCGAAACCGCCTCCATTTTTTTATTTGGTGCATTGTTGGAATTCACTTTGTAATGAGTTATCTCGCACTCGCTAGGAAGTATCGTCCACGAAACTTTGAAGAGGTTGTCGGTCAAGATCATGTAGTTAGAACGCTTTCACATGCTTTAGACAATCAAAGACTGCATCATGCCTACTTGTTTACCGGCACTCGCGGAGTCGGTAAAACCAGTATCGCTCGAATTCTAGCCAAAGCACTCAGCTGTGAACAGGGCATCAGTTCCAAGCCCTGCAATCAATGCAAAATTTGTGAACAGATTGACAGAGGCTCGTTTATTGACTTAATTGAAGTTGATGCCGCGTCTAGAACCAAGGTGGAAGATACACGCGCCTTGCTTGACAATGTGCCTTTCAAATCGACTGTCGGCCGTTTCAAAATATATATCATTGATGAAATTCATATGCTGTCAGGACATAGTTTTAACGCATTCTTGAAAACTCTTGAAGAACCTCCTGAACATGTCAAATTTCTGATGGCTACAACTGACCCACAGAAACTGCCAGTGACTGTGCTTTCCCGTTGCATCCAATTCAACCTTAGAGCCATGGAAGCCAGCGAGATCAGCAACAAATTAAAAACCATACTTGGAACTGAAAATGTGGAGTTTGAGCAGTCCGCACTTAGCAGTATTGCGCGTTTATCCTATGGGAGCATGCGTGATGCCCTCAGCATCACTGATCAGGCGATTTCTTATACCCGGGGAGACTTGAAAGAAAGCTCAGTTCGGGATATGCTCGGCATGGTATCACAAGACTACTTGTCAACAATACTAGTTTCGATAGCGAACCAAGATTCAAAAGAGCTGTTGAAAACAGTATCAAGCCTATTTGAACGGTCTATAGACTGTGAAATGGTATTGGACGATTTGTTGCTCAAATTGCATGATATTGGATTACATAAAGTTGCACCTGAAATGATCGAAGCACGTGCTGACAATATACATGAGCTCAAGGGCTTGAGCGATGCAATAAGTGCAGAAGCTGTTCAACTGTACTATCAAATTGGACTCTTAGGTAAACGCGACCTCCACCTCGCCCCTAATACACGGGTTGGCCTGGAAATGGTTTTGTTGCGAATGCTCGCTTTCTATCCGACATTCGAACACTCTGGCAAACTAGAATCGAAACCAAAACTGCAAAATAATCAAAATTGTCAAACAAACACTGTAGTGCCAGCAACTATAGCAACAACAAATGAATCAGCTGACACTTATAACCAAACAGATAAACCGATACAATCCCATTCAAATGTCTTAAAGATCGAAACTTCGTCTGAATGGGAAGCGTTTGTGCTGAATTCCAATCAGCTCAGCGGACCGGTTGCTTTGTTTGCGCGCGAACTAACATTTGATTCTCGATCTGGTAATACAATACATTTAATTGCACCAACAGATGCATCACCGGCTTTGATGCGCAAAGAAAACCCCAATAACTTAGAAAAAATTCTTAGCGAACAATTCAATGAGAAAATCAATGTTCAAATTAGACACGGCACAACGCAAGAAGAATCAATTGAAAAACGTCAAAACCGCGAGCAAGAAGAACACAAGACTGCAATCGTTGATCAGTTAGAACGAGAAGAAATTCCAGTTTTGCTCAAGCAGGAATTTGGGGCAACGTTAGACCTGAATAGCATTAAATTACCTTCCGATAACGGAAGCAATCCAAACCCAACTAGCGAGAATGAATATTAATGGAAAGTGACGGCATTAAAAATTGGTTAACGGTTGCACGTGAGTTAGGCGACCGCATGAACAAAGCTCACAATGAGCTTGACAAAAGAATGTATACCGGTGTTTCAGGCGGAGGCATGGTCAAAATACAAATGAATGGTAGGTATGGCGTACATAGTGTCAAAATCGATGACAATATGATGGATGATCGTGAAGTACTTGAGGACCTGATTGCCGGTGCCATCAACGATGTAATTCGACGTATTCATGATGATTCAAAGGCGCAACTTTCAAATATCGCGGATTTGTTGCCAACCAAAAATTTTAAATAGTCACCAGTTCTTGCTTGATCGTTTCGTTGTAAATTTGAATGATTATTACCAAGGCTGTCAATGACCTAATGGAGTCTTTGCGACGATTACCGGGAGTAGGTGAGAAAACAGCACAGCGATTTGTATTCCACCTTTTAGCGCGCGACCGGGTTGCTGCTCAGCAAATTGTAGACTCACTGCACAATGCAATTGAGAGCGTTACGCACTGCAAAATCTGCAATAACTTTAGCGAATCTGAAATCTGCAAAATTTGTGCATCATCGCGCGACCACTCTCAATTGTGTGTCGTTGAAACTCCAGCCGATCTTACCGCATTTGAGGAATCAGGCACCTACAACGGCCTGTATTTTGTTCTGATGGGACGCATATCCCCTTTGGATGGCATAGGTCCCGATGACTTGGGCATTCATAATCTACTAACGACACTGCGTGACAACGCAGTAGAAGAGGTAATTCTAGCAACCAACATCACCATTGAAGGTGATGCCACAGCCAGTTACTTGTCAGAATTGCTGATTCGACAAGGCTATAAGATAACCCGCATCGCACGTGGGTTACCACTCGGTGGTGAAATAGAATACATGGACAAAGGTACATTAATCGAAGCATTCCAGCGCCGTACTCCACTGTAAATTAAACATTAGCATTTTTTCGAATTGTCTTTCACTCGCATTAGTTTTTTATAAATTTGACATACTTTGAAATGTTCGCACCGTCTTTGCCTGAAAATAGAAAACGAGCCTTAAATGAAACTTCGCAACAATTGCTGGCGAAGATTTCCGATGTCATCAAGGATGATTTGGATGAAGCGAAAGCTCTGAGTTTAGACACACTGGATACTAAGATTCCACTGGTTCTAGATATTGGCCAACATTTTTATCAATACAGTGGCAAGAAGATGCGGCCTATTACAGTTTTACTGAGTTCTCGCGCTCTTGGGTATGAAGGCACAAGTCATATCAAGCTGGCATTGATACTTGAGACAATACATGTTGCGACTCTGTTGCATGATGACGTTGTGGATGCTTCTACGATGCGCCGAGGGCATGCTAGCGCTAACTCAATTTGGGGAAATCCGGCAAGTGTTCTAGTTGGTGACTTCCTATATGCGCGCACATTCGAGATGTTGGTTGAGATCAACCGAATGGAGATATTTGATGTGATGGCTAGAACGGTTCGCTTGGTTTCGGAAGGTGAGATTATGCAACTCGTTTACTTACGTTCTGCACAAATGTCAGAAAAAGACTACTTCAAAACAATTGAACGAAAAACGGCGGCGATGTTTAAGGCTGGTGCCCAAATGGGTGCGATTATCACCGATCAGCCTGATTCGGTACGAAAGCAAATGGCCAATTATGGCAAAAATCTCGGTATCGCCTTCCAACTGATTGATGACTACTTGGATTATGCTGGTGACACTAAGACAATCGGCAAAAAGGTCGGTGATGATTTGGGAGAAGGAAAACTAACGTTGCCGCTAATCTATGCTCGTAATAATAGTGCTTTGGCCAAGCAGGAAATCATTGACATTGCCATCCAACAACCACAAGCAACCGATATAGATCAGGTTTGCGAAATTATTGCTTCATCAGGTGCGCTAGAATATACTATTCGCCTTGCTCGTCAGTTTGGCGACCGCGCAACAAGTAGCATTAATTTTCTCCCTCATACGCCTTATCGGGACGCATTATTTGATCTTGTGAATTTTGCGTGTAACCGCAACTACTGAAACCAATCCAATTCGGGGTGTAGCTCAGCCTGGTAGAGCACTGCCTTCGGGAGGCAGGGGCCGGTGGTTCGAATCCACTCACCCCGACCAGTTGTTTGAATTCATCGTTAGATCATTTTCAAACTAAACCAGATTCTGATTGGCTGAGAATCGATCTCAGAAGTGAATGAAAGGAAAATTGAATCATTATTGGAATTTGCCTTAGATCATCCGCCGAACTTCACAAAGCTTGTCTTGGCGCAAGCCTATAAAGCAAACGCAATGAGGTTTACATTGGATTAGATTAGATCTGTTGCCGTTAGAGTTTTGGAAGCTGCTTCTGGAATGGTCAAATAAAAGAAAGGGTGCTTAAAGCACCCTTTCTCATTTGTACTTCACATTGTCTTGCAGTCAAACGGACTAGAAGTCCACCTTGAGCCAGACGCCCGTGGTGCTCTTCACCTTTTTGCCATTCGCGTCCTTCATTCCCCCTGGATTGCTATGCTCAAAATGCAGGCTGGCACCGCCGCCCATCGTCTTGCTCAGACCGAGAATCCAAGGTTCATACTCCATCATCATGCCGTCTTTCATCGCCTCTTTGTCCCGATATTGGAACACATAGCCGAACCCGGTGTCGCCCACCGAGCCGCGCACGCCGACAAAGGTGGTCTTGTCCTTCTTCATCGCGCCGTTCATCTTTTTCTCGGAGTATCCGAGATAGGGGGTCACCCCGCCGAAACTGAACTCGGCTGCAATGTGATTCGCCTTGCTGCCGGGATTCATCTTCATGATAAGATCCTCTGAGAAATACGAGTAATTCTGTAAATCTGTTGTGGTGGTGGGATGAGCAGGGATACCAAAAGGAGTGACATACACTTTCTCGGATTTAACACAGACATCCTTTGCGTTCACGTCAGGGCTACATTGCTCATCAACATATTGATATCCACCAATTGAAGCGGGACCATCAAAATAACCTTGATCAGTTCTCATGAAAGTATACATCGAGTTCTTTGCGATAATCACATTATGTGGTTCAACAGCGATTGTAATAACAGTTGTAGGCTTAATAGTGCCCGTGTACCAACCAGTGGCAGCAGTGCCTGTTAGTGTTTTCACCCAGGCTGTCGGGGTGTAGTGGATTTTAGCAGTGGTTGTGCCAGCACCTATCGTATGCTTGTAGACCGCCACCGTATTGGTCATGGTTGCAGGCAAATCTTCCTTGTTGACATGGGCGATGGCGATCTTGCCGATGTCGCCGAGCGCAACGCTCAGCCCGAACTCCACCTGGTCGATCTCCTTGCCCGTGTCCTTGCTCCCGTCCATCACCAGGTCGAGCTGCACGCTCGCCGGACCGAACGTGTTGGCGTAGGAGACCACGCTGCCGTGGCGATAGGTGGTCTCGGAATCGCCGTAGACAAGCGAGTTGTCCGTGATCGCCCCAACCGAATTGTAGGAGGCGCTCCAGATCTGGCCTGCGGTGATGGTGCCGAAGCCGCCCTTGAGGCCGGCATAGGCGAGTCGTCCGCCGCCGGTCAGGCTGGCCTTGGCAGTGTCGATCTTGTGTTCAAAGCGGTAGACTGCGGTCAGGCCGTCGGAGATCTCGCTGGAGCCCTTAACGCCCCAGCGGGAGTTGCCGTCGGCGGACTTGGTGTCGCTGTCGTGTGAGGACACCCCGACACGCAGCGAACCGTACCAGGTGGCTTCGGCCGAAACAACTGACGGCGCGCTCAGTTCTAGTAAAAAACGCAGCTTTCAAGCCTCGGATCTGACCGATTGCAGCACGATTCTGCAACAACCTTAACTGCTAAATACACCCGAGATTTTTCAATGAACCCTTTCAATCCTGACAATTGTTCGTTGTTTCATGCAACTTACTGCTTTCCACTGGGTTTTTCATGTATGGGAATGACTGGACACACGCCAAATGCGGAGCTTCATCCGAATGGTTTTCCGCCCGGAGAACTGATTTGACAGTTATGCACTTCCATTGCTGGAAAACCTCTGGATTCGGATCAATGCTTGACATTTTATTTGAAGGCATTTCTGGTCATTGCCCCAACATGAAATGTCATGGGGCGTGTTGCAACATTGCAACGCAATGGTGGAAATTGAGAGCAGATGTCAAATTCTCAGTGATATTTGGCATCATGTCAGAATATGCTGCAATAGGGAGGGGTTGAAAGCTGCGGTGTTTGTAGAGAACTGAGCGCGCCGTCAGTTGTTTCGGCCGAAGCCACCTGGTACGGCTCCCTGCGCGCCGGGGTGTCCTCCCACGACAGCGACACCAAGTTCGCCGACGGCGGCTCCCGCTGGGGCATCAAGGGCTCCAATGAGATCTCCGAAGGCCTGACCGCAGTTTACCGCTTCGAACACAAGATCGACACCGCCAAGGCCAGCCTGACCGGCGGCGGGCGACTCGCCTACGCCGGCCTCAAGGGCGGCTTCGGCACCATCACTGCAGGTCAGATCTGGAGCGCCTCCTACAATTCGGTCGGGGCGATCACGGACAACTCGTTCGCCTACGGCGATTCCGAAACCACCTACCGCCACGGCAGCGTGGTCTCCTACGCCAACTCGTTCGGCCCGGCCAGCGTGCAGCTTGACCTAGTGATGGATGGCGCCAGGGACAGTGGCAGCAAAGACATCGACCAGGTGGAGTTCGGACTGAGCGTTGCGCTGGGCGACATCGGCAAGATCGCCATCGCCCATGTCAACAAAGAGGATTCAATGCCTGGAACCATGACACACACGGTGGACATTGTTGTGAATACTATGTCATCATCTACTGTTACAGTTACAACTGGAACAACGATTACTACTACTACCTTCGCAACTAACGTCCGATATGTTCCCAAATCCTGGGCGGGATCTCAAAATCCTGAAATTACTGGAACTGCGATGAAGCTCACTGTTAAACCAGCAGAGTTGACGGTACCAACGACCTTAGTGTCGTTTATGTATGATACTAACGGTAATGCTGACGTTTCACCAAAGAATCAATGTGTTTTAAATCCAAATGCAGACACTTGTAAAACAACAAAAGATTTAGCTTACTTTACCTCCATAGCTACAGTAAATACAGCCGCACCAAGCGATATTTACTTTGTAGCAGATGATGATGTCACCTCAACAAAAGATGTGAATCCCGGCAGCAAGACGAATCACATTGCAGCGGAGTTCAGCTTCGGCGGGGTGACCCCCTATCTCGGATACTCCGAGAAAAAGATGAACGGCATGATGAAGAAGGACAAGACCACCTTTGTCGGCGTGCGCGGCTCGGTGGGCGACACCGGATTCGGCTATGTGTTCCAGTATCGTGACAAGGAGAATGCGGATGGCACGAAGCCCGAGCCATGGATTCTCGGTCTGAGCAAGACGATGGGCGGCGGAGCCAGTCTGCATTTCGAGCACAGCGACCCTGGTGTTAAAAACATGAAGAGCACCACGGGCGTCTGGCTCAAGGTAGACTTCTAGCTCGCTTGGTTGCAAGACAGTGTGAAGTAAGAATTGAAGGGGTGCTTATGCGCCCCTTCTTTTATTTGATCACTCCAAAAACCATCTCCAAAACCCTAACGGCAACAGATACTAATCTAATCCAATGTGAACCTCATTGCGTCTGCTTTGCAGGTTTGCGTCAAGACAAACTTTGCGAGGTTCGGCGGGTGATCTAACCCGCATTTTGCACAAACGATTTGAAAAAAAGCCGGTTTTGTGATACAATTCATTGTTATTAAATAACATTTATCACAATATCAGGGTAGCAGCATGAGCGCACACTGCAATGACAAGCAATATGACTTCCTGTCCACCGGCCGGCGTGCCGTCACCGGCAAGTTTGACGACGAACAGATCAGTTCCGATGGCGGTGCCACGTTGCTCCGCGAAGTTGACCGCCGTATCGGTCTGACGGCCCGTTTGGCCGCTTGTGTCACCGACCATCGCGAGCCGGGCAAGGTGCAGCACACGGCTGAGTCGCTGCTGTCGCAACGCCTCTACGGCATTTGCCTGGCTTATGAAGACCTCAACGACCATGAGCATTTGCGGCATGACCAGATGCTGGGGCTGATGCTGGAGCAGGTCGATGAGATGTGCGACCCGGCGGAGCCCAAGGCCTTGGCCAGTCCGAGCACCCTGAACCGGATGGAGATGGGCGACCCGGAGTTGGCAGCCGACCACCGCTACAAGCGCATCGTGGTGGATGAGGCGGCCGTTGACGAGTTGATGCTGTCGGTGTTCGTGGAGTCGTTTGAGACGCCGCCTGAGGAGTTGTGGCTGGACTTGGGCGCCACCGACGACCCGGTGCACGGGGCGCAAGAGGGCGGCTACTTTCACGGCTACTACGACTGTCGCTGCTATCTGCCCCTGTATATCTTCTGCGGCGAGCATCTGCTGTGCAGTCGCTTGCGCACGGCGGACAAGGATGGAGCGGATGGCAGCGTGGCGGAACTGGAACGCATCATCGGTCGGTTGCGGCAGCATTGGCCCGAGGTGCAGCCTACCATTTACACACAAATAGAGCTTGACAAAACAGAAACCAAGGTGTATGCTATGTTTCATGTTAGCGACACAGTCCATACCAGCCACACTGAAACAGCCGGCGAGCTTACGACGGCTGACATCGGTGTTGGCCCAAGAGCGGTTCAGCAGCCGTTTTGCGGTGGCCCGTCGGGTGTGCCAGGAGTTTGGGTTTGTTGATGCCCGCGGGCGTTTTCGCACCAGCAGTTGCCAGGCGGCGCTCAATGCGCTGGAGCGGCGCGGTCAGGTGGAGTTGCCCAAGCCTTCGACCCCGGTGCCCAACTGCGGTCGCGTGCGCGGTCTTGAGCAACCGGTGCCGCCGCCGTCAGCGGTGCCGCCGCGGGTGGAACAGATTGAGGAGTTGCACTTGGTTCGGGTGGACCACCCTCAGCAGCGTCGCACTTGGAATGAACTCGTCGGCCGCGAACACCCCTGCGGTGCGGTCATTCATGCTGGAGCTCAAATGCGGTATCTGGTGGTCTCGGAACATGGCATTGTCGGGGCCTTGGGGTTTTCAGCGCCGGCCTTTCGCTTGGCGGTCCGCGAGCGCTGGCTCGGCTGGGATGAGACGCAATGTGCACAGCAGCTGAATCAGACGGTGGTCAACTTGAGCCGGTTTCTGATTCGCCCGATGGTGAGCTGTCGCAACTTGGGTTCCAAGGTGCTGGGGCTGTGTTGGCGGCGGTTGCCGGCGGATTTTGAAGAACGCCATGGTTATCGACCGTTGCTGGTGGAGACCTTCGTGGACACTCGGACACATCACGGCGGTGTGTTTGCCGCCGCCGGCTTTGAGCGGGTGGGCGAGACCACCGGCCGCGGTCGGCACGCCACCGACCGGACTGAGTGCCGCAGCATCAAGTCGCTGTGGATGCGCGGCTTGTGTCGCCAGTGGCGCCGCCGGCTTGGGGTGCCGCCACTGCCGGCGCCACCGGTGCTGGGGTTTGGCGAGGGCTTGGACCGGGCGTGCTGGGCCCGCAACGAGTTGGGCGGTGCACCGCTGGGAGACCGGCGCAGCAGTGCACGGCTGGTCACCAGTGCCCAAGTGATGTCCGAGCAACCGGGCGAGCCGTTCACCACCGCCGCCAGCGGCGACCGCAAACTGGTGGCGGGACACTACCGGCTGATTGACAAGCCGGCGGACTCCGAAGTCAATCCGCAGAACATCTTGGCTCCGCACCGCCAACGCACCGGTCAGCGCATCGGCGGCTGCCCGATGGTGGCGATGGTGCAAGATGGCACCGACCTGAACTTTGCCACTCATGCCGGTTGTGGCAACCTGGGGGTGATCGGTCGCAATCGCAAAGGTGCCAAGGGCACCTTGGGTCTGCATCTGCACAGCACCCTGGCCATCGATGCGGACAGCGGCACGCCGCTGGGCATCACGCGCCTGGAGTTTGACGCCCCCGATGGTCAGGCCGACGGCAGCAAGCCGCTGGAGGAGCGCAAGTCAGCCCGCTGGCTGCGAGGCTTGCGAGACCTGGCACAACAGGCCCAGCCGGGGGTGACATATGTGGCGGTGATGGATCGGGAGGCGGATATCTTCGCCATCCTGGCCGAAGCCCGGCGACTGCACAAGGTGGAATTGCTGGTGCGGGCCAAGGTCAACCGCCGACTGGCGGCCGACGAGGCGAAGCTGTTTGAACAGCTGGCCGAGCGACCGCTGCAAGGTCGCCTTGAGATCGACCTGCCGCGGGCCTCAGCCCGCAATGCCACCCGCACCCAACGCGCCAAGCCGCTACGCGAAGCACGCACGGTGCAGGCCGACATCAGATGGGGACGGTTTGACATCCCGCCCACGCGCGAGTTCCGCGGCGAGTCGCCGGTGTCGATGACCCTGCTCAGCGTGTGCGAGCCAAACCCGCCCGAAGGGGTCAAGCCCCTGTGCTGGCTGCTGCTGACCAGCTTGCCGGTCGGCTCCTTGGAACAGGCCGTTCAGGTGGTTGACCTGTATCGGCTGCGCTGGCTCATCGAGGACTGGCACCGCATCCTCAAGAGCGGTTGCAAAGCCGAGGAGGTGGAACACAATCAAGCCGAGCGAATCGAGCGGGTGGTGGCCATCAAAGCCGTCATCGCCTGGCGACTGCTGCTGATGGTCGCACTCGGCCGCGACACCCCGGAACTGGCCGCCGAGGTGCTGTTCTCAGATGTGGAACTGAGGGCGATCGAGGACTTCGCCTGTCAGCGACAGCTGACAATCAAGCCCGAACAGTTGAGTGGCGCGTTGACCATCATGGCGGTCATGGGCGGGTATCTGCATTATCGCAATGCTCCGCCGCCCGGGGCCAAGCTGCTGTGGAAAGGGTATGCCTATTTGTCAATCTGCACCAGCACCTATGAACGATTGATTGAACTGAACGGGGAAGACAACTTCTATCAGCTGCTTCGTCCAGACAAAGATGTGTGTAATAGGTAGGTTGCGGCAGCATTGGCCCGAGGTGCACCTCGTCATCCGTGCCGATTCGGGCTTTTGCCGCGACTATATCTTGAAGTGGTGCGAAGACAACGATGTGGAGTATGTGATTGGATTGGCTCGCAACCCGCGTCTGGAGAACGACTTGTCCAGCGAGATGGCCGAAGCGCAGGAGGAGTTCAAGCGCACTGGCGAGTCGGCGCGTCGGTTCGGAGATTTCAGCTACCGCACGCGGGACTCGTGGAGTTGCGAGCGACGGGTGGTGGGCAAGGCCGAACACCTGCGGTGGCGAGGGCCGAACCCGCGCTTCGTGGTGACCAGCCTGAGCGTTGAAGAGGCCGATGCCCGGCATCTGTATGAGCAGCTGTATTGTGCCCGCGGCGACATGGAGAACCGCATCAAGGAGCAACAGCTGGAGATGTTTGCGGACCGCACCAGTTCCAAGCAGCTGAGGGCCAACCAGTTGCGGCTGAACCTGGCATCGCTGGCTTACATTCTGATGGTGGGGTTGCGCCGGCTCGGCACCCGCGGCACGCAGTTGGCCCGCGCCCAATGTGGCACCTTGCGCACCAAGTTGCTCAAGGTGGGGGTGCGGATCAAGGTCACCACCCGGCGGATGTGGCTGTCGTATTCGCAGTCGTATCCCTATGCCGAGGTGTTTGAGCAGGTGCTTGACAACTTGCATGACATTGACTTGTGGAGGGGTTCATGATCTGGTGAGTGGCACTCGGGGCGGGCAGCAGTCCGCCACCGTTCATTGTTCAATGACCATCGGCGGCTGGCCGAGGGTTGGCTACGCCTGGGTGGCGTTTGAGGTTCGATCAGACCTTGAAAATGCGGTCAATGAAGCTGATTTCGCATGCGAATCGGCGAGTTTGGACCGGTTGCAATCGACGGTTCTTGGTCAGCTTGAGATTTTTGACACCTGACGCAGGCGTTTTCGCCCAGGTCCGCAGGCTTGTGAAATATGAGGGCTAAGGCACACTCCAATAATGATTCAATTTTCCTTCCATTCACCTCTGAGATCGATTTTCAGTCAATCATGATTCGGTTCAAATTGAAAACGGTTTAACCCGCATATTTCACCAGCCTGTGGCCCAAGTAGATTCGACTGCGTCAGATGCCAAAAACACCAAGTTGGCCGAGAATAACCAACCGCAACCAATGCCTGCTATAGCCGATCTTCAAATGAAATCAGGTTCGCAGACTGCGTTTTCAAGGTCAAACTGAACCTCAGACGTCACCAAGGCGCATGCAACCTTTGGATTGACATCAATGGTCGCTGAAAACGAACGGTGGCGGCCTTCGGACACTTCGATGGCAACTCATTCAGTCATGACCCTCTCCACAAGCCAAGGCCATGTAGGCTGCTGCCAAGCACCTGCTCAAACACTTCGGCGCAGGGCGAATACGACAGCTACAACCAAGCCTCGGAACTGACGGCTGTGTTTCAATACTGGCCAGTCAATCCCTCTCCACCCGAATCATCGCCACATTGTGATTTGCACCGTCAAACACCACCCCCAGCAGATGAATCTTACCCCGCCGATGGCGATACTTGCCAGCATAGTCGTTTTCCCGGATCTGAGCAATCGAGTCGATGGCCTCGGCCTCCACTTTGTCTTCCTCTTTCGGCTGTTTGGCCACCTTCAACTCCATCACGAACACCTCGCCGGCATGCTCCACCACCAAGTCCGAACGACCGAGACTCGTTGACTCCTCGCCTTTGACATCCACGCCGATGGAGGTGAAGCAGGCATACACCATGCTCGCATAAAAACCCTCGTAGTGCTGCATGGGGTTGCGGGCATACCACTCGTTCGGGATGTTTGAGAAAAACGAACTCAACTCGGCCTTGAACTCCTCAAAGTCGTTGTCAGCCAGAAACCTCGCCATGCTCTTGGCCCGCTTCTTGGCTTTAGCAAAGTTGCCACTGACGGCACCCACCAACTGCTGGTTCAAGCTCAGTCGCACCTCATGGTTGGGATAGTATAGCGAGTAGTTTATGCCTTCCGACTGGGTTTCATGGTCGACAATGGTGAGGTACCCACACTGAAACAGCAATGCGTTGACGCTGACAGTCTCAAGATCGAAACTCGCCAGTTCTCTCTCAGGCATTTCCAGGTTCTCCAGATTCAGGGTGTTGATCTCGCCCTCGGCCATCATCTTGTAAAGATACTGCGGTGTGCCGGTTTCATACCAATAGGGTTTGAACTGTCTTTTTCTGAACAGCAGCAGGACATCGAAGGGGTTATAGACCTTCTCCTCGCCGAGCCAGCTGTAGCCGTTGTACCAGTGCCGTATCCCGTCCCGGTCCAGCCCTTCAAGTTCCGGGGCAAACACCGTGTCAATATCAGCATCCGTATAACCGCAGATGGTGGCAAACTCAGCGTCCAGACTGATGTCCTCAAGGTTGTTCAGCCCGGAGAACAGGCTGACCTTGGAATACATGCTGATGCCGGTGACGAAGACAAAGCGAACCTCATCGGCACAGCCCTTGATGATGCCGTAAACGCCGTGCAGGTAAGCGCGGTTGGCTTCCGCCTGCTCCTCGTTTTCAAGCACATCCAGGATCGGCTTGTCGTATTCGTCCACCAGGACCACAACCTGTTGTCCGGTATTCTTATAGTGCTTGAGTATTACATTCCGCAACCGTCTAGGTTCAGTACGGGGCCTTGAAGAGGTGTCAATACCTGCTTCCTTTTCGAGCTCGTCCAGCTGGTCAAGGAAGTCATCATGTAGAGAGCCAGGCTCGCTGTAGCTGCCATCAAAGCTCAGTCGCACCACCGGGTTGCTGACGGTCCAGTCCCAGCGCTCATGAATGTGCAGACCTCGGAATAGCTTCTCGTTGCCCTCAAACAGCTCCTTCAGCGTGGACACCAGCAGAGACTTCCCGAATCGCCGAGGGCGGGACAGAAAATAGTATTTGCCATCATCAATCAGTCTTTTGAGATGCGGGGTCTTGTCCACATAGTAGCAGTTCCGACCTCGCATCTCTCGGAAAGATGACTCCCCGATGGGAAGAATGAGTTTGTTCATGGTTATCGCTCAATGGGTTTGTCGGTTGAATTATACCATCAACAGGCAACAAGGTCTGAGATTCACTGAATACGAAAACTCGGGTTCGCGCATGGAAGGCCTCTAAACCGACAAGGCGTCTTGCCGAAGTTCCGAGCGCTTTCAACCCATGGTTTCATATTATCATCCAAATAGCGATATCCATGTTTTTGCAGCTTGTTTTGATTTTGCTTGTTCCCGTATTTCACAATCATGCAGATTGAACCTGTTCCTGACAGTTCTTCCTCTGGCACCGATATTGTCCGAGTAAAACTTTTACCACAAAATCTGAAGACGCACTACCAGCGGATATTTTCAAGGGACCGATGGAGCATTCGACAGCCGCAAACCGTGAGGCTATTCCTCTCTGGATGTGAGCATGACTCGATACCTGTACGGCAATCTATTCTGTGATTGTTGACTGTTTCAATCATAACAAAAGATAATATTATTTATTCACCAGGGCTTCGGATTAAGTGTCAGACCTGTCACTTCACCGGTACATAAGCCGTACGCGATCAACAGCAGCCGAGCTGCACGAACGCGCAAGTCGACGGGTCGCTCGCCTTGCTTCTTAGCCAGCAGATTGTCCATCTTTTCGCGACTCTATCCCTCGGACACCACCTCACTTGGATATGGCCTTGGTGGTATGATTCCATTGGACAGTCCAGCCAGGCACCAGCCCTGACGCTTAGCATGTAGCAGGAAACTGCGAAAGTAACGCGTATGGTTATGATCATTCGCGCGACAAGGGCTACAGGCCTGCAAGCACACGATCTGACGTCGATGTAATCAAGACCGATGTAACCTAAAGTGACACCCTACCTTTTCGAAACGATTGAAGAAAAATCAAGTGTCTGGCAACGGCTTTGGATCGCCGGCTCGCACCATTCCAGCTCCAATCGCATCCATTCAGCATAGCCATGCTGAACTGGCCGGGTGCTTCCCAAAACAATTCGGCCAAACGTAGCCGGCGTACCCAAAGGCTGATGAAGCTTCGCTATTTTTGGGGTTCAGAGGACAATGAAAATGACATTCGTCAAACCCACCCCTTGTTTCACCACCGCCTCAATTAGGTTGAGGTCAACATGGTCACCGGCTTTCAGGTTGAGAAGCTCAACCAGACAGATTTGATCAGCTGCGATTGCATACGACGCGAATTGACAACCTCCAGACTCCGCGCAATATACCAGGCAGTAATTGGTTCCTCCGTATAGTGTCGCAGTCAGTTCAGTTTTCATGGCACTGTTTTGACACTATGCCGTGGTCATCATGAAAGCCTTGCGGCAGAACGCCCCGATGCCAGTAACCGCGCTGGAAATCACATTACTCGCATTCTAGAGTCCAGCCTTGCCATTGCGAAAGACCTGAGAAACATTATGTCACCTTGATTTTCAAGAAGCCTGTATCTAGCTCGTTTTGCTATCTGAGCATAAGCCGAACACGATGCAGACCGAACTTGACCACAGCTGTAGCCATACCCTCGGTCTAAAACGCCAGCAGACTTGAAAGCACCGCTGCACAACGCCATGTCGGTTTAGAAGCCTTCCATGCGCGAACCCGAGTTTTCGTATTCAGTGAATCTCAGACCCCGTTGATGCTATAATTCAACCGACAAACCCATTGAGCGATAACCATGAACAAACTCATTCTTCCCATCGGGGAGTCATCTTTCCGAGAGATGCGAGGTCGGAACTGCTACTATGTGGACAAGACCCCGCATCTCAAAAGACTGATTGATGATGGCAAATACTATTTTCTGTCCCGCCCTCGGCGATTCGGGAAGTCTCTGCTGGTGTCCACGCTGAAGGAGCTGTTTGAGGGCAACGAGAGGCTATTCCGAAATCTGCACATTCATGAGCGCTGGGACTGGACCGTCAGCAATCCGGTGGTGCGACTGAGCTTTGACTCCAAATACAGCGAGCCGGGAGACCTTGAAAACAACTTGAACAATCAGCTGACCTGGCTTGAGAATTTTGCGGGCATTGAACCGCCGGGCATAACCGGTCCTGATCGGTTCAACAATCTGATTTTGAGTCTCTACCGCAAAACCGGACAGCAGGTGGTGATTCTGGTGGACGAATACGACAAGCCGATCCTGGATGTGCTTGAAAACGAGGAGCAGGCGGAAGCCAACCGCGCTTACCTGCACGGCGTTTACGGCATCATCAAGGGCTGTGCCGATGAGGTTCGCTTTGTCTTCGTCACCGGCATCAGCATGTATTCCAAGGTCAGCCTGTTCTCCGGGCTGAACAACCTTGAGGACATCAGTCTGGACGCTGAGTTTGCCACCATCTGCGGTTATACGGATGCTGATATTGACACGGTGTTTGCCCCGGAACTTGAAGGGCTGGACCGGGACGGGATACGGCACTGGTACAACGGCTACAGCTGGCTCGGCGAGGAGAAGGTCTATAACCCCTTCGATGTCCTGCTGCTGTTCAGAAAAAGACAGTTCAAACCCTATTGGTATGAAACCGGCACACCGCAGTATCTTTACAAGATGATGGCCGAGGGCGAGATCAACACCCTGAATCTGGAGAACCTGGAAATGCCTGAGAGAGAACTGGCGAGTTTCGATCTTGAGACTGTCAGCGTCAACGCATTGCTGTTTCAGTGTGGGTACCTCACCATTGTCGACCATGAAACCCAGTCGGAAGGCATAAACTACTCGCTATACTATCCCAACCATGAGGTGCGACTGAGCTTGAACCAGCAGTTGGTGGGTGCCGTCAGTGGCAACTTTGCTAAAGCCAAGAAGCGGGCCAAGAGCATGGCGAGGTTTCTGGCTGACAACGACTTTGAGGAGTTCAAGGCCGAGTTGAGTTCGTTTTTCTCAAACATCCCGAACGAGTGGTATGCCCGCAACCCCATGCAGCACTACGAGGGTTTTTATGCGAGCATGGTGTATGCCTGCTTCACCTCCATCGGCGTGGATGTCAAAGGCGAGGAGTCAACGAGTCTCGGTCGTTCGGACTTGGTGGTGGAGCATGCCGGCGAGGTGTTCGTGATGGAGTTGAAGGTGGCCAAACAGCCGAAAGAGGAAGACAAAGTGGAGGCCGAGGCCATCGACTCGATTGCTCAGATCCGGGAAAACGACTATGCTGGCAAGTATCGCCATCGGCGGGGTAAGATTCATCTGCTGGGGGTGGTGTTTGACGGTGCAAATCACAATGTGGCGATGATTCGGGTGGAGAGGGATTGACTGGCCAGTATTGAAACACAGCCGTCAGTTCCGAGGCTTGGTTGTAGCTGTCGTATTCGCCCTGCGCCGAAGTGTTTGAGCAGGTGCTTGGCAGCAGCCTACATGGCCTTGGCTTGTGGAGAGGGTCATGACTGAATGAGTTGCCATCGAAGTGTCCGAAGGCCGCCACCGTTCGTTTTCAGCGACCATTGATGTCAATCCAAAGGTTGCATGCGCCTTGGTGACGTCTGAGGTTCAGTTTGACCTTGAAAACGCAGTCTGCGAACCTGATTTCATTTGAAGATCGGCTATAGCAGGCATTGGTTGCGGTTGGTTATTCTCGGCCAACTTGGTGTTTTTGGCATCTGACGCAGTCGAATCTACTTGGGCCACAGGCTGGTGAAATATGCGGGTTAAACCGTTTTCAATTTGAACCGAATCATGATTGACTGAAAATCGATCTCAGAGGTGAATGGAAGGAAAATTGAATCATTATTGGAGTGTGCCTTAGATCATCCGCCGAACCTCGCAAAGTTTGTCTTGACGCAAACCTGCAAAGCAGACGCAATAAGGTTCAATTGGATTAGATTAGTATCTTTTGCCGTTAGGGTTTTGGAGATGGTTTTTGGAATGGTCAAATAAAAGAAGGGGTGCTCAAAGCACCCCTTCCATTTGTACTTCACATTATCTTGCAATCAAGCGGACTAGAAGTCAACCTTGAGCCAGACGCCCGTGGTGCTCTTCATGTTTTTAACACCAGGGTCGCTGTGCTCGAAATGCAGGCTGGCTCCGCCGCCCATCGTCTTGCTCAGACCGAGAATCCATGGCTCGGGCTTAGTGCCGTCCGCATTCTCCTTGTCTCGATACTGGAACACATAGCCGAATCCGGTATCGCCCACCGAGCCGCGCACGCCGACAAAAGTGGTCTTGTCCTTCTTCATCGCGCCGTTCATCTTTTTCTCGGAGTATCCGAGGTAGGGGGTCACCCCGCCGAAACTGAACTCCGCTGCAATGTGATTCGTCTTACTGCCGGGATTCATGTCTTTTGTTTTGGTCACATCCTCATCGAAAAACGTATAGTGAGCCCAAGTATTAGTACCGGGCGTGCTGGGAACACGTATTGGGGTTATATAAAACGTGCCACCTGCTGCTACACAGGCATCGTCTGCACTTGAGTCATGAATATTACATGATCCACCAGCATAAAAGACCTTTGTATTTTCGTTATAGTAAACAGCACTAGCATCGGCAAGATTAATATAACCTTGGTCTGTTCTTTTAATAGTATACGTCAAGCTGTTATTCGCGACAAACGTAGTATCCGGTTTAACTTGGATTGTAGCCAAATTTCTCCCGGCAACTACAGCAGTCGGTTCAACTGCTATTGTAATGAGAGTTCCAGGAGCACTCCCAGTGCTGGCCCATGGTTTTTTCTCTGTGTCCGACCAAGCTTTCGGGCTGTAGTGATTTGTAGTTGTAACTACACTATTAGCTGTTGTAACAATTGTATGCATGTAAACTGGAACAGTGTAGGTCATGGTTCCGAGCATCTCGTCTTCCTTGTTGACATGGGCGATGGCGATCTTGCCGATGTCGCCGAGCGCAACGCTCAGCCCGAACTCCACCTGGTCGATGTCTTTGCTGCCACTGTCCCTGTCGCCGTCCATCACCAGGTCGAGCTGCACACTGGCCGGACCGAACGAGTTGGCGTAGGAGACCACGCTGCCATGACGGTATGTGGTCTCGGAATCGCCGTAGGCGAACGAGTTGTCCGTGATCGCCCCGACCGAATTGTAGGAGGCGCTCCAGATCTGACCGGCGGTGATGGTGCCGAAGCCGCCCTTGAGGCCGGCGTAGGCGAGTCGCCCGCCGCCGGTCAGGCTGGCCTTGGCGGTGTCGATCTTGTGTTCGAAGCGGTAAACTGCGGTCAGGCCTTCGGAGATCTCATTGGAGCCCTTGATGCCCCAGCGGGAGCCGCCGTCGGCGAACTTGGTGTCGCTGTCGTGGGAGGACACCCCGGCGCGCAGGGAGCCGTACCAGGCGGCTTCGGCCGAAACAACTGACGGCGCGCTCAGTTCTCTAAAAACACCGCAGCAGCAACCCCTCCCTATGCAGCATATTCTGACATGATGCCACATATCACCGAGAATGTGAATCTGCTCTCAACGCCATTGCGTTGCAATGTTGCAACACGCCCCATGACATGACAGTTTTTCATGCATGCCAGAAATGCTTCAAATAAAATGCCAAGCATTCACTCCGAATCCAGAGGCTTTCCAGCACTGGAGAACTGGCATTTGTCAGTTGTCAGTTCTTCGGTGCGGAAAACCATCGGATCAGCTCCGCATTGGGCGTGTGTCCAGTCTTCCCATACATGAAAAACCTGGTATGAATGCAGTAAGTTGATGAAACAGCAAACAATTGTCAGGATTGAGAGGATTCATTGAAAAATCTCGGGTGCGGGTTTGCAGTTGAGGTCAGCAATACTCGTGCTGCAATTGGGGATCCGAGGCTTGAAAGTGCGTTTTTTCACTAGAACTGAGCGCGCCGTCAGTTGTTTCGGCCGAAGCCGCCTGGTACGGCTCCCTGCGCGCCGGGGTGTCCTCCCACGACAGCGACACCAAGTTCGCCGACGGCGGCTCCCGCTGGGGCATCAAGGGCTCCAATGAGATCTCCGAAGGCCTGACCGCAGTTTACCGCTTCGAACACAAGATCGACACCGCCAAGGCCAGCCTGACCGGCGGCGGGCGACTCGCCTACGCCGGCCTCAAGGGCGGCTTCGGCACCATCACCGCCGGCCAGATCTGGAGCGCCTCCTACAATTCGGTCGGGGCGATCACGGACAACTCGTTCGCCTACGGCGATTCCGAGACCACATACCGTCATGGCAGCGTGGTCTCCTACGCCAACTCGTTCGGTCCGGCCAGCGTGCAGCTCGACCTGGTGATGGACGGCGACAGGGACAGTGGCAGCAAAGACATCGACCAGGTGGAGTTCGGGCTGAGCGTTGCGCTGGGCGACATCGGCAAGATCGCCATCGCCCATGTCAAGAAGGAAGATGAGATGCTGGGAACAATGACCTACACGGCAGAGGTTTACATGCATTCAATAGCTGTTAATACTATTACTGTTAATAGTAAAACTCTTACTATTTATAAAAACCACTACAGTCCGAAGGGCTGGGCGGACAAACAAACCGGTACTGGTTGGTACACGGGTACTATTAAGCCTACAACTGTTATTACAATCGAAGTTGAACCATATAATATAGCTATCGCGAAAAACTCGGCTAAATACCTTGTAGCAACTACTACGTTTACCGTCAACGACAAGACGTATACTGTTGGTAGGACTGCTCACGGTTATTTTAATGGCGGCGGTGGCAGGACCTATAATGAAGATACAAAGAAGCTTTATATTGGTGGGTGTGATCCTTACGACTCAAGTGCAGACGATGTCTGTGTAACTAACACCGACAAGGCATATATCACTCCAGCGCGTGTTCCCGATATGCCTGGCTCTAATGTTTGGGCTCACTATTCGTATTTTGATGAGGATGTGACCAAAACAAAAGACATGAATCCCGGCAGCAAGGCGAATCACATTGCAGCGGAGTTCAGTTTCGGCGGGGTGACCCCCTACCTCGGATACTCCGAGAAAAAGATGAATGGCAAGACGAAGAAGGACAAGACCACCTTTGTCGGCGTGCGCGGCTCGGTGGGCGACACCGGATTCGGCTATGTGTTCCAGTATCGGGACAAGGAGAATGCGGACGGCACGAAACCCGAGCCATGGATTCTCGGTCTGAGCAAGACGATGGGCGGCGGAGCCAGCTTGCATTTTGAGCATAGCGACCCCGGAGTGAAGAACATGAAGAGCACCACGGGCGTCTGGCTCAAGGTGGACTTCTAGTCCGCTTGGCTGCAAGACAATGTGAAGTACAAATTGAAGGGGTGCTTTGAGCACCCCTTCTTTTCTTTGACAGTTCCAAAAACCATCTCCAAAATCCAACGGCAACAGATCTTATCGAATCCAATGTGAACCTTATTGCGCTTGCTTTGCAGGCTTGCGCCAAAACAAACTTTGCGAGGTTCGGCGGATGATCTAAGGCAACCCCCGAAAACGATTCTATTTTCCTTTCATTCACCTCTGAGATCGATCCTCAGCCATCAGAATTCGGTTCAGATCGAAAACGGTTTAACCCGCATACTTCACAGACCTGTGGAGCCAAACAAGTTCAACCGCATCAGATGTCAACCAGCCGATTTTCACTTGAAATCAGGCTCATTGTTTGCGTTTTCAAGGTCAAACCGAGCGTCAGATGTCACCAAGGCGTATGCAACCGTTGACTTGACACCAACAGTCATTGAAAACGAGCGGTGGCGGCCTTCGGGCACTCCGACTGCAATTCATTCGGTCATGACCCTCTCCGCAAGTCAAGGCCATGCAGGCTGTCAAGCACCTGCTCAAACACCTTAACGCAGGGAGACGACCTTGAATATGACAGCTGCTGCCATCAAGCCTCGGAACTGATAGCTGTATTTCAATCCATTGCTGGTCAGGTCAATCCCGCTCCGCTCGAATTATCGCCACATTGCGATCTTCGCCGTCAAACACCACCCCCAGCAGATGAATCTTCCCCCGCCGATGACGATACTTGCCAGCATAGTCGTTTTCCCGGATCTGCGCAATCGAGTCGACCGCCTCGGCCTCCACTTTGTCTTTCTCTTTAGGCTGTTTAGCCACCTTGAACTCCATTACGAACACCTCGCCAGCATGCTCCACCACCAAGTCCGAACGACCGAGACTCGTCGACTCCTCGCCTTTGACATCCACGCCGATGGCGGTGAAGCAGGCATACACCATGCTCGCATAAAACCCCTCGTAGTGCTGCATGGGGTTGCGGGCATACCACTCGTTCGGAATGTTTGAGAAAAACGAACTCAACTCGGCCTTGAACTCTTCGAAGTCGTTGTCAGCCAGAAACCTCGCCATGCTCTTGGCCCGCTTCTTGGCTTTAGCAAAGTTGCCGCTGACGGCACCCAGCAGCTGCTTGTTCAGGCTCTGTCGCACCTCGTGGTTGGGATAGTACAGCTTGTAATCAATGCCTTCCGGTTGGGTCTCATGACCGACAATGGTCAGGTAGCCACACTGGAACAGCAAGGCGTTGACACTGATCTCTTCAACCTTGAAACTGGACAGCTCGCTCTTTTCCATTTCCAGGTTCTCCAGGTTCAGGGTGTTGATCTCGCCCTTGGCCATCATCTTGTAGAGATAACTCGGCGTGCCGGTTTCGTACCAATAGGGTTCGAACTGTCTTTTTTTGAACAGCAGCAGGACATCGAAGGGGTTGTAGACCTTCTCCTCGCCGAGCCAGCTGTAGCCGTTGTACCAGTGCCGAATCTCGTCCCGGTCCAGTCTGTCAAGCTCCGGGGCGAACACTGTGTCGATGTCCGAATCTGTGTAGCCGCAGATGGTGGCAAACTCAGGATCCAGACTAATGTCCTCAAGGGAGTTCAGTCCGGAGAACAGGCTGACCTTGGAATACATGCTGATGCCGGTGACGAACACGAAGCGAATCTCATCGGCACAGCCCTTGATGATGCCGTAAATGCCATGCAGGTAAGCGCGGTTGACTTCCGCCTGCTCCTCGTTTTCAAGCACATCCAAGATCGGCTTGTCGTATTCGTCCACTAGGACCACCACCTGCTGTCCGGTATTCTCATAGTGCTTGAGTATCACATTCCGCAACCGTCTAGGTTCGGTGCGGGGCCTTGAAGAGATGTCAATTCCTGCATCCTTTTCAAGCTCGTCCAACTGGTCAAGGAAGTCATCATGTAGAGAACCAGGCTCGCTGTAGCTGCCATCAAAGCTCAGTCGCACCACCGGATTGCTGACTGTCCAGTCCCAGCGGTCATGGATGTGCAAGCCTCGGAACAGCTTCTCGTTGCCCTCGAACAGCTCTTTCAGCGTGGACACCAGCAAAGACTTCCCGAACCGCCGCGGACGGGATAGGAAATAGTATTTGCCATCATCAATCAATCTTTTGATATGCGGGGTCTTGTCCACATAGTAGCAGTTCCGACCTCGCATCTGTTGGAAGGATGACTCCCCGATGGGAAGAGTGAGTTTGTTCATGGTTATCGCTCAATGAGTATGTCAATTGAATTTTAACACAATCATGAGTTGAAATGAGTTGAATACGAAAACCCAGATTCGCGCATGGAAGGCTTCTAAACCGACAAGGCGTTGTACAAGCTTTCAGAGCTCATGGTTTCATATTATCATCCCAATAGCGATATCCATGTTTTTGCAACTTGTTTTGATTTTGCTTGCCCCTGTATTTCACAATCATGCAGATTGAACCTGTTCCTGATCGTTCTTTCTCCGACACCGATCTTGGCCGAGTAAAACTTTTACAACAAAATCTGAAGAAGCACTCCCAGCGAATGTTTTCAAGGGACCGATGGGGCATTTGGCAACCGCAAACCGCGAGGTGTTTCATCTCCGGATGTGAGCATGACTTGATACCTGTCCAGCAAGTGATTCTGTGATTGTTCACCGATTCAATCATAACAAACGCTTATATTATTCATTCGCCAGAACTTCGGATTAAATGTCAGGTCTGCCACTTCACCGGCGCATCAGTCGCACATAACCAACAGTAGCAGAACTGCATGGTCAAGCAGGTTGATGGGTCGCTTGTCTTGCTCCTTGGCCAGCCCTGAAGTTCGGCATGCCGCTGGAAACTGCGAAAGTAACGCGCATGGTTATGGTCACTCGCGCGGCAAAGGGGCCACAGGCCTGCAAGTACACGATCTGACGGTCGATGTAATCAAGACCGATGTGACCTAAGATGACTGCCCCCCTCTTGAAACGCTTGAAGAAAAAATCAAGTGTCCGACAACGGCTTTGGATAGTCGGCTCGGACCATTCTGCCACCGATCGTATCCGTTCAGCATAGCCGTGCAGGACTGACCGGGTGTTTCTTCAAACAATCCGGCAAAGCGTAGCCGGAGTACTGAAAGGCAGGTGAAGTGTCGCTGTTTTTTTGGAGTTCACAAGACAATGAAAATGAAGTTCGTCAAACCCACCCCTTGTTTCACCGTCGCCTCAATTCAGGGGATGTTAACATGGTCACCGCTCTTTCAGGTTGAGAAGCTCAACCAAGCGGACTTGATCAGCTGTAATTGCAAATAACATGGATTGACGACCCCCAGACTCCGCATAATGCGCCATGCAAAAAAGTCTTTCATCATCCAACGGTGTATTGCGGTATTGTTCAGTGGTGGAGGCATCGGTAAGCAATTTTTAAAACGTGGTTTTCCTCCTTGATGGAATTTGGAATTAAGCCATCTCAGATCAAAGCAGATTAGAAGATGCAAGAGTTCGGTCTGAGACCCACAGGAATATCCGGTTCTAGCATTTCATTCTTTAAACGGACTTTGCAGGCAGGAATCAGTTCCTCCGCATAGTGTCGGAGTCGGTCCAGTTTTCATGGCACTGCTTCAGTGCTATGCCATGGTCACCATGAAAGCCTTGCTGCAGAACGTTTCGATGCCGGTCACAGTTCCGGGACCGCACTTCTCGCATTCGGGAATCTGGACTAGCCACTGCGATAAACTTTGAAACATTAGGGGATTATATACTTGACTAAACAGTTGCAAATATTTTATACTATTTGCAGTTTAACGAAAAATTGATTTCATTATCATGGATGGCAACCACAAAAACGCACCTGGCAAGCATTATCGGGCCGGCATCGGCATGATTGAACTGGTGGAGATGTTCAAGGACGAAGACACCGCACGGCGTTGGCTGGAAGCGGTCATTTGGAAAGATGGCAAAGCGGTCTGCCACCACTGCCAAGGAACCAACACCTACGAAGTGACCGGTGGTCGGCCAATGTCGCATCGTTGCCGGGACTGTCGCAAGCATTTCTCAGTTCGGCAGGGAACGGTCTTTGAGAACTCTCACATTCCGCTGAGGAAGTGGGTGATGGGGATTTACCTGCTGGCCACGAATCTGAAGGGCATCTCAAGCATGAAACTGCATCGGGAGCTGGACATCACTCAGAAATCGGCTTGGCATATGCTGCACCGGATTCGCGAGGCCTTTGCACAGCAGCCGGGCGGATTGTTCTGCGGTTCGGTCGAAGTGGACGAGACGTTCATGGGCGGTGTTGAAAAGAACAAGCACGAATCAGAGAAACGGGGGCAGGGCCGAGGGGCGACCGGCAAGACGGCCGTCATCGGCGTCAAGGAACGCCAGAGCAAGCAAGTGAAGGCTCAGGTCATTGAGGGGCGGGACCGTGACACTTTGCACCACTTCATTGAGACCGATGTCGACACTGGCATGCTGGTTTATACGGATGATTTCAAAGCCTATCGCCAGTTGAAGAACCATGATCACCAATTCGTTCGGCATGGTCTCGGAGAGTATGTGAACGACAGTGTGCACACCAACGGCATGGAATCGTTTGGGGGCATGCTCAAGCGGGCGCACAAGGGGACCTATCACAAAATGAGTGTCAAGCATCTGGGTCGTTATGTGAACGAGTTTGCCGGGCGGCATAACATCAGGGAGCTGGACACGCTTGAGCAAATGGTGCAGATTGTCGAGTGCCTGGAGGGCAAACGACTGAGCTACAGGGAGCTGGTGGACGGGCAATGATTGGCATGAACGAAGCCGAGCGCGAGGCAATTGACAGGTTGCATCGGCCGGCAGTGTCAATGAAAAAGAAACCGAAAGCGGCATCGGAATTCAAGCTGCCGCCGAATGACATTCCAGAAGAGGTTCATCAACGTGCTAAAAGGATTGCTGAGGCACTGATGAGAAAACCGGTTTCCAAACAGAAATAATATTCTTGGATTCAAGGAATATTAGAAAATATTTCCATTGGTTTAGTCAAATATATAATTCCCAAACATTATGTCACCTTGTTTTTCAAAAAGCCTGTGTTCTGGCTCGTTTTGCTATCCGGAATTAACGTAGTCCAAACACAATGCAGGTCGAATCTAACCTCAGCTGTAGCCATGCCCTCGGTCTAAAACTCTAGCGGATTTGAAAACACTGTTGCGAAATCACTTGTCGGCTTAGAAGCCTTCCATGCGCGAACCCGAGTTTTCGTATTCAGTGAATCTCGGACCCTGTTGATGCTATAATTCCGCTGACAAACTCACTGTGAAATAACCATGAACAAACTCATTCTTCCCATCGGGGAGTCATCCTTCCGAGAGATGCGAGGTCGGAACTGCTACTATGTGGACAAGACTCCGCATATCAAAAGATTGATTGATGATGGCAAATACTATTTTCTGTCTCGCCCACGGCGATTCGGGAAGTCTCTGCTGGTGTCCACGCTGAAGGAGCTGTTCAAGGGCAACGAGAAGCTGTTCCAAGGTCTGTACATCCACGACCGCTGGGACTGGACAAATAGCAACCCGGTGGTGCGACTGAGCTTTGACTCCAAATACAGCGAACCGGGAGACCTTGAAAACAACTTGAACAATCAGCTGGCCTGGCTTGAAAAGTTTGCGGGCATTGAACCGCCGGGCATCACCGGTCCCGATCGGTTCAGAAATCTGATTTTGAGTCTCTACCACAAAACCGGACAGCAGGTGGTGATTCTGGTGGACGAATACGACAAACCGATCCTGGATGTGCTTGAAAACGAGGAGCAGGCGGAAGCCAACCGCGCTTACCTGCACGGCGTTTACGGCATCATCAAGGGCTGTGCCGACGAGGTCCGCTTTGTCTTCGTCACCGGCATCAGCATGTATTCCAAGGTCAGCCTGTTCTCCGGACTGAACATCCTTGAGGACATCAGTCTGGATGCTGAGTTTGCCACCATCTGCGGTTATACGGATGCTGATATTGACACGGTGTTTGCCCCGGAACTTGAAGGGCTGGACCGGGACAAGATACGGCACTGGTACAACGGCTACAGCTGGCTCGGCGAGGAGAAGGTCTACAACCCCTTCGATGTTCTGCTGCTGTTCAGAAAAAGACAGTTCAAACCCTATTGGTATGAAACCGGCACACCGCAGTATCTTTACAAGATGCTGGCCGAGGGCGAGATCAACACCCTGAATCTGGAGAACCTGGAAATGCCTGAGAGAGAACTGGCGAGTTTTGACATCGATACCGTCAGCGTCAACGCATTGCTGTTCCAGTGTGGGTACCTGACCATTGTTGACTATGAAGCTCAGCCGGAAGGCATAAACTACTCGCTCTACTATCCCAACCATGAGGTGTGTCTGAGCCTGAACCAGCAGTTGGTGGGTGCCGTCAGTGGCAACTTTGCGGAAGCCAAGAAGCGGGCCAAGAGCATGGCGAGGTTTCTGGCTGGCAACGACTTCGAGGAGTTCAAGGCGGAGTTGAGTTCGTTTTTCTCAAACATCCCGAACGAGTGGTATGCCCGCAACCCCATGCAGCGCTACGAGGGGTTTTATGCGAGCATGGTGTATGCCTGTTTCACCGCCATCGGCGTGGATGTCAAAGGCGAGGAGTCAACGAGTCTCGGTCGTTCGGACTTGGTGGTGGAGCATGCTGGTGAAGTGTTCGTGGTGGAGTTGAAGGTGGCCAAACAGCCGAAAGAGCAAGACAAGGTGGAGGCCGAGGCGGCAGATGCGATTGCGCAGATTCGGGAAAACGACTATGCTGGCAAGTATCGCCATCGGCGTGGTAAGATTCATCTGCTGGGGGTGGTGTTCGACGGCGAGGATCACAATGTGGCGATGATACGGGTGGAGAGGGATTGACTGGCCAGTATTGAAACACAGCCGTCGGTTCCGAGGTTTGGTTGTAGCTGTCGTATCCCTGCGCCGAGGAGTTTGGGCAGGTGCTTGGCAGACTACATGGCCTTGGCTTGTGGAGAGGGTCGGCTGAATGAGTTGCAATCGGAGTGTCCGAATGCCGCCACCGTTCGTTTTCAACGACCGTTGATGTCAATCCAAAGGTTGCATGCGCCTTGGGGACATCTGGCACTCGGTTTGACCCTGAAAACGCAAACAATGAGTCTGATTTCAAGTGAAAATCGACTGGCTGGAATCAGCTGTGGTCGATTGAACTCGGTCAGTTTGGTGTTTTTGGCATCTGACGCAGTTGAACTTGCTAGGACACTAACAGGCTTGGTGAAATAAGCGGGCTAAACCGTTTTCGATCTAAATCATGTTCTCTGATTGACTGGAAATCGATCTCAGAGGTGAACGGAAAGAAAATTGAATCATTATTGGAATTTGCCTTAGATCATCCGCCGAACCTCGCAAAGTTTTTCTTGACGCAAGCCTGCAAAGCAAAAGCAATGAGGTTCATTCACATTGGATTAGATAAGATCTGTTGCCGTCGGATTTTGGAGATGGCTTTTGGAATGGTCAAATAAAAGAAGGGGTGCCAATGGCACCCCTCCAATTTTCACTCACATTGTCTTGCAACCAAGCGAACTAGAAGTCCACCTTGAGCCAGACACCTGTGGTGCTCTTCTTGTTTTTAACACCAGGGTCGCTGTGCTCGAAATGCAGGCTGGCACCGCCGCCCATCGTCTTGCTCAGACCGAGAATCCACGGCTCGGGCTTGGTGCCGTCCGCATTCTCCTTGTCCCGATACTGGAACACATAGCCGAACCCGGTGTCGCCCACCGAACCGCGCACGCCGACGAAGGTGGTCTTGTCCTTCTTCATCATGCCGTTCATCTTTTTCTGGGAGTATCCGAGGTAGGGGGTCACACCGCCGAAACTGAACTCCGCTGCAATGTGATTCGTCTTGCTGCCGGGATTCATGTCTTTTGTTTTGGTCACATCCGCATCAAAAAACGAATAGTGAGCCCAAACATTATTGCCGGGCGTATCGGTAACACGTGTTGAGGTGATATATAATTGATCGGTTTTTGTTACACAGGCATCGTCTGCACTCGAGTCGTAAGAATTACATCCACCACCAGTATAAAACTTCTTTGTATCTTCTTCATAATAAGTGGAACCGACATCGTTGTTACCGGTACCGCGTTTGCCGAAATCAAAATAACCTTGGGCAGTTCTATCAAAAGTGTAAGTACTGCTGTTGTTCGCGATAAGCACAGCTTTCGGTTCAATTTTGACTGTAGAGCTTTTCGCGATAACCACAGAAACCGGTTCAACTTCGATCGTAATGAGAGTTCCGGTGCTCATCCAAGCCTTTTTCTCTTCATCCGACCAATCTTTCGGGCTGTAGTGAATTTTAGCAGCATTACCAGTACCCATTGTATGCATGTAAACCTCTGCCGTGTAGGTCATGGTTCCGAGCATCTCATCTTCCTTGTTGACATGGGCGATGGCGATCTTGCCGATGTCGCCGAGCGCAACGCTCAGCCCGAACTCCACCTGGTCGATGTCTTTGCTGCCACTGTCCCTGTCGCCGTCCATCACCAGGTCGAGCTGCACACTGGCCGGACCGAACGAGTTGGCGTAGGAGACCACGCTGCCATGACGGTATGTGGTCTCGGAATCGCCGTAGGCGAACGAGTTGTCCGTGATCGCCCCGACCGAATTGTAGGAGGCGCTCCAGATCTGGCCGGCGGTGATGGTGCCGAAGCCGCCCTTGAGGCCGGCGTAGGCGAGTCGCCCGCCGCCGGTCAGGCTGGCCTTGGCGGTGTCGATCTTGTGTTCGAAGCGGTAAACTGCGGTCAGGCCTTCGGAGATCTCATTGGAGCCCTTGATGCCCCAGCGGGAGCCGCCGTCGGCGAACTTGGTGTCGCTGTCGTGGGAGGACACCCCGGCGCGCAGGGAGCCGTACCAGGCGGCTTCGGCCGAAACAACTGACGGCGCGCTCAGTTCTAGTGAAAAAACGCACTTTCAAGCCTCGGATCTGACCGATTACAGCACGACCCCTCACAACAGCCTCAACTGCAAACCCGCACCCGAGATTTTTCAATGAATTCTCTCAATTCCATTGCGTTGAATGTTGCCCTTTTGCAACACGCCCCATGACTTATGCATTCAGGGTTTTTCATGTATGGGAAGACTTCACACGCGCCAAATGCGGAGCTGATCCGATGGTTTTTTGCCCGAAGAACTGACAACTGACAAATGCCACTTTCGGTTGCTGGAAAGCCTCTGGATTCGGAGTGAATGCTTGACATTTTATTTGAAGGCATTTCTGGCATTGCCCCAACAACTGTCATGTCATGGGGCGTGTTGCAACGTTGCAACGCAATGGTCAGGATTGAAGGTGGAATTCGTATTCTTGAAGACTTATTGGCATCATGTCAGAATATGCTGCATAGGAAGGGATTGGTGCTGCGAGTGTTTTAGAGAACTGAGCGCGCCGTCAGTTGTTTCGGCCGAAGCCACTTGGTACGGCTCCCTGCGCGCCGGGGTGTCCTCCCACGACAGCGACACCAAGTTCGCCGACGGCGGCTCCCGCTGGGGCATCAAGGGCTCCAGCGAGATCTCCGACGGCCTCACCGCAGTCTACCGCTTCGAACACAAGATCGACACCGCCAAGGCCAGCCTGACCGGCGGCGGGCGACTCGCCTACGCCGGCCTCAAGGGCGGCTTCGGCACCATCACTGCAGGTCAGGTCTGGAGCGCCTCCTACAACTCGGTCGGGGCGATCACGGACAACTCGTTCGCCTACGGCGATTCCGAGACCACCTACCGTCATGGCAGCGTGGTCTCCTACGCCAACTCGTTCGGCCCGGCCAGCGTGCAGCTCGACCTGGTGATGGATGGCGACAGGGACAGTGGCAGCAAAGACATCGACCAGGTGGAGTTCGGGCTGAGCGTTGCGCTCGGCGACATCGGCAAGATCGCCATCGCCCATGTCAAGAAGGAAGATATGCCTGCAACCATGACAAACACGGTGGCGGTCTACAAGCATACGATAGGTGCTGGCACAACCACTGCTAAAATCCACTACACCCCGACAGCCTGGGTGAAAACACTAACAGGCACTGCTGCCACTGGTTGGTACACGGGCACTATTAAGCCTACAACTGTTATTACAATCGCTGTTGAACCACATAATGTGATTATCGCAAAGAACTCGATGTATACCTTTATGAGAACTGATCAAGGTTATTTTAATGGTCCCGCTTCAATTGGTGGATATCAATATGTTGATGAGCAATGTAGCCCTGACGTGAACGCAAAGGATGTCTGTGTTAAATCCGAGAAAGTGTATGTCACTCCTTTTGGTATCCCTGCTCATCCCACCACCACAACAGATTTACAGAATTACTCGTATTTCTCAGAGGATCTTATCATGAAGATGAATCCCGGCAGCAAGGCGAATCACATTGCAGCCGAGTTCAGTTTCGGCGGGGTGACCCCCTATCTCGGATACTCCCAGAAAAAGATGAACGGCGCGATGAAGAAGGACAAGACCACTTTTGTCGGCGTGCGCGGCTCGGTGGGCGACACCGGATTCGGCTATGTGTTCCAGTATCGGGACAAGGAGAATGCGGACGGCACGAAGCCCGAGCCATGGATTTTGGGTCTTAGCAAGACGATGGGCGGCGGAGCCAGTCTGCATTTTGAGCATAGCGACCCCGGAGTGAAGAACAAGAAGAGCACCACGGGCGTCTGGCTCAAGGTGGACTTCTAGTTCGTTTGACTGCGAGACAATGTGAAGTACAAATGGATGGGGCGCTTATGCGCCCCATCTTTTCTCGGAATGCGACTGCCAAAAAACAATGATGATTAGCTGACCAAAACTACCGAAAATGCTGTTCTATCGCAACATAACCAACAGATTCACAACCGGTGATATCCTTACTCGGAAGACGGTAGATGTCATGTTCAGCAGGGTATGGCGAGTTTCTTCTGATGCGAGATTTTGATATTCTCAGTAACACATAAAATACCCATAATTTGCAAAACAAACCGATCGCATGTAAGCTCGGCAGTTATGATGATATAAAGTCAGCCGGTAACTTAACACCACGTCGAATTCCGATAGCAGGAAAATTAGAGGTGACATTCACAAAGCCAATAAGGTGAATAATAGATTCAAACAATGTTTTCGGTAAATTGTAGTTGATGGCTGTTTGCGTTCAATAAATTCAGCGTGTTTCACAGCAAATGTCTGATAGTTTGACTTAACCTAGTGATGGTAACCTGGCAGGAAGACAAATTTGAAAATTGTTAATGAATAAAAATGTATAAATTTCATTCAGCATTCAAGTATACTAATCATCTTACAAATTCTAGATTCAACCTATTATGAAATTCGGTCAAGGTAGCCAATGTATGCAATAGTTGAAACAGGCGGCAAACAAGTACACGCTGAGTTGGGTAAGACAATCCGAGTCGAACGGCTCAACACCCCAATCGGTGAACACCATCGGTTTGACAATGTACTGTTAGTTGCTAACGATTCAGAAACTGTGATCGGTACACCGCATGTTGAAAGCAGTCCGGTCATCGCTCGCGTCACTAACCATGGCCGCGGCAAAAAAATACGCGTTATAAAAATGAAACGACGCAAAAATTACAAACGCACACAAGGACACCGACAGGACTATACAGAATTAGAGATTCTGAGTATACGGGGCGTTGTTGCATCTGAGGCTGCTGTTTCAGAAAATTCAGAATCAGAGTCTGCAGATGAACAAGCAACGGAAATAGAGTCTGTTCCTGAATCAGAAGACTAAATCAAAGGTATAAATTTATGGCACATAAGAAAGCAGGCGGAAGTTCTCGAAACGGACGCGATTCAGTATCCAAGCGACTTGGTGTTAAGAAATTTGGTGGCCAATCGGTGAGCTCTGGCAATATCATTGTTCGTCAGCGCGGTAGCAGTTTTCATCCAGGAGCAAACGTAGGCATGGGCAAAGACTATACGCTTTTTGCAACAGCAGATGGCAATGTCAAGTTTGAGACCAAAGGTCCATTAAACAAGAAAACCGTTTCTGTCGTTACCGCATAACCGCAAATTTTATAGACCGGTACTGACCGGTCAAACCTCACATCTCGTTAGTAATTCGCGTCTTTGCAAAGAAGGTGCGTTGTAATGTTTGTTGATGAAGCGCAGATTCGAGTTATCGCCGGTTCTGGCGGCGCAGGGTGTCTTTCGTTTAGACGCGAAAAAAACATTCCGCGCGGAGGACCCGATGGAGGTGATGGTGGTAGCGGAGGTAGTATTTACTTGTGCAGCGACCCCAATTTGAATACATTGGTTGACTTTACCTTTAACCGCAGCTACCAAGCTGAAAATGGTAGAAAAGGTAGCGCTCAAAATTCTACTGGACGCGATGGCAGCGATCTTGAAATCCCAGTGCCGCTTGGTACTATGATATTCGATGCAGACACTGAGGAACTAATCGATGAACTGACGCGGACTGAGCAACGCGTACTTGTTGCCTGTGGTGGTACCAATGGACTCGGCAATGCCCGTTTCAAATCAAGCACCAATAGATCACCGCGCCGGACAACTGACGGAAGGCCTGGTGAATATAGAACTTTACGACTTGAACTACGCTTGCTAGCCGATGTTGGATTAGTTGGCTTGCCGAATGCAGGAAAATCATCCCTAATCCGAAAAGTGACTAACGCACACCCGAAAATAGCCGATTATCCATTTACAACACTGAAGCCGTCTTTGGGTGTGGTTTCGCTAGATTTTGGACAAAGCTACACCATAGCTGACATTCCAGGGCTGATTAAAGGCGCATTCACAGGAAATGGGTTGGGGCTGCGATTTCTCAAGCATTTGCGACATACACGCCTGTTGTTTCATATACTTGATATTGGTATAACTGACAATTTGGAGGAATTAGCCCAGGCTGTTGATGTAGTAGCATCCGAACTTGAACAATTTGATCCCGAGCTTTCAAGTCGTCCGCGTTGGTTGGTATTCAACAAAATTGATCTTGTGCAATCTGAGGAGGTGGAAAAGAGAATCAATTTTGTGATTGATAAATGTGGTTGGATTGATGAATATTTTGCTGTGTCAACATTAAGTGGCCAAGGATGCCAACAATTGATCACGAATGGCATGCGATGGCTTCAGGATAACCCAGTCGATAAGCCGGCCACCGATTAGTTGAATTTGAATTACAAATGAAGAATCAATTCTGTTGCAACGCAACCAAGCGCTGGGTAGTCAAGATCGGAAGCTCACTCATCACCGATATAGAACTCGGTATCAATGTCAAACGCATGACGTCATGGGCACAGCAAATTGCAGCTCTCAAGGATGATGGGATTGAAATAGTTCTGGTTTCTTCCGGTTCTATATTGGAGGGTATGAAACGTTTGAGTTGGAAGTCCCGCCCGCATGAAGTTCACTTGCTTCAAGTAGCTGCAGCAGTAGGCCAGATGGGACTGATACGAACATACGAAACTGCATTTGAAGAATTTGGCTACCAGACAGCGCAAATACTATTAACAAATGCAGACTTGGCTAACCGCCGTAGATATCTGAACGCTCGAAACACGCTTCGCACTCTGCTAGAGATGGGAATTGTACCTATAGTCAATGAAAACGACACTGTGGCTACAGACGAAATTAGGTTTGGAGACAATGATAATCTTGCCGGTTTAATCACTAATATTGTTGACGCAGACATTTTTGTGATTTTGACAGATCAAAGTGGATTGTACGATTCTGACCCGCGCGTAAAACCGAATGCTAAATTAATTGCATGTTCCCACTCATGCGATGATTCATTAGACGCGTATGCAGGCACTGGTAGTGCATTGGGGCGCGGGGGGATGCGCACCAAAATTGAAGCAGCACGCACCGCAGCTCGCTCCGGAGCAGCGACAGTTATCGCATCCGGGCATGTGCATGATCAATTGCAGAGAATCCATGCCAATGATATCAATGGCACGCTGTTGCTTCCACCTACTCAACGAAAATCGGGTCACAAGCAATGGCTCGCTGGGCAGCTTCGTATTTCCGGCAAGGTGCATTTGGATCATGGGGCTGGAAATGCATTGTTGCAGAATGGTGGAAGCTTGTTGCCAGTTGGAGTTACAAAAGTGGAAGGTGATTTCAAGCGAGGTGATTTGATTGCATGTCTGAGTGCGAATTCACAAGAGATAGCGCGAGGTTTGGTAAACTATGACGCACAAGAAGCGAATTCTATTAAAGGTTGCCGTACCAGTCAAATTGAGCAGGTACTTGGGTATGTGCGCGATCATGAGCTAATTCATCGTGACAATATGGTGATAATGTGATGATATACCGCTTGCCAAAAAACAATGCTGAGATTTTTCTTTTGATTATGTATCAAATTAATTTAACGCTCTAGGTTCTATGTTATCGATTCGCGGAGAACAAGTGGTATGAATAAAAAAATTATGTTTGCGTTTCCGGGTCAAGGGGCCCAATATCATGGAATGGGAAGTGATTTGATAGCTGATATTCCAATGGTGAAAGCGCTATACCAGATGTCTAGTGACTGTCTGGACTTCGATTTGTTTAAGATATGCAACGATGATTCAACCAACGATGTCCACCAAACAAGGTACACTCAACCTATTCTACTAATTCATTCATTTGCGTGCTACTTTGCATTTATGCTCTTCAGCGAGAATAAATTTACACCTTCATTTACTTGTGGCCATAGCTTAGGTGAGTACTGCGCATTAACCACTGCTGGTGCTTTTGAAATCAACGACGCAATTGAGATAGTCGCAGAGCGTGGTAGACTCATGAGTGAAGCGAGTGGCGGGGATTTGTTGGCCTTGCCTCTTTCAAAATCACAGTTACAACCTTTGGTGGAGGCGAATTCCTGTGAATTCGCGGCATTCAATCTGCCTGATCAAACAGTTGTAGGTGGCCTGCCGCATGATATTAATAGTCTTGTTGATGAGATAGAAGTTCAATACCCTGGCAAAGCTGGGGTTCGTTTACAGACGGAAGGCGCTTTTCATACGTCGCATATGTTGGATATAGCACAAAGATTCGAAGAGGTTCTCAGTGACTATGAGATTAAAGCGCCGAATGTACCAGTTGCATCGAACGCGCTTGGGAAGTTTCATCCGTTTAACGAAAATGAAATTCGATTTGGTTTGACCCTTCAGTTGCATCAACCTGTTCGTTGGTATGAAAACCTTATGACGATAGCTGATGCTGGAATTGATACAGTTATCGAGTTCGGGGGAGGTTTAGGTGACGGGAAATCACCAGCAGAAAAGCGGCCAAATTTACGTGCTATGATAACCCGATCTTACCGGCACCTAAAACCAAGGCCAAACTACTATTCAGTAATCAATATGCAAACCCTAAATGAAACACTTGAAGCGCTTTTGGGCAAATAGACGAAAATCGGCTAGAAGGTTATCACAATTGCTCAAGTTCAACCAAAGTTCCCAACGAATCTTTAGGGTGTAAGAACACGACTGGTTTACCATGTGCGCCGATGCTGGGTTCACCATTTCCCAATATACGTAGCCCGGCAGCATGCAGTGTACTGCATGCAGAAATGATATCTTCAACTTCATAGCAAATATGATGAATACCACCCTCACTGTTGCGTTGCAAGAAGCGAGAGATAGGTGAATTATCCCCCAATGGGTGCAGTAATTCGATCTTAGTGTTAGGCAAAGTTACGAATACCGTTGTAACACCGTGCTCAGGCAATGGAACAGGTTCAGAAACCTCAGCTCCAAAAATTGAACGATAATGTTCGCCTGCCCGCTCTAGGTCTGGCACCGCAATTGCAACATGATTTAATTTTCCGATCATTTGTCTTCTTTTTCAATTTTCAAATTCTAAAATAGGCTGATCGACTGCCAAACTCTCTCCGGCAGTTGCTAGAATATTGGCAATAACACCATCACGGTCGCAATGCAGAGTGTTTTCCATTTTCATAGCCTCGATGACAGCCACTACATCGCCTTTTTTTACGTGATCTCCTTGTTCAACCCGTAATTCAATGAGCAAACCAGGCATAGGTGTTTTGAGGTGTGTTGATCTGCTAATGGTTTCTTTTAGAAGCATGTGCTCTTGATAGCTAGCAGCCTTTGGTGTCAGCACCTTGAATACAGCACGATGTCCAAAATAGTCAATCTGATATGAGGTTTTAATCGGAGTGATCTGTACATTATGAGCGTAACCATCAAGTTCAAAGCTAAACAACCAATCTCCTGGTTGCCATTGGTGCTTGATTGAATATACGTTGCCATCAGCCCATGTCAATTCATGCCCAATTGCGATCTTTTCTATTGAGAACTCAAAGTGTTGCTTACCAGTAATCACGCACCAATCAGTAACTGCAGTCCAATTGCGTTGATTGATCTGTTCGCCTAAGCTAGCTGAACGCAGCTCATTTTCGTAGTGGGCGATACATGCTATCATTGCCGCCGTCGCGGAATCACCATCAGCTCTCTCGCAATCGTAACCTTCGGGGTAATTTGCCTCAATAAACTGCGTGGTTGTTTCACCAATTTGAACTGAGTAATTGCGCACTAAAGCTTGCAAAAACGGCAGATTACTAGTAATTCCGGATATTTGATATGCATCGAGCGACTGTGCCATCAATGCAAGCGCTTCTTCTCTAGTCTCCTGGCGCACAATAAGCTTGGCAATCATTGGGTCGTAGTACTGTGAAACTTCCCCACCTTCAAATACACCAGTGTCCACTCGAACCGATTCTGTTTGTGTTGGAGGTCGATGACGGATCAATCGGCCCGTTGATGGAAGGAAATTTCTAGATGGGTCCTCAGCGTAAATTCTTGCCTCAATAGCCCACCCCTGAATGTCAATGTCTTCTTGATTAACCGCTAGCGCTTCATTGTCTGCAATGCGGATCATACTTTCAACTAGATCAATACCGGTTACAAACTCAGTAACTGGATGTTCCACTTGCAAACGCGTGTTCATTTCCAGAAAGTAGTAATTCTGTTTGTCATCAACAACAAATTCTACCGTTCCAGCTGAAACATAATCAACGGCTTTGGCGAGAGTGACAGCCTGGTTGGCGATTTCAACCCGTGTCAAATCGTCAAGAAAAGGGGAAGGTGCTTCTTCTATGACTTTTTGGTAACGTCTTTGGAGCGAACATTCGCGCTCACCGAGATGAATGACATTGCCATGATTGTCAGCAAGTATCTGAATTTCAATGTGCCGGGGATTTTCGATGTACTTCTCAATGAATACTCGTTCGTCTCCAAAATGTGATTTAGCTTCACTGGTTGAGCGCAGAAAACCGTTGCGGCACTCCTCATCGTTATAGGCAAGCCGCATTCCTTTGCCACCACCGGCAGAAGATGGCTTTAGCATTACTGGATAACCGATTTTACTTGCCAGTTCAACTGCGTGATCCTGATTCTGGATCACATCATCATAGCCGGGTATGACACTGACGCCAGCTTTTCTTGCGAGTTTCTTTGAGGCAATCTTGTCCCCCATAATTCGAATGGCTTGTGTTCCCGGGCCAATAAATTTAATGTCAAACTCTGCCAATCTCTCACCAAGCTCAGTGTCTTCTGATAAAAATCCGTAACCGGGGTGTACGGCATTGGCGCCTGATATTTGGCAGGCTGCAACTATTGAATCAATTTTCAGGTAACTGTCAACAGCTGGTGCAGCACCTATGAGTACGGCCTCATCAGCGCGATGGACATGAAGAGCGTTTCTATCGGTTTCGGAATACACTGCAACAGTCTTGATACCCATGCGTTTGGCTGATTCGATGATTCGGCAAGCTATCTCACCTCGATTAGCGATAAGAATTTTGTCAAACATCAATGCAAGAGCTACAGTGGGATGTTACCATGTTTGCGCCATGGGTTCTCAAGATGCTTGTTTCGTAACATTTCAAGCGCTTTGCATACGCGCTCCCTAGTACTGTGAGGCAAAATGATGTCATCAATGAATCCACGGCTAGCAGCAACGAACGGGTTAGCAAATTTTTTTCGATACTCTTCGGTTCTTTCCGCAATTTTATTCTTGTCATCAAGCTCGGACCGAAATATGATTTCAACTGCTCCTTTTGGACCCATTACTGCAATCTCGGCGTTAGGCCAAGCTAGATTGACATCACCGCGCAAGTGCTTGGAGCTCATGACATCATAGGCACCACCATAGGCTTTGCGAGTGATGACTGTTACTTTCGGTATCGTCGCTTCAGCGTAAGCATATAACAATTTAGCACCGTGTTTGATTATGCCACCGTACTCCTGAGCCGTTCCCGGCAAGAAACCGGGCACATCGACAAAAGTGACAATTGGAATATTGAAAGCATCACAAAATCTCACAAATCTTGCAGCCTTGATTGAAGAGTGAATATCAAGGCAGCCAGCTAAAACCATGGGTTGATTGGCTACAATACCAACTGTTCTGCCTTCCATCCGACCAAATCCTATGATAATATTGCGAGCGTGTTCAGGTTTCAATTCGAAAAACACCTCATCATCGACCAATTTGAAAATGAGCTCCTTGATATCATAGGGTAGATTGGGGTCTTCAGGTACCAGCGTATCCAAAGAATATTCGTGTCGATAACGTGAGTCATTGGTCGGACGAATCGCCCCAGGCTCTTTATTGTTAACTGGTATAAAATCAAAAAAACTACGGACCATCAAGCAAGCTTCAATATCGTTTTCAAATGCGCCGTCAGCAACCCCAGATTTCTCGGTGTGAGCTGATGCACCACCAAGCTCTTCTGCTGATACCTCTTCATGGGTTACTGTACGGGTAACATCTGGCCCCGTAACAAACATGTAAGAACTGTCCTGCACCATGAAAATAAAATCTGTGATTGCTGGTGAATACACTGCGCCACCAGCGCACGGGCCCATGACTAAAGAAATTTGTGGTATCACACCAGATGCCAAAACATTTCGCTGAAAGATATCTGCATAGCCACCTAGAGAAGCAACTCCCTCTTGGATTCGAGCACCGCCGGAATCGTTGATGCCGATTATGGGAGCTCCAACTCGCATGGCCTGATCCATAACCTTGCCGATTTTTTCTGCATGTGCTTCTGACAAGGAACCGCCGTAAACGGTAAAATCTTGACTGAAAACAAAAACCAGTCTACCATGGATCGTACCATGCCCAGTGACTACACCATCGCCGGGAATTTTATTGTCATCCATCCCAAAATCAGCGCAACGGTGCTCGACGAACATGTCCCATTCCTCAAAACTGTCCTTGTCCAACAGCAAGTCGATTCGTTCTCTGGCGGTAAGCCGTCCTTTCGCGTGCTGGGAGTCAATGCGGCGTTGGCCACCACCGAGCATCGCTGCGTTTCTTTTTTCGTCAAGCTTGCTGATGATATCTTGCATATTTTGAAGCTGTCGATTGAAATTGGAAGATTATGATTGTTGTCATAGACTATTTTCAATTAGGTTGAGAACCTCCGGAATCGTGTCTAGAATTCGAGTGCCAGGTCCGTATACTGCGGATACACCTTTCGATTTCAGATAATCCACGTCCTTGGGCGGTACAACGCCACCGCATATAACGACAACATTGTCTGCGCCTTCGTTTCGCAACTCTTCCACTACTTGTGGTACCAAGGTTCTATGTCCTCCAGCTTGAGTTGAGATTCCCACCAGATGTACATCGTTGTCAACCGCTTGTCGGACAACTTCGGCAGGCGTCTGAAAAAGCGCTCCGATATCAACTTCAAATCCAAAATCAGCGTATGCTGTAGCAATGACTTTGGCACCACGGTCATGTCCATCTTGCCCGACTTTGGCAATTAAAGCCCGTGGTCGCCTACTGTGCTTAGTTGTGAAGGCATCAACTTGCTTGCGAATAGATTTGACTTCATCGCCTTTTGGAATTTTACTGCGATATACGCCGCTTATTGTTTGCTGCAGTGCCCGGTGCTGCCCAAAAACCTTATAGAGTGAGCTGGTTATTTCACCGACCGTAGCGCGCTCGCGCGCCGCCGCAATAGAAAGTTCTAGCAAACCCCAGCCATCGGTTTTAGCCTTGCATTGAAGCTTCTCAAGCGCATCTTGACAACGCATTTCATTCCGGTTTTCGCGTACTTTTTTCAAGCGCTTGATTTGCTGTTCGCGTACCGACCTGTTATCAATTTCCAATAATTCGACCTCGTCTTTATCGTCACTTAAAAATTGATTGACTCCAACAATGACTTCGTTGCCCATATCAAGTTGAGCTTGACGGCGTGCGGCAGATTCTTCAATGCGACGTTTGGGTAGGCCGGCAACGACAGCCTTAGTCATTCCGCCAACTGCCTCTACCTCGTCAATCAACTTGCGAGCTTCCGAAATTAGCGAAGCTGTAAGACTTTCAACGTAATAGGAGCCGGCCAGCGGATCAACTACCTTGTTGAGCCCGGTTTCCTCTCTTAAAATTAGTTGTGTGTTGCGAGCGATTTTAGCTGAAAACTCAGTTGGCAACGCCAATGCCTCATCAAATGAGTTGGTATGCAGGGATTGTGTACCACCAAGAACAGCGGCCAATGCCTCAACTGTGGTGCGGATGATATTGTTGTGAGGGTCTTGGCTAGTCAAACTGACTCCTGAGGTCTGGCAGTGTGTGCGAAGCATCAACGAGTTTGGATTTTGGGGTTGAAACAACGATTGCATTAAGTCTGCCCATAGATAGCGTGCCGCTCGAAGTTTCGCAGCTTCCATAAACAGATTCATCCCGATGCAAAAAAAGAAAGAAAGCCGTGGTGCAAAATCATCAACTGCAAGGCCGGTTGATAATGCGGCTCGCACATACTCTATTCCGTCAGCTATGGTATAAGCCAGCTCCTGAACACACGTTGCACCGGCTTCTTGCATGTGGTAGCCTGAGATTGAAATCGGATTGAAGCGCGGCATGTGCTTTGCCGCATGATGGATGATATCTGCTACGATTCGCATAGATGGCTGCGGTGGGTAAATGAAAGTGTTGCGCACCATGAATTCCTTGAGTATGTCATTTTGCAATGTGCCTGAAAGCGCTTGTTGCTTGACTCCTTGCTCTTCAGCAGCGGCTATGAACATTGAAAGCACCGGCAATACGGCGCCATTCATTGTCATCGACACTGATATTTTATCAAGTGGGATTTGATCGAACAAAATCTTCATGTCTTCAACGCTGTCAATGGCAACACCAGCTTTGCCGACATCACCGACCACACGCTCATGATCAGAATCGTAGCCTCGATGAGTTGGTAGATCGAAAGCAACTGAAAGGCCTGTCTGACCGGATTTGAGGTTTTTCCGATAAAACTTATTTGATTCTTCAGCTGTTGAAAATCCGGCGTATTGCCTGAGTGTCCAAGGCCTACCTGCATACATGGTTGCCCGCGGTCCCCGCAGGTAGGGTGCAAATCCAGGAAGTGAGGAAATATGTTCCAGTTCGCGCAGGTCATCAGCGGTATATATTGGCTTGACTTCAATTCCTTCGGGTGTTTGCCACACCAGTTCTTGAGGGTTTCGGCCTTGAAGTTCCTTTGACGCTTGTTTGCGCCAGTCCTTCATTGAAAAATTTGAAAAAGGCATATTTGACTACATTAAATAGCGATACATTGTTAAAGCACTGTTACCGATTCGGGTAGCCGATTGAACCAAGTGCTTCGGCAATTTCTTCAAGTATTGTCGGATCGTCAATCGTAGCTGGCATTTTCCATTCCTCGGCGTCTGCAATCTTTTGCATGGTGCCACGTAAAATTTTTCCTGAGCGGGTTTTTGGTAATCGGTGAACAACCACTGCCTTCTTGAATGCGGCTACTGGTCCGATTTTCTCACGAACCAGCTTCACACACTCGACAACAATTTCACTGTTTGCTCGCTTGCAACCAGCATTCAACACGAGAAATCCAAGTGGTATTTGACCCTTTAACGGATCACCGACACCAGTAACTGCACATTCAGCCACATCTGGATGAGAGGTGAGAACTTCTTCTATTGCACCGGTTGAAAGCCTGTGGCCGGCAACATTGATAATATCATCAGTTCTTGACATAACATAAACATACCCATCATCGTCAATATATCCAGCATCGGCAGTTTTATAGTAACCAGGATATTCAGCAAGATAAGCTTCATGGAATCGTTCTCTCGCGTTCCACAGTGTCGGAAAACTACCCGGTGGAAGCGGAAGGCTTACAACGAGCGAACCAATTTCACTTGGCTTGGCTAATTGACTGTTGTCATCCATGACTTTGAGGTCCCAGCCTGGAACCGGTTTTGAAGGAGAACCTTCCTTGATTGGCAGTTGTTCGATACCAATGCAATTAGCGCAGATTGCCCAGCCGGTTTCAGTTTGCCACCAGTGGTCAATCACTGGCACTTTCAGTTTGTTTTCAGCCCAATGCAGTGTATCAGGGTCGGTGCGCTCACCTGCTAAAAACAATGCTCGCAAAGAAGACATATCATACCGCGTTAGGTGCTCACCTTTGGGATCTTCTTTTTTTATTGCTCTGAACGCAGTTGGAGCGGTGAACAAAACGTTAACTTGGTGTTGTGCAATTACTCGCCAAAATACACCAGGGTCCGGTGTCCCTACCGGTTTGCCCTCATACAAAATTGAAGTGTTTCCTGCGAACAATGGCGCATAGACAATGTATGAGTGTCCAACCACCCAACCGACATCAGAAGCTGCCCAGAAAACCTCTCCAGGACTGACACCGTAAATATTCTGCATTGACCACTTAAGAGAGACAATATGCCCGCCGTTGTCGCGCACGACCCCTTTCGGTTGACCTGTTGTGCCGGAGGTATATAGGATGTAAAGCGGATCAGTGGCTTTAACCGGGACACATTTGGCAGGTGAGGCTTTGGCGGTCACATCTTCCCAGTCAACATCGCGTCCTTCAATTAGACTTGCTTCTAGTTGCGGGCGTTGGTAAATGACGCAATTGTCAGGTTTGTGATCGGCAAGTTGTATTGCTTTGTCAAGCAAGGGCTTATAGGCGACGATGCGCCCAGGTTCCAACCCACACGATGCGCTGACGATAACTTTGGGTTTTGCATCATTGATGCGAACTGCGAGCTCGTTTGATGCAAATCCACCGAATACGACTGAATGCACGGCGCCGAGTCGGGCACAAGCTAGCATGGCAATGACAGTCTGAGGAATCATTGGCATATAGATGAGGACTCGCACCCCAGATTCCACACCAAATGCTGCTAATGCACCAGCAAAATTAGCAGTTAACTGCGTTAACTGCCGATAAGTAAATTGTTGCACCTCACCTGTCATCGCTGAGTCGTAAATGATGGCATTTTGATCCCCGCGTCCTTCAGCTACATGCAAGTCCAGAGCGTTATAACAAGTGTTTACCTCAGCGCCAGAGAACCAGCGGTAATACGGTTTGTCAGTGGAGTCAAGAACTTGCTCCCAGTGCTTGTCCCAATGCACAATCTTGGCGATTTCTCCCCAATATTGTTCAGGGTTGCGAATCGATTGCTCAAACTCTTCGGTGTATCTGCTATTTTCGTTATTTGCCATTTTTCAGATCAATTGTTTTACGTGTTAAACTATTCAATCAAGTCAACTCTACGGACTTAAAGCCGTCAATCGGGCCTGATTAGTAAATAAAATATCCGAGATTGGGTTGGCTGTCACATTCCGACTAGTGCTAAGATTACTTCTCTGTGCCTGATTCAACCCGCTTCCTTCAACACTAATCACAAAATCAGGAGAAATATTCTTATGGCGAATGAATACATTATTACGGAAATCAGAGGCAATGTTGGACTAATTACACTAAATCGACCGCAAGTGCTTAATGCACTATCATCCGAAGTGATGGATGAGCTTGGTGAAGCCATTGATCTCTATGAAGCTGATTCGAATATTGGCGCTATCGTTATCACTGGTAATGATAAGGCATTTGCAGCAGGTGCCGACATTAGCCAGATGAAAGAAAACTCGTTTGTCAAAGCCTATATGGGTGATTTTATAAGCAAGAACTGGGAACGAGTGGCTGAATGCAAAAAGCCCGTGATTGCAGCTGTTGCCGGGTATGCGTTAGGAGGTGGCTGTGAGTTAGCGATGATGTGTGATTTCATAATCGCTGGTGACAATGCACAATTCGGTCAGCCTGAAATTGCGCTCGGCATCATTCCCGGTGCTGGCGGAACGCAACGTCTAACTCGTGCGGTAGGTAAATCCAAAGCGATGGACATGTGTCTTACCGGGCGTCAAATGGATGCCCAAGAGGCAGAACGGTCCGGACTGGTTTCCCGGGTTTTACCGGTTGTTGAATTAGTTGAAAGTACCGTAAAAATCGCACAGAAAATTGCGGATATGTCTCAAGTTGCAGCTCGCATGGTAACTGAAACTGTTGACCGCGCTTATGAATCAACTCTTAAAGAAGGAATTTTGTTTGAACGGCGTGCCTTTCATTCGATGTTCGCTACCCATGATCAAAAAGAGGGAATGGCAGCCTTTGTAGAAAAAAGAAAGGCTAACTGGAAACACAGTTAATCTGCAATAAATACGGTGTTACCCTACTGAACAATCGTATTTTGATTTTCGACAAATTGGTTCAAATGTTCTGATTCTATAATTTACCTCTTCTCTCTCACCACGAAAAAATCAGATAAATTTGCAAGTCTTTTGGATGTTTGAAGAATTTTTCACATACTGCAATGGCAGGTAGTTGAGAAATAATATATGGAATTTCACTCTAACTTTAGTCAGCTAACTTTGTTGGTTGATGGATATCGTTTTTAGAAGAAGGGGCGCATATGCGCCCCTTCAATTTTTACTTCACACTGTCTTGCAACCAAGCGAGCTAGAAGTCCACCTTGAGCCAGACACCCGTGGTGCCTTTCATGTTTTTAACACCAGGGTCGCTATGCTCGAAATGCAGGCTGGCACCGCCGCCCATCGTCTTGCTCAAACCAAGAATCCATGGCTCAGGCTTCGTGCCGTCCGCATTCTCCTTGTCCCGATACTGGAACACATAGCCAAATCCGGTGTCGCCCACCGATCCGCGCACGCCGACAAAGGTGGTCTTGTCCTTCTTCGTCTTGCCGTTCATCTTTTTCTCGGAGTATCCGAGGTAGGGGGTCACCCCGCCGAAACTGAACTCGGCTGCAATGTGATTCGTCTTGCTGCCGGGATTCATGTCTTTTGTTTTGGTCACATCCTCATCAAAATATATTTCGTGAGACCAAACATTGTCACGGGGTCTTTCTGGAACACGCGTTGAAGTGACATAAACCCCGCTGTCGGTTATTGTTTCACAGGCATCGTCTGCACTCGAGTCATGGATATTACACGATCCACCAGCATAAAACTTCTTTGGATCTTCGGGAAAGACAACTACACTGCCGCCAGAATCCAAATTACCTTGGTTATCTCTTTTAATAGTATACGTCAAGCTGTTATTCGCGGTAAACGTAGTAGCTGGTTTAACTTCGATTGTAGCCAAGTTTTTCCCGACAACTACAGTAGCCGGTTCAACTTCGATTGTAATGAGAGTTCCAGGAGCACTCCCAGTGCTGGCCCATGGCTTTTTTTCTGTGTCCGACCAAGTTTTTGGGCTGTAGTATTCTGTAGTTGTAACTACACCATTAGCTGTTGCAATAATTGTATGCATGTAAACTGCAGCCGTGTAGGTCATGGTTCCGAGCATCTCATCTTCCTTGTTGACATGGGCGATGGCGATCTTGCCGATGTCGCCCAGCGCAACGCTCAGTCCGAACTCCACCTGGTCGATGTCTTTGCTGCCACTGTCCCTGTCGCCGTCCATCACCAGGTCGAGCTGCACGCTCGCCGGACCGAACGAGTTGGCGTAGGAGACCACGCTGCCGTGGCGGTAGGTGGTCTCGGAGTCACCATAAGCGAACGAGTTGTCCGTGATCGCCCCGACCGAGTTGTAGGAGGCGCTCCAGATCTGACCGGCGGTGATGGTGCCGAAGCCGCCCTTGAGGCCGGCGTAGGCCAGTCGTCCTTCGGTCAGGCTGGCCTTGGCGGTGTTGATCTTGTGCTCGAAGCGGTAGACCGCGGTCAGGCCGTCGGAGATCTCGCTGGAGCCCTTGATGCCCCAGCGGGAGCCGCCGTCGGCGAACTTGGTGTCGCTTTTGTGGGACTCCACCCCGGCGCGCAGTGAGCCGTACCAGGTGGCTTCGGCCGAAACAACTGACGGCGCGCTCAGTTCTCTATAAACACCGCAGCAGCAACCCCTCCCTATGCAGCATATTCTGACATGATGCCACATATCACTGAGAATGTGACATCTGCTCTCAACACCATTGCGTTGCAATGTTGCAACACGCCCCATGACATGACAGTTGTTGGGGCAATGCCAGAAATGCCTTCAAATAAAATGTCAAGCATTCGCTCCGAATCCAGAGGTTTTCCAGCACTGGAAGTGGCATTTGTCAGTTATCAGTTCTCCGGGCGGACAACCATCGGATCAGCTCCGCATTTGGCGTGTGTCTAGTCTTCCCATACACGAAAAACCTGGTATGAATGCAGTAAGTTGATGAAACAGCGAACAATTGTCAGGATTGAGAGGATTCATTGAAAAATCTCGGGTGCGGGTTTGCAGTTGAGGCTGTTGTGAATTCGTGCTGTAATCGGTCAGATCCGAGGCTTGAAAGTGCGTTTTTTCACTAGAACTGAGCGCGCCGTCAGTTGTTTCGGCCGAAGACCAAGCCGGCGCCGTATGGTACGGTACACTGCGTGTCGGAATAGGGTCTATAGCGCTTGATGCGGAGGGTGACCCGACCAACAAGGCAGAAACGAAATTCCATGATAACAGCTCTCGCTTTGGTATCATGGGAACCAGTGAAGTCTCTGAAGGATTAACTGCAGTCTACAAGTTTGAGCATGGTTTCAGCACTGCCAATGCCGGTCTGGCAGACGAAGGGCGCTTAGCCTACGCCGGACTTTCAGGCGGCTTCGGTAACATCACCGCCGGTAAGATTGACAGCGCTTCCTTGAACTCGTTCGGAAGTATTGTAGACAACTCATTCGCCTTTGGTGCTTCCGAGACCTCCGGAAAAATCGGCAACGTGATTTCCTATGCCAACACGTTCGGCCCGGCAAGCGTGCAACTTGACCTGATGATTGATGGTGCCAGGGACACTGGCAAAGACATTGACCAGGTGGACTTCGGTCTGACTGTGGAACTTGGCGACATCGGCAAGATCGCAATAGCCCATATCAAAAAGGAAGATTCAGTAGCTGGAACCGCAGATTCGTATACAGTCAATGCTTTGCAGCATACGTTGACTGATAAAAGCATCATTTACAGTCCGAAAGTCTGGGCGGAAACTATCAAAACTATGAAATTGACAGTCGGAACTGCGAAAACACTCAAAGTTGTACCGGTCATGATAAAAATTCCAAAGAATCTTACCTTGGCGCGAGATATGGATTCAGGAAATTTAAAAGAGGGTAATTATATCCTTACTATGACTACTGCAACTGCAACCACTACCACAACCTATGCCTTTGATGGTCAAAAACCTGATCGCTTTAAGAATGATGATAATGTATATCATCCAAGTTTACTTACGGTAAATCCAAGTTGTGACAATTTAGATGCCAAAGCAGCTAATGCATGTGAAACGAAAACGGTGTATGTTACCGCAGAACAATTAAAAAACAAGGAAAGGGGACCAGAGTTCTTTTACTTTCTGCCAGACGATGTCAACCTGAAAGATGGTAGCACATCAAATCACATTGCAGCTGAGTTCAGCTTCGGCGGAGTCACTCCCTACATCGGATATGCTCAGAAGAAAATGGAAAGAGCGCATGGTAAATCGGTGAAAGACAAAACCACCTTCGTCGGCGTGCGAGGCTCGGTGGGTGACACCGGATTCGGCTATGTATTCCAGTATCGGGACAAGGAAAATGCGGACGGCACGAAGCCTGAGCCATGGATTCTTGGTCTGAGCAAGACGATGGGCGGCGGCGCCAGTCTGCATTTTGAGCATAGCGACCCTGGAATGAAGAACAAAAAGAGCACAACGGGTATCTGGCTCAAAGTGGACTTCTAATCCGTTTGTTTGCTAATACAACTCAAAACAAAAATGGAGGGGTGCTTACGCACCCCTTCTTTTTTTGTTGGCCATTGTGAAAGCAATTTTCAAAATCTGATAGCAACAGCCTATCAAATCCAATGTGAAAATCTTGTTGCAATTACTGTATAGCTAGCGTCTAAATATGCATTGCGATGCCTGACGAATGAGCTCAGTTACACCTTATACACCCTCTATTTACCTTGCATTCAATTCTAAACTGAACTTTAGAGAGGTATTTTGGTTATAACGTCAATATAAACAACAACATAAACCCAGAAATAACCCTTCGTAACTGTATTTTTGTTCCCAGTGCATGACCCGACAATATTTCTTACAAATAAAGTAATTACAGTGTATAATGTCTTTTCATTTGTTCCCAGTGCATTGTCAGTCATGTCTATCCATATCGAAACCATTCCCAACAAACGCGGCCGAGACACCATTCTCATGCGCCGAGCCACCCGACAAGGCCAACGCATTGTCAAAACCACCATTGCCAACCTCACTGACTTCCCCCCGCATATCGTCGCCAGCTTTGACACCATCTTGCGCGGCGGCGTGGCGGTCAATCGCCTTGAAGAGGTGTTCGAGGTCAAACGCAGCCTGCCGCACGGTCATGTCTGTGCCATCCTCGCCTGCTGCCACAGCATCGGTCTGCCCAGACTGCTTGGTCGCCAACCGAGCCGGATGCGCCAACTGGCACTGGCCGCCATTGTCGCCCGCATCTTGGCACCGGCCTCCAAGCTCGCCACCGCCCGCAACCTGTCCCCGGCAACAGCCAGTTCCAGTCTCGGACCGGCACTCGGTCTCGGCGCGGTCAGCGGCAATGAACTGCTGGACATGCTGGACTGGCTGCACCGGCGCCAGCCCTGGATCAGTCGCAGTCTGGCCCGACGCCATCTTGGCGACGGCACCACCTTGCTGTATGACCTGAGCTCATCGTGGTTTGAAGGCAACCGCTGCCCGCTGGCCGCATTCGGCTACAGCCGCGATGGCAAGCGCTCCAAAAAGCAGGTGGTGTATGGTCTGCTGTGTTCATCGGATGGCTGTCCCATCGATATCGAGGTGTTCAACGGCAACACTGCGGACCCCGCCACCGTGGCTGCCCAGGTGCAGAAGATCAAACAGCGTTTCAGCCTGCATCGGGTGGCCTTGGTGGGCGACCGCGGCATGTTGACCTCGGCTCGCATCCGCGACGACTTGCACCCGGCCGGGCTGCACTGGATCTCGGCACTGACCAGTCGCAGCATTCGCAAGCTGGTCCAGTCCACTGACCAACAGCCGGCGATGGTGCAACCGCAGCAGATCGAGGATGAAGCGGTGATCGAAGTGGTTCACCCAGACTTGCCCGGCGAACGGCTGGTGGTGTGTCTCAACCCGCGCCTGCGGGACGAACGCAGACGGCGGCGAGAGCAGCTGCTGTTGGCCACCGAGCGCATCCTCACCGACATTGCCTCGGCAGTGGACAGGGGCAGCCTGCGGGGGCGTGAGCAAATTCAACACCGACTGGGCCGGCAAGCCAACCGCAAGAAGGTTGAGAAACATTTCCAGATCAAGGTGGCGGACGACCGCCTGACTTGGCAACGCAATCTTCACAAGATTGAATCGGAACAGCAGTTGGACGGGGTCTACGTCATTCGCACCAACCTGGCGGAGCATGACATCACGACCGACGACATCGTTGCCGGCTACAAGAACCTCACCCGCGTCAAGCGGGCTTTCCGCTGCCTGAAATCGGACCTCAAGGTGCGACCGTTCCATGTCTGGACACCTGCCCACCTGCGGGGGCATCTGTTCCTGTGCCTGCTGGCCTACCATGTTGAATGGCATTTGCGCCGCTGCCTTGCTCCCCTGTTGTTTGAAGACCACGACCGGGCTGCGGCTCGGCAACAACGCAGCAATCCGGTGGCGGCGGCTGTGACATCGCCTGCAGCCCAACACAAGGCGAGTTCGAAACAGACGCCGGACAAGTTGCCGGTGCACAGCTTCGCCACGCTGTTTCAAGATTTGGCCACCTTGACTTTAATGTGGTGTTCAGTTCCAGGCCACCCTGAGATGGGCGTGCCGATCACCGCGTCACCGACTCCGGTGCAGCAGAAGGCGTTGGACCTGCTCAACGCTGACCCGGGTAGGTTTGTTCCCAGTGCAATGACAGGTTGAACACCCTGATATTGCATTTATGTTGTTGTTTTTAATGGCACTAGTTCCAAACTGCCTCCCTAAAGTTCAGTCTAAAAGTTAGCTCAAAGCCATTCAGAATCCGAATTAAAATTAGTCAATTTGACAATGGAACCACACAACCAATTGGTTAGAGCAAGTGGATTCAAACCACTGGCACCTATCACCTAAATGCAGTGTTCTACCAAGCTGACCTACAACTCAATTTTGCTTGGTTTCGATAGTAACTGCTATTTGCAAATTCACAGTATCAAACAATGAAAATTAAATCCTTTCCATGGGATAGGAATCTCTGAATAGTTGTGTTGGCCAACCAACAACGGCAATACAATTTACCCGCTTAGGGTAACTTCAATAAAACATCTCATATCAACAAGATAAAACACAGCATCACATTTGCATCTTAGGGCTAGGTAACTCGAATTTTAACTTCCCTTCTCTCACTCAGCGCAAGCATATAACTTGGATACTTGCACAAGTGATGCTTACGAGTGTAAACAATATGTAATTTTTCAATACCCCAAAGTTCGTTCATGCGCCCAATTCGGGTCATCTTCTTTGAGGTCGCCAATTGGAGCCGCAAATGCATCGGCAACCAATTCAGGTACATTGTTGCCAGTTAGAGATATCAAAAATGACTCTAAATCCTGTTTTTCCTGTTCAGTCAATCCCAATGGATGAATTAGTGGTGACAGTTGTTCGTTGGCAATTCCACCTTGATCGTAGAAATCAATGACTTCCCGTAAAGTCTGAAATTCTCCATTGTGCATATACGGTGAAGTCAATTCAATGTTTCGCAGAGTTTGGGTACGAAATTTCCAACGATCAGCCGGATTTTCAGTGATCCGGTATAACCCGAGATCATTCGGCGGCTCTCGCCTTGAAACTGAATCAATTATTGCTTGGTCTACCTCTGTGAATACCCCGGGAGCAAGCTGAACACGAGTTGGTTTGGCATATCGTTTATTATTGAGTTTCTTTGATATCGAATATCCCAGACCAGTATTATGAAATCGATTATCGGTAAATAACGCATGACCACTTTCGACCAAATGACAAGCAATGCATCTTCCCTTGCCGGCGAACACAGCAAATCCGCGCTTGCCAGAGTCATTGATCTCATCATAGTCACCACCAAAATACCAACGATCAAATGGAGAATCGGCCGCTAGCAATGTTCGTTGATAGCTTGCCAAAGCCTGTCCAATATTCAGAATGTCAGCGCTTTGTCCATCAAATGCTGCCTCAAACAAACCATCATAATCGCGCATTCTGCGAATTTTGTTTATCACATATCCAATTGAAGGTGCAGCCATCTCATTTCTCGCTGTCATTGGCTGCCACACCTGATTTTCAAGACTGATTTCCCGGCCATCAAGAAACAGGTGACTTACATATGCAACATTGTAGAGAGTGGGTGAGTTACGAATGACAGAACGACCTTCGACTCCAACTGCAGTGCGCAATTCGTTATTTGTAAAACCTTGCTCAGGAATATGACACACCGCACAAGACAGCGTATTGTTAATCGACAGCCGACGGTCGAAAAATAGCTTTCGACCCAAATCAATTTTTTCCTGAGTTAGCGGATTGCCAACCGGTGTCGGAACCGACGGTAATCCAAGCGGTGGATTAAGAACATTCTGAATAAGATCAGCTTTCAGACCACGGCGACTGAGCAAACTTCGCGACTGAGTTTTGTAATCTGCAAACTCATAACCTTCCTTTACATCACCGGGACCGTAGGTTTGATTTGCGTCAAATTGTTTTTGCGATTGGAGCTCGCCGCTAGTTTGGGCAAATGAATAAACTGTCAAACACCCAGCACCTGCTACCAGTAAGGCGCCAGTGAACAATGCTGCACAATTTTGCAGCAACCGATTCAATCGTCAGCCAGCTCCATATACAACGTTTTTACATCATTCATCAAAATGTCTGGATGCAAAAACGAGACACTATAGATATTGCGAACTTGCATTTTGCGATCAATCAAATACACTCTCAACAAATGCGAGTACTGATCAGTATGCTCGCCATATTCATCAAATTCGCGTACCGCATATTGACCGTAACCATCAAGAATTGGCTGTAAGTCACCTTCGTTTGATGCTGTTAAAAACTCCCACTCAACTTGGCCTTGCTGAAAGGTGTTTTCATATTGCTTGGTGACAGATGCAGTATCATGCTCAGGATCAAATGAAACTGATAATAAACGCACCGATTTAACTAATTCAGCATCTTGATTTAGTCTAGCTTGCACTTTATACAGAACTGCGTTCGCCAACGGACAACCGTTCATATCTGAACATTGTGTGTAGATGAAACTAAGCAATACAATACGATCACCCATGAGGTTGTGAAGTTGCACGGATGAGTTGTCACTGCGCAATAGCTTGCCACTAACAGCTTTTTTAATGGGTGGCAACTGATAGCTGCCCGGGGCGGGAGGCTCATAACTGAGATCCTTCCACCCGGGAGCCTGTATTTGCGGACGAACGCTGTGCGCTTCTAAACCAAAGACACTAAAAATCACCAACGCAACAGCCGCAGTAAAAACTGCCAGATTCACACAGCATGTCCTACCTAACAGGAAGTTATACATAACTGTTATTAATCTATAACTTCTAAGGCAAGAAAGCAAATCCTATTGAACGACAGAGGAATCAAAGGCGTTGGTTACTGAAGCGACAAGTTTATCTTTATCCTCATATGGTCTCTGCATACCATACATGGCATAGGCACCAAAGCGCATTTGATGCGCGCGCCCAAGTCCTTCTTTATAGAAATCAACAGCCCATTTAAACTCCAGCTGACTGCCATCCCAATGATATAGTTTTACATATTGTTCATCAGCTTCACCTTGTTTATCCCAATTGCCTAACAAAGAACTGGAAAAATAAACGCGTTTGCCATCCCAACTTTGTGAAACCATATTTATCTGGCTGCCAATCACCTCCTTATACACTTCTTTTGGTGCATGTGGATCTGAAATATCATAATAACGCGTTGCTCCTTCAAGAAAAGTATCAACCCATAAGCCTTTATCATCAGCAGTGATTGAGATATCCACGGGTAATGGAACCTTTGAGGGGTCACCAATGTCTGCCACCGCTTTTGCTGTCCATTCGCCAGAGTCATCTTCATAAATCAACCAGATTTGAGATGTTAACGCAGTGCTAGTAAAGCAATATTTATTACTAGGATCCCAAGCACAGCGAATTTCAAGCGGTGTGCCTGGCACGTCTAGCACTTTCAACGGTTTCCGAGCATGCATGTCCCAGACAACCATAGTATTCCCAAATCGCTGCATTGCTGCACCGTCTTGAAGCATTTGACCGAAATCCATCATGTAATTGGACCAACCGGTAAATGAAGAGGTGAGCATCACATTCATATCGGCCTTTACTCTCACATCATAACCGTAGCCATCTGCAAAATTACCTGATTTCATTGCACCGCGCAGGTCGGCATCAGTAGGCATCCAGTGTGTAGCCACATACTCACCTTCGTTGTTGTATTCGGCCATTCCGGTGCGTCCACCTTGATCGGCATTGTTAGACAATGCTGTAATCATAATTCGACCAGGCAAGGCGTAAAATGTATGCGGACCAACTAATCCGCCAGTTTGCTCCGTGAAATTGGTGATAACTTTGTGCAGTTTAGGTTCACGAGGGTCGCTGTGAATATCAAAGATAAAAATCTTATTGGTATCCAGCCCGCCAGCCCAAAGATACCGCCGATCATCAGATAATCCTGAATGATGCGCTTCATTGCGCCCGCCGACAGAAAGTACACTGACAACCTGTCCGTAAGTTTCGGAATTCGGGTGCGTATCAATAGTTACCAGCTTGTCTTGTTCATCGCCAACGCCTTCAACACCAAGCGTCCAAACATAGACATAGTCTTCTTGCCCCTGAATTTTGGCAATGTACGGTGACATGCAAGTTTCATCTGCCACGACTTGTTGGCTTGATGCCAAGACTATGAGCATTGAAAATACTGCGCACAGCCCTTTAACGAATATGTTATTTTTCATATTTCTATCTCCTTGAATTGGATATGATTTGGTAACAAATATATGCGATATTGTACTAAAATCAAACTTTATCTGTTTGCGTGACGGCCAAAGTAGTTACATTTACATGCGTTCGTAGTTAATTTAATTGATTCAATCTTTGATGTTTACAACTGTTCGCATGAAATTCAATTTCAATGTACTTGACTTGTTACTCGCTCCTCTAAAGGAATCATCATATCGCATTACGCTGCAATTCGATAGACGCACCTACCAAGTCACATCAAAATCAAAATAAAGTCACCAATGCTGCGGAATCATCATTGTTCTAGAAATGCCAATGGAGATTAACCCCACCCATTGTTTCGTCAGCATCCGAACCACTAATTCCGTCAGCGTATCCGAGATATGCACCGAACGAACTTTGCTTTTCGCTACCAAATTTCCAATCAAATCCAAATTGCGCTTTCAGCATGCTATATTTTTTGCTGTCTGCAATTTCAAATTTAACGTCGTTATCACTAGCATCTGTGAAGCGATAATTCCCTCCATTGGAGGGGCTATACCGTTCAATATCAAGCGAAATATAGGCATTCATATCGTTTTCCGAATCAGACTTCAGTGTTCTAGAAGCAACTAGACCCAAACCCAGTGATGATTCGGAGACCCTGGGAAATTCAATTTGATTGTCATCTGCAAACGACTTCGTATCCACTTTCACACGATGATAATTTACTCTCGGATTGAGTTCCCAATCTTCATTAAAATTAAAACGGTATCCTGCTTCAAGCTCAGTGTAAAGTTGTGATGCCTTGATATTATTAGCTACTTGGGATGTGCTGCCATTCTTATGGAAATCTGACTTGAACTTTGACCAACCCAAATTTCCAGCCGCGTACCAACCAGATCCAATGTAGTCAATTGAAAACGCCAATCCACTACCCTTCCCTTTCAGTCTTTCACCTGCAGGCAATTTGGCAGTAGTAGGAAGATATTGAACCGCTGCGCCAATCAGTAGGTCTGAGCCTACTGCCATTGCATACCCTGCACTCAATCTGGTACTACGGTAGTCATATGAAATCCCAGCAGCACTGGTTGAACCGGACCGAGTATCTACATCGACCCATGGTCCCGCTGCATGTCTAGCAAGTAACGGTAGCCGAGGCGTAGCTTTGAGTAGAGATGAAGGCAATACCAAATATCCAGATGAGGAAACGTTATTGACAGAAACTGCTCCCAGTTTACCATACACTCTGGCACCTTGTTCAATCTTTACGTTCCCCTTGCCAACTATTCTGATTCCGTAACCTTGAGCGTTTATCTTTGATGTACTTGCCACACGAACATCTGCTTTACCTTTACCTTCGTTGCGCACGTGAATACCATCACCTGTTGATGTGATTGAGCCCCCTGTCATATCAATTTTGATCGGAATTGTTCCGGATTCATGCGAGGCGTAGGCATAGATGCCATGACTGTTGACTTTCTCAACATCATCGGGATTACTTACACCGCGAAAATTTGTATATTCATATTCTTTGTCATCTGGGTCTCTTCGAAGATAACCGGTCGTTTTAATGTCTCCTCCCGAAATGATGGTTATGCTACCTTCCGACGACTGACCAAAATGCTGCGCATATATACCAATACCAAATGAGGTGACCTCAGCATTAGATTTAATGTAAATTGAATCTTTGCTATTTGCATCTTCAGATTTTGCAGACGCTTGAATACCATCTTCTGTATTGCTGTGAATCTTCACACCTTTATCAACAACAACCTTGATGGTGCCTAGACCCTCACCTGCACTGGCTTTTGGTCCATTCGTATTCGCATTGATACCATCGTCATCGGTACGTATCGTGCCACCAGTAACATGAATGTCAATTGTTATATCTTGATTAGAATTGCTACCATGTGCCAGAATACCGTGCCTGGCAGTTTTATCACTCTTTTCAACTGTAATATCGCCACTTGATCGAATAACTATGCGATTATTGCTACCTGCTGGTGCATTGGAAGCTTTTCCAGAGTACCACGCATATATGCCAGCATGCTGAGTGGTGACTATACTACCACTATGATCTATATTGATCTCGCCATATCCACGATTTCTTGCAAAAATTCCAGAGGCTTCACCTGAACTTAGAGCACCGGCATTTGTGACTTTAATGTTCCGGCGTCCATCAGCATAGATCGAGTTTTTTTCAGAAGAAATGTTCGCATTGTTTACAATCGTGATAATGCCATTCCTGTTGTTGGAATTTACATTTATGCCGTAATTTTGGTCACTGGAAGTTGCCGGTTTTGTCGTATCAATCGTTACTCCTGCAGGAACTGTCAGTTCGACGTCAAAACCATCATTAGTATGAGCAATTCCTGAAATCTGTTCGATCCTATATAAAATACCATTCGGGTAATTCTCACTTGTAGACTGACAGTTAACGACCAGTTTACCGTTGGCATCAAATGCGCTAGCATTCAATTTACCCGATGTTTGAGAACTTGCGGGTGTGCATTCGTTTGCGGCTTTCAGCGCATTCGGTAGCAGGCACGCAAAGATTGTCACAAAACTAAGTGCAGCAATTATTCTTGCAACGATATTAGAATTTGAAATAGAAGATATTAGCATTATTACTCTAACCTCTTATTCATTCAATGAAATGAGTTCACTCACTATATTACACTGAATTTGAAGTAAAAACAAATCCAAAAATAACATAGACCCATTCAATATTCATAATTACATTATGGCTCTTTAACAAAATTGTGTACATGAGTACGCCCCAGATACTTATCATACACTGAAAACTACTGAACTCATTAAGAGAGCATTTTTAAGAAAATATCTAAAATTACAGCACTCAAACTTGTAAATCTGAATTGAAAGGCAGTTTGAGATAGATTTTTCAGCCATTTTTGAAGACTGATCAACGTTGATTTGTTTACACTTTGTGGTGTACCGGATAACATAAATCGACTTGCTGTAAACACCATACATCACCAACTATAGCAAAATGAGATCTGAAAATTCAAAGTTACAATTTATTTTTGAAAAGAATGAGGTAGAAGCGAAAAGATCTACTGAAAAACACCTCATTTTCGGGCATAGTCTGCCTCGTTGACTTTTGAATGGTCCTGAGTATGGTCAGAATATCTGTCTAGTCACGGTTTTACAAAGCTTATAATGCTGCCAAAATCTAATTCTGCTCACATCTTGTTTTCGTTTTAGCGTACCGCATTTTGGAACTATGAAAGTTGGCATTCCAAAAGAAATTGAATCATTGGAACGGCGTGTTGCAATAACACCTGATATAGTTCCATCATTTTTGTCATACGGCCTTGAGGTTCTAATTGAATCTGGAGCAGGTGCGGCAGCAAATTTCACGGATACGGCATACCAAGATGCTGGTGCCACAATTATGCCAAACGACGGTTCGCTCTGGAAAGAAGCAGATGTAATAATGAAGGTTCGCGGACCGCAGAACCATGAAGTGGAATATTTGAGTGCAGGTCAAATATTGATGGGATTTTTATGGCCAGCGCAAAACTCTGACTTGCTTCAAACACTTGCCGAGCGCGGCGTCACCGCCATCTCAATGGACGCAGTTCCGAGAATTTCACGCGCGCAAAAACTTGATGCCCTTTCCTCAATGGCCAATGTGGCCGGTTACCGCGCCGTTGTCGAAGCCGCGATTGTCTTCGGCCGTTTCTTTGGTGGACAGATTACAGCGGCCGGCAACATGCCACCAGCAAAAATTATGGTTATCGGTGCCGGTGTTGCTGGACTAGCGGCGATAGGTGCCGCTACCAGCCTTGGCGCAATCGTTCGAGCATTTGATACCCGTCCGGAAGTTAAGGAACAAGTTGAGAGCATGGGTGCCGAATTCCTTGAAGTTGATGTAAAAGAGGATGGCGCGGCCGCAGGAGGCTACGCAAAAGTTATGAGCAAAGAGTTCATAGAAGCAGAAATGAAGCTTTTTGCAGAGCAAGCCAAAGATGTGGATATCATCATAACAACTGCGTTAATTCCAGGCAAGCCTGCACCCAAATTGATTACAGCAGACATGGTACATAGCATGCAACCAGGTAGCGTTGTTGTCGACCTTGCAGCTGAACAAGGCGGGAACTGTGAGCTTACCGAGCGTGACCAGCTTGTAAATGTAAATGGGGTTAGTATTATTGGCTATACTGACTTACCGAGCCGTTTAGCTGCTCAATCTAGCCAACTCTATGCCGCAAATCTTCGAAACTTCGTCGGTGACCTCTGTCCTAAGAAGGATGGTGAACTTGTTATTGACATGGGTGATGAGGTTATTCGCTCAGCTACGATTGTACAGAGCGGTGAAATTACTTGGCCTCCTCCTTCTATAAAACCTACATCTACACCACAAAAACCTCCTGCAAGCTCAGTTGACAAAACTGAGCCTGAAACTACAGTTGCACAACAAAAAAGAAAGTTTAAATTCGCACCCGTTGCGTTCGGGCTCGCTTTGTTGTCTATTGTCTACGTTGGTGTTTTTGCTCCTGAGTCTTTTTTGTCGCACTTCACTGTGTTTGTTTTAGCGATTTTTGTAGGCTGGCATGTGATTTGGAATGTGACACCTTCTTTGCATACTCCACTGATGAGTGTAACCAATGCAATTAGCGGGATTATCATTGTGGGTGCATTGCTGGAGATTGGTGCCGTCAACCCTTACGTCAAAGCTATGGCAGCAATCGCAATCTTGATTGCTTCTATAAACATTTTCGGCGGCTTTTTTATTACTCAACGCATGCTAAAAATGTTTCGAAAATAGATGTTCGAAGGTTTTATTAACTCACTCTACATCATCGCCTCAATATTCTTTATCTTGAGTCTAGGCGGATTGAGTCATCAGGCTTCAGCAGTGCGGGGCAACTTGTTCGGCATTCTAGGGATGATTCTTGCCGTCGGTGGCACCATTGCTGCCCGCTCAATCGACGACCTTGCACTTGTCATTGGTTTAATGGCAGTTGGGGCTGTGATAGGCATCGCTGTGACTGTTCGCGTGCAAATGACTGCAATGCCGCAACTTGTTGCAATTTTGCACAGTCTAGTAGGCTTGGCGGCTGTCTTGGTCGGTTTCGCAAACTACATTGAACCTATCAAAACCTATGAAGGCGCTGAAATGCTAGTTCATGAAGTGGAGATATTTCTTGGTATCTTTATTGGGGCAGTAACTTTCACCGGCTCAGTCGCGGCTTTTGGCAAACTTCAAGGCATACTCTCTAGCCGTCCGCTAATGCTTCCATTGCGACATTGGCTCAATCTTGCAATTGTAGTGGCTTGCATTTGGCTTGGTAGCCAGTTTATTGGCAACGACTCACATACTGCTGCAGTGAACTTGCTGTTAATCATGACAATTCTTGCGTTCTTATTGGGCCTGCATTTGGTTTTGGCGATTGGCGGAGCTGATATGCCAGTGGTCATTTCCATGCTCAACAGCTACTCCGGCTGGGCAGCTGCGGCAACTGGCTTCATGCTCTCTAACGATCTTCTGATATTGGTCGGTGCACTTGTCGGCAGTAGCGGTGCCATACTGAGTTATATCATGTGCCGTGCCATGAACAGACATTTTGTCAGCGTGATAATGGGTGGTTTTGGAACAGAAGGCGGTTCGGTAGGTAATTCTGTAGAGGGCGAAATTAATGAGATATCAGTAAACGAAGCGTCAAATCTCATAACCTCATCAAATTCTGTTGTCATTGTACCAGGCTATGGCATGGCTGTCGCACACGCACAACACCCTGTAGCCGAATTAACGCGAAAACTCAAAGAAAAAGGGACAAATGTCAGATTCGCTATCCACCCCGTCGCTGGACGAATGCCAGGCCACATGAACGTACTGCTAGCGGAAGCCAAAGTCCCTTATGACATAGTATTGGAAATGGATGAGATCAATCCTGACATGCCATCCACAGATGTTGTGTTGATTATTGGTGCCAATGATATTGTTAATCCCCTTGCACAAGAAGATGTGGCAAGCCCGATTTCCGGAATGCCCGTCATCGAAGTTTGGAAAGCAAAACACACAATTGTATTGAAACGCAGCATGGCTTCGGGTTATGCTGGTGTAGATAACCCTCTTTTCTACAAGGATAACAATCGTATGCTGTTCGGTGATGCCAAAGGCAGTGTGGACAAATTAGCAGCTATGCTGGACTGACCATCTGTTTCGTGGAATTGAATCAAGGTAGTGCAGTGCTTCATGGCGGAGAGGGAGGGATTCGAACCCCCGGAAGGTTGCCCTTCAACGGTTTTCAAGACCGCCGCTTTCGTCCACTCAGCCACCTCTCCATGTGAAATAGGAATTGGTGCAAACGCTACAACACACCGCCGACAGGTTGTTTTGCGCATAATTGCTGCGGTGGTCCATTCCCATTGAAATATTATGAACTATCTCCATATCCTATTTCAAAGAAATTATTATTGAAACCTATTTCGCAAAAATAGTAAAATTGTAGTACAAAGTTCCTTTAAGAGGTAAATTAACGAATGAGACTACTAAATACACAAGTTCTAACTCGAGCGCCATCTGGTGTAGTTGTAAATCGAGTTCTGAGAAACACCTATATCCTCCTATCGATGACCCTGCTGTTTTGCGCAGCAGTTGCAGGACTGTCAGTCATATACCAATGGCCACATCCGGGATTGATTTTAACCCTAGTTGGATACTTCGGTTTACTGATGCTTACCTCTGCGTTCCGAAATTCAGGACTGGGAATTCTATGTGTGTTCGCCTTAACCGGCTTCATGGGATTGACTCTAGGTCCAATAATTAGCATGTACCTCACCGCAATTCCAAATGGTGATAAAGTTGTGATGACTGCCTTTGGCGGTACTGGGTTGATTTTTCTGGGACTATCTGCTTATGCTCTAACCACAAGAAAAAATTTCGCATTTCTCGGTGGAATGCTCTTTGCCGGTATCTTGGCTGGATTTCTAATGTCAATTGCGGCAGTTTTATTCCAATTGCCGCTACTATCAGTCGCCGTATCCGGTATGTTTGTACTGCTGATGTCCGGTCTGATTCTATATCAAACAAGTGAAATCATCCATGGTGGTGAAACCAACTACATCATGGCAACCGTAACCCTATTTGTCAGCATCTACAACTTATTCCTAAGCTTGATCCATATTCTTGGAATTTTCAACCGAGATTAATTACTGACAATACCTTACTAAGAATGTCGCCACAACTACGCGGTTGTGGCGGCATTTTCTTTATGAAGCGTTTGGAGTCGATAAGGGACATTAGACTCATGATCATCGTCTAACGCTGCACAAATTGCCTTCGCTGCCGAAATTGTCGTAAAGTAAGCAACCCGGCGCTTGAGAGCCTCCTTTAGAATCGTTTCAGAGTCAGCAACACTGGTACGCTTGCGTGGAACATTCACAATTAAGGATATTTCATCATTTTTCAGCATATCCACAACGTGAGGGCGCCCCTCTCTGACTTTGTTAACTCTTGATATTTCAATTCCGTGGCGATTAATCAGCTCTGCTGTGCCTTGTGTACCAAATAATTTATATCCCTTCTGACTTAAAGATCGGGCAACCGCAACAATCCCGCTCTGGTCATCTCCAGAGACGCTCAGCAGAGCATTTCCTCCTTTTGAAACTGTGAATCCAGTCGCATGGAAAGCCTTGAAATAAGCTTCACCAAATGTTTTCCCGATTCCCATCACTTCTCCTGTGCTTTTCATCTCGGGGCCTAATATAGGCTCCGAACCTTGAAATTTATCAAATGGAAAGACAGCTTCTTTGACGCTGTAGTAATTAGGAATTACTTCTTCTGTGATACCTTGATTCTGCAATGAGATACCCAACATGCAACGTGCACCCACTTTGGCCAAAGGAATCGACGTCGCTTTGGAGACAAATGGAATAGTACGTGAAGCTCTAGGATTGACTTCTAGTACATAAATCTGATCATCCTTGACTGCAAACTGAATATTCATAAGACCAACCACATTCAACACCATAGCCAAACTATTTACTTGATCTCTGATCTCATCTTGTGTGGCTGCTGATAAGTTATAAGCTGGTAATGAACAAGACGAGTCACCTGAGTGAACACCAGCAAGCTCAATATGTTCCATTATGCCGCCAATTAGCACATCTTTTCCATCACAAACTGCATCAACATCCACTTCTATTGCATCACTCAGAAATTGGTCTAAAAGCACGGGTGAACGAGATGAGACGTTAATGGCCGCTTCCATATATCGGCTCAAATGTTCTTTGTCTCTTACAATTTCCATTGCCCGCCCACCTAACACGTATGATGGACGCACAACGAGCGGGTAGCCAATTTTCTCAGCCACATCCAATGCAGAGTCCACAGTTGTTGCAGTAGCATTCACAGGTTGCTGCAAATTGAGTTTTTTCAACAACCCTTGAAAATACTCTCGATCCTCTGCTTGATGTATCGATTCGGCGGCGGTACCAAGTATGGGGACACCAGCGTCAAATAGCTCTTGGGCGATATTCAACGGAGTCTGACCACCATATTGAACTATAACTCCATCTGGTTTCTCCAATCGACAAATCTCCAATACATCCTCAATAGTCAATGGCTCGAAATACAGACGATCTGAAATATCGTAATCCGTAGATACAGTTTCCGGATTGCAATTTACCATGATCACCTGACAACCTTCTGCTCTGAGTGCCATAGCAGCATGCACGCAACAATAGTCGAATTCGATTCCTTGCCCAATTCGATTAGGTCCGCCACCGAGTACAATGACTTTCTGTCGAGCATCTGGCATCGCCTCACACTCTTCCTCATAGGTAGAATACATGTAGGCTGTCGGGGTATCAAACTCACCGGCACACGAATCAACCCTTTTGTAGACTGGATGAATCTCATGCGCAACTCGCATAGAACGAACATCGGATTCGTTGACATTGGATAGATCTGCAATTCGCCGATCAGAAAAACCTTTCTTTTTCCAATCACGGAGCATTGAGGGTGTAACAGTCCAGCCTGCCTTCACGATCTCGCCCTCACTCTTGACAATGTCATCAATTTCAGCTAGAAACCATGGGTCTATCCCAGACCATCTGTTGACGTCTTCAACTGTAAATTGGCGACGAAAAGCGTCGGCAATATACCAGAGCCGTTTGGCCCCAGGCAATCTGATTTTAGCTTTGATGATTTCATCACTAGCCTCAAGATGCTCTTCATCCGTATTCAATTGAGTTTCAAATCCGAATGAACCAATCTCAAGACTTCGCATAGCTTTTTGCAATGACTCCTGAAATGTCCTCCCGATCGCCATGACCTCTCCAACGGACTTCATTTGCGTTGTAAGTGTCGCATCAGAATGTGGAAATTTCTGAAAATCAAATCTTGGAATTTTAGTTACTACATAATCTATAGTTGGTTCGAAAGAAGCTGGAGTCGCTCCGCCAGTAATGTCATTCTGCAGCTCGTCAAGCGTATATCCAACAGCCAACTTGGCTGCAATCTTTGCAATTGGAAATCCGGTTGCTTTTGACGCAAGTGCCGATGAGCGAGAAACTCTCGGATTCATTTCAATAATGACCATTCGTCCATCGCGCGGGTTGATAGCGAACTGCACATTGGAGCCACCTGTGTCAACACCAATCTCTCGCATTACTGCTATGCTCGCATCTCGCATATTCTGATACTCCTTGTCAGTCAAAGTCTGCGCAGGTGCAACAGTAATCGAATCACCGGTATGCAAGCCCATGGCGTCAAAATTCTCAATCGAGCAGACAATAATGCAATTGTCATGTTGATCTCGCACAACTTCCATTTCAAATTCTTTCCAGCCGGCAATGCTTTCCTCAATCAATAGCTCTTGGGTCGGCGAGGCCTTGAGCCCTCGCTGGCAAATCTCCTTGAACTCATCCTGATTGTAAGCAATGCCTCCACCTGTGCCACCTAGTGTGAATGATGGACGGATAATTGCCGGAAAACCTATTTCCTGCAAGATGGCATCAGCCTCCCCCATACCATGGGCAAGTGACCCCCTCACTGACTCTAATCCGATCTGGTCCATGCATTCTCGAAATTTCTCTCGATCCTCAGCCTTGTCAATTGACTCCTTAGTGGCACCTATCAGCTCAACATCGTATTTTTCCAATATACCCATTCGTACCAAATCCAACGCGCAATTCAGACCAGTCTGGCCACCCATTGTCGGCAACACTGCATCAGGTCTTTCTTGTTCTATTATTTTGGCAACTGCTTCCCATCGAATCGGTTCAATATATGTTGCATCTGCAAAGTCCGGATCGGTCATGATTGTCGCCGGATTCGAATTGACCAATACAATTCGGTAGCCTTCACTTCGTAGTGCCCGGCAAGCTTGTACACCGGAATAATCAAACTCGCAAGCCTGACCAATAACAATCGGGCCCGCACCAATGATTAGAATCGTTTCAAAATCGGTTCGCTTAGGCATGGACTTGTTTTTGGTTAGATCTCATCATGCTAATGAAATGATCAAACAGTTGACGGCAATCGTGCGGTCCCGGACTAGCCTCAGGATGACCTTGAAATGAGAATGCTTGACAGCGTGTATGCTTCAAACCTTGAATTGTTCCGTCAAACAGTGAACGGTGTGTAACTTTCAAATCAGCGGGTAGATCTTTGTCGTCCACGGTAAAACCATGATTCTGACTTGTAATCATAATCTCGCCAGTTGTTAAATCACGTACGGGGTGATTGGCACCATGGTGACCAAATTTCATTTTGACAGTCTTGGCACCGGCCGCTAACCCCAATAACTGATGCCCTAAACAAATCCCAAAAACAGGGATGTTTCGCTTCAACATAACCTGAATCGACTCCACTGCATAATTGCAAGGCTCGGGGTCACCAGGGCCATTTGAAAGAAACACTCCATCATAGTGCTCGTTTATCGAGTCAAATGGCACTGTAGCCGGTACAACAGTCACAGCACACCCACGGTCTTGCAACATACGCAGAATGTTATGTTTGATTCCGTAGTCATAAGCGAGCACTGAAATTGGACCCAATTCCCTAGACGGTGCTAAAGTTGTTTGGGTTTTCACATTGTATGACCCTTGGTTCCACGTGTAAGATTCCTTGGTTGAAACTACTTTCGCCAGATCCATGCCTTTCAAACCAGCGAAAGACCTTGCATTCTCAATTGCTTGTTTGGCGTTATCTCCACGCAAAATACATCCATTTTGCGCGCCTTTTGATCTCAGCAACCGTGTTAGCCTGCGGGTATCAATACCATAAATTCCTGCAATGTGTTTTTCTTTCAAAAAATCGGATAGCGATGATTCTGCACGCCAATTGCTTATACGCTTTGGTAAGCTTTTTATCACAAGTCCGGAAGCGTGAATAGCATCCGATTCAATATCATTGATGTTAACACCTACGTTTCCAATCTGAGGGTAGGTCAAAGCAATAATCTGCTTAGCATAAGATGGATCAGTCAGAATTTCTTGATAACCGCTGATTGAGGTGTTAAAAATAACTTCACCAATAGCAGATTCTTCTGCTCCAAAGGAAAAACCATTGAATACGCTCCCATCTTCAAGAGCCAATATAGCATGCTTATCCAATCTTTAAATCACTGTTAGGTTTAGTGTTAAACTGTTTGAAGAATCTCAAGACTCTAACCTCGCTTCTCAGAATACAAGACCAAGCCTGACTTCATACTAAATTCAATCGGCGTACACTTAATTCAATCGCGCATATAATCGCAACGTGTTCCGAAAAGACAAATGAATTTTATTGAAGCCCAATTGTTTTGTGATTTCCCGCAAAGGCTACATCCAGTAAGCGAGTTAATCATGAATTATTACAATGAAGGTGTGATCAGCACCGCTGAGTTCCTTCGTTATTTCTCATTGCCAAACTCTGATTACATTGAGCTGGCAGCTTGCTATGTAACTTATATCTTAGGAGCTTACCCATTCATTTAATGGCAAACACAAACACTTGGATTTCATTCATTTCAGCCCCAGCACATCAGCCATTTCGTACAGACCTGGGGGTTTATCTACCAGCCACTTGGCAGCTCTGACAGCACCAGCCGCATAGGTCATTCTACTGTTTGAACGGTGAGTGATTTCAATGCGCTCGCCTTCGCCTGCGAACATTACAGTATGGTCGCCGACGATGTCACCTGCGCGTATCGTCGAAAAACCAATGGTACTTCTAGCCCTCGGACCGGTAATCCCATGTCTAGCGAATTTACCATCTTTCTCCAATGTACGGCCTAGCGTTGCAGCAACTACCTCACCCATCTTGAGAGCTGTTCCAGATGGTGCGTCAACCTTGGCACGATGGTGTGCCTCAACGATTTCAATATCTACACTGTCGCCTAGTGCCTTAGCTGCCATTTCTAGCAACTTGAAACACAAATTCACACCTATGCTCATATTCGGAGCAAACACAATGGGAATCCGAGCCGATGCATTTGTCAAGTCACTGCGGTCCTCATCGGTTAGTCCTGTCGTACCGATTACGATTGCCTTGCCTGCGTTACAACACTCTAATACATGTGCCTTGGTTGCTTTCGGTGATGTAAACTCAATCAAAACGTCTACTTCATTCAAACTCAACTTATCACTAATTTTTATGCCTAGCTCACCTAATCCTGCAATTACGCCCGCATCTTGTCCGATTGCTTCATTGCCTTTCTGTTCCAACGCAAACGTCAGTTGTACACCACTATCAGCTTGAACGGACTTAATCAAAGTACGTCCCATTCGACCTGCCGCCCCAGATATCCCTATTCTTACCATTTTTCAATTCAATCCAATATAGAAATGCCGTATAAGAGCTGACTCTAACTTGCTACAGTTTATGATAGAAGTAAACACTTTTAGATTCAGATTGATCATCTTATTGCCAAAATCAGCGGACTTTGTAACAATCTAATTTTTCTATTGCTTCTGCTACTTGTCAAGTGAAACACAACTTGCAAACGAGCTCATTCCTAACATGTCAAATATTTTGTTAAATTCTCTTTGTACAAAACACTATCCAAACTGCACTGTTAAACTGACCATGCGCTTAACACATCACCCCCAATAAGCTTAGTCTTAACCTTCAACTCCCAACTAAGTAACAAGCGGTATAACCAAATTACCCAATAAACCATATTTTCGCCACAGACTCCCTTAGATAGCCAAACCGCACAATTGGTGTTTGAACCAAGTTATTTGCGTCAAGGTCTCGGCCGCTTTTTTTCACTTTAGGTTGTTCGACTCAACTGAGAGCAAATGTCAGAGAAACATACTGCAACTTACCTGGTTACTCGTTGGGGTGTAAATAATGTCTCACACCATTTCTGTGGGCTAAAGCCCGAAGGTTTTTAGGTAATGACTGTGTAAAATGGTGCAGTTATGGCTTAATCATGCTTCAAGTTTAATTTGCCTCTTGCATACAATCAGCCATGCCAAACTCCCGAATGCAACCAGCCGCTTATCAGCTTCCCCTGAACCGGTTTGCCTCCTATCCAACCTCAACCTTGCCTCAGCTGCCGTTGCGCAACCTCCTGATCTCAGCTGGCGACAAATCTGTATATCTTTGAATCTCTGCTTCTGACTTGCCATCCTCGATGAATCGCTTCGCCATCTCAAATGCCATTCGCCGAACTCCCTCTTCTTGGCCTTCTTTTCGGCCCAACAACTTGCCCTCTTCTCGGCCTTCTTCCAGGCCCATCGTCTTGCCCATTTGCAATATGTCTTCACCGGTCAACGGCAACATCTCGTTCAATTCCATTAAGTTATGGCCCTAATCATGCTTCAAGTTCAATTTGCCTCTCGCGTACAATCAGCCATGCCAAACTCCCGAATGCAACCAGCCGCTTATCAGCTTCCCCTAAACCGGTTTGCCTCCTATCCAACCTCAACCTTGCCTCAGCTGCCGTTGCGCAACCTCCTGATCTCAGCTGGCGACAAATCTGTATATCTTTGAATCTCTGCTTCTGACCTGCCATCCTCGATGAACCGCTTCGCCATCTCAAATGCCATTCGTCGAACTCCCTCTTCTCGGCCTTCTTTTCGGCCCAACAACTTGCCCTCTTCTCGGCATTCTTCCCGACCCAACAACTTGCCCTCTTCAAGGCCTTCTTCCAAGCCTATCGACTTGCCCATTTGCAATATGTCTTCACCGGTCAACGGCAACATCTCGTTCAATTCCATTAACTTCCCTTGCATGTATCTATCTCCTGACTTGGCACGCCTCTCAAACTCAACCTTGACATCCTCTATTTTATATCCCCTGCGCACTTTCAAGAAATATTTTACGACATTTTCAAACAGTTCACTCGCCAGATTCGCTGACTGCATATCACGCATCTCCCAATCTGATAAACTCCGCCTCGAAGTTCACCAACTTGTGTCCATACTCACTCATGAAATCTCCCGGCATCCCGTCATGCATGAATGTGAAAAACGACTTCTCACCAACCCACTCCTGCTGACCGTGGTAAATGATGATCGGCAGCACCGCCTTGGCTTTTTTCTCATACAGTCCCGTGATATATCTCAGCAACTGGAGCATCACATCCGGACCCGGACTGCTCTTGTGCTCAAGGACTATGCAGATATACACATTCTCACCTTCCTTCAACCTGACCTTGACTGAAAGGTCTGAGTATCTAGCCTTCTGACTGGTTGGACTTGACAGCACATTGGTTTCAACTGTTAGCGTGTCCAGATCAAACAGAGCCAGTTGTTTCGGGGTCATCACTAACTGTAAAATGGACTTGACCTGTTCGCTGTTATTGAAATTCTTGGCGAAAAATTCGTCATGCACCGGGCCCATGGCTTGGGACATGTTCACATTGTTGGGACCCTCAGCCATGGCATCTTTCCGCTAGCTGAAAAATATTCTGGAGATTCTTCTGTTTCATTTGGACTCCGCTGAATGAATGATCAAGGGTTATATGCAATGAAGAATTGCATTTTGACAGGTATTTTACAATTGTTTGCATTTGAACATTCATTAATATTCAGGATTGCCGCATTTTTGATGTAGATGTAGGCCAGTAGTGTAAAAAGCACCACACATTTTCTGTTAATAGGCTGTTTTGCGCAAATGCCGGCAAGCATCCGTAAGGCGTAGATACTGGAACTGAAAACAGGCTAGACGGGGGTCCGCGCTCGGTTGCTAGAGAAAGCGTGGGATCGGAACGCAGAACACCTACACTTTTGTTTCCACTTCAACGAAACAGAACATTGACCGAATACAACTCTTGCGATTGATATCAACTAACTGATACATCGACCAACTTGTTCGGAACAAACGCAATTAGTGTTAGAACTGCGATATTGATGAATGAAAAGATAAAAAACACAGTGTGCGGCAAGTTTGTCTTATTTGCCAATCTCAGATTACCGATTTATTCGCGCAGCAACAATCTTACTTTATCTCCTGCATTTGCTACCACTAAGTGAAACACTATGTGCTAACACGCTCATATCTACGCTAAGCTGTGCTGTCTATATTTTCTTGTATGTAACATCAAATGAATTACATTGTCAAAAACCGACCATGCCCTACCTATAAAAAACGATATCCTGCCTCCGATTTCTATTAACTTTCGGCACCAATGCAACCTGTTAAATCAACTCTGAATCTACCCACAGTCTTTCAGCCAGCAACACTACGAATTGTCTGCTTAGATAAACCAAGTCAAAACCTTGGTAGTGATTCGCTGACATCCCAATATTTGAAGCAAATCATGCTTGAGGGACATTTCAATAACTGCCTCATCAATTTAACGCCCTGCACTTTGACTAGTTAATTACCGGTGTTTCGTTGAAGTGAATACTATGTCTGATACTATATTGCTTGGGAGCTAAATTCCTGATTCTTAATTAATTATTTCTTTTGCTGACGCTTAATTACCGACTTGAGCGGTGTTAGAACAACTTTTTCAAAAACCGCGCCATCTCTAGAATTCAGTATCAAAGATACAGCATCTGCAACCTCGTTGGCTTCAATAAAGTTGTCACTGTGGTCGCCATGGGTGAACATAGCATCATCGTAAAATGCAGTTCGCACCATTCCAGGAATTATGACACTAACCTTAACACCATTTCGTGAGCATTCGTGCCGCAATGAAGTTGCAAGCATTGAAACCCCGGCCTTGGATGCTGAATATACTGCTCCCCTGCGTCCACCACTTAATATTGCCTCAGAGCTAATAAAGACAAGATTGCCAGAGCCGTCTCTTTTCATCTTTGGAAGAAAAGCCCTAGCGATAAAAATTTGAGCTGTCAGATTAGTATTGATTAGTTTCGTTATGTCTTCATACGAAAACTCCTCAAGATTACCAAATTGTCCATAACCAGCGCAGAAAACAACTGATGAGATTTTCGGATATTTTTCAACGAGTGCAGGCAGCTTTGTTGTTAAACTTGACAAATCTGACAAATCAACTTTTTCAATGTACAAGCTAGGATTGTGTGATAACTCGGTTTTGACACAATTGCGTGCAACACCAATAACGCGATGACCTTCGTTTAACAGCCGAACTGCAACAGATTTACCAACACCGGAACTTACTCCCGTTACCAAGCTGTATCGGTCTGACATTCTATTGCACCAATTTCACATCTGACATTTCTATATTATTTTTGGGGTGATCGAGCAACAGGCGAGGATAGTTGAGCAAAATAAATTCGATCTGAGGTAATGTATTCACTTAGCGCCAAATGACTCCATTCTTTCAACATCAACTCTATTTCCTGGGGGTAGGATATCTGCCCTCCATGTCTTGCAAATGGTTGCATAACAAACTTATCCTCTGGATAAGATTTTTCTAGCTTTTTGTAAAAGTCAATAGGTAATCTGAATGCGCCAATACTGACCGAATGAATTAAATCTTGATCCAAGCTTGAAAAAATTTGTCTAAATAACTTGGTGTATTGATCTTGAAAATCAGGTGCATAGATAAGAGGATCAAACCGCAGACCAATTTTCCAACCACTATTTTGCAACCGGCGCATTGCTTCAACCCTTTTTCGCAGATTGGGCACTTTGTGTTCTAATTGCTCGGATATGCTCCCAGGTGTCAAACTGAAAGCAACAACAACATTTTGTAACGGCTTCTGTTTGAGTAGGGAGCGAATCTGTGTACTTTTAGTCCTTAGCTCAAGCCAAAGATTGGTGAAAGCGGAAAACTGCTGAACGAAATACTCCGCCATCCCAATGATAGGCTCTGCTGCCAAGCTGTCGCAATCATAACCCGAAAAAAACCAAATCTGCTCGTTTCTACCAAATTTGGAAGCAATATGTTTTATCGCTGTGGAAAATTCATCATAGTTGACAAATACAACATGATGTGCCGACCGATACATCCCTTGCAGAAAGCAATAACGACAATCGTAAAGGCAATTCAACATAGTTGAAAAATAGTAGTTTCGATCTCCTCCAACTCCATAACCATCGGGTATCGGCAGTACATGCCCACTATGCTTGCGGGCCAATATCAGTGAGGGTTGCTGTTTCTGCAGTCTAAAATCCTGTGCCTTTCGGTTAAAAATCTCAGCGTAGCGGTTACATTCAATTACATTCGCCCGTGGAAATTTGCGCAAGATATTTCGAACTCTGTCTGTTTCGAGAACATCAGATTCGACATAGACTGACTGATACATAAGTTGGCCTATTTCAAGCGCCAGTGGTGGTTGAGCTGATCTTGCACAACTTGGATAACTTGTCTTGAATTGCGGCAATTGTCAAAACACGTTGAATCACAATTCATAGCATACCCTAATACAAAACACTGGTGCACAAGCCGCTTGAGGCGGTGCTGTTGAGTCACCGAAAACTGCCATCGCTCCAAGAATGGCACCGCTAGTTTTTCAAATTCAGATCGCATAATCAACCTATTTGATATTTGCGTCAAACATCGGATGATCTGAGTAATCTCATCTAGCTTTGCAGAAACCAAACCCAACACATCACCCCGTGTCAGTAAGTGTGCTGATCGATTTTTATTATCTGAAACAATCTTGTAGCATTGAATTAGTTCAACCAAGCTGAACTGACAGGCTGCAGAGTAAAATCCTGCTGCTTCCATGTCAAATCCAGATGGATTTGAATACGCAGTTTCAACTGAATTGACAGTGATAACTTTGCCAGTCAAACAAGGTGGATTGAATACCATTGACGGAAACCAAGTTTTACCTGTAATTTGCTCCTCAATTTTGTTGACAGCGAATCCAGTTCCAATATCGAATGATCCATGACCTACTATACCCATGTTTAACCAAGCTCTGAAACAGTCGGACTGAGATTCTGCAAGATATGTGACAGCATTTTGAGCACATTCAACACCAATCCCACTGACAATGACAATAGTTTCTTTGCTCCCATAGACCGAAAATTGACGATGCTGTTTTTGTCTTTTAAGTTTATAGCGCTCAATTAACGGTTGGGCCTCCGACTTGAGTGCGACTACAACATTAACGCCTGATGTCATAAAATGCACTCCATTCTAACCATCAAAACTCAAGTGTAATGATCTATATTTCAATGCTTCATTTAGTTTGCCTCTTTTTTCAGCACCATTGGCATAGATACTAATTTTCTTATTCATCATCGCAAGTGTTTTTCTTCTATATTCATCAACTAATACGTCAGTCTTGAGCATTTTTACCAGCGCTTTGATGCGATATCGGTCCATAGCCGCATAAGATTTCGACAGCTGATCATGATGTCCTCCGTACTTGATAAGCAATGGACATTGAACATATCCAACTCGGTACTGGCAAGTTACCCGTAACCACATTTCGTAGTCTTCACAAACCGGAAAATCTTCATCGAAAAGTCCGATTTTATCGAATATACCTTTGCTAATAACTGTTGCCGACGGTGAAATAACGCACAAAGGAAGGCAGTCAAGGTATATCCAGCCACCGCTTTTCCGGTGTTTGTTTTTGGGGTTAACTCTAATACCCTTGCGAATCCAAATCTCATCGCAATGGCAAATTAGGTGTGCCGGGTTAGATACCAGCCATTGAGACTGTGCTTCCATCTTGTTTGGCATCCACTCATCATCGGAATCAAGAAAAGCTATCCATTCACACTTAGCTATGTTTATGCCTCGATTGCGAGCTGAGCTGACTCCAGAATGGTTTTGAGTTACAAATCTAACACTAGGGTACTGCGTTTTCAACACTTGGAGTGGAAATTCAGCCGAACCATCATCAATGACAATTATCTCGGCAGGGGCCAACGTCTGACTGAGAACTGAATCTAATGCCCGGCATAACTGCCACTCCCGATTGAATACTGGAATGACAACCGAATAAGAAAACACCTTACAGCAAATCTTTAATTGCGTCCCGTTCTTCCATCAGCTCTTGTTCAGTGAGTTTCATCTTGCTACGGCTGAACTCATTAATTTCCAAGTCCTGAACGATTTCACAGTTGCCGGCTTGACAAGTGACAGGATATGAATAGATCAGTCCCTCGGTGATGCCATATGAACCATCACTGTAAATGCCCATACTAGTCCAGTCACCATCATCAGTTCCCTGCACCCAAGTGTTAACATGATCTATTGCCGCTGATGCCGCTGATGCCGCACTTGACAATCCACGCGCTTCAATAATTTGCGCCCCTCGCTTCTGAACAGTTGGAATGAAATCAGTTTCTATCCAATCATGATCTACCATATCTATCGCCGGCTCGCCATTGACGGTGGCATTATGTATGTCAGGGTACTGTGTTGCTGAATGGTTTCCCCATATTGTCATGCGTCGTATTGAGGTTGTAGGCTGGCCTGTGCGTTGGGCTAACTGGCTTATTGCACGATTGTGATCAAGTTTTGTCATGGCAGTAACTTGCGACACATCCAAACGAGACAATTTGCTCGCAGTGATGAGAGCATTCGTGTTAGCTGGATTACCCACCACTAAAACTCGCACATCCCTGCTCGCAACACGGTCAAGTACGGCACCTTGTTCTGTGAAAATCTGAGCATTGGCCTGCAGCAAATCCTTACGTTCCATTCCTGGACCACGAGGGCGCGCACCTACCAACAACACGAACTCAGCATCGCCGAAAGCAGTTTCAGGGTTATCGGTAGCGATTGCGCCTGCCAATGTTGGAAACGCGCAGTCGTCTAATTCCATTACAACACCCTTCAGTGCGTTCAATGCGGGGGTGATTTCCAATAATTGTAAGATAACCGCTTGATCTTTGCCGAGCATCTCACCAGATGCAATTCTAAACAGCAAGCTATAGCTAATCTGCCCAGCTGCGCCGGAAATAGCGACTCTAACGGGTGTTTTCATAACTCTGATGCCTCTGATTGAAATACTTGAATTAGTCCCATGTTAATTTTAATTGAATTTAATCATTCTTGAATAACGGTAATTTATCTACTATCCACCTAGCTGATCACTGGGGTATGCTTGCTTTTGCACCCTAGCAATGTCCTTCCATTTCATTGTCTGCCAAGCTTATTCCACAAGCACCTCGCTTTACTGATAATTTTTGCTCATATTAATCTCAACCGCACCACTACCCACACCCAGTTCCAAATCAACTGATTTTTCATCAGCGCCCAGTCAACGCCATACCCAGTCGGTATTATTCTTGTCTTTGTTCTCCATCATCGCTACACTAAATTATTATGGCAAACACATCGAAAATGAAAATTCCAGTACCCAATATTCAGTGATTCAATTTTTCAGCAAGTGTTCAAAAGACCATTCCAACGCACTGTGAGTCGGTTGTAAACGCGGATTCTCAGGCAAGATAATCCGCTGATTGTGTATTCCAAAAATTTGTCTGGCGCCATCATCAATTTGAGCTTGTTCCTGAACAAACTCTGAAACATGCCAACGGTAATCAGGACCGGGGGCGATTAGATGCCTATCCATTGCGAGATGAAGAGTTGGAGTCAATGCAATCCCATTATTTATTCGGTTGTTTCGGCTTTCTGATACAGGCACAATATGAGCTGCTTCCAGTAGCGTTGTTATCCAGATTTGGGCTGATGTTTGCTTAGTGGGAGGCACTTTTAATTGCCATCCAGTTGCGGCGCAACGAAAATCATAGGCTTTAAGAACGCCATATCTGAATTTGGGGTCGCGATAACTATGAACAGCACGCCAATAATTATCTGGTATTTTTTCAATCTCGCCGAACATTTCCTCGATTTTGTATTTTTCATGCAAGATTCGCGTTTCTCTAACAGCATTTCTGTATTCTACTTCTTTGTCTTGAAACCACTTTTGAATAAGCACCTCACGGAGTCGAGTTCTAACCATCTGGTCTTTGAGCAGTTCAAACAGTTCATTATCCAGAGATGCAAAACTGACTGTTTCCATAATTTTACGGATTCCTTGACTTGTAAGCCATTTCGCGTCTTTTGAAGTGTAATCAAGAACTTCATTTCCATGGTCATGTAAAAACCAAAATTTATCAGAAATCAAATGAACGAATGGATAGTAAGCCTTAGATTCTGTTGCCTGCCATCCATATAACTCAAAATAACGATCATAGTTGGCAAGTAATCGTTCTTCATATCTGAAACAATTTTCAGCACAGTCAGCTGTTTCAATCTGATCGATTACTGCAAGGAGTAAACAGGGTTTGTGAGGTGCAACTTCCTTGTCACGCCGAAAAACATTCAGTTTTTTGAAATGATCTTCAAATTTCCTCAAACTTGACATTGAATACTGAATTAGCAAAACTAGTTTGATCTCACCCTCATTCTAATTGCTATGTACACCCCAACTAGCAATAGTTGCCTCTATCAAATACTTTCCGTTTTTATCATTATTATCTCGTATTTCAAATAGAATTAATTGTTATTATATGAATGCTGAATCAATGATAGCGATATGTAAACCTAGTTCAATATACATCTATTTCTAAAAACAGTACACCCCACTTAGATACCCAATGACCAAATCTGAACTTCTAGAACTCATAGTAAATGGTGAAAACTCGGGAGTTGAGTTTAAATTAGATCAAATTCGCCCTATGCAACTCGCGAAGGAAATAGTAGCATTTGCGAATTTTCAGGGAGGGCGCGTTCTTTTAGGGGTCGAAGACAATGGAACCATTACTGGCATCCAGCGAAATAATCTTGAACAGTGGTTGATGGATACAGTGTTCGGCCGTTATATTCACCCTGCCATAAATCCGTTCTATGAAGAAGTGCAGATTGACAATCAACGACGAGTTGCCGTGATTGTGGTGAATCAAGGCACCACCAAACCTTATGTGGTTCGAGACCGGAATCGCGAAGACGTGTATATTCGTGTTGGAAGTACCTCTCGATTGGCAACCCGCGAACAACAGGCACGTTTATTTGCTTTGGGAGGCATGTTTCATGCGGAATTACTGCCTGTATCAGGAAGTGAACTGGCAGATTTTAGTTTTGATCGTTTGCGAAACTATGTCTTGTCAGTTTTGGGTGATATTTCTGCCCCGGTCGATGATGATGAGTGGAGACCGCGACTTTGCAGTTTAGGCTTTATGGTTGAAAAGGAGCATACTTCTGCTGTTGCAACATTGGCTGGCATCTTATTGTTCGGCCATGCGCCTAAGCGTCTCCTTCCACAAGCTGGTATTCGGTGGATGGCGTTTGCCGGAAAAGATAAAAGCTATAAAGCTCTTGATGACAGAGTAATTGATGGCCCTTTGGTTGCAATTCAAAAATTCACGTCTGCTAACAATGGACATATTGTCAACAAAGGCATACTTGATAGTTTAATCGATGCGATGCGACCCTTCATATCAGCAGAAAGTGAAACCGTCAATATTTCAATGCGGCGCGAGCGAACATGGATGTATCCACTTGAAGCAATTCGGGAAGCTGTAGTCAACGCAGTCGCACATCGAGACTGGACAAGATACGAAGAAATTGAAATAGTTAGGTATGAAGATCGACTTGAAATTCAAAGCCCAGGTGCACTTCTAAATTCGATGACTGTGAAAAAAATGATCGCTGGTCAACGTTCTCCACGCAATTCTCTAATTGTGAGTATACTACGCGACTATGGGTATGTAGATGCCCGTGGCATGGGTGTTCGTAACAAGATTATTCCGCTGTTACGGCAGCACAATGACACAGAGCCGGAGTTTCATGCGACGGAAGATTACCTCAAGGTAGTCATGTATAGAGAATAAAATTACCTAGATACTGACTATCCTGACTCTATTTCAACACTTTCTGCAAACGCGGTGAAATTCTCAAAGTCATATGAGTGAGTCGCATGAACAGACTAGGCAATTTAGAATAGCTGTAGAAATGGTACTCATTTTCTGTCAGGCACTGTTGTATTAGAACAACACAGTTACGCCGTCAATTTAGATTGAGGCTTGAGATTTCAGTAAAACAGCTTCAAGCACCCTAGCATTGGAGTTATTGATGAACTAAGACAGAGCGTACCCCTCTCGGTCTATCAGACCACTCAATTTGCTTTGATAAGTTCCTTTTAACAATCCCGTTACAACTAGAGGAAGCAAAAAAGGGAAGAGGCGTTATTTGTAATGTGTTACTATTAGAACAGAATTCTCAAAAGAACAAATCATCGCACATGCATCAAACACCACTAATCACCATAGATGAACTCGCAGCAGGAGACGACAAGGACAAAGCCGCGTTCTTTGTCGGCCGCCAAGATATCATCGCTGGCATCGAATCAACAATTTCCGGAATTGAAAGCAGAATCAAGTCTGACAATGCCGAAACACCATTGCAACTCGGTGAAATAATCTCCAACCAGAAAACTTGGCTTATTCAAGGGGCACCACCTGGTGCAGGTAAGTCGGCATTGCAAAGTCATTTGGAAAATAATTGGAAAGCACGGGATGGCGGCCCGGTGACGGTAAGAATCTCCACGAACAACCTGAGAAACGAGAACTTTGTCACCCAAAAGATCGCCAACCGTATCATACCGCAACGCGGTGCGGAAATACTCAATACTGTTCGCACAATTGAAAGTAGCCTAGGTTTTGACATAATCGGCAAAGGTGAAGGGAAGGTGACTGACAGCGAGCAGGCAACTGACTTGTTGTTGGAAGACTTGGCAAAGCTCTACAGCAAAAAAGCTTTTGCGATATCCAAACAGCTGTTGAAAGGAAGTTCACCTAAGCGCCCAAAGTTGCGACCGATTGTGGTTATGGTTGATGAGGTGCAATTCTTCGGTTCAGAGGATGTGCCAATTTTGCGTAAGTTGCACACCGGCGAACATGGGTTGCCGATAGTGGCTTTACTGGCCGGACTCGCCTACTCCAAGTCTATGCTGGCAGCGGAAAAGATTTCGCGCTTTGCCACTAGCAATGGACGCAGTCACGCGCAAACACTTGGCCCACTGGAAATTGGAGAGACAATTGAGGCAGTGCGGGCTATGTTGGAAGGCTACCGAATCAAAGGATGAGAAAAATCCGAATTACCTGATAAGATAGGTGAATGGTCTAATGATTGGCCGCAACATCTTTTTCACTATATGGCCGGACTAGCCAATCAGCTCAATGCCAACAACTTTGATCTGGCAAGAGTGAATGAAGCCGCCGTGCGTTCGTTTGGTGATAGGTGTCGTATGCAGTATTACCAAGACAGGTTGGACGACTCGCAAATCGTTGACAGTAGTCAGTTGCTCGCTGATGTGGTACGACTGATTGGGCCAAATGGTTGTACTAGATTAGAGCTTTTGTCTTTTCTCAGAGGAAGGTCATGGGAAACTGGCCCTGATTCTGAGAGTGTAATGCCCGAGGATATGGAGCCGATGGAATTCATCGAAGCAATGGTTGCAGCGGGAATGGTGCACCGAGTAGACACGACTCTAACAATTCCGATATCATCGTTTCGACAGTACCTGATTGACCGGGGCAAGTAATCTAATAGTTGCTCTTAGGCGATATTGGAATTCACTGATTCAGAGTTTGACATCAGTTTTAAAACAATGGTTTCCAGCTAAACTGTAGTTTTGCTGTTTAACTACCTTGGATTTGGGAGCACAAGTACCTTTGCTCCAAATTAGCAAATTTCAAAACCTGCGCATTTCACACAGTATGAATTGGCTTAGCGGGCATCACCGTTCTTTCAACCTGACATCTCAATTTGCCATGGTGTTGAATTGCCTATCAATGTAACATCATAATTACTCGCGCAAATGTAAAGTAGTTACATGCGGCAGGTGTGTTTTGTTACGCAAATCATGTGTGATGAAATCACTTCACAAATCCAAATTACCGCTCAAGCAAAGCTAGTTTCATCAAAGTCTCCGTCCTTTGCAGTGTGTTGAAAACCAAATAAGCGAACTGGCTAAATTAATCCCAACAGATTGGAGCGACTGTTGAACCTGTACTCAAAACCTGATAAGTAATCTTGTGCATCTCTTAGGAGAATTATCTGACACTTACCACGTATCTGCACTCTTGATGTTAATAATAAGCATGTCCAAGCCTGTGGTTTCTACCATTATCAATACCTTATGGATACTATGCTGCATCATGACAATTCTGACTTTAGTATGATGGCAATTAGGATTTTAATTGACCAAAACATTCTATCAAACCAAACATAATCATGCATTGAGCACCATCATTTAGATTGGCCAAAAGTTTCAGCACCCGATTCAAGATATTCTTGTTCTGCGGGAGTTGACTTTCTACCCAAAACAGCATTGCGATGAGGAAATCGGCCGAATTGTTCAATAATGTCCTTGTGCAATTGTGCAAACTCAAGTGCCTCTTGTGCGCATACCCTGAGTATCTGATTCTGAGTGCTTTCAAGCAGTTGCTGATACATATCCACAGACAAATCTTGCATTTGCATGTCTTCGGAATGCTCCAAAGGCAAATAGGCAAAAACTCGTTCAGCAAATTCTAGCTCTTCATGCATACCGGTGGTAATAAGATTTTGCGCCAAACTCAATGCCTTTGAATCGTATGCAAATGCCTGTGAAGTAAACCTGTAAATATTCCTTGGAAACTGGTCAAGCGCAATAATTCGAGCTAAGTATTCCCTGCAATTCAGGTTGGCATCAGTATCCTGGGCCGCAATATATATAAAAGATTCATATTTTTTGACTTCATCGTCAAAATTGCCTGACCCACGAAACCACAATTCTTTTCGCTTTTGATATGCCTCAGGCGATAAAATGCTGTCAGCAAACCAAAACTCCAGTAATTTGTTTGTATCGAATGTCATATCTAATCTCTATGAATGCTAAAGAACTGCAATTGGGTCCCCGATTTTGAGTTGAAACTGATTTGCAGCTGAACCCTGATTAACTGCAACCTCTAATAAACCAATTGAATTGATATACCACATGCCATACCCTTTATCGACCTCACTGAATGTATTGGCATGCCTTAGTTCAAAACCACTGACCAATACAACATTATCTGAGCTTACAGTGTGTTCTGACACCCCGGTTATCCCATTTCCAAAACTGTCGATATAAATAACTTGGAAGAGATTCCTATCCCACTGGTCTAGCATTCTCATTGTTATACAGTCGCAATTCGAAATTACCGGCCAGCTAGGGTCGCTTTGCATCAATTTAACTGCCGCCGGTGCAAAAACATCTCGACCATGAAATGTTTTCGATATATTTTCGTTTTGCTCAACTCGCTTGATAGGAATTTTTTTGCCCGACCCAGCAGCCAATATTCGCGTGAAAAGCCCATTGTCTGGACCGATAAACCATCTCAAGTTCTTCTTGAATGCTATCGTCAGTCTATCGCTTCCGACTCCCGGGTCAACAACACCAATTACAACGCAATTTGTTGGTAATTGTTCTATGTAGGCCGCAATTAGGTACGCAGATGCCTTGACATTGAATTGTGGAAGGTCACTGACGGCATCAACAACATCAATACTATTGTCTAGAGACTTGATTTTTGCGATTACCTGACTTGTATAAAAAGAGTTTCTGTAGTCAGATAGAAGAAAAACCATCGTCAGTTAGCGATGACAAAAACAGTTAATGCGCAAACACGGTTCAACCTGATAATAAATCAAGTGAACTCAGAAGGATAAATTACTTATCCTCTGACCAGATCAAATCAGAGTCAACTAGCTGCACATAAGCCATTGGAGCTGCATCCCCCTTGCGATAACCACATCTAAGAATTCGAGTATAACCACCTGGCCGGTCTTGGTAACGCGAGCCTAGGGTATCGAACAGCTTTTGTACGGTTCCACGATCTCGCAATTTTGCAAAAGCTATCCGCCTATTGGCAACATTCGGCTGTTTAGCAAGGGTAATTAATGGCTCAGCAAATCGCCTCAATTCCTTAGCCTTGGGCACCGTAGTCTTTATTTGCTCATGCTGAAAGAGTGATACAGTCATATTCTGCATCATGGCCGAGCGATGGCTTGATGTGCGATTTAGATGTCGTCCTGATTTACGATGTCGCATGGCTTCTTAGTTCCCTAGTCGGTCCAAATCAGCTGAATCCCTTCGCAAACTGCTTGGCGGCCAATTCTCAACTATCTGTCCAAGTTCAAGTTTGCTTTTCGCTAGAACTTCCTTTATTTCTGTCAGGGATTTTTTGCCGAGATTCGGTGTTTTCAACAAATCATGTTCGGTTTTCTGGACAAGATCGCCAATGTAATGAATCTGTTCCGCTTTCAAGCAATTGGCAGACCGCACAGTAAGTTCAAGTTCATCTAAAGGCTTGAGGAGAATAGGATCGAATTTTGGTTCTTCAACCTCAGGAACTTCTTCGGTAATCTCCTCAAGAACTGCAAATGGCGTAGTTTGCGTATGCAATATCGTCGCTGCATATCGGACTGCATCTAATGGTGCAATTGTTCCATTAGTCTCAACATTCAAAATTAATTTGTCCAAATCAGTGCGCTGTTTGACACGCGCGTTCTCTACCTGATATGACACTTTTCGAATCGGTGTATAGTAAGCATCAACTTTCATTTCACCGATTACTGACGATTCAACAGCCGCATCTGTATCAATCAATCTGTAACCATAGCCTTGGGTTACTCTCATTTCCATAACTAACTCAGCCTCAGACAACAGATGGGCAATCACATGGTCTTTATCAACAATTTCAACATCATGCGGCAATTCAATATCTTGGGAAGTAACCACGCATGGCCCTGACTTCCGCAGCTTTAACACTGCCTCATCCCGTTCCGTTGATGTCATTCTAATAGCCAAATTTCTCAAATTCATCAAAATCTCAATGACTTCTTCTCGTACACCTTCAATAACCGTGAACTCATGCAAAGCATTTTCAATTGTTACTTCTGTAATGGCAGCACCCGGCATCGAAGACAGAAGTATCCGCCTGAGAGCATTGCCCATCGTGTGCCCAAATCCCCTTTCTAGCGGTTCCAGCGTAATCTTGGCGCGCCTGGTATCAATCTCGTCAATCTTGATATTGCGAGGTGTCAAAAACTTCGATGTGTCGTAAGAAAAACTCATATAGCAATCCAATTGAATTCAAATTATTTGGAGTAATATCCGATAACTAGTGTCTCATTTATATCGTCTGGCAACTCATCACGTTCAGGAAGTGACCGAAAAATGCCTCTGAAATTTGATACGTCAACCTCAACCCAATCTGGGAAACCTATCCGATCTGCGATGTCCAGCGCAAAAACAATTCGCTCCTGAGAACGGCTCTTTTCTCGAATCTGAACAATATCACCAGGTTGTACTTCGTAAGAGGCGATATTTACACGCTTGTTGTTTACTTCAATCGCGTTGTGATTAACTAATTGCCGGCACTCGGCTCGCGTTGAACCAAATCCCATACGATAAACTACATTGTCAAGGCGGGATTCCAGAATTTGCAGCAAATTCACTCCTGTTGACCCCGGGCGCCTGAGCGCCTCTTTAAAATGGCGCTTAAACTGTTTTTCCATCACCCCATAAGTTCGCCGTAGTTTTTGCTTCTCTCGCAAAAGCCTACCGAAAACCGTGACTCTTGCACGCCTTGATACCGCTTTTTGACCAGGCAACTTCTCAAAACGACACTTTTCTGTGATTGATTTGAAATCACCGCGTCGCTTGAGCCCTAGATCAGCCTGTTCTCTTCTCGCTAACTTACACGTTGGTCCTGTATATCTCGCCATTCGTTAACTCCATCTACGGTCTTCGTTGTTTTGGAGGCCGGCAGCCATTGTGCGGAATGGGCGTGACATCAGTGATTTTGCTCACTTCTAAACCAGCGGCATTCAATGCCCGTACCGCTGAGTCTCTGCCCGGTCCCGGTCCGCAAACTTCAACATCAATGTATTTCATTCCCATCCCTATTGCGCTTTTCGCGCAATCCTCAGAAGCCACCTGAGCCGCGAAAGGCGTACTCTTGCGTGAACCCTTGAAATCCATTTTGCCAGCTGTTGACCAACATAACACGTTACCTTGTCGATCTGAAATCGTGATAATGGTGTTGTTGAATGTCGCATGAATATGTGCAACACCTTCAGCAACCGTTCTTTTGATTTTTGATTTTCTCTTGCGAGTTTTTGTTTTTGCCACGTCAAATACCTACTTTTTAGTGACTGGTGCCTTGCGCGGTCCTTTTCGGGTACGCGCATTGGTAGATGTTCTTTGTCCCCGTACCGGCAATCCGCGCCGATGTCGCAAGCCTCGGTAGCAACCAAGATCCATCAAACGCTTGATGTTCATCGATACTTCGCGCCTGAGATCCCCTTCAATCTGATACTTGGTAACCTCTGTGCGAAGCTTTTCCGCATCTTCATCCGTCAAATCCCGAACCTTGACTGTGCGTTCGATTCCAGCGTCATCGCAAATAGTCTCGGCAGTTGTAACACCTATTCCATAAATCGAAGTTAGCGCGATGCGAACATGCTTTTGAGTGGGTAAATTAACCCCTGCGACACGTGCCAAATCAATACACCCCTGATATCGTTAATATAAGTTCAAATTTATCTAGTTTCAATGTGCCTTTTGCAAACGTGCAAACCATTAGCCTTGCCGTTGCTTGTGGCGAGGGTCAGAACTGCAATTCACTCGCAGAACCCCATTTCGTTTGAAAATCTTGCAATTGCGGCATATTTTCTTTACCGATGCTCTCACTTTCATTTCTGTTCTCCTTTATGTAATTTACCGGGTAATCCCAAGTCCACCTGAAATTGATGATTTCCGAAGCAGACTTTCATATTGTCTAGACATCAAGTGGGACTGTACTTGTGCGATCAAATCTAGCATAACAACAACAATAATCAGTAGCGAAGTACCACCGAAATAAAATGGCACACTCCACTGAACAACTAAAAACTCAGGAATCAAACAGACAACGACAAGATAAATCGCCCCTGCTAGCGTTAATCTTGATACGATCTGATCTATATGCTTAATTGTCTGAGACCCCGGCCGAATACCCGGAATAAAAGCTCCGGACTTTTTAAGGTTGTCTGCCATATCTTTCGGGCTAAATACCAAAGCGGTATAGAAAAAACAGAAAAACACAATCAATGCCGAATATAGAATCATGTAAATCGGTTGTCCCGGCCCAATTGCAGTTGAAATATCCTGTAACCATCGCATACCCTCAGACTGACCAAACCAACTACCTAAACTGACTGGAAACAAAATTATGCTTGAAGCGAATATAGGCGGTATCACACCTGACATATTGATTTTGAGTGGCAAGTGACTGGTCTGCCCTGCTAGCATTTTGCGTCCTTGTTGTCGTTGAGCATAGTTGACCGTCAATCGGCGCTGACCTCGCTCAAAAAATACCACACAACCGGTGACTAGAACCGCACCAACAAATAGAACCAGCACACCTATCGGAGTAAACGCACCGGTTCTTGCGAGTTCCAAAGTTCCAGCAACCGCCGATGGAAGCCCTGCGACTATGCTAGCAAATATTAGCAGTGAGATGCCATTGCCTATACCGCGCTCCGTTGTCTGTTCGCCAAGCCAAACCAAGAACATGGTGCCAGTTACCAATGCAGCAACTGTAGTTAGCTTGAACCCAATTCCCGGAGTCAATACCACGGCACTTCCACCTGCAACCTGTCCCTCAATCGCGATTGCAATACCCAGCCCTTGAAACGTCGCTAAAATTACAGTTCCGTATCGTGTATATTCAGTGATTTTACGGCGTCCGGCTTCGCCTTCCTTTTTCAACTGCTCAAGTTGAGGAATAACAGCGCTCATCATCTGCATGATGATTGAAGAGGATATGTATGGCATCACACCCAATGCTAAAACAGATAAACGTGACAATGCCCCACCAGAAAAAACGTTGAATATGTCAACAATCGAACCGCGCGTTTGTTCAAAAAGGGCAGCAACAGCAACGGGATCTACGCCTGGTACTGGTACGTGGGTGCCCAATCTAAAAACAACCATTGCCCCTAGAACGAACAGAATTCGCATTCTGAGTTCACTCAAGGTACCAAGACTGGCAAGTCGGCGAGATGATGTCGGTGCTGCCATCGCTATTCCTCAATACTGCCTGAGGCAGCTTCAATTGCCTTGCGAGCACCGGCAGATACTGCCAATCCCTTGACAGTTACACCGCAATCAAGCGTGCCTGAGGCAATCACTTTCGCTTTTTTTGCATGCTTAGAAATCACACCATTGGATTTTAGCAATTCCAAATTCACAGTTTCGTTAGGGAATTTTTGAAGATCATTGAGCCTGACCTCAGCTGTCAAACCAGTTGACCTAGAGTGAAAACCGCGTTTGGGCAACCGGCGCCCTATCGGCATCTGCCCACCTTCGAACCCAGGGCGAACGCCACCGCCAGATCTTGAATTCTGACCTTTATCACCGCGGCCACATGTGCTTCCGCGATTTGACCCAATACCGCGACCCACTCGTTGTTTCTTGTGTCTTGCACCTGGCGTGCTTTTTAGGATGATACGTTCTTCCATTACGCAATCTCTTCAAATTCGACCATGTAAGACACTCTATTGATCATTCCTCTCACTTGAGGAGTGTCTTCAAGTTCACGAGTATGATTAATACGGAACAACCCCAGTCCGCGCACACATGCTTTATGGCTTTTTAATCTACCATTGGTACTGCGAACCAGCTTGACTCTCAGTTTTTTTCTAGACTTAGCGCTCATATTATTTCTTTGTTAACCTGATCCTAATACTTACGAAAATATTTCGCTAAGCTGTTTTGCTCGCTTGTTCGCGATCTCATAGGGACTTCGAACTGATTTCAAACCGCTAATTGTTGCCCGTGCAACATTTATGGCGTTAGTTGTTCCTATGACTTTCGCTAATACATCTTGCACGCCTGCCGCCTCAAAAATCAGCCGCATAGTATCACCAGCGATAATCCCAGTTCCAGGTGATGCCGGGCGCATAACGACCTTTGCGGCACCGTGCCTGCCAACAACTGAATATTGCAAAGTGCCTCCCCTCAGATGGATTTGAACCATGTTTCTGCGCGCTCGCTCAAACGATTTTTGCGCTGCCAACGGCACCTCACGCGCTTTGCCTACCCCGATTCCGACGCGTCCATTACCATCACCAACAACGGTCAGTGCAGAAAATCCGAAAATTCGCCCGCCCTTGACAACTTTCGCCACTCTTCGAACGTGAATCAGCTGCTCTGTCGTCTCATCTCGATTTGTGTTGTCTTGTTCGGTAATTGCCATACCTATTTATCCTTTATTCGTTAAATATTTAATCCGGCTTCCCTAGCCGAATCCGCCAACGCTTTAACTCGACCATGAAATCGGTGACCTGAGCGATCAAAACCTACCGTTTCGATGTTTGCGGCTTTAGCGCGCTCGGCAATATATCTGCCTACCAATTTAGCAGCCTCTGTATTACCGCCGTTCTTTAATTGACTTTTCAACTCCGGTTCAACGGAGGACGCGCTTACAAGCGTTTTATCTCCCTTTGGTGAGATGATTTGTGCGTAAATATGCTGCAGTGACCTAAACACACACAATCTGTGCATGCCATTCAATCGCAACCTTACCCGCGCTTTACGAGCACGTCGTAACCTTTTAACTTTCTTATCCATTTGCCCTAACCAACACTCTTGGCCTGTTTCCTGCGTACCCTCTCATCAGAATAACGCACGCCTTTGCCTTTGTAAGGTTCCGGTGGTCGCATCCGACGTAGATCAGCCGCAACTTGTCCAACTACTTGCTTGTCAATTCCTTTAACTATCAACTCTACTTGAGTACTAGTTTCTGATTTGATCTCAAAATTCACATCTTGCGGCGCCTCATATTCAATCGGATGGGAATACCCAAGCGATAGCGTGAGCTTTGAGTTGTTCACCTGAGCTCTATAACCTGTGCCGACCAAAGTCATCTCCCTACTAAAACCAGCACTCACACCAATTACCATATTGTTTATAAGAGAGCGAATTGTGCCTGACATTGCCCTTGATTTGGCACTTGAATTTCGTGCTTGTATCACAATGCTACTGTCATTTTGTTCAACTGTCACCAAATGATGTAAAGCAATGCTGAGCTTGCCTTTGGAGCCTTCAACCTTAATTTCACCACCGGTAACTTCAACTTTCACACCATTAGGTATGACAACCGGCTCTTTTGCTATACGCGACATCGCTTGCAATCTCCTTTTAGTAGACAGTGCATATCACTTCACCGCCAATACCAGCTTGTTTCGCAGATTTCGCTGTCATTACACCATTCGATGTTGAGACTACCGCAATACCTAAGCCGCCATTCACCTGAGGCAACTCATCTGCATTGCTGTACACTCTGCGCCCAGGCTTGCTTACTCTATCGATTTTCTCAATGACAGGCTGGCCCTGATAGTACTTGAGGTCAATCTTCAGCTCAAGGTGAGTTGGGTTGTGGTTTTCTTTAAATCCCTTAATATACCCCTCCTCCTGAAGCACTCGAGCTATCTCACGCTTGATTTTGGAGTCCTGCACGCAAACGTCCACATGCCCCGCTTTTAAAGCATTGCGTATGCGAGTGAGCATCTCTGCTATTGGATCTGTCATTGACATTTATTAATTCTCCGCTTGCTAAATCTATCGCAGGTTATCACCAACTGGCTTTTGTCACACCGGGTGCTTCGCCTTGCATAATCAACTCTCGCAATTTATTGCGAGACAATCCAAAACGCCGGTAATAGCCACGCGGTCTGCCAGTAATGGCACAACGATTCCTTAGACGGCAACGATTGCTATCTCGCGGCAACTTTTGCAAAGCCATAGATGCCTGCATGCGTTGTTCCACATCCTGTGATGACGCATTGAGAACTGCATTTTTCAATCTGGCACGCTTCTCGGCATACTTGATAACGAGTTGTTCCCGTTTGTTTTCACGGGCAATAATAGATTTTTTTGCCATGCCTAGTTCTGCCTCAATGGAAAGTTAAAACCGCGCAACAAAGCACTCGCCTCTTCGTCAGTATTTGCAGTTGTCGTGATGGTGATATTGAATCCTCGAATCACATCGACATTGTCATAATTGATTTCAGGAAAAACAATCTGTTCCTTGATACCGAACGAATAATTGCCGCGTCCATCAAATGATCTGAGTGGCAAACCTCGAAAATCCCGAATTCTTGGTATAGCAATCGAAATCAATCGATCAAGAAACTCATACATTCTACCTCTTCTTAGTGTGACCATGCAACCAATCTCAAACCCCTCCCGAATCTTGAATGCTGCTATCGCTTTTCTAGCTTTTGTAATTACTGGTTTTTGTCCAGCAATTTTCTCTAGGTCTTTTGCCGCGTTGGTAATGAGGTTTTTGTCCTTGCGAGCGACAGCATCACCCAGTCCCATGTTCAGTGTGATTTTCTCTACTCGCGGCACTTGCATTGCATTGGCATAACCAAATTGCTCTTGCAACTGCCCGAACAGCTTGTCATGGTAGAGTTTCTCAAATCTTGATATTTCGCTCATAATTCACTTTACTCACTAATCACTTCGCCATCTGATTTGAAGTATCGCACTTTTTCACCATCGGCTAGATACCGAAATCCCACACGATCAGCCTTGCCAGTAGCTGGGTTGTACAATGCCAGATTCGACAAGTGAATTGGCATTTCCTTTGACAAGATACCGCCGGTTTGATTGAGATTCGGATTCGGACGCGTGTGCCGTTTGACCACATTGATGTCATCAACCGTAGCACGCTTTCCATTTGCTGTCACTGCAAGCACAGTTCCTCGCCTACCGCGGTCGCGGCCTGCCAGAACAATCACTTCATCGCCTTTCTTGATCCTGTTCATTTCTTACCTATATAACCTCAGGCGCCAGTGATATTATTCGCATAAATCTTTCCGTTCTGAGCTCTCGCGTAACTGGACCGAAAATTCGCGTGCCAACTGGTTGCAATTGAGCATTAAGCAATACAACTGCATTGCGATCAAATCGGATTAGCGAACCGTCTGGCCTGCGCACGCCCTTCTTTGTGCGAACTACAACTGCAAAAAAAACATCGCCTTTGCGAACTCGGCTGTTTGGAATCGCTTCCTTAATGGCAATTCGGATAACGTCACCTATTCCAGCATAACGACGTTTTGAGCCGCCGAGCACTTTAATACATTGCACTCGTTTTGCTCCGCTATTGTCGGCAACATCCAGTACGCTTTGCATTTGTATCATTTCACATTAACCTCAATTATCACTTGCCGCCGCTGACTCCAAAATCTCAACCAACCGCCAGCTCTTTGTACGCGACAATGGCCGACTTTCCGCAATCAGGACTCGGTCATTTTCGCGACATACATTGTCTTCATCATGAGCATGCAATTTAGTTGTTTTCTTCACATACTTTCGATACAGTGGATGCGCAATTCGGCGTTCAACCAGCACAGTAATTGTTTTGTCCATACGCGCACTGACAACAATCCCTGGTATGGTTCGTACTTTAATCGGTTCTGTCTGTGTCATTTCATTCACTGTCTTTCATTTCGTTCAACACTGTTTTAATCCGTGCAATATCTCTTCGGCTTTCTTTGATTGACGCTAGATTGGCGACCTGACCGGTACTTAGCAGAATACGCTGCTGCAATTGCAGACGACGAAGTTCAAATAGTTTCTTATTCAACTCCTCGCGCGTTTGCGTGCGAAGCTCCCTTGCGCTAATCATTGCAAACCTTGCCGCTTGGCAAATGTAGTACGCACGGCGATCTTAGCGCCGGCCCGACGAAACGCCTCACGCGCCATAGACTCAGAAACCCCTTCAATCTCGTAAAGCATGTGGCCGGGCTTTACCACAAATACCCAGTACTCAGGATTCCCTTTGCCCTTGCCCATTCTCACCTCAAGGGGCTTTTTTGATACTGGTTTGTCTGGAAAGATCCGTATCCATAATTTACCACCGCGTTTAACATACCGATTGATAGCCCTTCTTCCTGATTCAATCTCGCGAGCTGTGATGCGGCCGCGGGTTGTAGCCTTGAGCCCAAAATCTCCAAAACTCACTAGGTTGCCGCGTGTGGCGAGACCCCTGTTTCGGCCTTTTTGCTGTTTTCTGAATTTAGTTCTTTTCGGTTGCAACATATCTGTCAATCTTAGCTATGATGGTGTTTCCATCGCTGCGTCCTTCGATTTCACGCCGCGTTGGTCTTGATATACATCGCCTGTGAAAATCCAAACTTTCACTCCTATCACACCGTAGGTCGTATGAGCTTCCGCCAGCCCATAATCAACATTGGCTCGAAATGTATGCAGCGGAACCCGTCCTTCTCGATACCATTCGGTGCGCGCGATCTCAGCGCCGTTCAAGCGGCCTGATATCATGACCTTGACTCCAAGCGCACCGACACGCATGGAATTTTGCACTGCACGCTTCATTGCACGGCGAAACATCATGCGTTTTTCAAGCTGCTGGCAAATGCCTTCAGCAACCAATCTTGCATCCAGATCTGGCTTTCTGATCTCTTCCACCGAAACCGATACCGGTGCGCCATTGATCTCAGTCAATTCACGGCGCAAGGTGGCAATATCTTCACCTTTTTTACCGATCACTGTACCTGGACGTGCTGTGTGAATCACAACTTTCATGTTCTGTGCCGGTCGCTCAATCGATATATCGCTGACCGCCGCATTCGGAAGCTTGCGCCGTATGTAATCCCGCACACGCAAGTCTTCCTTTAGATTTTTGGCATAGTCAGCACCTGATGCATACCATCGAGATTTCCAATCTGTCGATATGCCTAGCCTGATGCCAACCGGTTGTACTTTTTGCCCCATACTTCCTGCTCTCTAGTTATTCGTCTGCAACGATAATTGTGATATGACAGTTTCTTTTTGCGATCCTATTGACTCGACCACGAGCTCGGGCGCGCCAACGCTTGATGGTCGGCGCCTCATCAACATAGGCAGAGTGAACATAGAGCTCATCGATATTTGCATTTTCATTCACTTCTGCGTTGGCTATGGCCGAATCCAGAGTTTTAAGGACGGATCGCGCCGCTTTTTTGGTACTGTAGTTCAAAACATCGCGCGCATTTTCAACTGGCATCAAGCGAATCTGATCAACCACTAAACGACACTTGAAAGGCGACAACCGCACATACCGAGCAACAGCTCTGACTTGCATATTCGAATCTCTCCTCGCCTACCGAGCGCGTTTATCAGCGGCGAACGCTTTGAAAGTACGAGTTGGCGCAAACTCGCCAAGTTTATGTCCAACCATATTCTCAGTAATGAGTATTGGCACATGCTGCCGACCATTGTGAACCGCAATAGTCAATCCGATAAACTCCGGCATGATCATTGAACGACGCGACCAAGTTTTTATCGGTTGACGCCGATTGGTTTGGCGCGCCGCCTCTACCTTAGCCCATAGATGGTGGTCAACAAACGGTCCTTTTTTCACTGATCTACTCATGTTCTATATCCTCATTCGCTATCTGCGGCGCTTTGTCGCGCGGCGTACAATCATGCCACCCGTGCGGCGCGTACGGCGCGTTCTATACCCTTTTGTCGGCACCCCCCATGGTGACACAGGATCACGTCCACCTGAGGTTCTACCCTCACCTCCACCATGTGGATGATCGACTGGATTCATCGCAACACCACGCACTGTCGGCCGAACTCCTCGCCAACGCTTGGCACCAGCCTTGCCGAGCTTTCGAAGACCATGTTCTTCATTGCCAACCTCGCCAATCGTCGCTTTGCATTTGGCGTTTATCTTCCTGACTTCACCGGACCTCATACGCAATAACGCGTATTTTCCCTCTCGTCCAAGCAACTGCGCCGAACTGCCGGCAGAGCGCGCTAATTGAGCGCCTTTGCCAGGTTTCATTTCCACACAGTGCACAACAGTACCTTGAGGGATATCCTCTAGCAACAACGAGTTGCCTGGCCTAATTTGGGCATCCTTGCCTGATAGCAACTGGCTACCGATTGTTACATCTTTAGGTGCAATGATGTATCGACGCTCACCGTCAACGTATAGCAACAATGCTATGTTTGCGCTGCGATTCGGGTCATATTCTATTCTTTCCACCCTAGCTGGAACACCATCTTTGTCACGACGAAAATCTATAACTCGATATCGCCGCTTATGTGCCCCGCCACGATGTCGAACTGTGATTCGTCCGGCGTTATTTCTTCCATCAGTCTTGCACACCGGTTCAACAAGCGGCTCATAAGGCGCCCCCTGATACAGATTGAGGTTGCCAACCTTGACCATGCCACGCTGGCCAGGTGTTGTTGGGTTTTGCTTGATTAATGTCATTGACAACGCGTCCTAATTTTCAATTGCCTGCGTGAAATCGATATCATCTTCGGCATGCAACCGCACAAATGCTTTTCGGCGGCCGCTTTGCTTGCCTAGTGATTGCCTAAACCGTTTAACCTTACCTTTGGAGTTTGACACGGTAACCGAAAGCACACGCACTTTGAATATCGTCTCAACCGCTTTTTTCACTTCTGATTTGGTTGCATTGCTTGCTACTTCGAAAACAATCTGGTTGCTTCGCTCAGCAAGCATACTGTTTTTCTCCGAAACAATCGGATGCCGAATCACTTCATACATGCGCTCTATGTTCATTGCAACCACTCGTCCACGAATTTCGCAGCTGCTTGTGTCATCACAACCATTTTTGAATCAACTAAATCTGCTGGATTTAACATCGTAGGATCAATTAAATAAACATCTGGAATGTTTCTGATTGAAAGAAACAAAGCCTCACTTGGATTGTCATCCACAATAAGAGCGGAGTGACAGTCAAGACTGGCCAAGCGTTCCACCGCGTGCTTTGTCTTTACTGTATCCATGTTCATGTCTTCAACTATGACTAGTCTGCCACGGCGCAGGGTTTCTGACAGCACCGAACGCATAGCACTTTGAAAAGACTTGCGATTCACTTTTTGTGAGTAGTCTCTAGGTGAAACCGCAAAAATCTGCCCACCACCTCTAAAGAGTGGGCTGCTTCGGGTGCCTGCCCGCGCTCGGCCAATTCCTTTCTGACGATACGGCTTGGCACCTCCGCCGCGAACGCGGCTGCGATTTTTCTGCGCATGCGTACCTGCGCGGCCTGCGGCGCGGTAGGCTACCGCTACCTGATGCACCAACGCGTTATTGAAACTCGCATCGAAGTTAGCGCTTGATACATCAATAGTATGCGAAGCTTCACCATCCTTGTTCAACACATCAAGCTTCATTGAGCTTCATCTCCAAGCTGATTTGAATTGCCCGACTTAACAGCCGACGTAACAATAATGTCTGACTGTTTTGAACCAGGCACTGAACCTTTGATAATCAACAACGAATGCTCCGTGTCAACCCGTACGACTTCCAAATTTTGCTGAACCATATTACGGTTGCCTTGATGACCTGCCATTTTCTTGCCTGGAAATACCCGACTTGGAGTCTGGTTTTGACCTATTGAGCCAGGTTTGCGATGCGCTTTGGAGTTACCATGTGTTGCGCGACCGCCACCGAATCCATATCGTTTCATCACACCGCTAAAGCCCTTGCCTTTTGTTATTCCTTTAACATCAATCTTATCACCTGCACTGAATACAGTGACATCGATGACATCTCCGGGGCTGTACTCCGCAGTCTCATCAGCGCCGAGCCGAAATTCCCAAAGACCGCGTCCAGGTTCAACACCTGCTTTCCCATAAAAGCCTCTGAGCGGTTCATTTATCTTCTTCTCAGTGGCGGTACCAGCGGCAACTGTCACTGCTTTATAGCCATCTGTTTCGATCGACTTGACCTGCGTAACGCGATTGGATTGCACTTCCACAACTGTGACTGGTATTGAAACACCACCATCTGTAAACACGCGCGTCATTCCAAGTTTAGTTCCTATCAAACCAATTGGCATTGTCTTGCTCCTTGCGTCCTCAGCGTAACTTGATTTCAACATCAACACCAGATGGCAAATCCAGCTTCATCAATGCGTCAATTGTCTTATCAGTCGGTTCAACAATATCCATAATTCGCTTGTGCGTGCGAATTTCAAACTGGTCGCGGGACTTCTTATCTGCATTCGGCGAACGCAGCAATGTGTACCGTTCAATTCGAGTTGGAAGCGGAATCGGCCCTCGTACAATCGCGCCGGTGCGTTTAGCCGTATCGACAATTTGCAAGGCAGAACTGTCAATCGAACGATGATCAAACGCTTTCAGCCGAATTCTGACCTTTTGCTCTTCTACTGCTTTTGCCGCCTGAGCCGCCATACTTATCTACCTGTTCCTGTTCTTTAATGTTTGTATGAGAGTTCGATTTTCCGATCCTGATTCGCCATCAGCTAGCCAATTTGAGTGTGACACCAGCTTCTTTATAGGACACAGGCATATACGCGTCGAACTCCATTGAGTATGTGGCTCGTCCTTGAGTCAACGAACGTAAAGATGATACATAACCAAACATTTCAATCAGTGGCACTTTGACTCTTATCACTTTACCACTTGCCACATCTGCGACATCTTCAATCAAGCCTTTGCGTGAATTTAGATCCTGATTGACAACACCAAGATACTCGTTTGGCGTCACTACCTCAACTGACATAACCGGTTGAAGCAACTGCGGGCGCGCTCTTGCAGCTGCATCTCTGAAAGCCTGGGTACCGGCTATGCGGAAAGCATGCTCTGAAGAGTCAACTTCGTGGAAAGAACCATCAAGCAAAGTCACTTTGACATCAACCACCGGATAACCGGCTATAACACCAGAGCCCATCGCTTCTTCAACACCGCGCTTTACTGCCGGTATATATTCTTTGGGGATTGCGCCACCAACAATCTTGTCTTCAAACTCAAACCCACCACCTTGAGACAGTGGCTCCAAGTTGATAATGACGTGTGCGAATTGCCCTCGTCCTCCAGTTTGGCGGACATGACGAGTCTCTTGTTTGACGGTTGTGGTAACAGTTTCCCGATAAGCAACTTGCGGGCGTCCTATGTTGGAATCAACCTTGAACTCACGTCTTAGCCGGTCAATAATAATGTCAAGATGCAACTCGCCCATACCGGAAATGATTGTCTGTCCCGACTCAGAATCCGTTCGCACCTTGAATGACGGATCCTCTTTGGATAGTTTGTTCAACGCAATTGACAATCGGTCTTCATCTGCCTTGGTTTTGGGTTCAACCGCTTGGGATACAACCGGTTCGGGAAATTCCATACGTTCCAATGCGATTTCACCGCCTTTTTTGGTAATCGTGTCCCCAGTCGTAATGTTTTTCAAACCCACAATTGCTGCAATATCACCAGCGCGAACTTCCTTGATATCAACTCGGTCGTTAGCATGCATTTGAAGCAACCGCCCGATCCGTTCCTTGCGGCCATCTGAAACGTTGATTACGCTTTCACCAGATGAAAGCGAACCGGAGTAAACCCGAACAAATACGAGTTGACCTACAAATGAATCTGTCATTATCTTAAATGCAAGCGCCGCAAACTCTTCATTGTCATCTGCCCGACGAATTTGTGTCGTGCCGGTTTTAACATCAACAACACCTTCAACCGGTGGAACATCAGTGGGGTTAGGAAGATAATCTACAATGGCGTCAAGCAATAGTTGCACACCTTTATTCTTAAATGCTGACCCACAGAAAACTGGCACAATGTCATTACGAATGGCGAGTATACGAATGCCTTCTCGTATTTGCTTCTCATCCAAAGTCCCACTTTCTAGCCAAGCATTTGTAAGATCATCATTTGCCTCAGCAGCGACTTCAACCAATTGCTCTCGCATCTGCTCAGCCTGCTTAACCAGTTCATCGGGCACATCTTTCAGTTCGTAGTTGGCACCCATGGTTGAATCATCCCAATACCATGCTTTCATGGTTACCAAATCGACCACGCCCGCAAACTTTTCCTCAGAACCAATTGGCAACTGCATTGGAATCGCATTTGCACCTAGATACCGCTTAATCTGTCCAACCACATTATCGAAATCGGCACCAATTCGATCCATTTTGTTAACAAATATCATACGCGGAACACCATAGCGGTCGGCTTGACGCCAAACAGTCTCAGTTTGCGGCTCAACTCCACCAACCGCGCAAAGCACTGTAATTGCCCCATCTAGCACTCGCAGTGAACGTTCAACCTCAATTGTGAAATCAACATGCCCAGGCGTGTCGATAATATTTATTCGATGTTCACCAAGTTTGTCACGAGCGCCATTCCAAAAACACGTGGTGGCAGCCGAGGTGATTGTAATACCGCGTTCCTGCTCCTGCTCCATCCAGTCCATAACAGCGTTGCCATCATGGACCTCGCCAATCTTGTGTGAAATACCGGCGTAAAACAGAATTCGCTCCGTCGTAGTCGTTTTGCCGGCATCAATATGAGCCATGATGCCAATGTTACGGTATTTTTTCAATGGCGTTTTTCTAGCCATCTGTTTTCAATCCCTAAATTACCAATTAATATCTGAAATGTGAGAACGCCTTATTCGCTTCAGCCATGCGATGGGTATTCTCACACTTTTTGAAAGCTTCACCAGATTTTTTAGAAGCTTCAATCAATTCAGCAGCTAATCGCAATGCCATAGATTTTTCGCGGCGTTTTCGAGCCGCCTCAATTATCCATCTGATTGCTAACGCGTTGCGACGTGTGGCCCGCACCTCAACAGGCACTTGATAAGTAGCACCACCTACCCGCCGACTTTTGACTTCAACTGTCGGTCGCACATTATCAAGCGCGCCTTCGAACACTTCAAGCGGTTGTTCATCACCCTTTTCGGCAATCACATCAAGCGCCTGGTACAAAATTTTCTCAGCCACTGATTTTTTGCCATCCAACATCAAAGCATTAACGAACTTGGTGACAGTTTCGTCATGATACTTAGGGTCTGGCAAAACCTTGCGCTTTGACGCTAATCGTCGTCTAGGCATAACTCGTAAACTCCTTAACCGTAGGCATCTTCACTATATTTGACAAGAGTAAATATTTGAGTACTTATGCCCGCGGCCGCTTTGCGCCGTATTTGGAGCGTCCCTGGCGACGATCATCGACACCGGAAGCATCCAATGCGCCACGCACAGTGTGATAGCGCACTCCCGGCAGATCTTTAACCCTGCCACCGCGAATCAAAACCACTGAATGCTCTTGCAGGTTATGTCCCTCACCGCCGATATAAGTGGTCACCTCATAGCTATTGGTCAATCTGACGCGAGCGACTTTTCGTAAAGCTGAGTTCGGTTTCTTTGGCGTTGTTGTATAAACGCGCGTACAGACACCGCGTTTTTGCGGACACGATTCCAATGCTGGAACATTGGATTTCTTAGTTTGCTTTTTCCTTGGTCGTCTGACCAATTGATTGATTGTCGGCATACTAACTTGACTGAAACCGAATATAAAATACCAAATAATTGATTTTAATTGAAAATCACTAAAAAGGATAGAACCACACAACAGATTTGTTTGTGACGCCCACCGCTGAGAACCAGCGGTAAACCCTAAGCCTTCTAATAATAATTTATTTTGAGAAAATTGTCAAGCCAAAAAATAAATATTTTTTCTTTGATCAGACTCTTTTCTTAATTTATTAGGATGTAAGGCCGCCTGTAAGAAAAGCTTCCTCATCAAGCGCAACTTCTTCCTCTTTGCTCTGAGTTGCAACGGCAGCGCTATCATCATCACTGAACATACGTTCAAACTCCTCAGATTGTAACAATTGTTGCCGCCGCTGTCGTTTGCGTTCCTCATGGTGCACCAATCCAGTCCCAGCCGGAATCAGACGCCCAACAATAACGTTTTCCTTGAGACCGCGCAAATTGTCAACCTTGCCACTCACGGAGGCGTCAGTGAGCACCCGCGTTGTCTCTTGGAATGAAGCAGCTGAGATAAATGATGCAGTCATAAGCGATGCTTTGGTTATTCCAAGCAAAACACGAATCGCTTCCGCCTCTTCTTTCTTGTCTTGATCATTCTCCACACTTTCATTGAATGCGCGAACCTTTTCATTGACTTGTTGAAAATCTGCTCTTTCAACCAACTCTCCCGGCAAAAATTTCGTCGAACCTGATTTTTCAATTCGCACTTTGCGCAACATCTGACGAACAATTACCTCAATATGCTTATCATTGATAGTCACACCCTGCAACCGATACACTTCCTGGACTTCCTGGACAATATAAGCGGTGAGTTCCTCAACACCCTTGAGTTCAAGAATATCCGCAGACACCGGTGATCCATCAACGATTTGGTCGCCTTTTTCAACAGTCTCACCATCGAAAACCATAAAAGTTCGACCTTTTGCAATCAGTTCTTTGTGTTCATTGCCCTCGGCATCCGTGATCACCAATCTAATCTTGCCTTTTGTCTCCTCGCCAAAGCTGACAGCACCTGAATGACGCGCATAAATTGCCGGTTCTTTGGGTCGCCTGGCCTCAAATAATTCCGCTACCCGCGGCAAACCTCCTGTTATGTCACGGGTTGAGTCTTGGTCATGCGGTATCCTTGCCAGCACATCTCCAACCAAAGCCTTTGAGTTATGCTGCACCAGTATTTGAGTGCCAGTCGGCAGCTGGTATTTGACTTCACGATTTGTATTTGGCAACATTATCGTTTGGTCATGTTCGTCAACCAGCCGAATCGCAGGACGGTCTTCAAGCAATTTCTGCTTTGAATCCAATACTGTATAGAAAGGTCGTCTACCGTCATAACCGGTATCAAATTCCTCAGCGAACTCAGAAACCGTCAATCCGGTAACAAAGTTCTCAAGTTTTACAACTCCTTCGACTTCATTTATTATCGGGTGGATATGCGGGTCCCACTTTGCTATTGTTTGACCTGACATTACAGCTTCACCATCCGATACATACAGCTCAGCACCGTACTGCACTTGGTAACGTTCAGCGACAACACCATTTGTATCCAGCAACTTCACTTCTCCCGAACGAGTGTTAACAATGAAATTCCCAGTTGAATTTTCAATGTATTTGATACGTTCAAACTCAAGTGTGCCATTTGTCTGTACAACAATACCAGTAGCTGACTGCTCTCTTTCAGCAACACCACCCATATGAAATGTACGCATGGTGAGCTGCGTGCCCGGCTCGCCGATGCTTTGTGCTGCAATGACACCGATAGCCTCGCCGCGGTTCACCAAATGCCCGCGCCCGAGATCGCGACCATAGCAAGTGGCGCAAATTCCGAATTTAGTCTCACAAGTAACTGCCGAACGCACCTGCACCCGGTGAATCGAGTGCAATTCAAAAATTGGTATGTCTCGCTCAGTAATCATGTGCCCGGCCGGCAACAGCGTTGAGCCATCTACGGGCGACTTGATATCTACCGCGGTAGAACGCCCAAGTATTCTTTGACTCAAGGGCACAACAATCTCACCACCCTTAACCAAGGCCTCAAGCAGGATTCCATTTGTAGTTCCACAGTCACTTTCAGTTACCACCAAATCCTGACAAACGTCAATCAACCGTCTTGTCAAATATCCAGAGTTAGCAGTCTTTAGCGCTGTATCTGCCAGTCCCTTGCGGGCACCGTGCGTCGAGTTGAAATATTGCATCACATCCAAGCCTTCTCGAAAATTGGCTTTGATTGGTGTTTCTATGATAGTGCCGTCCGGCTTAGACATCAAACCGCGCATGGCAGCCAATTGTCTAATTTGCGCATGCGACCCCCGAGCACCTGAGTCGGCCATCACATGCACCGGATTGAATGAGACTTGCTCAACTTCATTGCCATGTTGATCTATGACCGTCTCACGACGCAGTACATCCATCATCGACTTAGCAACGCGGTCACTGGCACGACTCCAAATATCGACAACCTTGTTATAGCGTTCGCCATCTGTCAACAATCCAGCATTTGCTTGTCTCTGCACTGCCTCAACCTCATTGTCAGCAGCATCAAGTATCGCCTGCTTGTCATTTGGAATCTGAATGTCATCGACACAAATTGAAATTCCGCCTTTTGCCGCATAGTGAAAACCGAGGTACATCAATTGGTCTGCCAACACCACGGTCTCCTTGAGCCCGACATGACGGTAGCATTCGTTGACAATCTCTGATATCGCACGCTTGTCAAGCACCCTATTAATCAGGGAAAATGGCATTCCATCTGGCAACACTTCAGAAAGAAGAGCCCTACCCACAGTAGTGTCATAAATTTTGTTTGTCTCCTGGGCATTCTCATCATCTTCATGCCCGCGTTCGGTAATACGCACTCGAATACTGGCATGCAGGCTAGCCGCACCCACATCGTAGGCCCGCCGAACCTCAGCGACATCAGCGAACGCCTTGCCAGCACCTTTCGGATTGACTGCCTCACGTGTCAGATAATACAAGCCCAACACAATATCCTGTGACGGAACAATGATCGGCTCTCCATTGGCCGGCGACAGAATGTTATTGGTTGACATCATCAAAGTTCGCGCCTCGATCTGAGCCTCGACCGTCAATGGTATATGAATCGCCATTTGGTCACCGTCAAAGTCTGCATTGTATGGCGTACAGACTAGCGGATGCAATTGAATCGCTTTGCCCTCAACTAATATCGGCTCAAACGCCTGGATCCCCAAACGATGCAAAGTAGGCGCTCGATTAAGCAACACAGGGTGTTCGCGAATAACGTCCTCAAGAATATCCCAAACCAATGAGTCTTCTTGATCTATCAGCTTTTTAGCCCGTTTAATGTTTGAGTGCTCTGGACTGCGCTTAATCACTTCATAGATAATGTAAGGCCTGAACAGCTCCTTAGCCATCCGTTTGGGAATCCCGCACTGATGCAATTTGAGTGTTGGCCCTACAACAATTACCGACCGCCCTGAATAATCTACTCGTTTGCCTAGTAAATTCTGTCGAAATCGCCCTTGCTTGCCTTTAATCATGTCTGCTAGAGACCGCAGCTTTTGCTTGTTAGCGCCGAGAATCGACTTGCCGCGGCGCCCGTTGTCAAGCAATGCATCCACTGCTTCTTGCAGCATGCGTTTCTCATTACGAACAATAATATCTGGTGCATGGAGATCTAGCAGTCGCTTCAACCGGTTGTTACGATTGATTACACGGCGGTAAAGGTCGTTCAGATCTGAAGTTGCAAATCGGCCAGCATCTAGCGGCACCAATGGCCGGAGGTCCGGTGGCAATATCGGCAACACTTGCAGAATCATCCATTCTGGTTTGTTCCCTGAGTCTAACAATGACTCTATCAGCTTCAAACGTTTGGTGAGTTTTTTGATTTTGGTATCAGACTTGGTATCCTCAAGATCTTTTCGTAAATTTTCAACCTCTATTTCAAAATCGATTTCACGAATCAGCTTGCGAATAGCCTCGGCCCCCATGCCGGCTTCAAATTCGCTGCCAAATTCTTCAGTTGCCCGATGAAAATCCTCTTCACTTAGGCAGTGCCCTCTTTCAAGGTAAGTATTTTCACCCGGGTTAATCACAACATAGGCTTCAAAGTACATTACGAGCTCAATCTGTCGCACTGTCATGTCTAGCAACAATCCTAGCCGCGACGGCAAACTCTTCAAAAACCAGATATGCGCTACTGGACTTGCAAGTTCAATGTGCCCCATCCTTTCTCGCCGGACCTTGGACTGGGTGACCTCTACACCGCATTTCTCACAAACCACCCCTTGGTGTTTCATGCGCTTATATTTGCCGCATTGGCACTCGTAGTCCTTAATTGGGCCAAATAGCTTGGCACAAAACAGGCCATCTCGTTCCGGTTTAAATGTTCGATAATTGATCGTCTCAGGTTTTCTTACTTCACCATAGGACCAACTTCGTATCTTCTCCGGAGATGCCAGGCCAATGTGTATTTCATCAAAATCTTCGACCTTGCCGGGCCGTCTCATCAGATTGTCAATATGTTTCATTTCGCAACTCTACTATTTAGTTTGCCATAAAAGCGGTTGTTCGCATTGCCTACTTCGACATTTGCATTTCGACGTTGAGACCTAGCGAACGAATTTCTTTGACCAGGACGTTGAAAGATTCTGGTGTGTTTGCCTCCATTTGATGTGTTCCAGTGACAATGTTTTCATAAATCTTGGAGCGCCCGAACATGTCATCAGACTTAACTGTCAACATTTCCTGCAGGGTGTATGCTGCACCGTAGGCCTCAAGAGCCCAGACTTCCATTTCACCAAAGCGCTGACCACCACCCATTGCTTTTCCTCCGAGCGGCTGCTGCGTCACGAGACTGTATGGACCCGTTGAGCGCGCGTGCATTTTCTCATCAACCAAGTGATTCAGTTTCAGCATATACATATAGCCCACCGTAATTGGCCGGTCGAATGCTTCGCCAGTGCGTCCGTCATAAAGTGTTGCCTGCCCGCTGCGCGGAAGCCCTGCAAGCTCTAACATGTCTTTGACTTCTTCCTCAGTCGCGCCGTCAAACACTGGTGTTGCCATCGGTATGCCATTTCTGAGGTTGTTCGCAAGCTCTGTGACCTCATCGCCACTGAGAGACTGCAACAATGACCGTTCAGAATCAGCGGTGTAGAACTGTTGCAAATGCTTTTTCATCGCTGCCGGGGTTACACCCGAATCTATCATTTCGCCAATTTTCTTTCCAAGTTCGTGCGAGGCCCAACCGAGGTGTGTCTCAAGTACTTGGCCAATGTTCATGCGCGATGGAACCCCAAGCGGGTTCAAAATAATATCCACGGGCGTACCATCAGCAAGATGTGGCATGTCTTCGATTGGTACAATTTTTGAGATCACACCCTTATTACCATGGCGCCCTGCTATTTTGTCGCCCGGTTGCAACCGTCGTTTGACCGCTACAAAAACCTTGACTCGCTTAAGCACGCTACTCTTGAGCTCATCGCCTTTTTCAAGTTTTTCACACTTTTCCTTGAACTCTTTTGCATACTGTTCTTTTTTAGAGTTAATTAAGGTTCGGATCGACTCAAACTGGCGGGCAACTTTGTCATCTCGCACCCTGATCTTTGCCCACTCATTTCTTTTCAAACTGTCAAGATACTCACTTGTTATCTTGGACCCTTTCTTCAATGAGTTTGGCCCGCCTTCAGCTACCTGACTTTCAAGCAATTTTGCTATACGATCGTATGCCGCATTCTCCTCGATTCGATATTGGTCATCAAGGTTTTTCTCAATCCGGGATATTTTGTCTTCAATGTTTACCTGCGCGCGCTCGTCTCGCTCAACGCCTTCACGGGTAAAAACCTGTACATCAATAACAGTGCCTGACATGCCAGACGGCATTTTGAGGGAGGTGTCCTTGATATCTGACGCTTTCTCACCGAATATCGCAAACATCAGTTTTTGCTCTGGAGTGGGTTGTACATCACCTTTCGGGGAAACTTTGCCAACCAGAATATCACCTGGTTTGACCTCAGCGCCGTCAAAAATTATCCCGGACTCATCCAGCTTCGATAACGCAGATTCAGACACGCCTGGGATATCCCGCGTGATCTCATCCGGCCCCAAACGTGTGTCGCGCGCCTCAACCGATAATTCTTCAATATGCACTGTTGTATAGACCTCGTCCTGCACCAAACGCTCAGAAATCACAATCGAATCCTCAAAGTTGTATCCACTCCAAGCCATGAATGCGACTAGTGCGTTGCGACCCAATGCAAGTTCACCCATGTTTGTTGCCGGACCATCAGCGATGATATCACCTTCGCCAATTCGGTCACCAACCCTGACCAACGGTCGGTGGTTGATCGTAGTGCTTTGATTCGAGCGACGATATTTGATAAGTGTGTAGATATCCACACCTGAATCATCCTCTCCGGTTTCACTCTCATCAACGCGAATAACAATTCTTCCACTATCGACCGAATCAACCGTACCACCGCGTTTAGCAGTAATTGTAACACCCGATTCAACACCGACGGTCAACTCGGTTCCAGTGCCGATCAGCGGCGTTTCAGTCTCAATTGTCGGTACTGCCTGCCGCTGCATATTTGATCCCATGAGCGCTCGATTTGCATCGTCATGCTCAAGAAAGGGAATGCAAGCTGTTGCGATTGACACAATCTGCGCTGGTGCCACATCAACATAGTTAATCTCATCAGGACTTGAAAGTGTGACTTCATTGCCGCGACGGCTAGGAAGCAGTTCTTTGGAGACTTTACCACGCTCCTGCGATGTAACACTGGATGGCGCAATAACATATTCACTTTCCTCAATTGCAGATAAGTAATGCACGTCCTCAGCCTTTCTGGACACTTTGCCCTTGTTGACTTTGCGATATGGCGTCTCTAGGAAACCATACTGATTGATTCGTGCATAGACAGCCAGCGAGTTGATAAGTCCAATGTTCGGACCCTCGGGAGTTTCTATCGGACATACTCTTCCGTAATGAGTCGGGTGTACATCGCGCACTTCAAAGCCTGCACGTTCACGAGTTAACCCTCCCGGCCCCAGAGCTGTTATACGACGCTTGTGTGTAACTTCCGACAACGGGTTTGTCTGATCCATGAACTGTGACAACTGACTAGATCGGAAGAACTCACGCACCACAGATGAAACTGGTTTGGCATTGATCAAGTCCTGCGGAGTCAGTGTGTCTACATCGCTCTGACTGAGCCGTTCCTTCACTGCACGCTCAACCCGACTGAGTCCGGTTCGGAACTGGTTTTCCACAAGTTCACCTACCGAGCGTACTCGACGGTTGCCAAGATTGTCAATATCGTCAACGGTATCTTTGCCATCCTTAATATCAATGAGCAACTTCATGATGTCAATGATATCACGCTCTTCAAGCACCCTTGGGCCCTCGATTTCTTCTCGTTGCAAGCGACGCGAGAGTTTCATGCGACCCACAGCTGAAAGGTTGTAGCGCTCATTTGTAAAGAATAGGTTATGGAAAAGATTCTCTGCAGATTCTGGTGTCGGCGGGTCACCTGGCCGCATCATACGATAAATGCGTTTTTTAGCTTCTAACTGATCAAGATTCGAATCCAAACGCAAGGTCTCTGACATATAGTTCCCACAATCTATCTCATTAGTGTAGATAGTCTGGAATTCCTTTACCCCTGCATATTGAAGGTTTCGAATCATTTCACCTTCATCATCAAAAGCTTGATTTGCAGCCATGACAACCTCGCCAGCGACGTAAGATACATTGCTATCAAACAGCTTCAACTGTTTTATCCCTGCTGCCATGAGCTTTTCTAGCACGTCTTCACCAGCAACATATGCGTCTCCCGCTTTCAGCAAAACTTCACCGCTCTCAGAATCAACAATATTGTTGACAGTCGACTTGCCTGCAAAATACGATTCCTTGATAATAACCCGTTTAACACCACCCTCTCTCATAGCCTGAGCATCTTCATCAAGAATGGTCTGACCAGCCTTGACCCAAAGCTTGCCATTTGTATCAACCAAATCAAAATCCAAAGTCTTATGAATCAGACATTCAGGTGCACTCAAGCCCATTGTTATACGGCCGTCTTTTCTCAAATTGAAAGTTTCAGCAGCTAGGTTTTCGCCGGTTGCCACTATGTTTTTGGCCGCCACTCGACCACCAAGAAAAGACTGAGGAACCTCAAACTGTTTCAAACGGGAAGCCTGCAACTTGCGAATATCCGCATTGTTAATTCGTTTGCCTTCTTCAACCAGCACCTTGCCGTTGGCATTCTTGATGTCAAAATCTAGCACCGACCCGCGCAACCGCTCAGGGTTATCCATCTGCATCGTCAAAACCCCGTTTGCGGACAACTTGAACGTTTCAAAATCAAAGAACACTTCCAAAGTTTTCTCAACATCGAAACCCATTGCACGCAGCAACAACGTCGCGGGTTCTTTTTTCTTGCGGTCTATGCGCATGTAGAGATGGTCTTTGGCATCAAACTCGAAATCTAACCATGAACCCCAATAAGGGATAACCCGACAGCTGTATAGCACTTTACCTGACGTGTGGGATTTGCCTCGGTCACTATCGAAAAACACCCCTGGTGAGCGATGCAACTGAGAGACCACAACGCGCTCAGTGCCATTGATTATGAATGATCCGCTCTCAGTCATCAATGGAATGTCACCGATATAGACAGATTCACTTTTTTTGATATCCTTGAGGACGCGTTCATCCTTGCCAGCTCCGGATTCAACGCGATCATAATTGACCAGTTTCAAGGTTGCCTTAAGCGGCGCCGTATAAGTCAGGCCTCGTTGCCGACACTCCATTTCATCGAAATTAGGCTCTTCAAGCTTGTACTCATCAAATTGCAGTTCCATCAGCTCATTGTGACTAGGGATCGGAAACGCAGAATTGAACGCAGCTTGCAAACCGACGTTCTGCCTTTTTTCAGGATGTACATCAGCCTGCAGAAATTTTCGATATGAGCTTCTCTGTATTTCAAGCAAGTATGGAACCGGAAGCACGTCAGTGCGCTTGCCAAAATTTTTGCGGATTCTTTTCTTTGCAGTGAAGTTGTAATTCATTAAATGTTGAATCTCATAGAGTTGGTGGAATCAGGATAACGCGCGCAAATATAGTCCCCACCTAAAGTGGAGATACAACTTTGCACAAAAAATGCGGAACTGAAATATATTCTTTAGTTGGCGAAGGTTGCGCTAGCGACAATCGCTACTTGATTTCGGCACTTCCGCCAGCTTCCTCAATTGATTTTTTCAGTGCTTCGGCATCTTCTTTCGACATGCCTTCCATCACAGTGGCTGGCGCACTTTCAGTAAGATCTTTGGACTCTTTCAAACCGAGCCCAGCAGCGGCCCGAACAACTTTAATCACATTGACTTTCTTATCTCCGACAGCAGTCAGTGTGACAGAAAACTCAGTTTGCTCCTCAACCTCAGCTTCGGCAACCGCACCATCTGAACCTACTGGCAAACCGGCCATCACAGGCGCAGCTGCTGCGGAAACACCAAAATGACTTTCCATCTCCTTAATCAGTTCGGACAGATCTAATACAGACATATCTGAAATTGCGTCGATGATTTCTTGCCTTGACAAAGACATAGATGTATACCCCTAGTTATTGTATATAGTAAAATTCATTAAAAATCGTAATCAGTTCTCAGCAGCGCCATCTAGATTCGAGTCTCGCACTTGAGCAAGCACCCGCAAGAAACCCGATGGTATTGCATGCAATGTGTTCACCATATTTTGTACTGGTGCCCGCATCGTAGCCATCAATTTAGCCAACAACTCCTCGCGGCTTGGCAACTTTGCAAGATCTGAGAGCTGTTCAGCTGTCAACAACTCGCCATCCATAGCACCGGCCTGAATGCTGAACTCTTTACAGTTTTTGGCAAAATCGGACACAGTCTTGGCTACTGCAACCGGATCGTCTGCCATTGCAATTGCCAATGGACCTGTAAAATGTTCAGTCAGGCATGCAAAATTGGTTTTTTCAACCGCACGTCTGGCCAATGTGTTCTTAACTACCTGAACGTGCACATTCGATTCTCGAGCCATTCTTCTAAGCTCACTCATACCAGCAACATCAACCCCCCGATATTCTGCGATCACGGCAAGATTGGCGGCCAAAAAACGCTGGTGGGCGTCATCTACAATCTGATGTTTTCTAGCGAGATTTTCATTCATTGAGATGGTTTCCTCAGTAACTACAGATGAACATTCTTGCATTAAAGCCGGGCTAGATCATCTACATTAAGACGTACACCCGGCCCCATCGATGTTGACAAAGATACTTGCTGGATATAACGGCCTTTCGCAGATGGCGGTTGCAACCGTCTTAATTCTTTCAAAAGCGCACTTAGGTTCTCCGTTAACGCATCAGGCTCAAAAGAAGCTTTACCAATCTGGCAATGGACAATACCAGCTCGCTCTGTTCTGAAGTCAACCTTGCCGGCTTTTGCCTCACGCACTGCCTCCGCCATATCTGTCCTCACGGTACCGGTCTTGGGATTGGGCATTAGTCCACGCGGCCCCAATATTCGACCAAGTTTGGCAACACTGGACATCGCCTCTGGTTCAGCAATGCAAATTTGAAAATCAATCTGTCCAGCCTTGACCTGATCAAGCAGATCATCCATTCCAACCAAATCAGCCCCAGCTTCGCGCGCTTCTTCAGCGCGGGTTCCCGAAGCGAAAACTGCAACCCGTACTGTTTTACCAAGTCCTCGCGGCAATACAGCAGAGCCGCGAACGTTCTGATCGGATTTGCGTGCATCTACACCTAATCGGATCGCCACTTCTACGGTTTCGTCGAATTTAGCCGTTGCTGCCTGTTTCAATAATGCCATCGCATCGTTGACAGAATAATCTTTGCTACGGTCAACCAAGGTCTTGACGCCTCGGCTGCGTTTACTTGCATTTGCCATATTTCAATCTCAGTCCTTAAACTCAAGACCCATGCTACGCGCTGTTCCGGATATGATTTTTACCGCTTGGTCCGTTTCGTAGCTATTCAGATCTGGATTTTTCATATTGATAATTTCCTCAAGCTGCGCTTGTGTTACCGAACCGACCTTGTCGCGATTGGGTTCAGCGCTTCCCTTTTCAATTCCTGCCGCTTTCTTTAACAGATACGAAGCTGGCGGTGTTTTAGTTACAAACGTGAAGCTCTTATCAGAGTAAACTGTAATCACTACCGGAACCGGCATGCCATCTTCAAGCGACTGGGTTTGCGCATTGAATGCCTTGCAAAATTCCATGATATTCAAACCATGCTGACCTAGCGCCGGTCCTACCGGAGGACCGGGTGCCGCCGCTTTTGCAGGCACTTGCAACTTAACATATGCAGCAACCTTTTTTGCCATTGCTCAGTGATTCTCCTAAAAATCTATTTCTGTTAAATGCTGTGTAATTAATCAGCTTTTTGACACTTGGCTAAAATCCAATTCAACAGGCGTTGAGCGGCCAAATATAGTCACCGAAACTCTCAGCTTGCTCTTGTCATAATTGACATCCTCAACTGTGCCGTTGAACTCCTCAAACGGACCGTCAATAACTCGCACCAACTCTCCCGGGGCGAAATAGAATTTCGGTTTAGGATTGTTAACCCCAGCCTCGACCTGATCTATAATCGCTTGCGCCTCGTCCTGTGATATCGGCGTAGGTTCGCGTCCTCCAATAAAACTGGATACGTGAGGGATACTGTTTACCAAATGCCACGAAGCTGGTGTCATCTCCATTTCTATGAACACATAGCCTGGGTAGAAATTACGCTCAGTCGTTCGTTTTTGACCACCACGCAATTCAACAACTTCTTCTGTTGGGACCAGTATTTGCCCAAACTTTTCTCCAAAATCCTCTCTCGCAATATATTGCTCAAGCGAGCGCTTAACTCGTTTTTCATGCCCGGAGTATGTGTGTAGTACATACCATTTCTTGCTACCGTCACTAGGTTCAAAACTAGGCAGATCATTTCCAAGCTGCTGTTGGCCAGTCAAATTCTCAGCGACCATCATTCAATTACCAATTTGCAAAAACAAATCATAAATCACCCAAAACGAAATCGTGTCTAGTAACCAAAGAAACAATCCTATAATCACCACCAACACAATGACAATTAACGTGCTTTGCACTGTGTCTCGACGCGTAGGCCATACAATCTTGCGAAATTCACCGCGCGCTGATTTGGCAAACTCCCAGGCATCCTGCCCTGGCGTCGATGTCAACGCCACACCAGCGGCAACGATAATGCTGGCAACCAACACACCGACACGCACTAGTTGCAATGACGCGTCCATAGTGTAAAACGCTGCGACACCGGCCGCGATAATGAACACTGCACCAAGCAGTTTGGCTTTATCGACTACGCTCGCCATATCTGTTTACGATTCGAAACCTTCAGCAATTTGGCAGGCCAGGAGGGACTTGAACCCCCAACCTGCGGTTTTGGAGACCGCTGCTCTGCCAATTGAGCTACTGGCCTTAAACTCTTTCTGTTATTCGCTACCGAATTTCACTTAAGAATTTTGGTAACCACGCCAGCTCCAATCGTGCGGCCGCCTTCGCGAATCGCAAATCGCAGCCCCTCTTCCATTGCAATCGGCTTGATTAGATTTGCAGTCAAGTGCACATTATCACCCGGCAACACAACCTGAATGTCCTCTGGCAAAACCACCATACCAGTCACATCAGTGGTTCTGAAATAGAATTGCGGACGATAACCGGTAGTAAAATGCTTGTTGCGCCCACCTTCTTTAGCTGTCAACACATAAACTTCCGCCTCAAATTCGGTATGAGGTGTAATTGATGCTGGCTTGGCCAAGACCTGGCCGCGCTCAACCTCATCTTTTTTAGTGCCGCGTAATAGAACGCCAATATTGTCACCGGCACGACCTTCATCCAACAACTTGCGAAACATCTCAACACCGGTTGCAACAGTCTTTGTAGTATCGCGCAATCCGACTATCTCAACAGTATCTCCGACTTTAACGATGCCGCGCTCAACTCGACCGGTTACAACTGTACCGCGCCCTGATATCGAGAACACGTCCTCAACCGGCATAAGGTAATCACCGTCAACAGCTCTTTCAGGTTGTGGAATGTACGCGTCCAAAGCTTCTGCTAAGCGATCAATAGACTGCATGCCCAATTCACTATCTTGCCCTTCGAGCGCCTGTAAGGCACTGCCGATTATCACAGGCGTATCATCGCCTGGAAAGTCATACTCACTCAAAAGGTCACGCACCTCAAGCTCAACGAGCTCAAGCAAGTCTGGATCGTCTACTGCATCTGCCTTGTTTAGATAAACAACAATGTACGGAACTCCAACTTGGCGAGCAAGCAACACGTGTTCCCGTGTCTGTGGCTCGGGTCCGTCAGCCGCAGAAACCACTAATACGGCCCCATCCATCTGCGCCGCACCGGTTATCATGTTCTTTACATAGTCAGCGTGTCCGGGGCAATCAACGTGGGCATAATGCCGACCTTCGGTCTCGTATTCCACGTGTGCAGTTGCAATCGTGATCCCTCGTTCGCGCTCCTCGGGAGCATTGTCAATATCACTGAATGCTTTTACTTCACCACCGTAGCGCTCGCCCAAGACTTTCGTGATTGCTGCGGTCAATGTCGTTTTGCCGTGATCGACATGCCCAATTGTCCCGACATTTACATGCGGTTTTGTTCTTTCAAATTTTTCTTTAGCCAATGCTAAGTTCCTCGCTTAATTTTGAATAACTACTAAATGGGTTTACTATGCTAAAATTCAAGGACTTGTGGAGCCCACAACCGGATTTGAACCGGTGACCTCTTCCTTACCAAGGAAGTGCTCTACCGACTGAGCTATGTGGGCATTCGGTTCAATCATCGCCAAGACTCCAACCAATCACAAGCAATACGGCATCGTAACCACTTATTACTGGAGCGGACGATGGGAATCGAACCCACGTCATCAGCTTGGAAGGCTGAGGTTCTGCCTCTGAACTACGTCCGCACGAATCTCCTTTTAATCCCACCATTCCTCAAACGGTGGAGGGGGGAGGATTCGAACCTCCGAAGGCTGAGCCAGCAGATTTACAGTCTGCCCCCTTTGGCCGCTCGGGAACCCCTCCGGAGCAAATCCAATGTAAACGGCACATAGTACACTAAATAACACTAAATGTCAAATTAAATTTCTGATTCAGACATTTTCTAAAAAAAGCATTTGCTTCTCTCGCTCACAAAAATATTCCATCAGCCTACTAAAAATTAGATTTTATACCAACATCTAAAATTTATAGAATTTATTTACGATTCTCATCACGTTTTTACAGATTCTGTTTTGGGAGTGAGACTAATATTTTGCTTTTGTGGAGCCCGTAGAGGGATTCGAACCCACGACCTGATGATTACAAATCAACTGCTCTTCCGAACTGAGCTATACGGGCACAGGCTGCGCCACTAAAATGGCATAAGATACATAAGTCGCATCCGCGAGCGGGAATGGAATCACATGTTACCAGCATGCGCCAGCCCTGGCCAGCGACCCTGGCAGGATAATGTAATTGTAAGCATGAAAAAGATATCCATCTGCGCCACCCACCCTTTGCACCAACTTGGAGGCAATTATAGCGCAAGGCGGACGGACGCGCGTTCTTTTTGTCAACACCAACCCCGCAGCCCACCTCAATACCCAATGTCAATATCATCGTCTCTGACGGTCCGTCTGGTGCACCGGAAAACCGGTTGCTACACGTGCCGGACGGACACCTGCGACGGAGGCAGGCGCTATCCCGCCTGAGCGGTTATGACTACATTCTCATCAACATCCGCAGCGCCAGCGAACTACTGGTGGAGAACGCGACCCTTGCGGTTGACATCTACTTGTCGCCGCTTTCCCCTGAGATAATGGCAGCGCAGGAATTCCTGCGCTGCGCAGTGGCACTGGTCAAAAGCTTGAATCTCCTCGCGATGTTTTGATTGAAGTTTTCAAGCGAAAAGCACATAAAAACCTCAGCGTCAACGCTACTGAGGGTGGCTAATGCATCGATCGCCTTCGGTGTTAAGATACAACGACAGAAGATATATTTTTATCAATATATGGCAAAGAGTCTTTCGAACTGCCTTCCACGCCAATTGGAGTCAGGCATCTTCAGAAGACCAATTGAGAATACCCATCAGCTTGGGAAGACGGTGACCGACATCTGGACACAATATGGTCTTGACCTAACCGTTTTCAAGATCGAGTTCAGCAAGCACTTGACGGAGTACGACACTGACCCTGACATGAAATACCTGATCCACTGCACTTCGAACACGATATGTGAAGCCGACCCTAGCGTTAACCGAAATTGGCTGGAATAGGGACTCAGGCCGTGCATCCTCAACAACTTTCCCACTCTATACTCTCCTCTCCATCAACGCGGTAATTTAGCGCAAGGCGGTCACGCGGGATACCAACCACAGACGCTCATCGCAAACGCCCGCTTGGGACTGACGTCGCTGAATCCATGCGCCAAGTCAAGGTGATCAAGGCCGGCACCGACTGTCGGCTACCAGTTCGATGCTTGGGCGTGCGGAATCGCAGCTCTCCGGCTACAACGTCAACATACAGCACAGTGAGTTCCAAGACTTCGGAGAGACGACCTAGTCCAAGCCAAGATCTGAGTCAAGGTGCGCATGCCGCCTTCGCCGGCCGTAGCCAAGAAGGCCGCATGCTCGGTGGCGTCGGCAGACTTGCGGCCGGGGCAGCTCACCAGGATTGCAAATGTCCATGACCCGAATTGCAGCGCAGAAACGACTGAAACAGCATGTCCCCTAGTGTATACCCAATCGCCGAAAAACCGTGCGAAACACCCGATATCAACCGTCTACACACTGCCGTCAAGACCAGCAGTGAAACATAATTCTAAACTTCTGTTTCACCGCTTTCGCGCTTCAAACCGGTTGCAAGCCATCATATCTGGCATAATAAGGAAAACAATTGCCGAGGAGGTGGCATGACGAACGAACCGGACATCAAGGGGCTTGAAGAATTTTACACCGAGGGCGACAAAAACTCTCCACAGTTCTTCGCGGGGCGACGGAAACTCATCGCGGCGATCGAAACAACCATGGACAAGCTGCGCAATGATGTCAAACGTCTGCCCATCTTAGATGTGCATCCGAAACAGCAGACTTGGCTGATCCAAGGGGCACCTGGCGCCGGCAAGACTGCGTTGCAGTGGTATCTGCGCGACCGCTGGCTTGCGGACAAAGACGGCCCAGTCGTTGTCAACGCATTGCTTGGCGACCTCGCCGACCGCGACAAGCTCACCGCAACGATTGCAAACAGCATTCTGCCCCAGGGTGAGGACCAGCTGCGGACCGAACGAACAGTCTCCCACACTGCCGGCGTGCAGACCAAGGTTGCCGCCAGTCGCACGACAAGCGAGTCGATCCCGCGCGGAGCGCTGGATCTTGTCGACCTGCAGCGACTGTATCAAAAGCCTCGCATGTATTGGCTTCGTCGGCTCCTGCCGTTCAACCACCGCAAAGTCGCCAAACCGCGACCAGTCGTGCTGATAATCGATGAGATCCAAGCGATGAATTCAGAAGCGGGCGAAGTGTTGCTTGACCTGCATATGGGTGTCCGCGGCCTGCCTGTGATTCTGCTGCTGGCCGGTTTGGCCTGGTCTCTAGAGCGGTTGAGGGAAGCGGGCATCTCGCGCTTCAACATCGGCAAAATGAGCCGTTTGCAAACCTTGGCACTGTTGCAGCCGGAAGAGGCCGCCGAGTCGGTAAAATTCATGCTCCAAGCATATCATGTTACCGGCAAAGAGACGGAGGAAATCGCCAGCTGGATCGCCGGGTTGTCAAACGGCTGGCCGCAGCACCTGCGCCACTACATGCGAGAATTGGCCGGCGAGCTGGCGGCCAAGGATGGGAATCTCAGCGAAGTGAACCGGGATTGGATTAAAGCGGAAGGCGATAAGAAAAGGCAGGCTTACTATGTGGCCAGACTGGAGAGCACGTCTGTGGGAACCTACAAGAGTTTGCTGAAAGACGTTGCACATTTCATTGGTGAAGGGGGCTGCGGCTACAGGGAACTCGGGGACATGCTGGAAAGTCGACAATGGGAGCGCGGAACCCCATCGGAAGATGCGATGCCGAAGAATATGGAGCCAGAAGAGTTCATCCGAGAAATGATAAGAGCCGGACTGATTCACAAAGTGGATGCTGAAGTGATCATTCCGATTCCGTCATTCAGGAAGTTCATGATCGAACGATCTCGCCACCGCAAAGGTGCTAAATAATGTTGCCGTTTGGATTGACCTAGCTTTCACTGGTTGGTGACAATATTCGGAAAGCAGTAAAGATTGCAACACTGCCCAACAGCTCCCATGAAACGGAAACGGTCAGAACCGTTCATTGCAAAACACAAACCCTTGTGCAGCGAAGATCCTACACTAACTATAACCACGCAGCTAGGCAAAAATTAGATTGGACTTCCTGACACGGTCACTACCCTTCATATTGATGATCATGGCTTTTCCAAATCAACAGACACTTTCTACTAGATACATTTCAGAGCAACCTCACACTAAAACACTAAAAATCCTGCTCTGCAATTCTGTGAACCGGCCAATAACATCATAAGTCATAGTCGCCGACAGCCATAGAAAGGGACAGGTAAGCGCCGAAGGGATGAAGCTAATATTCCAAGTAATTGCCAACTGAATATCACATCATTTTGGGTCAATCATGCATGCGACTGAGAGGCTAATATCAAGGGGTTGCGATAAGACTTCAACACTACAAATCAAATCGTGTAACTGTAAACGACTGACAGCATCAACAACACACCTTCTGTTACATTTAGCTCAATAGAATTTCTTGAATCTAAGTAAATAAAGATGTAAGACTGTAAACATCAGTATAAGCATTTTTACATGTTACGGCGATACTTGCCACCCACCTCAAACATCGCGTCTGTGATTTGTCCCACCGAGCAAAATCGCACTGCTGACATCAACTCATCGAAAACATTACGCCCCTCTGTTGCAGCGACTCTTAGTGCTTCTAGAGCTGCTGGCGCATCGTTTTCATTTCGCTTGTGAAAATCTTTTAACCTTTCAAGTTGGGATTGTTTCTCAGCATCAGTTGAGCGCGCGAGCTCAATATTTTGTCGATTGCCAACCTCATTATTGACAAATGTATTAACACCAACGATCGGGAGGCTACCATCATGTTTCAAGCGTTCATAGTAAAGTGACTGGTCTTGAATACGTCCGCGTTGATAGCCCGTTTCCATCGCTCCGAGCACACCCCCACGTTTGGAGATTGCCTCAAACTCCACAAGAACCGCTTCTTCAACCAAATCCGTTAGCTCTTCCAATATAAAACTTCCTTGATTTGGATTGTCATTCTTTGACAATCCCCATTCTTTATTGATTATCAGTTGAATAGCCATAGCACGGCGAACCGACTCCTCAGTTGGAGTTGTAATCGCCTCATCGTACGCATTGGTATGTAAGCTGTTGCAGTTATCGTAAACTGCAATCAGCGCTTGTAAAGTTGTTCGTATATCATTGAAATCTATTTCTTGAGCGTGAAGTGAGCGACCAGAGGTTTGAATGTGATATTTCAATCGCTGGCTTTTGGCATTGGCACCATAACGCTCTTGCAGGGTCACAGCCCAAATGCGTCTTGCAACCCGCCCCATAACCGAGTACTCGGCATCCAAGCCGTTAGAAAAGAAAAACGATAAATTCGCCGCAAAGTCATCGATCTTCATACCTCTGGCTAGATATATTTCAACATAAGTAAACGCGTTTGCCAAAGTAAAGGCAAGTTGACTAATTGGGTTAGCGCCGGCCTCTGCAATGTGATAACCGGAAATTGATACAGAATAGAAACGGCGCACTTGATGCTCAATAAAGTACTGTTGAATATCGCCCATCATTTTCAAACTAAACTCAGTTGAGAATATGCAGGTGTTCTGCCCCTGATCCTCCTTGAGTATGTCGGCTTGCACAGTGCCTCGAACATTCTGTAACGCGTACTCGCGAATAGATTCTGCTTCCCTGCAAGTTGGTGTGCGGTTGCTCTTCTTTTCAAATAACTCAATCTGCTGATCAATTGCAGTATTCAGTAGCATTGCAAGATATGTAGGAGCAGGGCCATTAATTGTCATGGACACAGAAGTGTGCGGACTGCATAAGTCAAAATCCTGATATAAAACTTTCATGTCATCAAGAGTCGCTATCGAAACACCAGAGTTTCCAATCTTGCCATATATATCAGGACGCTTGTCTGGATCAAATCCATAAAGTGACACTGAATCGAATGCTGTTGACAATCGCTTGGCCATTGAATGTTCGGAAAGCAACTTAAAGCGTAGGTTGGTTTTGGCGGGTCCGCCTTCTCCTGCAAACATGCGAGTTGGGTCTTCATCTTCGCGCTTGAATGCAAAAACCCCGCTGGTATATGGGAAAGAACCAGGCAAATTCTCAAGCATTAACCAGTTTAACAAGTCACCATGATCGGTATAGCGCGGCAACGCTATTCTCGGCACCTTGGTACCCGATATTGTTTCACTATAAAGCGAAGTATTCGTCGCGTCATTTGAAGCGTTTCTCAGCGAGCCGGCTCTTTCTGGCCATTGTTCAATAAGCGACTTGCAATCCTCATTCACTTTGGATTGGCGTGTTTTCAGCAATTGCTTCAATTTATCGATGCCATATTCGTCCTTGTTGTCAAGCATGGCAATTGCAGCTTCTAGCTGCTGAATCTCTCGGACAAGAAGGGATTGTTGTTCAACACGCTTTCGATAGTTCCTGATAGTAGACGCTATCTCAGCAAGATAAGCACCTTGTTCACTGGGAATTGCTCCATCACTGTTCGATGACGTCTTCAAATATGATGGGGTTGGATACCGCTCGTTGAGCTTGATATTCTCAAATATTTCGACAAGTGAGTGGAACAAGGCAGTCACACCATCATCATTGAATTTGGATGAAACTGTTCCATAAACAGGCATTTGTTCTGGCAATTGATCAAATGCCTGCCGGTTGCGTTGCACTTGCTTGCAGACATCTCTATAGGAATCTTCCGCTCCACGGCTGTCAAACTTGTTAATCGCGATAATATCCGCAAAATCCAACATATCAATTTTCTCAAGTTGGCTAGGAGCGCCATATTCTGGAGTCATGACATACAAAGTCTTATCAACAAAAGAAACAACGCTAGTATCGCCCTGCCCTATACCTGGTGTTTCAACCACTATCAAATCAAAACCCCAAATCTTGCATGCATCGATAATTGTCCTCAGATTTGCTGGCAAACCAGTTTCAGTGTCCCGGGTCGCTAGCGAGCGCATAAAGACCCTTTCACTGGCGGTAGCATTCATTCGAATTCGGTCGCCGAGCAACGCGCCGCCAGTTTTCTTGCGAGTTGGATCTACCGCGAGAATAGCGATACGAGTGTTAGCACTGGTAAACAGCAAAGTTCTTTGTATAAGCTCATCTGTTAGCGAAGACTTCCCAGAACCACCAGTACCGGTAATTCCAAGAACTGCTACAGACTGCTTGACATGAGAGTTTCTTTGGACAAACGACTGGGCCTCGGAATCATTAGCTTCTATTGCGCTTATCAGATAAGCCAAATCAGATAACCGCCCCATATCCAAGCATGCTAACGAACGCGCAGAGCCAGATTTAGTGTTGGCCCGACATATATTGATCATATCATCAATCATGCCTTGCAAGCCGAGTTGATGTCCATCCTCAGGCGAGTAGATTCTTGCAACCCCTGCTTGATGGAGCTCCTCAATCTCCGCGGCAACAATAACACCCCCGCCGCCGCCAAAAACTTGAATATCGCCACGCCCCCAGTCATCAAGCATCTCAAGTATGTATTTGAAATACTCAACGTGGCCACCTTGGTAAGAACTAACCGCAATTGCATCGGCATCTTCTTGTACTGCGGTTGATACAACCTCTTTTACTGAACGGTTATGCCCAAGATGTACAACTTCAACACCTGAGGCTTGCAACAAGCGGCGCATAACATTGATTGACGCGTCATGCCCATCAAACAAGCTCGTTGCGGTTATGAACCGCAAAGGATTTCTCACATTCTGTTTATTGCTGACTAAATGGAGTTTTTCAGCTGCAATAGCCATATATAACCTTCCGAAAACTTAGACTAATTCGATTTTGATTTGATTGTCAACTTTAGGATTTTATCACGCAATTTTAACTGATTATGAAAATCAAGCGTGAAGACGTCATGCCACAGTCCTTTGGGACTTGTCGGTGCATACCCGCACCAAAGAACAGCAGCTATGCGACGCAATGCTAGTCCAAGTACATTCAATAGTAGTAAATTTACCTGATTGTTGTGAATCAAAAGCCAATATTGATGTATAGTCTGGAATGTACTCACTTTCGGTCTGGGGTGGGGTGTACTCGCTTTGGGTCACTATTCACATCTTTAGTAACTACTGCTTACTGACTATTGAATTATCCTTGAACTGCATCGTAGTTGAGAATATATTTCACATTCTTAAAGTTCTCAGGAGCACCTCCTATGAAAAAATACTTCTTATCGTTTATCACACTTATTTTGCTACCTATGGCTGCACTTGCCGATGTCGTGAAAATTGGTATGTTGCAGGATTTCACAGAAACCTCTGAACCTGAAGCATCAGCGATTGTCATGGGCGGGGAGTTGGCTATCAAAGAAGTTTCGGACAGCGGTATTTTCTTAAATGGAAAGTCCGTGGTATCGATTCTCAGAGACAGCACCTGTGTTAACAAATCTGTCGCCATAACAGCCGCTGAACAGATGATAAACTCTGACAAAGTAGACGCCATTGTTGGTGGTTCTTGCTCCGACACCACTATTGCAATCTTGGAAGAAATTACAGTTTCAAATGGCGTTTTGATGATCTCACCCTCAGCCACATCCCCTACGTTGTCAACTATCGAAGACAACGGGTTGTTTTTCCGTACTGTACCATCTGATTCCAGACAAGCAGAAGTAATGGCCATGATTCTGAAAAATCGCGGCGTGAATTCTATTGCAGTTACCTACATCGACAATCACTACGGAAAAGGTCTTGCAGATTGGCTTCAGTTAGCCTATGAAGCATCTGGCGGAACTATAACAGCAGTCGTGCCACACAAAGATGGCAAGCCAAACTATATTTCGAAAGCGAATGAACTAGCCGTTGCCGGTGGTGAGTTGCTGGTAGTGCTCAGTTATCCCGACCACGGTGGGGAAGAAATAATTCGGAGGTCTCTTGATAACAAAGCTTTTGATACCTTCATGTTTCCGGATGGTATGACAGGTAAAACCCTCACTGACATCTTTGGAGATGCGCTCAACGGCTCTTTTGGTACCACACCTGGAACTGACAGCAGCGGCACTCGAATTTTAGTTGAGCTTGCAAAAAACCAAGGTTTTGATGCCTCTGGTACATTTGTTGCCGAGACCTATGACGCTACTGCACTGATTTTATTGGCAATGCAATCTGCTGGTTCCACGGACAGCGCTATTTTCAAGGATCATGTAGAAAAAATAGCAAATGCGCCGGGCGTAAAGATACTGCCCGGAGAGTTGGGAAAGGCATTGCAAATTCTCGCGGATGGCAGGGATGTGGATTATGTCGGTGCTGTTACAATAGAACTAATGGGGACTGGTGAGCCAACTGGTAGCTATCGTGAAGTTGAGGTTAGGAACGGCAAATTCGAAACTGTCGCCTTCCATTGACAATACCTAGTGCATCATCATTCTTCTAATGTCGGGTAAAGGCATTTCAGCTTGATGCGGGCATCCGCCGTGGTGAACCGCCACTCCACTCTCGCCTTCGCTCGGTCGCGTGCCATCTGCCAGGCCGCAACTTGTTCACGCAAGGTCTCCAGCTGGTCTATGCGCCGGTTCAGGCACTGACGAATCATCACGCTCAGCTCAATCTCAGCCACATTCAGCCAACTGCCGTGCTTGGGGGGGGGGGGGTATACAAACTCAAAACGCTCAAGCAAGGCCTTGGCTGCACCGCCTCAAAGGCATGATACAAGGCACTCGCCCGGTGCGTGTCCAAGTTGTCCATCACCAAGGTGATGCGCTTGGCCTTGGGGTAGAGCTCAGCCAGCTCGCGGATGAAGTGAGCCCAATCGGTCCGGGTTCGGCATGCCGTCACCTTGGTCATCCGGGTGCCGGCCAACGGCTCGGTGGCCAAGAACACATTGCAACTGCCCAGACGCCGATACTCGTAATCCTCTCGGGCCGGACGTCCCACAACCGCGGCAATGGGCTGGCGAACCTGACCGAGCAGCTGGCGCGGCGTCTCATCCAGTACCATTTAATAAGGACAATTCCACCTTTCTGAGTTCTGCCCTGTTGCCGCCTCGGAGCGTAGCGGAGAGGCGGCAACAGGGGCTGGATTGCAATTGTAACCCCGGTTACAATTGGCACCGAATCTTGGCCTCGGCCAAGGTGTTTGATAGGCAAGTGGCCGGGAGCAACCATATTCATCCTGTGCCCAGAGCACCTTGCATGGACCTGTGCCTCGGCCGCATGCTGCGATGGATGACCGGTAGAATGTTAGTGCTTCGAGCACCAGTACTGGATTTGTCAAGCATCGCAGCAAGCCTATTTTATTATCTGTTGACAACTCAAACAAGTAGAGGAGAAAGCAAATGCAAGAACTGAGATATTTCACCGGCGTGGACTGGGGACGACAACATCACCAGGTGTGCGTGATGGATAGCAATGGCCAAGTGCTGGGCAACAAGCGTTTCCCGCACAACGGAGCCGGACTGAAACAGATGGTGCTGTGGATCCTGAAACGCACCGAGGCTGACGCCCGGCACATCGGTGTCGTGGTGGAGACCTCCAACGGACCGGTGGTGGACACCTTGCAGCAGCATGGCTTTGAGGTGTTCTCCATCAACCCCAAGCAGTTGGACCGCTACCGCGACCGCTTCAGCATGGCCGGGGCCAAAGACGACCGCTTCGACGCCCAAGTGCTGGCCGAGACGGTGCGCCGCGACCGCGACCTGCTGCGACCGGTTGAACGCCTGCCGAGCGAGATACTGGCTTTGCGCGAAGGTGTGCGGCAACGCTCGCAACTGGTTGAAGACAAGGTGCGACTGGAGGCACAACTCAAGGATGTGCTGTGGAACTACCACCCCCAATTCCTGCAACTGAGCAAAAAGCTGAGCAGTGCCTGGGTGTTGGAACTGGCACAACTGGCACCCGACCCGGCCAGCGCTGAAACCCTGAGCCTGTCGGTGATTGACCAGTTGCTGAAACAGCATCGCATCCGCACCATTGACGCCGAGACCGTCAAGTCCATTCTATGCCAGCCGGCGATGTCAGTCGATGCCGGCGTCGTCAAGGGGGCGGCACTGCGGGTGCAGATGATCGCGGCACACCTGCAGTTGGTCACCGCCCAGATCAAACAGATAGAAGCTCAGATGAGTGAGTTGGTCAAAGCTCACAATCAACAGCTGACCGCCTCTGACGACCCGAACGACCGCCGCTTCAGGCATGACGTGGACATCATCTCTTCCATGACCGGCATCGGACTGGTGGTGCTGGCCACGCTGCTGGCAGAAGCCTGGCGTATTCTCCGCAATCGCGACTACAGAGCCTTGCGGGCCTATGGCGGTGCCGCACCGGTCACCCGGCGCTCCGGCAAGATGGTTCAGGTGGTGCGCCGACTCGGGTGCAATACGATGTTGGCCGAGGCCTTGTACCACTGGGCTCGCACCTCCATGCAGAATGACCCGACCAGCAAAGCCAAATACCAGGCGCTTAGGGACCGCGGACACAGCCATGGGCGATGCCTGCGAGGTCTCTCAGATCGTTTGTGCAAGGTGCTGTGCAGCATGCTGAACAACCAGCAGTTGTTCAATCCGGATGGGGAATGCCATGCGCTGGCCGCTTGACAAGCTGATTGACAAATTGCGAGGGCACAGCCTCGCAAAAAAGGGTTGAAAAATGGTAGAATGTCCATGCACACCACCGGAAAAGACTCATCATAGGGGCGTTGGTAGACATCCAGAACCGCCTCCATCGCCGCCACGAACTCGGCATTGGCCGCCGGCGGAATCACCCACCCGATGCGACGCCACGGTTGGATCGAGTTTTTTTAGCACGCGCCGCACCGACCACTGGGAGTAGTCAGACGGTGGCTCGGAGCAGCTCAAGGCCACCACATGCGCCTCAAACTCTCCGTCCGCCTTGCGGTAGCTGATCCGCAACATGCTGGCGATGTCAGCTCCGCACCAGCGCTGTTCATTGAACTGACCTTCATCACAATTCAGAAGAATCAGTGCATTAAGTACTTTCTGGGACGAATGCGAGCCCTTGCGGATAATCTGTCTCAACTCGTCTCGTTCCTCCTGTTGCAAAGTCACTGCATAACGTTTCATGCCTGGCTCCATCGTGATGATCAAAACTGTTATGACCCCTGATTATAATATGACTCCGACATTCCTTCATTGACTTAACACTAGGGCGATATCAAGAAGCAGGTCGTATGCTGGCATCGGCAGGGCCTGCAACAACCGAACCGCAACATCCGCGGCAAGCGATGCGATGGCTTTCCTCAAGTAAAGCTGAAAATTCTATAATTCTCCTGACTGCAGTTCATGTGCGAAGGGATGCCATGGTCTTTTATCGCTCTGCGGTGTTATCCTGCAACTCCCAGCCGCTCCGACCACCACTCACCAGTTCATCCGACCGCCCAGCCAGACTCGGTCCGCCGCCGCAGAACCGGAATCATGCTCATACCTCAGATCCACATGATACTCATCGCGCAACCGGTACCCCACGCCAGTCCCGTAGGTCGGGGAACCTCCGTCCTCCGACCATGACACCGACACATTCGGACTCAGCACACCCGATCCGTAGCCCAAGGCATGACCATACCTGACCCGACCGCCCACCGACGCCTCACCCGACTCTGCGAATGCCGACGCAAATCCTGCGTCTGACCACACCCGCTGCGAACTGTCAGCAGATGAACCCCGAGACCACTCCATCGACAACGACGGCCCATACCCTAACACTGACGACGACTTGTACTCAACATTGGCATAGAAGCTTCGCTCGCGGTAAGCTGCCTCTGAACGCGACCTGAGCACACTGCCGCCGACCTGCCAAGACCAGCCACCGTCGCCATGCACATAACCCAGACCGCCGCCCAGCACCAGACTTGACAGATTCCCGTCATCGCCCTTGTCGCGGCGAAGCCCGCCCTCCAGCCGCGGCGTCAGCACGCCACCGCCAGCCAGCATGCCATCACCTCGCCACTCCAGCAACCCGCGCAGGCGACTCACCGAATCCGACAACACCAGTGACGACAGCGTCGTGCGAACCTTCGTCTTCTGAACATCACCCTTGAACGCCAACCGATGACCCGACGACGAATGCAACTCACTCCAGACTCCCGCTGACATCGTGCGCAGGCGAATCCCGCCGCGGTCATCAGCCGGCGCCTGCGGACTCACCCGCGTGTGGCGCACCGTGCCCTTCCCGTACCCGAGTGCTCCCCACACATCAAGACCTTCCTGCAACCTCAGCCGAACATACGGGTGCACGCTGTTCAGACCCGACACCTCGCTGTCATGCCAATGCACACCCCCCACACTGCTGCGACTGCTGCCGCTCGACCTGAAATACGCCACCCCGCCGAGCAAATCGCCCTGGGATACATCCGCACCAATCCCGAACACCTTCACCTTGCCGTCAACAGACAGCTTCCCATCGTTGCGCTCATAGTCGCTGCGGCCCCCCTGACCCCACATCCTCAGCGTCGCTCCGCCGCCAGCGGCCGACTCGGACGACAGGCTGAACGAACTCTGCTCCAGCAACTCGTCCGCATCCCGCAGGCCGAGCCTGCGGACATCATGCCCGCCGTCAGGATCCAGCGGGTCAACCGAACGCAAAACCGTCGGCGAAACACCAGAACCCGCACCGCCAAGATGCAGGCTCACGCCAGCCAATGACACCCGGTCCGGCTGCCCGGACAACGATCCCGTCAACCGGTCCTCAATGATGGATGAAGACAGACCCGCAAAGGCACGCGTGAACATCGCCTGTCCCTGCTCCAGACTCGCCCGACCCTGTCCCGACACGCCCGACACGGCTCGCTCAGCCACTCTCACCGTCACCGCACCGATCAACACCGAGTCATAGCCGCCGCCCGCAGCACTGTGCGTCAGTGTCACACCCGCATCATCGCTGCCCTCGGCCACCGTCACCGTCACCGACTGTGGCACCGACCAGTTGTCAGTCGTGAACGTCAGCGGCACGCCGGACACCGTCACATCCCCCAAGGCACCGGCCACCGACACCGTGACATTGCTCTCAGGCTTGGTCTGCAACTTCACCGTGTAACTGCCGCTGCCCCCCTTGGCCACCGTCAGAGCCGACGTCGATACCGTCACTGCCAGCACGGTTTTCTCGGTCACCGACACCCGCACCGATTCAATCGACACCGAATCATAACCACCGCCCGACGCCGCATGGGTCAGATCCACACTGGGATCCTTGATTGCATCGGTGTCCTCTGCCGCCGTCACCGTCACCGTCTGCGGCACCGACCAGTTGCCCGTGGTGAACGTCAGCGATTTGTTGGACACCGTCACATCGTCTGAGGCTGGATCATCGTTCACCGTCACCGTCACATCGCCGCTCGGCTCAGTGTCCAGCTGCAGCGTGTAATTGCCGCTGCCGCCCTCGCTCACCACCAACACGATACTTGACACCGCCACCCCGGCGATGCTCCCGCTCGGCGTATCCGTCACTTCGTCGGATGCGGCACCATTGCCACCGGCATTCACCGCGCGGATCTTGAATCCGTAAACGGAGCCATTGCCCAGACCGGTCACCGTATGGGTGACCGTGGTGGCGTCAGACCTCGCAATGTCCCGCCAGACACCATAGCTGCCGGTCCCCCTCTTCTGCTGATACTGCCACTTGGTGATGCTGTCATTGTCCGGGTCACTCCATTTCAAGATGACCCGTCTGCTGCGGGCCTCAGCCATTACACCCGCCGGCTTGGCCGGCACCGTGCCGTCTCGCAGTGTGCCATCGGCGGTCGCATCAGTTCCCACCGCATAGCCGGCCGCATCGTTCAGCGTGATGAGGTAAGTCTCCGAACCCTCCACATTCGAATCGGTGGAAGTCGCAATCGTCACCGTCCCCGACGTGCTCGCCGTGCCGCCGAAACTCGCAGTGAAAGTGCGCGGCCCGAGTGAACCCTGAATGTCCGCCGCCATGAATCCGCTTGTGCCGCGGTCGGACAGCGTCAGACTCACCTCCAGATCGCCAGTCAGCGCCCGATCCGAAGTCACCGTCAAACTGATCGCACTCCCCTCAGTCACCGCCGCCGGATCCTTGGCCAACTCCAAGGTCGGCGTCGTGTCAGTGATCTTCACCGTCACCGAGGCGATCATCACCGAGCCGTAGCCGCCGCCCGTCGCCGTATGGGTCAGGGTCACGTCGGCGTCGGCCGTAGTATCCTCATCGCTGGCCACCGACACCGTCACCGTCTTGGGCGTGCTAAAATTACTCGTCGTGAACGTCAGCGGCGACCCGGACACCGTCACATCACCCGACGCATCGCCGACAGTGATGGTAACATCGGCACTCGGGGCCTGATCCAGCTTCACCGTATACGCGCCACTGCCGCCTTCCAGCACCGGCAGCGTCCGCCGCGACAGCGTCACCCCCTTCGCCAGCATCGCCGTTGCCGTCAGCGTCGCCGTCGCCTCGGCCGATGCCGCACTCGCCGCATCCATGTTTTTAGCGCGAATCTTGAACGCATAGGTGTTGCCATTGGTCAGCCCGGCCACCGTATACGACGTGGTGGTGGCCGACGACCCGGTCATGTCCGTCCAGGCACCATAACTGCCGGTACCCTCTTTCTGCTGATACTGCCAGTCGGTGATCGCACTGTTACCCGGATCGGTCCATGACAGCACCGCCTGGCCGTTGCCCGCCGCCGCCGACAGCCCGGTCGGCTGGTCCGGCGCACTGCCATCGAGCAGCGTGCCTTCGGCTTCCAGATCGGACAGCGTGGCCGCCACATAGTTGGATCCGACCGGCCCATTGTTCAGCGTGATGGTGTAAGTCTCCGCACCTTCCGCAGCCGTGTCCGTCTCCGTCGGTATCGACACCGTCCCTGTGGTGCTCGCCGTATCCCCGAAATCGGCATCGAACAGGCGCGGCCCAAGACCGCCGGTGATGTCCGCCGCCGCAATCGGCTTCGCACCCCGCCCGGTCAACTCCAGTCGCACCTGCTTCGTGCCGGTCAGCGCGCGATCCGACGTCACCGACAGACTGATCGCCGTCCCCTCGCGCACCGCCACCGGATCCGCCGGCAGCGTCAGCTTCGGCGTGGTGTCGGCGACCTTCACTGTGACCGAGTCGATGCTGCTCACCGAACCGTAGCCACCGCCCGCCGCCGTATGCGTCAGCGTCACCGTCGCATCCTCGGCGTCATCATCGGCCGCCACATTCACCGTCACCGCCTGTGCCGTCGCAAAGTTGGCCGTGGTGAATGTCAGCGATGCCGGGTCCACCGACACCGGCCGCTCCGCCCCACCCACTGTAACAGTCACATCACTTGTCGGCACATTGTCCAGACGTATCGTATAACTGCCACTGGCACCACCGACCGCTTCGGTCACCGTCAGCCCCGCCTTTGAAACCGTCACGCCCTTGTCTGCCGTCGCCAACGGCGTCCCCTCCACCGGGGCAGTTGCCCGACCGTTGCCTTCCTCGCCGCCGACCTCATGCACCGCACGAAGATTAAAAGAATACAGGGTGCCAGCCGTCAGACCCGACACCGTGTGACTGGTGGTGCTCGCACTTGAACCCGGAACAGGTGTCCAGGCCCCGAAGGCGGTGCCCATACCGGAGACCGCACCGCCCTCACCATACCGATATTCCCAGCGTTTGATCCTGTCGTTGTCCGGATCAGTCCATGACAGCGTCACCGAACCCACGCCGGGCGTTGCCGAAAATCCCTGGGGCACGTTCGGAGTCGTGACGACCCGCGCCTCCGCAGATTCCAGATAACTGTTGCCGGGCTTCACCGCACGAATCTTCACATGATATTCGGTGCTCACCTCGTTGCCGAACAAAAAGTGCTCGACGGTGGTCGCACTGGAAGGCGAAATCTCAGTCCACGCTCCATAGCTGCCGCCTCCCGCCTTCAGCTGATACTCCCAGCCGGTGATGGTGCTGTCTTTCGGATCTGTCCAGTTGACTCTTATCAAATCGCCTTCGCTGAGCAGGGTCGGAGCGGGCAGCGTAGACCGACGCACGATGGTGACCGTGGTGGAGGTCGTCCCGGCCGTGGCGGCCGTGCCGTCGCGACCCCGCCAGCTCCAGGTGACCGTGTGGGTCCCGTAGCCCAGATTGGCACAGGGAAACAGGTTGACACCGAGCCCTGTTGAGATGCCGGCGGGGGCCCGGGTGATCTCGATGCGGGCATCCCCCTGAAGGTTTCCGAGCCGGTTGATGTACGATTGGCCACCGGTTCTTTGTTGCAGCCATACGAGGTTATCGTTCCCCCGGCGCTGCTTGACCGACAGCAGGTTGAAACACACAGCTGTCCCCGCGTCAGAACCTGCAATAGTCTTACTCTGGGAGGAGGTGAGAGTCGGCGTCTGCCCTCGCGGCGTGACCAAGATCCAATGCTGATTATTGTGGGTGGAATAGGCTACGACAGAATGATTGCTTCTCTTGAGCCGAATACGGACGTTATATTCGACGCCATTGGTGGCAGGAACTTCCGCACTGCCTCTCCAATTTGAATTGCTCTTACTGATGCTGGGGCTGCGGGGAATCCTGATCCAATTTTCACTTCTAGTTGCCGCATTATACAGCCCAGCTTCCCAATAAGCCCCGAGGGTTTGTTCCTCATGGCGATACGACCAGCTGAGCGATATTTTTTCATCGCCAGCTGTGGCTGACAAGCTGACTCTGTCCTGTGCCTGTGCGGCTTGTGGAGCGAGGACAAAAGTCAGTGCGAAAAGCGCAAAGACGTTGAAAAAAGCTGCGCACAGATGGCGTGCGATTCTGTCAAGCGCACCCATCTCCTCAGCCTCGCGCTCGGATTCTACGGGGGGGGGGGGGCTTCAGTCATATTATCAGTCAAACTCATTTTGTCATAACCTTTAATAAAATATAAAATGTTTCATGTCAATTTCCGATCCGTCATTCTGCAAGACAAGAGCGCCGTCACACCATGCTTGACACCCGACTAACTTGATACGCAAATTATATCCCGAATGTCGCATTAGAAATCTGAAAAGTCTCGCAAAGCGTTGTAAAGTTGTCTAATGCGACTTTTGGGCGCCCATCTTGAGAATAGTGTTCAGATTATATACTGTACGAGGCCAGAGTGTCTGAAGTTATGAGAAAATTTACTATTGGTGCGATGGGCTTTTTGAGGTGAAGGCTGTATCAACTGCCATAGAAACTATCATAGGTGCTCCGGATAACCAAACACCACTGAACCCATTTGATCACTACAAAAGACTCATTTAGAAACATAGTCAAGTCAGTCAGTCCAATAACGTGGCATTAATAGCACAAGCAAAGTTAGCAGCTCTAGCCTACCAAGTAGCATCGTAAACGCGAGCACCCATTTTGATCCAGGAGATAGGCTAGAATAGTTTTCGACTGCGCCACCCAAAGCCGGACCCAAGTTATTCAGGCAAGCAGTCACTGTCGAATATGCTGTAACCAAATCATTGCCAAATGCTTGCATTACAAGCGACAAGATTACGAAACTGACAATATACAGTGAGAAAAATCCCCAGACCGCATTGATTACCTGATTCTGTACCGGACGGTCATTCATATAAATTGGTAGAATCGCATCCGGATGCAGCAATTGCAATATCTCTCGTCGCCCTTGCTTAAACAGCATGATCACTCGCATGATCTTTAACCCGCCAGCGGTTGATCCAGTGCATCCCCCAATGATGCTACCGGCTAACAACATAGCAGGAAGAAACAACGGCCATGCTGAAAAATCAGTAGTTGTAAATCCAGAGGTGGTGGCAATTGAGACAACCTGAAACACACCGTGCTTTACACTTGTCCAAGTGTCACCATATTCCTGTGATACAACCAACACAATGCAAACAATAATTGCCGGAACAAAAATCAGCGCCAGATATACCCGAAATTCAGTATCCATTAGATATAACTTCGGTCGCAACTTGCTCCATACCCGAAAATGCAATGCGAAATTCACGCCAGAGATAACCATGAACACAACCGCAACAAGCATGATTGCATCGCTATTGAAATAACCTATGCTATTGTCATGCGTTGAAAATCCTCCGATCGCAACTGTTGAAAAACTGTGCGTGATCGCATCAAACGCAGTCATGCCCGCCAACCAATAGCAAAATGCACAAACAATCGTCAAACCCAAGTAAAGGTACCAAAGCGCTTTTGCAGTTTCTTTGATGCGAGGCGCTATTTTTGTATTTTTCATCACACCAGGCATTTCCGCCATATACAGCTGCATGCCGCCAATCCCCAGCATCGGTATCACAGAGACAGCGAGCACAATGATTCCCATACCTCCGAGCCATTGAAGCTGTTGCCGATAATAGAGAATCGATATAGGCATGTTATCAAGTCCGACAAGAACGGTTGCACCAGTAGTTGTAAGCCCTGACATTGATTCGAAGAAGGCATCGGTGAAACCAATATTAAGTTCATGCAACAATAGAAAAGGTAGCGCACCAGCAGTTGCCAACGTTAGCCAAAATGCCGCTACTGTAAGAAACCCCTCGCGCGGCCCAAGTTGATCATGATTTTTACGGGCAGCAAACCAAACACCAAAACCCAAACAGAAAATGATAGCGAATGAAGTCAAAAATTCCGTGAAGGCGCCATCCTGAGTGTAGTATGAAATCGCTAACGGAGGTAGCAATGAAATGCTGAACATTGCAAACAGCACACCGACAATTTTCAATACAGCTGCATAGTGCATTTTATTCACAGCCTATGGCCAAATAAAAATCCACGGCCATTACTACTACTAGAAGTAAAGAATGCTCGGAGCAAATAGCTTTTGAACATGCATAATGTGTTTCGGCGCTCGGTCTGCCAAGAACAAGATAACATGATCTTCTGGCTCAAAAACCAGATCGTGGTGTGCAATGAGCACTTCGTTGTTCCGAAGTATGGCGCCCACTGTTGCGCCTTTTGGCAATTTCAGCTCATCAATTCTACGGCCCACAACTCTTGAGGTTTTTTCAGTGCCATGAGCGACAACTTCAACCGCTTCCGCCACCCCGCGCCGCAGTGAATGCACTGCAACTGTAGAACCGCTCCTAATGTAGCGAATCAACTCCCCTATCGTATTCTGGTTTGGAGATATAACAATGTCAATACCGCTTGTAGTTTCCTCTAGCAGATCAACGTACGCGGAATTGTTAATCAGTGCCATGGTACGGCGAGCCCCGAGTTTTTTGGCCATCATTGCTGAGAGAATGTTGACAGCATCGTTGTTGGTTACTGAACAAAACACCTCAGTCGATTCAACATTTTCCCGCAACATCAAATTTTGATCCGTCGCATTTCCATGGATGACAATCGTATCTGCCAGTTCGGCAGCTGCTTTCTCAGCACGTTCCAAGTCATTCTCAATCAGCTTCACGCGTAGCTCAGTCGGCGCCATCTTCTGAGCAAGTCCAATTCCAATATTACCGGCGCCAACTAACATCACCCGCTTACCAATAGGCTCATCAACCGCTCGCAACTCGCCCATCATATCTGCAATATGATCCGGGGTGGCAATAAAAAAAACTTCGTCTTTTGGCTTGATGACGGTGTCACCTTTAGGAATGATAGGACTGTCATGGCGAAATATGGCGGCTACCCTAGTATCAACATTAGGCATGTGCTCACGCAATTCCTCAATTCTATGACCGACTAGTTTCCCACCCCGGTCTGCTCGAATCGCAACCAACTGAATTTTTCCATCGGCAAACTCAACCACCTGCAATGCGCCAGGCAACCGAATCAAACGCATGATTTGATCAGTGACAAGCCGAGCTGGGCTTATAATCGTATCAATTGGTATCAACTGCGACTCGCTATCACGGCCAAATAGCATATCCTTGCGATTGTGGAATTCAATGTTGCGAAGACGGGCAATGACCTTCGGTGTGTTGCCAAGCAGCACCGCAAGATGACAAACGACGATATTGGTATCATCCTGATCGGTAACAGCCAGAACCAGATCTGTATTTTCTATGTCGGCCTCATCTAGAATCATCGGATCTGAACCATCGCCGTGAATTGCTTTCAAATCCATGTTGTGCATGATATGTGTCAACACTTCGTTATTGCGGTCAATGATTGTTACGTCATTGTCTTCCTCCAATAACGCTTGTGCAACACTGGAGCCAACAGTACCCGCACCGACAATTAGAATTTGCGTCATGAATCGTTGTCCATATTCTTGTATCCCAACAACTCTCCACCGGGTTGCAGTTCAATGCCGAGGTCCTTGATTTTTCTGAATATGCTTGCTCGGTGAAGTCCAGTAATTTTAGCCAACTCCTGATAAGTCTTGCAATTTTGCAGGTGATATGTCAGATATTCCCTATCAAATACGTCTTTTGCTTCGCGAAACGGTAAATCAAATAGCGGGGACACACCAGGTTGTTCAACTGAGGGATCTTTACTTGAGTCAACTAACTTTGCAAGTAGCGAATTGATTTCTGAATCTGTGATAGTTTCCTCGGTTGTGTTGTGCATAGCTTGGAGTACAACATTTTTCAACTCTATCACATTCCCAGTCCAATGATAATTACGCAGTCTATTAAGTGCTGCAGTAGCGATTCGCTTATAGGTCAAACCCTCAGCTTGACAGAACTCTTCTATCAGAAATCCAACGAGTTCCGGAACATCCTCAGGATGCTCACGTAGAGGCGGCACCATAATTTTCAACTCGCCCAGACGGTGATATAACTCAGGCCTGAAACTGCCATTCTGCAATTTAGTTAAAAGATGTGGTGAAGCTGTTGATATCAAATTAGGCGTATCTGCTGATTCAGACCTTTGGTTGTCAATGTGATCTAGTAACACCAGCAATTTATTTTGCTTGCCCGTATCGTATGCATGTAAATCCCGGATTAACAACGACCCTTTCGCCACCGCTTGAATAGCCTTTGCAGCGCTTGATCTAATTCCGTCTTCTGATAACCAATCAAGCACAATAAAACTACCAGGTGTGCAACCGCGTCTAGAATGTACATTATGTGCAACAACAGTCCTACCAGTACCAACTTCCCCAAAAATCAAAACGTTCGATTTGGATGATGCAGCATTTTTAATTTCCAGGCGAACTTTGTCCATTTTCGCACTGCTGCCAATAAACTGTCTGTGGGTGCCGGGCTTGCTTTTTATGTCATAGGCACCTTCTGCCGGGGCACGATTGCTCACCGCATTTCGCAGAGTGACCTCAAGACGAGCGGCAGATACTGGTTTTTCAAGATAATCGTAGGCGCCGTAGCGTGTTGCCTCGACCGCAGTTTCAATTGACCCGTGCGCGGATAACATTATGACAGGAATGTTAAAATTGGATTTGCGCCATTCCTTGAGCAACGTAATGCCATCATCACCCGGCATCCAAATATCTAGCAACACTGCATCAAATTGCTGAATACGAACTGCATTGCGCGCTGAGGCAGCATCATGAACTTCCGTCACTACATAGCCAAAGTCGCCAAGTATCTGTCCAATCAGATTACGAATGTCAGGCTCGTCATCGACTATGAGAACACGAGGTTGTCTTACCATTAGATATTTGCTTCTATAGATGATTTTTTGTCGCTATTGCAACTTTTCACAGCCGATTCGACAACTGGCTGAGACTGCGAGTAGAAATTAATTGTAATTTTGGTACCTCTGTCGGCCCCATTGGCAACATCGATCGTGCCATTGTGTGCTTCAACTATCTTTTTAACAATTCCGAGGCCCAATCCCATGCCTTTCGACTTAGTTGTTGCATACGGCTCAAATAGGCGATCTAATACATCTCGAGAGAACCCTGGACCATTATCAATAATGATAACCTGAATGATACCATTGTCAGACTGCTGCGTTCTGATCTTGACAATTGCATTATCAGAACTGCCAATTGCGTCCTTGGCATTGATTAGCAAATTGTTAAAAACTTGCACCAGTTTATCGGGGTCCGCGCTAAATTCCTCAAGTTGCGGATCCAGTTCCAGATTGATCTCACATGGCCAATCGCCTTGTCGGTGAAGATTAGCCACATCAAGGATCAGTTTGTTGAAGTTGACCTTGCTAAATTTCAGCGCAACAGGCTTGTCATAGTCTCTAAATTCATTGACAATGCGTTGCATTGCATTCAACTGCCTATAAATCGCCTCATACGCAAGATTAAGCGATTTGCTCTCCTCGGCTGATAACTGCCTTTCGGTCTTCAGGCGAATGCGGTCAACACCTGATTGAATCGGTTGCAAAGGATTCAGAATCTCATGTGCCATTCTCCGTGCAACTTCTCTCCATGCCACGCCTCGTTGCGCTTGGACCAGATCGGTAATATCCTCCATAACAACCACATAGCTGCCTGAGACACTATCGATCTCCGGCAATTGTGTCACGCTGAAACTCAACACTTGCCGACCGCGGGAAGTCTCAAGACTAACAGTTTCGTTCAAGTCTGCTTGGGGCTGTTTTGTTGCCTCCGAAATCAACCCTAGCAACGGTGCCAACTCCGGTTGTCGGCTCGTTAGTTTATCAAGATGTGTATTGCAAATCGATCTCTCATTGAGCTGCAGGATATTTTCCGCCGCCAAGTTAATATTGGTAATGTATCCTGCGTTATCGATAAACAAAACACCAGATGACAAATGCTTCAATACAATTTCAAGATAATAGCTCTGCCTTTCGGTGTTGACCTGGCTTTCGCGCAGTTGTTCTTGCGAAGTCTTGATCTTTTGAGTCATATCATTAAACGATTCGACTAACACTCCAAGTTCATCATGAGCTGGCACGGTAATTAAATGCCCGTACTCGCCGCGGGCGACAGCCTGAGTGCCTTCAGATAGCATACGAATTGGTGTTACCAAACGTCGTGTCAAATTGATAGCAGCCCAGATAGCAAGCAAAATCGCTATCAATGTTACAAAAGTAAGCGTTAATATAAAACTCAGTTTCAAAGGATTGCGAAGAAATAAAAGGCGATTGTATTTCTCATTAATCTGACTGATTGACTCAAGCAAACGCTGTGACGCCAATGGTAGGTTGGCTAGAACTTGCAGAAAATGGCGGTTGCCCTGCCCAACAACCTCCACCGGTATTAACATTTGCAATTGCGCTTCTCCATCTGCTCCGAATAGAATCTCCCAGGCCGGAATACTGTTAGTCTTAACCAACACCTCGTCAGTCCCATTGTCTGCTACATCCTCTGTTGTCAATGATTCGATCTGTGCAACTGATGATGACTCTGATTTCAATTTCTCTAACAGCGATGCGCTAGGGCGCTTCGGTAAAAGAGAATCCGTGTTCATGCTACTAGATATAACTGCTCCGGTAGGATTCGTTGGATCATCAAAATACGTAATCTCTTGAAAGTCTTCCGATTGACTGGCCTTGAATATCAGCTGAAAAATCTGCCTTCGCGCATGTTCTGTACCGGTTTCTTGACTGACAGCCTCATTGATGCCTTGAATAGTGTCATGGAACTCGGAAAGCAGGCGCGATTCAATTGAGTCGAAAAACAACACCCTCAGATGATTCGCCTCTTTTACAGCATCACCGACTTGCAAATCAAACCAACTGTCAATGCCCCTGCTTATTGACAAGAAAGAGAAAAAATACACAACTGCCATAGACGATAACAATAACGTCGCAAATATTCTCAAAAACCGTATGGCGAGCTGAGTGCCGGGAAGCTTAGCTCGCCGCTCTTTAATCAGCTGCTTAAGATAGACACCAATCCATAAGCAGAGCGTCATAATCCCAACTGAATTGAGGATTATCAACTGAGCATAATTGCCGGCAAAATAATCAAACCATATCGTACTAGTGGCAAGACCCACAAGCATTAGCAAAACTAGCACGCCCATCCCAAGAAATGGCGCATTTTTGCTGCTGCGGAGAAATCCAATCATTGTTGTGGTTGCCATTTTTCAGAATCTGACCAGCCGGTGCTCAAGCGCCAAGCATCTCCAATGAAAGCCATCATTTTCAGCACGGGTGGTAAACTAGAACGATCCAATGTAATTTTTACCTTACACCTGTAAGTTTCCTCTGCATTGAAAGGTTCATTTACAGATATCCCTTGGTATTTTCTATTTTTACCAATTCGGTCCAGAGCCTCACCAATGCTTGGAAACGCACCTGACAACTCCACATCGGGCGAAGCCACTCGATAATGCTGATACAAGCTTTCAAAACGGATTTGATCAGAGATTTCGTAATGTCCAATCAAATCATCCCAAATATTCTTGCGAACTCTGTAAATTTTTATTTTTGAAGTGATTGTAATCGGTATATTTGAGCGCAAGGCACGACCCACTTCATCGGTTAGTAAAAGCTCAGTTGATACAGTGACTTCCACATCCTTATCACTGGTTTGCCTAACTTCAATGCTATCAAATGAAAAACCATATACTAAACTTGCAAAAACCAGTAATATTGCAAGTAAAGTAACTGCAAACACCGGCCTTTTGTTGGCGATGATGCACATCAAACTAAAATTCCATTTTATTTATACCCGTTCTATCGCCGCGTAAAAGAAGCCATCACCGCTATGGACACCTTGCAGACGTTGACGACCGCAACCGGTAGAGCGCCCAAGATGGTGCCCGAGCGGACAGAACCTGAACTCAGGGTTCCTCATAAGAGCGCCGATAACCTGGTCTTCGTTTTCACGCGAAATAATAGAGCAAGTCGTATACAGCAATCTGCCACCGGAGTTTAGTAGTGGTAACAACGCGTCTAGCAGATTACTTTGCTGATTTGCGTATTTCTTAAAGTCTTGATATTGTCTATTGTGTTTAATATCAGGATGTTTACTAACAACACCCAGCGTCGAACACGGAGCATCTAGCAAAATTCTATCAAACTTTCTCCCATCCCACCATTTTTGGGTATCTGCCGCATCAGCAATCATAACCTTGGCTCGGGTTGATGTTCTTGATAAATTACTTACTAAATTAGACACTCGGAACTTATCTATGTCTAGTGCTACCAGTTCGCCAAGCTGCGGTTGATGCTCAAGCATTTGAACAGTCTTGCCACCAGGGGCAGCACAAGCATCTAACACCCTGTGGCCAGGCCGAACATCCAACTCAGGCACAGCGAGCTGCGAAGATTGGTTCTGAATAGAAACCAATCCATCCTCAAACCCAGGCAGGTCCACAACCGAAACTCGTTTTTTTAAAATGAGTGCGCTAGAAGCAACATTATCAGTTTCAGCTTCAATCTGTTCGCCTGATAGCATTTGCAGGTACTGCATGACGCTAGTACGGTTTGGATTGACTCGCAAAACCATATCTGGACGTTCGTTATTTGCATTCAGGATTAATTGCCAATCTTCAGGCCATTCCTTCTGCACACAATCAATGATCCACTGAGGGTGTGAATAGCGGTTAATATCGGGCAATTTATTTTTAGCGAGTCTGTCGCGCGCATCAAGAAATTGTCTAAGTACTGCATTTACTAATCCACCAGCCCATTTTTTCTGCAGATCTATAACTGCATCAACTGTTTCAGATACGACCGCATAATGCGGAATACGCGTAAATTCCAATTGATAGATTCCAATGAGCAACAGACACAACACATCTCGATCGCGACTTCTGATTGGCCGTTTTAACAACTCTTGTGCAATATATTCAAGCCACCAATACCAGCGCAAAACACCATTGGTCAATTCTTGTAGCAACCCCCAATCACTTTTGGTAACTTGAATCTGGTCTAATGCCCGATTCAGAGAATGACCTTGGAAAATCACCTTTTCTGCGGCGAGAGCGGCCACAGCTCGCACAGGTCTATTAACTGGCTGCGAAGCGTTCACGTAGCAACACCCCGATATTCGAATTGGGTGCCCAATGCAATTGGATTGCCGGCGAGATAATCTGCGGCAAATATCTTGTTTTTACCATCTCTTTGGACAATGGTGAGATTGATGACACCATCCCCAGTACAAACCAGTATTCCGTTTTTATCGGCTGCAACTACTTCACCTGGCTGTGCACCATTTGGATAAGTTTCGCTGAGTTCGGCATTCCATATCCGAAGTCGGTTGCCATTAATAAAGCTCTCAGCCACTGGCCATGGGTTCAAGGCATGAATTTTACAGACAACACTACGTGCATTGGAGCTCCAATTGATCGGAGCATCTTGGCGGCTCAGCTTGTCAGCATAAGTTGCAAAATCATCATTTTGTGGCAATGGGTTTATTTCACCTCGCATCAGTGTGTCAATTGTCTTTAAAAGTTGACTTGCACCGAGCTCAGCGAGTTTTAGCTCCAATGTCTCAGCCGTATCATCGGCAGCGATAGGGCAATTGAGCTGAGAGAGGATCATGCCGGTATCAAGGCCTTCATCCATCTGCATAATGGTCACACCTGTTTGTGAGTCAGCGGCTTCAATTGCGCGTGCAATTGGGGCTGCGCCGCGCCATCTCGGTAATAGTGATGCATGCACATTTAGACAGCCTAACCGGGGCAATTCCAACATAGATTTTGGCAGTAGCATTCCGAATGCAACAACAACAATTAGATCTGGTTTGATAGAACTTATCAATTCAATGATGGATTTGTCAATCTTAGCAGTTTGAACAACATTGATATTATGCATATCAGCGAATTGCCGTACTGGTGTTGCAGACAGTTTACGACCTCTCCCTCGCCTACGATCTGGTTGCGTAATAACGAGCTTAACTTTGATACCGGATTCAATAAGCGTGTACAGACTGGGGACTGCAAACTCAGGTGTGCCAGCGAATATTACACGCAGTTGCATATACTTGATTGGAATAGTGTGTAGTAACGAAGCCGCTCAGGGGAACGGGTTCAAGTAGTTGCAATCAGACGTAACTCAGCGATTCGCTTTTCTTGAGTTTGGCAGCTTTCTCAAAGTGCTTTTTCACTCGTTGTTGCCTGAGCCGTGAAAGGTAATCAGTAAACAGCTTGCCTGTTAGATGATCTACCTCATGCTGAACACATACAGCCATAAGGCCATCAGCCTCCGCCTCAAAGCGATTACCATCAATGCCGAAGGCACGGTAGCGAATCCATTCAGCGCGGTTAACTTGTGCGAAGTAACCAGGGAAAGAAAGGCATCCTTCTTCAACTACTTGGGTACCAGAGGATTTAACTATTTCTGGATTGATAAGTACGCACAAATCATCCCTCTCTTCAGAGATGTCAATAACGACCATGCTTTTCGATATGCCAACTTGGATTGAGGCTAGCCCTATTCCGGGAGCACTGTACATTGTTTCGGCCATGTCATTTATATCCGAACGGACTTCATCGTTGAAATCGGTCACCGGTTCTGCAACCCGGCGTAACCTTGAATCTGGATAGACAAGTATCTTGCGAACAGCCATTTTAATCGTGTGAATCTGTTAGTTTATTTTGCATAAATAGGATCAAATCCATTAATCTTCAATGTTAAACAATTTGCGAATGCTTTCGCCCCTTTTTAAACGAACGTCAAATTGATAAATAACCAAGTTGCGGTTGGAATTAACGGGGACTCGATTATAACATTCCTAAGGTTTTAAGTCTGTGTTGGAAAAATGCATGGACAACTGCGGATGGATAGCAACTCTTGTGTCTGAGTCTTCCAAACTAGCTAGAGTTTTCCAAGACCGTCTTTAAGATTTTATCTCGTTGACTTCAAAAATGTTCAAAGATACAGATCATCCAGCTGATTTGGCGCTTTTTGCTTTTGACAACACCAAGAAGTCGTTTCAAGACAGCGACAGCCGCATCGTTGACACTTCGGGAGCTTATCGTTGAAAAGCTTTCATCTGAAAGCGGCAACACATGCTTCCGTCAAGCCCCGGAACTGACGGCCGTGTTTTACTGCTTTGCTGCCGGTCAATCCCGTTCCGCCCGAATCATCGCCACATTGCGGTCCTCACCGTCAAACACCACCCCCAGCAGATGAATCTTCCCCCGCCAATGACGATACTTGCCAGCATAGTCGTTTTCCCGAATCTGCGCAATCGCATCTGCCGCCTCGGCCTCCACCTTGTCTTCCTCTTTCGGCTGTTTGGCCACCTTGAACTCCATCACGAACACCTCGCCAGCATGCAACACCACCAGGTCCGAGCGACCGAGACTCGTTGACTCCTCGCCTTTGACGTCCACGCCGATGGCGGTGAAGCAGGCATACACCATGCTCGCATAAAACCCCTCGTAATGTTGCACGGGGTTGCGGGCATACCATTCGTTCGGGATGTTTGAGAAAAACGAACTCAACTCCGCTTTGAATTCTTCAAAGTCATTGTCAGCCAGAAACCTCGCCATGTTCTTGGCACGCTTCTCAACTTTCGCAAAGTTCCCACTGACGGCACCCACCAGCTGCTGGTTCAGGCTCTGTCGCACCTCATGGTTGGGATAATACAGCGTGTAACGGATGCCAGCCGGCTGGACTTCATGCTTGTCAATGGTGAGGTAGCCACACTGGAACAGCAATGCGTTGACGCTGACGGTCTCAAGATCGAAACTCGCCAGTTCTCTCTCAGGCATTTGCAGGTTCTCCAGATTCAGGGTGTCAATCTCGCCCTTGGCCATCAACTTGTAGAGATACCTCGGCGTGCCGGTTTCATACCAATAGGGTTTGAACAGTCTGTTGTCAAACAGCAGTAGGACGTCAAAGGGGTTGTAGACCTTCTCCTCGCCAAGCCAGCTGTAGCCGTTGTACCAGCGCCGTATCTCGTCCCGGTCCAGCCCTTCGAGTTCTGGGGCGAACACCGTATCGATGTCCGAATCTGTGTAGCCGCAGATGGTGGCATACCGAGGGTCCAGACTAATGTCTTTGAGATTGTTTAGCCCAGAGAACAAGCTGACCTTGGAGTACATGCTGATGCCGGTGACAAAAACGAAACGAATGTATCGAGCACAACCCTTGATGACACCGTAAAGGCCGTGCAGGTAGTCGCGGTTGGCTTCCGCCTGCTTCTTGTTATCTAGCAGGTCCAAGATCGGCTTGTCGTATTCGTCCACCAGAATCACCACCTTTTTTCCAGTTTTGAGGTAAAGACTCAAAATCAGATTGTTGAACCGATCGGGTCCGGTAATGTCTGACGGTTCAATGCCGGCAAAATTCTCAAGCCAGGTCAGTTGATTTTCCAAGTTGTTTTGAAGGTCTCCAGGCTCGCTGTATTTGGAGTCAAAGCTCAGTCGCACCACTGGATTGCTGGCGGTCCAGTCCCAGTGGCTGTGGATGTGCAGGCCTCGGAACAGCTGCTCGTTGCCCTCAAATAACTCCTGCATGGTATCCACCAGAAGCGTCTTGCCGAACCGGCGGGGGCGGGACAGGAAATAGTATTTGCCTCGGTCAACGAGTGTTTTGATATGTGGGGTCTTGTCCACATAATAGCAGTTCTGCATCTCTTGGAATGCTGACTCCCCAATGGGAAGAATGAGTTTGTTCATGTTGACTGCTCAGTGAAGTTTGTTGGTTGAATTATAGCATCAACAGAGGCTAATTGTCTGGTAAACATGAAAACGAGGCGTTTGCGGAGTGTATTATTGAACATGATTAAATACAGAATCTAGTCTGACAGCGTAGCGAAGTCGTTGTATATTGGGACATGAGAACCTGCGGCTGTCAATTCCACACATTAATGTAGTGCACCACAATAACATGCCAAAGCCAACAGTCTACCAAATGGCAAGGCTGATTTGGTTGGTCTATACTATAAGCTATTGAAGATAATATACATATTGTAACATATTAGAGTTCGTTTAGGTTCAGGTGTTTTTGCGTGAAAAACGGAGTTGGGTCCAACTAAGGTGCCTGATATTAGGGCATTGGCTTGGGGATTGAGTTTTTCGAATGGTGTTTTATAAACATGATATCAGACACTTAAATTCACAACAAACGCCTCAATGAAAATTCTGAAAATACAGTTACCACCACCGGGTCACAATGAAATTGAAAGTGAATTGACGCGTCTTGTCACTTGAGAAGTACCAGAAAAATTACAATCCAATCACAATAATTTACTGAAAAAGATACCTACTTACTCACAAAGAGCTGGATACCCCATTGATGTAGTAAAAAAGAAAATCAGACAAGACGACATTTTGCCGCATTCTTCGCCTAGGAAGCTAGAAGGATTGGATTTCATGAAAATATTTCAGCTGGATGAATCAAGATAATAGAGTATGTAGATGATTTTATAAATCTTCTTAGCACGGGCAATAATGCCTTGTATGTTACAAGTGATGGAGAAATTCGATTGGGGGAGAACCCTGCATTATCTAAATCACTAGATTTCAAATGGGAAACCGGAATCTATACTTGCTATGTATCGCACAAGTTCACAAAGCAAAGCCGGGGTCATCAAGATGGACGATTCCAAGAAATGCATAAATTGCTACGTTATTTTCAGAGCTGCGCGGAAAGTGAAAATTCAGTACTTTTGATAATTCTAGAAGGGCCTTACTATACTGAATATAAAATGAATCAAATTAGCAGACTGTATAGGCATAACAAGCCTTTTAACACAGCATTGCCGATAGGGTCTATTCCGAATATCTTGAAAATTTATTGAAGCTGCTGAGCCAATGAAAAGTCTTAACATATAAATTTCAAAACAATGGTGCTGACGAGATTGAATATATTTTCTAAGCATTCACTGAATCAAAATAGGTAATTCTGTGAAAATTCTTCTAATAAATCCCAACACAACCGAAACCATTACCGAACTGGCATTGAACACAGCACTTTCAGCGGCCTCGCCCGGAACAAAAATAGATGGTGTTACAGGGCATATTGGCGCACCAATTATTAATAGTCAATCTGACATGGCAATTGGCACTTATTGCGCTATCGAGTTAGCGGCTACTCATGCAAACAACTACGATGCAATTCTATTAGCTGTATCTTTTGATTGCGGTCTATATGAATTGAGGGAAATGCTGCCAATTCCTGTAGCAGGACTAAGCGAGTCAGCGATGCGACTGGCTTGCAAACTTGGTGGTAAATTTTCATTGCTGTCGTTTGGTTCGCGAACAAAGCTACTCTATGAAAATCTAGTGGCCAAATATGGAATGCAAGAAAATTTAGCTAGTGTAAGGTGTCTTGAAACACTATCATCGGCACAAATAAATTGCTCAGAGTTCTTGGCCAACAGCGTTCTAGAAGAAATTGATTCAGCCGTAATACAGGATAAAGCAGATATCTGTGTGCTTGCAGCTACCGTTTTATCAGGTTTAGCTAGTCAGCTCAATATTGAAGTTCCGGTTGTAGATGGCATTGTCGCAGCAGTTGAGGAACTTGAAGCTAGTGTTATACAACCGAAATCGTCAAATATGCTAACTGACTCAACATACCCTGAAAGCAAGCAAATGCAAGGCGTATCAGATGAGTTGAAGTCACTTTTTGCTGCCTTTCCAGAAAGCAAGTAATCAGCAGTGGACCTCTACTGAAATTTCTTTCTTGATATTGCAGTCACGCTATCAAATCGCTGCAAAGCGCTTGCCGAACATAGCTTAGGACGATAGTATGACAATGTCATTCCACAGTAGCATAACTCCCAAATTGAAAGTTTTTCTGAAATGATCACAGGAATGATGCTGTCCATTCAACAAGCCCCATAAGACTCTCAATACTATAGAAAGGGCAACTGATAGCACTCAAAACTGCACACCGAATTCAGATGTTCTTGGCTGTGTCTAATCAACAGATTCGATCGATTCAAGGACCCACCAGGGATGAGTTCAACCACGCTGTGGAGTGACTTGTACGATGAGTAACTGGCATAAGAAGACAAAACAATAATTGTCTAAAGTGGATACAACTAGAATTGAATATGAGTCAACAGTTACTAAATGACTCTTTTACTAATTCGTGCGCATAAGCGTAATATTAGGCGCTTATCAAGAAATTTATATCTTCTAACTTCAATGCGTTACAATTTCTGATTTTATTATGCGCACGTTTTAAGAAAAGAGCCTGCTAAATTGATTGTTGATTGCTTCAATCATGGCAAACACTTGCATTGTTTCTTCACTAGAACTTCAGATTAAAACGAGAGTTTTGCCTGCATTGCCGCAATCTAACTTCACCACCTCAGCGAGCCGCCCAACCTGATGCTATCGCCGCGATCAGTGTCCGGCTGGTGTGTGTGCGTCAACTCCAGACTGACACGGTCGCCACGCCAGTATTCGAAGCCGGTCTCATAGACCTTCGAACCCGCCGCCGGCAACAGCACCGACACCTTCGGCTTCATGTGACCAGAACCCAATGCCAGTCCATACCCGAACTCTAGCTGCGTGCCGACACCGTCTGACTTTTCCCGCTCGGACCGGCTGCCGTCAATCGCCGACTCGGTCCAAGCCGCCTGCAACGCCTCTGCCATTTCACCTTGCGTCGCCTGGATGCTCATGCTCGGTCCGGTGTCGCCAGCCTCAGACCTCAGCTCCACTCCCACATACACGCCTTTCTCGCGATAACGCTTGCTTGTGCGCGACCTCAGCACACTGCCTCCCGCCTCCAAGGACCAGCGACCGTCCGCATCCGTGTAGCGCACGCTGCCGGCCACTACCATGCTCAGACCCGTCGAGTAACTGTCATCGTCATAACGCACACCGGCCTCAACTTTCGGCAGCAACTGTCCGCCGGCTGACAGGTTCTGCCGGCGACTCCACTCCACCACGGCCTTGTATTGCTGCTGATTGCTCCGCATCGGTGCCGCCGCCAAGCCCTTGGTTGTCGTCCTTGATGCCGCCACTTCGCCCTTGAAGGCCAAATCGAAATCCCAGCTCACCCGGGTCCCCATCAAAGCTGACAGCAACTCCATCCGACCTTTGCGGTGCTCGGTTGAATCGTCATCCTGCTGAAGCTGGCTGTCCGCCCGGCCTGTACCGTAGCCAAGCGTGCCCCAGAGCTCCACCTGTTCGCTCGCTCGCCAGTGCACATACGGATGCACGCTGTTCATCGTTACCCTCTCTTCCGACTTGACGCTTTCCCCGTTGCTTGTCGCAGTCACATTGCCCTTGCCGCGCGTGCGGAAATACGCCAGACCCCCCATCCAGCCCTCGCTCGGAATCTCAAAGCCGATGCCGCCGACCGTCACGCTGCCGTCTAGCGAACGACCGGCACCGTTGCGCTTGAAACTCCTCTTGCCGCCTTGGCCCCAGAGCGTCAGGCCGCCTTCGCCCGGCGACCCACCCGTCGCTGACGACACATTGAACGAACTGTCTGACAACAAGTCCACAACACTGTCCACCCGCTGGCGCGTCAGTTCCACATCCCCGTCAAGCCGCAGCGGCTGGTCCGTGTATGCACGCGGCAACGGCGCGGCTGACGGATGTGGCGACCCGAACAGTATCTGACGCCCGGCGATGAGCATGCTGTTCTGCCTCGCAGACACGGTGCCGCTGGTGCGGCTCACGATGATGTCATTGGCCACCCCGACCATGGACTGTCCGAACTGCACATGCAACTCATGGACGCCGCCTTCATGCTCCTTGCGAAGACCGGTTGACAGCTGGTCGTTGTCCGACACCGTCACCGACACCATGCCGCCCGTCATCACCGAGCCGTAGCCGGTCACTGCATGGCTCACCCCTGCCGTGCCGTCGGCACTGTCATCATCCTGCTCAGTGGTCACGGTCACTGTCTGCGCCTCTGACCAGTTGCCGGTGCTGAACGTCAGCGGTCCGGACACCGTCGCCACCGCCGTCGCGTCGCTTGCCGGTGTCACCGTCACACTGCCGGCCGGCAGCGTGGCCAGCTTCACCGTGTAGGTCCCAGTGCCGCCTTCGGCTATTGTCAGACCCGACACGCTCAGCGTCAGACCTTCCGTGTCATCGTCATCGACCGTCACTGCCAGCTCCTCGCTCACCGAACCATACTCGTTGCCGGCACTGTTGACCAGTGTCGCCGTGTCATCCGCTGCGTCATCGTCGCCGCCCGCTGTCACCGTCACCGTCTGCGCCGCACTCCAGTTGGCAGTGCTGAACGTCAGCGACGCTGGTGCCGCTGAAACCTCACCCGAAGCACCGCTCACTGTCACCGTCACATTGCCTGACGGCAGCGTGTCCAGTTTCACCGTGTAAGTCCCGCTGCCGCCCTCGGTCACCGTCAGCTCCGACGCGCTCAGTGTCAGACCGTCATTGTCATCGTCATCGACCGTCACCGTCAGATCCTTACTCACCGAGCTGTATTCGCTGCCGGCGCTGTTGCTCAGCGTTGCCGTGTCATCCACCGTATTAACATCGCCGCCCGCCGTCACCGTCACCGTCTGCTCCGCATTCCAGTTGACGGTCGTGAACGTCAGCGATGTCGGTGACACCGACACCTCGCCCGAAGCACCGCTCACCGTCACCGTCACACTGCTCGATGGCAGCGTGTCCAGTTTCACCGTGTAGGTCCTGGCACTGTCTTCGTTCACCGTCAGCTCCGATACGCTCAGTGTCAGACCTTCCTCGTCATTGTCGGTCACTGTCACCGCCACGTTCTTGCTCACCGAACCGTATTCGCTGCCGGCGCTGTTGCTCAACATCACCATTTCATCGTTCGCGTCATCATCGCCGCCTGCCGACACCGTCACCGTCTGCGCCGCATTCCAGTTGCCGGTCGTGAACGTCAGCTTCGTTGGCGACGCCGACACCTCCCCCAAAGAAGTTCCGCCCACCGTCACCGTCACGCTAGCTGCCGGCTTCGTGGCCAGTTGCACCGTGTACGTCACGCCGCTGCCATCCTCGGTCACCGTCAGCTCCATCTTGCTCAGCGTCAGACCTTCCTTGTCATTGTCCTTCACCGTCACCGCCACGTTCTTGCTCACCGAACCGTACTCGCTGCCGGCGCTGTTAACCAATGTCGCCGTGTCATCGTTCGCATCATCATCGCCGCCTGCCGACACCGTCACCGTCTGCGCCGCATTCCAGTTGCCGGTCGTGAACGTCAGCGATGTCGGCGACGCTGAAACCTCGCCCAAAGAATCCCCGCCCACCGACACCGTCACACTGCCCGTCGGCAGCGTGTTCAGTTTCACCGCGTAAGTCCCGCTGCCATCCTCGGTCACCGTCAGCTCCATCTTGCTCAGCGTCAGACCTTCCTTGTCATTGTCCTTCACCGTCACCGCCACGTTCTTGCTCACCGAACCGTACTCGCTGCCGGCGCTGTTAACCAATGTCGCCGTGTCATCGTTCGCATCATCATCGCCGCCTGCCGACACCGTCACCGTCTGCGCCGCATTCCAGTTGCCGGTCGTGAACGTCAGCGATGTCGGCGACGCTGAAACCTCGCCCAAAGAATCCCCGCCCACCGACACCGTCACACTGCCCGTCGGCAGCGTGTTCAGTTTCACCGCGTAAGTCCCGCTGCTGTCCTCGTTCACCGTCAGCTCCGAGACGCTCAGCGTCAGACCGTCATTGTCATCGTCATCGACCTTCACCGCCACGTTCTTGCTCACCGAACCGTATTCGCTGCCGGCGCTGTTAACCAGTGTCGCTGTGTCATCGGTCGCGTCATCATCGCCGCCCGCTGACACTGTCACCGTCTGCGCCGTTGACCAGTTGCCGGTCGTGAACGTCAACGACGTCGGTGACGCCGACACTTCCCCTGAAACCCCGCTCACCGTCACCGTCACGCTGGCCGACGGCTTCGTGGCCAGTTGCACCGTGTACGTCACGCCGCTGCCCTCCTCATCCACCGTCAGCTCCGATTTGCTCAGCGTCAGACTTTCCTCGTCATTGTCGGTCACTGTCACCGCCACGTTCTTGCTCACCGAACCGTACTCGCTGCCGGCGCTGTTGACCAGCGTCGCACTGTCATTTGCCGCGTCAGCATCATCGCCCGCCGACACCGTCACTGTCTGCGCCGTTGACCAGTTGCCGGTCGTGAACGTCAGCGACGTCGGCGACGCTGAAACCTCGCCCAAAGAATCCCCGCCCACCGTCACCGTCACGCTAGCTGCCGGCTTCGTGGCCAGTTGCACCGTGTATGTCACGCTGCTGCCCTCCTCGGCCACCGTCAGCTCCGATTTGCTCAGCGTCAGACCTTCCGTGTCATTGTCATCGACCGTCACTGCCACGTTCTTGCTCACCGAGCCGTATTCGCTGCCGGCGCTGTTGACCAGCGTCGCCGTGTCATCCGCCGTATCAACATCGCCGCCCGCCGTCACCGCCACCGTCTGCGCCGCATTCCAGTTGCCGGTCGTGAACGTCAGCTTCGTTGGCGACGCCGATACCTCCCCCAAAGAAGTTCCGCCCACCGTCACCGTCACGCTAGCTGCCGGCTTCGTGGCCAGTTGCACCGTGTACGGCACACCGCTGCCCTCCTCATCCACCGTCAGCTCCGTCTTGCTCAGCGTCAGACCTTCCTCGTCATTGTCGGTCACTGTCACCGCCACGTTCTTGCTCACCGAACCGTACTCGCTGCCGGCGCTGTTAACCAATGTCGCCGTGTCATCGGTCGCGTCATCATCGCCGCCCGCCGACACTGTCACCGTCTGCGCCGCATTCCAGTTGCCGGTCGTGAACGTCAGCTTCGTTGGCGACGCCGACACCTCGCCCAAAGAAGTTCCGCCCACCGCCACCGTCACACTGCTTGACGGCTTTGTCCCCAGCTTCACCGTGTAAGTCCCGCTGCTGCCCTCCTCAACCACTGTCAGCTCCGAGACGCTCAATGTCAGGTCTTCAGGGTCATTGCCTGTCACCATCACCGCCACCGTGCCTGCGTTAGGAACCGCATCGGCGCTGGCGCCCGTTACCCGGAAAGCGTGGTTGATCGTCACCGTCCCGGCTTCCAAGCCACTCACCGTCACCGTCTGCCCAACACTGTAGTTGCTTCTCGTGAACGTTAGACTGGCCGGGGACACCGTCGCCTTGCTCACGGCACTGCTCCCGATCGAGACCGCGCCCTCCGCATAGGGCTTGGTCAGAGCTATCGTGTAAGTGGAATCCTCGCCCGGTGCCACCGTGACCGGAGCACCGGTAAACTTGAGTGCAGTATTATTGTCGTCAACATCGTTGAGGGTGATCGTCGCTGTATTTGACCAGGGTCCGTGGGTGGTGGAGACCGAAGATCCCGCCGCCGATCCGCTTGCCTGGATCTGAATCTCCACGATCCCTCCGTGCGGAATGATATCCGACATATTCGTTGAAGTGGTTCGCGACGCGCCATTGGTTTGGGTATGGAGGATGGTCGCCCAGTTTGTGTTTCCTTTCAGCCGGTATCGACTTTGCCACACGCTGAGACGCACAGCATTAGCGACAAGCCTGCCAGGGGCATCGTCCACAACGGTCCAATTCAGTGTCACGGCACCCCGTACCCCCGCCGTGGCGGTGAGGGTGGGAGGTGTCACATTCGCTGGCGTCGCGGTTACCGCCGCCGACTGAGCGCTGTTACCGCCGTCGTTTATCGCCCGGATGCGAAAACGGTATTCGGAACCATTTTGAAGGTTCGTCACGGTGTGGGCTACGGTATCTGCATCCGAACCGGAAATGGAGTTCCATTCGCCCCAACGCCTTCCATCGCGTTGCTGCACTTGATACCCCGTGATCGAATCGTCGTTCGGATCAGTCCATGACAGCACCACCTGCGTGTTGCCCGCTATCGCCTTCAGACCCCTTGGCTTGGCGGGTTTTGGGGGCGCAGGCGTCGCAGCGGCTTCGTTGGATTCGGGGCCAAGGATAACTTCAGCTGAAGTAATGAAGTTTATGCCCTTGCGCCCGACCTGAAAGGTGTAAGCGGCGCCGTTGGTCAGGCCTGTTACGGTGTAATTTCGGATTCCCTTACCGCCGGAAATATCCTTCCAATCGCTCCAGGCACCTGCGCCTTCCTTCTGCCGGTATACCCAGCTGTTGTATAGTAAAGTAGGGTGTGAAATGTCAGTGTATTTCCATTTAAGTCTGACCTGCCTGTTCCCTGGAGTGGCGGCCAATGCCGGCGTGGCTGCATTGATGGCATTATCGTTAACAGTCACCGTCACCGATGACGCAGTGCGTAAGCTGCCATAGCCGGATACGGTATGAGTCACCATGACGCTCTCATTGTTCATATCAGGATCCCCCACCGCTTTGACTGTCACGCTCTGTGCCATATCCCAATTGGTGCGGGTGAAGGTAAGCGCGTCGGATACGGTCACCGCTCCCATATCGTTGCTGGCCGGCGTGACCGTCACATTGCCCGCCGGCTGTGTATCCAGCACCACCGTGTAGGTCCCGGAGTTGGGCTCGCTCACTGTCAGCTCGGACTTGGAAACCGTCACGCTGGGGGCCATCGGCGTAACGGTGACTTCGTTGGATGCAGGATCTACTTGTGACGTGATTAGAACGACTGTTTCTCCGCGTGCGACCTCGAATGTGTAAGCGGAGTCGTTTTCCAGACCTGTCACGGTGTGCGCTCGGACATTGGTATTGCCGGTGATCCTCCGCCAGATGCTGTAGTTTCCGGTACCTTTCTTCTGTCTGTACGCCCAGTGATCAAAATCCTCCCCATCGTCATTAGTGAAGGTCCAGGACAGCGTCACCTGCCCATCCCCAGCTGTGGCGGTTAGGGTGATTGTTGGTGCTGGTGTTTGTGCTTGTGCGGCCTGCGGCGCAAGAGCGGCAGCGAATGTCAGTAGAAGCAGGGCAGCGAATGACGCGCTCAGACAGCGAAGAGACTGCCATAACAGGTCAGATAGCTCTACACCCCCCCCCCCATCAGTTTGTCGGAAGCGCCGAAGCAACTGACTGCATCCGCAGTCCGCTTCTTGAGCAACCGAACAGCAGCGCTGTCTCTCAGCAAGGCTGACATAGAATTGATATGGCAGTTCAACTGGTCCATTGGTTATTTCGCTGTAAAAGAGTGACATTGCCTTATATTAGCGATAATCATTTATATTTATAATTATTAACCTGCAAGAGGTATTTTCATTATACACCATGTCAGAGATGAACAATACACTTTTTTCTCCCTAACTTAGCAATAGAAATTTAAAACACCTGCAAAGGCACTGGTCCAGCTGTGATTTTCGGTGTCAGACAATACACCCGACGGGTGCGCAACTATACATAATCAGTCAGATTACTATTGATTTCTATCTGTGTTATAATTCTTTAAACTAACATATATTATTGATATTATGTAAATATAGAATCATGTGGTGAATAATATTTATTTATGGAGCAGATGAAAAAATACCGCACCGAAATATCCTGCATTAACGAATTAGCTCGCCGCCGCTGGCCGGAAGGATTCAAATGTCCACGTTGTAAGCATGACAAGGCTTACGTTCTCAAGCGACAACAAATCCGTCAGTGTGCCAAATGCCGGCATCAAGTATCGGTGACTGCCGGCACGATTTTCCATAACACCTTAGTGCCTTTGAGAAAATGGTTCACCGCAATTGAAAAGATACGTTCCAGTCCAAGCGGTGTGTCGATCACCGAGTTGGCCGAATCCATTGATGTATCATGGCGTACTGCTCAGTTAATGTCACGAAAGCTACACCATGCTATGGGCAATCAGAACCACCATTATTTGTTTGGCGGACTGTCAGAAGCCAACGATATTTTTGTGTGCGACAAACATTCTAGAGATGGACGTAATACCCAAAGAAAATAAATCAAATTACAACGCACTTGTCAAGCTCTGAATTACTTTGAACTTTCACTCGCCTGTCATCGTTTGGTTTCGCCGCGATTTGCGCATAGCAGATAATCCTGCCCTAGACGCCGCTATTCAATCCGGCCGCGCAGTTTTACCTATATTCATTTTTGATGACTCGAGTACTAGCGCCACCCGTGAACTTGGCGGGGCTTCAAAATGGTGGTTGCACAATAGTCTTAAGCAACTGTCATCAACTATTGAGAAGCGGAAGGGCAATTTGATCCTACGGCGTGGCACAGCTGAAAAAGCCTTACGAAATATCATTGAGGAATCTGGCGCTAGCGCTGTTTATCTGAATCGTAGTTTCACACAAAGCGAGTTTAATCGCGATGAGAAATTGCAACAATCCTTCAATAATGTCAGTTTCAAATTCTTCGATGGCACCGTATTAGTCAATCCGAGAAATCTAACAACCCAACAGCAAAAACCATTCCGAGTCTTTACGCCGTTTTGGAAGAATCTACAAAATGTCTACTCACCAAAATTTCTATCGCCCGCACCAAGTAGATTCTTTTCATCTCCAAATATCATCTCAGACACACTGAAACAGTGGGATCTTTTACCCACTAAACCCGATTGGTCAGATGGTTTACAAGCAAGCTGGCTACCCGGTGAGATAGCAGCACAACGAAGTTTAGAAGGCTTTATAAAAAGCGTAATGAATGATTATCCTGAATCACGAAATCGACCTGACTTGATTGGCACCTCTCAAATTTCACCCTATCTTTGCTGGGGTGAAATTAGTCCACACCGAATTTGGAAAACTGTAATGTCAGCAGTTGATGCCAATGAGCTAAATTATCAAGCAGCAATATGTTTATTAAGACAATTAGCATGGAGAGATTTCAATTACCACTTATTGTTTCATTTTCCTCAAATGCAGGTAAAAAACTGGCGGCCTGAATTCGATCGTTTCCCTTGGCAGGAAAACTCAGATTTATTTGCTGCGTGGTGTAGTGGCAGAACTGGATATCCTCTGGTAGATGCTGCCATGCGGGAATTATGGATAACTGGGTGGATGCATAACAGGGCGAGGATGGTCGTAGCTTCATTTCTCGTGAAGCATTTACTTGTGCATTGGAGACATGGTGAAGCTTGGTTTTGGGATACGTTAGTCGATGCCGATCTTGCCAATAATATAGCTAACTGGCAATGGGTAACAGGGTGTGGAGCAGATGCCGCACCTTATTTCCGAATCTTCAACCCTATTTTGCAGGCAACAAAATTCGATCCAGAAGGCGCATATATTCGGCACTGGTTACCGGAACTAGCAAAGTTACCGAATCGCTGGCTTCATTGTCCGTGGAAAGCTTCAGCTGAAGACTTGAGCAGTGCCGGAGTTACATTAGGAAAATCATATCCCTACCCGCTTGTTGAACACAATTTGGCTAGAAACAGAGCACTTGCTGCCTATCAGACTATGCAGACGCGATAAATTCAGGTGCCGCTTTTTGTAATCTGACCCTTGGTGTATATCCAACAATAGTCTTTTTGATCATCACCCGTTCTAACTCGAAGTTCTGGTGAAGAATTAATATAAGTGTATGTTATAATTGAAGCAATCAATGATCACAGAATCACTTGCTGACAGGCTTCAGGCGATACTCACATTCAGAAGACGAAACAGCTCGCGATTTGCAGGTGCCAAGCGCTCTATCAGTCTTTGAAACTGCCACTAGCGAGGCGTTTTCAGATTTTGCTGTTAGTTTTATTCCACCAAGATTTGCACGTCAAAAAAATCGAAATATCATTTTAACTTGTTGTTGTTATGATATAAATTATGTGAAGAAAACACTCAGAATTTTGACTTAAGCTAAGTTAAATTAAGTATGAGTCAATTGCGGTTTGCCGAATCTAAAACTGTCGGCGCCAGCCCGCGGTAAATTCAAACTCAGCCGATAGATGTAATCTGTGCCCGGGATTGCGCCGATACACGCCTTCAAGCATGAAAGCGTCCGAGACCGAAGATTTATGCTCCCAACTGACAAACGCGTCGATCTGTCTACCTGTCGGTCTGATATCTGTACTCACCGTGGACCGCACCACCGACCCATCCTGAGTTCGACCTATCGGTACGGACATTGCCAAAGAACCCTTTTCCACACGCATGGCCTGTACTATGCCCACTGTGACTCGATTGTTCTCATCAAGCAGTCGACTGCCCTGCACCGCAAAACCACCAGTCCACACATCGCTTATTCCTGTGATCACACCATCACCGACCTGTGGCATCGACTGACCGATTTCCACCTCAGATCTAAAGTGCCAATCAGCCCAGTCAAACTCGGTTGCGGCACCTGCCGTAACGGAATTGGCCGAAACACGGCCGAACGCACCTGCTGTCTCTGAACCAAGCATCGAAGAGCTTTCCCGCAGTCCAACAACGCGCAACGCTAATGGCAGTAACTGGGCTCTCCAAGACAACGCCAAACCAGTCACTGGCCGAGATTCTCTGGTCGGTGTGGTCGTATACGCACTCAGCGAAAATTGATTGCGTCCTTCATAAGCCAGACTCAAGGCATTTTCGGCCAAGGACAGCGGCCCGATACCTGAGTTGTATCTAGCTCGCAGAAAACCTATCTGAAATTGACCGGCTAATTGATGACTGCTGGTCACCTTACCGGAAACATCGGTTGCGAATGAAAGCGTTAACCTCTCACCCATTCTCGTCTGCAAACTACGGTTCCATCGGTACAGACGCTCTGACAATCGGCGGGAAGGTAATTGATGTCGAACGAAATCAGACAGTTTATACCAGAACGGAGCGCCCAATCGGTCAAACGCGACCATTTCACGATTGACAAGGCCAGAGTGGAATCCATCACCGAATGCCATACCTAGATTCAGTTGACTGCCCTGCAGAATAGTGCCACCGTCACCGACGAAGTTCCCTAGGACCAGAGTCTGCGTACCTTGCGGAGAGGTCGCCCGTCCGAGATCCATCAGTCCCTGACCATAAATGTCGCTGTCTGTATAAATACCAGACTTGTTTGCCGTGGCGTAGAGTCTCTGAAGCAGTGCGATGTTGGACAGCTGCCCTCGAAAAATATGCTTCATGACTGCCAGCCCACCGGTAACAAAAGGTGCCGCTGCTGAAGTGCCTCTCCTGGTGCCTACTGTCATTCCTTGCAATGCCACTGTTATTTCTCCACCCGGTGCAGCAATACACCACTGTTTCGCTATGCCGCAACGGTTCGAAAAACCGGAAATTTTACCTTGGGGTTGATTAAGTTCAGGATGATCCACCGAAACTACAGCCACTGAATGGCTGCGCAATTCGGGTATATGCACTGTCAAAGCGGCGGTAACCTCAGGTGATGTCGCATCTATTTTTCCAGAACGACAATTTTTGCCACTGCTACACGGTTGTTGATGCGCATTTCCTGCCGCGTAAACCAAAATAGTCTTGTCTGTCGAACCCGTCTGTGCTAAGAGTTCGATTCGCTGTGAAAGATGTCTTCTCAATGCCGCTTCAGAGTAGTTTTCAATCAGGCCAGGCCAACCAAAACTCAGATTCAAAAATTCCACTCCATGATTGAAAGCTTGCGTGTATCTAGTTAAATCCTCACTCCCAATGTCTGCCAAATTGACACCAGCATACTCTGCACCAGGTCGCCCCAGTGGAATGGTATACATTTTAAAATCAGCACCCCAGGCGATTCCACCAAATCGATCTGCCGAAGGCAAACCGGAAGTTTGGGGATCCGAAGCCATTACACTGGTTACCGCAGTGCCATGAGAAGCATCGGTGAGGCTACTTAAAAAATATCTTTCTATTGAAACTCGCTCGAATACTGGGTGATTCGGATCTATGCCGGTATCAATTATGCCAATTTTGACTCCTTCACCCGGTCGCAGCGTTGGTGTGCGAGTTGGATCTGATACACCTCGGCCTCTGGATACCTCCAAGTTGACGTAAGCCTGATCAGCATTGATCACGCTCAACGCCCTCTGTTTCTTAAAATTCATTTGCGCTCGGTAATTCTGCATAATTGTGCTTCGTTGGGCTGGGGTGACAGATCCGGTTTGACTTGGCTGGGGAACCACTGGGGGTGAGGTGGATTGACCTACACTGGAACCGCCACCACAGCCGGCAACTAGAAAGCTGAGAATGACTAGGGGGACAGTTACGCTCAATGAAAAATACGTCATAACATTGAGATGTAATCCATGTGAGGGGGGGGGGGCATCGATGAGATTGCCGATGGATTTTTACAGATACATTTGCCGTCTCTTAAGGTCTCATGCATGAGAATGTTATCGCGCCTAGGTTTGCCTGGGTTTGTTTGGAATGGTCTTCTATATGTGACCTAAATGCCAGACATTGCATTGGAAACAAAAATACAGGTTCACCAAAGCAAAATGCCTACTGCAATTATTATATAATATTGAAAAAATCTCTATAAACGCCCATGATTTGTGAGCCAATACACACCGTTAGCATGTAAATCTCTTGGCGCCTAACTCAGCCAGTTCCAAGTCACTGCCGCCGCTCACAAGATGTTGCGGGCCATCTTTTGCATGTTCCAGACCGGCGAGTACTACCGCGACCTGGTGGTTGACTATGAAGCCGCCATAGTCAAGCGCAATGCTCCCCGGTGGATTCGCATGTTGAAACAACACGGCTATCCACTGCCGACCACATCTGACGCCAAGCAGGCACTGACCCACACCTCTCAACATCGCTAGCAACCGGACATTGGGCTTGATTGACGGTACCGCCCTCTAAGCCTTTTTTCTGCGATACGGGATAGGTTTATAATCATCTAATGATGATCAGGCGTTCGCTTTCGCTTGCCTAGGTTTTACCATAGTTAGCACAGTAAAAACAACGTGAATATTCGATCTGTATGCCAGAGATTCCCAAACCTATGTGTCTAGTTTCACCAATTAACATAGCCTGCAATAATTGACATTTTGATTAATCTAACGTAATCTAATCCATGCAAATGCACCACTTCATTTTGCATTGCAATTAAAATGCGCGTTTTAAGTAGTTCCACAATTCTCTAATAGTTAAAGAATGAAAAACCTAGTCGTTGTTGAATCACCAGCAAAATCCCGAACAATCGAGCGTTACTTGAAGAGCAGCTCATCCGACTCAAAAACCAGTAATGAGTCATACGAGATTCTCGCCACTGGTGGACATATCATGCAATCCGAAAAAGTCGATGTTGAAGATAACTTTGCACTTCGCTATGAACTGATTCCCGAGAAAGCCAAATTTGTAAACAATATCACTACAGCGGCAAAAAAGTCTGATCGCCTTTATCTTGCAACCGACCCAGACAGGGAAGGTGAGGCAATTTCTGCGCACGTACTTAATGAACTTAAAAGACGCGGTGCCTTGAAAGGTAAATCAGTTCACCGAATTGTATTCCACGAAGTTACAAATGAAGCAATTCGAAAGGCTATTTCGAATCCTGGTGAAGTTTCCGAAAACCTTGTACAAGCCCAGCAATCCAGAGACGCGCTAGATTGGCTCGTTGGATTTAATTTATCTCCCCTTCTGACTCGTAAACTTTCCACTCAAAGGCTTTCGGCCGGGCGCGTGCAAAGCCCTGCCTTGCGTCTTATCGTTGAAAGACAACGCGAAATCGAACAATTTAATCCTCAGGAATACTGGTCAGTAACAGCTGAACTTGTCAACTCTTCAGGCTCTGACAATGAAATCAAATTCGAAGCTGCATTGACACATTTGTCCGGTAAAAAGCTTAAAAAGCTTCAGTTAAACAACGAATCGTCCGCAAAGGCCGCTGTAAATGCTATCGAATCCGCGATAAATGAAGAATATGGCCAGCGAAAAGCGCTCAGGGTTGTCAGTATCAAACAGACAACGAAGCGTGAACGACCACCACCACCCTTCACCACCTCTACATTGGTGCAAAGCGCGTCTCGCAAACTGAAATTGAGCCCTCGAGAAATTATGAGCGTTGCGCAAAAATTGTATGAAGGTCTAGATATAAATGGCAACCTTACCGGTCTTATTACTTACACAAGAACCGATTCAGTTACCCTTGCAAGCACTGCAATCAAGCAAATTAGAGGTTATGTTTCAGAGAGTTTTGGATCAAATAATTTGCCAGAAAAAACTCGAATTTATAAAACCAAGTCTAAGAATGCACAAGAAGCACACGAAGCAATTCGTCCAACGGACGTCAAATTAACACCGGAAAGAGTGAAAAATTCACTGGACGCTCGTCAATATCAGTTGTACAAGTTGATTTGGCAGCGGGCAGTAGCTTCACAAATGAGTGACGCGATATATGACGTTGTGACAGCTTCACTCGGTGTACAAGATCATGAGTTTCGAGTCTCTGGTTCCAAGCTAAAATTCAAAGGTTGGTTGTCACTATACAAAGATGACGATAAAACGGACGAAAGTTCGATACCAAATCTGACCGAAAGTGAAATCATAGACGTCACTGCGATAAAACCCAAGCAGCATTTCACCGAACCGCCACCTAGATATAACAATGGATCGTTGGTCAAACAACTTGAAGAATACGGTATAGGGCGACCTTCGACCTGGCCAACAATCATCTCAAAACTGCTAGACCGAAACTATGTCACCATGAAAAACCAAGCGTTCATTGCCCAAAGTCTGGGTTGTGTCGTAGTTGATTTTCTTAATCAGAATTTTCCAACCTACGTAGACTACCAGTTCACTGGAGAGTTGGAAGATGCACTGGACGATATTGCCCAAGGTGAGCGCAAACGTCTTGACCTGCTCAATGAGTTTTGGAGAGAATTTCATAAGCAGATTAAAGAAAAAACAGATGCTCCTCGTTTTGAAATACGACTAGGCACTGACCCGGCAACTGAGCGGGAACTTTTAGTTCGTGTACGAAGCGGCGGTTCATTTTTACAGCTCGGCCGTATGAACGACAACGAAAAACCAGTTTTCCGAGCACTGCCACCCGAACAAGATCCAGGTACAGTTACATTAGAACAAGCGATTAAAGAGTTTTCAAAACCATCTTTACCACGAAAACTTGATGAGAAATCTAAAGACGGCCTTGAGATTGAAATTAAAAGCAGTCGCTATGGCAACTATTTCACAGCGACTGCGAGCGATGGCACACTTTCGCACTACAATTTAGACCAAAAATATGACCCTTACTCAGTATCTATCACTGAGATTGAAGAGATTTTGTCCTTACCGAAACTTCCTCGATCTCTTGGACAGTCCGGCCCTTATAAAGACATTGTGGCAAATAGGGGTCGATATGGACCTTATCTTACAGTATTCTCAAAAGAAGGAGACAAGTTTAACGTAAAACTAACACCGCAAGATAACCCGGCAACCCTCACTACCGAGCGGGCTATACAGATAATTGGCACAGCGAAAAGAAGTCCAGGTGGACGGCAAAAGCAAGTTATTAGGAGCTTCCCAAGTTCAAAAATCGAAGTGCTAGATGGACGCTATGGGCCGTACGCAACCGATGGAAAAACAAACGTAACCATTCCACAAGACCTCAACCCAAAACAAATTGATCTTGAGACTTGCCAAAAGCTAATTTCGAATAAAGCGGCCAAGAAGAAAACAACTAGTAAAACCCGTAGCAAAAAACGTCAAACTGTCTAACCACTAACCTCTTCAGCTAACATTCGTCGCACTTTTTTCAATGACGCTCGCTTAATGGGCTTGCCGTCAATTGCGCTTAATGGTGGGTAAGGAGTCCCCGGCAAAAAAACAAGCAATTCAATTTGAACATCTTCAATTAGAAATTTCATCCCAGAAACCATCTGAAAATAATTGTTGGTGAATCTAAATCTCTTGTCTTTCGCTGCGTGCAAAATGCTGTTTACCTCTAACAAGCTACAAATCTCCTCAAAAGTATCAGCGAACAAATGTATTTCTGCTGGACGCGATGAAGTGATCGCACCGTTAAGCACTGCGCCGGTAAGTCGCGGTGAATAGTACTCCGCTAACTCCATGACCTCCAGTGCTACTGTAAGGTAGTTGCGACGCAATTCACTAATCTCCTCAGAACGAAATATCGCTAGTTGTTCTTCCAACGCATCTTCAATCTCAAGGTTAGTTGGGATACACTGCTTCGATGATATACCAATTCGCAAACAAGCTTTTTCTTTCGCTCGACGGTAATCGCGCACTCCTTCTTCGGCCATAATTCTCGCTGCTTCATAGCTAACGGACCGCCGAATTTGGCGGCTTAATAACTTTTTCACAGTAGGAACTCCTATTGTAGCTTCAGAATAATTCGTCAGTCGAAGCGTTTGATGCTGGCAGTGTGCTTGTGCTTTCTTCATTGGACGTAGCTGCCAGTTGCAACTGGGGCTGAGTACCAAATATGAAAATCTCCTCAACTGCATTAGGGTGGTCGGCCGCGACTGCTTTGCCAGTCTGAAGATCGATAGTCGCTTTGACAATATTGTCTGGTGGCTCATTTGCTCGCTCCTGAACGCCATCCAATGCAACTTTCATATAGTCTATCCAAATCGGTAATGCAACCTTGGCACCATGCTCGTTGTTACCGAGGTTGCGAGGGGTATCAAACCCAACCCAAACCGTAGCCGCGATAGCCGAGTTGAAACCAGAAAACCAAGCATCTTCAAAATCATTTGTTGTGCCAGTTTTGCCGCCAATATCACTGCGATTTAGCGATCTTGCTTTCTTGCCAGTGCCGCTTTGAATAACTCCTTGTAACATATCGGTCATCACGTAAGCATTAGCGCTTGGTAATACCCGCTCCGCACGCTTTACTACAAAACTGTCTGATTGCTGTTCCTGGCCAGCATTTAAGTTTCCTGGGACACAAGAACGACATACTTCTTTGACCTTGCCGTGCATAACTGCTTTGCCAAATCTGTCTTTCACCAAGTCAATAATGTATGGCTCAACTTTATACCCGCCATTTGCGAATACTCCGTAACCCGATACCACTTTGAGGGGTGTAACCAGAGGTGTACCCAGTGCCACTGAAAGTCCAGTCGGCAAGTTTTCCCGGTCAAACCCGAATTTGGCAATATGATTAACAGTTGAATTTATACCCATACCTCTGGCCAGTCGTACCGAAATTAAATTCAAGGACTTTGCCAAAGCTGTACGAAGCGGTATTTGACCGGTAAATTTACCACCATAGTTCTGTGGTTTCCATGAGGTCCCAGTTAGATCATTTTCAACAACTATTGGTGCGCCGCTAATCATTGATGCTGGCGTGAATCCATTCTCTAGTGCGGCAGAATATACAAATGGCTTGATGTTGGAACCTAATTGCCGTTTTGCTTGCGTTGCGCGATTGAATTTGTCTTGATAGTAGTCAAACCCCCCAACCATGGCTTGGATGGCACCGTTTTGAGGGTCAACTGATACCAGTGCACCTTGAACCTCAGGAATCTGCATCAACATCCAAGTGTCAGTTTCATCATCTAATGGCCTGGCATAAACAATATCACCTGACTTTAAGAAATCACCGGGTTCCTTGGTTTTTTTCAAACCCTTTGCAGTGCGAATTCTTTTAGCCACAGTCATATTTTCCCAAGGTATCATCACTGATATTGCATCCTTTGTAACAGCAAACACGGAGTCCGAGTTCACTTCCGTTATCAGCACAGGCACAATTTCCTGACTAACATCAATTTGCTTCAATGCATCGTAATGTTTTTCATCGGTGTCTGACTTTGACAATTCCAAGTGGTGGATTATGCCGCGGTAGCCGTGGCGCATATCGTATTGAATCAAACCTTCGCGCAGTGCTTTAACAGCGGCTCGCTGATTTTCAGAGTTTACTGTTGTATACACACTGTATCCATCTTCATACGCCGCCTGCCCAAATCGTTCATACAATATCTGACGAATATGCTCTGCCACATACGGTGCCTTTAGTTCAACTGTGGAAATATTTAGTTTTGCAGTAATCGGTTTCTCAATAGCTTCGGCATATTCTGTATCCGACAGAAAGTTGAAATCATACATTCGCCGAAGAATATAGTCTCTTCTTATTTTGGCAAGTTCTGGGTTTGAAATTGGATTGACCTTAGACGGTGATTTCGGCAATGCCGCCAGCATCGCAAATTGAGGCAGCTCTAGTTCATCAAGGGATTTGCCGTAGTAGACTGTAGCAGCTGCACCAAATCCATACGCGCGATGACCTAGAAAGATCTTGTTAATGTAGAGTTCAAGTATTTCTTCTTTGGAAAAATAATTCTCAAGTTTGATTGCAAGCAACACTTCCCTTGCCTTTCTGAGGTACGTCCTTTCATTGGACAGGAAAAAGTTACGCGCAACTTGCATGGTGATAGTGCTTCCACCCTGTGCACGCGCTCCGGCACGGAGATTTGTATATAGCGCTCGCAAGATACCACGCGAATCAACTCCCACATGTTCGAAATAACGGTCGTCTTCCGCCATAAGAATAGCTAGAATCATTTCCTTAGGAGTTTCATCTATCGGCGTAGGTGTTCGGCGTTCGTTGCCAAACTCCCCCATTAATAAACCGTCACTTGAATAGATTCGAAGCGGTACCTTGAGCTCTAGTGTCCTTGCCCTGATCGTCTGCATGTCCGGTAGACTTGGTATCAGCACAAGAACAGGAATAATAACCGCCGCTAAAATGAGTGCGAGCGCACTAACGCTTAAACGGAATGCATGAAACGCTAAGCGGGCCATGGGGAGAGACAAAGATAGTTAGGTTAAACACTGTTTTTAGCTGATTCAGATCATCAAGAGACTAAACCTAGTTAAAATTCTATCAGATATCCGTTTGTAATAGTAGCAAATCGGTAAATCAATTCCAACATAATCCATCAAATGCAATATATTTTCTAATTGACGGAATAATATTAAATTATCTTACATGTCAACTAAAGATTACTCACAACCTAAGGCCGGATACCGATTGTCTGATCCGATGATTATCTTGATTGGACCGATGGGCTCCGGAAAAACGTCTATCGGCCGCCGATTAGCTCAAATCATGCGCCTCAGATTTGTGGACATCGACGCAGAAGTGGAGTTGAACACCGGCCTTTCAATAAGAGATATCTTTAAAAATGAAGGGGAAGCGGGATTTCGCAAACGGGAAACTGCTGCCCTTGATGAACACTGTTGCCTTAGCGGAACCGTTATATCGACGGGCGGAGGCGCTATCTTAACTGAAGCGAATCGAAAAATGATGCGAAATGGAGTCGTAATCTATTTGCATGCCTCAGCAGAACAACAATATCAACGAGTTAAAAACAGAACCAACCGCCCCAAGCTGGACCATAATCGCCCACTAGCCGGCTTGGCTGATCTAATGGAGGTGCGAGAACCTTTGTACCGAAGTGAAGCTGATTTAATTGTTCGTACAGACGGTAAAACTGTCGACGCCATTGCGAAGAAAATCCAGCGCTATTTGCAAGAACTATGACAATGATATCCATACCTGTTGACTTAGGTGAAAGAAGCTACCCGATTTATATTGGAGAAGGGTTAATTAAAAACAAAATGCTGTTTCAACGGCATTTGAAAAACAGTACCAAGGCAATTGTCATCTCCAATGAAACAATTGCGCCAATGTACGCCAACGATGTCATCAGCAGTATTGCTCAATTCACTAAAGTAGAAAGTCTTGTTCTGCCGGACGGGGAAGTACATAAGAATCTCACAACAGTGGAACGAATATTTGATTTCATGTTGTCCACAAAATGTGATAGAAAATCTACCATCATTGGTGTTGGTGGTGGTGTTATAGGCGATATCTGCGGATTCGCCGCCGCCTGCTATCAAAGGGGTATTGCCTACATACATGTACCGACCACATTGTTAGCTCAAGTTGATTCCTCAATTGGTGGTAAAACTGGTGTCAATCATCCGTTAGGCAAAAACATGATTGGAGCAATACATCAGCCGATATGCGTTATAACTGATACCGAAACCTTACAGACCCTTCCACAGCGCGAACTTAGGGCTGGATTGGCAGAGGTGATCAAATACGGACTGATTCGGGATCCGGAATTCTTCAAAACCTTGGAAAACGATATCGACCGACTTTTGAAATGCGATTCGAAAGCACTCAAACTTGCAATTGAAAGATCTTGTCGAAATAAAGGTGAAGTTGTTGAAAAAGACGAACGAGAATCAGGGCTACGCGCAATTCTCAACTTTGGGCACACCTTCGGCCACGCTATTGAAACTAAGCTCAGATACGCTGATTGGCTACACGGTGAGGCCGTGGCAGCGGGTATGTTAATAGCTGGGATATTCTCACAAAGGTGCGGCTATCTGACATCTGACCAAGTCAAACGAGTTCGTAGCATTCTGGAACATGCAGATTTGCCAATATCTCCACCAGCTAACATGACTACAGAGGATTTCCTTACAGCAATGTCAGTTGATAAAAAAAATGAGAGTGGGCAGATTCGATTGATTGCACTAGAAGATATCGGACAAGCAGTTCTGATGAAAGACTACGATCCTAAAATCTTAAATGAGGTTTTGCAGGAGGTGACTGGCAGCTAAACAGGAACTGCTTTCTATCATCGATTTTTATTACATTTATAAAAATAATATTGATTGTAGATAGCCTACATCACTAACTATTTTCAGAAAGTTATGCTTTTCCTTGTTTGAAATACAATAGTCAACCGCGTAGAAATTAGCAGAATAGGCTTTTTCTGTATTCAATATTGACTAATCAGAATCTCCTCCACAGTTCACCTCTCAAGCATCTGAATTTTCACTCCTGCAAACGTATTCTTCAATTAGTGTTCGTACTAGAATCTTAAAGTATCAAATTCACCGCGAGGTGGAACAGTTCTACACACCGCTTGCAAACAGAAACTAGACCGAGTAACAGACTCAAAGTCCCAAGTAATGTCTATATGGAATGAAACTGAGCACATCCCACTGATAATCTGATAGATCTATTCATCCAGCTGTGCCTGCAAAATAATGGTAACCTTTCAGCAAGAAAAAAACATCTCACTTTAATTTCCTAACTGATGAAGAACTTGTAGCTATGGAGCAAGCTGTAAAAGATTCATATAATAAACCTAGTTAATCAATATTCTGAATGATTTAGTACTTGGTACAGGGGTGTATCAGGTTTCAATTCCTATTGCATCATTTTAATAGAGCCAAATATTATTGCAATATTTTTCTAATTTCCCCGTAAAATTGTTATTAGTGCAGGTTGTCTATAATTCTCAAAATAGAGCTAGGTGATAAATTGCATACCTGCCGCTATTTTGATGTAACAACTAAACCTTTCACCATCTCATAACTCTTCACCGTTAACTGTAAGTAGGGAGATGGTTCAAAAACACGACTCTGGCTACCCGATGATCCATAAAAAAAACTCTGACAGCGGTTTGTATCGACCTCAATTTGAACGCGATGGTTGCGGCTTCGGTCTCATTGCACACATGGATGGCCAGCCATCACATAAGTTAGTCAAAACTGCTATTGAATCGCTTTCAAATCTGTCACACCGCGGCGCTATCGCCGCCGATGGCAAAACTGGCGACGGTTGTGGCATCCTGCTCCGCATTCCTGATAAATTCATTCGGCAGGTTGCTGCGGATGAAAAAATTTCACTGGCAAAAAAATACGCGTTAGGCATGGTATTTCAGAACCCAGATTCGGAAAAATCTTCATACGCACGAAATGTCATTAACGAAGAGCTGAAAAAGAAAGGCTTAGAACCGGCTGGCTGGCGACAAGTGCCAACCAACACCGATGCGCTAGGACAATCCGCTATTGAATCAATGCCACTAGTCAAACAGGTATTTGTCAATGCTCCTAAAAATCTGCCATCTACCCAATTCGAACGACGCCTTTACAGCGCCCGAAGAGTTTCAGAAAAACGCATCCAGTCTTCAGACAACATTTTCTATTTTTGCAGTCTTTCCTCAAGGGTTTGTGTTTACAAAGGCCTTGTCATGCCGAACAATCTAACTACGTTTTATCCGGAATTAGAAGACCCAAACCTTGAATCTTATTTAGCTGTTTTCCATCAGAGATTCTCAACTAATACAGCACCAACTTGGAATTTAGCACAACCATTTCGAATGCTCGCTCACAACGGCGAGATCAATACGATTCAGAGCAACCGCAACTGGGCAACTGCCAGAAGCTCCCGATTCGATGACTCTCTACATGAAAATATTGAGGAGCTTCTACCACTTGTCAACTCCGAGACCTCGGATTCCGGCAGTTTAGACAACATGCTTGATTTCTATGTCAGTGGGGGAATGGACATTTTCCATGCAATGCAAATTCTGGTGCCGCCGGCTTGGCAAAATGTGCATACCATGGACCCTGACTTGCGCGCGTTCCACCAGTTCAACGCTGCTCATGCAGAACCTTGGGATGGGCCGGCTGGAATTGTGTTGACCGATGGCCGATATGCAGCCTGCGTTATGGATCGAAATGGCCTGCGGCCAGCTCGATATGTCATCACAGCTGATCGATGTATCACACTATGCACCGAGGTTGGTGTTCACAAATACCGAGACGAAGACCTTGTCGCAAAAGGGCGGTTGAAACCCGGTGAAATGTTCGCTGTTGACACCCGTACCGGTAATGTCCTGTTACCAGAGAACATAAACGACATGCTTAAATCCCGCCAACCTTATGGCCGCTGGTTGGAGCGACATCAACGTCGAATCTATACACGATTGATGAATGACACACATGTCAGTGCCAAACTGAACCCATTTGAGCGGCAAGTCTACAAGAAAATGTTCGATTTGTCATTTGAGGAACAGGAATATGTTATTCGTATGTTGAGTGAAATAGGCCAAGAAGCCGTCGGGTCGATGGGCGACGATACGCCGTTGCCAATTTTATCAACTGAAATTCGCTCGCTCTATGACTATTTTCGACAACAGTTCGCTCAAGTGACGAACCCACCAATTGATCCATTGCGAGAAAAGATAGTGATGTCGCTTGAGACTTCTATCGGTCCTACTTTCGGTTTATTTGAAGAAATTCCCGAGCATGCTAAACAGCTGGTAATTGGCTCACCAATCCTGTCCGGACGTAAGTTCAACCTTATTCAATCACAAGAAGACCCAGCGTACAAAGTTTGGAAAATTAACCTCAATTACCCACGCGACGAAGGACTCAAAAACGCAATTGAACGCGTATGCGACGAAGCGGTGAATGCCACAGAGTCAGGTTATTCCATACTGTGCTTGACCGACCGCGGAATTTCCAGTGAAACTCTACCCATTCATGCGTTATTAGCAACTGGCGCCGTACACCATAGATTGATTGCCAATAGTATTCGATGCGATGTAGATATCATTGTTGAAACAGCCACAGCTCGCGACCCACATCATTTCGCGGTTCTGATCGGCTATGGCGCAACAGCCGTCTATCCGTATCTTGCTTATGCAATTGTGCGGCAACTTGCAGGAGAAAAAGCTAGTGAAAACCAATCGCTTTCAGCACTGCGCGCCTATCGACAAGGGATAAAAAAGGGATTGTTCAAAATCATGTCAAAAATGGGCATCTCCACAATTGCCAGCTATCGCGGTTCTCAGTTGTTTGAGGCGGTGGGACTTAGTAGCGAAGTTGTTGATTTGTGCTTTCGCGGGACGGTGACTAGAATCGAAGGCATAAATTTTGAGGATATTGAGAATGATCAAAGTCAACTGGCAGACTCTGCTTGGGATCCTCGTACCACCGTACGCCAAGGTGGACTGCTGAAATATTCTGTTGAAGGTGAGTACCATGCTTTCAACCCAGATGTCGTCCATGCACTTCATGCTGCTGTTGAAAGCGGTAATCAGGATGACTATAGAAAATTTTCCTCACTAGTCAATAACCGTCAACCTACGGTCTTGAGAGATTTGCTGGGAATCACCGAAAACCGTTGTCAAGCAATAGCGTTAAAAGAAGTGGAGTCGGTTGAAAACATACTTTCAAGGTTCGATAGCGCTGCAATGTCACTAGGTGCACTCTCTCCCGAAGCACATGAGGTTTTAGCCGAAGCCATGAATGAAATTGGAGGACGATCGAACTCTGGCGAAGGCGGTGAAAATCCAAGTCGCTACGGCACCACCCGTACTTCAAAAATCAAACAAATTGCATCAGGGCGATTTGGTGTTACACCCAATTACTTGGTTAATGCCGAAGTTCTTCAAATCAAAATTGCCCAAGGTGCCAAACCCGGCGAAGGTGGTCAGTTACCCGGACACAAAGTCAATGAGATGATTGCATCGTTGCGCTATTCATCCCCTGGTGTCGCACTTATTTCACCACCACCACACCATGACATCTATTCTATTGAAGATCTGTCACAGCTGATATTCGACTTAAAACAAATTAATCCGGATGCTTTAGTCTCTGTCAAACTGGTATCAGAAGCAGGTGTCGGTACAATCGCCGCTGGCGTTGCAAAAGCCTATGCCGACCTGATTACAATAGCCGGTTATGATGGAGGCACTGGCGCAAGCCCATTGACATCGGTCAAATACGCTGGTAGCCCTTGGGAAATGGGACTGGTTGAAACACAACAGACACTCAGAATGAATGGATTACGACACCGAGTACGCCTGCAGATAGACGGTGGTTTGAAAACTGGATTAGACGTCATCAAAGCAGCGATCTTGGGCGCCGATTCGTTTGGATTTGGAACTGCACCTATGATTGCAATCGGTTGTAAATACCTGCGAGTCTGCCATTTAAACAATTGCGCAACTGGCGTTGCCACGCAGAATAACACCTTGCGTGATGCTCACTTTACCGGCACCAAAGACAAGGTTGTACGTTACTTCCGGTTTGTCGCAGAAGAAGTCCGTGAGATTTTATCCAAAATTGGTGCGCGAAACCTCAACGAAGTGATTGGCAGGCCTGAATTACTTGAAGTTTTGGATGGCAAATCTATCAAACAAAAACGCCTCAACCTGAACCCTGTACTGTCGACCGCAGGTGTTGACGATGACGTACCGCGTCATGTTACTGCACTTCGAAACAAGCCGTGGGACCAAGCCAAACTTGCCGAGCGCATGGTTACAGACATTATGCCGGTGATTCAATCAGGTGAAAATAGCGAGTTTTATTACACCATTGAAAACACGAACCGCTCTATCGGCGCGCGCTTGTCTGGGGAAATCGCAAAAACGCGTGCCAACATCGAAACACCATTAAAAATATTTTTCAAAGGTACCGCTGGCCAGAGCTTTGGCGCTTGGAACATTAACGGGTTGGAATTGTACCTAGAAGGCGATACCAACGACTATGTAGGCAAAGGCATGGCCGGCGGGAAGATCGTTCTCAAACCTTCTGTGACGAGTCCACTTGATACACATAAAACACCAATAGCTGGAAACACTTGCCTATATGGCGCTACTGGTGGCAAGTTTTTTGCCGCTGGCACCGCTGGAGAGCGTTTCGCAGTCAGAAACTCAGGAGCCATTGCTGTGCTAGAGGGATGCGGTGACCACGCATGCGAGTATATGACAGGAGGTGCTGTCCTTTCTCTAGGACAAACTGGCGTTAACTTTGGCGCTGGAATGACTGGTGGAATTGCGTTTGTACTTGATATAGAGCGCATATTTGTCGATTGCTACAATCATGAATTGATTGATATTCACCGCATAACGCATGAAGACATGGGACCACACTTGAGCTACTTGCATGAGTTGATTGGAGAACACGTTGAAGAGACGGGTAGTAAATGGGGCAGTAAAGTTGATCGAGATTTTCCACAGTTAGTAGGCAAATTCTGGTTAGTGAAACCAAAAGCGGCTGATATCAAAGATTTGATGGAAACGCTTCGCGAAGCCGCGTAAAATTGAAGTAGTAGCGATGCAAAAGAATTTTGAATATCTTGAGTTGCCGCGCCAAGACCCGCCGAAGGATGCCGCTCAGTCGCGAATCGCTCATTGGAATGAGATCTATCACCACTATGATGCAGATACTGCATCTGCACAGGCTGCACGTTGCATCTCCTGCGGCAATCCCTACTGTCAGTGGAAATGCCCTGTTCACAACTTCATTCCGGATTGGCTCGATCTGATCTCGGAGAAACGGTTGTTTGAAGCCGCCGAGCTATCGCATCAAACAAACTCACTTCCAGAGATTTGCGGTCGAATCTGTCCACAAGACCGATTGTGTGAGGGCGCCTGTACCATGAACAACGGTTTTGGTGCAATCAGCATTGGTGCAATTGAAAAATATATCACTGACGAAGCATTTGCCCGCGGATGGAAACCTGATCTTACAAACGTTGAGCCTACTGGCAAACATGTAGCAGTAGTTGGCAGCGGTCCAGCCGGACTGGCCTGCGCTGACGTCCTGATTCGAAATGGTGTTGCAGTAACTGTGTTTGACCGCTATCCCCAAATCGGCGGGCTTCTTACATTCGGCATTCCACCGTTTAAATTAGAAAAACAAATCGTTTTGAAAAGACACCTGATCATGCAAGAAATGGGGGTCAGGTTTATACTCAATACAGAAGTCGGAACCGATATCAATTTTGACGATCTGTTGCGTAATTTTGACAGTGTTTTTTTAGGTATGGGCGCATACACTTACATGAAAGGCGGATTTCCAGGCGAAAATTTGGCTAACGTCCATGAAGCCCTACCTTATCTCATTGGTAACAATAACCATGTAGAAGGCTGGCAACCTGGCAAATGGCCTCATATCAACATGCAGGGACAGAATGTGGTTGTCTTAGGTGGGGGTGATACCGCAATGGATTGCGTCCGCACAGCAGTTCGACAAGGAGCCAATCGCGTTACCTGTGTCTATCGACGCAACGAAGTAAATATGCCAGGTTCCAGAAAAGAGGTCTGGCACGCAAAAGAAGAAGGTGTTCGTTTCTTATGGAACCGACAACCTGTTGAGATCATTGGAAAGGACAAAGTAGAGCAAATCAAAACCATCGAAACTGAACTTGGCGAGCCCGACGAACGCGGTCGTCGACAGCCTAAACCTATTGCCGAAAGTGAGAAAACCATCCCTTGTGACTACGTGATTATAGCGTTTGGATTTCGTCCAAGCCCACCGGAGTGGTTTGCAGAGTACAATATAAAAGTCGATTCATTTTTACGCACGAAAGCAAGCCCTGATAGCGCTTTTCCATTTCAAACTTCCAATCCAAAGGTGTTTTCCGGTGGAGACATGGTACGCGGTGCAGACCTTGTTGTCACTGCTGTATTTGAGGGGCGAGAAGCCGCAAAGGGCATCATGAGTTACATCGGAGTTTAATGAACTCCTCACCAGACATTCCAATTAAAGAGCGGCTGATAGTCGCGCTTGATTTTCCAACCATTCAACAAGCGCTTGATTTCACTGACCAACTTGACAACTGCGTCCAGTTCTACAAGATTGGCCTAGAACTTTTCTCCAGCGAAGACGGATTGAGACTGATTGACGAGTTGGCCCGACGACAATTCAAAGTATTTGCCGATTTCAAATTTTTTGATGTACCGGAAACTGTGTATCGAGCAGTTCGAAATCTCAATGGCCGACAGATTGCTTTTCTTACCGTACATGCAGAAGAACAAACCATGAAAGCAGCCGTCAGTGCGGCAGAAAACTTCTCAATATTAGCAGTGTCAGTCCTTACAAGCTTGGGATCGGATCAACTGAAAGCACTAGGGCATACTCAAAGTGCCGAAGAGTTGGTTTGCATGAGATCCGTACAAGCCCATGAGTGTGGCTGTGGTGGTGTCATTGCCTCCCCACGTGAGTCACAGAAGATACGCAGCGTAATTGGTGACCCGTCATTTTCAATCGTCACACCAGGCATTAGACCTGCAGGCAAACTTGCTAGTGATGATCAGGTCCGCACTACAATCCCTTACGAAGCCATCCGGTCATATTCGGATTACATCGTAGTTGGCCGGCCCATACGCGATAGCAATGACCCCAAACAAGTAGTCGCACTGATTCAATCTGAAATTGCTACCGCCATAGAACAACGTTCTCAGAGTTAAATACATCAATGTCGACAACAATCAAGAACGAACGATTTCTTCGCGCAATTCGAAAACAACCAATCGATCAAACACCAATATGGATCATGCGTCAAGCTGGTCGATATTTGCCCGAATACCGTGAAACGCGAACAAAAGCCGGCGATTTTCTTACGTTATGCCGAACACCCGAGCTAGCTTGCGAGGTAACTCTGCAACCGCTTCGTCGTTATGCGTTGGACGCGGCCATCATATTCTCAGACATTCTGGTTATTCCTGATGCAATGGGCTTAGGGCTTAGAATGGTAGAATCCGTCGGGCCAGTTTTTGAAAAACCCGTTGCCAATCGCCAGCAAATTCAACAGTTGCCAATTCCTGACCCTGAAGATGATCTAGGATACGTTATGGATGCAGTGCGGCTTACTAATTCAGAGCTTAACGGCTCAGTACCATTAATAGGATTTTCCGGCAGCCCTTGGACCTTGGCTGTTTACATGATCGAAGGACGTTCTAATACTGATTTTCGAAAAATTAAATCAATGTGTGAGCAACACCCTGAAGAATTGCACACTCTGCTGACCAAACTTACCGAATCAGCGGGGATGTACCTTTCTGCTAAAGCAAATGCAGGTGCAAACGCATTGATGGTATTCGATACTTGGGGCGGCATTCTCAATACCAAACAGTATCTCCAATTCTCACTTAAATACTGTTCAAGAATCGTTAATTTTCTCCAGCAATCTGTTCCCCAAGTTCCAGTGATTCTCTTTACCAAGAATGGTGGCACCTGGCTTGAGGATATAGCGAATTCAGGTTGCGATGCCATTGGCATTGATTGGACTTTAAACATTGGCGATGCACGAAAGAGAGTTGGTGATAAGGTCGCACTGCAAGGTAACCTCAACCCTGCATCATTAAAACTCAGCAACCAAGAGATCGAAGACCAGACAAATGCAATACTTGAAGCCTATGGTCACGGCAGTGGTCACATATTCAACCTTGGACATGGCATTACACCGGATATCAATCCCGATAAGGTAAGTGTGCTAATCAATGCTGTTCACAGAATGAGCAGACAGTTTCACTGGCAACTAGATTAAACTCAAGTACCTATGTAGTGATATTGACCGGCAAGACTTGGCTGACCGTCACACATTACCTTCTTTTCCTCCCACAATTTGATAATTGTTGCCAGCAATGAGCGCCCAGCAGCCGCATGCAATGCTGGTTCAGTGTCTTGATAAACGATCGGTACCATTCGATCGACTGTAGTCACACCATCTTGAAGACATTGCACAATTTTGGCTTCTCGCTGTCTTCGATGCTCAATATAGGCTTCAACTAACAATTTTGGACTACGAATGGCAGGTCCATGAGTCGGATAGTAAACTTGATCATTTTTACCTAGGAGCTTGTTCAAACTCAAAATATAGCTTGACATAGATCCGTCAGGCGGAATAATGACGCTAGTGGACCATCCCATCACATGATCACCACTAAAAAGCGCTTGTTCCTCCAAAAACCGATAGCAGAAATGATTCGACATGTGCCCTGGTGTATGCACACATTGTAAACTCCAACCGTTGCCGCTTATCATGTCACCATCCTTGACCCCGTAGGTCGGATGAAAACTCTGATCTAAATCTTCCTCGATGTTATCCACCCACTCAGTATCCGAATTGGTCTGCAATCTACAGCCATAAATCGGTGCGCCGCAAATAGCTTGAAGTGGCAAAGCAGCCGATGAATGATCACTATGTGTATGTGTGATTACAATATGAGAGATGGTCTCGCCTGCAAGGCTCTCAGCTATCGCTGAGATATGATCTTTGAGATTAGGTCCCGGATCAATGACAGCTACATCCCCGCGTCCAATAATATAGGTACCAGTACCACGGAAAGTGAAAATGCTAGGATTGCGTGCAACTATACGACGAATGAGCGGCGATACTTCTTGTATTTTCCCATATTCAAAATCATCATGCTTCTGAAATGGGATTGCGTTATTCACGGTATTCGACGTCAATCTCTATTTTAAGCTGCGTTTTTCTGTTTCTCTTCGTTAGTGTGTTTCACAAATTTGAATGAATCATGATCCCAGATAACAGCAATTGAGTCTCCAGAGGCAAACATCCCAGCAAGAATCTCCTTTGCCAACGGATTTTCAATCTCAGACTGTATCGCGCGGCGCAATGGACGAGCACCATAGACTGGATCAAATCCAATCTCAGCTAAATGATCCAACGCTTCATTATCAATGTGCAACTTCATGTCGCGACTAGCAAGCCTTTTGTGCAAATATTCGATCTGATTTCGAGCAATGCCATGTACATGCTCTCTAGATAACGAATGGAATACTATGATATCATCGATACGATTGATGAACTCAGGACGAAAATGCCTTCCCACTTCTTCCATTACTGCTTGTTTTATCTCATCGTATTCGCTATTAACATTTTTATTCCCTTCAACGCCAGAAAAAACAGATTGCATTTTCTGAATCAAATCTGAGCCGAGGTTTGAAGTCATTACCACCACTGTATTTCGAAAATCGACTGTGCGTCCATGACCATCTGTCAGGCGCCCATCATCCAATACTTGCAACAAAATATTGAACACATCCGGATGAGCCTTCTCAATTTCGTCAAGTAGAATGACACTATATGGTCGACGACGAACCAGTTCGGTTAAGTGCCCACCTTCCTCATAGCCAACATAACCCGGAGGGGCGCCAATCAAGCGCGCAACCGAATGCTTCTCCATGAACTCCGACATGTCAATACGCAACAATGCGTCTTCCTGATCGAACAAAAACTCAGCGAGTGCTTTACAGAGCTCAGTCTTGCCTACACCAGTCGGACCTAAAAACAAAAACGTACCGGTAGGTTGATCGGGGTCAGACAAACCAGTACGAGATCTGCGGACTGCGTTGGCAACCGCAGTGATCGCTGGTCGCTGGCCAATCACTCGGTGACCAATCTCTTGTTCCATGTGAAGTAGTTTTTCCCTCTCGCCTTCTAACATTTTGCTGACCGGAATACCTGTTGCATTGGATACCACTTCGGCAATTTCTTCCTCGGTAACACTGTTTTTAAGCAATTCAAACTCCGTGTCTTCCTCAGATCGAGATCTTTCAAGCTGTCGCTCAAGCTCAGGTATGGTTTCATTATGCAACTTGGCAAGACGGTCTAAATTACCAGCGCGTTGTGCATTGACAGCGTCGGTCCTAGCTTGGTCTAACTGCTCCATGATATGCTGCGAACTAACGACAGCTGCTTTTTCACTGAACCACACTTGCTCTTGGTCCGAATAGTCTTTTTCTAGGAGACTCAATTCGTCCTCAAGTTTTTGCAATCGTTCTTTGGAAGCCTTGTCAGTCTCATTCTTGAGTGCTTCGCGCTCAATCTTGAGCTGAATAATCTTGCGATCAAGTCGATCAAGTGCCTCCGGTTTCGAGTCAATCTCAATGCGTATGCGACTGGCTGCTTCGTCTATCAGATCAATAGCTTTATCTGGCAGGTTCCGATCAGTTATATAACGATGCGACAAAGTCGAGGCTGCTACAATCGCTGGATCAGTGATATCAACACCATGATGAAGCTCATAACGCTCCTTAATGCCGCGCAACATTGCAACTGTATTCTCCAAGCTCGGCTCCTGTACAATAATCTGCTGAAACCTACGCGCAAGCGCTGCATCCTTTTCAACATACTTGCGATATTCGTCTAACGTAGTCGCCCCAATGCAGTGTAGCTCTCCGCGGGCAAGAGCCGGTTTTAACATATTGCCAGCATCCATTGAACCTTCAGCTTTTCCGGCTCCAACCATAGTATGCAACTCGTCAATAAACAGTACGACTTGCCCTTCTTGGCCTGCCAGTTCATTTAGCAGCGCTTTCACTCGCTCCTCAAATTCACCGCGATACTGAGTGCCAGCAATCAAAGAGCCAAGATCAAGCGCTAATAAGCGTTTTCCTTTTAGGCCTTGCGGCACTTCTCCATCAACAATCCTCTGTGCAAGCCCTTCAACTATCGCAGTTTTGCCAACACCAGGCTCGCCAATTAAAACCGGATTGTTTTTGGTTCGTCGCTGCAATACTTGAATCGTTCTGCGGATCTCATCATCTCTCCCAATAACCGGATCTAGTTTGCCTTGTTCCGCCCGCTCGGTAACATCGATGGTATATTTTTCTAAGGCTTGACGCTGATTTTCACCACTCGGATCATCAACTGTCTGACCGCCTCGCATCTGCTCAATTCTCTGTTCTAACAAGCTACGCGTTGCACCTGCTTCACGCAAGATTTTACCGATCTTACCTTTATCATCAACCGCGGCAAGCGCAACCAGTTCGCTAGAGACAAACTGATCTCCCCGTTTCTGCGACAGCGCGTCAGCACGATTCAGGAGTTTGATAAGATCATTCGTATATTGCAACACACCATCTGCGCCAATTACTTGGGGCAAACTATCAAGATATTGACCAAGCTTGGACCGCAGTTGAGGTACATTTACATCTGCTTGAGTAAGCAAATGGTGCACAGTCCCGCCTTTTTGATCGATTAGAGCGACTATCAAATGAACCGGCTCAATAAACTGATGATCCCGCCCAACAGCAACGCTATGGGCATCGCTCAGCGCAGAGCGAAGTTTTGCAGTTAATTTCTCAGGATTCAAGGCTGTTTTCTCCAACAAAATGTAAATTAATGTCAAAGAATAAATAAGGCTACGTTGTAGATTTTCAACATCTCACCTCAAGTGATGGAGATCAGCAACAAGATGGTGATCTGAGGAACCTCAGTCCACAGCGCAACAGATTGTTAGAATGGACTAGAAGAGTTGAATTAAACCTGATTTGTGGATTCAAGTCAGTCAACGCGATTCGCGTTAAAAACCTCCTTAAGCTTGGATAGTGCGGTTTTTCCAAGTGGTGTACGTGGCAGTTCTTCAACGACCGCTATGCTTGAGATGCGATTATGTGATGACGCCTTGGCATTGAAATCCTTGATAATTTCCTTAGCCTTGGTGTGAGAATGCTCTGCGTCTTCCATTGCCAATACAACCGCTGGTCGATTTTCTATATCTACTATCCCTGCTTCCTTGACTTCTGCATAACGCTCAAGCAAGGTTTCAAGTTCTTCTGGAAATACATTCTTCCCAGCCTCAGTAACAATAATCCGTTTCTGCCGGCCAGTCAGACAAAGATTACCTGAGCCATCCAATCGACCTATGTCTCCAGTCCGAAACCACTCTCCTTTCATAGCTTGCTTTGTCAATTCATCGTCCGTATACCCTAGCATGACGTTTTGGCCTTTAACTAAAACTTCACCGGACCCTAACTCATTGGGTTCATCAATCATCACTTGAACACCATCGATAGCATAGCCGACGCTATCCAAGTTTTCCGGGAAAGCCTCCTGCACTGCAATTACCGGTGACGTCTCGGTCATGCCATATCCCTGTCTCAAACTAATACCAAGATTTCTGTAAAACTTGGCTATATTCGGATCAAGTCGGCTGCCACCACTTACCCAATACCGAAGTTTCGGGCTTATCTTTTTTCTCAGCGGTTGATTCAACCAGCGCCTAAGTGGTAAAGGCAAAGCTCCCAACAGTGAAATGTAGAAACGCAAAAATACACTGCCTTCACGGAATTTCTTCTCCATGCCAAGCTTGATATTTCGATAAAGCCTTGGAACTGCGAGAACCACTGATACAGATTCTTCTTGCATTGCATCAAGCACTTCCTGTGCTGTCAATACTTTCGGCAATGCGATAGACGCACCGCAATACAACGGTAGCAACATACCACCAACTAACTCAAAGGTGTGTGATAACGGCAACAAGCTTAAAAACCGATCTTTCGAATTTAGCTTGACAATTCGGCTACAGGCGACAAAGTTCGAAGAAACATTGTCATGTGAAAGACGGACAATCTTCGGTGCCCCTGTTGATCCGGATGTATAGATTCTCAGACATTCCAGCGAACCAAAATTGCCCTTAGGCTGACGCGATTCCGAATCGGTTAACTCCGTGCCAAGGTTAATCTCCAACTTGGGGGTTGATATGTCACCAAGTTTCTCATCAACCTGATAGGTAAGAATGAGTTTTGGATTTATCATCTCTAACTGCTGCCTGATGTCATCAGTGCTATTGCCGATATGCACTGGTGATAGAATCGCGCCGAGTTTCATTACTGCCAATGCTCCCACGCCCCAGTGAGGGCCATTTGGACCCATGAGGGCAACGACATCGCCTTGTGAAATATCTTGTTGTCGGAGGCGCCCAGCCATGCTCAGCACACTATCGTGAATTTCACCATAACTATAAGTTTTTGTTCCTTCATTTTTTGTCCTGCATACCCAAGCAATCTTGGATGAATCAGACTTAAAACTCGGAACCAAAGTTTCCCAAACACCGTGTGCCATCTTTAGATTCCCTCCTAAACCACTCAAAACTGACGGCTAATTTTGTATGAAGCTATTATCTCCACACACAATTTAATAATTAAATTCTAATCGAATAAGCTTAATATGCGCTAGTATAGTTCTTTGCAGTATTTACAGCTAAGTTGACGAAACGCTATAGCAACTCAAGACTTGGTATCAATAAATGGCTTAATTTGCCAGTACTCATCTTTGAAATCCTGATTAGCGTTGAGCCATTGAATGTCACTGTCACACATTTCAAGGTCAAGCACTGATTCTCCAGTATCAAGAGTTTCCTCACTAGCAACACCTATTCGATTGTACACAGATGAACGAAGTTTGCCCGCACACGGAGGGATACAAATTCGCCCCTTGACATAACCGTGCCTGAAAAAATCACAAAGAGCTTGGGCTAGTATCTCGACACCTTCTCCGGTTTTGGCGGAAAGCCAGATTTTCTCAATACCTGTATTATTGTCTGTTCGTTGTTTAGGAAATTCACTAGTAAGGTCAATTTTGTTGTAAATCTCTATACGAGGAATTTCACCGGCTTGCAATTCATTTAGAACTTTTTCAACATCGTCAATGCGTTTTTCACATTCTTCCTCACAAGAAGAATCAATAACATGAAGTAGCAGTGAAGCATTAGACACCTCTTCAAGTGTTGCATGAAAAGCTGAAATCAAGCCATGTGGTAAATCCCGAATAAATCCAACAGTATCGGAAATAATCACCGCTCCATAGCTTGGCACTTCAAATCTACGCATCATGGTGTCAAGCGTTGAAAACAGCATGTCTTGAGAGCCAACTGCAGCACCAGTAAGACGATTGAATAGTGCAGATTTACCAGCGTTTGTGTAGCCAACCAATGCCACAGTCGAAATCGGCACTTTCTTACGACTGACTCGACGCAACTCACGCTGAGTACGAAGCTTCTCTAAACGCTTGACCAGTGCCTTGATTCTACGGCCAATCAAGCGACGGTCAGTTTCAAGCTGAGTTTCGCCAGGGCCTCTTAATCCGATACCACCTTTTTGCCGCTCCAAATGCGTCCAACCCCTAATCAATCTGGTAGACAGATGTTTCAGCTGAGCAAGCTCTACTTGAAGTTTACCTTCGCGACTAGATGCTCGACGCGCAAAGATGTCTAAAATCAATCGCGTTCGGTCAACCACTCGCACTGATACTGCCCGTTCAAGATTTCTCTCTTGCACAGGTGAAATAGAATGATCAACAATAACAACCGAGGCAGAAAAGTCTTGCACCATCTGCCTCAGTTCTTCAACCTTGCCACTCCCTATGAATGTAGCACTATCAGGCGAACTGCGTTTAGACAGCACGAGTCCTGCAACCTCAGCTCCAGCCGACTCGGCAAGCAACTGAATTTCCTCCAGTCGCTGAAAACTGCCATAACGCCCAGCAGGCTCCTGACGAACGAGTATTACTCTATCGGGCTGAATATCCGCCATTACCTGTGCGCCATTAACCTGATTACCTTTCAAACGTTTAGACTACTCTCCAAAACCAAGCAATCTTTCCGTTTGAGACTGAGGAGCTGCGTTGAAATTGACGCTCAATATCAAGCCAAACTAGTCATTCATTCCGATGTATCAAGATTCACCGGTTTGGACGGAACTATTGTAGAAATGGCGTGCTTGTATACAATTTGAGTTACACTTGCCCGCAACTGAACCACGAATCGATCGAATGATTCAATTTGCCCCTGAAGTTTGATCCCATTGATCAAATAAATTGAAACAGGAATTTTCTGTTTCCGAAGACTGTTCAAGAATGGCTCTTGTAACAAAGAACCTTTTTGCTGTGTAGTCATAAATCTTCCATTTAGTAATGTTGAAAGTATTGTTTGTTTGATATGACTAATGATATACGACTAATAGTCTATATATTCAATTGCAGGAGTCATAATATTTTTCTTTCGAGTGGAAATGTTCTTCTATTACGATTCAAATCTTACACTTGAACCGCTTCTCAATTGTGAAGTATGCTATCTAAAATATTGCAAACATTATCACTTGTTGCAGTTATCGAACGGTCAGTCCAAATCACACCAGCTGTGTTCCTGATCCATGTCAGTTGACGCTTTGCAATCTCACTCGTTGCCTGAATCGAACTTTTTACCATTTGGTCATATCCTATAGAGCCGTCAAAATAGCGCCAAGCCTGCTTGTATCCCACTAGACGCATCGCTGGAAGCGATTCATCAAATTTCGGTGAACAATAATGACGCTCTGCTTCTACAAGAAAACCATTTTCTAACATCGTGCGAAATCGAAGTTCAATAGCTGACCTAAGCTTATCTCGACCACCGCATACAACTGCGATTTTCACAATTGGATATGCAAGGGGGTTAGCAGGCCGGATTTGCATAACTGCGCTCGGTGAGTGCTTTTCAATCATGTACACTTCAAGCAAACGCTGTATGCGATGTCTATCGTTGACTGAAACTTTTGAAGCTGATTGCGGATCTATTCGTTTAAGCATTGCATGCAGATATGGCCAACCAAACTTTTCAGCTTGTTTAAGTAGCTGCGCACGTACCGCATCTTCACGTTGCGGCAGATTTGACAGCCCGCTTTCCAAAATCTTGAAATAAAACATCGTTCCACCAACAAGCAATGGAATTCGTCCGTTCTCAATGGTTACCTGCATTTCATGCAAAGCATCCTTGCGAAAACGACCAGCTGAGTAGCGCTCCCAAGGCTCACAAATATCGATTAGTTTGTGTGGTGTGTCCGCTAAAACATCCGGTGGAGGTTTGGCGGTACCGATATCCATACCGCGATACACTTGTGCAGCATCCACACTGATAATATCAACAGGAAATTTTTTTGCGACATCCATAGCAATCTCAGTTTTACCAGCCGCCGTGGGGCCTATAAGAAAAACCACCTGCGGTTTGGCCTTACATGCCGCTGGTTTCATTAATGCTACTGACCTCTGTAAAACATTCGGTCTAGTTCTTTCATTGTTATTTGTTTCCAAGTTGGCCGTCCATGGCTGCAATACCCTGAAAGTGCCGTAACTTCCATCTGCCTCAATAATGCGTTCATTTCTTCAATGGTCAAACGCTGATTGGCTCTGACAGCAGTGTGGCAAGAAAGCGTAGCTAGCAACTCGTTTTTAACATGTTCGATTCGGTCGGCACTGCCATACTCTATCAAGTCAGACAGCACGTCTCGAATAAGCTTCTCAACATCGCTGTTACCAAGTATGCTAGGCACTGAGCGAATCGCCAGCGTATTCTCACCAGCCATAGTGATTGTAAATCCGAACTTGGAAAGTAAATCAACATTCTCCATAGCGATATCAACTTCGGACGCAGACACCTTGAGAATGTATGGCACCATCAACTGTTGGGTGTGCACTTCAGTGTCTTCATACTGCTTTTTCAGTTTTTCGTAGGTCAAACGTTCATGCGAAGCATGCATATCTACAATGACCAACCCTTCTTTATTTTCTGCAAGCACGAAAGCGCCTCCAATCATACCAAGCGCTAGCCCAAGAGGGGGGTCAGCAGCCGCTTTGCGGTCAACTGTCGCTGATGCGTTGCGACTATCAGTAACTCTGTTTAGATCAAGCGCGTCTGTCCAGCCTTGGTTAACTGGCAAAGATAGACTCTCCTGATGCTGCGAAACGTGTACCCCGGAAGGCCGGGATACCACTTTTTCAGTTGACATTTTCAATGGTTCGCGCCCGCCTGGCCGTTCACCACCAAGCGCGCCGCCCACTGAGCGTAAAACAAATCGATATACCTCGTTCGAGTCCTTCAGCCTAATTTCCGATTTTGTAGGATGCACATTGACATCCACCAATTCCGTTGAAATTTCCAAAAACAGCGCACAACGTGGAAACCGGGAAGTGTCAAATAGCACGTCAATGTATGCCTGCTTTACAGCGTGCATAATTCGTCGGTCCCGTACAAAACGCCCGTTTACATACAAGTACTGCTGATCTGGTTGAGTTCGGGCTTGGTCTGGCTGCCCCAACCAACCGCTGAGCCGCATATCCAAGCCTTCCCGTTCTACTCGTATGAAGCTCTCTGAAAAAGTGTCATCAAAGATAGTTGCCAACCGCTTTTTGAGACTCTCATCATCCGTCGCTGGCTCATAACAGTCCACCTGTTGGTCATTGTGACGCAACTCAAAGCGAATTTGACCACGACTGAGTGCCATTTGCCTAATTAGTTTGCGGATGTGTTTGAACTCAGTTGTTGGGTTTTTCAGGAACTTGCGACGGGCAGGGACATTGAAAAAAAGATCTCGCACCTGTATCGTTGTACCGCCAATCAACTGTATTGGCGCCGGTTCATCCTTAAAGCTTCCGGCATCAGTTTCAATCTGCCAGCCGTGAGAATCATCCGCCGTTCGGGTTGAGACAGTCATACGCGAAACCGATGCAATGCTCGGCAATGCCTCGCCGCGAAATCCCAAAGTCTTGACCTGTTCCAAATTGTTGAAATCGATCAGCTTGCTAGTTGCATGTCGCGACAATGCTAATTTCAATTCATGGTGGTAAATTCCATGACCATTGTCGCGCACCAGCATACTCTGAGTACCGCCTGAATGCACCTCAATCTCAATGCTGTTAGCTCCCGCATCAATACTATTTTCAATCAGCTCCTTAAGCACAGATGCCGGCCTTTCAATTACCTCTCCTGCCGCTATTTTGTCGATAACACGGTCATCTAATCTTTGGATATGTGTTGGCTTTTGCAAACCGGAATTGGTCTGATCTGTATTCATTTCATCTTTCAATTGCTCGCTGAGCGCCATCGGTCTCGACTCCATGGGTATTTTCGAATATATTCAACAACACCTGCTTTGATGCCTTTTACAACTTTTTTTCTGTATTGGGCAGTGTTCAGCAAGCGTTCTTCCTTCGGATTAGAAATAAATCCAACTTCTACTAAAATTGAAGGAATTTGCGGTGCTTTCAGTACTACGAATCCAGCCTTTTCAACATCATTGCCATGCATCGGTCCGACATCAGCAAGGTGCTTGCGTACCAATGCACCGAGTATGATGCTACGATCAATAGTACCATCGAAGGACAAGCTAGCTATAACTTCTGCTACGTTTTTGTTCCTGTTAGCCATGTTTTCACCGGCAAGCATATCAGAAGCGTTTTCCTTGCTAGCCAATAGCCGTGCTCGCTCGCTTGTCGCACCGCTCTGAGACAAGGCAAATACGGATATTCCTTTAGCGCCACGACGTTCTGCAGCATCAGCGTGAACTGAAATAAATAAATCAGCCCGCTCCCGAGTAGCAATTTGTATGCGCTTGCGGAGTGGAATATAGTAGTCTCCATCTCGCGTAAGCTTTGCTTTTATTCCGGGTTCCTTATCCAACTCTTTTTTAAGCTGTCTAGCTATTTTGAGAACGACATGTTTTTCATAGGTTTTCTTGTAACCGATAGCCCCAGGATCCTCCCCACCATGACCGGCATCTATGATTACTAACACCTCCGAGCGTTTTTTGGCTTCTTCTTGCACTTCAGGGGGGACAACATCAGGAAAGAAATCAATCACCAGCCGATTGCCATAAATTTCATTGGGCTTGAGGGTGAAGTGCTCAATGCGTATTGCGCTGCCTAGATCAAAAACAAATCTCAGTGCATTTTCCCGCTCACCGACTCTGATTCTCTTGACCCGGCCAGCAAGGTCAATCTTGGATGGTAAAGGGTCTGCCAATTCACCACGGGTTATATCAATGACAATTCGCGCCGGTTTCTTCAATTCAAACAATTTGTACTCAACTGGCGAGTCAGCATCGAACACTACCCGAGTGTGATCCGGTGCATTCCATGCGCGAATATCGTTGACAACCGTTGACCAAACTGCTGGCGATACAATGGATATCGAAATCAAAACAGACAGACATAAAATCCACCTTGCGTTTATTCCACACGAACGCATATCAGTCCATTAACTCCACAGTTACAACTCTAGCAGGACCGACATGTTCCATTGTTACACAGATATCAGGGACAGGGACAACTGCGCCACCTCGCCTAGGCCATTCAATCAGATAAACGCCATTGCCATCGAAAATCTCATCCGCCCCGATCAGGAGTAATTCTTGCGGCTCTTCAATTCGGTAAAGGTCCATGTGCACCAACTCAAGTTCAGATTGTGTCTGATAAGAATTCATAATTGAAAAAGTCGGGCTTTGAACTACAGCAAAGGGAACTAATTTATTGATTAATCCGCGAATCAGCGTTGTCTTGCCAACTCCGAGTTCACCTTCAAAATACATAGTCAGCGCAGGTCGAACGTACTGCGCCAGCCTGCCACCTAGCTCCAGCATGTCATCAACACACTCAATCTTCTCAACTTGAGATTTAGTCTTAGTTTGCAATTGGTTAAGAGCTGTCATTGACGAGTTGATTCAAGTTTTTGCGAATTAGCGGCAAAAGGTCAGTTGCAACCATACCTACCAGACCTGATTTATGGGCACAACAATCGCCGGCCACAGCATGAAGCCAAGCAGCTATTCGCGCTGCTACCAAGGGAGCTAATCCCTGTGCTAAAAATGTGCAGACCATGCCTGTTAAGACGTCACCCATGCCACCTGTTGCCATGCCCGGATTGCCCTTGTCACAGATCCACACTTCATTTTCGGAAGCAATTACCGTGCCGGCACCTTTGAGTATGCAGACACCACCATAGCGCGTAACAATTTGTTTGGCAGCAGACAGACGATCGGCCTGAATCGCTGCTGTCGAAATCCCAAGCAACCGTCCAGCCTCGCCGGGATGTGGTGTCAATACCCAATCATCTTTTTTCTCAAACTGGTTTGCTAGAAGGTTTAACGCGTCGGCATCGACAACTAGCTGTGCATTTGACTCTATCGCTTGGCTCCAAACCCCTAAAGCCCACCGGTCTTGCCCCAAACCTGGACCGATTGCAACTGCACCAGCCCAACTAATCAGCTCAGAAACAGAGTCAAGCTCTGAATCGTAAATTCTAATTTCCGGATATGACTGAGGGAAATCATCACGGATGTTCGTTGATACAATAGCAACGAGTCCCGCACCAGACCGATATGCAGCCTGTGCAGCCATAAGAGCTGCACCGCGCATCGTACGATTGCCACCAATGACTAAAACCCGGCCCGAAACACCTTTGTGCGAATCAGCACTGCGCGGTCGAATGTGATTAGCCAACTCTTTCTTACAAACAAGATACGCAGCAGCTGGCACTTCATCATAGATCGGCTGTGTCAGTTCAAGTGTGTTTAGTTTTAAGCTTCCGCAATGATCTTTACCAGTACCGGTTAACAATCCAATTTTTATCGATATGAATGTAACTGTCAAATTTGCTCGCACTGCACAACCCCGAACGCATCCAGTATCAGCATCAAGACCGGATGGAACATCCAACGCCAGTACTGATTTTCCGCAATCATTTACTTGATAAATAATATCGCAAACTTTTCCACTAACATCGCTCGTGAGACCAGTACCTAGAAGCGCATCAACAACAGCATCAAACTGATTGAGCGGGAGATCATGACTGGCATTGTCAATTGCCCCGCCTAGGCTGCAATATTCTTCGCAGGCTCGTTTAGATTCCTCAGATTTAGGCTTGCCGGTTCTGTATACTTGAACGCTCAGTCCAGCTTTGAAAGCGAAGGCTGCAAATACGTAACCATCACCCCCATTATTCCCACTGCCACACAAGATGGCCACGCTGTCACATTTTGGCCAAATGCGTTGGAAAACCTTGAACGCGCCATAACCGGCCCTATGCATCAACTCAAAACCCGGGATGCCATACTTACCAATTGCGACAGAATCCAACTGTTGTGCTTGCGAACTGGTGTGAATTGGCTGCAAATAAACCGTGTGAATGTACTCTACCTAAATGTTTTATTTGGTTGCAAAGGGGAATTTTCGTCTTAGATTATACTCTGTATCTAGATTGCGTAGATTATGATTTGATACTCCGCGGGTAATATTCGTTGGCAATTTCAAACATAAACAGCAAAATAGCAAATTTACAAATTGTTCGTCAATATATTCAATGGAGTTCAAGCAAGTCGAATTAGAAACCTTGGCAACCAAAATTAAAGATTGGGGACAGCAATTAGGGTTTCAACAAGTTGGAATCACTGACACTGATCTATCCGAAGCTGAAAACTACCTGCACCAATGGTTGAAACAAGGCCTTCATGCGGAACTTGACTACATGCAATGCCATGGCTCAAAAAGAACCCGCGCTAGCGAGTTAGTTCCGGGCACCATCAGGATTATCTCAGTGCGTATGGACTATTTTCCACCTGAGGCAAGAAACAGCGAGGAGGTTCTTGCAGATTCGATAACTGCATTCATTTCACGTTACGCAACTGGCAGAGATTACCATAAATTGATTAGAAAACGTCTGCAACAATTAGCAAACCGCATTGAAGTTGAAATTGGTGAGTTTGGTTATCGCGCGTTCGCAGACAGTGCACCTGTGATGGAAAAACCACTTGCACAAAAAGCCGGCTTAGGTTGGATTGGCAAACATTCAAATTTGCTCAACCGGCGCGCCGGTTCCTGGTTTTTCCTTGGCGAACTCTACACTGATATCCCTTTGCCGATTGACAGACCTGAAACCGAGCATTGCGGCAGTTGCGAAGCTTGTATCAACGCATGCCCGACAGATGCTATTGTCGAACCGTATGTGGTAGATGCAAATAAATGCATCTCATATTTGACTATTGAAAACAAAGGAGCGATTCCAATCGAATATCGCACTGCTATTGGCAACCGGGTATTTGGATGCGACGATTGTCAAATTGTATGCCCTTGGAACAAGTTTTCAAGCGATACGGAAGAAACAGCATTTCAAGTGAGGTGCGACTTGGATACTGTGCGTTTAAGCGAGGTATTTTATTGGACTGAGGAAGATTTCCTAGAAAAAACCGAAGGTTCAGCCATTCGAAGACTAGGATACGAACGATGGCTTCGAAATGTTGCGACAGCGCTAGGCAACGCTGAAAGCACACCGGAAACGATTGAAGCACTATTGTTCCGAAAATTTGAGCCTTCTGAACTGGTGCGAGAGCACGTTCAGTGGGCACTTGGCCAGCACGGTATTTATTGAGATTTAAACAGCATCTGTTTAACAAGAAAAGTCAAACCTTATTGCCAACCAATGCAGATTATCTGAATTTGCTTCATAGCGGCATTTACTACCAAACAAAGTTCCATTCCCTAGATTTTCCAGTTCTTGTAACACTGATCAACAATGCTTCAATACCCTTTACATCGTGACCATGGCATCGATTTTCTTTGCTAGTATAAGATAATGATTTTGTATGGTATTACTGAAAATCAGCTAATCTGATAATCAAAATTCATAACATCGCTAGCTATAGTAGAGTGTTTTATATCCCAAATATCGCATTAGAAAATGGAATTGTTGTAAGAAGCATTGTGCAGCGGGTGATTCATGGGATACCTGCTTTCACCCAATGGGTGAAATACAAAATGTGGAGAATTTGTTGCTACACAGCACTTTATCGGCTTTCATTCATTCCTAATGAGATTTTTGGGTATATAGTGCCTGCTAGAAAACTCTAATTGCCCTCATAATTTCTGCTGATTTCAAGTGTTTTCCAGTTGGGTTGGATAAGTGTTTTTCTATCAGACGGGTGCCCCACACGGCGAAGATTGGTAAACAAAGGTGATATGGGTTCAAATAGGCCGTATATTGTACCAGAACATCAAATCTTCGTTGCTTTCAGTTGACGAAAAACATAGGTTTTTCAAATTGTTATGCCAATATCTTGGGTTTTCTAGCAGGCACTATATAGGTGCCTGCTTCCTATATAATTTTTCAGTATTCTACGGAAATAAGTGTAGCTGAAAGAAAGGATACTTCTCCTATGTGCGTCCCTTTTTTTTGGAGGTCAAAATGAGATTTGCAATATGTTTTTTGCTAGTCGTTTGCTGGGCGGTTAGTGCTTGTTCCCAAAAAACGGAATATAACCCGCACCCGCTGCAATATTTTCGCCCATTCATAGCCTCGCTTCAACCGGGATGCGATCCAAATTGCTTGGCAGATCAGATTCGATTTAATCAGTCGTCATACGATAGTCTTTACAGCTCATTTCAGCAACGGTGTCCCCGTGTTGACATCAGCCGAACAATGCCCGCAGTAAGCATCTATAAAGCGCTTGTGAGCATTTGCAACATCAGATTTTATCAAAGAGAAGACGGCACCCCCAATGTCGATTTAATGGCAGAAGAACTTGTAGATTGCTTCCGTAATAGTTTCGCACTCGGCGTCAGCCATTCTTATTGCAATGAGTGGTGATCATAAATCATCCATCACCAGCTTACGCCACGCCCTCTTTTGTCTCTGCGTTTGCTCTCTTCGGTTGTCTTGCGGGTACAGCAGGAGTTTCATAGCGTTTGTAGATTGCTGTAATCGTTCGTGTCGCCCTCTTCGGCGGTATTAAATTGCCGCATTCGAACTTGTTATCGATCAGCTTTCGGTACAACTTGCAACGGAACCTGTCGCGGGCCGCGATCATCCCAACGGATGATCTCACGCCATCAGCATGTTTGCTGTATCGGTGTCTTGGTCAATTTTACCAGTGAAACAATTTTGCATCTGATAGCCGATGTCAACTGCTAGCTTCACAGTAACTACCAAATCGTTAAGCGGTCGCTCTTGAGATTTTATAAAACTCTCATTTCCCACAACAGCCGCGATTTGAACGTTCGTACTCCATCACCTGACACTACTCGCCTAAAATCCCTGATAAGCGCATCCGAACCGACTCCATTCGTACAGTCTCTATTATGCACCTGACGACCAACCGCTCCAATCCGCCATGCAAATCATGATTACGCCACGCATCGCAAACAATTACGGCCGAATATTCAAGTGCTGCTCCAAACATTCATTTAACAGGTCGTCAACAACTAGAATGCATATACCGCTCAATACGATTTCATTGTTGGCTTCGAATTCTATAAGCAAATCGTCCATGCTGAGCTGTTCGCTACACTAAACTCGTTCACTACCGAATCCCTAAGCCCTTACCAAAAGATGAACAACTTTGACAGTTGCGGACATCTATAATCAGGCACAGATAAAATTCGCTGTGAATTGAGACCTCAATCAATTTAACGGAATTCTCAATTTACCAAACTATACTGTGAAACGGGGCACGCACACAAATTTAATCCAAATTTGGTCAGAAGTAAATTTTCAGCTTGGGCTCCGGAATAAACTAACAGCAAAATTAGGCAACTCAAACGCCTTGTTGAAAACAATTCATCTGAGAATACAAGAACTAACATATAAAATCCCTGCAAGTAAAAACAGCTTCGTAAGAGGCACGGCCGATGAAAATTTCATGCAATATTATCGATAGCAAATTTCTAATCTTTGAAGTTGTAACAACTCGGGCTGGAAAAGAAAACAAAACACAAGGTCATTTTCGGTGGGATCCCAGCCAAGGTGAGCAAGGTGAATGGACAGCAGATGAATTGTTGCTTAAATGCTTAGAATTATTTGTCAGTGATGAACGAATTCGAAAAGGATATTTAGGGACCAATTTCAAAACGGCCCGAAAGGTCGCAATGGAAGTTGCAGGTGCATGGGAAACAGTTGCTTATGAAGGTACAAGCCAAGCCACTTTGCAAGTGCCAAAATTAGATTTAGATACATCAGACCTGTTGGAATTGTTTCCATCTTACAGGCCGTTGAAAGACTTGATTCAAGAGCATGCTTAATAGTGAGTTATGTCTGACTGCTTGCTATTAGCTTGGAGAGGGGAGGCTGTGATTACAACAAACCTTATAGCTATGTTTCTCACATGGTATTTCACTTCAAAAAAATACGTAAACACCATTAAATCAAGGAGGTTACCCCATTAGCACATTCACCACAGACAGTCACATCGCCACAGCTGGCAACCAAAATACACTGTGTTGCAAAACTCTAAATGCCAAAGTTTTAATGGCCGAGGATATACTAAAGCGTATTGCTAATCAAAACCCAAAGTCACGTATACCTATTCCAATTAAAGAAGCCAAGTCGTTAGAAGAATCTTTGAGTTTAATAGAATTGCGATGTCTCGATTTGTCCACAGTCCAATGTCAAAATGACCAGTCAAATGAAGGGATTGAGTTTCGTGAATACTGCTCTTTAGCATTTGATATCCGACGTGCGCTTCCGTTAGGTTATACCGACAGTGCTCGCGTTGAAAATGCTGTCAAATTAGCTGCTGTCGGTGTTTCAGGGGGTCGGCTGATCGAAACTCAGAGATATTTTAATGAGAATGACTGGCCTATTCCTGAGGCAAATGCTGATGATGTAGTCTGGCCAAATCTAGTTCTTTTTCAAGTAGCTGACGCTTTCCTGCGAGTGGTGCGCAATAATAGCTTGAGCGATTTACATGCCGTAGCAAATGCCATCACAATGTTGCGTGACAACCAGCGAATTTATGAAAATGAATACCTCCAACAGTCAAATGGAATCAAACAGACTGTGACTTTTGAACTGGTTGCTTTATACCATTTGGCTAAAGCCATTGAGATGTTGGGTATATTTGTAGGCAACGGCAAACCTCGCCCAGCATTGAGTGAAATTGAGTTTCATTTTTCACGCGCTATCAAAGCAGCAGATCATGTTGGCATAGTATGGCTGGCTCTGTTGCTTAGGTGGATAAACATGGCTGCAAGGGCACTTGTTCGCTCCAACATTTAGCGCTAAATGACCAGAACCCACTTGCTGAGAGTCCCATCAATTAAGTTAGTTTGAGTATTAGCAAGTTGACCCCTAGACCAATGAAACACTCCATTCAAACGAGTTCACAGAGATCCAATCATATTTCGTATTCACGTCAGCAGAAGGAATTGAAAACAAAAGGCAATATCTTACTTTTCGAATGTTTACAAGCTGGAATTTATGATGAAATAGCGATTTATTGGAAAATACAATTTCTAGTGCCCATGATATCACTTGATAATACAGATTTTTCCATAATATTTTTTCCAATTCAATATCATTCACTTGTGAATACACAATACTGTTTCTATAATGAATACCCACAAGTCTGTTCCAACGTCAGGTACATTAATCCGTTTTAATTGTGTAATTCAATAAATGAAAATATAACCACAATTTCGCGACCAAACGTAATCAGGCTTACACCAACAGGAGTTCAAATCTATTTCTAATTGCTCAGGTAATAAATCATGAAAACGAAAATTCCACTAGTAATTGCCATTTGCTCAATGTTTATAACATCCGGAGCGCTTGCAGAAACCGTCAAGCTCGGTTTCGTCACAACCCTCAGTACTCCGGCAGCGGTCATCGGTAATGACATGAGAGATGCTGTTGAACTAGCGCTGGAGCACATTGATAAAAAGATGGGCCCCGTTGACGTTGAAGTAGTCTACGGAGATGATGAGTTCAACCCGCAAAAGGGCAAACAAGCGACAGAACGCTTGGTATCCCAAGAGAAAGTTGACATCGTATTTGGCTACATTTGGTCGCATGTGTTATTAGCGTCGGCAACTACTGTTTTAGAATCCGGCAAAATCTTGATTAGCGCAAATGCCGGACCCTCGCAACTGGCCGGTAAAGGTTGCCATAAAAATTTCTTTAATATCTCATGGCAAAACGACCAAACACCAATGGCTATGGGCGAAGTCTTGAACCAACGCAATGTGAAGTCCCTTTACATAATTGCACCGCTATATGCTGCCGGTAAAAATATGGTTGCCGGTGTCAAACGCACATACAAAGGCGACATTATTGGCGAGGACATGACCAAATGGCCAGATCAAATTGACTGGGCTTCAGAGCTATCGAAAGTTAAGGCTGCAAACCCAGATGGTGTATTCGTCTTCTATCCAGGAAAGCATGGACCGGCTTTCATTAAACAATATCAGCAATCTGGACTAGCTGGTTCGGTTGATCTATACACAGTATTTACAATTGACTCTATCAGCCTACCACGATTTCAGTCAGCTGACATGACAGGTGTGTTAGGCAGTACGATGACACAGTTTTGGGCTCCCGATCTAGACAATGCCGCCAACAAAAAATTTGTTGACGCTTTCAAAGCCAAATACGGCAAATATCCTAGCTTCTATGCGGCCCAAAGCTACGATGCAGTAATGTTTATCAAAAGTGCGATTGAAGCCGTCGATGGGGATGTTAGCAATGTAGATGGCATGCGCGAAGCTTTAAAGAAAGCAGAATACAGCTCAGTTCGAGGAGACTTCAAAATAGGACCGAACCACTACCCAATCCAGAACTTCTACAGCCGAGAGGTCATTGCTGACGATGATGGTGTCTGGACTACTTCCGTTCGTGAAACAGTTCTAAACATGCACCAAGATGTCTACGCATCCGAGTGCTCAATGTAGCAAAGCACAGTGCCCACAGCAGTTAAAACAACTTAACTGTCTTATCAAGAAACAACAAACTATTCTGCGAGGCGACTTTTGAAAATCGCCTCGCAATTCCCTTTATTTGCATGCTGTTCATATTTCTAACGCGTGAGACTCAAGTTTCCAGTTATTTGACCCAACTGCAATTTGAAAATCCACACCAACACCTTGCTAACCAGCATCTCAATCTTAGTAGATAACATTAACTTCGATACCATGAAATTCTTATATCTGGTGTGAAACCGAATGGAGTGGGCCTTACTTATTGAGCAGATTCTGAACGGCGTTCAGTTTGGCGTATTGCTATTCCTACTTGCCGCTGGATTAACCTTGACATTTGGAATCATGGACCTAGTCAATCTGGCTCACGGGTCCATGTATATGCTTGGCGCTTTTATAGGCGCCACCATTTTCCTATGGACCGGATCTTTTATTGCCGCCTTGCTATTAGCTGTGCCGCTTGTGGCGGTTATCGGCATTGTGACCGAAATCACAACCTTGCGGACCTTATACCAACGCCATCACCTTGATCAGGTGCTAGCAACTTTTGGCTTGATACTATTTTTCAACGAATTGGTACAAATAATTTGGCCACTTGACGGTTTGACTGTACCGTTTCCAGCGCATTTATCTTTCACCGTGCCACTCTTTTTCGGAATAGAATATCCTGTTTATCGCCTGGTGATCATTGGTGCCGGACTTGTTGTTGCAGTGTCGATTTGGGCGCTAGTGAGCAAAACCCGATTAGGCATGTTAATCCGCGCGGGTGCTTCCGACCGTGAAATGATCTATGCCCTCGGCACTAACATTCGTCTGTTGTTTACATTTGTATTCGGTATAGGCACTGCACTGAGTGCACTGGCCGGTGTGTTGATGGCTCCTATACTCGGTGCAAACTCCGGAATGGGTGAGCAAATTATCATCATCGCGTTTGTTGTAATCGTTATCGGCGGCATTGGCTCAGTACGAGGTTGTTTCATTGCAGCACTTATCACCGGACTAATTGACTCGCTAGGCCGGTCTTTCTTAGATGTCATTCTAGCGCTTTTTATCTCGGTTAATGCAGCAGAGGCAGCTGCACCGGCAATTTCTTCTATGTTGATATACATTTTCATGGCTAGCATTCTGTTCTTCAAGCCAAAAGGGCTGTTTGGTTCACAATCATCATAGCTAACATGCCTTCGCTAAGACTGATTTTTTCAAGCAACCTCGCTAGCCGCCGCAAGCTTCTAGGCATATTAGTGATTGGCACCTGCGCTGTTGTTCCAATCCTTGCTACCACTCTGAATGAACCATACTACATCAATTTTTTTGCAAGATTGATGATCTGGTCTATCGCTGCAATCAGTCTAAACCTGATACTCGGCTACGGCGGTATGATCAGTTTTGGTCATGCTCTATATCTCGGAATAGGCGCATACGCGGTTGGAATTTGCGCCTACTATGATATCACGAACGCCTATATACAGATTTTAGTTGCAATCATAGCTGCTTTTTTCATCGCATTGATATTCGGTGGTATAAGTCTTCGAACGCGCGGCGTATACTTCATTATGATCACCATGGCCCTCACACAGATGGTCTACTTCCTGTCAATTAGTGTTGAGAAATTCGGTAGCGATGACGGGCTGATAATATACGACCGAAGCGACTTTGGCACCAGGTTATTAAATATGGACAATCCTATCCAGCGCTACTACCTGATATTTGCGATAATGGTTTTTTGCCTGTATTTTTCTTATCGCTTGATCAACTCGCGGTTTGGCTATGTCATTCGCGGCACCAAAACAAACGAGACCCGAATGGAAGTGATTGGCTATAAAACATTCAGGTACCGGCTTGCGTGTTTCGTAATTGCTGGCGTAATGTGCGCTCTCGCCGGTGTGTTGAGCGCAAATGTTGAAAAATTTGTCAGTCCTGATGTTATGCACTGGACACGGTCAGGTGAGCTAATATTCATGGTCGTGCTAGGTGGTATGGCGAGTATCCTCGGTCCGGTTACAGGTGCACTAGTATTTTGGCTGTTATCTGAGGTATTGGCACGTATTACCGAACACTGGCATATTATTTTCGGTCCCTTCTTGATTCTAGTCGTGCTACTGTCTCCTCGCGGAATCGACGGCTTATTGTCTCGCAAAACCACCAAACATGAATGATCTCTTGTTGGAGACACGCGATCTGATCAAATACTTCGGCGGTGTCATTGCCACCGATTGTGCCAATTTGCAAGTTGAAAAAAACGAGCTGCATGCACTGATCGGTCCTAACGGTGCCGGCAAAACAACACTGATATCGCAGATATCAGGCATCATTTCTCCAGATTCAGGCGAGATTATGTTTAATGGACAAAGAATTACTTCACTTAGCGCACCAGATCGTGCTCTCATGGGATTGGCTCGATCTTTTCAAGTTACGTCGGTTCTAAAAGATTTTACCTGCCAAGAGAATGTTGCACTAGCTGTTCAAGCACACCATGGACATAGCTTCAGGTTTTGGAAACCTGTATCACAAGATCACAAAATCCAAAAACAAGCGATCGCCGTACTTGAATCAATTGGCATGATCGAATACAGCTCGACATTCGTAGGTGAGTTAGCGCATGGACAACAACGCCAACTGGAAATCGCTATTGCACTTGCAATGAATCCAAAGCTTCTGTTGCTTGACGAACCTTTGGCTGGAATGGGAATGTCAGATTCTGGAAAAATCGTTGACTTCCTCCGCAAGCTAAAGAAAGACTACACCATCCTGCTTGTCGAGCATGATATGGATGCTGTTTTTGCACTTGCGGACCGTATTTCGGTAATGGTCTATGGTCGTCTTATTGCGAGCGGCGCTCCGGACAAAATTCAACAAGACGAATTGGTTCAAAGCGCTTACCTTGGAGGCTGATAAGCGACATGCTATCTGTTCGAAATATAAATTCGTTCTATGGAACCACTCAGGTGCTATTTGGCATGAGTCTTGAAGTAAATAAGGGCGAGGTTGTCACCTTGCTTGGACGCAATGGCATGGGCAAATCCACTACTATTCGATCTATTATGGGTTTGATCCAACCTGCTTCTGGTTCGATCCATTTTGAAACTCAAGAAGTGACTGGATGGCCGGCATACAAGATTGCAATTGCCGGTTTAGGGCTAGCGCCGGAGGGTCGGCATATCTTCTCCAACCTAAGCGTAACTGAAAACCTTATAGCGACAGCCCACAACAAGAACCAACTAGCTGACCCTTGGACAGCGGAAAAGGTATTTGAGTTGTTTCCTCCACTGATGCCGCGCGCGAAGGTCATGGGCGGTCGGATCTCAGGTGGTGAACAACAAATGCTGTCTATAGGCAGAGCATTAATGACCAATCCGAAGTTATTATTGCTAGATGAAGCAACCGAAGGTTTATCGCCGCTACTAAGGAATCAAATCTGGAACAGCATTACCCAACTCAAGGACAATCATCAATCTATATTGATCATCGATAAGCATTTGGAGTCTCTAATGCAAATTGGGGATCGACATTACATTGTTGAAAAGGGCCGTGTAGTTTGGAGTGGAGATTCACATACACTCAGATCTGATGAAAAACTTCATCAGCGATACATCGGCATTTGAATATTTGAACTAGCAACGTCAAATTCAAATACAATCGCCGCCTTAAATTTCAACCAACCTCACAATAATCCGTCCCGATTCATCTTGTCAAGTCGACGTTGCGCTGAGAATTTCACACGACTTGCCGGGTATCTATCGATAACTTCCGTAAAATAATCTCGTGCTTGCTCATAGTCACCAATTTCGTAATAAATTACGCCGGTTTTCAGTAAGGCATCGGGTGTTCTTCTGTTTTGAGGATAGTTTTTAACGAAGTATTCAAGCATCTGTAAGGCAACTTCGGTATTTTTTGTCACAAAATGCGCTTCTGCAATCCAGTACAATGCGTCATCAGCGAGGTCACTATTAGGATAGTCGCTTATAAGCGCCTGAAATTTCTCAATTGAATCTGCATACCTGCCCTCTTTGATATCTTTGAACGCATCATTGTATAGCGCACTTACAACCTCCGGATCAACCGCTTCAACAACAGGCTCTTTCACGACGCTTACAGTTATCTGTTCATCTGAATCACTCGTATCTGAGTCAGATGACATTACCTCTGGTTCTTGCACGGTAGTTGGCGCATCAGGCTCAGGAACATCAGGAACCTGCTCTACCGAAGCCCGCTCGATTTTCCGCAATCTAGCGTCAAGATCATCATACAGTTGCAACTGGCGCTTTCGTGCATCTTGCAGATCAAATTCCAACACCTCAATTTGATCTCTTAATGCTCGAATTTCCTCAGAAAATTCTTGGATTCTAGATAGTTCCATGAAAGACACTTTAACATCAGCGCTGACTGTTGGATCTGGCTCAGAGTCTTCAACAGAAATGACTTCAATTTGCGCTGGCTCGGTAGCTGCTGGGGTCGGTGGAGGTGGAGGTGGTTGGGCCTGAATACACCCAACAGCTATCAATGCCAAAGCGATTACAGGTATCGATTTTTCAAGGGAATGAAGCATTTGTGAAACTAAAACTTGTTATCTAATAAACAACAGAATTTATTTCATCATATCGTGCAATATCTCAACTCGCCGATTCAGTCTCCAAGCCTCCTCATTGGATTCTAAAGCTACTGGTTGCTCTTCTCCATAAGACATCGCAGTTATCCTGCCCTTCTCAATGCCAAAATGCTGAAAATATCTACTGACAGCCTGCGCGCGTTGATCACCTAGTGCAAGATTGTATTCCCTGGTACCTCGCTCATCCGCATGCCCGGAAAGCGATAGTTTTACATCAGGAAATTCCAATAGAGTATTCGCATGCCTCTTAATTACAACCTGTGCTTCTTCACTGACAATGGCTTCGTCAAAATTGAAGTAGATGACACTTTCTAAAGTCGCATCAACCCCTTCAGCAGCCTCTTCAACACCAGAAGCAACCGCAACTGACTCATCACTATCTCCCAGAACAGAGTCTGACCCATCCATAGTTTCGTCAAGCCCCATCGAAATAATGGTTGCCTCCTCTCCACTACCTGAGGTAGTTGCAGAATTTTCAGTAGTTGGACTTCCATCACCGTCAACCATCGTGCTTTTACTAGCACAACCGCCTAACGCGATGATTAAACCGATTGAAATGGGAATTGTTCTAATGGAATTGTGCATTGGTTATTACTCCTAAAATGTATATATTCTATCTAAGACTCTTGATCTGAATAATCTGGCTTTGGCCCCCATGTAACCTGCTTTACTCTGCCTTCTGCAATTGGAATTGAAGAACTAACATTACCGTTAGGGGATAGTATCTGTATCTGTCTGTTTTGCCCCTCAACTACATATATTAACATATCTCCATGAGGAGAAATGCCTGCTGAATCATCAATATTTGTCGGAGAAACAACATTTAGCTCCTGGGATTCCAAATCAAACACGCCAACTTGACTTCCATTGCTCTGGTCTGTAATGAGTATCAAGCGTCCACCATCTGGTGAATATTTAGCGCCGGTATTGGAGGTTCCTTCTCGTGTGATTCGTATGGGACGCGAATTTTGCTTTAGTCGAATTTGATAAATTTGCGGATTTTTACTTCGATTCGACGTGAAAATGATCTGCTCACCGTCAGGCGACCAAGCGGGTTCCGTATCAATGAGTCGATGCCTAGTGACTTGGATCAACTCGTGACTGGCAATAGAGTAAACATAGATATCTGAGTTACCGTCTTGGGTGTTTGTAAAGGCAATACGCTTACCATCAGGCGACCAGCTGGGGGAGCGATTGTGCCCAGTCTTCATCGGGGTAAGCTCTTGTCGTTTGCCATCGGGATCAAATGTTTGTTGCAGGTACATCTTTGATTGCGTTTGCCCAAGTTCGGAGTAGACAATAAGCTTCGAATCTGGCGACAGTGATGGCGATAGAATAGGAGAATCCGTTTTCAGAATCTCCTTGGGTTGGTAGCCATCGTAATCAGCAATGAAAAGTTTGTGTTCCACTCTTCCATTGACAGCATTCTCTACTACTGTGGTATAGAGTATTTTTGTATCAAAAGAGCTACGTTCGCCTGTGACTTTTTCAAAAACCATGTTGGAAATACGATGAGCAATCTTTCGCAACTCACTCGGTTCAGTAGCAATAAATTGTTCACCGGTGACCTGTTTTTGTTCAAAGGTATCATAGAGCCGCACTGCGAGCAAGACTTTATCGGAATCAGCATCGCGCGTAATTCGACCAATCAAAAAGAAATCCACTTTAATTAGTTGCCAATCGGAAAATACGATGTCTTCAGGACTTGTAGGCTGACTAATGTAGCCATCTGGATCCAGCACATCGAAACGGCCGGTTCTCTCAAGATCTGAGCGTATGACATCAGAAACCTTGAAATCAACACTGAGGTCCGTTTCAACTCCGAATGGCACGATTGCTATGGGAACGCCGCGTTCAATACCCTTGTCAATGGTAATGGTGATTAATGCCCAAGACGGCATACTGATGGACAGCAAGCACCAAAGCAGAAGAAATTGAAAGTAACGAGCAAACATTGTTATTCCTCTGGAGGATCAAAATTGAAATTGAATTTCCGAAAATACTCAAAATATTCAGGATTATCCGGTATTGGCAGAGGTGATGCCTTTCTTACTGCGGTAAGCGCTGAGCGATCGAAAACTTCAGAACCACTAGATTGTACTATTATCACATTTTTCACTCTGCCTGTAGGTTCTATTTCAACTTGCACAAGCGTTTTCAATTTCCTATCTTTGGTTGGGATTGTCCAATTGGCATAAACTTTGTTTTTAATTCGAATTTCGTACTTTTGAAATTCTGATATTGCTTGTTGTTCCAATCTGGCCAATCGTCGTTTCTCTTCAATTTCCTTTTGTCGTTTTTCTGCCTCGGCGCGCTCTGCCGCTTCTGCCTGGCGCTTCTTTTCAAATTCCAGTTGTCTTTCAAGTTCCTCTTGCTTAGCCAAAGCTAATTGTTTTTGCTCTGCTTCGCGCTGTTCTTTTTCGGCTTGTTCTTGTGCTTTCTTCTTCTCAGCTTCAATACGCTCGCGCTCAGCCTCTTCGGCTTGTTGCTTGCGCTCTAATTCCTTTTGTTCAGCTAACTCCCGTGCTTTTTGCTCGGCCTCAATACGTTCAAGCTCGGCCGTTTCAGCCTCCTGAGCTTTTGCTAGTTCTTGAACTTCTTTCTGCCTAGCTTCAAGTTCGCGTTGCAACTCTAGACTTTTGGTTTCCTCAGCTTTGTTACGTTGCTCAATTTTTTTCAATTCAGCTTCCTGTTGCAACCTCAATTCTTCTGCTTCGCTGACGCGTTGTTCTTCCTCTTTGCGTTTGCGTTCAGCTGCTTCGGCCTCGGCTTGTAATTGCTTTGTCCGCTTTTCCTGTTCCTCCAACTCTTTGGCACGTTGTTCTTTTTGTTGCTCTAATTCCTTTGCAACCTGCTCCTCCTGCTGGCGTTTTAGCTCCGCGGCTTCCGCCTCAGCCTTCATCTCTTCGGCCCTTTGTTCTTGAGCTTCTAGCTCCAGTTCTTTTTGTTGTTGTAGTTCGGCTAGCCTTCTTAGCTCTTCTTCTTGCTTGAGTCGGGCAGCTTCCGCTTCTTTGATACGGGATTCTTCCTCAGCCCTGCGCGCCTCAATTATTGCTAGCTGCTCTCGGTTTTCCAACTCGGCAAGCCGCTCTCGTTCTTTCTCAGCTAGAAGCTCCGTGTACGCTTGGTCAATTTCCTCTTCGGATATCGCTAGGACGTTAACCGGTTCTGACAAGGCGCCTGTTTCTCTAGAACTGAACCTTTGCTCGTAAATTATGTTCACACCAACTGCCAGGACAACAGTTGCATGCAATGTCAATGCAAGAATAACCGACCGGAATCCAAATCTGTGTTTGACGGGATATTTCACAATTTACCCACTTATTCAATTGGATTTCTCGTCACAAGCCCCACATCTTCGACACCGGCCGCTTGCAACGCAACCATAACTTGAACAACAGCATCAAAGTTGACACTACCGTCACCTCTAACCAAAAACAAAGTGTCCGGTTGAGCTCGTTTGGTTGCCGCAGCCTTCAGCTGAACATTCCGCAACGAGGAAGAATCATCCGTTTCTTGATTAATGTAATACTCTCCATCTGCTGTTACATTGACAACAAATGGAATACTTTGTTCGGATTGAATTGGCTTTGCAGTCGCTTGCGGCAACTCAACATTAACTCCTTCAGTCAAAAGCGGTGCTGTCACCATGAAAATCACCAACAACACCAGCATAACGTCAATGTATGGAACGACATTGATCTCATTCATCTGTCGATGGCGTCGAACTCGCTTTATCTCTCGCATGGTATTACTTGTTCATAGTGTATTGACGGTTGACAATACTCAAAAATTCTTCAGTGAATGCTTCATAGCGACTGAGCAATCGATCAGCCTTGTACGAAAAGCGGTTATAGGCGATAACCGCTGGAATTGCAGCTGCCAATCCCATAGCAGTTGCAATCAAGGCTTCTGCAATACCAGGCGCCACCGCGGCTATAGTTGCTGTCTGGAGTGCGCCAAGTGCCCGAAATGAATTCATAATGCCCCACACAGTACCAAACAGCCCAATATAGGGACTAGTCGAACCCACTGTCGCCAAAAATGAGAGATTTGAATTCACATTGTCCTCTGCCCTTGTAAGCGCAACCCGCATAGAACGATGCACACCATCTACTATTTCAACCCTGTCAATGCTAGATCGAGTCAATAACCGACTCAATTCTTTATAACCTTCAATAAAAACCTCAGATATTGAACCAGCATCCCTTCCTCGGCTTTCCAGTTCATAGTAAAGCGAACTCAAATCACCAACTGACCAAAATTGCCCTTCAAATTCATTAGCAATTTTGGTCCAATGTGAAAGCGTAAACCACTTGTAGAAGATCATTGACCACGAAATCAGCGACGCCAATACCAGAATCGCCATAATGATCTGCACCAACAAGCTGGCACTCGTAATCAGGTCTAAAAACGAAAGCGTATGCTCCGTCGCAACCAACTCAATTGAATTTTCCATCAGTTCAACCTGTTTCTCAGTTCATCTGGAATTCTGCAAACAGAGAATCTTTGCGCATTCATACACGCAATTCTAAGTTCACCCCGAACCAGTTGTTCATCGCTCTCATTCAAAAAAACTTTTTGCAGTATATCCAAACTTGCTCCGCGAACTGCAACTAACTCAACTGTAACCTCAAGTACATCACCAAGCCGCGCAGGGTACAAAAACTCAAGGCTCGCTGAGCGCACTGCAAAAACTATACCCCATTCATCAGTCGGCTGTTTTGGAGAACAACCTAAACTTGCCAGCCAATCTGACCTTGCCCGTTCCATGAATCTAAGATAATTGGCATGATAGACTACTCCACCCGCGTCTGTATCTTCAAAATAGACTCGGTATGTAGTTTGAAAAACAGCAACAGACATTCAGCAACCGGCTCTAACTGGCAATTTTACCAGATTGAAGCAATTTAAAATCATAGAAGTGAACCTTGTTGCGAGTTTCCGCTAGATTTAAAACCAAGGTGCTTCCACGTTTTTTCCGTTGCTAGGCGTCCGCGCGGCGTTCTCTGTATAAAACCCTGTTGCAATAAATATGGTTCAATCACATCCTCCACAGTTCCGCGATCCTCACTCAAAGCAGCCGACAGTGTTTCCACACCAGCCGGACCACCTCGGTAGTTTTCAACCAACACTCGCAGATACTTGCGGTCTAACACATCAAGTCCGTATACATCGACCTCTAGCATTTTTAAAGCATACTCAGCAATTTTACGATCGATACTTCCATCGCCTTCAATTTGGGCATAATCACGAACGCGGCGCAACAAACGATTTGCAACACGCGGAGTTCCACGCGCCCTAGCAGCAATTGCGCTAACTCCTTCTTCATCCGCTTCTACATTGAGAATGCGAGCGGAACGCGCGATTATCGCAACCAAATCATCTTGGCTGTAGTAATCGATTCTCAGCACGATGCCAAATCGTTCCCTCAATGGCGATGTTAAAAGCCCGGTGCGAGTGGTGGCACCAACAAGCGTAAACGGTTTGAGGTGTAACTGTATAGACTTTGCACCGGGCCCTTGGCCAATCATAATATCGATTCGATAGTCTTCCATAGCAGGATATAGCACTTCCTCAACTACTGGATTCAAACGGTGTATTTCGTCTACAAACAGCACCGAGCCGGCATGCAACCGCGTCAACAAGGCAGCAACATCACCTTGTCGTTCAAGGACCGGCCCTGATGTTTGCACCAAGTTCACTCCCATTTCATTGGCAATTATGTGTGCTAGAGTTGTCTTTCCTAGACCCGGTGGTCCAAACAACAGAACATGATCAAGGGCCTCCTCGCGTCTTCGGGCTGCTTTGATAAATACTTTAAGTTGCTCCCGTAGTACTTTTTGCCCTACAAACTCATCTAATGATTTAGGACGTATGCTATCCTCAAAATCCCGTTCATCGCCATCCAGCTCGTGCGGGGTTACTGGGCGTTCAATATGATTCATCGCGCGCTAGTTGAAAGCATACTCAAAGCAAATCGCACAACTTCCTCCGTGGTCTGAGCTTGGTTGCGAACTGACTGAACAATACGACTTGATTCCTGCCGCGAAAAGCCCATCGCAATCAGCGCATCAACAGCCTCGCGAGCAATATTAGAGGGTTGCACGGCAGTATTCGAATCCGAGTCTACATGCATCGACAGGCCTTCAACTTTGTCGCTGAGTTCAACTAGCAGGCGCGCGGCGGTACGTTTGCCCACACCTGGCACTTTCTCAAGACTTGAGACGTCCTCATATTGAACGCAGACTGCAAGGTCATGAGGGCTAAGCTCAGAAAGTATGGATAACGCTAACCGAGGGCCTACTTGATTGATATTAATCAAAATCCGAAACATATCGCGCTCTGCCAGTGTGCGAAAACCAAATAGAATCTGTGACTCAGGGCGAACATGCAAATGAGTGTGAAGAATCGCCAAGGCACCTACATCAGGTAACAAGCTACATGTCTTTGCCGGGACGTTAACCTCATAACCAATTCCATTTACTTCCAAGGTTACAAAAGCATCGGTCTTGTGTTGAATTGCGCCTCTCAAAAATCCAATCACGAACTCACCCTGCCCGATTCAATAGTCGCTTCCAAGGCCAAGATACCCGACTCCCGATTATGAGAAAAACCCGTAGCTTCATAGACTGCTTGGTGGTGGAAATAGGTGATCGCACCAGCTAGTGCATCGGCCTCGTCTTGACGAGAAATTTCAGGCCGCCCAAGCAACATCTGCACCATATAGAGCATCTGCTGTTTACTTGCCGCTCCAGTTCCAGTTATTGCTTGCTTAATCTCCCGAGCGGAATATTCCACAATGCTAACTCCTCTACTAGCACAGGCGCAAATAGCACTTCCGCGCGCGTGCCCGAGCAGCAATGCTGAATTGGGATTAGTTGCAACAAACACTTTCTCAACCACCGCCAACTCTGGTTTATTGTCCTCGACAACTTGCGAAATGCCATCAAATATTTGATTCAGACGATGGGGCAATGTTCCATCCGGCATATTGATTACACCGCTACATATATATTTGACGCAGTCTTCTTGAAATGCAATTACACCGTACCCTGTAACTCTTGAACCCGGGTCAATCCCTAAAACAGATATCATTGCTCAACTCCCTGCCATGGCTGCGTTGGTGTATACATCTTGAACGTCATTAAGTTCCTCAATTGCATTTACCAAATTGATAATACGCTCAGCGATATCTCCATTTACCTCCATCGAGGATGTTGCACGCTGTTCGATTGCAGCCTCCTCATACTCAAACCCAGCTTCATTAACGATGGTTACCACTTGATAGAATGAATCAACCGGAGTTGTAACCATAATAGTACCATCATCCATAACATCAATATCTTCAGCTCCAGCTTCAATCACTAAATCCATAATCTTCTCTTCATCCTTATCAGCTGCAAATTGAATGCTGCCAACTCGGTCGAATAGATAAGTGACCGAACCTTCGGTACCAAGGTTGCCACCATACTTAGAAAGCGCATGACGAACCTCGCTTACCGTTCTATTTCGATTGTCCGTCGAACACTCAATTAAAATCGCAACACCACCGGGACCGTAACCTTCATACAGAATTTCTTGATAACCGGCACTTGTACCCTCGCCTGAACCGCGCTGAATTGCTCTATTTATTACATCGCGCGCCATATTGGCTGCCAATGCCTTGTCTATCGCCGAGCGAAGGCGCGGGTTACCTTCAGGGTCGGAGGAACCAGTCTTGGTAGCCACGGTGATTTCTCTAATTAGTTTTGAGAATAGCTTGCCGCGGCGACTGTCTTGTGCAGCTTTTCTAAACCGAATATTCGCCCACTTGCTATGACCGGCCATTGAACCTAAATCTGAGTTTTGAGTAATAATCTTTTTGATTTAAGGGTAATTTTGTTAATTTTATCACGCTGAGGAAGCGGCTAACCAATAAATCACACTGAACTGGAATATCAATTTCTGAAAATGATTGATAATTCAGACAAACTGACGATTCCATCAAATAAAGCAGCACTTGGAAATTACATCAAGGCAAATTGCAAAACTGAGATGATATCAAGTATTCGGCTAATACGAAACGAATTAGTCCGAATCACCACGGCACACTGTATGCACTAGCCCCATGATTGACAACTTACTAGCCTTCAGGGCGCAGTCGCCGGCGGAACTTTCCCCTGCTCAAGATGCTTTTACCTCAAGCCGCAAGGTTTGTGGAGTCGTGGTTTCTGCCAACAGAATAAATACATTGACTAGTTCTGCTATAAACCGGGATAAAGCACACAGATAACTCAACAAATTAGCTGAGCCACTAGGGTTCAATGACAAGACTGAAAGTAGCAACCTCGATAGTAGAAAACTCAGTAATCAGATCAGTAAGCCCGAAGTTTTAGTGAAGAATTAATATAAGTGTTTGTTGTGATTGAAGCAATCAACAATCACAGAGTCACTTGCTGGACAGGTTCCAGGTTGCACCCAGAAGACAAAACACCTCGCAATTTGCAGATGCCAAGTGTTCCATCAGTTCCTTGCAACTGCTTGCTGACAGGACTTTTTCAGACTTTGCTGTAAGTTTTACTCCACCATGATTTGCGCCGGAGGAATTATCAGGAACAGGTTACAATATACATGATTGTCAAATATGGTGACAAACAAAAAAACAGGCTGCAAAACACGGTTATGCCGGTTCGTTACATTGAATAAATGCTAACAGTCGCTATAATCTATCGTTATTATGATGATATTGTGAATTTATGAGATAAAAACGCTCAGAACTTCGGTTTAAACTGAGTTTAAGTGTAAAATATTAATTTTGAGTATTTCCCAAATATTATGAAGGAGTGAAAATGTTTAGAAGATCAACTTGCCGGTATATTGCTCATACTGCACACCATGGAGATGGATCAAACGTGATGTCTGTTCCAGCAGCGTCCCTATCTTCCCTTGAATTCCTGAGGGGGGGGGGGGGCAATGATGCGCTCACTTTCGAAGCTGGTTTCATCAGTGGCTTTGGTCGGATTGCTAGCACTGCCTCCATTGCAGGCCCATGCCAACCTATGTGGCGACCCAACAGCGGGAACACCGCAAGTGGTGGTATGCGATAGCGAAGACTTCGCATCAGGTCAAACTGTCATAGATGCTCCTCCGACCACCGTACCTTATAAAGTGACTGAAAACGGGTTGAGTGTAACTATCGCAGAGAATATTAAAATTGATGGTATCGATGTGGGTACAAGAGCGGGCAGTCCGTTTTCCCGTTTCAGAAATGCCATTCGAATTGAGACTGATGAGGTCTCATCCGGTGAAAATGGCATAACAGTCAAATCCAAGGGGAATATCGATGCAAACACAGCGATTGGGATTGTATCAAGAAATCATAACAATATCAAGGTTGAGGTAACAGCCGGGTTGTTGCAAAGCAATCAAAGCGCCATCAAAGTTGAGGGAGCAAGCCAAGGCACTTTCCACCGCGGCGATATTGACGTGACCCTTGGCGGAACTGCAGTAATACAAGGACACCCGACGAAACAATACTTTATTCAAGTTCCTACGCTCACGACCTATATACCTAGGGGCATCGAAATCTATATGCATGCATCTAAAGGAGGGAATGTGAATGTGGCGCTGAAAGGCACTGCGAAAATTGAAGGCGGTGTCATTGACCATGGCATTTACATTCATGACAGAGAAGCACTTGCGGCAGGCACTGACGCAGAAATCAAAGTGACAACTGAAGAAGGCACACTCATCGGCTCTGACTCTGCCAAAATTGACGAGGACGGGGTTTACGTCCGGATTAACGGCAACCTAACATCATCCAAAAGGACAGTGATTGTTGTCCACCACGGAAAGATATATGCGAAAAACAGCGGCTTCAAAATTGAACACAAACACGATGATTCCAATACCTATGCCGGCGGCACCGCCTACCTCACCATTGGCGAGAAGGGTGAAGTGCATGTCTCCGAAGATACCGGAGATAATGGTGGCATTTATCTCAATACGCCTGATCTGGTCGCCACCGGCGGAATGCGCAAGCAGAGCGTCACCGTCTACGGCAAGGTCTTTGGCAAAGCGGCCGGCGGCAGCGCCATCCACTTGAAAGGCGGCGGCACCGTCACCATCGGACGCAATGCCATGCTGATGCCGTCTGGTGCGAATGACAGCTATCGGACAATCAAGGTCACTGATCCAGACACCATTACCAACGGCAACAATTTAGTGGTCAGGCTGGACCGGAACTTCAATGGAATAAAGAACATAGAGAATGACAAGGACAAGACTGCCTTCAAGTACAGAACCACAGGCAGTGGAGAATACACTGATCTTGCAATGAACCAGAAAATCACCTTGACCATCACTCTGGATTCGCAAGTGCCGTGTGGTTTCTACAACGATTGCTTGGCCACGAAAACGGATGAGTTCACCCCGACGCTTGTAGATCATGCAACCAGTGGTGTTTTCTCGCTGACTTTCAGTCGCGATGCCAGTTTCAAATCCAAATCCGGGCTGGCAGCCCCTGCTGCCGGAAAGCAGCGTGGTGCACCATCCAAGCGAGGCAAGGTATACGAAGCCGTGCCTTCGGTGATCTGGGACATGGCCAGTGCCATGGACACCTACATGCCATCGATGATGTCAGGTGGCACTGTCGCCAGTGCATCCAACCCGCTGCAACTCGCTCAAAACGGAACCATGGCTGTTGCCGACCCCGGCATGCTGACCGACCGCAGAACTTGGGGCAGCATAGAAGTGGGCAGCGGTGAACGCCGGTTGCGAAACTCCATGACTGGCAGTCAATCGTATGATCTGTCTTACAGCGGATTTGCGGCTGGTGTTGACCTGCCAAGCGGCGATGGCATGATGTTCCGAGTGGGACTGCATCATCGTCAGGGAAAAGCCGATTTGACCAATGGCGGTCGTGTGAAAATCTCCGGCACCGGCGTCGGCGTCGGCATGGCCCGTCAGATGTCCGGCGACCTGCTGCTTGATGGCTGGGCGGGTGTGACCAAGTTTGATGACATTGAGGTCAAGTCATCAGAGATGGTAGGTACACAGCCAGTCAAGGTGAATGAGAAAACCGAAGGCACCGGTTATGCCGTCGGCATGGGAATCTCACAGCGCGTGGACCTTGACAAGCTGTCGCTGACGCAACGCGGCGGCCTGACATGGTCATCGGTTTCGGTGGATGATTATGCAGCCATTGACGGTGAGTCTGAACAAAACCAAGATAAAGTTTCCACGGGAACCAGTTCAGGTGTGACAGCACGTTATGGTGCGTTGTTTGAAAAGACGGTCGGAGAGACTTCGGCAGATTGTTGCAATCTGTTCGGTTCATTAGACATTGAGCACAATTTCAGCGCTGAACACAGTGTGAAGGTCACCAATGGTGACTTGCCGCCAACCACGATCAAATCAGAGGCAAAGCCAACGAAAATGCGGTTGGGATTCGGTGGTTCAACCAGTTGGAATTCTGGTCGGTCAGCCTTTTCGGGTGCGATCTATCACACCACTTCAGGCAGTGGCGACAAAACCACCAGCGGACAGATTGCCCTGTCTGTCAGATTCTAGTCAGAAACCTCAGCGTGGTTTATGCAGATCTGTCCTCAGTCAATGCGATTTTTGTGACTGAGGCAGGTCTGTTCATCGGTATGAGAGATTACAAAATCTCCCTAAAGGACTATGTTACACCATGAATTGTGCCTTGGGGATGCCGAACAATCATTTTGCACTGAACGACGCTAATTTCAAACCGAAGTTCTGAGTATTTTCAGCTCATAATTTCATAATATCATCCTAATAATAACAGTTTATAACGATTATTTGCGTTTTTTCAATGTGATGACATGTCCATGTTTTTGCAGCTTGTTTTTATTTTGTTTGTCTCCATATTTCACAACCATGTATATTGAACCTGTTCCCGATTGATCCCCCTCCAACGTAAATCTTGGCGGAATTAAACTAACAACTAAATCTGAAAACGCCTTGCCAACGAGCAACTTCAAGGGACTGATGGAACATTTGGCAACCTCAAACCGCGAGGCATTTCGTATCTGGATGTGAGCATCACTTGAAATCTGTCCAACAAGTGATCCTGTGATTGTTGATTGCTTCAATCATAACAAACATTTAGATTATTTCCTTATCAGAACTTTGGGTTAGCTATTCTGTCAACGCAGATTAGTCATCTAAATAAGGTTTGAAATTGAGCGATTGCGTATAGTCTTGTAATGCTCAACCTTGTCTATATCTATGTTATCAGGCATATTTTCTGAGGTTTTCTAAGTTGGCCATAAAAACAAAAACACGGTATATCTTATTGGTGAGAACACCCAAACATTTGTGTTTTCACCATCATCAATGCCTCTCGGTTCGACCATGACCAAACGCAACCAGCCGCTGCTTCCAAATCTAACCATTGAAATTGTTCATGTTCACTATCTTGAATTGAAACGGGCACTATCTGAGGAATCTGAATTGAAAATACATGTTCAACATTTGTCTCAACTCCCTGTTGATATCGGAAGCTTGCAGATTTTAGAATCGGAAACTTGAATCTTCTACGCCAGTCTTTCACATCTCTCGGGCTTGCCTTAATTCCTGTTTCCTCCCATAACTCTCTAACAGCTGCTTGCAGCGAAGTCTCATCATTCCATCTAATGCTACCGGTTACTGACTGCCAAAACGTAAATGGCATTTTGCGTTTCAAAAGCAACGCTTCGCCAAGATTGGTATACACAACAACCAGAACTGATTCAGGCCGTTTGTATGTCAATTCTGTTCCTAATTACTATCATTCCAAAGCCTAGATTGTAGTACAATATCAACCTTTATAACTCGTTGTTTATAGGAGATTTATCATGCCTCGCAACCCAGTCCAATTCCAAAAAGGCATCAGCCTCAACCAGTTCCTGGAACTCTACGGCACCGAACAGCAGTGCTTTGATGCCCTGTTCAAGTGGCGCTGGCCAGACGGCTTTCAATGTCCGCATTGCGGTCATGACAAGTCCTGCCAGCTCACGGTGCGTCAACTGCGACAGTGCAATCGCTGCCACCTTCAGACCTCCATCACCGCCGGCACCATCTTCGACTCCACCAAACTGCCGCTGACGCTGTGGTTTCAGGCCATCTTCCTGCTGACACAGAGCAAGAAAGGCGTCTCGGCCATGCAGTTGCACCGCGACCTGGGCATCTCCTACAACGCCGCCTGGCGTATGAAACACAAGCTGATGCAAGTGATGGTGGAGCCGCGACCGTGAACACCCGTTGGAGGGACTGGTGCAGCTTGACGATGCCTACCTGGGCGGTGAGCGCAGCGGGGGCAAGCGCGGTCGCGGTGCGGCGGCCAAGACGCCTTTTGTGGCGGCCGTGCAGACCAATGAGAAAGGTCATCCGTTGCGCGTGAAACTGAGCCTTGTCCAAGGTTTCCGACACCGAGAGATAGCGAAGTGGGCACGGCAGCATCTTCGCCAAGGCACTCAGGTTGTCTCTGATGGGCTGGCTTGTTTCAAGGCGGTGAGTGAGGCGAGGTGTCAGCATGACCCGGTGGTCACCGGCGGTGGCAAGGCCAGCGTTGAGCGGGTCGAGTTTCGCTGGGTGAACACCATCCTTGGCAATGTCAAGACCGCAATGCGAGGCACGTATCAGGCGGTGCGTGCGAAATATGCGCAACGCTACCTGTCGGAGTTCGAGTATCGCATCAACCGCCGATACAGTCTGCCTGACATGATCCCTCGGCTGGCTTATGTGGCGCTGAGAACCCCTCCGTGTCCGGAGCGGTTGTTGAGACTGGGAGTGGCTTAGGGTGGCCTTGGGGATTGAGCTTGGTTGCAAGACCGGTTGCGGCATGGCGTTCAAAATGAGTGCTTGACGAACGGAGATTGGCGGGCTAAAACTGTGGCTTTGGAATGATAGTAATTAGGATTCTGTTTGATGTTTCAGGCTTGTCAACACAAACAAAGTTCAAGCATCAACAATGTCTCAACTGTCTGTAGTCTTGTAAATCGATGCCGACGACTTGATACGCAAATCAAGTTCCGCCAACTGCCCATCATCAATAGTATTTGGAGCCTCAGTCAACGGGCAGTGGGCACGTTGTGTTTTGGGGAAAGCAATTACATCGCGAATGGAATGTTCACCAGCAAGCAATGCCACTATTCTATCAATCCCAAAGGCAACGCCACCGTGCGGGGGAGCCCCGCTACGTAATGCTGCAAGTAAAAATCCAAATTTCTCCTCAATTTCATCATCAAAATGACCTAATAGCTTGAAAACCCTGCGCTGAACATCGATTTTATGATTACGAATAGAACCACCGCCAATCTCCACACCATTGAGCACTAAATCGTATGCTTTGGACAGCGTTTCACCAGGAGACTCTTCAAGTAGAGCAATATCACTATCTTTCGGAGCTGTAAATGGGTGGTGCAACGACTGCCATCGCTGTTGCTCGCGATCAAAATCAACCAATGGAAAATCTACAATCCACACCGGACGCCAACCTTCCTTAATAAGACCTAAATCCTCGGCTATTCGTGTTCGAAGTGCACTCAGCGATGCATTAACAACCGAACTGCTGTCTGCGCCAAAAAATATGATATCCCCTGACTTGGCAACACATGATTTCAAAATTCCATCAATGGCAACATCTGATAGAAATTTTAGTATTGGCGCTTGCAATCCGTTTCGCCCGCTATCAATGTCATTGACCTTTATCCAAGCAAGTCCTTTGGCTCCGAACTCGCCCACAAATTGCGTGTATGCATCAATTTTCTGGCGTGTCAATGATGCACCTTGCGGAACCTTCAACGCTGCCACTCGACCATCCTTCAAATTGGCAGCATTACGGAACACTTTAAATTCCTCATTTACCATAAGCATAGTTAGATCTGTAAGTTCAAGAGGAATTCGCAGATCTGGACGATCAGTGCCGTACCGACTTATAGCTTCATCGTACGCAAGCTCATAAAAACTATGCGGCAATTTTATGTTGCCGACTTGATGAAACATCTGACGAAAAAGATCTTCTATCAGATTCATAACATCGGACTCTGTAACAAACCCCATTTCAATATCAAGCTGGGTGAACTCAGGTTGCCGGTCGGCTCTCAAATCCTCATCTCGAAAGCACCTTGCGATCTGATAATAGCGCTCAAAACCTGAAATGACTAACATCTGCTTGAACATCTGCGGCGACTGTGGCAACGCATAAAAGGAACCAGTATGAACACGACTCGGCACCAGGTAATCTCGGGCACCTTCAGGAGTCGAGCGCGTAAGTATCGGAGTTTCAATCTCCGTGAAGTCTTGCGCATTGAGAAACGAACGAATATTGCTGACTACCTCATGACGCAATCGCAAGTTTTTTTGCATTTTAGATCGGCGCAGATCAACATACCGGTATTTGAGGCGTAGCGTTTCATTAACATCTTCAGCCTCATCAAGCTGGAACGGTAGATTTTCTGCCTTATTCAAAATCTGCAAAGATGAAGCGACAACTTCAACTTCACCTGTTGTCAGCGAGGCATTTTCTGTGCCTTCTGGACGCTGTCTAACTACACCAGCGACTGCAATCACATATTCACTTCGAACAGTTTCGGCTAATTGAAAACTCTCAATTTGATCAGGATTGACAACTACCTGCACAATGCCACTGTAATCACGTAGATCAATAAATATTACACCGCCGTGGTCGCGCCTACTGTTTACCCAACCGGCAACTTTTACTTTTGCTCCTATTTCAGACTTTGAAATTGACACGCAAAGATGCGAGCGCATGGCGTTTTCCTGGGAGTACTAGCTTGTCAAGCTGCGGTTGCGCTGGTAGTGGTTCCCTTTTCGGGCTTCGATTGTTTTTTATCAGAAGCACCCTCGGTTTTGGATTCCGATTTAGCGGTTTCGGTTGTTGATTTTTCGCTGTTTGATGACTTTTCCTTGTCGCCAGCATCCTTGTTTTTGTTTTTGAAGTCGGTTTCGTACCACCCTGTGCCCTTGAGGTGAAATGCCGCAGCAGAGAGTTTTTTTTGTAATGTATTAGCTTCGCAAGTTGGACACTTTATCAGCGGTGCTTCCTTGATGCCTTGAATAGTTTCAAATTCGTGGGCGCAAGAAGTACAAGAATATTCAAAAATAGGCATTTGTCTTGAGTTCGTACAATTATGTTGAAAAGTGCATTATTCGATATCCATAAAACTCGGAATATTATTTACCAGCGACTGTCATGTTGCTTAACAGAATGGAACCAGTTTGAATTGGACTCCCAGGTTCAATATCTGCTCCTACTTCAATCACGTTGCTAAACATTTCTCGCAAATTACTAGCAATAGTCAACTCCTCAACTGGATACTGTATTTCACCATTTTCGACCCAAAGGCCACTAGCGCCCTGAGAATAGTCGCCGGTCACCATATTGATTCCCATACCCATTGTTTGAGTAACAAGCAGCCCCCGGTCCATTAACTTAAGTAGCTGCTTCAGGTCACGCTTGCCGGTATCAATTGTCAAATTGAACACTCCACCAGCATTACCAGTCGTCTCAAGCTTTAGCTTGCGAGCGGAGTAACTGTCAAGCACATAGCTCTGCAAAACACCATCGCGTACGAATTCAATTTCTTGAGTTGCCACCCCTTCTGCATCACAGACTGCACTACCCAACCCGCGCTTGAGGTGCGGTTGCTGATAAATTCGAACACTTGAAGGAAAGATCTGTTGCCCGAGGTTATCTAGCAAAAAACTCGCTTTGCGGTATAGCGCACCACCACTGATTGCACTAATTAAGCACGAAAGCAATGAAGTGGCAATTGGTGCCTCAAAGACCACTGGTACAGAGCAAGTATTAATACGTCTTGCATCAAGTTTTCTAAGTGCACGCTCAGAAGCCCGGTTTCCAACGACGGCGGGCGACAGCAACATCTGTGGGTCGCGGGCTGAGGTATACCAATAATCTGTCTGCATACCACTTTTAGATTGGCCCACGATTGCGCAAGACAGTGAGTGGCTAGATTTTTCTTTTGTAACTTGCAAACCGTCAGTGTTTCCAATTATAGTCTTTGAAAGAGAGGTTGCAAGTGTAGCCCCTTCCGAGTTGACGATCCGCTTATCACTTGATAGTGCGGCATCTTCACATTCCAACGCCATACCCAGTGCGCGTTCACGATTGATTGTCCAAGGAAAATTTAATTCTAGATTATCGACCTCTTTAATCAATCGATCTTTTGGTGGCAAACCGTTACAAGGGTCGGCAGCAGTGAATTTTGCGATTGTCACAGCCGCACGTACCGCATCCTCGATAGCAGGCTGACTCAGATCGGAAGTCGAACTTGCACCTTTTTTCTGATCTACATAAACAACTACCGACAGACCGTTGCTGTCAAGATGTTCAATCGTTTCAAGCTCGCCTTTGCGTACGGTAAGCTCATATCCGCGGCGGCATACGATGTTGGCAACAGCATCACTTGCTCCAAGCTTACTTGCACATTCCAATGCAAACTCAACCGATCTTGCCATAGACCCATCCTGCTGCAAACCTGCAACCGGCAGAACACTGTCATGTTTTAACATGGCCTCAGACAAGGACCCCACCTACGGTGAGTTCATCCACCTTTAATGTCGGCTGCCCCACACCAACCGGCACACTCTGTCCATTTTTACCACAGGTTCCTATACCAGAGTCAAGCTGCATGTTGTTACCAACCATTGAAACCTTAGTGAGAACATCTGGTCCACTCCCAATTAGAGTGGCACCTTTCACAGGTTGTGTGATTTTTCCGTTTTCAATGAGATAAGCCTCAGTCGCCGAAAAAACAAACTTGCCTGATGTGATATCCACCTGTCCACCGCCAAACTGGACTGCATATAATCCTTTACGCACAGAGTGAATGATTTCGTTGTGGTCGGATTTGCCAGATAGCATATAAGTATTGGTCATTCTCGGCATTGGCAAGTGTTCGTAAGATTCGCGGCGACCGTTTCCAGTTGATTTCTGTCCCATTAGGCGCGCATTTGTGAGGTCTTGCATGTATGTTTTTAGTATGCCGTTTTCAATGAGAACCGTGTTTTCGGTTGGTGTGCCTTCGTCATCAACATTGAGCGATCCTCGACGACCAGCGATTGTGCCATCATCTACGATTGTGCATAGATCTGAAGCGACTCGCTCACCAACTCGATTACAAAATGCTGAACTTCCCTTGCGAATATGGTCTCCCTCTAGTCCGTGTCCAACAGCTTCGTGCAATAAAATACCTGGCCAGCCAGGACCCAGAACAACTGTCATAGTACCAGCGGGTGCATCGACAGCTTCAAGATTGACTAATGCTTGCCGAGCAGCTTCGCGCGCATATTCTAATGCTAATGCCTTACCATCTTGGACAAAGCAATCATAAGTGCCACGCATACCACCGCCAAAGCTTCCACGCTCACGCCGACCGTCTTGCTCGCCAAATGCTGTAACATTCAATCGTACCAAGGGGCGAATATCAGCGCTTAGAGTGCCATCCTGACGAAAAATCATAATAATCTCATATTCTCCAGCAATATTGGCAAAAACTTCTTTGATACGTGGGTCCTGTTTTCTAGCCTCTTGCTCTACCTGCTCAAGCAAAGCAACCTTATCAATGTCTCCAAGACTGCTCAGGGGGTCATCATTCCCGTAAAGAGTTGTTGAAGAATCAAGCGAAGCTTTACTGATTAAGTGGTGGTCGCTAGAACCTAAACCATGTGCTATACCGCGCGCCGAAGTAGCCGCATGTTTGAGCGCCGGCAAACTCAAGTCATCCGAAAAAGCAAATCCGGTTTTTTCTCCACTGACGGCTCGAAGTCCTGCACCCTTGCTGATACCGAACGCCCCGGATTTGACAATACCTTCTTCTAACGACCAGTTTTCAGAGCGGGAGTATTGAAAATAAAGATCCGCGTGATCAATCTGATGGCCTGACAATCGACCGAGCACGCTGGAAAGATCATTTTCACCCACCTCAGCCGGCTCAAGCAGTGTTGAGCGAGCAGTTTCAATATAGTCTTTCATACTTAGGATTTCTCAGTTAGTGGAAAAAACGTAACTTGCCTTGTTTCAAGCTTCACAGTGAAATTCTATCGAAAAATTAACTTGCAAAATTATTAACCGTTGAAATACGCGATCAACTTTAATTATAAAAGTGAAAATATAAGTCCTTTTTCAAGATTCTCAACCGGTGATCTTCAACCATTTAATTCTCAAGTGTTTTTACTTTCATTGCGAATCGTAACTTTGAACAGATGTTTGATAACGCTATATCACAATTTGATAGTTGCAAGTAAATGTGAGCGAGTAAGATATCTATTAATGGCAGACTTGATAGAAGACCACTCAGAAATCAAATTCATCTAACTTTTTTGAATTATTCTATAATTCACGGCATTTACTAAAATACAAATCTTATTATCTCAAATAGAACGTCTGTTCAAAGCGATTTATTAGTTATATACCTAAAACTAGGAGGGAAGTAAATTGGACGCAAAGATTACCTGGCTATTTGTTTTTGTGATTCTCTATTGGGTGTATTGCATCTACTGGGGAGTCAGAGGAGCAATGACCTCAAAAACGGCTAGCGATTACTTTATCGCTGGTAGGCGGTTATCAATATGGGTATTTGTTTTAGCAGCCACTGCCACTTCATTCTCTGGGTGGACATTCATGGGACACCCAGGGCTGCTTTACCGAGATGGTTTTCAGTATGCGTACGCATCTTTCTACGCAATCACAATTCCATTTACCGGTGTTTTATTCTTGAAACGTCAGTGGATCTTAGGCAAACGATTCGGATTTGTGACACCGGGTGAAATGCTAGCCCACTATTTCAAGTCTGACATCATCAGAATACTAGTCGTACTAGTTGCACTTTGTTTTTCGGTGCCATACTTAGGAATTCAGCTGCGAGCCTCCGGTTTCCTATTCAACGTTTTAACCGATGGAGCGCTTGGTGTTAATGTAGGAATGTGGCTGCTTTCTGCTGTTGTGTTTTTGTATGTCGCATCGGGTGGATTGCGGGCTGTCGCTTATGTGGATACACTGCAATGCATACTCCTCGCGCTTGGCATCATAGTCATTGGAATTATCACATTGAATTTTGTTGGAGGTTGGGGTGCTCTTAATGAAGGCATTGCTCAATTGGCCGCTATGGATACAAAACGAACCCCAGATGGCTATAGTCACTACATAGCAATTCCAGGTGTTATTCAGTTTGTCTCATCAGGACCGCAAGCAGTTGGCGGCGCATGGACTGGCATCATGATACTGAGCTATATGTTTGCATTGATGGGAATTCAATCCTCACCAGCTTTCTCTATGTGGGCATTCTCCAATACCGACCCGAAACCATTTGCACCTCAGCAGGTTTGGGCCTCTTCACTTGGCATTGGGTTCATTCTCTTTTTCTTCACAGCTATGCAAGGTATGGGAGGTCACCTTCTCGGAGCAGACACAGCATACTTGGCCGCATATCCAGACAGCGTAAACAACGTACTAGCTCAAGGTTTGGGTGGCAAAGATCTAATGGAATCTGCCGGCAAGCAAGGTATGCTTGTACCACAACTAATTCGTTTAATGCAGGACACGGCGCCATGGTTAGTCGGATTGCTATCAGTCTGTGCTCTCGCCGCTATGCAATCAACGGGAGCGGCATACATGTCAACAGCAGGTGCTATGCTAACTCGCGACTTGCTTAAACATTTCATTATGCCGAACATAAGCCATACCCAACAGAAGCTGTTCGGGCGATTTGGTGTTGGTATCATTGTCTTGGCTGCACTTGTTGTTGCAACGACATCTACAGACGCTTTGGTCTTGCTTGGTGGATTAGCAGTCGCTTTTGGATTTCAGATGTGGCCATCGTTGATGGCTGTTTGCTACTTTCCATGGTTGACCCGAGCCGGTGTTACGATCGGCCTGGCAGTAGGCATGGTTGTTGTTGTATGCACTGAAACTATTGGACAGAGTCTTGGAATCACTGCCTGGGGCAGATGGCCGTGGACGATTCATTCGGCTGGTTGGGGCATTATTTTCAATCTCGGCACTGCCATCATCATATCAGCAGTCACTCAAAATCAGGAAGAACGAGAGCACAAGATGGTGTTTCACAAATTCCTTTCTGAACATGCATCATTACCTGACTCCAAACGAGGCATGATTCCGCTTGCGTGGATCATCACCCTTGTGTGGTTCTTTTTTGCGATTGGACCAGGTGCAGTTGTCGGCAACGCGATATTTGGCAACCCCAACGACGCCACTACTTGGATGTTTGGCATACCTTCAATTTGGGCATGGCAGATCCTTTGGTGGGCACTCGGTGTATTTATGATGTGGTTTCTTGCTTACAAGATGGAAATGTCAACCATGCCTGAAAGTGAGATTGAGGTGCTTCATGACGATATCGGAGATGCTACCAGCATCCACACAGCATCTAAAACCTAGATCGCATCATCTTGTCAAGAAAGGGAGGGTGTATCAACCCTCCCTTTTTTGTATAAACCTATACGGATTGGAGAATCTTAGCTTAAATTCGTTTTCATAGATCTCAACTACTAACACCATTATCAAATGATTAATTTTTGGCTCTGGGTGCTGGCATTGACAATTGCCTTGATATTTCCAGTCGCACATTTGATATGGGTAATTAGTGTTCGTAGATTACAGAAAAAACTGCAGCGATTGCTTTCTAGCAACGAATTGAAAGGCCAAAAAAAACGCGCTTATGTGATTGCTACATTTGTGAGTTTTATATTTTCTATCTTATTTAACTTTCGAATGCTAAACTGATTGCGTTTTGGACCCTCGTCTTTATCGGTTCCTGAAATATACGGCTATCACACTGGGTTTGGCTTGGTTGGCCTGGGGGGTGTACGACGGTTTTTTCAAAAATCGTGCACCTGGAGATTCGCACTATCACGCAGCGAACAAGCTATTTGAAGACGGCGATTACGAAAGAGCAAAGGTAGCTTATGCCAAAGCCTTGACTGAGGATGTCCGACACATTCATGCGTTGCGAGGATTAGCCAGGTCACAAATGCAACTTGGACAATTCGAACAAGCGCTGATGACATTCAATGATGCTATTCAAATGGAGCCAGAATTCGGCGGGACATACGCTAATCGCGGCATCATGTTTGACCGCATGGGCGAACATGAAAAAGCACTAAAAGATTACCAAACAGCACTTCGCTTGGATCCTGAAATTGCCGATGGTCCTCACTGGCTTATCCGATTTCTCAGGAAACAAGCTAAAGCTCCACCTGGTATAGCGGAGCGTGCCGCTTACATTTCGGCTCAGCTGAAAAAACCGAAGTCCGAACGTTTATTGACTTTACCTGAAATAGACCAACAACAACGAACATATAAAAAATAATTGAAGATAAAGACTACCAAGCAAATCAGAGCCAAGTGTATCTAGTTGACTTGACCGTTTTTTGCCATCAGTCAGTCATTCCCAGAAAGATTACAGTAGCGTGATTTGCTTAATACATCAGCACCACAACAAATCTAGTTAAAAGCAAGCTGCAAATGGAAACATCTTCTATAACAAACTCAGTGATTGCTAACTAGATTAGCTCAACAACGCCAAGCTTCTATACCGGTGTCATTTCACTAATCTGTTCCATATCTAGACTGTCAAGTCATTGTTATTTCTAACGCTTCAGTAGAAATATAGTTGATCTACCATTTTCGTTTTCTAATCCTTTGCATTGCTTCTTCAGTACCGTCATGGAACGAATTAAACCATCGGTCCCATGGCATTTCGATTGTGCCATAATTACATTTGTAATATTTGTGATGTAATTGATGAAAGAAGTCACCGAGTTTCATTCTGTTTTTGCCACCGATTTTCAATCCTTCGTATCCGCTGTGAGACAGTGCTGGTGAAATGGCTTGAAAATAGCCGTGGAATAAAAAATGCAATGGATGACTGGCTACAACAAAATGAATCGCAAGGGTAGAAAAATACATCAAGTGCTCGATTGGATGCATTGAAATGCCGGACCATGGTCCGATATTCACATTTCTATGGTGTAGTGAGTGGGCCAACTTGTATAGCGGTGGCCAATGTAATAGTCTGTGGGTCCAGTAAAAATGGAATGAAGACCAGATTGGTATCAAAACAAACAAGAGAACGAACCAAACTGGATTCTCTATGGGAATAATGCGGGGAATGTACATATTTGCGTAAGCCCAATAGAATACGACTTCGTACACAGTCCAGATCACCACACCACTAACAAGAGTCCAGAACATGTTGTCTAAAACTTGGTTATTAAATTTGTAGACCTTGCTTTTTCGATTGAGATCTCTCTCCTCAAATTTCAGTTCATTGTTCTGCCTTTGAAACTTGTACAGGTAGAGATGCAAACCACCTGTGAACAACAGAATCAGAATTAAATTTCGCAACCAAACTTGAAAGATCCAACCAGCTTGTAATTCCTTCATTTGATCTGTTTCAGGTAGTAGACCGTAATATATGGTCAGAGCTAATAGCATGCATAGTGAATAAATGCTTGGCCTAAGCCAAGTAGAGGCATACCACTTTATGGTTTCTACTAGCTTGAAAGGTAGACTGAATAATGGGTTCATCTGTACGGGAACCTCGGGAACGTGGTTCCAAACAGGTTTTTTATTTGAAACTGTACTCGCGTTGTCCATCGCTCCAATCTCTATTAGATAAGCTTGCTATGAATTTAGGAATGTCAATTCATTATGATTATAGTTGCGCAATATATAGTACAGTTGACCACTCACTGATATCAGATACTGTTTAACCTAAAGTTCTGAATATTTTCAGCTCATAATTTCATAATATCATCCTGATAAAAACAGGTTGTAACGATTATTTGCTTTATTTCAACGTAACGACATGTTCAGACATATCCATATTTGCGCTGCTTATTTTAATTTTGTTTGTCCCCGTATTTCACAATCATGTGTGTTGAACCTGTTACTGATCGTTTCCCCTCCGGCGCAAATAATAGCGGAATTAAACTAACAGCAAGATCTGAAAACACCTTGCTAGCAGACAGTTTTATGGGATTGATGGTGCACTCGGCATTTGCAAATCTCAAGGCGTTTCGTCTTCCGAATGTAAACATATCACCCGAAATTTGTCCAGAAAGTGATTCTGTGATTGTTGATTGCTTCAATCATAATAAACACTTATATTGGTTTCTTCACCAGAACTTTGGGCCAAGACAAGAGTTGCTTGCTTTGCCGTGACCTGACTTTCACCACCTCAGCGAGCCGCCCAGCCTGATGCCATCGCCGCGGTCAGCGGCCGGCTTGTGCGTGTGCGTCAACTCCAGACTGAGGCGGTCGCCGCGCCGGTACTCAAATCCTGTCTCATAGACCCGCGAACCCTTTTCTGCCGGCAACAGCACCGACACCTTCGGTTTCATGTGACCCGCACCCATTGCCAGTCCATAACCAAACTCAAGCTGCGTGCCCACACCATCTGACACCTCTCGCTCGGATTCACTGTTGTCAATCGCTGACTCGGCCCATGCTGACTGCAAGGCCTCAACCAACTCACCCTGAGTCGCCTTGATGCTCATGCTCGGCCCGAAGCCATTCGCCCCAGACCTCAGCTCCACTCCCACATACACGCCATTTTCGCGATAGCGCTTGCTTGCACGCGACCTCAGCACACTGCCGCCCGCCTCCACTGACCAGCGGCCGTCCGCATCCGTGTAGCGCACACTGCCAGCCAACACCATGCTCAGTCCCGTCGAATAACTGTCATCATCGTAACGCACACCGGCCTCGACCTTCGGCAGCAACTGCCCGCCGTCTGACAAGGCCTGCAGGCGACTCCACTCCACCACCGCCTTGTATTGCCGCTGGTTGCTCTTCATCGGCGTCGCCGACAAGCCCTTGCTGGTCGTCCTTGACGCCGACACCTCGCCCTTGAAGGCCAAATCGAAATCCCAACTGACCCGGGTGCCCAGCAAAGCCGACAGCAACTCCATCCGACCCTTGCGATGCTCGGTTGAATCGGCAGCCAGCTGAAGCCGGCTGTCCGCCCGACCCGTGCCGTAGCCGAGCGTACCCCACAGCTCCACCTCTTCGCTCGCCTGCCAGTGCACATACGGGTGCACGCTGTTCATCGCCACCTTCTCTTCCGACTTGGCACTGTCTCCGTTTTTGGTCGTGGTCACATTGCCCTTGCCGCGCGTGCGGAAATACGCCAGGCCGCCCATCCAGTCCGCCTGCGAAAACTCAAAGCCGATGCCGCCGACCGTCACGCTGCCGTCGATGGAACGACCCGCACCGTTGCGCTTGAAACTCGTCTTGCCGCCCCTGCCCCACAGCGTCATGCCGCCTTCAACCGCCGACTGACCCGTCGCTGACGACACATTGAACGAACTGTCTGACAGCAGGTCCAACACACTGTCCACCCGCTGGCGCGTCAGTTCCACATCGCCGTCCAGCCGCAACGGCTTGTCTGTGTATGCGGGCGGCAACGGCGCCGCTGACGAATGTGGCGGTCCGAACAGTATCTGCCGCCCGGCGATGAGCATGCCGTTCTGTCTCCCTGACACGGCGCCGCTGGTGCGGCTCACGATGATGTCATTGGCCACCCCGACCATGGACTGTCCGAACTGCACATGCAACTCATGGATGCCCCCTTCATGCTCCTTGCGAAGGTCGGTTGACAGCTGGTCATCGTCCGTCACCTTCACTGACACCGCACCGCCTGTCACCGAACCGTAGCCGGCCACCGCATGGCTCACCTCGGCCGTGCCGTCAGCACTGTCATCATCCTCCTCAGCGGTCACCGTCACCGTCTGCTCCGCATTCCAGTTGCCGGTGCTGAACGTCAACGCACCCGACACCGTCGCCACCGCAGTCGCATCGCTTGAAGGGGTCACCGTCACACTGCCGGCCGGCAACGTGTCCAGCTTCACCGTGTAGGTCCCAGTGCCGCCCTCGGCGATTGTCAGACCCGACACGCTCAGCGTCACACCTTCCGTGTCATCGTCATCCACCGTCACCGACAACTCCTCGCTCACCGAAGCATACTCGCTGCCGGCGCTGTTGACCAGTGTCGCACTGTCATCGGCCGCATCATCGTCGCCGCCCGCCGACACCGTCACCGTCTGCACCGCATTCCAGTTGGCGGTTGTGAACGTCAGCGACGTCGGCGACGCCGACACCTCGCCCGAAGCTCCGCTCACCGTCACCGTCACACTGCCCGACGGCAGCGTGTCCAGCTTCACCGTGTAAGTCCCGCTGCCACCCTCGGCCACTGTCAGCTCCGATGCGCTCAGCGTCAGACCGTCATCGTCATCGTCATCCACCGTCACCGCCAGACTCTCGCTCACCGAACCGTACTCGCTGCCGGCACTGTTGACCAGCGTCGCACTGTCATCGTTCGCATCTACATCACCGCCCGCCGTCACCGTCACTGTCTGCGCCGCATTCCAGTTCACGGTGCTGAACGTCAGCTTCGTCGGCGACGCCGACACCTCGCCCGTGGCCCCGCTCACCGACACCGTCACACTGCCCGCCGGCAGCGTCGCCAGCCGCACCGTGTAGGTCCTGGCGCTGCCTTCGTTCACAGTCAACTCCGAGACGCTCAGCGTCACACCTTCCGTGTCATCGTCGGTCACCGCCACCGCCACGTTCCTGCTCACCGAACCGTACTCACTGCCGGCGCTGTTGACCAGCGTCGCACTGTCACCGCGCGCATCTGCATCACCGCCCGCCGACACCGTCACCGTCTGCGCCGCATTCCAGTTGACAGTCGTGAACGTCAGCTTCGCCGGCGACGCCGACACCTCCCCCGAAGCCCCGCTCACCGACACCGTCACGCTGCCCGACGGCAGCGTCGCCAACCGCACCGTGTAAGTCCCGCCGCTGCCCTCCTCGGCCACCGTCAGCTCCGACACGCTCAGCGTCAGACCTTCCTCATCATCGTCATCGACCGTCACCTCCAGATCCTCGGTCACCGAACCGTACTCGCTGCCCGCACTGTTCACCAGCGTCACCTTGTCATTGTTCGCATCATCATCGCCGCCCGCCGACACCGTCACCGTCTGCGCCGCATTCCAGTTGACGGTCGTGAATGTCAGCGACGCCGGCGACGCCGACACCTCGCCCGTAGCACCGCTCACCGCCACCGTCACGCCGACCGTCGGCAGCGTGTTCAGCCGCACCGTGTAAGTCCCGCTGCTGTCCTCATCCACCGTCAGCTCCGACACGCTCAGCGTCAGACCTTCCGTGTCATTGTCGGTCACCGCCACCGCCACGTTCTTGCTCGCCGAACCATACTCGGCCCCGGCACTGTTGACCAGCGTCGCACTGTCATTGACCGTGTCAACATCATCGCCCGCCGACACCGTCACCGTCTGCGCCGCATTCCAGTTGACAGTCGTGAATGTCAGCTTCGTCGGCGACGCCGACACCTCCCCCGACGCTCCGCTCACGGTCACCGTCACACTGCCGGAAGGCAGCGTGCCGAGTCGCACCGTGTAAGTCCCGCTGCCCTCCTCGGCCACTGTCAACTCCGATTTGCTCAGCGTCAGTTCGGGGCTGTCGTTGTCTTCCACCGTCACCGCCACATCCGCACTCAACGAACCGTACTCGGCCCCGGCACTGTTGCTCAGCGTCGCACTGTCATTGACCGTGTCTACATCATTGCCCGCCGACACCGTCACCGTCTGCGCCGCATTCCAGTTCACGGTCGTGAACGTCAGCGACGCCGGCGACGCCGACACCTCGCCCGTGGCACCGCTCACCGACACCGTCACGCTGCCCGCCGGCCTTGTCTTCAGCTTCACCGTGTAAGGCACGCCGCTGCCCTCCTCAGCCACCGTCAGCGCCGATCTGCTCAGCGTCAGCCCCGGGGGATTCGGTGTCACTGTCCGGATCTCTGACACCTCCCCGTTGCCGGCCGGACTCACCGCCCGAATCCGGTAACCGAACAGAATACCGTTGCTCCTCCCTGTATGAGTCCAGGTCGTGGTGCTGGCACCTGAACTGGGAATGTCAGTCCAGTCGTCAAACGGCGGGGTGGGGGCATACGACTGGTACTGCCATTTCGTGATGGTGCTGTCGCCGGGGTCCGTCCAGCTCAGCGTCACCTGCCCGTTGCCCGGCGTCGCCGTGAAACCGGCCGGCTTGGCCGGCGGGGGCGTCGCCGTGCCGGACACCTTCACCGACACCGTGCCCACATCCGGAAAGGCGTCCGTGTTCATGTGACCCTGCAACCGAAACGCATGGTTGATCGTCACATCCCCGCTGGCCGCGGCCACACCCGACACCGTCACCGTCTGCGCCGCATTCCAGTTGACGGTCGTGAACGTCAGCGACGCCGGCGTCACCGTCGCCTTGGCCGTGTCGCTGCTGGTCAGCATGACCCGACCGGCATGCGCAAAATTCAATGCCACCGCATAGGTCCGGCTGCCCCCCGGCGCCACCACCATGCTATCGCGGCTGCGATCCAGCAGCAGTCGACCCGGATTGCGATACGTCACCTCACGGGTGTTCGAATACGGGCCCGTATTTCCGCCGTGGCTGCTGAAAACCCCAGCTCGGATTCGAACCTCGACCACCGCCCCGTCTGTATACGACACGCCAGAAGGCTCAAAACTCATGTCGCGCCGGCTCGCACCGCTTTGCTGGCTTGTGTTGAGTAGTGAAGACCATTCCGCCGCCCCCTTCAGACGATAAAAAATCGTCCAAAAGAAGATGGAATCGCTGCCACTATAGGCGGGCGGTATGTACGCATAGTTGTCCCAGTTGCTGCCCCCGGCATGCGTCCACTCCAGACGAATCCCTGTCCCGCTCGATTGCGCCTTCGTCAGCACCGGAGCGACCGCCGCCGGCGTGGCCGAAACCTCCGCCGATGCGGTCCCGTCGCCCGCAGCATTGACCGCTAGCACCTTGAAATGATACGCCGAACCGTTGTCCAGCGGCTTGACCTTGTATGAGGTCGCACTCGCACCGGCGCCTGTCATCGTCACCCAAGAGCCATAACTGCCGGCCCCCTTTTTCTGCTGATACTTCCAGCCGGTGACCGTGCCGGACGGCTTCGTCCACGAAAGAACGACATGACGGTTGCCGCCCGTGGCCGCCACACTTGTGGGGGCTCCCGGCGAGGTGCTGCTCTCGGTCACGCTCACCACCACCGAGGCGGCGGTGGTCACCGTGCCGTAGCCCCCGACGCTGTGGGTCAGCGTCACATCGGGGTCCGTGGCCGCGTCCATGTCTTCACCCGCATTCACCGTCACCGTCTGCAACGTGCCGTAGTTGGCGGTGGTGAAAGTCAGCGGCGAACCCGACACCGTCACATCGCCTGACATGCCCCCCACCGTCACTGTCACACTGCCCGGCGGCTTCGTCTTCAACTTCATCGTGTACGTCCCGCTGCCGCCCTCCGGCACCGTCAGCTTCGACTTCGAGACTGTCACGCCCGGCGCAACCGGCGTGGCGGTGGCTTCGTTGGATTCAGGAAGAAGCCTATTCGGTGCTCCAGGGGGCGGATCAAGTTTGCGGATGAGCTTGAAGGTGTAAGCGCTACCGTTTGTCAGCCCTGTCACCGTGTGGCTTCGGGTCGCCGCAGTACTTCCAGAGATTTCCTGCCAATCGCCGTAGCCGCCCGCGTCTTTCTTCTGACGGTAAAACCACCCGTTGGCTAATGAGCCGGCGTCACCAGTAACGGTCCAAGAGAGAGCCACCTGTCCGTTGCCTGGTGTGGCGGTCAGGGTGATGGTCGGCCCTTGCGCCTTTGCAATCTGCGGCGCAAAAGCGGCGGCGAATGTCAGCAGAAGAGCGGCAGCAAACCCCGCGCCAAGGCGACCAAGAGTTAGCCTTGGCGGGTCAGATCGCTCTGCACCCCCCCCCTCAGTTCGTTGGAAGCGCCGAAGCGACTGACTGCATCCACAGATCGCTTCTCAAGCAACCGTACAGCTACGCCGTCTCTCAGTCCGGCTGACAGGGATTTGATATGACAGTTCAACAGTTTCTTTGCATTCAACATGTTCATGGGTAAATCTCATTACATAAGGTGAGACCTTGTCTCGTATTGGCGACAGTCACTTAATATTGTTTATACAGCCTGCAAGAGGCCTTCTGATTGCTTGCATTATACTCCATATCATCATGGACAATGCACTTCTTTCTCAGGACTTGCAATGAAATGGAAATGAATATGACTCCGCAAATGATCGGAACGCACACTGGTCGACAGTTTTCTTGATTGTCCGGCCCCCTCTCTTTCAATCGCACCTGACACACAAACAGTCGCACTGGAAACGGCAGACAAGCTGTCAAACCAATCTTGCTATTGAACCACTCAGCTGAAGGATAATGTTCAGTTTTACATTCAGGATATCAGAATTTAGTTGCCCCGTTGATTTAGTTGAATTGATTAGGCGGTAGCTAGTAGAATTCATAATTTGGTACTATTTTTAGAAAAACGAGTTCGAACCTGCTCTGCATATTCAATATCGATTTCTGCTATAACTAAACCATCACCCTCTTCTCGCTGAGTTAAAATTTTCCCCCAAGGGTTTACAATCATTGTATGTCCGTAGGTCTGACGTCCACCGTGGTGAACTCCCCACTGTGCTGGAGCAACGACATATGCATGATTTTCTATCGCGCGTGCGCGCAACAAAATCTCCCAATGGTCCTTGCCGGTGTTATATGCAAATGCCGATGGTATAGTGAACCAATGCGCACCTAGAGACACAAGCTGTTGATACAGATTTGGAAATCTCAAATCATAACAAGTCGTAATACCGCAAACACCTACAGGCGTTTCAGCGATTACGATATCGGTGCCGGGTTCGGTATAGCTTGATTCGAAATATCTCTCATCATCACTGAGACTGAGATCAAACAGATTCATCTTGTCATATTTGGCTACTCGCTTGCCTCCGCTGTCAAACAGCAAAGTGGTGTTGCGAACCAAATCGCGGTCTTCACAAACTGTAAACAAACCAGCGGCAAGTACCCATATTCTCTGCTCACGCGCTAAGTCCGACAGGAATAGTTGAATCTTTCCAGGACTGTCAAGCGATTCTGCATTCCCAAGACGCTGTTGTCGGTCGCTCGTCATCAACGCAAAACACTCCGGCAAAACTGCCAAAGAAACCATTTGCTGACTAGCTTCACAAACCAGCTGGCGCGTCAGTTCAAGGTTCTGATTGACATCATAGCTGGAGTTCATTTGAATCGCAGCAACTTTCTCCACTAGAATGCCCGCGAATCATTCACTATCACAAGCAGAGTATCCTCTATGCCTGTTCCTGGTTGAAGTAAGATGCGCTCGGATTCAATACCCAAGCTAATTAACATCGCACGAAGTGATTCACCCCAGTTGTTGCCTGCATCACCGCCTGGATATCGAATAATCAATGTTGAAGACGCTGAATCGAACAACCGCAAAACTGCTTGCCGTAACTGAGGTATCTGCAGAATTGCATCTGCTGTTGGAACCTGCGGCCATTCGTATAGCGCAATCCTAATTTCAAACTCTGACTGCGCATTGCAAGTCGTTCCAATTGACAATATTACAGTAAAAATCAAAATACCAATTCGTTTTCTCATTTTTCACTGCGCTTGCTTTTCTTTAGAATCTGGCTTCCCACACTTGAAATGACAGGTTCATCCCAGCTGCCAGTAATATCATACTGCATTGAATATAGTGCAACATCTTGGCTTTCTAAAAATTTTCGTCCAAGGTAAGTCACTGCACCGAACACGTTGGCACCTAACAGTACTCCAACCGTAGTCAATGACTTCCCTACCTTGGGTTCGACACCAATCGTCAAATCATGCTCTTTTTTATTCCAATTGGTAGTTCCAGTCAATCCAATTTCAGCTGATGGCCCTGCGATCGATATACCGGCAATCTCAATTACACCATTTTCAATATCAGCCGACCCTGCAATATCGTCAAAAATAATACCATCACCAGATAAAACATCACCGATATCATTCGAAAATCGCTTAAATAACGTCTCATAGTTAAGTGCACCGATCAACTTACCGCCAGCGGAGGCAGTCTCACTCTTGATACTGCCACTATGTAAATCTATTTCAATTTTTCCGGAGGTGATTTGAGAGCGCCAATTTGTCAGGGCATCTTTCCACAATAACTGGCCATCAATGCGACCATTCCCGCTTGTCATTCGATCAACATAACCTAGCTCATCCATAGACTTGCCAAAATCTGTAGAATTAAAACCAAAATCCAGATGTGTCTCTCCTGAATATAGCCATTCCCCTTTTGCAACTAATTTATAGGAACTTGTGGAAAATTCAGAGGATATTCTCCAACGGTCGCTGTCCGGCACCCCTTTCACAATGCCTTTTCCCAGCAAATACTGGCCATAGCGGGTATCAGCACATTTGAGATCCATTTGTGGTAATGACTGTGGCTTAACTGATTGACTCATAGGTTCGGTTTCGGCGGCTGGTATATGACACTTCGAAAAATCAGCAACTATGCTTGGTGCCTCCCCAACATCAATAAATTCCGCATTTCGATATTGCACTTTACCAATAAGATCATCTGATGCAACTGATATTTCCCAAAAATGTTCAGACTTTTCAGCCATCACTGAAATGTCAAATAGCTTGCGTCCCCGTGCAATATCCATGACCTCAGTATTGACTGAAATTTCTTGCAATGCGTTGGTGAAATCAAGGTTGGTGTCGGTCTGGTTATCAGAGATTATCTGTGACCACTTATTAAGATTGAGGTTTGGAGTGGTTATCGCCAGCACCAGGCCATCTGCGACTTTGTTTTCTACAAGAACCCCACCGACTTTGACAATTCCGGAATCCAACGACCAACGCGCATTGCTAAAACTTGACGTCAACAACGCAGTTGCAAGAGAATCTAATTGAATTTCAACCCGGCGCTTGGTTTTACCAGTTGTGCTTATCACAGCATTCAACGGCAGCTCAGCCTCAGACAGTTTCTGCAACGGTGCAGGCAATCTAGATTCAAGCCCTGCAAGCGAAGAAAAAATATCGATTTTCTTTTCGTCAACGGTAAACTCATAACTAGATTTCCAGTTGAACTTACCGTCAAGATGGTCAACAACTGAGTTGCCTATCATCGGCTTAAAGGCCTGAATGTCAGCGCGGCCTTCAGCGACGCCTGAGATAACGGTGTTTTTCGGTCCGCCCGTTCCAACAAATCCAGTCTTAATTTCACCGCCCGCAGCACTTCCTACCAATTTACCACGGGTTACACCAGCCCGATCAAACTCAATCTGCCCATTAATGTTTGAAACTTGCAATTTGTACAGCGTATCAATCGCAACATCCTGTACGTGAATTTTTCCATCAAGACTGAACTGTTTACCACGCCGAAGCGGAACAAGTAAAGATACTTCGACCATACCATTCCCAGTACCGCCAGTCACTGCATCCATTCGACCCGGATTTACAATGCCATTTTCACCAAAAAAGTCAATCGCTGCCTGGAACGGAACACCAATCTCACCGTCGAATTTCATAATTGGATCTGGCACCGAGAAATCATCTATGACAGCAACAGCCGAACGAACGGACTGATTGTGTATGATACCGCTACCACCGATAATAGATATTTCATTTCCTCGGACTTCAAACCTCCCTTCTCCCTTTTCAAGCGGAGGCCATTTGTTTCCATATCGATATGACAATTTTTCGAATTTGCCATCTATATGCAACTGGCGGTTACCATCTAATTTGAACATTTCAGCGAGAGAACCGGCAATTGATCCAGTAACATCTGTAATCTCAAGTGAATTGATTCGGGACGAAACATGCCGATAGAATTTTGGCGGAAAAGCATCCTTGTAATTTGCCAGCACATATTCCACATCGATAGATTTGATTTCAAAATCAGCTTGCAACTCTCCTTTAGTACTCGCCTCAAAAGAAACGCTGCCACTACTTTCAGCAAAGATCTTACCACCCGAATCCGTATTATCTCCATCTATTTCACTGTCACCTAGATCAAAATCCCAGTGCAGAGATTGCAAATTATGGTCAACCCAATAGGTCCGTATATCTGCATTAAGCATTGCAGAAATTTGATCTGTATCGATTTGAGATTGCTTGCCACCATTTGACAAAAATGATGCCAACCAAGCCAAATCTGTATCCTTTGCTATTAATTCAGCGTTTGTAATCATCGAGTCATCTGACTGACGAGCCGATGACAAGTTCAACTCGATTTGGGTCTGGCTATCGTTAGAAGCAGTAAGTCTGGCAACAACGAAGTAACCCTCTTTGGATTTCGAAGTGTTGAGACTAATTTCACCAGCAGTTTTTAGCTCGTAATCATCTCCAACTACTGTAATTCCAAGATCGAACATATCAGTTTGGGAGCCAGCTACTGATACGCCAACACCTTTGATCCTAAGCGACTCAATTTGAGACTTAATCTTTGGGTAGACCTCCGGCGGAATTACTTCCTTGTAATTTGCCAGCACATTATCAATAGAATTAATTTCAAAATTCGCTTGCACTTCACTAGGGGTATCCGAGTCAATGGAAACGTTACCACTACTGTTGGCAATAATCTGCTCCACGTTCGAGCTATCCCCATCGCTCCCACTATCGCTCAGGCTAAAATCCCAATGTAACGACAGTAAATTCTCATCCGCCCAATTGGCCTGTATACCCGCATCAAGCATAGTAGAAAATTGATCTGGCCGAATTTGAGATAACTGACCATCACCACGCCAAAATGAAGCAAGCCAAGCCAAGCCAATATCTTTTGCAATAATCTCGGCTTCAGTGTTAATCACGTCATCTGATTGACGAGTCGATGTCAATTTCAAATCGAATTGAGCTTGGTCATCATTAGAAGTGGTAACATTGGCTGAAAGAAAGTAATCCTCACCAGATTTCAAACCATTAACGGTAAACTCACCGGCAGTTTCTACTTCATAGTTGTCTCCAACAGCCATCAATTCAAACTCACCTTCCTTTATATCGATACTTTCAATACTACGAATGTTCACCATTTGGGCGATCTTCGTAAAATCTTGATTTTGATATCTTGGCTTGCGTGTAGTCTCGCGTTCGTTCGGAAAATATTGTTTGACAGCCAGTTTCGGCTTTATGAGAGTAAAATCCAAAACTTGCAACCCATATTTCGAAAACAAAGGCCAGGCAAGTTGAATTTGAACATTCTCAACTGATAGTGCGAACAATTCATTTTCATCTTGCTGCAATAGATTCAAGTCCTGAACTTGCAATTGCGGCCCATTTTCCAACCACTCAAACCCTACGCTTTTATATGCGATCGAATCACCGCTTCCCTCGGCAATTAACCGAAGCAAAGATGGCGAGAATTCTTCCATGTTGACTACTAAAAATGCAAACAGTAACACCGCGAATAGCGCTACACTACCTAGCCAAGCAATCAAGCGCAGAGGGACTCGCAAAATCCAATCCGATTTTTTCAAAATTCGTCCGAACTGAATCTTCATTGGTGCGTTATCAATAAAGTCAGCTATAAACTCAATCAGAATACAAGGTAACTACACCCAGTATTCACCGGCCCAAAATGGACGTTTAGGAAAGCTTGACTCAACCACAAGTGCTATATCGGAATAAAGCGGCACTTCAACCCCAGACAAATCTAACAAACTTAAAGTCTCTTGGACGGGCATACCTATCACCGAACTCCAAGAACCATCAAGGCGCCGAACAAATGCTGCCGCTTTCCCCTGAATCGCATAAGCTCCAGCTCGACCTGTGGATTCTCCGCTCTCAATGTAGGTGTCTATTTGAGCTGCTTCCAACACATGAAACTCAACGTTGGTCATAACAGATGTTACTGCGCACCGCATCGCTGTTGCAACAGCAATCGCTGAATATACTTGATGAACTTGTCCTGAGAGTTTCCTAAGCATGCAACGCGCCTCATATTCATCAGTCGGTTTACCTAGTTTTTCATCTTCAATTGCAACACAGGTATCAGCTCCAACGAATATATCGTCACAAGCTGTTTCAGCTATTAGATTTGCACCTACGCGCGCTTTTCTCCGCGCCAGTCGTAGCACATACTCCTCTACCGGTTCATTTGCCAATGGTGTTTCATCGATCTGCGGGCGAATAATCTTGAAGTCACTCACCAACAAGTTAAGTAAGTGAGACCGCTGGGGGGAGTCGGATGCTAGATAGAGCGTCGGACAAGAAGGTGAGCTTTGCAATTGTGCAGTCCGGCAGGCAGTTGTGTCAGCTGTTGCCATTATTAGATATTGCCACAGCCGAGCAAGTTAACGTTTTGTCCCAAAGTCGCTCCAGATCGTAGAATTCCCGGGTTTCTGCCAACATGACATGTACTACAACGTCAGTGTAATCCAGCAAAATCCATTGCGCGTGTTCCTCACCCTCAACACTGGCAACCCTGCGCCACAAGTCTGTTAATTTCTGAATGATGGTACGAGCGATAGATTTAACATGACGATTTGACGACCCAGTGACAATAACCATATAGTCTGTTATATCCGTCAACTCTTGCACGTTCATCACCTGAATATTAAGACCTTTCGCATCGCCAATTGCATCAACTATCGCCTCAAGAAGCATATCAGTGTTCAACGGACTAACACCTTTGGAATAGAATATAAATTGTTCTCACAAATATAAATAAAAACAGAATCTGGCATGAGATCAGAAACTGACTCGCCATTCGCTAGTTTACTTCTGAGCTGAGTCGCTGACAGATCAATTTGGACCACATCAATGTGATATATGCGTCCAGCTACTCGTCTAAACAAGTCACGCTTTTGAACTTCAATGCGCGGTAACCACCAATTTGGCAATCTCGTTGGCATAACAGCATGTGGCCTTCGCATCACAATAATATTAGCCAATCTCAGAATATCAGCCCACCAGTGCCATTTTCGAAATTTCAAAAACACATCTAAACCCAATATCAGACACAACGGATGCAAACCGAATTCACATTTCATCTCCTGCAGTGTATGAAGCATGTAGGAAGTATTTGGTCGCTTGCTCTCACGGTTGTCAGCTGTCAACTGGGGATATTCGCGCAACGCAAGCTCCGTCATTTTCAACCGATGAAGAGCATTGGCTTCAGGATTTGATCGCAGACTCGGATGGGCATTGGGCACATAGTGAACCTCGGAAATCCCTGTCCTCTTACAAACATCAAGCACTGGCCAAATGTGACCGAAATGAATTGGGTCAAAAGTACCGCCAAAAACACCTATTGGATTCATGCTTGTGCGCTTTCGTTGAAATGGGAAATACTTGTCAACACGATTAGCCAAAATGGCTGATACGGCGTGACAGCAGCCATGAACTTTATAACACTATTCAACTGTCAGTTTCTGGTGTGTCCGTTGCCATACACAATATATTTTTGCATTGTCAGCCCCTCAAGCCCCACTGGCCCTCGCGCATGCAACTTGTCGGTACTGATACCAATCTCAGCACCGAGGCCATACTCAAAACCATCAGCAAACCGGGTCGAAGCATTGACCATGACTGAGCTTGAGTTGACTTTGCGCAGGAAGCGATTAGCGCAAGTCAAATCTTCAGTCACTATGCAGTCCGTATGTCCAGAACCGTATGTATATATATGCGAAATTGCTTCATCGACTCCATCTACAACTCGGACCGCTAAAATCGGGGCCAAATACTCTTCGTACCAATCGTCCTCTGCAGCTGGCACCATTTGTGGAAACATCTCACAACACACTTCACACCCGCGCAGCTCAACACCATGTTCTTGTAACCTTGGCACAATCATAGGCAGAAACTTATTTGCCACTGATTCCGCTACCAGCAATGTTTCAGCCGCGTTGCAGACTCCAAAGCGTTGCGTCTTCGAATTCATAACGATATGGGCGGCTTTATGCATATGAGCTTTGCCATCGACATAAACGTGACAAACACCATCAAGATGTTTTATAACGGGAATTTTAGACTGCGAAGTGATTCTCTCAATTAGTTCTTTGCCGCCTCTCGGAATTATCAGGTCTACATAATTATTCAATTTGACTAGCGCATCGATAGCACTGCGTTCGGTAGTACCAATCAGCTGAATTGCCGCTGGCCCTATCCCAGTCTCTTTTAATCCATGATGCAGACAAGCTGCTATCGCTTGATTGGAATGAAATGCCTCTGAACCTCCGCGTAAGATTACCGCATTTCCTGCTTTGAGACAAAGTCCACCAGCCTCTGCGGTCACACTTGGGCGCGATTCATAAATTATTGCAATAACACCAATTGGCACTCTCATACGCCCCACCTGTATACCTGATGGACGCATTGCAAGATCAGTAATTTCATAGATCGGGTCAGACAATTCAGCGATTTGACGCAACCCTTCAGCCATTCGCTCAATGCGCTCAGGGGTTAGCTCAAGCCGATCAAGCATCGCATCACTGAGTCCGGCCTGACGAGCTGCATTCATATCAAGCATGTTGCTCTTTTGGATTTTTGCTGCAGACATTACTATCTGTTCGGCAGCCACGGTAAGTGCCCGATTTCTCTCGCGAGTTGTTGAATGTGCAACAAACCCAGAGGTTAAACGAGCGCCAACCGCCAGCTCATGAATGTAGGTGTCCATGTCATTAATCGATTGTTCTTGCATGCTCATATTCCTATCTTTTGTTAGACTTTATACCGCAAAATTCAAGTGAGATTTGTTCGAATTCATTCCAGACGTCCCCACCTTGCAATGCGAATTCCAAACCCTTGATCACGTGGTCAGCCCTTGCTAATTGCTGAAGGCATCGCTCACTGCCTGCTAAATCTAACCGGCGCGCGGCCTGCATGATCAAGCGTTGACGCGATGACCACACTCTCAGTTTAGTGAATATTGGATCCAAGGGCATTTTTTTTGATGACGCGTAAGCAATACGATAAACAATTCTCGACTCACGCGCCAACGCCCACAGCACTAACATCGGCTCAGCACCTTCATTTTTCAGCAACCTAAGCAAGCGTAAAACGCGACTAGCATTGCCGGCAAGAAATGCGTCAACTAGTGCAAACACATTGAATCTGGCCTGATCTACAACAATGCGATCAATTTCACTAACTGTCAATCGACTGCTTTCGTCAGACAGTCGTAATTTTCGAATTTCATTAGCCGCAGCCGGCATGTTGCTCTCGAAATAGTATGCAAGTCGATTTACTACCCCTGATTCAAATGTAATACCACTTCGCTCTAGGGAGTTTTTAATCCAATTTTGGTATTCAGACGCGCTCAACTCCGGATTATCCACAGCAACCCCTTCTTTGCACCAAGCCTGAAACCACTTCGCGCGTTTAGCGCTAGCATCTATCGCACCAGCAATTAAAACTACCGTAGTGTCTGAATCTGTAGCTTTAAGGCAGTCAGTTAGATGGCGGTCACCACCGGCACCCGGACGGCCACTAGAAGGCAGTCTCAACTCAATCAATTTCTTGGACGAAAATAGTGAATGTTGACCAATCTGCTCAGAAAAATCACTCCAGCTGAAATCCGCGTTGACTGTCATCGGTATTCGCTCCCCGTCGCCATCAGCTAGGACTCGTTCCCGTATCAGTTCGACACAACGCTCATTCAGATACTGCTCTCGCCCATAGATCAGGTATCGTGTATCAATCTGACGTTTAAGACGTTTAGAGAGTTCATTTCGAGACAGATTCATGCTATCGCGACTTTCATTCGTTAATTGACAATCTCAATCAGTCTATTGGTGAGATGAATCGCCGCGCGCTTTCGTAGCGATTCAAGTGCTAAATCATGAGCCTTTTGTTGTTGCAGATAATTACCCTTGGTAAAGGAGTAGTCTGTTGATTCCATAATGGTATCGACAATATACTCAGTGGAACCGGATTCGAATACTTGATATTTGATCTCGTATGTAAGAAATCGATACGGAAGGGGCAATTCCGTATCCAATCCGATTTCGTTTTCACTGAAATGTTCTTCGGTAATTTGCACTATATATCCTTCGGCACCTGCAGCCACACCAAAACCCCGTGCTCTAAGCGTGTTTTCAAGAACAAACCGAATGGCAGGATATGGACTTCTAACTTCAAGCCAGTAAGTGCCCGCCAGTTGTGGTGCATCCGGCACGGTCCGTAACTGAAAACTGCAACCACTGAGCATACCAATAAATAGCAGGCAACCAACATGCGCGGAAAGCACTGAGCACCATCTCATATGACTATATTAATCATTTTCCCAGGTACAATTATGGTTCGTCTAATCTCGTTGCCGTTGACAAACCGCGCCACACCGGGTTGGGCTAGAGCTGTAGCCACAATCTCTTCTTTTGAAGCGCTTGTTTTTATCTCAACTTGACCTCTTAACTTGCCATTGACCTGCACAGGCAAAACAACTTTATCCTGCACCAAAGCCGATTCATCTACGCGCGGCCAAGGTGCATCGATCAGATCACCCTGCATACCTAGTCGTTGCCATAGTTCATGACAGATATGAGGTGCAATCGGAGCTAACGCCCGTACCAATATAAAAACTGCTTCAGCTATAGCATTGAGGCATTCCAACTCATTGACAGCTTTATGCTCGGAGTCGAAGTGTGTTACAGCATTTACAAGCTCCATACAAGCCGCAACTGCTGTGTTGTAGTTGTGGCGTTCATAGTCGTGTGAAATACGGTTGAGCAGTGTATGAGCTGCCAGACGCAATTGCTTGACCTTAGCAGATTGAATGTTGGTTGTCCAATCTGTGTTAGCCATAAAATCCGAATCTTTTTTGACTTGTTCTCGAATAGCATCAACATAGCGATGAATTAGAACCCACAACCGGTTCAAAAAACGATGTGCACCAGCCAGCGCTTCATCGTTCCATTCAAGTGTCTGCCGCGGCGGTGAGGCGAACAGAACAAAAAGACGTACCGCATCAGCACCATAGCGATCTATCATAGTTTGGGGATCAACAACATTGCCGACGGACTTTGACATTTTCGAGCCATCTTTCAATACCATACCTTGCGTAAGGAGATTAGTGAACGGTTCGTCAGAATCTATCAAACCCAGATCCCGCATTAGCTTGTGATACAACCGTGCGTACAAAAGATGCAACACTGCATGTTCAATTCCACCGATATAGTGATCTACTGGCAACCAATAATTCGCGCGCGCATCTAATTTGACATTGGCATCAGGGCAACAATAACGAGCATAGTACCAAGCTGATTCTACAAAAGTATCAAATGTGTCAGTCTCCCGTCGGCCCTTGCCCTGACCGTTCGGAAGATCAGTTTCAACAAATAAAGGATCGTCTCGTATAGGCGACTTGACTCCTTGAAACTCAACATCTTCTGGTAGAACAACGGGTAGTGATTCATCACCGACTGGATACACGCTACCTTCATCATCGTAAATTACCGGCACTGGACAACCCCAATAGCGCTGACGGGAAACACCCCAATCACGTAACCGGTAATTGGTGACCCGTTCGCCATTGGCATGTTTCACAAGATAATTTGCAGTTGCTTCAAAGCATGTAGCAAAATCCATGTTGTCAAACTCACCTGAGTTGCATGACACAGTATCAACTTTGTCAACGAAAGCACCAGACTCAATATCAAATTCACCATTTATTGGTTGTACAACCTTCCGAATATTAAGATTGTATTTTCGGGCAAATTCCCAGTCTCGGTGATCATGTCCAGGAACAGACATAATTGCACCCGTGCCATAAGTAATGAGAACGAAATTGGCCACGAAAATAGGTAGTTTCTCACCACTGACTGGGTGAATAGCAGCGACTGGCAGTCGCACTCCTGTTTTTTCCATTGTCTCCAAGGCCGATTCCGAGGTGCTCAGGTGTTTGCAGGAATCGACAAATTTAGCGACTTCCGAATCGCGTTGTGCGTAATGACGCGTTAAAGAATGCTCTGGTGCCACCGCTGCGTAGGTAACTCCCATCACCGTATCCGGACGTGTTGTAAACACCCTGAGGGGCGGATGACCACATTCGACCGGAATATCAAAATTGACGCCTTCTGATCGACCGATCCAGTTTCGCTGCATGGTTTTAACTGAATCTGGCCAACCAGGTAGGTTGTCAAGCTCATCTAGCAACTCGTCAGCATAAGCCGTGATGCGAATAAACCATTGAGGAATCTCGCGCTTTTCAACTGGTGCTCCCGAACGCCAACCGCGCCCGAAACTATCAACTTGTTCATTGGCTAGCACTGTTTGCTCTACTGGATCCCAATTGACAATAGCCATTTTGCGGTAAGCTAAACCTTTATCTACCAATCGCGTGAAAAACCATTGTTCCCAGCGGTAGTATTCAGGTTTACATGTGGCCAGCTCACGGGACCAGTCATACGCAAATCCCAATCGCTTGAGTTGCTTACGCATGTGATCTATGTTCGCATAAGTCCACTCAGCCGCGGGGACACCTTTGGCGATAGCGGCGTTTTCAGCAGGTAAACCGAACGCATCCCATCCCATCCCATTGGCTGTAGAACATTTACCAAGCATACGCTGATAACGACTCATTGCGTCACCAATAGAGTAATTGCGCACATGGCCCATGTGCAAAGCGCCCGAAGGATATGGAAACATAGAAAGGCAGTAGAACTTCTCTCTGTTCGGATCTTCGGTAACTTTGAAGCATTGGTTTCGGTCCCAATATTCTTGAACCGTGGCTTCGATTAATTGGGGGTTATATTCGCTGTGCATGAGTGTCTAATTTTATCAACAATCGGCCGCTGACTGGCATCGTTTCAGTTCTGTAAATTAAGCGGGTGTGTTTTACTGATAAGGCTCTTTTTTGAAATCGTGCGCGCGATATAGGCACCCAAGCATCGACTTGATTTTTATTTCAATGCTATTAAACCACTGAATCCGTTTAGCGCGTGCCTTAAGAAAACACACCATTGACAATAGGCTTATATCAACGTGGCAAAAACATGTTGAATCAGCACGTTAAATAAGAGTCTTCAAAGGAATTGCCTTACACTACTTTCAAGTACCTTAATCTAGCTTTATCAGAGAAGATATTTTACAAAACAGATCAACATGTTAAGAAAGTAAATTTCGGCCTTTTGGCATTACTTTTAATTCGCCAACCGTCAGTCGATTCAATGGTCAAACTATGACCTTTGCCAACCTGTACAAAGCACAAGAACGTCATTGCTCGCCTATGGCTCACAAACCCGGCTTAGATGCAACAGTGAGCATGCTAGTGTTAAGTCATTAACGCAATGTCGTATTAATCAGCGACCGGGATATGGTTGTCAACAGGGGCGGTGATCAAATGCTTGCTCAGGGAATATCGAACTTTGCGCTCATGGCAGTCCGTCAATAACGACAGGCAACATAAAAACACTTGCAGCTATCGTGCAAAAAGAAGTTGCGGAAGTCGCCCACGTGTCAATGTCGTGATGAAATTACCTGCCGACGGGTTGAGACACTAGAGGCGTCCATAGTTAAATCTCGGCTTAGTTGAAATACGACGTTGCAACGATGACTTAACACTAGTATTTTAGGTCACACTTGGCGAAACAATCAATCGAGCGGTCGTTACAAATCAGCATTGAAAGCTAGTGCATAATCATTCTTCTAATGTCGGGTAAAGGCGTTTCAGCTTGATGCGGGCATCCGCCGTGGTGAACCGCCACTCCACTCTCGCCTTCGCTCGGTCGCGTGCCGCCTGCCATGCCGCAACTTGCTCATGCAAAGTCTCCAGCTGGTCTATGCGCCGGTTCAGGCACTGACGAATCATCACGCTCAGCTCAATCTCAGCCACATTCAGCCAACTGCCGTGCTTGGGGGTGTATACAAACTCAAAGCGCTCAAGCAAGGCCTTGGCCTGCGCCGCCTCAAAAGCATGATACAAGGCACTCGCCCGGTGCGTGTTCAAGTTGTCCATCACCAAGGTGATGCGCTTGGCCTTGGGGTAGCGTTCCGACAAGTCGCGGATGAAGTGGGCCCAATCAGTCCGGGTTCGGCGTGCCGTCACCTTGGTCATCCGGGTGCCGGCCAGCGGCTCGGTGGCCAAGAACACATTGCAACTGCCCAGACGCCGATACTCGTAATCCTCTCGGGCCGGGCGTCCCGCAACCGCGGCAATGGGCTGGCGAACCTGACCGAGCAGCTGGCGCGGGGTCTCATCCATGCACACCACCGGATACGCTGCATCGTAAGGTCGCTGGTAGACCTCCAGAACCTGCTCCATCGCCGCCACGAACTCGGCACTGCCCTGCGGCGGAATCACCCAACCGACACGCCGCCACGGCTTGATCTCGTTTTTTTTAGAACCCGCCTCACCGTCTCATACGAGACACTGTCAACATGACCGAGCTCCACCATCTGATCCGCCAGCAGCTGCAGCGTCCACTGCGAACGACCGTCCGGCGGCTCTGAACAGCTCAGGGCCACCAGGTGCGCCTCAAACTCCCCGTCCGCCTTGCGCTCATAATGCTCGCGCCGACCCTGACGACCGCCCAAGGCCGCCTCCATGCCTTCTTTCACAAAGCGCCCCTTCACCCGGTCCACCTTGCGGTAACTGATCCGAAGCACCTTGGCTATATCCTCTCCGCGCACCCGCCGTTCATTATATTGACCTTCGTCACAGTTCAGCAGGATCAGGGCGTTGAGCACCTTCTGCGACGAATGCGAACCCTTGCGAGTGAGCTGCTCCAACTCTTCTCTCTGCGCACGTTCCAAAGTCACCACATATTGCTTCATGACTACCTCTATCATCAGTGTTGAACAATGTGTCCACCATGATTATACGACATTCCATCGATGATTGAACACTAGGCATACGTTTGACAAATTATTGCATACAAGACGCTTGCAGTCAAACAATGACTATGATATGAAAATACAAACTCTGACAGGAGTTACTTAAGTTCTGTTTAAGATGGTTGATGCTGATTTGGTATCGCAATCACCGAAATGTCCTTCTTCGCTAGACTGTCATAGATACACAGGTATTAAACAGACGCTTTCGGAAGAAATGAATGCGCTCCCCCGGCTTATGTAAAAACTAGATATCTACTGTTATTTTTGTGATATTATGAGATTGTTGTTAACCCTTCAGCACATCATGCGAACTGTCAACAGGCGCATGCATAAATGTGCGAAAGCGGCAAATGAACTCGCCATACCCAACGCCACCTGCTTCTTGCAAATCGCGCTTCGCATACGAACGACTCTGCCCGGTTCACAGCGATGCACCGTTGTCTCCAGCAAAACCGCGGCAACCAATCATAATCTAGTTTCAATTCACATGGGAATGACAAATGCATTCAGATCAATCACCGCCTCCAGCTGACACCGAACCGTTGCCCGGACCTTGGCACGACCGCTACTTCAAAAGCAACTTCAAAACACCCGAACAGATCTGCGTACTGTTGCAAATCGTGTTCCACCCGCTGCTTCTAGCGCTGTTTGACCTTGACACGCTGCGCCTGCAGCCGAACAGCACGTCCAAACCGGGAAGCCTGACTGAGTTCGTGTCCGACCTGCTGGTTTCGGTTCGGCTCAAAGATGGCGACGAGGTCGGTATTCATCTGCTCTTTGAACACAAGAGCGCCCCAGACCGCAACTTGATGTTTCAACTTGCCAGATATATGCTCAACCTGCTGGAAAACGAAGCCAAACTAGTGGTGCCGATCACAATCTACCATGGCCGCGCCAACTGGCAACCGCGCTGGTTTGCCGATGTCCAGTATGCAAAGCAACCGACTCAGTTCATGCAATACATCGGCAACTCGCTGCTGAACTTTGAAAATATTTTCATTAGCTTGCGCGAGAATTCGGTTCAGGCCCTGCTTAAGCGGCTACCACCACAACCAGCGCTGGCACTGGAAATTATGGCTTATGTGTGGGATGCCGACGCGTTGCAGTGTGCCAAGTGGATGGAGCGAGCTGCACGGTTAGAGAGTTCGTTGCGGGAGTCGTTCATCGCCACCACGAAAGAATACTTGTGGAACATTCGTCCATCGCTTAAAATGTCAGAGGTTGAACAGTTAATGCAGCAGGCTAAACAGCCGGGAGATGAGGAAATGCACGAAGCAATAGAATTTTGGAAGAAGCACCAGCCGGACTCGGCACAGGAAATGTGGGATTTCGCCCTTCAAAAGGGCGAGGTAAGGGGTATGGCAAAGGGTAAACAGGAAATGGCGGTTGAGTTTGCGAGACGGTTGATTGAAAATGGCAGCTCGGATACAGAGGTTCAAAAATATACAGATCTACCATCAGTTGAAATTCGCAAGTTGCGAAACGGCGTCTGAGAAAGTCTTGGATTTAGCCCACCACTTGAAATGTCAGAGGTTAAACAGCCGAGAGATGAGGATATGCGGGAATCTGACATGCAGGAAGCAATAGACTTCTGGAAGAAATACCACCCAGACTCGGCACAGGAAGTGTGGGAATTCGCCCTTCAAAGGGGCAAGGAAAAGGGCTTCAAAAAAGGCTTCATTGAGGGTTTCACTGAGAGCATAAAAAAGAACAAAAAGCAAATGACGATTGAGATGGCGAGACGGCTGATTGAAGACGACAAATCAGACACAGAGATTCAAAGATATATAGACCTATCATCAGTCGATATCCGCAAATTGCGCTATGGAGTCTGTGAGAACGTCTCTTGGGTTTCAACCATCGCTTAAATTGTCAGAGACCTGACATTTAACGCAACTTAGGCTAAACAACCGGAAGATTAGTGACAAGCAAGAAGCAATAAACTTCTGGAAGGAGCACTGGCCAGACTCGGTACAGGAAATATGGGATTTCACCCTTCAAATGGGCATGGAAGAAGGCAAGCAGCAAATGGCGATTGAGGTGGTGAGACGGTTGATTGAAAACAGTAGCTCGGATACAGAGGTTCAAAAAGATACAGATCTGTCATCTGTTGAAATCAGCGAGTTGCGCAACTGGCTTCTGAGAACGTGTGGCGTTTTTCCATCGCTTAAAACGTCAGAGGTCGGACAGTTAATTCAACAGGTTAAATAGCCGGGAGATGAGAATATGCAGGACTCGGACATGCAGGAAGTAATAGACTTATGGGAGAAACACCACCCGGACTCGGCACAAGAAGTATGGGAACTCGCCCTTAAAAGGGGCAAAGAAAAGGGCTTCATTGAAGGCTTTAAAGAAGGCTTCAAAGAGAGTATAAAAAAGGACAAACAGCAAATGACGATTGAGATGGCGAGACGGTTTATTGAAGACGGCAAATCAGATGCAGAGATTCAAAGATATACAAACCTGTCATCAGTTGAAATCCGCAGGTTGCGCAACGAGGTATGAGAACGCGTTTTGGGTTTAGTGAATTGTGTTGAATACACTGTAGTCCACATCACAATGTTAACTTTAAATTAGTTGGGAGAGATATGTCGAAACAATGTGTCATTGAGTCAATAGAGTTTAGCGAAACACACTAGATGGTGTCTGACGCTTTATTTGTCAGTCAGCTGTCTGATACTAGCACTTCAGCCATCGCACCGCTTGCCACTGAGTCGCTAACTTAAAATGAATTTTGTGGCAGTTTTTATTGAACTAACTTTAGAATTGCCGCCAAATGCCACCTATTTTTTTCATAGCCACTCTATGCTCTTACTACTATCATTTATTTTAATTTGCTTATCTAACGCACATACACCACCCGAAGTATAGATCCGTTTAGATCTCAATCATGTTACCAAGACTGGCTTCTATATTGTCGGCGCGACCATTGTGCGTTAAACTAATGGACACATGCATTATGTCTTCCAGTGTCGACCAATTCCAAGCCTGAGCATCAGGCGATTCATGAGCCTTTTGCCATTTTGTACCGAGTTAGCCAACACTATCATTTGATTATTGTGTCATTTGACAAATTGATACACTGAATTTAGCAGTAAAAACTGATATTTTCCCTTGTAAGAATATGATATTTAATGTAATTTTAGCTATTCTGTCAAATAAAAGTTGAGAATTTTTTCTATTACAACCCGCGAATTTGACATTGACTCATTCTAGACAATAGAACTCAGCCATGACAGGATGCAAATCGTCTAGGTGCTGTGTCAAGCAGAAACGGAACACGACGTATTCTTTTACATTGCTTAACTGCCTTATACCCTGAATCCATGTCGATATCAACAAATTCAATCCCATCTCCCGGAGTTAAACTCAAGACTTGCAAGTTAATGCTTTTCATCAAATTCCGCCAAACCTGCATGGCACCAGACGCACCAGTCAATCCAGTGGAACGGTTGTCATCACGCCCAACCCACACAACTGCCAACAAATTACCAGAGATACCCACAAACCAACTGTCTCTGTAATCATCTGTAGTTCCGGTTTTGCCAGCTAACCTGAGCTTGCGATCAAAGTTTGAGACAAGACTCTTGGCCGTTCCGCTTATAACCACTTCCTGCATTCCAAACAACGTCAAATACGCTACATCAGTTGGAACTGTCGCTTCCACTTTCAATGCTCTTGCATTACCAATTGAACCAGAATCATCACTTATAGCGGCAATAAACTTAGGGCTTGCCTGATAACCGTAGTTGGACAGTGCCTGATATAGCTCGGCCACTTCCATCGGCGACATTTCAAGCGTGCCAAGTAGCATAGACGGATAAACAGGCAACGGAACTTCAACGCCCATTTTTCGCAGAATACCAGCAACTTTTTTGACTCCAATATCCATACCGACTTTCACCGCTGGAATGTTGCGTGACTGCGCCAAGGCATCTAAAACAGTAATCTCACCGACGAATTTGTCATCAAAATTACCTGGCTCCCAATCATCGTTCCCCTTGAATTTGAAGCGCACCGGCTCGTCATCCACGATTGAGCTCAGACTCCAATCTCGCCCCTCCATAAACGCGGTTAAGTAGATGAAGGGTTTAATCAAAGAACCAATTGGGCGTCTAGCTTCGATGGCTCGATTAAAATTTCCGATGTAGGATTTTCGACTGCCAACAACTGCCAATACCTCGCCATCATCGGGTCTGATCACAACCACTGCGCCTTCAAGCGTACCTGATTTGATGTTCTTCTGCCGCTCAATCTGCGAAAGCTCCTCAGACAAGGCTTTTTCCGCTGTTCTTTGTATTTCAAGATCCATAGTCGTAAATACTGACAAACCTCCACCTTTGAGTTGGTTTGAATTCAACCTGCTAGACAAATTTGTGAGTACTATGTCTACATAGGAAGCAAATTCTCGATGATTTCCATAAGGCTTGTTCTGCAATTGGAGTTCGGAATTAATATGTCGTGCATACTCTGATTCGCTGATAAGGTTGTCAGCCTTCATTATGCCCAGAACAACTGCTCTTCTGTCTTTTGCTCGTTGTGGGTTGCGCCGAGGGTTATATGATGTTGGTGCTTTTATCATGCCAACTAGTTGCGCTATTTCATTTGGATTTAACTCAGACAACGGACGACCAAACAGGAACTTGCTGCCTAGTCCAAATCCGTGAATGGCGCGCTTGCCATCTTGCCCAAGGAAAACCTCATTGCAATATGCTTCAATAATGCGCTTTTTTTCTAACCGAAATTCCAAAACTACTGCTGTAGCCATTTCAAGCAGCTTTCTAGCATAGGTTTGATCGTCTCTCCCGTATACGTTTTTCACTAGTTGCTGTGTTAATGTGCTACCACCCTGAACAATGCGCCCAGCTCGCCAGTTAACCCATGCAGCTCGCAGGATCGCCTTGAAATCAATCCCGATGTGAGTCAGAAATTTGCGATCTTCAACAGCAATAAGCGTAGCGAGTAACAATTTAGGTATTTCCTCTAAACGCACCAAATAGCGGTCTTCATGCTGCGCTTGATACAAAGTGCCAATCAACTCTGGGGTCAACCTCATTAACGAAAGAGATTTACCAGTCTTGCGATCTTGCAAAGTGCGAACAAGGCCGTTTTCTACTTCCATTCGCACTGCAATTGATGATTGCGGACCATCCCAAAAGAGAAACTCACGAGTAACGAAATCAACAGTTCCTCTATTTATTGCATATTCACCAACCCTGCGAGCGTTCTGCTGACGACGATAACCCAATCCGAGCAATCGATCCTCCATTTGCTCCGCAGTAATTGCGAGCCCTGGATAGATTTCAAAAGTTCGGCTATAAACATGTACCGGAATGTCCCACAACAACTTGCCAAATTTCTGTTGAACATTGTGGTCAATCCACAAAAAACCAGCGACACCAGTCAATAGAGTGAGCGCAAATACCCATACCACAAAACGGATCAGCAAAGATCGAATTATTTCCGCAAACAAACCCCGGTGTTTTGCGCGCTTCGGATGCTTAGAGCCGCGCACCATGTTAGTGTTCTAAAATTAATTTAACTATGCGAGGAATTAGGCACTCAAATCAGCTGAACAGTCCCAACAAATCTCAAAATTCGCTGGACTCAACTGTCCACAACTTGGGCATTCCCGCTCAACCAATGAATCCGTGAGTTGCTGGCGACTAGCAATAATCGCCAACGCCCGTTGCTCATCTGAATCGTTCTCAATCCAAACTTCCGGCCAAGTGTGGGCGAAAGGCAGCTCACCTACGGCCCCGTTTGCATATTCATTGAATACATGATTGTCAATTCCATTCTCGCGAATGAGATTGCTGACAAGGTATGCATCAGTCAGGTTTTCAGCGGTATAGATTCGAATCAAGTGTCGTATTCAGAATATTTTTTGGATTTGCCGCGCACCAGTCCAGCAGGATATTTGCGAGCATTCAGCTCGATCTTGGACTCAGCAGCCTTGATGAGATCAATATTTAGTTGGTCGGAAATCCGGATCAAATAATTCATGACATCAGCAATCTCTTCCTCGGCCTGCTGTTTCTGTTTTGCCGTGAGATTGCGGCTGTCTTCTTCTGACATCCACTGAAATATTTCCACTAATTCTGCTGCTTCGACAACCATTGCCATTGCCAGATTTTTGGGTGAATGAAATTTCTCCCAGTCTCGTTCATCAACAAATTCCCGAATCTTGCGGGTCAACCCCACTATTTCTGTTTTTGCCGTGTTTGTATTATTCATTTGTATTCTAGTACCGGTATTGGTGTTCGCGCGACATCGGAATGCTATTGTCTTCACCGCGGGCGAACACCATCTGGAAAAGCTGAAGCGCTCCAACCTCAAATGCCGCGATTGAACCGGAAAGATATAATCGCCAGGCGCGTACAAACCTTTCGTCAAACATGTTCAGCACCGCTTTTTCGTGCTGATTGTAGCGATGCAGCCAGTGCCGGAGTGTTTCAGCATAATGGAGCCTCAGATTTTCAATGTCCAACACAGAAAAATTGTATGGTTCCAGGATATCCATCATTTCGCGAATGGTTGGAGGGTATGCGCCAGGAAAAATTCGTTTTTCGATCCAAGCACTCATTAACTGTGACACATTGCGCCCGATTGAATGAATGAGCGCGCGGCCATTTTTCGCTAAACAGCGATCAACAACTGAACCGAGAACCGAATAATTCTGATGACCGACATGTTCAAGCATGCCAACGGAAACAAAGACATCGAATTCACCATCAACATTGCGATAGTCATCCTCAATGTATTCCACCCGATCGGTTATACCTAACTGCTTGGCACGTTCAGTAGCATAAGCAATCTGCTCATGGGAGATATTGTAGGCTTTTACAGACACTCCGTAGTTCTTTGCCATGTGTAATGCCAGACCTCCCCAACCGCAACCGGCTTCTACAACAGTCTGACCGGGCTTGAGTTCAAGCTTTCGGCAAACATGATCCATCTTGGCCACTTGAGCTGTTTCAATTGACATATCTTCTGTTGGAAAATAAGCGCAAGTGTACTGCATCGCTTCTTGATCTAACCACAGTGAATAAAACTCATTGCCGAGATCGTAGTGATGGTGGATATTCGACTTCGATCCACCCAATGTATTGACACGCGCTTTTTTCATGGTTAGCGTTTTTAGCAATCTAGCGCTCATTGATGCCTCTTTCTTAGCGCGACGCGTACATGAGAACATCTCACACAAAAACTCAACTAGGTCTCCGTCAACCTGCACATCACCATCACAGTAAGCATCCCCGAAACCAATCTCATTTTGCCGCGCTACATTTCGTAAAGCAGACCGGTGATTGAAACGAACAGTTGATTTCGATTTGTCATCAGTTGATTGTGATGTGATTACAGAATCATCCCACAATTGAATGGTGATTTGCGGGTATCCGGAGAACTCTAGCATTTTTTTCGCAAGGTAACGGTCCAACTTTGACGGTGGAGACGATTGCTTGTTCAAACCTGACTTTGGCGCAGGCATCGCAAGTGGTGGGCTGCATCTGTTTGTATCCATTTATGACTCCTTTCAACCTGAAATCAGTACAGCTGAAGAATTTAACGTTGCATTAATCAAGATAGTTTAACTAGAACAGAGACATCTGAACAGTATTTGAATCCAATTTTCGAAATTTTGAAGTATCAAGCTTAATTGGCGGCTTGTCTATCCCATATTTTTGCACTGCTATTGAGAACCGTTTTTGTATCAAATCTGCAACCGGCCCTCTACCGCTCATTCTTTCAAAAAACTCCGCGGCATTTTCGCGTCCGCCCCGTACCTGACGAATCAGGCTCATCACCTTTGAGGCTTTGCTTGGATAATGTTCATCAAGCCACTCTCGAAACAATTCACGCACTTCAAGTGACAGCCTAATCATCGTCCACTCTGCTCGACGGGCACCCGCAGCAGCGCACATATCAAGAATTGATTCCATTTCGTGTTCGTTCAGCCCGGGTATTACCGGCGCAAAGAATATTGTAACCGGCACCCCGGCCATTGAGAGCTTCGATATTGCGCGAATGCGGCTGTGCGGTGCACTCGCACGCGGCTCCATCAAACGAGAAAGCTTGTTATCAAGCGAGGTGACAGATATATTCACAACAACGAGATTTTGGTCCGCCAACTCTATTAGCAGATCAATGTCTCTGACAATTGAAGCTGATTTTGTAGTAATCGAAAGCGGATGCCTGAACTCAAGCAAAACCTCAAGAATTTGCCGTGTTAAACGGAAACGTTTTTCTATTGGCTGATATGGGTCTGTATTAGCGCCTAGCGCGATTGACTTGCATTTGTAAGACGGAGCATTGAGTTCATTTCGCAGCTTTGCAGCCACATCCATCTTAGCCAAAAGTTTGGTTTCAAAGTCAAGTCCAGCTGAATAGCCTAGATAAGTATGCGATGGCCGCGCATAGCAGTAGCTGCAACCATGCTCACATCCGCGGTACATGTTGACAGATCGATCAAACGGAAGGTCCGGTGACCGATTCTTGGCTATAACCGTTTTCGCAGCATCTAGCTCAACAGTAGTATGTAGAGGCGGCAACTCTTCCTGATACCAACCATCATCCACATCTTCGCGATTCCAGCTCTCATAACGGCCGGAATCATTGGAGGAGGCACCTCGGCCTTTTATGGATGCACTCATAATCTGTTACTCAGCCACATCGGTTTGTTCGGGCACGCGTGGCCAAGAGTGGAGGATGGCCTGTACCAAAGTTGCCAGTGGGATAGCGAAGAAAATACCCCAAATTCCCCACACTCCACCGAATACAAGCACTGCAACAACGATCGCAATTGGATGCAAATCAACCACTTCGGAGAAAATCAATGGAACCAGAACATTGCCGTCAAGAATTTGGATCACTAAATAGGCGCCGACTAAATAGAAAAATTCAGGGCTAACGCCCCACTGAACGCCTGCGACCACGATGACAGGAATAGTCACAACCGCAGCACCAACAAAGGGAATCAGTACTGAAATACCGACAATTACGCTCAATAGCGCTGAGTACTGCAACCCGAAAAGTGAAAATGTAATATAGGTCACACCGCCTACAATCAATATCTCCCAGAATTTGCCCCGTATGTAGTTGGACATTTGCCGATCAACGTTTTCCCACACTGTTTGAGTTAGCGCATGATCTTTGGATGGCAGAAAATTTTTGAACCATTCAGTCAGCTTCTGTTTGTCCTTCAAGAAGAAGAAAACCAGAATTGGCACCAAAATAAGGTAAATCAGCAATGTGATAATACCCAGCACCGAAGAAGCTGACCACGTCACCACAAACTGCTGTCCCATTTGCGCAACAAAACCAGCGGTAGTATTTAGGAAACTACGGACCTGCTGTTCCGAAATGATGTCCGGATAGCGTTCAGGCAGCTGCAACAATGCTGCTTGACCATCTGCAATCCAAATTGGTATTTGGCCTGCTACCTGAACTGCCTGCGTGCTGACCAGCGGTAAAATGCCGAACAGCAAAGCAGCTAACAGCAACATAAACAGCCCTAACACAATCAGCACCGAACCAAGTCGCGGGATTTTTATCGCCTCAAACATCTTAACGGCACCTTCAAGAATGTAAGCAATGACAATGCCCGCGATAACCGGAGCAATCATCTTGCCAGCAAACATAATCAGTGTAAAACCGACTAGAAGGCAAATTGCAAGAATAATAACCTGCGGATTGCTTAGTTGGGCCTTGAACCAGTTAACGATATTTTGCACTATCGGGTAAATCGTGTAAGAGCAGCAGTCTTTAAACTACCAAATCTAAACTGTAATCAATCGCTGCTGTTGCGGCCAACATGCGAGTTGCCGAACAATATTTTTCCAGTGAGAGTTCAATTGCCATTCTCGCCTCGCGTTCGGTAATGCCGCTACCCTTTATGCGATACCTCAAATGTATTCGTGTAAACACTTTAGGAACTTTTTCAGCTCGATCGGCTTCCATCTCAATTTCAAGCAAATCAATTTCTCGGCGGCGTTTTCTGAGTATTTGCGCAACATCAAAACCAGTGCAACCACCCATGCCCAGCAACATCATTTCCATTGGTCGCATGCCGGCATTGCGTCCACCTGCCTCAGGCGCCCCATCACAAATCAGACTATGCCCACTACCCGATGTGAGTTGGAAACTAACACCATCAGTCAATTTAACGCGTCCTTTCATAGCACGGCTGCCTTATTGTTGCAAGCAATATTCTCAAATTCAAAAATTTCTCTTAGTGCTGTACCTGGATCAGGAGCCCGCATCAATGATTCACCAACAAGAAAAGTGTGAATTCCAGCCTTGCGTAACTCAACGACTTGCTGCGCGGTGTGTATTCCGCTTTCTGAGACGACCAATCGCTCACTAGGTATCTTCCGCACCAATCGTTTCGAGACTTCAATATCGGTCTTGAAGTTTGTCAAATTACGGTTGTTGATACCAATGATGCCAGATTCAATCTGCAACACCTGCTCCAATTCATTAATATTGTGAATTTCAAGCAGAACATCCATACCGAGCTGCCTAGCCTGATCACTGAACGCAATCATTTGACTTGAGTTTAGTATTGATGCAATAAGCAAAATACAGTCAGCGCCAATTGCTCTGGACTGAAAAATCTGATAGCGATCAATTATGAAATCTTTACGCAACACTGGCAATGTAGTTGCGCGCTTGGCTTCGCCAAGGTGAGAAGCGGCGCCCTTGAAGTATTTCTCATCTGTCAATACCGACATGCAGGTAGCACCTCCAATTTGATAACTCGCTGCAATCTTGCTAATATCATAGTTTTCGCGAATAACTCCCTTACTGGGCGATGCTTGTTTACATTCGGCGATCACGGCGGCATGACCGTTGCAAACCGTAGTTCGTAATTTTGCCTCAAAACCTCTCGGCGATTCACAGGCAGCACTTGCTTTCTCCAATTCTGAAACCGGTGTCGCTGCTTTATCTGCTTCCACTTCTCGCCGTTTATGTTCAATGATAGATGCAAGCGCATTTTGAGGTGTGTTCATGTCAGAAACTATTGGTATACTTCACATAGTTATCAAATTTATCGGCCGGTGCACCGCGACGTAGCAAATTGAGCGCTAACTGTATGCCGGAATGCAAATCATCAGCCAGCCCAGCTATGTAAATTGCAGCTCCTGCATTTAGAGCTACAATCTCAGCAGCTGGTGATTGTTCACCGCGAAAAACCGATTTGATTATCACCAGACTTTCATCAGGATTTTGTATGGTTAAATCACTAAGACTGCCTAAGGATATGCCAAAATCACTTGGATCAATCATGTAGGTTTTAAACTCCCCAAATCGATATTCAGCGACTTTGGTCATTGCACTGATGCTAATCTCATCCATACCATCTTCAGAGTGAACAACGATAACGTGTTCTGAACCCAATTTACCGAGAACGCGAGCTAAAGGTTCAACCAGCTCCGGACTAAACACACCTATCATTTCACGTTTGACATGGGCTGGATTGGTGAGAGGTCCAAGTACATTAAATACAGTTCTCACACCAAGTTCCTTACGAGCGTTGATTGCGTGTTTCATTGCAGTGTGATGGGCTGGGGCTAACATGAATCCAAATCCGGTATGTCGTATGCAATCTGCAATTTGCTCGGAGCTCAAATTGATATTGGCACCTGCTTTTTCCAGCAAATCTGCACTACCGCATTTGCCGCTGGCTGCTCGATTACCGTGCTTGGCAACGTGAGCCCAGCTGCAGCTGCCACAAAAGCCGCCGCTGTAGACACATTGAATGAAGAGACATTATCACCACCGGTTCCCACCACATCGATAAGATGTGGCTCATCAACATTAACACTTGTGACAAGCTCTCTCATTACAGTTGCAGCTGCTGTAATCTCCTCTATGGATTCACCTTTCATTCGCAATCCTACCAAGAAACCGCCAATTTGCGATTGAGTCAGTTGTCCTGTCATGATTTGTCGCATGATGTCTAGCATTTGATCTGCTGACAAATCTTGACCATTGGTTACTATCTTCAGGGCTTCCTGTATATCCATCTTCATTACCTAGGCTTGGGCCTTTGCACTGATGTCAATCCCTGTGGCAATCAAAAAGTTCTCAAGCAAAGTGAGTCCGGCAAGAGTCACAAAAGATTCGGGGTGAAACTGCAAGCCGTAAACCTGGTGATGTTTGTGCTTAACTCCCATAATAATATTGTCTTCAGTCCAAGCGATGACATTGAAACAATCTGGAAGTTGATCTGATTTTGCAATAAGTGAATGATAACGGGCTGCCTTAAATGGATTTTCAACATTGCGAAAAAGTGAACTGCCGTCATGGTGAATTTGCGAGATTTTGCCATGCATCACTTTATCAGCGCGAACAATTGATCCTCCAAATGCTTGACAAATGCTTTGGTGGCCCAAACACACACCTAAAATAGGCAGCCGTTTAGAAAAAAACCGAACAGTATCAAGCGAAATTCCAGCTTCGTTTGGCGTACAGGGTCCTGGTGAAATTACAATCGCACTAGGTTCTAATCTATCAATATCAGAAACACTAATCTCATTATTGCGCACGACTTTCAACTGCTGTCCTAGTTCTCCTAGATACTGCACGAGGTTGTAAGTGAAGGAGTCGTAGTTGTCAATAACCAGTAACACGGCAGATGAAATGGAAGTGGAATAAGCTAAAGCTAGTTAAGGTAATCACAATTATTTGAGTAAATGAGAGATAAGGCCAATTACGTAGTATTCATTGGATAACCTAAATCAATTATAACGGAGTTGAAGATTTGATTTGTGTAAGTGCTGCTTGCCTAATACCTTATATAGAGCTGGTTTTTGATTAATAACCGAAACAGATCGACAAGGTATCTAAACGTAGCCAACTAAACGATTAGTTCTCAGCTAGCATTATTTACTTTAAAACACAGATTTTACAAATCTTTACTTAAACAGAGAGAATAAATTTGACAGTCATTTGGACAACTGAACTTCTGACATAGTACACCCCAATCCGCATTTGTTTGCCTATTGCATAGCCAAGTAAATATACCGAAACCAAGCTTAGAAAATTCGAATACCATTTTACTTGGCTTAATATCATACGTTTAGAAACATTCGAGTTTCATCGGATGGTGATATCAATTGAGCCATGAATTAAATTTTGAAACTTATATTCCTAGCTCGGCGGCCTAATTACGGCTCAACATAAATGATAAATGATACTAAACACATGTAGCTGCCCAGTTAACTTGAAGGCTCTTCCTTGAAGTGCTTAAGCAGAAAAACCAATAAAATCACCGGCTGGCTGTTGGCTGTCTAGATGTGCAGTGTGCCTCATACACGTTTGCCCTCTGACAAATTCACAATTTCGAATTCCACACCAAAGCCTTTACCAACCACGCGGTCGGTGAAGATCAGCATGGTCGCCAGCTCTTTGGGCAACTTTTTTTACACCCGATTACCGCATGTGCTTGCCACATGCTTTGACATTTATCTGTGCGCTACCTGAGTCTTTAATCTGCCTAACAGTTAGATCCCTTCCACCTTGAAAATACCAACCATCATTAGTGACAACTGCCCTAACGCCCGGAGGAAGCGATGCGCCAAACAAGGTCTATGAATGGTGCAATGTTGCAACGCAGATAGACGCTTGCTTTGTTCACGCTGAGCTGAACTGCCTCTACCTCCACCTTGAGTTGTGTTGTCAACAGTTCGCTAATCTGACGTTTTCGCATAGTGCTCAATTCACCAAGCTGAGATATCAGTTCCTGAAAATGCTCATGATTTATCAGACTAAGACCTTGGCTACTCAGCTATAATAATGAGTTGGTTAGAACTATGAATCGCAGTCCATTCCGTATTGTGATATGCGATTTGAATAAACAGCTTTACAAGAAATCGTTAACTGCCTGTGTTACCCATGCTAAACACATGGGCAGACGCGGTGAATAGCCCGATTCAGCTGACGCCATCAGGAAAAGCAAGACAACAACATCTAACGGGCATGTTTCACATGCTTGAATATTTTGTTTTTTGATGTAATGTATTGTTAATAATTATTTTGTCTGACAATAGCAGGCACGCACCATGACCGCACAATGCCAAGACAAGCAACTTGAATTCCTGTCTGCCACCCGGCACACCGTCATCATAATGCTTAATGAAAAGCAGGTCAGTTCCGATAGCGGAACCACTTTGTTGCACCTGCCAAACAAGCGACACAAGACGGACTGAGTGCCTTGCCGGCTGTGTCACCGACCATCGCAAGCCGTCATCGGCATGACAATCCGCGCAAAACATGCTGTCACTGCGCATCTGAGACATTCACCTGGCAAACGAAGACCTTGGCAACCATGATCTTTCTGTGTCAAGATAACGCGACAGAGCCGATGGTTGACCCGGTCGATGTGATGCTCGAAGTGGCCGAGCGTATGAGCCTTGGCCAGTTCGAGCCCCTTGGACCACACGGAGACGGGCGGCTCAGAGCAGGTGACCGAGACCAGCTAAAAGCGCTTCGCGATGAACTCCGCTATCGTATGCCCCCCCCCCCCAAGAATTTTGGTCGTCCTTGGATACAAAGCGTATCCCCCTATCCTTGCTTAAAGCAATCTTGAATTCACTTGCCGCGCGCGCAAAGTCCGACCCTTGGGCCACCGGTTCTCTTGCCCTCGGATTGTGCGCCGCCTATCTGTGCCTGGTCAATCTTGACACAACCGCACTCTGGCACGATGAGGGACCTTCAGCCGTGATCGGACTGAATCTCCTGGAGCAAGGCGACATTACAGGCTGGGACGGGCGCAATCTCGTCGGCGGCACCGACGCCCGCACCATCAATGAAGACCTGCGCGACGTGCTGCCGCCTGTGCAGTATGTCCTGAACGCCATCGGCTTCGCCGTGTTCGGTCCCAATGTGACAGCTGCACGCATCATTCATGCCCTGGCCGGCATCGCTGCACTTGGCATCTTCTGGCTGTTGCTACGCCAACGCCTGCCTGAGCATCCCCGCTTGCAGTTCCTGATCTTTGCCAGTGCCGCCGGCTCGGCTCAACTGCTGCTTTACTTCCGCCAATCACGCTACTTCGCAGCGATGGTCTTGTTGCTCCTGCTGCTGTTCTGGCTGCACGGGCATTATCAGCGAACCCGAAAACCAGCACTGCTGATCGCACTGGGGGCAGTCGCTGTGCTGTGTGTTCTCAACCACTACACCTCCGGCTCCGCTGCTCTGGTGACCCTCACCGTCTGGCATTTGCTCTTCCATGCGAGGCAAACAACGCGTAAGGAGTGGGCGATGTTCGCCCTCTGTGCCGCAGGCGTCGCGGCAGTCGTGTCAGGCTACCTGCTTTGGATCGGCCTCATTGGCGGTGAAAGAGGCAGTTTCATCGATTTCGCCGGGCAAGCTGAAATACTCCACTACCAGAACCTGCTGAGTTTGACGCAACAGCAATTTGGAGCAATCCTGACGTTATACAAGGTCTTCATCTATATCCGGGATCTGTTCACCGCAGACTGGATTTCGTGGCCTGTCTTTGTTTGGTTTCTCGCCATGCTAGCCCTTGCGGCGATTGCGAAAGTTCGAAAATCACCGGCAGAAAAAGTCGCAGGGGCAAATTCGATCCCTCTCGCCGACACCGGCAAAATCATTCTCGCCGGCGGACTGTTCGCACTTTTCGCGGCTACACTTTCGCCGCAAATCATCCAATTGAATATCTACGCTGACCAACGCTACTATGTTGCGGCACTGCCTTTGCTGCTGGCGATGAAAGGACTGTTCGCCGAGTGGGTCTGGAAGCGCAATGCCCTCCTCGGTTTCGTCGCATTGCTAGTGCTTGCAACATCCAGCTTGGGAGCTTGGCCATTCAACCTTAAACACGCCATAACCTATGAAAACACTCTCGGATGGCACTGGGTCTCATTCGTACGGGAAATACACAACCCCTATCGGGAGTCCATTGCTGCCGTGTCCGATTACCTGCTCCGACATGCGGCGCAAGACGACCTCGTTTTAGTGCAGGATGGATTTGCATATCGCGAGGCGCTGACCTTTCATGCGGGCGACCGGGTGCTGTTCTGCTGCTTTCTCACCGACAAAACACCATTGCCGAGAGAAAAGACGCAGATGATGCGCAAATCGCTATTCCAACATGAAAACACACCGAATTGGATCGTCATATTTGATCCTCAGTTCGAACGAGAACTCAGCATCGGCGACCGGATAAAAGTCAACAAAGGACCTCAACTCTATTCAGGCTTCTTTGAAGTTGCAGAAAAGTTCTTCGTCTTTCCCTATCCGACTCAAAGACCGGAACTGAACATGCACTCATTCAAACCGCTGGGGGCCGAGCCCCAAGGCATACTGATTCTGAAAAAACACAGTACATAATCCAGAAACAATACAAACTAGCTTCCCCTAAAAAAATATTGGCACACAGTTAGAACAATATCTGCCCCTCAACCATTGCCAGATAAATATTTCCTTGAATGGTATTTTGGATGGTTTTTGGGCGATTTGCTCGATTACGTTACGGGCATCATAGCATTGCGCATAGTCTCCAACTACCTAAAACTGACTTCAGAAACAACGGTTCAATAAGGTAAACCAATCTGGCTAGGAACGGACTGTGTTTACCAGCAGCTCAAAGTCCTAGTTATTGAATGAGAAAAAATTTACAGACCTCAAAAGTTTCAGTTCTCTAATTCGGAATTTTGTCACCTCGCGAAACATGCCAATGCTATAATTCCAAATCGAGTAAGAATAGTTTAATTCGTAGAGAGAGTAGCTTTGAGGCTGTTAACTAACCACTTCCTGATTGCAACACCTGCACTAAGGGATTCAGATTTCGAACGCACTGTTATTTTAGTCTGCCAACACAACGAGGACGGAGCACTCGGTATTGTTATTAACAGAACTACTGGGCTATCATTGGGGGATATATTCAAGGAACTCGATCTTGAGGTAAACGACAAACTACAACTCAAAATGCCAGTACATTATGGTGGACCAGTGCAGATGGACCGCGGCTTCGTGTTGCACAACTCTGGCAACACTTGGGAAGCCACTTTACCAATCGGAAGAGACTTCGGACTTACAATGTCAAAAGATGTACTTGAAGCCATGTCAAATCAGCAAGGTCCTGAGTTCTGTATGCCACTGCTAGGTATTTCCGGTTGGGATGAAGGGCAGCTAGAAGAGGAGATTAGCGAGAACCTGTGGTTGCCTGTACCTTGCGAAAGCTCAATCATCATAAGCACTCCTATCAATAACCGCTGGCAAGCGGCTGCTAATCTTGCTGGTATTGACATCACTTCCATGTCAACCATTGTCGGTCACGCTTAAGTTTGACAATTTATCTGAGCCTTATTTCCACCATGCAAACTTGTTAGAAAATTATTGAATTGGTTTCAAATCGTATCAAAGTGTGAAGAAAATCAACCATTTTCCAATTAGCATTTGCCAGTCATCACCTTGACCACGGAAAATCTGCCAGCCAACATACTAGCATTCGATTACGGCTCTCAAAAAATCGGTGCTGCCATCGGAAGTGAGCTGATTGGCACAGCCCACGGCCTTGGCACGGTGAAAGTACGCAATGCTTGCCCCGACCAGTATCATATTGACCAATTAGTTGCCGAATGGTGGCCACATAAATTCGTAGTCGGGCTACCCATAACCGACTCAGATGTAGAAAACGATATCGTGAAAAACATCCGAGAATTTGGCGCCTGGCTTTACCAAACTTACGAACGACCAGTTATCTTCGTCAATGAAACACTCAGTACAGAAGAAGCAAAACACCGCCTGCGTGACAGGAAAAATGCTAAAACAGCGACTAGCAGGCAAAAACTACGCGATCAAACAGCTGCTGAAATCATTCTTGAAACCTATTTTCGACTTGAAATCTGCTGACTCGCCGAGTACCAGAATATTTAATCCGTATACACCAATTCTAGCATGCCAATACTCTCTACACGATTTCCTGGTAAAAAATGACATCGAAACGATTGAATAGGCTGCCAGTTGAAGATCTTCTTGAGGGGATGGCCGAATCTCTAAAGCAAAAGCTGTGCGACGAACCATTGCTAGTGGCCATTCAAACTGGCGGGTTATGGATTGCCGAGTACCTTCATAAAAAACTTGAATTCAAAGAACCCTTGGGAGCACTTGACATATCATTCTATCGGGACGATTTCAGCAGAATTGGATTAAACCCAGAAGTCCACTCTTCCCATCTGCCTGTAGAGATCAACAACCGCCATATCATTTTGATTGATGATGTATTGCACACCGGCCGCACCGTACGCGCTGCATTAAACGAATTATTTGCCTGGGGGCGCCCGGCTTCTGTGGAACTCGCAGTACTGGTCGATCGTACAAACCGAGAACTGCCTTTCTACGCTCAAACAGTCGGCCACACTCTTACACTTAGTGATTCCGAGTTTATAAAAATCTCACCAGATGGCGTCGTAACTTACTCCAACCTGCCCGAAAACTCTGATGAAACCAGTATCTGACGACATACAGCTTGACTCCACTGGGAGATTGCAACACTTTATCTCGGTAGAGGAACTGCCGCGCGAACTGATTGAAGATCTCCTTGCAACGGCAGAATCATTTATTGATTTTGCAACCCGAGAAACTAAGAAAGTGCCACTTTTACGCGGCAAAACCATCGTCAATCTTTTTTTTGAGCCAAGTACACGTACTCGTACAACATTTGAGATCGCAGCCAAACGATTATCAGCAGACGTTATCAACTTGCAGTCAGATGCAATGTCTACCACTAAAGGCGAGACCATTCTTGATACTGTCAAAACATTGCAGGCAATGCACACAGACACTTTCGTTGTTCGTCACAGCTTCAGTGGTGCCGCTAACCTTATCGCCCGTCATGTCCCTGAACATGTTCACATTATCAACGCTGGCGATGGACGATACTCACATCCAACCCAAGCTTTGTTAGACATGTTGACAATTCGTCAACATAAGGATTCACTGGAGAATCTAAGTATCGCAATTGTCGGCGATGTGTTGCATTCCCGCGTTGCCCGTTCCGAAATCAGCGCGCTCAGGAAGTTGAACGCTGGTGAAATCAGAGTCATTTCACCGAGAACTCTGATACCAACAGGGCTGGAAAGCCTCGGGGTAAAGATATATACAGACATGGATGAGGGAATCAAGGACGTTGATGTCATTACAATGCTAAGATTGCAAATGGAGCGTATGGAAGGACAGCTGATACCCAGTCAACGAGAATATTACCACTGCTATGGACTCACTGAAGAACGGATGAAAATCGCTCATCCTGATGTATTGGTGATGCATCCTGGGCCTATCAACCGCGGCTTGGAAATCGCCTCGTCGGTAGCTGACGGTGACAATTCTGTCATTCTATCGCAAGTTTCCAATGGCGTTGCCGTTAGAATGGCAGTAATGTCAAGAATTATGGGGGGCTCGCGACTCAGCTCATCGACAGCATGAAAATCGCTATACGAAATGGCAGGGTTATTGATCCTGCTACAAAAACTGATAAAGTCACCGACATTTTCATTGACAAAGGATTAATCCAATCAACAGGCTCTTGCAACGTTAAAAAGGCCAAGCGTGAAATAGATGCCAGTGGTTTGATAGTTTGCCCCGGACTCATTGACATAAACGCCAAATTAGGTGAATTCAGCCTGAGTAAAGCATCATCAGTTGAACGTGAGTCAATTGCAGCAAATGCTGGTGGTATTACAACAGTGTGCATTCAACCAGACACAGCCCCTGTCATCGATACCCGAGCAATGGCGAACATGATTCACGGCAGTGCCCAGCATGGCAACTTGAATCTGGTTCCGCTCGGTGCCCTCACAGTCGGACTTAGGGGCGAGGCACTAACTGACATGGCAGCACTTAAAGGCGCTGGTTGCGTCGGCGTTAGTAATGTCCGCAACGCTATACACAATACCCTGCTCATGCGACGGGCCATGCAGTACGCTGCTACCTTTGATCTGCCTGTATTTATGCACTCGCATGATCCGTATTTGACCGGCAATGGGTGTGTGCATGAAGGTGAAATGAGTACCCGTCTGGGACTTTCCGCGATACCCGAAGCGGCTGAAACAGTTGCTGTTGCGCGCGATCTGGCACTGGTCGAAACCACTGGTGTACGAGCGCATTTCAGTCAACTTTCTTGCGGACGATCAGTTGACATGATTGCAGAATCCAAACTACGCGGTCTAAATGTTAGCGCTGATGTCGCCATACACAACTTGCTTCTTACCGAACAGGATATCCAAGGCTTCAATACCTTGTGCCATGTTCTACCACCACTTCGGAGTGAATCTGACCAACAACGATTGCGCCAAGGACTAAAAAATCAAACAATTTCTATTATCTGTTCGGATCATCGCGCTTGTGGCACTGATGACAAGCTGGCACCGTTCATACAGAGTGCGCCCGGAATATCCGGGTTAGAAACACTGCTACCGTTAACCTTGCGACTTGTCGATGAAGGAATTTTGAGTTTGCAACAAGCAATTGCCTGTTTGACTGCCAATCCAGCGGCAACTTTGCGTTTAGGTCTTGGTACCTTGGACGTACAGCACCCGGCCGATGTATGCATATTTGATCCAAACGAAAGGTGGACCTTGGAAACAGAAAAAATGCAAAGCAGAGGCAAGAACAACCCGTTTGGTGGCCAAACAATGCGCGGGCGAGTCAAATACACTATCGCCAGCGGCAAAATTGCATACGAATCCGTTTAAAGCGGCACCGCAAAATCGTGAATGCGACCGTCAGCAAGACGGTACAAATTTTCCTGAGAAATCGAAAATATCGAATCCGGCGTACCCGCAGCAGCCCATACAACTGGATACTGGAACAAATCCTGATCAAATAATGTGGTTATTGCGTTTGCGTGACCGACTGGTGCTACGCCGCCTATGGCAAATCCAGTCACGCTACGCACAAATTCCGCATCAGCTTTGAGAATCTTCTCGCCAATTATTGCAGCCAACTTGGTCAACTGAACGCGATTGCTCCCGCTGGTGATGGCAAGTACAGCTCGTTGACTCTCAGTCATAAAAATCAGCGACTTGGCAATTTGAGAAACAGAACATCCAAGTGCTTCGGCAGCGGCATATGATGTGCGTGTGTCGCGATCGAAAATCATGACATCACACTCAATACCAAACTTATTCATTGCAGATACAACTCGTTCATTTGCAGGCTTCATGACACTGTCTCCAATAATTCTCACGATGGTAAATAGAAAGAACCTAATACAGGTTCGATTCAGATTTTGGAAATTTACTCCAATTTCCGATTAGAATGTCAATATTTCGGATCAATAATCAAACATATCAAATTCCTGACAAAAATGCCAAAGGCAAATACAGACCTATTAGAGAATTTTCGCAATGTGACCGACCGTATTCGCGCCGCTGAATTCAAAGCAGGACGCGAAGCCGGTTCTGTCAATCTAGTCGCAGTAAGCAAATTGCATCCTGTCAGCGCTGTACGCACACTCTCTAGCTTTGGACAGAAAGCCTTTGCTGAAAACTTTGTGCAGGAAGCCCTTGTCAAACAACAGGCGACAACCGACCTTGATATTGAATGGCATTTTATCGGTAGCATACAAAGCAATAAAACCAGCGATATAGCCAACAATTTTTCTTGGGTGCATAGCATCGACCGCTACAAAATTGTTCGACGGCTAAATGACCAGCGAGCAGAAAAGTTACCGCCACTGAATGTTTGCTTGCAATTGAACCTGCAGGACGAAGATACTAAATCGGGGCTCTCAAAAGGCGCTGCTGCACAATTACTAGCACAAACACAACAGCTGCCAAACATAAAAGTGCGCGGTTTTATGATAATACCTAAACCAACAGACAACCCAAACGAACAGAGACCGGTGTTCGCAGAAGTAAGCAATTTGCTAGACAGGTTCAATGCCAAAGGCTACCAACTTGATACCTTGTCAATGGGTATGACTGCCGACTTGGAACAAGCCATTATGGAAGGCTCAACACATGTTCGTATTGGTACCGCCTTATTTGGAGCACGACCGCCAAAATCAACCTGAAATACATGCAGTCTGTCGGCGCACTGCATCACCCAAGCCCCGCGCTGCACTGCTAACTGCATCGGCTGTTTGTTCTATATCAACATCCGTCAACGCCAATGACAAATAAGTTTTACCCGGGGACTTGAATATACCTCGTTCACGCAGCAACCTATTGAATGCAGCATTGAGTTTTGCGTCCGCTTGCAACATGTCCCGATAGTTTCTTACCTCAGAATCGGTGAACACCACGTCAAACAAGGTTTCATTACCAACGATCTTGTGTGCAAACCCGGCTTTTGACAATTGTTCACTGAAAATATTCTGGAGAGTTTCTCCGTTCTCGTACAAGCGGTCATAAGCACCCTCTCGCCGCAAAATTTCCATTGTCTTCAACCCAGCAACAGCTGCTACCGGATTGCCACTTAATGTACCCACCTGCATCAGAAACGAATTGCGACCAATTCTTTTCTCATCAAAGTGTGCCATGATGTCTTCACTTCCTGCAATGGCAGCAAGTGCAAAACCGCCGCCAATGATCTTTCCTAGTGTGCATAAATCCGGTTTCACACTGTAATACGCTTGCGCACCGCCATAGTTCATTCGGTATCCAGTGACAATTTCATCAAACACCAACAATACCGAATGTTTTGTACATTGTTGACGTAATTCAGCCAAATATCCCGGTAATGGTGGAATAATTCGTTGCATAGGCTCAACTATTACTGCAGCGATATCAGATGCATGTTTTGACAACAACGAACGCACGAACTCAATGTCATTGAAAGGTGCAATCATTACCCGATCGCGTATCACTTCCGGTATACCTGCCGAGTCTGGAACAGCCTTCGGAAAGGCAATAAGTTCCATGGGTGCCAAACTCATTTGCGCCTCGGCAGACATACCGTGATATCCACCCTCAAATTTGACAATGATATCGCGTCCAGTGTAGGCACGGGCTAAACGCATCGCGTACATGTCCGCTTCACTGCCAGATGTAACGAACCGCACTCGTTCAGCACACGCCACCGAGCGACAAATCTCCTCCGCAAGCTCAATGCCTTTGGAATTGTTTGCAAAAAACGTCATACCCTTGTCAATCTGCTTTTTCACAGCGTCTAATACTTCGGGATGGCCGTGACCTAGAATCATTGGACCGGAACCAATTAGATAGTCAATGTACTCATTTCCATCGGCATCCCAAATTCGAGAGCCTTTACCTTGATTAATGACAACACCTGGATCGAAATTCCCGAAACCACCGGCTGGTAAAACGTTATTGGCGCGTTCAACAATTTGTTTCTGTCTCATACAGTATGCCTCATTCAATAATGATATCTGCCTCACCCAACAACTCTAGATCAGGCTCAATTCCTAGTCCAGCTGACTTTGGCGGACTGATTTTACCGTCTACTCGAACTGGTGCATCAGGTGCTATACGTGGTGTTACATAAGCTGAAAGATCACAGACATTCAACACACAGACAGCATTGGTCGCAGCTGCAAGATGCAAAGCAGCAGCTGTTGTGACATCTGACCCCCAAGTGTCCTCAATGCACATTTTACTGCCAAGGTGCATACACAGATCTCGCGCCCGACGTGATGAGCTGATCCCGCCAAACTTGGATAGTTTGATTGCAACAACATCCATGCATCCGAGTTTAGCACCTAACAGCAAAGAAGCGATATCATGTGCAGATTCATCAAGCTTCATAGGCAGTCCAGTTGCCTTTTTTACCGCAACGCAACTGTCAATCGTCTTGCATGGTTGCTCCAGCATAACATCAAGGTGGCGTACTGCGCGACCAACTCGAATTGCATCCAACTGCGAAGCCCCACAGTTCCAGTCTCCATACACCAAAGTTCCGGCGCCCACCGCTTCTCGAACTCTTATCAAACGTTCAACATCGGTTCCCCAATCGTTATCAGCACCTAGTTTGACTTGAAACTGTCTTACCCCCTGCTCGTACGCTTCTTGTGCAATCCGTACCATCTCGTCGGGTTCGGTACAAGTGATTGAATGATATAGTGGCATATCTTCAACTTGCCGTCCACCAAGCAGTGCGTAGACTGGCAACCCAGCCACCTTGCCGGTCAAATCCCACAAAGCAATATCAATAGCAGACTTGGCGTAATCGTGTCCCGGCAGGTAAGCGTTGAGGCGGTCCATTAATGATTCAACACCGATCGGATCAGCCCCAAGCAATGCCGGTGACAATTCCTGAATCGCTGGTGAAACACCGCGGGCGTAAGCTGGAAGGTAATGTGGGATGGGACAGACTTCACCCCACCCGCAATATTTGGAATTTGTATCAATCCGTACAATCACCGTCTCTACCGTATCGCAAATTTTGTCATCAGCCATGTAATATGTTTCAATGCTGGTCAACGGTATATGCCAGACTGATATTCGAGTTATTTTCATGTTACCGTGTCTCATAAACAGCGAGCGGTTCGTTCAACACCTTTGGATCAGGCTCTACACCAATGCCAGGAGCTTGTGGTGGTATGGCATATCCGTTGATATTGCGAGTACCGTGACCGGATACTGGGTCAAAAGCAAGATGTTGATGACTTAACCAACTCGCTAAACGATTCTCATCAGGCGTCGATGCGGCCAAGTGTATGGCAACCGTATCGGCTAGCGCTGAGCCACCCACTTCCTCAATGTGCATCTGCCAACCAACCGAAACACCAAAATCCCGAACCTGGCGCGCTTTGCTTAAACCACCAAGTCGATTGGGTTTGACCTTGATACCTTCACATGCATTCAATTGCCACGCGACAAGATGGTCTTCAAAAGTATGAAGGCACTCATCAAGCATTATGGGATGTCGTACCCGGTCTGCAACATGTTTGCATTGAGTAAGCGTCTCGCAAGGCTGTTCAATCCAAACCGGAGGATCAAAACCATTGAGCACACTGATTGCCTCTCCGGGTGTCCAAGCCCGATTGATATCGAAAGTAATTTTCTCGTCAGGTTGCAAGCACGCGTAGATTGTTTCCATACGCTCAATTTCTCTCATTGTTTCAAGTCCACCAATCTTCGCAGAATGGATCCTGTAGCCCTGTGATCTGGCCGCTTGTATTTTGGTAACCATGCTTTCAGGGGTTCCGGTAGATATGGATGAATTGACTTCAACGCGCAAATTTTCCCTACCACCAAGCAATTGCCAAAGTGGAAGTCCGGAAGCTTTGCCAACAATATCCCAGCATGCAATATCAACTGCTGCTTTAGCATAAAGATGTCCTGGTAACGTTCGGTCCATTAAACGATCGATCATGTCAATCGAACGCGGATCTTTACCAATCAAAACCGGCGCAAGCAAGTCAAGTGCACTGCGGGCACCTTTGCCAAAAGCAGGCAAATAACTAGGCTCTTTTAGCAAATCGCGCGCATCAGTGGCCTTGTGAAGCGGTTCAAAGCCGCTTGCAAGCAGGTTTCAGGGCTGTTGCACCCGCCTTGCCGACTCAGCAGATGATCCCAGCGCAGGTAGCTGTCCAGATAACTTGACGCCACCCCGTTGAAGTTCCTCAGGAAACGCTTGAATCCGCTGTGACGACTGTTGACCGTCTGGATGTGAATCGCACCCCGCACACGCTCACCAGCCGACTGGTTCACCATCTCGTGCATCACCCCCAGTTCCTTGGCCACCGCCGCATAGCACGGGTTGGCATCGGACACCAGCACCGAATCAGACCGCAACCGAGAACTCAACAGCCCCGCCATGCTCTGAGCATCAGCCCGACCCAAAGTGTGGCACAGGGTCGCCCCGCCACGGTCCGTAGCAAACAGCATCGGCACCAAGTCCCCGGACAGCCCCCGCTTGCCAGCTTTGCCGCCGCGTTTGCGTGCCGGTCGGCCTGACTTCTGGAGCAACTTCGCCTGCCCTTTGAAACTGTGAAGCAAATAAGTCTCGTCCGCCTCCACCAGACCCTCCAGCGCCGGCGGCGCCTGCTCCACCGCCTGCAGGAAACGGTGGCGCCAGCGAAACGCCGTGGACGCCGCAATCCCACAGTTGCCGGCCGACTCCTCTATGGTTTCCTGGTTGGACAGACAGCGCCCGAATTTCAACCAGCGTTCCTTGTGATGCAAGCCCTGCAGGGGCGTGCCGGTGGTGGCGTTGAAATAACGACCGCAAGCCTTGCACTGGTAGCGTCGCAAGCCGCGGCACCGCCCGCGCGACACGGCGCCCGGACTGTTGCAACGCGGGCAGGTGCGAGCCTCGTCCACGTTGAGCTCGATCGCCTCCAGCGACGACTTGGCCTCGTTTTTCTGTCGAAAAAACTTGATGGCTTGCTGTTGCTGAGCTGCGGTCAGCTGGCTGAACTGGGATACCCAATCCCGGAATGTTTCATGTTTCATTGGATCCGGCCTCCTGCCGATGTACTTGCCATTCTTGACCTATTTTATCACACTAATGCGCGCGTTTTGCTAAAAGAGCCAATAACTATTACCCCAAGGACATCCCTCACCCCAGCCGCACAGCCCTTGATCTGTTTCAATACAGACAAATGTTGAGTCCAAATTATCAAACCTTAACCGTCCGCCGGACAGCCAATATGGCTCTGACAACGGCAAATTCATTTGCCACACTGTGATGCGTGAAATCTTCATTGCTATGCCAAGTAAGTTGCGATAGGAACACCTAGACTGTCATAATCCGGTTCAACACCTAGTCCGGGAACGTCTGACACCAGCAAGCTGCCATTAGCAACTCTCGGTTTGGGTTTGCCAGTTGAGCGAGTATTGTAATTGTGAAGGTCTGTTGTGCAAATCAGCATTTCTGATGGCGTAGATGCGGCAAAATGCGAAAGCGTCGCTGTTGTGATTTCCCCGCCCCAAGTATCCTCAGCCACTAATGGAATCCCATGGTCAACAAAATAATCGCGAATACGCCGCGCTTTTGACAAACCACCCAAGTTGGAAATTTTAAGGCAGACAATCTCCGCTGCCTGGTCTTCAATGATGCGATGAGCAATGTGAAGGTCTGTCACTACCTCATCTAGTTTCATGGGCAAATCAACACACCGTCGAACCTGAAGACATTGCTCATAGGTTCGGCAAGGTTGCTCAAAGATATAGTCAAGATCCCGAGTGGCGCGAGCGACTCGCAATGCATTGTCAACCCGCCAGCCACGATTGGCATCAGCGAAGGCTTTCTCACCTGGCTTGAGAATACTCACTATTTCCATGATGTGCTCAATATCGCTTTTCCAGTCCGCGCCAACTTTAATTTGAAATTGCCGATAGCCTTGTTTGCGGTATTGCGCAAGCCGTTTCTGGTTTTGTTCAACGGTGCCCTGAGGCGCTACCCGGTACATCGGTGATTGATCAGTCAGCTTGCCACCCAACAGTGCCCACAAAGGCTGACCGATCGCCTTGCCAAGAATATCCCAACAAGCTGCATCAAACGGAGCTTTTGCATAACCGTGACCACAAATTGTTTGGTCCATCAGTCGTTCAATGCGGCTGGTTTGCATTGGATCTTCTCCGAGCAAGGCTGGAGCTAACAATCTAGCCGCTGCTTCAACACCATGTGAATGCGCTTCCATGTAGTTCTCACCACAAGGGCAAAACTCACCGCAACCAGTTAACCCGGAATCAGTCTCAATAACCACAACGCTAGAGTAGGCAACTTCAATGGCATTGCCTGCTCCCCAACGGTAAACACCGTCAACATAGGGCAAATGTGTGCGGTAAACTCTAATAGCGGAGATTTTCATACTAACCAGCGAAATTTTCACACAGTTCAAACGCCAATTGATAGTAATTCAGTCCAATCCTATTCTAGACAACGTCTGCTTGAGGACGAATGTTGTGTGGATCGTATGCTGGCTCACACAGCACAGTTGCCTTGCGAGGTTGTCCTGCAATCACCACCTCAAGCTCGGTACCTGATTCTATTGCCGATGGTTTAATATATGCAAAAGCCAAGATTTTACCCACCGTATGTCCATAGGCTACAGATGCTGTCGTGCCTATAATTTTGCCATTCACCAACACCGCTTCACCACCGTGCCCATCTGAAACTCCATCGGTGTCTATAGCCAAATAAGCACACACCCACGGCAAAGTTCCTCTCAAACTACGTTCAGTCTCTGCTTTGCCAACAAAGTCCCCTTTGTCAAGTTTAACAAAGCGCATGACACCCGCTTCCGGCAGAGTCACTTCGTTCGTGAGTTCGCCAGCGCCTTTGAACATTTTCTCCATGCGCATAACATTCATGGCAAACGAACCATAGTTGACCATCCTGTATTTTTCGCCTGTCCTCCACAGCGAATCATAAACTTCCAACATGTCTTCGGTAGACCCATGAATTTCCCAACCGAGTTCCCCAGCATAAGACATGCGCAAAGCCCACATGCTTTTCCCGGTAATTTTTATCTGCTGCGCACTCAACCATCGAAAACTGTTGTTGCTCAAATCAGCATCGGTATTCGCTGCTAAAACCGCGCGAGATTTCGGACCTTGGACCGCTAATGCAGACCAAACGTCGGTAAGATCGCCAATATTCACTCTCCAGTCATTAACATATCGGTTGAGATGATCTAACAGACGTTGCTTAAAAAATACTGCGCATACTAGATAAAAATGATTTTCAGCTAAACGAACAACCGTCACTTCTACTTCAATTCGCCCGCGACAGTTAAGCATGTGTGTCAAAATGATACTACCAGTTTTTTGTGGTAGTCGATTTGCTATTAATCGATCCAAGAACACTTCTGAATCCGGACCGTGAACCTCGATTTTGGCGAATGCACTAATGTCCATGATACCAACACACTCGCGGACCGACTTAACCTCAGTGGAGACTATGTCGTGAACTATATTACGTCGAAAAGAGTAATGATCTTGTTGCTGAACACCAGCTGTAGCGAACCAACGCGGGCGCTCAAATCCAAAAACTTCCTCAAACACGGCACCTTGCTCTTTAAGGCGGTTGTAGAGAGGACTTGGCTTAACCGGTCGGCCAGCAAGCCGGTTAAAATAGGGAAACGGAATTTCATGGCGCAGGCAGTAATCCTCTCTAGCCTTGAGCACCTGCCATTTTTTCTCTGCATAACTGCCAAATCGACGAGGATCAAACTCGCGCATTGATATATCGGCGGCACCATGCACCATCCAACGAGCAAGTTCTCTTGTGAGCCCAGGCCCCCATCCAATTCCGATCTGAGTGCCACAACAGCACCAGTAGTTCGTATGGGCAGAAGCCGGACCGATAAGCGGATTACCATCCGGAGGATGCGAAATCGCCCCATGCACTTCTCGCTGGATGCCAAGATCAGCAAGTATTGGCATTCGCTTCATTGCATTTTCTAGCCAAGGCATAATGCGGTCGTAGTCTGCATCAAACAGTGTGTTTTCTGTTTCCCATGGACAATACTCTTCCCAGACAGAATTGGGGTTGTATTTTTCATAGATTCCGATTAACCCCGATTTCTGCTCCATACGTATGTAACCGGATACCTGACGATCGTCACGAATCACCGGTAGTTCATACTCTAAATGTTGAAACTCTGGCACTTGTTCAGTCACAAGGTAGTGATGCGTCATTGAAGTTGTCGGAATCAGCAAGTCATTCCACTCACCGATCTGTCTGGCATAAGTACCACCGGCGTTGACAATGTGTTCACATCGAACATTCCCTTTATGAGTAGACACAACCCACTCGTTGTTCGATTGTTTCTTAATTCCAGTTGCCCGGCAGTGTCTGAGAATTTTGACACCCAACGCGCGAGCACCAGCGGCTAGCGCCTGAGTTACTCCGGATGGGTCAACATGGCCATCATCGGGGGTGTGCAAACCACCAATAACCCCTTCTAACTGATAATACGGATGAATTTCGGTAATACGGCAAGGTGAAACCAATTCCATATCAAACCCAAGTGAACGGCCAACACTCAGTGTGTGTCGCAACCAGTCCATTTCGTCTTCGGTATAGGCTAAACGGACGGAACCACATCCATGCCAAGTTACTGAGTGACCAGTTTCAGCCGTAAGTGCCCCGGAATACAGCTCAATGTTGTAATCAATGCATTTGCCTAGTGCAAAATTTGAGGTTGAACGAGTAATCTGTCCGGCCGCATGCCAAGTTGAGCCTGATGTCAGCTCGCCCTTTTCTAGCAAAACAACGTCATTCCAGCCCGCATGCGCTAGATGATAGGCTAGCCCGCAACCCATAATGCCACCGCCAATTATGACGACTCTAGTTGATGCTGGAGGTGCTGAATATTCCATAGGTTGAACAATTTCAATCGGTGTTGATTTAAGCGCGTTATTATTCATCACAAACGCGATAAAAGTATAGTTTTTTTGCATTGCGCGACATGCAGAAACTGATAAAATTAACGACTATATTAGCCTTATCAACCTTGACAGTTGCAACCTATTCGGTCGGAGGTGACAGTTGAGCATCAATGGTAATCTCATCAGAGCTTTAGAGCCTAATTATTACATAAATCCAGATATATTCGCCCGCGAAAAGCAAACATTGCTTGCGACGACATGGCAATTCGCGGGGCATGTTTCCCAAGTTCGAAACATAGGCGATTATTTCACATTTGAAATTGCCGGAGAAAATCTATTTTGCATGCGCGGTAATGATGGTGAGATCCGTGCCTTTTATAACGTGTGTCAACACCGTGCACATGAACTGCTCAAAGGTGAAGGCAATGCAAGAAAAATCGTTTGTCCTTACCATGCCTGGACTTATGAGCTGAGCGGAGAGCTGTTCAATGGCCCAAATCTAGACTCATTACCAGAATTTGACAAATCGAAAATCTGCCTTGTTGCTGTTCGTGTTGAAGATTTCCACGGGTTTTTATTTGTTAACTTGGACAATAAAGCGAAACCGATGGAAGAATGGTTTCCGAATGTGCGCGAAGAGCTACTTGCCTATGTCCCAAACATTTTGGAGCTTGAGCCGCTTGAATGGATTGTGGTGCCGGAAAAATGCAATTGGAAAGTGGCAATTGAGAACTACTCCGAATGCTATCACTGCTCCATGAATCACAAAACATTTGTCAACAGTGTCATCAAACCACAGACTTACGATATTCAACCCCAAGGTTATTGCCTACGACATACGACTGAGAGTCAAAACCTCAATCAGATGAGCTATGAAATAGATCTGAATGCTAACCCGAATGCAGACAAATACTCATCATGGTTTTTGTGGCCATTGTTTTCTTTTCAGGTGTTTCCAGGTAATGTGCTCAACACTTACCACTGGCGGGCAATCAAAACCGATGAGGTGATTGTATGGCGGGGTTGGTACACAATTGGTGGTCAAGAGTGTGAATCAATTCGTAAGTTGGCCGTGCAAGACCGTCAAACAACTTTTGAGGAAGACATCAGCCTCGTTGAGTCCGTTCAGCGCGGATTGGGAAGCCGTGGATACAGTCCAGGACCATTGGTACTCGACCCTAAATTTGGGTTAAACTCAGAGCATTCTATTCAAGCCCTTCACCACTGGTTTCGAGAAAGAGTGGCATGAGATCTGTTTCGGAATTAAATTGATGCTGCCTCTATTTTTGTGGTTCTCGATGATTATATGTTACTATGGTAATTTCGATCTAAACGATTGAATTTATTCTGACAAAAAGCTTGAACATGTGCTGGAAACAGTAGAGGTTTCCAAAATGTTACAACTCAAAAGAACCGAATTCAAAGTATATCTCTCATAGCTCAGGTAACTGCTTTGCTTGAGCGCTGAGTTGGTGAGGGGGAGTGTTCCAAAATTTAATGATACACTGCGTGATGTCATAATATGGTATGATTGAGAATGAAAACACTGAGTAACAGAAACATTGCATATGCATCAAGAACCACCAATCACCATAGATGAACTTGCAGCGGGAGATGACAAAGACGAAGCTGCCTTCTTTGTCGGCCGCAAAGAACTCATCGCCGGCATTGAGTCCACAGTTGCTGGAATTGAAAGCAAAATCAAGACTGATAATTCTGAGGCGCAATTGCAACCTGGAAGGGCAATAGCAAGCCAGAAGACTTGGTTAATTCAAGGTGCGTCTGGCGCCGGCAAGTCGGCGTTGCTGACTCACTTGCAGAACAAATGGATGACTAGGGACAATGGTCCTGTGGTGGTGGAAATCGAGCCGAACGACCTGAGAAAAGAGAGCCTTGTCACGCGCAAGATTGCCAACTGCATCATTCCGCAGCAAGGTGCAAAAATACTTAACACTGTACGCACCATTGAAGCTGGATTCGAGGTAAATACAGTCATCAAGGCTGACGGCAAAGTGACCGACAGCGAGCAGTCGGCAGATTTGGCACTCGAAGATCTGGCACAACTTTACAGTAAAGAGGCCGTTACTGTGTCAAAACGGCTGTTGGGCGGAAGTTTCTCAAAACGTCCGAAGTTGAGACCGATTGTACTGACGATCGATGAGGTTCAAGCTTTTGAATCGGACGATGTGCCGTTAATCAGAAAATTGCACAACGGCAAGCATGGGTTGCCAATTTTGTCTGTGCTGGCTGGACTCGCCTATTCCGAATCAAGACTGGCAGCAGAGAGAATCTCGCGTTTTGCCACTAGCAGAGGACACAGTCATGTGCAGACACTAAGCCCGCTAGCAAACGGAGAGGCAGCTGAGGCTGTGAGAGCTATGTTGGATGGTTACCGAATCAAAGGCCGAGAAAACTCTGAATTGCCTGACAAGATAGGTGCATGGTCTAATGATTGGCCACAACATCTGTTTCACTACATGGCTGGATTAGCTGATCAGCTCAAGCAGAATCACTTCGACCTGACAAGAGTGGATGAGGTCGCAGTGCGTTCATTTGGTGATAGATGCCGTATACAGTACTATGAGGGCAGACTGGAAAACTCACCAATTTCCAAATGTACAATTCTGCTCGCGGAAGTTGCAAAGGTTATCGGAACAACTGGATGCCATTTAGCGGATTTAGAAGAGATTTTAGAGGACCGAGTCTGGGAGAAACGCAAAATCCGTGCTACCATGCCTAAAAGAATGGAACCGATGGATTTCATAGAGGCAATGATTATTGCTGGAATGGTGCATCTCGTGGGATCAAATCTGACAATTCCGATTCCCTCGTTTCGACAGTACCTGATTGACAGAGGCAAGTGATCTTGATTACTTTTGAGTGATAATTGAGCCCATTGAATCAGATTTCAACATCGATTTTGTGACAATGTCCTCTGACATAGTTACATCTTTATATTGATAATGTATGTAAGAGTTAGCGACAGTATCCCTGAGACTACTACTTAAAATCACGTCTGGCAGCTTTGCTGGTTTTTGTGGTTTTTGATACCTAAACAAGCGAATCAAAAATCTGTGATTGTACCACCTCATTTGTGGATAATCAGCTAGCAAATTTCACTATGAATACCGTGTGTATGTTATGTGCGCACTACATATTGTGTTGAAATGCTGGTAGAATTATTGACAGGGTGCATTATTTTCCTGTATTTCATTGGTACAGATTTTGAAAATTTGGTTGCTTCTAAAATAAATTCTTATTAATTGAATACTATAATAGTCTTTAATATATTTAATGACTGTTATAACGTTATTTTCAGCTAAACAATGAAAAGAATTCGAAAACATACCCGAATCGGACAGGAAGCAGTAAAGTTTTTAGGTGCACAAATCAAACTTGAACGCAAGCGCCGAAAGTGGACTGAGAGAAATCTCGCTGAGCGTGCGGGAATTTCCCTAGTCACACTACGTAAGATTGAAAATGGTGAGATGAGCTGCGCCGTTGGTTTGGTGTTTGATGTCGCAGTACTAGCAGGTGTCGAACTGTTTGGAAGTGATAATACTCAAGTGTCTAGGTCTATCCAACATGTGCATGACAAATTGGCACTATTACCCCAACGAATCAGACCGAAGCAAAAATTGATATTTGATGACTTCTGATGATGTCAAAGAGGCCTACGTATGGATTTGGCTGCCCGGTGAAACCAGCCCCGTAGTTGCAGGTAGACTGCACTACGATGGGGACAAAATTCAATTTAATTACGGAAGAAGTTATCTTGACCGCACCTCAGACAGCAATCCCGCCATACCAATCTATGAGCCTGAGCTGCCTCTAAAACCTGGTTTGCTTATCCCACCAAACGGATTGAGCATGCACGGTTGCATTCGAGATGCTTCGCCAGATGCTTGGGGAAGACGGGTTATTCTATACCGAAAACTGGGAATTAAAAGTCCTAAAGCAGATACTGCTGAACTCAATGAATTAACTTATCTGCTAGAATCAGGGTCAGACCGAATTGGAGCAATAGATTTCCAGTATGACCCATACACCTATAAACCACGTCTGCCAACCAATACCAACCTTGAAGAATTGTTGAACTCAGCAAATCTGATCGAACGAGGTCTGCCAATTTCACCGGAACTGTATGAGGCATTGTTGCGCGGGAGTTCAATTGGAGGTGCGCGTCCGAAGGTGTTGATTGAGAATGAAGGAACGAAATATATCGCGAAGTTTGAATCTACAACCGACCACTACCGAGTTGTAAAAGCAGAATTTATAGCGATGCGGTTGGCATTTTTGGCTGGTCTAAATGTTGCACCAGTTCGCATTGTTCAAGCAGCAAACAAAGATGTGTTACTAATTGAACGTTTCGATCGAATATTTGATGGAAAAGACTGGACTCGAAAACTGATGGTTTCAACATTGACTCTGTTTGGGCTTGATGAAATGACAGCTAGATATGCAAGCTATGAAGATTTTGCCGAGATAATTCGTTCGCGATTCACTGAGCCAAAACAAACACTGAAAGAGTTATATTCTCGATTGTCTTTCAATGTCTTATGTGGCAACACTGACGATCATGCCCGCAACCACGCAGCATTCTATAATGGTAATCAACTTGAGTTAACTCCTGCATACGATATTTGTCCACAAGGACGCATAGGAAATGAAGCATCACAAGCAATGCGCATTTACGGCACTGCTAACCTTAGTCAGTTGAAAACGTGTCTGATGGCAGCGCACTGTTTTCATCTATCAGAGCATGAAGCGTTGGATATCTTTGATCACCAGATTACAGTAATCAAACAACATTGGGATATGGTTTGCGATGAAGCAGAAATTGGAGAAATTGATAAGAAATTTCTTTGGGGACGCGATTTTCTGAACCCGTTTTCTCTGTTAACTGAATAGTTAACTGCTATTGAACTCCTTACTCTTCATATCTAATTCTGAGAGAAATTGAATATACTCACTTTAGTTCATCATGTTGTGACCCTAAGTGAATACCATCCATTTGGCACTGACAGCTAATCACCTATAGGTTTAGGTCCAACTTCCTTTGACAAAGGAATCAGTGCATTTCTTATTCGACGAAGATTTTCCTTTGTGATATCTTGCTTGGTTTGAGCAACACGCGTAGCTAATACATCGATAATAGCCATCATGACTAAGCGTGAAGCGGTTGGTTTGAAAATATTCTGATCTTCTGGCAAGTCAACTTGGATTGAAACATTTGTACTGTTCGCAAGTGGTGAATCGATTTTGGTTAAGCTTATTGTAGCAGCGCCGTAAAGGTGAGCAATCGCAACACTTTCCAGCAATTCAGGCGGTGTTCCACTCGCTGAAACTGCAAAAATCACATCGCTCTTTTTCAGTGTAGCCGCTAACATTCGCTGAAAGTATCCATCACAATGAGCTTCAGAAGGAATCCCAAGTCGAAAAAACCTATTCGCACCTTCACGTGCAATATTGGCCGAACCACCACCAACTCCGAAAAACACAATTCTATTGGCAGACGCCAGTAATTTCGCAGATGCTTCAAGGTCATCTTCGTTGATCTGATTACGCGCAATATTCAATGAATCAACTAACCCCTCAAACACCTTGTGCACCAACAGGCCTGCTGGTGAATTTGCATCATTTTGCTGTCCGATGTATTGTGTGTTGACCGCAATACTCTGCGCAATAATAATTTTGAAGTCTTTGAAACCCTCGCAACCAATTGATTTACAGAAGCGATTGACCGTAGCGACCGAAACCCCTGCCTCCGCTGCAATTTCATCATGTTTCATATGCGCAATTCGCGGAAGATTGTTAAGCACAAAATCAGAGACTTTTTGTTCACTGTTGGCAAGCTTACCGTCCAGTTTTCGTATCTTTAAGATAATGTCACCGATCACACTCATCGTATTCACCAGCTAGTCAGAAATGGCTGGGCAATAGGCGATGACATCAATTTCCACTTTGGCATCGACCATCAATTTGGATTCGACAGTTGAGCGTGCCGGAGGAAATTGCGCAAAATATTTTTTGAACACTGCATTAAAACTAGTGAAATCGCGCGCATCATCAAGCCAGACATTCACCTTGACCACATGCTCCAAACCACAACCGGCTAGCGCTAGCACATCAATCAAATTGGCAAAAACTTGTTCGCACTGCGGCACAATACCACCAGATATGACCTCGCCGTCTATAGTTGGAACTTGTCCCGATACATAGATAAAGTCTCCAGCGCGTACCGCTTTTGAAAAAGGACGCTCAGTTCCACCAGCAGCATGTTCAGTTCCAGCAAATCGCGTAATATTCTCAACCTTCCTCATAGAACCCTCTGTTTAGTTGAATGTGAACTAAGTACCAAAGATAAGTAACCTAGCAGATTAATTTATGTAAGAATATTACTTATTTTATCGATTATTCTTGACTTTTTCGTCATTTTGTGTAAATTTATTACATACGCAACGCTTAATCATCAATAATACTGTGAATTAAGTGTTTCAATTATCATGAAATTTATTATCCAATTAAGTAAGAAAATGAAATCTATCAATCTAATGTATGCGACCGGCCGCATCACAAAATTATTATTCGCCGGATTAATCGCTGTCGTACTCACTGCTGTACAGGCAAACACCCTCGCCGATACGCTTCGATATGCCACAATCGGCGAACCACCAAGTCTTGACCAGCAGGTCATCACGTCTGACTTGGCTACTACTATTGCGCACCATATGTTTGAAGGCCTATATACTTTTGACAGTAGCAATTCACCTAAACCCTTGCTTGCTGCAGGTGAGAAATTGTCTGAAGATGGCAAGACGATCGTAATTTCATTGCGCAACGGAGTAATGTTCCATAACGGTGAAGAGATGACCTCAGAAGATGTGGTCGCCTCTCTCAAACGGTGGGGAGAGTTCGGTTCGCGTGGAGGTCTGCTGTTTGACAATGTGACAAGCGTTGAAGCAACTGGAGAATACGAGGTTACAATCAAGCTAAATCAACCATTCGGCCCGTGGAAAAATCTGCTAGCGTTCATCAATGGCGGTGCTGCAATCTATCCCGCTGCAATTGCAATGGCTGCTGGTAAAAATCCGATCACGCCAGAAAACTACATTGGCACTGGTCCGTATATGTTTTCAGAATGGAAACCCAATCGCCATGTTGAATTGGTACGATTCGACAATTACTCTTCCCCAGAAGGCGAAGCTGATGGGTATGCCGGCAAGCGTGAAACAAATATTGAAACCTTGCGATTTATACCAGTTCCCGATGTCGGCACTCGCGTAAGCGGGCTCAAAGCAGGTGATTACGATTACGCCGAAAGCATTCCAGGTGACTTGTTCGAATCTCTTGATAACGACCCCGATGTAATAACCATCTTAAATGGAGGGCCGATTTTTGGGTTGGTGTTTATGAACTCAAAAGAAGGCGCTTTGAAATCTAATTTCGCATTGCGCCGGGCAATACAAACTGCGCTTAACAAAGAAGATGCATTGCGAATTGCGATTGGTCCCGAAAAGTTATGGCGATCAAATGGTTCGTTCCTACCTCAGGGTAATGTTTGGTTTACTGATGCCGGTGCTGAAAATTTCAGCCGCGGCGATGTTGAAAAAGCTAAATCCATGGCAGAGGAAGCCGGCTATACCGGTGAACCGATCAAGTTCATGGTGTCAACTAACTATGCCTTTCACTACGATAAAGCAGTAGTCTATACCAAACAACTTGCCCAAGCCGGGTTCAACATTGACCTGCAGGTGTACGATTGGGCAACGTTGATTCAAAAACGCGCACAACCAGATCAATGGGATTTGTTTTTCACGCACCATGGCTTTGTGCCAGACCCAATTTTGATTTCAGTGATGAATGACAATTATCCAGGCTGGTGGACAACTCCAGAAAAAGCGAAGCTCAAGTCCGAGTTTACATCTTCTTCTGACGCGTCTGAGCGCCAACAAACCTGGTCGCAGATTCAAGAATTGATCTATGAACAAGTGCCAACTATGAAAACCGGAGATATCTACACTTACAACATCGCATCACCGAAGCTTGTCGGCTTGGGCGAGGCAACGCTGATTTGGCCGCATTTCTGGAACGTGAGTAAGTAAATATCAACTCAAATCTATTTTTAGGTGCATGCCTGATTGAATACTAATCGGGCATGTACCGCGCGGTGTTGTAATCATTGATTGCATATTCCATTAAAAGACTGTTAGCGCTTGCGCCAACTTTATTGGCAGCGTCAGTGTTGATATTTGCTTTCATTCGGCTTGTCCCAGGCGACCCGGTAGCGGTATTGCTTGGTGATGCCGCCACACCGGAGGACGTTATCGCACTGCGCCAGGAAATGGGATTGGACCAGCCGTTGCCCGTGCAGTATTTACTGTGGCTTCAAAATTTGCTAACGGGTGATTTCGGAACTTCAATATTTTTCCAAACACCGGTAACCAGTGTACTGCTTGACGGCGCAGAGACCAGCATATTGTTGGCAATTATGACAATGCTCTGGATAGTTTTGATTGGTGTACCTATTGGTGTGTTGGCTGCAATGAAGCATGGCAGCTGGATTGATCAACTTACATCGGGCGGTGCAATGTTTGCTGCGTCGGTGCCAACATTTTGGCTTGGGCTATATTTGATTCTAATAGTTTCAGTCGGACTTGGGTGGTTACCTAGTTCCGGTTTCCCATCAGTATTGGAAAGTGGAGACCTATCAAATTTGCGTTACTTGCTGCTGCCTAGTTTGACTCTAGCAGCACCAAATGCAGCTTTGATAATCCGGCTTGTGCGTGCCTGCATGTTGGATGTGCAACATGAGGAATATGTTCGAACTGCGCGCTCCAAGGGTTTGCATCCAGTTCGAGTTGCCATTCGGCATGTCTTTAGAAATGCACTCATTGGTGTAGTCGCCGCTTTCGGTTTCACCTTCGCTGCATTGGTTTCCGAGGCGGTGGTCACCGAAACAGTATTCTCTCTGCCTGGAATTGGCAGACTGGTTGTACAGTCAATTTTGCGTAGAGACTACCCGGTGATTCAAGGTGTGATACTAGTTATCGTTGTGCTGTACATGATTATCAACTTCTTAGTGGATATCTTGTCAGCATGGCTAGATCCACGGATTTCATTGAAGTAGCCTGGGTGATGAATCCAATAAATAGACAATTTGTATTGCGATTTCTGTCCAAGCGGGGTCTTGCCTTCGCAGGGTTTATTTGGATTGTTGTGGTTGTCTTATTAGCTCTGATTGCACCCTTGATTGCGCCGTTTGATCCATTCGCAATCAACCCAGTTGACCGTCTGTCAGAACCAAGCGCCGAACATTTTTTCGGTACCGATCATTTTGGTCGTGATACATTTTCGCGTTGCCTGCACGGTGCTCGTATGGCATTGATCATTGGATTGGGGGTAGTTATTGTGGCCCTCACATTTGGGGGACTCATTGGAATGTTATCAGCATATTTCACCACTCTCGGTAATTTTCTGATGCGCATCATTGATGTGTTGATGGCATTTCCCGCCCTTCTTTTGGCGCTCGCATTAATGACCATTCTTGAGCGCACAGTGTTTAATGCGATAATTGTGGTTGGAATTGTCTATACCACAACAACCGCTCGCATCTTATTTGGAATTGTTTTGAAAATCAAGAATGAAACTTTCGTTGCAGCTGCATTTTGCGCTGGTGCCAAGCATTCGCGCATACTTTTTCGCCATATTTTGCCAAACCTTATTTCACCGCTGCTGGTACAGGCGAGTTTCATTTTTGCTTTTGCACAACTACAAGTTGCAGCTCTTGATTTTCTCGGACTGGGATTACCACCGGAGATACCGAGCTGGGGAAATATGCTTTCAGAATCGCGTATCTACATTACGCGGGCACCATGGTTACTGATTTATCCAGGGCTAGCAATTATTTTGTCTGTGTTTTCTATGAATCTCATTGGTGACGTTGCGCGTGACCGTCTTGATCCGCGTTTCAAAGACGATCTTGCAGGAGTATGAAATGACATTATTGCATGTCAGAGATTTGTGCATCGATGTGGGCGGCTACCCACTATTGCGCAATGTTTCATTCGAAGTTGATCGCGGCCAAACACTTGGACTAGTCGGCGAGTCCGGATGTGGAAAAAGTATCACCGCGCTTGCTGTAATGGGTTTACTAAATAATCCTCAAATTCGAATCACAGGCGGACAAATTCTTTTCAATGGTGACGATCTTTTACGCATCAATCCGATTCATCGTCGTGCGTTGATGGGTAGCCAAATGGCAATGATTTTTCAGGAACCAATGTCAAGCCTCAATCCGGTTTACCGAGTTGGTGATCAGATCGTCGAAATGATCCGTCAACACCAGAAAATCAGTGGATCTGCCGCACAGACGCGGGCGCTGGAGTTGTTGCAACTTGTTCAAATTCCGGATCCCACCGGTCGTTTGCGTGCCTATCCGCACACTCTGTCTGGCGGACTGCGTCAGCGAGTGATGATTGCAATCGCACTCGCCTGTAATCCGCTCCTATTGATTGCTGACGAACCAACAACAGCACTGGACGTAACTGTGCAGGCACAGATTCTAGCGTTGTTACAACGACTGCAAAGCAAAATCGGGATGGCAGTGATTTTAATTTCACATGACCTTGGCGTGATTGCGCAAAATTGCCGAGCAGTTGCAGTGATGTATCGCGGACGAATCATTGAACACGCACCGGTCACAAAGTTGTTTCGAGCCACCCGCCACCCATATACCTCTGGCCTATTGGCATTAATGCCGGATGCCGAGGTACAATCAGAAACATTGCCGACAATACCGGGAAACGTACCAGCTTTGCATGAGCGAATTAACGGATGCGGGTTTCATCCGCGTTGCTCATTCGCTACCGACCCGTGCTTCAAAATTGATCCTTCACCGCAAATTGATAACGAACATATGGTTTGTTGTCACAATCCACATGGAACGCAACGATGAACGCGCTGTTGCAAGTTGAAAACCTGCACAAGCACTATGTGATTCGCAAAGCTATGCCACCTTTTATACCTAAGAAGGTATTGAAAGCAGTTGCAGGAGTTTCATTTACCATTGCTGAGCAAGAAACACTCGGTTTGGTTGGTGAATCCGGTTGTGGGAAATCGACCGTTGGCCGTACTTTAACTCGCCTTGAATCAGCGACTTATGGTGCCGTTCAAGTACAAGGAATCGATATATTCTCTTTGAGCAAAGCGCGCTTTCGTCCAATTCGTCGCAACATTCAAATGATTTTTCAGGACCCATTTGCATCACTCAATCCACGTCTAACCATTGGTCATGCCCTTGCTGAACCACTTCAAATTCATGGTTTAACCAAAACCAAAGAACAGCGTCGAAAACTTGTCACCGAAATACTTGTTCAGGTTGGCATTGATCCAAGCGCGAGCAAACAATATCCGCATGAGTTCAGCGGCGGGCAGCGCCAGCGTATTGGTATTGCGCGAGCGATGATTCTTTCGCCACGGTTATTGATTGCTGATGAGCCGGTATCAGCGCTTGATGTTTCAATTCAGGCTCAAGTGTTAAACCTGCTAAGAGACATTCAAAAAAACTATAACATAGCGATGCTGTTCATCTCCCATGACCTTAGAGTCATTCGTCAAGTCTGTGATCGTGTGGCGGTGATGTATCTTGGACGTATCGTTGAGATTGCATCGGTAAATGAGTTGTTTTCTAACGCTGCACATCCATATACTAATCTGTTGCTTGAATCGATTCCACGACCTGACCCGTCGATTACAAATTTCATTCCACCAACAGGCGAACCTGCTAATGCAACTAACCCACCAACAGGGTGTACGTTTAATCCGCGCTGTTCACAAGCAACTGAAATTTGCCGAAAACAAATACCATCACTCAAGAAATGCGGAACTTCCAATTCTCATCAAGTGGCATGTCATCACAGTGATGTGAATAAGCAACTATGAAAAACAACATAAAACACCGCGTGTTTGTTGCGTCAATCGCAACAGAGACTAACACCTTTTCTCCACTGCGCACAGATCTACAGGATTTTCATGACGGCTTCTACGCCGCCCCCGGTGCACATCCCGACACTCCCACATTATGTAGCGCAGTTTATCCTGTTGCTCGCAGATTGGCGTCCAAATACAATTGGGAGATAATTGAAGGAACCGCTGCATGGGCTGAACCAGGTGGAATTATCAATGCTCAATGTTGGCAGTTTTTGCACAACAACTTACTTGAAGAGTTACTTGCTGCAATGCCGATTGATATCGTGTTATTGGGGCTTCACGGTGCAATGATTGCGCAAGATTGTCTTGATTGCGAAGGGGAGTTGCTAGAAAACATTCGAAAAATTGTTGGCGATGAAGTGGTAGTTGCCGCAACTCTTGACCCACACAGTCACCTGTCACAACGAAGAACTCAAAATGCAAACTTGCTCATCGCATTTAAGGAGTTCCCACATACTGACTTCGTTGAAACAGCGGAAAAATTATGCGACTTAGCAGCGCGCGCTGCCAAGCGTGAAATTAGGCCAATTACCTCTGTGTTTGACTGCCGTATGATTACACTGCTACCAACTAGCCATGAGCCAATGCGCGGTTTTGTCAACCGCATTCGAAAATATGAGAACAATGGCAGCATCTTGTCAGTTTCAATCATTCACGGATTCATGGCTGGTGACTCGCCTGACCTTGGGGTCAAAGTCCTTGTACTGAGCGACGGCGACTCAAAAGCTGGTGACACCCTCGCCGGTGAACTGGGGATGGAATTATTCGGTTACCGAGGTACGACTGCACCTAATTTCCTGAGCGCTGACGATGCATTTGAGCAAGCTATCGCATCCGATAAGAATCCCGTAGTGATTGCTGACGTTTGGGACAACCCCGGTGGTGGTGTGGCCGGTGATAGCACAATATTACTGCGTCATGCTATGCAACGACAACTACCTGAAACCGCTTTTGCCACGATTTGGGACCCAATTGCAGTGCGAACTTGTTTTTCAGCAGGATTGGGCACTGAACTTTTATTGAGATTCGGCGGAAAAATGTCGGCTAGCGCTGGTGACCCAATTGACGCGAATATTGTCGTGCGAAACCTGAAACGAAATGTTGTGCAAAAATTTGGTCCTAGTTTAATCCCGCTTGGTGATTGTGCGTGGATCGAGATAAACGGAATACACGTAATTCTAAACAGCATACGTTCGCAAGTATTTGACCCTGATATTTTTACCAATCTTGGACTTAATCCAAGCGAACTGAGAATTTTATGTGTCAAATCAACCAACCATTTCTACAGTGCCTTTGCAAAACTGTCTAACGAAATCTTGTATGCTTCTGTCGATGGTCCGTATCCCAATGATCCTCGCACCAACGAATATAAAAATTTGCGCCGCACTGTTTGGCCGCGTGTTGAAAACCCACATGTAACATTGAGATGAACATTACAGATATTGAAACACCAGCAGTTGTCATTGATGAGAGTGTCGCGCACGCTAACATCATCAAGTATCAAAAATATTGCAATAAGCATGATTTGAATCTCAGACCGCACATCAAAACACATAAACTGCCGAAGATGGCCAAAGCGCAAATTGAGGCTGGTGCAATTGGTATTACCTGCCAGAAAATTTCCGAAGCCGAGGTCATGGCTACACACGGTATCGACAATATTCTCATCACCTACAACATACTTGGCGAAAGCAAATTGCAACGATTGCGACGTCTTTCAGAAAATATCCGTCACTTCGCTGTGGTTGCCGACAATTCAACAGTAGTCAATGGGCTAGCAAGCTCTTTTAGTCATGCTTCAAAACCACTTGATGTCCTAGTTGAATGTGATACAGGGGCAGCGCGTTGCGGGGTTCAAAGTGTACGCGAAGCAGTCGAGTTAGCCAAACAAGTTCACAATGCCAATGGACTCAATCTACGCGGTTTGATGACTTACCCACCACCAGGACAAATGGATCAGGTGGAACAAATCTTAAGTACCATCCAGAATGCACTACACGATCAATCTCTACCTTGTGACACCATATCAAGCGGTGGCACCCCAGACATGTGGTATGCCCACACCGCTAAATCAGTAACCGAATATCGCCTCGGCACATATATCTACAACGACAGGTCATTGTTGGAAAATAATGTGTGTACAGTTGATAATTGCGCGTTACATGTACTTGCCACGGTGGTTAGTACACCAACCTCCACGCGAGCGGTTATTGATGCCGGTTCCAAAATTTTGACTTACGATCTGAATGGATTGAAAAACTATGGCGAAATTCGCAGTTCCAACCATCTAGTAGTCACCGGATTGTCAGAAGAGCATGGGGTTGTCACTGCACTAGACGGTAGCGATACAAGACTGACAGTCGGTGAACGCGTGCAAATCATCCCTAATCATTGTTGTGTAGTTTCCAATATGGTCGATTCGGTAATGTTGCATCGTGATGGCATCTGCTCAAAAACTACTGTCGCAGCCCGTGGCTGTGTGACCTAATCAATTTCAATATGGCAAACGTACTGACTGTCGGCGAAATCATGCTGGAGTTTAGTAACGTTGGCAATGGGCTGTACCAAAAAAGTTATGCTGGTGATTCGTTTAATTTCGCCTATTATTTTCTCGCTATAAGTGGTGACCGGCATAGAATTGATTATTTGACTGCACTTGGGATGGATGATGTGAGCGAACAATGCTTAAGTTTTGTTCAAAAGCACGGGGTTGGTATCTCCCGGTGTAAACGGGATAATGAGCATACGATAGGATTGTTTACTCTTGACAACGACGCGCGCGGTGAAAAAAATTATGGCTACTGGCGTGGACAATCAGCGGCGCGCCACCTATTTGATTTTCAGCAAGATTTGTCTGGTTACGATTGGGTAGTCTTTTCTGGCATAACCGCCGCAATTTTGCATAACAGGAAAAATCTAATCCAAAGCGCCCTTGCTGCAAAGCGAAAAGGCGCAAAGTTAGCTTACGATTTCAATTACCGAAACTTGCTGTGGAATACCGAGGAAGCCTGTACGTTTGCCAAGAGTATTTTGCCTGATATTGACTTGGTAAAAATTTCTGACGAAGAGTTGGGGTTACTTTTTCCCGGAGAGCGCATCGCTACACTATCCGAACAATATCCAAATGCTGAATGGGTTCTAACCTGTCAAACAAAGAATAGTGAAGTGTGGCAGAACGGCACTATACTCGCAAAGCACGTTTTTGAATCGAAAAACGAATTAGAAAGCATTGAAGATTCGTCAGGCGCTGGTGATGCCTTCTTTGCCGTGTATTTAGCTACTAAATTAAACGGTTTACCTCCAAAAAAGAGATTAAAAAAAGGTCATTTCGTTGCTTCACAGGTAGTGCAAGTCAAGGGTTCGATAGCTGAAATTGGCTTTTAATTCCAATCTGAATCAGATTCGCAAACGCTTGTTTTATTTTCAGTTTAGTGCTTGTTTCTGTACTTCAGGGTATCTATCCAATGAATGAAAAACTAATTGCAGGTATTACCCGTACTCCACTAATCGCGATATTACGCGGCATCTCACCAAATGAATGTCTTCAAGTCGCTGATACATTAATCGATGCCGGTTTTTACTTCCTTGAAATAACGCGTGATAGCCCGCTCTGGCAAAATAGCATTGAGAAAATAGCAACACATTATGGTGAACACGTTCTGATTGGCGCTGGTACGGTAATTTCAAAGCAAGATGTTTCCTGTGTGCATGCGGCTGGCGGACAAGCAGTGGTTTCCCCAAATACGTCGGTCGAGGTCATTGAGCACTGCAAATCACTCGGCATGATTTCTATACCAGGCTGTTTGACACCAAGCGAGTGCTTTGCAGCCCTTGCGGCTGGTGCGGATATATTGAAGATATTTCCGGCAAATTCCCTCAATGTTCAATATATCAAATCACTTTCAGTTGTGCTTCCAAACAATACTCGTCTATGTCCAACAGGTGGCATCGATGTGAGCAACCTCCAGGATTATCTCTCAGCTGGTGCTTTCTCCGTCGGTATAGGGAACGCGCTTTATAAACCTGGGATTAAACTAAATAAACTATCCGAAATGGCGCAAAAACTGGTAGCTATGGTTAGATCTAACTCCGGTTAAATAGTGCCTGCTAGAAAACCCAAGATATTGGCATAACAATTTGAAAAACCTATGTTTTTCGTCAACTGAAAGCAACGAAGATTTGATGTTCTGGTACAATATACGGCCTATTTGAACCCATATCACCTTTGTTTACCAATCTTCGCCGTGTGGGGCACCCGTCTGATAGAAAAACACTTATCCAACCCAACTGGAAAACACTTGAAATCAGCAGAAATTATGAGGGCAATTAGAGTTTTCTAGCAGGCACTAGGTATGTAAACTAGTTCCTAAGTTCTTTCTGGAATCACATTCAAACATCTTTCAGTTTGAATAATATTTTCACTTAACCGATTGGATCACGGTTCGGTGTGAAATGAAGGCTGTTAACATATAGAAGCATAGATTGTTTGAGTTGTTTTTGGGTAAATATAAGAATCTAAATAACTTTCGAGAGATAGCAATCATCAAAAATGGCAACAAACCGATGCATCTCGCTGTACTCAGCTTACAAACAATACAACAATTTAGACACTAATTTGTGGTGAAATATTTAGGATTTAATCTGAACTTCTTAATTTATTGTAACCGCAACGAATAGTATTTGCCATGAGCCTGCGTCGTTCAGCTAGAAAATTTTGATATTCCATAGTTTCCCATCCTATAGGCAACGCATGCAATTTATGCATTGCCTGCCAATCGCTTTCATGGAACCGCTTTCTTATTTCCGGCACATATTCACTAGGATGTTTATCACTGATATTAATGTTGTCAGGCCATTCTACCAAAGCTAAATTCGCAATTTGATTAATATCTTTAGGTTCATCTACACCATTCCTCTTAAGCCATGCGCGGGGAAACAAATGATGACGCTCCAAAGGTTTCTTTTTAGTCTGAATTGATGGGTCAATCAGATTAGCAACAGTATTATGGGAAAATAAAACCGGGGCACCAAATATATTTTGAGTTGCAAGATATGCCAGTTGAGGGGCGGGACGGGATGCAGAGCTTTTAAGTTTCTCGGGAAGAGTAATAGCCCAGAAGTCATTTGTCAGTTCGCCGACCAACATTTCGTCCAGAGTTTCAAGGAATTTTTCACTTGAAGAAACATGTTGAAAACGGGCTAAATCACTGTTCAATACGGATTCACTAGAACTACTGTATCGACCTGTAAGCGACGCACCAAAATACCACTTTCCAATTTCTTTCTGTAAAATGTGCTCAGGTAAAGAATATCTCAACTTTCCCAAAAGATAAAAGGTATAAGAGGATAGCAGTGTAAATCGCGATGAAATCATTTCGCTTCTTCGAAATCCGGCACCAATTAACGAATTGAAAAACTGATGCCAATTTGTAAGATTCAACACATCTGCTAACGCTTCTTTTAGGCAATTAAATTGATTGTCCCTCTGCTCGTGATTGATTTTTCCAGTCTTAGGGTCTTTTCCACGTAGAATTTTATATACACTTTTTAACTCTCCGCGTTTAAAGCCATATGCTATTGCAGATTGAACAAGAAAGTTTGCGTCTGGTTCAATAATGTAGTTGAATGGTGATGGTTTTGAACCTTTTGACGGCGCTATCCTAGACTCACGACAAAATTCTTCTAGTTCCGCTTGACCCTCTGGCCAATGTACAGAAACAAGTGTTAATACGAAATCTGATTGATTCAGCTTAACACCTTCGCTATTTATGCGAACAAAAATATCTGCTACCTGTTCCTCATCAACATTTGCGGATATTTCCAAAGCATGAAAAGGATAACTGAGTAGATTAGTCAATCGATCAAGGTTGCGTGCAATATTATCTTCATCTGACTCACTCAATTTATGTTGCTTTGACAGTCTATCAATATAATCAATGACTAAACGATGAGTAGGCTTTCCTGACATCCACAAATCCGAAATATTGGCGACCCATTCAGGGGACTTACGAATTGCTGGATTGGTAACTTCAAATTTCTTATCTCTAGGGTTAAATGCAATTTCAATACGCCTTTCCTTAAAATTCTTGTCTCGAACAGAACGCGCGCGCAAAACCGAATAAAGAGAGGTAAGTCTCTGCTGACCGTCAATAACTAGCCTGTTGGCACTAGAATGCTCTTTATCATCAATACCAATAGGTCGGGTCCGCCTGCCATTCTCATTTTCCCAAAGTAAGACATATCCGATAGGAAAACCTCTATACATAGAGTCAAAAAGATCACGAACTTTTGAATTATTCCAGACAAAAGGGCGTTGAATATTCGGTAATCCAATATCTCCCATCTCTATGTAGCTGAGAAGATTTTCTAGTCTGTAGTTAACAGTTTTAAAGCAATTATTATGATCATTCACAGCGGAACGTCCTCATTATTTACATTTCAATCATAGAATTCAATTAATAGCCGCGACGATAAAATCAAATGAATGTTACACAAAGTGCATAACGAGCGAGCATGTCTGCATTTATTTTTTGCTAAGTGCCCTTCAACTGGCACAAGGTACAAACTGATTGCGAAATTTGACCTATCAAATCGAAAAAGATGATCCACAACCGCAAGTTGTTGAAGCGTTCGGGTTGTTAACAAAAAATCTTGCACCCATCAAATCGTCAAGGTAATCGACTTGGGCGCCCATCAAGTACTGAATACTGAGAGAATCCACTATCAAGGTAATATCATGTTCCTCAATAAGAAAATCATCTTCCTGTTTTTCAGTTTCCAATTGGAACCCATATTGGAATCCTGAGCAACCACCGCCTTCTACATATACCCGAAGACCAACATGTGAATCTGACATAAGCTGGCTTACGCGTTTGGCTGCACTTTCTGAGATAGCTAGTTGACCAGAGTTTTCCATTACTTGAATTTCTAATTTCAAAACTAAAAAGTTACTTTTTGCATTATAGAGTCTTTGATTTTGAATTAAAGCCCATTGTTAGCTCAAAGTTTGCATTGGATTTTAACCACTAGAATGATGAGGGAGAAATAGCCTTGAGCATTGGCAAATGATGATCAAACTTATTCTTGAGATTGCTCAATGATTAATTGGACAAGATTTATGCAGCGAATATTTTTATGCTGGCAGACAAAAGGAATTCTCGGACTTTTCAAACCACCACCCTTTTCCTCAGTTACAACTGTATGATACGGTGTTCCCGTCTGAGCGAAAGCAATTACAAAAGGATCTGCTCCATCACGGTCCTTCTTTGTATCAACTAGTCGAGGATACTTCCGAAGGATCTCAATTACATAGTTTTGTATTATGTTGTCCTTGATTTCGACAAACATTTCAAGACGTGCCTCACAATATTCAGCCAAGCTATCATCTTTCTTTCTAATCTCAGTTAACACCTCGGCCGATGCCCTCAAGCGACCATTAGATATTAGATGATCTAATAATTGCCACACAGGTTTAAAGATTGAAACTTCAATTGGATAGGCTCTAACCCAACCTTGAATTAGAGAGCTTGTGTCGATTGAGTAGAAATAATCTACTGCCAAACTTATACAAACCCCAACTCTTTTTCTATTTTTGGAATGTGGCGAATACGAATGCCTAAATACGAGGATACGTCACTTAGAGTAATCAGACCGTCATAGAAAGTGCTTAACACTAGACGGACAAATGGCTTACCGAAATCGCTTAGAGCATCTCGTGCTGGATTCTTCCTGTAGGATTTGTTTCGATACTTTAGTTTTTTCTGACGTAGATTCTGTTCCCATTCGTATTTGTATTGTTCTCGCTTCTTATTGTAGAACGAATCAGAGACTATACCGAATCTTAGCAGACGACGCACAGCTGCTTCACGACTGACACCAAATTTTTCCGCAAGAATTTTTATTTGATGATCTTCTATATTATTTTTCAACCAAGCATGGCTCCACTGTTTTCGAACAACTTCATCATCCAAGAATTGAACACGTGGCATGAGCGTAGCAGCTGCAACTGCATTACACCACACTTCGACTTTCTGTATTTCAGGCGGGCGGGTAAAATCAACATCTATTTCCGAGATGCCGCTTTGCCGTAGCATTAGATGCGCGAACTCATGGAATAGTGTGAAATTTCGTCTTGACAATGAGGTGTTTTTTCGGTTGATTGCAATCACAGGGTAATTTTCATGACTAATTGCGAATCCTGACACCTCATCACTTGGTACGCGAGTCATTTGGAAAACCAACACGCCTAATTCTTCAACTTTTCGCCGCCACGTGTTGAAAGCGACTCTCTCGTCCAACCAGCCAATCTGCTTCTCAAATGTTATTCCGAGAAATTGGCGTATGCGTGCAGCTACGATTTCGGGGTCTTCATCCATATTTGCCCCAAATTGAAACGGTTCAGGCTTGATTCCAAGACTGTCTGCGAGTTCTAATGCTTGTTCTCTACGCTGATTGACTAACCGCTGTTCAATTGTGAGCTCATGTGAATATTGCCGCAGTTCGCTACCTGCCAACCTTCTAAAATCGCGTAAAACTTGGAAAGTGTATGGTATATCTTGAAGATAAAAAACGCTTAGAGGACGTTTGTAGACTCTCGCCATTTTTTGTAACTGTTTGATAGTCGGGCTATCTTCGGTGGCCTCATCTTCCCAAACTATGATACGTGCAACGGAAGTTCCAATTTTTTTCGCTGCACTATCAATGTCTAGCCCGGCTGTTTCTCTAGCCCAAACCAAAATTTTGGGTTTTACAAGAGCTTTTACACGCTGGCTCATACCTAAAACTTCCTTATCAATTGCTAATCAGTCAATGACAAATTTATATTTCAAATTAACCAGTAATTGCTTTGTAGCAAATGATACGCAATGATTCAATGCGGAACACTCACGAACTCTATGCAAAATATAAATTCTGATTTACTAATTTCTTTACCAACTTTTTTCAACAAATGATTATAAGCAACCCTATCAAATCTGTAATTTATCATCAACAGGAGCCAATCTCATCTGATCATGACACGCTAATATGTCTTAACAGATAAAACTTGAATTGCGAATCATTCTTTTCGGCCATTGAAGTCACAGCTAGAGCGACTATTCACGGGCTTAGGAGCCTCAAACCTTCCAAAATGGAAGCGATTTATTTATTGCTTTTTGTAATTTGGCAACGTCCTACAGTACATTTGCATCCAACTTCAATTTATACAGATATCAATTTTATTTCATGCTTTCAATTCCGTGAGGCATTTGTGAAGCCTATTTTTGAACATGATTTATACAGAACCCAGTGTGACGATTCGGCTATGTTATGTTACGCTATGCGAACACTTGCGCTAAGTAGTATCACGCCAGAGCATATAGTCTTTTTGTTGGAGAGGCCAATGTGCTTATTATAAACAATAAGCTATTGATAATAATATATTCTGATTATTGAAGATATGCTGAGGTTTAAGGCAATTTGCGGAATAATCGATGCTTGGAAAAACTTAAGCAATTGCAATTACAACAAGGTCAAGGGGTATCAGATTTTTCTCTTGGTGTATTGTCAATTTGATATCAAACACTTAAATACATAACAAAACGTCTCCCCGTGCGTATTCTAGCAATTCAGGTACTGTGCAAATTGCAAAACCCGAAGCAGGTGCCAGAAATTAGTCTGTTCCTCTTTCAATCTAGTCACAAAAAAATGCGAGATTGAACCTGATGTGTAACCGCGTCCATCACTTGATACGTCGAAAATCTGAAAAGCACCGTTGCACAACGTTCTCTGGTTTCTAATCCGAATTTAGTGTAGAGAATCCCAGTATATGTTCTGCAACAAATAACCAGCACTATCTCGTTACCATGTAAATACTCAAACCAAGTAATATTCAGAATTAGTATTTTTCAGCTCAATAACTCATATACTATTGGCGGACTTCAGCACCGAACAGACACCCTAATTGTTATTGAATATTCACTCTAAATTTATTTGAAATGAATAGCTTAAAAGATCGAATTGAACACGGTGAGTTTGTTATTACTTGCGAACTGACACCACCAAAAGGCATCAATCTTGAACCATTGTTTGAAAAAGCCATAATGCTGAAAAATCATGTTCACGCCTTCAATCTCACCGAGTCACATGCTGCACGAATGGCAATGGACCCAACGGCTGTTGCTCATCTGCTGCTAGATCGAGGAATCGAACCGATTGTGCAAATGACTTCGCGCGATAAAAACCGAATTGCCATTCAAGCTTGTATGCTTGGTGCGGCAGCGCTTGGCGTACCTAATCTAGCATTTATGGGCGGCGACCCACCCAAGAACGGAGATCATCCCGATGCGAAACCAGTATTCGATCTATTCGCCTCACAACTGCTTGAAGCAGTCCAGAAGCTGAATAATGGAACTGACTATATGAACAATCCCTTGAACGGCACACCGAATTTCTGCATCGGAGCCGTTGTCAATCCCGGCTCGCCAAACCTTGATGGAGAAATTGAAAACATGCACCGAAAAATAGATGCTGGCGCGTCATTTCTGCAAACCCAAGCAATCTATAACTCGGATAGCTTTGCAAAATTCCTTGAAAAAATCGGAGATGCCAAGGTGCCAATATTGGCCGGCATAATTCCGATCAAATCTGTGGCAATGGCAAAATACATGAACGAAAAAGTTCCCGGTATAACTATCCCCGATAACCTTGTTCAAAAAATTGCCGACCAAGGGGATGACAAGCAAGCTGTCGCTCAAGCAAGTCACGATATTTCTGTGAATTTGGTTAAACAGCTCAAAGAAATGGCTGGTGGACTTCACATCATGGCTATCGGCTGGGAGGATAGAATTCCCCGGATTTTGGATGATGCCAATACGACTAATTGATTAAGATTCTACAGGTTGAAAATCTGCTTCTGCTCCGATATCAAGCATCCAACGATATAAATAATCAGCAAAACTTCGTCTCACAATTAGATCTAGAGTTGCCTCTTCGGCATGTTGATTCAGTATCAAGACTGGAACCCGAGCCATTAACGCCTGTGCACACTCCCCAGATGAAAATCGCTGAGGGTGCAGATCAATCGTAATACCTCGACTCAAGAAATCCCGTATACCTTCCCCAACAACACGAATTACTGTCTGCGCGCTGCTTAAATCTGTCAATGAAACGAATCCCTTAGTGGCCACTTCCCTGAGAGCTTGTTCGGTTCTTTCAACAACATACTCAGGCACAATTACCAACCATTCATCTGGCCCAAGCCAAGCGCATAGGATCTCATTGCAAACAATGAAGGTATTGGGGTTCTGCGGCAACGAGAATCCTAGTAACTTCTCAAAGAGCTTCTGGGCGTCTTGATCTTCAGGCTGCACCCGCAAATTGAAATGTCCCATTTGCGCCAACTCTGAAAGCGTCACATTTCTGAACTCGCCAGCGCTCTCACCATGTTCGTTTAACACTTGATGCAGCGGAGACTGTATTCGTTCAGAACTAGACATTCTGACGTTCTCCTTGAGGGTCGTAGAATACGGGACTGCAAATTGATACAGGCACTGTTTTGCCGGACATAGGCGCTGCATATATCAAACCTCCCATGCGCGAGTGACCACCAACAACAAACCCCAATGCAATAGAGCGCTTGAGTGTCGGACTCCAGTAACTGGATGTTACGTGTCCAATCATCGGCACAGGATAGGAAGTTGATGGTTCTTCAACCAATTGCGCACCTTCAGGCAACACAATGTTTGGATCTTCAGTCATCAGACCCACCATCTGCTTTCGATCTTTTCTAATGCTATCCGAGCGTGCCAAAGACCGTTTGCCAAGAAAGTCTTTTTTCTTCGAGCAAATCCAATCCATACCGAGATCCTGCGGTGTCATAGAAGCATCAGTTTCCTGTCCAACAATAATATAACCCTTCTCCGCACGCAATACGTGCATCGCCTCCGTTCCATACGGTGTAATATCAAAATCCCGCCCTGCTTCAAACACTTGACCCCATACATGCAAACCACTGTTGGCCGGTACATTGATCTCATACGCGAGTTCACCACTAAAACTCACACGAAAAATCCGTGCACCAATGCCTGCAACCGGTGATTCCCTGAATGTCATAAACGGAAAACTATCGTTGGAAGCATCCAATTCAGGAGCAACCCTTTGCAATATCTCGCGCGCCTTTGGTCCAGCAATTGAAATGACTGCCGATTGATCAGTAACTGATGTGAAGTAAACCTTCATCCAAGGCCATTCGGTTTGGCGCCATCGCTCCATCCAGCTGAGCACATGTGCTGCACCACCAGTCGTTGTTGTCATATAGTAGTGGTTGTCGCCTAGTTTAGCCGTGACACCATCATCCATGACCATGCCGTCCTCACCTAGCATCAAACCATAGCGGCAACTTCCTGTGGTTAGTGAGTTCCAAGCATTGGTATAAATTAGATTCAAGAATGCAACAACATCTGGTCCAATGATCTCAATCTTGCCAAGTGTTGAGGCATCAATGATACCAACCCCATTTCTCACCGCAAGACATTCCCTATTTACAGCTTCATTCATCGTTTCTTCGCCACGAGGGTAGTACCATGGCCGTTTCCACTGCCCAACATTCTCAAACTCAGCACCTTCTCGGACATGCCAAACGTGCATTGCAGTCTTACGTACTGGATCAAAGAACTCGCTTCCAATTTCCCGCCCGGCAATTGCTCCAAATGTAACCGGCGTATAGAGTGGTCGGAAAGTTGTCGTTCCCGTCTCCTCAATACTCTGATTCAGTTCTTTTGCTAGAATTGCCAGGCCATTGATATTACCCAACTTACCCTGATCAGTACCAAAACCAAGCAATGTGTAGCGTTTCAGATGCTCAATTGAGCGATACCCTTCTTTAATTGCAAGTTTGATGTCTTTAACGGTTGTATCATTCTGAAAATCAACAAACTGCTTGAGTGACCCGTTGGCGTCATTCGGCACCACCCACATTTTTTGAATTTTGTATTCCTGAGACTCAAATCCAGATGCAATTTCTTGGGCGGATTCCACCGCAATTGAGCAACCTGCCTTCCTAGCCGCTGTTGTACCAGCGACGAATGCCTCTTGAATCGCCGCATCAACAACAAACTGACCATTAGCCGCTCCAACAGATTGTTCATTTTGCACTGGTTGCCCTGGTACGAAGCAAACTTTTTCTGCATCATAACAAGGTTTACCACCGGATTGGGCGTGCAAGTGAATTGTTGGACTCCAGCCACTTGAAACTACTAACAGGTCACAGGCTATTGTTGACTCTTTACCAACAATTTCGTTAGCTTTACCGTTAAGTTCAGCAAACCTGACACCGCGCAGGTTTTTGCTACCCTGAGCGCTTGTGACGGTAGCACCCAGCATGATTGGGATACCACGACTTTGCAGTTTCTGTAATTGAGAACCGGATATTTCGCGCCTGACATCAATAATAGCCTTGATATCGATTCCAGCCTCAACCAAGTCCAAAGCTGTCTGATAAGCTCTGTCGTTGTTCGTGAACACTACTGCATGTCGTCCAGGTTTGACTCTAAACCGATATATATACTCTGAAACAGCAGAAGCTAACATAATACCTGGCAAATCGTTATTACCAAAAACGAATGGTCGCTCAATTGCGCCTGTCGCAAGAATTACTTGCGTAGCACGGATGCGCCAAATTCGCTCCCGTGCCCTTGCAAACGGTTTATCACTCAAGTGGTCCGTGAGTCGTTCATTCATCACCAAGAAGTTACTGTCATAGTAACCGACCACAGTGCTACGAACAAACAAGCGAACTTCCGGGTACTCGCGCAACTCAGATAAAACATCATCGAGCCACTTGTTTTGGTTTGCATCGTTTGCGCGAAGAAAACCACCTCCAAATTCACTGCGATCTTCGACAACAATGACCCTTGCACCGGCGCGTGCAGAACTTAACGCTGCTGCCAATCCTGAGGGACCGCCACCGACAATTAGAACATCACACCAAGCATTGATTTTGTCATATCTATCTGTGTCGCACTCAGATTCAGCGACACCAAAACCGGCTGCTTTGCGAATCCATTTTTCATAAAACAGCCAGGCTTTGCGCGGGTACATGAATGTCTTGTAATAAAACCCGGCTGGCAAAATGGGCGAAAACAGATCTGCCACCGAAGCCAAGTCAAACCCCACACTCGGCCAGCAACTGACACTGACAGCCTCAAGCCCTTCAAATAGTTCAACCTGCGTTGCCTTCTGGTTGGGTGTGGACAGATTGCCTGATCTCACCTGTACCATAGAGTTTGGGTCTTCTGGCCCGCTTCCCATAATACCGCGGGGACGGTGATATTTGAAACTGCGCCCCACTAAACGCACTCCATTAGCAAGAAGCGCCGAAGCTAATGTGTCCCCTTCAAATCCTGAATATGATTTGCCGTTAAATCGAAACTTAATTGGCTTCAATCGATTAATACGCCCTTCTTTAGGCAGTCGCATTGACTGAGTCAAGTCTACTCCTCCGGAATCGGGTCAGTTGGTTTGTAAGTTACACCAAACTTGTATGTAACAGTGTTGCGTTGCGCGTTGAACCAACGGCGACAACCTCCACTATGCAACCACTGTTCGCGCTGCTCACCTTTTTTGTTCTCGCGCATAAATAGATAATCCGCCCACTGCTCATCAGTAAGACTCTCCGGACACTCAGGGCGGACAATATGAGCTTCACCACCACAATTGAACTCAGTTTCATCTCGATATCCACACCATGGACAACGTATCAGCAACATGAACTACCTCCTAACTGCATCAGCATTCAGTGTGCCACTCCGGCCGCTCCATGCTCATCAACCAAATTGCCACTAATAAACCGATCAAGCCCGAATGGAGCATTAAGTGGATGCGGTTGGTCGCGTGCAATTGTGTAAGCAAACACCCAACCCGACCCCGGCGTTGCCTTGAATCCACCTGTACCCCAACCACAGTTGAAATACAGGCCATTCAGTGCAGTACCACCGATAATCGGCGAAGCATCTGGACACACATCTACAATACCGCCCCACTGTCGCATCATCCGAACGCGGCTAAATATAGGAAACATTTCAACAATTGCCGCAACATTCCCTTCAATGGTGGAGAAACTGCCACGCTGGCCATAACCCAAATAAGAGTCAATACCAGCACCAATGACCAACTCCCCCTTATCAGACTGGCTGATATAACCATGCACTGCATTAGACATTACAACTGTATTCAGAATTGGTTTGATAGGCTCGGATACCAATGCTTGTAACGGGTGACTTTCAATCGGCATGCGAATGCCAGCCATCTGTGCTATCACACTAGAGTGACCGGCAGCTACAACACCCACTCTAGAAGCTGAAATTGAACCACGCGTGGTTTCAACTCCTTTGACAACTCCGCCTTCTCTTCGGACCGCAGTCACTTCACAGTTTTGAATAATATCTACCCCCAAACGATCGGCCGCACGAGCAAAACCCCATGCGACCGCATCATGGCGAGCAACTCCGCCGCGTGGTTGGAACGAGGCGCCTAGAATGGGATATCTAGCCGTGGATGAGGTATCAATGATAGGAACAATTCGTTTGATATCTTTGGGGCTAAGCACTTCGCTGTCAATACCATTTAGACGGTTGGCGTTGGAGCGCCGATAAATGTCACGCATATCTTGCAAAGTGTGTCCTAGATTCATAACGCCGCGTTGACTGAACATGACATTGAAATTTAAGTCTTGAGAGAGTGTCTCCCAAAGTACCAAGGACTTTTCGTAAAGATGAGCTGCTTCGTCCCTTAGATAATTAGACCGGACGATGGTTGTATTGCGTCCAGTGTTACCGCCACCAATCCAACCTTTCTCAACGACAGCTACATTTTGAATGCCATGTTCGGATGCAAGATAGTACGCGGTTGCAAGCCCATGCCCGCCACCGCCGACAATGATGACATCGTAGGAAGGTTTAGGCTCTGGATCTCGCCATGCACGCGGCCAGTCAGAATGCTGTTTTACAGCATGCCGGGCCAAGCTGAAAATAGAATATTTACTCAAAGCGCCAACACTAAGGCGGCGAGCGCATTGTCAACTGTTAGCGATAGACTGGATATCGACTACAGAGTTGTTTCACCTTGTCTTTAACTGCAGAGATTACATTCTGATTCCCGATATCGTCTAGTATGTCACACATCCAATGCGTTAAATCAGTCATTTCAGCCACTTTGAATCCGCGTGTGGTTGAAGCTGGCGAACCAATCCTGAGCCCGCTGGTCACAAAAGGCGATCGCGGGTCATTCGGAACAGTATTCTTATTAACTGTGATATTGGCATCACCCAATGCGTTAGCAGCATCTTTGCCAGTGATATCCTTGTCAATCAAATCAAGCAAAAATAAGTGATCATCAGTGCCATTTGACACCACTTTGAATCCGCGAGCAATGAATGTTTCGGCCATTGCCCTCGCATTATCAAGCACTTGTTGTTGATACACCTTGAACTCAGGTTCAAGCGCCTCTTTGAAAGCAACCGCCTTGCCAGCAATAACGTGCATCATCGGACCACCCTGTCCTCCGGGAAAAACAGACGATGCCAGTTTTTTCTGAACCTCTTCGTTTTCTCTAGCTAAAATTAAACCACCTCGAGGACCACGCAATGTCTTGTGAGTAGTGGTGGTTGTCGCATCAGCGACCGGTACTGGATTAGGGTAAAGTCCAGCGGCAACTAACCCTGCCACATGCGCCATATCAACAACTAAATATGCACCATTTTCATCGGCAATATCACGGAAACGTTTCCAGTCCATAACTCTTGAGTATGCCGAAAACCCAGCAATAATCATCTTGGGTTTATGCTCGGCAGCCAATGCTTCAACTTGGTCATAGTCAACAATTCCATCGGAATCGATACCGTACTGAATCGAGTTATATATTTTTCCGGAAAAATTGACTTTTGCACCATGCGTAAGGTGTCCACCATGATCCAAGCTCATGCCCAAAATTGTGTCATGCGGTTTAAGCAAGGCCATAAATACAGCAGAATTAGCTTGAGAGCCTGAGTGTGGTTGCACATTGACATAAGCCGCGTCGAACAGCTTTTTAGCGCGTTCGATAGCAAGATTTTCGGCTACATCAACAAATTCACAACCACCGTAATAGCGCTTTCCGGGGTAGCCTTCGGCATATTTGTTTGTCAATACAGAACCTTGCGCCTGAAGAACCCGCGCACTAGTGTAATTTTCAGAAGCAATCAATTCAACGTGTTCCTCTTGACGGGTCTCCTCGTTCTGAATAGCTTCCCACAGCTCGTTGTCATAATTTTCAATTGAGTCAGTCTTATTGAACATATATTTCTCCATATACAGATACCCCACAATTGTTGTACCGATTGAGTTTTTCAACAGTGGGCAATGTGTAAATTTTATTCAAAACGCGTCAATCGGTTGAGGATAATATTTCGCATTTTGCGGGTCACTAACGAGTGTTGGTCAATAGCAACATCATAGGAGCAAACAGGATTAATCAGCAAGACGTTCTAATACCAAGTTAGCGTGTTGATAGAGCTCTCAGTGGATTAGTCGAAAAAGTTAAACCCTATCCCGGACATAAAGCCCTAAAAAAACAAATAACGTTCCACTGAACAAAGCGGTACTCACTGTTTTAACGTTGCCTGGTTCCATCCAGTGCCATTCTTCAGGCGCAAGATAGTGAAAGACAACTGAAATTATAGACAAGCCAACCAAGACAAAAATCAGGACAAGGATTGCGATTACACAATAAGAGAAAACACCGCGCAGCTTTTCCTGTCTGAGATGCTCTTTGGCCTGTTTGTCAACCTCTAGGTTTTGTGTTTGAAGTGCTAAAGTTTCGGCCTTGGCTTGACTGTCATCTGGTTCTTTTGTAGACTCTGCTCTTACGCCCGGACTTTTATCCATTCAATTTTTCTGCATAATATTTTTGAATGATTTTGTCCGGAATGATTGCACCTTCTCCTTGACCATTGCGGTAAACCTGATGCCAAGGTGAACCCTTTTGATGGGTTATGCTTGATAGAGACAGTGCGGAGTGGAGTTTATAAGCTTCAACCACTACGCTAATCAGCTGAATTTGGTACTTACTGAACTTGTCTGTTAAATCTATGGGTGATATGTCAATAGGCTCTCCACCGAATGATTTGTATAAATGATATATCGAAGGAACAACGGGGCCATACCGCCATGCTTCTACAGGTTCAATAATTAGTTTTCGACCAGTATTCCCAAGCATCCATCCATGGCATAGATATACCATTTTAAGTATGTGCATTGGCGTAGTCTCTATCTCTTTGCGTTGCCACAAAATTTGTTCGGAAACTAGCCTGGAAGTCAGAGGTTTTTCTTCAGTTGACACCTGCCTTTTCCAAGAAATTTAAAAATTCATCTCTGTTCCTATGCAATTATACAAAACTACAAATTACTACCTACTACAACCTGCCGTTTTTAACTGTAGTTCGGGGCCTGACTTGAACTAACAATTTTCCAACCACAGCTGAATCCCATATTCAATCTGCTTAATTTGTAGCCAAGCTTTGAGTGCATACACCCCGAAATTAGTTCACATCAACCTATCTGAGTAAGTGCTATACAATTAGTTCGATTAATTTATTAAGGCCTTCCTAAAATTCTGTCAACACAATTTCTCTACTAATCTCATCTGTTCCTCTATCTATGATAAATCCTAAACTAGACCTGCAGTATGTTCGTAGCCAATTTCCAAACATTGGAGATTGGGCTTTTTTTGAAAACGCTGGCGGCACCTTTGTGCCCGCTACTGTAAGCGATCGTATTTATGACTACATGCGCCGAAACCAAGTTCAACCAGGTGCCTCCTATCCTGCGTCAATCGAAGCCAAAGAAAGAATTGATCGCAGCCATCATCAACTTGCCGAGATGATCAACACAAACCCAAGAGAAGTCATTGTAGGTCATTCAACAACTATGAATGTCTATTTACTGGCCAACGCTATTCGCCCATTACTGAAAACAGGCGATGAGATAGTTGTAACAAATTTAGACCATGAAGCGAATATTGGCGCGTGGCGAAGATTAGAGGAAAATGGAATTGTGATTAAGGAATGGCAAATCAACCCCGATTCAGCGGATCTAGTGCATCATCATTCTTCTAATGTCGGGTAAAGGCGTTTCAGCTTGATGCGGGCATCCGCCGTGGTGAACCGCCACTCCACTCTCGCCTTCGCTCGGTCGCGTGCCGCCTGCCATGCCGCAACTTGCTCATGCAAAGTCTCCAGCTGGTCTATGCGCCGGTTCAGGCACTGACGAATCATCACGCTCAGCTCAATCTCAGCCACATTCAGCCAACTGCCGTGCTTGGGGGTGTATACAAACTCAAAGCGCTCAAGCAAGGCCTTGGCCTGCGCCGCCTCAAAAGCATGATACAAGGCACTCGCCCGGTGCGTGTTCAAGTTGTCCATCACCAAGGTGATGCGCTTGGCCTTGGGGTAGCGTTCCGACAAGTCGCGGATGAAGTGGGCCCAATCAGTCCGGGTTCGGCGTGCCGTCACCTTGGTCATCCGGGTGCCGGCCAGCGGCTCGGTGGCCAAGAACACATTGCAACTGCCCAGACGCCGATACTCGTAATCCTCTCGGGCCGGGCGTCCCGCAACCGCGGCAATGGGCTGGCGAACCTGACCGAGCAACTGGCGCGGGGTCTCATCCATGCACACCACCGGATACGCTGCATCGTAAGGTCGCTGGTAGACCTCCAGAACCTGCTCCATCGCCGCCACGAACTCGGCACTGCCCTGCGGCGGAATCACCCAACCGACACGCCGCCACGGCTTGATCTCGTTTTTTTTAGAACCCGCCTCACCGTCTCATACGAGACACTGTCAACATGACCGAGCTCCACCATCTGATCCGCCAGCAGCTGCAGCGTCCACTGCGAACGACCGTCCGGCGGCTCTGAACAGCTCAGGGCCACCAGGTGCGCCTCAAACTCCCCGTCCGCCTTGCGCTCATAATGCTCGCGCCGACCCTGACGACCGCCCAAGGCCGCCTCCATGCCTTCTTTCACAAAGCGCCCCTTCACCCGGTCCACCTTGCGGTAACTGATCCGAAGCACCTTGGCTATATCCTCTCCGCGCACCCGCCGTTCATTATATTGACCTTCGTCACAGTTCAGCAGAATCAGGGCGTTGAGCACCTTCTGCGACGAATGCGAACCCTTGCGAGTGAGCTGCTCCAACTCTTCTCTCTGCGCACGTTCCAAAGTCACCACATATTGCTTCATGACTACCTCTATCATCAGTGTTGAACAATGTGTCCACCATGATTATACGACATTCCATCGATGATTGAACACTAGGTGGACCGCAAAAGCTTGAATCATTGCTGAATGATAAAACACGCCTCGTTTGTTGCACTTGGTGTTCCAACATTACTGGTACCATCAATGACATACCAGCAATTGCAGAACTCACTCAATCAGCCGGAGCACTGCTTTGCGTGGATGCAGTAGCTTATGCACCACATCGTGCTTTGGACTTCAAGGGTTTGAATATAGACTTCTTGCTTTTTAGTCTTTACAAGCTCTATGGCCCTCACTTGGGCGTACTATGTGGCAAACGCGAACGACTGCATGAATTGAAGAATCAGAACCATTACTTTTTTACGCGATCTGCACTACCTCAAAAGCTCCAACCTGGGGGATATCTGCACGAAACTGCAGCATCAATAGAAGGCATTGTTGATTATTTTGATCAGGTATTTAAACATCACTTCAAGCATAACGAATCACCAATCAATGAACGTTACAACAAAGTTTTTGAACTCATTATCCAACATGAAGATGAAATTGCCCGCCCTCTAATGGATTATCTAAACTCGAAATCCAATATACGAATAATCGGGCTACCGGAAATTGATTTCAGACGGCGCGTTCCAACAATTTCTTTTGTTGTTGAAGGCAAGCGACATCATAAAATTGCAAAAAAACTAGGTGAAAAAAATATTGGTATCGGATCGGGTGATTTTTACGCGAGACGTTGTATTGATGCACTTAACTTAGGCGCAAACGGTGTCGTACGGGTTAGTATGGTTCACTACAACAGTTCAGACGAGGTATCACAATTGATTAATGCCTTAGATGAAGTGCTGTAAGTGAATCACATCAAGACAGTCTTGGGTTTTAATACAACCCCATTCAAGTGTGGAACCGCTAATCGACTGCTCTCTGTCCGTATCTTATTGTTGTTCATTACGACGCACACCTTCTCGCCATGCTGTTAGTATGCCTGCAAGGCATATTATTATCATTCCAATAATTGCGTTAGTTGTGGGCCAAGTATCAAATAGGGTTTTGCCCCAAAAAGTCGCAAAAAGTAGGTAACTGAATTCCATTGGCGCAAGCCAACTAGCATCAGCAGTCTGGTAGGCTCGGCTCAAACAAATATTACCAGTAAAGTTGAGCAACGCAGTTAGGCCTGCGATACCAATTACTACCCATGTCAGCACTGGCCAGCCAACAGCTACAAAGGGCATGAGTTCTTGCAGGTTAATGGAAGTTGGAAACATGCTCAGTGTAACGCTTCCGAGTATTCCGGATGCTAGAAACGCGATCGCAACTGCGAATACCATAGCCAGTGTGTTTTCAAATCGGCAAGCGCGCCGAATTATCAAAATATTGACAGCATAGAAAAATCCAGCGAGTACGGGCAATATTTGGAGAGATGAAAAACCATCTTCCCAAGGTGATAAAACCAAAATCGCGCCACTTGTGCCCAAAATCATCGCAAAGATACGCCACGGCCCTAATTTTTCTCCAAGTACTGGGCCAGCAAGTAAAGTAACAAACAGGGGATAAGTGTACAAACCTGCTGCCATTTGCGTAATTGTTAGAAACGGTGCTCCGGAAAAGAAGCAGAACATGCAAAGTGTCATTACAAAAGCGCGAAAGTAGACTGGCCCCACTCGCCTTGGCCGCAACAGATATAGTCCACCACCTGTTAAGGCTAATATTACCGCAAAGATGATATTGCCGCTGGCTCTGATTGCCTGAAACTGCCAATAAGATGTTTGTACGGAAACAGTTTTGATGAGAGAGTCCTGTAACGCCAAAACTAAAATTCCGGTAAATAGTAGCCACAACGCTAAAAATGGGCGATCTTTTGTAGGATTACTGAATAGTTGAATCATTGGTCGTTACCATTCAGATATGTAAAGTCAAAAGAATCAATTATTGCCATAACCCTAAGCAGTCCGTTGCTGTTTCCATGGCAAACATAGCAGGGGACTTGAGCCAGTAAACTGCATATCGCTACCAAAGTGATTGAGCAATAGAGATGATTATTGGTGCATCCAATTTACTCATTGTCAGCCAAAGTTATCAAATTTGCATAAGAAATTACAAATCACTATATAGCTTTGAATGAAATGCAACCCACTATATTTAACAATGCACCTAATTGATACGGCCAAAGCGGTATTTGAAACAGCCAACCCATACAAATTCTCCTCGTATCAAGATTGGAGATCTGTCATTTGATTGATACGATATAAGATGGTTTAGGTTGTGAGGCACTTTGCAGCTGATGAGCGAATAGCGAAGTCGGTAGATATCAAGGCGGTAAAACCGTGTGCACCATTGCACGTTTTGAGATGGAAAACAATCGGAGAAACAGCACTCAGATACAAGACTCAATCTTGTGCACAGCGGCTTTATAGCAGGCACTTGCCAAGCCCTATTGTAGCTCTGAACTTCAACGCTTAACCATTGCTCACCTATTAAGGTGAGAGTTCTATGGCGAAGTCTTGTTTTTGCCTTAAATAAATTCCTATGTTAAGGAGTCATTGCACATGAATAGTTATGTTGAACTCAAAATAACTGTTCATGGTATTTACAGGCGCTAACAAAAATTGAACCCAATTCGCTTAAAATTCCAATAGATTTCATTTTTAATTGCTAAGCTTAGGATCATGAATTAGTGTGGCGGATTGCGATCATCTTGAATTCTCTGAATGCTTGCCGGCCAAGTAGACCGAATATATCCAAGTATGTCCCATATATCACTATCCTCCAGCACATTTCCAAACCCCTCCATACCACTTTTGATGTCAGTAACTCCCAGCGCTTCAAAAGTTGCCAAACCTCCATACTTTGTGTAATTGAATAGAAATTGATTGTTATGGTGCCAAGTGTGGCCAGTTTCATCATGGGGCGGAGCTGGTAGGATTCCATCTGGTTTAGGTGTTCGCCAATAAGCTTCACCTTCAAGGTTTTTACCGTGACAAGAACTGCAGTGTTGTAGATAAAGTTGTTTTCCGCTCTCAAAATTTCGATTCACTAGTTCATGCGATGAAAATCCAATAGCTGGTAATAAAAACAGAATCGATAGGTAGTATTTTTTCATGATTGATGTTATTCCTACGAATTTATTTGGTTTATTAGATATTTTTAGTATAAAGTGTCACATTGATTTTTCGAACATTTATTGAGTATTCATGCGATCGTAATTTTACGATTTTGTTCGATTATTCCCAAAATCCACGGATTGTTGTGCTCCTTAGCGCACTAGGAATATTGCTTTATTGCCAGCATAGTAGAAGAAATGGGGTGTACTCGCTTGGGGTCACAACCAACATCTTTAGTTTTAGTAACTACTACTTACTACCTACAACAACTGGCCACTTTGAACTTTAGTTCGGGGTATACCCTGAACTACAGTTTTTCAACAAATTCTCCTCAAATTCAATCGGACTCAGGCTGCCAAGCCTTGAGTGCAAACGCTCCAAATTGTAAAACCGTTCGCATGTAAACTACTAGGAATCTGCGCAAGTAACTACAATGTTGCACAAATAGGCAACTTGAAATCATGAGCGGATTATAGACTTCGGACCTAACAAACAGTGATGCCTACACAGCCAATTCAAACCATGGGAGGGGTTGCAAACATTGAAAACAATCAATACGGAGCAAGGCATTTGCACGCCCAAATTCCATTGTAGATAAACAGCAAACAAGCGCATGACAGCGTTGATGCAGGTCACAACACCTGTATTTTGAGGACTATACCTCTATCTAAATCACCCAACCGAATTCTGAAAATATTTGATCCGAGCAAAGCCCCTCACATAAACACCCTACAAGCACTTTTCAACATACCTCCAACGAAACTTCGGACTCGCAAGCCGCACCACTCTGATGATATAATCCAATTAGTATACTTAGTAAGCAATAATCATGAACAAGCTCATTCTTCCCATCGGGGAGTCATCCTTCCAAGAGATGCGGAACCGAAACTGCTACTATGTGGATAAGACCCCGCATCTCAAGAAATTGATAGACCAAGGCAAGTACTATTTTCTGTCGCGCCCGCGACGGTTCGGAAAGTCTCTGCTGATGTCCACGCTGAAAGAGCTGTTCGAAGGCAACGAGAAGCTGTTCCGAGGTCTGCACATTCACAACCTCTGGGACTGGACGGCCAACAATCCGGTGGTGCGACTCAGCTTTGATGCCAACTACAGCGAACCGGACAGCCTTGAAATTCACATGGCCAGCCAACTGTCCGCACTTGAAGAAGACGCAGGTATTGAACCGTTGAGATCGGACACTCCCGGCGACGTACGCTTTCAGAGTCTTGTTCGCAAGATTAACCGCAAGACTGGAAAACAGGTGGTGATTCTGGTGGACGAATACGACAAACCGATCTTGGACTTGCTTGAAAACAATAATCAGGCAGAGGCCAACTGCGCTTACCTGCACGGCGTTTACGGCATCATCAAGGGCTGTGCCGATGAGGTTCGCTTCGTGTTCTTCACCGGCATCAGCATGTATTCCAAGGTCAGCCTGTTCTTGGGACTGAACATTCTTGAAGATATCAGTCTGGATCCTGAGTTTGCCACCATCTGCGGCTATACGGACACTGACATCGACACGGTGTTCGCCCCGGAACTCGAAGGGCTGGACCGGGACGAGATTCGGCACTGGTACAACGGCTACAGCTGGCTCGGCGAGGAGAGGGTGTACAACCCCTTCGACGTCCTGCTGCTGTTCAGGAAAAGACAGTTCAAACCCTATTGGTATGAAACCGGCACGCCGAGTTATCTCTACAAGATGATGGCCGAGGGCGAGATCAACACCCTGAATTTGGAAAACCTGAAAATGGAAAAGAGTGAGCTGTCCAGTTTCAAGGTTGATGAAATCAGTGTCAACGCCTTGCTGTTCCAATGTGGCTACCTGACCATTGTCGGTCATAATGCCCAGCCGGAAGGCATTGATTACACACTGTACTATCCCAACCATGAGGCGCGACTGAGCCTGAACCAGCAACTGCTGGGTGCTGTCAGCGGCAACTTTGCACAAGCCAAGAAGCGGGCCAAGAGCATGGCGAGGTTTCTGGCTAACAACGACTTCGGGGAGTTTGAGGCCGAGTTGAGTTCGTTTTTCTCAAGCATCCCGAACGAGTGGTATGCCCGCAACCCCATGCAACACTACGAAGGGTTTTATGCAAGCATGGTGTTTGCCTGCTTCACCACCATCGGCGTTGAAGTCACAGGCGAGGAGTCAACGAGTCTCGGTCGTTCGGACCTAGTGGTGGAACATGCTGGCGAGGTGTTCGTGATGGAGTTCAAGGTGGCCGAGAAGCCGGAGGTGGAAGCGGAAGTGAAGGTGGAGGCGGTTGATGCGATTGCTCAAATACGGAGCAAAGACTATGCTGGCAAGTATCGCCATCGGCGGGGTAAGATTCATCTGCTGGGTGTGGTGTTCAACGGCGCGAAGCACAATGTGGCGATGATTCGGGCGGAGCGCGATTGAGCCGGGCGGCATTGAAACACGGCCGTCAGTTCCGAGGCTTGATGGCGGCTGTTGATTTTGTAACTGCTGATAAAGACGGCGCTTCTTCAAATTAGCTGGTTCAGATGCAAAATTTCTGAAGGCGTGTGTTGCCGCATGCAAATAAAGGCCTGACAACGATGCGGCTGTCGGTATCTTAGACTTGCCGAGCATTCAAAATTCCATATTAGTCCATTCATGACCAAGAATATTTTTGATTGCCATGACTGTCTCTAGACAAAGTCCTGACTTTGACAGTTAATTTCGCTTGAGTTGAATTTGTCTTGTTTAACAAACACACATATAGTGACAGTCCATTTGGTCAACAATGAACATTTACACAGGTGCGTTTATGAATGATCCAAAACAGCATATTTGGGGTAAATCGATCAGATACTTTCTTTGTAGCCGGAATACCTGTAAAACAATTCAAACCAAAGCGAATTACGCTTAGCAAGATAACAAAATCAGCTGATAGAGATGGAATCATCTAAGCAGAAAGATTGTATCGGTTAAGTGGAAATTCCTGCAGAAAAATACATCACCGGCGAGTTTTGGACTTCTGGACAAAGACAAGCGGCGCGTATACATGAAGTATCGTACAGGGCCTGCTTTAAACCTCAACTTCCTCGTTATTTTATTGAAAGACTAACTCAACCCGGAGATATCGTTTATGACCCATTCATGGGCCGAGGTACCACTCCTATTGAGGCGGCTTTAATGAAGCGAATACCGTATGGAAATGATGTGTCTCCACTTTCTCGCGTCCTTACAGAATCAAGAATAAATCCGCCAGGATTTAGCTGTGTCATTCATCGCCTAAGAAACATAGATTGGTGGTTACCTGAATGCCAACCTAAATCGAATGATGAAATGATGGTTTTCTATCATCCGAAAACACTACACCAAATTTATTCCTTACAATCACACCTCAGAGGCAGAACACTGGATAAAACGGACGCATGGATAAGAATGATTGCAACAAATAGGCTATCTGGACATTCATCGGGATTCTTTTCAGTCAGAACAATGCCGCCAAACCAAGCTGTTTCAATAGATCGGCAGAAGATTCTCAATGAACGAAACAATTTACAACCTGAGCCAAAGAACTTACCTAACCTGATACTGAAAAAAACAAATTCTTTACTTTCTCAAGGCTCACTGACTACTAAGCAGTATTTATTCTTGACCGGCCCTTCAGAACACACCCCAAAAATTGGTAATGGGGTAGTATCTCTCACAGTTACATCGCCACCATTTCTTGATGTTGTAGACTATGAAAAAGACAACTGGTTGCGCAACTGGTTTTTGGAACATGAAAGTCCCAAAATGACTATCCACAAAAAAGTTGATGATTGGTGTGAATTTACACACCGAACACTAAAAGAATTGTGCAGAATTACTAAACCAGATGGGCATATTGCATACGAAGTTGGTGAGGTAAAAAACGGTAAACTGCTATTAGAAACAGTTGTTGCTGAAGCAGCCCGCAATTTGCCACTAAATTTAGTTAATGTTTATGTGAACAAGCAGGGATTTACAAAAACGGCAAACTGTTGGGGAGTTAACAATAACCATAAAGGTACGAATACGAATCGAATTCTACTATATCAATTGGCGAATTGAATTTATTTCTCAAACATATCAAAATTAGGCACACCACAAACAGAAATAACATTTCATTCCGTAATATAATTCTCACCAAATGAAAGTCGAAACCGAGATCAGACAGACCTTGATTGATGCCCTCTCGCCGATGCATCTTGAAATCATCAATGAGAGTAGCATGCACAGTGTGCCACCAGGCTCTGAATCACACTTCAAGATAGTTGCAGTTGCTGACTGCTTCACTGACAAACCACTTGTGCAACGGCATAGAATGATTAACGAGTTACTAGCCCAGCAGATTACAGGGCCAGTGCATGCTCTCGCCTTACATACTTTGACACCCAGTGAATGGCAAGCTACTGATGCTCCGATTGCTAGCTCACCAAAATGTCTTGGGGGATCAAAATTAGAACAGACAGGTTGATACCAAAACTACCTGTTTCAACTGCCTCATATTTCAATAACTGCTGAACCGCTTATGCGTCCCGCTTTCAAGTCTTCTAAAGCTTGATTGACTTGCGCAAGTGAGTATTGCTCTACTGTTGTTGTAATTGGTATCTTTGCAGCCAACTTGAGAAATTCAATTCCGTCTCTACGAGTCAGATTGGCAACCGACCGAATCTCTCGTTCACCCCAAAGTAAGCTGTATGGAAACGACGGAATATCACTCATGTGTATACCCGCACAAACCACTTGACCGCCCTTCCGCACCGCCTGCAATGCTTGTGGCACCAAGGGACCAATTGGCGCGAATATTATTGCAGCCCCAAGTTCAATCTTTGGTAGCTGATCAGACCCACCAGCCCAAACTGCACCAAGATTTCGCGCAAACTGTTGTGTTTCATTGTCACCGGGGCGGGTAAAGGCATAAACATCTCGGCCTTCATAACAAGCCAACTGGATTAGGATATGTGCCGCTGAGCCAAATCCATAGAATCCAATTGATTGAGCTTCACCAGCCATACGATAAGCCCGGTATCCAATTAGTCCCCCACACAGCAAAGGCGCAACCTGTATATCAGACAATTTAGAATCAAGCGGAAAACAGAATTGCGCATCAGCAACAACCCATTCAGCAAAACCTCCGTTTTGGTGGAATCCGGTAAAACTGGCTGAATCGCATAAGTTTTCTCGTTCAGAACGACAGTGATCACATCTGCCACACGTCGAACCGAGCCAAGGCACACCAATGCGTTCACCAACATCAAATTGAGTCACACCATTAGCACATTCAACAACCTCTCCAACAATCTGGTGACCTGGCACAATAGGTAATCTGGGCGGCTTCAACTCGCCATCGACGATATGAAGATCCGTTCGACAAACACCGCAAGCACGAACTTGCAAGAGGACTTCCCCTGCTTCTGGCTCTGGCTGCTCAATGTTAGTTAAACTCAGTGAACAACTGTTTTTTGTCAAAAGTGCAGCTCGCATGGAATGAAATGCAAGTATAGGACTGTTTACAAAAACTTTCCCCAAGCGATATTCAACATTATCAACCTTCTTTAGGTTTTCGGGCAATGATTTGGTTCACACGAACAGTCATCACCTTTTCTGTATTCTGATTGATCATGGCACAAAATAATGTTGCGTAACCACGGTCCAATCTTGAGTTCGATGCTCTAGTGTTTAGCACTTCCACTTCCATATGCAAAGTGTCGCCTGGTCGAACCGGTTGCAACCATCTTAACTCATCCATACCCGGCGAGCCCATGCCATGCTCAAGATAACCATCCTGAATAAACATTCGAAAAACCAAGGCCAATGTCTGAAATCCACTTGCAATCAAACCACCGAACTGCGTTTTAGTCGCGGCTACAACATCGATGTGAAACGGCTGAGGATCGTATTGAAGAGCAAAACTTATAATCTCACTCTCGGTAAAAGTCACACCATGTGTTTTGAACTTGTCACCGACTCTAAAATCTTCAAAATACATTTCAAACTGACTCCTCTAGGTATTTAAATTAGCATAGTACTTAGACATTGAAACCCGAGAGCGGCTGTAGTGGTATTTCATCTGCTCCGGTGTGTAGCGGAACTCGGTACCAATAGGACAGGCATTTCTTGAAATGCACTGATAAGAACAAGGTGACTCATCTTCAATTCTAAACCGCGCACACCCATCTAAATCAAAAGCCCCTATATCTCTAACTGCGGTAGCTGGACAAACACTCTGACACGGCTTCAAGTCACAACTGTCACAAGGGTTTTCCATGTTTGGAACTATCGTCGCGGGTATTTGTGCACTGACTAGGAACAGCGCCCGGTATGCGTACCAAGTACCATAATGTGGGTGTATAGTAATGCCCATCGGCGAAGGAAAACTCCAACCAGCACGGGCTCCAATCTCTCGTAAGGAAATTGAATATTCAGAAGGATATAGAATTTCCGAATTGGCAATTAAATATTCACGTACATAGTGCTTTGCTAGAAATATACTGTAATCATCCACAGGGTCGGCGCCATCGATACCGGCCGCATTCATGCTGTTCCAGAATTTTGGGCCAGCGTTCGCAATCAAGATAGTTGATGGATATTCACTAAGTGTCAGGTGTGGGACCGAGGATTCAATTACATCGGATATCTCATCAGTATTAAACGCATGGAATATATTGATGCCTTTAGATTCCAGATATTTAAGTCCTTCAAGATGATTCATGGATGTAGCAGTAGAATGATTAACAATACCGGTTTACAGGTCAGTGAGGGATTTAGCTTATCGGCGAGTAAACACTTGAATTGTACTTATACCAACTGAACACATAAACAGAGTTTCTGGCAGAGGCATTTGCGACGCCTATTTTTGAGCATGATTTCATACAGAAACCAGTGTAATGACTTATCAACTGTCATTCGATATCTATTTCACTCAAGCACCTTCCACTCGAATCTCAACCACGTTGCGGTCATCTTGACGGCACGCCACTGACAGGAGGTGAATTCTCTGACGACCCGTCCGATACTTGTTCGCATAACCCCGTTCATGAATCTGATCCATCGCCTCATCCTTCGCCTTCTCCATGTCACCGTCAACCGCCATCTTGAACTCCAAGATGAACACCTGACCCGCATGCAACACCACCAACTCCGAGCGACCGTGCGAGGTTGACTCCTCCACTTTGACATCCAAACCAACCGACTGGAAAAACGCATACAGCAGACTCACACAATGGCCCTGATACGCCCCCAAGTCGCCATGCAGGTAACACTCGTTCGGAAATCCCGAATAAAACGCCGCCAACTCGATCCCGAATTGCTCAAAATCATTGTCAGCCAGCAACTGCGCCATGCTCTCGCCCCACTTGAACACCGCCCTCAGGTTCGCCCCGGCCGCCAGCAGCAACTCCCGGTTCAGGCTCAGCCGCAACTCATGATTCGGGTAATCCAGCTCGTAATAAGTGTCGTCATCTCGGACTTCACTTCGCTTGATGGTCAGATAACCGCACTGAAACAGCAACGCATTGGTGCTCACCCTTTCCAGCTTGAAACTTGACAGCTCCTCCTCATACATGCCTAGATCCTCAAACTCCACGGTGCTGAGCTTGCCCTCGGCCATCAAGTTATACAGGTAACTCGGTGTGCCGGTTCGGTACCAGTGGGGCTTGAACAGTCTTTTGCTGAACAGCAGCAGGACATCGAAGGGGTTGTAGACCTTCTCCTCGCCGAGCCAGTTGTAGCCGTTGTACCAGCGCTGAATCTCATCCCGGTCCAACCCTTCAAGCTCCGGGGCGAACACCGTATCAATATCAGAATCTGTGTAGCCGCAAATTGTGGCGTACCGGGAATCCAGACTGATGTCTTCAAGATTGTTCAATCCAGAGAACAGGCTAACCCTGGAATACATGCTGATGCCGGTGACGAAAACGAACCGGACATATCGGGCACAGCCTTTTATGATGCCATACAACTCGCGCAAATATTTGAGATTAGTTCTTGCTTGGTTTGGACTTTCAAGCAGATCAAGTATCGGTTTGTCATATTCATCAACCAGAATTACTACTTGTTGTTTGGAAACGTCATAAAGACGATTAATGACGTTGCGAAGACGTCTCGGTCCTGTATCGGATTTCACAGCCGGGGCAAGCTGATGTCGGTGCTCGATCATTTCCAACTGCTCGATGATGTCCTTTTCAAGCTCTCCGGGCGTGCTGTATCCAGAGTCAAAGCTCAGTCGAACCACCGGATTGCTGATACCCCAGTCCCAACGGTTATGGATGTGCAAACCTCTAAACAACTTCTCGTTGCCCTCAAACAACTGTTGCATGGTGTCCACCAGAAGCGTTTTGCCAAACCTGCGCGAACGTGATAGAAAATAATACTCGCCATTATCAACTAGTTTCTCAATATATGGCGTTTTGTCCACATAGTAACAGTCTCGGTTCCGAATATTTCCGAAGGCAGCGGATCCGATTGGCAGTTTGCGTTTGTTCATAGTTATTTCTGAGCGAATTGATAACTTGTATTATAGAAAACACATGAAAGCACATTCCGACACTTGAAAACCGAGGCGTTTGCGAAGCCTATTTTTGAGCATCCTAAAGAAAGTCAATATACCCTGCTATCAATCATGTGAAACTCAGCAATCTTGCCAAAGTAATTATCCAGAACATTTACAATAGACAAAATATGAATGTGTATTGGATTCAACTTAGCCGAGAAATGAATAATTGCAGTTAGTTAAGGAAGAACAATCCTGCGTAATAAATCTGTAAAACACCAAAATGCAGAAGATCTGCCACATTAGCCATCGCTATTCTATCCGTGTCTTTTGGCGAATTGAAACTCGAATTTAAGCGTTTATTTCTGCAGTGGGTAGGCTTGCCCAATAAGCATAGAAGTAACTCTTGAATAATCGGATTCGTTTGGTCTGCCTAGTTATTACCTGTTTATTCATCAATTCGAATATATGAGCTTAGGAAGTCGTCATAGACTACGTAAGTCGATTGAAATCATCGGCCATCGGGGTGCGAAAGGCTTGTTCCCTGAACTTAGCCTTGCTGGCTTTTCAAGGGCATTGGAAATCGGAGTACATGCAATAGAATTTGATATTCAAGTTAGCTTTGATGGCGCAGTCGTTGCCTACCATGACTACACGCTGAATCCTGATATCACCCGTTATAGAAATGGCAATTGGCTTGAAGACAATAATATTCGCGTATCTAGCCTGACTTTGAATGAACTGCGTCAATTCGATATCGGAAAAATTAGGCCCGGTAGTAGCTATGAACGGGATTTTCCCAATCAGCAGCCGGTTAATGGTAGTCGAATTCCAACTTTTGCTGAAATTGTTGAATTGGTTCACAAGTCGAAACGTGAAGTTTATTTTTGCATTGAAATCAAACATTCACCGCAGTGCTATCAATCGAAGTTCAAATTTGATCAATTTGTGCAAATAGTTTGCACTGAGATTGAACAGCTAGCCATTACCGAGCAAACGATTGTTCAATCTTTCGATTGGAGTGTAATCCACGCACTACGCAAAAGAATACCAAAATTGCAAGTCTGGCACCTCACAGCGGAACTCATAACTTACAACACTGTAAAAGAAAACCTAAATGGACTTTGGACCGATGGCTTTTTGGCAACTGATTCTAATAATTCGATACCCCAAATGGTTTACGTAGCCGGTGGGAAAGTTTGGAGTTGCAACTACCAAAGTCTCACACCTGCAAGAATTGCCGAAGCACAATCACTAGGGTTAAAAGTGTATGCGTGGACTGTAAATAACAAGGAAGATTATGGTAAGCTCTGCGATGCTGGTATTGACGGCATAATAACCGACTATCCGGACCGACTCATTCGCTACCTTCAAACGAGAAATTGAGCGCGCCACTCTCCTTGCGGTTAATAATGAATTCCGAAATGGCGGCATAATTGTTTAGATCCAATACAGGCACATTAACTTCAACTGCCCTACAGTCATCGGTTGCTACTGCAATAATATGCGGATCATTTGCAACCAGTAACGGATGTTTAAGGCCGCTACGGCGCACCTCAATTTTTGAGAAAGCTTGCCGCTTGAATCCTTCAACAATAACAATATCAAGCGTATGATCAGCGAAATAAGTAAGTGATTCAATCAAATTCGGTTCTCCATACTCAGAGCGCTCCATCACAAATGCAATTCGCTGTTTGGATGCAACAACTACTTGGTCAGCACCGGCATCTCGAAACTGGTAACTATCTTTACCTGGCGTGTCAATACTAAAATTGTGATGGGCATGCTTGAGGACACCCACCCGCAAGCTGCGCTCGCGCAACAGAGGAATCAAACGACTAACTAGTGTGGTTTTGCCGCTACCGCTGTAACCAGCAATGCCAATGATTGGCAAACTAAACTGCGTCATTGTCTATTTTTACGTATCTCAACGCGTTTTCTTTCTTCTTCTGTGTTGATATTCAAAAAACAATCCGGCGAATCAGAGAAATCTGCCAACGCGAATTGATGCGTCATAAACCACTTGTCAATTTTTCGCTCACCTGAATCCAGAAACTCAATCAAACTATCTAGTAAAGCGGTTTTAGCCATTAGAAATGTGGGTTGCATGCGCTTACCATCACTAGCAACGACGATATCAAATCCAGATACCGCAACACCACTCATGCGAACAACATAATCAGGGTTTAGAAATGGACCGTCACAAGGAGCAGTAACGACCCATTCCAACTCTACATGTTGCATCGCGCTTGCAAGTCCGGCCAGCGGGCCTAAAAAACCAGTTCGAAAATCTGGGATGACAGGCACACCGAAAACGTTATAAGCATTATGGTTGCGATTTGCATTTACCAAGACTTTCCCAACTTGCGGTGCTAGTAGATCAATAACTATTTTGCACATCGCAATACCATTAATTTCCACCAAACCCTTATCTCGCCCATTCATACGACGTGCTTGCCCACCAGCCAACACAACGCCTGCAATCTGAGATTTCAGTGAGAAAATCATGATCAAGCTGCAAGTAACAGTTGACCTTTTGCCATTCCGATCACGCGATCAGGATGATACAGATCAACCGATTCATGGGTGGCTATATAGACTGCGTTACCACTATCTGCCAAATCCCGAATCAATTCAAATGTCTGCTGTTTCGATTCTCGATCCATGCCAGACGTCGGTTCATCAAGCAACAACAGCTTAGGTGCAAGTATTCGAGCGCGCGTAAGCGCAATACGTTGCTTTTCACCGCCTGAGAGATTTCTTGCATTGCGCTCTGCAAGATGAATGAGACCGGCCCATTCAAGGGCTTCGCTAACTTTTTTCTTGATATCGATTGCCCCCATTTTTCTCACTTCAAGTCCATACGCAACATTAGCAGACACCGACCGATCAAACAAATAAGGCATTTGATGCAAATACACAACGTCCTTTCGAAATTTCCGATAAGCGTGTCGAAATGACATTTCGACACCGTCCAAAATGACAGTGCCTTGGTCAGGCGTTAGCAATCCAGCGAGAATCTTAAATAATGTTGACTTACCAGCGCCATTGCTACCACGGATAACAACACACTCACCACTGTTAATCACAAATTCGGAAACATCCAGAACTAATTGGCCCGAAAGCGCTTTTTTTACATTCTTAATCGCTATTAGATTATTCATACTAATGGTGTTATTTAATTATATCAGTGTCTTATTTGATCTCGCCCGCGAAATGTAGCCACTGCAAAATTCAGCACTAATGCCAAAACAATCAACACGACACCGAGTGCTATACCCTGCTCAAACTGTCCCTTTGAAGTTTCAAGTGCAATAGCAGTTGGAATGTTGCGCGTATGGTGCAGGATATTACCACCAACCATTATGGAACAACCCACTTCTGAAATCACACGACCAAATGCGGCGACAATAGCCGCGATCAAGCCTAAGCGCACTTCGCGCATAATAGTGAACATGGCCTGTATTACACCAGCACCCAGCGTGCGCGCAGTCTGCCATGCACTAAGGTCCACACTTTGTAAAGAAACGTGAGACATGGCCACAAGCAACGGGAAAGCCAGAATCATTTGGCCGATAACCATCGCAGTTTGACTAAACAACAGCCGCCAGCCACCGAAAGGGCCAGCGCTGTATAGGAGCATGTATAGCAGCAATCCCACTACGACTGCTGGAAGCGCTACCATTGAATTTACAACTGTAATTAATGCCCGTCGACCAGGGAAATTACCGAAAGCCAATGTAAAAGCAACTAAAACCGCAATCGGGGTTATAAACAGAATGGCGCGAAAAGAAACAAAAAATGATATAGCAACGATTTCCCAGATTTCCGAATCGCCTGTCACCAGCAGATGCAATGCTTCTAGGCTTGCACCGATCAATCCTTCCATTAGTTCTTAACGTCAGTCGATAACGTAAAACAACTGTTCATTGCCAACTTTGTAACTGGTAATAAGAGTACGCGCCTCGGCTGATTGCAACCATTGAATTAATCGTTGTGCGGATTTGAAATTTACTTGAGAATGCTTTTGGGGATTGACTGCTATGATGCCATATACATTGTGTCCATCCTTTGCACCCTCAACATGTAATTCAAGCGAGAGCTTGTCCTTTAGAAATAGCCACGTGCCTTTGTCTGTCAGTATATAGGCATCTAGTTCGTCGGCAATTTGTAATGCCCTGCCCATACCAAGCCCTACTTCCTTATACCAAGAACCAATTGGTTGGATTTTTGCTTGTTGCCACACCTCAATCTCTCTTTTGTGAGTTCCAGAATCATCACCCCTGGATACAAACGGCGATTCTGACAATGCTATCGCTGAGAAAGCTTCAGATAGTTTTTTCAATCCATTTATTTTTGCGGTGTCATTTTTAGGTCCTACAATAACAAACTCGTTGTACATTATTTCTTGACGGTTAACACCAAAGCCATTTTCAACAAATTCCAGTTCGGCTTTTTTGGCATGCACCAAAACCACGTCAACATCACCATTTTTTGCAAAGTTAAGCGCGCGACCTGTACCGCCGGCAATAGTGTGGACTGAGATTGAGAATTTCTTCTCAAATACCGGAATAATGTTTTTTATCAATCCTGAATTTTCGGTGCTTGTTGTTGTCGCCAAACGCAATATATCCGAGGCGAAACTGACTTGAGCAAAAATTGCGATACATACAGCCAGCAAAAGCGTAACAAAATTCTTATTTTTCATGTTTGAAGTAAAAGAACGGATTTGAACTTCGGGGCATCATTCAAATATTATGGACAATTTTCTGGATCGCCGTGTTTCAGTTTTTACCGGGGCAATTGTATTGTCCATTTTTATTTGATTCTACAGTGGCTTAGATACAACGATTAAGTCTTCTTTCGCCAAGCAAGTTTTAGATTTTGATACTAAGAGAACGGCATTGGCCATATCAAATACTTAAAGGAGCGTTTTTTACATACCGACAGTGGAATATAAGCAATTTCTCACTACATCTCTTGAGGTTCATTTAAATCTCACTGTAATCCGAACTTAATTCAGGTCACCAAAGGCAACCTGAAACTAAAAAATGAGTGCATTCAGTAACTAATTCCATCTTTTGAGTTCTACATCTTTGCGAGTCAAAGCGTATTAGAGAGGCTAAAAATGTGATTAGCGCGAAAACGCGTCGATTACGAACTGAATCGATTCCTAGTTTTGGTCACGGTATTTGTTTAGCAAGCGACAATAGTATCACTTTTAAGATACTATCCAGCTGGTCTTCATGCTATTGCTCCAAAGGCTTGGCAAAGTAGCCAGGCGTCAGAACATCAAGCACCGCTTGAAAGATTGCTACGCCATCTTAAGCTAATTATTCTGAACCGGAGTTACTGCTTGAAAATCATTAGTTTAAGGTCATTTTCTCTTTTTGAGTTGGGAATATTCGCTAATATTTGCAAATTACACCGGTAGAAAAATTATGGAACTGACCATGGAAAGAAGCGAGGTTCAATCTGAAGTTCTGGTACAGAAAGAGCACAAGCGAATGGGCGCATTCCACTCTCAAAATTCAACACAAGGCTTACAGCAATTTGCGCTACGCCGCGGTTCGAACCCATGTCAAATCAAGCTCTCTCAGTCCTGATTGCTACCCTGATCTTCTCACCCCTCGTGAACACCACTGCCAAATGGTGAATCGCCTCTCCACGAATGCGATACTTGTCCGCATACCCGCGCTCTCGCATCTGCATCATAGCCTCCTCAAACTTCGCTTCCACCTCGTCTTCCACCGCCGCCACCTTCAACTCCAGCACGAACACCTGTCCACCATGCAACACCACCAAGTCCGCACGACCCCGACTTGACGCATCCTCCACCCTGAAGTCCACACCAGCCGTCTGAAAGCAGGCATACAACAGACCTGCATACCACGCCTCGTAGCGCGCCAGAACATCTCTCGTTCGCCACTGATACGGAACACCTGACATGAACCATTGCAACTGTTCTGCGAACCTCTCAAACTCATTGACCCCTAGCAACTCGCACAACTGCCGGCCCCATCTTGACACCTCCACCAGCGACTCACCCAAGTAATCCATAAAACCGTTGCTCAGACTCTTGCAAACCTCGAAATTGGGATAGTCCAAGATATACAACGTGTCAGCACCAACTCGCCTCTCCTCCGCAATCGTCAGATAGCCCGTCTGAAACAGCAACGCCTCCACTCCGATGTCTCCCACATCAAACTTCGACACCTGAACCTTGCTTGTCATCCGTCCCTCCAACTCCATGGGACTGATCTCCTTGTCCATCAACTGACGATACAAGAACTTGGGCGAACCGGTATCAAACCAGTATGGCTCATACTCCCTGCTGTTGAACAGCAGCAGGATGTCAAAAGGGTTGTACACCTTCTCCTCCCCACGCCAGTTGTAGCCGTTGTACCACTGCCGTATCTCACCCCGGTCAAGCCCTTCCAGCTCGGGTGTGAACACCGTGTCAAGGTCCGATTCCGTATAACCGCAGATGGTGGCATACTTGGGGTTTAGGCTGATATTGTCCAGATTGTTGAGCCCGGAGAACAGGCTCACCTTTGAGAACATGCTGACTCCGGTGACAAAAACGAAGCGGACCTCATCGGCACAGCCCTTGATGACGCCATAGAAACCCTTGAGGTAGTCGCGATTGGAACGCGCCAGAGCCTTGTCTTCCAGCACATCCAAGATCGGCCTGTCATATTCGTCAACAAGTATCACCACCTGTTGACCAGTTTTACGGTCAAGCCTGCGAACAAGATTCTGAAGGCGTACATCTCCGGGGGTGTCCATCGCCAAAGGTTCAATACCCGCATCTTCTTCAAGTGCAGACAGCTGGTTGGCTATATGAATTTCAAGGCTGCTTGGTTTGCTATAGTTAGCGTCAAAGCTCAGACGCACCACCGGATTACTGACCGTCCAATCCCAGCGGTCATGAACATATAGGCCTCGGAACAGCTCCTCATTGCCCTCAAACAGCTCTTTCATCGTAGACACTAGCAACGACTTCCCGAACCGACGCGGTCGCGATAGAAAATAGTATTTGCCACCATCTATCAGTCTTTTTATGTGTGGAGTCTTGTCCACATAGTAGCAGTTCCGGACCCGCATCTCTCGGAAGGATGACTCCCCGATGGGAAGAGTGAGCTTGTTCATTTTCATTGCTCAGCGTGTTTGTTATTGAGATTGTAGCATAATCAGTAACCCATACCCAGAAACTTGCAATCCCCACAATTCGCAAAGCACTGTCTAACCATCTTGCCGACACCTCAAAGCCTGCACTGTCTGAATCTCAGAACCCAGTCGTTTTACCGCAATCCGCGTCATTGAAACGCCTCACCTGGGTTTCGCAACCGAATTTGCCAACTAACTACCTGCCATGCTCAGAGTAAGGGGTTGAATTGCATACCATCACAGTGCAGTTGTCGCTTCTCTCACTCATTGACGCAATCCAGCCCAAAAGTTTTACTCTCCAGAGTTCACATCACAATCTTCCTGTTTCACTGGCCATTCGTACCCTAGCTTGACCAGGCTATATTCATCCATAACGCTCCCTCCACTCAAAAGGTGCTATGCAAGCCTTGCCCTATTCGAACTGATCGAAGTAAATCCTAGATCATACTCTGCCTCACCTATTAGTGTGGTTAATTCAGCATGGAGCAAGTCAGTTGCCTCACCAAACACTACCCTTAATGGCAAATAACCGCACTGAAACAACAGAGAGTTGGCGCCGACACTTCCAAACTTAAAACTTGACAGATTTTCCTTCTCCAATTCCAGATTCTCCAATAACCAAGAGTAATGCCCCACACGCGTTGCCTTGGAATTGACTTTATTAACTGTGGTATCGCATTTTTGAACAATACTGCCTTCCCGGAGGAAGCCCTAACCTTCTAGCAAGATGTTTGGAACATCTTTATCTTGTTAAGCTAGAACTCATCCTTCTCTTTGTTTAAGGGATCAGATTTCTTGAGTGCTCGGTCGCCGACCTGCCACATAGCAGTGCGCATATCATCACCGATAGCCTTCCAGTCCGATTCCCAAGCTTCTTCGTTGGTCATGATTTTATCAAGTGTGTTATCCACTGGAAAAAATAGGAACCCCATTGACATGCCTGTCATATAGTCATTTAAAGACCCTTTCACCTTTAACCGTTGTTTTGCTGATTTCTGTTTTTTTACTTTTTTCATTTCCCATTCCTTCCTCTTGTACTTTCACAAAAATATTATAAGACTCAACATTCAACTTAACTTCTACAAAAGTTATACAGAATCACTGACCTTATGATCGAAGACTTGTAAATTGAGGATTATTGCACTTTCTATTTTGGGTATGATTTTACAAATAATGCAGTGTGGCGAATCGGTTATTTTTCGAAATGTGGATGCTTGTACTCAGAAATTCCATGCCAAGGCATAAAGTTTGTGAGTTGGAGAGGCTGATGTGGTTCTAAATACCTTAAGTCATTCAAATTAATACGAAGTCTGTTTTTTTGATGATAGTCTTGTTATTAATCAGCTAATTGTTAGTAAAATGCGCTGAAACTATTCACGCGTAAAGCAAAAACTTGATATCTAGGGAAAAGATATGCAAATTTGGCATTTTTTGACAATTACCAATTATGCCTCAACTTGAAAAAAACACTCAGATGTTGTTCAAGGAACTATCTCAGTGTGCACTTGCCGAAAATACACGCATCGCATACGATAAAGCATGGATTCGATTTGAACAATATTGCTCAATTGAAGGATTATCACCACACGATGCCACACCGGAAACGATAGCAAATTTTTTGATCAATATTGCTACAACACCTGGTGTTTCCTCTGGAAAAATTTTGTCAATGAGTACTTGTACTCTGTATATTGCCGGCATAAACAATAAATTTACTCAATTAGGGAAAATTTCCCCTACACAACATCCCAAAGTTAAAAATATTATTCGCGGGCTTAGTCGTTTACGAAATGAAAAAGCTCGTAGAGTAAGCGCTCTTCGAGACCGCCATATCACTCAAATTCTTAATTATTGCGATCTTGTGAGTTGCACGTCTAAGAAAAAACTAATAAGTTTACGTGATGCAGCGCTAATTTCAACTGGATTCGCTGCTGCTCTTCGGCGGTCAGAACTGTGCAATCTAAAAGTTGAAAATGTAGAATTTGTAAATATTGATGGCTCGCCTTGTATTGATAATAAGAAATGTTCGTATATGTATCTCAATATAAGTCAATCCAAGACTGATCAATCTGGTAAGGGACATCGCATACCAGTAGTTGACGGTAAACGAATTTTTCCAGTTAGTCGCCTAAAAACATGGCTGAAAGAGTCAAACATCAAAGAAGGGTATCTATTCCAAACAATGCGGCGTGGCGGTTTCTTGAAAGGTAAGCCGATGCATCATTCAGATATCCCGCGCTTAGTTAAATATTATGCTGAACAGATTGGATTAAATCCTAATGAATATGCTGGTCACTCGCTACGATCAGGATTTGTTACCAGCGCAGCAATTCACAATGCAAGACTTGACAAAATAATGGAAATCACAAGACACAACAATCCATCGACAGTTATGAAATACATTCGAGATATTGATTCATTTAGAGATCATGCCGGTCTGAGATTCCTTTGAATGTACGAAGGTAAAAAACCGTTATTTACGAAATTTAGCGCTGTTGAAGTTTATCAGTGCAAAGAAATAAACACATGTGCAATGCATCAGATATGCAATGGTACACAGATAGTTTCGAATGTAGTGCCCATCTTTGATGAAATTAGCGAGGCAAGTTTTGTGTATGACTTAATCGTAATTAAAGTAAAGAAATCAAGCGTAGGAAAGCTAGAATTACATTGGCTTTACACCATGCTTGTTAGTAATAAAACTGTGTTGAGTGACACCACCTATCAGGCTCTTCGCTCCAAATATTCGCAATCAAACTTGACTGAGTTTGATTACCAGTTCAACCGCTGTTACAACTTAACGAATATAATTACACGGTTCGTTTATATGGTTTTCACAAGGCCACCAATCCTAGTAACGCTACTGAAGAATACACTTGCTTTTGCAAGAATGGGTTTGCTGAGATTAAAACAACCAAGATGTGCCAACCGTCTTATCACCCATAATAACCGGTTAATGAGTGACTGCAATCTAGCGAAACGCTGTGTCTAGATAACCTCACTAAGAGGATTTACCAGCACCGGTATCGATAAAAATACTGAAATGCCACATTTACAATCACCCTTAAACGAATCTCATCCTACTAAAACAGACGTTATTGTTGATAACCGAGATATCCGTGTCGGTGAATTTCTGCTTGATAATATCAAACCCGGATCGAATTTGTCTATTGTCTCTGCCTATTTCACAATTTATGCTTATAAAGCTATGCAGGATGTTCTAGATAATTCCGGACCAGTACGCTTTCTTTATGGTGACCCTACTGCAGTCAGTGCACCTGACCCTAGTGATAGCAATGTCAAATCCTTCAAGTTAAATGAAGATAGCGGTATGGAACTAAAGCAGGCTCTTATCCAGAAACCACTGGCTCGCGCCTGTGCTGAATGGATCCGGAAAAAAGTTGAAATCCGAAAGATTAAAAAAGCCAATTTTCTACATGGCAAGCTCTATCACGTGGCACAGGAGGGTAAATCGGCTGCTTTGACTGGCAGTTCCAACTTCACAGTGCGTGGGCTTGGTTTCGGCGATACGCCCAATATAGAGCTTAACTTAGATGTTCAAGGTGAACCTGACCGAAATGCGCTCCTCGATTGGTTTGAAAGTTTATGGGGCGACGAAAAGTTGACTGCTGACGCCCAAGAAGATGTACTTGCAGCACTAGATCGTCTAAGCCAACCATACGCACCTGAATTTGTTTACTACAAAACTTTATTCCATGTTTTTGAAAAATGGCTACAGAGGCATGCTGAGCTTAACGAACTAATCCAAGATACACATCTACATGACACGGAGATATGGAAAGCACTCTATGCGTTTCAACGTGACGGCGCAACGAGTGCAATCAACCGGCTTTTGCGACATAACGGTTGCATCATCGCGGACAGCGTTGGTCTCGGTAAGACTTGGACTGCGTTGGCAGTTATTAAATTCTTTGAGTTGCGCAACGAGCGAGTTCTGGTTCTTTGTCCAAAACGATTAGAAAACAATTGGGCTCGATACACAGCTCATGCCGCTTCGCGCAACAATCCATTTGATAAAGACCGATTAAACTACATTGTTATGGCACACACTGATCTAAGTCGTTATGAGGGTCGAGCAGGTGGAGTTGATCTAGCTCAATTCAACTGGAGTGGTTTTGATCTCATCGTTATTGATGAATCCCACAATTTCCGCAATGAAGGTAAAGACCGAAAAGACGAAGACGGCAATGTCATCAGACACAGTCGATACAACCGTCTTGTTGAAGAGGTCTTGAAAGATGGAGTACATACTAAGGTGCTAATGCTTTCCGCAACACCTGTTAACACAGCTCTGCGCGACCTTCGAAATCAAATTTATTTGATTACTGAAAAGCGAGAGGATTCATTCCAAAAAGCACTAGGTATCGACAATCTACAATCAATGTTCGCTGTTGCCCAGCGTGAATTCCAAAAATGGCAGGAAGAACAGGAAGAGCATAACTCTAACAAGAAATTGGACAAGTCACTCCTTTTGGAAAATCTTGGTGCAAATTTTCTTTCTCTACTTGATGCAGTAACTTTGGCCCGGTCAAGAGAACATGTCCGCCGATTTTATCCTGAAGTAGCAGCTGAAATTGGAGGTTTTCCAATTAGGGCTAAGCCTTGGAACCTGCATCCTGGATCAGATAGCAAGGGGGTTCTCTCCTATGAAGACCTGCACGAACGTATCGGTAATTTTCAACTCTCGCTCTACAAACCTTCGCAGTATCTGATAGATACTTCAAGCTTAGAAGGGAAAAAGAATTTTCAATTTGATCAAAGTGACCGAGAGCAAAACCTAATTGGCATGATGCGCATAAACCTGCTAAAGCGACTAGAGAGCTCGGTATATGCATTCACGCTGACAATGTCTCGGATATTGAAAAAAATGGATGATATCGACCAGCTAATTGAGAAATGGCGCAAACATGAAAAATCGGGTGAATTTGATAATCAACCATATGAAGAGGATGAGGATGACGAATTTTTAATTGGTAAGAGACTGCAATACCGGCTAGACGAGTTGAATGTTGATCAATGGCAAAATGATCTGAGTGATGACCGGAAAGTATTTGAGGAAATTCATGATTTAGCCGAACAAGTGACTGTTGAACGCGATGCTAAGCTACAAGAGTTAAAGCGGGTATTACGAGAAAAAATTAACAATGCACCTATTGATAAGGATGGTCGCGCTAACCATAAGGCACTTATTTTTACAACATTTGCCGATACAGCGCTCTACCTATATGATCAACTTGAAGAATGGGTAAAAAAAGAACTGAAAGTCGAAATCGCGCTAGTAACAGGTACAGATCAAAACAATAGCAGTGTAGGCATATCAAACTATGATAGAATTTTAACGAAATTTGCACCAAAGGGTCAGTTAAACCATCAAACAAACGAAATTAAAAAGGTGAATGGGGAAATTGATATTTTGATTGCAACCGACTGCATTTCAGAAGGTCAAAACCTTCAAGACTGCGACTTCGTCGTGAATTACGATATTCATTGGAATCCGGTTCGACTTATGCAACGCTTTGGTCGAATTGATCGACTTGGAAGCCGTAACAGTCAAATTACCATGGTCAATTTCTGGCCAACTCCTGATTTAGAGTGTTATTTGAAACTTGAGAACAGAGTTGAGGCTCGCATGGCGCTCGCCGATGCAACCGCAACCGGGCATGACGACCTGCTTAATACTGAAGACAATAACAAAAAGCTGTTTCAATCGGAAATTACCTTTCGAGACAAGCAGCTTATTGATATGCGAGATGAAATTCTTGATATAGAGGAAACAGAGATAGGAATAGGACTTAACGACCTCACGCTTGACGATTTCATCGCGGAATTGCTACACTACATTCAGCAGAACCGAGCAGCACTCGAATCAGCGCCACTTGGAATACACGCTATCGTAGATGATAACATTAACACCAACTTGAAAGGGTCAGCTGACTTCGTGCAACCTGGCGCGATATTCTGTCTGAAACGTAATGAAGATACAAGCAAACGAACTCCAAATCGGCTTTGGCCTTATTTCTTGGTTTATGTACGTCATGACGGAAGCGTGCTTTGTAATTTCAAGCAAGCGCAAAAGTGTCTAACACTGTTTCGAAAACTCACGACTGGCCAATCGAAGGCAGAATCTATTCTTGAAAACCTCTTTGACAAAAAAACAGAACAAGGGCAGTGTATGGGAGAATATGACAAGCTACTAGCCTCGGCTTTAAGCGATATTTCCAATACATTTCGGACTGCCGAGTTAAAAAGCCTTAGCAACGACCGCAGTGCTGTACTTACAAAAAAGCGTCCAAATCCCGACCACTCAACGGACTTTACTCTCATAACTTGGCTAGTCATAGAAAAAAGAATCTGATTAACAAAATGACTGACTATCTGTCGAAGAAGATATCTGATGCACTGAAGGCTCTAACTAACGAATCGCCTCTACGTAATGGCGTAGAAAAATTGCTGAACGGGCTTGGATACGTAAGCGATAAGACAGTGGATGTTAATAGCGTTTCGGAATTTATGGATTGCTTTGAAATTAAAAATCCATTGACAACTAAACAGCGTGCCCTATTCAACGAATTGCGTAATATTTATATTGTTTTTCAAATCACTGATGAAGAAATTCGTGATGAAAACAGTCTTTTTCCATCTTCATTTCAGTCAGAACAGGTAAAATCATTCTTGTTTATAGCCTCAGAATTAAAACAAGAAGCCTACTCCCGTACTCACCTTGCAGAAATAACTCGAGTCGTAAATCGACATTTTGCAATGCCAGGGATCGTTCTGTTTCGGCACGGTTCATTCCTAACGATAGGCGTTATCCACAGACGCACTAATAAACTTGATAATAGTCGAGATGTGCTAGAAAGGGTAACATTGATTAAGGATATCCGTGTCAGTGAACCGCACCGAGCGCATCTAGAAATTTTATGTGAACTTTCTCTATCGAAAATGCTAAGTTCAGGCGTTAACAGCTTTGAAGAACTGCATAAGCAGTGGGAGCAAACACTTAACACCGAAGCGCTGAATAAACGATTCTATAGAGAACTGTTCAAATGGTTTGAGCATGCAGTTAAAGAATGCAAGTTCCCAGATGACGGTGCCGGAGCTGGTAACAAGGAAAGACATATTATCCGTCTAATAACTCGACTCTTATTCATTTGGTTCTTGAAGGAAAAGGGCTTGGTTCCAGAAGAACTGTTTAACAATAAATTCGCTCTATCAACAGTCAAAGACCACTCTCTTAAACGCACCAATTACTATCAAGCGGTGTTACAGAACTTGTTCTTTGCAACTCTGAATACTGAGATCGACAAACGAGAATTTAGCGCAGAAAACAATGATAAAAACACCGGCTTCAATCATTACCGCTACCGCAATCTGATGCTTGACGTTGACGCCTTGATTGAAAAAATGAAGTTAGTTCCATTTGTTAACGGTGGACTGTTTGATTGCTTGGATAACTATACTACCATCAGCTCAATTCGAAAACTAGTTGACTGCTTTACCGATGACCCTATTGACCGTGACGAGTTATATCTGCCAGCAAGCCTTTTCTTTGACAGCCAAAATGGATTATTCACTCTTTTCAATCGATACAAATTCACAGTTGAGGAAAACACACCTTTGGACCAGGAAGTTGCACTTGACCCAGAGCTCCTTGGTCAAGTATTTGAAAACCTGCTCGCCGCCTACAATCCAGAAACAAGCGAAACTGTCCGTAAAGAAACGGGGGCCTTCTACACCCCTCGGCAGGTCGTAGATTACATGGTCCGAGAATCTATTGTTGAGACACTAGTAGTAAACAGTCAACCAACTGACGGTGATTCTGATTTTTGGCGAGAACGGCTACATTATCTTCTTGATTATTCTGATGCAATGGATGATGCCGATGATATTTTCGATGAAATTGAGAAGCAATCTGTTGTTTCTGCTATTTCAAATATTCGAGCCATTGATCCAGCAGTGGGTTCAGGCGCCTTTCCTATGGGAATATTACAAACTCTTACCTTGGCGTTGCGCCGCCTTGACCCTGACAACAATCTTTGGGAGAAAGTTCAAAAAGAGCGCATTGATACTAGAAATCAAACGCATCAAGATGAAAAACTAATTGAGATTAGTAAAACATTTGAAAAATATCGAAACTCTGATTTTGGTCGCAAGCTCTACCTAATCCAGAACTGCATCTACGGCATAGACATACAACCAATCGCTTGTCAAATTGCTAAATTGCGTTTCTTTATTTCACTGCTCATCAATCAAGATTCCAGCCCCAAGGGGATTCATAATTTTGGTATCAAACCACTTCCTAATCTAGAAACTCGATTCGTCGCTGCTGACGCTTTGCTAAAGCTTACTAAACAACAACTTGAGATGCAAACTGCTGATATTAAACAGCTTGAACAAAAATTGGAAGTCAACAGAAAACGCTACTTCCATGCTAGCAAGCATATCACAAAGTTGGAAATACAAAAAGAAGATAACCAACTACGCAACGCATTAGCGAAGAAATTACAACAGTCAGGATTTCATACAAGCAATGCTCAGAAAATTTTGCAATGGGACCCTTACGACCAAAACAAATTTGCTACCTGGTTCGATCCAAAATTTATGTTTGGTGTCCAAAACCGTGATTTCGATATTGTTATCGGTAACCCTCCGTATATTCAGTTGCAAAAGAAAAGTGGCGAATTAGGACAAAAATACAAAAATGAAGAGTACAGAACATTTGACAATCAAGGTGACATTTACTGTTTATTTTATGAGCAAGGAATGGGGATGCTAAAACCTGAAGGACACCTCTGTTTTATTACTAGCAACAAGTGGATGCGCGCTGGATATGGTCAAAAATTAAGAGCTTACATAAATGATCGCTTTACAAAATTATTACTGGATTTTCCGGGGGTTAAAATTTTTGATTCACCAACGGTCGATACAAACATAATTCTTATTCAAAACAAAAAAACAAACACACAAGCAGAATTTACTAAAGCAGCAACGTTCAAAAGTGAATATGCCCATGAGTTTCGATTGGGTGTACTAAGCATTCAGAATTATGTTAATAAAAATTCCTTTAAAATTTCAAATTTCGGTCAGGGTCCTTGGTTTATTGGTAGTAAGAATGAAATTCAATTGAAGGAACAAATTGAACGCGCTGGAACTCCGATAAGTGAGTTAATTGCTAATCGTGATAACTCTCTTTATGGAGGAATAAAAACCGGTCGCAATGAGGCGTTTATCCTCAGTAATGATAAGAAGAACTTCAAATTGATGAAGTACTCCAAATCTATGAGAATTAATAATTTACCTTGGTACAGCTCGCAAACGTACCTATCGATTTCTATGACTTATTTCTGAAATTAATTGGCTTTTTTGGTTACTACTACTTTCATTTAGTATAGACTGAACTAAATCTTCAATCTTCAATACCAATGAACGATTGGACATTTTACAATAGATTAGTGAATTGGCAAATTTTTAACAAAAAGTCACTCCGTAATATATCTGCTTGCTCCGTTCCTAGTTCAGACTGAAATTAAAGGGAAAATAGAACCTTGTCACACAAGAATTCAATACTTCGCCAATAAATACTCAATATTGGCTCCATTAATCATAAACACTAGTTTTAATAGCAAGATTCCTGGATGCCAATATGTGAAAGAGGGCGAAGTAGCTATATCTTGCTCCAGACAAGGTCTTTTTTCATTTAACAGATCAACTAGGGAAGCAGCAACTGCGGAGGTATATACGGATTGACTCCTTGGTCTTGCCGATTCACTAATCTGTTGTAAAACTTGTCTAAGTCGTTCATTGGTATTGACAGCAGGATATCTTTCTACATCTACGGGTCCTAATATTTCCGTATCCATTGTAGTGTAACAATTAAGCCATTTCCTTTGTTCGTAAGTGATAGAAATGAATAGGTACTTTGCGAGTCAGTACCAAGGTTTGATTACTTCCATAGATTTGCAGTCTTCTGAAATTAGTTCTTCTTTTTTATCATTACTGAGGATAAACGCCTCATTGCGACCGGTAGTTACACCTCGGTAAAGAGAGTTACTAAAGATGTGAATAGTGACCCAAAGTGAGTACACCCCATACCCCCATACCCCCATACCAACATGAAATGGTGCAGCTTTCGGTGGGCTAGCATGTGAAAGGCCAAACGCATATCAACGGTGCCTAATCGTTTAGTCAAGTCTGAAACACTAAAGCCTCCAAACCTCAGTTTTGTACCAACCAACAAACTTGCCAATCCCCTCTTCCAAAGTTGTTTTTGCTTCAAATCCAAGTGCTTTCTTTGTCAATTCCATATCTGCGACGGTATCTAGCATCTCTCCGCCCGGTCCTGACTCTAGTTGCTGAATCGCCTTCATACCGAGATTGTTCTCAATCAGTGCAATCAATTGACCTAGGGATTCAGAGTAACCACAGCCAACGTTGAATATCTGAATCTCATCTGCACAGTTATCCTCGGGTGGATTGTCCAAAGCTAAGGTATTTGCAACCACAACATCGTCAATGTAAACGAAATCTCGGCGCATATTTCCAAAATTGAATACTTTGATCGGCCTGGAATTAGCAATCGCATCAGTAAAAATATAGTAAGCCATGTCCGGCCTTCCCCAAGGTCCGTAAACCGTGAAGTATCGAAGCGCAGTCTGTGGCAGTTTGAAGTTGTTGCTATACACTTGACTCAGTAACTCATCAGCTGCTTTGGTTGCCGCATAGATTGAAATAGGTCTGTCAGTTCGGCTATCAACTGCATACGGAACATTTTCACTCTCAGAGTAGACACTGCTTGAACTCGCATACACCAAATGCTCAAAACCATCGCTGTAGCGACACAATTCTAAAATGATCGCGTGTCCAACGATATTGTCATTGATTACCTCAAGTGGGTAGTCCCTCGAATAACGAATTCCCGCACTAGCTGCCAAGTGCACGACCTTTCGAATTGTCGGCTTGGATTGAAAAGCTGCTTTCATCGCACCCCAATCGCAAACATCAGCTTGAATAAACTCAAAATTTTTGTAATTCTCAAGACATGACAACCGCGCTTTTTTCAATCTGATATCGTAATACTCATTAAGATTGTCCAAACCGATGACAGTCTCACCTCGATCAAGCAGAGACTTGGCGACATGAAAGCCTATGAAGCCAGCAACTCCGGTGATAAATATGCTCATTTTTATTCTCTAGAAGTGAATACAGAATAGTAAGTTAGCCTTCTGCTTGTCGCACCAGCTGCTTAATGATATTATGATGATGATCTATACCTGAAAATCGGCAAAGCTCCTGCAAACAGGTTGGGCTTGTCACATTAATCTCTATCAATTTACCACCGATGATGTCAATGCCACAGAAAAAAATACCTTGTTCAATCAATTCAGGTTTCATTGCAGCGCACAACGCCAAATCTCCTGCGTCAAGTTCAGCCGGCACAGCCTCACCACCTTGATCTAAATTGTTCAATTCTTGGCCGGAAGCATGTACGCGTAACACTGCGCCAATGGGCTCACCTTCAACAATCAATATTCGCTTGTCCCCTTCGCTTGCAGCTCGCAAGTACTGTTGCGCGATAATCCATCGGCCTCCATTATGGGTCATTTGAGTAATGCTTTCCTTGGTTGATTCACCACCTCGGTCAACAAACAATATACCCTTGCCACCATGACCATCAATCGGTTTCAAAGTCACACGCCCGTATCGCTCAACAAATTCCATCAACTCATCAATTTGACTAGATACCAGAGTTGCCGGCGTATGGTCCGGATAAAACAATGCCGCGAGCTTTTCATTCCAATTTCGAACACCAGAAGGCCGATTGACTACCAATGCCTGCTTCCCAATTAAATCCAGTAGCAACGTTGAGTAAAGATAACGTCGGTCAAACGGCGGGTCGGTACGAATGACAACTACATCAATGTTGTTAAGATTGGTTTTGAGCTGGTCACGAACTGAGAAAGGCAATTCATGTGAATCGTATACTTCAAGCAGATCTAAAGTTGCCTCAACTTTCCCGTTTGTCACTTGCAAAGAAGACTGATTGAAATAAAATACTGTATGTCCCTGCTCGTAAGCAGCAAGCATCAGAAAATAAGTCGTATCCTTGTGAGGCTTGACTGATTCCAGCGGGTCCATCAAAAAGGCGATGTTCATGGCATGTTACCTGAATTCTGTCTGATTTTGTTCTGCTTTCCAATAATTTCGAAATTTTTCAACTGCTGACTCCATTTACGCAACGACTGCTTAATAATTCGTTTTGAGTGCAACAAATTTTATCAGGCAAATTGTTGAACAGGACATTGCCAATAACAAACATGATGGTCGCGTTGTAACGCGCTTCCCACCAGAACCTAATGGCTATCTGCATATTGGGCATGCCAAATCAATTTGCCTCAATTTTGGAATCGCTGAGGATTACAATGGCGTCTGCAATTTTCGTTTTGATGATACCAATCCAAGCAAAGAGAATATCGACTACGTCAACTCAATAATCGAAGATGTAAAATGGCTTGGCTACGCGCTTAAAGGTGAACCGAAACATGCTTCTGACTACTTTGATCAACTATGTGATTTTGCTAGTGAGCTAATTCAAAAAGGTAAAGCCTATGTCGATAGCCAGTCACCAACCGAAATCAGGGAAAATAGAGGCACACTAACCGCCCCGGGCATCAACAGCCCCTACCGAGAACGCCCTGTCGCCGAAAATCTAGAGCTTTTCACAAAAATGAAAACAGGCGAATTTGCAGAGAATACACACGTGCTTAGGGCAAAGATCGATATGGCATCAGGCAATATAAATTTGCGAGATCCGGTTCTCTATCGAATCAAACATGAGTCCCACCCAATATCCGGGAACAAGTGGTGTATCTACCCGCTATATGACTTTGCACACAGCCTGTCCGATGCAATTGAAGGGGTAACGCACTCCCTATGCACAATGGAATTTGAAGACCACCGCCCGCTGTATGACTGGTGTATTGACAATGTCTCTGCACCTTACCGACCACAACAAATTGAGTTTTCAAGATTATCACTAGAATATACAGTTCTAAGCAAAAGGTTATTGACCAAGCTGGTTGAAGACTCGTTGGTTGAAGGTTGGAATGATCCCCGGATGCCAACAATTTCAGGTTTGCGCAATAGAGGCTACACACCATCGTCAATTCGTGATTTTTGCAGTCGTATCGGTATCACTAAAAATTTCAATGCAGTTGAATGGAGCGTGCTTGAAAGTTGTATCCGTGAAAATCTGGAGTATGAGGCTCCAAGACTAATGGCGGTTCTTGATCCATTACGCGTCGTAATTGAAAACTATCCGGCAGAACAAGTTGAGTGGATGGAAGCTGCCAATCACCCAAAACGCCCAGAACTCGGAGTGCGAAAAACACCCTTCACCAAAACAATTTACATTGAACGAGGTGATTTTCTGGAGAATCCCCCGAAAAAGTTCTTTCGTCTATCACCAGGTGCTGAGGTCAGACTGAGATATGCTTATCTTGTCACCTGCACTGATGTGGTCCGCGACGCGAACGGCCAGATTCAGGAATTGAGATGCCGTTATGATCCGCAAAGCCGCGGTGGTGTCTCGCCTGACGGCCGCAAAGTTCGCGGCACCATTCATTGGGTTTCAGCACAACATGCCTGCTCATGCGAGGTCAACTTGTATGACCGACTTTTTACGGTGCCGGACCCAGCATCTTCAAAAAACGCCGATTTCGCATCGCTTATCAATCCAAACTCACTGGTGAAAAAGAATGCAGAAATTGAACCGGAAATTAAATCAATGTCTGCTGGTGACCGCATCCAGTTTGAACGATGTGGATATTTCTTTCTTGTTGCCAATGCAACACAAAATAGAAATCCAGTCTTAAATCGAACAGTTACCTTGCGCGATTCTTGGGGTAAATCATTCAATTAATATCTCCTGCTTTCTGCAATCCCAATGAAACTCAGTAAAACTGAACCTTGGATGTCTGCACCGGAATACGGACGCTCACTTACAGGACTGACAATCAACCTGCTTGTGCATAACATTGAAAAATCCCTTGTTTTTCAAACCAATGTTCTCGGTGCCAAAACTGTATATGCAGACGAAGATATCGCCGTGTTACAAGCTTACGGCAGCGAGTGGATGTTGCATGCAGATCACACCTACGTTGAAAATCCCCTTTCTGACCTTATCTCAGGTGAGAATTGCCGAGGTATGGGCGCAGAAATTCGACTACATGGTTGCGACCCGGATCAAGCTGCTGAAAGAGCTCGCAGTTTAGGCTTTAGAGTATTTGCCGAAGCCGCGGATAAACCCCATGGACTCAGAGAAGCGTATCTGATGGACGATGACGGATATATGTGGGTTGTAGATGTCCACAGTCAGGACTGACAGATTGAATACCTATCGCAAAAAAAGACAATATAACACTGCCATCACCACTGGAGCTTGAACCATAGCTATGGAATTTTTTACTGACTTTATGTTGTTTGCGACGAAAACGCTAGTTGTTCTTGTCGCAGTTATTATCCCAATACTTGTCATCTCATCACTTGCCACTCGCCAACGTCGACATCAGAAAGAGCACTTTGAAGTGACTCACCTGAACAGACGTTACGAAACAATGGCAAATACGCTGAATGCACCATATCTGCCAAAAAAAGTATTCAAAGAACTACTCAAGCAGCAGAAAAAAGAAAAAAAAGAAACTGACAAACTGAAACCGTTTGAAAACAATGCAAAACGTATATTCGTGTTCAATTTTGAAGGTGATATCCAAGCCTCCAACATTGAATTTCTACGCGAGGAAATCACCGCCGTGCTTACAGTGGCAGAGCCAAATGATGAAGTCGTAGTTAAAGTGGAAAGTCGCGGCGGTATCGTTCATGGCTATGGGCTAGCTGCTTCCCAGCTAGCCAGACTCAAAGACTGTGACATCTCTCTGACAGTTGCAGTAGATAAAGTTGCAGCTAGTGGTGGCTACTTGATGGCCTGTGTGGCTGACAAAATCATCGCCGCCCCATTCGCTATAGTTGGCTCAATCGGAGTGCTTGCTCAGGTGCCAAACTTTCACCGAGTGCTTGAAAAGCACAATGTTGAATATCAAGAGTTCACAGCTGGGGAATACAAGCGCACGATAGGTATGTTTAGCGAACCAACCGATAAAGGCAAAGCAAAGTTTATTGAAGAAATTGAAGATGTCCACCAGTTATTCAAGGATTTTCTCAAGGACAATCGTTCGGAAGTTGATATCGATGTGGTCGCCACTGGCGAACATTGGTATGGAACAAGAGCGATGGATCTCAATTTAATCGACGAGTTGAGAACAAGTGATGACTACCTGCTTGAGGCAAGTCTCGAAGCGGAAATATTTGAGGTTAAATATGTGCATAGGGAAACCATAGCTGAACGGTTGAATTTAGCTCTTGACAGCTCACTTCGCGCATTGCTTGGCATTCGTAAGTTCGTAGACTCCAAGCTCAAAATCGGAATCTGATGCTTTTTTCCCTAGATTCAGGTACACCGCAATTAGGACAAAACACATTTGTTGCCCACAATGCAACAATCGTCGGCAACGTGGCATTAGGTAGCAATGTCGGTATCTGGTTTGGTGCAGTTCTCCGAGGAGATAACGAACAGATTGCAATTGGCGACGGTACCAACATCCAAGACTGTTGTGTCTTGCATACTGATCCCGGCTGTCCTTTATCAATTGGCAAAAATGTGACTGTTGGACACAAGGCAATGCTACATGGTTGTACCGTCGAAGATGGTAGCTTGATTGGTATCAATGCAGTCGTTCTAAACAATGCAAAGATAGGCAAGAATTGTCTAGTTGGAGCTAATACCCTAGTCACTGACGGCAAGCAAATTTCCGACTATAGCTTGGTAGTAGGTTCCCCAGGTCGGGTAGTGCGCAAACTCAAAGATAAAGAGATAGACATGCTCAAACGTTTCAATCAGTCATATATCGACAAAATTACTCGCTATAAAATAACCTTGCAAGAAATAAAACAGGACTAAGACGATTATGAAAGTAGTTGAAGTCACTCAGCCAGGTGATACAGAACAACTTAAGGTCGGACAAAGACCCACTCCAAATCTAACAGCTGGTGAGGTTTTGATAAAAGTTGCTGCCGCCGGAGTAAATCGCGCAGACATCATGCAGCGCAAAGGCCAATATCCACCACCTTCCGGTGCACCTGACCTGCTTGGTCTTGAAGTATCTGGCACCATTGTCAACACCGCATCCGACGTCAAAACGCACAAAATTGGTGATGAAGTCTGTGCTTTGTTGCCAGGCGGAGGTTACGCTGAATATTGCGTTGCGGCTGCATCGTCCTGCCTTCCGAAACCTAAAAACATGGGGTTGAAAGAGGCAGCAGCCCTACCAGAAACATTCTTCACTGTTTGGACCAATGTATTCATGCAAGGTCTGCTTAAAGCCGGGGAAAAATTCCTGATTCACGGTGGCACCAGCGGCATCGGAACAACAGCAATTCAACTCGCCCGTGCTTTTGGAGCAAGCGTTTGCGCAACAGCTGGCTCTGACAAGAAATGCCAAGCCTGCATTGATCTAGGTGCCGAACTGGCGATCAACTACAAAACATCGGACTTTGTTAAAGAAGTGTTAGATTGGGATAGCAAAGGCGTTAATCTGATACTTGACATCATTAGCGGTGACTACGTCGCTAAAAACCTGAAATGCCTTGCATTCAAAGGCAGGTTAGTCATAATTGCTACACAGGGAGGATACAAGACTGAAATTAATGTATTGCCAATTATGACTAAACGATTAACTGTTACCGGCTCAACCCTGCGTGCGCGTAGCATTGAGCAAAAAGCTGAAATCGCTGAGGAATTAAAGCTTCACGTCTGGCCACTGTTAGAAAACGACAGCATAAAACCTTTAATTGACTCAGTGTTCCCACTAGATGAGGTTCGCTCTGCCCATAAGCATATGGAATCAGGTTCCCATATAGGCAAAATATTGCTTGAAATCAACTAGTCTCAATACGGTTAAGTGCAGCTGGCCAAGAAATTCACTGCATCCCCTCATTTCCGGGTGAGACCATTTAATGCTTTCAATACTGAAAGGTTCAAACGCTCCGTCTGATTGGTGCAATAAACAACGCAACCTTGGCCATTCAGTTGGATTTGTGCCAACGATGGGTGCTCTGCACGCCGGGCACTTGTCACTGGTTGAACGCTCAATCGCTGAAAATGATGTGACTTGCGTCAGCATTTTCGTCAATCCATTGCAGTTCAATGATCCAAGCGATTATTCCTGCTATCCGAGAAACTTTGAGCTTGACTGCGAACGACTTGAGAGTAAAGGTTGCGAAATGGTCTTTACAGGTGAATTTGAGGATATCTTCCCGCAAACATCATCGCCTGCAAACGTTAAGGCACTTGATCCAGGTATATTTGGACAAGAGCTAGAGGGTAAATTTCGGCCAGGACATCTGTCCGGCGTTTGTACTGTGGTTGACAGGCTCTTTAGAATTGTTGGCACTGGCCGTGCCTACTTTGGGCTCAAAGACTACCAACAATTGCTAGTTGTCCGGCACTTAGCTGAGCGGCTTGGCTATCCAAATGTTATCGGTTGCGAAACTGTGCGCGACAAGAATGGGCTTGCGTTGTCATCTAGAAACGAATTGTTGTCCAAGTCCGAAGTTAAATCTGCGACCAAAATATTTGCTGCGCTCAGCGTCGCAAAAACTCACTGGCAATCTGGCTGTCAAGACTGCGATACACTGCGAGAACTAATGATTGCTGAACTTGGTCACGAACTCAAAGTAGACTATGCAGACCTGCGCAACCCTTGCAACTGGCAAAAAAACTCACCTACAGGGAAACTTGATAACGCAATTGCGCTAATAGCCGCTTGGGTTGGTAATGTGCGATTAATCGACAATTTGAGATTGGATGACAAAACTGGGCCAAACTAGTTGATTTCAATCTGGCCCAGTCTAACACTATCTAAGTGCAACTAGTGGTCGTCACTACCACGCCTGAAATTGAATCGGGCGCCAGCTTCAATTGCGTCCGGCCATCTTGCTGTAATGGTTTTCATACGAGTATAGAAACGAACACCTTCCGGGCCATGCATGTAATGGTCACCGAACAGCGACCGCTTCCAACCACCGAAACTGTGAAAAGCCACTGGCACTGGAATTGGAACGTTGATTCCAACCATGCCAATCTTAACTTTTGAAATAAAATCCTGTGCGCGCCCACCATCTCGAGTGAACAAAGCCGCGCCATTGCCATACTCATGATCGCTAACAAGCTGCAATGCCTCATCGTAGCTACCTGCCCGCACGACACATAGCACCGGGCCAAATATCTCTTCTTTGTATATTCTCATATCTGGTTTGACTTTGTCAAATAAACAACCTCCCAAAAAGGCGCCATCACTATAACTCTCAAGTGAAAATCCACGGCCATCAACAACCAATTCAGCACCTTCTTCAACACCGAGATCAACATACGATCTTACTTTTTCACAATGCTGTGGTGTTACCAAGGGACCCATTTCAGCTTTGTCATCCGTAAATGGTCCTATCACTAGATCTTGTACTCGGCCTTTAAGCCGACCCACTAACTCATCAGCTGTTTCGTCACCAACTGCAACCACAACCGCAACAGCCATGCAACGTTCACCAGCCGAACCATAACCAGCACCTATCGCGGCATCAACCACTTGATCCATATCAGCATCCGGCATTACTACCATGTGATTTTTCGCACCGCACAGCGCTTGTACCCGCTTGCCATGTTGACATCCAGTTTGATAGATATACTCGCCAACTGCTGTAGAGCCGACAAAACTGATTGCTGCAACTTTTGGATGTGTCAATAATGCATCAACAGCAACCTTGTCTCCATTGATTACATTGAGCACACCATCTGGCAAACCAGCTTGTTGCATCATTTCAGCCAACATGATCGGGCAAGAAGGATCTTTCTCAGAAGGTTTAAGCACAAAAGTATTACCGCAGGCAATCGCGACAGGGAACATCCACATCGGCACCATTGCTGGAAAATTGAATGGTGTAATGCCTGCGCAAACACCTACGGGCTGACGAATCGAGTAGCTCTCTACTCCTTTAGCTACACGCTCTGACATCTCACCTTTCAATAGTTGTGGAATACCGCAAGCGAATTCAACGACCTCAAGACCGCGTCCAATTGAACCTTTTGCATCCTCAATTGTTTTACCGTGTTCAGCCGACAATGTTTCAGCAATTGAGTCAATGTTGTTGCGCACAATTTCTCGAAAAGCAAACATGACTTGTGCCCTTGCAGCCGGTGGTCTTGCAGCCCAATCCGGAAGTGCATCAGCTGCTGCATTAACCGCCATATCAACCTCTTCAACGGTTGCAAAGGGCGTGCGGCGCACCACAGCACCAATGCTAGGATTGTAAATTTCGCCATAGCGACCACTTGTGCCATCGACCTTGGCACCGTTGACAAAATGGTGCAAAGTATCAGTAACTTGAATATCCATATTGAACCTCTTTTTCCTAACAAATTTTCTACAGATTAAATTGCGAATTCTTTGTATAAGTATAGTTTACTATCATTATGTTTCAATGAGATATATAGCAAGAATTATTCTGTTGGTTTTCGGCACGGTCACACTATGTAGTGCCGATTCTGACTCAGATCTAATTCGTCTTCACTACGATTTAGAAATTGCCGCTTATTGTGGGCTTGTCACACCGAAATCTCAGTTCGGATTCCACATTGCCTTGAAAGAAATTGTCAAGCGAGACAAGCTAAGCGACAAAGATATTGAGAACGCGAGAATGCAAGCTTGGCAAGCTGCTCACGCAGAGTGGCAAAATCGCGGACTTGGTGGTTTTCGTGGTTGGTGCAAGAATGAAGCAACAGAGGCTTCAAAAATGCTCGAATCTTATTCAAACCAATAGAATCAGACTTCCTGACTTGATCTATAAACCTACATTTGCCGTTGTCTACTGGTGTTGTCATATTCTCTTTGATCTCTTGTGCTTGCTGCCAAGGGAGTGAATTATCCCAGAAACGGCCATGGTGCCTGCTGTACAAAATGGGTGGCATGCATTTTTCACATGAAACCCTTGATACCTAAGCAATGGACTGGCAAACCAGCATTGCTTTTGATCCGCTCATCCGGAGAATAACGTCTAGTTTTGAATTGTACAAGGTCAGGATGTCTGAGAATACAGTAACTACCAACCTAAACAGTACTAAATTACTACTACTCCAAAACCCTAACCAGCTTCTTCAACTCTATGGCATCGGATAGCAGTGCTTTGAAGCTCTTTCAAGCGGCACTGACAAGTGGTTTTTCAATGCCTTACGGTGGTTTTTTGTGCCCTCACTAACCTCATCACGATGTAAAAATTACAGTAGTGCTGCAGCCGCTGTCATCACATTCTTGTTAACACGTAGCATCAAGGATTCTCAGTGACGAGACCGAACAGCGACTTGAATATCTCTTATATTACCGCTTGGCGGGTGAAGCACAAGCTTATACAGGTGACGGTGAAGCGCGACCGAAAGCACCCACTAAATGAGTTGATATACATGGAAAGTGTTTATCTCAGTGGTTAAGTGGTATTGTGAAGCAAGCTGTTTCCTTATCATCGGTAATAAAACTATCTAGGCGAAAAGGAATACATCTGTCATCTAGCTCAGCGTCAAACCTAAAATCATTAAGTTCAGATACCACCCCAAGCATGCATGAGATTACTTCACTCGGTCAATCAGATACTGCCGGAACGACGGTATCGGTATCGTCAGAGTCGCATCCACGCGGTGCACCACACCTGCAACAATCATTGCATCTATGAACTCTATCGGCTTCATGCCCTCAGGCATAGTGGTGAGGTATTCATCTTCAATCCATCTGCGCTTGCTCAGCATGCTAAGAACCTCCCCTCTCTTACAACCACTAGGACCAATCAGTCATGCAACGTCTGCAAGCAATTGTTCACTGTCGCTGATTGGGGAGTTTTCTAACCTATCGCTATAATACTCAGCACGATTTGCATCACCATCACTACGCACCGCCGACTCATCTACCTTCGCTAGATCCAGACCATTGGCACTGAGATGTCGAGTCAAAGACATTATATAGTGCTCTAAGAATTGCGGCCAGCCATCGCACCAGGTATCTATCTTCTCAGGCAAGTCTGAGTTGTGTCGACCTTTGATCTGATAACCGTTCAACATGGCTCTTACGGACTGGGCTGCCTCACCAGTTTCAAGCGGAGCGATGGTCTGTACATGGCTAAGCCTATCAGTTTTGGCAAAGCGCGAGATTTTTGCTTTGGCTAGCATTGATTTGGAGTAGGCAAGTCCACACAGCAACGCCACTATTGGCAATCCATGCTCACCGCTGTGCAACTTCCGCAATACCGGCACATCCTCCTCTTCAAAGAACTGCACCTCATCTATCATCACCACAATCGGTCGCAACTCCGGATGCTTGAGTAAACTTCCCTTCAACACTCGCTTGGACACCGCAGCACCTGTTTTGCTATACAGACTCGCCAGATCTTCCAGCACCAAACCAGGGGATGGTTGCTCGCTGTCTGTCACCTTGCCACCAATCTGAATGAACATATCCACTCCAGTGCCAGCTTCAATAGTGCGAACTGAATTGAGTATTTCCACACCAAATTCCAGTATGATGCGGTTAGCAATTATGCGTGTGACATTATTCTCGTTTCTCAGAGTGCTGGGGGCAATTCTCACCGTCACTGGGCCGTTAGCCCTTACTTCCCAGCTGTTCTGCAAATAACTCAACAACGCCGACTTACCAGCACCAGGTGCCCCTTGAATCAGCTACGTCTCTTGGCTAGATAACATCTTCCATGGTTGCAACCCTGTATCAGAGGTTTCAGCCTTGATCCTGCTTTCAATCCCGGCAACCGTGCTCTCAATACCAGCTATAATATTTCTTCGACCGACAAAGAAGATGGCTTTATCCTTGTCGTTCCTGTTCCTGTATTGGCTTATGGGGACTGACGGAGTTACATGCATGAGAGCGATGTCCGAATTTTTACATTTCCTATTCTTGAATCATAACAAATTACATAATTCGACGATTAGGCATTTATTTTCAGAACTTTCAAATTGCTGATTCAGCTCTCATACAAATCAATCGCCAATTCCGCAAAGAAGCGTTCAACAATCGTAGCTATTGACGGCAATTAAGATAAAGTTTGCGCTGCCTTGCACATGTTATGTAACTTGGTTAGCGCAAGGTCACGCCCCAATAAACCCAAACCACAATCCGGAGCGGCAATCAACCGTTCCCTGTCAATATGATCCAAAGCCTGCCTCAGACGTAAAACAATCTCTTCAACGGTTTCAACTCGGCTACAAGCAATTGCTACCACACCTAATATTACTTTAGTCTCTCTAAGCCGCTCAAGTAAAGTTAGATCGTTGTATCGATGGGCATCTTCAATAGATACAACATCCACACTACTTTCCTCTATAGCATCTACAATCTGAAAGTATGCATCAGGATCGGCTTTGGGGTAATCAACACGATCAATTCTATCTGGATAACCGCAACACATGTGAACAACTTTCGTAACTCTAGCGGGCACACCATGAAATACTCGCTCCAAATTCTCAATGCCAAATTCCAATGCTGTTGTCGGTTTGCGGGCAAACACTGGCTCATCGACCTGTATAACCCGGCATCCAGCACTCGCCAGTGCTAACACTTCTTGATTCAGTGCATCAGCAATATCAGCACCGAGCGCTTTGTCTGATTCGTAAAACGCATTGGCATTTGTATCGGTGACAGTCATCGGACCCGGCAGGGTAATTTTGACAGGTCGCTCAGTAAATGACTGAGCCAATCGCCAGTCTTCAACTAAAAAACCTGTATTCCGCGCGCTTATCTGGCCAGTAATTGTGGGCAGCTTTGCTTCAAAAGCACCACCTCTCAGTTCACGCAAGGTCAAATTTGAAAAATCAATGCCGGCGAGGTGCCGGCAATGATAATGTATATAGTTTTCGCGTTTAACCTCACCATCAGTGGGGATATCAATACCTGCTTCAATCTGATCACTGACTACCTGCTTACATGCGGCAGAAATCGTCTCATCTGCCGTATCTCCCATCTTAGTAAAGGCTTCGGCCCAGCTTTGAGTAGGCTTTGAAGTATCCGGTCCATCTGGCAGATTAAACCAATCCGGTAACCTTAGGAAGTCAGGTTTAGGAAATGCTCCGATACAGGTTGTCAGCATCACAACCTTTTACACTGCTGGCACAGGCTAGTTTTGCTGCTCTTCTACGCCAATTTGTTCCTGCAGATTTTGCGGCGCAAAGACACCTTCATAGGTTTCGGTTCCCGGAGCCGATTCAGGCTCTTCAGAATCTCCAACCTGTTCCAGCAAATTCTGAGGCGCAAATATATCACCAGACTCCTGTTGACCTTTGGGAGTGACCTTGGTATCTGGTGCGCTCTCATCTTCAGCCGGCTGTTGTCCTTGCATTTCAACTGCTGACTTGAACAAATCCTGTTTTTGACGCCTTTCTACCCGCCTTTGGATTTCCGCTTGGCGTTCTTGCTTAACAACGGCCTTGCACTCCTCAACCCCAATAGTACCAGCGAAATAAACGGTTCCAAGACCAGCAACAACAACGAGAGCGGCCATAATAAACGCAGGTTCTGAAAAAAATGACCTCTGCTTGGAAGATTTTTTTAGCTCCCCGCGAGCAACTGCTAACTGTTGTTTAACTCTTCGCGCCTCGCGCCTTTGCGATATTTCAAATATTACTGCCCCAACAAGTGTCAGGAATACAATAGCGACTGCCAACGAGCTGATTGATGGATCAATTCCATAGCGCACCTTGCTTGCCAGCACTGTCGTGATTGTGCTACTTGAGACAATTGTGAAAATTGTTGTGTTGTAATTCTCAAACGATGCCAAAAATGAGAGTACTGCTGCCGAAGCAATTGCCGGTTTCAGAAACGGCAACAAGATCTTGCGAAAAGCTTGAACATGAGTTGCACCAAGATCCAAAGCCGCCTCTTCAAGTACTGGATCAAAACGTTGTAATCGTGCAATGAATATCAACATTGCATAAGCAGAGATGAAAGTCGCCTGTCCGATAATGGTTAGAAAGATACCGTTATAGAATATTGAGGTTTCACTAGCACCAAGCAGTAAACCGACCCGATCCCAGAAGAGCAAAGTGGAAATACCAAGCACAACACCAGGAACAAGAATTGGCGCAATAGTAATTGTGTAATACCAAGGTCGCACACGCTGTTTGACTTGCATCAACATCAGCGCACCAGCGAGCCCAATCGGTACAGCAAGCAATACCACACCAAAACCAATGATGACCGAGTTTCGAAGCCCGGCCATCAGGCGTGTATCGTTGATCAGCACATTGAACCACTCAGCGGTAAAACAATCCCAAGGGGATACTCTTGGAAAACCTGATGAATTGAAAGCGGTCACACCCATCACGATCAATGGGCCAAATAAATATGTAAAAAATAACAGAACGAAGCCGATGACTAAGATCTTTTGTATGCGTTCCATAATCATTTCATCATCTCTCCAAATTTAACCTTGAAGATCTTCATCATTGTCAGCACGAAGATTATGCAAGATACTAGAAGAACAATCGCATACGCAGAACCACGAGCCCAATTGCCGGCCTGATTAAACCCTTGGTAGATAATTTGTGTAAACCAAAGACTGCTTGGGCCGCCTAGAATCTGCGGTGCTGCCAATGCACCCGCGGTTAACATAAAAACCATGGTGCACCCGGATGAGATTCCGGGTTTGGCATGTGGTATGACGATACGGCGATGAATTCTGAACCATGAAGCACCTAAATCTCTTGCCGCTTCAATTTGATTCTTGTCTAAGCTTTCGATAGCATTGTAGATTGGGAAGATCATCAACAATATAAACGCATAACTGAGACCAGCCCACAGCGCAACATCGTTGCGAATAAAGTCATAAGGCTTGTCCAATATGCCAACAGTAAGCAAAAATCCGTTAATTATGCCGGTAGAGCCGAAAATGATCTTGAATGCAAATGCACGCAGGATTTCGTTCACCCAAAATGGCACGATCAGCGAAAGCACCATAAGTCTACTCCAACCACCAGTTGCAACATGTGCAAGATAATAGGCGATCGGATAGCACAAGGCCACATCAATTAAGGTTACGAAAATCGCAGCCAGAATTGTTCTGTAAAACACTGTCAAGTCAATGATATTAAATGAATCTGTTGACTGTGCGCTACCGAATATCAAATATTTGTAGTGCTCAATAGTATAGAAGTGTTCTTCGGTGCCGAACTTTGGCGGCGGAACATTCGCCCGCACTGAAAAATCCAGCATGAAAAGTTGCGGCAGAATGATCATCATCAGCAACCAAAATCCAACTGCGACCAGAAGGAAAATTGCTACCGCAACACCATTTTTTTCAAAAAAATTTCGCCAGTAATTTATCATCGTTCCCAGCGCTCCGTTTTATGTGTTTACTCGGCCGCCAGCGCCCCTTCCGGCAACGCTATAGCTGCGTTGCGGGAAAAACCAACGGTAATATCTCGATTTTGCATGTGTCCGCGGTGACTATCGGCATCATTGACAAAAGACATCTTAAGGCGTTTCTGTGATGAAACTACATCTATGAAAACTTGCCAGAAATGCCCTTCAAACTCTTCCTGATACACCTTAGCTGGCATTTTGTTATCAAGGTCTGTGCCGTTCGCGAACTGCAGAGATTCCGGTCGTATAAAAATGTAGGCGTCGTCACCAACCTTGACGGACGAATCGGGGTTTTTACTACAGCGGGCGACAAGCACCCCCTCAGGTGTGCTGACCGATGCTACACCATCTGAGACGCTTTCAACTTTCCCAGCAAAACGATTGTTCTCACCAACGAACGAAGCGACAAACGCGGTATCAGGGTGATCGTACACAGTTGTTCCATCGCCAACTTGTTCAACAATTCCTTCACGCATTACAGCAATGTTGTCAGACATTGTCAGCGCCTCGCCTTGGTCGTGAGTGATATAAATAAAAGTGATACCCACTCGTTGCTGAATCGCTCTCAGTTCAGTGCGCATATGCTGTCGCAGTTTCAAGTCTAGTGCACTCAATGGCTCATCTAACAAAAGGACATTAGGCTCGGCCGCCAGTGCGCGTGCAATCGCTACGCGTTGCTTTTGACCGCCCGAAAGCTCATTGACCATCTTGTCGCCCTGCCCAGGCAACGCTATCAGCTCAAGCAACTCATCTGCCCGTTTTCGTCGTTCAGTTTTACCGATACCCTTAACTTCAAGTGAAAAGGTAATATTCTCCCATACTGTCATCAGCGGGAACAATGCCAAATTTTGAAATATCAGCGCTGTTGGACGCCGGTTAGGTCCAATACCAGCCATATCCTGTCCACCGATTAACACATTACCCTCAGAGGGTGACAGAAAACCCGATACAGCTCTGAGCAAAGTTGTCTTACCACAACCTGACGGACCAAGAATTGTGAAAAATTCCTTGTCCTGAATATGGAGATTGACTTCACGAGCTGCTACAAAGTCACCAAATCTGATCCAAACATCTTCAAGCCTAACATCCGCACTCATATCTTTATCCTCGCATCTTCAACGGAAGCACTCCTTTGGTAAGCTGCAAGCCAGGCATTTGCAAGCAAATGCCTGGCCCACAGTCAATAACACTTTAACTAAGCATTTACAAACTTGTTGCGAAACTCAGTTCTCACGTCAGCATACCACTGTGGTTCTGCTGGCCATGGATTCAGATTAGCCAAAGCATCACCTGGGTAAGCCTCAGAGAAATTCTTTTTATAGGCTGCACCTGTATAAGCATCAGCACCGATTACCGCTGAATTGTAGCCGTGTGTATCAATTGCCTTGCCCGCCGGTTCTTTTCTGTATGCAAATTCAACGAATGCATAAACCTGATCTATATTCTCTGACGCGTGTGACAGTGCCATACCATCAACCCAAGCCATCGAACCTTCTTTTGGAGCTTGATAGTGAATTGGTTCACCTCCTGTTTTCATTGCAAGCGGCGGACCGTCCCAAGTCTGGCCTACCAACACACCGTCGTTCAAGAAGCCGTTTTTCTGCGTATCAGCATCATTCCAAAACAGCTTGATCTGGGATTTATTGGCAATGCAGAAATCGGTAATCTTGGACCAGATTGGACGCATTTTTGCTTCGCTCTCATAAGCTCGCCAGACATCACCCGGCTCAAGCTCACCAATTGTCTCCATATAAAGGCCCGCACCTAACATACCTGAATGCGGCCGAATCATGGTATTACCTTCGGCTGAGCCATCCCAAATGTTGCCATAGCTCGGTTCGCCTCCCGGAGGTGAGTATAAATCTGTACGCCAGCCTACACCCTCGGTACCCCAAATTTGCGGCAACCAGTGCGAGCCCTTGCCGTCAATATTCCATTCAGCATCACCAATTTTCATCATGGCTGGATTAACATTGGCAAGATTGGGTATTCTGCTGTAATCCCACGGCTGAAGCAACTCAAGGTCTTCCCACTGTCCAGAACGATTATTGGTAGGGCTGCATATATCCACACCCTTGCCTTTGGTTGCTTTCATCTTGTTGATGATTTCCTCATTGGAACCGATACCCGTGTAATTCACAGTGATTCCAGTTTCAGCGGTGAACGCCGATAAATAATCAGGCGGCAGATAATCTGACCACATCAGAACATTGACTTCACCTGATGACGCTAGAACCTTTGGGCTAATTACCCAAGGCCCAACGAGTGCAGCAGCACTTGCAGCACCAGTCGATTTGATAAATTTTCTGCGACTTACGCCGCGCTTTCGATCTAAAACCATAGTATTTCTCCTTTCCTCTTTATGTAGTGAAAAATAAAATAAAAAATATAAATCAATAATTTTCTAAAACTGAGCGAAACTTTTCGACTATTTCATCTATATGCTCCTCAGTTGATACTAAGGGGGGTGCAATAATAGCTGCGTCGCCGGTTGTTTTTACGTGCAACCCTTCATGGAATAGTTTTTTCTGAATTGAAATGCCAACACTTCCGGGCATTCCTGAAGGTGCAAAATCCAATCCAGCAATCAACCCATAACCACGAACATCAGTCACAATTTCATACTCCTGGAGTTTAAATATAGCATCCAGGAAATAGCCGGACAGATTATTCGCTCGCTCAAATAGATTTTCGTTCTCATATATATCCATGGTTGCGAGCCCAGCGGCACAGGCTGCAGGGTGGCCAGAATAGGTATAACCGTGAAAAAGCTCTATTGACTTTTCAGGTGCAGCATTGATTATGGTCTCATAAACGTCGCGATTGACAACAATTGCACCCATCGGTTGAGCAGCATTTGTAAGTGCTTTGGCCAAGGTCATAATATCAGGCAAGACACCAAAGCTCTGTGACGCAAATGGTTGACCGGTGCGGCCAAACCCGCAAATCACCTCATCAAATACCAGCAAAATTCCATATTGGTCACAGATTTCCCGTAGTCGCTCAAGATAACCATGAGGAGGAATAAGGCAACCGGTCGAACCTGCTATCGGCTCTACAAAGCATGCAGCAACAACGTCAACCCCATAATTTAATACAATTCGTTCAAGATCATTTGCCAGCTCCGCACCATGGGATGGTTGCCCGCGTTGGAATCTGTTTTCCGGCAACCACGTATGACGCATATGTGCAACGCCGGGCAACCCCACTCCGAATGCTTGGCGGTTTTTAACCATTCCACTTAGCGCTGTGCCACCGAGGTTCACTCCATGATAGGCTCGTTCGCGCGAAACCAACCGCTGTCTTTGACCTTCGCCTCGAACGAAGTGATAAGCTAGCGCAATCTTGATAGCTGTGTCTACAGATTCAGATCCAGAGTTGACAAAAAAGACTCGATCCAACCCTTTGGGAGTGAGTGTGGCAAGCCGTTGAGCCAATTCAAACGAAAGTTCATGACCAAGTTGCATCGGAGCAGAGTAGTCAAGCTTGCTTAATTGTTGATGAACAGCATCAGCAATCTCCGTCCGGCTATGCCCGGCAGCACAGCAAAACAACCCTGAAGAAGCGTCAATGACAGGGCGGTTTTCCGTTGTATACAAATAAACACCTTTTGCCCTATCAATAATCCTTGGGTCTGATTTGAAATCTCGGTTGCTTGTAAACGGCATCCAGAGATTATCCATCGATAATGTGTCAATCCTCATAGCACTCATTGCGCTAATCCCCCTCTAGTAAAAAGAAGTTGCGATGGTTCACTTTTATTTTTTGTATTTTACACATTTACAATGCTTAATCAAAAAAAATCACCGCTCAGATCTTTTATTACAGGTCATATTCAGAAAGAAGCAAGCAGTTAAGCTTGTAGTCGTTTACCAAGCACAACTTACTTCAATATTACCAATGCCTTACGAACAGGCAATCAACCTAAATAATATTGTCAAATACAATCAAAGCTTAGCAGGTTAATATACCACCTATCTTGTGATTTTAATCAACACTAACTATCTTGCCTCATTGGTCTGATGTAAAGCACCCTAATTGGAGTTTGGCTCTGAAACCGCATAAACCGACCAATGTAAAAAATCATCTTCTGTTAGGTGACCTGTAAGCCATCGGCTAAAAAGGAATTATATAAAAATGACCAACGCCTGTTTGAACACTATCAAACAATTAGCGAGTTCGGGCAAACCGCCCTGCGGCTTTGAAATTTAGCTTTGGACACCAACCTGTCTAGGTAGGTTGCCTTTCACAACATGCTTATGCAACAGCCTAGAATAAATTGACTTTGATGCACAGTCTTATTTGGCAGATGTTGGAATTGTTAGTGTTTGCATTTCATGACTTTAGTCTAGCGTATTCAGTTGCCTGATTCCAATGCAATTGATTGTCAGCATCAACCTTCCAAACAAGCTCTCGCAATTGCATTCCACTATCAGCTTGCGTTTCATGAGCCAATCTGCGTTATAGACAGTGTTCTAGTCGCAATATAACTCATCATCAAGACACCTTTTTTGTCTGCGATAACAGGAAGGTGGCTTGATACAACATATTTAGGGGCGGCTTGGCAGAGTCGCAGATGATGCGGGCCGCAATTGAGTTTTGGCGGTGGTTACGATTTCACTGCTGCAACTAACTTTCGGTGAATCAACAAAATTCAAACTAGCCGCAGTGGTAACATTAATAACCGTTGGGTAGCTCCAGTTGCAAGAAGGTATCGTAGCCCTGCTGTGCGGCGCCCTAGAGCTTGAAAACAAGTTGAAGCTCACGCTATTTTGGAACTGGACTTTACTTCGTTGCATGGTATTACTATCATTTTCAATATCTTACTGACATGATAATTACACTATAATTGCGGCGTTAGTATGATAGCAATTAGAAAGATCTTTACAGTTACAATTATTATGTAAAACTACAAAAAGAGGGATTTGTTTATCAATGGCAACTCAGCGCAAGGCGGTTGCCCTGATTTCCGGTGGGCTAGATTCATTACTTGCCGCTCGAATCGTCATAGATCAGGGCATTCACGTTGAAGGATTGAACATTTATACAGGCTTTTGCGTCGAAGGGCATACGCACGCTATCAAGAATCGCGATAAAAAGCGTCAAAAGCGCAACAACGCGCTTTGGGCTGCTGAACAGCTTGGCATCAAATTGCATATCATCGATGCAATCGAATCCTACAAAGACATTGTTTTGAATCCTCGACACGGTTACGGCGCCAACCTCAATCCCTGTCTTGATTGTAAAAGTTTTATGGTTGGCAAAGCAAAATCGTGGATGGAAAGAAAAGGCTTTGATTTCGTAATAACCGGCGAAGTACTCGGACAACGTCCTAAATCGCAACGCCGTATTACGTTCCCTGTTGTTGCCCGAGAATCTGGCACATTCGATCTCTTGTTGCGGCCACTGAGTGCAAAACTCCTACAACCAACCTTACCCGAACGCGCCGGATGGATTGACCGGAACCGTCTCTGTGACATTACAGGGCGCGGACGCCGCACCCAAATACAAATGGCCGCTGATTTTGGCATAAGAGACTTTTCCCAGCCCGCCGGCGGTTGTTGCTTCTTAACAGATAAGTCCTATTCACGAAAGCTTAAAGATTTTTGGAACAATCGCAATAATAGAGACTATGAACTTGATGACATCATGTTGTTGAAAGTCGGACGACATTTGCGACCCGTAGACAGTTGGAAGCTAATTATCGCAAGGGACTCAGGCGAATCGCACTATTTGAAAGGATATCGATTGAAATTCCCACACTTTGCGGTTGCGAATGGGGAAGGCCCGATATCACTGGTTGATGGCGAAATTCCTGAAGGAGACTTGGAATTTGCAGCTAGTCTAGTTGCGCGATTCGGTAAAGCACGCAATGCTAACCAAGTTGAAGTTCAATTCACAAGATTAGACGGCAATCAGCGTATGCTATCGGTAACACCAATGAAATCAGAGGAAATACCTAAGCTTTGGTATATATGAATACACTTGACGCACGCAATTTGCTGTGCCCAATGCCGGTAATACGCACTCAAGAACGAATTTCAGAGCTTGAGAACGGACAAGTTCTGGAAGTCCGATGCACCGACCCTGGCGCTTTAGTTGATATTCCGGCTTGGTGCCGCATACACGGTCATAAAGTTCTAGATGCAAAAACTCGAGGTGAGGAATCGCTGATACGATTACGAGTCGGAGGCTAAAGTTACTCGTACATAAATCCAAATGAGTTAAAGGACAATAAACACATTCATTAATAACTGGCCAAGCTTGCTACCTACAACAAGCAGAGCAGCACTTCAGACTTGTTTGTTTAAACCGGTACCAATGCACAATAGCGCAGCAAAGAGCCTTCCACTCCGCTACAAGGATTCATTGAACTCATAACTTGGTTAAGATGTTTCAGAGCATATGCCACTATGTAAAAAACCTATAGATTAGCTCAGTATCTATACAACTCTGAAACAGTGTGCTTAACCCGATATAACAATCGACACGCGATGGTCCAACATCTACGTTGGTCAGTCATCCATAATATGTCAAAATGCGAATAACATCTGCAATGCCGTTATCGCGGTACAGTTAACGCTAGGCATCTTACCATACATGCAGCATCTTGACTTGTGGACCAATGTCTAAGATTGCGAGCCTATCACTTTATCCTTTTCCTGTAAATGGGGTAGCATTCATAGCAGCCCGAATCTTCGAGATGAATTGAAGCCGTTAGTTTTGAAAGCCAACTGACCTTTTGTATTTACTTGAGGTCGAGAAGTCTGAGCCTAGAAAAAATAATTGGCTCATCGTTTGTTAATTCTTGCGGCAAAAAGCTGGGTTGGTCTCTTTTTGACTGTTGAGACGGTTAAAAAGTGTTTATCAATATCATCTTGCGTGAAATTTACTTTTTTGACACTGGTAACATCTTCAGGTAGTCACCCATAGATGGGATCGGAATTCTGTAATGATCGGGAATATTACGCGCAGGAGCCAGCAAGCCAGCATGCAAAGTGTTGGTCAGGAACTCATCAGGTGTTTCTCCCGTTCTATTGCGCGCACATTCAGTAAGCAAGTCAATTTCGTCGTAAGATAAAGCGCCACCGTTTTCTTCTGCAGCTAGCGCCAACTGCCTGTAAACCCAAGCTCGATTAGAACCGGCGGCAAGTCGGCCAGCATAGTAATCATCTTTCCGCTCCTTTCCACGTTCCAATGCCTGTTCCAGCAAATGCCCCTCGATTTGCCCACCACGGTGACGGATAACCCGAACTGCAGCCACAGCGACTCGATTAATATGCTGCGGCCATCCCTGAGACAATTGCGCTAGACTGTCCACCCATGTTGCCCGTTCTTCCGGTGTTCCTTTAAAATCATAAACATCAAAGACGTTCTGAATAGCGCAGGCCGTATCTTCATGCGAAAGAGGTTCAAGGTTCACAATCCGCTCGTCGGCGAATCTTGACAGACCACATTGGCGTAACACGTCAAGTGTATCACTGAGTCCGAAAAAGGCCACCAAAAGAGGAATACCTTGAGAATCCCGGTGGAGACAATCAAGAACGTCCTTTGTTTTATCTGAGACAGGTATGTTTTGGGCTTCATCTACACAGACTACGATATGAAACTTCCTCAAAAATGGCGCTGCATTTCGGAAAATCCGCCCGGCCGGCACTCCATCATCCCTTCGCCCACCCACAGACAGGCCAAACGCCCCACCTCCGCGTTGCGATAATTCCTGGTACATTTCCCTGCTCAAGTCAAAAAGGCTGTTCAGGGCTATTGTGAGAGCTGTATCTGAAATCAATTCCCTAAGGCGTTCGATTTCCGTATTCACAGCTTCAAAGATTGTCTCAATGACATCGACAGGGGACTGCAGGGAATAGGGATTAATGGACACTGTTATCCAAGGCGCTTCTGGTTTAGAATGACACCGAACGGCTTCTTTGAATTCCTGCATCAACGCAGATTTACCAGCACCTGGGGCACCATGGAAAATCATCGTGCCACCACCAAGAATTCCTCCGCTGAGGCTAGTTACAGCAGAACGGAAAACCTCAAATTCTGCATCACGCCCTCGGAAGAATGCTTCGCGTCCTGACTCGGCGCGGTCTGCACGCCTCAACCACACCTCCACTGGTTGAGGGTCCGCTGGTGGCGGCTTTGGAAATGGTCTTCGATTCATACAGACAATTTTACCCCAGCCATACGTAAATTGAAGCAAGCAGTTCACTCACCGAATATATATAAAAGTCATGGAATAGTATAGCGAGCAGGCGTACAATCTAAATTGACATAATTCGGCAAAGTCGTTGAAAGAGGCTATCGAATTTGAAATTGTCATCACACCACGGATTTGTGATGCTCTTGATGCACCGATTTAGTGCAACTACGCACATTTTCTGCACTATAATAGCAAACTTTGTATGATTTTGAGTTTGAAACACCTCTCTCAAACTGGTATGAAATTTGCTGTAACTCTTAATGTAAATTACTAACTTGTCATCATTTGGAGAAAGATAACTATGTCGGTCGAAAAAGCTATTCAGACCTTACACGACGCTACTGCTGAAAAGAACGCGATGAAACTCATCAAGGACAGCAACGCTAAATTCATTAGCCTGCGGTTCACGGACACGAGGGGCACAGTCCAACACATGGAGATCCCGATCAGCAGTTTCTCACAAGAAATGTTCCACGAGCCCATGATGTTCGACGGTTCCTCAATACAGGGTTGGCAACCAATCAATGAATCTGATATGTGCATGATTCTAGATCCGTCCTCTACAGTCAGAGATCCTTTTGCTCAGCAAACTACCATCATTATTCGCTGTAGCATCTACAATCCGAATGTTGACGATTGGTACGACAAAGATCCTCGGAGCATTGGAATGAAGGCCGAAAACTATCTCAAATCTACAAATATCGCTGAAACTGCATATTTTGGACCTGAGCCTGAGTTTTTCATTTTCGACGGCGTGCGCTGGAATACAGATATGGAGAGTGTGTTCTACGAAATCGATTCCTATGAAGGCGCTTGGAGCAGTTCTCGCAGCCATGATGAAGGTCCAAACCTAGGACACCGGCCAGCCGTAAAGGGCGGCTATTTTCCAGTTCCGCCAACTGACTCTTTCAGCGACATCCGCGCCTCGATGTGCGATGCCATGATTGATATGGGTTTGTCGGTTGAAAAACACCACCACGAAGTCGGTACAGCCGGCCAATCTGAAATTGGCATTAAATATAACACGCTGGTAAAGATGGCAGATGGTATCCAAACCTATAAATATTGTGTGAAAAATGTAGCCAATGCACATGGTTATACAGCGACTTTTATGCCGAAACCACTCGTGGGTGATAATGGATCAGGCATGCATGTTCACCAGTCCCTGATCAGAGACGGCAAGTCAATGTTCGCAGGCGACAAAGCATGTGATTTGAGCCAAGAAGCACTGTGGTACATTGGCGGAATATTCAAACATGCCAAAGCTTTGAATGCATTTACCAACCCGACTACCAATAGTTACAAGCGACTAGTTCCGGGCTACGAAGCGCCAGTGTTGTTGCGGTATTCTGCTTGCAACCGCTCTGCGTCTTGCCGCATCCCTTTTACACCTGAGGTTGCAAGGAGAGTTGAAATGCGCTTTCCAGATCCGTTGGCTAATCCCTACCTTGCATTCGCCGCAATGTTGATGGCAGGCCTTGACGGAATCAATAATCAGATTGATCCAGGACCTCCAACTGATATAGACCTCTATGATATCACTCCCGCTGAAGAGAAGAAAATTCCGCGAGTCGCCCCTTCATTGAATCAAGCATTGATCGCGCTTGACGGCGACCGCGACTTTCTCAAAGAGGGTGGTGTATTCACTGACAACACTATCGATTCATACATTGAATTACTTGACGCAGATGTCAAGGCTATGCGACTTGTAACACACCCTCTTGAGTTCGAAATGTATTACAACAAATAGATGTTTCGAGACAGGAACTGACAATCAAGCCGCGCTTTGGCACACTCGTTGCTATCATTGGCAAAATTCGGAGGTCTAGCTGTTATTAAACAGCTAGACCCCTTTACTGTTGACGTTGAGACAGCCATATTTTCTGAACATCCACTTCTCGCCTAGTGCCCTGACTTCCAAGTGTGAGCGTCTGTCCTTCTATCAATCATGCTGTTAAAACGACCGCTAATCGGATTTGGAAACATCCGCAGTTGCTTCTGGATCTGAGCACCGCAATCATAGTCTGCGACTCTGACCTAAACGTATCCCTGACTAACCCATCGGCGCACTCGCTACTTGCTATCAGTGAAAATCAAGTCCTCGGTACAAGCGTACTCAAATATTTTCAGCAAGAAAGTACCAGCGAACTGCTAAACACAATTCTTCACACATCTCAGATTGCAACATTGCGACAAGTGTCTCTATATGACTCACATCATCGGGCACATCTTGTTGACTGCATTGTGACACCTATTGTGTTTGATAACTCACAACATCTGATACTGGAAATCAACGAAGTCAAGGCAGTCGCAAAAAAACTTGAAAAAGACTCTGTTGATTTTGGCCAAAGTACAAACAACGCAGTTATTCAAGCGGTAGCACATGAGATAAAGAACCCGCTCGGCGGCCTTCGCGGTGCTGCGCAGTTACTTGAACGCAAACTTGGAAATAGTCCGCACCTGCATACCTATACTGACATCATTGTTAAGGAGGCCGATCGGCTTTGCGCACTGGTGGACAACATGTCCATGCGGCAGATGCCGCTTAATCTGTCCAGTTTCAACATTCATAGAGTACTAGAACATGTCCGTGCGCTGGTATTCGCAGAAACGCCAAACAACATTCGATTAGTTCGCGACTACGACCCAAGTCTGCCTTCCATAATTGGCGATCAGGAACAGTTGATTCAAGCTTTCCTGAATCTCGTTAGAAATTCGGTCGAAGCCGTGGGCAACCAAGGAGTAATCACCATTCGCACCCGAGTCGAAAGACAAGTCACTATCGGCAAGATTCGCTATGTGCGTGCTGCTAAAATTGACATTCTGGACGATGGTTGCGGGATACCGCAAAACTTGATAGATCAAATTTTCTATCCAATGATATCTGGCAAGCCAAAAGGAGAAGGACTTGGCCTATCTATCGTTCACAGAATTGTCAGTAGACACGGTGGTGCGGTTACCTGCAATAGCACCCCCGGCAACACATGCTTTACAGTGCTTTTAAAGTTTGCTGAATAAGAGCAGTGCAACCAATCATGAAGGGGGTTTGATGAAGTTATCGCCAGAGCCTGTATGGATTATTGACGATGACGAGTCTATACGCTGGGTTTTGGCCCAAGCCCTAAAAAGCGAAGGTCTCAGCGCGCGCTTGTTCGAAAGCGCTGACGATGCGCTTGATTCATTTGACAAAGAAAAACCGCAACTGATCGTCACCGACATTCGCATGCAAGGTGTGGATGGACTTGAATTTTTAGATTATATTCAAAAACAAGATGCTGAACTGCCGGTAATCATCATGACCGCATATAGTGATCTTGACATAACAGTAGCAACTTATCAGCGAGGCGCCCGCGAACACCTGCCCAAGCCATTTGACATTGACCGTGCTGTAGCACTTATTAAACAAGTATTGAATGAATCTGGCGCCCTAAGAGATTTGCAACACAGTAGAGTTGCCAGCAGTTCATTGATGATTGGCAAATCGGCACCTATGCAAGAGATATTTCGGGCTATTGGGCGACTTTCAAGATCTGATATTAATGTATTGATTACCGGCGAATCGGGCAGCGGCAAAGAACTTGTCGCTCAAGCACTGTATGAGAATAGCATTCGCCGTAACCAGCCATTTATCGCAATAAATGCCGCTGCAATTCCAGCCGACCTACTTGAGTCCGAATTGTTTGGCCATGAAAAAGGATCATTCACCGGAGCTAATCAACGACGTATTGGCAGATTCGAACAAGCTAATCACGGTACATTATTTTTAGATGAAATTGGAGATATGCCACGTGATCTCCAGAGTCGGCTGTTACGAGTAATGTCAGAAGGTAAGTTCTATCGAGTTGGTGGCGTCAACGAAGTATCTGTCGATGTTCGCATAGTCGCAGCTACTAACCAAGATCTTGAAAATCTTGTTGAACAGAAAGTTTTTCGGGCTGACCTATTTCATCGTTTAAATGTGGTACGCATTGCGTTACCTCCTGTTCGTGTGCGCAGAGATGATATACCTTTGTTGATTCAGCATTTTATGTCACAAGCCAGCAATCAGCTAAATGTAGAAGAGAAGTCTTTAACCGATGAGGCGATAGCAAGACTAGTTGCCTATGACTGGCCCGGCAACGTCCGAGAAATTGAGAATTTTTGCCGATCCATTACCGTAATGACACCAGCAAAAGCGGTACAAGCTAAAGACCTGACTGAAATATTAAAAAGCCACCATGCCAACGAAGGGGTGGAGTTATCATCTGAAATGAAGCTGCGATTGGCGATTGAACGATACATGGAAACTTTTGACTTCCATGGTGATTTGAACTTACGGCAGTGCATTGAAAACATTATGATTGAAGCAGTAATGAATTATACTGATGGGTCCCGTGGCAAGGCCGCAAAATTGCTAGACTGGGGACGAAACACAATCACCCGAAAAATAAAGGAATTGAACAGTTAACCTCAGGGCAATGTAATAGCTGATAGCTTGTTCCTAGCTGCTTTCTATCCAATTTAGGTGTTAACCGATTACGACTCGTATAACTGAGGTATCGATAAACACAAACAAAACAGTGAGTGAACCAAGCCTGATTAATTGCCCATAAAATTTATTACCTGGTCACAAATTTACCGAATTCAAACGGTATACCAAATACCTACATCTCGAACTTATTATTGTTGATAAAATAACGCTAATTCTATTAACCTCCAACGATGAACCGTATGCCAAATCGTTATATTTTCACTTCGGAATCAGTCTCAGAAGGACACCCAGATAAAATGGCAGACCAAATTTCGGATGCCATACTTGATGCATTAATCGCACAAGATATAAACAGCCGCGTTGGTTGCGAAACACTTGTCAAATCTAAAAACGGCAATGCTGGTGTTGAACATCACGCCTTGCTAGCTGGTGAAATCAGCACTCAAGCTGAAAACGTCGACTATGAGTCCATAGTCAAGCAAACCATTAAAGATATTGGTTATGATTGTGATGACAAGGGGTTTGACTGGAAGACAGTGAAAATCACCAACCTGCTCAATGAGCAATCCCCGGACATTGCACTTGGAGTTGACGAAGGTGTAGGTGAAGATACTGCCCAAGGCGCTGGAGATCAAGGGTTAATGTTCGGTTATGCGTGCAACGAAACTGATGTGCTTATGCCATTGCCCATCACCATTGCACATCGCCTTGTCGAAAAACAGGCAAAAGTACGGAAGGCCGGGTTGCTTGATTGGCTAGGTCCGGATGCTAAAGCACAAGTAAGTGTAATCTATGAAGATGACAAACCGGTTTCAATATCTAAATTAGTATTCTCTACGCAACATTCCGAACCTGTCGACTCAAAAACAATTCGCGAAGGCGTGATTGAGGAGATAATCAAACCAGTGGTTCCCGAAAAAATGCTACCCTCCATCAATAGCAGTATTCTGATAAACCCCACAGGACGTTTTATTGAGGGGGGACCAAAAGCTGATTGCGGTTTGACTGGTCGAAAAATTATTGTCGATACATATGGTGGCATGTCTCGGCATGGCGGCGGCGCATTCTCTGGCAAAGATCCATCTAAAGTCGACCGTTCAGCTAGTTATGCCGCACGGCATATTGCAAAGAACATTGTAATGGCCAAACTCGCCGAACGATGCGAAATTCAAATCGCCTATGCTATTGGTGTTGCTCAACCGGTTTCACTAATGGTCAACAGCTTTGGCACTGTAAAATCCGGTTTGGATGATAACCGGTTGTCCGAAATTGTAGGAACGGTATTTGACATGAAGCCAAAGCAAATTATTGACACTTTAGATTTGCTACGGCCAATTTATACCAAAACCGCAACCTATGGCCACTTTGGCCGCACAGGTGACGGGTTCCCCTGGGAGGCGACAAACTACGTTGAAGCCTTATTGCAAGCTGCCGCATAACCAGAACTTAATCATAGAAACTAACATTTTTAGAGGGTGCCTAAATGACCGCTATACTTAGACCCGTTACCGATGACTTCAAAGTCGCAGACCTGTCTCTTGCAGAATGGGGACGCAAAGAAATTGAGATTGCAGAAACTGAAATGCCGGGGTTGGTGGCGCTGAGAGACAAATATGGCACTAGCAAACCACTTAATGGTGCGCGAATTGCCGGTTGCCTTCACATGACAATCCAAACTGCTGTCTTAATCGAGACATTGCAAGCACTAGGTGCCGAGGTCAGGTGGTCATCCTGCAACATTTTTTCAACACAGGATCACGCTGCTGCCGCTATCGCAGTGACTGGCACACCAGTATTCGCTTGGAAAGGCGAAACCGAAGAGGAATATTGGTGGTGCGTTGAACAGACAATTTTCGGACCTGATGGCTGGCGGCCTAATATGTTGCTTGATGACGGTGGCGACCTCACCTTGCTTATGCATCAGCAATATCCTGAACTAATGTCCGATGTCAGAGGAGTAACCGAAGAGACAACTACTGGTGTTTTACGGTTATATGAGATGATGGCTGACGAGAGGCTACTGTGTCCTGCTTTTAACGTCAATGATTCGGTAACCAAGAGTAAATTCGACAATCTTTATGGCTGTCGCGAATCATTACTAGATGGAATTAAAAGAGCAACAGATGTGATGATAGCCGGCAAAATCGCGGTCGTCTGCGGTTATGGGGATGTTGGCAAGGGTTGTGCCCAGTCTTTGCGCGGCCAAGGTGCCAACGTACTCATTACTGAAATTGACCCGATTTGCGCATTGCAAGCTGCGATGGAAGGTTATCAAGTTGTCACGATGGAAGAAGCGGCAGAGATTGGTGATATTTTTGTGACCGCGACTGGCAACTGGCATGTCATAAGCATAGAGCATATGCGTGCCATGAAAGATCAAGCCATTGTTTGTAATATCGGACACTTCGATGGAGAGATCGATATTGCTTCCTTACGCGAGTTCAAGTGGGAGAATATCAAACCGCAAGTCGATCACGTCATTTTTCCAGATGGAAAAAAACTGATATTGCTAGCAGAGGGGCGGCTTGTAAATCTTGGGTGTGCAACTGGCCATCCGAGTTTTGTAATGTCAAACTCGTTTACCAACCAAGTGCTCGCCCAAATTGAGTTGTGGACGAAATCTGATCAGTACCGTAAAGAAGTGTATGTGTTGCCAAAAGCCCTTGACGAAGAAGTCGCAAAATTGCACCTTGACAAAATAGGAGCCAAACTGACGCAGTTAACCGAGGAACAAGCGAAATACATCGGTGTTCCAATCAAAGGACCTTACAAACCGGATTATTACCGATACTGATTGTTGAATCTGACGCTGACGCACAAACCTGAAAGCGCCAACGATTAAACTCAGGCAGAAAGATCAGGCAATGCTTGGTTTTCCAAATGAGCGATAGTGTCCTTAAGTTGTAATTTTCGTTTTTTCAAACGACGAATTTGCAACTCATCGGTACCAGGGTCTGACGATAGCTTCTGTAAGACATCATCAAGGTCTCTGTGCTCTGTTTTAAGTTTTTCAATTCTGATGTGGATATCCTCTAGTGAATTCTCATTCATATAATTTTGATCCCAAAGCTTAGACGAGATTTATATAAAACGTCCTTAAATACTCAATAAATCGCATTAAAAGCAATACAATATAGAGTTTCAAAAACGTACTAATCAGTGCACTAACTGAACAATAATATTCTACTATTTTCCTCAGTGCAAATTCAATTTTATTTTACATTCTCATGGTATATTGATAGTGAATAAGCAAAGGCCAGAACTGACGTACTCACATCTGCCTGTGCCTTGCGAAAATGTATGAGATGGAGTGCATATTTTTCAGGATCTACAGCGTTTCTTAAATTGAGGGTAGGAAAATGAGAATTACATTGGTTGTGGTAACAATCATAGTGGGGCTCTCGTTAGTTTCTTGCGGGCTAGTAGTAAGCACAGGAGTGTCTAGCGGCAAAGATTGGGATAACTACACAATTACTGTTGAAAACTTAACCAAGGGTATATACCTTACACCCATTCTCGCGGTGGGGCATAGCGATGTAGACAAATCAGTTTTTCAATATGGCAAGGTCGCTGATACTGAGTTGCAAGCGGTTGCCGAAGGAGGCGATTTCGGGCCGCTAGCCGAAGAATTTGCCAGTGAAGGCGGTTTTGTCGTTACCAATCCAGCACAAGGGCTTTTAGGCCCGGGTGAGGAGGTTTCGTTCAAAATCCCAAGATCAAATTCAAGAATTACTTTAATTGCCATGATGTTACCAACCAACGATGGTTTTGTAGCCTTGGACAGTGCCTTGTTACGTACCGGCAAGCAATACTTGTACGCGATTGACGCTGGCACCGAAGCGAACAATGAACAAATAATAGTTGGCAGCGGCAAACCGGGAATATCTGGTATTCCCGCTGATCCGGGTGGCGCAAATCATGAATCAATTCCTTCTGTATCAACACCGCAGGATATTGTGATAGAAGGCATTGTCGCCAGGCATCCAGGCATCAAAGGATTTTTAGGATCGGCACTTAAACCTGAGCATCACGGCTGGGAAGGTCCTATAGCCGTTATTACCATCAACTGACATGACACCAGAATTTTTTACACGATCGAGTGCCAAGACAACATACTTCAACTCACTGAACAATCACTTCACAAACAATTGGAGATAGCAATGAAAACAGCAACTGCCGAACTTCTATCGATTGATCAAAATCATTTGATTCACCCTCTACACGTGTCTGGCGGACAAACCAATGCGAAAATTTGGTGCGAAGGCCATGGATCAACCCTGATTGATGCCGACGGCAAGTCTTATATCGATGGATTAGCAGGTCTTTGGAATAATACTGCAGGCCACAGTGCACAAACTTTGATCGATGCTGCTAACAAGCAGTATTCCAAATTACCTTATGCCTCTGGGTATATCGGGAGTTCCAATGAACGAGCAATTGAGCTTGCAGGCAAACTAGCATCGATCTGCTATCCTGACATCAATCGGTTCTATTTCACTTCTGGAGGAGGTGAGTCGACTGACTCATCGATAAAAATGGCGCGTTATTACTGGAAGTTAAAAGGCAAACCAGAAAAAACAAAAGTCATTTCAAGGATTCTAGGTTATCACGGTGTCACACTGGCCGCCATGTGCGCCACTGGCATGCCGGCTTATTGGCCTATGTTTGAACCCCGAATCCCGGGGTTTTCGCATATACCATCGCCCTACCCTTACCGCTATGAATCAAACGACTTGTCTGTAAGCCAAGGTGTGGCAGCCGCCAATGAGCTAGAAAAGAAAATACTTGAGGAAGGCGCAGACACTGTTGCAATGTTTATTGCCGAGCCAGTGCAAGGTGCTGGTGGAGTTATTCCACCGCAAGATGACTATTTTCCGCGTATTCGGGAAATATGCAACCAGTATGATGTTCTACTGGTTGCAGATGAGGTTATCACAGGATTTGGTCGCACTGGACGCATGTTTGCTCTTGAACACTGGAATATTCAACCGGACATCGTGCAATTCGCTAAAGCGATTACCTCAGGCTACTTTCCGTTTGGCGGAATTGGAGTCAGCGATACAATTGCTGCCACAATGGACTCGAGCACCGAACCATTCATGCATGCTTATACTTACAGCAGTCACCCAATAGGTTGCGCGATCGCATGTGCGATGATGGATTTGATTCAGAAAGAGAATTTTCCAGCCCAGGCTGAACGCAAAGGTAAGCGTCTGCTAGATAATCTTAAAAATGCGATCGGTGATCACCCACACGTAGGTGATATTCGAGGATTGGGGTTGATGTGCGCAGTGGAATACGTGAAAGACCGAGCAACCAAAGAATCATTTGACGCTGATGAGAAAATCGGAGTAAAAATACTAAACGCCGCTATTGAACGAGGTCTTTTTAGCCGAATGCGCGGAGATGTACTGTGCCTTGCGCCACCAATTATTATCGATGATGGAGAGATCGACCGTTTATCTGCGATTGTTCGGGCTGCCACCATCGATGTTCTTGGCACTTAAACATTTACTGAAAACAATTGATGGATTTAAAGTACTATTGATCCGATTTCCGATTCTACAAAAACGATGCTTATATTGTGGATCTGAAATCTCAGATAAGAACAATCCCAAACCATCCAATTAAAGGAGTACAGTTTCGGGATATTACACCTTTGTTGTTGGATCCGCTTTATTTCCGGTTAACAGTTGAGCGCTTCTATCATTTGTTCCAGAATACAAACCTTGATGGATTGGCCGCAGTCGAATCTAGAGGTTTCATGTTTGGCGCACCTCTCGCCTGCCAGCTTGGAGTACCCTTCATTCCTATTCGAAAGGCTGGTAAACTACCGGGTGAGACTATCGCAGTCAATTATCAGCTTGAGTACGACACAAGCCAGCTAGAGGTTCATATTGATGCTGTCAAATCGGGTCAGCATATTGTTCTCATAGACGATCTGATAGCGACTGGTGGAACTATATGCGCGGCAATTGAACTGATTAAGAAAGTTGATGCTCATCCAATTGCATGTGCAGTTGTCATAGAATTAACTGACTTGGATGGCCGTAGCAGAGTGTCACCGATACCACTCCACAGCTTAATGACTTTTCAAGAGGACGAGTTCTAGCCTTATGTCAACCTCTGACATGGACCCAATCAAAAATTTATTTTAATTGTTGAATTTTGGCAAGCAAACAGAACTTGTTTCTCAGGCAAAACCTTCTGTCGTTAGTTTTGTAGCACATAGCACTCAGAGACGGTTAACAGTCAATGCAGTGCCCGCCAAGCATTTCAAGGTGGCGTATCAAGTGAATTAAATTGCTACTTGTATTTATATCACCTGCGTAGCATGATGTGTTGGCAACTCTGAGACCTGCCTGTGCAACCGTAAATCCGCATTCTAGGTCTCCAAAAATACATACAATTTGAATCAAATAGAAATATTTTTGAATGCTTGATTCACTTGCAAAAACATAAAAATTATTCGGACGGAACTCATTTAGTTGAGGTGACTCTTGAATGACAATTTTAACGTTGTTTAACCATATATGTCAGAATTGAATCCAAGCGAATCGTTGAGTGTGAATCATAACGTGTTTATCAAAATAATAATTTCAGCATCATGTTCCACTGAACTCTGTTCCCCGCAATCATTTATCCGTTAGCTGTAATTTAAAACCATATTTATAGAGTATTGAAAAATAACAAATTAATTCAAAGTCATAAGAATCTAATAGTTCAAGGCGCCACACACAACAACCTGAAAAATCTCGATATTGCTATACCACTCAGAGAGATGACAGTTATCACCGGCGTCAGTGGCTCTGGAAAGTCATCTTTGGCTTTTGACACCATTTACGCGGAAGGACAGCGTCGGTACGTTGAAACTTTTTCGCCCTATGCGCGACAGTTTCTAGATCGTATGGATCGACCAAAAGTGGAATCAATTCAAAACGTCCCGCCTGCTGTGGCCATTGACCAGGTCAATCCTGTTCGAACAACCCGGTCAACTGTTGGCACCATGACTGAAATCAACGATTACATGAAGCTTCTCTTCGCGCGCATGTCATCGCTCTATTGCCCTAACTGTGGCAAACTCATCAAACATCAATCCAGCGATGAAATCTGTGATGCGATTTTAAGAGAATTTGAAGATGGTTACATAGTTCGTGTCATGTTTCCAATTCGGGTGCCGGTAAGTTTTTCAACTGAATATGCGCTTGAACATCTTAAAAGCCAAGGCTATACTCGCATTGCCTATCGCAAAGGTGAGATTGTAATGGTAGTCCAGGACCGAGTCCGTCCTGTAAACGAAAACCGCTCACGATTGATTGAAGCAATTGAAGTTTCTCTTAGTCATGCCAACACCGTGATTATCCAACGCTTGAATGACCAAGAGCAGGCAATCGGACCTGAGATTGAATTGACCAACCAATTGCGTTGTTGCTGTGTCGATTACTCGGAGTGTGCTCCCAATCAGTTTTCATTCAATTCGCCCCTCGGCGCCTGCGATACATGCCAAGGGCTTGGCAAATCTACGGGTATTGACTACGATTTTGTCATACCAGACAAATCCCTCTCGCTTCGAGAAGAAGCAATTGACGCATTCAGACACTACACTTATATTGAAAGCTACCACGATATGCTTGCATATGGAGAGGAGAGAGGCGTACCATTAGACGTACCATGGAAGTATCTAAATGATAAACACAAGCGTTGGGTCATCGAAGGTGAAGGATATTCGTACATTGATCATGGTTGGTATGGAATCGAAGGTTTCTTTTCTTGGTTGGAAGGCCGTAGAAACCGTATGGACGTGCGTCGTGTTTTATCCTATTATCAAACTTTCACTACATGCAAAGACTGCGACGGTTCAAGACTGAAGTCGGAAGCATTCAACTGGCGGCTAGGTACTCAGACCGAAACTATTGGAAATCATCAGAAATTCAGACATCCGTCATTACAAATGTCAAAATCAGAATTTGACAAAATGCCAGGACTAACGATTCATGACGTAACTTCAATTCCAATATCTCGGTGTCTGGAATTCTTTTTGAATCTTCAACTTCCTTCACGGCACGATGAGCCGGCTTCAGTGTTGTTGGAGGAAATTCGCTCTAGATTGAACTATCTAAACAATGTAGGAGTAGGCTATCTCAATCTTGACCGGCAATCTAGGACATTGAGTGGCGGTGAAGTTCAGCGCATTAATTTGACAACTGCTTTGGGAACAACACTAGTCAATACCCTTTTTATACTTGATGAACCAACCATTGGGTTACATAGCCGGGATATAGGTCGAATCATTGAAATACTCCATCGATTGCGAGATCTGGGGAACACAATTTTGGTTGTAGAACACGAAGAGCAAATCATTCGGGCTGCGGATAAGATTGCTGATCTAGGTCCCGGCCCCGGTGATGCTGGAGGACAACTGGTTAATTTTGGTACGCTGGGCCAGCTCCTAAAATGCAAAGAATCAGTAACGGCCAAATGCCTTCGGAATAGAGACTATCTACCTGACTGTAGGTTGAATGCTAATGAGCATAATCCCAAACATGTTTTGACCATCAAAGGCGCCGCGCAAAACAATCTAAAAAATATTGACGTCTCGTTTCCTTTGGAACAATTGGTCTGTGTGACCGGAGTCAGTGGCTCCGGAAAATCTACTTTGGCTGAAGAGCTGCTTTTTCGAGGTGTTTACCGCGCCATTCACGGGCATACGGAAATACCGGGTTTGCATGATTCTATAGAGGGAGTAGAACACGTTAAAGACGTCGTTATGGTGTCGCAAGCACCTATCGGCAAGACTCTTCGCTCTAATCCAGGTATCTATATGGGTGCCTTAGCACACATCCGGCAAATATTCTGTGAAAATCCAATTGCTAGGAGAAGACGTTACAGAGAAGGATATTTTAGTTTCAATTCAGAACTCGGGCGCTGTGAATATTGCGAGGGCACCGGCTATGAACATATTGAAATGCAATTTCTCAGTGACGTGTATCTGCGTTGTTTAGAATGCAACGGGACACGATTTCGTCCTGAGGTCCTCCAAGTCAAAATTCGTCCATCCCTAGATCGTCTATTGAAAAAGTATCCGAACCCAATGTCAATTGTGGATATCTTGAATTTGAGCGTAGCAGATGCAATGGAATATTTTCAAGATAATCCAAGAATTGTGAGAACCTTGATGCCACTGGTGGATGTAGGGTTGGATTACCTTCCCTTGGGACAACCGCTACCTACGTTGAGTGGTGGTGAGGCACAGCGATTGAAATTGGCTGGCCACATTTACAAATATTCTATGGCCAAACGTAAATCCAAAGAAAAGGTCTTGTTCATTTTCGATGAGCCGACTATAGGATTGCATTTTACTGATGTTGCGATATTGCTTAAAGCAATTCGTAAGCTCACTGACAAAGGTCATTCTGTGGTTGTGATTGAACACAATCTAGACTTTATTTCCAGTGCAGACTGGTTGATTGATTTAGGGCCGGAAGGTGGGGAGCTGGGCGGTGAGCTCATCGCAGAAGGGACACCCACTGCCGTTGCAGAAACATTCTCAACGGCAACTGCCGAAGCACTTCGAAATTACTTTAATGCGGAGCCTGTCATTCCACCCGAAAAATCAATTCAAGCACAGTCAGCTCAATCTCACAGTCAAGATATATGTATTCGCAATGCACGGGAACATAACCTCAAGAATATTACTGTATCCGTACCCAATCATGCCATGACAGTTATTACGGGTATGAGCGGTAGCGGTAAAAGTACCTTAGCCTTTGATATCCTATTTGCAGAAGGCCAAAAAAGATACCTTGCCACCATCAATGCCTACGCGAGGCAGTTTGTAAAACCGACAGCTAGCGCTGACTTCGATTTAGTGACCGGTTTACCCCCGACAGTTGCTATTTCTCAGATGATCAGTAGAGGTGGTCGACGAAGTACAGTAGCTACGCTTACAGAAATATATCACTATATTAGATTGCTATATGTGAAATTTGGAACGCAGTACTGTCCTGATTGTAATATTGAAGTTCACCCTAGAACTGTTGAATCCATCGCTCAGCAGATTCTAAGCGAACGACGCAGCGCACGAATTGGTGTGCTCGCACCGCTGGTCATATATCGCAAAGGATCTCATGAATCAGTGAGAATGTGGGCATTGCAACATGGTTCGGTTTATCTATTGGTAGATGGAAAATTGCGTTCATTGATTAGTGGGGATACGCTTGAGCAACATCGTCATCATACCATTGATATGCCTGTTTATAGTGTCGATCTTGAACCGCATGACAAAACGGTCAAGAATAATTTGATATCTGCGCTTGAAAAGTCCCTACTGATCAGAGATGGTCTGATTCGCGTTGCTTACCCAGCGTTGGATGTAGAATCAGAAAATCGGAGATTCGAGCTATATTCAACAAATCGTTCTTGTCCAAATTGCACTCAAGCATTTCTAGAACCGGACCCGAGACAGTTTTCATATAACTCAAGTGAAGGATGGTGTAAAGTGTGTGCAGGCACAGGTTTGGCGCCAGTTGACCCAAAAAATAAAAAGAACGAACTGAACAACGATGAAAATGAAGGAGAAGTCTGCCGAGCTTGCATGGGTAGAAGACTCAATCCGCAGTCTTTAGCTGTTCGATATCATGGCATAACCATAGATGAAATGACCAGATGGACAGTACAAGAAGCTAAAATCAAAATATTTGATTTTCAACTGTCAGACCGGGAGCGTTTTGCTACGCGTGATATTTTTGCAGAAATTTATGCGCGCCTAGAGTTTCTTGAGTCAGTTGGTTTAGGCTATTTGTCTCTAGCACGTGCGGCACCAACACTGAGTGGTGGTGAAGCACAAAGAATTCGCTTGGCAGCTCAATTAGGATCGAGCCTGTGCGGAGCATGTTACATACTCGATGAACCGACGATTGGATTACACAGTCGAGACAATAAGCTGCTACTGTCAGCATTGCATTCACTTAGAGATAAAGGCAATACGATTGTTGTGGTTGAACATGATGAAGCGACGATTATTTCAGCCGACCATATTATTGATCTTGGACCGGGCGGTGGAACTCAAGGTGGAGAGGTGATTGCGGAAGGCAGTGTCGCAGATATTCGTAAAAACACGGATTCTGCAACTGCAAAAATGCTAAACACCCCACTACAACATCCAATGCCGCGTAAACGCAGCACTACAAATTTGAAAGATCCAATCAAAATCCGGGGCGCTTATCGTCACAACCTGAAAAACGCAAATGTAACTATTCCAGTTAAGTCACTGGTCTGTGTTACGGGCGTAAGTGGCAGTGGAAAAAGTACTCTGATTCGAGATGTGTTGCATCCAAATTTGTCGCATGTGCTGTTGCAGAAATCTTCTGGTGAACTAAATTGGCAGTGGAAGCATTGTAAGGAAATTATTGGCTGGCAGAAAGTTCGGCGCGTTTTGGAGGTCAATCAGACACCCATTGGTAAAACACCCAGATCTTGCCCGGCAACTTATGTCAATGCTTGGCTTACGATCAGAAAACTGTTTGCAGAGACGACAGAAGCTCGCTTGCGAGGTTATACTGCTTCACGGTTTTCCTTTAACTCTGTTGAAGGTCATTGCCTGACCTGTGGCGGGCAGGGAGAGAATAAAATTGAGATGAATTTTCTTCCTGACGTACGCGTTCTCTGCGAGAGTTGCAATGGTAGCCGGTTTAACTCTGAAACACTGAGTGTGCATTACCGGGGTAAATCAATTGCTCAGGTGCTTGATCTCAGTGCCGAAGAAGCGCAGAAATTTTTTGTTAATATACCTAAGCTTGAACGAACCTTCGGCCTGCTGGTAGATGTGGGACTTGGTTATTTGAAGATTGGACAACCTAGTCCAACTCTAAGTGGTGGAGAAGCACAGCGTGTCAAGCTTGTATCTGAACTATCCAAAGCTCTTTCACGCAATAACATCTCTAAGTCCTCTACCCGAAAATCTAGTGTTTCATTGGGAACACTCTATTTGCTGGACGAACCCACAGTCGGGCTTCATACAGCTGATGTGGAAAAGCTTTTGAAGGTTATACATGCTTTAGTTGATGCAGGCAATACTGTTGTTGTAATTGAACATAATCTTGATGTAATCTTGGAAGCAGATTGGGTTATTGATATGGGGCCGGAAGGTGGTGACGATGGCGGCAAAGTTGTGGTTCAGGGAAAACTGAATAATTTGCTCAAATCAGAACAATCGCATACTGCGGATGCACTCAGAGAGTTTAGACAACGGAATGATGCAAGAAGCTAAACAAACTATATCAACTTGTTGTCATATTCAAGTGGAATGAAATCTAGAATCAAGTCTTTACTAGATTTCAAATCACTATTGCACCAAGATGCAGTGCTTCTATGCAGTTGGCTAATGATGTAATCTAAGCTTAGTTATATATTCCACAAACACCTAGACCTAGAAGATCACTCCGCTTTGTATGCGGTATGAGCAGGATGTTGTCAGGCATGCCGTGCGAACTGTTATCCGGCTCACGATATAGATGCGAGAAGGAGGTAATTGAACCTGCCTCAGATGAAGTCGCACACTTCTTTCAAATCGCGATTCACTTGCTGTGAACCCTACCCCGTTTACAGCGATGCACCATTGTCTCGAAAGAAACCGCGGTGACTGCCTTATTCAGTTTCTTTTCTCATAGAGGTCTCTTAATGAATACAGAGCAACCCGTTGCCCTAACCTTGGCATCACCGATACTTCAAATACAATTTCTAGACTCCCGAACAGCATACCTAAGCCGGGGACCTGACCAAATTCGTATCCAACCTGCTGGTCTCGATGTGGCTCAAAGACGGGAACGAGATTGGCATCTATCTGCTGGATGAAAGAGGGTAGATGGTTGTTAAGATGGCAGCTCAGACACAGAGATTAAAAGATAAACACAGACTTGGTTTGAGATTACTGATTTGATGATTTTTTGAAATCTATCCACAAAATAAAATCGCTAGCTCTACCACAAATCTGAACTAAATACCCGTTTCATTGCACACACTTATTACGAAGTCAATACGATAGACAAATTAAGCTAATCTCGCTTAGCGCAGACTGGTAGGTCACCTGAGAGACCACAAGCAAAACGAATCATTTCACGCTTGAAAAATTGCATGCGATTTGCAACTTCAAACCCAAGTCCAAAGCTTCTTTTGATGATATCGAAGGAACTTCTAAAGCCTTGATCGAATCCATCCATCAACAACCCTACTGGTATATTTGCGGCTTTGCGCCATCGTTCATATTTTCTAAAAGTCGAGTAGTTCCATGGGTCACCACCTTCCGATTTTCTGGCACGTTCAATCAAAATCTCACCGAGTGCAGCAGCGTCCATGAGTCCGAGATTGGCACCCATGCCCGCAAGTGGATGAATAACATGAGCTGCATCACCAATTAGCACCACTCGGTTTGCTAAATATGAGCTAACAGTTAGCTTCCTAAGTACAAAAGAAACTCTTTCACCTATCAGTTGAACATTGCCAAGCTGGTTGTCAATGGCTTCACTTAACCTGCATCCAAATCTGTCATCATCTAGCTGCTGAAGTTCACTTGCACATTTGCTTTCACAACTCCAAACGATGGAATAACCGTCACCAGCAAGTGGCAAGAACGCCAATGGTCCTGTCTCCAAAAACACTTGAAACGCAGTGCGATAATTAGGTTGCCCGACTCCAACTCGAGCAACAATCGCGTTTTGGCTATAAGCTCGTTCATGAGTCTGAATACCAACAAGTTGCCGAACAGTAGATTTGGCTCCGTCTGCGCCAACAACTAGCGAACATTTCACTGCTTGGTCATCAATTAGTTGCAAACAAACTTGACTGTCATTGTATTCTATCGACTTAATCGCCGACCCCGGCATCACTTGAACTGTATCAGTTTCCCCGATTTTTTCAAGCAATGAGGTTGTCAGCACAACAGACTCTACTATATGACCTAAGTGTTGCTGGTTAATCTCATCGGCACGAAATTCTATCTTCCCACCAGTAGCACTCCAAACTTTAATCCAATCAAACTGACTTACCCTCTTGGCAACGACTGAATCCCATACACCAATTGATTCTAGAAAATACTCTGAACTTAGATTGATAGAATTGACGCGCAAGTCGTATTCAATATCATTGTGTGTAGGCAATTGACCGGCCTCCAAAACTAGAATGCGATAACCAGAATCTCGCATCATACAAGTAAAAGCTAGTCCAACCGGACCAGCTCCGACAACTACAATGTCACATTCAATTTGACATGTCATACCAAGGTTCCGTAATCGATTTCGGTTGCTTCCCATACAATCCCATAGTCCTCAGCAATAACTTTCTGCGAGCGGTAGGTACCGCTCGTAGTACATCAAGGCCAATATCCCTTAACATCGATATCAGCGGATTTGTGCTACCGAAGACCCGAATCATGCTGTCTGTAAACAAAACTACGTTTTGACCTTCTCGCGAACGCCAACGCTCATAGCGAGATAGTACGTCATAACTTCCAATATCCCAACCGCGTCTGCGGTGCGACTTAAATACATCTGCCAGCGCCAAAATGTCCCGAAGCGCCAGATTGAAACCCTGCCCCGCAACAGGATGAACCGTATGGGCAGCATTGCCAACAATTACAACACGCGGACGAACGAATCGCTTAAGTTGACTGATTGCCAACGGATAAACTAAACGCTTACTGGACAGCTCTCTAAAATAACCGGCTTGATTACCGAAACAGGCCTGCAACTCTGCGAGAAAATCATCGTCACTGATCTCCAGTCGTTGCGAAAGTTGATTTGGCCCTTGTGTCCAGACAATTGAGTAGCCAAAATCACCTAATGGCAATAATGCAAGCGGTCCCGAAGAAGTGAAATGTTCAAAAGCACGGTTCTCATTGAATCGATCAGTTTCAATTCGACATACCAAGGCTCTTTCTCGATAGGGAACCCATCGCGGCTTGAAGCCAAGCTGTTCCCGCAATGTAGATTGCGAACCATCAGCTATTACCAGCACCTTTGCTGATAAATTGCGAGGGCAGCCATTTTCGATAGCAGTTAATTGCGCAGTCACACAATCACTGCCAACGTCCACATTCATTATGGTCATGGAGCTGAATAATTGAATCTTGCTGAGTTTTTCAAATTGTGCCTGCAGTTGAGCCCCAAGTGCCATTGCTTCAACATTCCATCCTAGTGCCTCTCGCCCTACATCATTGCAATGTAATTGGACCCGGCCGCGTCGTTCACTACTCACCTCAATTTCAGTAATTGTAGTCTTGTCTTTCGGACCAAGCCCTTGCCAAACATTCAAGCCGCGAAAAATAGCGCCGGAACTGAAAGTCAGAGCCAATGCCCTCGCGTCAAAGCTTGACGATTTATCGCTAGAATAGTCAACAGCTTCTACCAAAGCGACACTGAAATTGTTTTGTGCCAGAGCACAAGCCAGACTCGCCCCAACCATACCACCGCCTGATATCAGAACATCATAGTGGTCGTCCTCAGTCTGCATTAGCTATGACTCTAAAATAATGTCAATTGGACATCAAATATTCTATTTCAGAGATATCTTTTGGCACACCCTTGGTTGTGACAATGTTGCCGTCATTGCTAACAAGAACATCATCCTCTATACGAATACCTATTCCGTGCCATTTCGGATCGATATCTTCACTGGCGGCAAGATAGATTCCAGGTTCCACAGTCATGTACATTCCTTCACATAGTTGACGCGATGAACCGTTGTCACGATATTCTCCAACATCATGTACATCAAGGCCAAGCCAGTGACCAATTTTGTGCATGTAGAACTGCTTATAACTCTTGGTCTCAAGCGACTGTTGCGCAGTATCTTTTAAGATTCCAAGTTCAACCAAACCATCCACTATGACTTCAGTTGCCGCAACATCGACATCATCATATCGATTGCCTGCTTTTACTTTTTCAATTGCTTTTTTCTGAGCTTCTAGAACAACCTCATAGACTTCTTTCTGCTCAGCAGTGAATTTGCCGTTGACCGGAAAAGTTCGCGTGATGTCGGCAGCATAACAGTCATACTCAGCACCCGCGTCTATCAATAACAAATCACCACTATGCAACTCACAGGAATTTTCTATATAGTGCAAAACGCATGCGTTCTCGCCGCCAGCGACTATGCTGTGATACGCGGTTGTCGCGTTGTGAGTATTGAAACAGTATTCAAGTTCAGCTTGAATCTGGTATTCTGTTAAACCGGGTTTGCAAGCTTGCATCGCACGACGATGCGCAGCAACGGAGATATTCGCAGCTGTTTCAATTAAAGGTAACTCACTATCTTGTTTAATATTCCGTAGTTCATGAATTGACCTGCTGATATCAACAATTTCACTAGGAGCACCAACAGCATTCCTAATCTTTCTACGAGCTTTGTTTAGCCACTGAATCAATTTTTCATCATAGTATGGATAACGACCGATGCGATAATGTATCTTGTCCCGATTTTCAAGCAGTTTAGGCATGACCTCATCTAGGCTTTCAATCGAATAGGCAACATCGGCGCCATGAATATGCACAGCACGCTCGGTTCCTGCGCGATAGCCATCCCAGATTTCCTGCTCGGGATTGCGTTCTCTGCAAAATAATATGTAGTCACCATAATCACTGCCGGGACACAGAACTGCGACGGCCTCTGGTTCACGAAAATGTGTCAGATAATAAAAATCGCTGTCAGGACGATATGGGTAGAGTACGTCTGAATTTCTTGTTTGATGAGGTGCTGTTGGAATGACTGCAATACCATTTCCAATTTGCTGCATCAGATGTTTGCGCCGTTGATAATGATTCATAGTTTTAACCTTAGTTCAGAGTCGTATTGAATGTATCGGATTCTTCAATTGAATTCATCGTTTCATAAATCAATTGAACACCGACTTTCAAATGTTCCTCCAGCGTCATGAACGACTCATCGACATTTAAATCATCTCCAATGCTGTCTGTTTCTAGCTGTGAAATATTCGCTACATCAGAAATGAATTCAATACACTCCTCTGTCAGCTCTTCAACCGTTGTCTCAGCATAATCCACAAGTGCTGTAAGAAACCCTTCACACCATTTACTGAGATAAATTCCGCGCTCTTCAAGTGAAACTGAATCATCGGGCAATAAAAGGGTAAATGTAAAATCATCTTGCTTTAACTCACTACGAACTTCGTTAAATGCAATTAGAACCTCATGCGCAAGCTGTTGGTAGGTATTGCTATCAAGATAACCGCGATTGTTAATCAGCGTTGGCATCCAGTCATCTATATCTTCGTCTTTTTCAGCGGCGCATATAAGACCTGATAGCAAGCCGTGAAAGTATGAGGCATCAATCACCAACCGGTAACTTTCAAGCATTCGACTAGCACTGTTGAAATCAAGATTCATCTTAACCTAATCGCGTCTGGCATTCTGAAATGCGTTGACTCCAATTTTTGCATTTGAATTCTCAAAAAGACCGGGGTTGACCTTGGGTAAAAGTGCTTACAAGGATTTTGAGCGTTTCACCCAATGGGTGAAATTATACTTTGGGCTTGGTTTCGATTCTCTTTACTTCAGTATTGGAGATTGAACGAATGTGATCTAGCACCCGCTGAAATCCATTGTCCATGGTCTGTTCCTCCTATAAACGCAAAAACCGGCTTCTCAAAGCGATGCCAACATAACATGGCCTTTCGATAAGTGTTCAATCAAACTATTTCATGATTGCCACTGCACTTATTCAAACTAAAAACACAGATGCACCTTGAGTTGCCCTCGATTCTAAATCTTTATGAGCCTGCACCGCATCAGCTAGAGCATATTCCCTATTCACAGGAATTGTTACAGCACCAGCGTTGATCATCGAAATAAGTTCCTCAGACATGCTGACCAGAGATTCTCTTTCAGCCGTATAAGTCATCAACGTAGGCCGAGTTAAAAACAATGAGCCACCAGTTCTCAGAATAACGGGATTAAAATTCTCAATCTCACCAGAAGACTGACCGAAACTAACCATCAGCCCTTTGGGTCGAAGGCATGACAACGATTTATTAAAAGTTGTCAACCCAACTGAATCATAAACAACCGGTACACCAACACCGTCGGTAATTTCTTTGACTCGCTCCACAAAACCTTCACGGGTGTAAACAATCGGGTAATCACAACCATGTGCTTTCGCAACTTCTGCTTTTTCGTCAGTTCCTACTGTCCCAATAATAGTCGCTCCCAAGTGTTTAGCCCACTGACAAGCAATAAGACCAACACCACCGGCCGCCGCATGAAATAAGATCGTGTCACCTGGCTTAACATCATACACTTGCCGTAACAGGTATTGAACTGTCAACCCTTTCAACATCATTGCTGCTGCAGTTTTGTCATCAATAGAGTCGGGAACTTTAATTACACGCTCAGCTGGCATGATGCGCTCTTCGGCATAGGCGCCAAGTGGAGGTGAAGCGTAGGCCACTCTGTCACCAACCTCAACCTCAGAAACTCCACTGCCAACCTCAACAACTTCCCCTGCGCCTTCCAAACCTGGTACAAATGGAAAGCCAGGGGCTGGATAAATGCCCTTTCTAAAGTAAACATCAATATAGTTTAGTCCAACTGCTTTCTGACGCAGCAAAACCTCACCTGCGCCGGGAGAGTCAAGTGCAGACTCCTCCCATTTCATAACATTCGGACCACCAACTTCGTATACTTTCATCGCTTTTGACATAACTGTTTCTATCTCCCTTGTGTTAGATTCATGATTATCAGGCGGATGCGCGAGACCTCTGCGACCGGCGTATTCGGTCATAAGCCGCGCGTATCTGCTTTGTCTTTTCAGTGGCCAAATCGACCATTTCCTCTGGTAAACCTTTTGAAACTAACTTATCCGGATGAAGTTGACTCATTTTTTTCCTATATGCTCGCTTTACCTCATCTGGACCAGCATTTTCATTTAAACCAAGAATTTTGTAATCTTCGACTAAGCTGGTTTGTGAACGACCGGATGTAACGTGCTCTTCACTCACAGTCGATTCGAAAATATTTCGAAATTCCTGGGCACTAAATCCAAGAATCTGAGCAATCTTTTGTAGTTCTATTCTCTCAACCTCATCAACTTGACCATCTGACATGGCCCCGCCGATTTGAATGGTTAAAAACATCTGTTTTAAGGTCTTGCGATTTCCAAATTCTCTTGCGAATTGTTGAACAACATCCTCAACAATAAAGTCAGGGTTCTTCCCAAACCGGAAAATTCCAACAGCTACTTCGCGCTGTTCTTTATTCAGGGACATGTGACTCATCACACTTTTGGCATAATTAATCTCATTGGGGCTGACGTAACCGTCAATTTTGGAAATGTAACCTAAAACTGAAAATGTCGCTGTGTAGAATGCTGCCTGCCGTTTTTCGTTCTGACTGCCAAGGCCAAAGTTGTCATCAAAGCCGTCTTGCCCTTCACCGGTTCGTGAAAAACCCTTGTCGAATTTACTTCCGATGTAATAACCGAGTATAGCCCCTATCGGTCCACCAACCGAAAAACCAAGCGCACCACCCGCAATTCGTCCCCACCAAGCCATAGTCCTACCTAACTCCTACTTCTTCTATAAAAGTATCTAATTGATTAAAAAAGATATTCATCACTCAAATGTGACAGAATTTTGCTCTTTAGCAAATGGTCTCATAAACACTACATACTCACTCTCAATTTCTTGGTGAAAGTATTCGGGCACCCGTGCCCAGTCCCTAGCTTCGATAAAAATTGGGATTGTCGAGTCTTCAACAGCATTCTCAAAACTTCTAAGCCGTTCTAAAGGTATTTTCTGTAATCCGGGACCGCGCAATATCAAATCTAAATCACTGCCGTCATGACACTGCCCATTCACGCGACTACCATAAGCCCAAACCTCAACTTCAGGCAAATGCTCTCGCAATAATGTTTCTAAAGTTTCTCGATACCGTGAAGGCAGTTCCAAACGTTCATTCATGTTCTGTATTCTCTACCATCTCTACCAACAACGTTGCATCAGTGATAAATTGTGGCAATAGATAGAGGACATCTTCTGCATATTCTTCACCATACTTGTGTGCCAAGTCATTTCTCCAGTCTCGGTAAGCAAACCACCGTTCAGCAGATTCGGGGTTGACAAGCTGATATTTGGTGGCCGCACGAAATATACCTTTGAATGTCAATCTATTGATTTCGTTTCGATTTTCAAGATAATCCATTAAACGAACTTTTAGTAGCTTGCCGCTTTGTTCTAGCACCAGTTCAAAATTCTTGATACATGCTGCACGATAGACATCACGCATCACATCGTCTTTGTCATCATTTTCTTTCAGAACTTCACAAGCTAGCTCTAAACTTTTTAGACAACGTCTCACATAGCTTGTATTAATCCCCATTAATCCCTTGAACCGTAATTCTAGTCCTGTAAGCCTTTTAAGTAAATGACTGCACGTGATAGTGAAGCTACTTGTCGGTATGGTATATTGATAAAATCTTTGAAAAATTAGCGAACTAGTAGCATTATAACTGCCTCAAATCTCAGCTTTGATACTCAGGCACTTTGTGAGCGCATGCTCAAGAAGACCCTCGAAGAGTGAAATAAGCTTGACCAGCAATTGCCAATAATACTATTAGGCCGCCAACAACCGTCAGCAACCCCGGAACCTCACGAACGACTAACCATACCCAAATCGGCCCTAATACAATCTCAGTGAGTGAAAGCAGAGTGATTTCAGCTGCAGGCAAATACTTCGCACCATGTGTGAAAATCACCAGCCCAATCCCAACCTGAAATATTCCCATTGAAGCACACAACAACCAGTCCCGAGGTGTAATCTCAAATCCAATTGGTAACAAAAATACAGTTGTGCCAGTAATGATGGTCGCAACAAACCCTGCCCAAAACACAGCTGGTACCAAATCGGCATTCCGACCTTTTCGCAAAAGCACCGCAAACAACCCAAAACCTAACGCCGCCAGCAATCCCATGAAGGTCCCAAACAAGGTACCAAGCTGGTAGCCCTCAGCAACCATGACACCAACACCAGTCGATGCCATAAACAAGAAAAACAAAAGGGATTTTGATAACTTTTCGCCTAAGAAAAACCAACCGAGCAATGCCGCAATGAACGGTGATGTTGACAGCATGAATAGCGCGTTAGCAACCGTCGTGTGTGTCAACGCATAAATCCAACAGCAAAATGCAAGACTGAGCGAGGCACCTGCAAAAAATCCAATGAAACCACAATCTTTGAAAGATCTCAATAAACGCCCGCGTCGAGCCACAAGCAAGTAGATAGTTAAGAATCCAACTAGGGTTGTGGAACGATAGAACAGAATTTGCCACTCAACTGCATGTTCAATGAGTCGAACCGCAAGTCCGGCAAAACTCCAAAACAGTCCAGCAGTCAAGACTAAAATCACACCTTTGGCGCGATTTCTGGTCGCTGGCATTAACGCATTTTCAATCTGAGTCAATTTTCCGTCACCCCTCAATTTCAACAAGTACTGGAAAATGGCGCGCGAATTTTATAAGAAACTCAATCTCTGATAGCATTTTGTTTTCACAGTTTCATGAACAACTCGGCTCATCAAAAATACTTCGTTTTTTCAATGCGTTTTCTGTTATCTTTATCTGCCTGATTTCACCTAAATTTCACTGACAAGCAAACTAACAACAGAACATGGAAAAGATAAAGAAATCCAAACAAGAATGGTATTCTGAATTAGACCCTGCTGAATACGATGTACTGCGCCGCGAAGGCACTGAACGCCCTTTCAGCAGCAAGCTCAATTCCGAATACAGGAACGGTCTGTATTTGTGCCGTGGTTGTGAGCTACCACTTTTCAATTCAGACGCAAAATTTGATAGCGGTACAGGGTGGCCAAGTTTTCATTCGGCTATTGAAGGCAGATTGGAAACGCGCACAGATTTCAAACTACTCTACCCACGAACAGAATACCACTGCGCCCGCTGTGGGAGCCACCATGGGCACGTCTTCAATGATGGCCCTAAGCCCACTGGTAAACGCTATTGTAGTAATGGCATTGCTCTTAGGTTTGTTCCAGCACAAGAAAAGTCAGCTGACGATGAGTAAGCCAACTAAAAACAGAATCTAAGGTTGATAGGTATCACATTAACCTGAGTGGGCTACTCCCATAATGAGCCTAAGTACTGCACATAGCCTACGGCTTAGTCGATTTTTGCCAATTGGGATCTTGATGATTCTTGGTATGCTATGGGGTTGTGTTCCGACCATTTCAAAATATGTCACCCAACAGGGTGTATCCCCACTTAGCTATTCGTTCTGGGTACTTGCGACCGCTGCTTTCATCCTTCTGGTTATCGGCCTAATTGGCAATCGATTGCCACCCAGACAGCATATCGCTTTTTACTTCATTTGTGGATTGACTGGAACTTCAATTCCCACCACAGTCATGTATTTTGCATTGGCAAAAATTCCAGCCAGCCTTATGGTTATTCTGCTCACAGTTTCACCAGTATTTACTTTTCTATTCAGTTCTATATTTAAGCTAGAGAAGTATCACTTGTTGAAAATTGTAGGGTTATTGTCAGCATTTGGTGGGCTAATGATGATATTAATGCCTAATTCCATCTCTGAAATGAATGCACCACTATGGGCTATTTTGCTGGGTGTCTGCACCCCCATGTTTTATGCTATCAATATAGTTTACACCGTCAAATATCGACCTGAGTTCTTGAAAAATACTGACATATCGACTGGCATGCTACTGACAGCCGCTCTATTCATGTTGGTCGTAGTCTTATTGTTCGATTCCATTTATCCCTTGTGGGATGCAGAACCTAATGTCACCGCTTTAATCATCACCCACGGAATTATCACAGCTGTCGGATTCTATCTTTTTTATATCTTGCTAAAGTTGGCCGGACCGTTATTTACAAGTCAAGTGACTTTCACTGTAACGCTGTTTGGTATTGCAATAGGGTCGTACGTATTCAATGAGACACTACCGTTATTAGTTTGGCTTGCGGCAGCGTTGATGTTGATTGGAATCGGCTTGGTGTATAGAGCTCGACGCTTGACAGGTGAGGGGTAAAACGGACAGATTAGGTGAATCTCAGACAGAGATTTTGCTTGTAATCAGTGTGCCAACACCTTTGTCGGTAAAAATTTCCAGAAGTGCAGAATGAGGTATGCGGCCATCAATGATTTGCACAGTTTGCACACCTGCTTTAAGTGCGTGTTCAGCGCATCTGACTTTTGGTAACATTCCTCCTGAAATAACCTTGTTATGCACCAACTGCTGAAGTTCATCAAACGTCAATGTTGAAATCAACACCCCATCTCGGTTCAAAATACCCGGCATGTTAGTAAGAACTACAAGTTTTTCCGCTTTGATCTCTGCGGCAACCGCAGCTGCGACAGTATCAGCATTGATGTTGTAGGACTGGCCTTCACAATCGATGCCTATTGGCGCAATGACTGGGATTGCATTCCCATCTGCTTCCAGCCGAAGCAAATCTTTATTAACCGATTCAACTTGCCCAACATAGCCAAATTGGGCTGAATTACCAGTATCTGGATCAATCGCATCACTGATGATCGGTTGGGCGTTAATTAATCCGCCTGCTAGTCCAGCGCCTAAACCAAACGCGTCCCAGCCTGCTTGTTGGATCATTGCAACTAGCTCGCGATTGATGGTGTTGATAACAACATCCTCAACCACGTCCATTGTCGCCCGGTCCGTCACCCGCAAACCTTCAATAAATTTCATGGTTAAACCAGCGCTCTGCAATGCATTGTTTATTTGAGGTCCCCCGCCATGAACGATCACCGGCTTGAGCCCAACGCTCTTCATCAGCACTACGTCATTGCAAAAAGCCTCCTGCAAATCAGAAGTTTGCATGGCGTTGCCACCATACTTGACAACGATAGTCTTACCGTGAAATTGGTGAATATACGGTAAGCCCTCTAACAGTACGCTAACAGATTTCTTGACAGATATACGGTTGTCTGGCATAGTCATTCAGATATGATAATTTGTCGTTCTGTTAAATCGTGATTCAAACGCAATGATTTGCAAACTCAACTCGTAGGGAATCTTGCTGAGCTATAAAAAAAGCGACCGATTTATAAAAAACCGGCCGCTTCGACTTCTAATATTAAATATCAGATAATACTCAAAAACGCATTGAATGGTGGTTAGTGAACCGAAATTTCAATCTTGCGAGATTCAGTATCTGCCTTTTTCGGCACGATGATACTCAACACACCATCTTTGTAATTGGCTTGAATGTTTTGGTCATCAACCGACCTATTCAATTTGAAAGAACGTGTGACCTTACCCTGATATCGCTCTTTGCGTATAAAGCGTCCATCATCTTCACTAACAGATTCTTTCTCAGAATTTACGACAATGCTCAAGACCTTGTCAACCACGGTAACATCAATGTCATCTTTAGATATTCCAGGAAGGTCTGCGATTACTTCATATCCGGAGTCAGTTTCTTTAATATCAACCGCTGGCACCCAATTGTTGATATTCTGCGGAACAGAGCGAAACGAGCTCGGAACAAGATCACTCCAATTACCAAGCATGGAAGTGAATGGATCTCGACTGAGAGGATTCCAATCATCAGAACGAATTAATGAGTTCATAGTAATTTCTCCATTTATTCAATAATGTTAAATAAATCAAGTCATTCAGTTAACTTGTAATAACTATAAAGTAGGGGTTCAAACACTAATTTTCAAGTCCTTTTTCAACTTGTTTCTTTCCAAGCAGCAGTGCAGGTGTAGCTTGACATAGAACGGCGTCTCTTCACTCCGACACAACACACTTCGCCTATTTGGAAGCGCGCTAATAGCAGACTCTTTTAGTGACCAGCGCATTTACTTCCGACTCTGAGCAAGCGGTGTACAGGTTAGACTCGTACGCCGCCCGCAGATCGGCCAACGCTCGCCTCAAAGTTGAGTTGAGTATGGCCATCATACAAGCTATTGCCATCGTTTCAGTTAGAAATCGGTGGCTGCAACGCATTTGCTGACTGATTAATACCTGCTTACCTCTGATGGACTGAGCCGAATCTGCACTGTAGTTCTTCGCATATCAGTCTACCATGGCTGAAGGGCGAGAGTATCACTCGTAATTCATTTTTGCTGAACAAAACCGCTGCTGTCAGTGACTAAGCTGCTATTGCAGTATTAATTTCACAGGTACAAGCATTCGAAACACGAATAATGACTAATTTACCACACTGGAGCTCATTAAATTAATGCTTGAAAATGTATTCCGCTTACGCCTCTGGTTTATCAACTACTTCAATCAGATAAATATCTGGTACAATATGGTTATTTGTCTACATCTAGTTAATTGTCTGATGGCATTGAATATTCGTAATCCTGAGGTTGAGAAACTCGCAAGAATTATTTCTGAACTAACGGGTAAAACTAAAACTCAAGCAGTTAAGATTGCGCTAAAAGAGCGCCTGAATCAAATTCAGCAACAGCAAAACAGTGATTTCAGAATTCAAGAACTCTTAGACATTGCAAGACATTGCAGTTCATTGCCTGTTTTAGATGACAGAAGCGCAGATGAACTCATAGGCTATGACGAAATGGGACTACCGAGTTAATGGTTGATGGTAATCGACACTTCGGAGCGAAGAAGAACTTAGATACTTGGATCTGTTTTCAATGAAGTTCAACATCGAAATTGAAACAGTTGAGTCAGATTCACATGGTGTGTCAGGCGTATATTAGGGTTTGAAAAAATCGACATCCTGCAAATCTAAGCCCATTGAGCAATTGTTTTACTAATAAAATCTCTAGATATGAAGCCATATCTACAGTTTGCGTAAAAATGCTTCACTCACTGACGAAACTAAAGAATATACCGAGACAATTCTTGGTCTTCAACTAAATCACGCAGTTCCTTTTCTACGAACTTTTGGTCTACTATGATATTGTCCCCCTTGCGGTCAGCAGCATCAAACGAAATGTTCTCCAGTAATTTCTCCATCACTGTGTGCAATCTTCGAGCACCGATGTTTTCCGTGGTTTCGTTCACTTTCCAAGAAAAGCTGGCGATATGCTGAACTCCCGAATCCCCAAAGCTCAAATTCAAACCTTCCGTTTTCATTAGTTCACAGTACTGCTGTGTGAGCGAACTATCTGTTTCTGTCAAGATGCGAACAAAGTCACTTGTCGTCAGTGCATTGAGCTCAACTCGAACAGGAAGTCGTCCCTGCAATTCTGGAATTAAATCGGATGGCTTTGAAGTCTGAAAAGCTCCTGAAGCGATAAAAAGGATATGATCAGTTTTGACCATACCATAACGTGTGGTCACAGTCGATCCTTCAACTAATGGCAACAAATCGCGTTGAACTCCCTCACGGGACACATCCGGGCCCTGGCTATGCGAGCGTCCGACAATCTTATCAATCTCATCAATGAAAACTATGCCTTTCTCCTCAACTGCGCGAACTGCATCAATTTTTATTTCCTCATCATTGACCATCCCATCAGCTTCCTCATCAGTCAGAATTCGTAGCGCTTCGGCAACTGAAACCTTTCGTTTGCGGCTCTTTTGTCCGCCAAGATTTTGCATCATACTTTGCAACTGACTAGTCATTTCTTCTAAACCCGGAGGACCAAAGATCTCAACGCCGACACTTGCATTTATCTCAATCTCAATTTCAGTATCATCAAGCTCGCCTTCTCTAAGTTTCTTGCGAAATGCCTTTCTTGCGGCGCCTTCCTTATTAGATCTTGGCTTAGGAATTTCCTCATCTATCATAAATTCTCTCAATGCATCTGAATCATCGCTCTCGGACTGGCCCGGTGGGATCAGGATATCCAACACTTTTTCTTCGGCATTGAACTCAGCCTTCGCCCGCACTAGTTCAATGCGTTCTTCGCGCACAAGCTTGATCGCCATATCAAGCAAGTCCCGTACAATCGAATCGACTTCACGACCTACATATCCGACTTCTGTGAACTTGGATGCTTCAACTTTGATAAATGGCGCATTAGCAAGTTTCGCTAATCGTCTTGCTATTTCAGTTTTGCCTACTCCTGTCGGCCCTATCATCAAGATATTTTTAGGTGTGATCTCCTCACGCAGATTGTCATCGGCAATCTGAATTCGTCGCCAACGATTTCTAAGTGCATTGGCAACAGCTCGTTTAGCATCAAGCTGCCCGATGATGTGTTTGTCCAACTCTTGAACGATTTCTCTTGGTGTCATCTGAGACACTTTACGCTATTCCTCCAGCTCCTCAATTGTTAGATTATGATTTGTGTATATGCAGATTCCTGCAGCAATTTCTAAACTCTGCCGCACTATTTCGCGGGCGCCAAGGTCGGTTGAGCGTAAAAGCGCCTGCGCCGCCGCTTTGGCATAATTACCACCTGAACCAATCGCCATCAACCCGTCTTCGGGTTCAATTACATCGCCATTGCCAGATATTATCAATGAAGATTCCTTATCACATACCAATAGCAACGCTTCCAAACGTCTTAAGAATCGGTCAGTGCGCCATTCCTTCGCTAATTCGACCGCCGAACGCACAAGGATGCCTTGATGTTCCTGCAGTTTCCCCTCAAACTTCTCAAAAAGTGTGAAAGCATCTGCGGTTCCACCAGCAAACCCTGCCAACACCCGATTTTTAAATAGTCTGCGAACTTTCTTCGTATTCGATTTGATGACCGTTTCACCCAGCGAAACTTGACCATCACCACCTAGAACAACAACACCATTCCTTCTGACAGACAGAATAGTCGTGCTACGTATGCGCCGCGGCTGATTCTCACTCATAACAATGTTTTAACGAGCCGAATATTGCTCTCACTTGACTAATTTCAAGTGGGGTTTGCCGGGTTTGAATGACTTGGGCTTGGAAGGTGGCGCTACGGACTGTGAATCCTCATTTTTCTTATTGGATTTGTTGATGACAATGTTGAGAACTTCACGATGGAAAGTGATTCCTTCCTTCGTTTCAGCTGTAAATACCATCTTGACTGCTTCCATTGGTATATCCACCTGATGCATCTTACCGGAAAAACGCGCATTGAAATGAATATAGTCATTTGACATTTCAAAACCTTCTACTGCGCGAGCGTGGACATTAAAGGTGATGTTGCCATGCTTGCGGTGCTGCTCTTTTATCTGGGCAGGTATGTTCAAACCCGGATAGTCAAGATTATCAATAAGCAGATGTGGAGTTAGCCCAGCGTCCATTGCCCAATTTCGGGTCGCTTCAATAAGATATGGCGTTTTTGAAAGCATTTAGTATTGTTCGCTCATATCGCGTTCATCAGGACTGAGACTTTTTAAGAAAGAACTGCGCTTGAATACTCGCTTGCCATAAGCCAGTATTGGTTTCATCTGCGGCGGCAATTCGATGCCGTAAAAAGGCAACCGAAATATCAATGGTGCAAGATAGCAGTCAACCATACTGAATTCGTCGCCTAGCCAGTACTGTTGCCTCTGAAAAGTCGTTGTCAGGGCCGACAGTGTGCGGCAAATCTCGTTTCTAAGTTGTTTATTTGGTTTTTGTTTCTTATGGTCCAATGATTTCAACTGGTCGAGCCAGTCTCGTTGACAGTGATAAATCATCATTCGCACACGGCTTCGATTGATTGGATCTGGTGGCATTAGCGGTGGATGCGGTAAACGGTCATCAAGATACTCGGCAATGATGTGAGAACCATACAGCTTGAGTTCTCGGTCGATTAGTGTTGGACTCTCACCATAAGGGTTTGACTCCAAAATGGGGTTTGGCGCTTTTGACATATTAACATATTCAACGTCGCACTCAACCTCTTTTTCATGCAATACAATTCGACAGGCATGTCCTTCAATACAGGTAGATGCGGAAAAAAGTATCATCCCTGCTTTTTTCGGCTGTTGAGGTTCAACCATGCTTTACGGAACTTACTTTGAAATTTAAATCAGTAATACGTGAAAAACATAAATTGGGGGCAATTTGGTGAAACTCAAGACCCAATTTCAATGTATATCTCTCCAATACTCCTTTTTCAGCGCGTAAGTGACCAAAATCAGCAACCCCATGAAGATTAAGACGTAAATTCCAATTCGATAACGAACAAGCTTAACTGGCTCGGCCACGTAAACTAAAAAAGCTGTAAGATCACTCACAACACTATCATATTCTTCAGGTGCTTGGTTTTCTACGCGATATAACACATGCGGCATTGCGACATTCTCAAATAGATTATTATTCCAGCCTGTAACTGACTCGCCGTCAACCTTAAAGCTTCGCAGAAAAGTATAGATCCAATCCGGTCCTCTAGAGCGAGCAGTCAAACTAAGGTCCGGCGGTGCTGTACCAAACCAAGACTTAGCATCCTCCTCTGACATATTGATAGCCATGAGATCACTTGGTTTTTGCGATGGTTGCAAAAAATTCTCCCGTAACACTTCTTCATCTATACCAAGATCTGAAGCCATACGGTTGTAACGCATATACTTAATGCCGTGACATGACAAACAGTAGTTTGCAAATGTTTTAGCGCCTCTTTGAAGTGATGCCTTATCACTAAGATTGTAGTAGACTGAATCTAGTTGTTCGTTACCTGCCGACGCGGCCAAGCAACTGTTGCCAGCTGCAAATATTAATAATCCGAATAAAAATGCTATCCTGTTCATTATTTCATCGTCACGCGTTCAGGCACAGGTTTCACTGTGTCAAGTTTTGTGTAAATTGGCATCAGCAGAAAGAATGCAAAATACAAGAAATAACAGATCTGAGCCCACTTGACATTGGTAAAAAGGAAAAGATCTATCGACTGTGGATTCTTGGTACCAAGATAACCCAACAACACGAACGCCACAGTGAAAATCGTCAGCGCTGACTTGAACATCCACCCTCTATAGCGGATGGACTTGACAGGCGAACGATCCAACCACGGCAATAGAAAGAAGAGAAAAATCGCAAATCCCATCGATATCACACCCCACAGCTTTGCATCGATACCAAACAGCGGATAAGTCACCGCGCGCAGAATTGAGTAGTATGGAGTCAAATACCAAAGCGGGATAATATCGGAAGGAGTTTGCAATGGGTTGGCCGGCTCAAAATTGGCTCGTTCCAAAAACCAGCCATAGAGGTCCGGCACAATGAACGATATCCCAAAGAATACAAACAGAAACACAGATGCACCGAAGAGGTCTTTAACTGTGTAGTAAGGATGAAACTGAATCCCGTCCTTGGGATTACCGTGCTCATCCTTGTTTTTCTTTATTTCAATGCCATCCGGATTGTTAGAACCGGTTTTATGCAAAGCGACTAAATGGACAAACACCAATCCTACCAACGCCAAAGGTACAAGAATCACATGAAAAGCGAAAAATCTATTGAGGGTTGCGTCGGACACCACAAAATCTCCCCGAATCCATTGAGCCAATCCTTCCCCGATAAATGGTATGGCAGCAAACAAGGAAATGATGACTTGCGCTCCCCAATACGACATGTTACCCCATGGTAATAAATAACCGAAAAAAGCCTCAGCCATTAGCGTCAGGTAGATCACCATGCCAACTATCCATAGCAGCTCGCGAGGCTTACGATAGGAACCGTAGAGCAAAGCGCGAAACATGTGTAAATAAATGACAACAAAAAACAACGACGCCCCGGTTGAGTGCAGATATCGCATCAACCACCCCCATGACACATCGCGCATAATATGCTCAACCGAATCGAAAGCAAGCTCGGTATCTGGTTTGTAATGCATCGTCAGGAAAATACCTGTCACAATCTGCAGCACCAGTACCAATAATGACAGTGCGCCGAAGAAATACCAGAAGTTGAAATTTTTAGGCGCATAATACTTGGCCAAGTGTTCTTCCCACACCTTGGTCAAAGGGTAGCGCTCGTCAATCCATCTGAGAACTTTTTGCATTATGCAAGCTCCTTTTCTTGCGGGTCAACGCCAATTTCTATACGATTTTCAGAAATATACCTATGAGGTGGCACCTCAAGATTCGATGGCGCAGGAACACCCTTGTAGACTCGTCCAGCCAAATCAAATTTTGATCCGTGACACGGACAGAAAAAACCACCTTGCCACTCGTTATCCAGTTCACCAGGTGTGAGTTTCTCAATCGGGGAGCAACCAAGGTGAGTACACAGTCCAACCAACACCAGCAAGTCCGGATTAATGGAACGAGTTTCGTTCTTCGCGTATTGAGGTTGTTGCTCTCGCGCAGATTCTGGATCAGCAAGTTCATCGGATACGCTGTCTAATGTGGCCAACATTTCCGGTGTGCGCTTGATAACCCATACGGGTTTTCCGCGCCACTCCACTTTGAGCAGTCTACCCGGCTCCAAGTCACCGATATCAATTTGTATCGGCGCACCAGCAGCTCGCGCTTTGGCACTCGGTGTCATGCTGGTGATAAAAGGAACCGAAGCAGCTGCAACGCCGGCAGCTCCCATACCGGTAGTCACTCCAGTCAAGAATTTCCTGCGATCCTGATTGACATTTTCGTCTGCCATCATACTCCCTTAAACAAACTTTGAATTTCAAAAAAACGTGTTGGTGATTGGCGACAACTTTTTAAGTTATCACAAATTATCGGCCCAACAAAAAAACTGAAAGAATTATAACAGTACGGATGCAAGTGAATAACACAGGTTTGATTATTTACGAAATTAGTGAGTACACCCTTAACAGCTACATCATTGATATCAGTTCGTGACAGCTACAATGTCGGACTAGGGCATATTAAGATATGCTAAATATTTCTTAGTGGACAACCTTGCATAAATTGCTCGAGTGGGTGTAATGTTATACACTGTTTTTCAAAAAGCAACCCCTGTTAAATTTTAGTGGCAACCCGCCACTGAGCGCTCATAAAAACACGTTTATTACGATAAGAAGCTAAAAAAGTTGATACAAATAGAAATATGTTGACAATTGGTTATAATTCAATGGAAATATATGTTACACACCGAAAAAATTGTGAAAATTGAAGCTATTCTCGCAATCGAACTTCCCTGAGTGCTTTCAGCTCAAAACTGATATTGAACTGGCTGATTCCAAGTGCAGCAATCAACGGATTCTTTCAAAGTTGCTTAAACAAACATCAGTAAATGTACTGAGAAATCGATTTGTCCGAACCTACCCATTTTTCAGTTTGAAACTTCTTGTTTTAACCATTCATCAAAAAACTGCAACTAGTGATCCTATCGATATCCAAACGCAGGAATCAACTATGGGTCTGATGACACCTCTTTCAAAGTTATACTAGGGTGTTTGCGAAATGATGCTTGTTGCCACATACCAACTAATGAAATTTAGCCCCCACCCCCATAATTAGGCACTCCGCCCGTATAACACATACCCTCTCCATCTCTACAACCGGCCCACGCCGTTGTTGATATGATTTGGTTTCTCTTGTTCCTAGCTGTTGCTCTAGCATTCCTGCTAAGCCTCTGGTTCTTACACAAGTATTATGCGAAAGCCACACTTGAAGTCGCGTTGGTTCGAACCGGATTCGGTGGCCGCGCCGTGGTAACTGACCGTGGGGTTTTTGCGCTGCCGATTCTGCACCGGCTACAAAAAGTCTCAATGCAGACTGTTACCATGTCTGTACCTAAAACCGGACCGAATGCAGTGCTCACATTCGATAAACTGCGTGCAGATATTGTCATGGAATTCGAACTTCGTGTTGTACCAGAAATTGATTACATTGCTAATGCCGCGCAAACTCTCGGTGGGCGTATTGCACGCGGTGGTGATGCGGTCTCCGAGGTGCTCACAGGATCTTTGACAAATGCGATTCAGGCCGCAGCCGCAAAACGCAAGCTTGATGACATTCATTTGGACCGCGCCGGTTTTGTAGCGGACGTGGTGGAATTAGTGAAATCTCAAGTAGAGCGTTTGGGCTTAGAGGTGGTCACCACTTCGCTGGTTTCACTTGATCAGAGCGACCCGCCTCAGAAGGTTGAGATGAATAGCTTCAACGCCACCGGCATTCGTCGGCTGGCTGAACTTGTAGCTGAGGAACGTCAAGCTCAAGTCGCAGCTGAAACTAGCGCAGAAATCGCCGTACGCGAACTCCGCTTGGCGCAGCATCAACGTCAGCTTGAACTGCAACGCGAAGAACGCGAAGCCGAAATTAATCAAAAGGAACATTTGGCAAAGCTTGAAGCCGTAGCCAAATCGAGAGAAGAGCAAGCTAGAGATGAAGCTAATTTGGAAACCGAAACCAACCGAATTGAGAATGAAAAACGAGTAAAGTCAGCTAAGGTTGAAAGTGACCAGTTGCTCAGAAAAGCCGAAATGGAAGCGATTAGACTGCTTGAGGAAGAAAAGATAGCAAATAACATCAAAGTTGCCAAAAAACGGACCGAGGAAGCCGAAGTCAAAGCGGCCGAAGAGGAATCTCGCAGTAAGGTGATTTTAGCTGCTGAGAATGTTCAAGCCCAAAAGGAGCGCGCTATAGCCAAACGCGAACATGAGATATCTCGTATGAAACAGCAAAAAGAGATTGAGCTAGAAGACGCGAAAATTAAACAGGAAGTGACTGTCGCCATTAAGCGGGCAGAGGCAGAAGCATTGACCGCAGTAAAATCTGGTGAAGCTGAACGTTCTCGTAAAGAAGCAGAAGCTACTGGTATCGTTGCGTTGAACAGAGCTGAGAACACCCTAAGCGAAGCAATCATTCGCATGCGGTTAGAAGAACGAAAATTAGATCGACTTCCGGAAATCATGGCTCAAATGATGAAACCAGTAGAGAAGATAGACTCCATTCGGATCAATCAAATATCTGGCGCTGGTAGTAACGATAGTACTGGCAGTGGAATCGATGGAGCTTTCGGCTCAGCAATGGAACAGATTCTTGCTATGGCGGTTAGGCTGCCTGCAATGAAGCAAATGGGTGAAGAAATCGGCCTTGACTTTGATTCCAATCTTGCTGGCCGCACCGCCGACTATGCAAATCGTATCAAGTCCAAACAAAAAACCGATTCCATTAGTACAGAAAAAGGTAGCGACAACAACACTCAAGATGGTGACAACACCACAAATTCCAATCTCAATCTACCCGAACCTGAAGGGGGAAAACATGAAAATTAACAGAAGACAATTTCTTGGTACAAGCACTGCGCTCGCTAGCAGCGCAATGTTGTTTCCAACAGCTATCCTCGCGAATACACCCATAAAACTTGGATCAATTCTTGATACTTCTGGAATTTTTGATGCTTATGGGCGACCAATGGATATGGCAATGCGCTTGGCCGTCGACGAGATCAACGCGGCCGGTGGTCTTCTCGGAAGAGAGGTGGAAGTGCACTCCTATGACACTCAATCTGATATGGCACTCTATACCCAATATGGCCAACAGCTAACTCGCCAAGATAAAGTTGACGTTGTTCACGGAGGGATCCTATCCGCTTCGCGCGAGGCAATCCGTCAAACTATGCGCAGATCCAAAACCTTGTATTTCTACAATGTTCTGTATGAAGGCGGAGTCTGTGACCGAAACATTTTCATCAATGGAGTAACACCTGCCCAACAAGTCGCAGCGCTGGTTCCCTATGCTATGGAAAATTCTGGTAAAAAAGTCTATATCCTTGCAGCAGACTATAACTACGGTCAGAATACGGCGCGCTGGATCCAAAAATTTGTGACAGATAACGGTGGTGAGACAGTTGTCGTCGATTTCTTTCCACTTGACGTCAGTGATTTTGGTTCCACAATTGCCAAAATTCAATCTGTTGGTCCGGATCTGGTTTTTGCGCCACTTGTAGGAGGGGCACATCTGTCGTTCTTCAGACAGTGGGCTGCAGCTGGCATGAAAGACCGTATTCCTTTGGCATCGACAACAATGGGAGTTGGTAATGAGCATAAAGTGCTTACACCAGAGGAAGGCAATGGAATCATGGTTGCTTACAACTACAGTCAAGAGCTTGATACACCTGCGAATAACGCATTCAAGGAAAAATGGTCGACAGCTTATGGTGACAGCAACTTGATTCATGAAATCGCGGTATCAAACTACCAAGGGATTTTAACCTGGGCTGAGGCTGTTCGTCGGGCAAACTCAATTGATCGCGAGGATCTCATTGCAGTTCTTGAACAGGGACTGTCAATAGATGGACCTGCCGGAACTGTTACGGTCGATCCTAAAACACATCATGCGGTACTAGATGTCCACATTATGGAGATTGAAAATCAGGGCATGCGCGTCATTAGATCTCTGCCACAACAACAGCCAATCGACACCCAAGCCGTTTGTGATTTGCAAGCCAATCCAGACGACAATACACAGTACGAAATAGAGATCTAAAATTCAATTTTAGCTTGTGGCGAGGCGGCAATCGCTGTCTCGTTCATACAGTAACACGCCATGGACCTAGCAGTTGTCATTCTAGTCGAAATGTTATACGCCGCGGCCTCGCTGATTCTCATCAGTGCTGGACTTGCGGTGGTTTTTGGGATGATGAAGGTGATAAATCTAGCCCATGGCGAGTTTATGATGATGGGTGGTTACGCTACGATTACTGCCGTCAACTTGGGAGTGAATATCTTCGTAGCCATGCTCATAATAGGTCCTTTAGTAGTGGGTTTAATTGGGCTTGTCGTTGAACGGTTAGTCATCAGACACCTATACGGACGACTAGTTGACACGATGCTCGCAACTTGGGGGTTGAGCTTGTTCTTCATAGGACTGGCCACGATGATCTTTGGTAACACGACCACTGGTATATCAACTCCTATCTCCGGATTTGCAATCGGAGATTATCAGATTAATGGTTACAATTTCTTCATCATTGTAGTTGTTATCCTGCTAATGATTGGTTTGCTGCTGATCTTGAAAACAACGCGTGCAGGGCTAATCGCACGCGGAACAATGCAACGTTCAGATATGGCTGCAGCACTCGGCTATAGCCCTGACCGAATTTACATGGCCACATTCTTTTGTGGTTCCTTTCTCTCAGGTTTGGCTGGTGCGGTATTAGCGCCACTTGTTGGCCTAGTGCCTACATCCGGTGGGGCATATATTGCAAAAGCATTTATCACAGTCATTGCAGGCGGACCTTCACTAATTGCCGGAATAATAAGTAGTGCGAGCTTCTTCGGGGTCGTAAACCAACTTTTCACATTCGCGATTTCACCGGTTATTGGTGAAGTTGCGTTGCTAGTGGCCGCTGTTATATTACTACGGCTACTGCCGCAGGGAATCACCAGCAAATTCTTCAAAGGTAAACTGTGATTCAGGGCAGCCTATCGAAGGATGCCATAACAACTGTCATTGTTTTGGCATTTACTGTCTGGGTGTTGCCGTTTTTCATTAGCACCAACACATTGACAGTGTTAATTGTGTATGGAATGCTTGGACTAAGCCTTGGACTGATCTGGGGATTTGGGGGGATTCTGTGTTTTGGACAAGCTGCATTCTTTGGATTAGGGGCGTACACTTACGCAATCGCGGCAGTTAACATTGGGGAAAGCAGTGTGCCGATGATTTTGGCCATATTGGTACCTGCTTTATTCGCAGCACTCCTCGGCGCAATGATGTTCTACGGGCGACTAACTGACGTCTACCTCGGTGTTGTGACATTGGTTGTAACGCTTATTCTATTCAAGTATGTCAATTCAACCGCTGGGCCGGAATATGTGATCGGCAAAGCGCGCTTGGGTGGCTTCAACGGAATACCCGGCTTCCCGATATTGAACGTTCCTGGCTTCCCCGATGCTTACATTTGGGGTGATTCATATTTTTATGTCTGCGCCATTCTCCTCGCATTAGTCTTTGTGTTGGTCACAGCTATACTGCGCTCTAGTTTCGGCCGCATAGCAATTGGCATCCGTGAAAACGAAACTAGAATGTCACTACTAGGATACAACGTGGCTGCGAGAAAAACTGCAATGTTTACCATTGGTGCCGCTATTGCTGGCCTTGCTGGCGCGTTGTTTGCCAATTGGGCCGAGATTGTAACACCCAATCTATTCTCCCTGAGCCAAACCGCTGAAATAATCATTTGGTGTATTGTCGGTGGTCTTGGTACCCGACTAGGACCAATCCTTGGCGCGGCCAGTCTCTCTTATATTAAGTTCCTGTTAGGGCAGCAAACAATCATTGATAACACTTTAATTGCCGGTTTGATTTTGATAGTTTTCGTAATCTTCCTGCCTAAAGGGTTAGTTCCAGCACTAGCTGGTTTGTGGAGGCTTAGTTTCAACCGACGATCACTCGAACGAAGAAAACGACACAGAGTTACAAGAGCGAGGCCTAGCTCCGATGGCTGAACTTGTTCTTGAAACCCACTCACTCACCATGAGATATGGAGGGGTTGTAGCGGCAAAAGATGTGAACTTCAAATTACATGCTCGCGAGTTGCGATGTCTGATTGGTCCAAATGGAGCTGGCAAATCAACCTTTTTTAAATGTGTTATTGGCTTGCAAATCCCAACGGAAGGTGAAATCTACATGCGAGGTCAGGAAACTACCCACTGGATGCCCCATGAAATTGCCTCACTTGGCGTTGGTATAAAGACACAAACGCCTAGTGTGATGGATTCATTGAGCGTTTTTGAGAATATCTGGTTGTCCGCTCGACGGACTCACGATCCGTTAGGAGCAAACCAAAAAACTCTGGAGGTCATCGATCGTCTCGCACTCGGCACCATTGCTCAACACGTTGTAGGACGGCTATCGCATGGCGAGCGCCAAAGAATAGAGCTTGGCGTGGTAGCCGCTGCTGACCCTTGGCTTGTTCTACTTGACGAACCAGCTGCTGGAATGAGCGCAGAAGATGTTGACAGATTGACATCAATCATTCATGAGCTGAATAAATCTGCGGCCATCATTATTGTGGAACATGACATGCAATTCATCCGCTCAATTGCTGAGGTGGTAACGGTTTTCCATCAAGGAGCAGTGATAGTGGAAGATCATGTAGATCGGGTAATGTCTGATCCATTAGTGCGTAATGTCTATCTCGGCAAATCGACTTGAAATGCAAAACGACGCAACTGATGTTCTAGAAATTAAAGGCCTCTCAGGAGGATATGGCAAAGTGCCAATTCTACATGGAATTGACTTTGCTGTTGCTGAAAACGAGGTGGTGGGAATACTTGGCCACAATGGCATGGGAAAATCCACTCTTATCAAAACTATAATGGAATTTTTACCAGCAAACTCTGGTTCTATCAGATTTCATTCAACGGATATTACTCGCCTATCACCGTTTGAGAGATCTGAACTGGGCCTTGGATACGTTCCACAAGGTAGGCTCATATTTCCTCAGCTTACCGTACGAGACAACCTCAGACTGGCTTGGCATGAGTATACAGGCATATCTGAAAACGATTCACTCAACGAAGCATTGAGAGATTTCCCTCGTCTACGTGATCTGATGGACCGAGAAGGAAGTTCGCTATCAGGAGGAGAGCAACAGATTCTTGCTCTCGCACGCTGCCTTGTGGGTGATCCTGACTTTCTGCTTCTTGATGAACCAACCGAAGGAATTCAACCTTCGATTATTGAAGAAATAGAAGAAATACTCCTCCAAATTAAGCGGAATAGAGGATTGTCAATTTTGTTGGTTGAACAGAATTTTGATTTCATTTCCGATCTTTCTGATCGTGTACTTGTTCTTGAACGAGGTAGAATCACAGGCGAGTTAACCCGGGAAGATCTTACTGATCAAGGAAAAGTCAATCAATTTCTTGGATTTGGCAATGTGCGCTCAACGCGTAGCAAATCACCTACAATCTCGCCATCCTTGTCGGAAGATCGACAAACGCTACCTCAGGCCACAACAAAAACCAATGAAACATCACGAACTGAAAAAACAATTTTAACCAAGGTAACTAACATGACCGTAAAACGCCCCACTCTATCTCAGATGCGCGATATGGCCAATCGGTTTTCAATGAACCTGTCGGACGAAGAACTACGCGAGTATTCTGATATTATGGAGACCTACATTCAATCTTACGATAAATTGGATGCTATTCCGGACAATCTGCCCTCGGTTCGTTACCCCCGTTCTCCTGGTTATTTTCCCGATCTCACAGAAAACCCATTAAATGCCTGGTATGTCAAGACTGAGGTGCGAGGGGCACCAGATGGCCCACTGAGAGGCAAGCGGATTGCTTTGAAAGACACAATTTGTTTGGCAGGGGTGCCGATGATGAACGGATCATCAGTTATGGAGGGGTACACACCTGAGATAGATGCCACCATTGTTACCAGAATGCTAGATGCCGGCGCAACGATTGCAGGCAAGGCGCATTGCGAGAACTTTTGTCTTTCTGGCGGCTCTCATACGGGAGCGAAAGGTCCGATTCATAATCCGTGGAAACGCGGGTTTATGGCAGGTGGGTCCTCAGGCGGTTCGGCAGCATTAGTTGCTGCTGGTGAAGTAGATATGGCTATAGCAGGAGATCAAGGTGGATCAATTCGTATTCCATCTTCAAATTGCGGTGTCTATGGCATGAAGCCCACACATGGGCTAGTTCCTTACACGGGTGTTATGCCAATTGAGCAAACTATAGATCATGTCGGCCCAGTAACAAACAATGTTGCAGACAACGCATTATTGCTTGAAGTTCTTGCCGGTGAAGATGGTTTAGATCCACGCCAGTATTGCCCACGGACCTATCGTTATACCGAAGCACTTGGCCGCGGTGCACAGGGACTGAGAATAGGAGTTCTTAAGGAAGGATTTAATCGTCCTGAAGGTGAAGCCGATGTTGATCAGAAAGTTCAAGCTGCGGCTGAACGTTTCCGTGATCTGGGAGCCCGAGTCGATGAGATATCAATACCAGAACACAATCTAGCAACAAACTGTTGGACTGCAATTGCCGTTGAAGGGTTGCAAGATCACATGATGCGAGGCAACTCTGCCGGTACCAATTATCGAGGTCTGTTTCTCCCATCCATGATGGACCACATGGCAAATTGGCGAACTCGGGCTGATGAACTAACCCATTCATTGAAAGTATGTATGTTTCTGGGTGAGTATTTTCAGGAACAGTACCGCGGTCGCTTCTACGGCAAAGCACAAAATCTCATGCGTAAGGTCAACCAAGCATACTTGAATGTACTCACACAGTATGATCTTTTGTTAATGCCTACGGTACCAATGAAACCACAGGAAATTCCAGCTTCGGATTGCTCCATTAGCCTTTACGTGCAACGTGCTTTCGAGATGATTGGGAACACTGCACCTTTCAACGGTGGTTTACCTGCCATGAATGTACCATGTGGACTGATTGAAGGACTACCTATAGGAATGATGCTAGTCGGGACAAATTACGGAGAGCTTAAAATTTATCAGGCGAGTCACGCCTTTGAGCAAAGCAGTGATTGGCGAACAATGTAGGAGACACTCAAATGTCAATTCTCAACGAGAGCCTTGCAAGTCAGATCAGCAACTGGTCTACTAACCTTAATGAACAATCTGAAACAACCGCACCTATGGACGGCTTGTCATACCTCCGGGGGCCGTCCAAACCTGCATTGGCTTATAACACGATTCCACAACTTCTACGCAAATCTGTCGCCCGTTTTGGTGCACGCGATGCCGCTGTATTTCCTGAGCAAGGCTTGAGGTTCAGCTACTACGATCTTGATCAAGCTGTTGATCAACTTGCGTCAGGATTTCTTGCACTAGGACTGAACAAGGGGGAACGCGTTGGAATCTGGAGTCCCAATCGATTTGAATGGGTTCTGACTCAATTTGCGACTGCGCGTGTTGGATTGATTTTGGTGAATATCAACCCAGCATATCGGCTTGCCGAACTTGAATACGCTTTGAACAACGTAGGTTGCAAAACGCTCATCTGTGCCAAGTCATTCAAGACATCTGACTATATCGGAATGATACGACAACTAGCCCCAGAACTTGGCGACTGCACTCCCGGAAGGTTACATTTAACAAAACTTCCCCAACTTCGAAGTGTCATTGTTATGGATGACAACCCCGACCCTGGCATGTATTCTTTCACGCAGATTTGGAATTTAGGCGGGCCCGCCCAACAGTTACGATTACAAGAAATCGAAAAAACAATTAATCCAGATGATGCTATCAATATCCAGTTTACGTCAGGAACAACTGGCATGCCTAAAGGCGCGACTCTATCGCACTATAACATCATCAACAACGCACGCTATACCACATTTCGGATGAACTTCACGGAGAATGATCGCTTGGCAATACCTGTACCATTGTATCACTGCTTCGGAATGGTCATGGGAGTTTTAGGCGTGATTAGTAAGGGGGCAGCCATGGTCTTCCCTAGCGAAGCATTCGATGCTAAGCAAACACTCGATGCAATTAGCAATGAACGGTGCACATCTGTGTACGGTGTACCAACAATGTTTGTAGCGATGTTAGAGGAATTAGAAAAGTCGCCGCGCGACATTTCCTGCCTTCGTACAGGAGTTATGGCAGGCGCACCCTGTCCAGTAGAGACAATGCAACGCGTTAACACCGAGATGAATATGAAAGAGGTGACAATCTGTTACGGCATGACCGAAACTTCACCTGTATCCTTCCAAAGTCATGTTGACGACCCAATCGAAAAACGCTGTGAAACGGTGGGACGTATACATCCTCACTTGGAAGCAAAGATCATAGATCAGGAAGGCCAGATCGTTCCCATTGGAACTCAAGGGGAAATCTGCACGCGAGGATATTCGGTTATGAAAGGTTATTGGGGAGATGACAGAAAAACCGCTGACAGCATTGTTGACGGTTGGATGCACACTGGAGACTTGGCGATGTTCGATGACGAAGGGTTTTGTTCAATTGTCGGTCGTGTGAAAGATATGATCATTCGCGGTGGCGAGAACATTTACCCTCGTGAAATTGAAGAGTTCTTAATCCGCCATCCGAAGGTTAGCGATATTCAAGTTTTCGGGATTCCAGATGATAAATTCGGGGAAGAGATTTGTGCATGGGTGATAGCCAAACCTAATACTGACTTAGGAGAAGAAGAATTACGACATTACTGCCAAGGCCAAATCGCACATTTCAAAATCCCGAAACATTTTCGAGTTGTAGATGAAATCCCTATGACAATCTCAGGAAAACCGCAAAAGTTTGTGATGCGAGACAAGATGATAAAGATGTTGGAATTGAACTAAATAACATCTAATCGACACTTACTCAGTCAGATAATAAACACCCTGACTCTCTTCGATATTTCTCCACTCCTTATTCAGCCGTCCCACTCAAAGTCAATTGAGTACATCCCAACACGTAACAATTTTCAGAATGGAATAGCTGAAATTGTTTACTGTTCTTCTGCAGGCGGGTCGTTTACTCTTGAATTTTTTTAGCGTTTTCTTTTTTTTTTTTGGGGGGGGGGGGGCAACTGAAACTCACATCAGTCAGACTACCATATTTGATAAATCAAACTCAGTTCATCCCACCTAGTCAGTTAAACAGTTTTTTAGGTAACCCAGACTGGCGAATTATTGCCGCTAAAACACTGGGGTTAATATCAGTTCCTCTCCCATGATATGGGACAATTACAACTCTTTTCTCACCATTCTTCTGAGCAACAAATTTACGATGACTACCTTTGCCTTTAAATTCTTTGAATCCATTGTTCTTCAATACGCTTTGCACCTGCAAAAAATTCATACAGGATTACAAATATTAATATGCAAATTAGTACTTTCAACTTTTATTTTTATAAATCTACTCAACAAGTATCGAATAATTAGATACAATCTCAATCTCAAAGGAGATTTACGGTTCAAAAGTTTCTTTTTTTCGTGATGGTGCAAATCAATTAATTCTTCAAAATAATCTTCAATGGCACTCTGTAGTGATTTCTCAACTTCTTGAAGAGACGTGCCTTGAGTTGCAATATCAAATTTAGTGCATATACCTTCCCAATCGTCATCTTTTCCCCAAATATAGCACTTGATTTTCATACGTCCTTTCTCCTTGTGATGATAAAAATGAGTTTACCCGGTCAACATCACATAATCGTCTAATATGCAACTTAAATATATCCTATTTCACAATAACATTTCGCCTTTCTTGATGCTACCGCCAAATGGATTATTTGACGAAAGATTGAATCCATACAAAAATAAAAAGCCGAAGTGTAATCGCTTTCGATCAAATCTAACACCTTATCGTAACTACTATATACTACATTCGCCACTTTGAGCTTTAGTTCGGGGTACGCCTCGAAATAAAGTTTTCCAACAACTGATCATTGTGTTCGATCGAACTTCGATTTTCAAGTGCTGAGTAGTAGACACTCCCGATTGTAAAACAGATCGATGTAATCATATAGCTTAATGCGCAATCTCACAACAAAACTCACCAAAAAACATCGACCGGCAACTCTAGCTTGATGGTCGCAAACACCAACTCAGCTACTAGATTGTAATGACTATTCCCAATCCGATCGGCCGGTTGCATAATGCCTTGTTGCTTACAACAAGGCCTATGACTGTCACTCATATAATGAACACCGAGAAACGAATGGTGAAACACACCGTTAGCCTGACGACAGCTTACCGCTCACCGTAAAACGCTTAACTTACATTCAAATTGCAAGCTTGTGCGATATACTGATTTGCAAATTTTTCATTTGTCAGTGCAGACAATGGCAAATATAGAGTAAGTTAATTTTCATTACGTTTTACCAATAATTCAAATACGGATGTCCCTCAAAACCAAAGATACAATGCCAGTTACAGCCTCTCTTATCTCCTGGGCCCGCGAATGGGCCGGCTATTCTCTCTTTGAATCCGAAAAGCAATTTAAAAATATTGATCTTTGGGAAAGTGGCAAATTACTTCCAACATATCCACAACTAGAGCAATTATCCAAACAATTTAAAGTTCCAGTTGCTGTATTTTTCTTACCTGAACCACCAGAGGTTCCAACAATAGACGAAACATTTAGAACCCTACCCCAAGAATACATGTCGCGCATTCCTCCAAAGGTTAGACTTTTACTTAGAAAAGCTAAAGTAATGCAAATCAACCTTTTTGAACTAAATGATGGAATAAATCCAGTTAACAAGCTCCTGACTCAAGGCTTAGAATTTGATGAAGATGACAGTATTAAATCGATGGCTCAACAACTCCGAGAGTATTTGAACATACCAATCGAAGCTCAATATTCATGGCAATCAATCGAAGATGCCTTAGAAAAATGGCGGCAAACTCTTGTTCATCATGGAATTTTTGTATTCAAAGATGCCTTTAGAGAGGTAAGCATTTGCGGGTTTAGCTTATATGATGAAGAGTTTCCAATCATTTATGTAGATAACTCAATGAACAAATCGCTAAGCGCCCTGCAAATAGAGATACTGCAAAACAACTGCTAACCTATTTTGTGTCTGTCGAGAAGTGATATATAGAAAGTTTCTAGACTTAAAACAAATTACGGAACTAGAGTATGAACAGGCATCTTATCAATGGAAAAAAGAAAATCAAGGAATTTCATGTGGTGGAGATTACTACAATAATCAAATAGCATATTTAGGGCGGGAATATGTCGCTCTAGCTTTCAAAAGGTTCTATCAAAATCGCTTTGATGAAATTCAACTGGCAGACTATCTCAATATAAAACCCAAAGGCATTCCAGATTTGGAAGAAAAATATTTGAAAGATATTGCTACTAGATGATTGATGTTTCTGATACTATCTATATGTGGGGTGTACTCGCTTTGGGTCACAATTCACATCTTTAGTAACCACTACTTACTACCTACTACAACTGGCCACTTTGAACTTTAGTTCGGGGCATGCCCCGAACTAAAGTTTTTCAACAAATTCTCCTCAAATTCAATCGGACTCAGGTTGCCAAGCCTTGAGTGCAAACGCTCCAAATTGTAAAACCGATCGATGTAATCATACAATTTCGTACGCATCCCTTCAAAACTCTCCAACACCCCGTTGACCGGCAACTCGCGCTTGAGCGTCGCAAACACCGACTCCGCCGCCGCATTGTCATAACTGTTGCCGATGCGACCCACCGACTGCTCAATGCCGTGTTGCTCGCACCGCGACCGGTAACTGTCGCTCAGATACTGCACCCCTCGATCCGAGTGGTGCACCACCCCGTCCGCCTGACGATAACTCACCGCCTGCTGCAAGGCGCCCAGCATCAACTCAGTGTCATGGCTGCGACTGAAACTGCGACCGATGATGCGCCGCGAGCAAGCATCCATCACCACCGCCAGATAACCGAAGCCTTCCTGCACACGAATATAGGTCGAATCAGACACCCACAACTCGTCCAATCGCTCGCGATTGAAATCTCGCGACACCCGATCCTCAGGTGCACATCGCCCGCCAGGCACTGTGGTGGTCATCTTGCGCCGCCAGCTGCGACCCGCCAGACCGCAGGCACGCATCAACCGCTGCACCCGCCGCAGACCCAGCCCCGGAAACTCCCGCCGCAGCATGGCCGCCACTCGCCGAACACCATAACGACGGCCCGAATCCGCATGAATGGTGCGAATCCGTTGCATCAAACGCTCATCTTCAACCTGGCGCACCGAACGCGGGTTCTCCCGCCACTTGTAATACGCACGCCTGCTGGCCTGCAACACCCGACACATCGCAGTCACCGAAAACACGGCCTGATTCTCCAGCACGAACTGATACACTCTCACGAGCTCGTCCCTGCTGCGTGACCTTTTGCAGCGAACCAGACCGCAGCTTTCTCCAAAATCTCCCGATCCTCCTCTAACTGGCGAACCTTGTTCTTCAAGCGACGATTCTCCTCCTGCAACTCGGCATCGCTGCCCTTGGACTCCAACATTGCACGCTTCCAATGGTGCAACGTCTGCGCCGACGGCTCATGCTCGCGTGCCAACTGCGACACCGGCACTCCGGCACGCATTTTCTCAAATAGCATCTGTTTGAACTCGGCTGAATACTGTTTTCTTTTCATGCAATTTACCTCCTCACTTTAGTTTATCATAGTGTGACCCTCAGTGAGTACATTCCAATTCTTGAAATTAATTGGGATCTACTATCATGGAATAATTCATTCTCTGTGGGGAATATTTGACTATATGGCTGACTCCAGAAGAATAACATCTACCCGTGATGTCAAAACAAAGACAGAAGAACAAACTGATAAACTGGACAATTGGGCGAACGAAAGTCCAAGTGATTCCTAAAAACTACTAACAATACAGATGGTTTTGTGAAAATAAAATAACAAACATGCTTGAATTCACCCTTGGCTGCCGTTCCACCGACTCATGCCTTTTCGGTTCTGATTGCTACCAGATTGCGTTCAGTCCGGCTGAACACTACTGCAATGTGATGTATTTCCTCACCGCGTATTCGGTACTTGTCCGCATACCCGCGCTTCCGAATTTGCGCCATTACTTCACCCAGTTTCTTTCCCACCTCACTGTCTATCGCCGCCACCTTCAGTTCCAGTACAAACACCTGTCCACCATCTAGCACCACAAGATCTGCCCTACCGCGACTAGAGGTGGCCTCAACCTTGATGTCCACACCAATCGTTTGAAAGCATGAATACAAGAGTCCTGCACACCATGCCTCATATCTAGCCAAAGCATCATTGTTATACCACTGATAGGGTATGCTTGATAGGTACCATCGTAACTGTTCACCAAATCTTTCATTTTCATTTCTCACCAGCAGCTCGCGCAGCTTTGTGCCCCAATATCTTACTTCGCTCCATGACTTCCCTAGATGATCCAATAGACCATTATTCAAACTCTGACGAACTTCATAATTTGGATAGTCCAACGTATAGGAGGTTTTTGTACCGATCCTCTCCTCTCCGGCAATTGTCAAATAACCTGTCTGAAACAACAATGCCTCCAACCCGATATCGCTAACATCAAACTTTGAAATCCGACTCTTATCAACTACCCGCTTCTCTAGCTCCAGCGGACTGACCTCTTCTTTCATCAGATGACGGAACAGGAATTTCGGTGAGCCGGTCTCGTACCAGTATGGCTCAAACTCTTTCGTGTTAAACCGAAGTTCTGGCGAATAAACAATATAAGTGTTTGTTATGATTGAAGCAATCAACAATCACAGAATCACTTGCTGGACAGGTTTAAGGTGATGTTCACATTCAGAAGACGAAATACCTCGCGATTTGCAGGTGCCAAGTGCTCCATCAGTTCCTTGAAAACGCCTGTTGGCTGGGCGTTTTCAGATTTTGTTGTTAGTTTAATTCCGCTAAGATTTGTGTCTTGGGGGGACGGTCAGGAACAAGTTCATAACACATGATGGTGAAATATGGGGACAAACAAAATAAAAACAAGTTGCAAAAACATGGACATGTCATGACATTCAAAAAACGCAAATAATCTTTATAAACCATTGTTATTAAAATGATATTGTGAAAAAACAGGCTGAATACGCTCAGAACTTCGGGTTATACAACAGCAGAATATCGAACGGGTTGTACACCTTTTCCTCGCCTCGCCAGTTGTAGCCGTTGTACCATCGGCGTATCTCATTTCGGTCCAAACCTTCCAGTTCCGGGGAGAACACTGTGTCGATGTCCGCGTCTGTATAACCGCAAATAGTTGCAAATTGAGGATTCAGGTTGATGTCATTGAGATTATTCAGTCCTGAAAAAAGGCTGCCCTTTGAGATCATGCTGACCCCGGTGATGAACACAAAGCGAATGTATCTGGGTGATGAACACAAAGCGAATGTATCTGGCACAATCTTTGATGATGCTGTAGAATCCAAGCAAGTGATCAAGGTTCGTCCGGGCCAGTGCCTTGTCTTCAAGCACATCCAAAATCGGCTTGTCGTATTCGTCCACCAAGACTACCACCTGTCGCTTGGAGTGATGATAAAGATTCAGGATGAGGTCTTGGAAGCGCTCCGTTCCAGTATAAGCTGAAGAAGTAGGATCAATGTCTGCATATTTTTCAATAATAGTCAGTTGGCTGAGGATGCTACTTTCAAGATTGCCCGGTTCGTTGTATCCGCCACCAAAACTCAATCGCACCACTGGGTGTTTGGTGTTCCAGTCCCAGCGGTCGTGAATGTTGAGACCGCGGAACAACTCTTCGTTGCCTTCAAACAGTTCGTGCATTGTATCCAGTAACAGTGTTTTGCCAAATCGACGCGGGCGAGACAGAAAATAGTATCCGCCAACATCGAACAATTTCTGTATGAGTGAGGTCTTATCTACATAGTAGTAGCCCTCATTCCTGATGTTGTTGAAGGAAGAGTAACCGATAGGGAGTTTCAGTCGGGCCTGTGTCATGACTCAGCAATTGAATTGTTTCGATTGTAGCATGATTAGAATTCCATGACCTGAGAAATACGACTCTCTGAATTAGAATAAGTATCAATCAAATTAGCAGTAAACATAAAGCTTGAGATGGCAAAGAACTTCGGTGCGATAGAAATCGTCACTATCATCGCCATGTTTTCAGGAACAGAACTGATTAAAATGAAATGGATGAGTTGCCATACGACAGGCTTATTCAGGGATCGTATATGGGGTTAAACCAAGTAGGATAAATCAATGTAGATTAGCAATGGCATTGATAACTTGAAAGAGTCGAAGTTGCTTCACCTGTTAGTTTTTTAAATCGTCATAAGCCCTATTTTCATATCAATTACAAGATTTTTACATCGACTGCATGAATTTCTCTTTGTTAGCACAAACATTACAGTTTCGCTTCATCAATCTCGCTGTTTTCTTGGTATGCATGGGATTAATCGCAGTTGCCTACTACATGGAATACATTATGTATCTTGAACCATGCCCATTGTGCATGGTACAGAGAATAATTGTCATTCTTATTGGCATTGTGTGCTTGATAGCATTCTTACATAATCCCCAACGACGCGGCAAATACACTTACTCAACTATAGTATTGATACTAACGGTTGGGGGAATCGCAGCTGCTAGCCGACATGTATGGTTGCAGAATGCGCCAGCCGACAAAATTCCTGAGTGTTTTGCAGGCATAGGTATTATCCTAGCCAATAATCCTATGCTTGATGCGCTAAAAATCATTTTTAGTGGTACCGGTGAGTGTGCCGAAACTGCTTGGGTATTTCTTGGTTTGAGTATCCCAGGCTGGACTTTAGTAGCATTTATCGCATTCGCAATCATTATGATCATTCAAATTATCCGGACAGCTATCTCTCACGCTCACAGCTAAACACAATCTTGCTTTATTCAACTATCAAGTTAGAAAACTAATCAATGAACTCTAGTAATACAAGAAAACGAATTTCCTCAGGTTCGATCTTTGAAGAAAAAATTGGTTATTCCCGAGTAGTCTGCAATGGTCGCTGGGTATTTGTTGCCGGTACAACCGGTTTCAACTACGAAACAATGCAGATATCAGACAATGTTGTTGAACAATGCCGGCAGACATTGAAGAACATTCAAGTAGCCTTGAATCAGGCTGATAGTCAACTCTCAGATGTAGTTCGTGTGACCTATGTTCTTCCTAACGCAGATGACTTTGAGGCTTGCTGGCCAGTACTAAGAGAACATTTCGGAGACATCCGTCCAGCGGCAACTATGATTAGCGCCAAACTCGCAGACCCCAATATGAAAATTGAGATTGAAGTAACCGCGCTAAAACCAGATATCAAAGAAGATGAGACCTCAAACTAGTTACGCGCTAACGGTATAGTATCAATCCAATCAAACAGAATTTCTTACTGTTCTGACAGTATCTTGTTTGTCAGAAATTCGGAAAGTTGTAGCGCCCGTATTTCAGAATTCGCTCGATAGGGTGAAGTTTGATACTTGCCTCCAATAACCAACGTAGGTGTGGAAGAAACCCTGTATTTTTTTGCCAACACCTCAGCTTGCCCCACCTTTGTCACAGTGGCAAATGAATTGACCGCCTTTGCCAATTTCTCAGCGTCAATACCTTCAATCTGTGACGCCCATGTTTCCAAAGCTTTAACATCATTGATTCTTTTGCCTTCCGCATGCAGAGCAGCGTAAAACTTGTCCATGAGCTGCTCCTCAAGTTTCAGTAAATTCATAGCATAATATACATGAGCATGGAATAACGAACTGCGATTCAAAACAGCCGGAATATGCGTAAATCTTATATTTTCAGGCATGTTCCAATTTGCTAGATATGGTTCAAACTGATAACAGGCAGGGCACCCAAACCAAAAAAACTCAATGACTTCAACTTGACCATCTTTTAAGACGTAAGCTTCTCCCGGAAGCTCTATATAGTCTTCACCACTTTGAAATTCCTGAGCATTGGCGCTCATACCAATCGTAAATATTAAAGACAGTGCTAGTAAATATCTACTGATGTTAAATTTATTTGATGTCATGTGTCATACCATGGTGATTAGAATTTGAATTATTGCTCATAATTTTCACGAAGTTTCTCAATTAGTTGACCTTGCAGATTGTCAAACCCACCGTTGCTCATAAATAAAATGGTGTCGCCTGGGTGAACATAATCAACCAGATTTTTCAACAAAGCTGCAATTGAATCAAATTCGTCAAAAAATAATAAACCACCGGCGTCACCTGTTTCCCACTCGACACTAGGGGACCTATACATCATTGTCATTTCAGCTTGGCGAAATGCTTGGAACAACCTGTCGCCATGCACCCCCATCCTCATTGTATTCGATCTTGGTTCAAAAACAGCAATTAGACGACTGTCAGGCTTTAGCTTCCGAACCGCCTCTATACTTGATTGGATCGCTGTTGGATGATGTGCAAAATCGTCATAGACTCTAATATTTTTAATTTCTGCCAAAAGCTCCAACCGGCGCTTAACCGGTTTGAATTGGCGCAATGCCTCTAATGCAATCTCAATGTTAACACCAATGTGTGATGTAGTGGCGATTGCAGCCAAGGCATTGGCAGTATTATGACGGCCTGGAATTTCCCAATCAAGTTCAAATGATCCATATTCCCTTGAATGAATCTTTGCGACCAGATAGTCTTCTGATTGTGAGTCAACATACCAATCTGCGTCTCTGTTGCCAGATTCGCTGAACTGAATAATCGGTGCCACTGCACTGCGCCTGATAGTTTCTTGCAAACGCCCTTCATCATGATTCGCTATTATTCGTCCACTGGACGGTAACGTTCTGATGAAATATTCAAATTGACGTTCTATATCTTCGATTGAGCTAAAAATGTCGGCGTGATCAAATTCAAGATTCAGCAAAGTTGTGTATCGCGGCCGGTAGTGAATGAATTTTGAACGTTTGTCAAAATAAGCTGTGTCGTACTCATCGCCCTCAATCACAAACCACTCACCTTCACCGACGCGGGAAGCAAAGCTAAGATTTTGCGCAACACCCCCGATTAGGTAACCCGGATTCAATCCGGCATATTCAAGTATCCAAGCAATCATACTTGTTGTAGTCGTTTTACCATGGGTACCAGCAACTACAACCACCTGCCGTCCAAGTAAAACGTTTTCGAATAGCCATTGCGGTCCAGAAGTATAAAACAGTCCTTGGTCAAGCATTGCATCCACTTCTGGATTTGAGCGACTGATGGTGTTACCGACAGCGACAATATCTGGCTTCGATACCAGATTATCAGAGTGATATCTCGTATAGACCTCCACGCCTTCATTGGCAAGCATGTCACTCATAGGTGGGTAAGGATTTAGATCTGACCCGGTAACATGGTACCCTAGCTCACGTGCCATTAGCGCCAAATTTCCCATGAAAGTGCCGCAGATGCCAATGACATGCAAATGTTTTTTCATTGTGGAAGCACCGTTGGCATGGGATTACCAAAAATACTAAAAATCATCAAAACTGCAATTGAAACACTGAAGAGCACACCCAATCCAATGAAAAACGCCTTGAGATTGGTAGTTTCAAGCGCCTCGCGAAAGATAAATGCGGTAACACTAACTGTCCACACGGCCGAAGCCATAATAACAGCAAAAAGCCAGAACGATTCTGGATTCTCTTGATATGAGCTAAGTGCCCAATTTAGCGCACTGTACGTAACCAACTGCAAAACGGCCGAGGACCCATAGAGTGCGGTGAGCGTTTGCCGCCAGCGGCTCAGACGATTTGCGAAAACAAGCACCGCTGCGGTTATTGCGCCAAACATCACAATCTGCAAAATAGCAAACTCCCAAGCTGCCTCAGCTGTCAGAGCATTGTCCATCCACATCTTTACAAGAAAGGAGCATACAACTGATATCCCAACCGCTGCGTTTGTAGCAGGAAGGTTTTGAGGCTTATCCCGAAAGATTGTTATGCCGACAATGACTAGAACCGGATTCAGAAATGATGACATGGCGAGCTCAAATTTGTAGTATTGCCGAATGTAACCTGGAAAACTGTCTTTCTATGGCGTATCGCATGCGATTTTAGCCAAGTATTTTGACAATTATCAGGCAAAAAAAGCATCCTAAAAGTAGGTAGATAGTAAACAGAGGTGCCTAAATCACTAGCACTGGTGATAGTACCAATCCCCGCAAATGGAGCGAATCAGTGATTGCCGCCTATATCAAAGGTGGAGTTAATAAAGTAGGATCCTTTGTTTTCGGGTTTTTGCAAATAATACAAAAAACAACTTAAAGATAACAAGCCGAATGCGGGATACAACCATAATTTCCTATTATATAGAGATCCATTTTTACTTTCCCAAAAAATCGCTCTAGAAATTATTCATACAATTTAGCGCCGTGAACCTAGAGATGCACCGCTTTTTTTATTTTATCCTTCCAGTGAAAGCGAGCATACCATGAAAAGCCCTTTGCATAGCACCACTTATGCTAACTCTAGAACTCAAGGACTTTCAGCGTGCTATGCAGTCGGTGAAGTTTGTCTAATCGATCGCAATATATTATTGCCAAAACGGGCGCCATAACATTGTGTGTTGTAAATCACCCTTCTGACTAATGAAACTAGTTGCCATTAGTTCAATTGATTTGTAATTTTCACTTAAACTGCGATAACACCAAAATCTAATTAACTAAATCACCTCGCTCTGGCCAAAGGGAATCAAGTTCGTTTTTCTTGCGCTTGAACAAGAAAAGCCAAGGGCTTTTTTTCTTCTTTCCTCGCGATTTGCTAAACTCCTGCCTGAGTAGCTTCCAGAGAGATTGGCCATGCCACTCGCTATCTTCCGAAGAGTACTTGATTCGGTCCAAGTTCCCAATTTCTTGTTTCAACCTCTCACTGGTGGTACGTCGTGCCAATGCTATTAAGCTCAACGGCGGATTGCTGTGCCAGTTCAATCGAGCCCATTCGATCAAATAGCGGCTGGCAAGTCTACTATCTCCTCGCATGCAAGCACTCCTTAGTTTGCCAAGCATCTCTCGCTGCGAAGCTTGTCTTGAATTCATTTCCGTCTCAATGCTATCCATTCGAACTCGCTTGACTCGAACACTAGAGAACCAAACAAACAATGTCAACAACCAAACACAAAGAAGCCCAACACTGACAATTTGCCATTTGCGATCCGGCTCTCGCATTTGGGTTTGCAGGTCTTCAATTTCTGTACCCGTTTCGTTAGCGCTTCCAGCATCACCAATCTCATCCGCGGCAGCAGTTGAGATAATATCGATCTTCGGTAATACCGCAATTCGCTCTCGGTCTGCGTCTACATCCCACCACACGACTCTGAACTCTGGCAACTCCACATTATCAACATTTTGAGGAATTATTATGAATTCCTCAGTTCGCCGACCATGAATTCGGTCCCCAATTTGCTTTGAATCCAATTGCGGGTTAGTACTGTAAATTCGAGTTGTGCCGTTATCTTCATACTCAGGTGAAGACAACTGCACTGCACGCAAACCGGTCGCCTCCACTGTTATTTGCCTTGCTTCCGGCTGACCAGCTTTGAAGTCAGGGGTATTAACGCTCCAAGAATCAATTAAACGTAGGTCTTGCGCTGGCAACCAAGTCTTACCAGAAAATGAAGCAGGTTTCGGTCGAACCGTAACCTTGATCGGGTCTAGACTAATACGTTCTCTGGTATGGCGATTGTTGCGCTCAATAATTCCATGAAACTCAATTTGTCCAATCGAAAATTCGCCACTCTGCTCTGGAAATACTGCGTAACGTCGCTCATATACCTGATAGTCCCGATTAGCGCGCTTCGCTCGATAGCGCCGATCTTGACCCAATTTTTGTACCAATCCAAACGAAATTTGAGGATCAGGCAGGTTGCCTTCTGGCACATTGACTGCAACGAATAGTCGAACGATATATGTCAACTGCGACTGAACATAAGGATTTTTCGGAGATGCCTCAGCTTCTAGAAATAAATCAGCACCGGCCTTCTGAACATTTCCTGAGAAATCCCTCACTTCAAACTGAATCGGCTGTGTGGAAATGCCGCCAACGGTAATTGCAGGAATCTCGGTAATACTTACATGTTTTGGACGTATTTCAATTACCCAGCTTTGTGTAATCTGCTGCCGGCCGTTGGCAATGTTGATACTGGTTTGAACAGATTTACCAAGTATCTCAAAATCCGCTCGCAATGGTTCCAAGTCAGGCTCGCCTGACGCTTGCTGCTCACCGGTGGTTGTCACAATCAGATTGACCGACTCATCAAGAAAAATAGGTGTGCGGTCGACTTGAGCACTTACCTCAAATGCAATTGCAAAGCTCGTCTGGCACAACAACACGAATGCACATGTCAACCCAAAAGTTATTCTGAGAAAATACTGAATCATATCAATGAATACCTGTTTAATCGCAGTGCATGAGCTAACTGCGTGACTCATAATCGTAATAGAATTTACGGCGTAGTAATCCACCCGGATCATCTGGAATAACCCGCAACCATTGCTCCATCACCTGATTAAGTTCATCACTCACATCATCTTGCAACAGTAAATTCTCCTCATTTCCTTTGTTCTCCATATAAAGTTCTTCCTCACCTTCTGGAGACTCGCCCATTGCCTGCTGGCCAGAGCGTTGCGACTGTTGCCCTTGGCGTTGTTGTTCAATTTCACCTTCTTCACCCGAGTTTTGAGGCATGCCTTCAAGCTCACCTTTCCGGCTTTCAGATTCTTGAGCTTCAGCGTTTTGCTGATCCCGAGAATCACTTGATTGGCCTTGCGATTGTTGTTTCTGCATGGCATTCATAACTATTTCTCGATTGTGAATAGCGTCCTCAAACTGCGGGTCAAGGCGAATAGCTGAATCATAGTGCTCAATCGCAGATTGTAAATCACCTGTCTTTGCAAGCGCATTGCCCCGGTTATACAGGGAGACCTTGCCATTACCTGTAAAATCCTCTATCGCATTTTCAAACTCTTCTAAGCGATAATTCGCAATACCTCGCCACGCACGATTTCGTACTAGACTTTCGTCATCATAGATTTCATTGTGGACCGCTTCAGCAGCCCTTTGATCCGAACGTTGCCACAAGTGCGACCAATCAAAGGCATTAACATCTTGCGCCCCAAAAACGAAAACAAATGAAAAGCACAGCAACCAACCGCGACGAAACATCAACGCAACCAAAGGTAACAGCAATAACAACAACCATGGGCCTCGATCTTTCCAATTTTCAGTCGAAACCTCATCTTTATCTGTCGAACGTACCATTTCAGACCTTTCCTCATACTGCAACCGACTCGCCTGATCTGAAATTAGCAAAAATTCACCTCCGCCAACCGCGGCCAGCCTTGACAACGATTCAAAATCCACGTTACTCATGACTAGGTCCCCAGTTTGACTTCTTAAAAAATCCCCGTTTTCAAGTTTGATCGGCGCTCCGTTTTGCGTGCCAACCGCTACAACCGATAGTCGATATCCGTTCTCTAATATGCGTTGAGCGATATTGTTTGCCTCAACATCAATCCCATCCGTAACAAGCACGACTCTGCCGGTTTCATAACCTGAACCCCGAAGCAAATCCAAGGCATATTCAAGTCCTTTGCTCGCAGCGCCGCCTTGAACGGGCATCATATTAGTACTCAATGATTGCATAAGATGGGTTACCGTAGCAACATCATCAGATACCGGAGTGACCTTGAATGCACTTCCTGCAAACACTACCAACCCAACCGCCCTTTCCGTCTCATTCTCAATGATTTCAATGGCCTTGTAGCGCGCACGTTCCAGTCTTGATGGTTGCAAATCCAATGAGTTCATCGACTCTGACAAATCAAATACCACTACCATCGCTTCAACGTTTTCAAAAAGAACAGTTTTTTCCTTGTCCCAAGCTGGTCCTGCAAGTGACACCACTGCAAGTAACCAAGCTACCGCAATAACTGCCTGCGCCCAACGATTAGACGCCCGATCAGTCACCACCACTAAATGCGATAGTAAGTCAACATCACAAAATCGTCGCCAGCTGTCCTGACTCTTGGTAGTGACCGCATAAGCAAGAATCAACCCAAGAGGTAATAGAAGCAGCCACCACGGACGTAAAAAAGTAAACTCAAGCGACATGGGATTCACCCTGCACCCTGGCGTCAGACGGTAAAGTCAAGCTAACCAACAGACCATGCAACAGAAACAAAGCTGCAAACACAAGCGCTAGAGCCAGCGGCCAGGTATATAGTTCTGTTGCTGCTGTGCGTTTTTCAAGCTCGCCTTCAATCGGTTCAAACTCATCGATAGTCTGATAGATGTCCTGTAACGCGCGGGCATTGGATGCGTGGAAGTAGTACCCCTGCGTTTGAGTCGCAATATGTTCAAGTAAATTATCAACTGGACTAATAGAACCTGAAGTTGTGGGTAAGCTGTAATCAGGTCCGATTGCGATTACAAATATCCGAATACCATGCTCAACAGCCAATTTCATGCCTTGTAGAGGATCAATCGAACCCGCAGAGTTTTCTCCGTCAGTAAGCAAAATTAGAATACGATTTTCAACAGGCCGTTCACGTAGAATCTTAACTGCAAGTCCAATCGTATCACCAATTGCGGTGCGTTGTCCAGCTAGCCCCACTTGCGAACTATTTAGAAAATCCACTACGGTATCAGTATCAAATGTGAGCGGTGCATACAAATAGGGTTGGCTGCCAAACAATATCAAACCTACTCTATCGCCTTTTCTGCGAGTAACGAAATCGCCGGCTATCTTACGCACCGAATCAAACCGGGAGCCTCTTCCCACTGTAAAGTCTGTTTGTTGCATACTGCCCGAAATATCAAGCGCAAGCAATAAGTCTCGGCCAGAAATCGGAACATTGACCGTCTCATCAATCCACAACGGCCGCGCTGTAGCAACCACTAGGCACGCCCATGCCAATATTGCCCAAACCAAGCGAATCTTAGATGGTACCGATGAGGTCAGCTGCGCAATATGCACCTGCTTGTAGAAAGGCACTTTAACCGATGGTGGTTTAGTTTCTCGTTTTGGAATCAGCCACCGTACCGGCAATGGTGCTGGCAGCAACAATAGCACCCACAACCAAGCGAACTCAAACATCAGTGTGCTTCCTTCATTGCCTTTTTCATCCAATTTTGACAAACTTGAACCAAAGACTCAACCTCAAATCCATCATTGTTCGAATACGGTGCGCTCACCAACCACTTACCAGGACCCTTGGTGAATTGATCAGTGTCACCACTCCGATCAAGAAACTCAAGCCAAGCATAGCCAGTCAAGCCGGCGACAGTTTCTCGCGGGTACCTAGTTATGGCAATTCTTCGCATGAGTATCGATAGTTGCGCCGACGCTTCGTGCGGGTCAAGCAAATTAATTGATTCCATGCGCCGCATCAACTTAACAGTTTTCGACCTTTGCCTTAAAATTTTCAACAGTTGATAGCTTACAGCAGTCAATGCCAGCACCAGTGCCAACATCAGCCACCAGCCAATTGCAGGTGGCCACCAACTAGGTTCAGGCGGGTAGATCACATCCCGCAATCCAGATAGTAAATCACCTTCAGAAGGCATAGCTCAACATCTCCTCAAAATGTCTACACTCGGCGAGTATGTGATTTCGCAGCTCTGATGCTACGATGAAAAGCTTGATATATTGATTTCAAAATATCACTATCGCTGCTCAATCGAATCATTGGCACGGCTGAGTCTTTGAAAAAGCTCTCAATTTCAAGATTGCGATCATCAAGAACACGTTGCAACAACTTGCGTCTTGAGTGAGCAATCTGCAAAATTGTAAACCGCTCACCATCGGTTATAGGAAAGCTACCAGCTGGTAATGCCTCACGTTCAACCAGATCCTGAATCCAGAAAACTAACAACGCGCGACGATGAGCAAAATACTCCAAAGTCTTTCGGTCCGGTGATGCCAGATTTGCAAAGTCACTCAATACAATTACCATGTCACCTGTATGAACTTTTGGGGTCAGCGCTGTTAGCGCCTGTGCGAGATGATTCGATTCCGGGTCACACACAGATTTGCTGCGACTGAGATTTGACAGCATTTGCAACTGCCGAATCAGCGACCTGGAATCAGTTGCGGGTCTAATATCACTCATACCATCATCCTTAATACCAATCACATTCACTATGTCCCCATGCGAAAATGCAGCCCAAGCGATAATTGCTGACGCTTCTGCTGCCACTACTGACTTAAAAGCAACTTTTGTTCCAAAGCGCATGGATTCTGTGAGATCAACAACAATGTGTACAGCACGCTGTCGATCTTCTTGAAAAATTTTGGTATGAGCAACTCCCGTTCTAGCTGTTACTCGCCAGTCAATCATGCGTGCATCGTCACCAGATTCGTAACGGCGAGACTTTTCATACTCCATCCCCCGTCCCAATATGTACGACCGAGAATTGCCGGAGCGCAAAACCGAATGGTTAGCCGGCAGTTGCAGTCCGTGAGTGAAGGCGCGAAGCCGAATTAGATCTTCAGTTGATACATCATTTCCTTTCAACATACTGTCAAGGTACAGCCACAACTGAAAGCAATCTATCTATAACATCGTCCGTATCAATGTTTTCCGCATCGGCCTCGTAAGTCAACAAAATTCGATGCCGAAGCACATCATGGGCAACTTGCTGTATATCCGCAGGTGAAATGTAATCCCGCTCATCAAGCCAAGCACGTGCCCGCGCACACGCATCTAACGCTATCGTACCTCTCGGACTCGCACCTACATCAATCAATCGTCCTAGCTCAGGCTCATATAAACCGCCCTCTCGCGTCGCATTAATCAACTCGACAATGTACTGCTCCACTGCAGGTGCCATGTGCAAACCGTAAATCTCGCGGCGGGCAGCAACTATAGTGCGATAAGTTATCGGATTGACTTCCACAGAATTCTGCGCCTCAGCTCCAAACACCTCAGATCTAGCGATTTTCAGAATTTCATGTTCGTGGGATTTTTCCGGATATTGAACACGAACCTGCATCAAAAAACGATCGCGTTGTGCCTCTGGCAACGGATATGTCCCTTCATGCTCAATTGGATTTTGCGTAGCCATAACCATGAAAAGATCAGATAGCTGATAAGTCTCGCTACCAACTGTGATTTGCCTTTCTTCCATTGCTTCTAGCAAGGCTGATTGCACTTTGGCCGGTGCTCGGTTAATCTCATCAGCGAGAATTATCTCATGAAAAAGTGGCCCGCGGCGAAACTCAAAAATCCCCTTTTCCGGTCGGTATACATCAGTTCCGGTTAGGTCTGCTGGTAATAGATCCGGAGTAAACTGAATACGATGAAAGCTGCCTTCGATGTATTTTGCAAGAGCCTTGACTGCACGAGTTTTTGCAAGCCCGGGAAAACCTTCAAGTAACAAATGGCCGCCGCACAGCAATGCAATCAGCAGACGATCAATCAGCTCACTTTGGCCGACAATTTCATTAGAGAGCAATTGCGGAATATTGCGAACATCTGCCGGTTGGGTTACCGGTTCCGAATCCCAAACTACATTATCAATACCTGTTTGCATATAAATTGATAAATTATCAAATACTTCAAACTCAAGTTAGATGCTGTTTGAAAAACTCAAGTGTGCGCGACCAAGCAAGTCTGGCATCTTCGGCATCATGTCTGGCAGTTGTCGGATTTGCGAATCCATGATCAGCTTCATACCAAAATGTAGAATACGGTTTACCAGCAACGTCCATGGAAGCTTCGAACCCACCAACCATCTCATCATTAATAAACTGATCACGTGTCGCAAAATGTCCCATGACTGGGCCTTTGAGACTCTTAACCTCATCAGCGCTTTTGGCACAACGTCCATAGTAGATCACAGTTGCATCGACTGGAGCGGCCAAAGAAGCATTGAGCGACCAACCGCCACCAAAACACCAACCAACAGTACCAACCTTACCATTGGATTTGGGATGCTTGCGCAACCAATCAACCCAAGCTACTAAAGTTTCAGTTGCAATATCTGGATGAACTTCGCTCATTAGCGCGCGAGCTTGATCAGGAGACTTGGCGACTTGCCCGCCGTAAAGGTCAACCGCCAGCGACAAGTAGCCGGCAGCGGCAAACATAGGAACCACATCTCTAATCTGGTCGTTCAGCCCCCACCATTCATGTATCAGCAGAACCGCGCCTGCAGGCACAGATTCAGGTTCTCGAAAAAAACCGGAGACGGACTGATCTGCCATCCACAAATCTACTGAAACGTTATCTTGGTTGGCTTGGGTGTTGGTTATAGCTCCAGCGGCGGCAACAATTGGTGCCGAGCTGATAATTTTTAGCGCATTTCTTCTGTCTGTCATCTAGTTGTTCCTTAATCTTATATTCAAAACATGTCAGCTAAGTATCATACATATTATTTTAAAGCGTAGTGAACGGTTCTAAGTTCGCAATAGTTTCGTAGTTAACCAATCAAACGCTTCGCAACAAGTACAATTGTTTTTTTGTAAACATATTATCCATGATTTAATTTTTCAACTCAATGCATCGACACAATCAACGTCAAAAAAATGAGTTGCGACCGGTTCGCATCACTCGAAGCTTTACAAAAAATGCGGCCGGTTCAGTGTTAATGGAAGCTGGCGGCACCTCAGTGCTATGTACTGCTAGCATCGATGAGCGAGTGCCATTTCATCTGCGCGGCAAAAACCGCGGTTGGGTAACCGGCGAGTATAGCCTACTACCTGGTTCAACGTTCACTCGAAGCCCTCGCGAAGCGGCACGCGGCCGTCAGGGCGGACGCACTTTGGAAATTCAAAGACTAATCGGGCGCAGTCTCAGGTCATGCATCAACCTTGAACAACTTGGCGAAATCTCAATTATCATAGACTGTGATGTGTTACAAGCTGATGGCGGCACTCGCTGCGCTTCTATCACAGGTGGCTACCTAGCTCTCGTTGATGCAGTCAACAAACTAATTGAGGCCAAGACCATCTCGGCAAATCCGATTCACAGTCAAATTGCCTCAGTCTCAGTTGGCATAATTGACGGTGAGATTTGTCTTGACATTGACTACAGTGAAGACGTACGAGCTGAAACCGATATGAATTTTGTTATGACTGGAAATGGAGAAATTGTGGAAGTACAGGGCACTGCTGAAAAACGCTTTTTTTCAGCAAATGAATTAACTGAAATGACGCGGTTGGCTAGTGATGGCGTTCGTCAATTAGCCGACTTGCAAAGGCAAGCGTTGGAGCAATGAAAACCCAGATTGTACTGGCAACTGGCAACGCCGGCAAACTTAACGAAATCAGAAAAATGCTGGCAAACACTCTTATTGAGATTGTCCCTCAATCCGAATATAACGTGCAAGAGGCCATTGAAGATCGTCCTACATTCATTGAAAACGCACTGATCAAAGCCCGAAACGCTTCGTTGCACTGCAAAATGCCAGCGATCGCTGATGACTCAGGGCTTGAAGTTGATGCTATTAATGGTGAACCAGGTGTTGTGTCTTCCCGATACTCAGGTCCTAACGCCAATGATCAGCAAAACATCCAAAAACTACTTGAAAAAATGAAACCATACAAATCAGGTGGTCGCAAATGCCGTTTTCGCTGTGTTATGGTGTATTTGAGCCATGCCAACGATCCATCGCCGCTAATTGCTGAAGGCACCCTTGAAGGTGTTGTACACCACTGTCAAAAGGGCGAATATGGATTTGGCTACGATCCGGTTGTGTGGTTGCCCCAAAAAAAATGTACGATGGCTGAATTGCCAATGATTGATAAAAACAAGATTAGCCATCGCGGTCTAGCCCTAAGATCACTGATCAATCAGCTGAATTCTAAGTTAGGTAGTGATGTCAAATAGCCTTGTGTTGCTGCGACACGGTCAAAGTCAGTGGAATCTTGAAAATCGATTTACCGGTTGGGTTGATGTTGACTTATCGCCGCATGGTAAGCAGGAGGCAATCAAAGCTGGCAAATCTCTGAAAGAAAATGGCTGGCAATTTGACATGGCGTTGACTTCCGTGCTTAAACGTTCCATTCACACTTTATGGTTAACTCTACAGCAACTAGATCAATCATGGATCCCAGTAGAAAAGCACTGGCAACTCAATGAGCGACACTATGGAGCGCTACAAGGTTTAAATAAAAAAGAAATGATGCGACTGCACGGTGAACAACAGGTGTATGAATGGCGGCGAGGTTATGCCGTTCAACCACCTGAGATGAACGAAAGCGATTATGATGCCTTGAAGTACGACTCTAAATACAGCAAACTTGATAATGTACCTATGACTGAGTCCCTAGCAGACACCTATGCGCGGGTTGTCAATTTTTGGAATGCTACAATCAGCGCGTTGCTTAGAAAAGACCTTAAACTACTGATCGTTGCTCACGGCAATAGCCTCAGAGCGCTAGTCAAATTCTTAGATAATATTTCAGATGACAAAATTGCCGAGTTAAATATTCCAACTGGTATTCCACTAGTCTATCACTTAGACAAAAACCTCCATCCAATCGATCACTATTACCTTGCAGATGCTGATGAACTAGAGACTGCAGTTAGCACAGTGAAACATCAAACAGGTAGTGGTAATTGAAAAAGCACCGAAAATTTAGTGGTTTTTAGTGCAACTCGATTGAAACTCACAAACTGACTTAACCATAGTGAACTTTGACACCGAGGTTATCATTATCGGGGCAGGTGCCGCTGGCATTGCCGCTGCCCACACGTTAACGAAACGCGGAGTCAATTGTCAAACGCTTGAGGCTAGAAACCACATCGGCGGTCGTTGCCGGACTGATACTAGTATTTTTGGAGTGCCTTACGATTTGGGTGCCCATTGGCTTCATTACGGTTCTAAAAATTTTTATCAAGGCTATGGCAAGCAGCAAGGATTTCAAGTCTATCCAGATGCCAAGAGATTTCATATACTTGACGGTCAAAAAAGGATTGAAAATTCTGAAATTCTAAATTCTCTTTACAATGAGATATTTGAAGCTTTTGAACTTTCCCAAAAAAGCGGACGCGATATATCAGCAGCTCAAGCAATCAGTGAACTAGCAAGCCCTTATCTACCGCTTGCTAGTTTCGTGCTTGGACCTTTTGTTATGGGTAAAGAACTTGATCGAATTTCGGCTGCTGACTATGCAACATCTGCCACTACCAAGGATTGGTTTTGCAAACAAGGCTTTGGCACGTTAGTCAAGCATTATGGCTCCACTCTAAATGTGAAGCTAGAAACAAAAGTCAATAGAATTGACTGGTCCGAATCTGGAGTAAAAGTCACCACCAATCGCGGCACCATCTCCGCCAAGGCAGTCATAGTCACAATATCCAACGGCGCTCTCGCAGCTGAATCTGTCGTTTTCAATCCCAAATTAACACCTGAAAAGCAAGAAGCATTTCATCGGATATCGATGGGTATTTATGAGCATGTCGCACTGTTGTTTTCAAAAGCTGATTTTCACAACGAGAGTGACACTTACGTTTTACAAACTGATAAAAGCTCCGGCACCAATTTTGGAGCTCTTTTGAACGCATCTGGTAGTGGACTTGCATACTGTGACATTGGTGGGCGCGTCGCCGAGGAGTTGATTCAAGAAGGTGAAAGCGCTTGTATCGACTTTGCGCTTTCTCAGCTCAAGGTGATATTTGGTTCGGTTGTTGACAGCGCATTCAAACTAGGAAAAAGCACTTCATGGTTGACTGACCCTCTGACTATGGGCTCATACGCGAGCGCTGAACCTGGATATTCCCATTTTCGCAATTACATACGCGAGCCGGTAGCTGAAAGAATATACTTTGCTGGCGAATCTTGCGATCCAACAATGTGGGCTTCTGTTGCAGGCGCACATCGCAACGGCAAAAAAATTGCCAACCGAATTGCAGACCAACTTGGTGATTGACTAGGCTATTTGAACGACGAAATACTTCTACCCAAATTTATATTTCCAGATAGTTCCCCAAGTAGCGACAGCTGTAAGATGCCTATGAGTTGAACATTCAATAGTATTTACACAGAAATGGAAAATACTCGCTCACAAATTCAATCGTCTGTTAATCAGGTGTTGCCTGAAAGACGGAATTGGAATCGTGATTCGTTCCACTTCATTGTGAACAATACCTGACCGAATCATCTCGTCTATGAACTCCTGCGGTTTCATATCCATTGGCATAACTTCGGCAGGTTCAGCACTTTGTTCCCAAAACCTGCTGTTTAGAGTTCTTAGCAATTCGTCCTCTCTGCATCCGTCTTCGCCAATCATCTCGGCGACATCCGCCAGCAGGTTGAAACAAGCCCTGATGCTGGAACTCGTCAGACGTTGCACATAGTAGTTCTTTCGCCGGCCATCGCCCACCTTTCGAATCTCCGCCTCGTCAACCTTGCCAAGCTCTCCTTCCTTGTCCGCCAACTCTCCGGCAAAGGCTCGCATGTAGTTGTGCAGATGCTGCGGCCAGCCATTCGACCACTCCGCTATCTTCCCTACAATTCCGGCATCCTGAAATCCAGCGATGTCATGCTCCTCAAGCATGCGCCTCAAGGCCTCGCCCGCCTCCTCCTTGGCCAACGGCCCCAGCGTCTTGACATGTTCATCGCTCAGCCTTGATATCCCCGCCTCGGCCAAGCGCAACTTTGACCATGCCAAACCGGCCAAAACCGCAAATATCGGCAAACCATGCTTGCCAAGATGTATACGCTCCAGCAACCGCTCACCTTCCGGTCGCAGGTTCTGTATCTCGTCAATCATCAGCACCACCGGCCGAAACTTGGCCGCAGTCTGTTCCAGATCGTATTTCTCATGGAACTGCTCCTTGATGAAGTCAGGCAAACCCTTGTCATACAATCGCCACAAGTCTCGCAGCGTCAGCGGACCGCGTTGCTGAGACTCGGTTGTCCTGACATCCCCTCCCAAACCAAACCACCGAAACCCCCCTCCCAACTCCAGCACTCGGATCCGGTTGAGTATCTCAGCCCCGCCTTTCTTGATACGGTTGGCAATCAGCTCAGTCAGCGACACCTCGTCGTCTATATCACCGGTGTCCATGCGAACCGCGACCGGCTTGTCTACCTGCTTAGCCCAACTCAGCTCAAAGTGACTCTGCAACGCTGATTTGCCCGCACCCGGCGCCCCCTGCACCAGCCATGTCAACTGGTCTGACAGGTTGACCCCAGACTCGGTAATCTCAGCGGGAGACTTGCCGCCAATCAACTCACGCATGTCGCTCACTGTGTCTTCTATCCCCGCTATGATATCCTGCCGCCCAACGAAGTAAAGCGCATAAGCCTTGTCAGAACGCCTGGCAATACGCTCCAAACTCTGTTTCTTTTCTTTGCTCAACATGGTTTTGATGATGTTTCCTGTCAGTCACCATTTGTTTGCTATGATCGGTTCAAGTATAACTCATTCAAACATCCACATGCCAGCAAGAACCTAATTCGGAGCATAAAGCACAACTCGCACACCGCGCCCGATGATTGGGCACAGCTTCAAACCGCCCTATGGCTGGAAACACACCCATCGCAACTAGCAATGGCATCGCCAAAAATAATTTGACATGTAATAGCATGGTAAAAATGATGACACACTTGAAATATTTCCCAACCCTTGCTAACGAATGAATAATACCGATTGGAAAACTTCAAACGCGTGATAAAAATTTCTAGATTGATCGGCAAACCAATGCGTAAACATGAATTCCAGCGAGATAACAGGTGCTCCCGCCAGCAAACAACTTATCACTGACCGCGATGCTACATGCCTTCACCCCTCAATCCTTAAAGGCTGAGGTATCGAGTGGGGGTTTGATACGGTCTTTCTTTGGCAAACTCTTGCTTACATGAATTTCTCATGCTGGAACTCTCATATTCTTCGCTTACAAGCTCAATCTCCTGTCAATCAGGTGCTGCCTGAAAGACGGAATTGGAATCGTGATTCGATCCGCTTCATTGTGAACAATACCTGACCGAATCATCTCATCGATGAACTCCCGCGGTGTCATATTCTCCGGCATCACCAATGAATGACTTGTTTTCTCGACCCAACGTCTTTCATCAAGCATGTCAAGCAGCTCAAACTCCATGCAACCATCTTCGCCAATCATCTCGGCGACATCCGCCAGCAGGTTGAAACAAGCCCTGATGCTGGAACTCGTCAGACGTTGCACATAGTAGTTCTTTCGCCGGCCATCGCCCACCTTTCGAACCTCCGCCTCGTCAACCTTGCCAAGCTCTCCTTCCTTGTCCGCCAGCTCTCCGGCAAAGGCTCGCATGTAGTTGTGCAGATGCTGCGGCCAGCCATTCGACCACTCCGCTATCTTCCCTACAATTCCGGCATCCTGAAATCCAGCGATGTCATGCTCCTCAAGCATGCGCCTCAAGGCCTCGCCCGCCTCCTCCTTGGCCAACGGCCCCAGCGTCTTGACATGTTCATCGCTCAGCCTTGATATCCCCGCCTCGGCCAAGCGCAACTTTGACCATGCCAAACCGGCCAACACCGCAAATATCGGCAAACCATGCTTGCCAAGATGTATACGCTGCAGCAACCGCTCACCTTCCGGTCGCAGGTTCTGTATCTCATCAATCATCAGCACCACCGGCCGAAACTTGGCCGCGGTCTGTTCCAGATTGTATTTCTCATGGAACTGCTCCTTGATGAAGTCAGGCAAACCCTTGTCATACAATCGCCACAAGTCTCGCAGCGTCAGCGAACCGCGTTGCTGAGACTCGGTTGTCCTGACATCCCCTCCCAAACCAAACCACCGGAATCCACCCCCCGACTCCAACACCCGGATGCGGTTGAGTATCTCAGCCCCGCCTTTCTTGATATGGCTGGCAATCAACTCAGTGAGCGAAGCTTCGTTTTTCAGGTCTTTGGTGCTGACCTTGAATGCAATCGGGCTATCTTTTTGCTTTGCCCAAGTCAGTCGCAAGTGACTCTGCAACGCTGATTTGCCCGCACCCGGCGCCCCCTGCACCAGCCATGTCAACTGGTCTGACAGGTTGACCCCAGACTCGGTAATCTCAGCGGGAGACTTGCCGCCAATCAACTCACGCATGTCGCTCACTGTGTCTTCTATCCCCGCTATGATATCCTGCCGCCCAACGAAGTAAAGCGCATAAGCCTTGTCAGAACGCCTGGCAATACGCTCCAAACTCTGTTTCTTTTCTTTGCTCAACATGGTTTTGATGATGTTTCCTGTCAGTCACCATTTGTTTGCTATGATCGGTTCAAGTATAACTCATTCAAACATCCACATGCCAGCAAGAACCTAATTCGGAGCATAAAGCACAACTCGCACACCGCGCCCGATGATTGGGCACAGCTTCAAACCGCCCTATGGCTGGAAACACACCCATCGCAACTAGCAATGGCATCACCAAAAATAATAGAAATGCAATGTTTAAGCAGTAGTAAATATTGTTGCTGGCACTGGGTGCAGTGCAAGAGCATTACAATAGCAAATCTATTTCCATCGTTGATACCCAATTCCACTTATATAGGTGATCCCAAGCACGCACTCTTTTGCATTTGAGTGCTACGATGCAATTAGCTATTAGCGGATTTCAATCTAATCCTACTAACCTCTCAAAATACTTGCCATGATATCTTACTTCTCAACAACATCAACATAGTCAACTAAACGCACCGCTTTCTGAAACATTGTAAAGCTAAAAAATGTTAGCAACGCGAATGTCCAAGCTCACATCATGTTTAGCTAATGTCATTTTCAAACGAGTAGCCAACAACTCAAAATATAAGACTATTTTTCGCTCTCTACTTTTAAACAGGCCTTAAGCCCATCACGCGGATCAGGGTAAAATAGTTTTATCTTGAGATTCTCAAGCATTCTTCGATTATCAATTTTCCGTGACTCTTGAAGATACGACTTGAACATGTTGCTAAGATCAATTGGCGGGGCTTCCTCCGTTAAATGTTCAACAGGAGGCAGACCCCAAATTTCGGCAACAAGATTAAAATAATCGCTCATAAGCATTGGATGCCCATCCGCAACATTTAAAACACCGCAGGCTGAGGCCAATCCAGATGCTCTGCAAACTTGCACCAAATCATCAACATGTATTCGGTTGGAATATCCGATGGCGTCCTTAGATGGCAGGACTAGCCCATTACGAATGCGTTCAATTGGTAAACGACCCACACCATAAATACCAGCAACGCGTAAAACCACCAAAGATACACTAAAAGATTCTGAATATTTTTCACAGTATTGTTCAACCACTTGGCGTCTGTAAGCCCTGTCAGTCTGTGGATTCACGGGCGTGTCTTCACTCACCCACGCGCCATTACAATTGCCGTACACACCAGTCGTACTAACCAATACCAGCCGCTTTGGTGGGTGAGTCAACCCGTTTTCGAGAAAATTCCTAACGCGAGCTTCAGGCTTGTCAAAGGGAGAAGGCGGCACTAAGTAGTAAATGAGAGAATTTTCGGGAATGGGGATTTTTCCGAAACCCGATTCATCCAAGTTGATGTTGACTGATTCTATATTTTTAAGTTTTACCTCAGTTTGGTTAGTCAAAGCAAACAATCGGTTTGACTCGCCCATATGAGATCGCAACAACCGCCTGCCAGTATAACCACAGCCAACAACAGCGACACAGTTGTAAGGCATAGATGAATTTCTCATGCTGTTGTCTTAGGTAACCTTCAATTGCGGCGCAATCTCTCTGACACCGCAACTGGCGACGGGTATCTAAACACGATGATATAAGATGATATCACAAACGTGATCACCGTAGAGATCAGCAGAAAATTAGCAGCCATTTCACTAATCACACCTGATGCAATAGCCATAAATACGACTAATATCGAAAACTCACTCAACTGCCCAAGTCTAAACCCCACTTCCCAGCCAAGCTCTTTGGTTTCACCGATTTTAGTCAACATGAATCGATAACAAGTCGGTTTAACCAACAACACTAAAACAGACAACGCAACAGCTGGCACGATTACATCGGCAAATGCACCGCTGTCAAAATGCGCACCTATCGCAACAAAGAACAGAATCAAGAAGAAATCTCGAATCGCATGTAGTCGTTCCGCAATATATCGGGCTATGGGAGAGGCGGCAAACGAAATTCCAGCAATAAATGCGCCTATCTCTGCGGACAAACCAACTTTACTAGCCAAATAGCCCAAACCCAAGCACCATGCAATTGTCATAAGAAAGATGTATTCAATAATTTGCTCAAACTTTTGGAACAATTTACGGATGATGTACCTTTCAACTATAAATGCCCCAGCTACGAATAACGGTAAAGCGACAATGGGCATGAAACTGCTCAATTGCAAGTCAGAAAAATCACCGAGCCAATCAATACCAACAAGAGCCGCTATAGCGAGCATATCCTGCAATAACAGTATCCCGATCATCAGCTCACCTGTATGACGGTGATGTAATACAGTTGTGGGCAACAGCTTGATACCTATGATTGTGCTTGAAAATCCAGTGGCTACCCCGATAATCACAGATTCTGTAAAAGTAAAACCGAAAAAAACTCCAACACCGAAACCCATCAATATGAAAATACCCGATGTGACCACCATGACCACCGATACTGACTGAAAAATCTTGAGCAATTTCTGCGGATATAGATCAACACCTAACAGAAACAAGAGGAAAATAATGCCAACATGGGCTAGGTCCTCAACCAATGCCAATTCCGGTATCAGCTTGAACCCACCCGGACCAATCAATGCGCCGAGAACTATGTATACAACAGTCAGAACTTGACGGGTATATAGTGCGACTGTTGCAAGTGCAGCAGCCCCGCAGTAAACGATAAACAAAGAGTACTCAAGTATCTCCACTTCCATTGCAAATCAATTACTCTGTAAGTTTATGTTTTATAAAGCAACTATATCGAATTTCACTCGGAAACTTATTTCCATTTGATACTGCACCCGATGCTAGGCTTCTGATCGCGTGATACTGTCTGCCCATTAAGCAACGAATCACAGGCAACCCGCAGATCTACACCGCTCACTTCAATACCGTTGCCCGGTCGACTGTCATCGAACTGTCCACGGTAAACTAATTTCAAATCAGAGTCAAAGAGATAAAAATCTGGTGTGCAAGCAGCTCTGTACGCTTTTGCGACCTCCTGCGACTCGTCATAAAGATAGGGAAAGTTATAACCATATTTTGATGATTCTTGCGACATAGATTGTGGCGAGTCAGCTGGATAACTTATCGCATCATTTGAATTGATAGCTATCACAGCGAGTCCTTTTTGTCTGTATTCGCGAGCAAATCTAGTAATTTCTGGTTTAATATGAATAACAAAAGGACAATGATTACAGATAAATGCAACGATTGCACCTTGAGCGTTATCAAAAGATGAAAGTGATATCGGTGAATCAGGATAGTTCAAATTAAAATTTGGCAGAGAAAAATCAGGCGCCTTGGTACCAAGTTCAAGCATGTAAGATTCAACAGCTGGCATATATTTCTCCTATTTGTTGTGAATTTAGTTTAAGAATTGGACAACCGGACCTTCTCAGGCCCGCATACTGGACATTTTTCATCCTTGTTAATACGGACTTCCTGCCACTCTAAGCGCTGAGCATCAAACAGAATCAATCTGCCGTGTGAACTGGGACCTAAGTCTGCAATAATTTTAATCACTTCAGATGCCTGCATAGCACCGATCATACCGCAAAGAGAACCTAGCACACCCGTCTCGCTACACCGCTCTTGAGGTTCATCATCCGGACTATAAAGACAACGAAAACAGGCGCTATTGGCAAGATCAGGCCTGTAGACTGCAAATTGTGCTTCCATGCGAATTGCTGCTCCAGACACGAGTGGTGTTGCAGTTTGTACGCATGCTTTATTTATTACAAAACGAATATCAAAATTATCAGTAGCATCGACTACAACATCTGAGCTTTCAACCAAAGGCAATAGCTCATCAAATGCGAGTTTGCCGTTATGTCCAGTTAATTGAATTTGCGGATTGAGTCGATGCAACGTCTGAATAGCGGAATCCACTTTCGACCGGCCGATAGAGTCGGTTGAATGAACGATCTGACGTTGTAAATTGGACAAGTCAACCTCATCGAAATCATTGAGTCTGAGGTGGCCAATGCCACTGGCGGCCAAATACATTGCTATCGGCGAGCCGAGACCACCCAAACCGACGATCAACACTTCCGAGTCAAGCATTTTTTCTTGACCTTCGATGCCTAAGTTCGGCATCATAATCTGCCGATTGTAACGAAGCAGTGTTGTATCGTCCATGGCGCGGGGGTTTAATCGGTCTATGGGAACTAGTTTATGTGAATTGGCACGGAATCAGCCTGACAACCGTACGCGGGTGAGCTGCACAAACAGCAATCTTCAATTTACTGACGACCGGAGCTTTTCTGCAAACAGAAGTTGTATTCAATTCACCAGTAACAATGAAATTATAACCAACTACAAAGTAAGCGTCATAAAACACACTTTACCTCTCCTGTTTACAACATCATATATCGAAAGCATGCATCCACTAAGCGGCTAGCCACTCGTAACATTATTTTGAAAGCTTTACAATAACCTGCAAGGCTGAGAGCAGTCGTATGTCTACTTGGCATCGGCAAGGCATTAGAAAAATGCACGAAATGTTTTTAAGACTCGCGTTCCGTTTACACCTAAAACCCAACAAATTCAAGATATGGAATAAACCACTGAATTGAAAACTATTTGAGTGATCAAGAGGTAATGCCGAATGACAAATAACAGGGATATCTAAATTTGTCACATCCGTTCTACACTATTTGCATTTTCTAAAGTAAGCTGATAATCCAAAACTAGCCACAACATTCCCACACACACAATAAAATATCTCTAATAGAAATAAACTAGTTGCACATTTACCATCCAATGACAGAGTTCACTCATTTCACTCAAAAAGGCGACGCACACATGGTCGATGTAGGCGGTAAAAACAAAACCGCTCGTTGCGCAATTGCCGAAGGACATATACGCATGTCATCCGATACACTCAATCTGATAGAGTCAAAATCCAATAAAAAGGGCGACGTGCTTGCAGTCGCTCAGCTTGCTGGCATCATGGCCACCAAACGCACTGCAGACCTCATTCCGCTTTGTCATCCTTTATCACTTGACCATGTCTCCGTTGAATTGGAATGCCGCCACCAAACCACATCCGTTCATTGCCGTGCTGTGGTTGAAACCCAAGATCGAACGGGAGTCGAAATGGAAGCTCTAACTGCAGTACAAGTCGCATTGCTAACCGTCTATGACATGTGCAAATCTACTGATCGGGGCATGATCATCGAAGCAGTTCAATTAATAGAAAAATCTGGTGGACGCTCAGGAGTGTGGAAACGTGACAAAATCTGAATTGCAAAATCTGACTGCCGGCGTCGATGTGTGCAATACCGCATCGGCAACGTACGAATCTGCACTGGAAACGATCTTGGAGAGAATTCCGGTTATGTCAGATACGGAGTGCCTGCCAATTCGTGATTCTTTGTATAGAGTAACTTCACAATCGGTAATAGCCAGGCAAAACGTGCCTATCAACAAAAACTCTGCAATGGACGGCTATGCCTGTCGATATGCAGATCTTTCAACTTCTGGTAAACCGTCCACGCTCAAACTAGTTGGCACAGCTGCTGCAGGCAATCCTTTTAATGACAAACTAGCACCGGGCGAGTGTATCCGAATTTTGACCGGTGGGGTAGTGCCTGATGAGCTTGACACTGTCATCATGCAAGAGGATTGCGAAGTCAGAGATAATCAGGTTTCGACTAACCGTAATCACCGACAAGGTCAACATGTCCGTAACGCTGGTGAAGACATTACAGCCGGCGAAACCGCTGTAGCCGCCGGTACAGAAATCAACGTCGCTGAGCTTGGATTGCTAGCTTCTGTGGGGGCACGAAACGTTGCTGTTTTTCGTAAACCAAAGGTTGCGTTTTTTTCTACCGGCGACGAACTGAAAGCAGTTAGTGAAACACTCGGCCCGGGTGATGTTTATGACAGCAACCGCTATACACTCTACGCGTCTCTCAAATCCTGCCATGTTGAACCAATCGATCTGGGGGTTGTATGCGACAATCTTGGTGAAACAATCACTAGGCTTGAGCAAGCTGCTAGTGAAGCTGATGTCATAATTACATCGGCTGGTGCCTCCGTCGGAGATTCCGATTTCGTCAAACAAGCTTTAGAAGCTTTAGGTGAGTTGACCTTCTGGAAAGTACTGATGAAACCCGGTCGCCCATTGGCATTCGGAAAAATCAATCAATCCTGGTTTTTTGGCCTTCCCGGCAACCCTGTATCAGTGGTGGTTACGTTTGACAAATTCGTACGCCCAGCCTTGCGTAAATTGCGAGGGGAGAGAACACTGGCACCTCTACGCCTAAACGCCCGTCTATCAAAACCGATTTTCAAAAGCCCTGGGCGACTGGAGTTTCAAAGGGGAATTTTATCGTTTGATGCCGAAGGCAATGCCACTGTAGAATCTACTGGCAATCAGAGCTCTGGTGTGTTGACTTCCATGAGCCGCGCCAACTGCTATATCGTTTTGTCCATTGAATGTGGGAATGTCGAAATCGGCAGCACAGTCATAGTTGAGCCTTTCGCAACTGAAATCTGAAGGGACGATTCACTTGTTCTCAGATGCAGAAAGATGGGACCGCAAGTATTCAAGTCAGACACACGGCTATGATTTAACGCCGGACCCATTGCTCACTAAGCATGCCCATTTATTCAAACCAGGCAAGTGTGTTGTAGACCTTGCCTCCGGTTTGGGTCGAAATGCCCTCTATATTGCTAAACTTGGCTGTCGGACAATCGCAGTTGATTGCAGCTTGGTCGCATTGCAACATTGCCGCGTGCTAGCACTTGAAGCCAATCTAACATTGCAACTCATTGTAGCCGATTTAAATGAATTCAGGTTTCCACCTCGATCGGTTGACGCGATGATATGCGTGAATTATCTCAATCGAGACCTTGCAAGTAACATTGTCTCAGCACTCAAGCCGGACGGTTTGGTGTTTATGACAACGTTCAATAGGAACTACAGTTCTGTAAATCCAAGTTTCAACCCAGACTATATGCTAGATTCGGGTGAATTATCAGCACTGTTTGATGGACTAGAGATAATCTTCTTAGATGACCAATGCGCAACAGCCGAAAATACAAAAAGCTCTATTGTTGCTTGTCGCATCAACACTCAAAACTAATTTTCAGACACACATATTTTGTTTGCCAACTTATGAACAGAGTGTCAAATCTGCAGCTACGCAACAGAGGTAAAAGCTGATACCCAAGTAAATCATCAAGTCTCAACCTGTTTCTGTGCCAAAGCTAATTTAGGAATCGAGTGGTCAACAACGCAAATGATTTTCTCGTTGTACAAAAATTATTCTCTGTAAACTCCTATGCTGCCGGATTTCTATATTGATTAACCAGACTACTACCCTCACCTTCAATTAGCTTTATAGATTTTGAGAAATTGCTACAAGCAATAGCTATAAGAACAGCTTTGAGAAAGTAGTTTGGATCAATACCGGTGTATCATTTCTCACTAGTTCCAAAAATGACACGTCTTTGAAGACTAGAAAAAATCAATGCTACGTTTCAACAAATCTAAACCTCATTTAGATACTATTGCTTTATTCCCAAGTATCGAAGGCTCATTATTCAATAGTGTTCGCCAATGTTCAATTTTCGCCAGTGGTATTCCAGAGACTTCGGAGACAGCCTCATCCCAAATAATTCGAGCCTTACAGTCTCCATCTCTGTATTGTTTGACTTCCATTGACTTCGTTTGTTCAAAGGCGCGCAACAAAGCTTCAAATGAACACTCACTATCCAAATTTGGCACGTAAACTCTTTTATGATCCTCAACTGCATACCGTGGATAGGTCAGCTTTTTACCCCTTCGGCTAAGCATTGAGATCCTACCCAATGTGGAATTAAGGTAAACTACCCAAGCTTTCACAGTTCGCTCATCAACACCTCCAACAGGCATCCATCCACTACCAACTGATGGAGTTGATACCGTAATCGCACATAGTCTTGCAGAATCGGTCGCTTGTCTTTCTGTCAACAACATAACGCTAAGTTTTGCTTGCATGTTTGAAATTTCTAATTCTCGTTTATCATCTCTAGTGATGCTGCAGACATAGTCAGTTTCTGGTTCGCTAAAAATATGTAGATGAACGCTCTCGCCACTACCTTTGCAAACTGATACATCTGAGCTCTCTTCCTTTCCTGCTTCTCGCCATTTTCTCTTGTTTCTCAAATTGGGGCCAGTAGATAATACCGTAGCTTTCTCACCTATGCTTACCCAGGACTTAGGTTCTAAAAACAGAGTTCTCTCTTTTGATCTTAATTGTCTTGCCACTTCGGCTAATTCAAAATGGTACCACATTCCAGGCGACCAATCACCTTCAAGCATGCGGTCTCGGGGCCAATCGTAAACGTTTCCCCAATCGTCTAGATTCTGATTTTGTATCCTAATTGCTAATTCAATGGCATCTTCTTCACTCTCAGGTCTTCTCCTCAATGCAACAAATTTAGTCGGTATTGACGCATTGATTTTTCTATCCATAATCACTATCGATTCGTTAATATCTGTTTCCGTGGACCAATTGAACTTTCCATGAGCATGTAATGTAATTAATTTTGAAATGTGAAATTTCTCAGCTAAAAATTTCCTTTCATTTACACCAGAAGTTGCTGTACAGGCAATAGCAGGCATAACTTTGCCTACTACACCTGTAAAATTGTTCAATAACTCATCAATTAGAGGAGTGAAAAATGTACTTATGCTAGAAGAATCTACAATCCGATTTCCAATTATTTGAGATTCAAGATAATTTTTTGTCATCGCCTCTCTAGATTGCATGGCTTTTTTTACCGTCGCTGTAAACTTATCCGCACGCCCTGCACTATTCGTGTACGGTGGATTACATACTACAATTCTTGTTCGCTTAAGTCTATCCTGCAAATTGTCATCTTTCAATTCTAAAACAGAATCAGATAGTTGTGTTCGTGTCGTTTTCTGAACTGTGTTTTTGTCAAACATATCTGACCATCCGTAATCTAGTTCTTGCTGAACTGAAATCTTAGATTTACTACCAAGAAAGAGTTCAAGCGACCCCAAGGCAACATCACCTGCGCTGACAGAAATGTTCGATCTATTAGGCAAAAGTCCATGCGGCATCTCCCAAAGCCCCATTTTTCGATAATTCACCGATGTGTCTCCAATCGTTTGTTGACAGGCAGCAATTTGTATTGACTGAGCATTGATATCTAATCCTGTAAGACCGCTTTCCACCATGCTTTTATGAATTGTGGATAGAGTATGTTCATTCACTCCTAAAAGTGTCGCTCTTCTCTTGACTGCCGTCAACATCGCCATTAGCAGAGTGCCACTACCACATGACGGATCGAGAATTGCTTCTCTTTTCCAGATTTCGGGGTCCAACCATCGCTTGTCATCTTTCGGAGCAATTTCATCAAGAACTAATTCTGCCAATAGTGAAGCGGCAACAGGCAGAGTAAAAAAAGCACCATCTGCTGACTTATTTTTCATCACACGTTGGAAAAGCGGCCCAGCGTGGTCCATGCCCATTTTTGCATAGCGCTCTGCAGTATCAACCGCATTTTCTGCAAGTGTATGAATCGCTGACCTCACTCCACTCGGCACTCGACCTGCAAAGTGTAAACTCTTCAATAGATTCAATGGCTGTCGGAACACTGGCTCATAATCTTCTTCAAGAATACGGTCCCATCCAACAGTCAAAACCTCCTCCGGAGTTCCGTGCGCTCTGACAGCGTCAACACGCACTAGATCTTGGAATCGACTACTATTGGTCTGAACAATACGTTGGTGCATTAGCATTGCGTTGCATAAAATCAATGCAGCCACAGTGCACGCATCCGTTGTTTTCTTTTCTGACTGAGTTTCCTGTCCCTGCATTCCCAACTGCTGTTCAAGATGACCTTCCAAGTTTTCCTCTCGTAAGTATTTGGCGGCCCTATGAACTTCTGACTGCATTGCGTTGCGCCGATTCAATTAGATTGGCAACTTCAGTCGGCTCAGGATTCATTCCAGAACTAGCAACTACACTTGGAATGATCTGATTGTACTCACCAGCTCTGAGTCTCTCCAAAAAACCGGGTGAAACCGATCCAGTACCTCCTCCATTTCCTCCTCCGTTCCCATTAGTCTGGCCTTGAATGATAATCCGCTCATGCAAGTCGGTTTCTATACGGGGGTCGTGTGCTCGAAGTGCCCTCAGCACCTGCCCAAGAATTCGCCAACCATCATCTCGGCTACTGATTTGATCAAAAAGATCCTTCTCTAAATCAACCATAACCGGAACTATGATGTATCCAAACTCTTTACCAACACCGCTCAAACTGTTGATAGAAGGCCGACGCATGATTCGACCAACTGCCTGAACAATATCTATTTCACTTTTTCTATCTTCAAGAAAGCAAATTGAGTCTAGTGCAGGTACATCAATTCCTTCGCTCAAAACACCAACATTGCTGACCACTTTGCGAATACCCTCATCTCGGGCAGAACGTAAGCTGTCAAGCTGTGCGAATCGAACAAAAGAACGGCTTTTCGCATCAAGATGTCCAGCTTGAATCGGAATGTTTTTCAGGCCGCTTGAACTCTGTGAACGTTGTTGTTCACTTAAAGCTTGCTTATACCCCCAATCATCCACTTCATCATTATTTAACGTGTCCCTTACCCACCGTGACCGTACAACAGTGTTGCAATATACTATGCAATTACTAATATCAGCAACATACTGTCCGGTCCCCTGAGCGGTTTGACCGTCGATTGAAACAATCTCAGCACCACCGTGCAATGTTTTCACTAATGCTGCTAATCGTGCTCCAATAGTACTGTTGGTTTTTTTATTTTTTGAACTGCGATCTTCAGTTTCAGCGATTTCGACCGCATTTTCAACTCCTTCATTTCCATGGTGCCTACCCATCAACATTACTACGATTCTGTAATCGCACATTCTCTCAGGCATTAGCTCTAACGCTTTTGAAAAACTCAAACTGTGAAACTCAGGCCCGTAAACTTTTACATCGCTCATATCAACAATGTATCGAGTGGTTTCCCTTTCAGCTAGGTTCCTACGAACTACCGTCTTTGACCGCTCAGTGTAGATTCTCGGTGTTGCAGTTTGATAGAGCCTTTTTCTAGCCAATATCCGAGAATGAACTAACTTAAAACCGCTAGATTCTTGTTGATACACAATTCCAGCAGTTCGATGCGCTTCATCACAAATTAGCAAATCAAATTCGGAAGCGCCAAATCTCTCTTGCGCCTCAACGATTCTCGGAATGGAATGATAAGTTGAAAATACTACCTGAATGCCACGTGGTCTTACATGGCATTTGTTTATATCAGTGTATGTAGAGGTGTGTGTGTGGGGGGGGGGGGGTTATGTTATTGATTTTATAGCTAATTACTGATGGTTCAGTTGTAACAGGAGCAGTTTGCTCACCGGTGCGCAACGCGTTCTCATCTTTTCCTGCATCTTTGTCACTACATACTACAATTGAAGTCATATCTTCGGGACCTTGGTTTAACCATTCCCGGCGTGTTTGAGCAACAAGTCCTATACCGCTAGTTGCATATAGTACTCGACCGCCTTCAGGCAACAAACGTTTGGCAATATTGAGAGATACAAGAGTTTTTCCACTTCCGCATGCCATGGTTAAACGACCTCTGTCATGATCTTGGAAGCCTTTCAAGCAATCATTTACAGCCTGCTCTTGGGGAGATGTCAGTTCATGTTTTTCAACACCCTGATCAAGATTAAATACCCCCCATTCGTTCAACGCATTAAAAATTGACGCCCGCCGACCTTCTCCCATCTTCGCATCTACATTTGTACTCCAGCCACCCACTGTAACAACCCATCGCCAAGATAAGTGTTTAAGGTTTGCACAGTACGATAGAAATTTATCAACTTCTATAGTCGGAACATCATTTTTCCAAAACTTGGCTTGAACTGCAATCCACTCACCGCTTTTTGTCTTTACAACTAGATCTACTCCATTGTCCTTGGCACTATCATCTTCAAATAAGAACTGTTTTTCACTAGACGGCATATCTTTCCATAAATATGCTTCTGCTATACCGGATTCCGGGATTTTTGGAAGTGCTTGAACCAATAGTCTTTCAAATCGCTCTCCCCGTAGGTAAGGGCTTGGTTCCTCATGGATATCATTGACAAAGTCACGAAATAATCTGGCTTGTTCCACAATTGATACCTTTTTTACGACTTATTTCAATTGCAGTGTATAATACTGTAAAAATCCTATATTTCTAATTTTTATTTACTTGCCAATCAAACGAGAGTCATTTTCTGAGTTGAGACTACATTCATGCACACGGTTTCATTTTAATAATTCTTACTGAATTTGCTGAATCTCAATTCTTTATTATATTTACAAGCTTTGGCCTTGATGGCAAAGTCGATTGCTGATATTTAGAATCTGCCAGATTACCACCAAGTTCCAAATCCAACCTGAGAGAGAACAATGATCGATAAAAAACAGACACGCAGTACTCACAATACTGAAACCCAGACATATCTTAGTGACGTTGAAATTACGCAGATTCTGCTAGAAGCATCTCAACAATACAAGGAATATAAACGTCTTGCAGACTTGGCTAAATTATCTGATGTCAGCTATGAATGCTATCCACGGTACGATTGGAGCAAACCAATAGGACTTACGATTGAGGGTCCGTTAAATGCCAAGTTGGTCTGATATTCAAAATGAATTGAGTTGCATCAAACAACCTAAAGACAGAACTGATCATGTAACAAAAAAACTACTGCAATATATTGAGAAAATTTCTAAGTGCTACGATCGAAATGTACTCTATTATGCATCCAGCTTTCTACAAAAACCCCATATTTCAGGAATACAAACCGTGATTAATTGGGAGGATATAAACGGATTCATGGCAGGAATTCACGGTCATGATTTTGGTAAAAACCTTCTATTGATATTACATTCGCCTGGTGGTACAGCGGAAGCAGCGCAGACTATCGTTGACTATCTTAGAAGCAAATTCTCCGCAATTGATTTTCTAGTTCCAACCTACGCGATGTCGGCAGGAACAATGATCGCACTTGGATGTGACCGAATCGTGATGGGTAAACAAAGTCAGTTAGGGCCCACAGACCCTCAACTTATAGTTGGAAACCGATCCTTTTCAGCACATTCTATCGTTGAACAATTTGATGATGCCAAAAGAGATATTACTAGTAACCCTGTTCTGGCCCACGCTTGGGCACCAGTATTACAGGCTTTCGGTCCTGCATTACTCCAGGAAGCTCACAAGTCAATTGTCTATGGACAAACTGTCGTTCAAGATTGGCTGAAGAAGTACATGTTCTCTAACTGGAACGACTCAGCAGATCAAGCTAGGAAAGTTGCTAAGCATTTTGGAGGCAGTCAGCATGGGAGTCATGGCAGACGAATTGGCCGAGACGAGATTAAACAACAAATGATTGAAGTAGTAGATCTTGAAGATGATCAGGTTCTGCAGGATAATGTGTTAACTCTATACCACCTATCGACAATTGCATTTGATATGGGAGCAGCTACAAAATTTGTGGTCAGTAGCAACGGTCGATTATGGGTAAAAACATGAAACACCGGCTTTTGTTCAATAACCACTAAATTTCAGTTTTCATATTTTAGTCAACCATTTGACCCCTAAAGAATGTTATGCCAATTCTTGAGCATGAGTAAACACCAACCAATAATACCCTTCAATTGAACTTCAACGCTTTACAATCTTTGATTTGATGAAGCACGTCAGTTTTTTGAAAAACTCAATTGTTCAATATAGCCTATTCTCACTCAACTAGTGTTCAATCATCGATGGAATGTCGTATAATCATGGTGGACACATTGTTCAACACTGATGATAGAGGTAGTCATGAAGCAATATGTGGTGACTTTGGAACGTGCGCAGAGAGAAGAGTTGGAGCAGCTCACTCGCAAGGGTTCGCATTCGTCGCAGAAGGTGCTCAACGCCCTGATCCTGCTGAACTGTGACGAAGGTCAATACAATGAACGGCGGGTGCGCGGAGAGGATATAGCCAAGGTGCTTCGGATCAGTTACCGCAAGGTGGACCGGGTGAAGGGGCGCTTTGTGAAAGAAGGCATGGAGGCGGCCTTGGGCGGTCGTCAGGGTCGGCGCGAGCATTATGAGCGCAAGGCGGACGGGGAGTTTGAGGCGCACCTGGTGGCCCTGAGCTGTTCAGAGCCGCCGGACGGTCGTTCGCAGTGGACGCTGCAGCTGCTGGCGGACATTCTACCATTTTGCAACCCTTTTTTGCGAGGCTGTACCCTCGCAATTTGTCAATCAACCTGTCAAGCGGCCAACGCATGGCATTCCCCATCCGGGTTGAACAACTGCTGGTTGGTCAGCATGCTGCACAGCACCTTGCACAAACGATCTGAGAGGCCTCGCAGGCATCGCCCATGGCTATGTCCGCGGGCCCTGAGCGCCTGGTATTTGGCTTTGCTGGTGGGGTCGTTCTGCATGGCGGTGCGAGCCCAGTGGTACAAGGCCTCGGCCAACATCGTATTGCACCCGAGTCGGCGCACCACCTGAACCATCTTGCCGGAGCGCCGGGTGACCGGTGCGGCACCGCCATAGGCACGCAAGGCCTTGTAGTCGCGATTGCGGAGGATGCGCCAGGCTTCCGCCAGCAGCGTGGCCAGCACCACCAGTCCGATGCCGGTCATGGAGGAGATGATGTCCACGTCTCGCACGAGGCGGCGGTCGTCCGGGTCGTCAGAAACCGCCAGCTGTTGATTGTGAACTTTGATCAACTCACTCATCTGAGCCTTGACCTGTTTGATCTGTGCGGTGACCAACTGCAGGTGTGCCGCGATCATCTGCACCCGCAGTGCCGCCCCCTTGACGACACCGGCATCGACTGACATCGCCGGCTGGCATAGAATGGACTTGACGGTCTCGGCGTCAATGGTGCGGATGCGGTGCTGTTTCAGCAACTGGTCAATCGCTGACAGGCTGAGGGTATCGGCGATGGCCGGGTCGGCCGCCAGTTGTGCCAGTTCCAACACCCAGGCACTGCTGAGCTGTTTGCTCAGTTGCAGGAATTGGGGGTGGTAGCTCCACAGCACATCCTTGAACTGTGCTTCCAGTCGCACCTTGTCTTCAACCAGTTGTGAGCGTTGCCGCACACATTCGCGCAAGGCCAGAATCTCGCTCGGCAGGCGTTCAACCGGTCGCAGCAGGTCGCGGTCTCGGCGCACGGTCTCGGCCAACACCCGGGCGTCGAAGCGGTCGTCTTTGGCCCCGGCCATGCTGAAGCGGTCGCGGTAGCGATCCAACTGCTTGGGGTTGATGGAGAACACCTCAAAGCCATGCTGCTGCAAGGTGTCCACCACCGGTCCGTTGGAGGTCTCCACCACGACACCGATGTGCCGGGCATCAGCCTCGGTGCGTTCCAGGATCCACTGTGCCATCTGTCTCAGTCCGGCTCCGTTGTGCTTGAAACGCTTGTTGCCCAGCTCTTGGCCATTGCTGTCCATCACGCACACCTGATGATGTTGTCGTCCCCAATCCACACCGGTGAAATATCTCAATTCTTGCATTTGCTTTCTCCCTTGGTCATTTTGTATGTCAACAGATAATAAAATAGGCTTGCTGCGATGCTTGACAAATCCAGTACTGGTGCTCGAAGCACTAACATTCTACCGGTCATCCATCGCAGCATGCGGCCGAGGCACAGGTCCGCCAGAGGTGCTCTGGGCACAGGATCGGAATGGTTGCTCTCGGCCGCCTGCCTATCAAACACCTTGGCTGAAGCCAAGATTCGGTGCCAATTGTAACAGGTGTTACAATTGCAATCCAGGCCCTGTTGCCGCCTCTCCGCTACGCTCCGAGGCGGCAACAGGGCAGAACTCAGAAAGATGGAATTGTCCTTGTTAAATGGTACTGGATCAGATGGTGGAGCTCGGTCATGTTGACAGTGTCTCGTATGAGACGGTGAGGCGGGTTCTAAAAAAAACGAGATCAAGCCGTGGCGGCGTGTCGGTTGGGTGATTCCGCCGCAGGGCAGTGCCGAGTTCGTGGCGGCGATGGAGCAGGTTCTGGATGTCTACCAGCGACCTTACGATGCAGCGTATCCGGTGGTGTGCATGGATGAGACCCCGCGCCAGCTGCTCGGTCAGGTTCGCCAGCCCATTGCCGCGGTTGCGGGACGCCCGGCCCGAGAGGATTACGAGTATCGGCGTCTGGGCAGTTGCAATGTGTTCTTGGCCACCGAGCCGCTGGCCGGCACCCGGATGACCAAGGTGACGGCACGCCGAACCCGGACTGATTGGGCCCACTTCATCCGCGACTTGTCGGAACGCTACCCCAAGGCCAAGCGCATCACCTTGGTGATGGACAACTTGAACACGCACCGGGCGAGTGCCTTGTATCATGCTTTTGAGGCGGCGCAGGCCAAGGCCTTGCTTGAGCGCTTTGAGTTTGTATACACCCCCAAGCACGGCAGTTGGCTGAATGTGGCTGAGATTGAGCTGAGCGTGATGATTCGTCAGTGCCTGAACCGGCGCATAGACCAGCTGGAGACTTTGCATGAGCAAGTTGCGGCATGGCAGGCGGCACGCGACCGAGCGAAGGCGAGAGTGGAGTGGCGGTTCACCACGGCGGATGCCCGCATCAAGCTGAAACGCCTTTACCCGACATTAGAAGAATGATGATGCACTAGCCCCAATCCTACTGATTTATTACACTGAAAAAACACTCTAAACAATTTAATTAAGGCCTGTGCTTTGCGTCATAAATTGCCTTCTGTTCGGCCGTAGCTTCAGCCTGAAACTTATCTTTCCATTCCGAGTACGGCATACCATATACGATTTCACGCGCTTCTTCGTAGCTAAGCTCATGTCCTCTATCTTCAGCTGCCGAGCGATACCATTTCGAAAGACAATTTCGACAAAAATCCGCCAGATTCATTAGATCTATATTTTGCACTTCAGTATGATCGCGAAAATGCTTGACTAAACGACGAAAAGCTGCGGCTTCAATTTCTATTCGGGTATTGTCATCCATAAAATTCTTCCTGCTTATTCAATTAATGTCTTGGGCCCGCTGTGTTTTCTTCAACCCAGCGATAACTGCCATCATTCAAATGCTCTTTTTTCCAAAACGGGGCTCTTGACTTGAGGTCCTCTACCAACAACTTACAAATCTCAAAAGCTGCGGCTCGATGGGCCGACCACACCGCTACCAACACGATCGGATCACCAGGACTAATCTCACCAACACGATGTACCATCAGAACATCAAATATATCACTATTTGCAACCACTTTCTCTACCAAGTTTTGTAAGTGACTCTGAGTCATTGGATCATAGTGTTCAAGCAACATGCTTTCAATAACGTCTCCATTATTGAAATCGCGCATAGTGCCTACAAACACTGCCGTTGCACCAAAGTTGCCGCTACCTAAACCAGATTGATAGTTAGCAACCTCCTGCCACGGATCAAATTCTGTTTTAAGAACTTCCACTCTCAAATTTAGCCACCTGTAACTGGCGGGAAAAACGCAACTTCATCACCTTCACTAACCGTCGCGTCAAAATCTGCATATTTCTGATTGATAGCAACCAACGCGTTGCCCGGTATTTTGATATCGTTCGTACACTTGTTCCACACATCGCGCGCGGTATTGATTCCTTCACTTGCGATGCTAGTCTCCCTTTTACCAATTTTGTCGGCAAGACTTGCAAAAAAAAGAATTTTAATAGCCATCTCCAATTCAAGTATCAGATTTATTTGCTATATAACCGCGTTGAACTACGCCGATACATACTCACCTTTTGACGCTAAGGCATTAACTCGTGCACGCTCAAGAATTTGATGGTGTACTTCAGGACCATTGCTATTGTCTCCTTTCCAAGCTTTCAGCGGCGCTTGTTGCAAAGCTCGCCCATACGAAAAGGTCAACCGCCAAGGTTGATTTAACTCCAACTGATTCATGCAATTCAGGTGCAATGTGGCTTCCTCATCACCCTGACCACCTGACAGAAAAGCAATACCCGGCACTTCTGGTGGAACATACCCAAGTAAACAACGCACTGTTTCTTCGGCAACCCTGTCAACACTAGCCGGCTCGATACTGTCCTTACCTGGCAATATCATATTCGGTTTCAATACAACACCGCTGAGGGCGACCTTTTGTTGATTTAACTGATCAAACACAGCTTCTAGTGTTCTCTCAGTGACATCCTCGCAAACTTGAATTGTATGAGCACCATCCATCAGCACTTCTGGCTCAACAATTGGTACAAGATCAACTTCCTGACAAAGAGCAGCATATCGCGCCAAAGCATGCGCGTTGGCCATGATACACGCTTCACTCGGAATACCCTCTCCAATTGTGATCACCGCCCGCCATTTAGCAAATTTTGCACCTAATTCAGTGTATTCTTTGAGACGTTCGCGCAATGTGTCTAAACCTTCGGTCACCTTTTCACCTGGGTGTCCAGCCAAATCCTTGGCTCCTTTGTCAACTTTGATTCCCGGAACAATACCTTCGTTGTCCAGGTATTTAGCAAACGGAATATCACCTTTCACATGTTGCCGCAGTGTCTCATCAAATAAAATCGCCCCGCTAATGTACTTTGACAAACCGTCAGCAGTTACTAGCAATTCGCGGTAACTTTGACGAGTCCCAGCTGTCGATTCAACACCAATTTTCTCAAATCGAGAAGTGCACGTACCAGTACTCTCATCCATTGCAAGAATACCTCTACCCTGTGAAACCATTTCCTTTGCTGTAGATTCGAGTCTATCTAAATGCATTTGTTACAGTCCCCGTATACCCAAGTTCGTATATATTTCCAACTTTCAATTTTACCTACTACACCCTAATGATTTTCATTGTATTCGTACCACCTTTTACACCTGTTTGATCTCCACGCGTAACTAGAAGCATATCACCCTTGTTTATGATGCCACGCATACGGAATTCTTTCACAACCTGTTGTTCAACCGGCACATCTAAATCATGTCTCAAATTCACAATAATTGGGTGAACACCGCGGAACAAGGTAACGCGTCGCTGTGTCCAAGGGTGGCTTGTCACTGCGTATATGGGAATCCCTGAAAGTGTCTGTGACAACCATTTCGCAGTTGAGCCTGACTCTGTCAACGCAAGAATTGCAGAAACATTATAGTGGCGGGCCGTGTACATTGTCGCCATCGCCACAGCCTCCTCAGCGCTTGTGAACTGATTGTCGCCACGCTCAATGCGGTCAATCGTGCGATCTGTCGATTCCGAACCTCGGCAAATTCGATCAAGAGCTGCAACCACCTTAGCCGGGTGCTTGCCAACGGCTGATTCTTGCGACAGCATTACCGCATCAGTACCATCCAATACTGCATTGGCAACATCAAGCACTTCGGCCCGGGTTGGTGTGGCACTTGAAATCATAGAGGTCATCATTTGTGTCGCAGTGATAACAAACCGATTGCGCCCGCGGGCAATTTTCATTAGTTTCTTCTGCACGCCCGGAAGTTGCGCATCACCGATCTCTACTGCCAAATCACCCCGCGCGATCATAATCCCATCAGACGCATCGACAATGCCCTCAATATTGTCAACTGCTTCAGCACGCTCAATTTTCGATACGATTCCACCTTGACAACCGGTAGCTCTAAGCAATTCACGAGCGACACTCACATCGACATCGCTACGCACAAATGAAGCGGCTAAGTAGTCAACATCCATCTCTCCAGCAACTCGTATATCTTGATGATCTTTTGGAGTCAGTGAGGCAGCAGTGAGCCCACCACCTTGCCGATTAATACCCTTGGAGTTGGAAAGCTCACCCCCAATCAATACCGTAGTCTTAACAACAGGGTCTAGAACTTCTACCACTTCAAGAACAATACTACCATCATCAACAATTAGAATGTCCCCAAGCTTTACATCCTTCGGCAAATCCTTGTATGTCGTACCAACGCGTTTCTCAGTACCGCCGTGATCATCCATCTCAACATCAAGCTCAAAATCAGCGCCCTCTTTGAGCGCCACCTTACCTTCCTTGAATTTTGAAATTCTAATTTTCGGTCCCTGCAGATCAGCTAGAACACCAACAGCACGGTTGAGCTCGGCAGCGTGCCTACGGACTTGCTCAATTCTAACGCGATGCTCATCTGAGATGCCATGAGAAAAGTTGACTCGTGCAACGTCCAAACCTTTCTCAATCAGGCGTCGCATTTCTTTATCTGAGTCTGTTGCCGGACCCAACGTTGCGACTATTTTTGTTTGCCTCAACATACCTCAGCTCATCACTGCTTGCTGTTTAACATTGCTTGATTCATGCTGCATTAGCGCAGCTAGCGCTGGCAGCTCTCCACCTTGCAAATATTCCAAGAACGCACCGCCTCCTGTTGACACATAAGAAATCTTGTCATAAACGTTGAATCGTTGAATTGCTGCAATTGTGTCACCCCCACCAGCTGCCGAAAAAGCTCCACTCTCGGCTATGGCTTTAGCAATTATTGAGGTGCCCACATCAAATGGTGTCATCTCAAAAGCACCAACTGGTCCATTCCAGATCACTGTTGCAGCGTCTTTTAAGATTTGCTTGTAACGGTCACAGGTTTTTCGGCCCATATCCAAGATCATATCCTGCTCTAAAACATCATTTATGTCTCGCTCTACACGTTCTTTCATAGGTTGGAGCGATGGTCCGACCGCGACATCTTCAGGCAATTCAATCTCGCAACCCTGCCCACTAGCAAATTCCAAAATGTCCTGCGCTGCCTCAACTAGTTTCCAATCGACTAACGAACGTCCAACAGGCAAACCTTTAGCCGCTAAAAACGTATTTGCAATACCACCTCCGACAATCAATGTCTGTGAGAGCTCAGACATTCGTCTCAGCGTCTGCAACTTTCCATCAATCTTAGCACCACTAATAATTACAACAACTGGCTTTTTAGGGTTATCAAGCACTTTGTTTAGTGAATCTATCTCATGCTGGCACAACAATCCAATACATGCGACTGGTGCATAGTGAACAACACTGCAAAGCGACGCGTGCCTGCGATGTGCAGTACCGAATGCGTCCATAACATAAACATCACAAAGCTCACCCATTCGCCTGCCGAGATCAGCACTGCCATCTGTTTCGCCCTTGAGAAAGCGAACATTCTCACCTAGCGCCACCTCATTTGGTTTGAGGCAGACCCCATCAATCCACTCTTTTATAAAACGCACCGGGCGATCTAACAGATTTTCAATTGTCGGCACTATTTGTTGCAGAGAATAACGCTCATCAAAATTTCCTTCTTGCGGCCGTCCAAAATGTGAGATGAGCAGAACCGAAGCACCTCTTTCAGACACAAGTTTAACCGTTTCCAATACCGCGCGTATTCGCATATCAGAAGAAATATTTCCACGTTCAACTGCCACATTGAGGTCTGCCCTAAGCAATACGCGTTTTCCTCGCAGCGAACCGAGGTCCTGAACTTTAATCATGTCAAGTTGGTACCTTTCAGCTAGGCAGCGTTGAGAAATTCCCAAGCTGTATCCAACATACGGTTGGAAAAAGCCCATTCATTGTCGTACCAACAACAAACTTTTGCGGCGCGCTGGCCTACAACTCGTGTTGTAGACGCTTCAAAAACCGATGAGACAGATGAGTGATTGAAATCTATTGACACCAGTGGCTTGTCGTTAAATTCTAAAACACCTTCCAAGTCGCTTTGAGCCGCTGCACGAACAGCATCATGAATCGCATCAACAGTCACATCCTTTTCAGTCTGGATTGTTAAATCAACCAGCGAAACATTAACTGTTGGCACCCGCACCGCGAAACCATCAAGCTTACCATCAAGTTCCGGCAAAACCAAGCCAATAGCTTTGGCAGCACCAGTGCTCGTTGGGATCATTGACTGAGTTGCAGAACGCGCACGTCTTAAATCCGGGTGAAATACATCGCTCAAGACTTGATCATTGGTATAAGCGTGGACTGTTGTCATCAACCCAGACTGAATTCCAAAAGCACCATGCAATACTTTGGCTATTGGTGCCAGACAATTAGTGGTGCACGATGCATTGGATATCACGGTGTGATCAGCCCTTAGAACATTGTGATTAACACCGTAGACAACGGTTGCGTCAACACCTGCACCAGGTGCCGAAAGTTGTACTTTTTTTGCACCAGCATCCAAATGCATTGAAGCTTTGTCCTTGCTGGCAAAAAATCCAGTGCACTCTAGCACTAAATCAATGCCCATTTCAGCCCATGGCAAGTTGGCCGGATTGCGTTCAGACAAGGTCCTTACATTGTCACCATCGACAATGAAACCGTCATCGGTAACTTGGACTGTTTCACCGAATCGACCATGCACTGAATCATATTGCAACAAATGCGCATTGGCATTGCGATCAGCTAAATCGTTAACAGCAACAATGCTGAGTTCACGACGGTGATCTGATTCATAAAGCGCGCGCATTACGTTGCGACCAATTCGTCCAAAACCGTTTATTGCTAATCTATATGGCATAATTTAAACCACCTGTTGTTCCAAATTCTATATAAGCTCAATCTATTGATTCAAGAGACAGCTCGAGCAACTCCAAGACTGTCTTTTCAACAGCACTTTCAGTCAAGTTAAAATAGTTGTAGACATCTTTCGCCGGTGCTGACTCACCAAATGAGTCAACACCTAATATGCGTCCATCGGTCCCCGCATATTTTGCCCAATAAGCGCAAACACCAGCTTCAACCACAACTCGTTTGGGGACTAGCGGCGGCAGTACCGCTTCTTTGTATTGTTGTGATTGCGCTTCAAATCTATCAACACTTGGCATTGACACGACTCGAACATGCACATCTTTTTCGGCAAGGCGACTTGCAGCACCGATTGCAAGTTGAACCTCAGTTCCAGTAGCAATGATAATTGCCTGCGGCAAATCCTCACAATCTCTCAATATATACCCACCTTTTCGAATGTCCTTAATCTGCTGATTAGTGCGTTTATGTTGAGACACTCCCTGCCTTGAGAATAAAAGGCATGTTGGACCGTTGCGTCTTTCAATCGCCTCCACCCAAGCGACAAGCGATTCTTGCGTATCGCACGGCCGCCATACTGACATTTTAGGAATCAATCTCAACGTCGCCACCTGCTCAACCGCCTGATGAGTTGGCCCATCTTCACCCAATCCAATTGAGTCATGGGTATAGACAAAAATCGACTGAACACCCATCAGCGCTGACATCCGTATGGCATTTCGCGCATATTCAGAAAACACGAGAAAAGTGGCGCCATACGGGATAAATCCCCCATGCAAGGCCAGACCGTTGACAATTGCTGACATGCCAAATTCACGTACACCAAAGTAAATGTAGCTGCCGGCCGATGATGATCTATCAATCACTTTGGCGCCATCCCAAAGCGTTAAATTCGAGCCAGTCAGGTCGGCCGAACCACCAATGATCTCTGGCAAAACCGGACCGAAAGCATCCAATGCCAATTTTGAAGATTGACGAGTCGCCAAAGGCTTATCGCTCACCGAAGCAATGGCATTCTCGGTTACTGACTTCCAGTTATCAGGCAACTCACCTGCCATTCTGCGCTGGTATTCCTTTGCAAGATCAGGGCAGGCCAGTTCATACTCTTTGAACAGCTCATTCCAGTCGCGTTCCAGTTTGGCACCGCGTCGTTTGCAGTCAAACTCTGTGTAAATATGATCAGGAATATGAAATGGAGGGTAGCGCCAGCCGATTTGCTGGCGCGCTAACGCGATTTCATCTTCACCGAGCGGTGCACCATGGGCACTTGCCTTACCTTGCTTGTTTGGTGCACCCCAACCGATGACAGTACGAGCACATATCAAACTTGGCTTGTTCTTGTTACCTCTCGCCTCCTTGATCGCAGTCGCCACCTCCGCGGGGTTATGACCGTCAATATTCGGTATCACATGCCATCCATACGATTCAAATCGTTGCGGAGTGTTTTCTGTAAACCAACCCGACACCTCGCCATCAATCGAAATGTTGTTATCATCATAGATGACAATTAATTTACCAAGTTTATGTGTGCCTGCAAATGAAGCCGCCTCATGGGAAATTCCCTCCATCAGGCAACCATCACCCGTAAAAACATAAGTGTGATGGCCAACAATCTCATAGCCATCGCGGTTGAACTGCGCGGCCAAAACTTTTTCTGCCAATGCCATGCCGACAGCGTTAGCGAGTCCCTGACCGAGTGGTCCGGTGGTGACTTCAACACCGGGGGTTAGTGCGTATTCAGGATGGCCAGGTGTTTTTGATCCCAACTGGCGAAAACGCTTGATTTCATCTAAATCCAGATCATAGCCGGTCAGATGCAACAACGCATAAATCAACATTGAACCGTGTCCATTCGACAGCACGAAACGGTCGCGATTGCTCCAGTTGGGATTTTGCGGATTATGACGCAAATAGTCACACCACAGCACTTGCGCGATATCTGCCATCCCCATGGGCATTCCCGGATGACCGGATTTTGCAATTTGCACCGCGTCCATAGCTAGCGCGCGAATCGCATTTGCGAGCTCTCGGCGCATTTGCATATCTTCTTCTACGGAGGGCTCAGCAGTCGTGTTGTTCAATGTAAAAAATGTAAATTTGGGCGCAGGTACTTAGCCATATACGGCCAAGTTAAGGCAAATCAGTTAATATCAGATATCAATTATACAGGTTTGCTTGAAGTTAGAATTGCCATTGCCGTCTGTTAGAAAGGAATAGCCGCGCGGATTGGATAAAACCCGAGTCGTTTCGATATAGTAATCCACTGATTCGTGGGTATGCCCATGAACCCACAGTTTTGGCGCATACTGTTTGATCAGATCATCTTGGGAAGATGCGTAAACGGGGGATATATCAAGATCGATTCGTTCGTATAGCAACGACTTTCTTGACGGTGCGTGATGTGTAACAACCACAGCCTTATCATTTTTTTCAGGGTTGAGCGCCAGTTGCGATTGGATAAACGACCGCGATGCGTAGTGGAACTTTTCTGTGTCTGCAGGTTTGAGCAGGCTGTCTCTATAGGAAATGACGTGGTAGTCATTCATCTCTCGCGCTGCTTGCTGTTTACTTGATTCGGCATCGCCCTCGAGTCGAAAATCGCTCCATAATGTCGCGCAAATAAATCGATAATCGCCGATCTCTATGGTTTCATCATCGCAAAAATGAACATTCGAGCCATCACATTCAGCCCGAATTTTAGCTATAACATCATTAATTTCCCCATTGTAGAACTCATGATTCCCACAAATGTATATGACTGGCACTTGTGGAAATTGTGCTTTGGCCCACTTGGCACCATCACTACCGACATGAATGTCGCCTGCGAGTAAAACTACTTCGTAGCCGGTCTTTGGGACAGTCAGTCCCGAAAACTCAAGGTGCAGATCTGAATATACTAGTATTTTCATATTTTTCCCGCTGATTTGTCAACGTTTGTATTTGTAATCAAGTTTAGGTCATACAACAACAAACTAAAGTAAAGGTACACATGTTAACAATTTCTGAATTACATGTTGTTAAATCGAAATTTCCATGTGAGGGGAATTGCAAGGTGTTCATATAAAAAGGAAGTCTATTCCATAAACAGGTCTGATATTACGCTTGCGCACAGGATTTCGAAAACAAGGCATATACACCAAATTGAGCTGCGCTGCACCCACGGGACAAGTCCAGCAAGTTCAACTAGTACCCACATAAATGATTCTTCAACCTTGTAGACCAATGCAATCCATCAACAGAACTTAACGTATGAGCGACCGCTTGTCGCTCACCACCAACAGAATGGCCGTCAAAGCAGCTCAAAGGCACTATGTGAAGCCGCTATTTGCGGAGACCCCAACGCAAACATGAAACACGCCGAATGACAGCGGCTATATTTCAAATCTTATAACTCTTTTATTAAATTGTGCGCGAGATCGTAATAACAAGCATTTTATTTAACAGTAATATTCTTTTTATTTCAATACAATATAAGAACTTATAGCTCATAAGGCACAAGTTTCTAGAAAATAAGCGCACGTTTTAAGAAAAAGCCATATAATTATAAACGCGCAAATTAGTTGCTCTAATAGCCAGCAACAATATTGCATGAGCCGCAAACTGGTTTAGTCCGAATTTGTTCTTCAATCTGATTCGCAATAACAAGCGAGTGGTTCCTATCTAACTTACAATTAAATTTTCAAACAACGCATATAGCAAAACTTAATTATGAAAAATATTTTAGCGCTTACAGCTTTTCTTTTACTATGGGCAGTCCAGTCATCTTCATTTGCATCGGACCTTCGTATTGTCGCAACGATTAAACCATTGCATAGCATTGCAACGGCGATTTCTGCTGACATTGCAGAACCTAAACTTGTAATTAAAGGTGCCAAATCACCACATGGTTATCGAATGAAACCGTCGGATGCAGAACTTTTTGAAAACGCAGACGTCTTGATTTGGATTGGCCCTCAGTTTGAGTCAACATTGAATTCAGCTGTCAAGAATTTAAGCAAACGCGCTCAAGTCATAGAAGTTGGCCAGATTGAGGAGATTTCACTATTGCCAGTACGTGGACCTGCTCATGACCACGGTGATGAACACCATGAAAGCCAAAAATCAGGCGACAACCATGAACACGATGAGCATGAACATGACGAGCATGACCATGTAGAAGATGAACACGATGAGGATGAACATGGTCATGACGAGCATGACCGCGCGGAGCACGATCATGGTTATTGGGATCTGCACGTTTGGCTTGACACTGGAAACGCGAGAGTCATCGCTAAATCAATCGCTAGCGTATTGAAACAACTTGAACCAGACCATCACGATCAGATCCAAACTAATTTGAACAATTTCTTGCATCGCATTGATGATCTAGATGAAGATCTTGAAACAGCCACCTCACCTGTCCGCAATTTACCATATATGGTCTTTCATGATGCCTATCAATACATGGAAACACAGTGGGGCTTGAATTACATTGGTGCTGTTCTCATCAATCCAGAACGTAACCCCGGCGCAAAGAAAATTGTTGAGACGCGTGAAATTATCGTTGCTTCGGACGCTGTTTGCATCTTCAAAGAGCCTCAATTCAATCCAAATATAATTGAAACGATTGCAGAGGGCACATCAGTTAAGATAGGCACGCTTGACCCACTCGGCACTGATGTTGAGGCGGGTGCGGACGGTTATTTTACACTCATGCGCAATCTAATCCGCTCAGTAACTGAGTGCCTTGAATAAAAAGGGATTCATATGGTTGCTCTTGGCCGCCTGCTTATCAAACACCTTGGCCAAAGCCAAGATTCGGTATAAATTGTAACGGGTGTTGGATTTGCGTTCCAGCACCTTTAGCCGCCTCTCCGCTACAGCTCTGAGGCGGCTAAAGGGCAGAACTCAGAAAGGTGGAATTGTCCTTATTAAATGGTACTGGATTCTATACTAGACATACAATCAATCAGCTTGGTAATTGTAAGATGTTAATATAAATAGGCTCTTTAAGCAGAACGCGCTCGGTAGTATAATAACAACGGGTCAAGGATGGTAAAGATAACATCAACGGGAGGTCAGATCAAATGAAACATGAAAGATTCCAAGATTGGTTATCCCAGTTCAACCAGCTGACATCAGCTCAGCAACAGCAAGCCATCCAGTTGTTTCAACAGAAAGATGAGGCAAAGTTGTTGCTGGAGGCGATTGAGCTCAACGTGGACAAGGCTCGCACCTGCCCGCGTTGCAGCAGTCCGGGTGCCATGTCGCGCGGCCGCAGCCGAGGCTTGCGGCGCTACCAGTGCAAGGCTTGCTGTCGTTATTTCAACGCCACCACCGGTACGCCCTTGCAGGGCTTGCATCACAAGGAACGCTGGTTGAAATTCGGGCAATGCCTGTCAAGCCAGGAGACCGTGGAGGAGTCGGCCAGCAACTGTGGGATTGCGGCGTCCACGGCGTTTCGCTGGCGACACCGTTTCTTGCAGGTAGAGGAGCAGTCGCCGCTGGCTGGTACTAGAAGCTCTGGTGGAGATTGATGAGACTTATTTACTGCACGGTTTCAAAGGGCAGACAAAGTTACTCAAGGAGTCTGGCGGACGGGTGCGAACACGCTAAGGCAAAATCAGCAAGCGGGGCCGTCCGGGGACCTGGTGTCGATGCTATTTGCGGCGAACCGTAGCGGGGTGACCTTGTGCCACTCGCTGGGTCGGACTGATGCTCCGGGTATAACGGAGCTTTTGAGGTCTCGGTTGTTGTCTGACTCGGCGCTAGCGCCCGATGCCAATCCGTGCTACGCGGCGGTGGCCAAGGAACTGGAGGTGATGCACGAGATGGTGAACCAGCCGGCTGGTGAGCATGCTCAGGGTGCGGTCTACACATTCAGACATTCAACAAGGCGGTTGCAACAGCCCTGATACCTGCTTGCAAGCGGCCTTGAACCACTTCACAACAACACTATCACGCGTTTTAAGAAAAGAGCCTTTCCTTAAAAGGGCCTGATATTACTGCTTGCACACACGATTTCGTAAACAAGGCATATAAAAATGCCCACTTCAATTTCAACTATCAGTGAACGCCTGCAATTCAATCTGCCAATTATCCAAACCAACCCCTCAGGAAATGAGGCTGCAACTTGCATGCTGGTCAAGGAGCGTAATGCGGATACGGAAATTTTATTCATTGAACGCGCACGGTGCGAAAACGACCCTTGGTCTGGACAAATGGCACTTCCAGGAGGGCGACGTGAACCAGAGGACCGAACTGTGCTTGAAACTGCATTACGCGAAACTCAAGAAGAAGTGGGCATCAATGCAACTGTGGACAATTGTATCGGACGCCTTGACGATATCGTCACCCCTGAAACTGGTCCAGGTCGAGGCATCGTTGTATCTTGTCACGTCGTTTGGGTAGCAGAGGTAAAGCAATCCATCGCAAACTATGAAGTCAGTGATGCGCTTTGGGTGCCAGTATCTTTTCTTCTTAACCCCAATAATTTTGTTTCTGAATATAAACCACCCAACTATTCAGGTACGTTCCCAGGCTTTCGGGTTAACAATACTGACAACAGAGTCATTTGGGGATTGACATACAGGTTCTTGCGCAGTTTTTTCAAAAGTTGTGGGTTACCTTCTCCCAAGTGTGGTGACCTGACATAATCACTCTGCCCAAACACATTAGACAGGCAATTACAATAACGAACAGCAGCGATGAACAATACCATGGGTATCCGCCGTTGAATTAAGCGATATGACAACGGAAAATTGTATTCTGGTGAAGGGTTTCTTTTCCTATGGATTTTGGCCCTTTTTCATCTTCTCAGCGCTTTGGGCAGTGATTAATATGTCTCTTTGGGTATTGATATTGCATGGGCAACTTGCACTGCCAACCGCGTTTGACCCAGTGTCATGGCATGCCCATGAGGCGCTGTTCGGATATCTAGGTGCAGTTATGGCAGGATTTTTGCTGACCGCCGTTCCCAACTGGACCAATCGTGCGCCGCTCACTGGATTGGCGTTGATTGGTCTGCTCACGCTCTGGATTGCCGGCAGGTTAGCCATCATAACATCAGCATATCTGCCACCTTTGACTGTAGCTGTGATAGATATCTTATTTCTAGCTACTCTCTGTGGCTATGTGCTACGCGAAGTCGTTATCGGAAAAAACTGGCGAAATTTAGTGTTGATTGCAATGGTCACTTTGCTCATTGTTGGTAATGCAATATTCCACTGGGAAGCAGCTAATAACAAATATGCAGCATCAGGTTATGGTCTGCGTATGGGGCTTACGGCTGCAATCTTGATGATATCACTGATAGGTGGCCGTATTGTGCCAGCATTTACGAGAAATTGGTTGATAAATCGCGGAAGTGCAGCAATACCAGCCGAATTCGGACTGTTGGATAAGCTGACACTTTCATTCACGTCAATCGCTTTGCTATTTTGGTGCATTGTACCCACCACTCAACTAACAGGATACGCATTACTTGTCAGCGGCTTGCTACAGGCCACACGGTTGTCCCGCTGGTGTGGAATTAAGACTCGTCAAGAGCCTTTAGTTTGGATACTCCATTTAGGGTACGCATTCGTGCCGATTGGTATGTTAGCCATAGGCGCAACTATCCTGTGGAGCAATGTGTTCTCACTCGCCTCAGTCCAACATCTATGGATGACCGGTGCAATCGGCGTAATGACTATTGCCGTTATGACACGCGCTTCACTGGGTCATACTGGCCAAGAGCTGACATCTGACAGAAAAACAACAACGATGTATCTACTTGTTATTGCATCAGTGTTGACACGTCTATTGGGAGATACAGTTCCAGAGCATGCAATGACAATATTGACGCTATCAGCCATCCTATGGTGCTTCGGCTTCATGTTATTCTTCGGGCGGTTATTGATAGATTTAAATAAATGAAGAACCAATATTGTCAACTTCGAATAATTTTAATGCTGATATAGCTCTAAATTAAACTCGCCAACTCAACTACTTCCAATAATTTATTGAATTGAACACCTGATCACAAATTTTGTAACTTCGTAAGCTGAGTATTCAATTGAAGCCATATTGCGTTGTATCCTGTACAATAGCACTATTACTGTAATCCTTTGATCCAGCGATTTTTACAACAAAAATGCAACTCGTCACCGACAGACTGAATCGTCCTATTCGAGATGTTCGCGTGTCAATAACTGACCGGTGCAACTTTCGTTGCGTTTACTGCATGCCAAAAGAGTTTTTCGGTAGCAATCATGCATTTTTACACCGGGAGCAATTACTGTCATTTGAGGAAATTGAACTTGCTGTCAGAGCATTTGTAGCAAATGGTGTAAAAAAAGTGCGCATCACCGGCGGGGAACCGATGATTCGACGCAATCTCCCTGATCTGATTCACACGCTATCAGAAATTCCTGGAGTTGAAGATCTGAGCATGACAACAAATGCTTCACTGTTAACGGCACAAGCCGCCGAAACGCTTCGTCAATCTGGACTAAAACGAATTACTATCAGTCTTGATGCAATTGATGATGCAGTGTTCACCGCTATCAACGATGTCAAATTCCCCGTTGCAAGAGTGCTTGCCGGAATTGAAAATGCACAAACCGCTGGAATATCACCGATCAAGGTGAATATGGTAGTGGCACGCGGCATGAATGAACAAGAAATATTACCGATGGTGAGCTACTTTCGCGGTAGTGGCGTGGTTTTGAGATTCATTGAGTTTATGGATGTCGGCAATACCAACGACTGGCAAATGGACAAAGTAGTCCCTGCTAAGGAAATTCACGACTTGATAAACAACAAGTTTCCAATAGAAGCCGTTTCACCAACCTATGCAGGTGAGGTGGCAAAGCGCTGGAGATTTGTAGATAAAACTGGCGAAATCGGTATTATCTCTTCGGTAACTCAACCATTTTGCGGAAGCTGCAACCGAGCTAGACTGACGGCCGAAGGCAAAGTATTTACTTGCCTTTTTGCCACAAGTGGGTTTGACCTACGTCAACACATTCGAAATGATGGCAATCTTGAGGAAATTACTCGCTTGATTCGCAACCTTTGGAGCAAGCGGACTGACCGGTATTCGGAATTGCGCTCAATCACACCTACCACAAAACCTAAAATCGAAATGTCTTATGTCGGCGGCTAGGCTGAAACTCAAATCACCATTAGCATTTCTTGGCCAAATGTTCCAACAGTCTCGGCATTAATTCCACTAGATTGCAAGGTCTTGAACGATAATCAAGCTGATGCTCAATCAGCATATCCCAAGCATCAGCACACGCACCTGCTGAGCCTGGCAAACAAAAAATATAAGTTGCATTCGCCACACCTGCAAATGCTCTTGATTGGAGAGTTGAGGTTTTTATCTTTTCGTAAGACAGAACTCGAAACATCTCACCGAATCCATCAATCTCTTTATCCAATAACGGTCGCACAGCCTCGGGAGTGCCATCTCGTCCTGTAACACCAGTCCCGCCAGTTGAGAGAATCACCTGCACCTCGGATTTGATAATCCAATTGCTAACTTGTGCCCGTATGCGGTAGATGTTGTCCGGTACAATGACTTTGTCAACAAATTTGTGTCCGGCTTTTTTAACACGTTCAACCAACAGCTGGCCGGACTTGTCATCAACCTCTGTCCGGGAATCCGATACTGTCAGGACTGCTATTGAAACAGGAATAAATTCGCGTGTATTTTCTGTTTGTTTCAAATTCAAATCGATTCACCTGCAACATAAAATTTGAGAATCATCCAAGGATTGAATCCATTGTAACGCACTACAATGCAATTGGAATTAACCAAATACTTTGAAAGGCTCTCAAGGTTTGACAACTCCTACAAATCAACCGCATCGCTACCGGACGTCCAGCCCGAAATATCGGCTTGTTGCACAAGTTGGCTCAAGAAGCTGCAGACCGCACTGCGCCATTGACGACTATTAAGATATTCAGCAATTTTCTCGTACTGAATCCCTTCTGAATTTGCATACATAAATACTATAATATATATTTTATTTTCAATAATTTATGCTGCAAATGCCAGATTATAGCAATTACTGACAGCTGATAGGCATTAGGTAGATTGATGTGAATAATATTACAAACAAAACAGGCATTTTTCAGCAACTTACGATGCTCGGTATTCTATACAAAAGGGGTTGCGATGAGCACCGGCCCTAGTTGAAGATGCAATTCACGAACTCTTGCTTTTCTAATAATTTTTGCCTGAGCAATATCAAACATTTGAAATAACACAAAGTTTCTTACGAGTACTGATTCTACACAAAACCCAAGCCAACGAATAAAATAAAATAAACTTACATAGAAATATTAACCTAAATTCATCTCCCATACTCACATCTTCCAAAATTATCAGTGGCTATCGTAATGAGTAAACCAGTAATTGTCCAAACAGAACCGTACGAATTTACACTAGAACCCGGAAATTACTACTGGTGTCAATGTGGATTGTCAAATAATCAACCTTTCTGCGACGGGTCGCATTCTACAACTGAGTTTGAACCTATCAAACTGACTGTTGAGAAAACAAAAAAATACTTCTTGTGTGGATGCAAGCATACTGCCAAACAGCCATTCTGCGATGGCACCCATCAGCAACTGCGTTAAACCGAGAAGTAAGCCTTAGATGAGGGTGACTACTAGGCAAGCTGTTTCAGAACAGAAGACTAATAACGAAATTCACTCTGATTTTCCATACACGATTGCTTTTACACCAGGCGACCCTGCAGGCATCGGTCTAGACCTTGCTGTACAACTAACCCACACCGCTCAATCTGGCAAAATTGTCATGATAGTTGATTCTCAATTGTTGAATGCAAGAGCAAATAAACTCGGAAAATCGTTGTTGTACAAGCATTATTATTCTGACAATCAAAGCGAGAACAATTTTGAAATTGAGCAAATCGACTGTAACGCGCCAGTTGTACCAGGATTATCAGACAAGCGACACGCCCAGTACGTTTTAAACACACTTAATCGAGCGATAGAAGGTTGCATTTCGGGTGAATTTGACGCACTTGTAACAGGTCCTGTCAACAAACAAATGATGTCAAACGCAGGCCTTGATTTTATGGGGCACACTGAGTATTTGGCAAATAAGTGCGATACCAATTGCCCGGTTATGTTACTTCAGAGCAATTCAATGAAAGTTGCACTAGCAACAACCCACATTCCCTTGAAAGATGTCGCCTCAACCATTACATGCGAGCGAATCGTAGACGTTGTCCGTGTTTTGCATCAAGACCTGCAACAACGATTTGGTATCCCGTCTCCAAGAATTGCTATATGCGGCTTGAATCCACACGCTGGCGAGGGTGGCGAACTGGGACTTGAAGAAGTCAAACACATCAAACCAGCGGTTGATTTACTTCAACAAGAGCAAATCGGAGCATACGGACCATTCCCAGCTGATACCATATTCGCCCGACACAGACTACATGAATTCGATGTTGTCCTCGCTATGTATCATGATCAAGGCTTACCGGTAATCAAGCATAGCGCCTTCGGTGATGTTGTCAATGTCACATTAGGTTTGCCCATCATTCGCACTTCGGTTGACCACGGCACAGCATACGAAATTGCTGGTACTGGTAAAGCCGAAATTAGTAGCCTGCTTAATGCAATTTCAACAGCACGTTTACTGTGTGAGAGACGTGTGAAATGAACAATTCTCGCAGAAAACGACTTGGGCAACACTTCCTCGTTTCACCCGGAATCATCGATGAAATAATCACGTTGATACGACCACTACCTAGTGACAATATGGTGGAAATCGGACCGGGACACGGTGCTCTAACCATTAAATTGGCTGACAAGACAGCAACACTAGATATTGTTGAAATTGACAGTCATCTGGTACAGGAACTAAATACCAAATTTCAATCCCGAAATGTTAGAATTCACCAAACCAGCGCTCTGGAATTCGAATACGAAAAGGTTCAATTTGAAAACCGAAAAATTCGTATTGTTGGCAACCTACCATACTCAATTTCAACGCCTCTGCTTATCAAGCTCCTTGATTATGCAAAAATTGTGGATAACATGATATTCATGCTCCAACAGGAAGTCGCGGACCGCCTCACTGCTGAACGCGGAACAAAAGCGTACGGCAGGTTAACTGTTGTAGTTGGTCGATGTTTCGAAGTCGAAAAAGTTTTCAGCGTTTCACCTGAAGCATTCTCGCCACCGCCCAAAGTCCAATCATGCGTAATTTACATGCGTCCTAAACCAAGTTGTATTGATGCAAAGACAAGTGAAAATTTCTCCCATTTGGTTCGTGCAGCTTTCATCAACAGACGTAAGACTTTGAAAAATGCGCTGAGTGGAATAATAGTCGCATCTGAAGTTGAAGAATCAGGTATAGATTTTACTCGTCGGCCTGAGGACCTGAGTATTGAAGAATACCTCAAATTAGCTAATTGTTCAATGAAAAAATCGACTCAGAATACAAAGGCGCAATCACAAACAAGGGATTAGCTGATGATACAACGTTCACTTGCCAACCTGGTTCTCTTGCTCTCATTCCTATCTCCCGTAGCTTCTGCAAGCTACTTCGATTGCAGTGTTGTCTACGATGAATTCAACCAATTGATGATGGCAGGTTTCCTTATTGACCCTGAACGTTATGTTTCAAGCATACCGAGTGCCATTACACGCGAAGAATATCTAGCACATCAGAAAGATATTTTCCGTCTGAGAGTTGAACGAGCAAATGCTGGCATTGCTGTCTTTCGCACTAATCAGAACATACGCGGAAAGTTTGTCTATCAATGGCAACCCGATCCGAGGGAGCGGCTGATACCACTCAATATCAACGAAATTATCAGTTTCGGGCGAGTCTCAGACGGTTATGCTCCAGTTCGGGCAACCTCAATTTACCTCACACCAGGGTCCGCAGTTGATCTTGATCAGGCGCTTGTTGTTGAGCTAGATGATGAAACCGCCGACCTTGTATACTCCTTTGAAAATGGTGTGTACACAATTCGTACGGTTGAACCTGCCGAGCTCTACTTTCCAATTGAATCGATGTGTCACCAAGTTCAAGCTCCTTGACATTGTTATTGAGCTTGTTCAGTAGATGTTTGTAAACAAAGTAATTTCAGTCATTCAATTGTGATCAAGTACCGAATCTAACCTGATCAAAGTGCTCCAGCTGCATTGATAAAAATAATGCAATGCAAACACTGTGAACTATCGATTTTATCCACTGAAATCAATGCATGGCGCGGTCATCACACGAGATTTCGGCGAGTCAAATTTGCTTGCTTGGTAGGCCAGCACGAACGCTTGAACACTCTTTTACGAAACCAGAAAACCTGAATTTACCGAGTAATCTTCAAACTTTGTAAGTTGTGTGTGAATCTTGATTATCGAAGCTACCTTGAATCTAGCGGTTCTTGTTTATACGCAGAACTGATCTCAGGCATTGTTTTTCTTATCCAATCCTCAGCCATCTTGTTCAACTCGCGTGGTTTTAGTCCGATGGGATAAATAGGTTTGCCTATTCTAACCTGAATTGTCCCCGGATGTTTTGTCAATCCGCGCTTTCTCCAAAAATCACCGGCATTGTGCGCTACCGGCACTAGCGGCACGTCAGCGCGAAAAGCAAGCAACGAAGCGCTAGTATAGTAGGTGCCGTGTTCGCCCGGTTCTATGCGTGTGCCCTCCGGAAATATGACAACCCAACGACCTTGTTTCAATATGCTACTGCCTTGCTTTACAACCTGTTCCAAGGCCTTTCGCGCTGTCTCCCGATTAATGACGATAGGTTTAGTTGCAGCCAAGCCCCAACCAAAAAATGGAATTCGCAATAGAGATTTTTTGAGTACCCAAGCTTGCGGCGGGAAAATTGTCTGATAAGCAATTGTCTCCCATGCCGATTGATGTTTTGAGAAAATGACCGCCGGCTGATCGGGTAAGTTTTCCAGTCCCTTGACCTCATGCCGTAATCCACAGACGACCCGCAACACCCACACCATTACGTATGCCCAAGCGCCGATGATTCTAGACCGACGCTTGGGTTCACAGAAATAGACAGCGAGCGCTAACGGCCAAAATATCAGCGTAAACAAGAACATGACCAACATAAATACCGCTGATCGAACGGTAGCTAGCATTCCAACCACTCCTTTTTGTCAGTGTCTTTTTATAGCTGATTGAAAGTTGTAACAGATTAAGTCAGGAATTGAAATCTGAGACTCGTAAAGTCCCATCGACCACCTTACCCTCCCGTTCCAAGACAATTGCCATTTTCCGCCAAAACGCTTCGTTTAGATCGAACTTGGCCGCGATGGAGGTGCCAAGAAGCAATATAAGCAAGTCAGCACATTCTTCGGCAAGCTTGTCTTTGCCTTTCCCTTTAGTTACTGCTTCTGAAATCTCTCCGAGTTCTTCACACATCAATGCAATTCGAAATTTCAAATCGTGCCCGCCAGTATTCTCCATGTCGTGCTTGTCATGAAAGTCTCGCACAATATCTAACATTGCCTGAAAAGAATTCGTGTTCATCAATTCTCCTTGCTTACTTGCAGTTTCGAAATATCCGCGACCTTGTGAAACAATTTGTGCACGAACGACACTAATGCAATCCGATTTTGGCGCAATTCCTGATTCTCATCCATTACCATTACGTCGTCAAAAAAAGCATCTATTGGATCCCGCAGTATTGCTAGTCGTCGCAAAATCTCTGTGTGTTCAAACGCTTGAGCTAAAGGCTCAACCTCATCATTCAGGATCCTGGCTTGTTGGTACAAATTTATTTCAGCTGTGAGTTTTAGCAGGCTTGCATCTATCGTGGTGCCGCTGGTCACTGAGTTCTTAGCTAAAATATTCACAATTCGCTTATTAGCAACGACTAGATCTTCGCATTCAACTAGACTCCTAAATTGACGCACAGCTTGCAAGCGTTTTTCAAATTCAAGCGGGCGGCTCGGCTTTAGTTCATAGACAGCATTGAATTCGTCAGTCAAATATCCTTGATCTAGAAAGTAAGCGCGCAATCTGTCCATCGTAAAATCAAACACTTTATCGATTCTATCGTTGTTTACTGCAAAATCCTGAGCGAGCTTTTCATTTTCAATCTGACTGTGGTAAATTTCAGCAGAAGCATTCAGAATTGCAACTAAATCCAAATCAAACTTCCTCTCAATGACAATTCTGAGCACACCAAGCGCCATTCTTCGCAATGAAAACGGGTCACGGTCACCTTTAGCCGTTTCACCAACGCTCATAAGGCCTAACAACGAATCAATTCGGTCTGCAATGGCAATAACCATACCACATTCCGATTTAGGCAATTCACCGCCGGCGGAACGAGGCATATAGTGCTCTTCTATGGCTTTAACTACATCCGGATGCTCACCATCAAAATTGGCATAGTATTTGCCCATAACTCCCTGCAAATCTGGAAACTCCCCTACAATCTCTGTGACCAAGTCCGCTTTGGCTAACTTTGCCGCACGGCTAACCGGCAGTTTTTTCAGATTAGCGGCTTCACAAATAAACTCAGCCAAGCTTGCCACGCGTAGGGCCTTATTTTTGACTGAGCCTAGTTTCCGATGAAACACCAATCGGTCAAGTTCCTTGGATTGATTATTCAAAGATATTTTTCGATCCTGATCCCAAAAAAACTCTGCATCGGAAAGCCTTGCAAGAAGCACTCGTTCATTGCCCTTTATAATTCGCTGTGTGACAGGTTTTATATTTGTCACACCAATGAATTTAGGCAACAATTCACCCTGCTTACCAAATATTGGAAAGTATTTCTGATGATGTCGCATCGATGATATCAGAACTTCCGGCGGCAACTCCAAGAACCTGGAATCGAACTGCCCGCAGAACGCTTGTGGCAATTCAACCAAACTTGTTACTTCATCAAGTAAAGAATCATCATTCATTGCATTGCCGTCAACAGATTTCTCAATCTCACAGATTTGATCTTCAATCAATTGGCGACGCTCATTCCAATCTGCGATAACTGACTCATTTTTTAGTGTTTCAAGATACTCATTTGCATCATTGATAGTTACCGAGCTCTGACCGAGAAAGCGATGCCCTCGTGATATATTGCCAGATTTGACACCCAGTATCTCACAAGCAATTGGCTGTTTGCCATGCAACAATACTATCCAATGCAAAGGCCTTACGAATTCATTTATGGCGTCCTTGCCCCAGCGCATTTTCTTGTCAATTGGCAATCGTTTCAATGCTGAATGAATGCACCGCGACACCAATTCACTGGCTTGTTTGCTAGGTTTGACATAACGATAAGCAAGATAGGTGGAATCGTTCACAGTTATCGTTTCGAGTTGATCAATTTCAACATCGCAGGACCGTGCAAATCCTAAAGCAGGTTTGGTCGGTTTGCCAGCATCGTCAAATGCTCGCTGAAGTGGCGGTCCACGGCGAATATGCTCTTTTTCGCTGCTGTGTGTTAGGACCTGCTCAACCACCACTGTTATCCTACGCGGCGTGCAAAACCATCTTGACGGAGTTTCAACGGAATCAATCAATTGGACTAACAGAAGCTCGTTTTTGATCTCACGCTCAAGTACCAACCCGATTTTCTGAACTGTTGCGGGTGGCAGTTCTTCGGTACCGAGCTCTAGCAACAGAGTTGTAGCACCAATAAGTGGCTCTGGTAAAGCAGGTGATCCGGTAAGTCCATCATCTTTGTTCGAGGATATATCATGTGTTTTCTGAAGGCGAGGAAAACTACAGAGCTCCCTTTCGGAGAAATAGGATTCGGCAACACCGCTCGCAAGTGCCCTAACACGCGCGATGTATCTTGCCCGTTCCGTTACGCTGATGACTCGCCTTGCATCAAGCAAATTGAAAGTATGCGATGCCCGTAAAACTTGTTCGTATGCTGGCAGTGGTAACCTATCATTAGCTAATTTTTTACTCATGCGCTCACACGCGTCAAACTGCGCAAAAAGTGCTTTCGTATCCGCTTCCTCAAAATTGTAACGCGACTGCTCAAACTCATTCTGAAAATAAATATCACCATACTCCAGGCCATCAGCCCAATCGAGTTCAAAGACATTGTCCACACCTTGAACATACATCGCTAACCGCTCAAGTCCATAAGTTATCTCGCCGGTCACTGGCCGGCACTCAAGGCCGCCAACCTGTTGGAAGTAAGTTATCTGCGTAACTTCCATTCCATTCAACCAGACTTCCCAGCCGAGACCCCAAGCGCCTAAGGTTGGAGATTCCCAATCGTCTTCAACAAATCGTATATCGTCTTTTAGCGGATCAATTCCAATGTGAACTAATGAATTTATGTACAGGTCCTGAAAATCCTGAGGTGACGGTTTGAGTACAACTTGATACTGAAAATAATGCTGTAATCGATTGGGATTCTCGCCGTAACGCCCATCAGTCGGTCGACGAGAAGGTTGAACATACGCGTTTTTTGCAGGTTCTGGACCGATTGCTGCCAAAAAGGTGGCTGGATGGAAAGTTCCAGCGCCAACTTCCATATCGTAAGGTTGCATAATGATACAACCTTGCTCCGCCCAATATTGATTGAATGCAAATATAAGGCTTTGAAAATTCAATAATTCAACCTCTAGTTAAAACTAATCTATGACGCGCCAAGTAATGCTGTAAGCTTGATATTCTGAAAATGGCTGGAAAAAACAGGAGGAAAATCAAGTTAATTATATTCTCAAAACCTTGTAGACTATTACCATCTCAAGTTTCAAGGCGTTTGCGATGCTCGCAAGTATATGATACTGCATTGACATCGCGCTCTTGGAAAAATAATCTCTCAATTCTCTCCAATAATATCAAAAACATAAAATTGTTAAAAATAGAATAATGTTCATTTTTTCAATGACTTATTTGACATATTGCTAACATTCAATATTGACCTTGACAACTAGTCAGAATGTTAGCAGACAGTCCACCGCCAAGCTGACAAAATCAGACTGCACCAACTCGCGGAATTACCTGCTGGCAATATCGCCCTGAAAATTAAATCCCATCGGTTAAGGCGGTATGCGAGATTTGACCGAAATTAAGGTCTAAATATTCCCTAGAAATAACATGGTACATTCCGCTGGTTAAATCAAACATACAACCCCTGAAATTTTCATGCAGGTAGAATTCATAGGCAAGTATTACTATACCAAACTGAGGAGCATTAGACCTATCGTAACCTGCAGCAACTGAGCGTAGTGAGGTGTTAGAAAGTCACAGAGATTGCGCCTCAAACCCTGTTGCTCGTTCAACACAATGAGCGCTTGAGTGTCTCAGCGGTTGTATAACATTGAAATAAAAAGAATGTAGACGAATTTAAATTTCAGCACCTGCTGTTAAACTCACAATCACAGTTTCGAAAAAGAGCTGATCCTATTATTTACAATCGTTGTACATCTTCCTTGGATCTGGAACTTGTTGATCTAATGATGTCTGTGGTTCACTTACTTTGGGATATGTCTTAATCATTTCTTTAAATACTATTATGTTGGCCTTGTGAATCAAATGATAAGTAAACACACCAAATACAAAACCGCCAAAGAAACCTATAGTAAATCCATCTAACCTAACGTATTCAAACAATTCATCCATGCGGTTGAACCAAATCCACAAGAGGCCGATAAGAGGGAAATAACTCCATTGCCCCTTCTGTTTCGGTTATGTCAAGTTTTGGAATCATCAAAGAAGCATTTCGGGTACTGTCCCGTGCCACAGATTCCCAAGCGGCCGCAACTCGCATAGCAATATTTCTTGACCTGTCTAAATCTTTACCAAGTCGCCCCTTACGCAACTGCGGGTCACTAGTTAACAACTCAAGACGTCGCCGTAGCGAATCATCCGCTACCCATTCCTCACGCTCAACATCCCAAATTATCTTTCCAACAGCCATCGGATTTTCTTCATCATAAGCTCAGCCCTTTGTGCCTTCAATCGATTTCGCGCCCTCGCAATGTTCCGTCGTATCCGTCTATGTTGCATGCCTTCCGTAATTAGGGTCAATGTCTGTTAACCTGCTTCACTCCCGTCGCTATCAACCTGTTGACCACTGATCAGCATCGTCCTTGTTAAATGGTACTGGATGATGTTCCAATCAGCTGAGGATACTTTGCGGCTCTCAACTGCATTAAAACCAGAAAATTGCCTCTAAACTTGGAGACGAACTCATCATCCGGCGTGATGAAACGAACGAAATAAACCTTTCTTTCGCCATTCTGACTAACTATGGCAATTGATTATCGGCATCACCATGGCTTGACTCGGTACAAGTGCTGTCCTTTAACCTAGCAACTGCTACATCGCTCTGGGCGTTATGCCTACTTTTATGTTCAAGTATGGTGTGCTGATGAGCACCCTGTACAGTCTCTGAGTTACTTTGACATTCAGGCCGGTGAGTTCAACCCTCATAATAGTCTTTTCTGCTTAGGTTCGAGTCGGCCAAAGCAACCATTTAAAAATTAACAACTAAAAACAGAAACATTAATAATCTAAGTTGGTCTAAATAAGATCAAAATAAACAGGGCGCTATGCTTTCTTAGTCTGGCATAACGAATAATTGAATGTTAAACTCTAAAACTATTACTATGAATCAGCAAAATGAAATTTACCCGACTGGCACACCTCCCCCCGCCCCCACACACACAAACAGAAATTGAACTAAAACCCCGTAGATTTCAGTGCATAGCCCGCCTGTTGACAGCGGTGCTTCCTGTTACTGTCTTTTTGACTTTCATCGCGCCGGATCCGGTTAATGCTGCCCCACCTGCCAAGCCGACAGGTTTTTCGGCCGCGGCGGGCGACAAGATGGTGACGCTGTCTTGGAACGACCCGAGTGATGCATCGATCACCGGCTGGCAGTACAGACAGCGCAAGGGAACTGAAAAATGGGGCGAGTGGACTGACATCAGCGGCTCGGACGCCACCACAACAAACCATACGGTGAGCGGTCTGGACAACGATGCCGATTACAGCTTCAGAGTCCGCGCCAAGAACGATGCCGGAGAGGGAATGCAATCGAACGCCAGAAGAGCGACTCCGTCGGAACCTAGGCCCGACAAGCCGGTTCTGACAGCGGTGGCGGGCGACGGGTCGGTCGCCTTGAGTTGGAAAGCACAGTCCGGAGTTGTGTCTTGGGGTTATCAATACAAGCGCGAAGAAGACACCGGCTGGAGCAGCACGGCAACAGTGCTTCCGTCAAGACCGGATCTGACGCAGGTGCGATGGGTGGTGCCGGGGCTGACGAACGGGACGGCGTACACGTTCCGCCTGTTCGCACGGTTTGCCAGCCAGAGGTCGTCTGTGTGGTCGGATCAAGTGACGGCCACGCCGAGCATTGCCCCACCTGCCAAGCCGACAGGTTTTTCGGCCGCGGCGGGCGACAAGATGGTGACGCTGTCTTGGAACGACCCGAGTGACGAATCGATCACCGGCTGGCAGTACAGACAGCGCAAGGGAACTGAAAAATGGGGCGAGTGGACTGACATCAGCGGCTCGGACGCCACCACAACAAACCATACGGTGAGCGGTCTGGACAACGATGCCGATTACAGCTTCAGAGTCCGCGCCAAGAACGATGCCGGAGAGGGAATGCAATCGAACGCCAGAAGAGCGACTCCGTCGGAACCTAGGCCCGACAAGCCGGTTCTGACAGCGGTGGCGGGCGACGGGTCGGTCGCCTTGAGTTGGAAAGCACAGTCCGGAGTTGTGTCTTGGGGTTATCAATACAAGCGCGAAGAAGACACCGGCTGGAGCAGCACGGCAACAGTGCTTCCGTCAAGACCGGATCTGACGCAGGTGCGATGGGTGGTGCCGGGGCTGACGAACGGGACGGCGTACACGTTCCGCCTGTTCGCACGGTTTGCCAGCCAGAGGTCGTCTGTGTGGTCGGATCAAGTGACGGCCACGCCGAGCATTGCCCCACCTGCCAAGCCGACAGGTTTTTCGGCCGCGGCGGGCGACGCGCTAGTGACGCTGTCTTGGAACGACCCGAGTGATGAATCGATCACCGGCTGGCAGTACAGACAGCGCAAGGGAACTGAAAAATGGGGCGAGTGGACTGACATCAGCGGCTCGGACGCCACCACAACAAACCATACGGTGAGCGGTCTGGACAACGATGCCGATTACAGCTTCAGAGTCCGCGCCAAGAACGATGCCGGAGAGGGAATGCAATCGAACGCCAGAAGAGCGACTCCGTCGGAACCTAGGCCCGACAAGCCGGTTCTGACAGCGGTGGCGGGCGACGGGTCGGTCGCCTTGAGTTGGAAAGCACAGTCCGGAGTTGTGTCTTGGGGTTATCAATACAAGCGCGAAGAAGACACCGGCTGGAGCAGCACGGCAACAGTGCTTCCGTCAAGACCGGATCTGACGCAGGTGCGATGGGTGGTGCCGGGGCTGACGAACGGGACGGCGTACACGTTCCGCCTGTTCGCACGGTTTGCCAGCCAGAGGTCGTCTGTGTGGTCGGATCAAGTGACGGCCACGCCGAGCATTGCCCCACCTGCCAAGCCGACAGGTTTTTCGGCCGCGGCGGGCGACAAGATGGTGACGCTGTCTTGGAACGACCCGAGTGATGCATCGATCACCGGCTGGCAGTACAGACAGCGCAAGGGAACTGAAAAATGGGGCGAGTGGACTGACATCAGCGGCTCGGACGCCACCACAACAAACCATACGGTGAGCGGTCTGGACAACGATGCCGATTACAGCTTCAGAGTCCGCGCCAAGAACGATGCCGGAGAGGGAATGCAATCGAACGCCAGAAGAGCGACTCCGTCGGAACCTAGGCCCGACAAGCCGGTTCTGACAGCGGTGGCGGGCGACGGGTCGGTCGCCTTGAGTTGGAAAGCACAGTCCGGAGTTGTGTCTTGGGGTTATCAATACAAGCGCGAAGAAGACACCGGCTGGAGCAGCACGGCAACAGTGCTTCCGTCAAGACCGGATCTGACGCAGGTGCGATGGGTGGTGCCGGGGCTGACGAACGGGACGGCGTACACGTTCCGCCTGTTCGCACGGTTTGCCAGCCAGAGGTCGTCTGTGTGGTCGGATCAAGTGACGGCCACGCCGAGCATTGCCCCACCTGCCAAGCCGACAGGTTTTTCGGCCGCGGCGGGCGACGCGCTAGTGACGCTGTCTTGGAACGACCCGAGTGATGCATCGATCACCGGCTGGCAGTACAGACAGCGCAAGGGAACTGAAAAATGGGGCGAGTGGACTGACATCAGCGGCTCGGACGCCACCACAACAAACCATACGGTGAGCGGTCTGGACAACGATGCCGATTACAGCTTCAGAGTCCGCGCCAAGAACGATGCCGGAGAGGGAATGCAATCGAACGCCAGAAGAGCGACTCCGTCGGAACCTAGGCCCGACAAGCCGGTTCTGACAGCGGTGGCGGGCGACGGGTCGGTCGCCTTGAGTTGGAAAGCACAGTCCGGAGTTGTGTCTTGGGGTTATCAATACAAGCGCGAAGAAGACACCGGCTGGAGCAGCACGGCAACAGTGCTTCCGTCAAGACCGGATCTGACGCAGGTGCGATGGGTGGTGCCGGGGCTGACGAACGGGACGGCGTACACGTTCCGCCTGTTCGCACGGTTTGCCAGCCAGAGGTCGTCTGTGTGGTCGGATCAAGTGACGGCCACGCCGAGCATTGCCCCACCTGCCAAGCCGACAGGTTTTTCGGCCGCGGCGGGCGACAAGATGGTGACGCTGTCTTGGAACGACCCGAGTGATGCATCGATCACCGGCTGGCAGTACAGACAGCGCAAGGGAACTGAAAAATGGGGCGAGTGGACTGACATCAGCGGCTCGGACGCCACCACAACAAACCATACGGTGAGCGGTCTGGACAACGATGCCGATTACAGCTTCAGAGTCCGCGCCAAGAACGATGCCGGAGAGGGAATGCAATCGAACGCCAGAAGAGCGACTCCGTCGGAACCTAGGCCCGACAAGCCGGTTCTGACAGCGGTGGCGGGCGACGGGTCGGTCGCCTTGAGTTGGAAAGCACAGTCCGGAGTTGTGTCTTGGGGTTATCAATACAAGCGCGAAGACGACGGCTGGAGCAGCACGGCAACAGTGCTTCCGTCAAGACCGGATCTGACGCAGGTGCGATGGGTGGTGCCGGGGCTGACGAACGGGACGGCGTACACGTTCCGCCTGTTCGCACGGTTTGCCAGCCAGAGGTCGTCTGTGTGGTCGGATCAGGTGACGGCCACGCCGACGGTGACAATGAGTGGGGCTTCGGGAGAGATCTCAGCGGCATCGGCGTCGCTGACGTTCACAACCGGCAATTGGAATGCGGCGCAGATGGTGACCGTAACAGCGGGCGGCGATGAAGACACGGTCGATGACACAGCGACTCTGATCAACGGTGCCGGTAGCGGGCACGACTTGACGAGTGCCGATGTGACGGCCACAACAGCATTGCCAGTACTGTCAGTGCCGGCGAGTGTGACGGTGTCTGAGGGGGTTGGCGAAGCGATGGTTGCGGTCACAGTGGAAGGTCAACCTAGTCGTTCGGTGACGCTGAGCGTCGCTTACGGGGATGTCACGGCGCGCGGGTCAGGGAACCCGTCGTCCGGCGATTATGACAATGATGCGGTGACAACGCTGACCTTAGCTGTTGGCGAGACGACCCAAGACATTGCCATTCCGATAGCGAACGATAAGGAGGACGAGAGTGATGAGACGTTCACGGTGACGATCGCGGTTTCATCGGGCACTACGCCGGTTGATTTCACGCTGGGCAATGCGACGACCACGGTGACGATCCGAGACGATGACACGGCCGGGGTGACGCTGGGCGTGTCAGGTCTGACGGTGACCGAAGGCACCAGCGGGACCTACACGGTGGTGCTGGACACGAAGCCGGTCGGCAGTGTGACGGTGACATCTTCAAGCAGCGCAACAGCAGTGGCGACAGTGTCCGGTCCGCTGACGTTCAGCACTGACAACTGGAATGCAGCGCAAACGGTGACAGTGACCGCGGTTAAGAATGATGACAATGCCGATGGCACGGCCGAGGTGAGGCATGCGGTGGCCGGCTACGACTCGGTTATGACAGGTGGTTCGGTGTCGGTGAAGGTGACAAACAGCGACCAGCTGTCAGCTGAACTTCGCGAAGAGCATGAAAGCAGCATCCATGAGTTGCACGTCCAGTTCGGTCAGACCATGCTCGGCGTGGCCAACGACATCATCGTGAGTCGCACCAGTGGCACCGGGTCTTTGAGGCAGAACAGCATGCTCATAGCCGGGCGTCAGATACCGTTCGGAACACCACATCCGTCGTTGACGGCATTGTCGGATGCATATTTGGACGAGTCGCTACGGCTTGACGGGGATGTGGAACTGACACGCAAGCGAGTGAACAATGTGCTGGACTTGCTGTCAGACAGCTCGTTCAATGTGTCGTCAGTGCCGGGCGAGTCTTCGGGCGAGGATGGCATGACGCTTTGGGGCAAGGGCGGCAAGACTAGTTTCAAGCGCAACAGTGCCGGTCGTGCCATAGACGGCAGCGTGACGGTCGGCGGCTTCGGCTTTGAGGTTTCGCGCGAGGATTGGATGGGCGGTGTGGCGTATTTCCGCACCCGCGGCAAGGGCAATGTGACCGCAACGAGCAGCGGGAACAGTGCCAAGTCCGAAGAGAGGCTGACGATGAACAGTGTGCATCCGTATGTGCACTGGCGGGCGAGCGAAGAGGTGGAGTTATGGGGTACGGTAGGCTACGGCACGGGTCAGGCGGACAGCCACCTGCTCCTGGCTAACAATTCCAAGCAGCATCGCAAGGGACGAGTGGAATTGCTGTCGGGGTTGCTGGGGACGCGTGTCAGCTGGGGTCGCGACTTGGCCTTCAAGGGCGAGATGGTGGCGTCAAGGACGACCAGCAAGGGCTTGTCGGCGGCACCGATGAAGAGCGAGCAGTCGCAATACAAGGCAGTGGTGGAGTGGAGTCGTCTGCAGGATCGGTCAGACGGCAGTCAGTTGTTGCCAAAAGTCGAGGCTGGTCTGCGCTATGACGATGACAATTATGCGACGGGTCTGAGCCTGGTGCTGGCCGGCAGTGTGCGCTACACGGATGCGGAAGATCGCTGGTCTTGGGAGGCTGGGGGCAGTGTGTTGAGGTCGCGTACACGCGATCGTTACCGCGAGAATGGGATGTATGTGGGAGTAGAGCTGAAGTCTGGTGGTGGTGACACCGGGCCGAGCATGAGCATCAAGGCGACGCAGGGTGAGATAGCAGATGCATTACAGGCCATCTGGGCTGAGTCAGCGATTGATGACAGCCTGTCCGAGCGTGAAGAGTCAGATGGCGTGGGCACGCAACTAGAGTTCGGGTATGGACTGGCATTGGGTGCTGGACACATGAAGCCGAAGGTGTCGGTGTTACTGCCGGCAGGGTCAGATTCGCGGATCTATGAAACCGGCTTTGAATACCGGCGCGGCGATCGCCTCAGTCTGGAGTTGACGCACACACACAAGCCGGACACAGACCGCGGCGACGGCATCAGGCTGGGCGGTTCGCTGAGGTGGTGAAGGTTAGGTTGTGGCAATGCGACCAACTCTCCTCAGTGGTTGGAAGAATTCAGAGGCTGTGCAAATTTCACCAGTTCCATGAGAAGTTTAGGATTTGAGACTTGTTCAAGTGTTGAATGCAAGCTTAGCTCAATCAGATTCCGGGCGGTGACAGAGAATTTTGGATCAGATCGTTGATGTCGCATCCACTGTAAGCAGTTCGTCATTGGCATAGTACCCTAAGGAGCATGTTCGTTCTGTAGTCGCTTGTCGTAGCACAGTTTGATCGTAGCCATTGTTTAAGCCGGCTATTTGGAGGCGCGCGAGTCTTACTGTTCAGACCAAAACCAAGGAATAGCTGTGTAGATAGCGTTTTGCCCAGCAAGAGCCTGTGTTGCAAGTACCCCTTGCTCTGAACGCATTTTGGACTGATTCCAGCCGGGTACGCTTGCCATTTCTAGCTTGGCTTGTGCAGTTCCCTGCTGCGTAGACATTTGGATCCGAGCTAAGGTAGCTAGTAGTTGCAGCTATGCCATTGTCGCAATCCAGTCCGACCGTCTCGGCTATTCAATATCAGGCCAATTCCCAATGACAACTGGTGTAATGTCATCGCAACATTGTCTTAAAAAGCCAAAGGATTGATAATTAGACAATGACGAAAAGGGCATCCCGAAACTGAATAAGTTAACATTGGGACAGTAAGAGAGGGCTGATCTGATGCAATTCAACCGAAAAGTGGATTTGAAAAAGAAGTGTTTTGTCAAACAAGGTCTGACAACGGTACTGAACACCTGCCAGAGTCGGCACGATGACTCTCCGCAACAGATGAGCGGAAAATTTAGGGCATAGTTGATGGTAATTTACTGTCCGGCGCTTCCGACCAGTCACTTACAGCAATCGCTGTGATTGCTGGCAAGTCGCATGGAAGAGCTCAAACTCAGACATCCTGACCTTGTACAATTCAAAACTAGACATTATTCTCCAGATTAGCGGGTCAAAAGCAATGCTGGTTTGCCAGTTGATTGCTCAGGAATCAAGGGGTTCATGTGAAAAATAGTATACCACCCATTTTGTACAGCAGGCACCATGGCAGTTGCGAGAATGATTCACTTCCTCAGCAGCAAGTACAACAGATCAAAGAGAATATGACAACACCAGCAGACAACGGCAAATGTAGATTTATGGGTCAGGTCAGGAAATCTGAAAATGTAGAGTTTCTACTTCATAACAGAACTTAGTTCACAGGAGAGTAAGACAATTTTAAGGTAACAAGAGATGATAGCCAGACTGGACTTGGCGAAGAGTGTGCTTCATGTGACAGTGCTGAACCGCGAGAGCGAGGTGGTGTCGGCCCGCAAGTTGCGCCACAAGGAGGTGTTAGATTGCTTGGCGGAGTAATAGTCTACGCTGGCAACAATGGAGGTTTACAACAAGTCCCGATATTGGGATGGGAACTGACAAAGCTGGGACATGAGGTGCGGTTGCTACCGCCCAAATCTGTGAAAATGGTGTTCATCGTATTCAACGACACATGTAAAGCAGTTACTACCGCTTTCAAATAAATTTCGAATGCACTGGGGCTGATATCAAATGCTCTTGTTGTAGACTCCCAAGTACCAGTTCAACCTGCATTCAGAACACACTTGTCATCCAGATTTTAGGCGGACATAAATGCTAATTACCATGCCTGATATCCCAGCTTGAACGATATATCATCACAGTCTTTAACATAAAGCCCTACCAGCAAGCCAGACACAACATCGCATTAACATTGACTTACACTTGGCACCCGTTTGCACACTGACAGACCGGTTGTACGGACAATCAATGCCACACCGCCATAGCACATATATGGATGATACTTAATATCCTAAACTCTAACTTCAGCAAAATTCCAAAACTGCCTCCCTATTTACTTGAATATTATTTTGAACACCAAATTTTCGAATTCGACTGATGACGATAAGAAAATGCTGTTTGATTCCCGCTGATATATTATCATTAGCGCCCCAAATCCACTCTTTTTTGTTACATTTGACCATGTGAGATTTCATGCTATGCGTATCGGAGTTCCGAAAGAAACTAAGGTTGATGAATATCGAGTTGGCCTTGTGCCAGAAAGCGTTCGCGAGCTTATCAGTTGCGGTCACGAAATTTCAGTCGAAACCAATGCCGGCATTGGTATCGGCGCTAGTGACGACGATTACCGCAATTCTGGAGCAACAGTGCTAGATACTCCCCAAGAAATATTCGACTATGGTGAGATGATTATCAAAGTTAAAGAACCTTTAGCACCGGAACGCACCTTGCTAAAAGAAAATCAAATTCTGTTCACCTATCTTCACCTTGCACCAGACTTAGAGCAGACAGAGGATTTAGTTAACAGTGGCGCAATCTGCATTGCCTACGAAACAGTAACGGACAACAACGGTAATTTGCCGATTCTCGCGCCCATGTCCAAAGTTGCTGGCCGCATGGCTGTACAGGAAGGTGCTTGGTGTCTTGAGCGGCCGCATGGTGGCACCGGCATGTTACTCGGTGGAGTTCCTGGCGTCGAACCCGCCAAAGTTGTCATTATTGGTGGTGGCGTTGTTGGCACTCATGCCACTCACATAGCCGTTGGCATGGGTGCTGATGTTTGGGTTCTGGATCGCAACCCAAGGGTGCTTGACCATCACTGGTCACAGTTCGGCCGCTCAACCAACGGTGTTTACTCAACTACCAGCACGCTAGAAAAACATGTAACCGATGCAGACTTAGTAGTTGGCGCGGTATTGGTGCCTGGCGCAGCTGCACCACGGCTTGTTACCGAGAAAATGATTGAGGCAATGCGTCCAAGCTCAGTGGTTGTAGATGTCGCTATTGATCAGGGAGGGTGTTTTGAAACATCGCGCCCGACAACACATTCAGAGCCGACCTACAGAGTCAAAGACGTTGTCCACTATTGTGTTACCAATATGCCTGGCGCCGTTCCTAAAACATCAACCTATGCTCTAAACAACGTAGTTTTGCCATTTGCGACTAGCATAGCCAACTACGGCTACGCGGAGGCAATGCGCCGAGACCCAAATCTACTTGCCGGACTTAACGTCTTCCAAGGGCAAATTACTTACGAACAGGTGGCAAAAAGCCAGAACAAAGATTACACCCCAGCTGCTGAAGTGCTGGGCATTCATTGAAACTATTTACAAGCAAGGAGAAAATTACATGCCACGCATGACATCAAGTGAAGCGTTTGTTGAAACACTGGAATCATACGGAGTGACCGATGTTTTTGGTATAGTCGGTTCTGCGTACATGGATGCACTGGATATCTTTCCAGCCGCAGGGATTCGCTTCATTCCGACTGTGCATGAACAAGGAGCCGCACACATGGCAGACGGTTATGCCCGCGCCAGTGGTCGGCACGGAGTTTGCATTGCACAAAATGGTCCAGGAATCACTAATTTTGTGACAGCAATTGCCGCTGCCTACTGGGCGCATTCGCCTGTTGTTGCCATTACACCTGAAACTGGCAGCAATACAATGGGTCTTGGCGGATTTCAAGAAACCGAGCAATTGCCGATATTCTCAAAAATTACAAAATTTCAAGCTCATGTCAACGGACCAGGTCGTATGGCAGAATTGACCGGACGATGTTTCGATATGGCAATGGCTGAAAGCGGACCAACTCAGCTCAACATTCCTAGAGACCACTTTTATGGCGATGTCAACGTTGATATTCCAACCCCTCAATCGATAGAGCGCGGTGCTGGCGGTAGCAAAACTCTTGATGATGCTGCCCGAATTTTAGCAGAGGCAGAATTTCCAGTCATTGTATCCGGAGGTGGTGTAGTGATGGGCGATGCTGTCCAGTCTTGCATTGATCTTGCAGAATACTTGTCTGCACCTGTCGTAAATAGCTACTTGCACAACGACTCGTTTCCAGCTGATCACCGGTTGTGGTGCGGACCACTAGGTTATCAGGGTTCCAAAGCCGGTATGAAACTGATTTCCAAGGCTGATGTAGTCGTTGCGCTCGGTACTAGATTGGGGCCGTTTGGCACTTTGCCGCAACACGGACTAGATTATTGGCCAAAAGACGCGAAGATCATCCAGATTGATGTCGATTACCGCAAAATTGGTCTGGTCAAGAAAATCGCTGTTGGAATTTGCGGTGATGCCGGCGAGTCGGCCTCAGCATTACTGGAGCGACTAAGAAATCGCGAGCATATCGCTTGTCTAGAATCGCGCGATGCGAGAGAAAAAGAGATAGCTGCCGAAAAACAGAATTGGGAAAACGAACTTAATTCATGGTCTTCTGAGCAAGATGAATGGAGTCAAACTGTTGCTGCTGAAGACAAAAATTATTTGCACCCGCGTCAGGTATTGCGAGAACTTGAAAAAGCTACACCCGCAAACGCCGCAATTTCAACTGATATTGGTAATATATGTTCAGTTTCCAACAGCTATCTCAGATTCAATAACCCAAGAAGCATGTTTGCAGCAATGAGTTTCGGCAACTGTGGGTACGCCTTCCCCACTATCATGGGTGTGAAAGTGGCAGCACCTCAGCTCGCAGCTATTGCCTATGTTGGTGACGGTGCTTGGGCGATGAGTATGGGCGAGATCCTGACTTGCGTCAGGGAGAACATCGCAGTGACTCCAGTAGTCTTTAATAATCGGCAATGGGGGGCTGAGAAGAAGAATCAGGTTGATTTCTACGGTAGGCGTTTTGAAGGTGTCAACCTTGAGAGTCCGAGCTGGGCAAACGTTGCAAAGTCAATGGGTGCAGAGGGAATTGTTGTCAATGAACTCGATATGGTCGGCGATGCTCTGCGCGAAGCTTGTGCAGCCCAAAGCGAAGGCAAGACAACTATCATTGAGGTGATGTGCACCCGTGAACTTGGAGACCCCTTCCGACGCGATGCTTTAAGCAAACCTGTACGCCACCTTGACAAGTATAAAGCCTATGTTTAACTAGTGAGTCTGTTAGACGAGCTAACGCAAATTACCCGCAAACGACCGCGAAACGTTGCGTTTGCCGAAGCTGCCGATGAGCGTATACTGCACGCGGCAGCTTTGCTAGCATCTGAGCGCTTAGCAAACCCAATATTAATAGACAATAGGCAGAAGATTTGCTCAACTGCCGACAACATTGGCATTTCACTAAATAATATCAAGATTATTGATCCGGCTGAGGATACCGAAAGCTTAGAGCGCTACATTGAAATTAGTGCCACCGGTGTCCGACCACTAAAAACCGGTATTGCAAAGCGACTGCTACAGCGGCCTCTCATGTATAGCGCGATGATGGTGAGAAGTGGTGATGCAGACGCAACAATCGCTGGTGCATCGACACCTACAGCTCGCGTGATTGAGGCAGGATTAATGATGACAGGGCCAGCGCCAGATATCGCAACACCCTCTAGTTACTTCTTGATGTTGTTACCAGAAACAAGTGCTAGAAATGAGCAAGCGCTCATTTATGCCGACTGTGCCGTCAACGTCAATCCAAGCGCATCACAACTAGCGGAAATCGCGATCTGCACTGCAAGGAGCGCCAAGGCGATTTATAAACGAGAACCCAAAGTGGCTATGCTATCATTTTCTACGAAAGGCAGTGCACGTCATGAACTCATCGATAAGGTAAGCACAGCTAAAGAGATCGTTCGCAAATCTGAACCTAACATCATTATTGACGGGGAATTTCAGTTTGATACCGCAGTAGATGAAAGAGCTGCAAAATTGAAACTGACTGAACCCGGAGAAGTAGCTGGTCAAGCTGACGTGTTGATTTTTCCGGACCTTAATTCAGGAAACATCAGTTACAAGATCACACAATACTTGGCCGGGGCACAAGCAATTGGACCAATACTGCAAGGATTTGCCTATCCGATCAGCGACCTTTCGCGCGGCGCAACAGTTGATGACATTGTCAAATCAACCATTTTGTTGCTAGCTAGTACTTGCTAGGAAAATCATAAAAATTGAGAATGAGTGTTAGAATATGTCATTTAGTAGGTACTTAACAGGGTCCTTGCTAGCTTAGCATAGATCCAGAACAGCTGTTTTTTATTCAAAATATCCCAACCTCGATTTTCAAACTCAATTTCGAATGACAGACTGGATACTCTATAACGCAGAGTTAGCACGCGTTTTGGATTTAGAATTTATTGAAACTGTTGATTCTAATAAAAAATCTGATAATGTAATTTTGATTTTGGTTTCAAGTGGCGGCGATCCCGATGCAGCCTACAAAATTGGACGATACCTTCAAGATACCTATGAGTCATTTGAAGTACTGTTGCCTGGTTTATGCAAGAGCGCTGGTACATTGTTAGCTATCGCCGGTGAGAAATTAATATTCACACCATACGGAGAATTAGGTCCTCTGGACATTCAGGTGCAAAAAGAAGACAAACTCGGAGTTCATGAATCTGGCCTTAATATTAGCGAAGCCATGAATGCTTTGGAATTCAGAGCAAAGGAAACTTTTCACAGTCTAATTGAAGAAATATTGTACAAATCAAATGGCATTATTTCTACTAGAACAGCAATGAGCGCAGCAAGTGATTTGGTATCTTCCATATATTCTCCCATATTTTCACAGTTTGATCCAGAAGAGCTTGGCTCAAGATTGAGAGCTATGCGCATATGTGAAGAATATGCAAAACGATTGAACGCCAGATGGCGAAATTTGAAACCCGGATCAATTGATTTTCTTTTAAATATTTATCCAAGCCACAGTTTCGTTATAGATTTTGATGAAGCAGACAGAATGTTTTACAATACTAGGCCAGCAACAGAAGAGGAGATCGAGGTTGTAATACAATTAGGAGAGCCCGCTCGATTTCCGCTTCCGCGGGAAAAACAGATCTTTAGATTTTTATCACAAACGGAGATTAATACTGATGAATAAAACACAATCAAAAACACCTGATGAAAGAGAAACAACAAACAAAATTTCTCAAGAAGAGAAAGAAAGAAGATGGGACGAAATTCTAAAACAGCAGGCTGAACACAATCTATTGCGGCCAGTTAAGAATGATAATTATGAAAAATTATTTGGCCTAAAGCCAAATAAAAGTAACCAACCTCGGTCATGGTTTTAACCTTAATAAGGTGTAGTTTTAATTATTCTAGATACAACACAATTCTTTCTCCCGTGATGAGGCATTTGCAAAGCCTACTTGTAAACACTACTGCCAGTCCAAATCTAAAAGTCTAAATCACAAGACTTCTGTTCGCCCCTTGCGCTCAGAAATCTTGCAATATTCTCTCGGTTGCGGTCCGTTATAAACTGTCAGCGGACGAATCAAGATATTTGTCTCAAGTTGCTCAATTATTTGAATGATCCAGCCAGGTGTACGGCCTACTGCAAAAATCGGTACAAAAAGATCAGCTGGAATACCATGCAAATGGTAGACAACGCCTGAATAGAAATCAACATTGACATTGACACCATGACGCGACCAAGGTTTCATTGCATCAACCAAAGCCTGCAGAATTTCATACCAGTACGGTTGCCCCATTTGCTCTGACAACTTTCGCACACCTTCTTTCATGTGTCGAGCCCGCGGATCTTCGGTTCTGTAAACTCGATGCCCAAATCCCATGATAGGCAACTTGTTGCGACGACGCTCCTTCACATATTCAACAGCATTTTCCGGTTTGCCTACTTCCTGAGCCATAAGCATGACATTTTCCGCAGCACCGCCGTGTGCCGGGCCTGACAGTGCCGCAATAGCTGCAGTAACGGCTGCGTAAACATTGGCTTCAGTCCCGGTAACTACCCGGGCAGTAAAAGCAGACGCATTCGATCCGTGTTCAGCATGAAGAATCAGATCTTTGTCAAATAACTCCGCTGCTTCATCGGAAGGCATCTCACCAGAAAGTTGATAGAGAAAATGTGTAGCATGACTACAATCTGAATTAGATTCTATCGGTTCCAAATCGTTTCTAATGCGCTGGTGTGCAGCGACTATCATGGGCACTTGGGAAGTTAAACGAATGCCTTTATCAATAATTTCATCCTTTGTTTTAGCATCAGGATTATCATCAAAAGCACCCAGTGCTGATACAGCGGTGCGAAGCACTTCCATAGGATGAGCTGTCTGCATTGCCGTAATCATTTTATAAATTGGTAATGGCAGTGATCTTTCTTTCTTCAACCGCTCGGAAAATTCATTCAATTGGGGTTCGCTGGGAAGCTCACCATAGACCAGCAGGTAGGCAGTCTCTTCAAATGTTGAATGAACCGCAAGGTCATGAATAGAGTAACCGCGGTAGCGTAAATCTCCAGCTCGGCCATCAATCGACGACACGGCAGAGCGCTCAAAATAAACACCTTTCAACCCACGATGCAGGCTTTGCTTTTGTTCAGGCACAGCTTCTCCCTAATGTGTGTAAAATAAAAATCAAACCTACCACTCAGCACTCTGTGGTAAGTTATCGGCAATCTCATACCAATCCGGCTTATGGCTCACCCAGATATGCCCTTCAGCTTGGAAGCCAAGATCTCCATCTAAAGCACCAATTCTTAGAATTATGTCGTCCGGGTCACGATCGCAACGGGCAAATACATGAGTACCACAATTGTTACAGAAATAACGAGTTTTACCGGGTGATGAACTGTATTCGGATATGGAATCTTCACCGGTCAGCACATGAAACAACGATGCCTCGACCAATGCACTAGAACCATAAACCGTTGCATGTGCCTTGCGACAGGTTCGGCAATGACAATGGTGAAATCGCCGGATTTCGGAGTCAATCTGAAAAGTGATATTGCCGCAAAGGCAACTTCCAGTGTGCATATCGTTCTCCTTATATCAATTGGTAACCAATTCAGGTAATGAGCTCAATCAACCAAACTTACAACTACTCGTCGGTTGTTTTTACCTTTGTTTAGTATTTTTTCAACGCGTACCTCACCTATCTCTCTAGTGTTTGCCACATGGGTTCCTCCGCAAGGTTGCATGTCAATGTCCTTGAATCGAATCACCCTGACGCGCTCCACATTTTCAGGTGGTTTCACAGACAGAATCTTAACAAAATTCGGATTGTCGGCTAATTCCTTCTGCGTAAAAACTTCAATACTTCTTTCGGCATTCTGATTAATCAATATGTTGAGACTCTCTTCAAGTACATGCGCCGGCCGCATCATTCGAAAATCAAAATCCACACGCGCCATATTATCATTGATATTGGCACCAGTAACCTTTCCCGGCACCAGTGCACAAACTAGATGTAAACAGCTATGAAGTCGCATGTGTCGATATCGGCGCTCCCAATCCAGTTCAAGATGCACTTCACTTCCAGGGGAAGGTAGCTGTGATGTTGTCTGCGTATAATGGCAAATTTCACCTGTAACGCGATCGCGTCGAGTGTCAACGATTCTGAAGTCAACATCATTCTTAAGAAAGCCGATACCAGTGTCACCGGGTTGTCCGCCACCGGTCGGGTAAAAGACGGTCTTATCGACTGTAAACCAGCATTGTTTAAGATTAACATCCTTAACAACTGCGTCAACCGAATTTTGGTACGGATTGTCTTGGAAGATTTCCTCAGACATAGTTCTGTCTAACCTGCTTGTTCCCTCAGGCCCGATTAGACTTTAGGTCGTTCGGATTTAGGATCATACATCGGACGCAATGATGCACTGGCTGCAACCCGCTCGCCAGCTACTTCAATTTCATAATTTCCAGAGTTCACGAATTCTGCTGTGACACCATCTTCGCAATTGACATAGCCGAGACCTATGCATGACCCCAAGGTATGCCCGTACATCCCAGAGGTTGTTCTGCCAACAATTTCACCGTCACGATAAATCGGCTCTTCATGGTAAATTAAAGGCTCTGTGTCTTCAAGCGCAAACTGCACAAGCCTGCGCTTACGGGGCATTGCACGCGCTTTTGCCAACGCTTCTTTACCGATGAAGCCACCTGCTTTGTCCCATGCAACCGCAAATCCAAGCCCTGCTTCTAGTGGGTTATCCTCATCAGATATATCATGGCCAAAATGTCTGTAGGCTTTCTCAATGCGCAGGGAATTGAGTGCCAAATAACCACAATGTGCCAATCCAAAATCTTCACCAACTGTCATAATTTGATCATAGACATGCTGCGCAAGGTCAGTTGTGAGGTAGATCTCCCAGCCAAGCTCACCAACATAAGTGATTCGGGTCGCTCGACCATAAGCCATTCCAATCTCAATCTCTTTTGAAGTCAGAAACGGAAAACTATCATTTGAAAGATCTTCGCTAGTTACCTTTGATAACAAGTCTCGAGATTTCGGACCCATAATAGAGAGTACCGAATAACCTGCAGTCACGTCCGTAACAACAACATGCAAGTCTTCAGACAGGTGTTTTTTAAGCCATGACAGATCACGCAATTGGACTGCTGCACCGGTCACGACCATATACTTGTTCTCCGCTAAGCGCGTTACGGTCAAATCCGCTTCAATACCGCCCCTCTCATTCAGCCATTGAGTATAAACAACGCGGCCAGCGTCAACTGCTACATCGTTGGCACAGATTCGGTTCAAGTATCGCTCGGCATCTCGGCCTTCAACCAAGAACTTGGCAAATGAAGTCTGATCGAAAATACCAACACCGGTTCGAACTGCATTATGTTCACGGCAGCTATATTCAAACCAGTTTTGCCGTCCGTACGAGTACTCGTATTGCGGCGATTCAAGATCGGGCGCATACCAATCTGCTCTTTCCCAGCCATAAGTTTCGCCAAAACATGCGCCTTGGGCAGCCAACCGGTCATGCAACGGCGATTTTCGGATATTCCGCGAAGTTTCCGGCTGCCGAAATGGCCAGTGCATTGCATATAGCAATCCTAATGTTTCTGCAATTCTGTCATGAAGATAACCACTGTTATTCTGAAATGGTGCTATTCGACGAATATCGATCTCCCAGTAGTCTTGTGCTGGATAGCCATTGGTAATCCACTCGGATAAAACCTTTCCGGCACCTCCTGAGGATTGAATGCCAATTGAATTAAAACCAGCACCAATGAAAAAGCCTTTTACGTTTGGAGCTTCGCCAATGTAGTAGCGATTGTCCGGTGTAAAGCTTTCCGGACCACAAAAAAATGTATGTATTCCAACTTCATTTAGTTTTGGCAAGCGATGTAAAGCGTTGTCTAGAATTGGGGCGAAATGATCCCAATCATCGGGCAGTTGATCAAACGAGAAATCTTCAGGTATACCGTTCATTCCCCAAGGTTTGGCGTTTGGCTCAAAAGCGCCAATCAGTAATTTGCCCGCATCTTCCTTAACATAAATATGTTGATCCTGATCTCTCAATACCGGAAGGTCAGCTGGTAAGTCCTCAATTGGTTCAGTGACAACATAGAAGTGTTCGGCCGCGTGCAGCGGCACTTCAACATTACACATCATTCCAACTTGGCGCGCCCACATCCCCGCACAATTGACAACAATGCTAGTGGCAATGTCACCTTGACCGGTACGCACACCACATACCTTGGAATCCTTTACAATGACGTCAGTAACCTTGATATTCTCATAAATTGAAACACCTTCAGCTCTAGCACCCTTGGCGTAAGCTTGAACTACATCCAATGGGTTGATCTGACCATCTTTGGGGATGAAGACAGCACCGACCAAATCGTCCATACGCAATAAAGGATAAAGCTCGCAAGCCCGATCAAGTGAAATAGGATTAGCTTCGATTCCGTATGCACGCGCCATTGATGCCGCACGTTTCAATTCCTCAAGTCGCTCATAATTAGTCGCCAGTGAAATTGAACCATTTTGTCGAAAACCTGTTTGTTGACCGGTTTGTTGCTCTAGGTTCTCAAATAGCTCTGACGTGTACCGAGCAAGTTGTGTCAGGTTGTAACTGGTTCGCAGTTGCCCTACAAGTCCGGCCGCATGCCAAGTTGTGCCACAACCAAGTTCCTTGCGCTCTAGCAACACTGTGTCAGTCCAACCAAGTTTGGCTAAATGATATGCGACACTTGTGCCAACAACACCACCGCCGATAATTACAACTTTCGCTTTTTCGGGTAAATTCTGGCCCATCCTAGTTTTCGAAGTATTTACAAAACCACCGTGAAGGTGGCAAAATTAGAAGATCAGTAATTTTAGCAAGAAACGGATTGAATAAAACCAAACCGGAATAGAAAATATACAGTAACTTCATTTCATAACATTCAAAAATTTACTATGAACGATTACAAACGAATTGAGAAGGCGATCATATTTATTGAGGGTCATTTTACAGAACAACCTTCGCTTCAAGAAATAGCCGATCACGTTGGAGTTAGCCTCTATCATTTCCAGCGAATTTTCAAACAATGGGCGGGTATTACACCAAAGCGTTTTATACAACATTTGACAGCGCAGTATGGTGGTTCAGAACTACGAAAATCAAAATCTGTATTGGAAGCTTCACTTGACTGTGGACTATCAAGTACTAGTCGCCTACATGAGCTAATCGTAAATGTCTACGCAATGACACCGGATGAGTATCGTCGGCACGGCGCAACGCTTGAAATCGAGTACGGATGGCACTCAACACCTTTTGGTGAGTGCCTGCTGGCCAAAACTCATAAGGGCGTTTGTTGGATTAGCTTCCATGACAGCAATGAACATCTAGACGAACTCAAGCGTGAATGGCGCGCTGCTCGGTTTGTGGAGAAACCCACAGCAACAGAAAAAATTGTCAACTTCATATTTGACAGTTCCAAAAGAGAAAACAAAACCCTGCAAGTTCATGTGAAAGGCACAAATTTACAGATCAAGGTTTGGGAAGCTTTGCTAAAAATTCCTCCGGCCCGGTTGGTTTCTTACAGCCAATTGGCGCATGATGTCAATCGCCCGAAAGCTGTACGTGCAGTTGCCTCAGCCGTCGGCCGCAATGAGATTTCATTCGTCATACCTTGCCATCGTGTAATTCGGCAAACCGGGGCAATTGGCGGCTACCGCTGGGGAATTGAACGAAAAAAAGTTATGCAAGCCTGGGAATCAGCTCAACTCGCCGACTACTAAACAATGACCGTGAAAAAGTCAACATGCTGTGTGTGAAACCCGCTCGATCTCTTTGATGAAGTACTCGATTTCCTCTTCTGTATTGTAGTAATGAACAGAGCTACGGATGATAGCATCGACGCCCCAATCATCTAGATCGATTACTGCACAATTGCGCTTCGATAGGCCAACATTGATATTTTTACGGCGCATATCATGTTGAAAGTTCTCAGGATCAACTCCCTCTATGGAAAAAGTTACAATACCGCACTGCTCCGCACCTTTATCGCGAAGTGTAACTCCATCAATTTCACCTAACATATCACGCAGTTTATTTGCTAAAAACCGAATACGGGCATAAATATCAGTTATACCCCAAGCCAAGGCATAATCCACTGCCGCACCAAGCCCTAAACGATTAGCTATACTGGACTCAAACAATTCGTAACGACGTGCCGAGCTTTGCAATTCGTAATTATCAGAGTCAGTCCAGGTAGCAGAGTGGAGATCCAAAACCGCAGGTGGAAACTTATCAAGTGATTGTTCTCTAATGTAGAGGAAACCGGTTCCACGAGGACCTCTAAGGTATTTCCTACCCGTTGCAGATAACGCATCACACCCAATTTGGGCTACGTTTAGTGGCATCTGACCGGCAGACTGGCAAGCATCCACTATATAGGGTATACGATAGTCACTAGCGACCTCGCCAATCTGATTAATGGGATTAACGAGTCCGTTGTAGGTAGGCACATGGGTCACTGAAATGAGCTTCGTGCACTGATTGATCATTGATTCCAAGGCACGAATGTCCAACTGTCCGTGATTGTCATCAGGTACAACTCGCACCTCAACTCCGTATCTTGCCGCAACTTGGCGGTATGCGATCATGTTGGACACGTAATCGGAGCGAGATGTCAATATTCGGTCACCAGCGCGAAAAGTCTGGGCTATTCCGTAGAACACACTGTTCCAAGATACAGTTGCACTTTCACTGAGTGCGATCTCATTTGCTTGGCAATTGAGCAATTTTGCAATCGAATTGTAAGTGTTTTGCAGTTGTTCGGAAGCTTCTTCCTCGGCTTCATAGCCGCCGCGTATCATTTCAAGATTCAGGTGTTGACGCACGAAATCGATTACAGTTTCCGGCATCAGCGCTGCACCTGAGTTGTGCAAGTGCACTGTGTTATAACATCCCGGTGTTTCGCGCCGGGCTTTTTCAAGGTCAAATACCATTACCACCCTTGTATGCAGTCAAATTGATTGAATATTGGAATGTCTAATACTAGCAATTCCAATTCAGTTTCTGTAGCAGAACAATGCGGCTTTTTGAAGAGCACTATCTGCAAAGCCGCGACGGGAGAACTTTAACTCCTGTTTTTCCCTCTTTCCAATACTAATAATACCAACTATACAGCAAAGTTTCGAAAGAATTGAAAAAATGACACATTAACAATGTTGTGTATAGTAGACATCATTGAGAAATTGGCTGTGCTGTGCTTGGCATTTCAAGACTAATTGAAGATTCGACCGACCTCCTACAATGATATCTTTTACTTTTTTTACTGAATAGTGGCTATTGAAAAGTAACGGATATCTATTGAGTTTGGACTTAAATACGATGTGTGAAAACAAAAGCTGAAAATGGAATTTACCGTGCAGCCAAATTTGTATTAAACGTCGATCAGAATGCAATTTCCAGTTGCTTTACCAGTCCATTCAGCAATTAAACCAATCGTTTATTCCTGAGCTTAACCTTTGAAATATAGTTGCAATCTAAAATTGTATCTATTGAGGCGCTAATGCTTTGTCAATTGTGTAAAAACTCTCACAGCAATTTGAACTTTAATCTGAATCAACAGAAAGAAGTTTAGATTCAGGAGGTTCGTATTCCAGTAATGCAGATGTACCTATCATTTCTATAAACTTCACCACCTTCTCAGAATTTTTGACATCCGTTAAAAACAACGGTTGATTCAGTTTGAATTGAACGGGTTGCTGCTTACCTTTTTCAATGGAGAGTTCACCATCCGAATATAAGTACATACGATCATGACAATCAAGTTTTGGCTTCAACCATCCTATCAAATCAGGTAGCTTACCCAATTGATCAGTAATTACGGTGGAGCCACCCGAAGGTAATTTTTTAAGCCGTATAAGGAGCGGTTCTGGTGGATTCCAATTACGAGTTACATGCCCCTTGTACCCCAACCCAGCACAGAATACCGTGACAGGTAATTTAGAGTGAAATTCAAGGGAAACCCGACCAAAATTATCAGTTGTCCCCTTTATATAAGTCTTGTTTGGGTATATCGCAACAACTTGTACACCTGCTATTGGTTCGCCATTCGTAAATACCATCACCTCTCCTTCAATACCTTCTTCTACTGGTGGCATAGCTGACGGTACAGTCAATCTTAGTTCTGTCCCATCAAGCAACTCATATTCTGGTTCGATTCCCGTTAGACTCAGAGTTTGCTCATAAATAACAGGAACACCTTCGCCTCTTTGTTCCATAAAGTATGGCCGATCTCCAGCACCATATATTTCTCCAACAGGTATCATGCGTAAAATAGAAGCGAGCACTTCGTTCCGAGTGGCTTGCCTGCTACGCATCGCCTCTAATGACAAATTGTTAGGCAAAGCACCTGGTGAGTATAACTCCAACCTGTCATCAAACATGAAGATGCGAATTTTTGAATTTTCGATTGTGTAGTCGCGATGAACCACAGCATTGACAATTGACTCAAACACCATTCGAGGACTAAATTGTGGAGTTTCGATGCGAGCGGGATCCTTTCGCGCCGCAACTTTTGTGTTAAGTTGGACAAAGTTAACAGCATCACGAATCTGTCGATCAAGTGGCCCGGTTATCGTTCTAGCATCATGCTGGCGCGCGATACCTATTGTTGTACCGTTGTAGCGAACTGCCTCAATCTTAGCGCCAGGAATAAAACTATCCGGCCGTTCTGTACAAAGTAATATACCAGCGATAGTTGCGCGTGTCACACCATTTTCATCTGAACGCACAAGCCCCAATTTTTCCAGTTGATCATCCTTACTTTCGGCAGAACGCGAACTTAGAATACGATTTACCAAATGGTCTTCAAGGGTGTTGACACCAGTATTTACAACGATGACCTCATCTGAACCTAACCAACCAGACTTACTACGCTGTAGATAAAGACGTAGAACGGCCTCAGACGACAATTCACATTTGGAGCTACCCTGCCGTGAATAAAATCCACCAGGACTTTTATGTACTGAAGTGCTCGGTTCAACTTCAACAATCAAAACGGACAATTCGTCAGGCAAGGGCAACCATTGGACATCTATTAAAAGTGGAGGGTCAATCCTGTCAGCACAGATATCTCGTATATAGGTTTCAAGCGCATCCATCTCTTGCCGGCGCATTGAATGTACTTCACCTAAGCCAGACACACTAAATATCATAGTGCCACCATTGGAGTTCCCAAAAGCGGCCAACTCGTCTGCGAGCATGTTGACTTTTGGACTCTTTACATGACCACTAGCAAATACAACATCCTTAAACTCATGTAGGTTGTCTTCACCAATTTGAAGTCGATTCAATAATTTTTCACTATTCCAGAGCATAGCACTATTCGGTTGCATATAGGTGAATTTTAGTATTCTTAGCGATAGTTGAATTACTCCAAATCGGAACAGCACTTATAACTCAGAAGAGCCGATAATATCAATACTGCAAGTATCAATTTCGCAATCAGCTATTATGGTTTCTGTGTAGGGTGTGGGGTATTTTCAAGCATTGACCAAAACGGTACTGTTAAATCCGTCCATATTTAGACGGATAAGTCAATCGAAAATTTCCATCACGCTCCAGTTCCCAACCTTTAAGGTTACCGTCTACGTGACAAGGGGCTAACACTTTGCGTTTTAACTTTACAGACTTAACATCTAAATAATCTACCGAAGTAGTACAAAACCAGATGTCTTCCGTGTTGTTTTTCCAAATTACGCTTAATTGGCACGTGCAGCAATACATGTTAATAGAAGCTGACGTATAAAGAAAACTTCACTCATTGCAAGGGTACGGCATGCTAACAAGGAAGTGTAGGGTTGAAAAAATTAGCATCTAGTTTTGCAGTAAGATGTAAACTAGATCAATCGCCACATATATCAGCCTAACAATATAAGACTTTCACAATTTACGTAGTTCTCACATTCAGCGGCAGTGATCTTCCGTCTATACTAAGCGGGTATTTCCTCGTCAGTTTACCGAATAATTTCAAATGAATATCAACATCCACAGCACTGCTATTTTCGATCAACTGAAACAGGCTTCAGCTGATGAATGGCATCAGTACTGTCACCACAGTTTTGTCAACAGCATCGGTGACGGCTCTCTGCCAATTGAATCGTTTCGTTATTATTTAGAGCAAGACTATCTTTTCCTGATTCATTTTTCAAGGGCTTGGGGACTTGCCACCTACAAATCACCAAGTGTCACACTTATGCAATGGGCAGCTGAAATCCTGTATACAACTTTGAATGTTGAGATGTCACTCCATGTTGAGTTTAGCAACCGCTTCGGTGTATCCCAACTTGACCTTGAGAACGCCTGTGAAAGTTCGAACAATCTAGCCTATACAAGATTCGTTTTAGACCGAGGTTTGTCAGGGGATATTCTAGATCTCTACGTGGCACTTATGCCATGTATAGTTGGATACGCTGAGATTGGGGACCGACTTACGCTTGACTATCAACATCAACTGGCGCAAAACCCTTACCGAGAATGGATTGAAATGTACAGCTCAGAGGATTATCAGAAACTTGCAACTAAATCAGTCAGCATTCTTGATCAACTAAGTGCTAGTCGCGGTGGCATGGCCCGTATTGATGAACTGAAAGATACATTTCGCACGGCAACAATGCTTGAAACTAGATTCTGGAGCATGTGTGAAAATCCACAGCAAAGCTGAAATGACTATTACTTGCTCTTTCGATATTTTGCGTTAGCCAACCATTCTGGATTAATTTCAACACCCCAGCCAGGTTCCTTTGGAACCGAAACCTTTCCGTCGACAACATCGTAAGGCGAATTGCGAAACAGCTCCTGCTGCCAAGGATAGTAGTCTTCGCCTTCAATTGAAAATTCAAGGTACTTACCGGCATTTTCAATTATGGCGAGAAAGTGCATGGTGAATATAGTGACCATGGACAAGTTTGCCGCATGAGGTGTTACCGGAAGGCCCACATGTTGTGCCATTTTTGCGACCCTAAACGCGCGGCTGAGGCCGCCAACATAGCAAATATCCGGTTGCACGATGTCCACGACTCGCTGATTGATGATTTGTCGCCAAGCCGGTATATAAAAATCTTGCTCGCCCCCGGTGACATCAATCGCTAAAGAATTTGTCACATGCTTAGTCTGTTCAAGTTCCCAATAAGGACAAGGCTCTTCATAATGTATTACCCGATTATCCTCAAGCAATTGTCCAACTTCGATCGCCCGCTTCGGCGAATATCCGCCGTTTGCGTCAACTAACAATGCAACCTCATCATCTAGTCCACGGGCAATACAAGGCACAATGGCTTCGGTACGTCCTGGCCACTCATCTTTATCTCTACCACATTCTGAACCCACTCGGTACTTAAATGCTCGATAGCCATGCTGTTCGCGTAGATTCTGAAATCGTTCAAGCTCCTTTCTAGGTTTGATGTCGCGACGCATTGAAGACGCATAAACAACCAGCTCACCAGCCTTGCCACCAAGCAACTCAGCAACCGGTTTTTGTTCCAACTTTCCCTTGAGATCCCAAATTGCTGTATCCACACCGGCAAGTGCCCGGTTTAAGTAAGTCCCAGGAAATTTGTGCTCCCGTTCAAACACATAATCCGCAAGCTCATCATGTTTTACTATTTCAAAGCCTAAAGCCCAAGGCACAATCTGACGATGAAGCACCTCAACACTTATATCCGCGTTATAAGTTGATACTTGCCCCCAACCTGTATCACCAGTATCAGTTGTAATACGTACGAATCCTACAAACTCATTACAGAAAGTTTCAATATATGCAATTTTCATTGTTGGAACATTCTTGTATAGTTAGTAGATAATTCGTTCAGAATAGTGATACTATAGCATCAAAAACAATATGCTAGAGTAAACCTCTCTAGATACAATCAATTGTATTCAAAGTGGCAGTTATTGCGACAACCAGCTGTCCCTCAGCTAGCCAAATAAATTTTGTACAATTTCAAGCTCATTCTGTGCAGTGATAGCTCTCTTGGCAATCAACATATTAAGCGATAAGCGCACGGTGTTCCTAATTCAAACATAATAAATGTTGCTGGAGCAACTTGGAGAAAGCTGCCGGGTTATCGACTACCCACCGTTGTTACCGAATATTGCCTTATCACCATATATGGAATTGATATTGTCATTAGTTCCAACAAGCAGCGCAGCGTAATTTAGAATCGGAGTTGTTTGTCATGAAAGAAATCTATGATTGGATCCCTTGGTTTACCAAACTTGCAGAGGTTGTTGATAATGGAGGCAAGGACGAACTGGTCAGAAAGGCCAAACAAGTAAACTGGGGGAGAGTCGGAACTGAGTTTCCATTGTTAAACTATGGAGATGAAAATATTGATCCCTTCTCATTTTTCTATTCGCTGGCCAATCGCAATACTCGTAACATGCGGCCAATTGTGTATTCTAGCGTCAGTGATGTTTTTGGACTGACTGATTCACCTCCTTTTGATCGATCTGAATCGTGGTTGTTTCCGACACCAGCTCCTAATTCGAACATTCTGTATCACGCAGGTGGCGAAGGTAATCCTGATTTGTTATGGAAACTTTTTAAGTGTGCTCGCCTAGGGTTGAATCATACACAAAGTTCAGACTTCAATGAGGCGTTAAAAATAAAAGGTGTCGCCGAGGCCAAATTGACTCAAACGCTTTTTCTGATTAATCCTGTAGAATTTGCGCCGTATGACAATTTCATAGTTCCTCCCTTCATACCCAAAATCAAACCCGATCCATTTAAATTTGAAAAATATAAACAGATGCTTGGATCTCTAAAACACTCGTTTCCAGGTTGCGGGCTTCATGAAATTCGCTTTTACATCGTTAACTTGGGTAACATTACCATGAACACAAAGCGAGAGTTTTACCAAATCAATTCACGTGCAAATGGTGAAGACCGTTGGGAGGAGTACAGCGAAAATAACTGGGTCCGAGCAGATTGGTTGAGTGGAGAGCAAAAGGGAAATCTACCGAAAAAAGGGGATATCGCCCTTATTCAAAGCGGAAAAGAAGGACGGGGTATTGGAATTGTTCAAACAGACATAGATGCAGAAAGTTCGGATGTTGATACGAAAATTGACGTTGTGTGGATAAATAGAAATAAGGACAATCTCGTATCAGACCAGTATCGGCCAATTGTATCTGGTAAAGCATCCGATAACATCGTAGGGGCATTCCGGAATTCTCAAGCCTATGCAATGACCTTTAAGGTGCTTGAAGATGCAGATAAAAACAACAGGAGTAAACCAGAAGTGAAATCACCTGAACAACAAACACTTGACGAATTGGCAAGCAGTGTATTCTTGCCTCATAGTTTTCTTGAGGAAATCAAAACGCTACTGGAGCAAAAAAAGCAAGTCATTTTTCAAGGTCCACCCGGCACCGGTAAAACCTATATCGCACAAGAACTGGCAAATCAATTGGCCAATGGCAATGATGATTGCTGGGATCTCGTTCAATTTCACCCGTCCTATTCATATGAGGATTTTGTTCGCGGCTACCGACCAGCACTGGTGAACGGACAACCGACATTCAAGCTCAAAGACGGACCGCTTCTGCGGATTGCGAAAATGGCGAGAGAAGTCGGCGCAAATCAAAAATGCGTGCTAATCATCGATGAGATTAACCGAGGCAATCTTGCTAAAGTGCTGGGAGAACTCTATTTTCTATTGGAATATCGGAATAAACCCATCGAATTAATGTACCAAAAGGAGGAAGAAGAACAGTTTCAAATGCCGCAAAATCTGTACATCATTGGAACAATGAACACCGCCGATCGCTCCATTGCATTAGTTGACCTGGCGTTGCGACGCCGATTCTCGTTTATTGAATTTGACCCGTATGAACAACCAATCCGAAACGTTTTGGATCAATGGATGCAGAAACAAAATAATCAGAGCGTCACATGGTTGATCGATTTGGTTAAACATGCTAACGCGAAGCTGAAAGAATGCAATGCCGCAGCTATTGGGCCAAGTTACTTCATGAGTCAAGAGGCACTGAATGAACAAGACGTTAAGCGTATTTGGAAGCATGAGATTCTTCCGTATGTGACGGAACAATTTTTCGGTGATGCAGATAAAAAGACAGAGTTTCAACTAGATTCGCTAACAACGAGCATGAAAGAGGAGCTAAGTGCTACCGCTGAAAACGCCTCAACGAATGCCAATCAAGAACCGAATACCAATTATGCTGACGATAAACCTGCAGGAGAATAAAACAAGCGGTCCATTCTGCCTTTCACTAGAGCAAGTTGATGAGTTGATTCAAGTCACAGATGAACTTGGTATCCAATTGGATATCGAACGTGTTACTGGCAGCGAGAATGAATATAGGCTTACCCCGGGGTCAACCATCGGTGCATTTGAGACTGCGAATTATTCAGTTTTCATCAAACCCAAAATTGCCATAAAGCAATTGGTTTCTATCCTGTGTTACACTATCGGCCATGTCAGATTTCAAGAGGATGAATTCCGTTTTCCAGAGGAGACAGCGTTACCAGATGCACTCGCTCTCGCGTTCAGAATGGCTGCGTGGAAATGCTTTGCCAGAGGATTGTGCCACGGTTACCAGATACATGAGGAAGAGTTGTATACAGTTCGCGGGCGTATCAGATTTGATGAGCAAGTTAGTCAGGGAAACATTGTGTCGCTACCAATTGGGGTGCGATACGATGAATTCACCGAAGACATTTTGCTTAACCGTCTTGTAAAGGCAGCAGCTTGGCGACTCCACTGCATGTCACTAAAATCAAAAACGTCTTTACAGTTGAGTCAATTGATGAGCATGCTCCGAAGCGTGGAATATGTAGAATTTGCACCAAATGCAGTACCAAACGTAAAATTTAACCACCTCAATGAACATTACAGGAGTGTGGTGACCTTGGCGCAGATTATCTTGCGGCATGGGGCATTTGAGGCGAGTAGGGGTAATGTCCGTGCAGCTGGTTTCGTGGTGGACATGGCCCGCGTTTTTCAGGAGTTTGTAACCACTGCCTTGAAATATTCGCTGAAGGTTACTGGGTATGAAAAGTTTGGTGAGCATCATATCAATTCACTAGATTTAAAGAACTCAGTAAAGCTGCGCCCCGACTTAACTTGGTGGGGCAATCGTAAATGTCTATTTGTTGGCGATGTGAAGTACAAAACTATTGGTGATGTGGAGTACAAAACTAAATCACCACCCAACTCTGATTTATATCAGTTGCTAGCTTATGCTACTGCACTTGATCTACCAGGTGGCATTCTGATCTATGCAGGAGGCGAAACCGACATTGTTACATACAAAATTCGTCACTCAGGAAAACACCTTGTTATCGCTACGCTTGATCTTTCTAGTAATTTGGATCAAGTACTATCCAAAGTTGACAAAATTGCATCGCAAGTAAAGGGCTTGTATGATATTGCCAAGGGTATTGCTTCGTACCGGATGGGTTTGGAAGTCAACACAGGTATCTAAAAGACAAATTCTAATATTCAACCTCAAGCGCAAGAAAAAAATTAGCTTATCGCCGTTGCTACCGAGCATGGATTTGATTGCATTCAGCTGCTGAATGTTAAAATTCTGTGTGCTATAATTGATTAAACATCTTGACGGGGAGCCCTAGGGCTGAGAAATTTAAGTGTATCAACCCGTTGAACCTGATCCAGGTTATGCTGGCGTAGGGATTCAGGATGACACTGGCTGGTTTGCCGAACATACTGAAAATCCCTCGTCATTCAGGAACACAGAGAAATGACATTGAGGGAATCTATGGACATCGCGAGTGAATCTAGAGCTGACGACTCAATAGCTAGTATGCTCGCGATACTCAACCAACGCCGCCCGCGCGTCCACTGCATTGTCAACGAAGTCGCGACAGTGCTGAGTGCTAATATTCTACTCGTTGCTGGGGCGATTCCATCAATGACCAATGATCCCTATGAGGTCAGCTCGTTTGTTGAGTCTGCTGATGCGCTCAGCGTTAATCTTGGTATGCTGACCGATGACAAACGCAAAGCCATTCGTTCAGCGACCCGTGCTGCATATAGAACCGGTATACCTTGGGTATTGGATCCTACCTTGATTGAACGCTCTGAGTCCCGATTTCAATTTTGCAGAGAACTACTCCACTACAAACCGACAGGAATTAGAGGTAACAGAATTGAAATTGAAGCGTTGCTCAAAGAAGAAAAATTGGATGCCGCAGAATTCAGTGCGCATCATAAAACAGTCATAATATGTACTGGCAAAAACGACCGTATTGTGTCCGAAAAACGCGAAATTGAGATGAATGATTGCGGCCATGTTTGGATGGATAGTGTGTCCGGCATGGGTTGCGCCCTGTCGGCCTTTATTGCCGCCATGTTAACGAATAAGGGAGATACTTTTGACAAAATTACATCAGCGGTCAAAATATTCGGGCTGGTTGGTTCCCAAGCAGCCTTAAGTGCACAAGGTCCAGGCACTTTTGTCAGCGCCTTTCTAGACTGTCTCTACAGGAAATTAGAGACCTGACTGGTAATCTCAGATGAATGCAAACGAACAAGCTAGCCCTCAATTTGATATTGACCTTTCACTTTATCTGGTTATCAATCCTGAGCAGTGCCACCACTACGCACCCGTTGAGGTTGCACTGATGGCTGCTTCCGGTGGTGCCTCAGCTGTGCAAGTTAGGGGAAAATCACTTGATTTTCCAACATTTGTAAAACTCGTTGAGAATGTATACGAAGCCTTGCAACCTTTCAACATACCGGTTTTTGTCAATGACCGAGTTGATGTCGCCAAAGCGGCAGGTGTTAACTGCGTGCACTTAGGACAGAAAGATATGCCGGCAAGTGAGGCTATGGAAATTCTCGGTCCGAATGCACATATAGGCCTAACAGTAAGTTCTATGCAGGAAGCAGAAGAAGTACCTGGTTGTGGACTGAGTTACATCAGCATCGGCCGAGTTTTCCCCACCAAAAGCAAAAAACATGAAAAAGCTCCAATTGGATTGACACAGCTCAAAGCAATTGTTCAGAATTTACGAAAGCAACATTCAACAATTCCCATTGTTGCAATTAGTGGCATAAATTTGTCTAACGTTGAATCCGTCCTCAAGTCCGGTGTCAATGGAGTAGCCTTGGTCTCTGAGATTTGTGAATCAGACAATCCCCAACAATCCACAGTCGCCCTGCGTGAGAGCATCAACCGTTACCTCAATCTGACAATAGAATTAACGTGACCTATCCAATCGCATTAACAATTGCCGGCTCCGACAGCAGCGGCGGCGCCGGCATCCAAGCTGACCTTAAAACTTTTTCAGCGCTCGGTGTCTATGGTGCGAGTGTTATAACTGCGCTCACTGCACAAAACACTCAAACTGTTACCGGAATTTTTGAAGTTGATCCCAAATTCGTCGCTGAACAGATTGATGCTGTATGTGTAGACCTAAAGATTAATGCAGTAAAAATTGGCATGCTTCACCGAACTGATGTGATCGAGGTTGTTGCAAACTCCTTAGAACGTCATCAAATTGGCCATATCGTGATCGATCCAGTGATGGTTGCAAAAAGCGGTGACGCGTTGCTTCAACCTGACGCGATTGCTGCGCTCAAGTCAATATTGATTCCCATGGCATCAATAATCACTCCTAACATTCCTGAAGCAGCTTGCCTGCTGGGAAGGAAAACAGAATATGTTGAAGCGAATATGCAAACAGCTGCCGAGCGCTTGATTTCACTGGGTTGCGGTTCAGTCCTGCTGAAAGGTGGGCACGAATGCTCTACCGCTGACAGCATCGACTATTTTCACGACGGAAACAATATTACTGATTTATCTAGTCCTAGAATAAACACCAACAACACACATGGCACTGGTTGCACGCTCTCATCGGCGATTTGTGCATTCTTAGCCCGCAAACAAGGGCTCAATCGTTCAGTTGAACTGGCAAAAAACTACATCAGCTCAACAATTTCTAGTTCTGACCAGCTCAAAATCGGTAGCGGTCATGGTCCAGTTCACCATTTCTATAACCTATGGGGTCAGGAGCAAATATGAAGCGACGGAATTTCTTGAAAATCACAGCGTCTGGTACCGCATTTGGAGTATTTGGAACTGTCAATGCAGGCCAATCAACAGAACTCACAATGACAACGTCTTGGGTTAAAAATTCTCCTGGTACCGGAGCTACAGCAGCACGACTAGCGAAACGCATCGAAAACCTGAGTAACGGCCGATTCAAAATCAGAATTTTTGCGGCCAACGAGTTGGTTTCACCACTAGCTGTACTTGACGCGGTTGGCAACGGCACCGCCGATCTGGGACATACTGCATCATTCTTTTGGCAAGGAAAAATGCGAGCTAGCGCATTTTTTACAGCAGTGCCGTTCGGACTCACGCCACAAGAACATACAGTATGGATATACCATAACGGTGGGCAAGAATTATGGGATGAATTGTATCTTCCATTTGGAGCAAAACCATTTCTTGCCTCAAACACAAGCATTGGTATGGGTGGATGGTTCCGAAAAGAAATCAAAAGCATTGCTGATATCAAAGGACTCAAGTACCGAATGCCCGGTCTTGGTGGGGAAGTCATGCGTCGTTTGGGTGCCAACACAGTGACTATTCCACCGCCGGAGATTGCGCAAGCTTTGCATTCCGGCACGATTGATGCCGCTGAATGGCTGGGACCATGGTCTGATTTGGCAATGGGATTTTACAAAACCACACCCTATTACTATGGGCCAGGATTTCACGAACCGAATGGCGCTGGCGAGTTTCTAGTGAATCGCGAGCTATGGGAAAGCCTATCAGCAGACGATCAAGAAATTTTCTCAACTGCTTGCATGGCTGAGCATGCTTATGCGTTGGCAGAAATCGATCGTGCAAATCCGCTTGCTTTGAACGAGCTGGTGAATAAACACAGTGTTCAAGTTCGTCAATTCCCCAATGATGTGTTGACAGCTGCAAAAATTGCCACTGAGGATGTTTTGGATGAACTCACCGCGCTAGACGATATCACTGGACGAATTGCAAACTCGTTTCGTAAAACTCGAATTTCCCAAATTAGCTGGTCAAATATATCCAGTTTACCATTTCTCAAAGCACGAGCCAGCTGAAAAAACAACTAAATGACAGCTGTTGCCATTCACCTCACACTGAATTACAACCAGAAGTTCATATTCAAGGATTTCAAACTGACGCTTGAAGCTGGCAAAATGGTCTGCTTGCTGGGGAAAAGCGGGTCTGGCAAATCTTCACTTCTAAGATTTATTGCTGGCCTTCTACCAACTACCGTCGCCAAAGGGTCTGTTGCCACTGCCGACCATGAGCCGCTTGTTGGTCGAGTAGCTTGGATGGCACAACAAGATCTTTTACTTCCATGGCTCAATGCAATTGACAATGCTACAATCGGGCCCTTGCTAAGAAATCAGTGTAGTGGCAAAACACGCGAAACCGCTCAACAACTACTAGAGCAGCTTGAACTTGGAAATGCGACAGAGCTTTATCCGCATGAGCTCTCCGGTGGCATGCGCCAGAGAGTCGCTCTAGCCCGTACGCTAATTGAAGAACGGTCCCTTAATCTGCTGGATGAACCGTTTTCAGGGCTTGATGCCAGTACCCGTTTTCAATTGCAAGCTTTAGCAAGCCGGTTACTTGCAAAACGAACAACCTTGCTCGTAACTCACGACCCACTTGAAGCACTGAGAATGGCCGATCTAATCTATGTATTGCGCGGTAGTCCGGCGATTGCGGGAGATCCGATACAACTCTCAGGCAATCCACCTCGCGAGCTTAGTGACCCTTGGATGACAGACATATATAACACCCTCATGCAACAGCTAAACCTCCGGCAATGACAAGTTATGGGACGTAAGATTTCCATTATTGGTATTGTATTCTTGTGTTTCTGGCAGGCTTTGGTAGTACTAACCCAAGCGCCATCATTTATCTTGCCGGCACCAATTGAAGTCGCTGCTGCACTTAGAGCTCACGCCAGCCTGATTACATATCATGCATCCGTAACAATTTTGGAAATATTGCTTGGTTTGATTCTTGGTTGTGTAATTGGGATAACCAGTGCGTGGGCAATGTTGCAATTTCGGCCGGTACGAAAGTGGGTGTTACCATTGCTAGTTGCTAGTCAAGCGTTACCGGTATTCGCCATTGCTCCAGTTCTTATGTTGTGGCTAGGATTTGGAATCGCCTCAAAGATTGCAATGGCAACTCTTATTATTTACTTCCCAGTGACTGCTGCTCTTTACGATGGATTGCGAAACACCGATTCCGGGTGGGTCGATCTGGCCAAGGTAATGGGAGCTTCTAAGCATACACTGTTGAAATATATTCGATTGCCTGCTGCTCTGCCGTCACTGGGATCTGGTTTGAGGATTGCGGCAGCGATTGCACCAATTGGCGCTGTTGTTGGAGAGTGGGTCGGATCAAGCACTGGGCTTGGATTCCTAATGTTGCATGCCAATGCCCGAGCACAAGTGGATTTGATGTTTGCAGCCTTGTTGGTGTTGGCTACCTTCGCAGTGATACTTTACTTTAGCATAGACTATCTAATCAAGAGAGTAATTTTTTGGCAAAATGAAAATGAATTGTCTATCAATTGAAATGAACATAGAAAGAAAATTGTGTGCTCTGCTCGCTGCAACGGCGCTGTTATTTACATTGAATGCGAGTGCTGCGGGAAAACTGACTGTACTTCTGGATTGGTATGTCAATCCAGATCATGCACCACTATACGTTGCTCAAGCACAAGGTTATTTTGAGGAGGTCGGTTTGGATGTTGAATTTATCGCACCAGCTAATCCCAATGATCCGCCAAAACTAGTAGCTGCTAAACGAGCTGATTTAGCAATCACATACCAACCCCAGTTGCATCTGCTAGTTCATGAACAACTTCCACTAGTGAGGGTCGGTACGTTAGTTGCCACACCACTCAACTGCATTGTTGTTCTTGATGACTCTGATATCAGGCAGATTAAAGACCTCAAAGGTCGCAAGATTGGTTATTCGGTCTCCGGGTTTGAAGATGTTCTATTGGCTGCCATACTTGAGTCAAATGGATTGTCAGTTTCGGATGTAACTTTAATCAATGTCAACTTCTCGCTTTCGCCGGCAGTGATGTCTGGACAAGTCGATGCAGTGATTGGAGCTTTTCGAAACTTTGAACTCAACCAAATGGATATAGAGGGCCGGCCAGGACGCGCTTTTTATCTTGAGGAAGAAGGGATTCCAGCATACGACGAACTGGTTTTAGTAGCTCATCGCGACTCAGTTGCAGACATAAGAATGCGCAAATTCATTGATGCGCTTGAACGCGCAGTTCAATTCTTGGTCAATCATCCGGAGCAAGCATGGCAGGATTTCATCAGCTTCGATAAAAGCTTAGATAACGAACTGAACAAACGGGCGTGGCACGACACGCTACCAAGGTTTGCACTACGGCCTGGCGCACTAGATGAAAAACGTTATCAGGAATTTGCAAAATTCCTAGAGCAACGGCAACTAATCAGTCAACCACTACCGGTTAATGAATACGCAATGGAACTAAATTAGGCTTAGTCCAATGCTATGGTATCCTCAATCGTATGATCTACACCGACATCGCTTACGGTCAGATGTATCTTAGCATTGAGTTTTTCGTTTCCTGAGATTACACCGGACTCAATTGCATTGCGTACAGCAAGTTCGATTTCGCGTTGAGATTGAATTCCAACCTTTTTTAGGAATTTGCGGAGTTGCAAATTGAAAACATCTTCGTTCATACATTTACCTCTATTAGTCTATAGTCAGTACAATTTTTACTTATGATAGTCACAGGAGATTTGCCTCCAATAGCCAACAATTTACCTGCATAATACCTAATATAGCAAATACTACCACCGCAACACACTGAAATAGGTGTAGAACCATATTCTGCAATGAGAATCCGCAATTCATCAGATTGTTTTGATCCGAATATTGGTTTGCTACCAGTTACTGTAGCAGAATCGAAAATTCTAGAAGTTATAGATCCACTTACAGCAACCGAAATAGTACCACTGACCCAAGCCATGGGACGGGTGTTAGCGCGACCGGTTATCGCAAACATAGATGTCCCACCACATGCAAACTCAGCAATGGACGGGTTTGCGTTGGCAGCGCACTCACTACCAACAGAAGGCGATAAAGACCTCAAAATTGTTGGAACTGCTCTAGCAGGAAAACCTTGGACTAGTGTTTGTGGAAACGATGAAACAGTGCGTGTTATGACTGGAGCAATAATGCCCAAGGGTACCGACACAGTTGTTATACAAGAACAAGTCACCGTATCAGGTGATATTGCAACTATTAGTTACAACAACAAACCTAATCAAAACGTACGGTTAGCTGGTGAGGATTTAGAGCGTGGTGAAATTGCAATGAATTCGGGTATTCGATTGGGAGGTGCCGAACTAGGTGTGATTGCCTCAACTGGCGCTGGGCGCGTTGAAGTATCCAAAAGACCGGTAGCGGGCGTGTTTTCTACGGGAGACGAGCTGAGAAACTCAGGTGAAAGCCTCACGTCAGGCACCATCTATGACAGCAACCGTTTTGTATTGATCGGTTTGTTACAGAATTTGGGAGTAGACGTAGTAGATTTCGGCATCATTCCTGACAATGAGCAAAAAACAGCCGAGTTGTTTTCGAAAGCCAAACATGAAGTTGATCTAATAATCACCTCAGGTGGGGTTTCGACTGGCAGCGCTGATTTCGTAATCAGAGTGCTTGAACAACTAGGTGAAATTGAATTGTGGCGAATTGCCATGCGACCGGGTCGCCCTTTCGCATTCGGAAAGATAGACAACACTTTATTTTTCGGACTGCCTGGTAATCCTGTCGCAGTCATGATAACCTTTTATCGCCTAGTGCAACCGGCACTGCTAAAGCTCATGGGCATTCAAGAGATCTTTCCAGTCCCGGTTGTAAAAGCAAAAGCAATAACACGTTTTCGAAAAAAACCAAATCGCTGTGAAATATACCGCGCAGTGCTTAGTCGAGATGAGAACGATGATCCAATTGTATCAAGCACGGGTTCACAAGGTTCAGGCCTTCTTAGCAGTATGTCTCACGCCAACTGCTTTGTGATATTGAATGATGATGACGTGACTGCCGAACCTGGAGATTGGGTTGACGTTCAGTTATTTCAAGGTTTTTACTAACCATCATACGGCCATCAAAAACATACTTAATTCGAATATTCAAGAAAATCTTAGTTTCAAATTGCGCCTGCTATAACATGTGCTTATTCATGTCAAGAAACGCGACAAAATTAAGAATCATACAGACCTAATAGGCAGGATCAACTCATGGCTAATGTTTGCACTTTATTACTTGATGATATTGCAATTGCTTATCATCCTTATGACGTACCGAATTTCATCTCCGCTTTGTTTCAAGAGTCAGACCACACTGAAATAACTGTTGGTAAGACAGGTTACACTCACATTGGTTATCGCGCTGAGCGGCAGACAGTTTTAAAACGTTTAGATTTGATGGGATGTACTGAGACTTTAGCGCGCAGTCGATATTATTATTGGAAAAACGTGATGTTTCGTAAATACGATGATCGCCTAAGATTCCGTAAATCAGTTGATAAGTCGACGCGCGACTTTTTGCTTAATTTTGACTGGGAGAAATGGAAAGAGGGTGTAGCGAGGAATTTGGGTCGCAAAAAAGATTCAGAAGACTGTGATAATATTGGAGACCGCCAAATGAGGGGATATGATTCAGATTGGCTTTGGTTCGACGGGTTTCAATCACTCATTTCGTTGCGAGCAATTATTCAAGGCGCAACTCATATACAAACAATTACTCTTGATGTAAATGAGTTACTTGTAAGGAGGAAAAAGAATTTCAATTTTTGCCCAGAATACAAGCGCATCATTTCAGAACAAGGCCAGCCAACCGGTCCAGCGATTGTTCTAGCAGATGGTGAATCTGATGTCGCAATACTGAAAGCATTCTTTCAACGATTTTTCTCTGACTTTGAGGGGTTTGTTAAATTCTTTGATCTCAGTGAGTTTGGCATGGAAAGCGGTGCGGAGAATGTCTTAAAACTTTTGAAAGCTTTTGCCACAGCGCGAGTTCCTACACAAATTGTAGCTGTATTTGACAATGACACTGCAGGATTAACTGCTTATCAGAAGTCAAAATCAATAGATCTTCCTGCTAACATAACTTGTATTCGATTACCTGACATTGAACTTGGGAGTTCTTATCCGACCACAGGACCTCTCGGCCGCCAAAATGCGGATATCAACGGCAAAGCCTGTAGCATCGAACTTTATCTTGGACGCCGGGCTCTGACATCGAATGGCGCTCTGCGCCCCGTTCAATGGACTAACTATGATAAAAACACCGAGACATATCAGGGCGAAATTGAAGAAAAAGAAGCGATACGAGAAGCATTTCTACTGGAAATGCGGTTGAGAACCGATTTAAAGAAAGTTGACTATGAGGAGATGATGTTAGTTTGGCATAAAATATTCAAGGCTTGTAAAAAAAACGCTGAGAAAGCACAAAAAAATGCGATGGCTAGACCATTCGGCATTCAAATTTATACAGACTACCAATACCTATATCCAGAAATTCAACCTCTAATCTAATATCGTGACAAAATTAATCGCAATTGACATTTGAATACAGTGCTCGATCTTGGTTCTAGTTTCAATTTCCTGATAGCTGAGAGTCGGTTGTTAATTTTATGATGTTCATCACAACATAGAATGATAATTGCTAGGATAATGGGCGTACTCATCCAAGGCTACAAAATTTGCCAGGGTTTTCAAAACCATTAATTTTCCGGTATTGTTCTTATTGAACTAAATTGAGAAACCCTTGTGTACAGACGTCCTACTGAATTCTCGAATTTGCTTTTTTACGGAAGAAAGAGCTTCACAATCATTGCTGTCTTAGGTTAAAAAACCGAGTCCTTACTCCCACTATACATAGAACAACATAATAGAAACAGCAAGTTTTAATTCGCAAGAACGCTTGCTATTAGTTTTTTTGCCCAACCTTCATCTTCCAAAAAATAAACACCTTGCTCTTCCCATGACAACTTAGGCTGGGATTCACCACCAATTAAATGAGGCGGTGTCACTGATATTACATAAGCGTGCAATTTGATATTCGGATCTTCCTTACGCAAGTGCTTCTCAACCTCTTTGATTCTTTTGTGCAAGCCTACTTTGCTACGCTCGTTTAAACCGTATCGAACCAGCCCTTTGGGGTCGATAAATACAATGTGTTGACTTGAATCGCGTGTTAACCACATTATGAAATCAGGGTAATACGAACTTTCTTCGAAAAACGAAACACCCCGGCCGCGGCTCATATTCCGAATCAGATATAAGTCATGGCCTTTCAAATAAGAGTCTTTTGCCTCGGCCAAATTAGCTATTTCAACTACAACCTTTTTTTCATTCAGATTTAATGGAACAGGCTGAATTTTGACTTTGCTATTTTCACTATCAGCATACAACAACGGTTTAACAACAAGCACATCGCGCGCAATCTTGCCGACTTTCAAATGATGATGAGTTCTTTCCCAGGGATCTTCTACTAGAGTCTGAATATCCTCAATAAGTCGCTCTTCCTGCATACCCACCGATAACTCATATTCCACAATGTTATTTGGGTCAGATTCATCAAGTACTCCAAGCTCAATGTGTTTGTGCTCCCAGCGCGAGCGCTCTAGTCTCCAGAATTTGTCGATGCATGCCGTGATTAGATTAGTCATGATATCTTCAAGTTTGAGGATATCCTTGTAAATTACCGCTTCTAACTGATTGGAAGGCATGTACAGTCGATACCAATTGTCGTTTTGCTTCACCATTCGCTCAACTGTATCCCGTTTGATTGTTAGATTATGCCAGCCATAATGCAATTTTCTCTCTAGAATCTTATCGTATATGCGCGCACAATTGAAAAAAGCGGTGTGGCGATTTGTAAACTTCACGGTGAATTGGTCAGTCCCAATTCCAATTTCTGCAATTCCAGATTTGGTGGTTTGCAACTGAGAGTATAAGTTTATCTCAACGACTGGCAATTCACCTGGTTCCGGTAGATTGAGACGTTCTTTGGATCTAGCAAAATCGTGGTCTTTCTTCAGTCGGAATATTTTCAAATCATTTGCAAAGATGTTCCAAGTAACTGGAAGCAAAGTAGTCTTCTGTTCCTCTATTCCTTCTGCCTGAAGCATATTTCGAAAGATTTTCATATAGTTGGCGGCGCAGACCGAATATACGTAAAGTTTCAAGCTCCTTAAATTTTTCGCTTCTTTGAGGGGGTAACGCGCCGCTTCTAGTGTGACGCTTCAAGCTCATCTTCCAACCTTTCAACCGAACTCCACGTCCAAACATCTGGATAATCTCAGGCCCTTCACCGACTCCAACATGCATCAACCCCATTGTGCTAACACGCCATGAATTCCATCCAGCTATAAATCTTCTAGCTCCAATCACAATATTCACTGGTGAATCAACATTATCCACAGCAGGGAACAAGCGCTTTGCGAAACCAGGTTCTCGTTCCAAAATGAATTCAGGGTTTTCTTCCTTGTCCAACAGCTTATACAGCGAAGCGGAGTCACCAATATTTACAATTCCGAAAATCGTATTGTCCGCTGAACGAAGATGAAGTTCACCCTCTCCTTGTGTAAGATACATGACATGAAGCTTGCCCATGCCCTGAAAAATAGTATTACAAATTATTTCATATAGACTGTTTAGGTCATCAGTCTTTAAATCGTCGAACCGGCCAGAGAAATAGTCATGCCCCGTTGCATCATCTGTTAGACCTGAGTCATTGTTAAGAAGATTTGCAATCATGGAACATACTTCTTCTTTTTGAGACAGAACCCAAGCTAGAAAATTTAGTATACGACACACATCTGATTGCATTTGCAAATCCGCTTTGGACCGCCCAATCACAGTCTTGCCGAGAAACAACCACAATGGACGTGCAATATTGAAATCTGTCCAAATAGTATGGTTGTCCTGCCAAATTTGACACTGCTGATAAAAACTCAAAAGACAACCGAGAAGATACATACGACTATTGGCATCCTCATCACCTTGAGGCAGATTAGATATCGCATAGTCCTTACCGTAACCTTCAGCATGAAAAGCACTGTATGGGTAATCAAACAATATAGATTTCGCATAGTTAATGAACAGGTCTGCGTCTTTCCTGACGATTTGATTGAAAGTGGCGGAATATTCAAAAGTAAACCCGCTACGTGCCAACTCCGACCGATGTTTACGCCAAACTTTGCCTGATGCACCGAGATGACCTTCATCCACAAGCACAAGATTATCTTTGCCGAAATCACTCACAGCCACTCGCTTCACCCCTTTTTTTCAGCTAGTTTATTGAGATCGACAATCTCAATTGAGGCGAATAAATCGGTATCTGTTTCGCTTGAAAATAATCTAGCGTGTAGACTGCTATCCGACAAATCGCGATAATGCTGTTCTGACATCTGCTCGTTCGGAGTTAGCAGGATAACATTGTTGAGCAACTTTCCCGCTTTGCTTGCAATACGTCTATACTGCAGAACATTAGCATGCATAATCAGTGTCTTGCCTGAACCAGTGGCACTTTGAACAGCGATTGTTCGTAGATTTTCAACCGTGTAGTCTGCCATTGTTTGTGTTTTTCTATTTCTCCTTTTCGCTTCATTCAAATCATCAAGAAGCCATTCGGGATTGTCGAAATATCGATTTAGATAGTGCTCAGTGAACAATACAGCTAGATATTGGTGTGGCTTCCACACTCTTCCGCCCTCATCTGTCATTCGCAATTGACCGCTGAGTTCAGCAATCTCATTGTCGTATGAGATAAATTGGTTCAAATCGATATTCGCGTGTTCTGGATTGATATATAGCGCGCGAAAATACTCGGTTTGCCCATTGGGACTGCTTTGTGGTGAAACATCCTGTAAACGGCTTAACATAGCATTCAAGTCTCTGTAACCGAATTCGCGACACAAAAACTGGTGCAGAACTAGATAGTTTTTGAGTGAAGTCACTATCTATCTGTATCGAACATTAATTTGCGAAACAACGGCTCAATAGTTTTCACAATCCATCTCTCATCAGTGCGTCGTATCGCATTTAATGTGTTGTCTCCGTTTACGTAAACAAAACCGATAGATTTAGGGAAAAGATTCAGATTTTCTGAAAACCAATTTTCCAGTGCCGTACTATCTATTTCTTCAAGTTTGCGCCAAAGCATCAGAATACACTGACTGGTTAGGATTAACACCAGAAATTGTAAGCACACCATCGTGACAAAACCTGGAATTTACTTGCAAGCCAAGTAAATAATTGAATGTCTCAGGCAAATCAGCCGACACTTCCTGCCGCACGCTGTCCAGCACGACCGACAGGTTGAAAGAGAAGGGATCAATGATATCTTGACCTACTAAATAAGCACTGCCATTAGTTTCTTCGCTAAGGTCGTAGCGCGCAATTGGTAATCCTCCACCATCTTCACGATTGAGACTAATAACTGCATGACCGGTCGTTCCTAAACCGGCAAACTGATTAAGCACGCATTCATTTGAATCAAGACTCGCCACACAGAGCGCGTCATTCACAGTATAAAGTGTTTGAGATACAGAAATGAATTTCTTTCGCCAATAATGTTCTCAAACAAAGTAGCGCCATACGTGCCTGCGTTATATCGCTTTTCAGTTCAATTGCCAAATACAGCCTTTCTTGAATCATTCGAGTCGATTTTTTGTTTGATTACACTTTTGGGGATACATATCAATTTTTTGTTTTTGATAACTTCTTTGCATGACTCATATGAACGTCTACATACACGCTTAACACTATTGGAGCTTGTTGGATAAACTCGAATCAAACCTTCTAGAGTTTTTTATTTAGACGCTGTCCAATAGGAGAAGGCTCTAAACCCGCTACATCAATACTGCCATGATTGTCCAGCCGGAGTGAATTTGCAAATCTCAGAATAAATCAAAGTTGCTATACAAGCGAGTTACCGAGTATAATTGCAGTGATTGCATTTCATGTTGGTTCACCATGATATAGTCTAAGTTGAAATCAAACAACTAAGAAACTCTCGGCATGAAATGCAATCTTTTCACACCCAAGCGGTTAAACATGTGGATTAACTTCAGCTAAAAATGTAATTATGCTAATCCAGCCAGCACCCTTCTACGACCCAAAGGCGCTCTACTCATAGTTCAAGTATTTCATAGAACTCATTTAATACAACCTTGACCTAAGCACCTGCAATGTTTCTTAGTAATTCAGAATCAAATACGCTAGCATGGGCTTGTTGCTAATGGCCATAAAGCAATCTTGAATCAGACTGAAATAAAAATTATTTTCTTAAAATACTCAATTGAACTATATTCATGTTGACAATTCCGCGCTCTGCGCGTATTCTGAAAAGATTGTTATTTAAATATTTCAGGAACAACGATGTCAAATTTAAGTGAAGAATTTGAACTGCTTGAACAAAAGCTAAATAATTTGATCAGCTATGTTGATACAATTCGGAAAGAAAACGCTGAGTTACACAAAAGAGTTTCCGAGTCTCAAAACCACCAGGTTTTGCTCCAGAGTAAAAACAGTGAAGCAACCGAGCATATTCGTAGCGCAATTGAAAATCTAAAATCAATCACGCAATCAGGTCAGAGTTAACCATGTCAACAGAAAATAGCGAGTCCGCTAATAGCATGACAATCAATATCAGCGGGCGAAGTATCGTTGTCGGGTGCAGTGTTGAAGATCGAGAAAACCTAGAGCGCGCCGCACAACTCCTAAACTCAGAAATTGAAATGCTGCAAGAGATGGCCGGTACAGAAACTATTGCTTTAGAAACTAGCGCGGTCATGGCCGCTTTGAATTTTGCCGCCGAACTGTTGGAAAAAAATGAACAGGAAATAACGAGTAAAAAAATTACTGAATTAACCAACAGAATTGACTCCGTAATGGCGAATTGAATCTATAATTTACCAAAAGGTTTTATTGCCACCTGTAGTGTTCGAATCGGCCCACAAACCCCTGGACCTAAAGCATATATAGGGAACCAACTGATGCGGCCGTTGTGAGCTTGCCATCGCGCAAAGCACCTGAAGCCGTCTCACCAGTACCCACTTGGACAAATCGGTTCAAGGTTATCAAGACCGGTACGGCACGTGCGGGTGGCAATTTCCTAACCAACTCACTGTGCAAATGGAATCCTCCCAAACTAAGGTCCGCAAACAATTACGCCAGATACGCCGTAGTCTTACACAAAGGGAGCAGATAAACGCGGCCCGCCGTTTACAACACCAGTTGCTGAACCACCCACTTTTCCAATCTAGTCGGAGAATCGCATTCTACTTACCAAACGATGGGGAAATAGACCCTACACTTGCGATGACAAGAGCGCTCACACGCGCAAAGTTCTGCTATCTTCCCATAATTTATCGCGGCGGAAAAAATCGTTTGTTGTTTGGACGCTATTCATACAATAGTACACTTGTGCTTAACCGTTTTGGAATATTAGAACCGGACCTTGCTGAGAAAAACTGGGTATACGCCAATCAGCTAGACCTGATATTAGCTCCGTTAGTCGCATTTGATGACAATGGCAATCGTATCGGTATGGGTGGGGGGTACTATGATTCCTCACTTTGCCATTTGCACCTTGCGCGCCGTTGGAAACGCCCTGCTGTGATTGGACTAGCACATGACTTCCAGCACTTACCATCAATTGGCACCAATGCTTGGGATATCCCTTTACACGGCGCCGTCACTGATCAACAGATATACAACTTCAAATAACGAGGGTATTGAATATGAAATTTTGGCTGATGAAAAGCGAACCTGATGTTTACTCAATCGATGATCTTGCAAGCGAACCCAACCAAACAGATTATTGGGATGGAATTCGAAACTATCAGGCACGAAATCTGATGCGCGATGAAATGAGTGTCAATGACAAGGCGTTTTTCTACCATTCAAATTGCAAAATTCCCGGTATAGTCGGCATTATGAAAATTGCCCGTTCCACTTACCCTGATCCTACCGCATTCGATGCAAACGAAAAATATTACGATCCGAAAAGCGACCCTAAGAATCCCCGATGGCTGATGGTCGATGTCAAATTCGTGCTCAAGTTTCCACACATCGTATCACTTGCTCAAATGAGAGAGGAACCAGCACTTGCTGAAATGCGAGTTCTACAGCGCGGCAACCGACTATCAATCACACCTGTTACCGATGAAGAATGGCAACATATCCTCTGTATGGCTGAGGTGTCTTTATAGACTTCCATTTGCTACATGCTGTGTGTGACCAAAGGCCACGGTACAAAACCCAAAAATACAATCACACCCAAAAGGCAGAAGGTGACACCAACACCCTTTCTTAACCATTCATAATTTTTGAATTTTAGTATCCAATGGGCTGACGTCGTCATCAGGACCAGCATCGGCAACGTACCAATACCAAAAGCAAACATAACCGCCGCACCGTAATATACTGAACCGGAAGCCGCCGCCAGAAATAAAACTGAGTAAACTAGCCCGCAAGGTAGCCATCCCCAAAAAATTCCGGCGATGAAAGCATGACCCAGCGCTTGCGGCGGCAATACCTTTATCACCAACGGTGATAATCGTCGCCACAGCTTGGCACCCATCTTCTCGAACATAGCCAAACCTTGCCACAGCTTAGCGACATGTAGACCGAGCGCGATAATGAATAATCCCGAAATCATTACTCCAACTTGATGCGCTCGTTCCATCGAAACTAAACCATAGACCTGCTCACCAACGACACCGGCCACCGCACCAGCAATTGTATAACTCATAATTCGGCCGCCGTGGTAACTGAACCAATAAAAAAAAGATTCCTTGGCTTTGTCTTTAAGTCCAACAGTGATTACGCCGACTATGCCACCGCACATACCGACACAGTGAATGGATCCAACTAAGCCGGCAAGTAATGCTGTAAACAACGAAATACTGTTACTTGGAATCACCGCCCTTTTGTTGGCCTTAGCTCTACATTTGTTGAACGTGGATAATAAACTATACCTTCAAGTCGCCATTTTTCCGTTCCTATCCCAACCCTCCATTTGCCCGCTGGCAACTCCTGAAATGATCCTTCATAACGTCCAGCAGACAAACGTTCTAGCTTGACTATCACATCTCGATTAGCCAAAGTCGGGTGATAGAATCCAAGATTTAACTGGCTAGGTAATTCATTTAATTTATCAGCACGCAATTCAAGTGTTATCAAATCTTTCTTAATACCAACCAAGGCATTCAGATTGATATCACGCGCATTTTGATCGCGCGTAAGATCGCGGTTGATTTCCAAACCTTTTTTGTAGTAGTCATCGACAACCAGACCATCGAAAGTCACTACTGAAATCCAGACTATGCTCAATGTGACTACAACCGATAATAGCGGAATACCAATCACAAGCCAAACGATTGGGATTCGATACCAAGGCTGAGTTTCGTGGATGTTCACAGTCAATTCTTGTGACTTTGTAATTCGTGTGCTACCTATGGTATGATGAAACTTGCTAAGGCCGTAGCTGATACATTACTGTCATCCAATGCTGATACACGGAACTTAAACTCTTGACTGTTTGTATTGTCTAGCTCTGCACGAACTGCCACTGTCACATCGACGATGGCCCCAGCACTGACTTCGATTTGCGACTGACCAACCAGTAATGACGCGCTATCAAACTCATCAATTGAGACGTAAAATGAATGCTCGCGCGAGTCCTTGTTTAAAATTCGTATCGTGTATGCATTCTCAATCATACCATCTGCTGTGGTTCGATAGAGGACGTTTCGGTCGCGAATTACATCAGTTTCAACAAGACTCCGAGTGGCAATGCCATAAACCACTGCGCCTATCAATAGTGCCAAAACCGAGGTATATACCACAATTCGGGGACGGAACAATTTTGACTTTTCACCCTTAAGTCCGTTCTCAGTGGTGTAGCTAATTAAGTTCTTGGGATAGTTCATTTTTTCCATGATGTCATTGCAGGCATCTATACAAGCTGCGCAACCTATACACTGATATTGCAAGCCATCTCGGATATCTATGCCAGTTGGACAAACTTGCACACACATCTTGCAGTCTATACAATAGCCCATACCTTTGCTGTGGTGGTCAGTGCCGCGTCGCCGCGAACCACGCGGTTCACCGCGAGCGGGGTCGTAAGAGATGGTCAGAGTGTCTGAGTCAAACATTGCACTTTGAAAACGGGCGTATGGACACATGTAGAGACAAACTTGCTCACGCATCCAACCAGCATTGACATAAGTCACAACGGTGAAGAAAAAGACCCAAAATACCGCCCATGGGTGTGCTTCAAACCGAAGCAATTCAACCCACAACTCGCGAATTGGTGTGAAATAACCGACAAAAGTAACCGCGGTTATGGCTGACACTAAAATCCAGATCGAATGTTTGACTGCCTTGCGCCACAGTTTGTTAAACGACATAGCGGCCTGGTCGAGATGTATCTGCCGCGAGCGACTGCCTTCTATGCGATACTCAAACCACAGGAATACTTCCGTCCATACTGTCTGCGGACATGAATAGCCGCACCACAAACGACCAGCTAGCGCTGTAAACAAAAAAAGGGATAATCCGGCAATCACCAGCAGTGCTGCCAGAAAATATAAATCCTGCGGCCAAAACACAATGCCAAAAATATGAAACTTTCGTGCTGGTAGATCAAATAGTACCGCTTGCGTTCCATTCCAAAGTATCCAAGGGAAGACGAAGTAGATGCCAAGAAGCCCAACAACTCCAACCAACCGTAACACCGCAAAAAGACCATGAACTTCGCGAGGGTAGATTCTTTCACGTTTGGCATAGAGTTCTTTTTCAAGATCTGGCATTGTCAACACTCAGTCATAGTCGCTCTAAACTGCCAAACTAAACAACTTATGATTGCCGAATTTTAAGCAAGAAGAAAATAAATTCGGCAACTTCATAAAAAATCAATCACTGAGGCTGATTACATACCCCGCAAGCAATCGACTCTTAGTCTCACCAAGCGTATCCCGATGGGCCGGCATTTGATTATTCACACCTTGGCCGATAATGTTTACAATTTCTTCAAGCGAACTGCCATGCAGCCAAATGTCATCAGTCAAATTCACGCCACCCAATTGGGGATTACCGGTACCATCCATATTGTGACAGGCAACACAGACTGTTTTGAATTTCTGTTCACCTTGAGCGGCACGCTCTGCATCGGCGCTTCGGCCGCTAAGTTGCAAAACATAGTGAGCTGTATCCAATGTGCCTTCTGGACCGCCAAGCACTGCTTCCCAACCCGGCATTACACCAATTCGTCCGTCCAATATGGTTTTCAAGATTGTTTCGGACTCTGAGCCATAGATCCAATCATCATCTCGCAAATTGGGGATTCCTGGTGCTCCTCTGGCATCGGTGCCATGACAAGCCGCACAATTATGTGCAAACAACCGCGAAGCGGTACGCATCGCACCGGTATCCTTAGCAAGTGTCGACGGGTTAACGCCCTCATAATGACTAAACATCTGGCTGTATCTGGCTTGTGCATTGGCCGTTTCTCTCGCATGCTGATTCTGTTGAGTCCACTTTAAGAATCCACCATTCGGTAGCATCCCTGGATACAGCAACAGATAACCAACACTAAAGATTACTGTCAAAAATAGCAAATATAGCCACCATCTGGGCAGTGGATTGTCATATTCCGTGAGATCTTCATCCCAAACATGCCCGGTAGTTTCACCGGCCGGTGAAGAAGTCTTGCGATTGCCAACAGCAAGTGCAATTACATAGATGAGACTTGCGATGACAATAACGCAAATAAAGTAAACCCAAAATTGGTTGTCAAATTCCATGCTAATTTAATTGTTAATCTGTATCATCTTCAAGCGGTATCCTAGAAGCTTCGTTAAAGCGCTCTCTTCGCTTGCCATTCCAAGCCCAAAAGACGATAGCAACAAACACTGCAAAAAGAGCTGATGTCCAAACTATGTGCAACCAAATCATTACTGCAAATTCGACGAAGACAGAACAACACCTAGATTTTGCAGGTATGCAATTAACGCATCCATCTCGGTCTTGCCCTCAAGTTGTTCAAGTGCCCTTGCGAAATCTGGCTGTGAATATGGATGACCGAGTTTGCGCAATGCCTCCATTCTTCTCATTACAGTGTTCACATTGACCATTCGGTTCTCTAACCAAGGGTAGCCCGGCATTATGGAAGTTGGCACAACCGAACGCGGATTAATCAGATGCAAACGATGCCATTCATCGCTGTAGCGACCGCCAACTCGCGCCAAATCCGGTCCGGTTCGCTTAGACCCCCATTGGAATGGACGTTCATAGACAAACTCGCCGGCAACCGAGTAATGGCCATAGCGCTCAGTTTCGGCCCGTAGCGAGCGAATCATCTGTGAGTGACAGGATACACACTGCTCGCGTATGTAAATATCTCGACCAGCTAGTTGCAATGGTGAATGGGGTTCAAGCCCTTCAACTGGTTCTGTCACCGACCGTTGAAAATAAAGCGGTACAAGCTGGACTATCCCGCCAATACTAGCCACAAACAGAATCAACACTATCATCAATCCGATATTCCGGTCTGATCTCATCTCCATCATTTACAACCCTACCAAACTCTATGAAGGCTGGGGAATCGGGGCTTCACTCGGTTCGCTCCCGCGCACGGTTTTTACTAAATTGAAAGCCATAACTAACATGCCGAATAGAAAAAACACACCTCCAACCAGTCGAATAGCATAGAACGGTGCCATAGCCTGTACACTTTCAATGAAACTGTAGGTCAACGTTCCATCGTAATTGACAGCTCGCCACATCAAACCTTGTGTAATTCCGGACACCCACATCGATGTGATATACAGCAAAATACCGATACAAGCAATCCAGAAATGCATCTCAGCGAGCTTTATGCTATGCAACTCGCGCCCGTAAAGCCGAGGAATAAGATAGTACATGGCACCAATTGAGATCAGCGCTACCCAACCAAGAGCCCCAGCGTGGACATGTCCTATTGTCCAATCTGTATAGTGAGACAATGAGTTGACAGTCTTGATTGACATCATCGGGCCTTCAAATGTGGACATTCCATAAAACGAAATCGAAACAATCAGAAACTTCAAAATCGGATCAGTGCGAAGCTTGTTCCATGCTCCTGATAAAGTCATGATGCCGTTAATCATGCCACCCCATGAAGGTGCCAATAGAATTAGCGAAAACACCATGCCTAGGGATTGCGCCCAATCCGGTAGAGATGTGTAATGCAGGTGATGCGGTCCAGCCCAAATGTAAGTGAAAGTCAAGGCCCAGAAATGTACTACTGACAGCCGGTATGAATAAACCGGACGATTAGCTTGTTTGGGCACAAAGTAGTACATGATTCCAAGAAATCCAGCAGTCAAGAAAAAACCGACTGCATTGTGCCCATACCACCACTGCACCATCGCATCCTGCACACCAGCGTATAGGGAATAGGATTTGAAGAAAGAAACCGGCAACGCTGCGCTATTCACTACATGCAACATGGCAACTGCTAATATGAACGCACCGAAGAACCAATTTGCGACATAGATGTGCTGAATCCTCCGCTTGAGGATAGTACCGAAGAATACAATGGCATAAACAACCCATATAATGGTAATCAGCACATCGATCGGCCACTCTAGCTCGGCATACTCCTTTGTGGTTGTGAAACCAAGTGGTAACGTTATCGCTGCCGATACAATCACAAGCTGCCATCCCCAAAATGTAAAAGCGGCAAGTTTGTCACTGATTAGGCGCACATGACAGGTTCGCTGTACAACATAGTATGAAGTCGCAAACAGCGCACAACCACCAAACGCGAAGATCACTGCATTCGTGTGCAATGGACGAAGGCGCCCGTATGTTAGCCAAGCAATGTCAAAATTGAGCGCCGGCCACACCAGTTGCGCAGCTATAAAAACTCCAACTGCCATGCCAACGATACCCCAGACAATGGTCATTATGGCAAATTGACGCACCACTCGGTAATTATATGTTGCCGCTTGTTGAGTATTCATTATTAAAATTAATGCACAGTGAAAACCGGGTCAATGCCAAAGCCCCATAATGTTACGGAGACAGCGAGTACACCGACTAAAGAAATTAAGCAAACCGCCAATACCGCACTACTGAATAAGAAAGCCCGCTCAGTTGGAATTTCCATTATTATCGGTGTGCCGCGATAAAGTAGATAAATCGAATATGCAAATGCCGGCAGACCAATTAAATAATTCAACCAAAGCACTGGATATAGCTGAACAATCCCCACTAGTAGCAAGGGAGTTGCCGGGTATGCGGCCAACGCTGTACACTGGGCTAGGGATTTTTCTGCACCGTAGGTCACACTCATCCAACGAATGATGCGGGCCAACATGTAGATACTGAAAATAATAACAATGTAATAGATAATCGAGATTGAGCCAGCACTCGCCTCGGTCAGACGAACCGGGTCGGCATTTCCAATGGTCCAACCAACTTTTGATGTTCCGAAATAAGCGCTAAGTGGTGGGATAGCGCCTAGCACTGCAACATGGCCAAACAAGACTCCGGCTGTGGTCGGACTTGTTTCACGAATCGATTCCCATGCTTTAACAGGATCGATGAATATATCTACGATCCATTTAATGAACATTGGTACATGATCAATTTGATTTGCGCCTCAATATTAACTTGATTCTGAATACTAAATCACAATTGCAATATATTATCAAAATGTGTTTCATCAGTCAATCACAATTTGAGGATTTTTCGCCGTCTAGATTACGATCTCATATTAATGTTGAGATCAGCATTAATATGAGGCTAATATATACACTACCAACCACCTGACAAGGGTGTGCAAACTCATGCCAAACATTTCGCTCTATGCTTAGTTATTCTAGTAATAGTGATTTTTCAGGTGCTAGCCACGTTCAGAATCCTCCTTGACCAAGATGCCACAAAATGAGGCATTCAGATTGCGAAGTCCCGATCTTTCGAAATTCTGGCATGCCTTTAACTCCACTAAACTACACTTGTCATATTACTAAACAGCAATAAAATTCTAAACATCACGTGAATTCATCATCTCCAAACGTCAAAACAGTTAACTGCTACCATTGTGGTGATCCCGTCGTCGCCGGAAATATTGTCTACGGCACTATAAATGGCAAGCAATATCCAATGTGTTGCCAAGGCTGTGCGGCAGTTGCTGAGATGATTCACGAATCTGGCTTATCTGGTTACTATCGCAAGAGAACGGCGACACCAAATCCGGTTGACAAGACCCGAGCTGCTCATACTAGCCTTGACGCAAATCTGTACGACGACTCGCTCATGCAGTCTCAAATCGTACGTGAGCTCGGTGATCTTGCCTGTGAAACAGAATTCATTATCCACAACATGCACTGTCCTGCTTGCGTTTGGTTAATAGAAAACAAGCTTAAGCGTCTTAATAACAAGATCAGTGCTAATGTCAACTACAGTTCGCATAAATTGACTGTGCGCTGGCGCAAATCAAGTGTCAAGTTGAGCGACATGGTTAGCGCTATTGAATCATTAGGCTATGGTGTCAGTCCTTTTGACCGCACCGCTCAGGCAACCGCCATACAAAACACCCAACGCGATCTTTTGCGGCGGCTGGGTGTAGCTGGAATATTTGGCATGCAGGTAATGACTCTTGCCGTTGCTCAGTACGCAAGCGATTGGTCTTACATCGCAGAACAGCACGGAGAGCTGTTTCACCGGATTGGGTTATTGGCCATCCTACCGATTTTGATTTATTCAGCGGCACCTATTTTCCAAGGAGCCGTGCGGGATTTAAGACAGCTGTCTGCAACCATGGATGTGCCAATCGCCCTTGGGCTGCTAATTGCATTCGCTGCGAGCGCGTATGCTGTTTTTACTAACCGTGGTGAAGTCTATTTTGATAGTATTGCAATGTTTGTTTTTCTGCAACTCGGCGCCAGATATTTAGAGCATTCTGCACATCAACGAATGACACAGACCATTGATCGCATCGCTTTCGCTTCACCGATAACTGCCAATCGACTTGAAAATGAAAATGATCTGAGCTCAGCAGAAACTGTTCCGGTCGCGCGCCTTGAACTTGGAGATCATCTGTTAGTTCGGCCCGGTGAAACGGTGCCTGCTGATGGAGTGATTGTCAATGGAACCAGCAATATCGATGAATCAGTTATATCAGGTGAATCGACACCATTAGCCCGAAGTGTGGGCGATACTGTTATCGGGGGATCTAACAATTTGAGCAATACTGTTGTCATCAAAGTCATTCATATCGGTATTGACTCAGTTCTCGCCAACATCGTTCGACTGATGAATCAAGAGGCCGCCACAAAACCGCAATTTGTACGCTTGACAGATCGAATTGCCGGCAGTTTTTCATTGGGAGTGTTGTTCATTGCCGCTTGTGTTGCGTTTTTCTGGTGGTATGCAGATAGTCCTCTATGGATTAGTTTCACAATTTCAGTGTTGGTCGTTGCATGCCCATGTGCCTTGTCGCTTGCAGTACCGACGGCACTTGCCGTTGCCGTTAACTCGTTGGTTCATCAAGGTGTGTTGGTTACCCGCGTTGCAGGATTGCAAGCTTTGGCAAATGCTGATGTATTCTTGTTTGATAAAACCGGCACCTTAACCTGTGGTAAACCTGAACTGCGTTCAGTCCAAACTTTTGGCAATCACTCTAATAGCGAAGCACTCCAGATTGCGGCGGCAATCGCCCGAGGTTCGGAGCACCCTATTGCTTGCGCGATTGCACGGTCATGTAGTTCCAACAATAAATTGAAAGTGCTACATGTTATCAATGAACCGGGCCTTGGTATCCAATCTATGATCGATGGAAAATACTACTATCTTGGTTCCAAGCGCTACATTGAAAGCAAAGTTTCAAATATTGGCATTAATTTGATCCACAACCAACCAGGGCTAGTTAGCTATTTGGCTGACGAAAAAGAACTCATTGGAATATTTAACATGGAGGATCCACTCCGCGACAACGCTAAGCAAGTTATCAAGGACATCATATCAACCGGCGCTGAGGTCGCACTAGTTACCGGTGACAGGGAAAACGAGGCCAAACGCATCGCGGCTAGTGTCGGAATTTCAAAAGTGAGCTGGGAATGCTCACCTCAAGACAAGCTTGATTACATCCACGGCTACCAGCAACAAAACCGCTGCGTCGCGGTGATGGGAGACGGTATTAATGATGCGCCAGTATTAGCTGCTGCCAATGTTTCTATTGCACCAGCAAATGCACTTCAAATTGTGAAAATCAACTCAGATCTAATTTTACTGTCAGAGCAACTTGAGCTTGTTAATACAGCCCGCCGAAGTGCTGATATTACAAAAAGAACAATACGGTTAAATGCGCTTTGGGCAATAAGTTACAATCTGCTCGGAATCTCACTAGCCGCCGCGGGATATGTACCGCCACTGGTAGCGGCAGTCGGTATGTCTTTAAGTTCGTTGATTGTTGTCTGCAACTCCTTACGGATTGGAAGCAGTCGCAATACTAATTTGAATAGGCCAAAAACATAAACAACATTGATTGTCGGGTAATGTAGTTTGGATATCTTGTTTTTACTGCTGCCAATTGCGCTCATAGTAGCAACTGTGCTTGCCGCCTTCTTTCTCTGGTCTGTTCGCAGCGGACAGTATGATGACCTTGACGGTGCTGCACACCGAATTCTGATGGATGACGATGAGCCTCAAGTATCAGCAGACCATCAGATCAGAAATACCACAGCTAACAAACCGAACCAAAATCAGAGCTGACTAGCAAGACGGAATCTTTGCAATATAAAACCTGCCCCTTGCGTCACAACACACGCAGTCAATTTCGGCGAGGGCTCAAGTTGGATTACCTGCCAAACTAATCCTGATTGATCCGAGATTGATATCGGTTCAAGCTTAAGCGAACGAACCAGTTCAATTTCCGCCATCGGATAGTACATGCCAAACCCTTTGGCTTTGCCGTATGCTTCCTTTCGAGTCCAAACAGACAGGAAAAACTGTCGACGTATGTTTTCCGGACACTGCTGGTATAGTTTGAACTCACCGGGTGTAAGTTTTTTAGAGGCAATCAATTCGTGGCGAACCGAACGCGACCTTAACTCAATGTCTATGCCAAGCTCCGCGTCCCAACAAAAAGCAAAAAGCGCTTCATGTTTTGTGTCAGTGGAATTGAATTGGAGTGAGGTCTCATCGTTAGAATGCAGATACGGTTTACCTTTCGGCCCAAGTTGAAATCGAATTTGTGTCGGATTTGTGTCTGTGTACTTGCTAAGCAACCATTTCAATGTCCCGCGAGCAACCACAAAATATCGCCTTGCTTGCTCAATAGTGTAACGATTTGCCCTCGCAATCTCGCGTTCATCAAGGCATGATTCATAGAATTGAAATCTGCTGTCATCCACTATGAGAGAAGACGACCATACGTGTACTTCGCGTCGATTGAGCTGAATAGGTTCAGCAATCTCAGCCCAAACCATAAGCGGCCATTTCGACTCTGTAGTGAAACCAAGACTTCATTCAAAATTATCCACCGTTTGCAGAATTGTGTAACTTGATTCTAGCTAGTGCCTCTTCTTCAGCCTCACAGTTTGCCCCTTCCTTTTTCTTTTTAACAATGAGCCACTCTAACCCCTGCTTGTCATACAAATTAGTACCGCTGACATCCTGCATGGCAGCCACTATACCTTCACCAGGTATTACGTACAATCCAACGAATTCTCTTTCTGTTAATACATTTGATTCGGTCACGACAATTACCTTTGGTTAAGTGAGGAACATTCTGTAAACAGGGTTGTTAGTCTCTTCGGCATACTTGAACCCAACCGCTTTTAAAAATTTCTTAAATTGATTCATCTCTTCCTTTGGAACTTGCACACCACATAGCACTCTGCCAAAATCCGTTCCATGATTTCTATAGTGGAACATGCTGATATTCCAAGAGCTGCCCATGTTTTGCAAAAAACCGAGCAATGCCCCCGGACGCTCTGGAAATTCAAATCGATATACAATCTCATTGTCGGCATTAGGGGCACGTCCGCCAACCATGTGTCGGACATGTATCTTTGCCATTTCATTATCGGTTAAGTCTATAACTGGGTAGCCAGCCTTCTTCAAATCTGTTATGGTGTTTACAATCTGCTCCTGGCTATCAACTTGAACTCCAACATAGACATGGGCTTCGTTCGAGCCTGCATATCGATAGTTGAATTCAGTAATATTTCGTTTACCGATAACGGAACAGAATTGTCGAAAACTACCGGGGCGCTCAGGAATTGTGACTGCCAATATAGCCTCTCTGCGCTCACCTATCTCAGCGCGCTCAGAAACATGACGCAAGCGGTCAAAATTCATGTTAGCACCTGAGTTGATAGCAACTAAGCCCAGCTGTGATTTTGTCATGAGCTCGCAGTAGCGCTTCAGTCCGGCTACTGCGAGTGCACCGGAGGGTTCAACAATGCTGCGCGTGTCCTCAAATATATCCTTGATTGCGGCGCAAATCTCATCAGTGTTAACGCGTATGATTTGATCGACATACTGCTGTACGAGTGAAAATGTGAGACGTCCAACCTGTTTAACTGCAACGCCATCAGCGAAAATACCAACTTCTTTTAGTCGAACTCTTCGCCCGGATTCCATAGAGAGAGCCATAGCATCGGAGTCTTCAGGCTCAACCCCTATTATTTTCACTTTGGGATTTACATTTTTTACATACACAGCAATACCAGCGATTAATCCACCGCCGCCAACTGGCACAAAAATCGCATGTAGGTCACCCTTCATCGATCTTAAAATTTCTAGACCGACTGTACCATTGCCGGCGATGATATCAGGATCATCATAAGGAGGTATTAATCGCAGGTTATTATGCTTGCTGAACTCTATTGCAGCAATATTCGCCTCATTGTAACTATCTCCAACCAACTTAACATCCGCACTGAGAGAGCGTACAGACTTAATCTTGATTTGCGGGCTAGTAACAGGCATAAAAATGGTGACTGGACAACCAAGTGCCTTACCTGCCAGTGCAACTCCTTGAGCGTGATTTCCTGCCGAAGCCGCTACTACACCTTTGTCTAGAATCGATTGGGGAAGGCGCGACATTTTGTTGTATGCACCGCGCAGCTTGAATGAGAATATAGGTTGTTCGTCTTCTCGCTTCAGCCAGACATTCTGATTTAATCTGCGTGACAAATTACCGGCGTAATCCAACGGCGTATCCTCAGCGACATCATAGACACGCGCTTGCAAAACTCGTTGAAGATAGTCTGTCTTCACTATTCTGTACACACCCTATATACTTTCATATCTATCTGGCTGAATGCTGTACCGTTCGGTAAATGTAATCAAACAAACGTGAAGGGTTTAAACATGCAAAAGCGGAATTTCGTCTAAAAGTTTGATCTGAGAAATTCTGCGGCAAAGAGTAAACCGCTGCATTTTTAGATACTGACCAAGCGTTGCGAGCATATGTTGGGACCAACACCAGCGATAAACTGTCTTCGGCGCCTATCTCTATTTGAAACTTCAAAATCTATTCTGACATTTATTACAATGCGAGCAAGTGGTATTTTAGGGCACACACCAGCGATTTCATCGATTCCTCCAATCATGAACATTGAAAATCCAGTTTTTCCTGCGCCCGCTGATCACAACGATTACTGCAAGCGTCACGGTCACTGTCGGACCGAAATCGGATTAAAGGCATATTCCTACTACTGATAAATCCCTAGAGGTAGTGGCTGAACCTTATTGTGAGGGGCATGTGGGCAACCGAATTATTAGGTGTTTTGCAAGACGCACAAAACACAGACTATAGCGAACAGAAGCGGACTGTGCCGATGTACTATATCTGAGGTATTTGCGAAGTATATTTTCAAGCATTGTTTTATATAGAACCCAGTGTAGCGAATTAGTGATTTTCCGCGATACGAACGCTTGTGCTTGGTAATTTCACGCCAGAGCTGATAATTATCAGTTGGAGAGGTTAACGGCGCCTATAATATATTAAAAAATATTGAAAAATTGGGATTTATGAGGGTATGTTGAGTTTTTTTGGGGTTATGAGATAAACGGCATTTGTGAAAAATTAAGTGTATTGATATTACAGCAACAGTGTCGAGGGTCGGATTTTTCATGGTGTATTGTCAATACAATACCGGACATTTACATACATAACAAACGCCTTGGTTTCGGCGGAAAGATCGCTGGCGACTTCGGAAGACACTAACTATGTTATCTTGCACACCCACCGCTTGCCACATCTGAAACCCGGGTACCGGGTAGCCATCATCTGATTGTTAACGTAACCTGCAAAAGTCAACTAGTTTCAAATCGCATAAGATGGCGCTAACTCCATGTACCATTCAACCAATCCGAATATGAAAAAAACTCAGATTAATTTCTTTCAATTGAAACCGTTCTTTCAAATGCTACTTACAATGCAAATAATACTTGAACTTCGCATCAGATAACATCAGTTGTAATTGAGCCTAAGTCCAAATTTACCTATCAAATGGCATGAGTGAAATTCTAAGCGCCGAAGAGCTTACTCAGCGACGCGGAGGACGAGAAAAAAGAAGACGCGTCAGAAGCAATCTTGTAGAACCCATGCTACCGCCTTTGGTCGGTCGTCTTCCTCTAGTGGAGCCTATGACTCAAGAAGAAATCGAACGAATTCATTTGGCTTCTATGGGTATTCTTGAAAACGTCGGTGTGGTTTTTCGAGATCCCCAAGCCATCAAAGACTGGAAATCAGCCGGAGCAGACATTCGGGACAGATACCGGGTTCACTTGGATCGTAATTTAATCAGCGAATTAATATCAACCATTCCATCGGAGTTGACACTCCACGCACGAAATCCAGAAAAAAGTGTCAGAATTGGCGGTCGATCTTCGATATTCATTCCAATGGCTGGGGCACCTTACATACGAGACCTAGAAGATCAACGCAGACATCCAACTCTTGATGATCTCGCGATGTTGCATAAACTAGCGCATCTATCTCCAGCTATTCATTCGACTTCACATCACATTGTAGAGCCGATGGATCATCCTGTTTCACACCGTCACCTTCGAATCACCTATTCATCTATGAGGTATTCGGACAAGACATTTATGGGAATGACAACATCCCCTAAGAATGCTACTGATGTACTGAATATGTGTGCGATTCTGTTTGGGGAGGAATTCATGGAAACCTATCCAGTGGTCACGGGCAACTGCAATGGAAATTCACCCTTGCTGTGGGATGAGACTATGCTGGGAGCGTTGCGCGAATTCAGCAGACGCAATCAACCCATATTGTGTTCGCCATTTGTTTTAGGTGGTGCCAATACTCCAGCGTCAACTGCAGCAGCTGTGGCACAGCTAAATGCGGAAGCTCTATCTGCGCTTGCCTATACACAAGTCGTGCGGAAAGGTAGTCCGGCAATCTATGGGCACTACCTTTCAACAGTTTCGATGTCGTCAGGCGCCCCAATGGCAGGAACTCCAGAGATCAGTTTGATGAATTTTATGATTGGCCAAATGGCAAGGTACTACAAACTCCCTTGGCGAACTTCAAACACTTTGGGCGGCTCAAAGACTCTTGACGCACAGGCAGGTTATGAGAGCGCATCCACAATGATGGCTGTATTACTTTCTGGTGGAAACTACCTTTGGCATTCAGCCGGTTGGAATGAGGCTGGCATGCACTGCTCAGTCGCAAAGTTCGTTGTAGACGCAGAACAGTGTGCGATGGGCTACAGAATGGCAGAAGGAATAGTGTGGGATGATTTTGAAGACGCCATCGCAGCGGTTGCAGATATCGGGCCCGGTGGACATTATTTGGGCCATCCACATACCTTGACGAATTTCCAGCGAGCATTCTTCATGCCTAAGCTCTTTGATAACAACACCTACGAACAGTGGGTAGCTGAAGGAGCCACAGAAATTACCGACCGTGCTGTACAGAGCGCACATGCAATGCTTAATTCTTACGAGCTACCGGTGTTAGATGAAGCAGTGGATGAGGCTCTGCAGGAGTACATTGCGCGTCGGGAAACGGAGATTCCGGCAATCAATGAACTCAACTGGACGCACTAGCTGCTTTCAAACAAAATTGTGCTTTTACTTTAGTGCGATAGTTTAATCTTGATTTCTGAATATTTCAGAGTCTAATTGCGCATGAAAATCAGTCGATTCCCATTTGATCCAGGTCCGGCAGTGTGGACAAGCATTGTGCGACAAGGACAGCGTTACCCGAAACTTGAGAAAAATATCATAGTCGATTTCGCAGTGGTTGGTGCGGGATTTGCCGGCCTTGCTGCCGCACGACACTTACAACATCTAGAACCGCAGTCCCGAATCGCACTATTTGAAGCGCGTTCCATCGGTGAAGGACCATCAGGCCGAAATTCTGGTTTTATGATTGACCTACCGCACAACTTGGGATCGAAGGACTATGTATCAAAGATTGAGAATGACCAAAGACAAACTGCTTTGAATCGAGAAGCCATTAAGTTCTCAAAGAAGGCGGTTGAAGAATACCAATTACCCACTGACGCATTAAATATGAGCGGTAAGATCAATGCTGCAGCAACTGAAAAGGGGCTTAAACACAATTCAGAGTACGCAGCTCACCTAACTCAAATGCAAGAGCCATACGAATTTCTCGATGAACAGCAAATGTTCGAAATTTGTGGATCGCGCTACTACATCGGCGGCTTAGCGACAACTGGTGGCGGCATGATAAACCCTGGACTCTATGTGCAAGGCTTTGCTAGAGGTGTGAGTGAAAGCGGTGTAGAAGTATTTGAAAATACGCCAGTTGTGGAAATTGAGAAAACTGGAAACGCCTGGAAGCTGAAAACTACTGAAGGCACAGTTGAAGCCAAATCAGTGATTTTAACCGTGAATGGGCACATTGAGAGTTTTGGATTTTATCATCGTCGTTTGATCCACATTTATCTCTATGGTTCAATGACTAGAAGGCTGACTTCTGAAGAAATCAAATTGCTTGGTGGTGAGTCTAGTTGGGGGTTTACACCGGCAGATTCTTCAGGCTCAACTGTACGCCGGATTACCGGAATTGCTGGTGACAGAATACTGATTCGAAACGGAATCAGCTGGGCACCGAAGCGAATGGTCTCAACAACACAACTAGAAAGAGTTAAGCGGTCTCATATTCAGTCTTTCAAGCGTCGATTTCCAAATATAGCAAATATTGATATGGAATACAGTTGGGGCGGATTACTTTGTTTAAGCAGAAATGCTGTCCCAGCTTTTGGTGAACTGGAATCAGGATTGTTTTCAGCCTGTTGCCAGAACGGACTTGGTGTAGTACAAGGCACTTTACACGGGAAATTGATAGCAGAAATGGCTTACGGAAAACACTCATCTTCACTAAATCGTGTGTTGCAGTTTGATCAACCGAAGAAGTTACCACCTGAACCCTTTTTGACGATTGGAGCCAAGGTCGTCACCAATTGGGGAGAGTTCAAAGCAGGCAGGGAACGTTAGAGATTCTCCGATTTAAAAATTCACATCAACTGTACTCCCAACGGCTTAGGTACATAGCAATATTTATTGTTCTCTAAAAAACGCGAATCATCCTAGGCCAGTCAACCCGAAGCATGTAATGCCATGACATCTGCGCGGGTATCTATAATGTTGCGCTGATAGGCAGCTTGATACCATAGGCAAGTGGGGAGATATCGGACTTAAAAAACGGTGATGCCTATGAAGCCAATTCATACTTGGGGAAGGATTGCAAGCATTGAATTCGGCCAATATAGAGCGAAGGATATATGTGTTCTCAAATTACGTGTGGTAGCAACAGAGCAAAACGGAATAGAAAATTGTTTCCTGCGAAGGAGTTTAGAATGGAATCAGCATACATACTGAAAACTGCAACGAAGCTAAATCTATTTCCATTGGAAATTGCTAGCGAAAATCGATCAGAAGTATTCAATTGAAATTCAATATCAGTATCAAATTTGAAGTTTGTTTGAAGTCCGATGATATTAACTAATTCTGAAAAAGCGACTTGAACATTCAAGATTAAGGCTAAACCGAAATTTTTGTATATTTGTTTGTATATTTGGTTTTACATCTAACCGATAGGAAATAGAACAATCATCGAATCTAGAGTCTAGTATTCCATAGTGAAAATTAACCGTCAGATAAACATTGTTGAAGTGTGGCGCGGAGACCAAGCTGACTACTGCTTCCAAACTTTTGAGGTTCCTCGCCTACCCCAACAAACAGTACTTGACATTGTTACCTATATTCAACGCGAGCTTGATAATACACTGTCGTTCCGTTTTTCATGCCGAGTGGGGATGTGTGGCACTTGCGCAATGACAGTCAACGGGGTGCCAAGATGGACCTGCCGTACCCAGTCATCCATATTTAAGAATGACAAGCGTATTCGAATCGAACCGTTGAATAATTTCCCAACCATCAAAGACCTGGTCGTTGACATGAAACCCTTCTTTGACCGCTGGATTGATGCAGGCGGTACATTCCAATCAAAATCTCCTAACAAGAAAGATTTTCATAAAATCGACCCGCAATCTAATCGTCGACAAAATGCGAATGCGGCAATTGAATGCATTGGCTGCGGTGTCTGTTATGCTGCTTGCGATGTTGTTCGTTGGTCAGATGACTACTTTGGACCAGCAGCACTCAATCGTGTGTGGTCACTCGTGAATGACGACCGATACTCCAACCCACATCAACTGCTTGAGAATAATGCTACCAATAGTGGATGTCTTGCCTGTCATACGATGGGTTCATGTACAACGTTCTGCCCCAAAGAACTAGATCCATCCGCATCAATCGCCAGCTTGAAAAAGGAGGTATTGCGAGCTTCGATCTAGCCCCAGCAACTAAGTGCCGACAATCCGCAATTGGGGATTGTGCTCAGGCAGAACCTTACCCGGATTCATGATGTTATGTGGATCAAACGCAGACTTTAGGGTCCGCATGAGGTCCAGCTCAACTGAAGATTTGTATTTGGTCATATCACGAGTTTTTAATAAACCAATCCCATGCTCAGCGCTGAATGATCCACCTAATTCGTTGGCAATTTCGTGAACAGCATCGGTTATCTCGAACCAGCGCTCAAAAAATTCATCACCATCTGCTTCCAGTGGTTGGCTCAGATTGAAATGGATATTGCCATCGCCGACATGACCGTAAACAAAACAGCGAGAACCAGGTACCATAGCCTCCAACCGTTGGATTGTTGTCTCAATGAAACGGGCTATGTTGATAAGTGGCACGCTAACATCATTTTTGATACTTTTACCTTCATAATTTTGAGCTTCAACAATTGCCTCACGCATTCGCCACATTTGTTGTGCCTGCTTCTCATTCTTAGCTATCACCGCGTCTAGGATGATCCCGTCATCAAACATACTGCCAAGAAAGCTCTCTGCGAGATTTTGAGAAATACCGTCGCTAGTACTGTCACCTAACTCAATCAACACATACCACTTGTAGGATCGTTCAAAAAAATCCCGGCATTCTGAGATATGGTACATCGCCGATTCGATGCATTGTCTTGACATCAATTCAAACGATGACGCGAAATCTGATGTTTCACGGCGAGTTCTAGCAAATAAATCCACTGCATTTTCAATAGATTCAACTGCGGCTATCACAGTCGCGCGATGCGTTGGTCTTGGAAACAGCTTTAGAACTGCAGCGGTGATTATGCCCAAGGTGCCTTCAGCGCCAATAAAAGCGTTCTTGAGATCATAACCGGTGTTGTTTTTTCGAAGCGCGTTCATTCCATTCCAAACCTCGCCGTTGGGCAATACAACCTCAATTCCCAAAGTCAAGTCACGGACATTCCCATAACGTAGAACATTAACACCTCCAGCATTGGTTGATAGATTACCTCCTATCTGGCAAGTTCCTTCGGCGCCTAAACTGAGTGGCAAATACAAACCTTTTTCCAAAGCGGAATTCTGCAAATCTGACAAAACACACCCAGAATCAGCCTCTATCGTATAGCCTGTTGCGTCAACGTTTTGTATGCGATTCATTCGCCTAAGATTGACAATAACTGTATCGGTATCGGACACAGCACCACCACAAACTCCTGTATTACCGCCTTGCGGAACAATTGGGATACCGGCATTTCGGCAGAGATTTACGATAGCTGAAACTTGCTCTGTCGATTCGGGTTCTATAACACAACAAGTGGCACTGAAAAATCGGCCGCGCCTCTCTTTGAGATATGAAGCGGTTTTTTCCTTGTCAATTAGCACATTGTTTTCACCAACAACATGCCTTAGATTTTTAAAAAATTCTTTATTTCCGTCTACCAATGGTATAACTCACGTAAGTCAAAGACAATAGCGCATACTATCCAATTTCAAGATAGTATCGCACTCAAGATTTTTCACAATTAAGAATCCAAAATTGAATATTAAGTTGCCACTTCAAAGCAATGAAGCAGTATAGACGGCACCAAAATATTGAAACTCCGCTCGCGTAATCTCTCAAATCGCTTTACTACTTTGAAACCATAGTCAATCTGATGCCACTAAGTTTAACATTTTTTGACTTCTTATTCCGAAAATTAATTAGAATTAACAGGTCAAGTCAAGGAGAGGTTTGCTTTGTTTATTGGCATGAAAGTACTCGCCAATAGGATCACCAAAAAACCGAATTTGGCGCTGCCCTTAATTGAAAAGATAGCGGCAAAAAGCAATGCGAACCTGTTGACAAGACGAATAATCACAAGTTTCATTGCTCAGCAATCACTAGAACTGAATCGATAGTTGACGACTCATCGCAAGAAACCGATTTTCGAAACACTTTTCCAGAAGTTACTGAGTTCACAGATTCCAGTCCTATTAAACGCTCATGATTTGCAGATTAGTTCCCACTGTCTGCATGTAACATACTTTAACAGTTAGTGTGTTGCTATAATGTTGCACAGGCAAGCAACTCAATACATACTGTAGAATTTAGGTGTCAAATATCTATAAAGCCGATTCTTATTGTGGAATGGGATTCAAGAATTGAAATCGGTCAGTTGCTAGCGAACAATTTTGTGCGCCTAACCTCCAAAGCTGCTTCATGTAACATACTTTAACAGTTAGTGTGTTGCTATAATGTTGCACAGGCAAGCAACTCAATACATACTGTAGAATTTAGGTGTCAAATATCTATAAAGCCGATTCTTATTGTGGAATGGGATTCAAGAATTGAAATCGGTCAGTTGCTAGCGAACAATTTTGTGCGCCTAACCTCCAAAGCTGCTTCATAGCAAATTTAGACAGTACAAATGCCTCGAAGTTTTAAAAACATGGATTGTATGCTGTGAATTTATTTTCTGCCGACTATTATCATTCAGTCATATACTGATTAGCAATTTGCAACAGACATAACAGATGGAAAAATCTGTTTCTCTGACCAGTTTTCAGGAATGAGTTCAATCAACCATACCAATAATGCTTCAATCTTGGACAACGGTTCCCAGTACTTAACACTTCAAATGATTAGATACTAAAAAGAACTGCTGGAAATAGCATCGACAATTTTTCAAAGTAAAGGCTTCGAATCAAATGGAATCTGAGTTCCAACGCATTGAATTTACAGGCACTGCTAAAGAATATTTTGGAATATGGATAGTTAATGTTCTATTGACTCTCATCACATTCGGAATTTACAGCGCTTGGGCGAAGGTTAGGCGCATTACTTACTTTAGAAATAACACTAAGATAGCTGGTTATGGGTTTAGCTACCATGCAACCGGGCTGCAGATATTCAAAGGACGATTGATTGCCTTTGTGATATTGATTGTTCTAAGTTTTGTTTCGACTTTTGAACCATTAGTTGCAATTTTTACTTGGTTGGGAATACTGTTTTTAACTCCTTGGCTTTTGAACAGTTCGATGAAATTCGCAGCCAGAATGACATCTTACAGAAATGTCAGATTCAATTGGCACGGGACTTACTGGAAATCATTCTGGTGGTTCGTTATCGCTCCGGTAATCGGTCTGCTCAGCATCGGATTACTAACGCCGCTTTTCTCTAAACACTACTACAGATATTTTGCCAGTCAACATTCCTATGGAACAACCCGATTTCAAGCAGAACCTACAACTAAAAGTTATTACCTCGCTTTCCTGCTCGGTGGCATCATTCCAACAGTCGTCATCAGCGGTGTAATATTCACTCTAGTTTTACTTTATTCTATTGCCAGCAGTAACCCATCCGAAAATCCATCTTTTTTGTTTGTACTATTTGTTGTTCTACCGCTATCTGCCCTATTTTCAATGTCATTCATTTACCGAATTCTGTGTAGAAACATCATGGTTAGAACGTTGATGTTATCTGATGTTGTAAAGTTCGATTCAGATATTCACCCCGCCAGGTTCATCTGGATCAGTTTGAGCAACCTGTTTGCAGTTGTTGTTACCATCGGATTGCTTCTACCGTGGGCAACCGTGAGGATGTACAGTTATCTGGCAGACTGTACTAAAACTAGTATCCAAGGAGATTTGGATAAGTTTGTTGATGATGCGCTGGTGTTACAATCTGCATTCGGACAGGAGTTTGCAGAATTTGAAGGAATTGAAGTGAGCATCTAAATGTTCTATACAGGTGATTACTTCGATAAACTCTCATCGAAATCCTCTGATGCAGAAATTAATATCCAAGGCGAGACGGCTGAGGTCCGAGTGGACAATGAAATACAAAATCGAAATCTAGTCATCAAGTGCATTCAAAATAAACAAAACATACACTTTGAAGATGGTTCACTGTTTATACTCCACAATCAGTTGAGCTCATTAGAAGCCGCTCAACATTCAAACAGGTTTGAACGAATAATTTCTTGGCTTGAATGCTTTTCATTCAAGAAGGCTCTTATTCTTGGACTCATTTTTATCAGCGCAATCATTGTCTATCGACTTGCGCTACTGTCTTTTACTCATTTCACCGTCTCAATCTTTCCTACCTCTTGGGAGAGACAAATTGGTGAAAATGCCTATAAGTCCCTGCAACTTGTATATCTAAAACACTCTAAGCTACCTGAGGACCAAATTCATAGGCTTACAACCGAAGCAGAAAAGCTTCTGACCATTGTTGGACTGGAACAGAATGTCAAGATCAAGTTTCATCAGTCGGGAAAAATTATCGGTCCAAATGCACTGGCTTTTCCTGGCGGACCTATCGTGGTAACTGATGACTTAGTGGAACTGCTCGCTGATGACAAGCAAGTACTCGCGGTGATTGCACATGAAATAGCTCATGTTAAAGAACGTCATTCATTGAATCAAATTATAGAGCTGGTAGGTATATCAGCATTGGCTGCTATCGTGTTCGGTGCAAACGAAGCACTCATCGAAGAAGCTTCGGTTATTGCGGTAGATTTGTGGGCGCTGAATTTAAGCCGGGACTTTGAAAGGGAAGCGGATTTAATGGGAGTGAAACTTTTGCAAGAAGCTAACATAGACCCAGTTCACTTTACCACCGCATTGAACAAAATATACCATCACCTTTGCAAAGACACCCCGTCCAGTCAATTCCAAGAGTGCATTGACGATCAATCAGGTAATTGGCTTTCTACACATCCCGCTGGTGCTGAACGTCTTGAATATTTGAAGGAAGTAATTTGACAAAAGTATTTCAACACAAGTATTCAGAATAATTTGGGTTTTTAAGAATCAGCAAAGTCGGTGTTATATTACTCCAATACATTCGATGATCTGGTATTCTGAGTTCTACTTCGTCTAATTTGTTGGCCTTCTGTCATTTGATGGCCTTGAGTTGTTCGACTATCCGACACTCCTCAGCAGCTAGTTGAATTCTTACTTAATCTATCATATTAAATCAAAATTCACCTGCCTCCTGACTTTCACAGTTTAGTTCCCAGTGTTCAATCATCGATGGGATGTCGTATAACGATGGAGGACAAATTGTTCAGTTTGAGGCACACTTGATGGCCTTGAGTTGTTCGACTCCACCGGACGGTCGTTCGTAGCGGACGTTGCAGCTACTGGCGGATCAGATAGTGGAGTTTGGTCAAGTTGACAGTGTTTCGTATGAGACGGTGAGGCGGATTAAAAAAACGAGATCAAGCCGTGGCGGCGTGTCAGCTGGGTGATTCCACCGCAGGGCGGTGTCGAGTTCGTGGGAGCGATGGAGCAGGTTCTGGATGTCTGCCAGTGACCGTACGATGCAGATTATCCGGTGGTGTGCATGAATGAGACCCCGCGCCAGCTGCTCGGTCAGGTGCGTCAACCCATTGCCACGGTTGCGGGACGTTCGGCCCAGGAGGATTACGAGTATCGGCGTCTAGGCAGTTGCAATGTGTTCTTGACCACCGAGCCGTTGGCCGGCACGCAGGGGACAAGGTGACGGCACACCGAACCCGGACTGATTGAGCCTCACTTCATCCTTGACTTGGGCAGCGGATCGTTCAAAGCCGGGCTGTGGTGACCAGTGGGAGATTTGTCCGATCATTGACTACCGCGAAATATGACAGGTTGACAAGAAGCAACCAGACATGGTGCAGGATCTGTCATACAGCAAGGAACTCAAGGGGCAGTTCAACATCTCCTACGATGAGAACAGCGAGTTTCACTGCTGCCCTGAGACTGACCGACGGCGCGCAATGATCAAGTCCGGCTACGAATAGGACTGCGGCACGCTCAAGTTCCACTGTCCGGCCAAGGACACTTGCAAGGGGGTTGAAGAGTGCTTGCAACACAGCGGCAGCAAGGCCTACAACTACGGGCGCGCGGTGTGGGTACCGCTGGACTTCAACCGGCGTCTGTTCACCCCGACCCAACGCACCTCGCCGACGTGGACGCGCCAATACCAGACGCGCACGGTGATCGAGCTTGTCGATTCCCGGCTGGGCAAGGTGTACGTGGGGCACGCGCACCACCCGCGGCTTGGCTAACACTCAGCTCAAGGCTTTGCTGAATATGGCGATCATGCAGGCCATGGTTATCGGTTCGATTCACAACCGCCAGCCGGAGCAAATGCGTTCGCTGGTCAGTCCCGGATCACCGCTAACGGCCTGAACCAAGCCCGCATTACAGTTGCTCGCATATCAGCCATCTAGACTAAGGGTTGAGAGCGCCCGCAAATCACAGCGATTGGGCCGAACGGCTGTCTTCAGTGTCTGAGTTGCCCAATTGGTTTGAAAACACTCACTCACGCGTCGGCTTTGCGTAAAATGATTGGTCCGTCGAACGGATCAGGATGTGAAATCATGCCCGAAAACAGACTCCGAAAATGCCTCAACTATTAAATACTTGACAATAAAAAACAGAAGCTCTTATAATTCAAGCTGCCAGATAGGATGGTGCATCTGTTTAAGTACTTTTGTCTGGCATCACGAAAAACCGAATGTTGAACTCTAAAACTATAACTATGGATTGGCAAAATGAGATTGAAACAGCTGGCACACCGATTGAAAAAATCAAGTCAGAACTGCAGGACAGGAGCGCATCTGCCGATGCCCCCCCCCCCCTCACACAGAACTGAATTAAAACCCCGCAGATTCCAGTGCCTGGCCCGTCTGCTGACGGCGGCGTTGCCGGTTGCTGCCATCTTGGCTTTCACCGCGCCGGATGCGGTCCATGCTCAAACAAGGGCCATCACCCTGTCAACCGCCTCCACCACAATCACTGAGGGGAATTCCGGCAAGAAAGATGTTGTCATCAATGTCAACATCGGTGTGGCATCACCTACTAGTACTGTTGGTGTGGACCTTGAGGTTGTTAGCGCCAGCAGCACAGCACTTGACAACACCAATGTAGGCACCACTTCGTGCACTAGTCCAAATCCAGCCACTGCAGATATCTGCTATGTTGGAGCGACTTCAACTAATAACAATATTGGTATTGATAGAAATCAGTTAACCGGAAGTTTTACACTGGGCATTCGGGGAGACACGGATTTTGAGCCGGACGAAACTGTCACCCTGAGGGCTACGATCAACACATTCTTTGGCAACTGGGCGGCCGGAACCATCACGCTGACCATTATAAACGATGATGAGGCGCCTCCCACACCCACAGTGGTGCCCACAAAGCCGACAGGCCTCACCGCCACGTCGCCTGCCAGCCAGCAGGTGAAGCTCACTTGGACCGACCCAGAGGATGCCGGTATTGACAAATGGCAGTACCAGCAGAAGGTGGGCAGGGCAGACTGGGGCAGTTGGACTGATTTCCCGGGCTCCCAAGCCAGCACCAAAGAACACACGTTTACAGGCCTGACCGATGGCACTGAATACAAATTCAGGGTGCGCGCAGTGAATGTCGTCGGCAACAGTCTCCAATCCGATGTGGTCACCATCACGCCGGAGTTGATCAAACCGGTCCTGACGGTAGATGCGACGCAGGACGGACGAACGGTTCTGTCCTGGACCGTGACGGACACCACCCCCGCGAAGCTCAGTACCGGTGCCACAGAGCTCGTACAATGGAACTGGCGATTCAGGATGAAGGGAGCGGCTTGGCCTGCTACAGAGATAACACCAACCACTTCAGACCCCGATGTACGAACTTACACTCATGTCTATAGCGAGCGCACCCCTCCTGTTATTCCGCACGGCGCAGTGGTGGAGTATCAGGTTTATGTGTTTGCTAGAGATGATAGGCTTAAATCATTACCCGGTCCCTGGTCAGACATAGCAACAGCGACCGTCATGCACACTGCGCAACCTGCACTCACGCTCACCCCATCGACTGTCAAGGTGGCACCGGGTGCAACTGCCACCTACACGGTGGCGCTGAAGCACGCCAACGCAGGCACGCTCAGCATCACGAGCGGCGACACGGCCAAGGCAACGGTCAGTCCGAGCGTCCTGACCTTCACCGCCGGCAATTACAGAACGGCGCAGACAGTCACGGTGACCGGCGTGGAAGCCGGCAGTGCCACCATCGATCATGCGTTCACCCTGACGGGGGCGTCAGCCGCCGCCATTCCCAATGCCGGCCAGGTGTCGGTGACGGTAGGGGGCAAACCCGACCAACCGACTGGTTTTATGGCGGCGGCAGGCGCCGCGCAGGTGACGCTGTCCTGGGACGACCCGAGTGACCCATCGATCACCGGCTGGCAGTACCGGCTGAAGGCGGGGAGCGCTGCATGGGACGATTGGGAGGACATCAGCGGCTCGGGCGCCACCACAACGAGCCATACGGTGACCGGTCTGACCAACAATACAAAGTACGAATTCAGGATTCGCGCCAAAAACAAAGCTGGCACGGGAACGCCATCGGCAAAACGAACTGCAACTCCGAAAGCTAAGCCCAAAGCGCCGGTTTTGAGTGCGGAGGCGGGCGACGGGTCGGTCGTCTTGAGTTGGACAGGGCCGTTGGGAGTTTCGCAATGGGGCTACCAATACAAAACCACAGGCGCCTGGTCCGCCACGCGATTTGTAAATCGGTCAAGGCGGGATCAGACACAGTTTCGAGTTGTGGTGCCGGGGCTGACGAACATGACAGAATACACGTTCCACATGTTCGCGCGGTATATCAGCACCAGCCGGGGGTCTAACTGGTCGGATGAGGTCAAGGCCACGCCGATGCCGATGCTGAAGGTGCCGGCGACTCTGACGGTGGCTGAGGACGTTGGCGATGCCACAATACCGGTCACAGTGGGAAACGAGATCGGAGCGTCGGTGACGCTGAGTGTCACTTACGGTGGCACGGCAACCGGAGCGAACGATCCGACGGCCGGCGACTATGACAATGATAAGGTGACGTCAGTGACCTTCAGTGCCAAAGAAACCATGAAGAACATTGTCATTCCGATCACCGATGATGGTCTGGATGAGGACGATGAGACGCTCACGGTGACAATCGCACTGTCATCGGGCACGTTGCCAAGCGGATTCTCACTGGGCAATGCGACAACCACGGTGACGATACAGGACAATGACACGGAGGAAGTGGTTTTCAGCGCATCGGAGCTGACAGTGGAAGAAGGCGGCACCGGGACCTACACGGTGAAGTTAGGCGCGTTGCCGTCAGGCAGTGTGACGGTGACACCGGCCAGCGACACAGCAACGGTGGCGACAGTGTCCGGCCCGCTGACGTTCAGCACCGGCAACTGGAGTATGGAACAGACGGTGACCGTGACCGCGGAGCAGGATGATGACAGTGCTGACGGCACGGCCGAGGTGAGCCATGCGGTGACCGGCTACGGTTCGGTGACAGCCGGCATGGTGTCAGTGAAGGTGACAGATGACGAAAAGCTGTCAGTCGAGCTTCGCAAGGAGCATGAGGGCAGCATCCATGAGTTGCATGTTCAGTTCGGTCAGTCCATGATCGGGGTGGCCAACGACATCATCGTGAGCCGCACCAGCGGCGCCGTGTCAGGGAGACAGAACAGCATGCTCATCGCCGGGCGGCAGATACTGTTCGGACCGACACATTCGTCAGCGGTACCGTTGCCGCCCGCATACACAGACAAGCCGTTGCGGCTGGACGGGGATGTGGAGCTGACGCGCCAGCGGGTGGACAGTGTGCTGGACCTGCTGTCAGACAGTTCGTTCAACGTGTCGTCAGCGACAGGGCAATCGTCGGTTGAAGGCGGCATGACGCTGTGGGGCAGGGGCGGCAAGACGAGTTTCAAGCGCAATGGTGCAGGTCGTTCCATCGACGGCAGCGTGACGGTGGGCGGCATCGGCTTTGAGTTTTCACAGGCGGACTGGATGGGCGGTCTGGCGTATTTCCGCACCCGCGGCAAGGGCAATGTGACCACGACCAAAGATGGAGACAGTGCCAAGTCGGAAGAGAAGGTGACGATGAACAGCGTGCACCCGTATGTGCACTGGCAGGCGAGCGAAGAGGTGGAGCTCTGGGGCACGCTCGGCTACGGCACGGGTCGGGCGGACAGCCGACTTCAACTGGCTGCCGATTCAATCGAGCATCGCAAGGGTCGGATGGAGCTGCTGTCGGCTTTGCTGGGCACCCGCGTCAGTTGGGATTTCGATTTGGCCTTCAAGGGCGAGGTGTCGACGTCAAGGACGACCAGCAAGGGCTTGTCGGCGACGCCGATGAAGAGCAACCAGCAGCAATACAAGGCGGTGGTGGAGTGGAGTCGCCTGCAGGCCTTGTCAGACGGCGGGCAGTTGCTGCCGAAGGTCGAGGCCGGTGTGCGTTACGATGATGACAGTTATTCGACGGGACTGAGCATGGTGTTGGCCGGCAGTGTGCGCTACACGGATGCGGACGGCCGCTGGTCAGTGGAGGCGGGCGGCAGTGTGCTGAGGTCGCGTGCAAGCAAGCGCTATCGCGAGAATGGCGTGTATGTGGGAGTGGAGCTGAGGTCAGGGGCGAATGGCTTCGGGCCGAGCATGAGCATCAAGGCGACTCAGGGTGAGTTGGCTGAGGCCTTGCAGTCAGCCTGGGCCGAGTCAGCGATTGACGACAGTGTGTCCGACCGTGAAGGGTCAGACGGCGTGGGCACGCAGCTTGAGTTTGGGTATGGACTGGCCATGGGTGCCGGATACATGAAGCCGAAGGTGTCGGTGCTGCTGCCGGCAGAGTCGGGTTCTCGGATCTATGAGACCGGTTTTGAATACCGGCGCGCCGACCGCCTCAGTCTGGAGTTGACGCACACGCACAAGCCGGCCGCTGACCGCGGCGATGGCATCAGGCTGGGCGGCTCGCTGAGGTGGTGAAAGTCAGATGGTGACAACGCAGACAACTCTCATCTCAATGGCCAGAGGAACTTAAGGACTATGCAGATTCACTAGTTCAATAAGATTGAATTTTAGGGTTTGAGACCTGTTCAAGAGCTGAATACCAGCCCAGCTCGTCAGCTTCCGGCCAGTGAGATAGATCTTTGGAATGTTGATGGCGCCGGCTGCGAGAGTTTGTCAGTGGCATAGCACCACAAAGAGCATGCTTTTTCTGTAGTCGCTTGTCATGGACAGTTGTTCAGTTGTGTCCATGGTTTAAGCCGGCTATTTGGGGCTACAAGTCGCACTGATAAAGCCAAAATCAGGTAACAGCTGTGTAGGCAGCGTTCAGATTGGCGAGAGCCTGTGTTGCAAACCGCTCCCTGCTGCTATAACACATTTGGGTCTGATTTCAGCCAAATACGCTTGCCATTTCTGACATAGCTTGTGCAGTCAGCTGGTTGTGTAGATATTTGGGTCTGAGCTGCAACAGCTGGCAGTTACGGCCATGCTGTTGTCGCAATCCAGTCCGGTCGCTCCGACGAGTTCAATATCAGGCTGATTCCCAAAATGGCAACTGGCTTCTAATGCCATCGCAATATTGTCTTAAAACAGGCAAAGGATTGGTCACTCAACGATGACAAAGGGGGCGGTTGCGAAACTGTATAAGGTGAGTTTAACAGTAGGAGAGCTAACCTGATGAAGGTTCATCTGTAAAGAGGCCATATAAACCTTAGGAAGTGATCAAAACCCTGATTCTGCTTAACTGTGATGAGGGTGACTTCAAAACAGTCACTGTGGCACAGCAAGAAAATTGCGATGTTTTTGCAGACAGTTACCACTAGATAGGTCGAATTAAGAAGTGTTTTGTCAAACAGGGACTGACAATGGTGCTAGACACCCGCAAGGGTCGGCACGATGACACTACGCGCCAAGCGAACTGGAATTTTGAGGCACAGCTGATGGCACCTTGCAGTTCGATACCTCCGACCAGTAACGCATAGCGGTCGCCGGTTGCTGACAAGCCGCATGGAAGGGCTGAGACTACGAATGTCGGCGCTTAGGCAGCTGCAATACGTTCATAGCTGTTGAACTTCTCACCGCTATGTGAATGACTTAGACGTCAACTTACCACACACGTGGTGATTCAGCTTACTTCACCCATGACGTCGCCATGCGTTCCCGGACGCCATGGGAATATCTCCTTGGTCATCAACAGTCTGAACATGCACCGCTGCAGTTCTCTGTGCCAAGTTTCCCACCAGCCGAACCCAAGGCTCTTTGCGGCCAGCTTGAGTTCATATACACGCCCAAGCATGTTGCTGAATGTGGTGTAAATCAAGTTAGACATCACTACCCGCTAGAGGTTGTTGGTAAAATTATTGCTATTTAATGTAATCAATTCAGTGTTTTCAAAATTCCTAATCTCGTTGCCAACGAGTTTTCGGAGTCTATTTTCGGGCATGATTTCACACCGGATCTGAAGTGGCAACCCAATCATTTGACGCAAAGCCAACGCGCGGGTGTAGTGTTTTCAAGCCAATTGGGCACCTCAGGCACTGAAGACAGCCGTTCGGTCCAATCGCAGTGATTTGCGATTGCTCTCAACCCTCAGCCTAGACGGCTGATGTGCGAGCAGCTGCGATGCGGGCGATGACAGCCGACAGCATCGCCTTGGGCGGATAATCGTGCATCCATGTCCGCACAATTGCTGCAACGGTTCGGCGAGCATGTCAAGCGGCAACACTTGGAACACCGGTTCCAAGTTGGCCAAGCCATCTTGGGCGAACTGCTGGTCCTGGCAACGCCGGTCGGGCGTCGGTCGGAACAAGGAAACAATGTAATTCGTTATCTTCTTTCACCGTGATCATAGAATGTATGACGAGTCCGGGTTCAGATCAGCATTAATTACAATAAGCCGTTGATAACAAGATTAATATTGCACGCTCAAGGGTTGGATCCAGGCTTGGGTTTTTTGGCAAGAAAACCGGCGCTGTGGAAAGCTAAAGTGCCTGATCCAAGGACACCGTGGTGGGGTATCGGATTTTCAGCATGATGTGTTGTAAATGTAATATCATACATTTACATACAGAACAAACGCCTCAGTCTCAGCTTTATCAAATTGCGGCACAAATTGTGAATATAATTATCACAAACGCTTTCGCACACATTGAACCCAATGTAGTTATACAAAAACGAATTACTTGACAGCGTTCTGCGCTTATACATGTGATAAAACCGGGCTCGCAATGGACAGTTTGAAGCGCTATGAATCTAATGTTGCTTTGGCTAGCTGAATTACATGAAGGTAGCATGCCTAGTTAGAAATGATATATAGACAAAATAGACTTTATCAGAGAACAACTCTGAAATTAGGACTCTTCTAGCAAACACTTAGCATTCTGGATCAATATCTTGACTAAAAATAGCATACCGTTTCATTCCAAGTTGGGGAGTACTGATAGCTACCAAGATGTGCTTTGCTCATTCGGTTTTCAACATAATATTCTGCTCTGAATAATTCATTCTACTAGATCATCAACTTCAACATCTTTAACCATCTGCAATTCCATCTGTGCTCACTCAATCAGATCCAAGTCCGGTCGAATTCATCCCATCAGGACAATCGTCAAGAATTCTGCTAGTCTGCGATCACGCTGGCGATGCCATTCCTGCCAAATATCAACATAAACGACCGTCAGATGAAGATATGAAACGTCACATTGCAATTGATGTCAACGCCATTGACGTTGCTAAAACAATGGCTAAATGGCTAGATGCACCGCTAGTTCTACAACGATATTCCAGGCTGATAATTGACGTAAATCGCCCCCTTATGTCGCCGGAACTCTGCCCAAAAACGAGTGACGGAACGCTGATTCGGTTCAATCAAAACCTAGACCAAGATGAAATCAAGCAAAGGCTTGATTGCATTTATCGACCTTACCACAACACAATTGCCAGAAAACTTGATGAAATGAGTGATGCTCCGGCGGCTCTGATCGCAATTCACAGCTTCACACCAAAGCTTCGAAATCAACCACCTCGATACTGGCACGTCGATATTATGTCGCGTACTCATACCCATTTTGCTGAAACATGGCGCGGTCAGCTAGCCGCGAATAGACCAAATCTGAACATCGGTGTCAATAAAGTTTTCGCTATATCTGACCAACGAGACAATACACTTCCACTTCACGCCGAACCAAGAAACATCTTAAACGCATCGGTTGAAGTGCGAAATGACCTGCTCAACTCAGAACAGGGAACTCAAGCTTGGGGCGAGCTGCTAGCTCAAGGATTGAAAGCTGCCCTGCCAGCCGAATACAAAACCACCCAAGTTTGAGGAAAATTGGCTGATTCAATCTTCAAGCCGTTGACAGCAATCACCAATTTATATCTTGACGCGCCTCGCGACCGCTATCGAATAGGCATACCAGTAAACGCCAACATCGCGGCTAACACCGTTGGTCGATTCGCAAATTCAAACAAAGCCAATCATATTGCATTGAAACATGAAAACCTTGACCAATCAACCGAAACTTACACTTTCAAGGAACTAGACCTGCTAGCTTGCTGTTTAGCTGCTTATTTTCAAAGTGTCGGAATTGGCCGTGGAGACCGAGTGGCAATCCACACCGCCCAAAGTCCACAATCTGCCATTTCGCATTTGGCAGTCTACAAAACCGGCGCAATTGCATTGACGGTCTCACACCTTTACAGGAGCGAGACCCTGACTCATATTATCAATGATGCCAAACCTAAGGCCATAGTTACAGCATTCGAATATTGGCAACCCGTACGAGAAAGCATTGTTAAACTTAACATCCTAGATCATGTTATCGTTCACGGTGAAGTTGCCAGTGGAGAAACCAAGTTTGAAGACTGCCTCGCAACTACTGCCGATGATTGGCAGCCAGTATTAACAGCATCTGAGGATCCTGCAATACTAATGTATAGCTCTGGTTCCACTGGCTGGCCCAAAGGCATGCTTCACGCCCATCGGCTTCTACACGCTTTTCTACCAAGTCTTACCATGGTATATGACCTTGAGTTAGATTACCCCAATGCGGTATTCTGGTCACCGGCGGATTGGGCTTGGGTTGGTGGTCTGATGGATCTGATGTTACCTGCCTGGCAACATGGTCAGACAGTCGTCTCTTGCAATCATCGCTTCTCTGCACAATGGGGATTTGAGTTCATGTCTCGTCATGCCATCACCCACTCTTTCATGACACCAATTGCCTTGAAGCGGCTTGCCGAAATCAAGCACCCTCGCGAAAAATGGCCGCTAAAATTGCGCGTAGTCTGCACTGGTGGGGAAAGTTTGCCGGCAGAGATTCTTAACTGGGCCGAGGCTGAGCTTGAAATCACTTGCAATGAGTTCTACGGGCTAACTGTGTTCAGCGACACAATCGGATGTTGCCGCAAGCTGTTTCCGACCATTCCCGGATCGATGGGTCGTGCAATTCCGGGCCATCACGTTGCTATTATTAACGATGAGGGAATAGAACAACCTGACGGAACCGTTGGCGAAATCGCCTCTTGGCGCTCTGATGAACCTTGCCTGTTTCTCGGATATTGGGGGCGGCTAGGTATACCAGCAGAAATGACCGTCGGTAATTGGCTCAGGTCTGGCGATATCGCGATGCGAGACAAAAACGGGTATTATTGGTATAAAGGCAGGAAGGATGATCTGATAAACAGCGCCGGCTACAAGATTGGTCCAAGCGAAGTAGAAGAATCCCTGATGTCCCATCCCTTCGTTTCTGATGTAGCAGTTATCGGTAAACCCGATCCAGAACGAGGAGAAGTTGTCATGGCTTTTGTAATCGTCGCAGATGGTGTTGCAACAGACGAAGTGACCCGCGAGGCTCTGCGCATGCACGTCAAAAACAATTTGTCCGCTTACAAGTATCCTAGATTTATCAAGTTTATGGAATCGCTTCCAATGACCAGCTCAGGAAAAATCAAGCGCGATATCCTACGCCAACTCGTCGCAGACCATTCCACTTGACTGTGCTCCCTAAACTTAAAAATCCAGTTGTCACCGCATTTGTCGCTCAACGGGTAAGCGGCGCAATTCTTGCACTATTCTTGCTTGTTCATCTAATTACCATCATCTACGCGGTACAGGGCGAACTATCGGTTGCTACGATTACCGAGCGAGTTCGTGGCAATACACTGTGGATAGTATTCTATGCTGCTTTCATTCTCACAGCAGTGGTTCATTCAACAATCGGCATTCGAAAAATCCTCAGTGAATTGTTAACAGTCAGAAAACAGGTCATTGAACTTTATGTCGGCTTGTATACATTAGGCTCCTTATATCTTGGCTATTTGGCGCTGAGGGCAATATGGTAATGTCATTTCTGAAATCCCGCGCCCATGGCAGCTATATCGCATTTTCAGTGCATCGTTTGTCCGGGGTAGCGCTTGCTATCTTTCTACCAGTGCATTTATACTTCATATCTTTGCTGTTAACCGACCCACAGGCTCTGGACCTGTTTTTGGATTGGACATCTGCGCCTTTAGCAAAGCTAACTGAAAGCATACTGATTTTTCTTGCTGGTGCCCATCTAGCTGGTGGTATCAGAATTCTACTTATTGAATGGTTTGGGTTTAGCTTTAAACAGGTTGTTCTGCTGGTATTTGTTGCTGTTTTCGCAATTTGTTGCGGTATTGCTTACCTTGCGGCAGTATCGCTATGAGTCTCCTAACTGCTGTTAACAAACGGATCACAGCTGATGTTCTGATACTTGGCAGCGGAGGCGCTGGCCTACTTGCGGCCATCCACGCATACGATTCTGACTCTTCACTGAAGATTACTGTCGCATCAAAGGGTTTAATTGGAAAGTCTGGATGCACGCGAATGGTTCAAGGCGGCTACAACGCTGCCTTGAGCGAAGGCGACTCAATTGAGAAGCATTTTCAAGACACGATAGAAAGCGGAGCCTGGATTAATGATCAGGAGCTGGCATGGAAACTAGCGTCAACAGCACCAGACAGAGTCCTTGAACTTGAAAACCAGCATGGCTGTTTTTTTGATCGAAATCCGGATGGCACAATTCACCAGAAGGCGTTTGCCGGTCAGACTTTTGATCGTACAGTGCACAAAGGTGACTTAACTGGAATTGAAATCATGAACCGTCTCAGCGAGCAAGTGCGCCTGCGCCCGATTCAGTTGTTGGAAGAATTGCGAGCAGTTGCCATAATTCCTAACCGAGATAACAACCTAGTTGCAGCAGTACTCCTACTTGATATTCGAAGCGGTAATTTGATCTTAATCCAGGCCAAAGCAGTTATCATCGCAACTGGTGCAGGCCCCACCATGTACAAGTATCACACTCCATCCGCCGATAAATCCTGCGACGGACTTGCCTTGGCTCTTCGCTATGGTTTAACCCTCCGCGACATGGAGATGGTTCAATTTCATCCAACTGGACTTCTCGCGGGAGCTGGAATGCGTATCACAGGCACCATAGTTGAAGAAGGACTGCGAGGAGCTGGCGGACATTTGGTTGATGCCGACAGCAAGCGCTTCATGCCTGACTATGATGAACGGGGCGAACGAGCCACACGAGATATTGTGAGCCGCGCCATGTTTGAGCAAATGCGCTACGGCCAAAAAGGCCCGAATGGTGGTGTGTTTATCAGTATGGCTCATCTTGACTCCGATACAGTTCGCAAACAGTTCAAAGGCATGATAAAACGTTGTGCAGATATTGGCCTAGACTTGGTATCAAGCCCGGTTGAGGTGACCCCGACAGCACATTACCTTATGGGCGGCATTCAGATTGGTATTGACTGCCGAACCTCTGCTAATAACGTTTTCGCTGCTGGTGAAGATACCGGTGGGATTCATGGTGCCAATCGACTTGGTGGCAATGGAGTTGGGAATTCAACTGTGTTCGGCGGAATCGCTGGACAAGCCGTAGCCACCTGGCTAAAAAATAATGGAACACTGTCTGAGCCTGACAGCCATGTGATCGACCAAGCAACCTATTCAACTATAAGTCCATTAGAGCGCAAAGCCGGAAACTTGAACAATATCCGCGAATCTCTGTATGAGACGATGTGGGAAAATGCAGGCATCTTACGCTCGAAAGAAAGCCTGGACCGCGCTGAACTGAAATTGATCGCTCTCGGTAATGAGCTGGGCAGGATTGGTGTTGGATCAAATGAATTAGCATTTAACATGAGCTGGCACGACTACCTCAATCTTGAAAATCAGATTCTGGTCAGCCGCGCTATTGTAGCCGCAGCCAAAACCCGAAAAGACTCACGCGGCGCACACCACTTGACCGACAATCCAAATATTGGCCCATTAAAGGATTCTTACTTCACTCAAATTAGACTTAGTGGTAATACAATGGTATCATCAATATCCCCAGTTGAATTTACACGTATTAAACCAACTGTCAACAGCACATGAAAATGAGAATCTAATTTCATTCAACGATGATATCTGAATCAATCATAAGAGATGCCGCGTTCGAAATTACTCGGCAAGCAGCGATACGCATCCCGGACGATTATCGCGAAGGTGTTCGAAATATACGCAATAGCGAGAAAGCCTCACTCAGCTGTTTCGTTTTGGATACTATGCTAGACAACTGGGATGCAGCGGTTGATGATCAACGTCCTATGTGCGCTGATACAGGACTTCCTCGCTACTATGTCAAATTTGGCAATGATGCGGCAATTGATGGTGGGTTTGTTGCCTTGGAGCGAGCCTTGCGACAAGCCACAGCTGATGCAACTGCCAACGTGCCATTGCGCCCGAACCGAGTACACCCCCTAACACGGCAAGACTATAACAACAATGTAGGTGCCCACGCTCCAGAGATTGAATACTCAGTCGAACCGGATGCCAACTGGGTTGACATTACTACGGTTCACAAAGGCGGTCTTTTCGGAACCGATTACCGCATGCTATTTCCAGGTGATGGGCGCGATGGCATCAAGAAAATGTTTCTAGATACCATGATCCAGTTTGGTCGCCGCGGACTTGCCTGTCAACCAGCGATTGTCGGTGTGGGAATCGGTGGCAGCAAAGATACCTGCATGGTACTGGGCAAGCAAGCGGCCTGCTTGCGCGTAGTTGGTGACCGTCATCCCGATCCAATAATTGCCGAATTTGAGAAAGAATTGAAAGAACTTGGCAATAGTATTGGTATGGGACCGATGGGGTTTGTGGGAAATTCAATGGTGGTAGATTGCCATATTGAAATTGCTCATACACACACCGGTGGAATGCCAGTGAGCATTCACAGTTTCTGTTTGTCATCAAGACGAGCGGTGGTGCGAATTTACGATGACGGGCAAACAGAGTTTCGAACAAACCCAAATTGGTTTACGCCTTATCATCGCCGCGAGGAAGTCGCATGACAGATTCTAATTTGAAAGTCATAACTTTAGATTTACCGGTTACTGAGACTAGCCTAAAAGATTTGACAATTGGTAATGTTGTTTACTTGTCAGGCTTGATTTATACCGGTCGCGAGGGTGTTTACCATCGAATTCTTGATGAGGGACATGAACCGCCGATTGATTTTTCGACGATATCCAATGTCAATTTCCATTGCTCACCAGCTGCAGCAGTTGGCAAAGACGGCTCTTATACAGTTGGAGCAGTTACCGCGACTGCAAGTTTTCGCTTCTCAAAGTGGATGGAACGATGGTTTGAACTGACAAATTGCAAAGTAGTTGTTGGCAAAGGTGGGATGCCGCTGCAAGATTATCAACAGTATTTCGTTCCCAACGCAGCTGTTTATTTAACAACAGTCGGTTATGGAACAGGCGCCCTACTCGGCCGTGGTATTAGCCGTGTAGTTGACGTGTACTGGATTGAAGAGCTTGGCATTGCGCAAGCAATTTGGATTTTGGAGGTACACAAATTCGGACCATTTTTAGTTGAAAGTGATTTGCAAGGCAACAGCCTATTTGAAAGTTCCAACAAGAAAATTGATGAAAATGTTGATTCGCTTTATAAGGGATTAAAACAACCGGCGTTGCGACGTTATGGCGAAACAACTAAAAGAACGGACGAAGTGATTTGAGATTTCAGGTTATTTTGCCATTTGTAAGAGTTAGTACAAGACATTTTAAGCCGATAGCAGGCATCTGCGCTCAGCCGATGTTTGTCGCAAACTCCTATCTGAACTTTAAAGAGGTATTTTGTTTATAATATCAATAGCAACCCTTTCTAACTGTATTTATGTTACCAGTTCATGATACTACAATATTTCTGTTTAGCATTTAAATCACAGTCTCAGACTTGATTTATGGGATGCTGCCGTGTTGCTTTGCAGTTTCAAGGCGTTCATCTGAACACGTTGCCTAGGAGAAAGTCTTGGCAATCAGAAATATTCTTGCTCATGAATGAAACAATATAAGAATTCGAAGGTCAATATAGCAACGGACGCATCGCTGACACTTGGGGTTTGCTAGTTGTCAAGCCTTCATCTGCAAGCGGCAGCACATGTTTTCATCAGGTTCGTTTTCGAACCGGCTAGTCGGCAAAGGCGCCAGCTTGGTCAGCGGTTTTGAATTCAACAGCCGCAATCAAGCCTTGGAACTGACAGCCATGTTTCAATGCTAGACGGTCAGTCCCGCTCCGCCCGAATCATCGCCACATTGCGATCCTCGCTGCTGAACACCACTCCAAGCAGATGTTATGTTGTATACAACATAACAGATGAATATCCTTCCAGCGATGCCGATACTTGCCGACATATTGCTTCTCCCGGATCTGCGCCACCGACTTGAGCGCCTCCTCTTCCACTTTCGCTTTGTCTTCCGGCTGCTTGGCCACCTTGAACTCCATCGCAAACACCTGACCGGCATGCACCACCACCAAGTCCGAACGTCCGCGGCTGGTTGACTCCTCGCCTTTGACATCCACGCCGATGGCAATGAAGCAGGCGAACACCATGCCCGCATAAAACCCCTCATAGTGTTGCATCCCGCTTTTGACATACCACTGGTTCGGGATCGCACAGAAAAACGAGTGCAACTCCGCCTCGAACTCCTCAAAGTTGTTGGCCGCCAGAAACCGCACCATGTTGCTCGCTCGCTTTTCAAGTTCTTCAACGTCTTCACTGATAACATCCAGCAGTTCCTCGTTCAAACTCAACCGCACCTCATGGTTGGGGAATTCCAAGGTGTAATAGAGTCTGTCATTGCGAATTTCATGCTTCTTGATGGTCAGGTAGCCGGACTGGAACAGCAACGAGTTGATGCGAACCCGGTCAACATTGAAATTGGACAGGTGTTTCTTCTCCATTTCCAGGTTCTCAAGATTCAGGGTGTTGATCAACCCCTTGGCCATCATCTTGTAAAGGTACTTCGGCGTGCCGGTTTCATACCAGTAAGGTTCAAACTGCCGGTTGTCAAACAGCAGCAGGACGTCAAAGGGGTTGTAGACCTTGTCTTCGCCGAGCCAGCTGTAGCCGTTGTACCAGCGCCGAATCTCATCCCGATCCAGCCCTTCAAGTTCCGGGGCGAACACCGTGTCGATGTCAGAATCTGTGTAGCCGCAGATGGTGGCATATCTGGGGTCCAAACTGATGTCTTTGAGATTGTTCAACCCTGAGAAAAGGTTGACCTTGGAGTCGCCATCATACTGCACTCAATAGCGCCGTGAAGGACATGGATAGCATTTTTGCATAAAAAATAAAAGGTCTTGTTGCATTTCCGGCACCGAGGCGGAGAGCATCCGCGGTGTGTTGCCAGAGCAACATTGCCGGCAGACACCGTCTCAATATGATAGCAGATTTCGCGAGTCGGCTACAGTTGAGCATTTCGGCGTGTGTTGCCATCTGTCGGTGCGGTCTTCGGTGTTCACCATGGTCGCTGGACGATGATGCCATTGCCTCAGTCGTCATGGCGAGCGGTGGCCGGTCTCTCAAACAGGCATGCATTGCGGTCGTTGAACGGGATGCCGATGAGCCGTCCGCGCTGTTGCCATCGAGTGATGGTGCGAGGCGAGACTGCGAAGAGCGTGGCCACTTCATCCCGGGTGAGCAGTCCGCGCTGGCGCAGTCGCTGATAACGCGACCTCAGGCCGTACTGATGGCGCAGTTGGCTGACACGGCGGGCGGTGAATGCTTTCCCATGTCCGGAGTGCAGTCCCTGCTGGTTGAGGAGTTTGGCCACCGTTGCCACACAGTGATCCTCCAGCAGCGTGTCAATGGCGGTGATGACTTCGGCGGGCGTGACATGGGCATTCCTGCCGGGTTGCGGCAGTGCCAGCGTCATCTGATGGGTGGCACCGCCGCGCAAGCGGATACCGAGTTCGATCTGCTCGCCGCGGATGATGGTGACATCGTCGATGAGCAACCGCAGCATGCGTTTGCGCTCGCGGTTGGGCGTGTTCGGGTCGTTCCACAGTTGGGGCAGGTCGCGTGTCAAGTCAACAATGCGCTGTCGCTGTTCATCGCCGAGCTGGCGATGCAATTCGGCTCGCCGGCGCTCACACTCGCTCCGGGTCTGTTGCAGTTCGCTCAGTTTCACATTCCATTCGCTCTCCAGCAAGTCGGCCACCATGCGGTTGTCAGGGTGTGTGTTCATGAACCGGGTGCGAGCCAGGTCGGCCTCATGCTGTGCGCGTTGCAGCTGCCGTGCGAGCCAGGTTTCAGTTTTGTCAACCTGCGCCTCGAGTTCCTGCTGCACCTGCAGGGCAGCGTCCAAGCCGCTCGGTGTGAGCAGTTCCACCGCCCACTCGCCGATGGCCTTGTCGATGCCGTTGCCGGGCACCTGCTGACATGCACTCAGGCTTGGATCTTGGAAGTGTGCCCAGCACCGGTAAACAATTGACACGCCGGCTTTGGAGTGGCGATAGCCGGGTGTCATCGAACCGCCGCAGCGCCCGCAGATGGCCAACCCTTGCAACAGGGCCGCACCTTCGCGCGCCGGGCTCTGGTCTTGGCTGCGGTGCCTGGCATTGTCAGCCAGGCGTTGCCGGTTGGCTTGATAGCGTTGCCAAGTGATATAGCCGTCATGATGGTCCGGCAACAGCACGCTGAACTCCTCGTCTGGCACCGGCCTGGATGGTCCGCCATCGGCATGGCGTCCCGTCGGCTTGCGACCATAGGCGAACGCCCCGGCATAGCGCGGATTGTGAAGGACCTGCAGCGTGCGGGCACAAGTCAATTTCTCCCACACCAGCTCGCCGCGCGTCGCACGCTGGCGTTGACGGCGGGGAAACAACAGGCCGCGTGCATGGAAGTCTTTCACGCAGGCGCGGGCCGAACCCGTGCGGGTGAAGGTGTCAAACAGTTCCATGACGGTTTGGCGAACCTGGGCATCGGGGTCCAACACCACTCTGAACAGCGGGTCATAGACCAGACCGGTCGGCAGCGGCAGGCGCAACTCGCCGCGGCGGGCGGCGTTGACAATGCCGCCGTGCAGGCGCAGCCTGAGATAGTGCAACTCCATCTCCGACACCTGACCCTTGAGACCCAGCACCAGCCGGTCGTTGAAGTCCTTGGGGTCGTAGATGCCGTCCTCATCGAGGATCAGCGTGTTCTTCAAGGCACACAGCTCCAGCAGCTGGTGCCAGTCGCTGGAGTTGCGGGCCAGACGCGAGACCTCCAGTCCGAGCACGATGCCGGCATTGCCCAGCGACACCTCGGCCAGCAGCATCTTGAAGCCTTCGCGGTCGCGGTCAGCCCCGGACTGTCCGATGTCCGAGTCGATCACCGTGACCTGAGCCTTCGGCCAGCCGAGGCTGTGCGCCCGTTGGCCCAGTGCATACTGCCGGCGACTGCTCTGCCGGTTCTGCTCCGCCTGATGCAGCGTTGACTGGCGGACATATAAAAACGCCTGTCGTGCCAGATGCTTGCCGGTCACCTTGGGGTGTCGTTCGCGGCTCATGACAATTCGCCGCCGCGCGGGTGCATGGCAATTGACACCAGGATATCAACCACCGCCGAGTGCAGCTCCCCCGGCAGTTGCCAGGCTCCGCCAGCGGAGGTTGCCGGCACGGTTGAAACCGGCTCAGACAGGGTGCTGAGCAGGGCGAGCCAGTCCGCCAGGCCCCGATTCCTCAGCACCGACTGCCCGCCGCGGTCCGCGCACTGGCTGATGCCGTCCCGGGTGCGACGCAGACGCTCATATTCGTCTGTCAGCCGAGCTGAACAGACCTTGGGGGCTGAGCCGGCGTTCATGTTTTTTTTTGAGTGCGCCTCAAGGCCCGCTCGACCGTGGTGCGATGCACCGCGATGCCGAAGCGGCGGTGCACCAGCGCACAGAGTTCGGCGGCGGTGATCTCGGGTCGGTCGCGTCTGGCGCTGAGCAACTCCTGGAGCACCGCATGGTTGAGCTTGTGGGCTTGACGCGGTCCCGGGCGTTCGGGAATCAGGGCGCCCAAGCCGCCCTTGCGGAAGGCGTCGGCGAGCTGATACCAGGTCGGACGCGAGACCCCGAAGCGTTGTGCGGTCTCGCTCACCGGGCGGCCTTCGCGCTGAACCCGCCGCAGCATTTCGTAGCGGACCTGCAGCAGGTCCTGCGGATCGAAGAACGGCTCGGTCTGGAACAGCGGGTCATTGATGCGTTCGGCATGCCGGTTCAAGGTGCCATGCTTGGCGAGGTGAGCGGTTTTGTCGGATTTCTGGTTCATGACAGCATCTCGGAAAGTGTGTGTAAGAAAAAATATGCACATGATTATATACGGCCTCAAGAACAAAACACAAGCGAATCCAAACATCCGTTTCATTACAACCACTTGAATTGCAAACCGATGCGAATGAAATTGAGTGTTGACCCGGCTTCGCCAATCTTCTGTGCGTAAATGACTTTACAAACTTGTGCGTAATTGTCTTTACAGTCATGCACCGTTCTCCCGCAAGACCGCAACCAGCTCAGACAACTCCAACAGCGCTTGGATATGAAACTGCGAACGACCGCCCGACAGCGCTGTGAAGGGGTCCAAATCCCGCAGGCTGGTCCACTTCACCCGTATTGACTGAGCCTCACCCGCATCATCGATAAATTCGACGCGCTCCTCTCCAGCCCTGACATGCAATCCGAGCAATTTGAAACGACACCCGCTCAGCGGGTGGAACGGATGGGTTACCGAAAAATAGGTGTCCTTCGGGTTGTTATTGAGTGCAGTTTGCGCACTAGTCCTTGGAATACATGCTGATGCCGGTGACAAACATGAAGCGAATGTATTTGGCACAACCCTTGATGATGCCATAAACGTCATGCAGATATTGACGATTGGCTTCCGCCTGATTCTTGTTATCTAGCACGTCCAATATCGGCTTGTCGTATTCGTCTACCAGAATCACTACTTGTTTTCTGGTTTTACTGTAGAGACTCAAAATCAGATTGTTGAACCGATCAGGTCCGGTAATGCCCGGCGGTTCAATGCTGGCAAAATTCTCAAGCCAAGTGAGTTGATTTTCGAAGTTGTTTTGGAGGTCTCCCGATTCGCTGTATTTGGAGTCAAAGCTCAGTCGCACCACCGGATTGCTGACAGTCCAGTCCCAGCGGTCATGGATGTGCAAGCCTTGGAACAGCTGCTCGTTGCCCTCAAACAACTCCTGCATGGTATCCACCAGAAGCGTTTTGCCGAACCGGCGAGGGCGGGATAGGAAATAGTATTCACCTCTGTCGATCAGTTTTTCGATATGTGTTGTCTTGTCCACATAGTAGCAATTTCGGTTCCGCAGATTCATGAAAGAAGCGGAGCCAATCGGGAGTCTGAGTTTGCGCATGGTCAATTGTTCAGCAAATCAATCGACCAAATTATAGCATCAACAAGGGCTGAGGTTGCCTGAATTTGTAAATTCAAGTTCGCGTTCACAGCTTTACCACCTTGTTTCAAGATTTGGTCACCTTGACTTTAATGTGGTATTCAATTTCAGATCACCCTGAGGTAGGCGTGCAGATTACCGCTTCACCGACTCCGGTGCAACAGAAGACGTTTGACTTACTCAACGTTGACTCGGGTAAATTTTTTCCCAGTGCAATGACAGCTTGAACGCCTTTATACTGCATTTATGTTGTTGTTTTTATTTTCCTAATTTTCAAACTGCCTCTTGAAAGTTATTAGTCCTATTCTGTTGCATTTTTACTCTCTAAGTTCAAAATACACTACTCCAATGTCAACTGAGAGCAAAAGTAAAGCGATGGAATGAGTAAGGTGATGTGGCATTCATCACCCCTCTGACATTAAAAATTTGTCTCACAGCAATCACGTCCGAGCTTGCCAAGCAAGCCAAAGCAGTGTTCGCTATACTAGCAAGGGCGCGTAGCGATATGCTGTTGAGATCGGTATCGCTACCAGAGCAGAATCTGCGCGCCAGAGTCGTCAATCTCTCTGCAGAAACGAAAAACCAAACCACATATATGGAACCGGGTAATAAATCGCCCTTCACGAACGCTAGCACTTACCATCCGTCAAACTAAACTGACATCTACATAAGTCTCATTGTAGCAAGCGCCGTACTCAATGTCAGCACGCATGTCTGAAGGTATCAACGCATTGACTGTCATGCCGGTGTCAGTTGAATCCAACCATGTCCCTTTCGCTGAATATAGAACTCCCGGTCGAGTAGCGTCAGTTACAGAAAGCTTGAGATTGACTTGACCGCGCTCATTCCAGACCCTGATTAAATCACCATTATTCAAACTGCGTTCAGCCGCGTCTGCTGGATTCATTTCCAACAATTCAACCTTCTCAGACTCCTGACAACCGCCAAACGTTGCATTAGTGCGCTTGGAAGAAGACGGAGATATCAAAACAAAAGGCTTGTCTTGTTGCATCTCTCGGTAGCAGGGTACACCAACCCCAAAACGATTCTGCAAATCGTCTGAACAGAGCTCAATTTTCCCGCTTGGTGTAGCTGGATTCAGATTCTTGCACAATACAAGATCTTCATTGTCAGGCGCTTTCATTACAAGCGCCTGATCTAAAGGAATTTGGCTTGGTTGAAATCCTTTCAACAATACGCTGTCACCATCCAACGCTAAATCCATCAAATCCTCATCGCTGTCTTGAAACATTGGATCATCAAATCCAAACCGAGCTGCTAAACGCCTGAAGATCTCTGTATTCGGTAGCGCACTACCAACTGGCGAGATCACCGGCTTCGCACGCTGGACGTAGTTTTGCCCGTACGCACCGTAGATATCATCACTTTCGAAGTGACTGGCGGCTGGAAGTATGACATCCGCGAATTTCATGCTATCCGTCATCACAATATCGCAACCAGCGATGAATAGATTTTCTCGTTTCAAAGCAGTAATTAAGCGGCCTTGATTTGGGTGAGTTGCTACTGGATTATGGTTGTATATCATAGTCGCCATAACAGGCGGGGCCAAATATTCATCGAGTAGAATTTCAGCTACATCGACTATGTTAAAAGTGCGAGTACCGGTAGGAATCAAATCCGGGCGTTGCAATCGGTCCGGAGTCATGGGTGCCGCGAATCCTGGCTTACAAAATACACCAGCACCAAGGCGACCATGATTACCAGTCAAGGCCTGCAATGCCATTGCAGCACGCAAACCCGAACCACCGCAACGACCTCGCTCAATGCCATTTCCTATAGACACTGCGACCACACTAGCCTCAATATATAAGTTGACAAATGCATTGAATTGCTCAAAGCTGATACCACACTTTCGTTCCACATCGCTCGGTGTGTATTTGCGAGCCTCTTCCATATAGAATTCAATTCCAACAGTCCATTTATCTATAAACTCTTCGTCTAGCTTATATCGCCTTTCAAGTTCAGCCGCTACTGCCATTGCGAGTATAACGTCAGTACCTGGCTGTATCTGCAAATGCAAATGGCTTTGCTCTGCAATTCTCACTCGTTTTGGATCAATAGTGACCACTTTGGCACCCTTCTCGCGTGCAGACTTTAGAACGCGTGCAAAATGCAAGTTCGATATAGTCACATTATTTCCCCAAATGACTATGAGATCGGCATGTTCGGCTTGTTCTGGCGGCATACCGGCGACCGCACCATATAAGCTAGTGTAAGCAGTTGCTCGAACTGCTCCACATAAAGGGCCGCGGTTTAGCAAAGTTGCGCCTAGCTTGTAGAAAAACCGTCGATCCATTGACCCACCAGCCAGCTGACCGTGCGGGCCTGCATAATTAAACGGCATGACTGATTCTGGGCCATAACGGTTAATTGCGCTGGAAAACCCCTCAAAAACCATATCTATCGCTTCGTCCCATGAGATTGGAACAAATTGACCTGACTCACGCGCTCCTATTCTTTTCAGTGGTTGCGTTAAACGGCGGGGGCCATGAATCATCTCTGGGTATGAGTTCACAACTTTGCTGCAAATGACTCCGCTAGTATAAGGATTGGCTTTTGAGCCACGTACCTCAACAACCCGATTATCGCGAACAACTGTTGTCAAACTACAAGTATCCGGGCAATCAAGCGGACATACACTTGGGTGATGTTCAACGACACTATCAAGATTCATTAGTTACACCTCAAATAAATTCATACAAAATCATGGTTTCTCGCCTTGTGCAAGCCTTGCATTGACGTCAGCCACTACTTCAACCAGCTCCGTAAATTCGTCAATGACATAGTGTGCCCCGCTCCGTTCAAGCTTGTCGCGAGAGACGACAAGCTTACGTTTGTATTCTTCCGTCGACAGAGATTGAGCTTCCTCAAGGCTGTTAACATTCATGTAATTGCTGTAGCCAGCTATACCAACCGCCCAACAACCCGCTTCCAATCCTTCGCAGACTCCACTTACGGTATCATCAACTTTAATTACAGACTGAACCGGGTGAACATCCAGCAAATCCAAATTGCGATAAATCATAAATGGCTTGGGACGCGCACCATTAATCACCTCATCTCCAGCCACAGTAGCGTCTGGCGTATAACCTTGTTTTAGGGCTTCTGCTACCAATATGTCAACCATGCTTCGGACAAACCCTGTTGTTGAACCGATTTTAATTCCGTCCTTTTGGAGCTGTTGCGTAGTTTCGGCTACTCCGGGCAACAAACTAGCGTAACGACTGAGGCATTCCAGCTGCATTGGCACGAAATCGGAGTACATACGATCTACATCTGTTTGACTCGGGGCCATCCCTTTAGCAGCTAGCCACCTTTGTCTGATCTCCGGCTCTTCGGTTAGTAATTTAATATGCAGATCTTTTCTGAGTCCCATCGGACCTCGTGCTTCCTCCATTGAAATATCCACACCATGCTTGGAGAAAACTTCAACGAATACAACGGCTGGAGCAATTACAAAAGCATCTGCAACTGTGCCGCTCCAATCCAATATCAATGCATTTACCTTACCTTGGTATTGCCTTGCAGATTCATAATTATTTTTCATCGAGCGCTCGGTCTAGCAAGTCAGAAATTAAGAGGTAACTAATAGATTCAAACTGTAAAACAAGCAACTGATTATAGTCAGCTGAAAGATAAGTTTCGTATGAAAATGGAATATTTAACTTCAACAAAGTATCGTAACTATCACTAAATATAACAAGTCAAATGCTATTAGCGCAGTCAATATTTTGGGCATACTCCCAACCACTGGATAAATTTATGAAGGGAGAATAGGAGCGCATGCAAATCAATTGACAACACCAATCAAAATTACCAAAAATATCAACAAAATAGCCAACTTTTGACAGGATTGATAAGTAGTACTGGCTCTAAAATTCCCTGTGTGATGAAAAGCCTCTACTCAATTTAGTGACTATCAGTGGGTAAAACAAATTAGGTTTGGCGGAGAGGGTGGGATTCGAACCCACGTGGGGCGTAAGCCCCCAACGGATTTCGAGTCCGCGCCGTTATGGCCGCTTCGGTACCTCTCCATTCCACTGGTCTTGATACAAAATTTTAATTAATTGGTTGACTGCAGTTGCAACCAGTTTTACAGTCAGCGCTGAATTTGTCTTTTCAACTCAAAATAATTCTTCATCAGCGCACCACACTCAAGCTCTAACACACCGCCAACTACTTCACATCGATGATTGAGTTGACCATGTTGCAAGACGTTTAATACTGAACCAGCAGCTCCAGCTTTGGGGTCGGTTGCACCGTATACTAACTGCGATAATCGCGCTTGCACAATGGCACCGGCACACATCACACAAGGTTCAATCGTCACATACATTCTGGCACCAACCAATCTATGGTTCCCGAGATTTCTAGCGGCATTTCGCAATGCAACAATTTCAGCATGCCCACTCGGATCATGGTTGCGTACTGAATTATTAAAACCTTGTCCAATCACCTTACCGCCTAATACAACAATAGCGCCTACCGGCACCTCATCTGCCAAAACTGCATCTTTTGCAAGGTCCAATGCGCAACGCATCCAATGCTCGCGCATCACTAAACAATCAGCAACCATTGGATTCTCTGCCAGTATCAACCGGCTATACTAGATTGGTATCTCCAAAGCACCGGAAACCAATCTTCACGCATTCTTTCGCCCGGTTTGAGATTGATATCTGGGTAAGGCGGGGAAGTTTCGACGGTACGTGTGCAATAAACTACATCATCACCTAGCCAACGTGTTGAAAGCGCACGGCGACATTTTTTGACTTCATTGGCACTCGTTCCATGTAATGTAGAGAAGTTAAAAGCAATACAATCTCCCGGTTCCAGATCCCATGCAAGAACTTCAAACTGATTATAGTTTTCTTCAATAGGCGGTGCAGACTCCATACCATCTCCAGTTGATGTAAATTTAGCGCCGTTTAAAAAATCAACTGGATGGTAGAGTTTGTTCCATTTGTGCGACCCGCGCACGAATTGTACCGCAACATCGGCTGGTGTTTTGTCCAATGCAACATAAAGACTCACTGTCTGACGGCCGTCAACACAATAATATGGTAAATCTTGGTGCCAGGGTGTGCTTGTTTGAGTACCAACATCCTTGCAAAACGCATGCTCATGGAAAAACTGTGCAACCTCAGACCGCATCAACTGCCCAGCCATCGAGGCCGCACAGGACTTTAGTATGTATTCCAAATACTCTGGTATTAGCAGCCAATTGCAATAACTATCGAAAAACCGGCCCTGCTTCCCTTTTGGAACACTTTCACAGGGAAACGCGTAGTCATCAGGTGCGTCTAAGTTTTTCTGCAACCCCCTACGCAATGGATCAACCCAGTCTTGAAATGACCTTGGCAATAACACAGCACCGTCATTCAGATACTGATTAATAAAACGACCTTCACCTTGCCATTCAGGGATACTAAGATCACTGAAACTTGGAATACCGTTCCCTTTCCAGTCAATGGTTTTCTTATTTCCAGCCTGCTGAACTGCAAGGTTTGTCATAATTGCTCGTGATTTTGGTGCATGATTACTAGTAAGATAGCCTTTATGGTTCAATATTAGATTATGACTGAAATTCAAATCATCGCTGATTAGGAATTTTATCAACTCTAAGCTGCTCAAAATTGGCGTCTTTTAGAATGCACTGCTAATTTTGTCAGCAATCGAAAGTCAGCTGCCTGAGTCCCGTCAAGAAAAGTTACACACTTGGATATGGTGGTGATATCAGTTTCGCTCGGTACAAAGTTGGTGAGGCGGGTTGTTTCTCCTATGCGTACAGGGTGAAGCTAGAAAAGACCGTACGCTCGGATTGAGATTCAATTTGTACGGCCCTGTAGTATCAAGCCATATCCAATAGAATTCCCTGAAACTGCTTTAGACTTGCAATTAACGTAAGAAACGTTATGCAATGAATAGACTTTTCATAGTGTATCAGCTCACCCTTGGGGAGAAAGACAGCATGTGGCAATTCTTTTGTTATTTCACAGCACTTATTTGGATTAATTGTTCCCCTAACGCCTTTTTTGGGGAATTGTTTTGGATGACCGCTATTGACAATCACTTCTGAACGGTATCGCGCGCCAAAACACTGACAGGCCACCAACAGATTTTTTGATTCAAGAATAATATGCTTTTTATTAGTGCAAAGTGTATACTTAAACTGAATGAAAATTTCGTTTGAATTAAATTGTCCCAATATTGAATTGTCTGTGAATCCAAAACAAGCGACAACTATCCTTATTAACCGAAAACATCACCATCAAAACCCTACATCAATTAGTTAAAACTACATACAATCAAGAAAACAGTCTTCTCAAATGCAAGTATTGGGGCTTAATAGTTCGGTAAAACAGACAACACCCTCAAACAATAGGAAGCTCTTTCCGTTAACAGCTGTAAAGTCACCACTTCGGTATCCCGGTGGTAAATCTCGCGCTGTCAAAGAAATTTACAACCTGCTCCCATCTGGCCTTGATCGTATGTGCTCCCCATTCGCTGGAGGTGCCTCCGTTGAATTGGCATGTGCTCAACAAGGCATTCAGGTTTCAGCCTATGATTCCTTCGAACCTCTAGTACGTTTTTGGCAAGTTTTACTTGATGACGCTCCTGACTTGGCTCGAATTGTCAGCGATTATTATCCACTCACAAGGACTGAGTTTTACGCAATACAGAAGAGTTTTCATGAAATTGAGAACAAGAAACAACAAGCATCAGCTTTCTACGTTTTGAATCGATGTTCATTTTCCGGCACCACACTTTCAGGTGGAATGTCACCAGGCCACCCGCGTTTTACCGTTGGAGCTATAGAGAGACTGGCGGCATTCAAAGTTAATAATTTTGACGTTGATTTAGCTGATTTCAATGACAGTATAAAAAAACATGATAATGATTTTCTGTACCTTGACCCACCATATGCAAACGGAGAGAAGCTGTATGGTGATAGAGGCGGGCATCATGCTAATTTTAACCACCAAGGCCTTGCCAAATTACTAACAAACCGAGATGGTTGGCTACTCTCCTATAACGATTGTGAAATTGTGCGGGATTTATATAGTAACCATCAGTTTCTATCACCCGAATGGGCTTATGGCATGAATAATAGTAAATTATCAAACGAAGTTCTTATTCTGAGTAAGGACTACACCCAGAGATGGTAGGGCAAACACAATCCGGAAAGTCAATGGAATACGCGATTGCATTTGCAATTCACCTGATTACAAAGGCACCGATAATTGAAAATCAGTCATCCAAACTTGCCAAAGCAGCTTATGAATCTATCGATGGCCAGCGTAAATCTGCACTTGATTGTGCTGCTGCTAATGTAGCAAATTTCCTGAACCGCAACGATTCAAACTTTAAAAATATTCAGAAAGTATTTCTCCAACCAGACTCGAAAGGACAGATAGGAGATGTACGGGATGTTGTGTTTGAAACGAGTAAAGGTGAGTTAGGTATTTCAGCCAAAAACAACCACAATGGCGTTAAGCATAGCAGATTGTCCGATAATATCGATTTCGGACAAGAATGGGCTGGTTGCCCAGTGGGCTCAAACTATTTCAAGCAAATTGAACCAATTTTCAGGCGATTGCGACTGCAAAGTAAAAATGGAATGAATTTCAACGAGATAGAAAATAAAGAACTAACTGTTTATTTACCAGTTTTAACTGCATTTGAGGATGAATTGAAAGCACTTTGCATGGACTACGGAAGAAAACTAGCATCAGGGTTGTTTGTTTACTTGCTTGGTAAACAGGATTACTATAAAGTTGTCAAACAAGATTCAAATCAAACTGTTTCAATCCTGTCAATTAACCTGCGAGGCAAACTCGGCTGGGGTAATAGATTCCGAATTCCGAACTATATTGAGTACATAAAACGTAAGCCAAATAAAAACAATACTTTGATTGTTTCATTCGCCGATGGTTGGCAGTTTTCATTCCGACTACACAGTGCAACCAAAAAGGTTGAACCTTCATTGAAATTTGACATCAATATTCTAAGCTTACCTGTGAAGGTATCGAAACATGATATACCGTTCGGCTGATAATCAATTGACCCAGTCAAATGTCCAATTTACCAATCTCTTATTTAGATGAATTTATGCCCCACTTTTGATAGCAATAGTGGATCTACCGGCGACTACGTTAGCAGGAACGCTCTGCCAAGCATACCATAGTGCAATAATCAATAACGTGAGCAACAGTACAAATCCCGATTGATGTGCTAACGCCACCGACAACTCAACGCGAGTCAGTAAAGTAGTCACCCCAAGTGAAAACTGCAGTAATGCGACTAACGCTACTAAATCCAAAATTTTTTTCAAACTGCGGTTAATCAAGCGCCAACGTAACACCCACAACCCACCAATGCACAGTAATGCCAAAACCGCTACCCATCGATGAAAAAACTGAATGGTTACTGTGTTCTCAGAAAGGTTCTTCCAAACTGGCTGCATTGCAAACATCATCTCAGGCAACAACTCGCCATTCATATCTGGAAATGTATTAATGACGAAACCTGCATGAGTGCCTGCCATAAACCCACCGCTAACCTGCATTAACACAACAATAGCAATTGCCAATATAGCGCCTCGCCAAACATGTACAGCTTGGCGTTCTTCAACAGGATATGTATTTCGAATCAAGCTTAATGCTAACCACAGAACATAGCTATATAACACAACGGCAAGCCCTAAATGTGCGGTCAGCCGATACTGACTCACTGCCGGATTGTTAACTAGTCCACTCTGCACCATATACCATCCTAATAAACCTTGTAAACCACCGAGTGCAAATACAACCATCAAACGAATAGCAAACGGACGGGTTAGGTAACCTCGCACTAGAAAATATATGAAAGGTACAAAAAAGACAATGGCGACAATCCGGCCAACTACGCGGTGGAGATACTCAACCCAAAATATACGTTTGAACTCATTAAGATTCATATCCTGATTGATAAATTTGAATTCAGGATACTGCTTATAGCGTTTAAATTCATCCAACCACTCAGACTCAGTGATAGGGGGAACCACACCTGAAATTGGCTGCCAATCAACCATTGACAATCCTGAATTCGAGAGTCGCGTATAACCACCAATAGCGATCATTGCATAGATTAAGACGCATACAGCAAGTAACCACCAAAATACATGCTGGTGATTTCGACCTTCGCTGATCAGGGTTCTGCTCACTTGGCCTGGGAAATGTTACGTCGCCTAAAGCTTCTGAAATACAAGGGTTGCGTTGGTGCCACCAAATCCAAAACTGTTGCTCATTGCCGTGGTGATGTTGATATTGTCCATCAATTTCTGAACTATTGGGAAATCAGCCGCTAGTGGGTCAATGTTATCAATATTTATAGAGGGACTAATGAAATTGTTTTGCATCATTAGCAAAGTATAGATTGATTCGTTTACACCGGCTGAGCCCAAGGCATGACCAGTTAACGATTTAGTCGATGTGATGTAAGGGATTTGTTCGCTGAAAACTTCGCGAATTGACGCAAGTTCCTTTGTATCACCAACTGGTGTGCTGGTGCCATGTGCATTAATGTACTGCACAGATTGGGAAACATTTTGAAGGGCCAATCGCATGCAACGATGTGCCCCTTCACCAGATGGTTGAACCATGTCATAACCATCTGAGGTTGCGCCGTAGCCAACAATTTCGGCAATAATTTCAGCACCGCGTTTTTCCGCAAAATTCAGCTCTTCAAGCACCACAACTCCACCACCGCCGGACATAACAAAACCATCTCGATCAACATCAAAGGGCCTTGATGCGATTTCAGCTCGATCGTTGTATCGGCTTGACAATGCACGCATTGCATCGAATAACATTGTCATGGTCCAATGCACTTCATCTCCTCCACCAGCAAATACAAGATCTTGTTTTCCCATCTGAATCTGCTCCACCGCTGCACCTATGCAATGAGCGCTAGTTGCGCAAGCTGAGCTGATTGAGTAATTAATTCCCAGAATTCTGAAAAATGTGCTTAGAGTTGCTGAATTGGTACTGGACATAGTGCGGGAAACTCGGTAGGGCCCAATTTGCCGGACACCTTTTGCCCTCAACAAGTCAACAGCTTGTGCGATATTTTCAGTCGATGCACCACCGGATCCCATTATCATGCCCGAACGAGGGTTGGAAATCAGATCTTCGGTTAGTCCTGCACTCTCAATCGCTTCCTGCATTGCGATGTAGTTGAACGCCGCACCATCGCCCATAAAGCGACGAACCTTCTTCGGGACCATACTATCAATATCCAAATCAATGCCACCATGCACTTGACTCCGGAAACCAAGATCTCTGTATTCAGGCACAAATGTGATACCTGACTGACCGGCACGCAGAGATTTCATCACCTCAGCACAGTTGTGTCCAATGCTAGACACAATACCCATCCCAGTAACTACAACCCGTCTCATGTTTGCTTATCAAACAACCCAACTCTGAGGTCAGAACCAGTATAGATCTGCTGCCCATCGGCCTCTACAGTGCCATTGGCCAAACCCATTACAATTTTCGTTGACATGACACGTTTAATGCTGACCCGATAAGTTATAAGCTTGACTTCCCCGGTGACCTGTCCAGCAAACCTCACTTTGCCAGAACCCAGTGCGCGACCGCAACCAGTTTTGCCTAGCCAACCGAGATAAAAACCTAACAACTGCCACAAGGCATCAAGCCCCAAACAACCAGGCATTACCGGGTCGCCTCGGAAATGACAGTCAAAAAACCACAGTCCTGGCGAAATATCAAGCTCTGCTTCAATCATTCCGCGCCCAAATTCACCTCCATCACTATTTATCTCAGTGATGCGATCAAACATAAGCATCGGCGGCAACGGCAGTTGCGGATTACCTTCCCCAAACAATTCACCGCGTCCACAAGATAATAACTCCTGATAACTGAAGCCATTTCGATGTTGCCACTCACCGGTCATTATGACCATAACCTAGTATAACTGTATATAACTCTATGATTCATAACTTGGGTCGATTATGATCGCATGTAATCGGCGTGGACCATGAGCTCCGTACTGAATTGTCTGCTCAACATCTGCCGTTTTCGATGGGCCTGTAATCAAATGAACGCCGCGAGAAGTATCCTTTATATTCGACTCCGCGAGTCGTAAAGCATCATCAAGATGACGCACAACCTGCCCACTGTTCACAATCACAATATGATTTTCCGGCAAGAATGCATGTGTGGATGAAGTATCCGGAGAGCTCGCCATCAGAATTGTCCCTGTTTCTGCGACGATGCAAATCGCATCGGATACTGAAACTATATCAGTCTTTACTGCTGTGCGAAATTTGATGTCCCATTCAATTGGCCAGTCAAACTGCCGCAGAAACTCAGATCCCCCCATAACCATATCAGATTCCAGGCCATGTTCCTGCAAATACTGGCCAACTGCATCTGGAACTTTCGAGTAGGACGGCACCCTCTTTACGGTGCCATGAACTGCACAAAGCTTGTCTATAAACCGATCTACCAATATGTCATCTACAGTAGGCTTTGGTGCTTCAGACTGCTGAACACTAGAAAACTTTTTCTCAATCGCACTGATATCAGCGGCACTGAAATTGTTGAGGGAGTTTCGCAATTCTTTAAAAACTTGAGCTCTCGCACCCGTGTTAACAATATTCAAATTTGTTTTCTCCTATATTTTGTGTTGTCTGTGGCCACACTGCTTTTATTATATTTCTGGCCTTAGGAATGAGAGTTGTTCTGCCCGCATCCCAATACAGCTCAAGAACTAGAGTGAATGAAATATGCACAACACACATTTAGCCAACTCCATCGCAACTGTCATAAAAGGCGCTAAAACTTGTCTACGCCTTTCCCGCCAAAATGACCTTGTTTTCCATGAGATTTTTGCAGTGAAACCACAATAGAATCAGCTTACTACTATCTTGCCATTGAAATATTCGATTCAATCCCACTGATATCCAATAAAGCACGCGCACACTTGTTAATTTTGCCATATTTTAGACTGCAAATTGTTTTCTTGGTAATTTGTGCATTCACACATATAACTACCATGACGTTGGGGTTCCAAGACGTTTCTGAACACTAAGGAGTTTTTCGTCCGAGTTAGCATCAAACCAATCCTCAACCAATCGATATGCAATTGACAATCGGGTCGGCAACCTGAACATTCCGCTTTCCATCGCACTCACAACATCTTCCGTACTTTTCCAAAATGCTTCCTGCAACTCGCCATCATTTAGGTGAATTCGGTCACTACTAGTGGCATCAGCTGTGAATCCAAGCATGACCGAGCCGGGAAACGGCCACGGTTGGGAAGAATGATAGTAAACTCTGCTAACCTCTATATTGGTCTCCTCCAAAACTTCACGCGTCACAGCCTGTTCTATGCTTTCACCAGGTTCAACATAACCGGCAATTACAGAATACCGATTTGGAGGCCATGATTGCTGTCTCCCAAATAAACAACGGCCCTTATGGACCACAGCGACAATAATTGCAGGGTCTGTGCGTGGAAAGTGAGTGCGCTCACAGCCTAAATTCACGCACTTCCTTGAATGCCCACCCTGAATTGGGCGGGTATTGGCACCGCAGGCTCCACAGTAAATATGGGCTTGATGCCAATGCAACATTGCCTTGGCGTATGAAAGCAAAGTTGCATCCTCAGCTTTAAGGCTCTCACCGATTTGCCGTAACCCCGAATAGCGGGAGTTCTTGCTAAGTGATTTGGCAATGATCAAATCATCCATCACCTCAATAGCAAAATAGTAGTTCCCACCGCGACCACCAAGAAAAATGCTACCCTCAAGATCTAGATTGAATTGCGCAACTTCGCGATAGTCCAACAAACAAGGGCTGCCATCATCGACTAGAAACCTCTCATTATGAAACAAGGTGAAGCGGGCTCTCGAGTCGCACCTCAATTCGCTGAGCCAAGATTCATTCTTGCGCTTCCCCACCATGCGGTCCAAATCACTGCTGGTAAAAACATTCAGCAATGACCGTTCAAGCTCATCCATTTAGACTCTAATATTTTTCATTACAAATTCTTTTACACACTCCAAACTATTGACAACTGGCACTTGGGAAGGCAGGTCTTGGATTTGACTGGGGCGGTCTAGCCAAGCGACAATGGGTTTACTGTAACGAACAGCAAGCTTTACCTCTGACGAAGTCCCACTTTTTCCGGGTAAAGCGACAATAACGTCACTGGTTAGCACATTAATATGATTGCGGGATTGATGATGTGTGCCGCGTTTTCCAGAGTGCGGCAAATGTGTGAAGATAGGGATCTCGACCCAAGGATTGGGGTAGCCGCACGGAAGCTCATACTTATAGCCGGGCTTGACATTTCCAGGTACTATACCAATCACTTTTCCTTTGCGCCTTGACGTATCAAAGAATGCTTGACTTACTGCTGCCATCACACCACCACCGCCACCGGATAGCAGGTGAACACACTGACTTGCGAGCCAAATGCCAAGCGCAACAGATTTTCCAGAATGTGCCTTCTCACCCGAACCCATTACACCTACAATCGACAGCTTTGAGTCATTGTCACTCGAATTGAGAGTTCTGTCTTCCATAGAATTTTCAAATTCAACAATATCAATTAAGATTAAATTTCTAAAACGATTTTAACGCTTCCGGTGCAAATGGAACAATAAAACCTTGTCTCAAATATATATAATTAGGTGTTTATTTCAAATCTTTGACTGTAATTCCTAGGAGACTGCAATGGTACACCGTATTGACGGTAAATTAATCGCAACTCACTTACGCGAAGACTCTGCTAGCAAAGTTGATTACCTGAAAAATCATCACAATTTAATCCCGGGACTTGCTGTTGTCCTAGTTGGCGAAAACCCTGCCAGTCAGGTTTACGTTCGAAACAAAGTTGCTCAAACCACACAAGCAGGCATGACTTCATACTCTCATCGACTTGATGCTAACGTTTCTGAACAGGAGATACTCGATCTCGTTGATAATTTGAATAAAAATCCTGCAGTCCACGGAATTTTGGTGCAGCTGCCGCTACCAGAACAGATTAATTCCGATAATGTAATAAGCACCATTGATCCAGAGAAGGATGTCGATGGTTTTCACATCATCAACGCTGGACGCTTGGCTGTCGGTTTAGAGGGTCTGGTACCATGCACACCGCTCGGTTGCATACACCTGCTGAAATCCTGCATCGACAATCTCAGTGGCCAGCATGCAGTTATAGTCGGACGGTCTAATATCGTCGGCAAACCAATGTCAGCGTTGCTGCTACAACAAAACTGCACGGTAACAATCGCTCATTCGCGCACCAAAGATCTTGATAATATTTGCCGCGAAGGGGATATTCTTGTTGCCGCTGTAGGACGACCGAAGATGATTAAAGGCAGTTGGATCAAACCGGGTGCTACAATCATTGATGTTGGTATTAATCGAATTGAGTCGCAGGACGGGCATATGAAACTAGTTGGCGATGTCGACTATGATGAAGCGGAAAAAGTTGCTAGAGCTATCACACCGGTTCCCGGCGGTGTCGGCCCCATGACTATCGCGTGCTTGCTTCAAAATACTCTCAAAGCAGCATGCCTGCAAAATGGGATTACACTCCCGAGTAATATTTAATCTGACCACAAAAAACTTACCAGCAACGCGCCGCTGATGGAAAAACATCGGCCTTAGCGCCGCGCGGGTCACAACCTGCTTCCAGCATCCCAGTTTTGTGATTTTGCTCAATCGCCAACAGGAAGCCTTCCGTCCACTGCGGGACAACTTCAACATCATGCCCTCGTCTGCGTAATGCATCGATAACGTCTTTATCCACACCGGATTCAATACGCACCCGCTTCTGGAAAAACTCATGCGGCGAAAAAAAGCCAGGAAAATGCCGACTCGAAAATTTTGGCGCTTCTATTGATTCAGCGATAGTCATATCGAAAACAACTCGATTCAGCAAGAATTGCAACATCCACTGATCTTGTTGATCTCCACCCATACTGCCGTATACCATCCACGGCTTGTCATTTCGGTGAACGAGTGTAGGACTTATCGTGGTGCGCGGACGTTTTCGAGGCTCTATCAAATTTGGATGATTTTGGGGTTCTAGGTAAAACGTCATCAACCGATTACCTAACGGCACACCAATTGCCTGAACCACCTCTGACGACTTCAGCCAGCCTCCACTTGGTGTTGCTGCCACCATGCAACCATTACGATCGATCGCATCAACATGCACTGTACCGGCACCCCAAGATTTGCCACCAAGACGCTCTTCCAACGGAAGTGTGGCATTTTTGCGAACTGGGTCGCCTGGACAGATTTCAGGATTAGCAGATTGAGCATCAATTAAACCTGCGCGCATATTTCCGTATTCGTCACTCAACAAAGCCTCAATGGGCACATTCACGTACGACGGATCACCATACCATTGCTCTCGGTCAGCAAACGCAAGTTTGATGGCTTCAATAACCAAGTGCAGATATTCAGTCGAATTGTGTTTGAATTTTTGCAATTCGAAATTCTTAAGAATGGATAAAGTTTGCAGCAGCGCCGGTCCTTGGTTCCAAGGTCCGCATTTAAATACTTCACAATCCATGAAATAGATTGATTGTGGGTCTTCTACATAAGTCTTAAACGCTTCAAGGTCGGACCGCGCTAAAAACCCACCTCGAGCTTTAGAATGATTTTCGATTTCACTCGCGATATCGCCACCATAAAATTCTTGATTGACAGTGGCAACACATTGCCCGCGATCACCGTTAGCTCTATGTTCAACTTCGACTAGTGTTTGGAGACAGTCCGCAAGCGCAGGATTTTTAATCAGCTGGCCAGCTTCAGGTATTTGATCGCTTGGCAAATAAATTTCTGCGGTGTTTTTCCACTGCGTACGGAATAGATCTTGATTTGTCTCTACACCAAAATCCGGCATGTGCAATAATCCTTGGTGGACTGGGAAACCATCGCGGGCATATGCAAGCGCCGGTGAAACAACTTCGGCAAAAGACATGGTTCCGTATTTTTCAAGTGCAGTAGTGTATGCACCGATCGCCGCTGGCACGCCAGCTGCTAAGATACCAACATCCGGCACCTCGGCAAATCCGCGTTTTTGATAGTTTTCAACTGTAGCCTCAAGCGGTGCCATTGTGTTGCCATTGATGACAACCGGACGCTTCATATTTGTCGTTTGAATCAGTATTGGGCATTCTCCACCGATGGTGTGCTGATGTGGATTCAATACCCCTTCAACCAAAGCAGCTGCGATAGCAGCATCTACTGCATTGCCTTTCGATTTAAGAATGTCAGCGCCAGCTTCAGCTGCCAAATAGTGTTCACTCGTTATTGCCCCGTTGAGGCCAAAAAGCCGAGGCTGAAATGGTGTTGCTTTTATCTTATTGCTGTCGTATGTCCGTAACACCATCTTGCTTAGCTGCCCTAAAACAGCCCCTCTACCTGGCCATCTTCTGCCAGTCGAATTGAATTGGCAGCCGGAATCCGCGGCAGTCCAGGCATTGTCATAATGTCTCCGCAAATTGCCACAATGAAACCAGCGCCTGATAACAGCCGCACCTCTCGGATCGGCACGGTGTGGCCTGATGGAGCACCAACTGCCGTTGGATCAACCGAAAAACTGTACTGCGTCTTAGCCATACAAACCGGTAAATTACCAAATCCACTGTCCTGTAATTCCTTGAGGTAAGCTGCCGCCTTGCTCTCTATTGCAATATCATCAGCCCAATAGATTTCCTGAGCGGTTGTTCGAATTTTTTCAATTAGTGGTGTTTCATCAGAATATAAATGCTTGAAATTAGCTTTGCCGCTATTGGCTACTTCAACTACAGCATTGGCCAACTCCTCGGTACCGGCACCGCCATTTGACCAATGTGTGCACTCATAGGACTCTACACCCATAGCCCTGCAACGCTCTCGCACTGCTTCAATCTCAGCATCAGTATCAGATACAAATCGGTTAATCGCAGCAACTGCTGGCAAATCGTATTTTTTGATGTTCTGTAAATGTCGCTCAAGATTGACACAGCCATCCTCAACAGCTTTGACATTCTCTGCGCCAAGGTCAGAGCGGGCAACGCCACCATGCATCTTAAGCGCTCGGACAGTTGCCACAGTGACTACTGCTGATGGTTTTAAACCAGCTGCACGGCATTTGATGTCAAAAAATTTCTGCGCTCCGAGGTCAGCACCGAAACCAGCTTCCGTAATAACATAATCAGATAGCTTGAGGGCAGCGCGCGTAGCCATGACAGAGTTGCAACCATGAGCAATGTTGGCAAATGGCCCACCATGCACCAAGGCCGGATTGTTTTCAAGTGTTTGTACTAGATTAGGAGAGAACGCGTCTTTTAACAGCACTGTCATTGCACCGTGACCATGAATTTGCCCTGCGGTAACTGGGGTTCGGTCGCGTTTATAACCAACAATGATGCGACTTAGTCTGTCTTCTAAGTCATGGAGATTTTCAGCCAGACAAAAAACTGCCATGATCTCACTTGCAACAGTGATGTCAAACCCACTTTCGCGTGGAAATCCGTTGGCAACCCCACCAAGCGAGCAGGTGATCTGGCGAAGTGCGCGATCATTCATATCGACAACCCTTCGCCAAGTGACTCGACGACTGTCCAAAGCAGAATCTGCGCCCCAGTAAATTGAGTTGTCAACCATCGCTGACAGCAAGTTGTGGGCACTGCCAATAGCGTGAAAATCGCCAGTGAAATGCAGGTTAATATCTTCCATCGGCACTACCTGGGCATAGCCACCACCGGCAGCGCCGCCTTTCATGCCAAAACATGGACCGAGGCTCGGTTCCCGCAAGCAAATGGTGGCATTTTTGCCCGCGCGATTCAATCCATCTCCAAGGCCAACCGTTGTTGTTGTTTTGCCTTCGCCTGCTGGTGTCGGTGTTATGGCAGTTACCAAAATCAACTTGCCATCTTCACGGTCCGAAAGTGATTCGATATATTTTTGATCTATTTTTGCTTTTGTATGCCCATAAGGAATCAGCGATCTTTGGGGAATGCCCAAACGATCACTGACATCTGAGATTGGGCACATCTTGGCCTCGCGTGCAATCTCAATATCGCTTTTTATGTTCAACACATCAACTCCTTTGCAGACTATTATTTATGCATTAAAAATTGCGTCATCTCTCAATTTGAGGCTTGACACTGGCCGCAATTACGGACAACAACAGATCTAATCAGTTAACTTGTCCACACGGACAATGCGAAAGGAGCGAGTCTGTAAGCCGGGTTCTGTTTGACTAATAGTCAATGCAGCCATTCATCTAGGGCTTGAATCACTTCAAGCCTCAAGCGACCTACCCGAATCCAACGAGGGTAACGTTATAGGATTTCTACTTGGTCTTGCTCCTGATGGGGTTTACCTTGCCATTGCGATTACCCGCAATGCGGTGCGCTCTTACCGCACCATTTCACCCTTACCAGCGCATTAAATGAACATTTTATGAGAACACACCATGAGCACTGGCGGTATATTTTCTGTGGCACTTGCCGTCGGTTCACACCGCCCAGGCATTACCTGGCATCATCACCCTAGGAGCCCGGACTTTCCTCTTGATTTCATGGGTAAGTGCCCCTTTCCATGAAAATCAAGCGACTGCTCAACCCGCTCTTTTCGCAGTAGGTATTGTATCAAAATTCAATGTTGGATTGCTACAAATCCCTAAAATTGCTTTAGAAATTGCCGTAGATTTGAAAATGATTGTGTAACGGTGAATCCATGTCCTGCGGTAGCTTTCCCTAAACAAAGCAACCATACTTTTGAATCTGGAATTTCAATTCGTTAGGCTCTTCTACAAAATCGTGCTTATGAGCGTAATAACAAGCTTTATCAAGCAGTAGCTTTCTTTTTATTTCAATACTATACAACCTCGCGTCCATTGAACGCGTACCACAAGAAAAACCATCAGTTACCATTTAATTCATGTGGTGATGGAATTACAGGTTCTTTAGATTTCTCCTTATCATTAATACTGACTTCAAGGTTGATTCAACATATATTTTTGGTTAGATTTAACGACTATTTTGATTGTTGCGCTATCACTCCAAATATGAATCCAACAAAAAACCCTATATTAAACCCCTTCAAACCCAGCATATCCTACCAAATCAAACATGTGACAGCATATCTGCAAGAGGTCTGTATGAAGGAAATAGCTCTATCGCTCCTTGTTTATCTAAGATATCTAGCTTGGGTATCATCAATTTAACTTTCCGACTACTGTCTGCTGCCACCGATGATTCCCACGCAGCCGCAAATTCTATGCAATATCCTGTGCCCGATTCAAATCCTTTCCAAGTCGACCCTTTCGCAATTGCGAATCACTGGTTAACAACTCAAAACATCTTAACAATGAAGCATCCGCTACCCATTCTTCACCTGCAAAATCCCAAACAATATGGCCAATCACTTTGGGTTCATCACCATAAACAAACACAGCAAACTTTGCAGGCAGAGGCTCAATCAATTCACATTTAACTTTCATACTTATCCCTCATATTTCGATCTGCATCTGATTTAAATTGTATACGATCACGCCTATTTGAGCGGCATGTGCGCCAGTCCAAATTCCTAAGGAATCTGACTAGCTCTAATCGGTTGGTGTAATCGACCTTTGATTTGTACGCTGGAGTTCACTACTTTAAGTCAACACTTACACAACCAAGTTGAATTCTATTACTGATTTTGCGTCTTTCTTGTATTGGCCCTTAAAGGGTAGGTTGTAAATACTTGTTGAATTAAATGGCGGGGCAAGATAGGATTAAATCTACACTCTCATTTGGCAGTGCTTTTGAGTCCTTTAGAACCTCAAGACAATCCTTGGCATATATGGTTCGATTCATTCTCTGCCGTTTGTCAACTTTTGCGTGACAGTCAATTTCGATTTCATATTTGTCATTTGCTTATGACTTATTTTCGAAATACGCTTTTAGAGCATGTCTGAATCTTCAAGAATTCAATCTGTGACCTCCATATCCCCACACAGCTTATTGGTTCGCGTCATTGGACAGCTTTAAGGCCTGTCGATAAAGGGGGTTCTTACGTAAACCGAAAATTTTGGCAGTCAATTCTGCCGCTTTGCTCGGCGAATGATCTTGTAACAGAATACGCAAAGCATTGTGCGCAGCTCGCTCCAGTTCACCAGTGTGCATTGCTGCTATTTTAACAATAATCGTAAATTCACCTTTTGTGTGCTCAGGTTCATCATGATATTTCTGTAAGAGCTCACCTAGTCGGCCAACTGAAATCATTTCATTAATTTTCGTCATTTCGCGCGCAATGCAACAAGCACTATTTGCACCAAAAACACTTGCCATATCTTCCAGAGTTTCAATAATTCGATGAGGTGCCTCAAAGAAAACCAGCGTACAAGGTTCTGAATTTAACGCTTCAAGTCGTTTTAATCGTTCAGTGCGCTTTGCCGGTAAAAATCTCTCAAACCTAAATTTCTCGCTTTGTATGCCACAAACTGACAATGCTGCTGTCAATGCGCTAGCGCCTGGCACCGGTATCACCTTTACATTTGCAGCTTGCGCGCGCTGAACAACTAGCAAACCGGGGTCTGAAACAAGCGGCGTACCAGCATCGGTGACCAGTGCTATGCTATCGCCGGTATTGAGTCGCCGCAGCAACGATTCCGAAGCGGCTTTCTGATTGTGTTCGTGGCAGGATATCATCGGTGTCTCAATACCGTAACGGTTGAGAAGTTTTCGCGTGTGTCGTGTATCTTCCGCAGCAATCAATTTGACATTTCTTAGCACCTCTAGCGCACGCGCAGAGATATCGCTTAGATTACCGATTGGTGTTGCAACGACATAAAGACAACCAGATTGAGTCATTTAACTTTCAGCTAACTATAATTTTGAAGATGATTTCCTGTTAATAAATTATCTGATAAATCAACTAGTGCTTGGTTGATTCTACCAATTGAAATGCCGTGTATTTAGAAAAATTTCGAAAACTTCCAGTTTTTTGCATGTGTATCCTGTTAACAGCTTGCACAAGTGGTGTTAATACACCAATAGAAACAGTACCCACAACTCCAATCAGCGGAGCGCAGCTAGCCGTTCCAGACAAGGCAGCTGTTCCAGAAGAAGGTGCTCAATTAATTGAACCAAGTGAAATTGAAACAGTTACCGAACCTACGACTGAAACGATATCCACCACTACTCCAAAAACCATCCCTCCTCCATCTATCGCCAAACCAAAACCAGAGCTCGCCACAGCATGGGAGCAAATTTCAAACACGAGTGCGAATTCAATTAAATTGCACACTGCTTACCTTAACAGCGCAATCATTCTATTATCCGAGAGCCGATTTGAAGAGGCTCAAACGATTGCGGAATTGGTTGATGCTGATCAGTTAGATGCTACTGATCGCATTAATTACGAGTTTGTAACAATCCGTTTGCTACAAACCGCAGGCAAACACAAAAAAGCCTTGAGGCAACTCAGTAAACTGTTACAAAACCAATTGCTTGATTCAAATCAGCAACTGCGCGCTATTCGATTACGAGTGTATTCCAATGCAGTGCTAGATTTACGAATTCAACTATCTACAGAACTGATTCGTCTCTACTCAATACTGCCACCTGGCAGTGAGCAAATTAAAACCGGACACTATCTATGGAAAGTTCTGATGCGAATGTCATCCGATGAGCTTGGTGAGGCATTTCAAAAGGCAGAAGATCAGATTGCAAAAGAATGGATAGTCCTGGCGCTAGCTCACAGCCTCAATTCAATTCAACTCGACCCTTACCAACATCGTCAAGCACTGGAGAACTGGAAACAAAACAACCCTGACCATGCAGCACTCAGACTAATTGACGCGGGACTTGCAACCGGCGATCAAATGGTGTCTAGAATTGCTTTAACATTGCCGCTTACTTCAAACCATAAAATACCGGCCCAGGCGTTCCTAAGCGGTTTTTTGGCTCAATATTCAGCTGATAGCAATCCTGCAAAAGCTCAAATTGAAGTAATCGACATTGGAGATGAAGCGAGTAAAACAACTAGTTACTACTATCAGGCAATTGAAAGCGGGGCTGATTTTGTAATCGGCCCGCTTGGCATCAACTATGTCAAAGAAATGATCGCCTATGGCGATTTTATTGTGCCTACTCTGTTACTTGGCGATGCCGGGGATGCACAGATTCCAGATTACGTATACCAATTTGCCTTGGCACCAGAACAAGAAGGAATCGATGTTGCTAACCGAGCATGGCTGGACGGTCATCGAACAGCATTGGTTTTGAAGTCGCCGCAAAGCTGGTCGGTCCGAGCAGTTAGCGCATTTGAACATGAATGGAAGCGACTTGGAGGCATGATCATCCAAAGCCAAGAGTATACACTCAACCTCAATGACTACTCAGATACGGTCAAGCAGCTTCTCAATATAGATGCGAGTGTTAAACGACAACAGGAGATCAAAGCACTGTACGGCGGTTCGCTAAAATTTTCACCTCGAAGGCGACATGACATAGATTTTATATTTCTCAGTGCCGACTCTAAACACGGCCGATTGATCAAGCCGTACATAGACTTTGCCGATGCAAATGATCTGCCGGTCTACTCCACATCTCATGTTTTTGACGGACAACTTAACCGAATTCGTGATCAAGATGTGGGTGGTGTACGTTTTCCTGATATGGACTGGATAATTGATAACAGCAATAGAATTCAAAGCCTGAGAACAGCTTATGAGCAATTGGAACCAAATAAAACCAATTTTCATAGATTGTATGCAATGGGTGTGGATACATACAATCTCATCAGTCGACTACAAATTTTGCAGAACAATGCTGATGCGCGCTTTCATGGTGTCACCTCGCTTATCCGCATGGGCAATAATCAGAGACTATTGCGCGAGCCGTACTGGGCAGTATTTATAGATGGAGAGCCTACACTCATACCAATTGCGCTAGATCCAGAACGAAAAATGGATACTGAACCCGTCTATATTCAGCCTCCAGTCAATTTACGCAGAAAACCACTATAGCTAACGCCGAGCGACACGCTAGCCTGCATCGATCATCCGGCAAATAACCTGTCCCATGACTTCCCAATTGTGAAGTTGCAACCAAAGTAAAATACCCTGAAAATATCTTTAGTCATTCTGGTACAATATTAGATAGGAAAATTGAAGTTTTGATGCTTCAATTTTGCCTCCTGATCCAACCAATTCAGAAACTGTTTTGATGATGGTCCTATTGAAAAACTCCACTAACCTGCCACTGAGCACTAAACCCTTAGTTTGGGTGGCCGTTGCATTGATGATGCTAACGGCACAAGCTGCTCAAGCCAACCTAGAGCTTGCCCAATCGGATTCACTTCCTCCATCTCGTACTCTGACTCAGAAAATGGAAGATACTTCCATCACGTTTCGTCTTGGCAACTTAATTGAAGCAAACAAGGAATTAAGCGATAAAGCAGAGGTGAATCTAACTACAGTCAATGGTATCGTTCTGATCACTGGCACAGTTAAATCCGCAGCTGATAAAAATTGGATAGAAGAGATTTCCAACAAACATCGCAAAGTGCGCAAAGTTATCAATGAGCTTAATGTAGGCAAGTACCGAAACGCTCTAGAACTTGCCGCAGACAAAACCCTGCAGATTTCAGTTAAGTATCGACTATCAATCAAATTGAAAAAAAACTCACCTCGTGTACATGTTGTTGTTTACAGGAAAGTCGTATACCTTATGGGTGTTGTGACACCAGAAATTGGAACATTGGCTGCTGAAACCGCTCAGAACACAAGCCTTGCTAGACGAGTGGTAACTATTTTTGAGTACTTGGAAGGTACCGCTAAGGTCGATACGGCTTCTCAAAGTTAAACCTCATAGCAGTCAAGGAAAACTTAACTGTGCTACGTTGGATTAGACTGGAGCGGACGATGGGAATCGAACCCACGTATTCAGCTTGGGAAGCTGAGGTTCTACCATTGAACTACGTCCGCTCTTAAGAACTGCCGAGCGGCTAATTATCGCGACTTCAACGACAATTTTAAAACAAACCCCTGGATCTCTCAAGCACTAAGCCTTGATGACCGAGGCCGCCATGTGGTCAAATCTCAATGGTCGGAAGAGGTGAAAGCATTCAATCACCTGTCGTTGACACTTCTCAGAAATAGCGGGGACTACAAACAACGCTAGACGAATCACTTTCGCTGTGAATTTGCTCAATGTAAGGCTCTAGCTCTGTTAATGCTAACCGATAAACATGTTGTTTGAAACTTATTACGAAATTTGCACAATCCCAATAATCAACCCATTTCCAAGCATCAAATTCAGGACTGGAGGTGGTGTCAAGCTTCAAATCTGAGTCCTTGCCCAGAAATCTGAACAAGTACCACTTCTGCACTTGCCCACGAAATAACTGATTGCTATTCATGCGAACGTATCGCTTCGGCACGTCGTATTTGAACCAATTCTTGGTCGTTGCGATTAGCTGAACATGTGATGCACAAAGTCCAAGTTCTTCCTCCAGTTCACGGTATGCAGCCTCTCTTGTAGTTTCGCCAGGGTCTACACCACCTTGTGGAAACTGCCAACCATCATGTCTTATGCGTCTTGCCCACAAAACTTGGGATCTGCCGTTACACAAGACTATTGCAACATTGGCTCGATAACTGTTGTCTAGATCTGGTTCGGAAATTGATATAGATGTAAATAAAGACATGGCACATTAACATATCTTGGGAATATTTGAAATTGTATATTGTATACCAAAAATATTGTATCAAGTCAACAAGTCGCTAACTTGTACAAACAATCACAAACCACAGTCAGATCAGCGCCTGTATTATCAGAGATTACTTCTCCCGTTGAGGAGTCCAAATCGCAAGCTCAGCTATGAGCTCAAAACCGCTAGTTGGCATTGGAAATGTATAAGAGCAACTGATATAAATATAGAATTTCGGTAGGCAGGAACATCCTGCGAATTTTGCATACGTCAGTTGCAATAGGCCATCAGTTTCTTGTGAAGATTTTCAGTAAGTAATACACCTTGAGATTCCGCTTCAGTGCGAAATTTGTGGCGACGGTCCCCAGGCAACCTTACTCCATCCTGTTCACACATGGCAGTAAACATCGCTTCAACCCGTTCGCTAAATTCGCTTTGATCAAACCGTTGCGGATCAATTCCGATGAAGAATTGGCCAACTCCAGGCGGCCCGCCTTTATTGTCTCCAAAGGAACTTGCGCTGTAGGACATGCTGGGACCACCTATGCCTCCTGCCAGCACATCAACCATCAGTGCCAACAATACTCCCTTATAACCACCAGCTGGTGCCATTGACCCTGCAAGACCGGCTTTAGCATCAGTAGTTGGTTTACCACTTTTGTCAAGGGCCCAGTTGTCTGGAATTGTCTCTCCTGCAGCGGCGGCATGAACGACATTCACTTTCGCAGTAGTGCTTGAAGACTGATCGATTATCAATGGTGGTGAATCGCATCTTGGAACTGCAAACGCGAGCGGATTAGTTCCAAAAAATGCAGTAGTTCCGCCCCAAGGCGCAATCGCAGGCGGTGAGTTGGCAAACGCAAGTGATATCAAACCACGTTGCGCTAGCTTTTCTACGTACCACCCGATTACACCAGCCGCGTAGGAATTTCGAATTGCCATAGAGGCAATGCCAGTTTCTTGAGTTAACTCAACAAATGCGTCCACAGCCACTGCAAATGCACTGTGTGCAAATCCACTTTTTGCGTCAACAACAATCACGGCCGGTGCGTTCTGCTTCCAAGAAGCTGCAACTTGGCCATTAACCTTACCACAACGCAAATGTTCACAGTAGTGTGACAGATAATTGAGTCCGACATTGCGTATGCCATCAGCTTCAGCATCGCGAATAGATTCTGCGACCGGCAGAGCATTTTGTTCCGATGCTCCACACCCAACCAAAGCTTTCAGACTGAGATCAAACACTTCATCTAACATCAACTTAATGGTCATGAAGAAAATACCCTGAGTATCATGTAAATTCCCATCAAATTAAGCCGATGCGGTTTTTTGTTCTGGCACAACATAACTCACACCAGTGCCGCCTAAACCGCAATACCCAAACGGATTTTTGGCGAGATACTGCTGATGCTCTGCCTCGGCAAAATAAAATTCACTAGCAGGTATTATTTCTGTTGTAGACTTTGCGAATCTATTTCTTTTTAACTCAGTGTCATACACAACCTGCGATTCGCGTGCTAGCTGAAACTGATTGTCGCCATAAGTGTAAATACCAGAACGATATTGAGTACCAACATCATTGCCTTGGCGCATGCCTTGAGTTGGGTCATGACACTCCCAGAAAACCTGCAATAATTCACCGTAATGAATCCTATCTGGTTCAAAAACCACCCGGACCACTTCATTGTGTCCTGTCAATCCAGAACAAACCTCGCGATATGTCGGATTTGGTGTGATACCACCCGAATAACCCACTGCCGTCACATAAACACCGTCTAACAGCCAAAAACGTTTTTCAACACCCCAAAAGCAACCGCCACCAAACATCGCAATTTCTGTACCTTCAGGATAAGGTTCAAATATTGGTCGCTGGTTGACAAAATGCAACTCTGAGGTTTGTATTGGCATAGCCCTGCCTTTCAGTGCATCCTCGGTAGACGGCATGTTTGTTTTACGATTGAAATTGAAGAACATATTCATTACCTTTTAACAACAAATTTCATTTAACTAGATGCGATTAAACATTCAAAGTGCTCCGAATATGTTAACACTTACACTGACCCGCTTGTGAACATACCTTTGGACCTGTGCATTCAATACTTCCGTACCGTTGCTTTTCGTCTGTACAACGGCCTGCTCTCCAATCAGACTCTTTATAAGTTTCTGCTACCTGGCTGAGACGCCTCTATACTGCGAAGTCTCACATGATGACTAAAATGCAACAATCTTAACATAGATTATGGGCGGCCTGCCTAGTTGCAAACTTTAGAATTTTGCACTAACTTGGTGAACATATCATTTGACGTATGTATCGGCCAAGCTCAAGTGGGATGAAACTATTCCTAATTGACTGACCTTCAATTCATCTATTGATTTGCATACAATTCGCTTAGCAATTAGTTCGTTAATCTCATTTTAAGCGTCAAGTTTTATGAACCTAAAGCCAGACAATTCAACTCACAAGTCAAAAATACAGTCATCACTCAATTTGCAGATGCGATTTCACCTCTATCATGTCCGACTTGAGTTTTGATACATCAGTTTTCAGTTGTACTACATCGGTCTTGAGTTGAGTTACATCGGTCTTGAGTTGAGTTACATCGGCATTGAGCTGGGCCACACCCACTTTCAGGTTTGCCACATCGGCTTTCACGCCCATCATATCGGATTGCAAAATAGATACCTTAGCCTCCAAATTAGCTAAACCTGCACTAAAGTCTGCGAAATTAAGTGTTAAATTAATCAGTAACACTAGCATCGATGCGGTAGTGAAGACTACCAACCCACCAATCCATCTAGCGGTTACATCCAGATACTTCAACTGTCCGAATATGTTCAATTCTCGATCAAACTCTTCGCGACTGATTACGTTGCTCATACAAAATTGTCCTATTTAGTGAATTAGCGACAACGCCAATTGTCATCAAGATAAATATCCTCAGAGAGTTGAATCAAAGATTCTCTAGTGCCTGCCAGCAACTATTCGTTGACATTCCAAGTCTGGCCTCTTAGGCGAGTATTTTTTCAAAAGCTTCACAAATTGGCTATATCAGTTATTGTCATTCAAACAGCTCAAAATGTCAAGATTTATACAAAATTGACTCAAAAAACCTGAACGCCTTACGCATCACTGGTAACAATGCTCAGAAGCTGGAAACTCCCGCGCTTTTACCGCTGCCACATAATTTTCGATTGCATTTTGCACGCTATTGGTGTCTTTGAGGAAGTTTTTTACAAACTTAGCGGGCTTGCCCGGGTAAAGTCCAAGCAAGTCGTGTAGAACCATAATTTGACCATCGGTATCATTACCGGCACCAATACCAATCACCGGCACATCTAAGGACTCCGAGATGGTCTTGCCAAGTGATGCTGGCACACATTCTAATAGCACAAAACTTGCGCCTGCCTCCTGCAACAATAGTGCTTCACCAACCATGACCTCCGCCTTGACGGGGTCCCGCCCTTGTACGCGATACCCACCTAGATGATTGACCGATTGCGGCGTCAATCCCATGTGAGCACAAACCGGCACACCACGCTCAACTAGCAAGCGAGTTGATTCAGCCAACCACGCACCACCTTCAAGTTTAACTATATGCGCACCTTCTCGCATGAGCAACGCCGCATTTTCCAAAGTGGCATTTTCACTGTAATAGCTCATGAATGGCAAATCAGCCATCAGCAAGGCACCTTGGTTGCCACGCCTGACACAACGGACATGATAAGCCACATCTTCAATCGTCACCGGCAAGCTGCTATCGTGTCCCTGTATCACCATACCTAGAGAGTCACCAACTAAAAGCAACTCGACTCCAGCCTGACTGGCTGCAACTGCCTCACAGTAACCGTACGCAGTTAAACAAGCGAACTTTTTTCTCTCTGTCTTGTATTTTGAAAATGTGTTAACTGTTGTTTTCATCACTGTTAGTTGGGTTCGAATCAGCTTGTGCAATAAACCAACTCTCAAATTCGTTCCAAGAACCGCCATGGGTATGTATCTTAAACACGTTATTGATTCGATGATGAGAATCTGCTGAATCCTGCACAATCTGCTCCAAGCTCATACCGCGAACCCGAAGCCACATCACAATCAAAATGAGTGCACAAATTGGATATAGAAAATAAGCTAGCCAGTCCATATTCAACCCCCTAGAACTATATCTGGATGCTCAGCAGAACGTGTTCCCTCTATCGGTCGATTGTCACCGGCATGGTAAGTGAAAACAACCGATAGTTTGACGGAATCGGCCATGTTGCGACCTGCACTGTGTAAAAGCCGACAATGGAAAAACAATACATCGCCAACATCAAGTTCAATATTATGTGCCGCTTCCATAAGATCTTTGTTCTTGCTCACATCGCCTCGGAAAAACAGTGAAGCGTCAAACTGACCACGATCATACGAATGCTGATGTGAGCCTGGAATAACAGTAAGCGAACCATTGTTCTTTCGCTCCTCCCCGAGTGCCAACCAAGTCGTGACAAGATCTGGCCGGTCAAAGCTCCAGTACCGAATATCCTGATGCCAGCCTGTTGAGCTACCGTAACCAGGGTATTTAGTCATGATACAGTTGTGGTGATTCTGACTAACCTGAACAATATCAGTACCAAGCAAAGCACGCACATGGTTTACAACAATATCATTTTGAGCCCAACTCTGAAAGACCTTGTCTCTGGCCAATGCGTTAAGCAACCGACGGGGCGTGTTTCCACCGGGCGAAGTGCGCGATGGCGGAGCACCGGGATAATGGATGTCTGCTTCATATTCAACAGGCGCCAATGCTGGACTGATAGAGGATTTAATTGCCGCAATCATCTGTCGACAAACTTCCACGTCACAAAGTTGACGAACCACAAGATACCCATTACTTTCAAACTCAGTAACTTGATCTTTTCCTAATCCAGCAATTTTGGAAATTTTTTCACTGAACTGTAGATTCATTTTTTTGATCATGCGTGAGTCAACTTCAATTTGCAGCATTTAATATTATCGCTCATAGCGACTGTAAACCCCATCATATTACACGCCGAAAAATCATATCGTAAACCGTATGATTGTTCTCAGTTGCCTTTCTCTCATAACGGGTTTGCAGGCGTTGGCTTTCACCTGCCTTCGCAAAACCTCCACACTCCGCAAGGTTGCGCAACTTGTCACACTGCTGTAGCAGTTCCAAAATTCTCTCAGCATAGTTTTTTGAATCTGTCGCAACGCTCAAAGTTCCATCAATTGCCATCCGACTTGCACAGACATTCACGAAATCCGAATCGATTAATCTTCGCTTGTGGTGGCGTAGCTTTGGCCATGGATCCGGAAACAAAATATAAATCTCATCAACGCTTTCTGCTGGAATTTGTCGATTTAACACATCGCGTGCATCAGCAGTGGAAATTCGAACGTTAGCGATATTGTTTTTATGCAACAAACGTAAACATTTACCTACCCCCGGTCGATACACTTCTATACCCAAATAACCGGTTTGCGAATTTGCTGCCGCCATGTCTAACAAATTGCCACCATCACCAAATCCGATTTCAATGCAAAATCGCTTTACTCCATAAAAAACTTGAGTAATATTTATTTTTTCATCTGTATAAGGCAAACTATATTCGTCAAGCAATTCAACCAACGCGCGCCGCTGTGCCGTTGTGATCCGGCTTTCTCGGCGCGAATAGGTTTGGTTACGCGTGTATTGCTTTATTTCCATTGGAAATCGCTCTTGGAAACTGGTTTTTGGTTATTAGTCTTTTTTAACACCAATCTATATCAAATTCGGAGGTTTTTGTCTTGAATTCCACTATCATCAACATCATAAAGTTGTACGATAATCTAGGCGATAAATACTCTCAATAAAACAACTATCCTTTTTATAAGCGCTAATTGTATTGGCTTATTGTTTAATTGATGCAGATGTTCGGCACCATTCAAGAACAAAACCCATACAATCAAATTGAAAGTTAACTATATCAGGACTTATTACTCATGCTTTATGTCAACAACCTAGCTGGTTTTAGGGGTGAACGACCGTTGTTTAAGGGGTTGTCTTTTACACTCAAAGCTGGTGAGGTTGTCTACATTCGCGGCCATAATGGTGCAGGTAAGACCACACTGCTACGAATGCTAAGCGGGCTGTCACAACCGTTGCACGGAGAGGTTTATTGGGGAAAATGCCGCATTGACGAAATCAAGTCTGAATTCTGGAAATATTCGGTCTATGTCGCTCATGACAATGGTATGAAATTGGACTTGACTGTTTTCGAAAACCTTGAGATTCATAACACCCTTAAAGGCAACTCACCACAAGTATCGATTACTGACATGTTAACGCAGATTGGACTTTCAGATTATACTGATGTTCCCTGCCGACATTTGTCAGCTGGCCAGCTGCGGCGCGCCGCTTTGGCCCGATTGCTGATTTCAAATGCCAAGTTGTGGCTACTAGACGAACCGTTTACTGCATTAGATGAATCAGCGCAAATTTTATTTACCCATCTGTTGAGCGAGCATCTCACCAATGGTGGCATGTGTGTCGCCACATCACACCAACCTGTCAACTGGAAAAAACTTCAAGCGACAGAAATCAGGTTGGAGCAGTTTACATGCTAGCCGCTTGCTGGGCATTGCTAAGGCGCGACTTGATTTTAGCAGGTCGCAACCCAAGCGATTTTATGACACCTTTAATATTCTTTATAGTGGTCACCACGCTTTTCTCTTTTGCTGTCAATACTGATCGCGCGATTTTGGCTGTAATTGGGCCCGGTGTTATCTGGACCTCAGCGCTGTTGGCGGTTATGCTTTCACTTGACACCGTATTTCAATCTGATTTCGAGGATGGGACACTTGAGCAAATTCTCTTGTCACCAATTCCACTTTCAGCTTTGGTATTAGCGAAAATCCTCGCTCACTGGATCGTGACCGGCTTGCCGCTGATGCTGTCAAGCCCAATACTAGGTATACTAATGAGTCTTGATTCTTACAGCATTCTGACACTTGCTATTGCTATTGCCATCAGTACACCTATCTTCAGTCTCATCGGAGCTTTGGGCGCTTCATTAGTCATTATTCATAAAAAAGCCGGTATACTTCTTTCACTACTTACACTTCCGCTTTGCATTCCAGTATTGATCTTTTCCATGTCAGCTGTCATTTCAGCAAGTGAAGGGCTGCCAGTCGGGGGGCACCTCACCCTGCTTGCAGCATTTTTTGTATTTGCCTTGTCCACGGCTCCATTCGCCATCGCTGCAACTTTGCGTATCATGATGAGCAACTAAAGATGTTTGTTTGGTTTCATCGACTTGGCAGCGCAAAGTACTTTTACGGAATTGCTACCAAAGCGACTCCCTGGCTTGGTGCTTTAGCATTATCAAGTATTGGTATCGGACTGTATCTGGGGCTGGTTGTAGCACCAATTGACTATCAGCAAAAAGATGCCTATCGCATCATGTTCGTGCATGTTCCATCGGCCTGGATGTCAATGTTCATCTATGTATTCATGGCTGTCAGTGGTGCCATTGGACTAATTTGGCGAATAAAACTATCATACGTTGTTTGCTCCGCGGCCGCTGCCATAGGCGCTTCGTTCACGTTAATCACACTCGTAACAGGATCTATATGGGGACGACCAATGTGGGGCGCATGGTGGGCTTGGGATGCACGCCTAACTTCTGAGTTGATTCTGCTTTTTCTATACCTTGGGTTTATCGCCCTGCAGTCGGCTATACCAGATCGAAAGAAAGCTCAGCAGGCTGGTGCGATTTTGCTACTAGCTGGGGTTGTCAATATTCCAATCATCCACTACTCAGTGCTGTGGTGGCATACTTTGCACCAAAATCCATCAATCTCTAAATTCGGAGCACCAGCCATTCATAGTAGCATGTTAGCGCCGTTGCTAGTGATGACACTTGGGTTTATGCTGTTTTTTCTGACAGTGCTAGCACTTCGAACGCGTGCAATGATTATAGAAAACGAACATTCAAGTAAGTGGATGCAACAATCGGAGAATACCTCATGAAATTAGCTGAGTTTATTGCGATGAGTGGGTATGGCGAGTTTGTGTGGAGCGCTTACGGTTTCACGCTTGCAGTGCTTGCTATAAATTTCGCTGCTGCAGTCCGGAGTCTTAAAAAATCAAAATCTAGAAAACCACCAGTTGATTAACCTGAACCAAGGCCAAGCTTTAATCAAACTTCGGCTTTGATCGTATCAATAGCGCACTGATATGCTTGTGCATCTATTATGCCCTTCTTGGTGACTATCCTTTCCAGTGCCTGCAACCAGTTTTCATAGTAGCCGACACTATTATCTGCATTCAAGGCTATCACTTCTGACAATGTAGCACTCCAATCTGACCACTCAAATAGCCCCAGATCATGCAATTTCACTGCAAGAGCGAATGCATGTGCCTCCCACGGCGCAGAAAAAACCGGCTCTTCACCATCAGATAGAAATTGGGTGAGTACGGTTTTTGATTGACTCATGCCACTGCCAAATAAGATTCAAACAGATCAACAAACACTGCATCAGTACCGCATCTTTCTCGGCCCCATAACTGCGACGACTCAAAACGAACGCTATACAAGCGTTCGGCCACCTTGACACCAGCTGCATGTTTGTCTGGAAAAATGAATACACCATAATCCTTTTCGATTCGACCAACATGACCTTGCACATACTCCGGTAAACGTATGTGCCCGGGCGAATTCATTTGTTTTGCGATAACCTGATCTCCAAGCTTGAATTTTGCGGGTTTAGTGTCTGACATACGCGCTGTTCCGCCTTTACTGATCACCGGCCAAACGTCAACCGCTTTTAACATTTTTGATCACCTTTTTCAGTCAACTCAATCATTCGCTGTTGAACCTCTTCCCGGCTAACTAGTCCGTTTTCGTCTAATAGTAATTCAAGTCCATATATCCAGTGCTCGTAATAGCTTGTCGCCAAATACTCATCAGGGTCCATCTTTTCTCGGGCAAATCGAGATTTGTCAAGATTCCATTTGCCAAGAAAACCGCAAGCAACTGTTATCGCAAAAGCCCTCTTTTCCCATTCGTGATGAAATACTGGCTCGTTCGGTTCGGGGTTAATTGGTCCGAACCCTTGTTTGCCTCCAAGATCGTGTGCACCTTTCATCGTAATGTCGCTGGTGATAACGGTAATCCTGTGCCAATCATCGAGTCGCGTGTAACAAGCTTTGCCAGCTCGTCTTCAGAAAAGTTTTCGGTGCCAGACGGTCGCATCGGCACTACAAGATAGCGAATTTCCGCGGTACTATCCCAAACTCGTATCTCAACGTCCTCATCAAGTTCGACACCAAATTCCTGCAAGACTTTACGTGGTTCTGAAACAGCCCGCGCTCGATAAGGTGGAGATTTATACCAAACCGGTGGCAAGCCTAGGACAGGCCAAGGGTAACATGAACATAGCGTGCAAACAACCATGTTGTGAACCTTGGGTAGGTTTTCGACTGCAACCATATCCTCGCCTTGTCGTCCTTCAAAGCCGAGTTCCCGAATTGCCGAGCTTGCATCACTAAACAACCTGGATCGATATTCATCATCGCACCAAGCACGTGCAACAACTTTAGATCCATTTTGCGGACCGACCCGATGCTGATAAATGTCAATCAACTCATCAAGCGCAGCAGGGTCTACCAATCCCTTCTCAATCAGCAACGATTCCAATGCCTTAACCTTGATTTCCACCTCGGATAATGGCTTGGCATGCTTATGATGAGTGCTCACTTGCAGTACCTCCTGACAGCGGTAAACAGATTTCGAAAATTATTCAATGTACAGTACAAAGTATACAATCTTATATTCTCAAACAACATAATGCAAGACAACCATTACTCCGCTTCCGAGTAATACTAAACCGACAATTCGTTCTAGCAAAATCGTTGAGATTCGATGTGCAATAGCTGCGCCAACTAACACTCCCGAAGCCATCCCAACACCGATTTGGGCCGCAAGTACCCAGTCGATATAACCATGTATCAAATGCCCCAACGTGGAAAATGGCGTAATTGCAAGTTGAACTGCCATACTTAAACCAACTGCTGGCAGTACTGGAAAATGTAGTAACAACAAGCTAGGTACTAGCAACAGCGGCCCAGCTGTGCCAGTTACAGAAGATCCATAGCCAACAACCACCCCTATAAACACTAGTACCCGATTAGATACTCTGTCAAGTCCATCCTGTTCTCGCGGCACTGTTCTTTTTCGTATGGTGCGTAGCCCAACAGTAATTACAAGGGTACATACGATCAACTCCAGTGCTAGCGATGTGAGCGCCAAAACAGTAATTGAGCCGAGATACGCTCCGGGTGCAGCACCAGCCATAATGAATACCGCCTTTTTCCAGCGGATTGAACCGCGACTTGCGTAGGCGTAATTTGCAGCAATGGCACTCACGCAAAAACCGGCCAGGCAGGCTGGTATAACCACATGAATGTCAATGCCGACAATATAGACCAAAAATGGAATAACCAATATGCCACCAATGCCGCATAAGCCAGCTACAATGCCGATCATAAAACAGACGGCAATAATACTAATTAGAGATAGAATCATGAAAAAGTCATACAGTACATTAATCGGAGCTCACAGACTAAGTCTGGTCTACATGGGGAAATCTGATGTAAACCCACGCTCAATAAGAAAGTGGAATGTATTCACTGATGGTCATACCATGAATAAACTCAGACTTCCTGACCTGATCTATGAATCTACATTTTCCGTTTCTACTGTTGTTGTCATATTCTCTTTAATCTCTTGTACTTACTGCTAAGGGAGTGAATTATCTTTGCAACTGCCATGATGCCTGCTGTACAAAATGGGCGGTATACATTTTCACATGAAACCCTTGATACCTGAGCAATGAACTGGCAAACCAGCATCGCTTTTGACACGCTTATCTGAAGAATAATGTCTAGTTTTGAATTGTACAAGGTCAGTATCTCTGAAACTAAAGTGAGGAGGTAAAAATCGTGAAGAGAAAGCAATATACAGCAGATTTTCAATTGTTGATTTATTCAATGTCAAATTTATTCTTTGACCGTTGGTAGCAGATTTCAGCTGTGATAGGGAGCAAAATAATCTAATCCGTTCGACAAAACTAGCAAATTCATTTCTGATCTAATCCGTTACAGACAATTGTTGAACTAGCAAATTCAATCCGTTCGACAAAACTGACACCGACGGTGTTTTTCGGTTAATTTGGAGTTCTTATCAGTCATACAATCTGATGTTTAAAAGCCTGCCAGTGGATTTCTAAAGCCGCTGGTAATGGGGGTAGCCATGTGCAGACACTGGGTCCGTTGCAAACCGGCGAGGCAGCCGAGGTAGTGCGTGACATGTTGAATGGTTACCGAATCAAAGGTCAAGACAACTCTGACCTGCCTGACAAGATAGGCAAATGGTCTAATGAATGGCCGCAACATCTGTTTCACTACATGGCTGGGCTAGCCAGTCAGCTCAAGGTTAATAACTTTGAGCTGGCAAGGGTGGATGAGGTAGCGGTGCGTTCATTTGGCGATGGATGTCGCATGCAGTATTACAGAGACAGGTTGGACAATTCGTCAATATCTAAATGCACAGTTCTACCCGCAGAAGTAGCACAAACTATTGGAGCATCGAGTTGTCATTTGGCGGATTTACAAGCGGTGTTAGAGGACCGAATTTGGGAGAAAAGTAATATCCGCGCTACTATGCCTAAAAAATGGAGCCAATTGAGTTCATAGAGGCGATGATTTATGCGGGTATGGTGCACCGCGTAGACACAATCTTGACAATTTCAATTCCATCATTTCGACAATACCTAATCGAACAGAGCAAATGATTTATAAATGTCTTTGATGATGTTGGAGTTCATTCATTTGGAGTTAAGAATCAATCGTACAATACAGGTCTCCAACTTGATTGCTGTAATAACTTGACAATATAAACAAAAGCTTGTTTCAAAAGATCCCATATTACCGCTCAAAGACCGTTTTAACAGTATTTATGGCCTCTGGAGTGAACTAGGAACAACATAGATAAGCCGAAAACAATGACCGTACTGCCGAAAATTGAGGATGATTAGTAGCGGCAAGATTCACTATTAACGCCAAGGCATATATTGAAAGATGTCAGCATCATAGCAGGTGTCTGTCAAGCCACTTCTCTTCGGAGCTATACAGTTTGATAAACCGGCTAAAGCTGGTTACATGTTAACAGCCGGATCATTTAATTGGTATGATATTAAAATACAATATCAATATGTTGCGAATACTATGCTGTATAGTGTGTAGGATGATTGGTAATTTAGAATGCCTTTGAAACCGAAAAGGAATCTAACATTTTCATCATAAACAAACATATGGTCAACTGCAATTAAGAGCTATTTCTTAACCACTAATTCAACTAGAAAAGCATTAAATATTCTGCAACTACACACAACACCTATGATCCCAACCTAAGGCGCCACTCAAGCACAACATAAAATAAAATACTACCTTGTTTGACCTGACATTCGCTTCGCGCTTTCCTTATCTGCACAAAAGACAAAAATCAAATTTTTGTCAACTGCAAATTCAAGTGCATCACAAAATTCATCACTCGCTTTGATATACCACTAGAAATAACCCCAACTTTACTACATTGAAAGAACCATCTGCCAAACATACTGCCCTCGCTGTCAACAACCTATCTAAAACTTATGCCACTGGCCGGTCTGCACTGAATAACTTGAACTTCAAAGTCAAGGAAGGTGACTTTTACGCATTACTTGGTCGTAATGGTGCTGGCAAATCCACTACAATCGGTATCGTTTGCTCCTTGGTCAAAAAAACAAGCGGTCGCGTGCAAGTGTTTGGTATTGATATTGACGAGTCATTTGAACAGGCCAAGTCGCACATTGGGCTGGTCCCACAGGAGATAAACTTTAATCTGTTTGAATCACCGTGGAACATCTTGATCAATCACGCCGGTTATTATGGAGTCAACCGCAACCGCGCTAAACTTCAAGCGGAAAAATACCTTACCACCCTTGAGTTGTGGGACCACCGCCGTTCACAGTCCAAGCGACTTTCTGGTGGTATGAAACGAAAGCTAATGATCGCCCGCGCATTGATGCACGAACCAAGTCTGCTAATCCTAGATGAACCAACCGCAGGAATCGATTTTGAGACTCGACTATTCATGTGGGAATTTTTACGAGAACTGAACCGTCAAGGTACCACAATCATTCTGACAACCCACTATCTTCAAGAAGCTGAACGACTTTGTAGAAATGTTGCAATCATTGAACTCGGACAGCTTATTATCGAAACCGATATGAAATCACTGTTCACACAACTTCGTCAAGAGACCTATATACTTGATCTAATGAGGCCTATCAGTGTTTTACCATCTAAGCTGAACACAAGCTTGCGTCTAACAGACCCAACTACCATTGAGGCTGATGTGCCCCGCGGGAATAACGTCAACTGGATATTCAAGCAGCTAAGCGACAATGGCATTGAAATAGCTAGCATCCAAAACAAGTCCAATCGCTTGGAAACCTTATTTATAGACCTGTTACGTAGTGAAGTCGATGCCATGCGGCATAATGGAGAAAACACATGATCACCTCTCGCCGGGCAACAGCTGTTGCGTTTTACACACTGACTCGCAAAGAAGTCACTCGATTTTTTAGAATTTGGACTCAAACACTGATACCACCCGTGATTACAACCTGTCTATATTTTCTGATATTTGGCAATCTAATCGGTCCTAGAATTGGTCCTATGCAAGGCCACAGCTATATCGACTTCATTGTTCCAGGACTAGTCCTAATGGCAGTGATTACCGGTGCTTACGGAAACGTTGCTTCATCATTTTTTTCAGCAAAATTCCAAAGGTACATTGAGGAGATTATGGTGTCGCCAACACCGAATTACGTCATTCTTTTAGGTTATCTAGCTGGCGGGGTCTGCCGCGGAGTGATTGTCGGTTTTGTAGTCCTCATCGTCTCTACAGCCTTTGCCAACGTTAATCTCGTATCCCCATTGATTACAGCTATCATCATAGTGCTGGCGGCACTGGTCTTTGCATTAGGAGGAATGCTCAACGGGATGGTTGCTCGCAAGTTCGATGATGTGTCAATCATTCCAAATTTTGTACTGACCCCTTTGATCTATCTAGGCGGCGTATTCTACTCAGTTCAAATGTTGCCGGAATTTTGGCAACTCGTATCACTGGCCAACCCAATACTCTATGTTATCAATATTGCACGCTACGGTTTCTTGGGGTCAAGCGATGTCGGCATCGGCATATCTTTAGCTGTCATTGGAATTTCAATAGCAATACTAACCGCTATCTGCATGCTGCTGTTAAACCGTGGCTATGGTATTCGGGAATGAAAATACATAGCAGATAATGTGACTATCAAGCGAGAGCTGCAACTGAATCGTGGTATGGTGAGTTTTTATGAGATTGCGTGCTAAGCTGCATGATTACATCGACTGGTTTTTCAACTCCAAGCGTATACACACAAAGATAGATTGTTACAATCCGATTTTATATGAGGACCAGCTGTTGGAAAACTATAGTTCGAAGCGTGAGCCGAACTAAAGTTCAAAGTGGCAGATGTAGTAAGCAGTAGTTACTAAATGTGGCAGAAGTGACCGAAAGTGAGCACGCCCTAGGCTGGAATTTTGTATTCAAGCTTGAATACATACGCTCCAAGTCATGAAATCGGCCAATGTAAAATGTAATCTATAGCTTATACGAATTTCACAAAAACTCAACGGGCCACCATTCACCGGTAACTCTTGCTTGATAGTATGGCTGTGTGGCCGCCAGATAAGCTGCAAAAAGTGGCTGGGGAACTAGGATTCGAACCTAGATTGACGGAGTCAGAGTCCGTTGTCCTGCCGTTAGACGATTCCCCAGTAACTGGTTATCGTAACGATGTAAATGAAATCCTCCGAACAAAGGCAATGCTATCGTTTGGAGTATTGCGGTCTTTTTCTCGCCTTGTGCAAACCGACTTTCTTACGTTCAACTTCTCGCGCATCCCGAGTCAGAAATCCACCCTTGCGCAATGCCGCGCGATTCGCCTCATCATAGCTGAGTAAAGCGCGTGCGATACCAAGTTGAATAGCACCGGCTTGGCCACTAGGACCACCACCCGTCACATTCACGCGAATATTAACAGTGTTTAACATATCAAGTAGAACTAAAGGTTGGCGAATAATCATACGAGCTGTTTCACGCCCGAAATATTCCTCAATTGGACGGTTGTTGGCTACGATTTCACCGTTGCCTTTAGTCAAGTAAACTCGTGCAGTCGATGATTTTCTGCGACCTGTTCCGTAGTAGACCTCGCTGGTTTTTGCCATGGTTGTTAGTTACCTAAATTTCAAGTGGTTTGGGGGATTGTGCTTTATGTGGTTGGTCAGGACCAGAGTATACTTTTAACTTGGACAGCATAGCGCGACCTAGTGGGCCTTTGGGCATCATGCCTTTCACAGCAGATTCAACAATACGAGTAGGATTTTTCTCCCTCACGGTAGCGACCGGTACAGTCTTCAATCCACCAGGCCGGCCGGAATGACGATGATAAACTTTTGAGTTTTCCTTATTGCCGGTCAGCACAACTTTCTCGGCGTTTATGACTATCACATAGTCTCCAGTGTCTACATGTGGCGTGTAAATCGGTTTGTGCTTACCACGCAACCGAATTGCAATTTCAGTTGCCATACGCCCCAATACTTTGTCAGAGGCATCCACTATGTACCACTCGCGTTTTATATCGCTGGCTTTTGCTGATATTGTTTTCATATCCCTTTAGGGTTAAATTAACACAAATTCTGATTCGCAGGCTTTGGTTGAATTGCCTGTTCATTTAAGAATGCGATATTATACAAAATTGTTTCAAACAGTAATAGCGTCTTTCCAAAGGAGGTGTTTGCGAAGTGTATTTTTGAGCATGATTTATACAGGAACTTAGTATAGCGGTTCGGTTATTTTTTAGAATGCGAACGTTGTGTTTAGTAATTTTTCACTAGAGCCTATAGTTTGCTAGTTTGGAATCTATTGCGGTTATCATATACTACAAGTCATTGTTATATAAGATGTATATTGTGATTTTAGAGATGTGAGATCTTTGCGGAATAAACAGCGCTTGTGAAAACTTAAGTAATTGATTTTATGGCAAAGGTATAAGGTTTTGAAGTTCCTCATGATTTAAGAAAGTTCAAAATACCCATTTTCTTGGCAATAGTGCTTGACATTCAAAAAGCCAGCCCATTTAAGCACGTGCAAAAGACTCGGCCACTATCATCCAGCACTAGTCCGTTCAAGCACTTTCCACCCTAATCTCCACCACATTGCGTTCTGCACGTCGGCACGCCACTGACAGGAAGTGAATCCTCTGACGACCCGTCCGATACTTGTTCGCATAACCCCGGTCATGAATCTGACCCATCGCCTCATCCTTCGCCTTCTCCATGTCTCCGCCAACCGCCATCTTGAACTCCAAGATGAACACCTGACCCGCATGCAGCACCACCAAGTCCGAGCGACCGTGCGAAGTCGACTCCTCCACTTTGACATCCAAACCAACCGACTGGAAAAACGCATACAGCAGACTCACATAATGTCCCTGATACGCCCCCAAGTCGCCATGCAGGTAACACTCGTTCGGAAAACCCGAATAAAACGCCACCAACTCGATCCCGAACTGCTCAAAGTCGTTGTCAGCCAGCAACTGCGCCATGCTCTCGCCCCACTTGAACACCGCCCTCAGGTTCGCCCCGGCCGCCAGCAGCAACTCCCGATTCAGGCCCAGCCGCACTTCATGATTCGGGTAATCCAGCTCGTAATAGGTGTCGTCGTCCCGAACTTCACTTCGCTTGATCGTCAGATAACCGCACTGGAACAGCAACGCATTGGTGCTCACCCTTTCCAGCTTGAAACTTGACAGCTCCTCCTCATACATGCCCAGATCCTCAAACTCCAAGGTACTGAGCTTGCCCTCGGCCATTAGGTTATACAGATAACTCGGCGTGCCGGTTCGATACCAATGGGGTTTGAACTGTCTTTTCTTAAACAGCAACAGCACATCGAAGGGGTTGTACACCTTCTCCTCGCCGAGCCAGCTGTAGCCGTTATACCAATGCCGTATCTGATCCCGGTCCAACCCTTTAAGTTCCGGAGCAAACACTGTATCAAGGTCCGCTTCCGTATAACCGCAAATAGTAGCAAACTCAGGATCCAAACTGATGTCTTCAAGATTGTTCAGCCCTGAAAACAGGCTGACTTTGGAATACATGCTGATGCCGGTGACGAAAACGAAACGGACGTATCGGGCACAGCCCTTGATGATCCCGTAAAAATCATGCAGGTATTTGCGGTTGGCCCTCGCCTGCGACGGGCTTTCAAGCAGATCAAGAATCGGCTTGTCATACTCATCAACAAGAATTACAACTTGCTGCCTAGTCGTACGATAGAGCTTTCGAACAATATTCTGAAAACGCACTGCCCCAGGAGTGGCTAACTTTAACGGTTCAATACCTGCGTCTTCTTCAAGCGAAGCCAGTTGATTGATGACATGATTGTCAAGGCTTCCCGGTTCGTTGTATCCGGCGTCAAAGCTCAGTCGCACCACCGGATTGCTGACACTCCAGTCCCAGCGGTCGTGGATGTGCAAACCTCGGAACAACCTCTCGTTGCCCTCGAACAACTCCTGCATCGTGTCAACCAGAAGTGTCTTGCCAAAGCGGCGAGGACGGGATAGAAAGTAATACTCGCCATTATCAATCAGATTCTCTATATATGGCGTTTTGTCCACATAGTAGCAGTCCCTGTTCCGCAGATTTCCGAAGGCGGAGGAGCCGATTGGCAACTTGCGCTTTTTCATTTTCATTGCTCAACGAATAGATGATTCATATTGTAACATAACCAGAAACCCGCAACCCGATACTTGGAAACTTTGGCATTTACGAAGCTTGTTTTGAGCATGAGTTCATACTGAACCCAGTGTTGAGAATCGGTTATTTTTCGCTATGCGAATACTTGTGATTAGTCATATCACGTAAGAGTTTATAGTTATTCTGCTGGAGAGGTTAATGTATATATTATACACTATATTTCATTGATAATACATTACAATTACTGAAGATGTGTTAAGATTGGGAACTCTTTTCGAGATAAATGGCGCTTGTGAAATCTAAATTAATTTCCGTTTACAGCAAAGTCATGGGACATCGGATTTTTCTCATGGTGCTTTGTCAATTTAATGGTCTAACACTTACATACATATTCAAAAAACGCAATAGAATAATATCAGATGTTTGAATATAGCCCTCCTACAGGTTTTGCTATTTGTGTCCGATGCCTTGATTCATAAGGCAGATTCTGACAGCTTGTTGCTTGAACAACATATAGCTAGAGGTTTACCTTAGATTCTATCAGTTGTGGGACAGCTTGATTACATAGGTTTTTGGCGAAAGTCGGTAAATACCCAACCACTGCGAAACCCCATCAAGGTGGGTAAGGTTACAGTATTTTTGCAGAAAGACCAAATTAGAATGATGAAGGCATGCTTAGCCTGATTTTTTGCTATCCAGTATCTTAATTAACCAAAATTAATTGGCAAAAACAAACTTTGAACTCTTCATGACTATTCTACCTGACTCGGCTCGTCAAGTACTGGTACTACATCCCACCACTTAGAAGCTTATTGACTTTTGACAATCGCAGATAGCCACAAGTAAAGATAAATATACACACAATGGGGTGGAGTAATATGTTGCCTTAGAATACCTTTGGTTAATATCACAAACACTTTTTCTGACAAGATAATTTCTTATATCCGGAATAAATAACCGAAACACATATAAAATTAATGGCCCATTCACCGCTATATTCTCCAAACTACTTGGACTGAAACTACCATCCCTACAATAAACGCGTTCAACTGTCGCTTTTACGTAAATTGCCAAAGAAAACGGAATAACCGATACTGGAATTTATTTTCAACCATGAACCATGGCTAGCAAAATCCAACCATTACGCACTCTGCAAGACCTTAAGCTTTACAGTCGACTGTTGAGCTATGTCCTTGTCTATCGATGGTATTTTCTGTTGAGTCTTGTGTTCACTGGGTTCTACTCACTCACAACTCCCGGTATCGCAGTGCTAATGAAACCTCTTCTTGACGGCAGTTTTGTCGCAAAAGACCCTGCCTATATCCTGTGGACACCATTAGTACTTATCCTGCTGTTTGCAACTCGAGGCGTTACGAACTACATCGGCAACGTTTGTATGAACTGGCTCACAGGTCGCGTCGTGTACGATTTGCAAAACGAAATGATAGACCGCATGGTAAACCTACCAAGCGCTTTTTATGACGAAATACCAACCGCCCAAATCATGTCTAGAACAACTTCAGACGTCAACCTACTGACTGAAGCTGCTTCGCAAGTAATCATCACTATCATTCGCGAGTCATTGACAATATTGGGGTTACTAGTCTGGATATTTATCCTTGACTGGCAATTGAGCTTGTTGCTGCTTGTGGCAACACCATTGATTGGATTCCTTGTATCGCGTATTGCAAGACGGTTGCGCGGACTCCATAGAGATTCAATGCAAATGATGGCTCGCTTGCTCCAACAATTGCAAGAAGTAACTTCCTACCATCGACTAGTGAAGCTAAGTGGTACACAAGAGCATGAAAAAAAACGATTGGGAACTTTTGCAAATCAAGTTCGAAGGCTCAAACTGAAACAATCCATTGCCAGCGAAATCACAGTACCAGCTGGTGAGTTCATATCAACTGTCGTAATCGCAGGGACGGTGTATTTCAGTCTGAGCCGCGACTTGAATGATCCGCTCACAGTCGGTGGATTTGTGTCTTTCATGGCTGCTTTGGCGTTAATATCAAGCTCAATGAAACGCTTGTTGCGGATAAATGAAACCTTGCAAACCGGCCTTGCCGCCTCCGAACGAGTTTTCTTCTTGCTGGACCAAACACCAGAAAAAGAAAGTGGCACGCTAAAATTCGATAATCAGCAATTCGAAGGACGAATAACCTTCCAAAACGTATCATTTTTGTATTCCAAATCCAAGGCGAGTTCGTTAAGAAATATCTGCCTTGAAATTGAGCCATGTCAAACTATCGCCTTGGTCGGAGCTTCAGGCAGCGGCAAGAGTACACTGGCCGGGCTCATCCCCAGACTCTACGAACTGCAGGAAGGTTCGGTCAAGATCGATGGTGTTGATATCAGGAAATACTTGCTGTCTGAGGTTAGAAAGAAAATATCTTTTGTCAGCCAAGATATCTTTCTTTTTGATAATACCATAGCCGCTAACATTGCTTATGGCAACCTAGAACAAGCTTCCGACGAATCTATACATAATGCCGCTAAATCAGCTTATGCACTTGATTTCATTGAAAACCTTCCAAAAGGTTTCGACACCATTGTAGGTGAAAAGGGCATCCGGCTCTCTGGCGGACAAAAACAAAGAATCGCTATTGCCAGAGCATTTATCAAAGACGCACCGATATTGATATTCGACGAAGCAACGTCTGCCATGGACGCAAACTCAGAATTTCAGGTGCGAAATGCCATAAATGCGCTTGGTAGTGGACGCACTGTAATTATTGTTGCTCATCGACTTGCATCAATCGAAAACGTTGACCGCATAGTCGTGCTTAATGAAGGGCAAATCGTTGAAGACGGAACCCACCAAGAACTATTGGACCGAAAATCTTATTATCACCAACTTTACACAGTGTACGGTGAACAAACTGGAAAACCACCTCCGCCTAGCTACGGCGCCACCGATTAAATCCCGACAGTATTTTCAACGTTCGCTCAGATACCTGTTTGCGCTTCCAATTGCCAGCAACAAAACGCGCAGACTCCGCCATTGTCGGATAAATGTGTATGGTACCCAATATCTTGTTCAGACCCAATCCGTTTTGCATGGCCAAAATGAACTCGGTGATCAAGTCTCCAGCATGCTCCCCAGCAATCGTAACACCCAATATCTTGTCCTTGCCTGGCGGTGTCAAGACTTTAATCTCGCCGTGCGCCTCACTATCTGCAATAGCGCGTGACAGATCTTTGAAATCATAACGCGTTACATCGTAGCTAATGCCCTTTTCTTTGGCCTCTAGCTCATTGAGTCCAACACGGGCAATCTCAGGGTCCGTGAAAGTTGCCCACGGTATGGTGGAATAGTCACAACGACTGCGGTAGAATGGCCGTAGCAACGCATTTGTCGCTGCTGAGGTCGCCTGATGGGCACCAAAGTGAGTGAATTGATACGGCCCAGCAACATCGCCAACCGCATAAATGTTAGGAATATTTGTCTCAAGAAACTCATTGACCTCAATTGTGCCGCGTTTCGTCAGCTCAATTCCGAGCTTCTCAATGCCAAATCCAGTCAATCTTGCACGTCGACCTACTGCAACAAGTAGTGTATCAAATTCAATTCGCACATCTTGACCATTGTGATCACAGATCAGGGTTTTTACACCGTTTTTGACCTCAAACTCTTTTGCAGCATGCTCCAACCTCACATCAACCCCATCTTCAATGAATGATTTCAAAACCATTTCAGAATACTCAACATCCTCTCTTGGCATGATTCGCGGTTGCTTTTGAATTTGAGTAACCGATGAGCCAAGACGAACAAATGCTTGTGAAAGCTCACACCCGATTGGACCACCGCCGAGAATCAGCAAACGATCAGGCAATTCATTGATCTCCCATATCGTATCGGAGGTGTAATAGCCTGTATCATCGATGCCAGGCAACGAAGGAACGGCAGGTTCTGCACCAGTAGCAATAACAATACTGCGCGTGGTCAATTCTTTGCCGTCAACGCGAACGCAATAGGGCGACTCTACGGTCGCATGCCCAGCGTAGCAATCCACACCTAATCCAGTGTACCGCTCAACTGAATCGTGATGCTCAATCACCCCGATAATACTTCGAATGCGATCCATCACCTCTTTGAAATCAAATTCGGCATGAGCAGTGTGAACGCCAAACTCTTTACTGCGCTTTTGGTGTGACATGAATTTTGCAGTTCGGATGATCGCCTTTGATGGTACACAACCGGTGTTCAAGCAATCACCGCCCATCTTGTGTTTTTCAATCAATGCAACCTTGGCTTTTACTGCGGCAGCGATATAGGCAGCAACGAGTCCAGCTGAACCAGCACCGATAACAACAGTGTTGAATTCAAATTTTTTAGGGCGAGGGTATTTCGCAAGAGCTTTGCGGCTTTTCACGGCATCGATGATTTTCTTTGAAATCAGAGGGAAAATGCCAAGTAAAACAAAAGACGCTATTAATGTTGGAGACAAAATTGACGCTACTGAATCAATCTTGGCTAGCTGGGTGCCAGCATTTACATAAACGAGTGTGCCAGGCAACATACCAATCTGACTGACTATAAAGTAGGTGCGAAGTCTCATGGGTGTCAACCCCATAACCAAATTGATAACGAAAAAAGGAAATAAAGGCACCATTCTAAGGGTAAACAGATACAACGCACCGTCTTTGCTTATACCTTCATTAATCGTGCGCAAGCGGTCTCCATACTTGTTCTGAATTGCATCTTTCAGAATGTGACGCGAAACTAAAAAGGCGCATGAAGCGCCGATAACTGACGCAAATGAAACCAGTACGGTCCCCCACAACAGCCCGAATATAGCACCGCCAATCAGAGTGGCTATTGCCGCACCTGGCAACGAAAGTCCTGTCACTAATACGTAAACGACAAAAAATATCGCAGCTGCTCGCAAGGGGAAATGATCGCGATATGACATAATTCGCTCTTGCTGCTGGCGGAAGTATTCCAGATCAAGGTACTGCCCCAAGTCAAAAACGAGGTAAATTACAATAAGCGCCGCAACTGCGGCAATAATAAAGATTTTTTTCATATTGGTTCTTAGCTTGAAAGCTAGTTTAACTTACAACTGCGGCCACTTTAAGAACATCAATTTAGCGCAATCGAGTCTGCGTTGATAATTCAGGTATAGCCATTTTAGTGAATTTGTTGTGGAAATTTATTTTATTCGACACGGTCAGACCAACTATAACGCCCAGAGAAGGTTTCAGGGACAGCTTGATATTCCTCTAAACGAAACTGGTCGGAAGCAAGCGCGCAAATTGCGGGATGTGCTAACTACTGAACAAGTAGAGTTTAATGCCCTATATTCTTCACCTCTTTGCCGCGCTATAGAGACTGCCGAAATTATTGCTGCCGGAGCCTTGGAACCTCGAATTTGTGAAGTGTTGATTGAAATTGACCTCGGTGAATATGATGGCCGGCTAGAATCGGAAATCGCAAATGATATAGGCGCCGACAACTATGCCAAGTGGCGACGACAGAACTATATTGTGCCAGCCCCTGGCGGTGAGTCGATCATACAAGCACAACATAGAGTAAGCGGTTTTCTCAAAGAAATCAGCAGCCAATTTAATATTAAAGACAAAATTGGTGTTGTTGCCCATCAAGGCATCTTCACTGCGATGAAGGCACAGTTGTCCGGATGGTCAGACAGGGCTTCACTTGACAACTACAAGCAACCGAATGATCAAATTGACATTTGGGAACTTCAATCCAATCAAAGAACTCGGAAAATCCAAGTTTCTGTTTGAACACATGCATCTTAGTGGCGCTATCGCTAGAACGAAAATTTGTTTTAAGAAAAGATGCTCATGTCTCTTATTTTCCACTCTGATTCTGTTGCAGATCTGTGACAGGTTTCACAAGCGCATTGCGTATCATTACATTTACCTTCCTTAAAAACGCAGCTCGGTCAAACCCTTCGGGATCTTCGGCAACCGGAATTTTCTCAAAATCAGTAATACGCTTCGGAAAAGGTGCGATGAAGGCGTAATGATGACCTTTTACAGTGTGGTAATTGGCAGGTACTTGTATTTTTGAGTTTTCAAACAATGGCTTGGCATGAAATATGGGGTTTGAGATCTTATCACCTTCAATAGCGATAATTGTCAACTTAGACATTGACAATGGTTTCTCAAGATCAAGCCCTTGATAAACTGGAGCCACCAAAACTACCTTGCCTGTAATCAGCGGCGGATTGCGGAATGGATCCGTCGTAGATCGAAGATTTGGATTGTTTTTGAATGACTGAATTGTGCGATAGATAAGACCAGGGTCTTCGCAAAAATCCCTATCCGACCGCGAGTGCTCGCGACAGTGTCGCTTGAGCAATTCAGTATAAAAGCCAGCACCTGAGGCCAACATAATCGTTGCAGCCCCAAGTGAATACCCCACTCCATGCACTGGCGACGGTGCGATATACTCGCGAAATGCAACATCTTCACGCACCGTTTTGAGAGCTCTTTTCAGTTCTGTATAACGGTAGTCAAGTGCTTGTGCTGCCTTACGGCCACCTACAAGGTAGTCAGCTTCATGCTGAGGTGCGATTACTATAAAACCGGCATCGGCAAGAAACCGGGCTGTAAGGTGATGGTTGCGGTAACGCCCAGTAACTCCATGTGAAAGTAGTACCACCTGATGCTGACCATTCTGAATAGGTGCATCTAATGCCATTTCAGTATCAAATGGTCCTAATCTCATAGACGTGGCGGGAGCATTGCTAGGATACCAAACACCAGCGCGCATGTCCTCGGCCACGACCTCTCTGAACCCAGCAGCGTGTGCGGTTAGCAAACATAAGCCAATAGCGACTGTTGTCAGAACACGCACAACACCCCTTAGACGGATGCATTCCATTTCATGGTATGGTACTATGCCCATTATCAGTATGTTACAAATCCAATTAATATACTATAATAAGGGTCTTAGGATAATGTCAGTAAGGTATACACCGAATCAGCTGAATATTAATCAATTTGTCAAAAAGCAAACAACTTGAGCTTTAACTACGAAATGAATTTTAATTTGCTTTCTAGCAGATAGTCTGACATTATGGACTTGGTATCCAACTTATTTTGATTGAATACACAATGAATCATACGAATTTGCAACTGACTTGCTTACACGTTCAGGTGTATATAACCAATGCCTCTTTTATGCAAATGAAATGTCTCAACTATTCATTCAAAGCGTTTCCCAACAAGTATTGTTGAAATAGACTTGATTTTGTGCGAAAATACCTGACAATCAAATCAAAATGTCCACGGTCCAAGAATTCTTGCACAGCAAAATCACGCGATCAACTACCAACCTTAATATTTGACGCATAAAACTTCTCTTTTGGTTTAACAATCATTCTGTTTCTGTTGCCTATTAAATTTCAGCACCTCACTGCTGGTTATTTGATCTATTCCAATAACTGAGATAAAAATCGTGTTTAAAAAATTTAGTGCTCGTATAGCAATTCTTATTATCACAGTTGTAGCATTGATCGGCTGGATTTCCTTCTTCGCAGAAAGAAATAACAAACCTGATTCCGCTGCTGGCCAACAGGCCATTGAGATTGAACAACAGCTTGTTAGCCTGCAAACGAAATACAACGATCTGGAAACCGATCATGAGTCCTTGCGTCAAGAAAGCTTCGCATTAGAAACTTTGAACGAAATGTTACAGAATGAAAAAGAGTCAGCAACTCAAGCCAACCTAGACAGAATAACAACATTAGAGGAACAAATTACCAAGTTAAAATCACTAAATCTCAACGACAACGCGAGTGAATTCTACAACCTCAAAGTGAAGTTTACCATTCTTGAGAACAAGCACAAAGCTGAACAGCAAGAAAATCTGCAGTTGCAAACAATGAATAAAAAGCTTGAACAACAGCTTGTAGATCTCCAGACTAAATTTGACAAATCGGATGAAAATAGCAGTGACAGAAACCAAAATAGAGCGAGTTTGCTAGCAGCAAATAATAAAAAAGACACGGCGGCTCAACATCAGGAAACCATGACTGATGAACAAGACAATTTCCAAACTGAAAATAACTATCTTGATACCGATAACGAGACTTTGCGTCAAGAAAAATTGGCGCTGACAGAGTTGAATAAACAACTTGAAAGCCAACTTGACAATCTCCAAACACGATATGAAAATTTGATAATCGACAACGAAGCACTGGAACAGCAAAGCTTCGCATTGCAAACCCTAAACAAAATAATGAAGAATGAGCAAAACTCTGCTGCTCAAGCCAATGAAGCTAGAATAGCAATGCTTGAGAAACAGATATCTAATCTTCAACTTCTAAATTCCAACGGAAATACAAGCGAACAACATAATCTAGCCACACTTGAAGTTCAACTCGCAAGTCACCAAAATTTTCAAAAAGCTGTAAATCAAGGCTTCGGAAACGTTGACGAAACAACTCAGCCATCAGATCGCGAAACAATGAACCCAAACTTGGTATCCACATTGATAACAGCTGATGACATGCGCATCATTACCAGCCAACTAAATGAATCTAACGAACAAATTGCACGTCTGTCAGAAGAAAATAAGCAACTTCAGGAAAAAGTGAAATTAGATTCAGAAAAACAGACAACCAGAATTGACCAACGTATCAATTATCTTGCTACACACCTGGGATACGCACGCGACCAGCTACGACGAAATCGTGCTCAACGTTCCGAAGCGCTTGATATATCCAGCAAACAGCAACTTGAAATAGAGCAACTTAGAGAACTACTCCTGCAGGTTGGCGCTTCATCCGATTTCACCATTGCCGAAATTGAAAGCCAGATCGCTTTACTTGAGTCTAAATATACCGCCATCCGTTACCCGGCCGACGTAATCTTCGATTCCGGCTCAACTGATTTAAGCCAACAAGGGCGAGAAGCTTTGACCAATCTAGCCGCACAATTGCGTGAAAATTATCCCAACAGAATCATTAGTATTGAAGGACATACCGACAACGTTCCTATTGGTGGCAACTATCGGGCATTCTACCCATCCAATTGGGAATTATCCGGTGCCAGAGCGTCCAGTGCGGCGCGATTTCTCGCCCAACAAGGTGTTCCTGAAAACCGCATGCGCACAGTCGGACACGGCGCATTGCAACCGATTCGTTCAAACGACACAGAAGCCGGCAGGGCCTCCAACCGACGTATCGAAATACGTCTAGTGCCGGAATTAGCTGATCGAAATAGGTAGTATCAATGTTATTCGGTTTCCTCTACAACCCTAACGATGCATTGCAACACTTTCGAAAGACCGATTCAGTTCTAGCCGCACTAATCGATGAGATCGGTGATTTCAAGCTTGAAAAGAGATCAAATCTAATACCATTTGAGGCCTTGTTGCAATCTATCGTCTACCAGCAGCTCTCTGGCCATGCCGCCGCCAGCATTCTCAAGCGTATTCTGAATATTTATGGAGACTCGTACCCTACACCACAAGAACTGCTTGATACGGATAATGAGAGCTTGCGAGACTGTGGGCTTTCTCGTTCAAAAATACTCGCCGTCAATGATTTAGCCGAAAAAACAATGCAAGGACTGCTACCATCTCAATCTGAAATTAAAGAGATGGATAGTGAAAAAATAATAGACATATTCTCACAAGTTCAAGGTATCGGTCGCTGGACAGTCGAAATGCTACTAATATTTAATCTCGGTCACTCAGATATTTTGCCAACCACAGATCTTGGTATTCGGCGTGGTTTCTCAGTTGCTTATGATTTACAAGACTTACCTGAACCTAAACATCTGCTAAAACATGGTGAGAAGTGGAAACCCTATAGAAGTATCGCAAGTTGGTATTTGTGGCAAGCGGCAGATCCAAAGTTCCGAAGCTAATTCACAGTCAGAATTAAGAATCTATCACTAACTAAATCCAGAGTTTCTGACCTGTCCATAATGATCCCGTTGCTTGCCGGCGCTCTCATATTCTCTTTGATTCTCATGCTTGCTGTCAAGAAAATGAACTGTTAGCGCAACCGTCATTCGGTCTGCTGTACAAAACGGGTGGCAAAAACATGAGACCTGTCGTTGCATGGATAAAATGCTAACAACCGTTATAACCTGTTGTTATCAAGATGATATCATGAGCTGAAAACGCTCAAAACTTCGGCTTGAAAACATGGTTACAACCGAACTGGACTGGACTGCGGCAAGCGTGCAGAACGAACATGCTCCTTATGGCACATGCCAATGACAAACTGCTCGCAGCGGGCGCCATCAATGACCCAAAATCCTTTACCGCCGGTTGGAGGCTGATTAAGTCAAGCGCTTGCACCCAAGGCTTGAACAAGCCTCAAACCCCAAACTCAATCTCATGGAACCAGTGAAACCTGCACAGTTCCTGAGCGCCTCCAGCCATCAAGACAAAACTTGCCTGCATTGCCGCGATCTGAACTTCACCACCTCAGCGAGCCGCCCAGCCTGACGCCATCGCCGCGGTCAGCGTCCGGCTTGTGCGTGTGCGTCAACTCCAGACTGAGGCGGTCGCCGCGCCGATACTCAAATCCTGTCTCATAGACCCGCGAACCTGACTCCGCCGGCAACAGCACCGACACCTTCGGCTTCATGTGACCCGCACCCATGGCCAGTCCATAACCAAACTCAAGCTGCGTGCCCACACCATCTGACACCTCTCGCTCGGATTCACTGCCGTCAATCGCTGACTCGGCCCATGCTGACTGCAAGGCCTCAACCAACTCACCCTGTGTCGCCTTGATGCTCATGCTCGGCCCGAAGCCATTCGCCCCTGACCTCAGCTCCACTCCCACATACACGCCATTCTCGCGATAGCGCTTGCTTGCACGCGACCTCAGCACACTGCCGCCCGCCTCCACTGACCAGCGGCCGTCCGCATCCGTGTAGCGCACACTGCCGGCCAACACCATGCTCAGTCCCGTCGAATAACTGTCATCATCGTAACGCACACCGGCCTCGACCTTCGGCAGCAACTGCCCGCCGTCTGACAAGGCCTGCAGGCGACTCCACTCCACCACCGCCTTGTATTGCTGCTGGTTGCTCTTCATCGGCGTCGCCGACAAGCCCTTGCTGGTCGTCCTTGACGCCGACACCTCGCCCTTGAAGGCCAAATCGAAATCCCAACTGACCCGGGTGCCCAGCAAAGCCGACAGCAACTCCATCCGACCCTTGCGATGCTCGGTTGAACCGTCAGCCAGCTGAAGCCGGCTGTCCGCCCGACCCGTGCCGTAGCCGAGCGTACCCCACAGCTCCACCTCTTCGCTCGCCTGCCAGTGCACATACGGGTGCACGCTGTTCATCGCCACCTTCTCTTCCGACTTGGCACTGTCTCCGTCTTTCGTCGTGGTCACATTGCCCTTGCCGCGGGTGCGGAAATACGCCAGGCCGCCTATCCAGTCCGCCTGCGAAAACTCAAAGCCGATGCCGCCGACTGTCACGCTGCCGTCAATGGAACGACCCGCACCGTTGCGCTTGAAACTCGTCTTGCCGCCCCTGCCCCACAGCGTCATGCCGCCTTCAACCGATGACTGACCCGTCGCTGACGACACGTTGAACGAACTGTCTGACAGCAGGTCCAGCACACTGTCCACCCGCTGGCGCGTCAGTTCCACATCCCCGTCCAGCCGCAACGGCTTGTCCGTGTATGCGGGCGGCAACGGCACCGCTGACGAATGTGGCGGTCCGAACAGTATCTGCCGCCCGGCAATGAGCATGCTGTTCTGTCTCCCTGACACGGCGCCGCTGGTGCGGCTCACGATGATGTCATTGGCCACCCCGACCATGGACTGTCCGAACTGCACATGCAACTCATGGATGCCCCCTTCATGCTCCTTGCGAAGGTCGGTTGACAGCTGGTCATCGTCCGTCACCTTCACTGACACCGCACCGCCTGTCACCGAACCGTAGCCGGCCACCGCATGGCTCACCTCGGCCGTGCCGTCAGCACTGTCATCATCCTCCTCAGCGGTCACCGTCACCGTCTGCTCCGCATTCCAGTTGCCGGTGCTGAACGTCAACGCACCCGACACCGTCGCCACCGCAGTCGCATCGCTTGAAGGGGTCACCGTCACACTGCCTGAAGGCAGCGTGTCCAGCTTCACCGTGTAGGTCCCAGTGCCGCCCTCGGCGATTGTCACACCCGACACGCTCAGCGTCACACCTTCCGTGTCATCGTCATCCACCGTCACCGACAACTCCTCGCTCACCGAAGCATACTCGCTGCCGGCACTGCTGACCAGCGTCGCCGTGTCATCGGCCGCATCATCGTCGCCGCCCGCCGACACCGTCACCGTCTGCACCGCATTCCAGTTGACAGTCGTGAACGTCAGCTTCGTCGGCGACGCCGACACCTCACCCGAAGCTCCGCTCACCGTCACCGTCACACTGCCTGACGGCAGCGTGTCCAGCTTCACCGTGTACGTCCCGCTGCCGCCCTCGGCCACCGTCAGCTCCGATGCGCTCAGCGTCAGACCGTCATCGTCATCGTCATCCACCGTCACCGCCAGACTCTCGCTCACCGAACCGTACTCGCCGCCGGCACTGTTGACCAGCGTCGCCGTGTCATCGTTCGCATCTACATCACCGCCCACCGACACCGTCACCGTCTGCGCCGCATTCCAGTTCACGGTGCTGAACGTCAGCTTCGTCGGCGACGCCGACACCTCGCCCGTGGCCCCGGTCACCGACACCGTCACACTGCCCGACGGCAGCGTCGCCAGCTGCACCGTGTAGGTCCTGGCGCTGCCTTCATTCACCGTCAACTCCGAGACGCTCAGCGTCACACCTTCCGTGTCATCGTCGGTCACCGACACCGCCACGTTCCTGCTCACCGAACCGTACTCACTGCCGGCGCTGTTGACCAGCGTCGCACTGTCACCGCGCGCATCTGCATCACCGCCCGCCGACACCGTCACCGTCTGCGCCGCATTCCAGTTGACAGTCGTGAACGTCAGCTTCGCCGGCGACGCCGACACCTCCCCCGAAGCCCCGCTCACCGACACCGTCACACTGCCCGCCGGCCTTGTCTTCAGCTTCACCGTGTAAGGCACGCCGCTGCCCTCCTCAGCCACCGTCAGCTCCGACACGCTCAGCGTCAACCCCGGAGGATTCGGCGTCACTGTCCGGATCTCTGACACCTCCCCGTTGCCGGCCGGACTCACCGCCCGAATCCGGTAACCGAACAGAATACCGTTGGTCCTCCCTGTATGAGTCCAGGTTGTGGTGCTGGCACCTGAACTGGGAATGTCAGTCCAGCCTCGGAACGGCGGGGTGGTATACCACTGGTACTGCCACTTTGTGATGGTGCTGTCGCCGGGGTCCGTCCAGCTCAGCGTCACCTGCCTGTTGCCCGGCGTCGCCGTGAAACCGGCCGGCTTGGCCGGCGGGGGCGTCGCCGTGCCGGACACCTTCACCGACACCGTGCCCACATCCGGAAAGGCGTCCGTGTCCGAGCGACCCTGCAACCGAAACGCATGGTTGATCGTCACATCCCCGCTGGCCGAGGCCACACCCGACACCGTCACCGTCTGCGCCGTGCTGTAGTTCTGCGCCGTGAAATCCAGATGCGACGGCGTCACCGTCGCCTTGGCCGTGTCGCTGCTGGTCAGCATGACCCGACCGGCATGCGCAAAATTCAATGCCACCGCATAGGTCCGGCTGCCCCCCGGCGCCACCACCATGCTATCGCGGCTGCGATCCAGCAGCAGTCGTTCCGGATTGCGATACGTCACCTCCAGAGTGTTCGAATACGGGCCCGTATTCCCGCCGCGACTGCTGATAGCCTCAGCTCGGATTCGAACCTCGACCACCGCCCCGTCTATATACGACACGCCAGAAGGCGCAAAAACCATGTCGCGCCGATTCGTACCGCTTTGCTGGCTTGTGTTGAGCCTTTCAGCCCATGCCGTCGCACCCTTCAGACGATAAAAAATCTTCCAAAAGAAGGAGAAGCTGCTTACTGCACCAGTGCCCGGCGGTATGTAGGCATAGTTGTCCAAGTTGCTGCCCCCGGCATGCGTCCACTCCAGACGAATCTCTGTCCCGCTCGATTGCGCCTTCGTCAGCACCGGAGCGACCGCCGCCGGCGTGGCCGAAACCTCCGCCGATGCGGTCCCGTCGCCCGCAGCATTGACCGCTCGCACCTTGAAATGATACGCCGAACCGTTGTCCAGCGGCTTGACCTTGTATGAGGTCGCGCTCGCACCGGCGCCTGTCATCGTCACCCAAGAGCCATAACTGCCGGCCCCCTTTTTCTGCTGATACTTCCAGCCGGTGACCGTGCCGGCCGGCTTCTTCCACGAAAGAACGACATGACGGTTGCCGCCCGTGGCCGCCACACTTGTGGGGGCTCCCAGCACAGAAATATCGTTCTCAGTCACGCTCACCGTCACCGAGGCGATAGTCGCCGAGCTATAACCGCCGCCTGAGGCACTGTGGGTCAGCGTCACATCGGGGTCCATGGCTGTATCCATATCTTCTTCTGCATTCACCGTCACCGTCTGCGCCGTCGACCAATTGCCAGTCGTGAAAGTCAGCGGCGAACCCGTCACTGATACATCGCCTGAAGTACCCCCCACCGTCACTGCCACGTTGCCAGACGGTTTTGTTGTCAGCTTCATCGTGTAAGTCCCGCTGCCGCCCTCCGGCACCGTCAGCTCCGACTTCGAAACCGTTACGGTCGGGTCGTCATCATCCTTTATGGTTATGGTGAGCGTGTTGCTGACGACATTAAGAAACGCAGGGAAATCAGATGCTGTAGCAGAAGTAGGTTTAACGCGCACAAGGATTGTCTCGTCCTCTTCATCCGTCGTGTCACCAATGATTTTCAACTTGTAGACTTGAACATCACTGTATCTAATAAAAGTGACGTTATAGTCAGTGCTGAAGTTTCTCTTAGGGCCGCCATAGCAGAAGTCCGCACCCGCCGGCATCGGTGAGGTACAGGAATTGGAGGCTTTATTCGTATTGTCAGTCGCTGTGCTACTTGAAAGCACCTCAACAATGAAACCCGCATTACTAGCATTTAACGTTTGGCCAAGGGTGATAGTGATAGGCACATCCTTCGTGCCCGAATTACCTTCAGTAATCGTGGTCGATGAGGTTGACAGCGTTATGCTCGCAGCATGGACAAAATGACTTGTGAAGGTGATGGGCAGTATCGCAAACAGGATTGCGAACAGTATCGTCCTTGGGCGTCCTTGGGCCCGGTCGGTCGAGCCTCTGCTAGGAAACCCGCATCTCAGCCCCCCCCCCCCCAGCTCGTTGGCGGCGCCAAAGCAACTGACTGCATCCGCAGCTAACTTCATGAGCAACCGAACCGCTCCACTGTTTCTCAACACGCCTGACTGGGATTTGTCATGGCTGTTCAACTTGTCCTTTCGAATATTCATAATAAGAATGCACCTTACACTGAATTAGCGACGTTTATTCATATTGGTTATATTATGTAGCCTGCAGCAGAAGTTGGCATTATACACACCATAACGGGACTATGCACCTCTTACCTAGCCTGACAATAAAATAACAATCCGCATGCCTCTGAACAAATCAGACTTCAATCTCGCTCGAATTACGCGGATTTCCATGAATATGACTCCACTGATGATCGGAACGTACACAAACAGGCAATTTCTTTGATTGTCCAACCCCACTCTCTTGCAACTGCACCTAGCATACAAACAGCCACGCTGGAAACGGCAGACAAGCTGTCAAAACAATATCGCTCTTGATCAGCTCATCCGGAGAATGATGGTCAGTTTTACATTGTACGGAGTCAGGATGTCTGAAATTATGATCAGCTCAGCGTTGCATTTCTTCAATCAACGCGTCTGCAAACCCACTCGTTGAAACCTCAGTCGCCCCCTTTGTCAAACGGGCAAAGTCGTACGTTACCCGACCACTCCGAATGACTTTCGGATAAGCCTGATTAATTAAATCAGCTGCTTCCTGCCAGTGTATGTATTCTAACATCATCACCCCGGACAATAATAAAGAAGAAGGATTGACTTTGCCCTGATTCGCATATTTGGGCGCAGTTCCGTGAGTTGCCTCAAATACAGCAATATGATCTGCGATATTGGCGCCAGGCGCAATACCAATCCCACCAACTTCTGCTGCTGCTGCATCAGACAGGTAGTCGCCGTTGAGATTTGTTGTCGCGATCACATCAAATTCCGCCGGTCGCAGTTGCAACAACTGAAACATTATGTCGGCGATACGATCCTTAATCACAATCTTTCCATCAGGCACTTCGCCATTGTGTAAATCCCATACCTCTTGTTCAGAAACTGTAAGGTCAGCAAATTCCGCCTTTGCCAATTCGTAGCCCCAAGCACGAAATGCTCCTTCGGTGAATTTCATAATATTGCCCTTGTGCACTAGCGTAACGCTCGCGCGCTTGTTCTCGATGGCATATTGGATTGCTTTGCGTACCAATCTTTTAGTCCGATACTCACTAACCGGCTTTACACCAATTCCTGCGCCTTCCTCAAAGTCAACATCAAGTTCTTCGCGTAGAAACTTTGCAAGTTTTTCGTTGTTCGGTGAACCGGCTTGAAACTCAATCCCAGAATAGACATCCTCGGTGTTTTCACGAAATATGACGACATCGACCTCCTCTGGTTTACGAAGTGGTGACGGCACTCCCGAATAGTACTTGACTGGACGCACACAAGCATAAAGATCAAGTGCTTGGCGCAATGAAACATTTAACGAACGAAACCCGCCGCCAACTGGTGTTGATAGTGGCCCTTTGATAGCAACTAGCAAATCTTCGATCATATCCAATGATTCCTGAGGGAAATAATCGCCATCGTAAAGCCCGCCAGCTTTCTCACCCATGTAAAGTTCGCACCAGTGTATTTTACGCTTGCCTTTATATGCCAGCTCCACTGCCATATCCCACACTTTCATGGATGCACGTGTGATGTCAGGCCCGATTCCGTCACCCTCAACATAACCTATAATTGGATTGTCCGGAACACAAAGCATTCCATCTTTGATTTCAATCTTTTCACCGCTCTCCGGTATCTTTATATGATTTGACATTTGCTCTTGTTCAATAGTAACAGTATGAATGATTCAATGGTTATGTTATCAAATATCATCTTTTTGCGCTTCGCTCTCTACCAACGCACTAATTGTTAATGTCTAATGCAGTCGTTGCCGCCGGGCATCCACTCACTGCAAAAGCCGCGGCAGAGGTCTTACGGAATGGCGGCAATGCTTTTGATGCGGCTATCGCTGCCCTGTACGCAGTCCCTATAGCCGAGCCAGCCCTAGCATCAATGGGCGGTGGTGGCTTTCTGATGGCTTATCCCAATGATGACAAACCCATCCTGTTTGATTTTTTCGTTCAAACTCCAACCCACCACAAAGCTACCAACGAAATTGATTCTCGCTCCTTCATATGTGACTTCGGCTCTACCCAGCAGGAATTTATCATTGGTGCTGGTACCAGCGCTGTGCCGGGTTACGTTAAGGGCATTTTCGAAGTTGCCAAACGATTTTCAACTTTGCCAATGATAGATTTGATCACGCCTGCACTTGACATGCTAAGAGATGGTATCGTTGTCAATGATATGCAAGCACACATTTTCAAAATACTAACTCCAATCTACTTGAGCAACCAAGCCACACATATTTATGAGAGCAAACGAAATCCGGGGAACACAGTTAGTGTAAATGAAAAATTATTTTTTCCACAACTAGACGACTTGCTTGAAACACTGGCGATTGAAGGCGAAGCGCTTTTCTATCAAGGTGAAATCGCGAAAGCAATTGACGAAATCGGCCAAATTGGCGGACTAATCAGATATGAAGACATGGTAAAGTACCAAGTTGAACTCCGTCATCCGCTGAAGATCACTTACCAAGACCACCAATTGCTACTGAATCCGCCGCCGTCAAATAGCGGCATCATCCTCGCGTTGGCAATGACACACCTAAATGAACTGAACTTGGGCCAGTATGCATTTGGTAGCACTGGCCATCTGACTCAGTTGCTCTCCGTATTAAAGATGTGCAGTAAATTAGATGACACATCAGATTGTGAATTGTTACCACACCCAAATCTGCGTGAATTGTACCGCTCGATTCGCCTGCTATATCCCAGCGCTTCGCGTGGGACAACCCACATATCAATTATTGATCGCTATCAAAACGCGGCCTCGGTTTCAATCAGCAATGGTGAAGGCTGTGGCACCCTAATTCCAAACACTGCCGTTATGCTTAACAATATGCTCGGAGAACATGACGTGAATCCTGACGGCCTCAATGGCTGGCCCGCCAACCGTCGATTAAGTTCAATGATGTCGCCAACTATCGCTAAGGGTCCTAACAATAGCTTGATTGCCACCGGCAGCGGCGGTTCCAATCGAATTCCAGCCATCCTTCAACAAATACTTGTCAATCTCTTAGATTTTAATATGTCAGTGGAATCCGCTGTACAGTCACCGCGTCTTCATTTCTATAAGGGCGATGCTTATGGTGAGAATCTATTCGGCAATTCTGAACTTCTGGAGATTCTACACAGCTTTGGGCAAGCCACTATATTTGAAAACCATGATGTATTTTTTGGCGGAGCGCATACCGTGAAACAAAGTAATATAGCCACAGAAGGGGCGGGCGACGTCCGACGCGGTGGCGTATCCATTCTAGTCTAAACATGCAATACATTCGAAGCATAATGCCCGACCCCTCCAACCGAAGGGTCTTGCTTTCAATCATCAGCGTGATCTCAGTTTACGGAATAACAATTGGATTCATGTACCCCCTCATCAGCCTCAAGATGGAATTGATGGGCTTCCCACCGTCTTTAATAGGGTTGATGGGCACATTGCCTTTCCTAGCTTCTGTCATTGCTTCACCAATCGTTCCAATCATCATGCGCCAATTCAAAGTCAGCCGACTGGTGTTTATTTCTATTTGTTTTGACCTTGTGATGATCTTAACAATGGCACTTTGGGAGAATGTGAATGTTTGGTTTGTGTGTCGATTCCTAATGGGGATTGCCGGCACGGTGCTGTTCGTCGTAAGTGAAACTTGGATTAATGAAATCGCGGATGATCGGTTTCGCGGGCAAATTCTCGGCCTATATACGTTTGCGTTCAGTGCCACGCTTGGACTGTCGCCTATGTTCATTTTAATTTTTGGCGTTGAGGGCCAAATGCTGTTTTTTATCGCAATCGTGGTCGTTGCAACTGGATTGATACCGCTGCGTTGGACCAGAGATTCAGCGCCGGACTTTTCAGGAGGAAAAGTCACACAAATCGTGCAGTTCATGATTCTTGCGCCAACCTTAGTTGCAGCATGTGCACTGATGTCATTTGAGGAAGCCGCAGTGATAACACTGCTGCCAGTCTACGCACTTCGAAATGGTTTGACGGAGGGCACTTCAGCAGTGATGCTAACTGTACTCGCGATAGGGTCGATGTTAGCTCAGCCAATTGTCGGCCGCCTGGCTGACAAAATGAATCGCTACCGCTTGCTAATTGCTTGCGCCGCTATTGTTTTTCTAGGCGCCCTTTCGTTACCGCTCATCATCAAATCGTCGATTGCCATATGGCTTGTGTTGCTTATATGGGGTGGTGCAATTGCCGGAATCTATACCCTCGCACTAACAATTATGGGACAACGATTCCGCGGCTCGCAGCTGGCTGCCGGTAATGCCGCTTTTGGTTTGATGTGGGGGCTTGCCGGCGCGTTAGCACCTTGGAGTTCAGGCATTGCCATGACCGCATGGGGTGCCAATGGATTTGTCATAGTACTGTGTCTAGCAGTCTGCGCGTTTCTGATATTAGCTTTGGTTCGCTTGCAATTCCGTTCAAGCTAATAATCTTTTATGAGTTTCTGCCTCGTTTTCCGACATGGCAGTTTATCAAGCAGACTATCAAGAGTTCCAAATGGTAAGGAGCAAGTAAAGCCATCGCACAAATATGCTCTCGTTGCAGTACTACTGTTTCTAGCAGATTTAAGAAACCCCGGCAATTCCTTAGCATCCAGCGGAATCGGAAATACAACAAGATTCTGTGATGCCACAGCTGTGGATGCAGCTGCCCACTCTTTGATATCATCAGGTTTTCCGTGTATTACAAGTGTCGGGTTTGGATTCAAAACGTCCTCAATCGCCATAAGAATCGTACTAAATGCGGACGGCATGCGGGAAACTGTAGGTTGCAATGTACTCAGCATAGCAGCTGCAACGTCATAGTATTTTTGTTCACCACTTAAGTAAGCCAACTTAAGTAAAACCTGTGCAGCAACTCCATTGCCAGAGGGTGTAGCCTCATCATTGGTAGGAATCGAGCGATAGATAAGCTGCTCATGGTCATCTGAAGTGAAAAAGAAAGCTCCGGAATTTGGATCTTGGAAATAATCTAGCACAATGTCCATCAGTTTCATAGCGAGTTTGAAATCCTCATCACTCCAGCGAGCTTGTAACAGTTCAACCAATCCTTCCGCTAAAAATACATAGTCATCTAGATAACCATTCAAGTGAGACTTGCTTCCGCGCGCTGAAACTAGCAAACGACCATTCTGCCAAAGTTGTCTGCGTATGAAGCAAAGCGCACGCTCAGCAGAGTCAATCAGTTTCGATTCATCCAATAACCTGCCAGTTCGAGCCATAGCCTTGATCATAAGCCCATTCCAAGAGGTTAAGATTTTGTCATCCAAACCTGGTGGAACACGTTTCATTCTTGCTGTTAACATTTTTTTACAGGCACTTTTCAACAGAGTATCGACTTGGCCCAGCGTCATAGAACATCTGTCAGCAACAACGGACAAGGAATTAACTATTTGAAGATGCCACTTCCCTTCAAAATTCGCTACCCCTCGCAGGCCGAACCGAACCTCAACAACTTGCAGTTCATCAGGGCTCAATAGCTTTTCAAGCTCAGTTAAATCCCAAACGTAGAACTTGCCCTCCTCATGTTCCGAATCAGCATCAATAGTTGAATAGTAGCCGCCATTTTCAGATTGCATCTCCCGAATAACCCAATCGCTAGTTACAATCGCTATATTCTTAAATTCCTCTCGGTCTGCAATCAGACTAGCATCTGCATAAATTGGTATAAGCTGGGCATTATCGTAGAGCATTTTCTCAAAATGGGGTATTTCCCATTTTGCATCAACCGAATATCGATAGAAACCACCGCCGAGATGATCATTCAAACCGCTTCGCGCCATAGCTTCCAAGGTATGCACTGCCATGTCTACCGCGTGGCGTGTGGTTTTGTTTTCAGTTTCCGGACGGTGCCAAGACGCAAGTAACATTGACAGCTGTGTGGGATGAGGGAATTTTGGAGCATCACCAAAGCCGCCGTATACCGGATCGTATTGTTGTCGCAACTCTTTAATTGCATCCATCACTAAATCCTCATTTAATAACTTTGAATTATCGCTTGGCATAGATTGAAGTCTTGAAAATGCTTCTTTGACCGCTCGATTGTGATCAGCTAAATTGAACTTCTTCTGTTTAAAGCTATCTGCTAAGTTCTTCAATATAGTGCTGAAAGAAGGCATACCAGCGCGAGCAGTGTTGGGAAAATAAGTTCCAACAAAAACCGGTGTATGCTCATCTGGCGTAAGAAATGCAGTCAATGGCCAACCTCCACCACGCTGATTGAAAAGCTGGTGGGCTGTTTGGTATACCTTGTCAAGGTCAGGGCGTTCCTCACGGTCTACCTTGATACAAACAAAATGCTCATTCATTATCTTCGCTGTTTCCTGGTCAGCGAATGATTCCTGTTCCATCACATGACACCAATGGCATGCGGAATAACCAATCGACAGCAGTATCAAACGATTGGCATTCTTTGCAAGTTCCAATGCTTGGTCATTCCAAGGATGCCAATCAACTGGGTTATAGGCGTGCTGGAGAAGGTATGGGCTAGTTTCGTTGATCAGCCGATTTGGTTTCTGTGCTTGGTCATTCATTGGGAGATAATTTAGAATTTAGATAATTTCTTAATGCGGGAACGTTAGTGCCTAAATTAGTTATATTGAAAACTGCAAATTTAGCTTGCGGCAAAGACAATTATGGATTAGTAGGCAAATCGACGTTGACCGAATTTTGGTGGAAACTGAATCATGTAAACCAGATTGAGTATTATTTCATTTAAGCGCTCTTGAATTTGCAACGAACTACAAACAATATGATTGAAAACATTGGCAGCTATGGCAACAAACAGTAAACATAGCGTCAAACAAGCTTACGAACTCAAAGACCCTCGTGCCCATCAAAATTACTATGATGAGTGGGCTGATTCTTATGACTCAGAAATGCTTAACGTTGAAGGATACATCTATACTGAAACAACCGCACTTCGTTACATTGAACTTGCTTTGAACGATGACACACCAGTCGCAGATTTGGGTTGCGGTACAGGGCTTGCGGGGTTGCCGTTTCTAGAAAGCGATTTAGTAGTTGACGGCTTTGATTTATCACAAAAAATGCTTGCTGAAGCCAGGAAGAAGGGATGCTATCGCAATCTGTTGAAGGCAGACTTAACGAATTTAAGAGGGGTTGCGAAAGGACATTACGGTGGGTTGATCAGTTGCGGCACTTTTACTTTAGGACATTTGGGCGTTGATGCAATGGAAGCATCACTAGACTTGGCACGACCGGGGGCATTGTGCGTGATTGGCATTAATTCCCAGCATTACTTTGAAGTGGGTTTTGACAACAAATTCAAAAATCTGACAACAAATTCAAAAATTGAAGAAGTACCAATATATATCGACTCAGACCAAACCAAGCCTGTCAACGTCAAAGTTGGCAATATTTCGAATTAACCCGTGAAAGCAATTTAGTGACCTCGGTAACAGTTTTGTTTGCAGTCAAGCTGAATTTGAATAAACGGAACAAGCGAATCGAATTACACCGGTGAAAATTGAAGAAGTACCAATATATATCGACTCAGACCAAACCAAGCCTGTCAACGTAGCAAAGTTGGCAATATAATTAACCCGTGAAAGCAATTTAGTGACCTCGGTAACAGGTTTGTTTGCAGTCAAACTGAATTTGAATAAACGTAAAAAGCTTGAGGTTACGGACATCACTGTAACATTGAATTAACAATCTAATTTTCTGACTGATGTTGAAGTTTTACACTAAAAACACTGATCAAAGCCACTTTTGCAAAATCATGATAGGATTTCATGTATATTTGACATACATTCACTCATTTAATTTATGTATTTATATCAGACGAATTCAAATCTAAGTCGCGATAGCCAATTTCTGTTTAATCGTGAAGTAGCTCCAAAACGACCCTTGGTCTATATTGACACATCGGTAGTGAGTTACTTAACGGCGAAACCATCGCTTGATTTAGTTAAAGCTAGGCGCCAAAAAATTACCGAAGACTGGTGGTACGGCGCTAGCAATAGATTCGATCTCGTCGCATCTATACTTGTGATTGAGGAAGCTGAGGCCGGCGACCCTTCTGTTGCTCGCCTTCGGCTTGAATCTCTAAAATCTATCAGGTTAATAAATGCAACTCCTAAATCATACACACTTGCAGATTCGCTGATTAACCTTGGCGCAGTTCCAAAAAAGGCCAGAGATGATGCAGTTCATATTGCTATCGCTGCCACGGCGGACGTTGACTTCTTAACATCTTGGAACTTAAAGCATATCGCTAATGAGACAAGGCGCAATCACATAAAAAAAGTTTGTCAACAATCAAATTACAATTCACCCATTATCTGCACACCAAACGAATTAATGGAGGGAAAATATGGAAGAAGACCGAGATGATCTAATTATTGAAAACCCAAACGATCCAATTTATCAAGATATAGACGATCCAATTATTGAAGAGATACGCGCGATTCGAGAGGCACATGCAGCTCGTTTCAACTATGACTTGAAAGCAATTTTTGAAGACCTATATAAAAAGCAGGAGGAATCCGGATACGAGATTTTACGTATTGCTCCGCGTAGACGTCATGATTCCGACCCCTCACCGAAAGATGAAGAGAAAACCTAGTTCTGTATTCGGAATAAGAAGCTTGTCAGTGAGGATAAAACCGATTCGAACAAAGGTTAATTTTCATTGTTTTTGGCAATGTTAGCAAAAAACGAAACAGTGGTCTTCTAAAGCGATTCAAGGTTTTTGTCAGGCAGGTGTCAGCGCTTTTCCAATCGCCCTTATGGCAGAACAAATGACTCTGGACCGAGTAAATTATCAGATAACCTTGAGCGGACTCCCTGAACCCTTTTAGGAAAAACTTGAAATCGAGATGCCAGATTCTGATTGGCCGGATATAGATATTCACCACCTGTAAACATGCTCTCCTGCCAATTGGTTTCATCATCTCTTAGCACACACAGAACTAATGCCACCACAGCATAGACCAGTTGGCATTGGAACCGGCTGTAAGTTCAACTGCAATATAGTCTGCAGCAACCGCAACATGCTCTAAATGTTGGAATAATGCAAAGTGTGGCACAACGCTTTTTTGTCAAAATACAAACAGGCATTAAATTGAAATCATTCATAGCCAAAAGAGAATTTAATGTCATAGTACACCCAAAAATTATGCAAAAATATGATGCCAATCTTAACCTTCTGCCAATGTAACATTTGGCAAACGATAATAGATATGAAAAATATTTAAAACTAACAGCTCTAAACACTTGTTTGAATTCATTATTTTTTGTTTTATCTTATTGACTCAAAAGCTGATTTTGAATTTGTCTCGATTCAAAGCAGAGTACAAATTCGTTCAGCAGTTTCGTAAGCAGATAATTTTTTACACCAAAGTTACGCTTTGAGAATGCTATAATTTAATTTCTATTCGTAGGGTTCTTTTCAAGCATAATGATTTTCTTCATAACACAAATGCTTAAATGATACAAATCATGAGAATAAAAAAACTCACACTTAAGTTAACGGACTTGATAATAAGAACATTCATGTCAAATCAAACAATCAGAATTCTTTTTTAATGTTTGTGTCATAGCGAATTGGTGCCAATCAAGCAACAATCACTTCAGATGGATAATTCCACAAAACCAACTCAGTACTGGTTATCTGTATTCTTTGTGCACTTGAACATGAGAATCTTGCAGTGCTTTATGAGTCGATTAGATAATTCAGTTGTTATTGAAAGATTGAGCAATTTGAAAGAGCAAATGCTGTTCAACAATCAAAAGCGGTTGAGCAGTCTTGATAAAAATGAACAAAATTGCGCATAAGATTTAGTAAAAACCGAATTTTCAATATTTGACTTTATTGGCTATGGCACAGTTTGACAGTCATCAGGCACACAAGTTTAATACGCTTGTTGCAACTATGAAACAAGCTCAACAAAAGGAGCATAAGTCATTATTCGATGAGCGCGACATCAAACGCATAGTTGGCTCTCAATTTTTTGAACGAGGGCTCCGTTATTACGAACGTGGAAAAGTTCTCAGCGTTGACTTGAAAAAGAATTTTACAATTCGTGGTGAGGTAATGGGCAATCAATCTAAGCCATATGTAGCCAATATCTCCGTTAACTTCCGTAAGGATAGGTCGCTAGTCTCAGTTTCGGGAATATGTTCTTGTCCTGTGGGGTTCAACTGCAAACACGTTGCAGCTATACTGATTGCTGCCAACAAAAAATCAGTAAACTGGTTTGGAGTCAATAAGGCAACGTTATCGAATCTTATCTCACCTGATATACGTGATTGGCTTGATAGTTTTCCCGGAAATTCAGATGTTGTCAATGCAAAAAAAGAAAGTACTGAAACCACTAACACTCCGCAACTAGGTGCCAATCATCTATTCTATGTTATAGACCATGGTTTTCCAACCGGCATGTGTATAACACCATACAATGCTTATCTTAAAAAAGATGGTACGATTGGAAGAAATTACAAACGGTTAAGCGTTTTTGATTCAATTGCTGGAAGAAGTTACGCCACATTGCAAGACGCCTCAATATTTGGAAAACTTACTTACTACGGCGACGTGAGTTACAGATATTATCGTGATGAAATGCGTTTCAATTGGCCAGAAGGCGAGGAGCTAACAAGTCTTTTAAAAGAAATTGTCGATACAGGACGTGTCCGTCTGTTTGACGTAACCGGATTTGCTCTTTCGTGGTCACCGCAACGAAATTGTGAACTGCGATGGGAAGTAGATGAATTTGGCGAGCAACAGCTTGAAGCTAGAGATGACAAAGGCACTGATTTGATCTTGTTGCGATTTCCTACACTTCTCTTCGTAGATCTAGACACACAAGAAATTGGTATAGCAAATACACAAGTGCCCTCTCACTTGGCATCATGGTTAGCCGAAGCACCGCCAGTACCGCAAAAAGCGGTTGAAGCTGTCTCTCTTGAGCTATCCCAAGTCGATAAACAAACACCCTTACCAAAGTTTCTTACTGTAAAAGAGCACACTGACGTGAAAGCTGAACCAGTTGTGTTTCTCTACAGTATAGAAATGAAATTTCGCGACTATTACTATTATAAAGTTGCTGATGTCTCTACCTTGAAATTTCCTTGCGTTAGATTAGAAATTGCATATGCAGGCACCGACAAAAGAATACGGCCAAACGAATTTGGGGAGTCATTTGACTCTGACGATACCCGTAAAGTATTCATCAAGCGCAATCGTACCCAGGAACAGTCACTCCTTAAGACTTTTTTTCAAGTGGTGGAACAATATCCAAGCGCCTTGACACATGATTTGGATTACTATGAGGATTATTACGGTCTAAAGCATGATGCTGATATTGTCTTGCCACCAATTGGAGAACTTGAAAAACATAAACAATTCAAACCAATCGATTCTTGTATTGATTTCGCTTCAACAGTAGTTCCAGAATTGAAGTCCAAGGGTTGGCGTGTCGAAATAGACAAAACATGGCCCTACAACATATATGAAGGTTCTATTGAGTATTCAACGTCAGTCGTATCCTCAGATTCAGATTGGTTTTCGCTTGCACTTTCAATTACTGCAGGTGATGCAACACTTGATGTAACCTCGTTAGTAGCTCAAATTATTAAGGGACTGCCTTTAAATGAATTTGGATTACTTGCCGAAGATTTTGACATTAATCAACATTTGACCGGTTTAAGTATTCCTGTTCAATTGGAAGATGGAGCTTGGGTTATGTTGGAAGCTTCGCAATTTGCACAGTTCGCAAAAGCCTTTTTAGAAACACAAGGTTTGTATGGTTTTCACCGTGCTGAGGCTGCGCGCTTGTCGGAGTTGGTTTCAGCTTTGGAGGGTTGTGGTGCACCTTGGGCCGGAGGCGATGAAATACGAGCACTCGGAGCTAAGCTTCAATCTCTGACTAATTCAAAGAAAATCAGAGTGCCTACGAAATTAAAGGGTAAGTTACGCCCCTATCAGCGTATCGGTTACGGCTGGCTCAAAGCACTCTCAGATACAGATTATGGAGGTGTGCTTGCTGATGATATGGGGCTCGGCAAGACTGTACAGACACTGGCACTGCTAGCATACCGTCATCTGCAGAAAAAATCCAAACGACCTAGCCTTCTTATAGTTCCTACAAGCTTAATCGGCAACTGGCGACGGGAAGCCGCTCGTTTTGTCCCTGATTTGAAAGTTCTGGTTTTACATGGTCCCCACCGACAAAAGCAATTCGATGAAATACCTGACAACAACCTTGTCATTACAACTTATCCACTAGTAAATCGAGACCACAAAGAGCTGTTTGATCATGAATACGATGTCGCTGTGCTAGATGAAGCGCAGGCAGTCAAAAACCCTGCTGCGAATGTTACAAAGCTAATTCGTGAAATACGCGCACAACAACGCATTGCATTAACCGGCACACCAATTGAGAACAATCTCCAAGAACTCTGGTCGCTTTATGATTGGCTAATTCCAGGTTTGCTTGGAAATCGAAAAAACTTTAATCGCGACTACCGCAATCCAATCGAAAAAAAAGGAGACTACTCAAAACAACGGCTGCTATCCATGCGTGTTAAACCGTTCTTGTTACGCAGAACCAAGGAACAAGTGGCTATTGAACTGCCAAAGAAAACGGTAATTGACGACTTTGTCCTACTCGAAGGCGAACAAGCTAAATTATACGAGAGCATCAGGGTAGCAATGGACAACCGCGTTCGTGAAATTATCGCTGAGAAAGGATTAGCGGCTTCTCGAATTCAAATACTAGACGCGCTATTAAAACTACGGCAAGTCTGTTGCGACCCACGGCTTGTCAAACTAGATGCTGCAAAAGGGGTGAAACAAAGCTCTAAACTGAATCGACTAGTAGTATTGTTAGAAGAACTGGTTGCTGAGGAAAGAAAAGTGCTTGTGTTTTCTCAATTTGTCACAATGCTACGCTTAGTCGAAAAAGAAGTAAAAAATAAAGGCTGGAGCTATTCAATGCTACACGGCAGCACTAAGAATCGCGATGAACAAATTGATAAATTCCAAAACGAAGACATCCCACTGTTTCTGATCAGCCTTAAAGCAGGGGGCCTTGGGCTAAATCTCACAGCAGCCGACACTGTAATCATATATGATCCTTGGTGGAACCCTGCAGTGGAACGCCAAGCTATGGACCGGGCACATCGTATAGGCCAAGATAAGCCTGTTTTCGTACATCGCTTAGTTGCAGAAAATACTGTTGAGGCGACAATTCAAAAAATGCAACAGCGCAAACAGTCCCTAGCGGATGCGTTGTTTGAAGGAACAGGTAAAGGTCCGACAGCACTTACTGAAGAAGATATTGCAACTTTGTTCAGTACAGGATAACCTGATTTATCTTAAACAGAGGTTTTTCAGATCCGATTTTATTGATTTTCACTAAGCGTTAGATCGCCACTCAACCAACTGTAGCACCAAATCCAGAAAGTAACTGTGCGCTGGCGTCTAATCCAACTTGTGAAATCCATGAAATTGAATTTTGACACACTATCATGATTGTCCTTCCAGACTTCGACCCCATCGCGCTCCAACTAGGTCCTCTCGCAATTCGTTGGTACGGTCTAGCCTACCTTACGGGCATATTCGGTGGTATACTGCTCGGCCGATATCGTACTAGACAACCTTGGTCACCTATCCCCAGAAGCGTTGTCCTGGACTTGGTCTTGTACTGCGCGCTAGGTGCAATTATCGGCGGGCGGCTTGGATATACGATGTTCTACCACTTTATCGATTACATAACAAATCCTATTGCGATCCTAAAAATTTGGGAAGGCGGCATGTCTTTTCACGGCGGATTGATCGGTGCTTTTGCCGGAATTTATGTCTTCAGTCGTAAATACACGATTGATTTGCTAAAGCTAACCGATTTTCTTTGCCCGCTTTGTGCAGTTGGATTGTTTTTCGGGCGTATTGCTAACTTCATTAATCAAGAACTATGGGGGCGACAAACCGAAGTCAGCTGGGGTGTTGTGTTCCCGGCTGACCCACTTGGCCTGTCTCGACATCCGTCCCAACTATATGAAGCAGGACTAGAAGGCGCACTGCTTTTTCTGATTCTCTGGCTCTACGCTAGCAAACAAAGAACTACCGGTGCCATCACCGGACTGTTTCTAATTTGCTATGGCTTGTTTCGTTTTAGCGTAGAGTTCTTTCGAGAACCTGACACCCATCTAGGATTCATTGCCGCCAATTGGTTAACAATGGGTCAAATATTATCCACACCACTAATACTGGCTGGTATTTTGTTATTTATTTACATCTCAAAGACCAACCAAATTACCAAATGATCGAAGAAAGTGTCAAATTATTGAAGCAGCGACTATCAGACTTAGGAACTACTTACAAGCTGATTCCATGCAACCCTGAACTAGCCGATACCCGTGTCTTTGTTGAACACTATGACTATTGCATTCAGGACTGCGCGAACACTATCGTTGTGAAATCAAAAACAGGTGAACAAAAATTTGCCGCTTGCGTCGTGCTTGCTACTTGCCGTCTCAATGTCAATCACACTGTTCGAAATAAACTTAAGACGCGAAAAGTATCGTTTGCCAGTGCGCAAGAAACAGAAAATCTGACCGGCATGACAGTCGGAGGAGTTACACCAATTGGATTACCTGATAACTTACCTCTATGGGTTGACAATGCAGTAATGCTAAGGGACGAAATCGTACTTGGTGGCTATAGCAGAGATTGGAAAATTATCATCTCACCGGAGGTGTTTCTGCATATACCAAACACAGAAATTGTTGAAGGACTGGCAAATCCATTGGAAATGAAATAGCAATTTCTATCCCAATAGCAATCTTTGCAGAACGGTCACCAAGTAATCACTAGCAGCAACAACATTGCTAGTTCGTCGTGCCAGATAACCTGACTTTGACGTTTGAACTCATCGGTATCCAAAATAACCTTCACAAAAGTCCTGCAAATCAACACATCCCGTTTTGCAATTTCTGAAAGTGCGTTTGTAGTGCCTAGCGATCCGTTCAACTATAATCATGTCAATGATTTAGCAAAATTAACTTCAAAGTCAAGCTTTCCGTGGGCTAAATCCTGAGAGATTATGTTTGGTGCTGATTGACTGTTATCACCTGTCGCCATCAGCCCCTCCTGATTATTCCAAATAATTTCATAATAAACCATGTCGGGAAAGAAATCAACACGGAAAACCCCACGACCCAAATGATATCAGCCAGCAGAAATCCGTCCATCTTCACTCAGCCGTGCAATGCATTTCGGGGTTGTATAGTTGTCTTCAATCGGTTGTGAATAACCTGGCACACCAAAAATATCCCGTGTCGACATAAACGTATACGGCTCCTCAGGCGTCAGCTTAGGTGTAGATGGTACCGTTATGGACCTAATCATGCTCCAAGTTCAATTTGCCTCTAGCGTACAATCAGCCACGCCAAGCTTCCGAAAGCAACCAGCCGCTTATTTCTTGCTGTTCCAACTCACCTAAACCGGCTCGGCTTCAAACCAACCTCAACCTTGTCTCAGCTGCCGTTGCGCAAGCTCCTGATCTCAGCCGGTGACAAATCAATATATCTTTGAATCTCTGCTTCTGACTTGCCATCCTCAATGAATCGCTTCGCTATCTTGTATGCCATTCGCTGGACTCCCTCTTCGCGACCCAACAACTTGCCCTCTTCGCGACCTTCTTCCCGACCCAACAACTTGCCCTCCTCAAGGCCTTCTTCCCGACCCAGCGACTTGCCCATTTGCAATATGTCTTCACCGGTCAGCGGCAACATCTCGTTCAATTCCATTAACTTCCCTTCCATATATCTATCTCCTGACTTGGCACGCACCTCAAACTCAACCTTGACATCCTCTATTTTATACCCCCTGCGCACTTTCATGAAATATTTTACCACATTCTCAAACAACTCGCTCGCCAGATTCGCTGACTGCATGTCGCGCATCTCCTCAGACCAGCGCATCAGACTGCCTATGTCCGCTTGCCAGATCTCAACCATCACCCGAATGACCAACCGACTCGGATTGACTAAGGCCGGCAAACGACTGAGAACCTCCGCATCTCCCAACCTGACAAACTCCGCCTCGAAGTTCACCAGCTTGTGTCCGTTTTCACTCATGAACCCCTCCGGCATCCCGTCATGCATGAACGCGAAAAACGACTTCTCGCCAACCCACTCCGACTGACCGTGGTATATGATGATCGGCAGCACCGCCTTGGCTTTTTTCTCATACAGCCCCGTGATATACCTCAGCAACTGAAGCATCACACCCGGGTCCGGACTGCTCTTGTGTTCAAGGACTATGCAGATATACACATCCTCACCTTCCTTCAACCGGACCCTGGCTGAAAGGTCGGAGTATCGGGCCTTGTGACTGGTCGGACTTGACAGCGCGTTGGTTTCAACTGTCAGCGTATCAAGATCGTACAGAGCCAGCTGTTTCGGCGTCATCACCAACTGTAAAAGCGACTTGACCTGTTCGCTGTCATTGAAGTTCTTGGCGAAAAACTCGTCATGCACCGGGCCCATGGCCTGAGACATGCTCACATTGTTGGAATCCTCAGCCATGGCATCTTTCCGCTAGCTGAAAAATATTCTGGAGAATTTTCTGTTTCATCTGAACTCCGCTGAGTGAATGATCAAGGGTTATATGCAATGAAGATTTGCATGTTGACAGGTATTTTACAATTGTTTGCAGTTGAGGATTCATTGATTTTCAGAAATGCCGCTTTTGATGTTGGCCAGTGGTGTAAAAAACCACGCTTGTTCTTTTAAGGGGCTGTTTACGTAGTAACTGGTGGTATATTCAATCATAACAATATCAATATTTTATATAAAATCAAGTAGCTTTAGCAGAGCTTGGATAATTATCATCTAATCGAAGATTATCCTGAATATACCAAACACAGAATTTCTTGAAGGACTGGCAATTCCAATAGAAACGAAATAGCAATTTCTATCCCGATAGCAGTCTGCTGTAGAACGGGTACCAAGTAATAACCAGCAACACAATTGCCAGCGCGTCGCACCAGATAACATTCAGATAGCGTTGACGTGCCCGACTACTTTTTCCAGATCTCATAATCGCACACATTGTCATGTCCAACGGAATTACGAACCACAGCAATGGTGTGATCGCTGGCGCTATCAAGGTTGGGAACATCATGATTCCACTTCTTTGCATCTCGCCCATTGAGAAAAATGCTGACACCGCCAGTATCAGCACAAGCAGAAACAGCATTGTGCGTAAAGGACCAATATAACGAGCAAATTTGAGTAGAGCTTCCATGAATATCCTAATTGACTGATTTTCCCACTCTGGCGCGCATTTTTTCACGATATGAAGTGATTCGCTTGACCAAACCGGGTTGTCGAACAGATTGAATTAAGTCAGACATATCTTCCTTTCGAGTGTCTGGTATTACTAGACCAAACATACGGATAACATGTTCTGCAGCAATGGTCGATCCGGCACGCTTGGCGTCTTCAATGTAATTCGGCCATTCAGCAACAGTTGCAATTTTAGTTAAAAAGCCCATCCTCAATGCCTCCTGAGCATTGAACACGCGTGTATCTATCAACACTTGTATCGCATTGTCAACACCAACTCGACGCGTAAGACGTCGGGTACCAAGCAATATTCCAAAATTTAGTCCCGGCATGCAAAATCTGCTGTCCGCTGTTGCAATGCGATAATGACATGAACACACCATATCCGCACCAGCTCCAAAGGCCCTCGATTTTACCAACGCAACCGTTAGGAATGGCGCGTGATGAAGCGCTTGCAACATTTTTTCCACATTGATAATTCGCTCTGCAACAACTTCATCACTCTGATCTTCGATATCACTGAGATCAAAACCTGAACAAAAACTACCCCCCTCACCCATAAGAACGAGGGTGCGGGTACCATCGCTATAAGATTCCATTATTGCATCTGTGAGGGAACTGACAAGTTCCTCATTCAGAGCATTAGCGATTCGCGGTCGATTTAACCGAAGAAGTTTGAGGGTGTCCAACCGCTCAACAAGTAAGACACTCATAGATTTCATCACTTTTTTGATTGGACTGGCCACGCTTGATAATCGTTATAATCATGCATCACCACACATTAACATTTTTCGGAAAGATACGCAGTTTGGCCTGAGCACACCTAATTTGAGCACTTTATACGATAACCAACAAATTGATAATTCTGCCAATCCTGTTCTTGTCAAAGTTACGCGGGGTAATATGATTGAGAGTATTCATCGAGGTGCTGCCGCAGTCACAGATGCTAACGGTAGTATTATCGATGAAGTTGGCAATATCGACAACTTAATTTACCCCAGATCCGCTATCAAACCATTACAAGCAATAGCGTTTGTTGAATCTGGCGCAGTCAAGCGATTTAGTCTCGGGCTAGAAGAGGTAGCACTTGCTTGCGCTTCGCACTCAGGCGAAGCGCGTCATGTTGACCGTGTTAGAGCATGGCTTGAAAAAATCGGACTAGATGAGAACAACCTTGAATGCGGTGCTCAGCAATCGGCGTGTCGTACAACTCGTGAAGAAATGATTCGCAACAGAATCAACCCTACAGCAGCGTACAACAACTGTTCCGGCAAACATGCTGGTTTTCTAAGCACTGCAGTCGTAAATGGAGAACCGATTAAAGGCTATATTCACCGCCAACACCCAGTTCAACAACGGACATTTGAGATACTCCGAGAGATGACTGAAGAACAGCTAAGTAACGCACCGACAGGATTGGATGGTTGCGGCATCCCTGTGTTCGGTATGTCATTGCGCGGCATAGCCAGAGGCTTCTCAAAACTCGCGAGTAAAAGGAACAATACTGACCAGCAAGGATTAGCTGTAAACCTGATCTGTTCGGCAATGGCTAAATTTCCAGAACTTGTTGGCGGCGAAAACAGGTTTTGCACTTTTGTTTCCACTGCTACTGAAGGGAGCATACTTGTCAAGATAGGCGCTGAGGGAGTCTATGCTGGCATGCATCTCGGAGTCAACCCAATTGGATTTGCACTTAAAATTGATGATGGCGCACGCCGTGCTGCCGAAGTCGCTATGGGCGCACTAATCTTAAAACACTGCAAGCTAGACAAAACCATGGCCGCAACGCTTGAACAGAAAATTGCAATTCCTGTTAAAACAGTAGCTAAACATCTAGCTGGCGTAATTGAACCTTCTATTGAACTCAGATAATTCCAACACAACGAAAAAATAAATATGTACGAATACGAAGCATTCAAAGATCCTATTCAACGTCCTCGCTATACCGGAATTCCTACCTTTATGCGAGCTCCACTGTCAGAGGATTGGAACAATGTAGATATCGGACTAGTTGGTGTGCCATTTGACGGTGGTGTAACCAATAGAACCGGCGCTCGTCACGGACCTCGTGAAATCAGAAACCAATCGAGCCTAATGCGTCGTAAGAACCAATCATCCGGCATTTGCCCGTACGATTTGTGTACAGTTGCCGACTTGGGTGACGCTTGGATTCAAAAACCATTTCACCTTGAAGAAAGCCTTGATGAAATTGAAGCTTACTACAAGCGAATTCATGAACGCGTTATTGTTCCAATATCAGCCGGCGGCGACCACTCAGTAACACTGCCCATCTTTCGTGCAATTGCCAAAGACCGGCCAGTTGGTATGGTACATTTTGACGCGCATTGTGACACAGGTGATGACTATCTCGGTTCCAAGTTTCACCATGGAGCACCGTTCAGACGAGCCGTTGAGGAAGGGTTGCTTGACCCTAAGCGTACAGTTCAGATTGGAATTCGCGGCAGCTTGAATGATCTGGATATATGGAAATTCAGTCATGATCATGGCATGCGCGTGGTATACATGGAAGAATTTGCTGAGCGCGGCTGGCGGGAAATAATAGATGAGGCCCGCGAAATTGTTGGCAGTGGTCCGACTTACATTAGCTTTGATGTAGACGGGTTGGATCCAGTGTATGCCCCAGGCACCGGCACACCGGAAGTAGGAGGTTTCACAACCCTTGAGGCACAACTGATGATACGGGCTTTGAGGGGGTTGAATCTTATCGGCGGTGATGTAGTCGAAGTAGCGCCACCTTTTGATCCATCCGGTAACACAGCACTAGTCGGTGCCACTATGATGTTTGAAATACTCTGTGTTGTCGCTGATTCAGTCAGTCAACACAAAAGTCAGGTTTAACTGGAGAAAAACGCTTTGATTCCGTCAACTAGTTTAGCTGCTGCATTGCGGTTGACATCAAGATGTGTCACAATTCGGATTGGTGATCCACGTGAAATAACAATACCTTGTTTTCGTAGATGCGCAGCAAGCTGACTCACTGCATTGTCTCCCACAGTCAAAAAAATCATATTCGTCTGATTTTTGTGAAAGTGGACTTCAATCTCATCCACAGCAGAGAGCTGTTCAGATATCCACTTAGCGTTTTCATGGTCTTCTGCTAGCCTGTCAACATGATTTTCAACGGCATAGCGAGCTGCGGCTGCTAGCACACCAGCTTGCCGCATGCCACCACCAAGCATCTTACGCCAACGGTGTGCGTCATTGATAAAATCTCTTGAACCGCATAGTATTGAGCCAACGGGCGCGCCTAAACCTTTAGAAAAACAACATGCAACCGAATCAAACTTGGAAGAAATCTCTGAAACGTTCACACCGTGAAAAACGGCCGCATTGAATATCCGAGCACCATCAAGATGGAATGCAAGGCCTGCACTTCTCGCAAATTCCTTAGCTTCATTGAGGTATGCCAATGGGAGGGCCTTACCACCTTGCGTATTTTCTAAACAGAACAAACGTGTGTTGGCAAAGTGATGATCATCCGGTTTAATTACACTTTTTGCCAATTCTAAGTCGATACTTCCATCCTCTGACAAATCCACTGGTTGCGGTTGTATGCTACCGAGTACCGCTCCACCGCCTGCTTCGTATTTATATGTATGGGCAACTTGACCTACTATATATTCGTCTCCGCGCGCACAATGAGACATCAATGCCATAAGGTTTGCTTGTGTGCCGCTAGTCGTGAAAATACCGGCCTCCATATTGAACTTGTCAGCTACAAGTTCCTGCAAGGAATTGATGTTTGGGTCCTCGCCATATACATCATCTCCAACTTCGGCTTCGTACATGACTTTGCGCATCGCTTCAGTCGGTTTGGTAACAGTATCACTTCTGAAATCTAACATTAAAAAAATCCGTGTGGCTTTGGGACAAGTCCCATATCAAAGTCTGTATTAAACATAATATATGTTAATCAACAATAAAATAATAACACGCGTAAGAATAAACAACTTAAAGTGAACATTCATCAATTTAGAGGAGATTACAAACGATGGTGTCCGGTGTAAACATTTCCTACCCAAGCGCAGATGCTGAGCTGACCATTGGCATTGAAGAAGAGTATCTGATTATCGATGGTAGCACTTTGAATTTAGTTTCAAGAATGCCACCGGATCTAATGAACGATTGCAAGAAAGAGCTTGGAGATCAAGTATCGAAAGAACTGTTGCAATGCCAGATTGAAGTTGGTACAAAAGTATGCAGAAATATCAAAGAGGCTCGCCAAGAATTGGGTCAACTAAGAGCAACAGTTGCCGAACTTGCAAAAAAGCATGACTGTTTAATGATGGCTGTATCAACTCATCCGTTTTCTTACGGCTTAACTCAGTTAACCGATGATGAGCGATATCTCAACCTCGCTGAACAACTAAGAAGAGTTGCCGAGCGTCTTTATATAAGTGGAATGCATGTCCATATTGGTGTTTCTGATAATGAGCTCAGAGTGGATATGATGAATCAAGCCACCTATATATTGCCACATATTTTAGCATTGTCAACTTCTTCTCCTTTCTGGCGAGGTGAAAATACAGGATTGAAATCATATCGTGTGTCGGTATTCGATCAACTGCCTAGGACCGGACTGCCACCTGATTTTCACAGTTATGCAGATTACATCCGACACGTTGAAGTGCTAGTCAATCTTGACATCATCGAAGATTCCACGAAGATATGGTGGGATTTAAGACCTAGCTGGCGATTTCCAACATTGGAAATGCGCATTGCTGACATGTGCACAAATATCGACGATGCGATTTGTGTTGCAGCGCTCTACCAATGCTGGTTGAGCCGACTTGACAGTTTACGCAGAAACAACCAACGATGGCGGGTGTATTCACCGTTCTTGGTGCAGGAAAACCGTTGGCGTGCACAGCGTTACGGCATCCATAAAGGTTTGATTGATTTTGGCCGACGTGAGTTACTGGACCCGGCACAGCTGCTAGATGAGATTATCGATACATTTATGGTGGATGCTGAAAAACTTGATTGTGTGGAAGAGCTTGAGCACATGCGAACAATATTGGCGCGAGGTACAAGCGCTGACCGTCAAATAACCACCTACAATCAATCAATTGAGTCAGGAAGACCGCAGGAATTAGCTCTAATTGATGTTGTTAAGTTCATTGTAAATGAGACAATGGCAGGTGTGTAGAGCAGATTTTTGTTATCTATGAAGCTGATTTGTCATATTGCGTTGCAGTTGAACCAAGCTGTAAAGTTGCTTAATTACCACCATTCAAAAGCGACAATTATTGAATGCTTGTTGCTGATTCAATCACTGATTGATCTAATAACCGAATCGGTAATTAGAAAATCCTGAAAATCAATGACAACTCGGATGATGGAACATACTATGATATGAGAACAGGAAAAGTTAATTTCTAAGTCGTCACGCATGCATCAAACACCGTTAGTCCCCATAGATCAATACAAAAACAGAAACGACAAGGATAAGGCCATCTTCTTTGTCGGCCGTGAATCTATCATCACAGGCATTGAGACCACTGTTGCCGGAATTGAAAGCAGAATCAAGACACAAACCTCTGATTCCGGGTTACAACCAGTGACGATATTATCCAACCAAGAGACGTGGCTAATTCAAGGAGCACCTGGTGCTGGTAAGTCAGCATTGCTGAGCCATTTGCAGAACAACTGGAAATCAAGGGCTAATGGCCCGGTGATAGTTAGAATTTCCACGAACAACCTAAGAAATGAGAACAATATCACGCGCATGATTGCTAACTGCATCATACCGTTGCAAGGCGCGAAAATACTCAACACAGTTCGCACTATTGAAGCTGGCGTCGGGGTAAATATTGGTATCAGAGCCGATGGCAAGGTAACCGATAGCGAGCAGTCAAAGGACTTGGTGCTGGAAGATCTGGTACAGCTCTACGGTAAAGATGCAGCGACTGTTTCCAAGCTACTGTTAAAGGGAAAGTCACCAAAGCGCATGAAGTTGCGACCAATTGTGGTGATGATCGATGAGGTGCAGTTCTTTGAGTCTGAGGATGTGCCAGTTTTAAGAAAGTTGCATACAGGTGAGCACGGACTTCCGATATTGGCGTTGCTGTGTGGTCTCGCTTATTCCAAATCAATGTTAGCTGCGGTGAGAATCTCGCGATTTGCCAAAACCGATGAGATGAGCCATGTGCAAAACATCGGCCCGCTTGAAGCCGGCGAGGCAGCCGAGTCCGTCAGAGCCATGTTAAATGGATATCAGATAAAAAACAGGCACAACTCAGATCTGCCTGACAAGATAGATGCCTGGTGCGATGGGTGGCCACAATTTCTGGAACATTATATGATATCCTTGACCAAACAACTAAGTGCCAACGGCCTTGATCTAATGAGAATAGATGAGTCAGCGGTACGTTCTAGTGGAGATGCAAATCGTGCCGAGTATTACAGCGAGAGATTGGAAAACTCACTGGTATCCAAGTGTACTGAATTGCTAGCGGAGGTAGCACGGACTATCAGACCAAGCGGTTGCGATTTGACTGATTTGGAAGAAGTGCTAGAGGATCGGTACTGGCTGAAAGACAGCATCCGTTCCACCATGACCAAAAAGATGGAACCGATGGAGTTTATAGAGGCGATGATAGTAGCAGGAGTGATGCACCGCTTGGACACGACACTGACAATACCAATACCGTCATTCCGACAATACCTGATTGACCGAGTGAAGTAATATCATGTGTGCTTGGGATGATATTAAGCTCATTTTTTGGCAAGATATCATAGATTAGTGAAAATTCTTTGTGGGCACTGCTCATATCAAAACACCATCTTACCACTTAGATAGAGCTACTCTTCTCATTCTTTCCATCATAGGTGATGTCTTGATGGAATCTGCGTAATCGAATTACTAAACAATGATTGCATTGCTGCACTTTACAAGTAACTCAGCTGACAACAATTCATTCCAAAACTAGTGATTAGGTAGTATGTTAAATTCCCTGCTCAGAACTTGATTAATTCCCTATCATTCAATACCTTTATTAGATGCTCCTGCGGGCGATTACCTTTAATTCGATTACATGAACCGCATAACAGTTGAAGGTTATTCAAATGATCGGAACCTCCCTTTGAACGCGGGATAATGTGATCTATTTCAAGATGCCTATCTTGAAAATGCTCATTGCAACCATTGCACTTACCTTTCTGCTTACCATATAAGTTAGCTTTGTTCTCTGGATGATTGTACCGCTTAAGATCGCCTAAATCAGTCCGAATCGGTATGTCTGTCCTGTGAATGCTATTATCAAATACACCCCAAACCTCTCTTAACCGAAAGTCAACTAATTCATGCGCCTTTTTTGACACATCTATACCGACCCACTCCCTGTGCAAACCAGCAGCCGCCACACAGGTCGTTGCACACCCGCAGAACGGATCTAACACTACATCACCCTTATTGCTTGACACCTTGATTATACGTTCCAAAAGTTTCAATGGTTTTTGCGTTGGATAACCCGTTTTTTCGGAATCCCAATTTATAAGTGGACTTATATCATTCCACCAATTGTTTACGGGGGTGCCTTTTGCGTTGTATTCTAACTTCCTTGTGCCTCCCAAATCAGTTGCCCTTCTACCACTAGATGCATGTGGTCCGTACGGCTTTCTCTCTACATTGAAAATTCTGTTCTCTCCAGCATATCGAAGAATTACGTCATGTTTTCTTGGAAAATCCTTCTTTGGTACCCCCCCCCCGCATAGCACCAAACAATCTCATTCCTAAAATTTTTCCAGCCAAAAACCGTATCCATCATTAATTTCAAATAATGACTAGCAAATTGATTGCAATGCAGATATATTGATCCATTGGGTTTCAATATACGGTGCATCTCCATAACTCGGACGGTCATATAGATCATATAAGCCATCATTGACTTGCTATGAATATCCTTAACTCCCATTAGATAATGGTATAAAGCCGGGTGTTCGCTTTTGATTAACCCATGCCAAGCAATCTTCAAGTCATCCAATCCCCACGTATCTTTGAACTCAGCACCAGCAGCCTCGCTACCAATTGGCGCAGCATAGTTGGCATTGGAATTGAAAGGCGGGTCGAGATATATCAAATCCACACTTTCAGAGTTCATACCACGCATTATGTCAAGGCAATCGCCAGTCCATATAGTCTGATTAGACCAATTGGGGGGGCTCGCGCTTAGGGTCACAATACTACAAAGATTTGGGAATTTGAAAATAATCTGATTCCTGCTATATCATGTTTTGGGAACTATAGTAACAATACCAAATAAATTGATTATTGATTTCCTGATTAAATTACTTTGGTAGAGAGCCTTCCACACCCATCACAAAGTAGTCCATCCCAAGCAGATCAGCATCGGTCAACACAGCGTCAGATCCGATAACTTCATTGCCAGTCTGATCCATGATAGGCCCGGCAAATGGATGAATGGAGCCCGAATGAATACCTTCAACAGTCGCCTGTGCGTCCGCGATAACCTCAGCAGGTAAAGATTTGGGGTTGAATTCCGCCAATCGAATCATATCAGCACCAATGCCACCCCAAACATCACCAGAAGCCCAGGTACCATTCATCGCCGCTCTTGTTCGTTCAATGTAGTATGGCGCCCAGTTGTTGACGATTGCAGTCAAATGTGCTTTCGGACCATATTCTACCATGTCTGATGCTTGACCAAAAGCCCATACTCCACGCTCTTCAGATACCTGAAGGGGAGCCGATGAATCAGTGTGCTGAACGATAACATCAGCACCTTGATCAATCATTGCATTCGCAGCATCACCTTCTAAACCCGGGTCATGCCATTTACTTACCCAAACAACTGTGACAGTTGCATTTGGATTGACACTGCGCAACCCCAAGGTAAATGAGTTGATTCCACGTATAACTTCAGGAATCGGGAAAGGAGCAATGTAGCCAATCGTATTGGATTGAGTCACTGCGCCTGCAATTCGACCGATCACATATCGTCCTTCGTAGAAGCGAGCTAGATAAGTTGCAACGTTATCAGAGCGCTCGTATCCAGAACAAATTTCAAAATTAATACTTGGAAAACTCTTTGCAACCTCAATGGTTGGGTTCATGTAACTAAATGTGGTGAATATCAACTTATGACCATCAGCTGCAAGCTGTCGAATGACTCGCTCAGCTTCCTGACCCCCAAAAGAAACGAGTTCAACATAAGTTGTTTGCACTTTGTCACCAAACGCTTCCTCAACTGCAAGACGTCCTTCGTTGTGCTGATAGGTCCAACCATGTTTACCAACAGAGCCAACATAGACAAACCCGACTTTAAAGGGAGCATCCGCTGCTACACTGTTTGATCCGATTACACAAATTAATACTACTATGGCGGCAAAAAATACATTTCGTGACATGCAACTAAACTCCTTAAATTAGTTTTAGCCTTATTACAAAACCGTACGCGCGGGTGTAATATCAGACACTTATAAACAGAGATATTTTTATTTCAAAACAAAGTTTTAAACCCAAATATTATAAAGCGCGTATTTCTAGAAAGAGCCTTGGCTATTGTTCACATTAGGATACAAGTCGTAAAATCATATAAACAAATTTTTTGAGTTTTGTATACTGCCAGCTACAAAACAGGGAGCAGCTTTTTCACATTTGTGAGTTTTTCACCCTGAACCTGAGACCATATATATTTCGTGTACTTTATTGTTCTAGGTTGTCATTAACTACAATATTGTCCCAAGCCATCTTTGTTTGGTAACCAACATCATTGTCTTTCTCCAACAACGATACGAAACTCTCAACAAACTCGTCTACATTGGATATGAGTCTCAAATAGTACCTTAGTGTCGCAGCAACTCCATTGACGATAAATTCGCAACCGTGATTAATACGTGCCCCTGTGATCAGTTGTGTAATATCATCAATTCCCTCTATAACGTCATTCGTGCTCAGAATATAGTACCTTTTGACTGTCGTCCGCTTAACTTTCTCAATTGTAGCTGAAACCAATTCAGTATTAATTTTAATGCCATGCTTTATTTCTACTGCTTCAACTGTTTTAGAATCTTGGCAAATATCAATATCGCCTGCCCTACCTGTCTTCTGATCTGCTGAAGTGTGCGGTAGCAATGGTAAAAGTTGGTTATTCTTGAATCGGTCTACCTCATCAATTAGACACATGTAAGCTGCGAAAACAGCTATAACTGGAATTCGAGATTGCCCAGGCAATGCCTGATTCCATAACATTTTAATTAAAGAAACCACATCAGCGATCGATCTGTTTTTTGGCTTCGATAATGTGATATTCTGAGATTGCTCACGGAGAGATATAAGTTGTCTTAAAAATTCGTATAAATACTCTTTTGCAACTCTAGAATCGTTTTGAACTCTGTCAACCAAGTGTAGAAAATCGTCTTTAATGATTAAAGGCTTGATTTTACCGGGGTAAGTGAACGTATAGGGTGCGGCTTGTTCAAAACTTCGGGTTAACCAGCCTGAACCCGAGGCCATATATGGAAAATTATTATCACGTAGAAAAGGAGTAATATATTTAGTGTCTAAACCACGACCTGAAAACCCACCAAGTGTACCTTCAAGTCGATGTAGTCGAATATCCTGGTCCGGATTCATTATCTTTTTTACTATCAACGTAATTAATACCGCAAGAACTGCTTTGTTTTTATTATCTGCAACTCGGTCCATTATCCGTTTTATACTCTGTAAGTCTCTATTAGAGAGGACAGTTTCACTTTGTGGTTGCAGATTCGCGCACTCCAATGCCTCTTGAAGAATTTCTGTTGCTTCATGCGGCGGCATATTCTCTTTGCCTAATATATTCGTTAATCCTTTCTTCGGCAGACACACAATAGCTTGGGTCAATATCAATTCCAAAATAATGTTTATTCTCATGTATCGCCGCTACTGCGGTCGTACCGCTTCCAATATATGGATCAACGACTGTTCCGCCAGGGGGACATAAAAGGCGTATCATCTCTTTGATAATTCCCAATGGAAATATGGCTGAATGCCCATTACCTGGCAATGTTTCGACATTTGATTGAATGATGTCTCGTTTCATTTTTGTGCCTCTGAGACGGATGATTGTGAACCCTTTTTTGTCCATTTGTCCCTTTCGGCCACCTTCTTGACCACCAAATGCTTCCGCATGAACACCCCTAATTTTCATTCGAAAACTGTGAATTTTATGACTATGAACTTCTGCAATGACTTCATCAAGCTCACAGTGCGCTAGCTGTTTTTGGGCGACGGTTAAAACTTCTGACTGATCAACTAGCTCGCGATACTTATACCCAAGTTTTGGGGTTGGATTTGAACGTTCTGATTTTTTCTCAGTCTTGCAAAAATTGTCGCGGTCATAGTAATATTCGTTGCATTTAGCAAAATGGAAGAAAGGCTCTGTGCTAGACACCAACCTACGGTCGAATTGCCTAGGAGTAGGGTTTGTCTTGATCCAAGTTATCTCATTTATGAGTTGTAACTGGAATCTTTCACACGCCATGATAGCGAAACGAAATGGGAGCAACAACAAAGAACCCTTTTGGTATTTGTCACCAATGTTATAGACAATATTTCCAGTTGGTTTCACAATGCGCACACATTCAGCAAGCGTTTCAAGCAGTGCCTCTAAATAGAATTCCGGTGTTCGCTCATGCCCGATTCCCAACCCGCTATCGTTGTAATTTCGCTGTTTATAGTACGGTGGCGATGTGATCACCATATCAGCAAAATCAGTCGGTAATTGCTTCAATAAGTCGCTGGAATCTCCGCATTGTATTGTGTCAAGCATTGCTTTCATAAATTAAGTTCTCTGGGATGTACTAGTTACCAATCATAAAACGAGACGCGGGCAACATTCTTGTGTTTTATGTGCTGAAGCAAGTAAAAATAAGACAATAACTATCTCTCCTACAGCTCTCTTATTTCCTAATACCAATATTTTTTGAAATAAGTATTTTCATATTTCAAAAAGTGAAATATAACAGCTCTCAAGTTTAATATGCCGTCAGCAAAATTGCACGTTGCTTTCTACAAACATATATGGACAAGACTGGATACCTAAAGCTTGAAAACAACATCATCTGGCGAGTAGTGTTCGATTTTACATTGTATGGGATCAGGATTTCTGAAACTGGTTGAATTATCACAAAATCTAATTCTATTCGAAATATTAATTCATCTTCGCAATAAAATTCTTCAGACTTCTTATTTACTACATAGATTTAGAAATAAAAAATCCATATTTCAAAATCAGCTAATGCAGAATGAAAAGAGCAAACCAAGGTAATTACTCGATATATCAATCTAATAATGAAGAGGTAAGGGCATTCATACCAAATCCACTACCGCCAAACCCGCCAATAAATTGGACACCAGAATTAAGCATCAAGTTTGAAAAAGCAACACTCGTACTCGGTAGCCTAGATGCCATAAGCAAACGAATACCCAATCTGTCCATTTTTCTCTATATGTATGCGCGTAAAGAAGCTGTACTATCTTCGATGATTGAGGGATCACGTGCGTCTATCTCCGATCTTTTGCTGTTTGAAATCGGTCAAAAAGCTAAAACTCCCACCGATGAGATCCAAGAAGTAAGCAAACATGTTGAAGCACTATATCGTGGCTTGGGCTTGTTAGATGAAGGGCTACCAATTTGCTCACGATTAATTCGGGAAATGCATGGCGTACTACTATCCGGTCGAAGCAACCTGCAACCAGGGGAATTCAGGCAAAGTCAAAATTGGATAGGTGGTACGCGACCTGGTAATGCTGTGTTTGTTCCACCGCCAGCGTATCAAGTTGTGAACTGCATAGGCGAGCTTGAGTGTTTTCTGAACAATCAACCGACGCCAATACCTACATTGTTGAAAGTAGCCTTAACTCACGTTCAATTTGAACTAATTCATCCCTTCCTTGACGGTAACGGGAGGATTGGTCGTCTTCTTATACCACTAATCCTATGTCAGGAAAAAGTTATAAGCAAGCCACTTCTCTACCCTAGTCTGTATTTCAAATCAAATCGTAAAAGATACTATGAACTGTTAAATACAGTGCGCTTGACCGGCGAATGGGAAGAATGGCTAGATTATTTCGCTGATGCGATAATTTTCACATCCAATCAAGCGATTGAAACTGCTGACCAGCTGATTGAATTGTCAAATCGAAGTCGAGAACAAATTGTCAACAGCAATAAAGTAGTAGCACCTACTCACAAATCATACGAGTTATTGCTCAAATTCCCCATCATTAATTCTTCACTATTGCAAACAGAAATCGGACTCAAACCATCTACCGCAGTAAAGGTACTTAACAACCTTGAACAACTTGGTATCATTAAAGAGGTCACTGGCTATAAACGAAACAGAATATTCGAATTTACCGAATATCTAGATGTCTTGAATCATGGTACTGAATTGCCTGAATGAATGACAGTAAAATTCAGTTGCTGTTTCAATCTGAAAGTCCTCGTATTTGCTTGTCTAGATTGTCACTATTAAGCCAATTTTCAACCATATCAAGCAACAAATCAGATTCTAGCTTGCGCTTCCCATTCATGCTACATTCCCAGACTGTTAACACCCGCCAGCCCAATTGCTGAATCTCCGTCACCACCCTCGCGTCCCGGCGACGGTTAGTTTTGACTTTCTCTTCCCAATATACCCGATTCGTGTCCGGCAACTTAAACAAATGACAATCATGACCATGCCAAAAGCAACCATTGATAAATATCACCGCATTGTACCGTCGCAATACAACGTCTGGTTTGCCAGGAAGGTATTTTGTATGAAGACGGTAGCGGTAACCTCTTCGATGCAGAGCCTTTCTTAATTTAATTTCCGGTTTGGTATTCTTACCAGTGATTGAAGCCATGATTTGGCTTCTCTTTTGTGCGTCAAAGATGTCAACCACTGCGTCGATACCATAGAATATTCAACTCAGTATATAAATCTGCCGTTGGTCGTCAACAATGAAATTCCACAGTGCCATCGCGTATTGCTTGATCCATCAACTGCACTTCCCATTCAAGGTAATCTTGCATACGCTGTTCCTGTCCATCTTGGCGATCATACGGCCGGTCCCAAATATCATCAATCTCGGTCAAACATGGCTCCATTCCTTTGACTAATTCATAACCAGCTGCTCGCCACGCTTGATTGCCACCTTCCAAAACTCTCACCAACAGACTCGGATCAGATTTTGCCATATCAACCGAAGCATAATGCGCAAGCACACTATCTTCTGAAGTCAATATCAATAAACCTATTGGTTTGTGCCAAACCAATGATGACTCAAGCCTTTGCCGAATACACCAGTGTGCACCATCAATATGACCAGCCCTAAAATTACGGCTGGTTGAAAGGTCAACTAACATAACAGGTTCACCTGATTGCAACACCGCCCTGAGCTCAGTTGGATCCAATGTTTCTGCCTTCTCAAATGCGGGGAGAGTTGGAATTGGCCACCCTTTTTCCAATTTAACACCTACAAACGGATCCTTCAGAACAAAAACCTCGCGATGTCCCATCTGCTTTAGCCACGACGCGGTCATAATTGCACGGACTTCCTTGTCATCAACAAGAACAACCCGCGAGTTTCTCACAGCAACAAATTCATCAGTTGTCTGCACTAGCTGGCCGCCTGGTGCGTGCCTTGATCCCAGCAAGTGTCCAGATTGATATTCCTCATCACTCCTAACATCGAAAACATAAAGCGTACGCGTCTCATCTTGTCGCCAGCTGACGAATTCGGACCATTCAATAAACTGTACATCGAACCTCTCTTTAACGCGCTCGGCTGCCTTACGCGATTTCATAAAACTGTCTTTTGAAGGTTCCGGCACAACTCGTGACTTTCCATTGTCAAGTGCCAATCCAGCCAAATGCCAACCCATCGTTCCATCCTTTAACAACATCACTCGATTGGGCACCTCAGCGTTGATCAACGACATTGCACCAACAATGCTACGCGTACGACCGGCACAGTTGACAACAACATCGGTTTTGTGGTCCGATGCAACTTCAAAAATCCGATAAACCAGTTCCGCACCCGGCACATCAATTGCGCTTGGTATGCTCATAGCATTGTATTCATCTATTGGACGACTGTCTAGCACAACCAAGTTGTCACCCTGAGTCAGACGTCTATGCAAATCCAACGCTTTAATCTCAGGTGGTTTGCGATTTTGTAATAAATACTCACCAAAAGTTTTGCTTGGCACATTCAATCCCGAAAATATCTCAAAACCTGCTTCCCGCCAACCATCTATACCACCACTCAATATCTGCACATTTTCAAATCCCAATTCCTGCAATCGAACCTGAGCCCGCCGAGCAACACCCTCCTTGCCAATCGGACCACTGTCATAAACAACAATTGGCACAACTCGACACGGTAACAACGCATCGACCACAAGCTCTATTCGACTAAGCGGAATATTCGAAGCCCAGAGTAAATGACCCTCAAAATATATGCCTTCCTCCCGAACATCAAGTATCGCGAGTTCACCGCGGGCAAGTATTTGCGTCTTGAGATCAATCGCACTGATAATATCTTTCATTGAATGACATACCTTGCATCAATTATGTTGTCTCGAAAACGAAATAAACGCCACTTGCCAGATTTTGAATCGTAATACTCGCGCTTAGTGAGATATTCAAGACCAAGTCCGTACATGTGAAAATTGATTACTGCATTTTCGTCAGTAATGTGTATGGAGTGGAGATCATTCGGTAAAAGTGTGACACTCGTGCCAAGTCGAACGACATGCGACCCGATCTCTTCAACACCACTACCTACACGTCGATAAAATCGATTTAGCTCATCTCCGCTAATGCCAGTTATCACAGCCCAGGTATCATGGTTGTGAGGTGGCGCATTGGTTGGTGCTCGCGCCGATTGCACATAAAGTGCAAAGCGGTGATCTTCGGTATCTTCTGATATTCGGTAGACGACTGAGCTGTCGGTGGAGGATGTGTCCGGTGCTGGAAATTCGTCCTCAGTAAACCAATTGGCATCTGCGGCGGCGAGCTGCTCAAGTTGGCCGCGGATTTTAACCAAGCTTTGTTCGGTCACACCATACCTGCTTTCAATATTACGAATATTGTCAACTGTGGCGCGAACCATTTGACTCCTTTGTTCTTGTAATCGCATTTTTGCCTCCTTTTGATTGTTAACAACTTTGATCGAAATTGTCACATTTTTGAAAAAAACCAAATGTGGTATCAGGCATAGGTACCCTCGCATCAGAAATATAGGAAATCAGATCGCGTCCTGAGATGATCAGTTCACAAGCATCAACGATACGATTATCATTGCAATAGGCCGGATTACCACAGATTGCATCAATGTATGCCTCAAGACATTCGGAGTTGGTTACAACCTTTGGCCAAATTGAATACCAACGAAGATCCCGTTTGCTCGTCTCGCAATTCTGTTTCGAATATTGCACGAATCGATCAAGCACTGACCATACACCCTTAAAGACTTCAAATGATGACAATTCGATTCTAAGCTTGGTAGCAATGCGGTCCATGTCACGCATTGACAAACTCAATTTGATATACCTCGAATCGTAAAAATCTGGAAGCGATAGTGTAAAAGCCTTAAACGGCTCACCCCACAGCTCATCAATACCTTCCACACCACTTTTATGTCGCACAAGCTTACCGATTTCCATTGCCTCTTGCAAACACTCACTGCACTCTTTCATTAGATCGTTATCCGAACCAATATGCACTCCTTTACTCTCAAGATCGACCGCAGTTGTTATGATGTCAGCGGCACGGTTGAATAGCGCACCAGCTAGCATTGCAGCATAAACGCGTTTTTCTTGCGGATTTCTCTCTTGTTCATAGTGCCGCCGAGCCAAATCAAGGTTTTCACCTGGAGTGTTGATACCGGCCTCGGTGTGGTGGAACGTGCGGCGAGTGAGGTCCGAGATAAGATTTTTTCTTGCGGTAAGCGTATCGTCAGGCGGTGGATAGTACAATATCCAGTAACCGTTATAGTAAATTCGATCAACACCGTCGATAGACTCGACGGTGCCATTTGAGATATCCTCGCGACTCAGTACTGATTCGGTCAATTACAATCTTTCCAATCGTTGTAGTATGTTCGCATTTATTTTAATTGCAATGATTGCTGTAGATGGCAGCGAATCAAGGGGCTAGAGATGTTTTATCTAAATTGGCATGATACCAGTGTGGTCTCCAAGAGCAATAACAGGATGATGCAGATAGACAATGGTGCAACACAGGGCCCCGCAATTTTGACCTTTGGCTGTATAAGCTCCTAGGATGATGTCACAAGCGGTTTGTGAAATATCGGATTTTTGAGATATTATTAAAGGGTATTGATGCTAAACATTGTTTGATTTAGTGTGATTTAACGCTCTATTCACTTGATCAAGTCATAAAACTGCGGATTAAACATCATAAGCAATATAGAGAATACTGACTGATAAAGAAAGCGACACATCGCGCATTCCTGTTGATACACGCAAGTGATGGCAACCGGAATGTTACAGTTTGCTTTTCGTCATCTACCACAATTGATTGAAAGGTTCACTACCCGCATACACCCCATAACAATTAGCAGGTAATAAAAACCACAACCCGTTAAATACCAGTGGTTGTGGGAAGGAATATTAACTTCGCAATATATAAGTTTGCATTAAAGGTACCAATCCACTTAAAATGACTAGTGACAATCTGAATGATGAAATGACAAAGAAAATGAAAATTACATTAATTGAAGAGATACTTCTACTTTTGCTGGACGACGAAAAAGGCACCTTGCGCCCGGTACCACAACTAACACTGCATTTTGTTCTGGCTGGTGCCGGCCTTATGGAACTCGCTATAAATAACCGACTTGACTGCGATTTGAAATCACTGACAGTTGTCAATGACGAGTCAGTCGGTGACCCGATTTTGGACCAAGTCCTTGAGACAGTATGTAAAGAACCTGAGCAAAAAGAAGTCAAATTCTGGATCAACTCAATTGCCGACAATGGTGCGGAACTGGTTCAGCAGGGATTTGAAAGACTAGTTGAACGCGGCATTCTCGGTGAATCTGAAAAACGCTTCCTGTGGGTGATGAAGTCGCGTTCATACCCAATGATTGATGGTACTGTTGAACGCGAAGTCAAACTCAGAATTATGAGTATCCTCTATAGCGACGAAGTACCAGATCAACGAGATGTAGTGATTTTCTGTCTCATTGATGCCTGTGACATGTTTAGAACTTTGCTAGGCCCCGCTGAGCTCAACCGCATGCACTCGCGTATTGCCGACATCTCAAAGCTTGATCTGATCGGACAAGCAACAACTAAGTTGATTCGGGAAATTCAGGTCGCATTGGTTGCCACCCACGCGCCGCTGTTCTGATTCAAATCGCCGCCGTGTGCTATTGACGGCAGCCTTCATATAGCGGTCTTATCTCCCAATGCTGTGCTACTACGGACAGCTCGAAATTATTTTACTATGGACCGTAAATCGCCGCTGGCAACCAAGTCGCTAACGCTGGGAAGAACCACAGCACGATCAACATCAATAACTGGATTCCGACAAAAGGAATCACCCCTTTGTATATCTCCACTGTGCGGATTGAGGATGGAGCAACTCCGCGCAAATAGAATAGTGAAAATCCAAATGGCGGTGTTAAAAATGAAGTTTGTAAGTTAACAGCCATCATCACACCAAGCCAAACCGGACTCATTGGCACCCCCGGTGCAACTTCCATTTGCAACAACACCGGACCTACAATTGGCACAACAATGAAGATGATTTCAAGGAAGTCAAGAATAAAACCGAGCAGAAACATCACTAGCATAATCAGAAGCAGCACAGTAAGTGTGCCGCCGGGGAGATTATGCAGAACGTTTTCCACAACTTCATCACCATTGAATCCGCGAAATACCAACGAAAACATGGAAGCACCAATCAGAATCACAAAAACCATCGCCGACACCAGCAAAGTCTGTTGCATGATTTTCGCGAGAATAGAGTCACCTTCATCATCCTTGGTACCATAAACGCGAATAATTGCTGTCAATATTCCGGCAACAAGGCCAACTGCGCATATCAATGCAACAAATATCGCAACCCATTCCTCAATCGCTATCACATCACGTTGCATCCGGAGATCAAAAAACGAAGTGAGTACAAGCATTACTACCAACGACAACACACCGACAATGATCATGCGCCCACGCTTTGGATCAACTCGGTAGCCGGCCATCAATAATGCGCCGGTACCGCCCATTGCCGCAGATTCTGTCGGAGAAGCTAACCCAGCTAGTATGGAACCGAGCACAGCAACTATCAATGCTAACGGTGCAAACAAGGTTGTAACCATGGTCCAAAAAAAAGCACGACCGTCACCATCCAGCCTTAACTCATCTCGAGGAATAGCCGGACTCGCATTGGGGCGAACTATTGCAACGATAATCTGATACAGGATATACATGCCAACCAGAACCAAACCGGGAATCAAAGCGCCGGCAAATAGATCGTTAACCGACACAGCATCCGGAGAAAAATTGCCCATCGAAAATTGTGCCTGCTGAAATGCCGTCGACAGCTGGTCTCCAAGCAATACCAGCACTATCGAGGGTGGTATAACCTGACCTAGGGTGCCTGAGGCGCAGATCGAACCACATGCCAAAGAGCGACTGTAACCGCGACGAAGCATCGTCGGCAAAGACAGCAACCCCATCGTAACAACTGTAGCGCCGACTATGCCCGTTGAAGCCGCAAGCAATGCTCCAACTATGCACACTGAGTAACCCAAACCACCGCGAATGCTACCGAACAACCGTCCCATGTTATCAAGCAACTCCTCCGCGATTTTGGATCTTTCAAGAGTTACACCCATAAACACAAACAGTGGCACTGCAACCAAAACTTCGTTTCGCATGATGGAGAATATCCGCTGTGGCAATGCCGTCAGGAAGGCCACATCAAAAATACCAAAGCCGGCAGCAACCAGTGCAAATAAAAGTGAGGTCCCAGCCAACGAAAACGCAACCGGAAAACCGAACAGCAACATGACCACAACGCTGATAAAAAGCGCCGCACACAGGAATTCAGAGGAAGTCAGGATCTCCATACTCAGGCACCTTGCATACCCTTGGTACTAGATTCTCGCTCAGTGAGTTGCAAGATGCTCCGGATTGCAAGCGCGATCCCCTCCAACACAAGCAATACAGAAAAAACCAATATCACTGTCTTGAAAAGGTAAATATACGGCAATCCGACAGTTTCGGTTGAACCTTCGCGCACAGCCCATGAGTTCAGAACCAACGACCAGGCGAATTCGAAATTTACGATGCAAAAAGGCAATAGAAACAATAGCGAGCCGACAAGATTAACCCAAGATTTAGTGCGCACACTGGCTTCGCGATAGAACACATCAAGACGGACGTGTCCCTCTTTAGCAAGCGTGTAAGCGGCACCTAACATGAATAGCAATCCGTGCATATACCAGATCGACTCCTGCATCTGGATCGAACCGTAGGAAAATACATACCGCATGATTACAACTACAAACTGCATCAATGTCATAAACAACACTAACCATGCCGTAAAACGACCAATTGCAGTATTGAACGCAGTCAACCAAAATGCGATTGACTCCAGAATCCTGCGCCAAGCCAGACCAGAAGTTATTAAGTCACATCGAGTCGATACGAACCGGGCAACTTGCTTTGATTCTGAAAAAAATAGTAAAGTGGCAGGAATTGCAAAGAAAGCGATAACCGTGAATACCACTAACAGATATACGGTAATACTAAATAAAAACGGCAGGCGTTCAAGCGAATGCCAAAGCTCTATGAAATCAATATTCATAGAGAAGCGCCTTCACTTCTCGGAACGAAGCGAAATGAATTGTTCAGAGTAGTACAAAAACCACCTATGACAATGAATCGAATCCAGCAATTTGCAAAAAAACGAGCCCACTTCCTGAAACCAGATCAAGCCGCAAACAGGAATGTAGACTCGTCCTTATTGCAATTGAAAAAACAGTGTTTAACTGTGAAAATTCGTCAATGCGCGCTTATTCATATAGGCCTGGTCAGAAATCCGAGACCAACCGATTACATCCTTGCGAAAAGCCATGAAACTATCATAGATTCGCTTGGTCATAGGATCAGAAGCACCGGCAGTTGCAAGCACATCGCGAGCAGCCTCGCCCATTTGCCCAAATATTTCATCAGAAAACTCAACCAACTCAACACCATGCTCTGTTAACAATGTGTCTAACGCCGAAGCGTTGTTGGCATTAAACTCTGCCAAATCATAGTTGTTTTCTGCTATCGCCGCTGACTCAACAATTGCCTTCTCACTCGCGGTTAAGCTATCCCAAACACCTTTATTGATCCCGCTAGACAGAACCGTCCCAGTTTCATGAAAACCAGGATAGTGATAAAACTTGACAACTTTGTAGAATCCAAAAGCCAAATCGTTCCAAGGGCCAACCCACTCAGTGGCATCGATGGTGCCGGCTTGCAATGCTGGCATAATCTCAGAGCCCGCAAGAGTAAGAGACGAACCACCCAACGCGTCAATGACTCGACCACCAAGTCCAGGCATTCGCATTTTAAGACCTTTGAAATCGTCTATCGACATCACTGGATTCTTGAACCAACCGCCCATTTGGGAACCGGAATTACCACAAACGAAAGGCTTCACGTTGAAATCAGCGCTTAGCTCATCCCACAATTGTTGCCCGCCTCCATGGTGAATCCACGCATCAATTTCATTTGGTATCAAACCAAACGGAACCGAAGCATAAAATGAGTACCCGACCGATTTACCTTGATAATAATACTCAGCGGAATGATACAGATCAGCAGTGCCTTCTTGCACGGCATCATGGCATTTCAACGGGTGTACAAGCTCACCGCCTCCATAGACTTTGACTTGGATCTTTCCATCGGTCATGTCGGTGATGCGCTGACCGAAACGTGCGGCCGCGGTACCCAACCCCGGGAAATTCTTTGGCCATGAAGTGACCATCTTCCACTCTTTAATACCTTGTGAAATAGCGGGTGCAGCCAGTGTTGAAGCTGCTGCCGCAGTTCCGGCAGCGGCACCTGCCTTTAAAAACTTTCGTCTTTCCATAATAGATTCAAACCTCCTGATGTATAAAAAACGAAACTTGACGTTGAGGCAAACATAATGTCCTCAAATTCTTCGTGTTGGTGATAATACAGAAATACACACCAAAACTGCAATTATTAATTCGCTAATTGTATGGTTCACTCAGCTAGTCTCAATCATCGATTTCAGCACTTCACACCAGCCAAGTGCGATATTTCGTCGATTGTAACCACCACCGCCAAGTGCGATTAACCTACCATTTGCATGCTTTTCTGCCATATGGCACAAGCGCTTAGCGGCATGCCCATGTGCGCCAGGTGTAAAAGCCATGTGTGTGATGGGATCACCTTCGATACTGTCTGCTCCGGCTTGCAACACAATCATCTGTGGCTTGAATGAATCTAGAAACTCCTCCATCTGTTCCCAAGCTTGATAGAAAACATCATCGCGAGAACCAGGCATAACTGGTACATTCATCTTCGTGCCCTCTGCTTTGGCTTTTCCTGACTCGTTGGCAAATCCAGTGCCGGGATACAGAAAGCGCCCATCTTCATGCAAATCGGCGATGATCACATCCGGGTCTGACTCATAGGCGTAAAAAACGCCATCACCGTGATGGGCATCAATATCAACATAAGCAACACGCTGAATACCGTATTCATTGCGCAGAGTTTCAATTAATACTCCGATATCACTGATTGCACAAAATCCAGCAGCTGATTCGCGACTGCAATGATGTAATCCAGCAATGGGTATGAATACGCGACTGAGCTCGCCGCACATAATTCGCTCTAATGCGTCTAGGTCAGAGCCAACAACATAAGAAGCCGCTTCAAATACGCCTTCAAACGCCGGTGTGTCACCACCGTCTAGATATCCAACACCGGTTCGTGACTTTTGCTTCAGAAACTTTATGTAATCCGCATCGTGAAAACGTTCTAGCGCATCATCTTCACAGAGTTTAGGATCAAGCACTGCAACTTGTTTGGATAGCCCATCGCTTTTTGCTTGATTCCAAAATGCGTCAAGTCGATCAGGGCCGAATGGGTGACCATCGCCGTAGCCATAGCTTCTCAGCCCATCGCCAATATATACACCTACGCCCGAATGCATATACCTTTCTACCAACGCCCGATTCTAATTCCGGAGCGACGTGATCTCTTCTCTCTATTTTCAACTTGATCGTGGTTAACAACATAAACACTTCCAATATCGTTTTCGATCTCAACATATCTTAGACGCTTACCATCGCGATATTCACGAAACGTGGACGAACCGAGCCGGTACTGTCTGACTTCCGTCGTTGCACCAATATCATCAATTGTCGTTTTATCTGTTGTTGACTCAGAATCGGCATTTACCTCAACCACAGCCTCAATCGGCTTTCCGGTGATCACCTTCCTTGGGTTTGGCAATTTCAATTCCTCAACCAAGGTTTGCGCCTGTACCAATCCACTATAACCAATAGTTAGACCAAGCGCCACCCCTGCGAGAAGTCGAGTCACACGGCGACAAACACCGAGATCAACCCGAACTGCGGGTAAACTGACGGAATACATCATCCAACTCACCTCTCTGTTCATGTATTGTCCTAACTTTCCAATTGTTCGATTTAGCTAAGTGCCATATTGCATCAATGAGCGAGCAACCTGCTTGAGGCACAAGATGCCAGCAATCATTTTTTTGATTATATTGTACACATTCAATATTTTTCAGCGATAACAGATTACGATTTATCTCAGCAGCATCAACACCTGGAATTTGTAGCTCGACCGTACGATACAACTTTGAGGTTCGCAAGAGCTCCTGCGGTGTTGCATCAGCCACGATTCGTCCTTGGTTGATAATAATGACTCGATTGCAAATCGCCGCAACTTCTTCCAATATATGAGTTGACAGGATGATCGCCTTATCACTAGCTATTGACTCTAACAACGCACGCACTTGATCTTTCTGGTTTGGATCAAGTCCATCTGTCGGTTCATCAAGTATCAACACCTCCGGATTATGCAACAATGATTGAGCCAACCCAACGCGTCGCCGGTATCCCTTTGACAAAGTTGAAATCGGCTCAGTCAGTATACTGTCAATCCTGACGCTCTCAACAACCTTTGCTATACTTTGCACCAGCTTTTACCCTCAAGTCCGCGAATGCGAGCGATAAAAGCAAGAAAAGCATGCACAGGCATATCTTGGTACAGCGGCATGCCTTCTGGCAAGTATCCTAGCTGTGACTTGGCTCGCACAGGATTGTCAATCATGTCAATGTCGTTGATACGGATTTTACCGCTGTCAGGCGTAAGAAAACCAGCAATCATCTTCATTGTTGTAGTCTTGCCGGCACCGTTAGGGCCAAGAAAACCAACCACTTCCCCGCGCTGAACGGCAAACGAAAGCTTGTCAACCGCAATGTTGTTCGCGTAGCTTTTGGTGAGGCCCGACACACTAATCATAGTAGTTTCTATAGTCTTCAATGTAAATCGCAAGTAGAATGAATAGAATTTTAATTGCATTTGTCTTTGAAAACCACTTCGGAAGGTAGATATATGAAACATTACAAACATACGCTACTGCATATCTGTCATGACAGATAATAATCAGACACTGTATCTTGTCGATGGCACGGCCTTTGTCTACCGGGCGTTTCACGCGTTTACGCTAACCACAGCCGCAGGTGAACCAACTGGTGTCATATACGGTGTAGGATCAATGCTTAACAAGCTGGTCCGGGACCATTCACCGGAGCATCTTGTTGTCGTATTCGACGCCAAAGGCAAAAATTTTCGGCATGCGCTTTATCCACAATACAAGGAAAATCGCCCGCCAATGCCGGATGACATGCGCAAACAATATGAAGTGGTCAAAGATTTGGTTGACGCAATGGGAATCCATTCAATCTCTATACCTGAAGTTGAAGCTGATGATGTCATCGGTACGCTAGCAATAACCGCAGCAGAATCAGGAATTACAACAGTCATTGCTAGCAACGACAAAGACTTGGCGCAGCTTGTCAACGATAAGATCTTGATGCTTGATGAGGCAAAAGGTGAATTAATCCACTCCGAGCAAGTGCAGCAAAAGTACGGTGTCCAGCCACAGCAGATAATAGACTTCCTATCTTTAGTAGGAGATTCCTCCGACAATATTCCGGGTATTCCGCTCGTTGGCAAGAAAACCGCATCAAAATGGCTTAACGAATACGGGTCCATCAAGAATATCATGGAAGTTGCTGACAAGCTACCTGGCAAAGCCGGTGAGAACTTCAGAAGTCTAACCGACCAACTAACACTGTCACGCGAATTGATTCAACTGAAGCTCGATGTTGATGTGGAACTTGATATGGAGCAATTCAAGATATCCAATTTGGATAAGCCGCGCCTTCGCGAGATTTATCAAAAACTAGAGTTTCATTCGTGGCTAAAGGAGCTTGACGCAAACGACCAAAGCTCGCCTCCAAAACCATTAAGATATACCACCATTGATAATGAAACGACGTTAAAGGATCTAGTTGCAAGAATTGAAGCCAGTGGTATATTTGCATTTGACACGGAGACCACTGGCCTTGACACTCGACGCGACTCACTCGTTGGCATTTCAATTAGCGTCATTGAGCGCGAGGCTTTCTATATCCCGATCAACCACAGTTATATCGGCGTACCACAACAATTAAGCCAAGCGTTTGTGATCGAACAACTCAAGCCACTATTTGAGTCGCCTAATGTCGCGACTATCGCACACAACCTTAAGTTTGATGCCTGCGTGTTAGCAAATGTCGGTATCGAAATCAAGGGTGCGATTTTTGACACCATGCTTGAATCGTACGTTGTCAACAGTTCAGCTGCGCCCCACAAATTGGATCGATTAGCTTTGAAGTTCCTTAATACGGATACAACCAAATACGAGGATGTTGTTGGCAAAGGCAAGGGACAACTGACATTCGACCAAGTTGAAGTCGCTGACGCAACCAACTATGCTGCCGAGGATGCTGACATTGCACTTAGGTTGCACAACGTTTTCTGGCCACAGATACAGGACTCTGTGAAATTGCAACATGTTTTCAAGGTTATTGACATGCCGCTGGTACCAGTCCTGATGCGAATGGAAAATCATGGCGTTCGACTTGATACCGCTTCCCTCGCCCGCCAAAGCGCGGACCTGCTTGAGCGTATGAATGCCATTGAAGCGGAGATTTACCAAATTGCCGGCACTGAGTTCAATTTATCATCGCCTAAGCAAATTGGCGAAGTACTATTTGAACGCTTAGGCTTGCCTGGATCAAAAAAAACCAGCAAAGGAGAGTTCTCAACAGCCGAATCGGTTCTTGCAGAGCTTGCTATCAACTACGATGTACCGCGCTTAATATTGGATTATCGAAGCTTATTTAAACTGAAATCCACTTATACGGATAAACTACCAAAGCTGATCAATCCTAGTACGCAACGGGTACATACGTCCTATCAACAAGCTGTTGCTGTAACTGGTCGGTTATCATCAGTCGATCCGAACCTTCAGAACATTCCCATCCGCACGTCAGATGGAAAACACATACGCGAGTCATTCATCGCGGAACCAGGGGGTGTGCTAGTGTCAGTTGATTACTCACAAATTGAGTTGCGACTGATGGCTCATCTTTCAAGTGACGCAGGTCTGCTTGAAGCATTTGCCAAAGGACATGACATTCACAGCTACACAGCGGCTGAGGTATTCGGCGCACCGCTTGACGCGGTGAGCTTTGATCAGAGAAGGCAGGCCAAAGCAATTAATTTCGGACTGATCTACGGCATGTCAGCATTTGGATTGTCGCAGAACCTGCAACTTGAGGTTGCGCTAGCGCAAGCGTATATCGATCAGTATTTTGCGCGTTATCCTAAAGTGCGGGAATTTATGGACCGTGTCCGAGAACAAGCGAAAGAACATAAGTTTGTTGACACGCTTTACGGACGCAGGATTCATTTGCCAGACATTTCTTCCCGCCATTACGGACAGCGTCAACATGCTGAGAGAGCTGCGATCAATGCGCCATTGCAAGGTTCGGCAGCAGACATCATGAAACTAGCGATGATCGAGGTAGACCGGTGGTTAGTTGAGTCTGGTTGTCAGTGTAAAATGATTATGCAGGTTCATGACGAACTAGTGCTTGAGTGTGCGGAATCTGAACAGGATGAAGTTATCTCAAACGTTAAACGCATCATGGAAAATACAACCAAATTGCAAGTGCCCCTCATCGCTGATGCAGGCGTTGGCTTGAACTGGGCTTTGGCTCACGAATGAGATAATAAATCCAAGATTTTTTGTCTTGCTTCCATAACACCTATATTAGTCTTGCTGGAAAAAAGCTGTAGTGTTGCATTCTGAGTTGGATCAATCATTTTCTTTGCGGATGCAAAAGCAGCGGCGGCCCTACCCTTAGATAGTTTGTCAGACTTGGTGAGCAATATATGAGCTGGAACATCGGCAGCTGCACACCAAACAAGCAACTGCTGATCCAATGCCTTGAATGGGTGACGAATATCCATGGTCAATACCAAACCATGCAAACTTTGTCGCTCAGAGAAATAATGCTCAATTGTTTGAGCCCAATGGTCGCGTAACTGTTTGGGAACTTTTGCGTAACCGTACCCAGGCAGGTCCACAAGCCGCACTTGCGGCCTAATTTCAAAAAAAACAATTTGCTGGGTACGGCCAGGCGTTTTACTGGTAATAGCAAGTTTTTTGAACCCGGTAATCGCGTTGAGCGCACTTGACTTACCGCTGTTTGAACGGCCGGCAAATGCGACTTCACAACCATCATCGGGTAGCCATTGGGAGATGTTATGAGCGGCAGCTGCAAATTTCGCCTGAGTTAAATTAGTTGACATAACATAAGCTAGGGATTGTTTGAATATAGATGTGAATAATCGTGACCGAATACATTCTAACCAACAGGTTAAACAATGTCTATCAAGCAATACCGATTCTTGACAATTATCAGTATACTGCCACTTCCCCTACAAGCGATTATTTGCCCACATAGCCTATAGATCAGCAAAACCAGCCCTAAGCTCAACTACCTGTTCAGACAACCTGATTCCATACAAAATACCTGCGGTTTTTTTAACCCATCCACCCAGAACATGTCAATTAATTTCAGTGCGGCAATTGAATAGCAGAGATAATACGACTTTACTTGCACAACCCTTGCCAATGCCGAGCACCATTCTCATGCAGGCCTGCAGAAGTTTTCTGACCCGATCATGAAGAACCGGCACTGAACCACAAATCCTGCCCGCCGACAATGGATGTGACGATTCGGTCTGTTTTCTGCCCGTTCGCATCTACAGAATCCCACCCTCCGGCACACCGAATTCATGCCGCAGCTTGTTTGACTCGGACTGCAATACAACGCCGAACGACAGCAGTCTTAACAAGGTGGTGCCGGACCAATATCAACACAACGTCTCAAGCCACCATACGGGTTTATAGCTCTTGAATGGTCATGAGAAACCTACAAACCTGCACCAGTCACATGAAACAAATTAATCAAAGGCTGATCTACAATCCAGCACACCCGTTGCCACTTAAAACCTGGTGGACATGGCAATCCCACCGCTTACTATGCTGCTGCCCATCGTGGTGTAATACAACGCATAGCTGTTGCCCTTGGTCTTCACATCAATCTCAATTGACCGTTGGTTCAACTTCTCAGATGACTTCACTTCAATATCACAAAACACCAAACAGAGTCGCTCCCTGCCAACCATGCAACGACACGCCGGCATCCAACAAACGCGCAATGTTGAAACCGACGCCTGTGCCGGACACTTCCACGCGACTGCCTCGGGATCCCTAGCCTTGCCCTGTCGCCCATGCAAACCGATCCGGTAGTGCATGCCATTGCACCCGTCAGATCCACTCCTGCCGCAAAACCAGCCTGAGACAACTTGCAGGAAAGGTTTGAGGCCAAGGACTTTCGCAACTCGGCAACACCGACAACGCATCTGCTCCAGCTTCATGAGGTGTTGCCAGCTCAGCTTCATGCCGCCACAATATTGTTCTATACAGTATAGTATCCTCCGATTTGTTTGGCTGTGGATGAATCGGACATGGGTCTAAACTGGCAGAAAGACCGGACTGGTATGTCAGTGTCTGCCTGACAAGGAACAAGGTATTTGCGAAGTCTATTTTTGAGCGTGATTTTACATAGGATGCAGGTGTGACCACTCGGTTATTAATCGCGATGCGAACGCTTGTGCTCAGTAATTTCACACCAAATAAAGTGTATAGTTTGTTAGTTGGAAGGGCTGATGTGGTTCCTGTCCCTGAGCAACACACCTCGCGTAATATCGGACATTGCATTACCAGGCACACTCCTGACAACCGCCAGTTGCACATTGGACCGAATCGCCATTCACAACTTTGTCCAAAACCGGTCAATGCCGATCAGGCAACCCAAAACTGCCCCGAGTTGAATAACAAGTAGAATGGAAAAACGAAACCCGAACTCCGATGCTATCATACCTGTCAGGCACAACGCTAAAAGCATTGAAAACAGCATAGCAAAATACCTTGTCGGCCCTGGCAATCTCCCATACGCAATCTTGGGCTTTCACAGTTAGCAAACCTCAGCCCCTGTTGATGCTATAATTCAAGCTGTTAATTCGCTGAACAATTGACCATGCACAAGCTCAAACTCCCGATCGGCTCCGCTTCTTTCATGAATCTGCGGAACCGAAACTGCTACTATGTGGACAAGACCCCGCATATCGAAAAACTGATCGACAGAGGTGAATACTATTTCCTGTCGCGCCCGCGGCGGTTTGGAAAGTCATTGCTGGTGTCCACGCTGAAAGAGTTATTTGAGGGTAACGAGAAGTTGTTCAGAGGTCTGCACATCCATGACCGCTGGGACTGGACTGTCAGCAATCCGGTGGTACGGCTGAGCTTTGATGCCAACTACAGCGAACCGAGTGGTCTTGAAATTCACATGGCCAGCCAACTGTCCGCACTTGAAGAAGACGCGGGTATTGAATCGTTGACAACGGACATTCCCGGCGATGTGCGTTTTCAGAACCTTGTTCGAAAACTCAACCGCAAGACTGGAAAACAGGTAGTGATTCTGGTAGACGAATACGATAAGCCGATCCTGGATGTGCTTGAAAACAAGGAACAGGCAGAAGCCAACCGCGACTACCTGCACGGCGTTTACGGCATCATCAAGGGCTGTGCCGATGAGGTTCGCTTCATTTTCGTCACCGGCATCAGCATGTATTCCAAGGTCAGCCTGTTCTCCGGGCTGAACAACCTTGAGGACATCAGTCTGGACGCTGAGTTTGCCACCATCTGCGGTTATACGGATGCTGATATTGACACGGTGTTCGCCCCGGAACTCGAAGGACTGGACCGGGACGAGATACGGCACTGGTACAACGGCTACAACTGGCTCGGCGAGGAAAAGGTCTACAATCCCTTTGATGTTCTGCTATTGTTCAGTAAAAGACTGTTCAAACCGTACTGGTATGAAACCGGCACGCCGAGGTATCTCTACAAGATGCTGGCCAAGGGCGAGATCAACACCCTGAATCTGGAGAACCTGGAAATGCCTGAGAGAGAGCTGGCGAGTTTCGATCTTGAGACTGTCAGCGTCAACGCCTTGCTGTTCCAGTGTGGCTACCTGACCATTGCCAGCCATGAAACCCAGTCGGATGGCATTAATTACACGTTGTACTATCCCAACCATGAGGTGCGACAGAGCCTGAATCAGCAACTGCTGAGTGCCGTCAGCGGTGACTTTGCTAAAGCCAAGAAGCGGGCCAAGAGCATGGCGAGGTTTCTGGTTGACAATGACTTTGAGGAGTTCAAGGCCGAGTTGAGTTCGTTTTTCTCAAGCATCCCGAACGAGTGGTATGCCCGCAACCCCATGCAGCGCTACGAGGGGTTTTATGCGAGCATGGTGTATGCCTGCTTCACCGCCATCGGCGTGGATGTCAAAGGCGAGGAGTCAACGAGTCTCGGTCGTTCGGACTTGGTGGTGGAGCATGCTGGCGAGGTGTTCGTGATGGAGTTCAAGGTGGCTAAACAGCCAAAAGAGAAAGATAAGGTGGAGGCCGAGGCCATCGACTCGATTGCGCAGATTCGGGAAAACGACTATGCTGGCAAGTATCGCCATCGGCGGGGTAAGATTCATCTGCTTGGTGTGGTGTTCAACGGTGAGAAGCACAATGTGGCGATGATTCGGGCGGAACGGGATTGAGCTGATCAGCTGTTGAAGCATGGAACTAATTGCATACCGTGAGGAATGTGCTGTGCGCAAGCCTGCTGTCAGTTTCAAATGCAATTGAGTCCATGGTTGTCTGTTTTGCTTCTGATCAATGCAATCAAGCTCCTGAAATGATCGACATCACATGCTGCACCTCTCACCTGCGATGGAAGTTGCTCTAGTTGGCCGAGAAGCTTTACGGCTCACAACTGTACAAAACCGCCTGAAATCCAGAAAATTGATCCTAAACCAGCACAACGAACTCATCCTCGGCAAACCAGTGTGCTGGAACGAACGAAACCAATCTTCCTTTCACCATTCCGATTAGCCGTGGTAAATGATTATCGGCACCAGCACAGCTGAGGCTCGGAACGGTGCTAATTTAACCTGACAACTGCAAGCTCTCGCTTGCTTGATACCAGCATTTATGTTCAAACACAGCGCTAATGAGTTACCCTGGTACAGCCCCAAAGCCACTTTGACATGCATGTCGGTGAAGTCAACATTTAAAAATTTGACAATTAAAAACAGAAGCTCTTATAATTCAAGCTGCCAGATAGGATGGTGCATCTGTTTAAGTACTTTTGTCTGGCATCACGAAAAACCGAATGTTGAACTCTAAAACTATAACTATGGATTGGCAAAATGAGATTGAAACAGCTGGCACACCGATTGAAAAAATCAAGTCAGAACTGCAGGACAGGAGCGCATCTGCCGATGCCCCCCCCCCCCCTCACACAGAACTGAATTAAAACCCCGCAGATTCCAGTGCCTGGCCCGTCTGCTGACGGCGGCGTTGCCGGTTGCTGCCATCTTGGCTTTCACCGCGCCGGATGCGGTCCATGCTCAAACAAGGGCCATCACCCTGTCAACCGCCTCCACCACAATCACTGAGGGGAATTCCGGCAAGAAAGATGTTGTCATCAATGTCAACATCGGTGTGGCATCACCTACTAGTACTGTTGGTGTGGACCTTGAGGTTGTTAGCGCCAGCAGCACAGCACTTGACAACACCAATGTAGGCACCACTTCGTGCACTAGTCCAAATCCAGCCACTGCAGATATCTGCTATGTTGGAGCGACTTCAACTAATAACAATATTGGTATTGATAGAAATCAGTTAACCGGAAGTTTTACACTGGGCATTCGGGGAGACACGGATTTTGAGCCGGACGAAACTGTCACCCTGAGGGCTACGATCAACACATTCTTTGGCAACTGGGCGGCCGGAACCATCACGCTGACCATTATAAACGATGATGAGGCGCCTCCCACACCCACAGTGGTGCCCACAAAGCCGACAGGCCTCACCGCCACGTCGCCTGCCAGCCAGCAGGTGAAGCTCACTTGGACCGACCCAGAGGATGCCGGTATTGACAAATGGCAGTACCAGCAGAAGGTGGGCAGGGCAGACTGGGGCAGTTGGACTGATTTCCCGGGCTCCCAAGCCAGCACCAAAGAACACACGTTTACAGGCCTGACCGATGGCACTGAATACAAATTCAGGGTGCGCGCAGTGAATGTCGTCGGCAACAGTCTCCAATCCGATGTGGTCACCATCACGCCGGAGTTGATCAAACCGGTCCTGACGGTAGATGCGACGCAGGACGGACGAACGGTTCTGTCCTGGACCGTGACGGACACCACCCCCGCGAAGCTCAGTACCGGTGCCACAGAGCTCGTACAATGGAACTGGCGATTCAGGATGAAGGGAGCGGCTTGGCCTGCTACAGAGATAACACCAACCACTTCAGACCCCGATGTACGAACTTACACTCATGTCTATAGCGAGCGCACCCCTCCTGTTATTCCGCACGGCGCAGTGGTGGAGTATCAGGTTTATGTGTTTGCTAGAGATGATAGGCTTAAATCATTACCCGGTCCCTGGTCAGACATAGCAACAGCGACCGTCATGCACACTGCGCAACCTGCACTCACGCTCACCCCATCGACTGTCAAGGTGGCACCGGGTGCAACTGCCACCTACACGGTGGCGCTGAAGCACGCCAACGCAGGCACGCTCAGCATCACGAGCGGCGACACGGCCAAGGCAACGGTCAGTCCGAGCGTCCTGACCTTCACCGCCGGCAATTACAGAACGGCGCAGACAGTCACGGTGACCGGCGTGGAAGCCGGCAGTGCCACCATCGATCATGCGTTCACCCTGACGGGGGCGTCAGCCGCCGCCATTCCCAATGCCGGCCAGGTGTCGGTGACGGTAGGGGGCAAACCCGACCAACCGACTGGTTTTATGGCGGCGGCAGGCGCCGCGCAGGTGACGCTGTCCTGGGACGACCCGAGTGACCCATCGATCACCGGCTGGCAGTACCGGCTGAAGGCGGGGAGCGCTGCATGGGACGATTGGGAGGACATCAGCGGCTCGGGCGCCACCACAACGAGCCATACGGTGACCGGTCTGACCAACAATACAAAGTACGAATTCAGGATTCGCGCCAAAAACAAAGCTGGCACGGGAACGCCATCGGCAAAACGAACTGCAACTCCGAAAGCTAAGCCCAAAGCGCCGGTTTTGAGTGCGGAGGCGGGCGACGGGTCGGTCGTCTTGAGTTGGACAGGGCCGTTGGGAGTTTCGCAATGGGGCTACCAATACAAAACCACAGGCGCCTGGTCCGCCACGCGATTTGTAAATCGGTCAAGGCGGGATCAGACACAGTTTCGAGTTGTGGTGCCGGGGCTGACGAACATGACAGAATACACGTTCCACATGTTCGCGCGGTATATCAGCACCAGCCGGGGGTCTAACTGGTCGGATGAGGTCAAGGCCACGCCGATGCCGATGCTGAAGGTGCCGGCGACTCTGACGGTGGCTGAGGACGTTGGCGATGCCACAATACCGGTCACAGTGGGAAACGAGATCGGAGCGTCGGTGACGCTGAGTGTCACTTACGGTGGCACGGCAACCGGAGCGAACGATCCGACGGCCGGCGACTATGACAATGATAAGGTGACGTCAGTGACCTTCAGTGCCAAAGAAACCATGAAGAACATTGTCATTCCGATCACCGATGATGGTCTGGATGAGGACGATGAGACGCTCACGGTGACAATCGCACTGTCATCGGGCACGTTGCCAAGCGGATTCTCACTGGGCAATGCGACAACCACGGTGACGATACAGGACAATGACACGGAGGAAGTGGTTTTCAGCGCATCGGAGCTGACAGTGGAAGAAGGCGGCACCGGGACCTACACGGTGAAGTTAGGCGCGTTGCCGTCAGGCAGTGTGACGGTGACACCGGCCAGCGACACAGCAACGGTGGCGACAGTGTCCGGCCCGCTGACGTTCAGCACCGGCAACTGGAGTATGGAACAGACGGTGACCGTGACCGCGGAGCAGGATGATGACAGTGCTGACGGCACGGCCGAGGTGAGCCATGCGGTGACCGGCTACGGTTCGGTGACAGCCGGCATGGTGTCAGTGAAGGTGACAGATGACGAAAAGCTGTCAGTCGAGCTTCGCAAGGAGCATGAGGGCAGCATCCATGAGTTGCATGTTCAGTTCGGTCAGTCCATGATCGGGGTGGCCAACGACATCATCGTGAGCCGCACCAGCGGCGCCGTGTCAGGGAGACAGAACAGCATGCTCATCGCCGGGCGGCAGATACTGTTCGGACCGACACCTGTGTCAGCGGCGCCGTTGCCGCCCGCATACACAGACAAGCCGTTGCGGCTGGACGGGGATGTGGAGCTGACGCGCCAGCGGGTGGACAGTGTGCTGGACCTGCTGTCAGACAGCTCGTTCAATGTGTCGTCAGCGACGGGTCAGTCGGCGGTTGAAGGCGGCATGACGCTGTGGGGCAGGGGCGGCAAGACGAGTTTCAAGCGCAATGGTGCAGGTCGTTCCATCGACGGCAGCGTGACGGTCGGCGGCATCGGCTTTGAGTTTTCGCAGGCGGACTGGATGGGCGGTCTGGCGTATTTCCGCACCCGCGGCAAGGGCAATGTGACCACGACCAAAGATGGAGACAGTGCCAAGTCGGAAGAGAAGGTGACGATGAACAGCGTGCACCCGTATGTGCACTGGCAGGCGAGCGAAGAGGTGGAGCTCTGGGGCACGCTCGGCTACGGCACGGGTCGGGCGGACAGCCGACTTCAACTGGCTGCCGATTCAACCGAGCATCGCAAGGGTCGGATGGAGCTGCTGTCGGCTTTGCTGGGCACCCGCGTCAGTTGGGATTTCGATTTGGCCTTCAAGGGCGAGGTGTCGACGTCAAGGACGACCAGCAAGGGCTTGTCGGCGACGCCGATGAAGAGCAACCAGCAGCAATACAAGGCGGTGGTGGAGTGGAGTCGCCTGCAGGCCTTGTCAGACGGCGGACAGTTGCTGCCGAAGGTCGAGGCCGGTGTGCGTTACGATGATGACAGTTATTCGACGGGACTGAGCATGGTGTTGGCTGGCAGTGTGCGCTACACGGATGCGGACGGACGCTGGTCAGTGGAGGCGGGTGGCAGTGTGCTGAGGTCGCGTGCAAGCAAGCGCTATCGCGAGAATGGCGTGTATGTGGGAGTGGAGCTGAGGTCTGGGGCGAATGGCTTCGGGCCGAGCATGAGCATCAAGGCGACTCAGGGTGAGTTGGCTGAGGCCTTGCAGTCAGCCTGGGCCGAGTCAGCGATTGACGACAGTGTGTCCGACCGTGAAGGGTCAGACGGCGTGGGCACGCAGCTTGAGTTTGGGTATGGACTGGCCATGGGTGCCGGATACATGAAGCCGAAGGTGTCGGTGCTGCTGCCGGCAGAGTCGGGTTCTCGGATCTATGAGACCGGTTTTGAATACCGGCGCGCCGACCGCCTCAGTCTGGAGTTGACGCACACGCACAAGCCGGCCGCTGACCGCGGCGATGGCATCAGGCTGGGCGGCTCGCTGAGGTGGTGAAAGTCAGATGGTGACAACGCAGACAACTCTCATCTCAATGGCCAGAGGAACTTAAGGACTATGCAGATTCACTAGTTCAATAAGATTGAATTTTAGGGTTTGAGACCTGTTCAAGAGCTGAATACCAGCCCAGCTCGTCAGCTTCCGGCCAGTGAGATAGATCTTTGGAATGTTGATGGCGCCGGCTGCGAGAGTTTGTCAGTAGCATAGCACCACAAAGAGCATGTTTATTCGGTAGTCGCTTGCCGCAATCCAGCTCAGCTACTCCGGCGGGTAAATTGCGGCGTTTCTGCAGACAGTTACCGCTAGGCGAATCGGATTAAGAAACGTGTTGTCAAATGGGGACTGACAACCAACTGCGCTGGACACCCACAAGGGTCGGCACGGTGACTCTATGCCCCAACCGAACTGGAATTTTGAGGCACAGCTGATGGCGCCTTTCTGTTCAATGCCTCCGACTATTCACGCACTGTGGTGGCCGCGATTACTGGCAATCCGCATGGAAAGGCCGGAACTACGAATTTCGGCGCTTTGCCAGCTGCAATACATTCATAGACACTGAACTTCTAACCGCTACGTGAATGACTTAAGTGCCGACTCGACGCACACACAGTGATTGGGTTTGCTTCATCCATAACCTCGCCATGCGTTACCCGGGCGCCATAGGAATATCTCCTTGGTCATGAACAATCTGAACATGCACCGCTGCAGTTCTCTATGTCAGGTTTCCACCGGCCAAACCCAAGGCTCATTGCGGTTGACTTGAGTTCATATACATGCCCAAGCAACTGGCTGAATGTAACGTAAATCAAGTTAGGCATCATTACCCGTTAGTGGCTGAACCGGCGCATTGACAACATAGCAGCTCTGCGTAACTAGGTGGCGGCCTTGCAAACTTCCTGAGACCTTGCAAGGGCTATGTGAACTGACGATTCAAAACAGCAGATGCACGAATCAAACCTAAACACCTTTATCCAACTATATCTGACTGACTTAATGTTAGACTGAACTTTAGAGAGGTATTTTGGTTATAATGTCAATATAAACAACAATATAAAGCAAAAAACAACCTTTCATAACTGTATTTTTGTTCCCAGTGCATTGTCAGTCATGTCCATCCATATCGAAACCATTCCCAAACAACGCAGCCGAGCACACCCGACAAGGCCAACGCATTGTCAAAACTACCATTGCCAAACTCACTGACGCCCCCCTCTCCACACACATATCGTCGCCAGCTTTGACATCATCCTGCGCGCGGCGTGGTGGTCAATCGCCTTGAAAGGTGGGCGTGCCGATTACCGCTTCACCGACTCCGGTGCAGCAGAAGGCGTTTGACCTGCTCAACGCTGACCCGGGTAAATTTGTTCCCAGTGCAATGACAGGTTGAACACCCTTATATTGCATTTATGTTGTTGTTTTTAATGACACTAGCTTCAAACTACCTCTCTAAAGTTCAGGCTAGATTGCTACAGCCCGAGTAAGAGATATCGCCGTCTATATAACCTTTTGAGTCAACGAGCTATTTCACACCATTTGAAGATGAAAACAACCCGTCTCCGATACAAGCCAATCTCTTTGAGTGCTCAGAGCCGAGTTTCAAAATATTATTCAATTTGCAGAGGACAGAAACTGGTATTTCAATCAAATGAGGTTCTAGTTCCGAGTTTGGCAAGGTAAATTAGTGATTTTTTGAAGGCCACTGGTATCCAAACATAGATCCCGTAGTTAAAATATAAGTATAGACTTAATTACAAATTAAAATTGCATTGTGAGAAACCCTATGAAAACTTTAAACAACGTGTTCCAGTCAATATTGCTGGCTAGCCTAGCATTGTTCTTAGTAAGCTGTGGTAGCACCGGCGGAACAGCATCGACATCAACAGCCTTCGGACTAGACCTCTCTAATGAGGAAACTACCCAAGTAGATGAACAATACAGCGGTGTTCGGCTTGATGTCATTGTTCCTGTTTTTAAGCCGGGCATTCCGGATGACCCGGATGACTATGAAAAATTGGGAATTTGGCCTGAACTTCGCCGCTTAGAAGCAGTTCGATTTGCCCGTTTACTTAAAAATGAATTACAGGAAACCGGCAATTTCGGCGATGTCCGAGTTGCACCAGACACCAAAGTTGCAGGCGAATTGTATGTCAGTGGCGAAATCTTAAAATCCAACGGTGAAGACATTGAAATTAGAGTCAAAGTTTATGACATAAGCGGCAAAAGATGGCTGAATAAAAAATACAAGCATCGTGTCAAAGAGTATTTTTGGCAAGATATGCGCAGTTCCGGCAAAGACCCTTATCAACCTGTTTTCAAACAAGCAGCAATTGATGTGGTCGAGTCTTTGAATAAACGCTCTCAAACTGAATTGACCAACCTCCGCAACATCTCAGAAATAATTTTTGCAAAACAATTTGCCCAAGATGCTTTTTCTGAGCACATTGAACTTGATAATAAACAGGTGAAACTAGTGTCATTACCAGCGGTTGATGATCCTATGCTAGTTAGAACTCGAGCAATTAGAGTGACAGACAAGCACTTCATGGATCAAATGCAAACGCACTACGATGACTTAGTTTCCAAAACCGACTCAAGTTATGTTGAATGGCAAAAATTCAGTGTAGGCGCCGCCAAAGCTGCACGCAATGCAAAATCGGAGGCGACTGGAAAAGCAATTCTAGGCGCCCTGCTATTGATTGGCGCTGCTGCTGCAGCGGACGCCCATGATAACAACTACAGCGCAGGCACTGCCACTGCAATAACAGCTGCCGCAATTGGCGGTGTGATAATGCTTCAAAAGAGCTTTCAACAGCGAGCTGAAGGTAAATTTCACTTGGCAACCCTAAATGAGCTTGGGCAGTCTTTAAATTTTGAGGTTGCACCAAAGGTTATTGAAGTTGAAAACGACACCTTAACTTTGAGGGGCGGAGTGATGGATCAACATCGTCAATGGAAAAATGTACTGAAACAAATGTACGAACTAGAGTCGGTTCCGAACGTGCAACTGTGAGTTTGGAATACCATCACAGTAACTCATAGGGTTCTGAAAGTAAACCCCGAACTTGACGCCTGACATCACTTGGCGCGTGCCCAACTGTTCGTTGCCGTATGATCTCAATTGCTAGTAGAAAATCAAATAATCTAGTTGCCAACCTACTGTTGACAACCATAATCGGTAGTGCTTTGATCTGTTCTGCATTTGATGTGCACGCAGACAATTCGCTTGAGTCAATACCGGGCTTCATGTCAAGAATTCTATTCGGCAATGACAAGAAACACGGTGCAGAATACACTGAAATAAAAATACAAGAATATGAAGAACTACGATCTATTCTGCAAGCTGCACTCAAATCAGAAGAACTTGCTAGGTTGCAATCTTCTAGTTTCTTGAATTTACCACGCAATCTCACGCAAGGCTTGGAACTCGCAGAAAGATCTTATCAAGACGGTGATATCGACAATGCTATTCGCTTACTCACGTTCACCGTCGAAAGTTGGAGAGCCGCATTAGCAACTTTGCCAGCCGTTTCAAGTGTCGAAGCTAATGGCGCTGCAGAATCTGAGTTTCGCTTGGATCAAAAAGCGACAACCGACAGTTTCAAACCGGAACATGACTCTGACCAATCACAACACGCTACCCAACCTGAAACTACAACCAACCCAGCAAAACAATCTTCACCCGAAAACACAATTACACTCAAAGAACAATACGCTTCTTTGTTGACGCAAATAAATGAAATTCTGCAAACCACACAGAATCTACTACTCGTACCTGGTAATAAAAACTTAATCGCCAAAGCGCAAGAAAGCCTATTCAGAGCTGAGCAAGCGCATGCGAGCGAGGACTATAAAACAGCTCTTCGTCTCATTAATCAATCTCACCAAACAATCCTATCCGCTGTAACTAATGAAAAACAATACTTGGATTTACACCTAGACTTGATTAAGGAGTCTTTAGAATCTGAGGATGTAGAAAGGGCAAATGATATCTTAGCGACAATCATCCAGTTGCGTCCAAATGAACCACAAACCTTGCACTGGCAAAATAAGGTAGAACAGCTTTCAAAACTGCTTCAAGCTCGCAATGATGTTAAATTCGCTAGACAGGCAAACAATTTGCAATCTGAAATTGAAGCGCTTACAAGAGTGCTTGAGATAACCCCTAACGATAATCAAGTTGCGAGGAGAATTGAGACCGCTAGAAATGAACTTCGCGAGCAACAACTAAGTACAGCCATCGGCAACGGATTTCAAGCTCTAAATCAAAGTGATGTAAATCAAGCCAAAATAGCACTGTCAGAGGCAAAACTATTATCACCTTCGCATCCGCAAATTGCCAAACTGGAAGAGAACATCCGAACATTTGAGCGGAATAAAAAAATTTCTGGTCACCTTGCTGCCGCTCAACGTTCAGCAAACCAAGACAATTGGGAGAAGTCTGCTATGGAATACAGCCAAGTGTTGAAGCTCAACCCTCAACATAACGAAGCCCTTGAAAAACTCAAATTTGCAAATCAAATGGTTGCTACACAACGCCTATTGGATGGTTATCTAGCACGACCGGATCGTTTGAGTTCCGATAACATTTCTCAAGCCGCCGATAAAGCTATCAGACAAACAAAACACCTCGGTTTATTCAGCGCCCAACTTGAAGCCTCGCGTGAAACTCTGCGTGCCGAAATCGCAAAATGGACAAGCATAGTACCAGTGCGAATAATATCAGATGGTGAAACAATTATCGGAATCCGTGGGCTCGGTGTAGTAGGACAAGTCGTTGAGAGAATAATCGAGCTCAAGCCAGGCAAATACGTTTTTGAAGGTAAACGCAAAGGCTATCAAGCAGTTTTGATTGACCTCCATGTTGAAACCAACCCAAATCAACCAACCGAGGTTACTGTAATTTGCGATGAACCCATTTGAGCAAACTTTAACCCAAGCGAAAAGTCGTCATCGCCGCAGAATTGTCACCGGTACAGTATTAGTATTACTGGCTGCGACTTTGATCGCTGGTGGATTTTTCATAGTCAATTTCACTGGGCAGGTAAAGGTAGAAATTCTGCCGCCAGAGGCATCTGAGAGCGCAATAATTGAGATAATTGAAGGTCGCGGTTTCGAATACCAACGCAACATTTTCGGCATTAACTCGGCGATGAAGTTTCGGGTTTCAGCTGAAGGGTTTGAACCCGAAACCTTGGACATTTTTGATGCCACTTGGAAACGTGGCAGAATAGATGTAATCCTACACGAGATTAAATCTAAATTACAAGCTACAACTGAACCGAAAGTTGTCGATGTCCAGTGGTATTTGAACGGTGCGCTAATGTCAAGAGGTGCCCAATTTGATATCGCTTTGAACTCCGGCGAATACACACTGCAGGCCACACACCCCTACTTCATTCCAATTGAACAAAATCTGACTATAGAGCGAAATCACAAACACAACGTGATATTGCCACTCGATCCAATTGAAGGCTTAATTGAAATCACCTCGGACCCTTGGGGGGCAGCAGTGATTATTGATTCAATCCCACAAGGCCAAACACCGCTAAAAATCCAAACAGACGGAGGCATAAAACAGCTGACACTATCGTTATACGGACATCACCCTACAAAAGACGAAGTGAAAATAACGAACAAGTTACCTGAGACTAGCAAGCACTACAAACTAGTTGCTGCAACAATCCCTCACCTGATAACACTATCGCCCGACACCGGAGTCTTGCTTGTAAATGGAAGGGCAGTGACAGCAAAGAAAAACATAAACTTGGATCTAACCTTCGGCGCTGAGCATATCATTCAATACTCAAAATCAGGTTATGTTGACAAAAAACTGCAGTTGCGAGTCAATTCTACGGATCCGGATACGATAGATATTGAATTGACACCAATATTAGGAATAGTTGAAATTTTCTCAGACCCGCCAGCTCAAATTGCAATAAATGGGAACCCTTCTGGAACCACACCTAAAACTCTTGAGCTACTCACAACCCCACAAACAATCACTGCGAGTCGACCAGGTTTCAAGTCGCAGACTAGAACAATCACACCTAAATCTAATGCAATTACTGAAATCGAATTTGAGCTGCTTACCGAACGAGAGCACCGAATGAAAAACTCTCCACTTCAATATGCTAATAGCATTGGAATTGAGCTCAAGCTATTCAAAAAGCCTGACACTGTCATCTTAGGATCACAGCGCGGTGAAATTGGACGACAAGCCCATGAGTTTCTGAGAGAAGTTAAATTTGAGCGCCCTTTCTATGTTGGGGTATATGAAGTTACAGAAGATCAATTTCAAAAATTCAAGAACCCTGGACTGCCATCATCAGGTAGTAAAAAGCCAGCTGTTGGAGTTGATTGGCTAACAGCGGCAATGTTTTGCAACTATTTAAGCAAAACCGAAGGCTTGAATGAAGTCTATGAGATTAAAGATAATCAACTTTTAGATATAAACCCCCAAGCTGACGGTTACCGACTACCAACCGAAGCCGAATGGGAATGGCTGGCACGCAAAGCCGAAAGAACAAAACAAACACTTTTCAGTTGGGGCGACGATAAGACTATCCCAGCGAATGCAGGGAATTTAGCAGACGATTCTGCCAAAGGCATTTTGCCCAACACTATTCCCTTATACAACGATGGCCACCCACAAATTGCAGATATCGGATCCTTTCAACCAAACGCGGCTGGTATTCATGACCTTACAGGCAACGTTAGCGAATGGGTTCATGATATCTATACCTTAAAACCGCCAAACAGCGCTATTGAAACCGACTCACCTGACACATCCACTAGTTTGCGCCGCACTATTAAAGGCTCTAATTGGAAGTCAGCAACGATAACCGAAATTCGAGCAGCTTGGCGAGCCGGAAGCAGATCAGCAAGTAATGATGTTGGCTTCCGAGTCGCACGTTACCTCTATTAGTTCGCCGCGTTTAATATTTGTTCGCTTGAGATGAACTTATAATCACTAAGTAATCACATTGGAAACAGAAACATGACAATAAAGAAGAAACGAGTCAAACACTTCAAGCTATTGCTATTTGTCATTTTCACTGCAATTGCCATACCATTAGCATATGGATACATAAGCTCAACCATAGCTCAGAATACAACCCCAAAAATCAGTTTGAATTCTCCTGTTAGTTTTCCGGTGGATATTTAAGCGATGAAAGATACGATTCGCAGTATCGCGATTCTTGCCACTTCCGCTATTTGTGTTCACTCGTTCTACACCCAAGTGGTCAGACCCCGAGCAGACCAAATGATTGAGGTCGCGAAATCCACTGGGCAGGCAATTCCCCGCAACTGGGTAATCATTATCAAGGACTTTGAACAGGAAATATGCATTGTGCTAATGTTCTACTGCATAGTGCAAATTCTAATCAAACTCAAGCAGATTTCAAAAGAACAGTACTTATTCAGTGTGGACCTTTTCGAAAGTGCAGAGAAAAGGAACACCCGGCTTACCGATTCATTGCATGAACTGGAAACATTGCCACGGATAATTGGTAACTCGCAGTTAATTCAAACATTGAAAGCTAGTCTACGCCGCTACAAGATAACCGAAGATGTGCAAAACACATCAGATGCAATTCAAACAAGTGTGGATGCGCTGTCGATGCGACTAGAGGCAGAAAACACAATGATCCGCTATGTGATTTGGGCAATTCCATCCATCGGATTCATCGGTACAGTTAGAGGTATAGGCCAAGCGCTTGCTGATGCAGACAAAGCTCTTTCAGGAGACATATCTGGAATGACGGCCAGTCTCGGTGTAGCCTTCAACTCAACATTTGTTGCTTTGATCATTAGTATTCTGCTGATGTTGCTTTTGCATTCTTTACAACGTGCCCAAGACAAACGACTTGTCGATATCCAAGCTTACTGTGAGGAGTTCCTGCTCAAGCGCATTAGTCAGTAAAACAATATTGATTGAACTAGACTTGGACAAAGTCCCGCAATCCCAATATGAAACATACGCGCCGTTACCAAGGAAATAGCCTAGCATTTCTTGATGTAATGGCCTGTGGGCTAGGGGCCGCTGTTTTACTGTTCTTAATTGTCAAGCACAATACCGGCTCTGCTGTAGAACCCGAACCTAAACCTGATGCTCAGCTACAGCAATCTGCTATCTTAGCGAATCTCATTGAAGAACAAGAGCGTCTTTCCGGACAAATTAAAGCTGAATCACAAAAATCCGCCACTGAAGAAAAACGTCATAACGAAAACCAAAAGAATCTGGAAACGAAGAACGAGAAAATCAAAGAACTGGAAAATCTGGCATCCCAAATAGAACAGCAAAAAAATCGGAAAGCGACATTGCGAGAAGAGATCGTTGGAATCCAGCCCCAGCAGTCAACCGTAATTATTGACAACCCTCAAATTGGTGAGGAAGACTACTTAATTGGCTTAAAGGTTGAAGGCCGGCGAATTGCTATCCTAATCGATCACAGCGCTTCCATGACTGATAACCTGCTAGTTGACTTGCTCATTCGCAAAAATCGTTCTGATAGTGCAAAGAAGCAGGGACCTAAATGGAAGCGAACCAAACGTGTTGTAAATTGGCTACTTGCACGTCTACCCAAAAATGGTGAAGTGGCAGCTGTAGCTTTCAATAATCAAGCTAGAATATTAGGTAAAGGGGCATGGGTCGATAACCGAGACCGAAAAGGCATTCAAGATATCTTGCTTGATATTGAGAAATTAGTACCGACTAATGCAACAAACCTCGCAGCAGGATTGAATAAGTTGCTCAGATTGTCCCCGCAACCTACAGATGTATATTTAGTCACCGACGGTCTTCCGACCAAAGGCGCATCATTGGGATTTTTGACTGGATGTAGGGCAAACTCACCAACAGTCAGTGGAGGCTGCCGAAAGCAATTGTTTCGTTCTAGTATTAAGAACTACCGCCTCGGCCAGAGAGTGAACGTCATACTATTGCCACTTGAAGGAGACCCGGAAGGGGCACCGGAGTTTTGGGAATGGACCTCAGCAACAGGTGGATTGCTACTAGTACCATCACAGGGATGGCCATGATTAAAAAACGCAACAAAGACGACGGCATGTCTAGCATGTCTTATCTTGACACCATTACCTGCGGGTTTGGTGCTATTCTGCTTTTGTTAATCATTGTCAACCCTGAACCAGTGGAAATTCAACAACAAGAAGCACCAAATTTAGATTTGGAAATTGAAAGTGCATTGGCAACAATATCAAATTTGCGAGAAAAACTTGATGCGATTCTAGATAGCCAAAACAGTGCGACTGATGACTTCATATCAGATTCTGAGATAGCCAGAATTGAAGAATCTATCAGAAGTGCCAACTTAGAACTTGATGAACTGCTAGCCGAAAACCAAGGCCTTGAGCTGGCAAAAGAATCATTGAAGCAATCAACAATTAGGCAAACAACCGAGCCTAAAAAACGTGATTTAGAGGTTGGAGGAATCCCAGTTGATAGTGAGTACGTGATCTTCATAGTAGATACGTCAGGTAGCATGCAAACGATATGGAGTACTGTAATGGACACGATGTCCAAGATTCTTGACATTCACCCAAAAGTCGCAGGCTTTCAAATACTGAACGACAACGGAGCGTACCTTCTTAGAAGCTTTAGTCGAAGATGGATACCAGACACCCCTGTCACACGCAAAAACATAAAGAATGTGTTGTCTGGCTGGACAGCATTTTCAAATAGCAACCCGGTTGAGGGCTTGGAAATTGCGTTGCGTACCTATGCTTCTAAGAAAAGCCGGATTTCAATCTACATCTTAGGTGATGAGTTTACCGGAGCTTCATACGATCAAGTCATCAATACCATAGCCACTCTCAACGCCGATAAAACTAACGGCAAGATCAAGGTTCGCGTTCACAGCATTGGATTCACAAATCCAGCAGTAGTCGTATCCAACCGGCAATACGCAACGCTTATGAGAGCGGTAGCTGAAAAAAACCGGGGCGCATTTTTAGGTTTGCCATATTGAAAAAATGACCCTCAGTGAGTACATTCCAGCCCACCCTGATATCTAAAATTCAGAACGATATTCAACTACTTGATTCCTTCAAGTAGTGAGTCAACAGTTTGCACGCTACTGTGATGCAATTAACAAATGGCATTTCCTAAACCTCAGGTATCAATCATCGGTTTCAACGCCCAATGCGTTGTATATATCAGTGGCAGCAAAGCAAAAGGTAAGCCATGGCACTGAAAAACACCAGTGAAATCCACAACCATAAACAGTTTATTTATGTTTTTATCCCCCATAAAAGCCACCAAATAGACAAATAGCTCTTTTTGTAGAATGAGCACTTAATAATCTCTGTAAATTTATAGCTTTGATATAAAAAAGGAAATAATTCTTGAAGCGTGTCTGATATTGTGCAGATGCGCAAAATATCACAAAAAAGAGTAAAAATAATTTATTTTTGACAGTGTTACTGTATATAATTACTGGCATGAAAGATGAAGAGCGATTTTTTGATTTGGAAGAGTTGAGTGGCCTAGTCAACATGCCTCGGAGGACGGTGCGTTACTACATTCAAATTGAGTTAGTTGACCGACCAGTAGGAGTTGGACGTGGGGCTCACTATACAACTCGACACCTTAATCAGCTACTTGAAATCCAAAAATGGCAGAAAGCCGGGCTGTCCTTGGACCGTATTCGGGAGTTATTGAGCGCGGAAGGTGAAAATCTAACACCACCGCCACTTCCTCGTAAAAAAGGCTCAGTAGAAGTTTGGACTCATGTGGTAATTGATGATGGTGTTGAACTCACAATTAACCCAAAACGAGTGAATCTAACACCAGAGGAAGCTCAGAAATTCGCTGTGAAAGTAATGAATCTATATGAACAATTTAACCTAGAAAGGGAGAAATAGTTATGACACCAGTCATTGCCGCTATGCTTGAACCAGTTGATGAAGGGGATCTTATCGCTCTTGAAAAAGTTGATATTCAAGCCAGTTTACGAAGCTTGTTTTCAGAAGTTGTTGTAACACAGGTTTATAGGAATCTGGAGAAATCCAATATCGAAGCAGTTTATACGTTTCCCCTCCCACTGGACGCTGTGTTATTAGATCTCACGCTAGAACTCAATGGAAAAACCTTGCGAGGTGTGGTACAACCAAAGAGTGAGGCGGAAGAGCGTTATGAGCATGCAATTGAGGATGGTGATACGGCCATACTCTTGAACCAATCGGAGCCAGGTATTTTTACATTTCATGTAGGTAATATCCTGCCGGACGAAAAGGCTGAAATACGGCTAAGGTATGCTCAAATTCACCGTTGGCAGGGAGACAGTCTTCGATTTCATCTGCCCACTACGATTGCACCTCGATATGGTGACCCAATGGACTCCGGATTGGCTCCTTATGAAGTGCCGGAACATGTACTTTCAGCGAATCATGGTTTTTCATTGAAGGTTCGAATCTCAGGTGAGTTAGCCAATAGTAATTTTGATTGCCCTACACACCCAGTTGCTGTTTCTTCAAGCAATGGTACTACAGAGTTTTCACTTTCCGGGGGATTTTCGCAGATGGATCGGGATTTCGTACTGATTGTGAAAGAATCAGCAGATTCCACACTAGAGGGGCTTTGCTCAAAAGATGGTGAGGAATATGTTGCGCTTGCATCCTTTCATCCCACTTTTCCAGATGTTGAGCTGAAATCGCCTCGTTGTGTGAAATTAGTGGTGGATTGCTCCGGTTCCATGGGAGGCAACTCCATTGTTCAGGCCAAAGAGGCTCTCCGCAAGATTATTTCCATGCTCAAACAGGACGATTTTTTCAATGTGATCAAGTTTGGATCAGGATATGAATTGCTGTTTAGCGAGCCCGCTATCGCAAGTGATAAAAATATAAATACAGCCTCTAAATTTGTAGAGCAATTAGATGCAAATATGGGAGGAACCGAAATTGGAGAGGCATTGGAAGCTACCTATCGTTGTGGGCAAATAGAAGGTTTACCTTCAGATATCTTGCTAATAACCGACGGCCAAACCTGGGGTCATGAGGAACTAGTTGAAAAGGGCAAAAAGTCTAGACATAGAATATTCACTGTCGGGGTAGGTAGCGCTGTGTCTGAAGCGTTTGTTCGAAGCATTGCTGAATCGACATCAGGCGCTTGTGAACTGGTCTCACCTAGGGAGAACATGTCAGAGCGCATTGTTAGACATTTTCAGCGTATTGATCAGCCAAAGGCGCAGTCTGTACAAATAAATTGGCCAAGTGATGGGATCCGTCAGGCTCCTAGTGAAGTGGAGACAGTGTATGCGGGTGATACACTTCATGTCTACGGGTGGTTTGAAAAGCGTCCTGTCGGAATGGTGGAATTGGTGTTGACCTTTGAAAAAGGTCAATCTGTAACCCAAGAAGTATGCCTCTCAACAGAAATTGAAGACAATGAAAATCTGCTAACCGAATTGCCAAGAGTTGCAGCTCACGCCCGTTTGCCTGAACTTGATTTGAAGGAGGCGACAGATTTGGCAGTGCGTTATCAGCTGGTTACAAATAACACCAGCTATGTGCTAGTGTTTGAGCGAGAAACAGATGAAGAGTCCGTTGAAGTTCCTAAACTGCAAAAAGTTCCGCAAGTACTAGCCGCCGGCTGGGGTGGGATCGATGATACAACATGCTACAGTATGTCTGATGCAAGTCTTATGAAACCAGCACCACCTACTGATCATCGCGCCAGGTTTAGCATGCCTTCAGTACGTTCCAAGCCTAGTTACAAACCCATGTTTGAATCTTTCGAAAAATTGAGAGAATCCAAACTTTCATATCGAAGTTTTCGGCCTTTTTTGAGAGATGGTAGGTTTATCCCTGAAGATGTACTACATATCCAAGCCCAAACAGTTGAAAATGCAATTAATCAATTAGAGCAGTTCATTGAACAGTCTGTTCAATCTGGATACAGTCAATTGAAAATCATTTACGGAGAGAGCGTGAAATCAAGTGATGAAGTTCATTTGGTTATAGAGGAATGTGAAGAATATCTAGAATCAAACCAATTCGTATTGGCATACTGTAACGCATTGTTTGAAGAAGATGATTCAGATACTATGTATATTTTGCTAGAGAAGCTTCCGCAATAATAGCTTACGGATAGCACAAGAAATTTGTGTGGTTTCGTTTCGCAAAATAAATTGGTTACCGAAACAGGTATAAGCGTGTCGTTGTTATTGATGATATATGAGATTGCTAAGCAACTCCGAAGTTCAAGAAGCATCTCAATAGATTTCTACAACGACATTAGATTGATATTTTTACAGAACGGCTAATAGAGGCTATGAATAGTCAATGGACAAGTAGCGTAGCTGGACGCACCTCCTTGGATGATGAGAGTTCATCGACACGTTTGCTATGACTCTGGTGAAGTGAAGTTGTGATGCCAAAATTCTGTGCGGCTACGGCGATTGAGAAAACGTATTCATGGTTCAGAATTTAAGGTTAAAGACGTTGCGTTCATGAAAACATATAGGCGTTTAATCACAACACAGAGTCAAATTTTCGTTACTATTGTTTTGGAGGATCGAAATGACTGTTTTAACACCAATTGATATCCTATTTGACGAGATGTATACAAGTTGGCTCAATGCCAAGAATGAGGGCATGAGCAATATAAAGTGCTTGGAACAGGCGATGCTAGAGGTGGATTCACACTCACGACACGAACTATACGAATATAACTCAGGGATACAAAGAGCGTTTGACAATGAATTGAAACGACAGTTTCGCGAATATCGTAAATATCGGATGGATATAGATTCAGGAAATTATCCGATAAGAAATTGGTAAAGCGGATGAAAAAACAACAAAATGTTCGTTTTGAACTGCACACCAAGGAAACAAACGTTCCTATCCAATTTAACGAATTAGCAGAACAAGGCACTAACTACATTTTGATGGCGATAACCCGCATATGTGAGTGGTGCTAGCAAGTAAGATAAATTACTAAACGAATCACCTCACATTGATGGTGAAACAGGTTTGGGAAACAAACCTGTCGGCGGAAAAATTGGGGTAGGCAAAGGTGTTACGCGAGAATAGTCATGATATTGCTGTGTGTAAACATCGCAACCTCTGTTTCCATCTGCTTCCCAATTTTCAACAATCCCATCCCTCACACCAATCTTTATCAGACATTCTAGTTGCTCCGCAGAAGCAGTGCTTTCTTGATCGGTGTCTGAAGATGAGTTAATATTGGAATACTCCCAAACATAAGTGATCTTGCCATCACTTTCTAAGGTTTGATTTGGTTCGCCAAACATATCTAACGCCTGTCGCTCTGAATTGCCGACCAAACCATCTAAGTTATGTTCCAAAACCCTAAGCGAGCTTGAACATGCTGTTAACACAAGCAGAAAAATACAGTTGATAATCAATAAATAAGTGCGCAACTTAGTAGTACCTCCTTATCAGCAACCAATACAACCAATTAACACTTCCCATTTTATAACGGTACAACTATCCAGAGCATAATAATTGTCTCTAATTATGCAATTTTTGGATTTGTATTTATTCAGCATTGTTACCATTATCCTCTAGCCTGCTTTTGTAATGGGCTGATCCGGGACCCCGCGGTGCTCGAATTCCACGGAATTCCCAATCTCCGCCCATCGCTGTCGAGACAACTTCTTCAGTCGTCATCGGCTGATGCCCAATATCGTCTCGTATTGCTATCGGCCCTTCTACAATCGTATTTGTCAAAGTGCCAAGACCCTCCACCTCAACTTTCACCACATCACCCGGCATGACTGGACGACTATTGGCGGGAGTGCCTGACAACAGCAAATCTCCGGGCACCAACGTGATATTTCTTGCAATATCTGCAACTAGATAGTGCATATCCCACTCCATCTCACTAGTATTGCCATTCTGCTTGACTGTACCATTGACCGAAGTTCGAATCCACTTGTCATGAAAATCCCAACCTGACACTAACGCCGGTCCGACAGGGCATAGAGTATCCGAACCTTTGACACGTAGCATTGAGCCAGCATCAGTATCCCGGAAATCATGTAGACCAAAATCATTTGCAATCGTGTACCCAGCAATATAGTCCTCTGCCTCAGCTTGACTGATATTTCGACAAGTTCGACCAATAACTATCGCGATCTCCCCCTCATAATTAAGCCATTCACAACGCTTAGGTCGGACAACATTGGCGCCATGCCCACATAACGCAGTCAAAGGTTTATGAAAATACGTCGGTGTTGCCGGCAATTTGGTCATATATTCGTCCACACGGCTCTTGTAATTGAGGTGCACGCATATAATTTTTGACGGTTTTACGGGTGGCAAATGCAATGCCTTGTCCACTCTTACCCGACGGCCGTCACCAGCAATCAACTCTTCTCCTTCACGCTGTACAGAAGTTGGATACCCGTCTAATAGTATTCGCCGATACTCTACCATAGATCCTCCAGTGTATTTTGATTTTACTTTGATTTCATCGCCCTAATATCGCATTAGAAATTGCAACTAGCGCAAGAAGCTTTATGCAATGCGTTCATGGTTTGTCAGTCCACCTACGAGTGAAAGCGATATTTGTCAAATTTTGTGACTCTTTTCATAGAACGCGCGCTTAACAAAATTTGGAATGTACTCATTGACGTCAAATTCCATTAGCAACCTCCATTCAATCTAAGAACTGCTTAGTTAAATGTTTACTTAGCTCATGGTCTGAGACTCGCCCGCCCACATACGGCACCTCATAACTGGTTAACACGTCCAAATTTCAACCATTAAGCTGCAAACGATAATATACTACTTATTTGCTAAACTTCATTTAAGAACCAATTTTCGTATTAACTGGCAAACATTCACTAGATATCCATGTCTCTCAAAGGATTCATGTTCCCTCGCAGCGCTACTGGCAAAGCTTCGCTGTTGCCAGGTACACCATGGCACTACTCGGGTACTATGCTAACTATGGAGTATCGAACTGATACAGAAAGTGTAGCCGAGTTGCTGCCCAATGGAATTGAGCTTGCCGATGAAGATCCTGGCGCAGTAGCAATTATTTGGGCTGACTGGCAAAACTGTCGTGATGACTACAGCGAAATTTTAGACCCGGCACGCAGTCAGTATAAAGAAGCGTTCATCGTTGTGCGTTGCAAGTATCAAGGCCAAACCTACTCTCGTTGTGTATACATTTGGGTTGACACCGACTGGGCAATGGTGCGTGGACACCATCAGGGCTACCCTAAAAAACTCGCTTCTATATTTATGACTCGACCTATTACAGTCGGCCAAGCAGGGCCCAAACTGGAAATTGGCGGACGTTTCGGCGCTAGTGTGGCAGCCTACGATCACAAACTCATTCACGCCAACTTTGAAATCACTGGCGAAAGCGATCATGCCGGCTTTGTTAACAGTCATCCTATGCTCCACAACCGATGGATGCCAGCAATTGAGGGCGATGGCACTGACAGCCTTAATGAATTGGTGACTATGAGCGCTTACCAAGGGGAGGTTGGGCGCTGTTTCAAAGGCGATTTTGAACTGAACATGTTTGATTCGCCAGCTGAAGAGCTCACTCGCCTCAAACCAAATGAAAATATAGCCGGCTACTGGCGAGAAGTTGCTTTCTCATGGCGTGGTGGTACCACATTGCACCGCCTCAATTTACCTGAAATCAAATAGCCTCCATGTTTGAAGCTTCAAGCGATACAGCCCAAGACGATACAGGAACTAATCGCATCATATCATGTTTAACTTAATATTAGACATCATGAACAGGGCGATCATGTTCAATATATTCAAATTTACCATGTTGTTTCGCAACACAACCGAAAAACGTTTTTTACTTGAGCACAATTTGACATTTTCTGGATTCACAGTAATACGGGTGCTATATGGTATTCAGTAACATGGAGCCCAATCAACTATTACCAGAATGTGAAATCGCCAAAGGTGTCTTGACTGGCATCGTTAGATCTTCAGAAAGACACAGATTCGTCAAACACGACTCTCACGTTATCAATGGCGCTAAAAAGGTAGTTGAGGTGGTGCGAAATAGTGGCAAACTAGTGGTTTGTGTCGATAATCAATTCCCTCAAGCTAAGAATTCATGTATTAATCTAATAAAACCAGAACTCGCGAAATTCAATTACATGTTGCGCGTTATTGTTCATTCACAAAACAACCAGAAATGACGGTTTGGAATCCAAGCGATGATGGCTACGCGGATTTGTCCGATCACGATTCATTCTTGAACGGTGTCCCCCACAACACATTCGCACGCCTGCGCCGAGAAGACCCATTGGCTTGGTGCGATGGCGGCCAATTCATAGGCTATTGGTCAATGACCCGCTACGATGACATCATCCAACATAACCGCAACACCGCACTGTTGAGTTCAGCTAGCGGCATACGAATTGAGGATCAAAGCCATGAAGAATACATGGCCCGCCGCACATTTCAGGAAACTGACCCTCCCGAACATACACACACACGCATGTTAGTAGGCAAGGCGTTTTCCAAACCTGTAATTGCAGAATTTGAAGGCTCCATTCGGCAATTGTGCAACGATATACTTGACAAGGCATTGGCTCAAGACGAATTTGACGCTTCTAGCATGATTAGTCGTCAGTTGCCGATGCGAATGCTTGGCCAAATTCTCGGGGTGCCGGAAGAAGACCTAGAATGGCTGGTAACAAAAGGCGATGAACTAATCGCCAACACAGACCCCGAATATACAGAATATGTACTGGACAAGGTCAATACCGATGATTTCAGATTCATGCCGTTTCGTTCCCCCGCAGGCGCCGAGCTTTACACTTACGCCAAGAAATTAATGGATCGTAAATCAGCTCTCGGCGACACGGACGGAGTTTTGCACATGGTTCTTCAACCGAACCGCAAAGGTGAAGTTATCAACGAAACCGAATTCAAGAATTTCTTCTGCCTGCTTGTCGCTGCTGGTAACGATACCACACGCTATACTTTATCTGCTTCAATACATGCCCTCACCGTCAAACCGAATCTACTTCAACAACTGCGCCTGGCCGACGACAAATTGTGGGAGTCGGCAACTGAGGAGTTTATCCGTTGGGCTTCTCCTACGATGCACTTCCGGCGCACCGCCACCGAGGATTTCAAGTTGCATGGTAAAAAAGTGAGAGAAGGTGATAAAGTGATTTATTGGTTCGTGTCGGGCAATCGAGACGAGTCCCAATTCGACAAGCCATTTGAAATCCAGATTGGACGTTCGCCTAACCGACACATGGCTTTTGGCCAAGGCGGACCCCATGCCTGTCTTGGCATGTGGCTGGCGCGGTTAGAGATAAGAGTGCTGCTACAGGAACTGACTAAACGCGTAAAGCTAATCGAGCTTGCTGGCAAACCTGAATACTTGAGATCCAATTTTGTCGGTGGCATCAAACGTCTGCCAGTCCGAATTATCAAACACTAACTCTATCTAGCTATTCAAAGCCAATTTGCTAACTACCAACCCAAATTCCAAGAGACGGTAAAATGAAAGAAAGACTGAGGGTTTTATTCTGCGACCATCTCAATTTGGCGCGCGGAAAATACTTGCCTGGCAAATACCCATCCGGGGGCGAATCCCGATTTTGCCAAGGTATCTATGCGCTAAGCTATGATAAGGACCTATTGCCCGCTCCTTGTTCAAAATTACTCGATGGTCTGTCAGATATGATCGCCCGCTTCGATGGTTCTGACATACGCCCTAGCTGGCACGATAATGTTTGCGTTGTGGTTGCAGACCAATTTGACAATGAGGGCAATAGCCTTGCAGTTTGTGGACGTACACTGTTAAAACGCTCTACTGCACAATGGATAGAGCTAGGCTATCAACCTAAAGTGGGAATTGAGCTTGAAGCTTACGCATTTGTCAGAGATTCAGTGGGCAACTTGCAAGCTTATGAAACGCCAGGTGCGTATGTCTATTCAACCGGACCATTTGCGGACCCGCTGGAACTCACTGATCTCATCTATGAGAAGTCAGAACAGTGCGGATTCAATCTTGAAATGATAACTTCCGAATTTGACTCACCACAATTCGAATTCACTCTCAATTACGGTGACGCGCTCAAAGCTGCAGATGAGGTTTTTCTGTTTCGCTTGATGGCACGCGAAATAGCGCTTCAAAAAGACGTGCTACTGACCTTCATGCCGAAACCCATTGCGGAACTCAGCGGTTCTGGCGTGCACGTAAATTTCAGTCTATGGGACAGCAACGGCGTCAATGCCATCGGGGACATCAGCGCTGATGATAAACTCTCAACACTGGGACGCGCCTGCGTAGCAGGATTGATGCACCATCACCAAGGACTCTCAGCATTGCTGGCACCCACTGTTAATTCCTACGATCGCTTAAAACCGGCGAGCCTTTCTGGTTACTGGCGCAATTGGGGCGTAGACCATCGGGGCGTTACAGCCAGAATCGCCAGTGAAGCCGGTCAGCACGCCAGAATTGAGCATCGCATGGCAGATGGAGCCTCAAATCCGTATACCATGATCGCATCTGTTCTTCAAGCTGCCCGACTCGGGTATCTAAACAACTATGAGTTCCCACCGGCAGAAACCGCAGATTGCCTACTCAATCAAGATGCCAAGGATGGCGTCCCTGAGAACCTGATCTCTGCTATCCAGGCGCTTAAAGCCGATCAAGCATTAGTCGAATCAGTTGGTAAAGAGCTCATCGATAACCTGACATTTATCAAAGAAGACGAGTTCGTAAAAACCACTGATCTCAACAATGATCAATTACGTGATTTTTACATACACTACATTTAATACAAAAATGGCCAAAATTACTTGGATGGTGGAAGGCAACCCCGATATTAAAGCGAATATTGAGAACGGTCTGAATTTGATGCAAGCTGCCATCGCCAACAATGTTCCGTACATTCATGGTGAATGCGGCGGATGTCTGTCCTGCGCCACCTGTCATGTTGTTATCGCTCCGGAATGGATCAACAACATTGGCCAGCCAAACGAGATTGAGGATATTATGCTTGATATGACTGATGTAGAGCGACAATACGCTAGCCGCTTGAGCTGTCAGCTAGAGGTCACACCCGATCTTGATGGGCTGAAACTATATGTTCCGGTTCCCAAATAAAAACTTCAACACGGCAAAATAAACAAACCTATTGTCACTGTTGGTGCCGGACAAGCGGATTTCAATCTTCCTAGCTCGCAGATAACACTGCATCTTTATGTTGCTACCAACGGCCAATGATTATGCCAAACTGTTCATCTCGTTGCGGCCCCTGACCTTCCATGTAACCGTATTCAAGGCCAACTCGGCGCTTCAGTGAGCACTGCCAATCGAAAATAGCCTCTTTCATACGCTGCCGAACTGATTCCAACCCGGAATCTTGGCCGCGGTCTACCAACTCGCCAGGATCTTGTTCAAGGTCGAATAGTTGAGGAGGAAAGCAATAATAATGAATGTATTTCCAACGACTGGTGCAGACCATAGTTGCACGGCACTGGTAAGGCGCAATACCGAGCGTAACGCGTGAACCACGGTCTGCATAATCTGTTTCGCTAATTGTATACTCTCTCCAACCTTGAGTTGGTCGTGAATTGTGCAAAAGAGGCATTAAAGAGCGCCCCTCTATTCGTTCTTGACAAATACTGCTACCAGCATATTCAACCAAAGTTGGCAGTATATCAATTGATTCGACAAGTTCAGCACGAATTTTGTTTCGCGTGCAGTCCGCTTTTTTCCTCGGATCGACCACAATCATTGGCAACTTCACCGAAGGCTCATGAAACAGGTCTTTTTCTCCAAGCCAATGATCACCAAGATAATCACCGTGGTCTGACGTAAAAACAATCATTGTGTTCTGAGAAAGGTTACGTTCATCAAGAAACGCTAGCATTGTTCCGATGTGATCATCAATCTGCTTGACAAGTCCCATATAAGCAGGAACAACAATATCACGCACTTCGCTTCTTGAGTACGATTCACTGTATTCCAAACGCATGAACGCGTCAATCACTGGATGTGAATTCTCTCGCTCAGATTCGCTGCGTATGACATTCTGAACATCACTCGCATCATATATTTTATGATAAGGTGTAGGTGCAATAATGGGCCAATGAGGTTTTATATAACTTAAATGCAAGCACCAAGGTTGGTCTTTCGTTTCATTAATGAAGTCCATTGCACGCCTGGTCGTAAACGCAGTTTCCGAATGCGCCTCTGGTAACGCCGCTGGATATACACTGCTTCGAAGTGACCAGCCTGAATGTAAATTGCCATCTTCATCTACACCGCTATTTGCTCTTTTCTGCCAAGGATTGGGATCCTCATAGCCCAACGATCTCAGATAATTTGTGTACCCCTGATCCTCAGGCAACAATGGATCAGGGTAAAGCCCTTCATGCAGTTCATAGGGCTCAAACCCTCCACTAGCAGCTGCACGGGCAAACTGTGAATCCAAATTGACACCTGCTTCTTGCATGTCTGTCTCGCTCTTAAAGCTGTGCGTTTTACCTACTACCGCAGTTCGATACCCTAGCGGCCTAAGATAATCTGCCAGCATCTTCTCGCCTAGTTGAGTGGTATCTTCATTCCCATACACACCGTGGCTTGACTGATAGCGACCAGTGTAAAAACTGGCGCGAGATGGGGCACACAAAGGCGCTTGACAACGGGCATTGTCAAATCTGACACCCTTGGTAGCAAGCTGGTCAATATTCGGCGTTTCCAATGTCTTGTGCCCGTAACAGGACAAGTAATCCTGTCGCAATTGATCACACATGATAAACAGTATGTTACGGTGCTCATTCATAAGTTCAGCTGACTGACCCATCTAAAATTTGCAAGGTTTTGAGATCGCTATGAAAGTCCAGCGCATAATCACCACCTTCGCGACCAATACCGCTGATTCCATAACCGCCGAAAGGCGCACTAAGGTCGCGCACTAAAAATGAATTCACCCAAACAGTCCCAGCCCTCACTCCACGCCCCACTCGTTGCGCACGTTCGACGCTCGAGGTGAAAACAATGCCAGATAAACCGTATTCAGTGCTGTTGGCAAGTTTCACAGCCTGCTCCTCTTTCTCAAAAACCTGAAGCGTCAGAACCGGACCGAAAATTTCTTTCTGGACAATCTCAGATTCATTCGATATCGGTTCGATCAAAGTGGGCTTATACCATAGCTTTCCCTCTTCAAATCTCTCACCACCAAAAATTATTTTGTCACCTGCTTGGCGGGCGCGTTGAATGAAACCTTCTACTTTCTCCAAATGCAACGGATGAATTGCTGCACTCAAGGTGGTCGCTGGATCTCGGCTATCTCCGTATACATGTTGTTCAGTATGGTATACAAAACGTTCCATAAACTCAGGTTTTATTGAATTTTCAATCAATAACCGTGTTCCAGCAAGGCAAACCTGACCGGAGTCTTCAAATTGCGCTGCCGCTTTTCTTGCGGCGGCGTCAATATCAGCATCGGCGAAAACAATTAGCGGACCTTTGCCCCCAAGTTCGGCAGTGAAAGGAACGATATTCTTCGCTGCCGAAACTCCGATATCGCGCGCTGTATCCGGAGAGCCAGTGAATGATATACGGCGCACTCGAGGATCCGATACCAGTGCTGCGCCAACTTCGGAGCCGAAGCCCTGCACAACATTGAATGTTCCTTGCGGAAATCCAGCATCATTGATTAAATCTGCTAACAAGCTAGCGGATAATGGAGCCCACTCCGCTGGTTTCAAAATCACTGAATTGCCCGCAGCAAGTGCCGGTGCCACTTTCCAGGTCGACAACATGAATGGTGCATTCCAAGGCGTGATTATTACAGCGGGTCCGGCGGGGTCGCGTATCACGCGATTGCAAGTTCCTTTCGATGACCAAACACGTTCTTGATACTCAGCCACCATCTGTGCATAGTTTCTGAAATTCAGTGCACCGCGTGGAATTAACCTAAGTCTCAAGCTTTCGTGCAACATAGCCATATCAAGACATTCGATAGCGGCGATATCCTCAGCATTCGCATCAATCAGGTCAGCTAGTTTGAACAAGATTTCGACTCGCTCAGATTGCTTGAGTGCAGACCACTCATGAAAACCACTGACCGCAGCCTCAAGCGCTAATTCCGTAACGGCTTGATCGCCTCTCGAAACATCAGCTAGCTTTTGATCCCAGTCAAGTGGTGAACGCACTTCAAAACTTTGGCTTGATGCAATACGCTGGCCACCTATAAAATGATGCGGCGAGACGCTAATACCACTTATATCTGTTCTGGATTCCACGATTTTGAAATTTAATATTGACTTAAATCAAGTGTATTTTACCTGTCTGCGATATATTAGGTTGCAAACGAGTTGCGCGAATGATAAACTCTCCACAGAATAAATCAACATAATTAATTCTAAGAGATACTTGCCAATGGGAGAAATTGTCGGTGCCGGCTTCTTGTCACACGCGCCAACCATCATGTTTTCGCGCGAAGCACGCCATGAGATCAATAATGGCCGTGAGATTAGTCTAGTCCCCGGTTTAAAGCGGTTGCGACGCGAAGTACTTGAGCAATTGCAACCGGATGTCATATTGCTATTCGACACCCATTGGTTTACAACAGTTGAATTTGTAATCAGCTCTCATGCAAGACGCGCTGGAACATACACATCTGAAGAGTTACCACGCGGCATGGCGCAGATTCCTTACAACCTCAAAGGAGATGCTGATTTTGCGAACTTGGTATGCGATGAAGTCAATGCGCGCGGGGTTCGTTGCCATGCGTGTGCCGATGATGCGTTGCCAATTCACTACCCGACCATCAACACTGCCCACTTCCTCAACAGCGGTGAAGCTTGGATTTCAATGGGAATTTGCCAAACCGCTCAAGACCATAACTTTCTTACAGTTGGCAAGGGTATTGCAACAGCGGTTGCCGCGTCAAACCGGCGTGTGGTGCTGATTGCTAGCGGTGGGATGAGCCATCGTTTTTGGTCGCTAGATGAGCTTGAGTATCATGAAACATCGGAACCAGCCAATATCAGAACACCTGAAGCACGCGCTGCCGATGAACTGCGGCTAGAATGTTGGCAACAAGGCGACCATAAATCTGTTATAAAACGCATGAATGAATATCGAACGCATGGACCTGAAGGTAAGTTCGGTCACTATTTGATGATGGTCGGCGCTCTCGGTGGCGTAAATTGCCATGCTAAAGGAAGATTGTTCAGCGAGTATGAAAGCGCAACTGGAACCGGTCAAGTCCATGTATGGTTTGACCGTCCTGATGTAGGCTGGAGTGTCGGCTGAGTTGTTGCTCAATATATCAATCACAAATTTTTTATTACACGTCAATTTGGAGAATCTATGAAAAAACTGTTTCAAACCCTAATTCTGAGCTTGTTTCTGTTTATTCCGTTGGCACAAGCGGAATACCCTGAGAAACCGGTCAGCTTTATTGTTCCTTGGCCACCGGGAGATCTTGAAGATGTACTCACCCGCATAATCGCTGAAGAATTTCAATCGACTTATAACGTGCCTGCTGCTGTTATCAATAAACCTGGGGGTGGTGGCGGACCTTTCCCTGGTGCAGTCGAAGTCGCCTCAGCACCAGCTGATGGCTATACAATCGGATCATTCATTATTGCAGTTCCAACTATAGGTCCAATGATCGGCATTCCGGAACTTAACCCAAATCCATTTGATCCACTTGGCAATTTCCTGACCTACCCATTTGTTATAGCGACTGGCGAAGATGCACCTTATAGCGATATGCAGGGGTTGGCTCAACATGCCAAAAATAATGATGTGGCTTTGGGGCATTTCGGCTCGGTACTGATCCCAACACGAGTAACTTTGGCGCTGGCCAAAAAATTGGGATTCAGCTACAGTTCCGACGCAGCTTTTGACGCCTTGGACTGCAATACATTAGCCTCAGGTGATGTCGATGTCATAAATACCACACTGCAACTAATCCTTCCTTGCATGAACGAAGTGAAAGTCCTGGCGTCCATAGGTGCAGACCGGATCGGCATCACACCTGACGTCCCAACTGTTGGCGAAATTGTTCCTGAGCTCAACATAGCTCTTTGGAATGGACTTTTCGTGCACAAAGATACTCCTGGCGACGCCCGTATGAAAATTATCGCGGTTGCGAAGAAAGTGATGCAATCAGACAAAGCTAAACAACTCGCTCAGGACACCGGTGCCCTCATATACTGGCAAGATGTCGATGCAGCCAATGCGCAGATTGCCAGCGATATTGAAACACTTGGGCGAATTGATAACATCCTGGAGCAATAACCGTAGCGTTCCATATTACCTGTTAACTGGGCAGTCACCATCGACTGCCCAGAATTTAGCATGACAACACGCTTTGTCAAATCATGCTTAGACCCGGTCCCATCAAAGTGTTTCTTAAACGATATCGACATCCCGGTGATCTAGTGTTCGCGGTGTTGTTTCTTTTGGTTTCGCTGTTTCTTCTCTCACAGGTCGGCAATGAAACAAAGTGGATAAAAAACACCAAATTGTTTGCTCAGCCAGCTTTCTGGCCTGTGATCAGCTTGGCTGGGATGTCGTTATTCGCATTTTTGCATTTTTTAAGCTCGATAAGCTCAACCCGAAATCCAGGGCGTGTACAGGAAATAATCTTGTGGGCTAAGTCGCTTGAATATGCGCTTTGGTTCATGGCTTATGTATGGATCGTACCCATCGTCGGTTACTTACCAACCTCACTGTTTTTTGTCTGCCTACTTAGCTTGCGTTGCGGTTATCGCGATCGCAATACCATTTCTTCAGCTGTCGGACTTGGCATTGTTATCGTCTTGATATTCAAAGGATTACTTGCGGTAAAAATCCCTGGAGGAGCAATCTACGAGTACTTGCCAACTTTCATCCGCAACTTCATGATCCTATATCTTTAGGTGCAGCAATGGAATTGCTCCTATCTGCTACGCAATTGCTCGCTCGCTGGGACGTGATTGCGGCACTTTTTATCGGTTCAATAGGTGGAGTTGTTATTGGTGCTATTCCCGGTGTCGGGCCTGCAGTTGCCATTGCAATTTTACTACCAGCTACTTTTTCACTAGATCCACTAGTCGGATTAACAGTCCTACTCGGAATCTATGGTTCATCAATGTACGGCGGCGCAATCCCAGCTATATTGGTCAATGCGCCGGGTACTGCAGTCAATGCGTTGACAACTTACGATGGTCATCCGATAGCTAAAAGTGGTAATCCGCGCCGCGCCTTGTCCTTAGCCTATTCTGCATCATTCTTCGGTGGTGTGTTTTCAGTAATTTGCCTTATTTTTCTTTCTCAAATACTGGCGGTAATTGCACCCCATTTCGGCAGTCGAGAAATTTTTCTCGCCGCGCTACTTGGCATAATCTTGGTTGTTTTAGCACATCGAGGACAGATGTTTGCAGCCGGTATGCTAGCTTGTTTTGGAATCTTCTTGAACACGGTTGGATTAGAACCGGTTAAATATACCCGTCGTTTCACTTTCGATCAAACTTGGTTGGCCTCAGGTGTAGATCTCATTGTTGTTGTACTGGGTTTGTTTGCGCTATCCCAAGCCTTTCTGCTATTAGTGGAAAAAGACAAATCTCCAAAACCAGGCGAGGTTAAAGGTAGTGTTTTCGCAGGACTCAAAGAGGTATTGGGGTTCAAACGGATTGCGACTGTTTCATCATCGTTTGGTGTAATGATGGGCATGATTCCGGGTGTTGGTGAGTTCACAGCCCAATTTCTATCCTATACCTACGCTCAGAAAACATCGAAACAACCAGAGAAATTCGGTCACGGTTCACCTGAGGGTTTAATCGCCTCAGAAGCGGCAAACAACGCTGTACCGGCAGCGGCAATGATTCCACTTCTTGCGCTTGGTATTCCCGGTGAAGCATTGACTGCGATGATGCTTTCAGTCTTTTTTGTTCACAATGTCATCCCCGGACCGCAACTTTTCGCCAATCAGATGGATTTTGTTGTAGCGCTTTATCTCGCTTTACTGTTGCTGAATGTATTTGTGATCATATTTCTTGTGTTTTCCACCCGAGGAATACTTCGTGTAGTGCAAATACCAACGCGATTTATAGGCATCATAATTTTTATACTTGGGTTTGTCGGTGTTTACTCTTTGCGCAACTCCATGACAGACTGTGCCATTGCTGCAGGCTTTGGTATATTTGGGTTAATTTTGAAACGATTACAACTCCCATTGGTACCGGTTGTTCTTGGAATGGTGTTAGGAGGCATCATGGAAGTAAAATTGCGGTCTGCAATGGCGAGAGTCAAAAGCCCTCTTGATTTTATTGAACGACCGATTGCGGCCATCATATTCAGTTTGATCATACTAGTCATCTGCATCCACGCAGGTTCCCGAATAAAAGAACGGAAATCTCCATAGCCAGCAAAAACCAAATACTTGATGAAACAATAAAACTAACGCTTGTTTAGCAGGTGCCAAAACTTGTCAACCCATATACATGCTTCATTGGGTTCAGCAAATCCAGATTTCTTAACCTTGTTATCGATCTAATTCAATGTGTAATATCAACAATTTAATAAAACAGTTCCTTATTCAAAATTCCACTTCCGCATCATCAATCTAAACTGTCATTTAATTTGATAAAAACCGCATTTCAAGCTCTTATTTATTCCTTGAAATAGATTTCAACTTGACATCAGAACGTTGATGTCATACGCAATTGGGAGCAGTATTCATATTATTCCATGAATCTGTGCTTCGCCAAGTTTAACTGCGACAGCCTGGCCCTGCTGACCGAGCTGGCATTAACCCTCTCCGTTTCCCACTCAAGAGGGATACTGTCAGTGCAACGCTAGGATACCGAAGGCGAGGCCGGGTTCGAATGATGAACCTGTGCAAGATCTGTTCAAGGACATATCACTTTTTTTATGAGTTCAAGTTGTCTGAATATTAAAAGAACTATAACATTTCAACCTGTCATCAACAGATTCAAACCTTCAAAACCAGCACATAGAAAGGGTCCTCACAGAACATCCGACTATCTGTCTTTCACCTAAAAGAGCCGCTGAAGCCCTGGATGCATGGATGACACTACTCACAAGCGCCATTCCTCAGCTTGGCTACCTCTTCCATAGACAACTGCGTAACCACATGAATATCTGAATCCGCCATACCTTTGCTAATCAAGCGCTCAGCAACCTCCTCCATGGTTTCCTGTCGACCTTTCTGCAAACCTTCCTGCAAACCTTCCTGCAAACCTTCCTGCCGACCTTCCTGCCGACCCTCCTGCCGACCCTCCTGCCGACCCTCCTGCAAACTTTTCCGTTGAATTTCCGGCAGAATTTTCTGATTGGCAATTTCATAAAACTCAGCGACCGACTCAGGCTGAGTTTCCCTCCATAATTTCAACAACGCCTCGCGCATTTTCTCATCTCCCGATCCTAGGACCTCTGACAATTCTCTCATCCTCTGTATTTTAAACTCCGGTATCACTACTGTCAAATATATACTCAACATCTGGACAAACTGAATTCGCTCCGACACCTCCAACTGATTCGATTGATCCATCCAACTGATATAGAGACTCTCGTCCGCCTCCCAAACCTGACCCATGACTTGCATCGACAACGCGTCCCTCAACGGCAGCTGACCCAGCCCCAACTGCGCCTGAATCTGACTGTCCCGAAGATTCAGAAGAACCACTCTGAACTTCACCAGATTTGGTTCCCACGCGTCAAAAATATCCGGCGACAAATCGGAATAATTCAACTCGTAAAACGATGGCTCCGGACCCCGCTTGGACCGACCATGATAAACCACAACCGGAACCACTAACCTGGCTTTCTTCTGGTACAGCTGACCCATGTAATTGAACAGCTGACTCAACAGGTTCGGGTCAACATAACTTTTGTGCTCAAAGATCACGGTGAGCGCGATATCACTGCCGTCGGCCAACTTGATCTCAACAATCAGGTCCGAGACATATTCCACCAGATTGTTGTCATCGGACAGACTGCCTGACTTGATGACAATTGAACTGGGGTCAAGCGTTGCCAACTGTTCCGGCGTCAACGCCATCTGCAATAGAGACCATATGCTTGCCTCAGTGTTGAAATTGTGTTTGAAGAACCGATCGTGCCAAGGTCCTAAATGCCTTTCACGCTGTGGCTCTGAGGTGGAATGTTTGTCATCCATAAGCTAAATTCCCTAAAGTCAAGTGGAGGATGAGGAACCGGTGTTGAGTCGCATGCGCCGGTTAGTGTCAGTTGTTGCATCAGCGTCATTGGACACGGATACCACATGGTTTTGCGTAGTGACCGGCAAACCCGGCCTGTGCTTGGAATTGCTACTGGATGTGATTTGACAGGAAGAAATTCAAAAATGAAATCATCTGACAATACAAACGGAGGCGAGTCCAAAAAACGCCACAGCTGAAAACACTGCATTTTGTGCTGACATTGCGAAACGGATTCTCACCAATTCTAGGCAAGCCGAGCTCATGCAAAGTGACTGCAGTGCATTTTTCGGTTGTCAGACAGATATTGTAACTTATCTAAGCTTGCTGTCAAGGTGGATTTTTCAGATGCTCAGGCAACCTGACCCCATGATTGGACTGGTTCGGCGTATATCATTGACAACTAAATAATATCAATCTCTTGTCGATGTCTAAATGCCGATATCATCGGTTTAAGTTGTCACACTTGATTTGACAGAAATAACGCGTTCAAACCCTGTTCTCTCCTTTGAAAACTGCTTTGAACTTGTCATTTGAATGATTGACATGTTTCAATGCCTGCACTGGTCAAATCAATCTTCAATGACACAATACAAGATGAACGACAAATCGCTACACCACTTGTAATCCTTGTCTAGGTGACCCATGAAGTTACGCCGACCTAGCGACACCTTCCACTTGCAAGGTGATTGTGGACATCGTTTGTCACCTCAGTCACTTTGAAATTTACGATGTCACACAGTCAAAGATCCCGACTATTGCGACTAAACCCCCAACCCGCTTTACTATGCACTCGCAATAACTTCCAATCTCTGTCAATCAACGGCTCTGACACAGCGACAACCGACTATTATCAATGAACATCAAAACATCGCCTGCGAGTGCTTTGGCACCAAGTCTCATCGCATGCCGGCATCAACGCGACTGGTGGAACATAAACTCAGATGGCGAGTCGTTCAATCACTAGAATTAGTGTGTTGATGCCCTACACTGGACTGCCTAGATACCTTGGAACGAGTTGGAACTTCTTGTTCAAAACGTGTACAAAGTTATCACTTTTTACGAAGTCAAGTTGTCTGAAACTGTGTTGACCAGACTCAAACTATGGACAAGCGTTGTCATAACGTTCAGTTAAATTTGAATTCAGCGACTCAAACGTTGTGATAAAGGATAATTATTTGAAACACTAAATCCCCCTAAATGTTTAACCATGAGGGATTCACAACACAAACAACTCATAAGTCTAAAGCGGTGTTCGTCATTACCGATTTAATCGAGCACACCACCTATTTGCTGCGCGGCTGAGCGTAAGCTCCAATTTTGCTAGTTGCCACTCCAGCACCTACAAGGCCCTCGAGCAACTTTACACCTGCAACAACCCCATCAACTACCGGAACTCCTGTGTCCTTGCTTAATCTTTCTGTTAGGTCAGCCATGCCAGCACAACCGAGAATAACTGCTTCAATCATGTCTTCTTCTATCGAACACTGAATTTCCGAACGAATTCGATCATACGATTCGGAGTTATTTTCTTCCAATGCAAGCACTGGCAGATTTGCGGCTCTTACACGCCGACAGCGACGATGCATTCCATATTTTTCTGCCAAATCCTCAATGATTGAGACCGAGCGCGCCAACGTTGTAACCACGCTGAACCCGGTTGAAATAACTGAGGCTGCAATCATGGCAGCTTCGCACATTCCCATTACCGGACCTGTTGCTACTTCCCGGCAGGCGCCGATTGCAGGATCATCAAAGCAAGCTACAAGTGTCGCATCAACTCCATTTGATTCACCCCAGGTCACTTTGTCAACCAAGCCCTTGGCGCTCATAACCTCATCAAAATGCCCTTCGATACTCGGTGGTGAGTCGCTTGGGTTAACTGCAATGATCTCGGTTTCCCTATGACAAACATTCTTAGCTGCCGTTTCAATTTTTCTTGTCATTGAGGCAGTTGAATTTGGATTGACGATTAGTATTTTCATGACAGTCAAATACCCAAATATAACTGTCTCACACGATCATCCTTTATCAAGTCTTTGGAATCACCTTCTAATGCAATTCGTCCTGTTTCGAGTGCGAAAGCGCGATCAGATACCTTCAATGCCATACGCGAATTTTGCTCGACCAAGACTATGCTGACACCTTCTTCTTGATTAATCAAAACAATGGAACGAGCAATTTCCTGAACGAGCAGCGGTGCAAGTCCAAGAGAAGGCTCATCTAGCAGCAACAACTTCGGTTTCGCCATCAGCGCACGGCCAATAACCAGCATTTGCTGCTCACCACCACTCATGGTCCCGGCATACTGGTTTTTTCGTTCCTTGAGGCGCGGAAATCGTTGCCAGATGCGCTCCATATCGCTTTTTATTTCTGCCTTGTCACGCCGAGCAAAGGCACCCATAAGAAGATTGTCTTTTACTGTCATGTATGGAAAAACGTGACGGCCTTCTGGAACCATTACAATGCCCATGGACACAATATCATGCGGGCTCATTTTATCTATCTGTTGATCTTTAAAGTGAATATTACCCGTAGATATTGGTGTCAGGCCGGTAATAGCTCGCAGAGTAGTAGTTTTGCCAGCACCATTTGAGCCGATCAGCGCAATAATTTGGCGCTCCTCCAATTGAATTGAAATATCAGACACCGCCAACACATGATCATAGCGAACAGTAACGTTCGTCAAAGAAAAATAACTCATTCTCGCTCCATAAGCTGATCATCGTCGCGACCGAGGTACGCTTCGATCACTTGCTCGTTGTTTTGAACCTCCTGCGCTGAACCTTCCGCGATTTTCTTACCAAAATTCAACACCACAATATGATCGCAGATACGCATTACAGCACGCATATCGTGTTCTACCAAAAGCACGGTAACCCCGCGCTTTCGAATACCGCGCACCATTTCAACTGCGGTATCCGTTTCTTCAGGATTCATTCCGGCAAAGGGCTCATCAAGTAGAAGAACCGATGGGTTGGCCGCCATTGCCACAGCAATACCTAATCCACGGAGATAGCCATGCGGTAAATTGCGTGCGATTTCGTCCTGAACACTTGACAGCCCAAGATAGTTCAAAATTTCGATCGAGCTCTCCCGAAATTCCGCTTCATCTTTACGCGCTTGACGTGACCCGAAAAAAAATCCCGCTAGACTAGCTTGACTCCTCAGGTGATGAGCCACAATCACAGTCTGTAACGCAGTCATTTCACGGAAAATTGTAGTTTCTTGAAACGTCCGCACAACACCGCGACGTGCGACCATGTGCGCAGAATAACCGGTAATGTCTTCGCCTTTGAACAGCACCTTCCCAGAGCTTTTCTGCAAAAAAGAAGTAATCAACTTAAAGAGTGTGCTTTTACCAGCGCCATTTGGCCCTATAACGCCAATAATGTTGTTCTCTTCAACGTTGAACGAAACTTTGTCAACTGCGACAAGACCGCCGAACCGCTTCGTTATTTCCTGAACCTCTAGAATGTTCATTATTTAACTCCTAGCATCGGACTTCAACCGCAAGTTCGGCAATCGAATGCTCAGCAATCCATTAGGCAACCAAATCATGAACGCAATCATGATGACGGCATACAGGAAGGGTTGATACTCGTTCAGGCCGTGCAACAATTCAAAGCTTAGAAAAAGCACGAACGTGCCAACTAGCGGGCCAAATACATATCCCAAACCACCAAGAAAACAGTACAGCATGAAAAATATTGAATCTTGAATTTGAAATGTGGCAGGATAAATGCTTTGCTGGGATGCAATAAAGAAGGCTCCGCCAACTCCGCCATAAAATCCACTGATCGCAAATGCAATGACCCGAAGAATCGGTACGTTTATACCAGTCGATGAAGCCAGCTCTTCATTCTGTTGAAGCGACCGGAATAAACGGCCTAGTCGACTATTTACAATACGGTATAGAGCGGCAAAACCAACGATAAGCAAAAACGCACCAAGAAAAAACAGAGCAAGATGTTTGTTTAGATTGGCGAAATTAGGAATAAGCGTGATCCCGAAAAATTCGATTGACCCAGGTAGCGGAATATTGATTATTCCTCTCGACCCGTTGGTAAGCGAAGAAAATGATTGCGCCGACAGACGGGCTGTTTCCGTCAGACTCAGTGTTATCATTGCGAAATAAACGCCTCGCAACCGTAGGATCGGAAGACCGATCAAAATGGCAACCAATGCTGCGACGACACCTGCCAAGGGCATCGCAAGCCAAAATGACATTTCCAAACGGGTGATGAGGATTGCGGAAACATATCCACCGAGAAGTGCAAACGCTCCCTGTCCAATGTTGATACGACCAATGTAGAATGTCAACCAGACACCGGCACTGATAAATGCAAGAACCGAGGCGGTAGTGATGATCCCAAGCAAATAGGGTTTGTTAACAAGAAAAGTCGGGATTAACACCAGATAGATCAGAATAACAACACCCAGAAACCCGAATTTAAACTTCGAATTTTGATGAATATTGATCAACATGGAAGATTTGATAATGCTAAATTTGATTCGTACATTACCCCCAAGGTTTTCCCATCAAACCTTGAGGCCGCAACGCCAAAAATATGATTAGCGCAACAAAGATGACCAAGTAGGTTTCGCCTCCTGGCAGAAATCGATAGCCAAACGATTCAATCATTCCAAGAATGAATCCACCAAATATAGCACCCGATATAACACCGGCGCCACCGATCATAACCATAATGAAGGCTTTGATAGATATGGCTGTACCGATTCCACTGTTAACCCCGGATATAGAAACCAGCAAAGTACCGGCCAGTCCGGCCAGTGCAGCACCAATTGCAAATCCGAGCATTGAATAACGGTTAACGTTGACTCCCTGCAATTGTGCTGCTTCACGATCTTGGGCAAAGGCTCTTAGACCTCTACCCGGCCTAGTGTAACGCATGAATGCGATAAATGCCGCAATCATTGCGGCCGCCAGCACCATAACAACCGCGCGGGAATACGGGATGAACGCCCCACCAATGCTAAAAACCCCAGATGCAATCGGGGGAACTCCACGATGTTTTTCGCCAAAGAATATCAATATCATGCTCTCCAGCAACAAGGCAGTGCCTGCTGCGAGCAGCATGGAACTCTCTTCGCGAGTGCTGTGTCGTAAAACTCTGCGAAAAAACAACAGTTCAAACAATACACCTACTATCGCTAATGTGACCGCTGTAGCGGCTAGCGCCACGATAAACGGGTAGCCCAGTACACCATAAATGTAGTAAGTAACAAAGGCACCTAATACATACATTTGCCCATGTGCGAAGTTCAACACGTTCATGAGCGCGAAAATCATCGTTAGCCCAAGCGCAATCAGCGCGTACTGAAACCCAGAATAAAGCCCATTGAAAATTACCTGTTCCATATTAATCCATACTGATGTGAATTTGCGTTGTCAGAATTAATGGCTAGCAGATTAGATCAACAAAGAAACACCGCCACAAAAATGTAGCGGTGCTTCTTCAAATTTACCTGACGGAAACTCAGGGATTTCCCGATTCGGTAATCAGGAGCAAAGATCAGCTATTCAACCGATCCAATGAAAAGCGTCTGAAACTCTCCATCCCTGTATTCGTTAACCACCATTGGAATCGGTAGTTGACGCATTTGACCGAAGAATCCGGAACCAACAAATTTCAAGCTGTTTTCACCAACGAGCAATCTGTTTTCAACATTTAGCTGTCCCATCGCAGCTTTGAACACTTCGATATCATCAATTGCTTCAGGGCCGGCCAGTTTCAGCGTTTCAATAATCATTTCCAAGGCGTAGACTTTGGTGCCAGCCTCATCATTCCACTCACCCACATGATCTACATAGGCCGCGCGAAATTCATTCATGTATTCATCCGAAATCTCAGGCGTGCTAGCACCTCCAACTGATATGAATCCATTTGCCGTCTCACCAGCGACTTCCGCAAGAATTTTTGCGTCTTGTGCAGTTTCAGTGCTAATCAGTCCGCCATAGCCGAGTTCACGGGCAGCACGAATCAGCAAAGGCGCATCCGATGGTGCAACCCCTGACAGCACAATCAGATCTGGATTTTGCTGCACAATTCTAGACATCACTGGAAAAAAGTCAGTCGTCCCAGGCTCATATGTATCCTCAGCTGCCACAATATTCAAATTTAACATGTTAGCTGCTTCTACGCCTTCACGGCGCTGATTGAGAGGGTCTGACTCGTTGCGTGCAACGAATGCAACGGACTTAACACCCATATTTTCCATGAGATGTTTATAGATAACCGGTCCAGCCTGATATGATGCGATCATACCCAATACTGAATTACTTGCCGGTGGTGAATACAGTGTTCTATCGAAAGCATAGGGAAAGTTCATCGCCCCTGCTTTCTCAATGACAGGCACAATAGCTCTGGCAGTAGTATCGACATTTGGACCAATGATGTACTTGATGTCTTCCTGATACGTTAGCCGCTCGGCACCAGCAATCGAATTTTTAGGGTCGTTTTTGTCGTCGATTGAAATAACTTCAATCATATACATTTCATCGCCAATCTTCACGCCACCTGCAGCGTTATACATTTTGGCTGTCACCTCAGCACAATATCTGTTCACCAGACCCCAAGACGCCGCAGGTCCGCTCATAACGCCGAGCACCCCTATTTTTAATGTTCCAGCGTGTCCAGCGGCATGTGCCACGGCGGACCCGACTATCATCAGTGAAGCGGATACTAGAGTTAACATAAATTTCTTAATCATCTTAACTTCCTCTATGGTTGTATATTAATTTGACATATTGAATCAGATTGCAAATTTGCCCTATAAGGACATACAACTTGCAATTGTAGTTTCCAATGATTATAAGCATGACCAAGCTAATACAAAATTTATTTACTCGGATATTTTGCAAGTTGATATGTACCTGTTATTACGCTCACGCGCATCGATTTGCTCCTAATATGCTCAGCCTATTGGTAAACGACAAGCGAGCTTGACTAACCAGTGCACCGAGTGACCTGCAGACCGGTAGCGTTTTGGCTTCTGAGCATGAGAACATCATGAAACCCGATCAGTAATGTGACTAATACTTTGATTGCTAGTTATCTAAATAACAACAATTATTTATATTATCTATCGACTAGAACTTCGGACTGAAGTGTGATCTGTTTAGATTGGGCCACAAATATTGTTGCGAGAGATATTAAATATTTTTGTAAATAAGAATTATTATTAATATAATAATGACTCTCATTAATATTTACATTTCACATTGAAGGAACCATTATGAGAATCAAATCTATATTCAAACCGATTACCGCATCGGTATTTTCATTTGTTCTTTTTGCATCGGGCGCCCAAGCAGCCGAGGTGTCCAATGTCTTGAAAACCTATGCCGACATTGCTCATGCAACTTATGAAGACTCTCTAATTCGCGCTAGGGTACTCGATCATGCCATTGATAACTTAATCACCGATCCAACTGGCATGAATCTTTCACTGGCACAAGAAGCTTGGATAAATGCACGTGTACCCTATCAGCAAAGTGAAGCTTACCGTTTCGGAAATCCAATGGTTGATGACTGGGAAGGCTTGGTTAATGCCTGGCCGTTGGATGAGGGATTGATTGACTATGTCGATATGTCTTATGGAGATAACTCGGATGCCAATTCATTCTACATTGCAAATGTGGTAAAGAACACGAGTCTCAAAATTGGCGGTGTGAATGTAGATGCGTCCAATATAGATGCTGCTTTGCTTGACTCACTGCATGAAATAGATGGAGTGGAATCCAATGTGTCCCGCGGCTATCATGCCATTGAGTTTCTGCTCTGGGGTCAAGATCTAAACGGAACTAATGCCGGTGCAGGGCTGCGGCCAGCATCCGATTTCAATATGGCAATTTGCACCAATGGCAACTGCGACAGGCGTGGAGCCTACCTGAAGGCAGCCAGTGAATTATTAATCTCTGACTTAGAAAATGCAGTCGCTATGTGGGCTGATGATGGTGATGCTCGCGCCTATGTGATGAGTTTCAAAGGCAACGATGGGCTCGCTATCATTCTCAACGGTCTTGGTAGCCTCAGCTACGGAGAACTTGCTGGCGAACGAATGCAGCTCGGCCTTATTCTCCATGACCCCGAAGAGGAACATGATTGTTTCAGCGACAACACGCACTGGTCTCATTTCTATAATATCGTCGGCATGCAGAATGTTTACCTAGGCAGTTACACAAGAATAGATGGAAGTGTAGTTTCTGGAACTAGCCTCTCAGAACTAGTCAATAACATTGACTCCAATGCCGATTCAGCCATGCAGACAGCTTTGCGAGACAGCCTCAGCCGTGCGATGGTCATGGTGATTGTTGCAGAGTCCGGAAAGAGCTATGATCAAATGCTAGCAGAAGGAGATGAAAACGGCAATAGAATTGTCCGGGATGTCATCGACGCTCTCAAATCTCAAACACAGCAAATTGAAATGGTTGCTTTCACGCTTGGGTTGGGGACCCTAGAACTGGAGGGATCAGACAGCCTTGATAACCCGGATGCTGTTTTCTAATAAACATTAAAGTCAACCTACATTGTCTATACTTTCCGCCCGCTCATTTGTCCTTGCTTGCACGCTTGTTCTTTGCGTGTCCGCCAGCGCTGACACTGCTGAGATAGTAGCCCCTACTAGAGATTTCACTGCTCCCGAGCGGTATGAAACAAATCAGGGCGGCGCCGGAACCTTTCGGGGCATGGTGAATGCCAATGCATTCTCCATGCCCTCCACCAATATCTCTCTTGAAGCGCGACTTGACTTCATGGTGGGCAACGGATTCTTCCGACGTCTATGGGTAACCGCACCATCATCAACTAAATCAAGCGATGGTTTGGGTCCTCTATTCAACGCGCGTGCATGCCAACGTTGCCATATTAAAGATGGCCGTGGCCACCCACCAAAGGGGAACTGGCCGGAAGACAATGCAATATCCATGATTCTTCGTCTGAGCGTTCCACCCTCGACTGAAGAGGAACGTTCACTCCTGAAAGAACACCGGATTAACTCTGTTCCTGGTCCTGTTTATGGTGGCCAACTTCAAGATTTCGCTACTCCCGGTTTAACTGCTGAGGGACGAATGGTGATTGATTACGAGGAATTTGAGGTTACTTTGGGTGACGGAACAGTAGTAAGCCTTCGCGACCCTTCCTATTCAGTTGTGGACCTTGGGTATGGCTCTCTATCTGATGAGGTGATGGTATCACCGCGAATCGCACCGCCAATGATTGGCCTTGGCCTGCTTGAGGCCGTTTCGGAAACCGATATCCGTTCAAGAAGCGATCCCGATGACCTTGATGGTGATGGAATATCCGGTCGACCGAATATTGTTTGGAGCACAGAATCTGGTAAACCAGCATTGGGCCGGTTTGGTTGGAAAGCAGGTGAACCCACTCTGAATCAACAGAACTCCCACGCTCTAACATTTGATGTCGGACTTGCCACTACAATCTCGCCATATCCGTGGGGTGACTGTACATCAGCGCAAATTCCTTGCCTTCAGTCGCCCCACGGAGTTGATGCAGATGGTCTTGAAGCCAGTGACAAGATCATGGGTTTGATACTGTTCTACACTCGAAACCTCGCTGTACCTGCTCGGCGCAATGTAGGTTCAAAAGAAGTGCTATATGGCAAACGCTTGTTCTATGAGGCTGGTTGCATCGGTTGTCACATACCAAAGCAAATAACTAAGGTTATGGAAAACCAGCCTGAGCAATCGCGTCAACTCATATGGCCTTACACCGATCTACTGCTTCATGACATGGGTGATGGTCTAGCCGATGATCGTCCTGAAGGAGTGGCTAGTGGTACAGAATGGCGAACACCACCGCTTTGGGGAATCGGGTTGACAAAAACAGTAAGCGGACATACATACTTTCTACACGACGGGCGGGCTCGAAATTTGGCTGAGGCTATTCTGTGGCATGGCGGAGAAGCCCAAGCAGCCAGAGATCGGTTTGCTAACATGTCGGCAGAGAAACGCGATTACTTGATTACTTTCTTGGAATCCCTTTGATGACGACACGCAGAGAAATTCTCACTTATTTCGCACTTGCAATACTGACTCCCAAGTTGTGTCAAGCAAAAGTAAAATTGCCTGATGCTAATGACTTTGCGGAAGTAAATCGCGATATTGCTCTAAATCATATCGCGCCTGGACACAACAAGTTTGCATCTGCCACTGAAAGGATGAATAACATCATTTCATCATTCGTTGATAACGAGGCCGACATCGCCTCATTGCGAGTTGCATTTGGCGAAGTAATGGACAAATGGATGGCTATCCAACATTTGCGATTTGGTCCAGCCCAAGTTCAAGCTCGCGCTTACCGTATTCAATTCTGGCCAGACACTCGCAATCGAGTTGACAGACAACTGGGTTCCGTACTCGCAAGTGAGCGCAACGATCTTATTAGTGACCCTACTGCAATGGCTAATTCCAGCGTCGCACTGCAGGGACTACCAGCCCTTGAACGCCTCCTATATGAAATCGAACTCACACCAGAAAGTTATGCTATTCAACTTGCCAAAGCTATCACAGCTAATCTTCAAACAATCGCGACTTCACTCACAACAAACTGGGCACCCGGTGGGAAATGGTCAGAGAGATTGTATTTAACGAAACAAGATTCGAAATCCTTTCCAACAGCCGCGCACGCAACAAGTACACTTTTACTAGCGATGACGACACAACTAGAATTCATAGTTGATAAAAAAATTAACCTGCCACTCGGCGGGGAAACAGACAATCACCGGCTACGTTTGGCTGAATCGTGGCGCAGTAGCAGAAGTTTGCGCAACATCCGCTTGAACATTGTCGCGCTTATCAATCTTTTTGAACAAGGTGAAGGTCGTTTCCGACGGCTCATTGAAAATACCGGAAACGAATCTATTGCCGAGTCTGTCTCGTCGGCATTACACTCAGGACTCCGCACCATCGAGTTATTACCTGAAAATTTTGATAGCTCAATTGGTGATACAGAATTTCAAGCAAAGCTGAAGTCGGTTGGCAATGACCTTATCCGAACACAGATTGCTATGAGCCGAGATATAGCACCTGCACTTGGTATCATACTTGGATTCAATAGCCTTGATGGCGATTGACAGACGCGAGTTTCTTTCCATAGGACTGGTGTCACTCACCGGTCCTAACTATCTGCTAGCATCACCTAACCCAACTGCTCTGGGAACATGGCTAGATAAAGATGGCAAGCATTATGTTGGATTCTTGAACAGTAGATCGAGTCTTCCTATGCCTAGTCGCGCCCATGGTATTGTGGTCTCTGCGGATAGTTCAACAGCCTTCGTTGTAGCGAGGCGGCCGGGTCGGTTTATCGTAAAACTAGACTTACAAGCATGGGCTATTGAAGAGATATCTTGGTCCCCAAATGGACGGCATGTCTGTGGCCATGCAGTTCTTTCCTCAGACGAAAACATACTCTATTTAACGGAAAATGATTATGAAGCAGGTATCGGGCAAATAGGTGTTTATGAAGTCGGACCTCCACTCAAACGGCTGGGAGAGTTACCGAGTTACGGAGTTGGACCTCATGATATCCTTCGATGGTCTGATAGAGAATTTCTGGTTGTAGCAAATGGCGGTATTAAAACTCATCCAAACTCAGGAACCAAGAAACTAAACTTAGAATCAATGGCGTCATCAATTGCCTTAATTGATCCATATGATGGATACTTGCTCGCACAAGCGTACACGCCAGACGAATGGCAATCAATTTCAATCCGCCACATGGATATTTCACGAAACGGTTTAATCTGTCTTGGTATGCAATGGGAAGGCCTTGGAGATTCACCAGCGCTCATAGCCACTTGGAATGGCTCAACACAGCTAGCTTTTGTAGATGGAATGAGCCATGAAGCTCTTTCTTTAGCAGGTTATGTTGGTTCAATTGCTTTCGATAAATCTGCATCAATCATTGCTGCAACTTCACCAAAAGGTGGTGTCATCGCATTCTGGGAAGCATCTAGTCTAGGGCCGTTAGGCACGTTACCGCTAACAGACGTGTGCGGATTGTGCGCAGGAAACACTGAGCGGAGCTTTGTTGCAACAAGCGGATCAGGAATCATTCTCAGTATCACGCTGGGAGACAAGATATCAGCATCGCTCCTGTCAGATGTGACACCGCTTCAAACCTGGGATAATCATATCACTCAAATCTAAACCGAAGCTCTAGGAACAAAACAAAATAAATTATTGTTATAAATGATTTATTCAAAAATCATAGAGTCACTTTACTGGACTAGTATCAAGATTTTTTCATCTCCGAAAGCTACCAACCGCTTATTTCTTATTATTCCAACTCTCCTAAACCGGTTCGACTTCAAACCAACCTCAACCTTGACTCAGTTACTGTTACGCAAGCTCCTGATCTCAGCTGGCGACAGATCTGTATATCTTTGGATCTCTGCTTCTGATCTGCCATCCTCGATGAACCGCTTCGCCATCTCAAATGCCATTCGCCGAACTCCCTCTTCTTGACCTTCTTTTTGGCCCAACAACTTACCTTCTTTTCGACCCAACAACTTACCTTCTTCCAGGCCCATTGACTTGCCCATTTGCAATATGTCTTCACCGGTCAACGGCAACATCTCGTTCAATTCCATTAACGTCCCTTGCATGTATCTATCTCCCGACTTGGCACGCCTCTCAAACTCAACCTTGACATCCTCTATTTTATATCTTCTGCGCACTTTCAAGAAGTATTTTATGACATTTTCAAACAGTTCACTCGCCAGATTCGCTGACTGCATGTCGCGCATCTCCTCAGACCAGCGCATCAGACTGCCTATGTTCGCTTGCCAGATCTCAACCATCACCCGAATGACCAACCGACTCGGATTGACCAGGGCCGGCAAACGACTGAGAACCTCCGCATCGCCCAAGCTGATAAACTACGCCTCGAAGTTCACCAGCTTGTGCCCATACTCACTCATGAAATCTCCCGGCATCCCGTCATGCATGAATGTGAAAAACGACTTCTCACCAACCCACTCCTGCTGACCGTGGTAAATGATGATCGGCAGCACCGCCTTGGCTTTTTTCTCATACAGTCCCGTGATGTATCTCAGCAACTGGAGCATCACATCGGGGTCCGGGCTGCTCTTGTGCTCAAGGACCATGCAGATATACACATTCTCACCTTCCTTCAACCTGCCCTTGACTGAAAGGTCGGAAACGTTAACCATAAACACAAATTTATGATAATATTATGTTTTCGTTAGCTATTTTGCATAACATGCCTCAAACTCTGGATTAATATCATATTCTTCTACTTATCGATTCTATAAGCCTTTCGGCAAACGAAGAAGGTGTGTCTGCACAAATACTAACACGTAAACTTCCATCAGCTAAATTATATGGAACACCCATTGCCATCATGGTTCTAGATGGTTGACCTGCCCCTGAAGAACATGCTGACCCAGTCCCCACAATAATGCTGTCAACAGCCAACATGTTGGCAACTTCTTCTCCAATCATATCATTAAACGAGAACATGCTTGTGTTTGGAAGTCTTTCAGCACATCTGGAGTGAATTACCACATCTGGAAATTCATCTAACAACATTTTTTCGAAATTATCGCGTTGCCTGCGTATTCCCTCTTGGTTAATATGTCTAATATCTGCTAAGGCAGCAGCAAGGCCTGCCAGTGCCGGTGTATTTATCGTTCCTGATCGTAATCCTCTTTCTTGACCACCTCCTCTAAGCATAGGCTCAAGCTTTAGCGCTTCGCGAATATACAATCCTCCTATACCTTTTGGTCCATGAAACTTGTGAGCCGAAAAAGATAACAAATCAACGTCAGACCATAAGCCCTGAAGATCGACTGATATTTTGCCAATGGCCTGTGTTGCATCAGTATGAAATAGAGCTTTCGGGGATCGTTCACGAACTAGAGTTCCAACTTTCTCTAATGGCTGAAGCACACCAGTTTCATTATTAGCGGCTATTATTGAAACCAACAAAGTTTCGTTTGAGAGTATTTCTGCCAGCTCATCCAGAATAACAAGCCCATCACGGTCAACAGATGCTTCTATTACTTCAAACTGGTAATCTCTCAGCACAGTTGCCGGTTCAAATACCGACGCATGCTCAGTAGCGCTGACGATAACTCGCCCACGGTTCTTCTTGGTTAACAGGTCATTAAATACCCAATTATTTGACTCAGTTGCTCCAGAAGTGAAAACAAAACACTCAGGTCCCTCAGCATTTAGAAGCTGTGCCATATTGATTGCCGCGTGACTTCTTGCTTTATCCACACCTGTGAATACAGTATTGGATGAACTTGGATTGAAGTAACAACTTGTAAGGTAAGGAAGCATTGCTTCAACCACGCGAGATGATGGTTGGGTTGTTGCATTATTGTCTAGATAAATCATCACGCTGTTAGCGGTTTCCGACAACTACCAAATCATGGACGCACATTGACAAATTGGCTAAATTTAAACACCTGATTCCCAACTTCAATATTAGGTGCATACAAAACATAGGCTACTAATATGCCAATGAGTTTTCACTAGGTGGCCACTACCGTCACTATGCCATTGTTGCAATTTCAATAATCTCAGAAGAAAACTCTTCGACGGCAAGAGGAACCTGTGCATAAATCAAGTCCGGTTCACCCTCAAGCTTCGCAAGTAAATGTCCTTTTCCAAGTAGTTTTTCCGCTCCTTTCTCACCAAGAGAGAGCTCAGAGGTGCCTTCGCTATCAACACGTAGTATCAAGCGATTTCCCAAATTGGAGCGAAGTTGCATAGGCATTACATTCACATCAGGACGTTGAGCTGCAAAAATGAGGTATATTCCTGCAGCTCGTGCCTTGACACCAAGGCGCTGAACAGTCGCGGACACAGCTTCCTTGTATTCTTCTACCAACATCCATTCTGCAAATTCATCGTGAACAAGCCATATTGTTGCCATTTGATCTCCATCTTTGCACTTGCGATTATACATTTTGATGTTGTTAGCTTTAGCAGCGCGAAATCTCTTGTAACGATCATCCATCTCTTGGACCAGTGATTGAAGACGGTTAATTGCCTGTTGTTCTTCTACAATCAAACCACCACATAAATGAGGCAACCCCTCAAACAGAAAATAGTCAACACCTTGCTTCGGATCAATCAGTATTAGCTTTGCTTGTTCTGGTGTGTTTGTTGACGCAATACCAAGTAAGATATTGTGCATCAGAACTGATTTGCCGCTACCAGTAGAACCAGCTATTAGTGTATGTGGTGCATGTTTAACGCTTGGATCAAGATACAGTATCGCTCCATCATCCTCACGAATAGCGAATGCGATTTCTTGGTTGCCTGCAGTACGCTTTGGACTCCACCGTTTCCACACTGAAGCAAGATCGACAATTTCTCTTTTGGGCCTTGCGATCCCAATTGAAACAGTTCCTGGGCCGGGCTGAACAGAAATGATATTTAAACCATGCGTGGTCAGAAACTCTAAACGCCGTTTATTGACTTGTTCAACCGTCATGTGTTTACTGCCTGCGAACTTGAGCAGGGCAATATTAGAAGTAATCTTTGAATTCAACAACTTAGCCTGAATATGAAATTGTTGTAAGCTATTTTTTAATTTGAATTCAATTTGCTTTAACCACTCACTATCCTGAGCAGAGAAGTTATTTTCTGCTACATATCGATCGATAATCGTGCGTATATCTTTATATGCCCACAGATAATCACTTAAATCTGTGTTAGTGGCAGATACCTCATGTCTCTTTGAATCCGCATACTCTTTCTCTGTAGAAGAACTGTTGGCAGTAGTTTCTGATGCTGCTAGTTTTGACTCAGAAGCGTCTTGTAGGGTTGTGTCAAGATCAGAAGGTTTGCTTGATTCATCCACACTACTAAACTTATAGTTTTTTTTACTTGATGTCGGCGTTCTAAATACCTGCGGATTTCGAGAAGGAGGGAAGTCAAAACAACGATTTCTTATCTTTAAGGGATTCTCATCGTTCCAGTATGCCAAAACCAAGTCACGAACTTCCTTACGAGCGAACACCTCCTGATAACAATCACAATCATCCACTTCGTCAATAGCAAATACATCCGTAGCATCAAAGTCCAGCGAATGAACAAATATATGTGAATAACCACGAAGCATTAATTCGCAATTTCCATCTCTTATTGCATGACGCCATTCACTTAAATTAATTGATTGATGAGTAGCGAATTGGATACCATCTATAACAAGATCTGCTAATCTTGCGAGCCAAAGCTCACGATCAAGCCGATCCGGATTTCCAAACAACGCCTCATTTATACGACGAACTGTGTCTCGTAATTGTTTCTGACTCTCCTTTTTCTTCTTCGCAAGGTTAGCTTCATCGATATACTTTACCTCAGAAATCACAATGGAAAGCTGTAATTCTCCTCCTTCTGTCTTACTTGGGCTAACTATCATCAAATCTGCAATCTGCTCTTCACGTTGACCAAGCCACTCAGCGTAATCATCAAGAAAATACCAGCCAAAATATTGGTTGGATGATGAAAACTCGTTGCGAATTAAAAATCGACTGAGAACAATCCCCATCAATTCGTAAGCGTTTCGCCCACGTTTGGCAGCGCGCAATGCAAGGTCACCGGATATAGTGTTTGCATCATCTATCATTTTTTTTGCAAGACTTACATAGTCGGTATCTGGTATACCCAGATTCAATTGTCTAAGACGGCTCTGTAACATCGTTCGCAGAAACCCTGAATCCGCCTTGGACGAAACAACAAGATTCCTCCCTTGTGTTGCAGACTGCTTATATCGAATTGTGCGAACATCTTGATTCTGTAATTGTCGACGATCAAGTAATTCGTCGTAGTTGACAACCCAGTTCGCCAAGTTATGTGTTTCGTTGAATATTTTAGCCGTCGCTTTGTCATGAAAATCAAGCTGACGAACCGGAAGTAACCTACGAGACACATTACCATCCCAATCTCCCTTGAAGAAGCTAGCAACCGCTGTGAGAAAAGCCCACCCCTCACGGCTTTGAACTGGACAACAAAGATAGACAACCGACTTTAAGTCATCTTTTGCTGCTGGCCGACGACGTGACCATCGTGGCGGAACTAGTTCATCAAGAGACACAGGATTGTATGTTTCGTAATACCATTCAAGTAGCGCATGTCGTGCTATTACATCTTGCGAGAATGATATATCATGCGGGCATCCATCTTTGGGATCAGGAGGTGGTGCCTGATCAGCAAGTATTCCAATTCTTAAACGTGCTAGAAAATCTTGAGTGGCCTCACTTGCGCTGTATGAATCAATGTCATCAGATGATTCAACAATTTCTTGGTATAAAGACTGTAGGCGACGTGGGTCTGTGTGGCGCAGAATAATCTGACAGTGTACATCCTCATCATCGTCATGCAACTCACCCATCTTGTCTACAACTGCTTTTGGTAACCGTGAGCTGTCGCTGTTAAACATGACAAGAGACAGGTTACTTCTTTCATGCGGATGCAGATTAACGTATTGATCCAACAACTCCATTACTCTTGAAGCAGCAGGTGCAGGATTTTCGTTCGTTGCTGTTATTCGCTTTTTTGAAAGTACCGGAGGCTCATGCAAACTGTAATCACCGACTACATCAGTCGTTGACAAGAGTGTTGGCTGATCTTGATCCCATCCAACAACAACCTCCGGATAGAATGGGTGCTCAAGTTCACGAACAAGCTCTTTGAAGTAGAGTCGCTGATCCCCAAATTCTACCTGCTCAGCAGACAAAAGACGTTTGATCAAATCGCCAACCAACTTTGCCTTTTGCGCAATTGCTGCCATCCTTAGCGGGTGCCATGGCGCTACTACAACTGTGGTAACATCAGCATCACCAATTGCCACAGCGCCAATTTGAAGCAACGGTCGAAGCAAAAGCTTTCTGTTACTGTCACCACTTGCATTCGTACAAATAGTTGTAAGTAATTCTGCATATAACGATGCCTGCTTACTTAGAGATCCTTCTGAAAGACCAACCGTACCCAAACAGCCTATAGCGTTTACGTATTCCTCAGCGAACACAGTAAATTGCTTATCTAGAACTTGCTTTATCGATTCTTCAATCAAGCCACTATTTAAGGCAATCTCAATATTCTGTCGCCATAACAGTTCAATATCATTCTTTTCCTGATAAACAGAAACGAATGAACCACGACTTCGGTCATAAGATGGAACAAAAGTCATTACATTAGACAAATCGATTGTCTGACTAACACCTTTTGAGCTGATTGGCTCAAGCTCAGTTTGACACTGCACAAGTGCTTTTTTACACAATCGTCTCCAGTCACCAACAAACTCGCTTGTCACGGAACCTGGCTTGAACTGCCAAATGAGTTGAGTTGATGAAGTTTGTGTACTACCTTCAGGTGTTTCAGATTCCACCTCAATAATGAACTTTATTTGTAGTGCTGCTTTTGCCTTAGAACGGTTCAGACTAGTCTTCTCTGATTTTCTCCATTCACGAACTAACGCAGCGAAATCAAACAGCTTCCCTACTTGCCACTTTACTTGTGGACCAAGCAGAGTTTTCATACCTGCGTATCTTTGAGCGAAATATTCACCAGCGCTTACATTAATGTTACGAAGATCTTTTTTTGTTGTAATATCACATCGTATTACAAGCACGCGCTTTGTTGCTTCTTCTGTTTGATTAAAAAGCGACTCTATGCTAGCAGCCAAGCCTACAATGAAATCCGTGCATTCTCGTGGTTGACCGAAGATAAACTTGTCCCATGCCGATCTGAGCTTTCTTTCTTCCTTGATTTCAATTCGATGTGACTCATAAAACGCTTGATCCTCTTCGGTGGGATCGCTTGCCCTATTACGTTTTGCAAGAAGCTCAAGATATTCTTGATCTTCATCACTAAGTAGATCTCGTTCGTCGTAAAAAGCGATGGTTTCTTGACCAAGGTTAAGCTTTTCGCGCCTCAATCCGTCAAATAGAGGGCGAATGTCTTCCCATTCACAGTTAGCGAGTGCGTCGGCTTCTTTATTCCAACCACTTAAAGCCTCAATAAAGTTTTGGATTATGCCATGATACTTGTCCGGAATCTCATCACTAACTTTTTTGAAAGATTTTCGGAGATCATCTTCCCCTAATAATAATTGTGATGGCGTCTGCTTTTGCAAGAAACAAGCGTTCTTTCGGTAGACGCGGTTAAACTCATTTTTCCATGCTGATTTATGAGTTCGCCTTGCTTCTCGAATTCGATCGAAAAAGCTAGAATCTTTTGGAAAACGAAGTGCTGGCATAGCTTGGCCAAGAGCGAGTCCAATTGGTAATCCCTCCACTTCGATTAAGCTGCGCGTTCTGACTACATAAGCAGCCAATCGCTCAATTGAAACAATCCGCAAGTCGCATAAGCCTGCAATAGCCTTTTCCCACCAATTTTGGTGCTCGCCAGTAACAGGAAGACCATCGCATACCGTAGCAACCCAATGATCCGGGTACGCTGTCAACTCCTCTGCCCCAATCCGCGTAAGTTCTGTCAGCGATTGATCCTCATCATCACCCGTGCTTGCAACCAAGAGAACGGGCTTTTCACAAATGTAATTTCTATAAAATGTCGTTGGCGCAATGGTTAAAACATCTTCGGGAAGGTCTGACCCTGCTACATACTCACTATTTAACTTGAGATTAACCAAATCCTTCAAATTTGGTCTATTCAATATAGCTTTAGCGATTGCGACTGTTTGTTGTGGCGACAAATGATCAATCATGAATCTTGCTGTACCGTCTTCACTATTATTGTCAATGCTTGCTTCTAGATAGTGAGCAAAAACATTTCCAATAATTTCTAATGCATTCATTGCGCACCTTTGGCATAGGGATTTAACACATATGCACACGCATCGGAAAGTCGCCGCAACATTCCTAAGCTACCAAGTCTTTGCTCAAGTCGCTCTGAGTTTGATTGAAAAACTTTGTGATCGAAGTCACTTTCTTCAAGTGCCTGTGATGCCTCCCTTTCTCCAATCACCATCCCATACTTGTCATAAATTCGATGGAGAAATTCTTTGAACTCCATCCTCTCAGTAACATTAGCCAAAATGAGTGACTTAAGAAAAACATCGTTCGGAGCGTATCTGAGTCTATTCGTGCCGCGCTTTGAAATGAGTCCAATTGCGCGTCCATAAGTTCTATGTACATTACCTGCATTCTGGCGATGGCGCGATATTGCTGATTGACGAAGATATTTAATCAGTGTTTCAGGGTTGTGCGCTTTATCATAATCATCATCCTCTCGCGGCCACACAACCGCGTCCAACAGTAAGTCTTTGCATTTGAGATACCCATCGTGAGACGACAAAGCCTCTCGCCATTCATTTGTGTTTGCAATCGAATCGATGAAGGTTGTAACAGCTTGAGTCGATAACTGGCTATTATTTTGATAGCTAGAAAAAGAGAGTTCGCGAACTAATGTTTTCCTTGGTGCTACAATCTCGCAAATTATTGGCGACTGTCTATTGACTCCGATTTTTTCAGAAGAGACATTCAACTGGTAGAGCATCACATGAAATGCCGCAATTAGCGACAGGTGTGGATATGCATCAAATCCTGGAAGGCCAAGTTTGAACAAGTGCAGAATATCTTCACCCAACGCGTTGAATGAATGATGGTGAGTATATGGTAGATAACTCTTTCCACGTTCTTCTCTGTTTTCATGCTCCGATGCTTGCAATTGGCCGACTAGTGAATTCCAGCGATTTGAGCTTGATATCAAATTTGTGAGGTGTGAAACAAGCTCATCTCTAGCCGCAGAACGGCACAACATAAGATAGAGAAGTTCGCCCGTTCGCCCGAAATTGATGTACTCTCGGCTAACCTTATTTGTATTGGTGATGTTTAAATCTTCGTACAGACAGTTATTACCAAATGGAAATAAAAATCTTGATGACCACCTCCTATTTGAGTCGCTTTCCACAGTTGAGGTACGTATCACCGAAACAAATTTTGCAAAATCACTAAATTTTGGAAAACGTTCTTCCAAGTAGTCAAATTTTCTATTTGAAACACCGCGTGCATTTATTTCCATCCAGCTTTTCCATTTTTTCCATGCTTGGGCACTGTCTGGATATTTGTCAACAATAACTGGCAATATTGGGTTGTTGTAAAGAAGGTTGCGGAGTAAGATGCGTTGACAAGGATAAAACAACAGCGGATAGCACTGTTCATTCTCATTCAGCAACGGACCTTCATTGAATGCCGAATCAACAATGCCCATGAACTCCAGAAATATAAGCCAAGGCGTTTGACTATCCCATATTCGGTGACCCCATATTTGCTCATCAATCCAATAACGAATTGAATGGTGGTCATTGTATGGAATTTTGACTTCTGGTTTTGATAGTTTCATAGGTCTAGCTCAACAGTGTCCTCATGCGGATTCCCCCACTCATCCAATTCAATTAACCGAAATGTCATGTAATCATCCTCATCAACATTTGACCCACGTCTTCTTTGATCCGCGGCAGTCAGCAGGCGTGATTTAAATGCCAAAATGTCTTCATGACATTCCTTTGAGAAACTTCCTGGTAAAATCCCCTCAGCAACACGACTTAGGAATTCAAAACGTGTAAGTGATAATCGTAAGTCAACTTTGTGCCTGTCTGTAAAGGAAACTCGCAAAATTGGCGCAGCAGGTAATTTCTCAATAATTTCAACTTGTTCAGTCATTCGTCTTGATACTGAAACTCGATCCTCAAGAATACGACTAACTTTTGCTGCTGTGCCAGACATCCCTGTCGCCAGTAGTAGCTCACTATCATATGAAACAAGCATTCCTACAAATACCCTATTTAAACCTTTTGCCAAGCGAGATAAAACCGCCTTCTCAACCCGTTTGCCTTGTTTAAGACGACCAATTACTCGACCTAGATATTCTCCGGCAAAACTAAATACAGTCAATTCCCATGGCGAGAAGTCATTCTTCATCGCATCCGGAATCTTAAAAAACAATGCCCTTCGCTGGCTCACAAGCAAATCAAGAAACTGTTCTGTTACATCCGAATCTTCATCTGCTCCATCAATGTATTGTTGTTGAGCTGCACGATACATCTCATCAGCGCCATAAAATTTATCATCGCCTAAGAACTGATTGAAATAAGGTTGAAGTTGTTTGTCAGCGTGACCGTAAATCAGCATATTGTCAAATCGATTCGAAGTTTCATGTCCAATTCGAAAGCGATTGAGGTAATCAAAAATATCAAGCGAGTTGCGACGATACGCGGTTAGATTACCTCCGAATATGTTGCTGTAGATACTAGCCTTAGAAACTTGCTTGGAAGCGATTACTCGGGGAACATCTATCGCCCTCAACAAACGGTCGTTAACCTTCTTGCCAACCACCTCAGATCCTGCGAATCCAAGCACTGCGTTAGAGAGTAAAAGCAGTATTCTACGAATAGACAAATGTACTTCATTGTAGTCACAAAGTTCAAGTAACGCTTGAAGCCGTTCGCGTACCTGGCCTTCCCTGAGCAACTCAAAATTCTTTCGTATAGGGCATAGATCCCCAAACAGCTCTGACTCCTTACCTGCTTCATCATAGCAATGTTGCCAGCCTTCATGATCGATAAATGCTTGTAAGGCGAGTTCAAATAACTTAGCAGAAGGAATTTGACTTAGATTGAACAAAGTTAACCTACTACCTTCTTTACAACTCATATTATTGAAAAGCAAATCTTCGAACAGTTTACTAGTTTTGCTGACGTATTCTTCTTGCAATCTATCCAATCTTGTCCACGTGTCTACCAATTGTCCATCGTTCGCGGCGATAAGAAAAACGTTGCTTGAGTCCTCCTTAAAAATTGTGCGAGAGAAGAATTTGAGAATATCAGTCTTACTTTCAAAGCGTCCAGTCTCCCCATTCTCTGGAAGTCCGGTTAAGTCCCGTATAATATGGACAGTAGTTTCTTGACTACCGATATATGTATTGATTTCGAAATAAACTTGATTCGTATCCCAATCAGAATCGGAACCACCTAATTGATTCCAAACTTGACGACAAAGATGCGTCTTCCCATCACCCGCAGTTCCTGTTAGAACAACGGATGTAAGCGAGGTGGCAGACTTTGAAAACAGTGGTATCAACTTTTCTGCGATAGGATGTTCAAACTGTATCGGATTAAGCTTGACTTTAGCAGCTGAACGACGAATGTGTTCGTCATACATATTGTCGTTGCGAGCAATAGGGCCATATTGCCTCAAGAATCTGATCCACTGTGGGCCTTTGTTTGCCATTTTGTATTTCCTTGATTTGTACAATATGCCTAGTAGCTATTTATGGTTTTAAGCGATTTCTGCCTATCCTACAGTTGGCATATAAGGCAACCTTCACGAACTTCAGGCTCATAATCAAGTCCTCCTATAGATGCTGCCAATGGTACATTCTCTTTGCTTCTCTTACGCACAAGTCTCTCTTGTTTTTTCCGCCAATTTTCCTCGATTTGAGCCATACGTTCAGGTTTTTCTAATTCCACCAAAGACTCCGAGCTACTCCAGTAAAAAACATTACCATTAACAGAGTTAGGTTTCTCATAGGCCTTGGCCTCCTCAAATAAATCCGGGTAACGTTGTTTAAGACGAACCCATTCGATTTTCTGCTGGTAGAAGCAGAAGAAACAGCCACTCCTGCTTCGACCCCACTCAGTGTAAGGTGGCATACCTAATCCAGAATCTGCTAATATGCGCTTTACTTCCTCATAGGAAACACCATCTTCACGAAAAGGGTAGACAGCTCGTATATTGGGCTTGTGACTGATGTATCCAACACGATCTTCATCTGCACGGATACCTACGTAATTAATGCATAAGTCATCCCCAATGTAATCCTCAAACGGCTTGAGCTTCATCATCTTTGTGCACCATCGCCGATGATTCGATGGAATCATACCTCCAAACCGACGCAGGAGATCATCAAAAGTAGTATCGAATGTGGTTTTCACAATTCTAGATCCCAAATAACCTTCCAGCTTTTCAAGGTACTCATAGGTATCTGGGAGTTCTTTTCCTGTATCATGAAAGATGTATTCCATATTAGAAATGCGATCCCGGAGATAAACTGCTAAAGCAGCACTATCTTTACCACCTGAGAGACTTAAGACGTGACGAATTTGTGATAAGTCATCTGGCCATGCGTCACATTTACTTTCTAATTTCACTAGTTCCATATGCTTCATTCCTCAAGTGGTTGTTTATTATCAAGACGGTACCAGAGTACCTCCATCGTAGCAGCTAAACCGTGTACACCAAGCTGGTCAAGTATACTTTCAATCTCACTACGTGCTTCCTTTAGTAGAGACTTGTCAAGCCCATTCAAATCCACAAGATCTCCAACTTCAGTTCCATCGCTTCGTGTGAGAGCAATTCTGCAAGTATGTCCATTTAATCTTTTTGCATCACCGACTAGTGTGAATTCGGTGCGCTTAAACCTGCCAACGCTAATTTCAAGCTGATGGTTAAACTCGATCTCGTCTATATCACACCAGCGCTCTGGAGACTTGCGAGCCAGTAAGTTCCCCATCGATTCAAGCCAGGCTGTGTGGTTGAGTTTTTCGTCAGAAAGTCGAAGAGCAAATGCTCTCAATGTAGGCTCTGTTACTGCCGGCACTAATTGTGCCGCGCGAGTTGCGATCATCTCGCGCCCCTGTGGCATGCCTTGGGTAATACCGAACGCAGCGCAAAGAGAATTACCAATTCGCCTAAGCAACTCAGGATAAGCCGTCTGGATTGCATGAATTGCCTTTTTTAAATGTTCAGCTAGTTCATTCGGATCAAGTACATGACCACCATTTTTGTTGCCAATTGTGCTAAAACCGCAGGCCTCTGGGAGTTGGGTAAATACCATGCGAATTGGTTCGCGAGATTCTAGAAGCACTCGGCGTACAGCTATGGCCTGTGCTGGCAGATTATTAGTTTTGCGGGCGTATTCTGGTACACTCTGCGCAATAAATACCACCAAAGGACGCACCAAGTCCAAAATATCGGCAGTACCTGGGTCACGTGGACGGTACTTTAGCATTGTGAGCAATTTAAGAAATACATCCTCTCGAAAACCCTCCAATACGCAGTGTTGGAGATGGAATGCTTGTGGCTCTTTCATCAATCGGTGGAATTCATCACCACCCACAGATGGCAAATAACTTCCGTCCTCATACAGTGCGACGCGCTGATGATAAACGGCTAAGTAAAGTGCTAGAATAACTGGCCTAAGTCCTTCTCTAACCCCATAAGGTGGCTTGGCCATGTTACTAAAAACTTCCGTTACAGGTACCAAAACATCATCGCCATCTGCTAAAAGCAAGTGAGTAATCGCTTCTATGGTTGGAAGCAAGCGACATTTGTCTTGAGTCACACTAGGCAATCTGAATACCCAGCCTTCCCCACTCTCATCAGGAATATGGAAACCACCTTTGCGCACTACTGAAAGGTAAAGAGCCATTTCCGCTGAACGTTTACCTTCATCCATCCCAAGGGTTTTAAGATGTGGATAAGCCGCCATAGCTTCGGCAATCTTAGTTCGCGCAGCCACCGCAGCTGCGCTTGGTTGGCGGCGGTTAATTAACTCATTAAGTACCTTAGGGGCCTCATAATAAATGCGAGAGCACTCTTCACCAAGGAATTTTAACAATTGTCGCCCTGGTTTCAGACGTTTAGATATCGTCTTTGAAAACCATAAGAGCGACATGTCATTTGGCACAGCCAAATTATTTATACCACCTAGCCTGCCGTGAAAAATTTGCTCTGCATGAATGATTTGCCGCGCAACTTCCTCTCTAGCATAGCGGTCCCCTGACAGTTTCGGCGTGTTCTTTTTTACCCACCTCCAAGCGATAAGATTTCTCAGTGCCGCCACTGCTTGTTTAGGTGGTTTGGCAACAGCAATGATAAACCCGTCGTTAAGCTCGTATATCCCTTTACTTAGTATTTGCTCTACAAGACGCTTCTGAGCTTCATCTAAGGGAAGAACAATTCGTATATTAAGATCTGCTCCTTTCCCGTTCAAGACGGGTTGGTGATCGAGAACTTTCTCTAAATAGCTGGCCGAGATAAGCTTGACTTCAGCATACCTTAAAGTCCCTGTCTGCACATAGTGCGCGCGTGGGACCAAATGCTCTGAATTAATATTATTGCATATAAGTTCTATTGGATTATCAGTCTCATGAGTAGCCTCCAAAGCATCTTCATACACTTCGTCAAGATTTACCGATGTGTGCGGCCAAAGAAAAAGGCCTTTGACACTACCTCGTTCATAGATGATCCCCCTTTCGCGCAATGAGACCATAGCTTTATTAACTGACTTTCGGTCACCACCAACTGCCAATCGAACAATCCTCTCTGTTGCAGGAAGATCAGGTGCATCAAGTAAATTCAACAGGCCTACAGTTTTTAATATCTCATCTTCCTTGTGTGAATATATTTCGGCAGCAGCTATAACAGTTTCAATAATTCCCCAGTGAGTGTTAGCACTACTGGCAACAACCGGCAAAAGAGCGCTTCTCACATAATCAAGTAAATGATGGATGCGGTAATGCTCAATAGTATCCAAAGCACGCGTAATGTGATATTGAAGTCCCATAGGCTCTGCAGAAGAAAGAAAACTAAACAATGAGCGCTCATTTTGACCAAAACGACGCATTACACGAACAAGAACTGGTAATACAGTCGGATGTAACGGAAATATTTTAGGTCCTAGCTCCTTAACTGATGAGCCAACTGATGAACCGTACATTCCAGCCTTTAGGGCAGTAATCATACAAGTTTCGGATTCCTTGTAAATCTCATTATGGAGTCGGTTGGTATCAACATTCAAGGTGGCTGCTACCATTGCCGCTGTTTGTTCAACTGGCTGTGCGTAGACTATCTCTTCAAAACGGCCTGCTACCTTATCCCATTCCCGTCGTGCAACCGTGTCCAATTTAGCTGCATAAGCCGCTACACCCTGATGTAACATTACTATGACAATAAATGGCTTGTCACCACTCCGAGCAGCCTCCTCAGCCAGTCGCTGAAGCAAGAAAATATCATCCGAGTCGGGGTTCCTCAAAATATGCTCTAAGTTCTTTCCTAACTCATCGATAATAAGCAGCAAACCACTAAAATTCTTTCGTTTAGCATTTACCACAGCATCCCGTATTTCTCTGAGCACATAATCAATAGAGGGATGATTTCGATGATTCTTCAAACTCTTACCAAGAGATCTGAGAACAGTAGAGCCAAGCGACTCACTGCCACCTGTTGCCATCACAGGAAGGAATGCATTCCGACAAATGAAACGGCGTAGATCATGTGGCAATTCTCTTTTTGCACCTTTAGCAACACGAGCAAGAATCAAACCAAAATCTGATTTACCGGAACCATAGTCACCAGTCAATCGCCACGCCCGCTGAGTCGAATTACGATTAAATCCCTTGGTAATTCGTTCAATTGCCTGCCCTGCCACAGGAGTAAAAATATAACCTAATGAAGAATTTGGATCCTCAATGTCCCGTTCAAGGTGCACTGAACGCATAAATCTTGGGTGAATTCGCAATAGTGAAGCCATTTGGAGGAACCTATGAAGAGCTAGTTTAACTTAGCATAGTTATATAAACCTAGGAGATTTATACGCAGATCGCAAATCAGCTTGCCCTTTGCTCTTTCTTAATCGCCTTAGCTGCCGCAAGTTTGCCGATTCGGTTACTTGAAACATACTAGACTGCCTACGGGCAATATCCACAAGACGTCGATGGATGTCATATTCTTGCATCTTGAGAATTCGTCCTGGACAATAATCTCCAGCAACAATCTCACTTATCGGTATTGTTTGTTCTTTAGGAAAAAAGCGATTCCACCAGTCATGGAGGAAAAATGTAAAAAGTTGCTGAGGAATGGCGGCTCCTGCGCCCAAATCGAAAGAATACACAGTCTCGATTTTACCCAGTAAATCACGTTTTTCACCCGCCTCACGAATTAGCCCAAGAACTGATAGTGCGCAGTCTAAATGATCCTCTGCTTTCCCTCCCCTAGGAGGACGATAGCTGTGCACAAAAACTTCCCAATGCTGTCGGAGCGTAACATCAGATGCTGTTTTCTTAGACCGATCCGTTTCCTGCCTAAATATCTCAAGAACCTGATTCGCGCTAAACTCTGGGCTATGCCAGCGGTTAAAGAGGCATTCCCAAGCAAAAAAAGGTGCTTGTGTGTTCGTGCAAATAAGCCAGTGTAGAAGCCAGCTTGTGGAATGATCCTCTAAGTAGGGATCGAGTCCATCAGAGGGAGAGAAAATCAACTCACCAATGGAAGTAAGTGCCCATCTACCCTCACCTTTTGTAGCAATTTGAAAAGCTTTTATCCAGCATCGAAGCGACTCAACCATATTTTTGCCAAGACCAAGTGAGATAATACCATCATCAACGTTGCTCAGCGGATCATTACCTTTGCTAATTTCGGCAACTGCTTTTGGGAGCCATGCTATCCTAAGTGGGAATGTCTGATGCCCAGAGAATCGAAAGCTAGCCGGCGTCATAGGCGCTACAAATGATTGCTATCGTATATTCTACGCTTGAGATTGCATCTGCCGAATCATTAGACTAGCAGATTCCTCTACCGTGAACCGCCATCTCACCCTCTTGTTGCTGCAAGTACGTTGACATCCTTACCTCATAATGAAAAAGAAAATGCTTTTGCCGCTTGTGCGCTCTATAAGTACGTGTGTAGCTAGATTCTCGCGTAGCAGTGATTGACACCTCCTTCCCGGGTAAATCTGATAGACCGGCCCGCGCCAGAAGGCGATTGGAACACTCCTGAATTGCTTCAAATTCTTCTGAACTGAATACGACATAACCCCTACTATGCCTGTAAACAAGTTGGGTATTTGCTTTCTTGATGTCAGCTCCAAGTAATCTGATTGACAATGCCAATAAATACCAGCAACTCTGACCTTCTATAGTAGTTGACTTTTTGACTTCAATTGCTATTCGGCATTTGCCCTTATTTTAATTGGCATCATGTTATCACATACTAGTATCGTATCACATACTAGTATCGTGTGTCAAAAAAAGAATTTAATAATGGTTGTTGAGGCATTGTAATGTATGTATGTGTTTGATCATGAACCGTTTTTCATGTATAATCCCTAATCCTAAACGCACACTGACATGTTAAGATGTGTATGTTATTTTCAATAGCTTATGGTATAAAACAACCAAATCAGCTCTGACATCTGACAAAATATGAGCCTTGGTGTGAAAACCAATATACAACCAATTCGCTACACTGGCACACTGGATTCTGTATAAAATCATGCTCAAAAATACCCCGCAAGCACCTCTCTTTGGTGAAAACATGTTACTATTTATCGCTATTTTTCGGTATTGATTTCCTTGGTTTTCTGTGATTTGCCTGAGCGACAAAATCATGAAACTCTTATGATCGATCCTTGTAGAGTTTTGGTATATATCCTTCGCTTGATCCATCGCTTCCTTTACTTTCACTCCCCACTACCCCCATTATTCCTAACGCCCGGACGCTGGGGTAATCTTCTTTTACTGCTGCCACAGCCTCAGACAACCTGACAAAAATATCTAGCAAGCATAAAAACTATTTGACTTACCAACACTGCCAACAAACAAGCACTGCCGCTCAATCAAATCAACTGGGCAGAATATTTAAAAAGATAATTCACAAACAGAAACTAACACTGTCTCATCTCGGTTCAATGCAAAGCAGGTTGAGTAACCCATGCGGCAAAGGGCGAATACCGCTTGTGTGACCCTTTAGCAACTTTTTCAAGTCACTTAGTGCCGATTCAAAACGATCGTTCAATACAACATAGTCAAACTCCACAAAATGCCTCATATCCTCAATAGCCACAGCCAAACGTTGCTGGATTGTTTCTTCAGAGTCGCGTTTGCGATTGATCAGGCGCTCCCGCAATGCATCCAATGATGGCGGTAATAAAAAAACGCTGACTGCCGAATCGAAATTAGCCTTTACTTGCCTGGCTCCCTGCCAGTCAATATCAAGAACCACACTGACTTTCGCATTTAAGCTATCCTTGATGGTTTTTCGAGATGTTCCGTAAAAATGGCCATAAACTTGCGCGTATTCGACAAACTGATTTTGGTCAATCATACGCTTGAAGTCATCTTCTGTCACAAAATGATAGTCCCGGCCATCACGCTCTCCTTTTCTGATGTCGCGAGTAGTGTGTGAGACAGAAAGCGCAACCTTAGGCTCGGCCGCTACCAAGGCCCGAGAAAGACTCGATTTACCAGTACCTGAAGCTGCAGCGATTATCAGTAATATTGGATTATCCACTTTGAACCACTACAATCAAGCAAGATCAATTTTTAGAGAAATCACTCAATATTATGTAGTTGTTCTCGTATTTGCTCAAGAACAACCCGCATTTCAACTGTGTTTGCACTAATTGGATAGTTTGCTGATTTAGCTGCCAATGTGTTGACCTCCCGCCCTAACTCTTGCACTATGAATCCTAGCTTCTTTCCAACTACTTGCTCCTCAGACAGTACTCGCTCAAACTCATCAACGTGCAGTTGAATACGGTCAACCTCCTCTCTTACATCCAGCTTCATCATGCTAAGTGCAATTTCCTGCTCGATCCGACCTGGTTCGATATTCACATCGATTGATTTAAGTCGCTCAGCGAATCGGTTGCGCAATTCCCTTTCAATTTGCGGCAATTGCTCTCGTAACTGCTTAACTCCGGACTTGAACACTTCAAATCGATTACGCAGGATAGAACGTATGACATGACCTTCCCTCATACGGTCCCGAACCAATTCATCAACTGTCTCCTCTAATGAAGCTACTACTGCAGCCAGCATGTCGTCATTTACAGTTTCAATATGTGTAATCACTCCCGGCCACCGCAACAAATGGGCAATGGATATCATCGCGGCATCGGGTTTGTTTCGATAAGCGGCATACGCATACTCAAGGAGCTGATTGAATAATGACTCATTCAAACCAATGCCAGCTGAGATTCCACTGCCAGATAAAATTTTCAAGGTTGCATCAATTCTGCCACGTTCAAATTTAGACGAAACCGCGCGACGACACTTTATTTCAACCTCGCGAAACTCCTCAGGCACGTGCACATGAATATCCAAACCACGATGATTCAGTGACCGAATTTCCCACTCAAACTCACCCGATGCAGAATTCGATACTCGCCTCGCGAATCCGGTCATACTTGAAATATAAGAATCAGACATTTTTTTATAATTGGTGCAGTAAAAGCCAACAGAATAACCAAACAATCAGAATCTGAACAAGTAGTCTGTTGCTGATATTCTAGTTTTGAGTGCCGTTAATCGGTTTTTTTATTAAGGTATTGAACAAAAATGGATGATTATAAATTTGCTGTAAACTTGTCGGAACTTGAAGATCGAGTTCCATTTCCTGTTGACATTGGAGCTGATGAAATCGCAATCGTAATGATGGATGATGAGATATACGCGCTAAGCAATGTCTGTACACATGAATACGCATGCCTTTCAGATGGTTACGTTGAAGAGGACCGCATTGTTTGTCCTCTGCACTTAGCGGAGTTCAGTGTAACTACCGGTGAAGTGTTGCAAGATCCGGCAGAAGAAAACTTGAAAACTTACCTCGTCAAAATCGTTGATGACCAAGTACTCATCAAAATCTGAACACGCTATGCGCTTCCACGCACAGTCTGCTTTGTAATACTTCAGATAATTTATGGACATCTCATTAGCTCATCAATAATTCGAGCTGCTTTTTCGCGTCCGTTCTCAGCTTTCATGTGCGCGCTAGTGCGCTTGAGACGCTCTTTCATTTCAGCATCACCAAGCAATCTGGCCAACGCCGAAGCAAGTTCTTTGTCACTCCATTCCGACCGATGCATTTTCAAGCCATGCCCGGTTTCCTGTACCCGCGTCGCATTGTCATGTCCATCCCACACATAAGGCATGATCAAGGCAGGTTTTCCAAAATAAAGACACTCAGTAAAGCTATTGTTTCCACCATGATGGATTACCACATCAGCCTGCTCAATCACAGACGGCTGGGGATACCAAGAAGAGATATGCACATTGTCTGGAACCGAAGTATAAGCATCTTGATAGTCACCAACATTGGCAAGTACCCGATAATCCAAATCTCCCAAAACACCAAACATGCGCTTGATAAGATCTGTGTCACCCGATCCAAGAGAGCCAAAACTAAAATATATCAACGGCTTATCATTGTTAATCTTGAATTGCGGAATCTCATAGGGTTCTTCTGACCGCACACAGCCTTCAAGATATTGGTACCTTGCCGGATCCAACGGATTTGAGCGCACATATTGAAGCTGTTTCGGATAAAGCAGCAGATTCATGTACGGCGACGACTCAAAAAACACTCCGTCAGGGTAAGGTGCCTCGTTGCAAGCTTCAAGAAATTTATTGAAGTCATCATGCACTGGTTTTATAGTCTGCTGAAATCTCATGCGGTATGCTTCAAAGCAGGCATGATCATTTTGACCGCAACCTGATAAATGCGGTGGTATGTCCGGATCCTCAATTTCATTCTCGCTACAGGAGATGATCCTAATCCAAGGCGCCCCGAATCGCTTCGTCGCAGGAAACAATATAACGTTATCAATGCAAATAAGGTTCGGTTGCAACTCGTCTAATACACCTGGTAAATCTTTCTCTGCCCACTTGGCAGTATCAACAATCGCTTCCCAACACTCCTTAACATAATTGTCAATCTGCTCAAGCGGTGTCTTGTTGAAATTTGGGATATGGCCATCAATGAAATTTGACCAATACTTGGCCATTTCCTCAGGCGACATGGGCTCAGATAAGTTGACGATTCGCTCCTCAAAGCCATAGCCCTCAAACACACCAGCAAATCCCGGGTCTGTCAGAAACACGCACTGGTGACCGAGGTCGCGGCAAGCTTGCGCAATTCCAACCGAATTAAGCGCTGGCCCAAATGCTCCTTCTGGAAAAAAGGCAATTATCTTTTGATTGCTCATTTTTGGTTCAAACAATCACGCAGAACAATGTAAAAATAAAATAAAATTAACGCACTTAAACATAATCGCTCTTCCTGGATTTATCTCGATTTATGATTGATTCTAGGCATGGCACTGTATATGTTGCCAAGCTAATCTGTGTCCTTCGACCCAATATACTATAGAATTTTGAATTTAATTGAATTGGCGTTTAGACACCCTATAGCTATTTACTCTATATATGATCAGACGAATTTTTCAGATTATATTACCTATTGCCATCATCGCTGTTGGTGTGATGGGCTTCAATATGCTGAAAAGTGATCGAGTAGAAGAGCCTGCAGAAATCCCAAAACAACGCGTCTGGCTGGTTGAAGCACAACAAGTCAGCAAACAAACACTTACACCGAACGTTGAGTTGCTTGGTCGCATTGTCACACCCTCATTTTCCAGTCTCAGCTCCATTCTTGAAGCCGAAGTCACAAAAGTGAACGTCGTCAATGGTCAGGAAGTCAAAGCAGGTGAGGTGTTAATTGAGCTTGATTCTCGTTCTATTGAAACCCTACTGAGACAAACTGAAGCTGACATCGCTAGAATCAGAGCTTCAATTGACCGAGAAAACCAACGACTCAAAACCGACCGAGAAATTCTTGAACATGAGATACGCTTGCAGGAAATGTCCGCTAAATCATTGTTGCGTGCTCAAACACTCAAAAGTCGTAACCTCATCTCACAAGCAGAATTTGATAGCTTTGAGCGCGCTAGTGAACAGTCTCGATTGACTGTAACGGTGAGACAAGCTGCAATTCGGGAATTTTCAAGTCGTATCGCCGTACTTAACGCCGAATTGAAGCGTGCGGAAGCATCTCTTGACAAAGCGCGCTTGGATTTGGAAGATACGATCATATCAGCGCCTTACAGCGGACGAGTAACCAACGTACACGTCGCAGTCGGTACAAGAGTTCGAAACGGCACCCAATTGCTTGATATGTACGATCAAACACTCACAGAAGTAAGAACCTTGATTCCTAGTCGTTTTATAGAATCAGTTCGAAATACGCTGGAAACACAAATGAGCTTAAAAGCTGATACAGAATTAGACGGCCATACCCTACACCTTGAGTTAAACCGCCTAAGCACCACCGTTGAGCCGGGACGAGGTGGGATTGACGCTTACTTCAAATTCACCTCTAGCGAAGTATTTCCAGAGCTTGGCAGACCGCTAAGTCTCAATATGTCACTGACCCCAATCACTGATGCAATCGCGATTCCCTATCCAGCAGTATACGGCTCCAACCAGATTTTCATGATTGAGTCAGAACGCATGGCAAGTGTAAATATTATCCGACATGGGCAAACTATGCTCAATGGAGAAACTTATATAGTTGCCACCAGCGACGACTTGCAAAATGGTGACCAGTTGATCATTACACAACTGGCCAACGCTAGTGAAGGACTCAGCGTACGCATACAAAATCCTGATTGAAGCATCCCACATGAACATCGGGTTGTGTCAACTAACAACAGCAATGTATGATGGATAAACGAGGACTACTTTTCATTTTTGCGTCGCACCCGGTAGCAATGAACATAATGATGCTGATCATATTGATTGTCGGCGGTTACTTCGTTACCAAGATAAATGTTCAGTTCTTTCCTGATTTCACCATAAATTACGTCATTGTTTACACTTATTGGCCAGGTGCAGCTCCTGAAGATGTGGAACGCTCAATTACTAACAGGCTTGAACTTGATATAAAGAATTCCAATAATATCAAAGAGATGAAATCAACTTCAACGTTAGGTTACTCTGAAATATTAATTGAGTTCAATGAGGGCACTGACGTAGCTGCTGAGGCGACAGAAATTAAAAATGTTGTTGATAGGATCGTTCCAGATCTGCCGGAAGATGCGGAAACACCCATTGTTCGCCAAATCATTCGTTATGAGCCTATAGCAAACTTGATTGTGAGTGGAGATTCCATTCGTCAACTTAGAATTTATGCCGAAAGATTCAAAAATGAACTGGTAGCCAGAGGAATTGGTAAAGTCACCATCTCTGGACTGCCGCAAGAGGAAATCATCATTCAAGTTTCGAACCAGGTTTTACATGACTTGGGATTGTCTTTGAATCAAATCGGGCAAAGAATACTCGCCAATTCACGCGACACCTCAATTGGCATATCGGGGCGCGATGACGCGGCCCGACAGCTCAGAATCATAGACCAAAGGCGAAGTGAAATATCATTTGAGGATATAGCTATAGTCGCTGATGCTGACGGTAGCCTGATATCACTTTCTGATATTGCCACAATCGAAAAACGCGCCAAGCCGGACCAGGTTGAGCTTAGTTACATGGGACGACCTGCTGTGGAGATTATGCTACAACGCCAGCGCACAAGCAATACACTTGACAGTGCTGATGTCATGAACGAGTGGTTGAAGCAGACTCGCCCAACCTTACCGCCAGGAATGCTCATTCAGGTTTATGACGATAATTCAGTTCCCCTTAAAGACCGCATCAGAGTTCTAGTTAACAATGGACTGGCTGGGCTTGTATTGGTACTAATCGTGCTTTTTTTGTTTCTCAACACCAGGCTTGCGTTTTGGGTTGCGGCAGGTATTCCGGTTTCAATGCTCGGCGCAATGTCACTCCTTTACCTACTCGGAGGCTCGCTCAACATGATGACTTTGTTCGCTTTCATTATGACAATAGGCATTATTGTTGACGACGCAATTGTGGTCGCCGAAGAATCTCTGACCAACTACGTAAAGAACCCATCTCCTCTAGAGGCACCTCACCTTGCCTCACGGCGAATGTTCATGCCTATTGTCGCTGCCTCATTGACAACAATTTTCGCATTTGTACCGGTTTTGGTGGTTGAAGGTGTAGTGGGCTCAATTCTCATTAGCGTATCACTTGTGGTGGTATGCGTAGTCGCCACCTCTTTACTCGAAGCATTTTTTATATTGCCCGGGCATCTCAGGCATTCATACGCCGCACTTGAGCGAAAATCCAAAAAACTCAAACCAGCTATAATCGATCCCTATTTTTCTTTCGTGCGCGACCGTCTTTACCGCAAAGGTATCACTCTATCAGTAGACCATCCGTTAACAGTCATTGCAATCAGTTTATCGTTTCTTATTCTTACAATTGGCTTGATCGCTTCTGGCCGCTTGAATTATTCTTTTTTCCCGACACCGGAGCTTAATGTATTGTGGACTAATGTCGCTTTTAGTGCCGGCACCCCAAAAGAGACAGTTGTAGAGTATCTATCCGAAATCGAAGAAGCTTTATATGAAACAGAAGCTGAATTTGGCGGTGATCTAATTGAAATGGCGATGATAAAACACGGCAAACAACATGCTACGCGATCCAGTACACTTAGAGGTTCCAATTATGGTTCAGTTCTTGTTGAGCTGGTGTCGTCTGACTCCAGAAGTGTCCGCACAACCGAATTCATAAATGCTTGGGAAAGCAAATTGGAAAACAAACCCGGATTAGAAAACTTTATAGTTATAACTGAATCGGCTGGGCCACCGGGGCGAGATATAGAGGTTAGATTTGTCGGACCTGACCGCAATATAACTAAAATGGCTGCAACCGCCCTCATTGAATACCTCAAAACTGTACCTGGTGTATATGGTATTGATGATGACACAGATTTTGGCCGTCAACAACAGATTTTAACACTGACGCCACTTGGCAAAGCCATGGGCTTAACAATATCAGATATCAGTCAACAGTTGCGCTCGGCGATTGAAGGTACGTTGCTTCAATCATATTCTGACCAGTATCAGGATATTGATGTCAAACTAACGCTACCGGATGACGAACGAAACCGGCTCAGTGAACTTGATAACATGCAGGTCATCTTACCTTCAGGAGAATCTGTACCGTTGCAGGACGTTGTTGTCGTTCGTTCTGAACGCGGGTTTGACACTTTATATCGTGCCGAAGGTGAACCATCTATTCTGGTATCTGCAAGCATCAATCCAAATACCGCTAATCGAGCGAGAATATTTGCACATCTGGAAAATGTAGTCAAGCCGGAAATTACCTCCACCTACGATGTCAGATGGACCGTAGGGTCTCGCCAGAAAGATCAAGAAAAAACAGAGGCATCAATGAAGAATGGAGCGATCATCGCACTGGTTCTGATTTATCTGACGTTAGCTTGGATTTTTGGCTCATACATTTGGCCAATCTTTGTGTTGACAGCGATCCCATTTGGTCTCGTTGGGGCTGCTTGGGGTCATTTGATTCTTGGCTTGCCATTTACGATTATCACAGTTCTTGGATTGATCGGACTATCCGGTATTGTCGTGAACAATGCCATTGTATTAGTCGTGTTCTACAAGCAGAACCGCGATGCAGGCCATGACTTTCGTTCGGCCATGATTGAAGCAGGCTGTCAACGTCTCAGACCAGTCGTGCTATCTAGTTTTACAACAATCGTCGGGTTGGTGCCGTTGCTTTTTGAGAAATCGACTCAGGCGCAGTTTTTGATACCAATGGTGGCAACGCTGGTATTCGGGCTCGCATTCTCAACGCTTTTGGTTATGTTTTTCGTGCCAGCAATTCTGGTTTTATATGAACGTATTGTCCATTATTTTCGTAGCTCCGGTACTGAAGTGGCACAATCCCAATCTGCCAAGCAATAATGAAAACCTAAACATCTATCACAACTGATACCGGCTTGTGGTCCGAACCATCTGCTTGGGAATGGATTTTTGCAGATTTAATTCGGGTTGCCAGCTGCGTACAAACAAATACATAGTCCATTCGAACATCTTGGCCGCGGCGCTCGGCTGTGACTCCTGACATTTCCAAATTGCCCACTTTTCGCCAAGCGTCAACGAATCCCTCAGGATTAGTAACCCGACCACCATAGTCTGACATGGGCCCGACCATCCTAGTGTATTCCGTGGCATCTGGCGTGAAATTGAAATCTCCCATAAGAATTGACTCACGCGGCAAACTTGAAGTATTGGATTGATTAGAAAATACAGTCTTGGATTGATCACCGGAAATTGGTCCGCCTTCCATCACCGCATTTCTGTCAATCTCAAGAAGTCGTTCAACTTGCTGCAAGCGCACCATTGAACTGAGGTGAGTGAGATGCACTGAATAAATGCGGATTGATTTACCATTCACGGCAATGACACCTTCAAGTGCGCTTCTCTGAATGCTTAAAGGGCCTGTTGACGCGTATTTAGGAAGCAAGTGGTTTCTAGAACTCAGTATCGGATATCGCGACAGCAACATGTTACCAAACTGTTGGCGACGGTGAACTACCTCTCCATCCGGTAACACCTCATCAGCGTTGATATCAACACCAGCACCATATACCCAGTGATAGGTTTTCAGTCTATCAGCAATTTCTTTTGCTTGATGGCAATCACCAGATCTAGGGAAAAAAGTCTCAACTTCTTGCAAAGCAATGACATCGGCATCTGAAACCGCAGCAACAATGCGGTCAATATCATATTTACCATCCAATCCAAGACCGAATTGTATGTTGTAGGTAATCAGTTTTATACGCATCGCTTCAAGTTTCACTGATTGAAAAACTCAGCCAATCCGAACATGTTGCTCTCAAGATCAGCAACGACAGCAAACCTACCGATACCTGGTTCCTCAACCGGTCCATATACAACTGAACCACCGAGACGAGTACATAGCGCAGTTTGTTTGTCTGTGTTAACTGTCCGAATGTATGGCAACCACAAACCTTGTCCTCTTGTCTCATCAATGCGGGCATGCATCGTAGCAATATGGTCATCACCCAATTTGAAAAGCTGGTAAGGCTTTGTCGTGCCAGTACCTTCCTCAACACTCCAGCCGAACACCTCACGATAAAACTCAGCCGAGCACTCAGGGTCCGGGGTTGATAGCTCAAACCAACAGATTGAACCGGCAACTCCCTTGACTGCCTCACCCATATATTCTTTCGGTTGCCACAAATGGAATACACTACCTGTGGCATCTATGCATACAGCCATGCGCCCAGCTTGCATTACGTCCATTGGTCCCATAAATATCTTGCCATTGGCGGCACGGACTTTATCAACAACTTTATCAACGTTTTCGACCATGATGTAGCATCCCCAGTTCCACGGCATCGTTTCATCCTTTGGCTGATAACATGGAGCTAAACCTGCGACGCTTTGCGCTGGTGTTGGCTCCTCAGAATCACCCAAACATGAAAGTGAATACCGATACATACCGTCTTCATGCTGGTCGATGTATTTCCAACCGAATAGCTCAGTGTAAAACGACTTCGCAGATTTATAGTCAATTGCAAAAACGTCAGCCCATTCAAATTTGTTATATTTCATAGATCACTCCCTGAATCCAACTATCAAAAAATCAAACGCTCTCTAACTGCTTGTATCTGGTTCAACAATTTCGATCCAGTGTTTAACCGGGACAGTTGCGCGCGTTGCAAGGTGCATCAAACAACCAATATTTGCTGTAGCAATGCATTCTGGGGCATCCTTTTGCAGTGCAGCTATTTTGTTGTCAAGCAACTGGTTAGCAATTTTCGGTTGTAACAATGAATATGTTCCAGCAGACCCGCAACACAGATGCGAGTTTTCAACCAGTGTTGTCTCAATGCCATGACTGTGTAAAATCGACTCGACAGAATTGATAATTTTCTGTCCATGCTGTAAGGTGCAAGGCGAGTGAAATGCCACTTTTTGATGCACAGGCTTTTCAAGCACTTCCGCCGGGTTATATTGCACCTCAGAAATATCAAGTGCCATAGATGCCACTTTCTCTGCTTTTTCAGCATACTCTTTATCAAACTGGAGCAATTCACCGTATTCCTTGATCGTCACTCCACAACCACTCGCAGTTGACACCACAGCTTCCACACCGTTTTCTATATATGGCCACCACGCGTTAATGTTGGATTTAGCGAGTTGCATAAAACCCTGTTTATCGCTATTGTGTAAACTTACAGCGCCGCAACAGACATCAGTTGTCGAAACAGCAGTTATAGAATGTCGATTCAAGTATCTGGCTGCTGCTGAATTGATATTGGGATTGGTTACACGTTGAATACAGCCTCGGTGTAAGATCATTCTGCGTTTGTGTCTTGAAATAGGCCAACGATTCACCTTATGTTTTGGTGGTATTTTCTTTTTTATTGAACCCGGCAAAAAAGGTTTTGAAAATCTAGCCAGCGCTAAAAAGAAACTCACCAACAAATGATTCGGTACAATTTTGGAGAGTGCAGTTATTTTCATTCGTTCAATCAGTGTTCTTGGCACTTTACTTTCTACCACTTCACGCCCGACTTCCAGCAATTGAGCATATCGCACACCAGACGGACAAGTTGACTCGCAAGAACGACAGGTAAGACATCGGTCAAGATGAAGTTGGGTTGTTGCCGTTGGATTCTCACCCTCAAGAACCTGCTTGATCAGATAAATCCTGCCGCGAGGCCCATCTAGCTCGTTGCCAAGAAGCTGGTAGGTTGGACACGTTGCCAAACAAAACCCACAATGCACACATTTTCGCAAGATCGACTCAGCAATCTCACCATTCGGTGTACCTAAATACTCTTTTGCAAGCTCAGTTTGCACTATCTCAATTATTCCGATTTATTTTTGATCGACTCAAATACCCTGATACATGATGTCTCGGTTGAGTATTCTTTTCGGATCGAATGCGAATTTCAGGTTCTCATGGTATCTCCTATTAGGTTGCGCAAGCGAGGCGAAACGGTCAACAGGCCAATCCGAATCCGGTCGAAACATCATCGCGTGCCCACCTAAGTTTTGCGCCACTTCAAAAACCACATCTGCCGGTTTATCGGTATACACCCATCTGAGTGCACCACCCCAATCATAAAGACATTCCTGACCAAGGCCCTTATCTGGCGCCGTTACTGGAACCGAGATCCGCCACAGTGCCTGATTTCGATTAAAAAAACTCAACTCCTGTTCTCGCAACAATCGCCAGTACTCCTCACCGGCAGGGTCAGTTTCACCGCCAATCGCTGCTTGCGCAGCTCGAACACCATTTTCTGTTCCGGCCAAACGCACTCGCAGCTGGCTATTGCAATAGCTCAGTCCAGATACAGGCAAAGGCAACCCTGCCAACCGAACCATCTCATGACACGCATTGGTTTGCACCACTTCAAAAACCTTGGTAATTTCAATTTCCGGCTTAGGTAATACTTTTAGCGATATTTCAAGCAATGCTCCTAATGAACCGTAAGCACCAACCATGAGACGCGACACGTCATAGCCAGCCACATTCTTGATGACTTGGCCGCCAAACCGTAGGTGTTCCCCTTTGCCGTTGATACAATTGACACCCAATACAAAATCTCTGGCTGACCCGCAATAGGGCCGGCGCGGGCCCGACAAGGCGCAAGCAACAGTTCCACCAAGTGTAGCATTTTCACCAAACCTTGGCGGTTCAAATCCGAGCATTTGTTCAGAATCTGATAGGATCTGATTAATCGCAGATAGGCGAGTTCCAGCGCGCGCGGTTATAACCAATTCAGACGGCTCATACGACAAAATGCCAGTGTGTTCGTTAACCATAAGTTGTTCGCCAACAACATGACCAGCAAGGAAATCTTTGCTACCACCCCCGCAAATCCGCAAACATTCAGATTTTTGGTAAGCATTTAAGACCGCTTCAACAAGCTGCTCGGTTTGGTCTGCGTCAGGCAACTCAGAACCTTTCTATTTCAGGAAAAGGCAGATTTCCCTGATGAACGTGCATGGCGCCAAACTCAGCACACCGAGCTAACGTTGGAATTGCTTTACCCGGGTTTAATGTGCCATTGGGATCTAGTGCAGATTTCACAGCATGAAACTGAGTAAGCGTGGCATCTTGAAACTGGTGGCACATTGGCCGTAATTTTTCAACGCCCACACCGTGCTCGCCAGTTACTGTGCCACCCACGTCAACACACAATTCAAGTATGCGGTTACCCAGTTCTTCAGTTCGCTCAAACTCGCCTGGCCGGTTAGCGTCATAGAGGATAAGCGGGTGCAAATTGCCATCACCTGCATGAAAAACATTAGCAACGCGCAAATCGTACTCTTTGGACAGCTCAGTAATTTTCAATAAGACATTGCTCAATTCTCGACGGGGAATTGTGCCATCAATGCAGTAGTAATCAGGTGAGATACGTCCAACAGCTGGAAAAGCAGATTTACGACCAGACCAAAATCGCTGGCGGGACTCCTCATCTCTAGCAACCCATATATTGACAGCACCTTGCTTCTTAAAGAGAGACTCAACACGCTTGATCTGATCGGCAACCTCTTGCTGAGAGCCGTCAAGTTCGCAAAGCAGAATTGCCGCAGCATCAACCGGATAGCCAGCATGTACAAAGTCTTCTGCTGCTGTGATCGCATAGCTGTCCATCATCTCCAGTCCGGCCGGCAGAATACCGTCTCCGATTACAGCTGCAACAGCAATTCCAGCTTTTTCTACATCATCAAATGCAGCCATGACTACTTGCGCTACTGGCGGTATCGGCAATAATTTGACAAGAACCTCAACCACAACACCAAGCATGCCTTCCGAGCCTGTCATCAGCGCTAGCAGATCGTATCCTGCGCTGTCTAATGCCTCGCTTCCAACAATCATTAATTCACCGTCAGCTGTAACTAGCTTGAGTTGAAGTATGTTATGGACTGTCAAACCATATTTGAGACAATGTACGCCACCGGAGTTTTCAGCAACATTACCACCAATAGAACAAGCGATTTGTGACGATGGATCTGGTGCATAGTACAGGCCCAAGTGTCGTACAGCATCAGATATCGCTAGGTTTCTAACTCCGGATTGAACTCGTGCGGTCTTTGCAGCAGAATCAATTGCAAGAATATTATTCATGCGCGACAATCCGAGAAGCACGCCTTCACGAAGAGGTAGAGCACCGCCTGACAACCCGGTACCTGCGCCGCGTGTAACAATTGGAATTTCAAAGCCAGCACAAGTTTTAACAACTTTGCGCACTTCCTCAGTCGTGGCTGGCAATACCACCATAAGCGGTATTTGCCTATAAGCGGTCAACCCATCACACTCAAAAGGTTTCAATGCTTCCTCTTCGGTTAAAACAGCATCGTTACCAACTATCTTTCGTAACTCGAATTCAAGTTTGGATTTATACGACGCGGTGCATTTGGAGTTTATGTTCATTGAAATATTCGAATTGATTTGATAGTTTGAATTATAGCCAATCCTAGTCTGTCATTAATTGGCTAAACTTACACAGTTTGATTACAAAGTGGATTAGTTCCAGCTTGACAATGTACACCGCGTAAGGGGTGCAGATAATTTTAAGGATTAGGGGATTTTTGTTAATGAAATCACAAAATATTTCAAAAGATAACAGTCAACTTAACTGAAAACTATGATTGTAGAATCTTTTTCAGGCCGAAATAGACTTGGTTTTGAAAGAGTTGCTCTGAAAGATGTCATTGATGATTTGTTGAGCAAATATAATCGGATAGTAAAATCACAGTCGTGTAGTCAGTCTGCCGATTGTCAAGAAAAAGCCGCGCTGGTACGCCTATCTAAATGTAATATGGAATTTGAATGAGAGGTTATAAAAAAATTAATTCAGTTGCGCTGATGGTTCGTGATTTGACATTATTGCACTACGGTAAGATACAAAAATTGCCAGGTAGAGCGAGTCCTAGTTTCCTTCCAGTGCATATTTCATTATCTATGTGTGAGAGCGGGCGGCCATTTGGTGTAATGGACGTTGATCCCGATTTTCGCGCAGGTATACCAATCAAGCCAAGACGGCGCAGGGAAAATGATGATTCAACGCCGGAGGATGAGATCAAACAAGAACCTGACAGCGCTTTTTGGCTACGCGGCCTAACAAAAGCTACCGAAATGGCCCATTTAGCTCCGAATAGACGAATAATCTCAGTTGCCGATCAAGAGGGCGATTTTTGGGAAATGTACACTAGACAAGCAGCTGAACCGGCGTTGGGTTTTTTAATAGGTGTGAAAAACGGAAACCGTTATCAGATCGAAGAAGGGCATCACCGTTTAGATCTTGAGTCATACATGGAAAGCCTGGAACCTTGTGCGCTTGCCCAACTGGCAACCAAAGCGCAAAATGGTAGCAAGGTCAGCAGGCAGCAGGTGGTGTATTTGGAGCTTCGCATCGCTAAAGTTAATCTGGTTGCGCCGCCGAACGAAACACCAGCTATGTTACCACTGACGGCTGTATTGGTTTGCGAGGTTGGTTCGAAGAAGCTTCAACCAGTTCGTTGGCTGTTGTTATGTTCCGAAGGGCATGCTTCTGCCATGTGGGCAATCCGAATAAAATGCTGGTATGAAATCAGAATGTTAATAAAAGATTACTTCCTTATACTCAAAAATAGCACCCGTATCCACGATCCCAATATCCGTACAGCTGGTGCAATTGGTAAATGCCTAGCCTTTGATGCCATCACTTCTTGGCGACTATTTGAACAGGATTATGAAGCAGGTAAACTTGCGTTACCCAAAGAAATAATAAAACCACCTTCAGATAATAATTCGTAATCGGTATATCTAGCGATGCTAAATGTCTGCGCCGCGCCTAGCTTTTAATCTGAATATATAAAGGCATAGGTACTAAGATTCAGATATTTTTCGAAATGTGAAGGTTTGCGCTTTGGTATTTAGCACTATATCAATAAATAAGGCACTGGCAGAAATGAATTTACACATCTGTGGTGTTTCCAACGTATTCATTTCTCAACAGTTACAGATAACGGGAGACCAATTTCAAAAAAGAGGAAGGGCTCAACTCAGGCATCGAACCGAACTGAGGATTAACTTACTTGGTCGCCGAACGCATCTAGCATTTACGACCCCTTAGAGTCTGCAATTCATGGCAAACCGAAACTTTTCGCTTACTGATCACATAGTGTCGCATGCTGACAATATGCTGCGAACACTCAACGCCCCACCACAATCCGCACGACCATCTCCTGCTAATCATGTTCCGCCGGACACCTTGACAAAAAAAGAAACCAAGGAATCTGCCCGATTGATGCGCGTCAATCATACAGGTGAGGTTTGCGCGCAAGCGCTGTATCAAGGACAATCGCTTATGGCCAGAAGCGATGAAATGAGAGAGAGCTTGAGGTGTGCTGCTGAAGAGGAAAGTGACCACCTAGCTTGGTGCGAAGAACGAATTAAATCGCTAAATGGAAAAACAAGCAAGTTAAATCCACTTTTTTACGCTGGATCGTATGCCATTGGCGCTACTAGCGGTTTCTTAGGTGATCGTATAAGCGCAGCATTTTTAGCCGAGACAGAATATCAGGTTGCGCAACATCTAGATAATCATCTGCAACGTCTACCACAATCTGACAGCAACAGCCGAATGATTCTGGAACAAATGCGCACAGATGAGCTGAAACATGCGAAAACAGCTGAAAACAGCGGCGCAATATCATTGTCGTATGCAACCAAGACCTTGATGCATGGAATGTCAAAAATCATGACTGGCCTCAGCTACTGGATTTGATTATCAAGCCACTAGAAGCGCCTTACCAAAGCGGTGAGGATGCGACAGGAAATATTACCGGATTTCTTAGCCAATTTGAGTATATGGGTGATTTATCCAGTACCACATGGCAGTAACCTCACTCGCGGATGCTTCGAAAAAACAATTCCAAAACAAGCAGGTCAAATTTTTTCATATTCATTGCTCAGCGTATTTGCTATTGAAATTGTAGCACAATGGGGAATACATGCTCCGTGAAATCAATCCGCGCGCTCACTATGGAAAACACCGAGTGAGCAAATACCTGCCAATGTTAACTCTGCTGACATTTCCAAGAATGGTGGCAAGCAAAGTAATTCAACACCTGAATCCAAGGTATAAAGCATAACTGCTTTCATGTGAAACACGATGTCAGATTTTGTTGCGCTCCGAATTTGCCGGCATTCCTCATGCCCTTTCCACACTGACCGCCGCCAGGTTGCGCCTCAGACCATTGAATGCCAGCGCCAGCAGGTGTACCGCCTTGCCGCTGCCTTCATACTTCTCCGCATAGCCGCGCTCTCGCATCTGCCGCATCCCTTTGATTGCTGCCGCTTTCGCCGTCAGTCCAAGCACCACCTTCAACTCCAGCACAAACACCTGTCCCGCATGCAACACCACCAAGTCCGCTCGACCCCGTGAAGAAGACTCCTCCGGCCGGATGTCAATGCCATTGGCCGTGAAACACGCATACAGCACACTCGCATAGAAGCCCTCATGGCGGGCCAGCATATTGCGAATGTGCCACTGATACGGCATCCCTGAAAACAACGACCGCAACTGCCTCTCAAACCCTACGAAATCATTCTCCGCCAGCAACCGGGACATGCTGTCGCCCCGCTTGAACACCTCGCCCAGATTCGCTCCGGCCGCTCGCAACAACTCCCGGTTCATGCTCAGCCGCACCTCTTGATTCGGATAATAGAGCGTGTAGAAAGTTCGTTCGCTTCGCACCTGTTGACCCGTGATGGTCAGATAACCGCACTGAAACAGCAACGCATTGACACTGACATTTTCCACCTCGAAACTTGACAGCTCTTCCTCATACATTGCCATATTCTCCAACTCCAAGGTGTTGAGCCGACCTTCGGCCATCATGTTATATAGGAATCTGGGAGTGCCGGTTCGGTACCAATGGGGTTTGAACTGTCTTTTCTTGAACAGCAGCAGGACATCAAAGGGGTTGTAGACCTTCTCCTCGCCGAGCCAGCTGTAGCCGTTGTACCAGTGCTGTATCTTGTCCCGGTCTAGCCCTTCCAGCTCCGGAGCGAACACCATGTCAATGTCGACATCCGTATAGCCGCAGATGGTGGCAAACTCAGGGTCAAGACTGATATCTTCAAGATTGTTAAGCCCTGAGAACAGATTGACCTTGGAATACATGCTGATGCCGGTGACGAACACGAAACGGATGGATTGGGCACAGCCCTTGATAATCCCGTAAACACCGTGCAGGTAATCTCGGTTGACCTTAGCCTGTTCCTTGTCTTCAAGCAGGTCAAGAATCGGTTTGTCGTATTCATCCACCATAATTACCACCTGCTGCTTGGTTTTATGGTGAAGGCCTAAAATCAGATCGTTAAACCGGTCCGGTCCAGTATTCTGTGACGGTTCAATACCTGCAGATTTCTCAAGCCAAGCCAGTTGATTTTCCAAGTTGTTTTCAAGGTCTCCCGATTCACTGTATTTAGAATTAAAGCTCAATCGCACCACCGGATTGCTGACACTCCAGTCCCAGTGTTCATGGATGTGCAGACCTCTAAACAACTTCTCATCGCCCTCAAACAACTGCTGCATGGTGTCCACCAGAAGCGTCTTGCCAAACCGGCGAGGACGGGACAGGAAATAGTACTTGCCACCGTCAATCAATTTTTTGATATGCGGGGTCTTGTCCACATAGTAGCAGTTTCGGTCCCGCATCTCCCGGAAGGATGACTCCCCGATGGGAAGGGTGAGTTTGTTCATATTCATTGCTCAGCGTATTTGCTATTGAAATTGTAGCACAATGGGGAATACATGCTCCGTGAAATCAATCCGCGCGCTCACTATGGAAAACACCGAGTGAGCAAATACCTGCCAATGTTAACTCTGCTGACATTTCCAAGAATGGTGGCAAGCAAAGTAATTCAACACCTGAATCCAAGGTATAAAGCATAACTGCTTTCATGTGAAACACGATGTCAGATTTTGTTGCGCTCCGAATTTGCCGGCATTCCTCATGCCCTTTCCACACTGACCGCCGCCAGGTTGCGCCTCAGACCATTGAATGCCAGCGCCAGCAGGTGTACCGCCTTGCCGCTGCCTTCATACTTCTCCGCATAGCCGCGCTCTCGCATCTGCCGCATCCCTTTGATTGCTGCCGCTTTCGCCGTCAGTCCAAGCACCACCTTCAACTCCAGCACAAACACCTGTCCCGCATGCAACACCACCAAGTCCGCTCGACCCCGTGAAGAAGACTCCTCCGGCCGGATGTCAATGCCATTGGCCGTGAAACACGCATACAGCACACTCGCATAGAAGCCCTCATGGCGGGCCAGCATGTTGCGAATGTGCCACTGATACGGCATCCCTGAAAACAACGACCGCAACTGCCTCTCAAACCCTACGAAATCATTCTCCGCCAGCAACCGGGACATGCTGTCGCCCCGCTTGAACACCTCGCCCAGATTCGCTCCGGCCGCTCGCAACAACTCCCGGTTCATGCTCAGCCGCACCTCTTGATTCGGATAATAGAGCGTGTAGAAAGTTCGTTCGCTTCGCACCTGTTGACCCGTGATGGTCAGATAACCGCACTGAAACAGCAACGCATTGGTGCTCACGCTGCCAACTTCAAAACTTGACAGCTCTTCCTTGTCCATTCCTAGATTCTCAAACTCCAAGGTGTTGAGCTTGCCCTCAGCCATCAAGTTATACAGATAACTCGGCGTGCCAGTTCGGTACCAGTGAGGTTCGAATTCTCTTTTTTTGAAGAGTAGCAAGACATCAAAGGGGTTGTAGACCTTCTCCTCGCCGAGCCAGCTGTAGCCGTTGTACCAGTGCCGAATTTGATCCCGGTCCAACCCTTCAAGTTCCGGAGCGAACACTGTGTCAATGTCGGTATCCGTGTAGCCGCAGATGGTGGCATATCGGGGATCCAGACTGATATCTTCAAGATTGTTCAGTCCTGAGAACAGGTTGACCTTGGAATACATGCTGATGCCGGTGACGAACACAAAACGAATGGATTGGGCACAGCCCTTGATAATCCCGTAAACACCGTGCAGGTAATCTCGGTTGACCTTAGCCTGTTCCTTGTCTTCAAGCAGGTCAAGAATCGGTTTGTCGTATTCATCCACCAGAACTACAACCTTTTCGCCAGTGGTGTGGTGAAGGCGGTTTATGATGTTGCGAAAACGTCTCGGACCCGAGTCGGATTTCACGGCTGGTTCAAGCTGATATCGGCGCTCAATTATTTCAAACTGTTCAATGACGTCCTTTTCAAGCTCTCCGTGCTTGCTGTAATTGCCATCAAAGCTCAGTCGAACCACCGGATTGCTGACACTCCAGTCCCAATGTTCATGGATGTGCAGACCTCTAAACAACTTCTCATCGCCCTCAAACAACTGCTGCATGGTGTCCACCAGAAGCGTCTTGCCAAACCGGCGAGGACGGGACAGGAAATAGTACTTGCCACCGTCAATCAATTTTTTGATATGCGGGGTCTTGTCCACATAGTAGCAGTTTCGGTCCCGCATCTCCCGGAAGGATGACTCCCCGATGGGAAGGGTGAGTTTGTTCATATTCATTGCTCAGCGTATTTGTAATTGAAATTGTAGCACAATGGAGAATACATGTTCCGTGAAATCAATCCGCGCGCTCACTATGGAAAACACCGAGTGAGCAAATACCCGCCCATATTAACTCTGCTGACATTTCTAAGAATAGTGGCAAACAAAGTAATTCAGCGCCTGAGTCCAAGGCATAACCGTACTTGTTCGGTGAAACAACAAAACCCGACCAATCACTGTTACGCAAACTTGCTCAAGTTTCTTTATCTTTCTGATGTGAATCCAAGGTATAAAGCATAACTGCTTTCATGTGAAACACGATGTCAGATTTTGTTGCGCTCCGAATTTGCCGGCATTCCTCATGCCCTTTCCACACTGACCGCCGCCAGGTTGCGCCTCAGACCATTGAATGCCAGCGCCAGCAGGTGTACCGCCTTGCCGCTGCCTTCATACTTCTCCGCATAGCCGCGCTCTCGCATCTGCCGCATCCCTTTGATTGCTGCCGCTTTCGCCGTCAGTCCAAGCACCACCTTCAACTCCAGCACAAACACCTGTCCCGCATGCAACACCACCAAGTCCGCTCGACCCCGTGAAGAAGACTCCTCCGGCCGGATGTCAATGCCATTGGCCGTGAAACACGCATACAGCACACTCGCATAGAAGCCCTCATGGCGGGACAGCATGTTGCGAATGTGCCACTGATACGGCATCCCTGAAAACAACGACCGCAACTGCCTCTCAAACCCTACGAAATCATTCTCCGCCAGCAACCGGGACATGCTGTCGCCCCGCTTGAACACCTCGCCCAGATTCGCTCCGGCCGCTCGCAACAACTCCCGGTTCATGCTCAGCCGCACCTCTTGATTCGGATAATAGAGCGTGTAGAAAGTTCGTTCGCTTCGCACCTGTTGACCCGTGATGGTCAGATAACCGCACTGAAACAGCAACGCATTGGTGCTCACGCTGCCAACTTCAAAACTTGACAGCTCTTCCTTGTCCATTCCTAGATTCTCAAACTCCAAGGTGTTGAGCTTGCCCTCAGCCATCAAGTTATACAGATAACTCGGCGTGCCAGTTCGGTACCAGTGAGGTTCGAATTCTCTTTTTTTGAAGAGTAGCAAGACATCAAAGGGGTTGTAGACCTTCTCCTCGCCGAGCCAGCTGTAGCCGTTGTACCAGTGCCGAATTTGATCCCGGTCCAACCCTTCAAGTTCCGGAGCGAACACTGTGTCAATGTCGGTATCCGTGTAGCCGCAGATGGTGGCATATCGGGGATCCAGACTGATATCTTCAAGATTGTTCAGTCCTGAGAACAGGTTGACCTTGGAATACATGCTGATGCCGGTGACGAACACAAAACGAATGGATTGGGCACAGCCCTTGATAATCCCGTAAACACCGTGCAGGTAATCTCGGTTGACCTTAGCCTGTTCCTTGTCTTCAAGCAGGTCAAGAATCGGTTTGTCGTATTCATCCACCAGAACTACAACCTTTTCGCCAGTGGTGTGGTGAAGGCGGTTTATGATGTTGCGAAAACGTCTCGGACCCGAGTCGGATTTCACGGCTGGTTCAAGCTGATATCGGCGCTCAATTATTTCAAACTGTTCAATGACGTCCTTTTCAAGCTCTCCGTGCTTGCTGTAATTGCCATCAAAGCTCAGTCGAACCACCGGATTGCTGACACTCCAGTCCCAATGTTCATGGATGTGCAGACCTCTAAACAACTTCTCATCGCCCTCAAACAACTGCTGCATGGTGTCCACCAGAAGCGTCTTGCCAAACCGGCGAGGACGGGACAGGAAATAGTAGCCCGGTTTTTCAGCCAAATTCCATATATGAGTGGTTTTATCCACATAGTAGAAATGCCACTCGCGGATGTTTTGGAAAGACGACTCCCCAATCGGCAGGTCAAGTTTGTTCATTTTCATTGCTCAGTTAATTTGTCATTGAGATTGTAGCATAATCAGAAACCAACACCCAAAAACTTGAAATCCCAAATTCGCGTTGCAGTCCCCACAATACGCGAAGCGCTGTCTAGCCATATCGCCAAACCTAAAAACCGCACTGTCAGAACTATGAATCCAGTCGTTCAGCCGTAAACTGCTTTATTGAAATACCTCGCCCTAATTTCGCAACCGACTTTACCAACTGCTTACTATGCCAAAGAGGTTGGAGTGTACACCATCACACTAATGTCGATTGAAAACCGTTGCCGCCTCTCTCACTCATTGGTGCAATCCAGCTCAAAAGTTCGATTCTCCAGAGTCCAAATAACAATCTTCCTGTTTCACTAGCTAGTCATATCCTAGATTGACCATACCGCTCCCTCCACTCAAAAGGTGTTATCCAAGTCTTGTCCTATTCGAACCGGCCGTTCGTAGCAAATCCTGGATCATGCCGCGCCTCATTTGTTAGTATGGATAATTCAGCGTGCAACAAGCCTGTTGCATCCGCACACACTACTCTTAATGGCAGATAACCGCACTGGAACGGCAAAGCATTGATGCCTACACTTCCAATCTCAAAACTTGACAGAATTTCCTTATCCAATCCAAGACTTTCCAACTCCAAAATGTTGAGCCCACCCTTGACTATCATGTAATACAGAAAAACCGGCGCGCCGATTTTTACCAATGGAGTTCGAATCCTCTTTCGTAAAACAGCAACAAGACATTTAAGGAGTTATAAACTTCTTCTCACTAAACCAATTAGTCGTTGCACCACCGCCGTACTTTATTCCAGTCCTGCCCTTCTATCTAGTTTCAGGGCACAAACACCGCGTCGGTCTCAGCATCTGTGGAACCACAGATGGTGGCAAACTCAGGATCTAGACTTATGTCTTTGAGATTGTTTAGTCAGAAAAACAGGCTGACCTTGGAATATATGACGATGCCAGTGACAAACCCAGACCAGATGTATCGGGTACAACACTCAACTATGTCATAAATCCCGCGCAATCATTTGTGACTAGCTTTGCAACAAAAACACTCACCACTTCAGCGAACCGCCCAGCTTGATTCCATCGCCATTGTCGGCATCAGGCTTGTGCGTCAGAGTCAAGTCCAAACTGAAGTTCTGATCTCGCTTGTATTCAATGCCAGTCTCATAAACCTGCGAACTCTCATCCCCTGGCAATGTCAGCGACAGCTTCGGTTTCATTCGACCCGAACCGTAAGCCATGCCGTATCCAAACTCAATCTGTGTGTTTATTCCATCTGAACCATCACTGTCCGATGCGGTGCGTATCGCTGACTCGTCCCATGCTTGCCGCGACGCCTCTGACATCTCCCCGCGCGAGGTCTTGATGCTCATACTCGGACCGTTGCCGTTTGACTCAGTCCTCAACTCTACACTTCCATACATCCCCCTCTCACGATAACCCTTGCCGGAGCGCGACCTCAACACACTGCCTCCCCACTCCCAAGACCAGCGACCGCCCGCATGGTTGTAGCGCACTACACTTCCCAGCACCATGCTCAAGCCTGTCGCATAATTGTCATCATCATAGCGCAGACCAGCTTCCAACTTCGGCTGCAACTGACCGCCGCCTGACAACGCTTGCGTATGACTCCACTCCACTATCCCTTTATACTGCAACTGGTCGCTCTTCATCGGGGCCGCTGTCAAGCCCTTGGTAGTCGTCCTCAACGCAGACACTTCACTCTTGAATGACAACCCCTGGTTCAAACCCACTCGCGCTCCCACCAAGCCTGACAACACCTTGATCCGACCTTCCTTGGTTGCTCCTGTCGCAAGACCGGGAGTGTGATGATCCACTTGTCCCGTGCCGTAGCCCAAGGTACCCCAGACTTCCACATCCTCACCCGCCTGCCAGCGCATGTACGGATGCAAACTGTTCATCGTCAGTTTCTGTTCCGACTTGATGCTGCCTCCGTTCAGCGTCGTACTCACGCTGCCCTTGCCTCGCGTGCGAAAGTAGGCAACACCGCTCAGACGCTCCTCACGCGACATCTCAAAGCCGAAGCCTACAGCGGTCACGTCGCCATCTATCGAACGACCAGACCCATTGCGGTCAAAACTCGTCTTGCCGCCCTTGCCCCAAAGCGTCAACCCGCCGCCATGCGGCGATGTGCTCGCTGTTGACACATTGAACGAGCTGTCTGACAACACCTCAAGCATGTTGTCCAATCGCTTGTGCGTCAGTTTCGCATCCCCATCAAACCTGAGTGGATTGTTCAGATGCAGGCTCAGCAACGGCTCGTCTGTCTGGTATTGCGAACCGACTGGGATCTGTTGACCTGCAATGGATATCGTGTTTTGACCGCCTGAAGAGCCGTCTGTGCGCCCTGAGATGATACCATTCACCAGGCCCACCATGGACAAGCCGAATTGAGACTGTAACTCTTCTATATTATCGTCATGCTCTTCCTGGAGAAGGCCTGATACCTCATCATCATCTTCAACCGTCACCGCCACGCTGCCCGCCGTCACCGAACCGTAGCCCGACACGACATGGGTCACCGTCGCACTGCCATCTCCGCCGGCAACATCATTGTCCACTCCGCTCACCGTCACCGTCTGCGCCGCCGACCAGTTGTCCGTGGTGAACACCAGCGCACCCGACACCGTCGCCACCGCCGCCGCACTGCTTGACGGCGTCACCGTCACGCTGCCGCCCGGCTTCGCATCCAGTTTCACGGTGTAAGTCCCCGTCTCGCCCTCGGCCACCGTCAGGTCGCTCGCCGACACCGTCACCCCCGCCTCGTCATCGTCCGTCACCGTCACCGCCACGCTGCCCGCCGTCACCGAGCCGTAGCCCGACACGACATGGGTCACCGTCGCACTGCCATCTCCGCCGGCAACATCATTGTCCACTCCGCTCACCGTCACCGTCTGCGCCGCCGACCAGTTGTCCGTGGTGAACACCAGCGCACCCGACACCGTCGCCACCGCCGCCGCACTGCTTGACGGCGTCACCGTCACGCTGCCGCCCGGCTTCGCATCCAGTTTCACGGTGTAAGTCCCCGTCTCGCCCTCGGCCACCGTCAGGTCGCTCGCCGACACCGTCACCCCCGCCTCGTCATCGTCCGTCACCGTCACCGCCACGCTGCCCGCCGTCACCGAGCCGTAGCCCGACACGACATGGGTCACCGTCGCACTGCCATCTCCGCCGGCAACATCATTGTCCACTCCGCTCACCGTCACCGTCTGCGCCGCCGACCAGTTGTCCGTGGTGAACACCAGCGCACCCGACACCGTCGCCACCGCCGCCGCACTGCTTGACGGCGTCACCGTCACGCTGCCGCCCGGCTTCGCATCCAGTTTCACGGTGTAAGTCCCCGTCTCGCCCTCGGCCACCGTCAGGTCGCTCGCCGACACCGTCACCCCCGCCTCGTCATCGTCCGTCACCGTCACCGCCACGCTGCCCGCCGTCACCGAACCGTAGCCCGACACGACATGGGTCACCGTCGCACTGCCATCTCCGCCGGCAACATCATTGTCCACTCCGCTCACCGTCACCGTCTGCGCCGCCGACCAGTTGTCCGTGGTGAACACCAGCGCACCCGACACCGTCGCCACCGCCGCCGCACTGCTTGACGGCGTCACCGTCACGCTGCCGCCCGGCTTCGCATCCAGTTTCACGGTGTAAGTCCCCGTCTCGCCCTCGGCCACCGTCAGGTCGCTCGCCGACACCGTCACCCCCGCCTCGTCATCGTCCGTCACCGTCACCGCCACGCTGCCCGCCGTCACCGAGCCGTAGCCCGACACGACATGGGTCACCGTCGCACTGCCATCTCCGCCGGCAACATCATTGTCCACTCCGCTCACCGTCACCGTCTGCGCCGCCGACCAGTTGTCCGTGGTGAACACCAGCGCACCCGACACCGTCGCCACCGCCGCCGCACTGCTTGACGGCGTCACCGTCACGCTGCCGCCCGGCTTCGCATCCAGTTTCACGGTGTAAGTCCCCGTCTCGCCCTCGGCCACCGTCAGGTCGCTCGCCGACACCGTCACCCCCGCCTCGTCATCGTCCGTCACCGTCACCGCCACGCTGCCCGCCGTCACCGAACCGTAGCCCGACACGACATGGGTCACCGTCGCACTGCCATCTCCGCCGGCAACATCATTGTCCACTCCGCTCACCGTCACCGTCTGCGCCGCCGACCAGTTGTCCGTGGTGAACACCAGCGCACCCGACACCGTCGCCACCGCCGCCGCACTGCTTGACGGCGTCACCGTCACGCTGCCGCCCGGCTTCGCATCCAGTTTCACGGTGTAAGTCCCCGTCTCGCCCTCGGCCACCGTCAGGTCGCTCGCCGACACCGTCACCCCCGCCTCGTCATCGTCCGTCACCGTCACCGCCACGCTGCCCGCCGTCACCGAGCCGTAGCCCGACACGACATGGGTCACCGTCGCACTGCCATCTCCGCCGGCAACATCATTGTCCACTCCGCTCACCGTCACCGTCTGCGCCGCCGACCAGTTGTCCGTGGTGAACACCAGCGCACCCGACACCGTCGCCACCGCCGCCGCACTGCTTGACGGCGTCACCGTCACGCTGCCGCCCGGCTTCGCATCCAGTTTCACGGTGTAAGTCCCCGTCTCGCCCTCGGCCACCGTCAGGTCGCTCGCCGACACCGTCACCCCCGCCTCGTCATCGTCCGTCACCGTCACCGCCACGCTGCCCGCCGTCACCGAGCCGTAGCCCGACACGACATGGGTCACCGTCGCACTGCCATCTCCGCCGGCAACATCATTGTCCACTCCGCTCACCGTCACCGTCTGCGCCGCCGACCAGTTGTCCGTGGTGAACACCAGCGCACCCGACACCGTCGCCACCGCCGCCGCACTGCTTGACGGCGTCACCGTCACGCTGCCGCCCGGCTTCGCATCCAGTTTCACGGTGTAAGTCCCCGTCTCGCCCTCGGCCACCGTCAGGTCGCTCGCCGACACCGTCACCCCCGCCTCGTCATCGTCCGTCACCGTCACCGCCACGCTGCCCGCCGTCACCGAACCGTAGCCCGACACGACATGGGTCACCGTCGCACTGCCATCTCCGCCGGCAACATCATTGTCCACTCCGCTCACCGTCACCGTCTGCGCCGCCGACCAGTTGTCCGTGGTGAACACCAGCGCACCCGACACCGTCGCCACCGCCGCCGCACTGCTTGACGGCGTCACCGTCACGCTGCCGCCCGGCTTCGCATCCAGTTTCACGGTGTAAGTCCCCGTCTCGCCCTCGGCCACCGTCAGGTCGCTCGCCGACACCGTCACCCCCGCCTCGTCATCGTCCGTCACCGTCACCGCCACGCTGCCCGCCGTCACCGAACCGTAACCCGACACGCCGTGGGTCACCGTTGCTGTGTCATCGACTGCATCATTATCTTGAATGCCAGTCACAGTTACCGTTTGCGCTGTTGACCAGTTACCAGTGGTGAACGTCAGAGCCGCTGATACTGCCGCCACCGCAGACTTGTCGCTGGTCGGTGTTATCGTAACGTTTCCTCCCGGACGAGTATCAAGTTTCACCGTGTAGATACCGGTGCCACCCTCATCTACCGTCAACCCTGACTCACTCACCGACACGCCAGCCGAGTCATCATCTGTCACCTTCACCGAGACATTAGCCGCTTCAGTCACTGTGCTGTAGCCTGTGACCGTGTGACTCACTGTCACTGTGCCGTTGTCGCCAGCGACATCATTGTCAACACCGCTCACCGTCACCGTCTGCGCAGAAGACCAGTTGCCGGTGGTGAACGTCAGCGCATCCGACACTGTCGCCACTGCTGTCGCATTGCTTGATGGTGTCACCGTAACTCTGCCGGCAGGTTGACTGCCTAGTTTCACCGTGTAGATGCCGGTGCCACCCTCGGCCACTGTCAGCTCCGGCTTGGACACCGTCACACCGGCGGTCTCATCATCTGTCACCTCAACCGACACGGCACCACCTGAGGTCACCATGCCGTAACCTGCTACCGTGTGGGTCACCTGAGCCATGCCAACACCACCAGCAACATTGTCATCCACACTGGTCACCGTCACCGTCTGCGCCGTCGACCAGTCGCCAGTGGTGAACGTCAGCGCATCCGACACTGTCACCACCGTCGGGGCACCGCTGGTCGGCGTCACTTTCACGCTGCCACCCGGCTGGCTTGTCAGCACCACTGTGTAGGTGCCTGTCTCGCCCTCGGTCAGCGTCAGACCTGACTTTGACAGTGTCACACCCGCCGTGTCATCATCTGTCACCTTCACCGAAACATCAGCCGCTGCAGTCACTGTGCTGTAGCCCGTGACCGTGTGACTCACTGTCACTGTGCCGTTGTCGCCAGCGATATCATTGTCCACACCGCTCACCGTCACCGTCTGCGCAGAAGACCAGTTGCCGGTGGTGAACGTCAGCGCATCTGACACCGTCACCACTGCTGTCATACTGCTTGACGGCGTCACCGTAACTCTGCCGGCAGGTTGACTGCCTAGTTTCACCGTGTAGGTGCCGGTGCCACCCTCGGAAACTGTCAGCCCCGACTTGGACACCGTCACACCGGCGGTCTCGTCATCTGTCACCTCAACCGACACGGTACCGCCTGAGGTCACCATGCCGTAACCTGCTACCGAGTGGGTCAACTGAGCCATGCCAGCACCGCCAGCCACATTGTCATCCACACTGGTCACCGTCACCGTCTGCGCCGTGTCCCAGTCGCCGGTCGTGAACACCAGCGCACCGGACACCGTCGCCACCATCGCCGGGTCGCTTGATGGCATCACTGTCACGCTGCCACCCGGCTTCGTATTCAGTTTCACGGTGTAGGTCCCCATCTCGCCCTCGGTCAGCGTCAGACCTGACTTTGACAGTGTCACACCCGCCGTGTCATTGTCAATCACTGTCACCGTCACACCTGAAGCCTCTACCGTACCATAGCCCGTCACTGAATGGCTCACCGTCACCGCAGGATTGTCACCGTCCACGTCGTTGTCCACCCCGTTCACCGTCACCGTCTGCGCTGTTGACCAGTTGTCAGTGGTGAACGTCAGCGCATCCGACACCGTCGCCACCGTCGCCGGAATGCTTGATGGCGTCACCGTCACTGAACCGCCAGGCTTGCTCTTCAGCGCCACTGTGTAGCTCCCCGTCTCGCCCTCGACCACCGTCAGGGCGGATTTTGACACGATCACCGCATCATCATCCGTCACCTTCACTGACACGCTTTCAGCCGTCACCGGACCGTAGCCCTTCACCACATGGGTTACCGTCGCGCTGGCATCAGCACCATCACCGTCAGCAACACCGGACACCGTCACGGTCTGTGCCGCATTCCAGTTGCCGGTGTTGAATGTCAGCGCCGATGGCGTTGTCGCCACTGCTGATCCACTGGACACCTCAACCTCAACCGTCACACTGCCGCCTGGGTTGGTCACTAGCACCACTGTGTAGGTCACTTCACCATCCTCGGCTACCGTCAAATCGAGCGGCGATACCGTCACCCCTGCCGTGTCGTTGTCCGTCACCGTCACCGTCACGCTAACGGCCGTCACCGGACCGTAGCCCGTCACCGCATGGCTCACCGTCGCACTGCCTGGGCCGCCAGCCACGTTGTTTTCCACACCGCTCACCGTCACCGTCTGCGCCGTCGACCAGTTGCCGGTCGTGAACGTCAGCGCACCGGACACCGTCGCCACCTCCGCATCATCGCTGGTCGGCGTCACCGTCACACTTCCTGTCGGCTGAGTGGCCAGCACTACCGTATATCCGACACTGCCACCTTCCGTTACTGCCAAACTTCCCGGCGACACTGTCACTACCGCCGTGTCGTCGTCCGGCACCTTCACCGTTACATCATCGGCACTGGACACCGTGCCGTAGCCGGCCACCCCATGACTCACTGTCGCTGTGCCGTCCTGCGGCGTATCGATATCGTTGTCAACACCGCTGACTGTCACGGTCTGCGCCGTGTCCCAGTCGCCGGTCGTGAACGTCAGCGCACCGGACACCGTCGCAACCTCCGGGGCACCGCTTGACGGAGTCACTGTCACGCGACCTGTCGGCCTGCTCTTCAGCACCACCGTGTACGTCTCAGTCTCGCCCTCGTCCACCGTCAACGGCGAGCCGCTCACCGTCACACCCGCCGTGTCATCGTCCGTCACCGACACCGTCACGCGGGCGGCGGTCACCGAACCGTAGCCGGCAACCGCATGACTCACTGTCGCTGTGCCGTCCTGCTGCGTATCGATATCGTTGTCAACACCGGTCACCGTCAACGTCTGCGCCATGTCCCAGTCGCCGGTCGTGAACGTCAGCGCATCGGACACCGTCGCAACCTCCGTGTCGCTGCTGCGCGGCGTCACCGTCACACTGCCCTCAGGCTGACTGTCCAGCACCACCGTGTACGTCTCAGTCTCGCCCTCGGCCACCGTCAACGGCGAGCCGCTCACCGTCACACCCGCCGTGTCATCATCCGTCACCGACACCGTCACGCTGTCGGCGGTCACCGAATCGTAACCGGCAACCTCATGACTCACTGTCGCTGCGGCGTCCTGCAGCGTGTCTATATCGTTGTCAACACCGGTCACCGTCACAGTCTGCACTGTCGACCAGTCGCCGGTGCCAAACGTTAACGCCGCCGACACCGTCACCACCGCTGACATATCGCTTGAAGGTGTCACCGTCACATTGCCAGCTGGCTGGCTTGCAAGCACCACCGTATAGGTGCCCGCCGTTCCCTCACTCAGCGTCAAACCTGACTTTGAAATCATCACACCCGCCGTGTCATCGTCCGTCACCGACACCGTCACGCTGGCTTCGGTCACCGAACCGTAGCCGACAACCGCATGACTCACTGTCGCTGTGCCGTCCTGCGGCGTATCGACATCGTTGTCAACACCGGACACTGTCACCGTCTGCGCTGTGTCCCAGTCACCGGTCGTGAACGTCAGCGCACCTGACACCATCGCAACCTCCGTGTCGCCGCTGCGCGGCGTCACCGTCACACTGCCCTCAGGCTGACTGTCCAGCACCACCGTGTACATCTCAGTCTCGCCCTCGGCCACCGTCAACGGCGAGCCGCTCACCGTCACACCCGCCGTGTCATCGTCCGTCACCGACACCGTCACGCTGGCGGCGGTCACCGAATCGTAACCGGCAACCGCATGACTCACTGTCGCTGTGCCGTCCTGCGGCGTATCGATATCGTTGTCAACACCGCTGACTGTCACTGTCTGCGCCGTGTCCCAGTTGCCGGTGCCAAATGTCAAAGCCCCTGATACTGCTGCCACTGCCGGTGCGTTGCTTGAAGGCGTCACCGTCACATTGCCCGTCGGTTGACTGTCCAGTGCCACCGTGTAGGTGCCGCTGCCGCCTTCGGACATCGTCAAATCCGATTTTGACACCGACACGCCCGCGGTGTCATTATCCGTCACCGCCACCGTCACATTATTTGCTGTCACCGAACCATAGCCCGTCACCTCATGCGTCACCGTCGCACTGCTTTCCCCACCAGCGACATCGTCATTCACCGCACGCACCGTTACCGTCTGCGCCGAAGACCAATTGCCGGTCGTGAACGTCAACGACGCCGGCAACACTGTCGCCACTGCCGCTGCACTGCTTGTCGGTGTCACTGTCACACTGCCCGCCGGACGGGTGTCCAGCTTCACGGTGTAGGTGCCACTGCCGCCTTCGGCCATCGTCAATCCCGACTTGGACACCGACACACCTGCCGTGTCGTTGTCCGTCACTGTCACCGTGGTGGTCGTGTTGCCAAGCGTGAAACCGGCCGGCAACGAGCCCGAAACTGATATCGTCACCTCAATCGTCTCGTTGCTCTCATCCACATCGTCATCATTGACCGGGATGTCAATGTCCTTCTCTGTGTCACTCGAACTAAAAGTCAGTTTTGACACCGCATTGCCGTAGTCCCCGTCGTTCACGTTCGGCGCACCGGTGGCGTCGCCCCCGTAGCTCACATTGAAAACAACCCGCTCGCCAAACGCCCTGTCAACCGTGGCCTTCACCGTGGCCGTGCCCACATTCTCGCTCACCGTCAGTGCTTCCGGCACCGAGACTGCACTGGCCGAAGTCACCGTGATCGCTACCGTCTCACTGTCTTCGTTGCCGTTGCCGTCCGAGGCCGTCACCGTCATCGTGTAGGTGCCCTCTTCGGTCGGCGTGAATGTCAGCGTCGCCTTGTCCAGCGGCGTGCCCGGCAATGCCGGCACAGTCTCGCTGGCTTTTCTTGTCCAAGCGTATGTGATCGGGTCGTTGTCAGCGTCTGTCGCACTGGCTGTGACCGACACCAACTGACCGACCCGCTTGCTCACAGCATCAATCGCAGCTAACACCGGCGAGGCATCGTCATCCGCGATGGTGCCGCTCGCAGTGGCGGTCACCGCTACGGTGGCGTTGTCCGGATTCGACAGCTTGAGCACCACTGTCTCATCTTCTTCGTCCGACTCATCGCCCTTGATGGTGACCGTGATCTTCTTCTGCGTCGTGCCAGCGACAAAGGTCAACGTGCCGGCACCGCCGGTATAGTCGCTACTGGCACTGGCTGTGGACTTGGCATCGACGGCATAGTCGACCGTTGTCTGGCGTTGGCTTTGACCATTCAGCGTCACCGTGAAAATCATGTCGGTGTCGCCACTGTCGCCCTCAGCTATGGCAGCAGGCGCCGCAATGCTCAGCTCCGGCTTGTCACTGTCGTTTGTGAGGGTGATACTGGTTCCGGTGACGGTGTTGCCTGCAAGCGCGCCGTTGACCGTGACGGTCTCGTCGTTCTCATATTCGTTGTCATCAATGATCGTCAGAGTGAACGCGGCCTCGCCAGATTTCTTACCGACGGCAATGGTGATATCGAAAGGTGACACCCCCATGAAGTCAGTCCCTGCTGTCGCTGTGCCCCCAGCCACCGAAACCCTCACCGTTGTCAATGCTGCAGACGTCGCTTCACCGCTGCGCAGGGCGGTAACCTTGACCTTGGCGGTGCCCTTTGACTCGGCCACAGAATCAGGATCAGCACTCAGCGTCCAATTGGTGGACAAGGTGTCATCATCGGTGATGGTCACCGTTGTCGCGGTGTTGCCCAAAGTGAACCCGGCCGGCAACGTGTTTCCAGCAGCCAACTCGATTGTCACCGTGAAGGTCTCGTCGTTCTCGTCAAGCGTGTCGTCCGTGATCGGGACAGTGATCTTTTTCGTTGTCTCGGCAGCGGAGAATGCGACCGAAGTCACCTCATTATTGTCATAGTCACCATCAACCGGGGCAGATGCGCCGGTCGCAGATGTGCCGCCATAACTCACACTGAAGGTCAGCGCCTTGCCGAAAACAGCGGCAGTCGTGATTGTGACTTCGGCGTTGCCAGCACCCTCACCCACCGTCAGCGCTGTCGGCACCGAAACAGCATTGGCCGGGGTCACCGTGATCACCACCGTCTCGGTGTCTTCGTTGTAGCCGTCCGAGGCCGTCACCGTCATCGTGTAGGTACCAACTGTCGTCGGCGTGAAGCTCAGCTGCGCCCCGCTCAACGGCAACACAACACCAGTCGGCAATGCTGGTGTCTCACCAGCCTTGCGTGTCCAGGCAAAGCTGACGGTGTCGCCATCCCCGTCTGTCGCCTCAGCTGTGATGTCAACCGCCTGTCCCAGTTTGAGCGTGACATCAGCTAATGACGCCAGCACCGGCGATTCGTCGTCATCGGTTACCGACACCGACACCGACATAGCAGTGGTAACCAAACCGTAACCGGTCACCCCATGGCTCACCGTCGCACTGCCGTCCGCCGCATCCAGCTCGTTATTGACGCCAGTCACCGTCACCGTCTGCACCGCATCCCAGTTGTCGGTGGTGAATGTCAGCGCCGCCGACACCGTCGCCACCGTCAGGGGGCTGCTGGTCGGCGTCACCGTCACGTTGCCGCCCGGCTTCGTATTCAATCTCACGGTATAGGTGCCCGTCGCGCCCTCGACTACCGTCAAGCCCGTCGCCGACACCGTAACCCCCGCCGAATCGTTGTCCGTCACGGTCACGGTCACACCGCCGGCTGTCACCGTGCCGTAGCCTTGCACCCCATGGCTCACCGTCGCACTGCTGCCGACACCCGCCACGCTGTTCTCCACACCGGTCACCGTCACCGTCTGCGCCGCCGACCAGTTGTCCGTGGTGAACGTCAGCGCCCCCGACACCGTAGCCACATCCTCATCGTCGCTCTCTGGCGTCACCGTCACGCTGCCGCCCGGCTTGCTCGCCAGCACCACCGTGTAGGTCCCGGTCGTCCCTTCGACCAGTGTCAACTGCGACTTGCCCAGTTGCACCGCATCGTCATCGGCGACGTTCACCGTCACTGCATCGATGCTCACCGAAACGTAGCCGCCGCCCGTCGCCGCATGCGTCACCGAAACCGTGTCGTCATCCCCGTCGGCATCCTGAACACCGGTCACCGTCACTGTCTGCGCCGTCGACCAGTTGCCCGTGGTGAACGTCAGCGCCCCCGACACCGTTGCCGCATTCGTGTCGCCGCTGGTTGGTGTTACCGTCACGCTGCCTGTCGGCTGGCTGTTCAGCGCCACCGTGTAGGTCCCCGTCTCACCCTCGGCCACCGCCACCGGCGAGCCGGTCACCGTCACCCCAGCCTCATCGTTGTCCGTGATAGTGATGGTGGCGCCGCTGATGTTGTTACCCGCAAGCGTACCGCTGACTGCGGCAGTCTCGTCGCTCTCATCGACACTGTCATCGCTCACCGCAAGACTGAATGAGGCCTCCCCTGACGCCGCACCGGCGGCCACAATGAGGTCGAAGTCATTCACCGCAGTGAAATCCTGCCCCGCAGTCGCCGTACCGCCGGCCACTGAAATCGTCAACGTTGTGGACGTCGCGGCTGTCGCCGTGCCGCTACGCGTGGCCGTGACCTTGACGGCAGTGGTGCCGCTCGCTTCTGTCACAGTGCTCGGAACAGCACTCAGCGTCCAACTTGTGGACAAGGTGTCATCGTCAGTGATGGTCACTGTTGTCGTGGCGTTGCCCAAGGTGAACCCGGCCGGCAACTCGCTCCCGCCAGCCAACCCGATTGTCACCGTGAAAGTCTCATTGTTCTCATCAAGCGTGTCATCTGTGATCGGGACAGTGATTTTTATCGTCGTGTCGGTCGCGGAGAATGCGACCGAAGTCACCGCATCGTTGTCATAGTCGCCTTCAGCCGGAACAGATGCGCCTTTCGCAGATGTGTCGCCGTATCTCACACTGAATGTCAGCGCCTTGCCGAACGCCGCAGTGGTCGTGATCGCAATCTCGGCATTGCCGGCAGCTTCGGCCACGGTCATTGTCGACGGCACCGAGACTGAATTGCCTGAGGTCACCGTGATCACCACCGTCTCGGTGGCTTCGTTGCCATTGCCGTCCGAGGCCGTCACCGTCATCGTGTAGGTGCCCGCCTCGGTCGGTGTAAATGTCAGGGTCGCCTTGTCTAGCGGCGTGTTCGGCAACGCCGGCGTGGTCTCGCCAGCCTTCCGAGTCCAAGCGTATGTGATCGTGTCGTTGTCAGCGTCCGTTGCACTGGCCTCAAACGAAACCAGCTGACCGACCCGCTTGCTCACCTCATCAATCGCAGCCAGCACCGGCGAGGCATCATCGTCCGCGATGGTGCCGCTCGCCGTGGCCGCCGCAATGCTGGCGTTGACGGCATCCGACAGCCTGATCACCACCACCTCATCATCCTCGTCCAACTCGTCGCCCTTGACAGCGACACTGACCGTCTTCTGTGTTTCGCCAGCGGCAAAGGTCAGCGTGCCGGCAACACCGGTGAAATCAGTGCCGGCACTGGCCGTGGAACTGCTGTCATCGGCATAATCGACCGTCACCTCGCGCCCGCTGGCGGCACCAAGCGCAACGGTGAATGTCATGGCCGTCTCACCGCTGTCGCCTTCGGTTGCCGCAGCTGGCGCCGTTACGCTCAATGACGGCAACGCATCATTGTCCGTGATAGTGATAGTAGTGTTGCTGAAATTGTTACCCGCAAGCCTGCCTTTGACAGAGATGGTCTCATCGTTCTCATCGACACTGTCATCGCTCACTGCAAGATTGAATGTGGCCTCCCCCGACACCGCACCGATGGCCACAATGAGATCGAAGTCATTCACCGCAGTGAAGTCCTGCCCCGCAGTCGCCGTGCCGCCGGCCACCGATATCGTCAGCGTTGTGGACGTCGCGGCTGTCGCCGTGCCGCTACGCGTGGCTGTGACCTTGACTGCAGTGGTGCCGCTCGCTTCTGTCACAGTGCTCGGAACAGCACTCAGCATCCAACTTGTGGACAAGGTGTCATCGTCGGTAATGGTCACCGTTGTCGTGGTGTTGCCCAAGGTGAACCCGGCCGGCAACTCGCTCCCGCCAGCCAACCCGATTGTCACCGTGAAGGTCTCATTGTTCTCATCAAGCGTGTCATCTGTGATCGGGACAGTAATTTTTATCGTCGTGTCGGTCGCGGAGAATGCGACCGAAGTCACCGCATCGTTGTCATAGTCGCCTTCAGCCGGAACAGATGCGCCTTTCGCAGATGCGTCGCCGTATCTCACACTGAAGGTCAGCGCCTTGCCGAACGCCGCAGTGGTCGTGATCGCAATCTCGGCATTGCCGGCAGCTTCGGCCACCGTCATTGTCGACGGCACCGAGACTGAATTGCCTGAGGTCACCGTGATCACCACCGTCTCGGTGGCTTCGTTGCCACTGCCGTCCGAGGCCGTCACCGTCATCGTGTAGGTGCCCGCCTCGGTCGGTGTGAATGTCAGTGTCGCCTTGTCCAGCGGCGTGTTCGGCAACGCCGGCGCGGTCTCGCCAGCCTTCCGAGTCCAAGCGTATGTGATCGTGTCGTTGTCAGCGTCCGTTGCACTGGCCGTGACCGAAACCAACTGACCGACCCGCTTGCTCACCGGATCAATCGCACCCAGCACCGGCGAGGCATCATCGTCCGTGATGGTGATATTGGTGCCGGTGATGGTGTCGCTCGCAAGCGTGCCACTGACTGCGATCGTTTCATCTTCCTCATCGACACTGTCATCGATGACCGCAAGCCTGAATGTAGCCTCGCCGGAAGTCGCTTCGGCGGCAACGGTAAGGTCAAAGCTGCTGACCGCAGTGAAGTCCTCCCCTGCTTTAGCCGTGCCATCACCCACCGACACGCTCACCGTTGTCGATGTTGCGGCCGTCACCGTACCACTGCGCGTGGCGGTGACCGTGACTGTGGTGGCATCGCTAGACTCGCTCACTGAACTTGGGTCTGCACTCAGCGTCCAACTGGTGGACAAAGTGTCATTGTCCGTCACTGTCACAGCCACCGGGTTGGCCGTCGTCACCGTGCCGTAGCCCGTCACCGCATGGCTCACTATCGCGCTGCCGCCAACACCAGCCACATTGTTTTCCTTAGCGGTCACCGTCACCGTCTGCGCCGTCGACCAGCTGCCGGTAGTGAACGTCAGCGCCCCAGAAACTGTTGCCACCAACGTCGCTCCGCTTGACGGCGTCACCGTCACACTACCACCCGGCTCGCTGGTCAGCACCACTGTATAGGTGTTATTCGCCCCTTCGGCTACTGTTAGCTCTGAGACGCTCACTGTCACCCCATCGTCATCAGTGACATTCACAGTCACATCGGACACATCCACCGAGCCATAGCCGCCGCCTGACACCGTGTGGGTCACCGAAGTGCTGTCATTGACACCATCGTCATCTTGAACACCGGTCACCGTCACCGTCTGCGCCGTCGACCAGTTGCCGGTGGTGAACGTCAGCGCCGGGGCCACCGTCGCCACCGCCGTGTCGCCGCTGGTCGGCGACACCGTCACGCTGCCTGTCGGCTGGCTGTCCAGCGCCACCGTGTAGGTCCCAGTCGACCCCTCGGCCACCGCCACCGGCGAGCCGGTCACCGTCAACCCAGCCTCATCGTTGTCCGTGATAGTGATGGTAGCGCCGTTGAAGTTGCTACCTGCTAGCGTTCCTCTGACAGCGACTGTCTCATCGCTCTCATCGACGTTGTCATCGATCACCACAAGATTGAACGAGGCCTCGCCCGACGTCGCACCGGTGGCAACGGTGATTTCAAAGTCGGTTACCGCCTCAAAATCCGTCCCCGCAGCCGCCGTGACACCCGCCACCGAAATGCTCAGCGTCGTAGTCGTTGCAGCTGTCGCCGTGCCAGCGCGCGTGGCCGTGACCTTGACGGCAGTGGTGCCGCTCGCTTCTGTCACAGTGCTCGGAACAGCACTCAGCGTCCAACTGGTGGACAAGGTGTCATCGTCGGTGATGGTCACCGTTGTCATGGCGTTGTCCAAGGTGAACCCGGCCGGCAACTCGCTCCCGCCAGCCAGCTCGATTGTCACCGTGAAGGTCTCATCGTTCTCGTCAAGCGTGTCATCTGTGATCGGAACAGTGATTTTTATCGTCGTGTCGGTCGCGGAGAACTCGACCGAAGTCACTTCGTCGTTGTCATAGTCGCCATCAGCCGGAACAGATGCGCCCATCGCAGATGTGCCGCCGTAACTCACACTGAAGGTCAGCGCCTTGCCGAACGCCGCAGTGGTCGTGATCGCAATCTCGGCATTGCCGGCAGCTTCGGCCACCGTCATTGTTGACGGCACCGAGACTGAATTGCCTGAGGTCACCGTGATCACCACCGTCTCGGTGGCTTCGTTGCCATTGCCGTCCGAGGCCGTCACCGTCATCGTGTAGGTGCCCGCCTCGGTCGGTGTGAATGTCAGGGTCGCCTTGTCCAGCGGCGTGGTCGGCAACGCCGGCGTGGTCTCGCCAGCCTTCCGAGTCCAAGCGTATGTGATCGTGTCGTTGTCAGCGTCCGTTGCACTGGCCGTGACCGAAACCAACTGACCGACCCGCTTGCTCACCGCACCAATCGCAGCCAGCTCCGGCGAGGCATCATCGTCCGTGATGGTGATATTGGTGCCGGTGATGGTGTTGCTCGCAAGCGTGCCACTGACAGCGACCGTTTCATCTTCCTCATCGACACTGTCATCGATGACTGCAAGCCTGACTGTAGCCTCGCCGGAAGTCGCTTCGGCGGCAACGGTAAGATCAAAGCTGCTGGCCGCAATGAAGTCCTCCCCTGCTTTAGCCGTGCCATCACCCACCGACACGCTCACCGTTGTCGATGTTGCGGCCGTCACCGTACCACTGCGCGTAGCGGTAACCGTGACTGTGGTGACATCGCTAGACTCGCTCACTGAACTTGGGTCTGCACTCAGCGTCCAACTGGTGGACAAAGTGTCATTGTCCGTCACTGTCACAGCCACCGGGTTGGCCGTCGTCAACGTGCCGTAGCCTTGCACCTGATGGCTCACTATCGCACTGCCGCTGACACCAGCCACATTGTTTTCCTTAGCGGTCACCGTCACCGTCTGCGCCGTCGACCAGTTGCCGGTGCCGAATGTCAATGCCCCGGATACCGTTACCACTGCTGATGGGTCGCTTGAAGGTTTTACGGTCACATTGCCTGTCGGTTGGCTATTTAACACCACCGTGTAGGTGCCGCTACCGTCTTCGGGCATTGTCAAATCCGATTTTGACACCGTCACGCCTGCAGTGTCATCGTCCGTCACGGTCACGGTCACACTGCCCGCTGTCACCGTGCCGTAGCCTTGCACCCCATGGGTCACCGTCGCACTGCCCGGGCCGCCAGCCACATTGTTTTCCTTAGCGGTCACCGTCACCGTCTGCGCCGTCGACCAGCTGCCGGTGGTGAACGTCAGCGCCCCAGAAACTGTTGCCACCAACGTCGCTCCGCTTGACGGCGTCACCGTCACGCTGCCTGTCGGCTGGCTGCCCAGCACCACCGTGTAGTTGCCTGCGCCGCCCTCGGCCACCGTCAACTCCGACTTGCTCAGTCGCACCGCATCGTCATCGGTGACATTCACCGTCACTCGGGCGATGTTTACCGTGCCGTAGCCGCCACCAGTTGCCGAGTGAGTCACTGTCGCCATGCCGTCAGTGCCATCGTCATCATGCTTGCTAGTCACCGTCACCGTCTGCGCCGTCAACCAGTTGCCGGTGGTGAACGTCAGCGCCGCCGACACCGTCGCCACCGTCGTTGGGGCGATGGACGGCATCACCACCACATTCCCGGTCGGCTGTTTATTCAGCGCAATCGTGTAGTTGCCCGTCAATCCCTCAGTCACCTCCACCGGCGACCCGTTCACCGTCACCCCTGCCTTATCATTGTTAGTCACTGTCACGGTCACACTGTCCGCTGTCACCGTGCCGTAGCCTGTCACCAGATGGGTCACGGCCGCAATGCCTGTGCCGCTAACCACTTCATTTTCTACGCCCCTTACGGTCACAGTCTGCGCTGTTGACCAATTGCTAGTCGTGAACGTCATTACTCCGGACACAGCCGCCACATCTGTGTCGGCGCTATTTGGTGTCACCGTCACGCTACCTGCTGGCTTGCTAGTCAACACAACTGTGTAGGTGTTACTCGCCCCTTCGGCCACCGTCAGCTCTGAGACGCTTGCCGTCACCGCGTCGTCATCTGTGACATTCACCATCACTGCACCAATGATCACCAAGCCGTAGCCGCCGCCCGTCACCGCATGCGTCACCGAAGTTGTGCCGGCATTTCCGTCGTCATCCTGAGCCCCGGTCACCGTCACCGTCTGCGCTGTCGACCAGTTGCCTGTGGTAAACGTCAACGCCCCCGACACTGTCGCCACCGCCGAGGTGTCGCTGGTCGGCGTTACCGTCACGCTGCCGAGCGGCTTCGTATCCAGTTTCACAGTGTACGTCTCAGTCTCACCCTCACCCACCGTCAACGGCGAGCCGCTCACCGTCACACCCGCCGTGTCATCGTCCGTCACCGACACTGTCACGCTGGAGGCGGTCACCGAACCGTAGCCTACAACCGCATGACTCACTGTCGCTGTGCCGTCCTGCGGCGTATCGATATCGTTGTCAACACCGGTCACGGTCACCGTCTGCGCCGTCAACCAGTTGCTGGTGGTGAATGTCAGTGCCGGGGCCACCGTCGCCACCGCCATGTCGCCGCTGGTCGGCGTCACCGTCACGCTGCCAGTAGGCTCACTTTTCAGCACCACTGTGTAGGTGCCGGTGCCGCCTTCGGCTATTGTCAACTCAGACTCTGACACCATCACACCGTCCGCGTCGTTGTCCATCACGGTCACCGTGGTTGTGCTGTTACCGAGTGTGAAACCATCAGGTAGCGAGCCCTGAATCGTCACCTCAATCGTCTCATCGGGTTCGTTCAAATTGTCATCGTTGATCGGGATGCTGATGGCCTTCTCGGTCTCGTCTGATTCGAAAGTCAGTAGCTCCACCGCATTGCCGTAGTCACCGTCATTCACGTTCGTAGCGCCAGTGGCAGTGCCCCCATAGTTCACATTGAAAACCACTTGCCGACCAAACATTGTGCCGGTCACAACATTCACATTGGCTATACCCACACTCTCGCTCACTGTGAATGCCGCTGGCATCGCGACGGTTTTGGCCGAAATCACTGTGATCACCACTGTAGCGGTGTCTTTGTTTTGGTTGCCGTCCGAGGCCGTCACTGTCATTGAGTAGGTACCCACCTGTGTCGGTGTGAAACTCAAATGTGCCTGATTCAAGGCGGTATTGTTCGGCAATGCCGGCGTGGTTTCACCGACTTTGCGCGTCCAGGCATAACCAATCGTGTCACCATCGGTGTCCGTCGCACTGGCTGTAATTGACACCAACTGACCGGCTCTCTTGATCTCCGTAGCAGGTATCACACCCAACACTGGCGAGGCGTCGTCATCGGTGATAGTGCCGCTCGCAGTGGCAGGGTCCGCTATGCTGGCGTTGACCGCATTTGACAGCTTGATCACCACTGTCTCATCTTTTTCATCCAACTCATCGCCCATGATGGTGACCGTGATTTTCTCCTCTGTTGTACCAGCATCGAAAGTCAATATGCCGGAAAGATCGGTGTAGTCACTGACAGCACTAGCCGTAGAACTGGCATCGACGGCATAGCTGACTGTCGTCTGCCGACCGCTCTGGTTGTCAAGCGTCACCGTGAATATCATGTTGGTGTTGCCACTGTCGCCCTCAGCTACCGCAACGGGAGCCGAAATACTCAGCTCCGGCTTATCACCGTCTTCCGTGATAGTGATGCTGATGGGAGGGATGGTGTTACCCGCAAGCACGCCACTGACGGTGATAGTCTCATCGGTCTCATAAATGTTATCGTCAATAGTCGTAAGGGTGAACGTAGACTCGCCGGAAGGCTCACCGGCGGCAACGGTGATATTGAAATCTGACACCTCTAAGAAGTCCAAGGCTTCAGTAGCCGTGCCGCCATTTACCGACACGGCTATTGTCGTCGATACTGTAGACGTCGCCGTACCATCGCGCCGGGCGGTAACCTTGACTTCGGTGGCACTCTCTGACTCGTTTACGGAGCTTGGGTCCACACTCAACGTCCAAGTGGTGGACAAGTCGTCATTGTCGGTGATGGTTACCGTTGTCGTGGCGTTGCCCAAGGTGTAACCAGCTGGCAACGTGCTTCCACCAGCCAGCTCAATCGTCACCGTGAAGGTCTCGTCGTCCTCGTCAAGTGTATCATCCGTGACTGGAACAACGATATTCTTCGTTGTGTCAGTGGCAGAGAACACGACCGAAGTCACCGCGTTGCCATAGTCGCCGTTAGCTGCGGTAGATGCTCCGGTTGCAGATGTTCCGCCATAGCTGACACTGAAGGTCAGCGCCTTACCGAAAGCTTCAGCGGTCATGACCGCGACTTCGGCGCTGACACCATCCTCATTCACCGACAAGGATACTGGCACCGAGACCGCAACGGCCGGGGTCACCTCGATCTCCACCGTCTCGTCGTCGCTATTGCCATAGACGTCCGAGGCCGTCACTGTCATCGTGTAGGTGCCAACCGCCGTCGGCGTGAAATTCAACCGCGCCGCATTCAGTGGCAACACAACATCATTCGGCAGTGCCGGCGTCTCGCCGCCCTTACGTGTCCAAATATAGCTGACCGCGTCACCATCCCCATCAGTCGCCTCAGCTGTGATGTCAATCGCCTGTCCCAGTTTGAGCGTGACTTTATTATTTAGTGCATTCAGCGCTGGCGATTCATCGTCATCGGTCACTGACACTGATACGATGCTGCTCAACACCACGTTTACGCCCTCAATCTCATGTGTCACCGATACACTAGGATTTACCGCATCGACACCATTGTCCTCCCCTGTCACCGTCACCGTCTGCGCCGTGTTCCAGTCGCCGGTCGTGAACCTCAGTGACGGTGGAAATACCGTCGCCACCGACTCTGTATCGCTACTCGGTGTTACCGTTACATTACCGCCCGGCTTTGTCGTCAACACCACTGTGTAGGTATTGGTTGCGCCCTCAGCCACTGTCAATTCGAGCGGCACCACCTTCACACCCACCGTATCATCGTCCTCCACTCTCACGGTCACCTTGCCTACATCTTTTGCCACCACTGAACCGTAACCTTTCACTGCGTGTCTTACCGTAGCAATGCCGTCGCCATCAGCGTTATCGTTTTGCAAACCGGTCACTGTCACTGTCTGGGGCGTGGACCAGTCGTTGGGAGTGAAGTTCAATGCACCGGATACATCCACCACACCTGGGGAGTTACTCTTTGGTTTCACTTCCACAGTGCTCCGAGGCTCACTATTCAGCACCACTGTGTAGGTGCCATTATCGCCTTCGGCCACTGTCAAGTCCAACTCCGACACCATGACCCCCGCCGTGTCATTGTTCAACGCCGTCACCCGTACAGCACTCGCTGACACCACATCACCATATCCTGACACCTCATGAGTTACTCTAATTCTATTATTCGACTCACCCTCATTCAGCTCATCCACATCGTTGTCTACACCTTCTACCGTCACCGTCTGCGCCGTGTCCCAGTTGCTAGTCGTGAACGTCAGCGCGTCAGTTAACAATCTCGCCACCTGAGGATCATTCGGAACGTCATCGCTGACTGGCGTCACCGTCACGTCACCCTCAGGTTTCCTTGTCAGCACCACCGTGTAGAAACCTTGGCGACCTTCAGTGACCTCCACCCTGCGCGGCGACACTGCCACTCCAGCACTTTCATTGTCTATCACCTTCAAACTTACTGGATCAATGTCTACAAGATTGTAACCACCACCCGTCGCCGTGTGCGTCAGCATCACTTCTTCATGCTCGCCCTGCTCTGTGTCGTCTAACTCCGTCACTGTCACCGTCTGTGCTGTATTCCAATCGCTGACACTGAATGTCAGTAGCAGTGGTGGTGGTGCACCTGAAATCTCCAAATTCGACGTAGCACCATCCACATTCACCTCCAACACCACACTTTCGGTTGGTTGACTTGTCAGCACCACTGTATACTCAATACTGCCACCTTCTGTTACTTCCAACCTGTGTGGCGACACCGTCACGCCAGCAGTGTCATCGTCCTTCAAAATCACTGCGGTTATCGCGTTTCCAAGCTCATAGCCTTCAGGCAAAGTGCCTGAGACGGCAATCCTCACCTGAATCGTCTTGTCTTCTTCATCCACACGGTCATTGTAGATCCGGATGGTTATAACCGCTTCCCTGTCATTTGCATCGAAAGTCAATTTTGTCAAGGCATTGCTGTAATCACCGCTATTCCTATTCGTCGACCCGATGGCATCGCCACCATAAATCACGTCAAATACAACCTGCTCGCCAAACGCCTTGCTCACTTTAGCTGTCACCTCAGCTGAGCGCGCATTCTCGGTAACTGTCAATTCGGCTGGCATCGAAACCGTATCCGGCAGGCGAGCCTGAACCTTAATCTTCAAACTCTCTTCGGCCGAGTTGCCATTATCGTCCGATGCTGTCACTGTCATGGAGTAGGTGCCCAACTCAGTCGGCTTAAACCTCAGTCGCGCCTGATTTAAAACCGTACCATCCGGCAGGTCTGGCCTGGTCTCGGTAACATCTCTTGTCCATGTGTAGGTAATGGTGTCACCGTCAGCATCTGTCGCTATAGCTTCAATGTTCACCTCATCCCCCATCTCCAGTTTCGGATCGTATATCACTGTTACATCGCTCAAATCCTTCAGCACGGGTGTGGCGTCGTCATCTTTGATAATGCCAAATGCTCGTTGATTAATGGGCGCGGGTTGGGAGACACCGGAGCCAACTCCTCTGTACGGTTCTGCATTGACCAATTCTGTCAGCTCGACTGTGAAAACTTCCGTGTCACTCTCATCCAGCTCATCGCCAATCACCTGACCGGTAATGGTTTTCGTCAGCGCCGCACCGCTGGCTCCCGCTTCAAACGTCAACTTGCCGTCATCAAAACGATAGTCTGTGTTGCGGACCGCAGTGCCGCCTGACCTGACTTCATAGCTGACACTGTATACCAAGGCGCCTGGTTTGCTGAGAATGACTTTGAACTCAATGGGTTTAGTTCCGCTATCGCCTTCCGTAACCTCGGTGTCATCGTCTCCGCCATCCGTATCATTGGTGCCCACTATCCGCACCGTCGGTGGAGTGTCATCATTCCGAATGATACCTTCGGCCGTGCGGTCAGTAACGATTATGGCTGCCGATTCGTTCGAAATGCTGACTGTGAACGTCTCATCGTTCTCATGCAGTTCATCATTAATCACCGTCACCGCTATTGTCAACGCGGTCGCAGTGGCTGTCAGAGTCATGGTGCCTCCTGCCACGGTGAAATCATCACCCGCCGTCGCAGTGTCAACGCCTTCTTTCGCCTCAACTTTATAGTCAAAAGTCATATCGACGCTCAACGGCAAATTCAAGGACACCGCAAAATTAAATGCACCGCTACCCTCAGCCGCTGACACATCCGCTATTTTCAAGTGAACTGTATTGTCCTTCACCATCACGTCCACATCGGCACTCACCGAACCATACTCGCTCCCGGCCACATGTCTCAGCGTCACCATCTCGTTGTTCGCATCATCGTCCCCAAGCCCTGTCACTGTCACAGTCTGCGCCGTTGACCAGTTCAAGGTGCTGAAGGTCAACTCCGTCTTTGACACCATCACCTTGGCTGGGTCTTTGTTGCTCACCGTCACCGTCACGCTGGTTGCCGGCAGCGCCGCCAACTGAACCGTGTAGGTGTCTTTGCCAGATTCGCCTTCGTCAACCGTCAGTTCCGAGACACTCAGCGTGAGCGCCTCATCATCGTCTTGCACTGTCACCGCTACACCAGCTCTCACCTCATCATACTCGCTCCCGGCTACGTTGCTCAGCGTCGCCACATCGTCTATCGCGTCATTGTCCTCAAGCCCTGTCACTGTTACCGTTTGCGCCGTCGACCAGTTCAAGGTGCTGAAAGTCAACGTTGTCTGTGACACCGTCACCTCGGCCGAGTCGCTGCTGACCGTCACCGTCACACTAGTCGCCGGCAATGCATCCAACTGCACCGTGTAGGTGCCTTTGCCAGATTCACCCTCGCCCACCGTCAGCTCGGAGACGCTCAGCGTAAGCGCCGCATCATCATCCGCAACCGTCACCGCCAAATCGGCACTCACCTCGTCATACTCGCTCCCGGCTGCGTGGCTCAATGTCACCGCATCGTCAGCTGCATCATCGTCCGGGCTCGTTGTCACTGTCACCTCCTGCGCCGTTGACCAGTTCGAGGGGGTGAAGGTCAATTCCGTCTTTGACACGGTCACCTCGGCCGAGTCGCTGCTCGCCGTCACCGTCACGCTGCTCGCCGGGAGTGCAGCCAACTTCACTGTGTAGGTGCCAGTACCGCCCTCGCCAATCGTCAGTTCCGAGACGCTCAGCGTGAGCGCCTTATCATCGTCCACCACCTTCACCGATACCGCGTCAGCTGTCACCGATTCGTAGCCGGCAACCGCATTACTTACCTCTGCCGTGCCATTGATTCCATCTGCATCTTGCTCCCCGGTCACCGTAACCGTCTGCGCAGTACTCCAGTCGCCAGTGCTGAACGTCAGCGCTGCCGACACCGTCGCCACATTCTCAACGCCGCTTTGCGGCGTAATCGTTACACTACCATCAGGAAGAGTGTCTAACACCACCGTATAAACACCCGTCTGGCCCTCTACTACCGTCAGTTCAAGCGTTGACAAGGTCACGCCGGGTATATCATTATCCGTCACTGTCACCGACACACTGTCACTCGCCGAGCCATACTCGCTCCCAGCAGTGTTAATCAGCTTCACGGTGTCATTATCCCTGTCATCGTCCTCGTTCGCTAATACTGTCACTGTCTGCCCTATATTCCAGTTGCCAGTGGTGAACGTCAGCGGCGCACCAATCACCAGCACCTTTCCTGAATCACTTCTCACCGATACGGTGACGCTGGCATCAGGCTTGGTTCCCAGCCTCACCGAGTACTTATCATCACCGCCTTCGTCTATCGCCAGCTCCTTGGGGCTCAGTATCAAATAAGGTTCGTCATCCTTGATTGTCACTGTCGCTGTGGCGGCCGTTGCGCTGATCAGATGGCTATCCGGTTTGCTGGTGCCGGCCAACTTCACCGTGAACGTCTCATCGGCCTCCAAAACAGTATCCTGTTTCAATTGTATGGAAACAACTCCAGATGACTGACCAGACGAGAACTCAACCGAATGCCCGCCAGAAACGAAGTCACCTGGCGCCTGAGCGGTGCCGTTCTCCGTGTCAATCAACAGCGTCACACTCTCGCCCGAGGCTGGTGTGGCATTGATATCCAACACCGCTACACCGCCTTCAACTTGGGAATAGGTTGTCAAAGCGAAAGAAAACACTGTCTGCGGGTAGAGCCTGCCACTGACTGCATTGCTGGCGCTCACCACCGCATAGCCGGTCACGGATGATAGCTTAAAGCTATAGGTTTCCACCGAGTCCGTATCATCAACCACCGTGAAATCAACCTCCGCTTCACCGCTATCGAAGGTTGCACTTGTCGGCACTCCACTGAAGTCGGCCGCCACTGCTGCGCCGCCGACATAAGACCAGCTCAGACCCGTCACCGTCTCGCCAAAGTCCTTGTCTGTGGCATAGCTCGCCCCGCCATTGGTGGTTGTCACCGCGCTCAGAGTCAAGCTCAGCTTGCCACCCTCCGTTGCAGCTTTGGCTGGCTCGGCCTGCAAACGAATACCGTCATTGTCCTTCACCGTGCCAGACAGCGGCTGTATTCCCGTAGCGAGCGTATAACCGCTGCCGGCGGCCAATGCAATGCGAAAACCCTCATCATCTTCAATTTCACTGTCATCAGTCACCGGCACACTCACTGCGGCGCTCCTGCCATTGTTGAAATTTGCAGTGCCAATGCCACTCAGCGTTCCATCGTTGAAATCGGCCGCTTCAGCATCCTGATCGGTAGTGGAGGCACTGCCCTGCACCGTGAAATTCACGTCCAGTGTGCCGCTGATATTGATATCTGAGGTTAGTGTGAGGTTGAGGCTACCGCCTTCGTTAACATCAGCGCTTCCAGTCAGTGTCAACACTGGAAGTGGCTCAACTGTAATCGTCACCGACTCGGTATCTGTATTGCCGCCGCTGTCCGAGGCCGTCACAGTCATCGTATAGGTGCCCGCCGCCGTCGGTGTAAAGCTCAGCTGCGCTGAATTGAGTGTGATATTGTCAGGCAGCGGTGGCGGCTCGCGCGCTTTGCGCGTCCAGGCATAACTAAGCGTGTCGCCATCTTCATCAGTTGCCACCGCGGTAATGTCTGCCACCTCACCCAGCTTGAGCGTGACATCCGCAATCGCTGCCAACTGCGGTGTCGTATCATTATCGGTGATAGTCACCGTGGTCTTGGTGTTGCCTATCTGAAAGCCAGTCGGCAATGTGTTGCCCTGCATCAGCGCAATCGTAGTGACAATCGTCTCGTCATCTTCGTCTGACTTGTCATCATGCAATGGAATGTCAATGTGCTTCGTCGTGTCGGCGGCGCCGAACTCCACTGAGGTAACCGCATCATTGTCAAAATCACCATCGGTCTTGACGGGCGCACCTGACGCAGTGCTATCCTCGTCGTAACTGACACTGAAGGTCAACGACTTGCCAAAGGCCGCGGTTGCGGTTACCGTTATCCGCACCGGATCTGTTGCCTCAGTCACTGTCAACACCGCCGGCACCGATACCACGTGAACAGGAACAATCGTGATTTTCACCCTCTCAGAATCTGTGTTACCGTGTTTGTCCGAGGCTACCACCGTCATCGAATAGGTACCCACCGCCGTCGATGTGAAACTCAGTCGCGCGGTATTGAGCGCGAGAGTTCTAGGAAGCTCCGGAGTCTCGTCCACTACGCGTGTCCAAACAAAGCTAACCGTATCGCCATCGCCATCGGTCGCGACCGCGGTGATATCGACTACTTGTCCTACAATGAAATGGACATCTTCGATCTCAGTCAACACCGGCGATTCGTCGTCATCGTTGATGGTGCCGGTTGCCGTGGCATCTGCAATCACCACACTTTCAGACAGTGCTGGCAACAGCGTCACTGTGAGAGTCTCATCTTTTTCATCAATATCGTCATCGGTTATCGACACTGTGACTATCGCAGTGGCAGCATTCAAAGCAAAGGTTTGCGACATCATCGTCACCGGCGTAAAGTCGGTGTCCGCTTCCGCCGTGTCGGCGCTTTCCGCCGTTACCATGTAATTGAATCGCACTGGCACTGACGGTGCCGGGCTTGCCGTCACCGTGAAGCTAAGTGTGCCATCCTCGGCCGCTGAAGCGTCACCGATGCTCAGCGAAACGGCCACTACCACTTTCACCTCTTCAGATGCCCTGCTAACACCTTTTGCGCTGACCGCCCGAACTCGGAAATGGTAAACAGCACCATAGTTCAGATCGCTCAATATATGGCTTGTCGTGGTTGCTCCGGACCCTGCAATATCAGTCCAAGCTCCATAGCCGCCAGTATCGACTCTCTGTTGGTATTGCCAGCTGACAATTCTCGCGTCCTGCGGATCCTGCCAAGTCAGTGTGGCCTGCCGGTCTTGTAACGTAGCGGTAAGACCGGCAGGCTTGCCCGGCACATCGTCCTCAACTACCAAAACCGTCAGTATTGCCGGCTTAACTGAACCATATTCGCCGCCCAAAGCGCGGTGAGCCAGTGCTAAACCGGGATCTGTATCTCCGTCTTCGTCATCAGCTGCCGAAACGACCACTGACTGTGCATTGTTCCAATTCTCAGGGGTGAATACCAATTGACTGGGCAACGCTGTCACATCACCCGACATACCACTCACTGTCACTGTTACGAAAGCCGATGGTTGCGTGACAAGTTTCACCGAGTAAGTCTCGCTGCTGCCTTCAACCACTGTTAGCAATGATTTGCTCAGACTTATTCCCGGAATGTCATCATCAATCGCTGTGACAGTCACAGAAGCTACTGTCACCGAATCATACCCACCTCCAGCGGCGCTATGTGTCAATGTTACCGGTGCATCGTCTGCGGAGTCGTCATCATGTGCCACCTGCACCGTAACTGTCTGTGTTATGTTCCAGTCCTCGGTTGTAAACTCCAGCGTTGGGCTGCTTACCGATACATCACCCAATGCCCCTCGCAATGTAATCGTAACTCTATCAGTTGGAATGCTATTCAGTGCCACCGTATAGGTTGCGGAACCACCTTCGGCGACCGACAGACTATTGGGTGTGACAATTACCCCGGGCACGTCGTTATCAACGATGCCTATTGTGACCGAACCGATGATCACGTCGTCATATCCTCCGCCCTCGGCAGAGTGATCTACAATCACGTCATCATCTTTTAGCCGATCCCGGTCCTCAAGTACTCTGACTGTCACTGTCTGCGCGACATTCCAGTTCACAGTTGTAAAGGTCAACGGTGAGCCTGTCAACCTAACCTCACCCGGTACGGTGACAAATTCAGTTGCAACCGTCACATTCCCAGTGGGTTGAGTGTCAAGCGTAACTGTATAACCACTCGTGCCGCCTTCGGTCACTTCCAGTGATTTCGGTTGCAATGTCACACCGGGGATGTCATCTTCCATCACCTTGACGGTTACGCTGGAAATTTCCACTGCAGCGTAACCGCCGCCAAAGGCGCGATGGGTTAACGTCACATCGGCATCTTCGTCAAAGTCTAAATCATCCTGTACACTCACCGTCACTTGCTGAGGAGCTGACCAATTCTCAGATGTGAAAGTCAGCGGCACTCCTGACACCGTCACGTCGCCTGATGCACCGTTTGCTGTTATCGTGACATGCCCTGAAGGCTGAGCTCTCAGTGCGACCGTATAAGTGGTGCTGCCGCCTTCCGGCACAGTCAGCGCCACCGGTGTCACCGTCACGCCGGGCAACCTCTTTGGCGCTATCGTCACCACCTCGGATTCAGCTCCGGGACCATTTTCGCTGAGTGCTCGAATCTTGAAACCGTACGTCACACCGTTGGTCAGATTTAATATCGTATGGCGGATGGAGTTCGCGCCGCTGGTTGATATATCGGTCCAAGCGCCAAATTCTCCAGACCCGGTCTTCTGCTTTAACTGCCATCCGTTGATGGTGGGGTTGTTCGGATTATTCCAAGACAATGTGATTTGACTGTCGGCCGGTGTGGCTGTCAATCCTACGGGTTTAGCAGGTTTAGCGGGTATCGGGCTTGCCGTCACTTCGGATGACCATGGACCTTCGACCGATCCGACAGCGCGCACTTGAAACGTATAATTTACGCCATTGGTCAAATTGGAAACGGTTGTTTTTGCAGTGCCTGAGCCAGTGACATCCACAGGTTTTCCATACGCCCCCGCAGGTATCTTCGAGCGATACTGTGACTTCGTAATACCTTGACCGGGTTTAGCGGTGTCCCAACTCAGGGCTATCGAAGAGTCACCAGGCGCAGCGATCAAGTTTGCCGGTTTTTCCGGCGGCCCCAATCTGACTCCAACTGCTACAGAGGCTGAACCGGGAACGGCCTCGTTGAAAGCGCGAACAATAATATAGTTCCAACCGGGGCTTGCTCCCGAACCGGTCAAGGATATCTGTTGGGTGTCAGACGGTTGCGTTATCGTAGCGCTGTTCCCAAAGGTGAGCAATGCCGGTGTTGTGACAGTAGTCCACTCCAGGTCACCCCATTTCTCATTCGATTTTCTGACCTTGTACTGTGTGGAAGTGATAGGTCCGCAGTTTGCGGGAATGGTGAGGCCAAATGTCAATGTCGCGCTGCTAGTGGCGCCACTGCCTGCAATTTCACTGCCAACAACATCCTTTATCCCAATCCGACATGGCGGACCGGGAATCACTGATATCTCGTTAGAGGCGGTGCCTGCACCATCAGCGTTCCATGCACGAATTTTGAATGAATAACGAGTGTTGTTAATCAGATTTGTTATGTCATGGCTAGTGGTGGTGTCATCGGAATTCTCTATATCCTCCCAATCACCATAGTCTTGGGTGCCGACCTTCTGCTGTATCTGCCATTTGGTGATGTCGCTGTCTTCAGGGTCAGTCCATGTCAACCGTGCTTCTCTATCACCCGCCCTGATGCTTAAACCGGCGGGCTTTGCAGGTTTCACCGCGGGCTTCGCATCAATTGTCGCCCACTGACTGAATACACCACTTCCACGAAAAAATGACCGAACCTGGAACTTGTAAGTAGTCTGGTTGGTCAAACTTCCGATCGTAACCTTACTGCCCGAGAGTACTGCCCCACTTTGAGAACCAGGGTATTCAGTCGCACTGATTTCTTTATAACGATATCCCGAATTTCCGATGTTGTACTCATCGCCAAGCTTATCCCATGACAGTTGCACCCGACTATCCCCAGTAGTCGCCTGCAATCCAGTCGGAGGGTTCGGCTCACCCATCCAAGTGACTTTGGCTGCAGATGCAGGTCCGATCGCTTTTCCATTGAGCGCACGCAACCTGAACTGGTGCAGAGCGTTGGTAGATTCGATTTGGTTAATCCTCGGTTTATTAACGAGTTGTTGAACAGAAGCGCTATTGGCGAAATTTCGCAGACCGCTTCTCTGTATGGCAGACCATTCAACATCACCCCACTCTTGGTTTTCGGTTTTAACTTGCGCTTCAAAGCCATTGATAGCACCGCAGTTGGCAGGTATTACCACATCCACATCTACGTACGTTGGGGTTGCTTTAAAGTCCTGAATTCTGATCTGACACGGTGGTTTGTTAGGAGTGATGGATACCGGTTCCGAGGGTGAACTGCCATCTTCACCGGTACTGAGCCGCACTCCATTCACCGCTCTGATTATGAATGTATATTCGGTGCCGTTGGTGAAACTTTGCATTACATTGTTATTGACTAATCCAGTCAGTGTGTGACTGGTGGAGCTCGCGCTTGTGCCTTGCATGACGCTCCAATCACTGATGTATTCCACTTGGACACCGCCCTTGTACTTATACTGCCAACCGGTGATGCTTGTATCAGCATGCTTGTCCCAAGAAAGTCTGACCGCGCCATCAAACGCTTCAGCTGCCAAACCTGTTGGCTTGCTGGGGAGAGTGGTTACCGCTGCCCCGTCATTCAGTGTGCCATCTGCAGTCGTATCGATACCAAGCGCATAGCCTTGAGAGTCATTTAGAGTGATGCGATAGGTCTCCGCCCCCTCTGAAGCGTCCATGTCGCGACTGGTCGCAATCGAAATGGTTCCTGTCTTTTTCGTTTCCGCACCGAAATTTGCATCAAATAATCTCGGGCCTAATGTTCCATCGATATCATCAGCGTTAAGACCGCTTGAATCCCGATCCGCTAAAGTCAGACTCACAGGCAGTGTTCCAGTCAAAGCCTTGTCTGAGGTGACAGTCAAACTGATAACCCCGCCTTCAACCACTGCGACCGGATCATTCAGGAGTTGCAATACTGGTGTGGTGTCATTTACAGTGACGGTAACATCATCAATTGACAGTGACGAACCATAGCCAGAGTCGGCACTGCCGATAGTGTGAACCACCGCAACGTCGTTATCAGACGCCTCTTCATCCAACACGCCAGTCACAGTGACTTGCTGTGTCGCGTTCCAGTTTGCAGGGGTGAAAGTCAGCGCGCCTGATACGGTCGCCACATCGGTATCATAACTAAATGGTGTTACAGTCACGTTTGCATTTGGCGGTGTGTCAAGTTTTACCGTGTAGTTACTCGTATCACCTTCGTTCACGCTCAAGGTAGTCGGCGTGATTGTCACTCCCGGCGTATCATCATCAGCAATCGTAACCTCCACTGAAGATGCTGACACATTACCATAGTCAGCGCCGCTGACTTCGTGAACCACTGTTATTGTCGAATCGGATGAGTCAAGGTCGGCGATAGAGGTCACCGTCACCGTTTGCTCCGTGTTCCAATTCAAGGTACTGAAAGTCAGTGCCCCGGTGGACACCGACGCCACCGCAGGTGCGCTACTTGCAGGTCTCACCGTAACACTGCCACCTACAGGTTCTTTAGACAAACTGACTGTGTAATTGTCACTAGCCCCTTCCTCAATCCTCATAGTTGTCGGATTTACGATGACTCCCTGCAATTCTTTATCCACTATGGTAACCGTCGTCACGGCCCTATCCATTACATAACCTGCAGGTAGTCTGGCAGTGGGAGCAATTGCTATAACGATGGTTTCAGGCGGTTCAACTGTTGTTGAAATCAGACCAAAATCGTCAAGGATAAAAATGCTAATTACTTTCTTGTAATCCGTCGCTAAGAAAGTGAGGCCAGCAGTTATGGGAACGTAGTCAGCTCCAGTATAAAAATTAATAACACCCTCACTTTCGGTGGCCGTGCCATCATAAGTGACACCAAAAACCACCTTTGCATCAAACGGCTCCGTAACCGTCACAGCAACCTCTATTGGCATATGATCCTCAAGTACCGAATACGGACTTTGCAACGAAACCACTGCCGGCGGGTTGACGGTGATCACCAGATTAGCTGTATCAAGGTTGCCATTGCCGTCATTGACAATCAGCGCCATAGTGTATGTGCCGGTAGCCGAGGGCGTAAAATCAAGCTGCGCAGTTGCAAGACCGACACCTGCTGGCAAATCCGGCCCGCTGACTTTCGTCCAGCTGTATGAAATCACATCACCCACATCAGCGTCAGCCGCCTGCGCAGTTACATTCACCGCTTGACCGAGCTTGATCTCAACATCTTCAATGTCTGACAGCACCGGCGAGGCATCATTGTCTGCAATGCGACCTGTAGCAGTCGCACCGCTGCCAACAATGAAACCATCGCCATTGTTCAAGGTGAATGTGAAACTCTCATCGGACTCGTCTAGCAGATCATCAACCGTTGCGATGGTAATCGTCGCGGTCAAGCCGTTGGCAAAATCCGTCGTCGTGAGAGCTTGACTGAGATCAGTAGAAATGTCTGAACTTGAAACGTCACCTGACAGCGTCAGACTCAATTCCCGCGTGCCTGAAAGTGCGACGTCAGATGAAATCTGCAAAACTATGTCATCCCCTTCTTCCACCATCGCTGCGGCACCGGTGAGCGGAGCAACGGACAGTGCCGGGAGTGATACGGCAACGCTGACATCAGCTGCTTGCGGAGCGCTCGCGGCAGACCCGCCTTTGTAAGTAAATGCATGATTGATATTAGTGGAGCCGTTAACAATGCCAGCCACCGTCAGCGTCACGGCAGTTCCCACGTCTGCTGCAGCGAATGTCAGCTCCGCCGGTTCCACCGTTGCGATTTTCGCGTCAGCGCTTGCAGCCGTCAGCGTACCCGCTACGATCGGTGTAACAGTGTAGGTTGTGTTAGTGCCCTGTGTGACCGTGACCATCGAAGGATCGGGACTTAAAAAGGATCGTGTCTGGTCAATGATGGTGACCTCGGCCGAATCTGACCACGGACTATTGCCACTTTCATTGACCGATCGAACCTGGTATTCAAGTACGGAACCATGAAAATAACCTGTGCTGATAGAATGACTCCGAGTGGTGTCATCGCTGCTCGCTATAGGAATGTCGCTTGAACTCGATACGCCATCGGAAACTGTCAGCGGACCAGCCGGATTCCAATGGGTAAACCCTTTCACTCTGAATCGGTATTTCCAGCCCGTAATTGAATCATCGTCAGTTGCAGTCCAACTCAGCGCGACCATCCCGTTGGTTGCGCTGGCGCTCAATGTTGCGGGTTGCGCTGGAATCGGAACTTCATTGTCTTCAATGGTGACCGTGGTCTCGGTGTTCCCCATTCTGAAATCAGAGGGTAACGTATTTGACGGAGCAAGGGCAATAGATACGGTAAAGCTTTCAGACTCTTCCAATGTACTGTCATCGGTGATCGGTACCGAGATATCTTTAAAAGTCTCAGTAGCGCTGAAAGTCAACAAGGTCACCGCATCATTGTCATAGTCGCCCTGACTGGGGTCTGCATTACCTTCCGCTGTACCGTCCTGATAAGCAACTTGAAATGCCACCTGCTTACCGAACACCTTCAATATGGGGACCCTGATAGTGGCATTACCGTCTCCTTCCGACACCGAAACAGTTTCTGGCACCGACACCTCGTATCTTGGAGTTGCGTTTACCTTAATGCTCCAATCGCTGTCAACCAACCCTTTGGCCCGAATCTGAAATATATGATTCACTCCATTGGCCAGGCTAGTGACAGTGGTGGTGACGGTGTTTCCACCGGCAACGTATACCGGATCACCGTATGTTTCGCCAAAAACTCCGCGATTTTCATAATAGTGATAATCCCAACCGGTTATGCCCTGCCCCGGTTGTGCATTCCATCGCAGTGTAACCGACTCATGACCAGCCGTGGCTTTCAACCCGCTCGGCGCAGACGGTGCACCGCTGGCAACTCTTACAGCAGAGGAGGCCGGCCCGGCTACATCACCGTTCCGTGCCCGCACCCGCACATCATACCACCCGCGACTGGGAATATCAACGAACTCAAATCCGGCCGGATTGACAATGGAATCGCTATTGCCGAACCGGTTCAACGCGGCGTTTCTTACCGGAGGCCAAAAACTGTAGCCTATGCCCGTCCAGTCTGGTTCAGAGGCAGGCTTGTATTGATATTCAACAGCGGTAATCGCACCGCATTCCGCAGGAATGCTCAAACTGAACTGAAAACCGAGCACTGTGCCAGCAGCATTGCGGACCGCTATACGGCACGGTGCAGCAACCGGTGTGGCCGCCGCCACCCTGGAAGCGGGTCCAATCACCCCGGCATTGAGTGCACGGACTTGAAATCTGTATCTCTTTCCATTGGTCAGGTTTTTCACTGTATGGCTTTTGGTGCTTTTATCGGACCCTGCAATGTCCTGCCAGACTGCATCGGCCCAACTCAAGGTCTTGTCAGTATGTCGCACTTGCCACTTGGTCAGGTTAGCGGTTGCCGGCGGCGTCCAAGACAGTCTGACCTCACCTTCGCCACCTTCAGCAGTTAACGTCGTGGATGGCGGCGCAACCAGCGGCGTCACCGTTAATACCGGTGACCAGTCGCTATGTCCAGCTTCAGAATCCGCCCTGATACGGAATTCATGCGACACATCAACCGTCAATCCGGTAACCGTAACAGACACTTCTTCGGCAGCGACAGGCTCGGAAAGATCTCCATATTCACCACCATCAGCTTTGTACTGATATTTCCAACCGGTGACGCCCTGCCCTGGCTGTGCCGGCCATCTAAGCGTTACAGCCTGTGCACTCGGTCCGGCAATCGCAGTCGCACCATCCGGCGCATCAGGCACACCTAACCATCCTGATACAGTATCGGATATCGGACCCGCAACCCCATCATTTCGAGCGCGCACTCTGATTTCATATTGACCCTGAGGGGTTTCAGGGAATGCAACAGCTTCTTGGGCAGAGGTTGTCGTGATTTCATTGCTGTTTTCCAATTTCTGCAGGGTATCATTTTGAACCCACTCAACATCGTCCCAGCTCTCAGCCGCAGTCTTGACTTGACGCTGAGTGTCAGTGATCTTGCCGCAGTCGGCGGGAACCGTCATCAAGAATTTGATACTGTCCTCGGCAAAAACCACATTGCCAGAGAAACCGATCTTACAAGGTACAACCGGTGAGGGAGTAGCTGTAATCACATCGGATAGTGCTCCCGCTCCGGTCAAATTCACGGCTCGAATTCGGAAGCTGTAAGCCGTTTCGTTGACTAGGTTGGTAATGGTATGCTCAGTTGTCTTGGCGTTGGAGTTCTGTATGGGCATCCATTCACCGTATGCACCCGCGCCGGCCTTCTGCTGAATCTGCCAGATGCTGATACTGTCATCTAGTGGATCGCTCCAAGTCAATGTGATCTGGCGACTGCGGGATACGGAATTCAGACCGGTCGGCTTGGCAGGCAAGGGAAGCGCTAGCGTCGTAAATGTTATTTCCGCAGGCTCGCTTGAGATAGAGTCTTGAACCGCCGTGAGTTCAATTGTGTATTCCGTGCTACCAAGCAATCCGAACACTGTTGCTGTCGTAGTGTCAATACCAGATATTGTGACGGAAGCACCGTAATCACCGGCGCCACGCTTATAGCGATAAGCCCACCCAGTGATATCTTGACCGGTTTGGGCATTCCAACTGAGTGCAACTGAACCCTTGCCCGGAGTCGCTGTCAATCCACTGGGGCTGTCCGGGGAACCCAACCACAACGAAACCACATCAGTACTCGGGCCGGCCACCTCTTCGTTCATTGCGCGAACGCGGATTTCATAAGTGCCGCGGCCGTTTTGAACGATTTGCTCTTTTGCATTAAATGGAGTCACGGTCGTGAAGTCGTCAAGTCTTCCCAGTGACCCCAGTACCAGCGCTGTGAATGGAGTCCATTCGACGTCATCCCAAGTCTGCGTTGCTGCTTTGATTTGATACTGAACTTGAGTGATCGGCCCGCAATTCGCCGGCACGCTCCCACCAATTAACAATCTTGTACGTTCTGCAGAGATAACAGTATGCTCTACAGTCTTGTCTATTTTGCATGGCGGACCAGGAATGACATCCACCCCAGCAGATTCAGCGCCATTGCCGATTATGTTCACAGCTCGGATCTTGATGGTGTATTTCGTACCATTGCCCATCTCTGTAATCCGATATCCCACAGTGCCCGCATCAGTGTCGTCCATGTCAAGCCAAACACCGAAACTTCCTGCTTCACCGACTTTGACTTTCAGCTGGTATTTGGTAATTGAGGGATTCTTTGGATCTTGCCAAGTCAGATCAACCTCACCATCCCCAGCTTTAGCCGTCAGACCAAGCGGCGCTGAAGGTTTACCAATCGGTGTGACTTCCGCCTCATCGGACCATTCGCTGTCACCATCTCCTTTGGCGCGAAGTTGAAAAACATGAACTGTATCGGCTGTCAGACCGGTCAAGGTGACAGAAGTCGTACTTCCGCCGGTGACTCCTACCGGCTCACTGTATACGCCTTGACCAACCTTGTAACGGTATTCCCACCCGGTAATCAGCTGCCGCGGTTGTGGTGCCCAATTCAACGTCACCGACCGGTCTGCGAGAGTGAATGTCAACCCTCCCGGTGCATTCGGGACACCATACCATAAGAGCACCGGTTCGGATGGCATCCCAGGCACACCCCCATTGAGTGCGCGTACACGGTAGTCATAACCACCCTGAGGTGAATCCAAGCCGATCATCTCCTTCTCAGTTGGCGTGTTTTCCGAACTGCTATCCGCAAAAGTAAGCAGTTCTTGGGTGGACAGCACTTCCCAGTTAGCTCCCCAATTTTCTCCCATCGTTCTGATTTGACGTTCGACACTGGTAATCGGGCCGCAGTCAGCCGGAATGGTTAGACTGATAGTGTCGTCTGTATTGCCTGCAGCTGCGATCTTACAAGGGGGACCAATGCCAACGGCGGCTTCGTCCGATTCATCGCTGTTACCGGCACTGTTCACCGCTCTGATCTTGAATGCATATTCCGACCCATTGTTTAAATCCGTTATGGTATGGGCTGTGGTGGATGCAGTAGCGCCGGTAATATCTGCCCATTCGCCGTAGGCTCCGCTATCGACTTTCTGTTGAAATTGCCACCCGCTAATCGTTGCATTTTCCGGGTCATCCCAGCTAAGCGCGACAGAGTTGTCACCCGCTGCAGCGCTCAGACCAGTCGGCTTGACAGGCACAGCGATCGGCGTTGCAGTTATTTCTGATGACCAAGGACTTCGAAATTGGGACGACCCGCCGACTGAGCGCAACTTGAAGATATATGCCTTTCCATTTGTCAAACCGGTGACGTCTCCGGTAGTAAGGTTACCGGTAAAAGTACCCGCTCCTTTGCCACCAGTGGTCAAATCGCCAAACGTATACTCATATTCCCAAGACTCGACTTGCACGCCAAGCTGCTCATTCCAGTGCAATGTGACCTTGCCACTGCCTGCTTCCACCCTGAACCCTTCAGGTGCGCCCCATTCACCTGCCTTGAACTGGACCGAATCAGATTCAGGTCCAGTCTCCTCGGTGTTTTTCGCGCGGATACGAATATCCCACGTTCCACTATCAGATGCAGTCAGTCCGGACAGGTTGAATGATTTGTCATCGAACAGAGTTTCGGTGGCGCTATCCACCGCACTGGAGTCACCACTAATTTCTGAGCTCCAAGTCACCTCGCTCCAGCTCTGAGTCATTTTTTTAGCTTGAAATTCAACCGAGGCGACCGGTCCGCAATCAGCTGGAACAGTCCATGCAATCTTCCCTCCCATCTCGCCACTTGCGATTACACTGCCAGAGGCTTTCCGGGCCACAAGCTTGCACAGAGATCTGTTGGGTGTCGCGGTCTGTACATCGGACTGAGTGCCTTCGCCAGTGGGATTGACCGCGCGAATTCTGAAACTGTAAAGAGTGCCATTGGTCAGACCAGTAATCGCGTGACTTGTAGTGGAAGCTGCGGAATCCGGAATTGTTGTCCAGCTCCCGAAACTCGCACTGCCGACTTTCTGCAGCATCTCCCATCTTATGATCGTCCTGTTCTGTGGATCGGACCAAGCAAGCGTGATTGAACGATGTCCCCGCGTAGCAGTGAAACCTGTAGGTTTATCCGGCACTCCTAATGGAACCGCTGTGACTTCATTTGACCATTGACTGGGAGTGGGCGGTATTGCGACAAGCGGCACACCGCCAAGCACCTCGATACCGCCGACCGCGCGAAGCCGGAATGTGTACTGCACATTATTGTCAAGACCCGTCACTATGACTGTTGCTGCTGCTCCACTATTAACTCTATGAAAATCTGACGCTTGGGTACCGTAATCATCACTGCCAGATTTATACTGGTACTGCCAATAAACGACCTTCTGACCAGGTTGCGCATTCCAGTGCAGTGTAACCTTTCCGCTGCCTGCTACTGCGCGAAAATTGGTGGGAGCATCCGGGACGCCAACCCAAATCCGTGCCGGACCAGACTCCGGACCGATTCCGGCAGAATTTCTCGCCCGAATGCGGATATCCCAAGCCCCTCGGTCACTCGCTTCCGTAAGACCGGTCATCTCATATTTCAAACCACGATTTTCTACTGGCGAAATACTGCTCCCGGCTTGGCTCCTTGCAATTGAATTCCAGGCTGTAACATCGCTCCATTCCTGATTTACGCGTTTGACCTGAAACTGAACTTCGGTGATTTTCCCGCATAGAACCGGAATATTCCAAGCGATAATGCCGGCGGCCTTCCCGCTGAGGATATGACCGCCGACAACAGATCTAATTGCGAGTTTACACGGCCGCGCGGCAGGTGTGGCTTTCAGCACTTGCGACTCCTCACTGCTTCCGCTCGGGTTCAACGCTCGAATTTTGAAAGCGTACTCGGTACCGTTTTGCAAATTCGTTACCTCATAACTCGTGGTGGTGGCATCGGAGTCGGGAATGTCGGTCCAAAAACCGAAATCTTGGTTAATTTGCCAGCTCGTTATCGAGTCATCTTCCGGATCATCCCAAGTCAGCTTGATTGCTTGATTGCTTACCGTAAAAGACAATCCTGTCGGCTTGCGGGGACTCTGCGGTTGCAAGGTTGTTACCATTGCCGTATTGGACGGGGCACTGGGCACAGTACCCCGGAGCGCCCGAACGCGGAAAGCGTGTGCCGTACTATAAGCCAGTTCCTCAACCGTATGGCTGGTGGTAGACGCATCGGAGCCTGAAATATCCGTCCAAGCGCCCCAATTTTCATCGCCGACTTTCGTTTGCGCCTGCCATTTTTGAACATTGGCATCCGACAGCGCGTTCCAAGACAGTGATACCTGGTCTCTGTGATCTCTGCTAGTGCTGGCAGTCAATCCGGTCGGAGTGGACGGCGGTGGCAGTGGCGTCTCCACCACACCGGTTGACCAATCGCTCTCGCTGTGACCGACAGCCTTCAATTGAAATGTGTATTCCGTCAAATTGGTCAGACCGTAAACCGTTGCTGTGAGTGTATCGCCGCCTTGAACTGAGTAAGCAGTGCTCCAGTCACCTGTGCCGGACTTGAATCGGTATTTCCAAGCCTTGACTTCTTCGTCCGGCTGCGCTTTCCATTTCAATGTGACATACTTGTTGCCTGCAACAGTCGTTATCCCAGTTGGAATATTCGGAGCACCGAGCCAAAACGCTGCCGGATCGGATGCCAAACCCGCCATTCCGGCATTGAATGCACGCACGCGCAGTTCCAAACGACCCTGTGCGCTTGGCAACGGAATGTAATTTCGTTCAGTTGGCCGCGTCTCAGTGCTGCTGCCAGCGATGTTGCGCAATCTGTCATTAGTGATACGAACCCAAGTAACATCACCCCATCCCTGATTGTCAGCCTTGACCTTATATTGAACGTCATCAATCTGACCGCAGTTGGCTGGGACCACCAAGCCGAAGTTGGCAGATACCGCACCGCCTGTAGCTCCTGCCGGTGAAATACGACATGGAAAACCCGGTGACGCGACCGCTACATCCGAAGCCGCACCCACCCCTTTTTCATTCACTGCGCGGACTCTGAATGTGTAAACCGTACGGTCAGTCAAACCGGTTAGCGTGTGACTGACGGTGCTGGCATCTGAGTTTTCTATGTCAACCCATTCACCTTGGCTGGACTCACCTACCAGCTGCAGCAGCTGCCATTTCTCAATTGAGACATCCGCTGCCTTGGTCCAACTCAGAGCGATCGTTTGCCTGCCGGGGGCGGCAACAAAACCGAGCGGTTTGGACGGCTCCAGCAATATCGGAGTGCCCGAGACAGCGGTTGACCATTCACTGGGCACCGAGCTGACAGCCCGTAACTGAAATTCATACTCCTCATCTGGCGTCAGACCTTGCACCGTGGTTCTGGTAGTGGTCTCTCCGTCAACTGATATCGGAGTATTGTATTCTCCGGCACCGCTGCGGTAACGGTACTCCCAGCTGGTCAAGTGCTCATTTGGCTGTGCGTTCCAATTTAGCACAACCAGCTGATTGCCCGGCGTGACTGTCAAACCAGTCGGTGTATTCGGAACACCGACCCAAACCGATGCTACACGAGAAACGGGTCCAGTATATTGCTCGGTCAATCCATCGTTTTGCGCTCGCACGCGAATCTCGTACCTGCCAGTCGCACCCTCACTTAGCGCAACATTCAAGTTTTGAGCAGGGCTGGTTACAGTCTCTGAATCTGGGAATTTGTCTAATCCCGACTCAGTAATTCGCGTCCAGCTGCTACCCCAGCTTTGGCCAAGCTGCCTGACCTGATACTCGACACGCTTGATTCGTCCGCAACGCGCTGGGATAGTCAAACTGAATTGGAGAGCGTCAACGTTACCCGTAGCGTCGCGGACCGCAATCTGACAAGGGATGGGGATCGGTGTGACTGCCACCTCGGGAGACGCCGCACCCCCGTGCCAGTTACTTGACACAGCACGAACTTGGAAATGATAAGTGGTTCCGTTTTTAAGTCCTGTTACCGTCTTGGACGATGTATTCCAGCGAAGGGGATAAATAAAAGTCCAATTGTCCTCATATTCTTCTCTGCCTTCGCGGTACCGATACTGCCAAGATCCGACACCTTGGCCGTGGATAATATTCCAACTCAGTGTTGCTTGACGATTGCCTGCGACCGCGGTCGGTTTCCCTGTAGCGCCAGGTGGTGAATATGGAATTTGCACGCATGCGTGGTCTGCTGCTGGACTACCCCCGCTAGAACCAACGGCATAGATATCAAATTTCATGCGACCTCTTGCATACCATTGAGTTGGTCTGCTCACCGTAAAGGTATGTGACAAGGTATCCACACTGTTTATTTCTGTATTTATCCAAGTTCTTGCTACATTAGACCCGCAAGGCCGGCTTCTAATTACCCAACCGGTGACACCCTGACCTGGTTTCGGAGCATCCCATTGCAGTCTGACTTTGTTGTAATTGGGGGTAGTGATTTGTAACCCTGTCGGCCTTTCCGGTGGTCCTTTCCAAAAATTGTAGGTGTCGGATATTAGCCCCACCTCACTGCCATCTGCCGCCCGGATGCGAAGATTTACCCGACCGCGAAAATTGTTGCTAGTTCTTATTTCATTAGTTGGTCTGGCCTCATCATCACTGTCTGGAATACTCAATTCCGTTGATTCCCACGTTGTTCTTTCTGTCCAGCTTTGATCTTCCTTCTTGATTTGATGCTGTATGTGGGTAATCCTGCCGCAGTTGGCCGGTATCGTAACAGCGAATTCATAGAAATTAGATCTACCAGTATAATCTCTTGCAGAAATCTTACAGGGTGGAGCTGCAGGTGTCACCGGCACCACAGGTGTTGCAGGTTCGGTAGCAAGAATACTAAACTCATCCGATTGGGGGCTGTATCCGGCAGGGTTCACAGCACGGATGTGGAAATGGGCTCTAAGATTTCTTACAAGACCCGTAACTGTATAAGTATTAGTGGTTGCGTCTGAGTTAAGAATATCTTGCCAATCACTAAAACCACCTTGCGTTGCGCTCCGAAACTTAAACTGCCATCCGGTAATGGAATCGTCTTGCGGATCTGTCCAATTCAGAGTTACCTGACCATCGCCCGGAATGCCAGTAAATCCAGTCGGCTTTGCAGGCTTGAAAAGATCTTCGTACAGTGCATTTACGGTGACTGATCCACCATTTGTTACAGCGGCATAACCGGAAACCGCGTGCGTGATATTCGCCACTGCAAAGCTTCGGGGTTCGGTTGGGACTTCTGGCACTGTGACCGTTATTCTCTGTGGTGTATCCCAGTTCATTGTGGTAAATGTCAGACTGACTGGGGACACGGATGCAACGGGAACATCACTGTTCACAGCGATGGTAACGCTGCCGCCAGGTTCTGTATTCAGCACTGCCGTGTAACTGTCCGAGTCACCTTCCCTGATTATCAGCTTTGACGTGCCAAGGGATACGCCTGGCGCCGTGTCCGCATCTGGAATCAGCACGATAATCTCAGCGTACTCCCCAGCCCCCCGGCCGTTCACCGCACGAACAGCAAAACCTAATGATTTGCCAACTAATCCTGACAAAGATGAAATGGTGTATGAGATCACATCACCCTGTTTGTTTACTTCAATAGGAGGAAAAGAACGAGTATCAAAACTGGATATATCCCTATTACTTAACTGCCACGTGGTAATTGAATCGTCTTTTGGATCATCCCAATGCAGAACCAGGCCATTGCGACCGACTGCAGCCGCGTGCAGACCAGTTGGACGCGCCGGGGCCGCCGGCAACGCCTTTGCTTCTGCCGACCAGGCACTTGGAGCATACCCCTCAGCTCGGAGTTGAAATACCGCCTTCTTCGCGTCTTCTGGAATCAAACCCGAGACCGTAGCGCTTGTCCTACTCCTAACGCCTCCGCTAACAGGAATCGGTTCAACGTATGGATTAGTGCCAATCTTGTAGCGATATGACCAACTTACAACCGGTTGGTCCGTTTGGGCATTCCACGTCAGCGTCACAGTACCACCTGAAAGGGCAGCGACTAATCCGCTCGGCGCATCCGGAGCACCGACCCAAACCGACACCGGTGCAGAACCGGGACCGGCAGATGCCCCTTTGAGTGCTCGCACGCGGATATCATGTTGACCTCTGGCCCCGGACATATTCACCCGCTCGCTAGCATTCGTTTGCGTTGCAGTAGCGCTATTGTCAAAACTTCGCAAATTTTGCTCCGCCACCTGCTTCCATGACACACCACCCCATTGTTGACTGGTGGTTTTCACCTGATACTCAACACTGGTAATCGTTCCGCATTCGGCTGGAACTTTCAGATTGAACGTAATTGCCAAAGCACCTCCACTGACACTTCCAAAGGCAATTGCGCAAGGGGCATCATCCAACGTTACAGTTGCCTCAGGGGATGGGGCGCCATCACCACCATCGTTGACAGCGCGAACCCTGAAGGCATACGTCAAACCGTTGCTCAGCTCGGTCACAATATGCCCGCGTGTCCTATGATCAGAACCGTCGATATCAGTCCAGTCGCCAAAGCTGCCTCCACCTTCTTTGCTTTGAACCTGCCATTTCCGAATTGAATTATTCTGTTCGGCAACCCACGAAAGTGTCGCTTTGCCGTCTCCTTTTACGGCATTGAAGGTACTCGGCGCCGTTGGCAAGGCGGGTAGTGGCTCTGCTTGTACTTCCATTGATGGAGGGCTGGGGCCGATAGGGTTCACGGCTCGCACTTGAAAATAGTGAATAAGACCGCCTTCTAAGTCCGACAATGTGTAAGAGGTCGTGGCTGAACCGGAACCGGGAATATCGACCCAAGGTTGAGGCGCTTTAACTCCTCCTCCTGCGCGTGGTATCCGTCGTATCTGCCACCCGGTTACAGTGTCATCATTGTGACTGTTCCAGCTCAGGGTCACCTGCTGAATACCTTCCTCTGTAACTGTCAAACCTGTCGGCATGGCCGGCAGCGATATTGTTCCGTAAATGACATTGGCAGTCATTGACCCCCCGCTAGTGACTGAGCCATAACCGGAAACTGCATGCGATATCGTTGCCCGTACAAACGCAGCAGACGGCTCCGAAACCTCCGGTGCAGTAACGGCCACAGACTGCGGAATATTCCAGTTGCTGGTGGTGAACGTCAGATTGCTTGGCGATACCACCGCTGCCGGATTATCGCTTGTTAACGTTATGGCAACCTCGCCGGCGGGTTGAGTGTTCAGAACAATTGCATATCTGGCAGAGTCGCCTGCATTAATATCCAAGGACGATGTACTTAGAACTAAACCCGGCGATGGGTCCGCACTTGAAATTCGAATGACAACTTCCGCGAAGTCGCCTTTACCAACATCATTCACTGCTAGGATAGCCACTCCAAGATCGGTACCATCGATGTCACTTAAATCAACCGATGTAAGGGATATCACTTTGTCTCCAACAACTAAACCACTCAGCGGCTCCTCAAAATGGCCGGGATCGGACTGCCCGACCACACGACTACGTATTTCCCATCTCGTGATTGATGGATCTTTTGGATTGTCCCAATACAAAATAAATCTGCCTTGGGTTACTCTTGCAAACAGACCACTCGGCGCCGCCGGCGGCCCGACCTTCCGCGCAGGTGTCGCCGTCACTGCCGTTGACCAATCGCCGGTACCGAAACCTTCGGCCCTAAGCTGAAACGAGTGCTCCGTGTCGTTGGTTAAACCTTCGATGGTAACCGTAGCCGTTCTGCTACCTGCAACTTTGACCGGACTTCCATATCCACCACTGCCGACTTTGTAACGATACTCCCAGCCGTTAACAATCTGATCCGACGGCAAATCCCACGTCAGCGTCACTGATGCGTCGCCAGACGCGGCGGCAAGTCCGGTCGGTGCACTTGGCTTGCTAACAAATACCGATACTGGATCAGAAGCAGGACCGATGGATTGGGTGTTGATTGCCCGTACACGAATGTCAAATCGACCTTCAGTACCAGCCGTCAGTGCCACTCGCTCGCTGACACCTGTCTGTATCTCAACGGCACTGTCATCAAAACTGCGCAGGCCCGCCTGCGTAACTGACACCCAAGTAACGTCACTCCATTCCTGAGCTGATGTCTTGATCTGATACTGAACGTTGGTGATCGGCCCGCACCGGGGCGGAATAGTCAAATCAAAAACGAGACTGTCAGTACTAATGCTGACGCCTCCTGTTGAAATTCTGCAAGGTTCGGGATTGGGTGTGACAATCACCTCCTCAGAAGCATCACCGGAACCGAGCAGATTGACAGCGCGAACTTGAAAATGATAGGCCGTCCCATTATTCAAGCTGGTCACTGTATGGCGAAGCGCCGTCTGAGTCTTAGATGGCAGAATATCGGAAATGTCAGTCCATTCGTTCCAATCGCCTTCTGCCGCTTTCCAACGCACTTGCCGCTGATTAATGTAAGTATCTCCATTTTCGTCCCAGGTCAGTGTTACCTGCCTGTCGCCCGGTACGCCAGCAAGTTCGCTCGGAGTCTCAGGAAGTTCAAGCGGGGGAACCGCCTCCCTTGGTATTGCAATCACAGGTTCAGAGAAAGGAGTACCCCGTCCTTTTTGGGCTTGAACTCGAAAGCTATATTCCACACCGTTTTTCAAGTCAGAAAAGGTAAAACGCGGCTCAGAAAAAGCTGTGGTAAATGTGGTAAACTTCTGTTCTGTAAAATCGCAATCCCAATAACAGGTAGGATCGTCTTCAAGTTTGTGACGAAGGCCTACATTCGCTTGAATCAAAACAAAACGTCCCTCCTTGTGATGAACCTCCCAAGAATTGACAGTAAAGGGCAAAGGGTCCCATGTCAATATGATTGTTCCAGGCTGATTCGGCACGATCGCCGTCACTCTTAATGGCGTCGACAAATTAACTGGCGTGTCACTATCTACCGTAAAATAATACGGGCCAGGCGCGTTGCCGTTGACTGCACGCCCACGGAACCCTATGTAGCCTTCGCGTAGGACTATATTTCTAGACGGAGTTGCTCTTGCTTTGGGGTCAGTCGGAATAGGTACATCGATAGTGGTCCATCTGGAATCGTCCCATCTCTCTCCTGGATAAATTACCTGGTACTGAAACTCTGTAATTTTGCCGCAATTGATCGGAACGGTATAATGAAATAGCACTCGATTTTCCCCCTTTGACGGAAAACCACGAAGTTGGGTATCAACATACAAACTTACTTCGCAGGGCGCCTCGGCGAATACGATCGATTTCTCACCGGAAGCAGAGCCAGTGCTGAATTGATTCGCAGCACGTAACTTGACATAGTGAGTTTTTGCAGTATCCAGCCCACTGAGCGTGGCAGTGGTTGTATTTGCATTGGATCCATCGATGGTTGTCCATGACCCGTAATCGCCATCTTTACCCTCTTTCACTTGGTATTCCCAGCGGGCAATACCAGGATTCCTTGGGTCACCCCAGAACAGTTTCGCTTTGCCGTCACTCGTCTCAACTAGAAAGTTAGACAATGTGCCAGGCACAGTCGTCACTTGATCCGAGGCTGAACTGCTGCCAAACCAGTTCACTGCCCGCAACTCAAAAGTGTAAGTGGTTCCCTCTTTCAAACCACTGAGCGCGGCATTCGTTGTGTCAGCGATTGCTCCCGACACTGAAGTCCAAGCCCCAAACTCCGCACTGCCCGCCTTCTGTCGGTACTGCCACTGCAGTATGGAATCATCCTCTGGATCATCCCATACAAGTTTTATCTGACTGCGGTCTATCGCAAACTTAACACCGGTCGGTTTGGCTGGTATTGTGATCTTCACGCTATCAGATTCCGGGCTTGCGCCGGTTCCGTTCACCGCGCGCACCTCGAAAACATGAACGCTTCCCTTCTGCATGCCAGTGACCGTAGCACTCGTAGTGCTCGAGCTTGATCCCGGGATGGTCACCCAATCCCCAAAACCTCCGCTATCCACATTCATTCGATACTCCCACCGAATGATAGAGTCATTCTGTGAGTTGTCCCATAACAATGTCACCTGGCCATCGCCAACTTTCAGACTGAGGCCGGTTGGCTTGGCCGGCAGTATTGGTCGTGTCGGCATCGCCCTCACCTCATTCGATGCCGCACTACCTCCAACAGCATTGACTGCACGAACCCGAAAGAAGTAAACTTGTCCATTAGCCAGGCCACCGACCTGATGAGTGACAGTGAAGGCATTGGAACTAGGAATGTCCACCCATTCGCCGTATATTGCACCGCTGAGCCTCTGTTGCACTTGCAATTTCTCAATGCTCAGATCCGATGACTCACTCCAAGTCAGCACCACCTTTCGGTCGCCCGCCTGCGCCGCCAGGTTGGTCGGTGTATTCGGTAAAGACTGCGGCGCCCTTGGCGTTGCCGAGACTTCTTCCGACCAAGCGCTTTCAGCAAACCCCACAGCGCGCAGCTGGAATGTGTGAGCCACACCGCCACTCAACCCACTCACCGTAGTCGTTGTTAATGTTCTGCCGTCAACAGTAACTGGCGAGCCATAGACACCTTCAGACCCTTCCTTATAACGATACTCCCAAGCAAAGATACCTTGATTGGACTGTTCGCTCCAACTCAACTTTACTGATGCTATATTAGGTGTGACAGTCAAATCGCTTGGCGCGTTCGGCGCACCTATCCAAACGCTAGCCGGATCAGAAACCGGACCGATAATCGAACCGTTTGATGGGCGCACCCGAATATCGATTAGACCTTGTGTAGCGGGAAGCGCAACCTGTTCACTGCCCCGTGGCATATACGCCATGCTACTATCGACAAACTGAAGCAGAGCTGAATTGTTCACCGTCTCCCAAGCTTGATCATTCCATTCCTCATCAACGGCTCTAGTCTGATACTGAACTTTGGTAATCGTACCGCAATCGGCTGGGATTGTAAGGCCAAAGCTAAGAGCAGTGCTCCCGCCTTGTACGTCCCTCACCACAATCCTGCACGGAGCACTTAGAACAACTGCCACCTCGTCCGAGGCCACGCCATTGCCCCGCTCGCTTACCGCACGAATCTTGAAAGCGTAAGCTGTACCTTTGGTAAGACGAGACACTGTATGTCTTACAGTGCTCGGGCCTGAGCCATCAATATCTATCCACTCACCATAGTCGTCGGTACCTTCCCGCCGCTGCAGTTGCCAGCCAGTGATGCTTGCATCCTCGGGATCAGTCCAGGACAGCACCACCTCGCTTTCACCAGCCACCGCAGTCAGGTCCGCAGGTGCAGATGGATACGGACGCTCCGGTGTCGCTGTCACCTCAGCTGACCACTCGCTAAAACCCGAACCCAAAGACTGAATCTGGAATGTGTGCAACTGTCCGACTGCCAAATCAGGAATCGTTACGCTTGTAATCGCTTCATCCTCTCCTAATATCACAAATGGAAGATAATCTCCACCGCCAACCTTGTATCGATAAAGCCAGCCCTTGATATTCTGTCCTAGCTGTGACGACCAAGTCAGAGTCACCGAATTTCCAGCAACGGAAGCAGTCAATCCACTTGGTTTCTCCGGCGCACCCATCCAAACCGACACAGTCTCTGAGGGTTGACTCGCAGCACTGGCATTGAGCGCACGCACCTGCAGATTCAGTCGACCTTGAATGGTTATTTCGTCAATAGTCTCAACCGCCGTTGTAATCCTCTGTGTGCTGCTGTCTGCAAATTGGCGCAATACTGCTTTTGAAACTTGAGTCCACTCCACATCACTCCAACTTTGGTCAGCTGACTTTGATCTGCGTTGGACGTTGGTAATCGCGCCACAGTTAGCTGGTATACGTAGATTGAATATGACTCTGGTTGCAAATTGCAGCCCTGCGCGTTCAACTGCAATTTGACACGGAGCGACATTCGGGGTAATGGTTATCTCATCAGATTCCGTCCCATTCCCGACTGAGTTGACTGCCCGAAGCTTGAAGGTGTAGGTGGTGCCATTGGCAAGTCCGGAGACGGTGTGGCTAGTCGTAGCCGCATCGGAACTGGCAATGTCAGTCCAACTGCCATAACTGCCTGCACCTGCTTTTCTCTGAATCTGCCATTTGGAAATGCTTGCGTCATTTAAATTGTTCCAAGAAAGCGTTACCTGTTTATTTGCCGCAGTGTAGCCCAACCCGGTTGGCTTGGCCGGCACCCTCAAAACCCATGGGGTAGCTGTAACCACAGAAGGATCACTTAGAACCGTATCCCGTTTCGCTTTTAGCTCGAAAGTGTATGCTGTGCCACCGGTTAACTGCGTAACCGACACCATCGTCGTGTCACCGCCAGAAACTGGAACTGCCTCACCATATTCTCCATCCCCGGCCTTGACCCGGTAAGTCCAACCTGAGATATCCTGATTGGGCTGTGCACTCCAACTGAGGGTGACTGATTCATTGCCGGCAGTGGCGACAAGACCACTGGGTTTGTCCGGTTTGCTATACCAGACCCTTACCTCATCCGAAACCGGCCCGGCAGTTTGACCGTTCAGTGCTCGTACCCGTAACTGACGGACTCCTTCACCAACAGGCATAATTGTTTCTTTATCAGTCGGTGTGACAGATGAGCCGCTATTTGCAAATGCACGGAGCCCTTCCTTCATCTGCACCCAAACAACATCACTCCACGCTTGAGCGGAAGATTTGATCTGGTATTGAACATTCGTGATCAAACCGCAGTTAGCTGGAATATTCAAACCGATCAAAGCTTGCAAACCTCCATCGATTTTTGACTCAGATGTAGCTTCAATCTTACAAGGCGGTCCCGGAGTAACAGTCTCTTCCCCAGAGATGGCAACCGTACCAGCCGGTGTCAATCCACGCACCATGAACGTGTATTCTGTACCGTTTGTCAGTCCTTTTGCCGTATATCCCGTGGTGGATGCGTTGGAATTCGAAATATCTGCCCAATCCATATAGTTCGAAGAGCCTGCTTTGGAGCGAACCTGCCACTTGGTGATGGCATTATTGTTAGGATTGGTCCAAGACAGCATCGCCTCAGTGTCTCCCGGACTGACAGTCAGATTGACTGATTTGGATTCCACCGGTGTCACAGCGACTTCACCAGACCACTGACTAGGTTTATCTCCCTTCGCCCGCAATTGAAAGTAATGAATTTCGTCGTTGACAAGGCCGGTCACTATTGCTTGGGTTGCATTTGCGTCGCTGACTGTTTCTGCACTGCCATAAGTGCCAGCATCAACCTTATAGCGATATTCCCATGCCGTCACTCGTTGGCCATAACGGGCAGGTCTCCAATTTAACAGTGCCGATTGATCGGCAGGAGAGGCAGTCAATTTGGTCGGGGCATCAGGCGCGCCGACCCACATCCATGCTGATGTCGATACAGGCCCATACTGCTCTTCGTACCCAGCTCTCAAACGAATATTGTGCCAACCCCGACCGGATACAGTCACAAACTCAAAGCTTGTTGGAGTTTGGCTGGAACTGCTGTCCTGGAAGGTCTGCAGAGCAGAATTGCTCAACGCCACCCAATCCACATCAGCCCAATTCTGAGAAGTGGGCTTTACCTGATACTGGATTTTTGCAATAGGACCGCAATTAGCAGGTATTGTCAGACCGAGAGTCAATCCAGAACCGGCCACGGCAACATTTCTCATGGATATTCTGCAAGGCGGACCCGGCGGTGTCGCCCTGATAACGCTCGAGGCTACACTTCCTCCGACAGAATTTACGGCGCGTATCTGAAATCGATAGGTTACACCATTGGTCAGTCCGGTCACCGTGTGACGGGTTGTATCCTTATCCGACCCGTCAATATCGGTCCATGATACGCCTGACCAACCGAACTGTCTGACAGTTTGCCGAATCTGCCACCCGGTAATCGTTGCATTCCCCGGATTAGACCATGTGATAGTTGTCTCCCTGTCACCCACTTCACTGGAAACACCTGCAGGTGATGCCGGAATCTGAATTGCTGGTGTAGCCGTCACCTGGTTCGACCAGGCACTGCTCCCTCCCTCTCCTAGGGCCCGAAGCTGAAACCGGTAGACCGTTCCGTTTGTCAATCCCGTCACCAGCACATTTGTAGCACTATTATCCGCGATCGTAACACTTTTCTCCGTACTGCCACTTGTATAGCGATATATCCAAGCAACGATGCGCTGCCCGGGTTGTGCCTTCCACGATAGCCGAACGGAACTATCTCTGGCAGAGGCGGTTAGTTGGCTGGGCGCATCAGGTGGTCCAGTCCATAGCGATTGTGCGGAAGCCCCCCCCCCCATTAACGATATGCCTGCCAGCGTCAGAATCAGAGCCGTGGCGAGATTCACCATAAAAGGTTTGAATGTTCTACCGCTGATGCCTTTGTTCCAGACTCTATGCTTGGTTACAGCTTGAACCAGAGCAAACAGTGAAATGATTGTGCACACAGGCATACTTCCCTTTCAAGTTGTCAGGCTACTCGCTTATGATGGCGCGGAGTAGCCGTTTTTTGGCAGCAGAACTCACTTCTCACGACCAAGTGACTAACGTAAGCCTGCCAGAACACCGAGTTTTGTATCTTTGTCAGACATAATCGGTTTAAATAAGTGAGGGAATCTATCTGACTGCGCCCCCCCCCCCTTTTGATAATTCTCCTATCTTTGTAAGTAACTGCTCTTTAACTATTTCACGCACTATTTGCTTCTCAAAACGTAATTGACACTTGCACAAGCGCCACTCTAATATTACCGCATAAATATCGAAAATAAAGTCTTTGCGTGCAGCTTTATACTAGACCAAGTATTTGCGGAACAGTTCAATAGTATACTTGAATCACACTTCAATGCAAATTACATTCTGAGACTTTTTGAGCGCGTTTTTGTTCCAAAATCAAACTTCATCAAAGCGGAGCGAAAGCGAGTACACCCCAAAGTGCATCAAATGTTGAATTTCAGGGGTGTTTACGAAATCTATTTCAAGCTCAGACGTGTTCAAAACTCAGCTCCAATACGGCAAAGTATTGGTGGAGCGAGCCTATTCTTGCATTGTCAATACTACTGTCAAGGTCTTACATACATCACAAACACCTCAACAACCGCAGTCCGCAAACTGTTTACAGATAGCTGTGTTTAACACTACCCACCAACCCGAACTGCATATTTCACAAGCCTGTGCGGCCCTAGGCAAGTTTAACTGCGTCAGATGCCAAAAACACCAAGCTGACTGAGAACAATCGACCGCAGTCAAGGCCAGCCAGCCGATTTTCACTTGAAACCAGTCTCATTGCTTGCGTTTTCAGGGTCAAACCGAACATTAGATGTCACCAAATGTGTATGCAACCTTCGGATTGACATCAACGGCCATCGAAAACGAACGGAGGCGACCTTCAGACACTCCGATTGCAACCCATTCAGTCATGACCCGTTCCGCAAGTCAAGTCCATCCAGACTGTCAAGCACCTGCTCAAACACTTCGGCGCAGGGATACCACTGTAAATTCGGCAACTACAATCAAGCCCCGGAACTGATAGCCGTGTTTCAATGCTGGCCGATCAATCCCGCTCCACCCGAATCATCGCTACATTGTGCTTCACACCGTCAAAAACCACCCCCAGCAGATGAATCTTCCCACGCCGATGGCGATACTTGCCAGCATAGTCGTTTTCCCGAATCTGCGCAATCGCATCTGCCGCCTCGGCCTCCACTTTGTCTTTCTCTTTCGGCTGTTTGGCCACCTTGAACTCCATCACGAACACCTCGCCGGCATGCACCACCACCAAGTCCGAACGACCGAGACTCGTTGACTCCTCGCCTTTGACATCCACGCCGATGGCGGTGAAGCAGGCATACACCATGCTCGCATAAAACCCCTCGTAGCGCTGCATGGGGTTGCGGGCATACCACTCGTTCGGGATGCTTGAGAAAAACGAACTCAACTCGGCCTTGAATTCCTCAAAGTCGTTGCCAGCCAGAAACCTCGCTATGCTCTTGGCGCGCTTCTTGGCTTTAGCAAAGTCACCGCTGACGGCACCCACCAGCTGCTTGTTCAAGCTCAGACGCACCTCATAGTTGGGATAGTAGAGCGTGTAGTTTATGCCTTCCGGCTGAGCTTCATGGTCAACAATGGTCAGGTAGCCACACTGGAACAGCAATGCGTTGACGCTGACCTCTTCAACCTTGAAACTAGACAACTCGCTCTTTTCCATTTTCAGATTCTCCAGATTCAAGGTGTTGATCTCGCCCTCGGCCAACATCTTGTAAAGATACTGCGGTATACCGGTTTCGTACCAATACGATTCGAACTGCCTTTTTCTGAACAGCAGCAGAACATCGAAGGGGTTGTAGACCTTCTCCTCGCCGAGCCAGCTGTAGCCGTTGTACCAGTGCCGTATCTCGTCCCGGTCCAGCCCTTCGAGTTCCGGGGCAAACACCGTGTCAATATCAGCATCCGTATAACCGCAGATGGTGGCAAACCGAGGATCCAAACTGATATCTTCAAGGGAGTTCAGCCCGGAGAACAGACTAACCTCAGACATCCTGACCCCGTACAATTTAAAACTAGGCATTATTCTCCAGATGAACGGGTCAAAAGCGGTGCTGGTTTGCCAGTTCATTGCTTGGGTATCAAGGGTTTCATGTGAAAAAAGTATATCACCCATTTTGTACAGCAGGCACAATGGTGGTTGTGAGAATAATTCACTTCCTTAGTACCAAGTATCAGAAATTAAAGAGAATGTGAAAACACCAGCAAACAACGGCAAATGTAGATTCATAGATCAAGTCAGGAAGTCTGAACCTTGGAATACATGCTGATGCCGGTGAAGAAAACGAAACGAACCTCATCGGCACAGCCCTTGATGATGCCGTAAACGCCGTGCAGGTAAGCACGGTTGGCTTCCGCCTGCTCCTCGTTTTCAAGCACATCCAAGATCGGCTTGTCGTATTCGTCCACCAGAATCACCACCTGCTGTCCGGTTTTGTGGTAGAGACTCAAAATCAGATTTCTGAACCGATCAGGACCGGTGATGCCCGGCGGTTCAATGCCCGCAAACTTTTCAAGCCAGGCCAGCTGATTGTTCAAGTTGTTTTCAAGGTCTCCCGGTTCGCTGTATTTGGAGTCAAAGCTCAGTCGAACCACCGGATTGCTGACCGTCCAATCCCAGCAGTCGTGGACGTGCAGACCTCGGAACAGCTTCTCGTTGCCCTCAAACAGCTCCTTCAGCGTGGACACCAGCAGAGACTTCCCGAATCGCCGAGGGCGGGACAGAAAATAGTATTTGCCCTCATCAATCAATCTTTTGATATGCGGGGTCTTGTCCACATAGTAGCAGTTCCGACCTCGAATCTGTTGGAAGGATGACTCCCCGATGGGAAGAGTGAGTTTGTTCATGGTTGATCGCTCAATGGGTTTGTCGGTTGAATTATAGCATCTACAGGGTCTGAGATTCCCTGAATATGAACCCCAAAAATTGCGTTAAAGCTGAATCCAGCCAAATTTCCAGTGAAAATGATTCAATTACGGGCTGGCCGTTGGAAAAGTTGTTCACGCCACGCTGCCCATTGCTGCAGACTTGAGAATCAAGGCGTTTGACCGGTGGCTGAGAGCTTGTTTCAGTTGAATTTCACAGCACGATTGCTGCCGACAGTGCCGCCCAAGCGAGCGGAACGGTCCGACACCACAGGTCGGTGTCAGTCAGGCGAGGCTCAGGTGGAATTGAAAGGCCGGGACTGAGTCCCCGACGCTAGGCGGGCATCAACAGCTCCGCCAACAGCCGCCCAATTCAGCGAAATACCCGTTGCAGCTGCTGACAGTTGCCGGACTGCAGATTCAGCGTACAGCGTCAGGCATGACAGACCCTCTTGCCGCCCATGTCAATCAACACATGGCAGACTTGCAATCCAGCCCCTGTTGCCGCCTCTCCGCTACGCTCCGAGGCAGCAACAGGGCAGAACTCAGAAAGATGGAATTGTTCTTGTTAAATGGTACTAGATGAAACGGGCTAGATAACCCGATTGCAGTTTCCCGTCAACCTGCGTGCCGGTTGAATTTCAGGCAGTCGCACAGTCCACTGTTCACATGCCAAGTCGCCATTGCGGGACTCTCCGGGCCGGATTTCGCACCGCAAGCCCAAACCTGTCATGGCTCCATTTCAAAAATAATCCAACATCAGCAGGCGAGTGGTTGTACAATCATCTCTGCAGTGCTCTTGCACCGTTAACCTGAACTACAGCCACAACCTCATATATGGAGATGACATGATGCAAACCCTGCCCCTTTACACTCGCCCACAAGCGGGTGAGACCGTTGCTGGAGTCTGCGCTGACACCGCGCCAGCGGGCAATGATTAACTGGAACACGCTGACGGTGGAGTCCAGCACCCTGACCGACCCACAGGATTTGAGGGCACAATACGCCGACCTGGTAGTCAAGGTTCGGCTCAAGCAGCATCCTGAGGCGGAGCTTGGCTTGATAGTGGAACACAAGAGCAGTCCGGATCCGGGTGTGATGGTTCAGTTGCTGGGGTGTGAGTCGGCCCTGTATACACAGGGAACTAACAAAGTCTTCTCAATCATCTTATATCACGGTCTGACCGGGTGGCACAAGAAGAAGACGCTCCAGGCGTTCAAGCGCACGGGTTTGCCGGATGGGGCGTTGCGCGAGTTTGAGGAAGGTCGGATGGACTTTGAGGCGATTTTCATGTGGCTGAGGGATCCGCAGGTTCAAGCGCAAGTGAGTCGGATGCCGATGGAGATTCAGTTGCTGTTGCATGCGATGGCGAACATTTGGGAAACGGGTGTGGAGAACTTGCAGGGCTGGTTCATGCGGTTTCGGCCGTTGCCGGAAGATGAGGAGATGGAGCTGAGCCGGAGCGTGTTCAGATATTTTGTACAAGTGCGAGGGCCGGCATATAAAATAGAAGAGCTGAGATATAAATTGGAGGCGATGATGCCGAGTGATGAATACATGCAGATGCTTAAAGAGAAATGGCTGGAGTGGCTGCCCTTGACGGTGGCCGAGGTTCGTGACCAAGGCTTTGCAGAAGGTCTGGAAAGAGGTCTGGAAAGAGGTTTGGAAAAAGGTCGCGAAGAGGGCTTAGAAAAAGGCCTTGAAAAAGGTGTTGAAAAAGGCGTTCAGCAGATGGCGATTGAGATGGCGAGGCGGTGCATTGAAGACGGCATGTCGGAAGACGAGATTCAAAGGTATACAAGACTGACGCCAGTCATGATCAAGTGGCTGAGGAGCGGCAGTAACTATAGCGGAGATTGAGAGATTGAGTTCGGCTGTCAATCACGCTGACCAGATGACCTGTTTGGCCAATCAATCAGGCGGTGGTGGTTGTAAAACCGAAGTCGTGAGCGGTTTCAACTCATGTTTGTCAGGTCAACTGTTCCTGAGCGTCTTCTCCCGGGCACCATTCCTTCCCGCAACAAAGAGCATGACATAGCGCGAAACATATCGGATGAAACGGGAACGGGCTGGATAGCCCAATTGCAGTTTCCCGTCAACCTGCGTGCCGGTTGAATTTCAGACAGCCGCACAGTCCACTGTTCACATGCCGAACCGCCTTTGCGGGACTCACCGGACTGGATTTCGCACCGCAAGCCCAAACCTGTCATGGCGCAATTTCAAAAATAATCCAACGTCAACAGGCGAGTGATTGTACAATGATCCACGCAGTACTCTTGCGCCGTTAACCTAAACTACAGCCACAACCTCATATATGGAGATGACATGATGCGAACCCTGCCCCTATACACTCGCCCGCAAGCGGGTGACTGCCATGGCTGAGCAACACGCAAAGCCAAGCCGGCACTCAGGCCAGCCACACAACAACTTTTTCATTGCGAACTTCAAGACGGCCAAGCGGGTGAGACCATTGCTGGAGTCTGCGCTGACACCGCGCCAGCAGGCAATGATTGACTGGAACACGCTGACGGTGGAGTCCAGCACCCTGACCGATCCACAGGATTTGAAGGCACAATACGCCGACCTGGTAGCCAAGGTTCGGCTCAAGCAGTATCCTAAGGTGGAGCTTGGCTTGATAGTGGAACACAAGAGCAGTCCGGATCCGGGTGTGATGGTTCAGTTGCTGGGGTATGAGTCGGCCCTGTATACACAGGGAACTAACAAAGTCTTCTCAATCATCTTATATCACGGTTTGACCGGGTGGCACAAGAAGAAGACGCTCCAGGCGTTCAAGCGCACGGGGCTGCCGGATGGGGCGTTGCGCGAGTTTGAGGAAGGTCGGATGGACTTTGAGGCGATTTTCATGTGGCTGAGGGATCCGCAGGTTCAAGCGCAAGTGAGTCGGATGCCGATGGAGGTTCAGTTGCTGTTGCATGCGATGGCGAACATCTGGGAGGCGGGTGTGGGGGATTTGCAGGGCTGGCTCATGCGGTTTCGGCCGTTGCCGGAAGAGGAGGAGATGGAGCTGAGCCGGAGCGTGTTCGAATATTTTGTACAAGTGCGAGGGCCAGCATATAAAATAGATGAGCTGAGGTATGAATTGGAGGCGATAGAGCCGGGAGATGAACACATGCAGACGATTCAGGAGAAATGGAAGGAGTGGCTGCCCCTGACGGTGGGCGAGATTCGCAACCAAGGTAGGGAAGAAGGTCTTGCAGAAGGGCGCGCAGAAGGGCGCGAAGAGGGTCTTGAAAGAGGCGTTCAGCAGATGGCGATTGAGATGGCGAGGCGGTGCATTGAAGACGGCATGTCAGACGACGAGATTCAAAGGTATACAAGACTGACGCCAGTCATGATCAAGGGTCTGAGGAACGGCAGTAACTATAGCGGAGATTGAGTTCGGCTGTCAATCGCACTGAACCAAGGACCTGCATTGCCAATCAATCAGGCGGTGGTGGTTGTAAAATCGAAGTTGTGAGCGGTTTCAAGGCGCGGACGGAGTGTCAGGTCATTCTGCTGAGATTGCACATAAAACCGAAGTCGAAAACTGCGGGCGAGTTAGACTTGAGGCGTTTTGTCAACTGAATGTGAGCAGGTCTTGGAACCTGCCCAGCAAACGAATCTGTGATTTTTCACTGCTTCGATTATATCAAACGCTTACATTAATTCTTCACTAGAACTTCCGATAAAATCCGACCGTCGGTATGCAATGGTTATAGGCATCATTTTGGTTAGAGGTATTCGTTTTGAGACGTAGAAATACTTCATAGAGTATATGCCGACTTTGGGTTACAGGTCAAAACTCTTTCGAATAGCAACCGCGTTGCGTTCACCGGCGGTACACGTGGCGGAGTAGAGTAGAGCATACAAAATACAAAAACCTCAGACGCAGTTGTCGCTGTCAACTCAAGACAATTAAACGGTGATGAACAGATTTACTTTTACTTTATCCCATCCTTGTACATTGAAACAGAAAAGTCTTTCAGTCAATAAAATTCTTCAAACCAAAAATAACTGGGGATTGCTGGAGTAATGCCAGAACAAATCTTATGTCCTAAAAGTAATGCAATCTAAAAAATGAAACTTGCCGCTTACTCATCTGGAACCTCGTAAAAACTGCCATCGATTCCCAGATAACTGATACCGTCTTTACCAGAGAGAGAACGATAGAAAGTCGGCGCACCATTATCGCTAAGAACGTTTAGCATTTTTGGGATTTCGCGCTTTTCTGACCTTGCCCAATTAATGACATTGTACGGCCCTAATTCGTCCAATAGTTCGAACGGTCCTTTTTTCCAATTAAATCCCCAGCGCATGGCACGGTCAACATTTACTATGTCGTTTGAAATCTCCGGAACCAAATCAGCTGCGTAACAAAGTGTCTCAGAAAGCAAACTCCAGACAAAATCAGCCTCTTTATTTTCATCACCTCCACTAGACGCCAAAAGTTCAGCACGGTATTCTCCCGTAGAACCTGACAGGTTCGCCCAACTACCTGATTCTGGTTGATACATCTCTTTTATTCGACTACCATCTTTTTGCTTGTTCATCCGGTAGAATCCGCCGCCGGTCTTGCGACCCAGCTGCCCTGAGTCTAGCATCCCCTGCTCTTCAGGCGGAAAATCTAAATATTGTCGACCTGCATCACTTTCAGGCAAGTTGTTTCTCAGGTTCTCAGCAACTAAACTCATCACATCCAAACCAACCAAATCAATCAAACCGTAAATTCCAGTGGAAGGAGCACCGAAGGCTTTGCTTGTCAGCGTATCAATGTTTTCAATAGACAGACCCTTCGCACGCGCCATCCTCCCCTTGTATAAGCCGGTTAACATCCAAAAACAACCAATCCTATTACCGATGAAATTGACTGTGTCTTTAGCATGCACAACACCTTTACGTAAATTGGTGCGAACAAATTGCACCAAAGACTCAATAACGTCATCAGTTGTATCTTCTCCCGGCACTACCTCTAACAAACGCATAACCTTGACAGGATTGAAAAAGTGAGTGACCGCGACATCCTTCCTGAAACGTTCCGGCATGCCATCACAAATCGAACGCAAAGGAATACCTGAGGTATTGGTCGTCACTATCGAGCCATCCTTGCGAACCCGTTCAATCCGTTTGAATATAGACCGCTTTGCTTCAAGATTTTCAACCACTGCCTCACAAATCCAATCAGAATCAGCTGCCAAGTCAAGTTCATCGAAACTGCCTGTCGAAACTAATGTAGCTAATGCCGGATCGTCTAGCATCGGTGCCCGACCTGCCAACATACTCTCCTTGCCGCGTTCAGCAAGTTCCGATGTGACATCAAGTAGAGTCGTTTTTATTCCAGCAGTAGCGCATGCCGCGGCAATGCCGCTACCCATTGTGCCGGCACCAAGTATAGTTACAGTTTGAATCTCTCTAGTATTCACGATACGATCCTTAGTTTAATTCCAATGAAGATAAATAAAAAATTGCAAAATCTATATCAAGCTGACCCTGCTAATGCAGTGCGTGTTTTTGAGATCGGGCTTTCATTGATCGGCCAATGCAGAATTGAAGCTATCACACCAAGTGCAACACAAAGCCACCACACTACTTCGTAAGACTGTGTTGCGTCAAACAACATCCCACCCATCCAGACACCGAGAAAACTACCAATCTGATGACTGAAAAATACAACTCCGAAAAGAGTGCCTAAATACCGCGGGCCGAATATTTGGCTCACTATTCCCGAAGTCAGCGGTACCGTTGCTAACCACAATATTCCCATTACACAGCCAAATATCAGCGCACCGGCCACACTAGGCGGTGTTAATACAAATATTGCAATGGCAATCGCTCTTCCCAAATAAATAAAACTCAAAATGCTTTTTTTGGTGTAACGACCACCCATGTATCCCGCCAACAGGGTGCCAATCAAATTAAATAAACCAACTAGCGACAAGGCCCAAGCGCCGACATTGCTTGAAAGCCCAATGTCCGCCAAATAAGCCGGTAGATGTAGTCCGATAAAAGTAACTTGAAAGCCACATACAAAAAAACCGGTAGTCAAATAAATGTAACCGGAGTGTTTGGATGCCTCTTTCAATGCCTCGCTCAGAGTCTGCTCCGGACCAGAATACTCAGTCTTGCCTGACAACAGATACGATAAAGGTATGATAAGCAACGCTAGACAGCCAAGCGCTAATATTGCGCTTGACCAACCGAAATTAATAACCATCGCATTGCCTATCGGAACTAGCATGAATTGCCCTACCGAACCCGCCGCTGAACCAATGCCAAGTGCTAAAGAGCGATGCCGGTCAGGAACTGCTCGCGCAATAACTGCAAGTACAACTGCAAATGTCGTCCCGGATAATCCGAAACCTATCAAAGCGCCGTTTGACATGTAAAACGCAAGCGGCGTGGTAGAAAGAATCATCAGCGCTAGGCCAGCGATATAGCACAACCCACCTACCAATATGACACGCCCGGAACCATAGCGATCAGCAACTGCACCAAACAAGGGCTGAGAAAATCCCCAAAACAGGTTTTGAATACCAGCGGCCAATGCGAATGTGCCTCGGCCCCAATCGTACTGGTCTGTAATCGGCACCAAAAAAACGCCCATCGTCGACCGAATGCCAAAACCAATGAAAATTACCAAACATCCGCTTGCAATAATCACAAACAGGTGAAACCAATTTAGCCCTCTAGTATTATTGGAATTCATTGTCTAGATAACCTGGTGCTGCAAAATATCGCTGTGTTGCTTCAAGCATGCCCCGCAATCTCAGACCGCTGGACAAGCAAGAACGAAGAACTGTTGACGGTACAATTTGGCGAGAAACCACCTTATTATATTCGCGACTAACCTGTATCTTGATATTACCACAAATTGCGATCCTTTCGGTCTTTATTCACATGCCGACAAATCGCACCTCAAGTCGAGTAACAATCACCTTTAACTCCACCCGTTCTTATACTGACGAATTTCTGCTGACTTTGCGCAATTGTTGTTCTGACAAACAAACATCGATGCCACAAGTGATTTTTTCATGTCTATTCTCCGCTTCGGTTATTGGGGTGACTATAAAAATTCACTAGTTCGTTTGGTCAATTTTCAAGGAATGAAACTGAACCCCCAACTGTTGCTAATCGTGTAAGTGGCGAACTCTGCTTATCAAGTGCGACAAAGCTATAGCCCAAGTTCAACATATGACGTGGTGCACCACATCATATGGGCAAAATTTGACTACCGTTTAAACCTTTGTCCAAACTGTCTGACATTATTTCGCACAGCACGCTTGTTTAGTTCTGAGAACACCATCGTTGCCAGAAAGAGTGCTCAAACAGGAGTTGGCAGACACAGTTGGCAATCAGTTATAGATATGAATGAAAGCGAATTTGAAGCATCCCAGATTCCAGAGAAGCTAAACTAAACAGCGATTTCCTATTTTTCAGCTTCTGATTGAATGAACCTGATCGCACAACTCCGGCACCAACAAATACCATTGCAACTGAAAAAGCCGATTACGCTTGTTTTCAGTCCTATGCCCTTCTAACATTCAAATGTATTGAGGGTGACTTTATCTGGCTGGTTATTCTTCACTGTACACTGACGCATTGCTTTTGATATCTAAAAATTTAAACTCCACATAATTCCACGCCTCAACATTGGACCGTACCATCTCGGCGTTATGCTACCGCAACCTGCGCTAATATTTACAACACGACTGAATCTGTTCCTTCAAATCCGTTTTGCAGAGCCTTTGTAATACACTCCATCCGCGGCCCCATCACCACACCACCGTTAAACAGCACACAAACTTGCTCTCAGCGATTAAAAACTCAGACAACTTAAACTCGTACAACAAAAGTGATAGATCTACTAGTGTTTTTTTAGGTGCAGTTCCCACTCGTTGCAGGATTCTGACCAGTCCTATGTGTAGGCGTCAATATGGCAATCCCTACGGCTGAATGACTCGCCATTTGATTTTTTGTCTCCTCAGTCGGGGAGTCTAGCACAGGATGAGAGCAAGTTCCAACGCACTTTAGGTAATGTACTGACGTTCATTGATACCGGTCGGTCTCCTTCTTGTCAGAGCTGTTGACTAACGGCTGCTGCAAGTCATTGCGAGTACATTGCAAGACAGCTGGATGACCATAATAGGTTTCTATGGTTAGGCAGTCATCGTAATTTTCGAAGTGACCGAGGTGCAAACCTGTCCACTATCTCCCTTCCAAGGGAATATTTCAACTGTCAGCGCAGCTTCGCGGGGTAACTCTAGGCCAGAATGACAATTGCCGCAGTGAGCTGCCGTTTATCACCTGTAGAGATTGACTTGACTGGCGCAGGAATTGAAACACGTCAATCTAATGCCGATTGTGTGACCTCAGCATTCGAATGTCAAGTTCAAATCAAGTATCAAAGGAGTGAACTGGGTTTGATATGCGTTTTTTCTATCATATCTGATAGAACTGCTTTTACCGATGACATCAGTACATGAATTTTGTCAACAGACTGATATTATTTAGTTGTTTATGATACCCGTATATAAATCCAATCATTGTAATCAGGTTGTCTGAATATCTGCGAAAACCTACCTTGACCGCGAGCTCAGATGAGTTACAATAATTGCCTCAAAGCCGAAAAAACACTGCAGTCACTTTGCATGAGCTCGGCTTGCCTAGAATTGGTGAGAATCCGTTTCGCAATGTCAGCACAAAATGCAGTGTTTTCAGCTGTGGCGTTTTTTGGACTCGCCTCCGTTTGTATTGTCAGATGATTTCGTTTTTGAATTTCTTCCTGTCAAATCACATCCAGTAGCAATTCCAAGCGCAGACCGGGCTTGCCGGTCACTACGCAAAACCATGTGGCATCTGCGTCCAATGACGTTGATGCAACAACTGACATGGGCCGGCGCATGCGACTCAGCACCGGTTCCTCATCCTCCACTTGACTTTAGGGAATTTAGCTTATGGATGACAAACATTCCACCTCAGAGCCGCAGCGTGAAAGGTATTTGGGACCTTGGCACGACCGGTTCTTCAAACACAATTTCAACACTGAGGCAAGCATATGGTCTCTATTGCAGATGGCGTTGACGCCGGAACAGTTGGCAACGCTTGACCCCGGTTCAATCGTCATCAAGTCAGGCAGTCTGTCCGATGACAACAATCTGGTGGAATATGTCTCAGACCTGATTGTTGAGGTCAAGTTGGCCGACGGCAACGATATCGTGCTCACCGTGATATTTGAGCGCAAAAGTTATGTTGACCCGAACCTGTTGAGTCAGCTGTTCAATTACATGGGGCAGATGTACCAGAAAAAAGCCAAGTTAGTGATTCCGGTCGTGGTGTACCATGGCCAATCCAAGCGGGGTCCTGAGTCGTCGTTTCACGAGTTGAATTATGCCGACCTGCCGCCGGAGTTTCTTGAAGCTTGGGAGCCATATTTGGTGAATTTCAGGGCAATTCTTCTTAATCTGCGGGACAGTCAGGTTCAGGTGAAGCTGGGTCTGAACCAACTGCCATTGAGGGACACGTTGTCAATGCAGATCTTGGGTCAGGTGTGGGAGGCGAACGAGAGCCTCTATAACAGCTGGATGGTTCGATCCAATCAGTTGCAAGAGTCGGAACGAATTCAGTTTGTCCAGATTTTAAACATTTATTTGACACTGGTAATACCGGAGTTTAAAATAGAGAGACTGAAAGAATTGTCAGATATCATAAGATGTGAAGATGCGCGAGGCGTTGTTGAAATTATGGCATGAAACTCAGCCTGAGTCGGTCGCTGAGTTTTATGAAATCGCCGACCAGAAAATTCTGCCGGAAATTCGGCAGGAATGTTTGCAGAAAGGTTTGCGGGAGGTTTTGCGGGAAGGTTTGCGGGAAGGGCGGCAGGTAGGTTTGCGGGAAGGGCGGCAGGAAGGTCGGCAGGAAAGCATGAAGGAGGTGGCTGAACGCATGATTAGCAAAGGCATGGTGGATTCAGATATTCATGTGTTTACGCAATTGTCTCTGGAAGAGATTGCCAAGCTGAGGAATGGCGCTCGTGAGTAGTGCCGCCCATAGGGCCTTAGCGGCTCTTTTGGATTTCTGTATGACAGGCAGATAGTCAGCAGTAGCTGTTCCATTTTGAACCGTTTCAAGGCTTTGGTTTCCAAGACTTAAATCTGTCAACAACCGATTGAGATATAGTACTTGTAAGTGCTCAGACAAATTGACCATAAACAAAAAAGTGACAGCTCCTTGTGCAGGAACAAGCACGGAGTCACTTGTTCAAACCCAGACTAGCCTTCGGAATCCCAACACTGTATCGCCCGCACTATGTTTGAGTGGGAAACGGAGAAGGTTTGTGCTAGATCGGTCAACGGGACTGGAATATGGTGGTGAAACTTGGCGATGCCTAGGTTCATGATTTGAGTTTGGTTGGACAGGTATCTAGGGTGGATTTCAAAGTTGCCAAAGTAGTAAATCACGCACCTGTCTAGTTGCTAGTGGAAAGTGTCACTTGGTCATGAATACTTCATAAGGCAACATGGGTAAAGATGGCACGCAGTGCAGTAAATTGTCGTTCATGTTGTCGGTGCTGTAGATAGGCTAGACTTCATGGAATGATATGAAAACAGATCCCAATTGCATTACATCAGCACCACTAGTTCAGCCGAAAATGGCTGTATACAAAGTGCTTAAGCAAGATATTTTTGATTGGTGACTCCTAAGATACGCATTCAGAATTATGATTTTGCAATTTCATTTTGGTACGGTTTCAACATAATACCCCCACAACCAATTAATAACATATTTTGTGGATAATCACAGCCACCGAATTTAACCGATAACTGAGCTTTGAGTTTAAAGGTAGTTACAGCGTTACTCCAATGTCACGGTGAAACAGCTTTAACAACGAGGGCGGAATCGGCTGTCTTATGAGTAAATTCTCCCTTGACTGATTGGTTTCCGCAATTTGAGTTGTGAATACTTGAAAAATTGTTTGATATTTGAAGAAAACTTGAAGTGACTAGAAATATATGAGTATGAGATATAACTTGTTTAGCATGCACAAGTTAGTATAGACAAAAATACAGCCAAGTCTCTTGAAAAAATTGCACGAGTACCGGCTAACAATTACCGTATTTTATCTGACCCAAGCATAATGATTAGAAAATAGCCTTGTTTTGTTCCATCGCTTGTAACATATTGAATTATCTTCCGTGCCGATCATGAAATCTATGAAATTTGATACGCTTTCCTTGCATGCCGGACAACGACCGGACGCAACAACGCGAGCACGCGCGACCCCAATATACCAGACCGCATCCTATGTTTTTGAAGATGCTGACCATGCAGCTGCCATTTTCAATATTGAGCGAACCGGTCATGTTTACTCCAGAATCTCCAACCCCACCAATGCAGTACTTGAAGAACGCATTGCAGCCCTTGAAGACGGTGTCGGCGCTATTGCAACAGCCAGTGGACAAGCTGCACTCCATCTGGCCATAACCACAATCCTGAGCACTGGAGACCACATCGTATCCTCTCAATCAATATACGGCGGGTCTCACAACCTGCTCTCATACACATTGCCACGCTTCGGCATTCATACAACCTTTGTTCCTCCTCGCGACCTCGATGCCATCCGCGCCGCAATTCGCCCCAACACTCGTATTATTTTCGGTGAGGTTGTCGGTAATCCGATGTGCGAAATCCTGAATGTCGAAAAAGTGTCTGAAATTGCCCATGAACACGCAATCCCGCTGATCATTGATTCAACTTTCACTACGCCATATTTGTGTAAACCGTTTGAACATGGCGCTGATATAGTTTTCCATTCAGCAACTAAATTTCTAAGCGGGCATGGAGTCGTGATTGGCGGACTCTTGGTTGACAGCGGCCGATTTGACTGGCTTGAATCAGGGAAGTTCGCGACGCTTAGCGAACCCTATGATGGTTTTCATGGCATGGTTTTCGCAGAAGAATTTGGACCCGCTGCCTACATTACTCGCGCGCGCAAGGAAGGTGCACGGGATTTCGGCGCCTGTATGAGTCCAACAACGGCATTTCATATCTTGCAAGGCGTGGAAACGCTACCGCTTCGAATGGAACGGCATATTTCCAACACTAGGAAGGTAATCGACTTCTTGCAATCACATGATGCCGTCGACTGGGTTAGTTATCCGGAACTGTCCTCCCATCCCGACTGCAAACTTGCCGCTAAATTGTTACCTAAAGGTGCCGGTGCAGTTTTCTCATTTGGAGTCAAAGGCGGGCGCGAAGCCGGCAAAAAGCTGATCAAGAAATTAAACATATTCTCACATTTGGCAAATGTTGGCGATGCCAAATCATTGGTCATACATCCGGCTTCCACCACCCATCACCGCATGGATGCGAATGCGCTCAAAGCTGCAGGCATTTCCGAAGGTTTGGTGCGCCTTTCAGTCGGACTTGAAGATGCAAACGATCTCATAGATGACCTAGGCTCTGCACTCAAGGCTTCGCAACGTTGAGATAAACCAAATTCAGGTCTAGTAGTGAAAATATCGTTGAATGGCACCACCGCATACGCGTTTACGGCTGGTCGCGATATCAACCCCGAACTGGAATCTGTCATGTTCATCCATGGTGCAGCTCTGGACCACACGGTTTGGACATTGCCGGCCAGGCATTTCGCTCGTCGCGAACTCAATGTCCTCTCAGTAGACTTGCCAGGTCATGGCCTGTCAGATGGCTCTTATCTTCCTGAAATACAACAATATGCAGATTGGCTCATCGACATGCTTGATGCTGTCGGTGTAGAGAAATCTGCGTTGGTAGGCCATAGTATGGGCTCATTGATCGCGCTAGATTGCGCTAGCCGTTATCCGCAACGGATTCGCTCATTGGTACTGGTTGGTACCGCAATACCGATGCCTGTAGCAGACATGCTACTCGCCGCGGCTCAGAATGATCCTCAGCAAGCTATCGAAATATTAACATTTTGGGGGCACAGCGTTGACGGACAATACGGCCAATGCGACACCCCGGGAATGTGGATGATCGGCGGATTGATGCGCCTGTTTGAACGCAGCAAGCCTGGTGCCTTGCACAATGACCTACAGGCTTGCAACCAATATAAAAATGGCTTTGAAGCCGCTCGCAAAGTAAAATGTCCGTCTATGCTGATCTTGGGAGAGCACGATTACCTAACACCAGCGCGCTCAGCACAGCAGCTCGCAAATGAGATCGAATGCTCGCAAATCATCGTCTTACCACGCACCGGCCACACGATCATGTCGGAACAGCCCGATGAGTTACTCAACTACCTGACCAAAATAGTCTGAGGTGTCAATTTGACAATGGATCAAATCATTGAATTTCTAAAATCCGACTCTTGGCCGCTGCAAGTTGCACTGGTGTTATTGGCATCGCTAATTGCAAGCCGCATTCGTCACATCATCATCAATCGTGTCGAAAACAAACTCAGTTCAACAGACCTGATTTGGGGCCAAACAACTGTTGCGGCTATCCGACAACCAGCCGCTGTGTTGATTTGGATTGTCGGTGTATCTTTTTCAATTGACATCATTCGCGCAGAGTTTCAAACGACGATTCTAGACGCCGTCGTGCCTGTCAGGTTGGCCGCGGTAATTGCCACATTAACATGGTTTCTAACGCGATTTATCGGTATTTATGAGAATAAATTCATCGACCAAAAATCAGAGAATGGAGATTTCGATGAAACTGCCGTGCATTTGACTGCACGCTTGTTGAGAGTTATAGCAGTCATACTCGGCATACTGGTCGCCATGCAATCACTTGGAGTCAACATCTCTGGAATACTTGCATTCGGAGGTGTCGGTGGCATCGCAGTTGGATTTGCAGCACGCGAATTGATCGCGAACTATTTCGGAGCGATTATGATCTTTATCGATAAACCCTTTGTAGTGGGCGAAGTCATATCATCAGCAGACCGAGAAATTCAAGGCACTGTTAAGGCGATAAGCTGGCGCCAGACTGTTATAGAGCGATTCGATACCCGTCTGCTATATGTTCCAAACGCAATATTTGCATCGGTTGCCGTACGCAACCACACCCGTCAATACAACCGCCGCATATACGAATACGTCGGCATCCGATACGACGACTCTGAACAGTTGTCAAACATCGTCTCTGAAATCGATGACATGCTTCACAACCACCCCGATCTTGATCAAACCAATTCTGTCATGGTCAACTTTGATCGTTTTGCCGCATCTTCACTTGACATCTTCATATACTGCTTTACCAAAACCACTGCCTGGGCCGCTTATCAGGCCGTCAAGCAAGATGTGTTGGTGCAGGTTATGGATATCATTGCCAAGCATGGCGCTGAAATCGCGTTTCCAACTTCGACTATTCACTACATACCGAGTGCAGTTGAAGCCACACAAACACAGCCAGCGAAACAAACTGATTAACAGATTAGCGACTCCGCCCGCCGGTCACTATCTCCCGATGCAAAATATAAAGTGTGCTAAGAACAATAACCGTCGCACCCGCAATGGCCGAAACAGTCGGAACCTCCTCAAACAGAATATATCCGGCTATCACCATGAATATCATTCTGGTGTATAGAAAGGGGGCAACGAATTGAGCATCACCCAGAGCATAGCCTCTGACATCCATGTAGTTTCTAAGCGAAGACATGGCAGACACCATAAGCAGCAACAACCATTCGGTAAGATTGGGTGTTTCCCATACCATTACAGCCGGTGGTAAACTGCCTACACCTAAAATCAAAGAGAAGTAGAGAACGATTGTGCCCGGATATTCGGTCGTTGAAAGTTTCTTACCAAGAATCAACGTAAGTGCGAATGCCATTGACGCGAATATTGGAGCGAACCAACGGATCTCAATCGGATCTGGTAAATAACCAATGACAACCAATGCGCCGATAAATCCGAGTACCGATGCGCTAACCCGGCGTATGCCAAGCTTTTCACCTAGCATCGGCACACTTAAAGCTGTAACAAAAAGCGGCGTCGTAAAGAAAAGAGCAGTCACTGTAGCCAGTGGCAGAATTTGTAGAGAGTAAAAGCCGAGATTGATGGCCACAACACCGATCACACCACGCATAATATGCAGCTTCCAGCGAGATGTACGGAACTGATAGTCGGCCCTAGGCAATATGAATGCAAGAATTATCAATGCACCGACTGTACCTCGGATGAAGGCAATTTGGGCTGAATGAATAACACCAGCCAGTTCGTGTACTCCGCTGCTCATAATAGTGGCAACAACAGCGGAACCGGCAATCCAAGTTGCACCACGGAGATTATTCGCTACGGTTGCCACTCGTTAAACTTATATGAAACGCGGAAGGAGGAAATTTAAGATATGGATTTAGGCCTGAAAGGTAAAAACGCGTTCATTTGCGCATCTAGCAGAGGTATTGGCAAAGGCTGTGCCCTTGCACTCGCCAAAGAAGGTGCCAATGTATGGCTCAATGGGCGTGATGCACAAACACTTGAGAACGCTGTTCGTGAAATCAAAGCAGTCTGTGACGGTGAAGTGGCAAGTATTTGTTGCGACATCACAACTGAGTTCGGACGTGACAAGGCACTTGCCGAAACCCCGAACCTAGATATCCTTGTAAACAATGCAGGCGGACCACCGGTTGGCGATTTCAAAAACTGGAATTTAAACGACTGGCAATCAGCCTTAAATAATAACATGCTGACACCTATTGAGCTCTTTCGACGCGTCGTCGACGGTATGATTGAACGCCGCTTCGGGCGCATCATCAACGTTACATCTTCAGCAGTCAAAGCACCAATACAGAATCTTGATCTCTCAAACGGTGCACGCTCAGGCCTGACTGGATATTTTGGCGGCGTCGCGCGCCAAATAGCTTGCCACAATGTAACTGTCAATGCCATTTTACCGGGCCGTTTCGATACTGACCGCTTACGCACAAGCATGACGTTTGCAGCTGAGAAATCCGGGCAAACAGTCGAGGATATTCTGGAATCCGGGAAGGGCCAAATACCAGCCGCGCGATTTGGCGATCCGAATGAGTTTGGTGCGCTCTGCGCTTTTTTATGTAGCGTACACGCAAGCTATATCACTGGACAAAATATCTTGATTGACGGCGGGATGGTTTCAATTAGCCCTTGATTTGCGTAATCGGAATCTCAAGCTGCACGGTTTCCGGCAATAGACATAGTTCATCGCTGCAAGCTTGAAAACTCACTTCAAGCTCAATGATGCCACTGCCGGTGCCGACAGGTTCAAGCTCAATCGGAATTGATACCGAACCAGCAAAAACCGAAAGCGGTTCACTCTGGAAAGACGCTAGAAGGGTTTGGGATTGTGGAAAATGTGAATCTCGGAGTAACCATGCCTTGCTCAAGCTTTCCACCCCTGTTGCATGCAAGTTGTCATTAGATGGTTGATCCGACTGAACATGCCAGCCCTCATCGAGTTTAAGCTTAACAACCGCGCGAACTCTGTCTTGAATTCTTTGTTTGATATCAACCGAAACCAAAGCATGGCCCTGAGCGGCATAATCTCGTTTGCCAAGCAATCCTCGTCGCTGAACTTCAACTGCGCTCAAGGCATATGGAAACGCGGATGGACTGGAGTTGATTTCAGCCGCAAAAACATCAATAATCTGCTCCGCCCGCTTGCTATACATAAGTTTTCCAGTGCGTTGATAAAGCAGTGCGAAAGACATCGCCGCGACAGAATTTCCAGATGGCAAACCTTCGTCAAAGCGATCTTTTTGGCGTATAACAAGCTGTGGCATATCGTTCTTTGCTACAGAAAAGTAACCGCCACTTGTTTCATCCCAAAACTCATCATTCATCGCCTTCGCTAAACTTTCAGCCCTCTCTAACCACAATCGCTTATCAGTTCTGTCATAAAGACGGATCGCAGCTTGCGTTAGATAAGCGTAATCACGCAGTTTTCCAAGTTCATTGCGCTTGCCATCTAGCAGGATTCGGTATAGACGACCATTGTTATCTCGCAGTCGATTCCAAATTAACTCAGCGGCTCGCTCAGCGCTTTGCGCATAACGATCATCGCCTAGCACCTCACTCCCCAGCACTAGCGTTTCAATCATAAGAGCATTCCAAGCTGTGATGACCTTGGTGTCAAGATACGGCTTCTGGCGGTGCTCACGGTAAACCCGCAGTCGCTCCTTAACTAATGCCAATTGCTGTAAATGTTGCGGCAATTTCAATCCTGAATCGAGTGCCTGCTCCTCAGGAAGTGTATTTAGGTGGAGAATATTCAAGCCTTCATAGTTACCATTCTCCGTAGCGCCGAAAACCTTGATCGCAAAATTCGCCATATCACCAGCCGCGTGGCGCAATTCTTCAACTGTCCACAGGTAAAACCGACCCTCAACACCCTGACTATCAGCATCCCAAGCCGAATAAAACGTGCCATCTTCGCTTCTTAAATCCCGCAATACATAATCCAGTGTCTCCACAGCCACCCGCCGATAGAGATCTTTTCCAGTGAACTGATAAGCAATGAGATAGGCGCGGGCGAGTAGCGCCTGATTGTAAAGCATCTTCTCAAAATGAGGTGTGAGCCATTCTGTATCAACCGTGTACCGATGAAATCCACCACCTGCATGATCGCGAATACCGCCCAAGGCCATCGCTGTCAGGCGTCCCTGCGCCAATTCAAGCGCTGTTCTGCTTTGGTGCCGAAATGCCGAGTCAAGCAACAATAGCAACTCTGACTCGGAAGGAAATCGAGACATGGGCGGTGAGAATTCATCTATAGAAGCTTCGCGTTGTGCGACCTCAGCAATTAAGCGAGCGGTTTCATTGTCTCCAATATCCACATCGCCTGTAGCAACCATTCCAAAGTTCTGAACAGCTTGAGTGACCGCTGTTGCAATTCTCTCAACCTGTGCGCGCTGACTATTCCACGCAGTATGAACTTGCAACAAAATATCAAGCAAGTCACCACGCGGAACGTATGTCATCCCGAAAAACGGCCCCCCATCAGCAGTCATAAACACGTTCAATGGCCAACCACCTTGTCCACTCATCACATTGAGCGCTAACAGATAAACTTCATCAATATCGGGATTGGTCTCACGATCAACCTTGATAGCTATGAAATGCTTGTTCAGGAATTCAGCGACACCCAAGTCATCAAAACTCTCTTCTTCCATGACATGACACCAGTGACATGATGAATATCCAATTGACACCAGTACTGGCTTTTGTTCTAACCGGGCCCTATTTAACGCCTCCTCACCCCAAGGGTACCAGTTGACCGGGTTGTGCGCATGTTGTCGAAGATATGGGGATACTGCAAGCAATAACCTGTTTGCATAAAGCGGCGTGCCATCATCTCGCAAATGCCGGGTGCGGGGTATGTAATCGTCAGGCGCTTGAGACCAAGCCTCCTCAATCTCAGTCCAAACTGTCGGAGCAAAAGTGTCTGTCCCGGGAAGGGCTGAGAAAACATTTGCACTTGCAATTTGGCAAGTGACTAAAACTGCCATTAGGACAGCTGAGAAGCACCTGAGTAATTTAAGCTTTGAACCAATTATCATTGTGTCAGTAGTAAAGCCGGCGGCTAGTGGTTCTCATGGCATTAATTCGGCCCCATAAGACTCCGACAATCAAACCTGCAGTATGCGCCATATTGGCTATATTACTCACAATTCCAAGCCAGCAAACCACAAACCAGATCAGCATCAACGGCACGATTGCCGGAGGTACGACACCTCCATATGCACGTGGATTGTATTTCATTTGCATCCAGACGTAACCGAACAAGGCGTAGACAAAACCAGACATGCCACCGAACAATGGACCGGACACGAAATACTCAGCGATGTTGGAGACGACTGTTGACACCAAAAATATGCCCAATAGCTTCAACGAGCCCTGTCTCATCTCTATTGCACTGCCAAGCACCCATACCCACAGCAAGTTAAACACCAAATGATAAATGCTGAAATGCGCAAACGCTGGTGTCACAAACCGCCACATTTCACCGGCCGATATTTCGTCAAACCCACTTGCTCCAAGTGAAATCAGCGCAGTTGAAAGCACATTTACATTGGAGCCGAAGTTGCTAACCAAGGTGAAGAAGATTGATGTCCCTATAAGGCACACCGTCACCGGCGCTCTAAATCTCATTGTTTAAAATCCAAAATTCAATTAATCAGTTTTCAATCAGCTCAATTCGATCCGAGTCACCAAGCGTCACGAACAAGCCATCAACCGTTGTGAAAGTTCGCCCCTTGATGTCTTTCTGACGCGCTTTGTAATTGACTGAATCATCATTTTGGGCGCTGATCACGCGAATCGTAATGAGTTGATTGTCAGACTGCCACTTGAAGAAATAGACAACCCCAGATGACACGGCCAAAATTCCAGCTACGGTATAGAGCACCCATTTAGCGGGTTTGAATGAGGTAGATTGAGCAGTCTGCCCGGATGCCGCAACACGCTTGCCTGGCCTCAATCGAGATTGATAGACCAAAAAAACAATCAAGATGACGATTGCAGTAAACAGGATTTTTGTGAGCATAGGGTGAGAATCGAAATCAATCGCTTGGTAAATTTTTAAGCAGAGTAGCTATCTATTTTACGATAAACATCTGCACTACTTTGTAAGCTGCAAACAACTACCTGAGCTTGGTTCAATTATTTGTGATTTAATTCCTAATACTATCCACTCATAAACTTCCATAATGTCTGACTACAGACGGTTCAAAAACACTCTTGTTGTCATTTGCATAGCGCATGTTCTCGGCATGATTCCATTTGCCATGTATGCAACCCTGATACCAGTCTTGCAACTTGAATGGGGCGCGAGCAACACTGAGGTTGGATGGGTGGCAGGTATCTACTTCGGCGGTTACCTGCTTGGCGTATTTTTTTTAGTGCCATTGACAGACCGCACCGATGCACGTCGAATTTATCTGCTGGCAATGGTGCTGACAGCATTGGTTCCACTTGGATTTGCGTTTTTAAATTCAGGCGTTGCGACGGCCAGTTTGTGGCGATTCTTACAGGGCATTGGCCTCGCCGGAACATATATGCCAGGGCTTAAAGCACTGGTTGATTCCTCGCCTGACCGACTGCAAAGCCGGACTGTTGCTTTCTACACCATGTGTTTTGGAATAGGCGTGGCATTGTCGTTCATAGTCGCTGGATATCTTGCAGATATTTTGATCTGGCAATGGGTGTTCGCGGCATCATCCGGCGGTGCCCTGCTAGCTTTTATCATTGCTCTTGTATTTCTGCCGCAGTCAACTCCCATGCAAGCCAACGAGAAGTTCAAATTGCTACCCGATCTGAAACCAGTATTTCAGAATCGAAAAGCACTTGGCTTTAGTATTGCATACAGTGTCCACAACATGGAGCTTTTTGTATTTCGTTCTTGGACCGTGGCATTTTTGGTTTTTGCCTTATCAGGGCGCGGTTCAGATACTTTCGGCGACACTTGGAATCCAGCGTACATCGTAGCTTGCGCAACCCTGCTAGCACAACCTTTCAGCGTGTTGACCAATGAAATCGCCGAACGACTTGATCGAGTCAAAGTTATTATCACAGTCATTGTAATCGCTGCCGCTACTGGAATCGCGCTTGGGTTTTCCAGCCAGATGGCGGCTGTGGTTATTATCGCACTAGTTGGTTTGTATGCAATATTATCAATCGCTGATTCAGCATCCATTTCAGCCGCTGTTATCAGTGCCGCCGAACCAAACAGACGCGGAACAACAATGGCATTGCATACATTGATTGGCTTTGTTGGAGCCTTCATAGGCCCAATTATCTTCGGTTTGGTGCTTGACCTGGCTGGCGGTAGTGATGAACCGCATGCTTGGGGAGTTGCTTTCGTGGTACTGGCAGTATTAATTGCAATCGGTCCCGCTGCGATCCTACTGACAAAAAAGCACTGAATGCGTTCTTTGAATTATCATAAAGCTATTGACGTTATATATACCGTTGGAACAAATTGAAGTGAGAGCAGTCGCTATTCACAATTAACACCTAAAAAGCGAACTATGGAAACTAGATATCTAAAACAACGCATCCCTCACTTTATTCTTCTTACTACGGTGGTAATTGCGATCAGTTGGATTGAGCTGAACTCAGCATTCGCTCAATTATCCCCAATTTCCAGAGAATGGCCGAATACCGACTTTGAAAATACTGTTGTTGATCTTAGCGAAGTCATGTCAGGAGGAGTACCTAAAGATGGCATTCCGGCAATTGACCGACCTCGATTCATCAGTGTTGACGCTGCACAAGATTGGCTAGGTCTCCAAGAACCCGTGATTGTGCTGGATATACTCGGCGAAACCAAAGCCTATCCATTGCAGATTCTAATTTGGCATGAAATTGTGAACGATGAGGTCAACGGCCGACCAGTGGCAGTGACATTCTGCCCATTGTGCAATGCCTCTATCGTCTTTGACCGCAACCTTGATGGAGTCATACTTGATTTTGGCACAACTGGACGTTTGCGCAACAGCGATCTTGTAATGTACGACCGTCAAACCGAATCTTGGTGGCAACAGATCACTGGCAGGGGCTTGGTTGGCCATTACGCGGGTGTGGAACTGCCAAGATTGCCAGCTCAAATCACATCATTTGAAGAGTATGCCACTGCTTATCCGGAAGGTCAAGTTCTGTCGCGGGATACTGGATTTACACGCAATTACGGAGTCAACCCTTACCGTGGTTATGACGATATTGACAACATTCCCTTTTTGCTGAATGACCCGGCCGATTCGCGACTGCCGGCAATGGAACGTGTTGTTAATGTCACGGTCGGCAATAAGCATCGGGTTTATCCATTTTCAGCATTCAAAACTGAGCCTGTTATCAATGACAAAATAAACGGCATTCCGATCGTTATCTTCAGTCGCAACAACACGAACTCAGCGCTAGATGAAAGAGAAATAGCGAAATCCAAGATCATTCCGTCTGCCACTGTATTCAGGCGCCAGCTAAAAGAGCATCTTTTGAATTTCGAACAACGTGATAATGGTGGTTTCTATGACAGAGAAACAGGGTCGAGGTGGAATCTGTTTGGACAAGCAGTCGCCGGCCAACTCACTGGGGAAAATCTTGTAGATATCGATAGCGGCATACATTTCGCTTTTGCATGGTTGGTCTTTTATCCGGATTCGGAAATTTATCAACCCAAATAGAGTCATGGTTTAACAGTCTGCCCCAAGTCGCGCAATCGATTCTTTCAAAACGAGTCTGTCTGCCGCAAAGCAGTAACTATCGGTTTTGTGCGGCGGCAGAACGCCGCAGAATATAAACAACACAATGAAAGGACATCCATTAAGACCGAAATAAAGTCTTTCACAGCAAATGCAAGTATGAGAACTCCAACCTACACCACAATAACTTAATCACCTGTCTATGAACAAGGCAGAGATCTGGCCTATTCTGAGATTAGCCGGACCGGTGTTGCTCGGACGCGCAGGCGCTATACTCATAGTCACCGTTGATGTTGCCATGTGCGGCTACGCGGCTACCTCCGAAATCGCTTTCTACGGATTAGCTAACGGTCCGCATGTTTCACTGTTGCTTGTTGGTATTGGATCGGTGCTTCCCGTCGCAATACTAACAGCCAGCTCAGACGGCGCGGGCAACCATGCCAATTGCGGAATGATCTGGCGTGTCGGGCTGATTCATGCGGTTGTGCTAGGACTAATACTCGGCACTCTCATGCAATTCGGTGAAGAATTTTTCCGACTGGTCGGCCAAAACCCTGAGCTATCACAAGGCGGCGGCCGTGTGTTGGCCATGCACGGGTTAGGTATCACCGGACTTTTATGTGTCATCACAACATCATTGTTTCTAGAGGGACTGCAACGCCCTGTACCGGCAATGATCGTCTCGCTCGGTGCCAATTTTGTAAACTTGTATTTGAACTGGGTTTTGATTTTCGGCAATCATGGCGCACCGGCCATGGGCGCAGAGGGTGCGGCATTGGCGACTAGCATTGTCCGCTGGCTATCGTTTTTTGCACTTTTGGCATACATTGCTTTCACATTTGACAGAGTGCGACATGGCATTTCTGGGAAAATCGTCCAGTTCTGGAACATCTCAAAGGAACTGCGGCAACTAGGTTATCCCGCTGCCATCGCCCACGGCATGGAGTCCTCATCGTTTCTAATCCTGACATTGTTCGCCGGTTACATGGGAGTTGTTGAAACTGCGGCTTGGGCAATTGGCATGAATATCATCACCATCGCCTTTATGATTGCGCTCGGTTATGCCATGGCCGCAAGTGTTCGAGTCGCAAATTGCCTTGGCAGGTCACGTCCACAAGATGCAGCTCAGGTTGGCTGGACAACAATGCAACTGGCTACCATCACATTGGGAATTATCGCGCTACTGTTTCTGTTGGCACCAGACCTTCTAGCCCGCATCTATAGCCAGCAACCGGAGGTGCTTTTACTGGCGGTTCCTACCTTGTTTGCCGCAGCATTCATCGTATTGTCAGATGGACTGCAAGCGGTAGGAGTCGGCGTGCTGAGAGGGTATCAGGATATGTGGTTTATCACAACGACGATGATTACATCATTCTGGGTCGTAATGATACCACTTGCGTGGTTATTTGGAATTCACATGCAAGGCGGACCGCAGGGTCTCATGTGGTCAGTTGGCGTTGCGTGTATGGTGGCAATCGCGATGCTAATTGTTCGCTTTCGCTATCTCATCCGTACTAGCATGGCGAAATAGCTTTAACCGGGTTTCACATATTTTTAAGCAAAAACCTAATGGTCAGCGGCTCACAATAGCGAAGCTGGCACTATTTCATGAAATAAATTCTGGTGTACCTGCTGACGTCCAGGATAGCGGAGTGATATGAAAATCGAATCACTGACCTTCAATTTCACTTGAAGGTTACCCAAGCTACTATTTGCGCATATTATGAATTTCAAGCTTTGACAACCCTGAGCTGATCTCTGAACTAACCGCGTCGCAATCCCCAAAGAGTTTTCCAATCAACTTTTTTGTGCCTGCGTTTTTCAACGATTTCGAAATCTCGCCGCTTATTCCCAACGTACAATTGCCGCGGACGACCAATTTTCTGACTTTCATCACCACCAAACATTTCCTTCCAATGCGCTATCCAACCGACTGTGCGCGCAATAGCAAACATCGCGGTGAACATCTGAGTTGGGAATCCAATGGCACGCAAAATAATCCCAGAATAGAAATCAACATTGGGATAGAGCTTCTTCTCAATAAAATATTCATCCCGCAAAGCAATTTTCTCAAGCTCTATCGCAATTGGCAATACCGGGTCTGAAATACCAAGCTCGTTGAGTACTTCATGACAAGTTCTTTTCATCACTTCGGCACGCGGGTCAGTATTCTTGTAGACGCGATGACCAAATCCCATCAGTCGAAAGCTGTCATCCTTGTCTTTGGCCTTGGCAATGAATTTCGGAATGTTTTTCTCATCCCCGATTTCGTTCAGCATACGAAGCACTGCTTCATTAGCCCCGCCATGGGCTGGCCCCCAAAGTGAGGCAATGCCTGCTGCAACACAAGCAAATGGATTTGCACCGGACGAACCTGCCAAACGAACTGTTGATGTCGATGCGTTTTGCTCATGGTCGGCATGCAAAATCAAAATCCGGTCTATAGCTTTAGAAACAATTGGGTTCGCAATGAATTCCTCAGTAGGTACAGCAAACATCATGCGCAGCAAATTTTGTGAATATGACAATTGGTTATCTGGATAAATAAACGGCTGACCCAAAGAATACTTGTAAGCATACGCACCAATCGTTGGCATTTTGGCAATCAACCTATGAGCAGCAATCATGCGCTGAATAGGATCATGGATATCTGTGTCACTGTGATAGAACGAAGACAATGCCCCAACAACTCCAACCATGATCGCCATGGGGTGCGCAGAACGTTTAAACCCCCGATAGAACGAAACCAATTGCTCATGCAACATGGTGTGTCTGGTAATTGAGTGATCGAATTCCTTTTTCTCCTCAGGCGATGGCAACTCACCATGCAGCAAAAGATAGCAGACATCCAGATAGTCCGATTTTTCAACCAGTTGCTGGATAGGATAGCCACGGTGCAAAAGGACACCCTGTTCGCCATCAATGAAAGTGATGCTTGAACGACAGGCGCCCGTAGAAGTAAATCCCGGGTCGTATGTGAACATTCCGGTTTTTGCATACAATGAGGTTATGTCAATCAAACTAGGCCCTTCGCTTCCGTCCACAATCGGAAAATGATATGAATTGCCAGTACGGTTGTTGGTCATTGTGACCGTATTTCTGTCAATTTCGGATTCGTCTTGGATAGTTGGTTCGATGGATTTTAGATTTGATTTTTGCATGCTTATTTAATTTGACTGAGATTATTTCGATTGAGTTCATTTTACAACATCCAAGCGAACTCTGTTGTAAGAGGAAGGTGTTCGCGATGCCTGTATAGATGGTGGTATTACAAAGACCCATATACATTGATTAGGTCATATCTGCAATGCAAAAATTGCGCTTTGTAATTTGATGCAATACCAGCGCACGAAGTACTGAAGGGGTGAATTTGCATGAAGCTGATGAATTTTGGGTAAGGCGAATCGATGCATTCAGTCAACATGCCCAGAATACTCAAATCTCAAGCAGGCAAGGTATGCTACATTGGGGTAAAGATGCGCCAGTCTAGGTCAATCGCCATACCTCCATGCTACCGTAGATGGGGAGAGACCGCCCCAAATAACAATCCGGGTGAGTTGAACCCATTTCTGTCAAACAGGCTGATTCGCATAGAATCAGCTCAACGACTATGAAGGCAACTGCCTTGACAGGCGAAAAGCAATGATTGGAACAAGTAGCCGCTCTGTCAGCGCAGATTAAACACACAAATCAAGTAATATCGGTAAATTTGTGAAGATAAATAACCGAATTGATTGATTTGCTTATAATATCACGCTTAACTCCGCCGATAACGGAGGTGAGGAAATCTAAAACTATGTTGATTTGATCTTCAAGCCACACTGTGAACGATTGCTCAATGAATCTATATCTCACTCGCAAATATTTGCTCCTTGTGTATTTTATCATCCAACCGTTTTTAACAAAAACTGCAAACCGATCTAATTGAAAGAAATTGAAATTCAAACGCATAACTTGCGCATTGGCGCGTTATGTTCTGGTAATAGTTCGGGGACGCCGGTTATCGCACTACACGGCTGGCTAGACAATGCAGCAAGTTTTATTCCACTTGCTGAACACCTCACCGAAATACAACTTATCGCTTTGGACTTGCCTGGACACGGCAAATCCGAACACCGGTGTGGCGCTAATGCATACCATTTCGTTGACTACGCAACCGATATCATCCAAGCGGCAGACGCATTAGAACTTGATTGTTTTACACTTCTAGGGCACTCGCTTGGTGCTGGTATCAGTGCCTTGGTTGCAGCAACCGTTCCTTCGCGAATCCGCAAGCTCGCCATGATTGAGGGGTTGATTCCCTTGACCAACAAGGCAGACATGTTTCTACAACAATTTCGTCGCCATGTGGAGCAAGTCACATCCGCACCTTCCGAAGCGCGGGTTTATGCAACAATTGAAGAGGCCGCAAATGCGCGACACCAAGCCGGGGATATCCCGCTTTCTGGAGCAAAGCTGATTGCCGAACGTAATCTTCAGACCACGGATACCGGATATACTTGGCGCTCTGACCGCCGCCTAAGCAAAGCATCACCTCTGTATCTGACTGAAACTCACGTAAAACACTACCTCAAATCCATTGAGTGCAAATCAATGCTGATTCGTTCAGACCAAGGTATACTCGCAAACTGGCCGTCCCTCCGCGGCCGGGAGTCATATTTGAAAAATCTTAGTGTGGTAGACATTAAAGCCGGGCACCACTGTCACATGGACAAACCAGAAGAGATCGCTCAACTTCTCCACCACTTCCTAATGAATGGTGCATAATTGTTAATCGCGCATCTTGTATCATTGAATCATTGACCCTATAAATCTTGGATATTTTGTGAATTGGCTTAAGTTTACATCAAACGAAAAAACTCGAAAACGCCTAAAGCAACTTGGTGTCATTGGTTTTCTGTTTTTCCTGATTAAAGGATTGCTTTGGATCATTGTGCCGGTAGCCCTCTTTTATTTTGGATTTAACCAAGATTAACTGGAAAAATACCTGCAATCAAATCTTATTCGACTAAAATTGAACTATGCCTGTGAAAAAGAAAAAAACTTACCGAATTATCTTCCACAACCAGTCGGAAGTGTACGAATTGTATGCTCGGCACGTCTCGCAGAGCGATATGTTCGCATTCTTGGAAATCAGTGATGTTATTTTCGGTGAACGGTCTCAATTAGTCATTAACCCTGGTGAGGAGCAATTGAAATCCCAATTTGAAGGTGTGAGCCGAACATACATACCAATGCACTCAGTCATTCGCATTGATGAAGTTGAAAAAGAAGGGGCTGCAAAAATTACTTCAACCGATAAAAAAGGTGTTGTTACACCATTTCCACTTGCATACAACCCGCCGGGAGAAATATCAAGTGATTGATTGGCCAAACAGCCAATACAACCACCGATAAATAACGTCCGATAAGCTTCTAGCGCATCTTCTAGCGCATCTTCTATGTTTTATCTGATGGTGGCTTTTTGTCGCCACCATGCTCAAGTTGCTGAAGCTCTTTCAAACTCTGTTCCAGAAAAAAGTCATCCTTGTCACTATTGTTGTCACACAGCGCTGAAATACCATCGGCAACTGTATGGCATAGCTGCTTTTGCTGCTCGTCAATCTTTCCAAGCTGAGAGACTGTATCAATGAAATTCTCGCGCACTTTCACGCGGTAATCATCATACTCTTTTTGCACTGAATTGAGTTTGGCAATTAAAGTCGTATCCTGATACTTGGACTTGGAAACAAAATACCCTATCACCAAACCACCAACGGCGCTTAGGCAACACAATAAAACAATATTTGCCGTACCCAAGGCTCACCTTTTAATTCGTTAAATCAAAACAATCACTCAGGCGAACCTCATATTTCCAGACTGACATCAGCAAGTTATACTTGACTACCAAGGTTTGCAATTCCAGCTGGTTCGTCTTCCTGATACTTGATTAGCTGAACGTAAGGTTCTTTCCAAACTTTCCATTCACCTGTGTTTCTGTCAAATTTTGAATTGACAAAGCATTTCCAGTTTTCATCATCAATATCCTGATAATCCATTCGATAGTAATAGCCTGGATAACGAGTCTCCTCCCGAAACTGGATATGCTTCATGTGCGCAAATGCTGCAATCAGGCGATGATAGTTCTCCCATGCTCGCAAAAGCTCATGCAAGTCTTTGGCTCGCATTTGCAGCGAATCTTCCCTTAACATCTCTAATTTCTTCTCGGCAATTTCAAGCATTTTGCCATTTGTTTGATACCAAGTGCTGACACCCGCAACATATTCGTCCATAATTTTCTGCAAGCGGAACTGGAACATCTTGGGTGTAATGTAGTGGGGATTTATATCAATCGCAGTGGTGTAATCCTTGTGTTCAAGGAAGTTAGCCACTGGCCTGTAAATTTCCTTGACAATTTCATCAACTGGACGTCCGAGTTCCGGTTTCCAGTCCTTATTATCTAACGCAAATTTGACCATTGCTTTGGCAGCAATTCGTCCTTCGGCATGCGAACCAGACGAAAATTTATGTCCTGAGGCGCCCACACCATCCCCAGAAGTGAATAGACCAGCAACTGTAGTCATCCGGTTATAGCCCCAGTGATAATGCTCCGGCGACCCCGGCAGATCATCAGGACCTGAACACCAAATACCTGCACACCCTGCGTGCGACCCCAACAGGTAAGGCTCCGTTGGCATCAGCTCTGACATTTCCTTGTCAGGTTCAATATTCTCACCAGCCCAGACTCCGCACTGCCCGATTGTCATATCTAGAAAATCTTCCCATGCTTCAGCCTCAAGGTGTTTAATCTCGCGTGGTGTCATAGACTCGGCAAGTTTAGACATGGCAGTTGGCGTATCCATGAAAATCGGTCCGCGACCCTCGCGCATTTCTTTCATCATCAGGTGATTACGCAAGCATGTGCCCATTTTAGGACCGTTGGCATAGTGGTCGTAGCCGTTGTCGGCAAGAATTGAAGCATTCCGCTCTTGATAATCTTCTCCGAACGCATTCATCGCTTTGGCCTTGAACAGCAAGAACCAAGCTCCTACCGGACCGTAACCATCCTTGAACCGAGCCGGCACAAAACGATTTTCCATCAAGGTCAAGTGCGCACCGCATTCGGCAGCCATCGCATAAGTTGAACCGGCATTCCACACCGGATACCAAGCGCGGCCAGTGCCTTCGCCAACTGAGCGTGGTCGAAAAACATTGACAGCGCCGCCAGCGGCTAGCAGGCAACACTTAAACTTGTATATATATATCTTATGCTCCCGCACGCTAAAACCAGCGGCGGCAGTAACACGATTCGGGTCATTGGCATCCGTTATAAGACGCACAATGAACACACGCTCAGTGATATTTTCAACACCTAGTGCTCTTTTGGCGGCCTCGGCAACAATCCATTTATACGATTCACCATTGATCATAATTTGCCAACGACCTGAGCGCACTGGTTTGCCACCTTCGGTGAGCTTTTTGCCCTCATCACCTGATTGCTTCCAGATAGGAAGGCCCCACTCCTCAAAGTGATGAACTGAGTCATCAACATGACGACCGACATCATAGACCAAATCCTCACGCACTATACCCATAAGGTCTCCACGCACGTAGCGGACATACTCTGAAGGGTCGTTCTCACCCATATAAGTATTGATAGCAGATAACCCTTGGGCTACTGCACCGGAACGGTCCATCGCCGCCTTGTCCACCAACTTAATTTTGAGATCTGTGTTTTCCGTCCATTTCATAATCTCAAAGGCAGCGCCGCAGGCGGACATGCCGCCGCCAATGATCAAAATGTCAACTTCTTCTTCAACAATTTCAGGGTTGCCAAAATCAAATTCCACTTTTAATCACCTGTTTCCTTACTGATTGCTAACGAATTGACTCATATCACAGTCATGAGTGCCTTTTGTAAATAGAGTAGAGTGGTCTGTGATTTCACTCATAACAGCGTCAGGCTTGTTAGCATAAGGTTCGGCTGAGCCTTCGGGGGTTGTTCTAATAGGAAATTTGAATCGTTTGCGATTCCCATTTCTGAACTTGATGGTCCACATGATTGACTCAGTGCCGCGTAGCGGTTGAACTGATGCACCGAGTGGCACAATATCAGCATAGTGGCGCACTTCAATTGCTTGCTGCGGGCATATTTTCACACATGAATAACATTCCCAACACTGTTCAGGTTCCTGATTGTAAGCCTTCATTGCATGGCCGGTTGCCGAGCCATCCTTGTCCAACATCATCAGGTCATGCGGACAGATATACATGCATGCGGTTTTGTCTTGGCCTTTGCAGCCATCGCATTTGTCAGTTCGTACGTAAGTTGGCATGATGTTTACTTCCTCTCTTCACGTGGCATTCATCAATATTAAATCACAATCAGATTTTAATCTGAATCGCGGTATGTTTCCTAAATTTCAGCACAAAAAGTAAATAGCATCACACTGTAAAAACGCGAACAAATGCTATTTAAATTTTATCAGATAAGCCAATTTTACAAAAAATTACGGAAAAAAGAAATTATTTTTACAGTTTAGAAACAAACGTGGAATTTTCAATTTGCCATTAGACTTGTGTTCATGTCTGTGAATTACCCACTTTTGACTATTTTTAGGTTGACTGTTTTGCTTGGTGCCCTAAAAATCAGCAATCTATCTTTTCCAATATCATGAACTGGAATCCAGTTGCCAACATAACAGTCTTTAGTCAAACCACTGACCTTATCTTAAGTTTGAATTCATATCCACTTAACATAGTCATAATATGAGGCGACTGCGCAGATTCGAAGCAAGGATTATGCCGTCAAGTATCTCTATCGTCCGGAAAGGATTCACCTGCTTGGGGTGGTGTTCAGTGACAAGTTCCGCAATGTGGCGACGATTCGGGTGGAGAGATATTGAGCTGACACTTTTGTAGGCTAGTCGGTTTAGGCGTAAATTTGATGAAACGATGAGATTCTGCATACAGTTGAATGCTTGACAATGATCAGCTCACAAAGTGTCAGCGATGCGGCTGTCGCTAGCTTTGATCTTGCTTGATATTCATTATCCAATACCATTACTGGTAAAGATATTTCCTGCTTTTCATGCTCTCTCCTTATTGTGTTAAAATTCAACTGTAAACTCGCTAAGCAATAACCATGGAAACATGAAAAATCTTGACCTGCCCGTTGGAATACCGTCCTTTCGATCAATCCGTGAGTGGGACTTCTACTATGTGGACAAAACCGCCCATATATACAAATTGGCTAGAAAACCCGGCTACTATTTTCTGTCACGGCCGCGGCGATTTGGGAAATCTCTGCTAGTATCTACACTGCAAGAGCTGTTTGAAGGCAATAAAGCACTGTTTCAAGACTTGCACATTCATGACCGTTGGGACTGGACCGTCAGCAATCCGGTGGTGCGACTGAGCTTTGACTCTAAATACAGTGAACCGGGCGACCTTGAAAACAACTTGGAAAATCAACTCACTTGGCTTGAAAATTTTGCGGGCATTGAACCGCCAGACATCACCGGACCTGACCGGTTCAATAATCTAATTTTGAGTCTCTACCGTAAAACCGGACAGCTAGTTGTTGTCTTAGTGGACGAATATGACAAGCCGATTCTTGATGTGCTTGAAAACAAGGAACTGGCCGAAGCCAACCGCGATTACCTGCATGGCGTTTACGGCATCATCAAGGGCTGTGCCGAATACATTCGCTTCGTGTTCGTCACCGGCATCAGCATGTATTCCAAGGTCAGCCTGTTCTCCGGGCTGAACTCCCTTGAAGATATTAGTCTGGACCCTGAATTTGCCACCATCTGCGGCTACACAGATACTGACATTGACACGGTGTTCGCCCCGGAACTCAAAGGGTTGGACCGGGACGAGATTCGGCACTGGTACAACGGCTACAGCTGGCTCGGCAAAGAAAGAGTCTACAACCCCTTCGATGTCCTGCTGCTGTTCAAGAAAAGACAGTTCAAACCCTATTGGTATGAAACCGGCACGCCGAGTTATCTTTACAAGATGATGGCCGAGGGCGAGATCAACACCCTGAATCTGGAGAACTTGGAAATGCCTGAGAGGGAGCTGTCCAGTTTCAAGGTTGATGAAATCAGTGTCAACGCCTTGCTGTTCCAATGTGGCTACCTGACCATTGTCGGTCATGAAGCCCAGCCGGAAGGCATTGATTACACGCTGTACTATCCCAACCATGAGGTGCGACTGAGCCTGAACCAGCAGTTGCTGGGCGCTGTCAGCGGCAACTTTGCTAAAGCCAAGAAGCGCGCCAAGAGCATGGCGAGGTTTCTGGCTGACAACGACTTCGGGGAGTTTGAGGCGGAGTTGAGTTCGTTCTTCTCAAGCATCCCGAATGAGTGGTACGCCCGCAACCCCATGCAGCGCTACGAAGGGTTTTATGCGAGCATGACTTATGCCTGCTTCGCCGCCATCGGCGTGGATGTCAAAGGCGAGGAGTCAACGAGTCTCGGTCGTTCGGACCTGGTGGTGGAGCATGCTGGCGAGGTGTTCGTGATGGAGTTCAAGGTGGCTGAGAAGCCGGAGGTGGAAGCGGAAGTGAAGGCGGAGGCGGTTGATGCGATTGCACAGATACGGAGCAAAGATTATGCCGGCAAGTATCGGCATCGGCGGGGTAAGATTCATCTGCTGGGAGTGTTGTTTGACGGTGTGAATCACAATGTGGCGATGATTCGGGCGGAGCGGGATTGACCGGCCAGCATTGAAACACGGCCGACGTCAATTCCAGTGATTGATTGCAGCTGCTAAATTCAAAATCCGATGTTGCTTTATTCATGGCAAAGTAACTTTCCTGCTACCATGACTGTCTCTCTGACAAGAGTTCGGATGAACGCCTTGAAACTTGAAGGCAAGCAGGCAACATGCAACAGAACAAACTCATGACTGTAATCTATGCAAATAGCAAGACCAGCATTTTGAGAATTGCACACCTGTCTATATCGCCAGACCAGATTTTGCAAATGATTGGTCCGAGCATAACCGGTCACAAAATTTCACTACCAGTCTGAACTTCCTAACAGAGATACTATTTATCATATTGATGATTATCACTATTTTTAAATTCACAATAGCTCTCTACTAGCTACATTTCAGGGTGATTCAATCCGAGCAACTCAAATGCCTTGACTTGTTATGTTGTATACAACATAACGGCGCAACTGTGTTCAATGGACATCAGTGTGGATTTGCGTGCTCCAGCTCGCCTGGTTCGGGTTGTGTCAGGCAATCGGCAAGTTCGGTTACGAATTCAGGGCAAGGCATCTCATGCGGCGGTTTGCCATTGAGCGACTGGAATCTGGGTTTCTGACGGTGCAGGCTTGGGGCCGCTGACAGCACGGTTAAACACCGCCTTGCGGGCTTGGGTTTCCAAGTTGGGGGCTGAAGGCTTTCGATTATGCTACAATTTGAAAAACAAATTCACTGAGCAATAACCATGAACAAACTCATTCTTCCCATCGGGGAGTCATCCTTCCTAGAGATGCGGGACCGGAACTGCTACTATGTGGACAAGACCCCGCATATCAAAAAACTGATTGATAATGGCAAATACTATTTTCTGTCGCGTCCGCGGCGATTTGGCAAAACGCTTCTGGTGGACACAATGCAGGAACTGTTCGAGGGCAACGAGAAGCTGTTCCGAGGTCTGCACATACATGATCGCTGGGACTGGTCCGTCAGCAATCCAGTGGTGCGACTGAGCTTTGATGGCAGCTACAGCGAACCTGGTTCTCTACATGATGACTTCCTCGACCAGTTGGACGAGCTTGAAAAGGATGCGAGCATTGACGCCTCTTCAAGGCCCCGCACCGAACCCAGACGGCTACGAAATATAATTCTCAAACACTACAGGAATAACGGACAACAGGTGGTGGTTCTGGTGGACGAATACGACAAGCCTATACTTGACCTGCTTGAAAACAAGGACCGGGCGGAAGCCAACCGCGACTACCTGCACGGCGTTTACGGCATCATCAAGGGCTGTGCCAAATACATTCGCTTTGTGTTCGTCACCGGCATCAGCATGTATTCCAAGGTCAGCCTGTTCTCGGGACTGAACTCACTTGAAGATATCAGTCTGGACCCTGAATTTGCCACCATCTGCGGCTACACAGATACTGACATTGACACGGTGTTCGCCCCGGAACTCGAAGGGTTGGACCGGGACGAGATTCGGCACTGGTACAACGGCTACAGCTGGCTCGGCAAGGAAAGAGTCTACAACCCCTTTGACGTCCTGCTGCTGTTCAAGAAAAGACAGTTCAAACCTTATTGGTATGAAACCGGCACACCGAGTTATCTTTACAAGATGATGGCCAAGGGCGAGATCAACACCCTGAATCTGGAGAACTTGGAAATGCCTGAGAGGGAGCTGTCCAGTTTCAAGGTTGATGAAATCAGTGTCAACGCCTTGCTGTTCCAATGTGGCTACCTGACCATTGTCGGTCATGAAGCCCAGCCGGAAGGCATTGATTACACGCTGTACTATCCCAACCATGAGGTGCGACTGAGCCTGAACCAGCAGTTGCTGGGCGCTGTCAGCGGCAACTTTGCTAAAGCCAAGAAGCGCGCCAAGAGCATGGCGAGGTTTCTGGCTGACAACGACTTCGGGGAGTTTGAGGCCGAGTTGAGTTCATTCTTCTCAAGCATCCCGAATGAGTGGTACGCCCGCAACCCCATGCAACGCTATGAGGGTTTTTATGCGAGCATGGTGTATGCCTGCTTCACCGCCATCGGCGTCGAAGTCACCGGCGAGGAGTCAACGAGCCTCGGTCGTTCGGACCTGGTGGTGGAGCATGCCGGCGAGGTGTTCGTGATGGAGTTCAAGGTGGCTGAGAAGCCGGAGGTGGAAGCGGAAGTGAAGGCGGAGGCGGTAGATGCGATTGCACAGATACGGAGCAAAGATTATGCCGGCAAGTATCGCCATCGGCGGGGTAAGATTCATCTGCTGGGGGTGGTGTTCAACGGCGCGAAGCACAATGTGGCGATGATTCGGGCAGAGCAGGATTGAACTGAAGCTTTTGTGGGTTAGCCGGTTTAGGCGCAAATTTGATGAAAAGATAAGGTTCTGCGAACAGATGAATGCTTGACAATGATTAGATCTTAACATTGATGGTCAAGGCCAGCAGTATTTAGGACCGGCCCCACAAATGCCTCTGGTAAACAGGCATATTCTATTTTTCAATTACCAAAAACGAATTTTAGTGCCTATCACTATCTATTTCTCTTGCGCCAATCATCAGCAAGAATCCAATCTTCCTCACCCGGCAAGCAAAAATACCAATCAGTCCATCCGTTTGATTCACGTCCAATAATCATCTTCGAAGCGGTAGATAACGAATTGCAAATCTTTAGTTCGCCATTCAAAGTGAATGTAATCTTTTTGTCCTTAATCTCGCCTCGATATCCAACATTGTGAAAAGTAGACCTTATTTTTGTGCCATCTGGTGGCAACTTTCTAGAGTGTGACTGGGTTCCTGAGGGTGGTTGGGGTTTTTGTCTATCTCTCCACCATCCTGAAAATTGTGTTACGTCTTCTGAACTCTTAGGATGGCACTCTCGATGAACCAGTGCAGCATTTTTTATTTCTGTCTTGCCGCCCTGTGCATACGGAAGAACATGATGAATTTCACAATCATCCCAATATACTGGGTGCTTAACGTCTTTCATCTTGCACCATTGACAATGTTCCAAGTCTCTAAAAAAGACACTCTGGCGCTCAAGATCCGAAAATGTTCTCTTTCCGTCTAGTTTCGTTGGAGAAAGCAAATTCAACATTTCCGCAACAAAGAAAGCATGTCTTCTTCTGATATTTCCCGCCTGATCAGAACTACTCTTAGTAAATTGAGCATATTCGTAATAATATCGATTTACTTCATCCTCAACTTTCTCTTTGATATTTTTAGCCGCCTCTACTCGTTGAGAGTTGAAGTCATTTAAAGCCCTTGCTAAATTTTGCTCCCAACCATGCGCATATTCTTTCAATAATCCATCCGCTAACAACACCAAATGTATTAAATAGTGACCAAAGAGTCTCGGCTTGCCTTGAAATACATCATATAGTTTCTTACAAATTCTAAGAAAATCCTCTTTTTTCTTTGCTTCAATTGAGTCTGTATAAAAACCAACATAAGAGTGATAAAAATTGTCAATACTAGACGAACTAATATCACAAAAGTCGTTTTTTCTCTGTAAGGTTGAATAAAGCATATATATCTGAGCGACTAGCTGACGACGTCTACTTTCATTACTTATGTTAGAAATTTCTGTAAACAGTTTTAATCCACGCCACTTTTTCCATTTTTCAAAATCAGGATCTGTAGTCTTTCCACCAACAGAAAGAACAAAATCAGTGAAATCTCCTGGCCAAGAATCCCTTTTATCTTGGGGTGTGAGCGGCGTTCCACCTTGTAAACGAATAAAGAGATCTCTTATTTGGTTTTCATTGTCAGAGACAATCTCATAGACAACAAGCTTATGGTTCATCATTTTTGTCTGGAGAGTTTCAGAGAGCTCGCTAAAACGTTTATCAGCCCAAGGGCAATCATCACCTTTAATGAAATTTGGAAACTTGAAACGTGCGTCATCGTTCGGGTTAAGCAAATCGAAATCATCATTTTTAAAACTCGTTATTGCGGCAATGCGTTGTTGTCCATCCACGATTTCAAAGTATTTGTTACCGGAATATTCCTTTACAACTCTGTGAAAATAAAATGCAGGGATTGAATATTCCCTGAAAATAGAATCAATAAACATCTGTTTTTGATTTTTATTCCATCGCTCTCCGCGTTGGTATTCATGGTCAACTCTAAGCGCACCTTCATGCTTAAGAGCAATAAGTTTGCTCACTGTCCATTCAACATTAACTTCGATCTCCATAGTATTTTTATCAAAACAAGTGTACTAAATTTGAACAATTAATCTTTGTTGCAAGGTGTACGGATCGTACATAATTTCGGCCCTTTTACCACTATTTATAGAGCAAGCTGTTTTTAGGATATGCCTAATCACGTCTATAAATTATCATCTTTCTATTTGTTGCATTTTAAATTTCATTCCAATATTTAACCCACTCATCCCATGGTTCTGGAAACATAATATTTTGTGTGCCCCACTCAACTGATATTCTGAGGGTATCAGAATGCGACTTGAGTTCATTAACAGCCTTTCTCTTAATTTCAATTCCTCTATTATTCGTACCTGAAGCAGAAGAAAGGTATTCACCCCTTCCGATCCGACTCAACACCGATTGCTGTACGGATAATAGTATGTAGAAAACACTGTCTTTAATTTCATTCCAGAATATGTTTATAAGGAGGATGTCTTGTGTCGGTTTGTAGTCAGTTTCGATTTCTCGTTTGACCTTTTCCGTATCTGATGTCCACAAAATTTTCAATCCAACGTCACCGGTTATTGTTTTAATTGACAATTTCTCCCCACAAAGCAGTATGTAATAACTTCTCTCATTTCCTTTTTTAGGGATTTGGACATTTTCCTTACCAAATTCAGAAACCAAAAAACCAGTTATTACATGTTCTCGCAATACTCCTACTGCCGGATTGCTTGGTAGCATCCTTTGCTTAACGATTTCAAAGGCAGCAGGCAATCCTTTGGCAAATCTTTCCCTATTGACTGGATTCAGAAATAGTTCATGCAAGTGTGAGTTCATCTTGTAGAGCTAGCCTTGATAATGCGATTGATACATATTCGGATGAAATGTCATAGCCGACAAATCTGCGGCCTGATCGATATGCGGCCACGGCTGTTGTACCGGAACCAATGAAAGGATCAAGAACGATATCGTCAGTATATGTATATAACTGAACGAGCCTCCTTGGCAACTCAACCGGGAATGGCGCTGGGTGTTTTACCCGTTTCGCAGATTCCGCAGGAAACTTCCAAACACTTTTTGTGAACTCCAGAAAATCATCCTTTGTGATGGTAGAACTCTTGTTTTTTGACAGTCGGTTATATTGTCCTTTTGAAAATACGAGAATATACTCATGCGTATCCCGAAGTACTGGATTTGATGCTGATCTCCAACTACCCCAAGCACATGACGCTCCCGCACTGGCTGATTTGTCCCAAATTATCTCACCGCGCATCAAATAGCCAATTTCAGACATTTGATTCGATATCAACGCATTGAGTGGGATATAAGGCTTTCGCCCTATGTTCGCTATATTAATGCAAGCCCGTCCACCTGGTGCAAGCACTCGATAAACTTCGCTCCAAACCGAGTAAAGGAGGCAGGAGTATTCGCCCTCGGTCAGATCATCATCATATTCCTTGCCTACATTGTATGGTGGCGAGGTCACCATCAGATGCACACTGTTGTCTGGTAAATGGTGCATGTTCGTGCTTGACTGGTTGTAAATTCTGTTTACGATATCATTAGAGCACTCATTCTCTTTTTCGCTAATGTGTTTACTATTGTCTTGATTTTCATTTGCATACATCTTGCGTAGATAAAATCCGCTTGAGTCATGACCTACTCGATTTGATGTACCAAAGGCAAGCATTTCCGTTTTGCTCATGAATTCCTCTGTTCCTCTGCACCTGTGTGTTTGGTAAGAGTGTAATCGCTTGGACTTACCCTTCTTTTCAGCAAGAATAGCAGTCACATTAAAAAACTGTAATTGCACATTTTTCTGGTTGCAATAATTTTACTTTATATAAATTGTTGGGATGTACTCTCTTTGGGGCAGTCTTTTTTACAATGCAACAGCTTGAGAATATCTATCCCCGCAAAACTATCACGAAGAATAAAGAGAGTGAAAGATTTGATATTGCTTGGACTTTTGACAGTAGGTTCTGCGGATTAGTGTTAATTACGTTGCGATGGTCGATTAGGAATAGCCCATCATTGCTAAATTGAAACTGACCGACTAAGGCATCTGCTCTGGTATCCAGCCGCGAAATCCAAATTAATCGTAGTAGTGCGCATAATAACAAGCTTCAGTACAGCCAAGAAGCGCGTGTTAGCGGGGCTACGATTGATTATTAAGTTCAAACCACAAACCCACCAACTTTTTAATATCACTATCTAACCCCAACAGTGAAAATTCCTCTTAAACGAAAGATCATCATGAACACCTTCGTTTTATGATACGATTTATATTAGCTTCGTTTCAATAAGCTCGCTAACTACAACAATGATAATTCGATTTGTCTTAATAACACTCGCGATTTTCGCCACTACTCTATCGCTTGCCCACGCGGAGCGAAAAGATACTCTAGTCATAGGAATCACCCAGTTTCCGGCTAATTTTCACCCAAGCATTGAAATCATGCTCGCCAAGTTCTTTGCGCTCAACTTGACCATGCGCCCAATCACAACTTATGACAAAGACTGGAATCTCGTCTGCATGCTTTGCACTAAATTGCCTACCATTGAAAACGGCGGCGCAGTAATCGAAGACTTGGGCGATGGCAAAAAAGGTGTCGCAGTCACTTACACACTGCAGCCTGATGCAAAATGGGGCGACGGCACACCAGTGACTACGCGCGACGTCCAGTACGCAATAGAGGTCGGCAAACACCCTCAAAGCGGCGTGGCCGGAGCTGAATCTTACCGACGAATACTATCAGTCGATGTTATCGATGACAAGACTTTCACCGTTCATGTTGACCGCGTCCATTTCAAATACAACGATCTCGCCATCTACGTGTTGCCAGAACACATTGACCGACCCACATTTGCTCAACCTGGCGAATACCGATATAAAAATTCGTATGACACTGATAGCTACAATCCCGGGCTTTACTTCGGTCCATACCGAATATCACACATTCGACCAGGCTCACATATTGAATTTGTTCGCAATGAAACTTGGTGGGGCAAAACACCTTACTTCGAAAAAATCATCCTGCGCGTAATTACAAACACTGCCGCATTGGAGGCTAACTTGTTGTCAGGTTCCATCGACTTCATGTCAGGCGTGCTTGGTGTGACTCTGGACCAAGCGCTAGCATTGCAACAACGGCATCCTGATAGATTCAACTACGTTTACCGCCCGGGACTGATTTATGAGCATATCGACTTGAATCTTGACAACCCCACATTGCAAGATGTTCGCGTTCGTAAGGCACTGATTTATGCTATTGACCGCCAAACCATTAATGATCAGCTGTTTAACAGTCGTCAACCCGTTGCAGATGTCTATGTTAGCCCGCTTGACCCATCTTACAATAACAATGTACACAAATACAAATACGATCCAAAAAAGGCTAACCAGTTACTAGACGAAGCCGGTTGGACCATGCATGCCGATAGCATCCGTCGCAATGTCAATGGCGAGTCATTGATGCTTGAATTTGGCACAACTGCTGGCGCTCGCGTTCGTGAAACAATTCAACAGGTGTTGCAAAGCCAGTGGCGCGAAGTCGGGATTGACGTGCGCATTCACAATCAACCCGCCCGTGTGTTTTTCGGTGATACTGTCACCAAACGATTGTTTTCCGGTCTTGCAATGTTCGCCTGGATCAGCAATCCTGAAACTGTGCCACGCACAACGTTGCACTCCAGTGAGATACCAACTGCTGCTAACAACTGGCAAGGCTCAAATTACACCGGCTACATCAACCCAAAAATAGATGAGTTAATTGATTTAGTTGAAGTTACACTAAACCCTATCGAGCGACACCAGATATCAGCTCAAATACAAGACATCTATGTTGCTGACCTGCCAGTGTTGCCGCTTTACTACCGCGCCGAACCATTTGTAATTCCCAAATGGCTTCACGGCATAGAGCCCACTGGCAACACCTCCACTATAACCTTATGGGCCGAAAACTGGTCAGTTGACGAACAAACATACAATTGATAGCTAACAATCATGTCTATAAACTATAACGCCGCACATTACTTCGTTGACCGTCATTTAGGCACAAACATTGAAAACAAACCAGCCTTCATTGAAACGGCTGGTGCTCAACGTCAAATCACGTATGGCGAGCTTGCGCAAAAAAGCTCGCGCATGGCTTCACTCTACGAAAAACATGGCATTCAACGCGAGGACCGCGCAATCATGCTTGTTCTCGACCAAGTGGAGTTTCCAATCATCTTTTGGGGCAGCCTCAAGTGCGGTGTAGTACCGGTTGCGCTCAATACCCTGCTAACCGAAGATGTATATACCACTATTTTTGATGACAGTCGGGCTACAGCGCTCTTTGTTTCTCATGAGCTCTACTCTACTGTCGAACCTGTCATTACCAACAACTCCTACCTTCGCGCTGTTTTTGTAGTTGGCGAACAAACGGATGGCAGGCTCAATTTCAATGAGGAGCTCGCCAATTGCGATAGCCTCCCAACTATAGAAACAAAACCTGACGAAAGCGCTTTTTGGTTGTATTCCTCAGGTTCTACTGGCCAGCCCAAAGGTGTGCGGCATGTTCACGGCAACTTGAAAGCAACTGCGGAAACTTATGGCAAGAAGGTGCTCAACATTCAACCGACTGATGTCGTGTTTTCGGTGGCCAAACTATTCTTCGCTTACGGCCTCGGCAACGGCATGACCTTCCCAATGTCTGTCGGAGCTGCCACGATTTTGCTAAACAGTCGGCCTACTCCGGATGCTGTTTTCAATGTACTCAACACTCATAACCCAACTGTTTTTTGCGGTGTGCCGACCTTATATGCAGCCTTAAACGCACATCTTGAACATGGTAAAGGTAAACTCACAACCAAACTGCGCCGTTGTATCTCCGCTGGCGAGGCCTTGCCCGCTGACGTGGGTATAAACTGGGAGAAATTCAGCGGTTACGAAATTCTTGACGGTGTCGGGTCCACTGAAATGCTCCATATTTTCCTCTCCAATCACAGCGGCGATGTTGAATATGGCACCTCAGGTACAGCAGTACCGGGGTACGAAATGCGCTTAGTCGACGAACAAAACAATCTAACCAAAGACGGAGAGTTGGGTGAGCTGCTAGTCAAAGGCGAATCGGCAGCTTCTGACTACTGGAATAAAAGAGAGAAAAGCCGCCAAACGTTTGAGGGCGAATGGACTCGAACCGGTGACAAATACGTACGTCGCGCTGATGGTCGTTACATCTATTGCGGACGTACCGATGATATGTTCAAGGTTTCCGGCAACTGGGTATCGCCGTTCGAGGTTGAACAATGCCTGACCTCCCATCCAAGCGTGCTTGAAGCCGCAGTAGTGCCAGCCATAGACTATGACGATCTGGAAAAACCCAAAGCCTTTGTTGTTCTCAATGACAACATTGACAACGCCAATATAGAATCGATACTCAAAGAACATGTGAAATCTGAGATTGAACTGTGGAAATACCCGCGTTGGATTGAAGTGGTGGATGACTTGCCCAAAACAGCAACCGGTAAAATCCAGCGCTTCAAGCTTAAAGACACATCAAAGTGAGTTGGACACTGCCGTCAAGTGGTGTCTTACACATAGGCAACACTACGCTAGAGTACCACGCATCGCGGTATCAAACTCGCGATCCGCAGTTAACGCGAATGCGGCATCTGTCAGTGATACGCGTTTAGCCAGTTCGTCAATCTCTTTACCTTCGCCGGTGGCGTCAGGTGCTTTAGCTGCCTCGGCGGCGTATAGCGCCGATAGTTTCGTTTCGTTGGATTGCAGCTCCAGCGTCAGCGTTTTTACTTCGGCTGTGATGGTCGGTTTTAAATCGCCATCGGTTGCGGCGATCTCCGCCAGGCGGGCCCTGATCTGCGAATTTCGCAGATTGAGTTTTGATATCTCATTCACTTGATATCACCTCTTAATATTCAAAAAATAAAAATATATTTTTGTTTAACTGATATACTAAGGGGCGCAGGCGGCGCCCATATTCGCCCATATTGCATATATGTAATCGTTCAAATCTGCATTGTATCACTAATGCGCGCCGGCTTCTAAGTAAATTGCAAATGAACCGTCCAGCGTTCGCGCTGGATTGGCGGCATTGCAACACCGGGTGTTGCGTTGCAGCGCCCCTGCTCTTTGGGAGGAATTTATGAACATCATCAGGGTTGCTGTTGTCTTGTCCGCGTTGCTCTGCGGCACCGCTCACGGACATACAGATTATCAGTTGGGGTTCGATATCCAACAGCTGATCGAACAAATCGAACAAATCAAACGCGACATCAACGAGATCAAAGAAGAACTGACAGCGCCATACGGGCACGCTCCGTATGGGATACGGGATCAGATCGATGATTTAGAAGATGAAATAGAAGACTTGGATTGTGGTTGAATCTGTAATACAGGGGCTAGTTGTCGGTGCTGGCATCGGCATCATTGCTGGCGGGGTGGCGCTAGTGTTTTTTTTATTCAAGCAACTGGGCGACGCTTGGAAACAAAAAAACAAAAAATCCGATAATCAGGAGTGATATTACACATCATCCGCCACCAGCTCGCGCCACGCTCTCCGCTGGTCGCGTCTCAAATTCTCTGCCGCGGTCTTACGAGTATGGTAAAGTCGGCATAATGTTTGTAGATTGCTGTAATCGTTAGTGCCGCCGTCTATCAGCGGATAACCTCGCGCCATCTACGAGTTTGCTGTATCGGTGTCGACACTGCCGGCATACCGATTTTGCATTGCGTAGCCGGTGCCTACCGCCAGCGTCACCGCTACCGCCAAATCGTTTAGCGGTCGCTCCGCGCTCCGCATAAATCTCTCATTACCTGCAATATCCATTTCAGTTTGTGCCTGCGCCATGCTGGCGCGCAACAATCGCGATTTGATCGGTCGCACTCTGTCAGTCGCCACCGCCCGCCTAAAATCGCGGATCAACATATCCGAGCCGTAAAATCCCACCCGCACACGCTCCACCGGGCACCGAATGTCGAGCCGCTCCAATCCGTCTATCAAATCATCATAACGCCACGCATCGCATACGATTATTTCGGGCAGTTCAAATTGTTCTAAACACTCATTTAGCAAATCGTCAATAATCGGTATCTGCCTGCCGCTCAAAACAATTTCATTGTTCGCTTCGCATTCAATCAGCAAATCTCCCACCCCCAGCCGTTCGCCCCGCTCCGTCATATATGGACACGGCTCTAATTGCAAGGCCAACTTGCGTCAGAAAACAACTCGGGCATGCAGTCATATATTCGGCATCTGTGTTGGGAACTTTCAACTGCCGTTCCCGTGCCATGAAGAAATCCGCGCACAACGCTCCTAATCAGGTTCTCGGTTTTTGCCAACGGCAACCTCTGACTGTTCCAGGTTTGACGTCGTGCAGGCTCAGCCCTTTATGTCTTCAATCGCTTTTCGCGCCCTCGCAATGTCCGGTCGTATCCGTCTTAGTTGCACACCTCCTGCAATCGGGTCTGTGTCTGTTAACCTGCTTGACTCATGTCATTGTCAGCCCGTTGACCGCTCATGCGCCAACGACTTTCACTGTGTCAGGCAACCGAGCCACGCCACCGGCGTGATAGGGTTGCCCGCTGACCAGCATCGCCCAGCTGATGCGAGCCATCATCGCTGCCACGGCCACCACCACCTGGTTGTGGCTCTTGCCACGTTCCAACATCTGATAGGCCTTGGCACACAACTTGTCAGTCTCCTTGTGCTTGTCGCACACCCTCACCACCGAGCGTGCCCCGTGCACATACATCTTTCGAAGATACGCGTTGCCTCGCTTGGTGATGCCCACATTGCGGTTCTTGCCACCGCTGCCATGATGACCCGGAGTCAGCCCCATCCACGCCGCCAGCGCCCGTCCGTTTTTGAATGACTTGCCATCGCCAACCGAACACGCCAAGGCACTGGCGCACACCTTGCCAATGCCCTTCATTCCAGTCAGCCGCGTCATCGCCTCATCTTGTTCAACCATCTCATCGAGTTGCGCATCCAACTCGGCCAACTCCTCATCCAAGCGTTTCAAATGGCTCAGCCGCCGAGTCAAGGCCCTGCGCATCGGTTCGCTGAACACCGCGGCATCCTCGGCCAACACCTCCTCGGCCACGCTCATCACCTTGGCACCTTGGGGGGCAATCACACCGCGTTCGGACAACATGCTACGCAGCATGTTGCGCACTCGCGTGCGTTCCTTTTTCACGCCCTCTCGACAACGGTGCAAACCCAGCTGGTCCTGCTGCCGCTCGCTTTTCACCGGCACCGGGTGCAACCCCGGCCGATACGCCGCCTCCGCTATCGCCACCGCATCGTTGCGATCGTTCTTGTTGCCTTGCAAATAAGCCTTCACCGCTTTGGGTGGCAACAACCGCACCTCATGCCCCAGCTTGATCAGCTCCCGTCCCCAATAATGAGACGTGCCGCAGGCCTCCATCGCCACCAGCGTCGACTCCCGCTCCGCAAAGTAATCCAGCACCTCCTTGCGCCGCAACTTGCGACTCGACACCACCTCGCTCTCGCAGTTCAACACCGCCACATGAAACACACTCTTCGCCAAATCCAGTCCGGTTATCGTATCTTGTCGTGCTAACATTTTCTCTCTCCCCTGTGAATGAAGTTCAGTTATCCAATTAAAACTCTACATTTTGCACTATTCAGCGCCGCTTTGAAGCGAGCCGTGTCCATTTCATCAGGTTCGGTTCTGAGCCGAACATTCCGAAACTCCGCACCAATCCGCTGTCAGCGTGATAACACGCGGCCGCGGTCAAACTCGCTTGGCTCCCTATATCCAGCCCACACACAACATTACGCCCCAATGGTGCAATATCGCACTCAATACTGCGCCAGCGGTCGGCGTCAACTAACATTGTGCGTTGGTGATCGCTCCGCCGCGGTTCAATCTGAGTGCGATAAATGCAGCTTTATAACCTTCATCGGTCAATGCTTTATTCGCTTCGTCAGCATACACATTTTGCATCTCAGGTTGATACTGCAATGATGGGTTGACTTTATACCAGGTATTAGGGTCGCTCCACTGGTCGCCATCGTCAGCGGTAAATATCATGGCTCTTTTAGCAAAACGCGCGCATTAGTGTGATAAAATAGGTCAAGAATGTCAAGTAAATCGGCAGGAGGCTGGAGCCAATGAAACATGAAACATTCCGGGATTGGGTATCCCAGTTCAGCCAGCTGACCGCAGCTCAGCAACAGCAAGCCATTCAGGTTTTTCGCCAGAAAAACGAGGCCAAGTCATCGCTGGAGGCGATCGAGCTCAACGTGGACTAGGCTCGCACCTGCCCGCGTTGCAACAGTCCGGGTGCCGTGTCGCGCGGGCGATGCCGCGGCTTGCGACGCTACCAGTGCAAGGCTTGCGGTCGTTATTTCAACGCCACCACCGGCACGCCCCTGCAGGGCTTGCATCACAAGGAACGCTGGTTGAAATTCGGGCGCTGCCTGTCAAACCAGGAAACCATAGAGGAGTCGGCCGGCAACTGTGGGATTGCGGCGTCCACGGCGTTTCGCTGGCGACACCGTTTCCTGCAGGCGGTGGAGCAGGCGCCGCTGGTGCTGGAAGGTCTGGTGGAGGCGGACAAGACTTATTTGCTTCACAGTTTCAAAGGGCAGGCGAAGTTGCGCAACAAGTCAGGCCGACCGGCACGCAAACGCGGCGGCAAAGCCGGCAAGCGGGGACTGTCCGGGGATTTGGTGCCGATGCTGTTTGCGGCGGACCGTGGCGGGGCGACCTTGTGCCACACTTTGGGTCGGGCTGATGCTCAGAGCATGGCGGGGCTGCTGAGATCTCGGTTGCGATCCGATTCGGTGCTGGTGTCCGATGCCAACCCGTGCTATGCGGCGGTGGCCAAGGAACTGGGGGTGATGCACGAGATGGTGAACCAGTCGGCTGGCGAGCGTGTGTGGGGTGCGATTCACATCCAGACGGTCAACAGTCGGCACAGCGGGTTCAAGCGTTTCCTGAGGAACTTCAACGGGGTGGCGTCAAGTTATCTGGACAGCTACCTGCGCTGGAATCATCTGCTGAGTCGGCAAGGCGGGTGCAACAGCCCTGAAACCTGCTTGCAAGCGGCTTTGAACCGCTTCACAAGGCCACTGATGCGCGCGATTTGCTAAAAGAGCCAATATCATTGAGTAGTCGGCAGTTCGCAAATATCGCTCAAATTCGCACATCTCAGGCGTTCCGCCTCGGGTGCTTAGAGCCAGCATTTTGGCGTCAGGTCGCTTACCTAATGAAGTTCTGAGCGCCGCCACCAGTCGCGGCGCCGTGTTCGGCGCCCATTGCGCCAGCTCATCGCAGATTATCAGGTGCGGTATCAATCCGTGTGCCGATCGCGGATTGTTGCCGAGCAACCGCAACCGGCACCCCGGCAGGTCGCAGCGCTCAATCGCTATGTTATTCCCTGCAACCTGTCGCCGACACGATAGCCACCTCGCGGGTTGCTCCGCTTGTTCCAACACCGCTACCGCCGCCATGTGCGATTTACCGGCGCCGCGGGGTATGCTCAATCCAGCATATCGCACCTGCATAGCGTTTTGCAGGTATTCACGCTGCCACGGGTAAAGACCGCCCAGCAATTCGTCTATGCGGTCAATGGTGCGTTCATTCATGTCCTAACAACCGCCAGCGGCGCCGGTGACCGGCGCCGCATCTCAGGCGTTTTTACTCAACGCGATAATTCGTATAGGATGAAGCGGGGGAATAACTCACCTCTAATGTTAATGGATTGGTGTGGCAGGATGCATAATCCTCCTTCGGCCACCTGGTGTTGCAGAGTCTTTTTGGCCCCCACGAGTCTTGAGCACACGCTACATAACGCCACTCGGTCTGCCTAGGAATTTGTCCAGAACTGGGGTTTCCCCTGATGACACCATAAACATCAATTTCCAGTTTCTCTCCCGGGTCTAACGGCAAAAAAACGTTTGCAGCGTACATAAAATCATCCCCGGTCGCATTACCGCAGAGGACATAGCCCCGGCCTGGTGACCCCGTTAGGGCGTCCTCCTCGCTCACATTGGACCACCCTAAAGCACAATACTGTACCAGTATTTGTTCGCTGCAAGTGCTTTTCACATCTCGCATCCACGTGTCTTTCCATCTTGGGCTTTTGTATTCTTCGCTAAAACTAACGCATTGAGTTGCCTCAACAGCATTTTCATAAAAACAACTGCCGGCACCCGCAACCACCACCGCCGGCGCCAGTGCCAGCATCAATGCCATTACTATCAGTTTCTTCATAATTAGTGCCTGCCAGAAAACCCAAGATATTGGCATAACGATTTGAAAAACCTATGTTTTTTGTCAACTGAAAGCAACGAAGATTTGATGTTCCGGTACAATATGCGGCATATTCGAGCAAATATCACCTGTTTTTACCAATCTTCGCCGTGTGGACCACCCGTCTGATAGAAAAACACTTGTCCAACCCAACAGGAAAACACTTGAAATCAGCAGAAATTGTGAGACAATTAGGTTTTTTGGCAGGCACTAATTATCTTCTCAGTTAAAAAAACTATTGACATTTTAATACCTACACTGCGATTGATCCCCAAAAATCTCATTAGGAACGAATGAAAGCCGATAAAGTGCTGTGTAGCAACAAATTCTCCACATTTTGTATTTCACCCATTGGGTGAAAGCAGGTATCCCATGAATCACCCGCTGCACAATGCTTCTTACAACAATTCCATTTTCTAATGCGATATTTGGGTGATCAATGATCCCTAAATTTCAAAATTTGCAGGGGTTCCCCATGCTTTGGTACACAGGTCGCGTACCCTACCTGTGTACCGTTTTACACTTTCAATATCAATATCATACTGCAAAACATGCTCAAATGGTACACAGGTTACCGTTTACGGCCCATCACCTGCCCACACACCCACAATCGTACTGTTACATGAAGGCCTTGGTTGCGTGTCTTTGTGGAAAGACTTTCCCGGCAAGCTTTGCGCAGCTACTGGGCATGGGGTATTCGTTTTCAGTCGCGCCGGTTACGGGAACTCATCAGCCGCCACCCTGCCTCGCCCGCTTGACTATATGACAAGAGAAGCTGTTGACATATTGCCACTGGTTTTAGATGCAATTGAATTTCAGACTGGCACGCTGCTTGGTCATAGCGATGGCGCAACCATCGCAGCGATAAACGCAGGATTAATGAAAGATCCCAGAGTTCACGCGCTAGTTGTAATCGCACCACACTTTTTTACCGAAGAAATGGGCCTTGCCTCTATAGCGCAAGCGAAAACAGCATACGAAAACAATGATCTAAAAAATCGACTAGCGCACCATCACCGTGATGTGGACAACGCATTCTACGGCTGGAACAATGCATGGTTGGATCCCAACTTTAAGAAATGGAATGTTTGTCATGTAATCGAAGGGATTCAGGTACCAGCACTAGCCATTCAAGGAGAAGATGACCAATATGGCACAATAGCGCAGATTGATTCACTGCAAGACCGACTTCCAATACCTCCTCAAGTCGTATTGTTACCCAACTGTGCACACTCACCACACCGGGAACAAACCAAACAAACAGTCAAAATTATCGCTAAATTCACTCAGTCTCATTTCAAGATTAGCAGTGAATGTACGCAGGATTCATCCAACTTTAGTCCCTGATGTTTTATATTGGCTTTGTAGCAAACTCCAACAGTAATTCGCAAGAACGTTGAGCCTGAAAATACTGTGCACATGCAGATTGACTTTCAAACAGATCCATCAAAATATTGCCATTGGCGCGTGGAATACGAAGGCGCTGTCGCGCGCCTTTACCTAGATGTCAACGAGAACAACGCTCTGTTTGAGGGTTACGAACTAAAACTGAATTCCTATGACCTCGGTGTTGATATCGAGCTGGCCGATATAGTGCAACGATTACGATTTGAGCATCCTGAAATCGGTGCTGTAATCCTCAAGTCCAACAAGGAAAGGGTGTTTTGCGCTGGTGCGAATATACGTATGCTTGGTGGCGCATCTCATGCTCACAAGGTCAATTTTTGCAAATTCACTAACGAAACCCGCAACGCACTCGAAGCTGCAGGCGAAGAATCTAGCCAACATTATATCGCCGCCATCCGCGGTGCATGCGCCGGTGGCGGATACGAATTGGCGCTGGCCTGTGATGAGATATATATGGCAGATGACGGGGCAACATCAGTAGCGTTGCCGGAAGTGCCTCTGCTTGCAGTTCTGCCAGGCACTGGCGGACTCACACGAATAACCGATAAACGCAAGGTTCGCCGTGACCGTGCTGATGTCTTCTGCTCAACTGAAGAAGGAGTCAAAGGCAAACGCGCAGAAGATTGGGGCCTGGTTGACCGCGTCATTGCCAATTCGCAGTTTGACGATTTTGTCAAGAATCGGGCTCAGCAAATCGCAACCAAGGCAAAAACAGGCATAAAAGGTATCGAACTGACACCACTATCCCGTGAAATTTACAACAGAGATAGTGTGATTTACTCAACTGTCAATATAGAAATTGATCGCAAATTGGGAGTAGCAACCATTGTGATCCAAGGTCCCGTTGAGGCCCCGCCAAAATCTATCGATGATTTGCGAAAACTAGGCGCTGAGAACTGGGCATTACGCTGTGCCCGGGAATTGGATGACGCCATCTTGCATCTGCGTTTTAATGAGCTTGAGCTCGGAGTGGTCTTGTTCAAGACCACAGGTGATATCCAAAACGTACTCGCATACGAGACATTTCTACTTGAAAACCGCAATTCAGACTGGTTTTCCAACGAAACACTCCTGCTGTGGAAACGCGTCTTGAAGCGCTTGGACATGACCTCACGCTCTCTGGTAGCACTGGTTGAAAATGGCTCATGTTTCGGCGGATTGTTGGCAGAGGTACTATTCGCGGTTGACCGCTCATATATGATGGACGGAGATTTTGAAGACGATAACCGATCCCAAGCATCAATCATGCTGAGCGCAGGCAATTTTGGCAGTTACCCGATGGCCAATGGACTCAGCCGGGTGCAAACAAGATTTTTAGGGGAACCGAATTTAATTGAGCTTGCACAAACTAACATCGGCAAGATACTCGATGCCGGACAAGCCGACAGCCTCGGCCTTGTCACCGAAACGTTTGATGAGTTGGACTGGGAAGATGAGATTCGCATCTTCCTTGAGGAACGTACAAGTTTTTCACCGGACGCCATGACTGGCATGGAGGCCAACCTGCGTTTCGCTGGTCCCGAAACCATGGAAACTCGAATATTCGGGCGCTTGACTGCGTGGCAAAACTGGATTTTCCAACGACCAAATGCAGTCGGTGAAACCGGCGCATTGCAACGCTACGGCAGTGGCAAACGCGGCAAATTCGATATGCAAAGAGTTTGAGCAACACACAAGAATACAACAACACATTCTAGATATTTTCAGGAATCTCGAACATGATTGAAGCTAGCAACGTCGAATACGACTCTCTCATTCCTAACAACGTCAGACTGTCTTCCGACCGGCGCGTGCAGAAAGGACTAGAGCAGTGGTACCCAAAATTCATGAGCTGGTGGAGCGGACTTATACCCGACCACTTTCAGAAATCACCAGTATATTTGCGCACTGCTGTTTCCGTCGACCCAAAAGGCTGGGCCAAGTATGACTATGTCCGCATGCCGGAATATCGTTGGGGCGTGTTGCTTGCTCCCAAGGTTGAAGACCGAAAAATTCCTTGCGGCGAACATGCCGGTAATCCTGCTTGGCAGGAAGTGCCCGGCGAGTACCGCGCCATGTTGCAACGATTGATTGTGATTCAGGGAGATACCGAACCGGCATCGATAGAGCAACAGCGATTCCTTGGCCTCACTGCACCCTCGCTTTACGATCTCAGAAACCTGTTTCAAGTCAATGTTGAGGAAGGCCGGCATTTATGGGCTATGGTTTATCTTCTGCATAAATTTTTTGGCAAAAACGGCCGCGAAGAAGCTGACGATCTTTTGCGTAGATTTTCTGGTTCTGACGAAGCGCCGCGCCTGCTCGGAGCGTTCAACGAAGAAACGCCGGACTGGTTGTCATTTTTCATGTTCACAACCTTTACTGACCGAGACGGCAAAATGCAGCTTGAGTCCCTAGCGCAATCCGGCTTCGATCCCTTGTCGCGTACCTGCCGTTTTATGTTAACCGAAGAAGCGCATCACATGTTTGTCGGTGAATCGGGGGTATCAAGAGTCATCCAGCAAACCTGTGACCAAATGAACAAAGCTGGTCTTGATGATCCGTTCGATATTGAACAAGTTCGCAATTTAGGAGTCATTGACTTTCCGACAATACAGAAGAAAATCAATCTACACTATTCCTTGTCGTTGGACCTGTTCGGTCAGGAAATATCAACCAATGCAGCGAATGCCTTCAATGCTGGCATCAAAGGGCGCTTTCGAGAAAACAAGATTGATGATGATCACAAGCTCAATGATGCAAGCTACCCGGTTGTCCAGATTGTTGACGGTGAAATCAAGCTAACTGACCTGCCGGCACTGAAGGCAATTAATATGCGTCTTCGAGATGACTACACTAAAGACGCTTGCGGTGGGATTAGCCGTTGGAACAAGATCATCAAGCGCGCTGACTTTGATTTTGAGCTGAAGTTGCCACATGCAGGCTTCAACCGTGCTATTGGCGCATTCGCTAACCAAACAATCAGCCCGGAAGGCAAAATCCTCTCAAAGCAAGAGTATGTATCCAAGCGAAATGAGTGTCTGCCGAATTCAGCAGATGGTGAGTTCATTCAATCGCTTATGAAGCCGAGCTATGAGCCAGGACAATATGCCAGCTGGATCGCACCGCCAAAATTTGGGATTAATAATATGCCAGGCAATTTTGAATACGTGAAATTGCACAATGCGTAAATTGACATTAGCCAACAACCTATAAAAGCTACATTTTAGCGCACTCGTAATACAGCTCGTTCCAAAATCTCAGGCGGTTTGAAGCGCAACGAACGGTTGACAGTCATTCCGTATCTGCACCATCCAACTAGCCATGTCAATTCAAGTATCGTTCAAAAACAGTATTGAGAACAGGTAAAGAACTTAGACAAATTGAAGTCAGAACTAGAAACCAAGGCTTTGCAGCATATTCTTGACTGTGAGCAAGCCACACACAAGACATCAAGGAGTTTTAAAGCATCCGGGGCAACCAAACGCATAGAGCGCGTGATTATTGTAGGTGGCGGAGCAATGGGTTCCTCCATTGCATATCACTTGCACAGACAAGGCCTAGAAATTCAAGTTTTCGAATCCAATCAACAGTCGATCGAACGCGCTCGAGAAAATCTCTGCAAGCTAACTGACAAAGCCGTAGCCAGAGGACATCTAACCCAATCTGAAGCAGATTTAGCAATACAAAAAATCAACATTACAAGCTTTAACCCACACCAGACGCATGCTGACCTCGTGATCGAAGCAGTTGCAGAAGATAGCAACGTTAAGAAAGAAGTCTTTACAATGTTGAATAGCTCACTTAATGAAAATTCGATTCTAGCAACAAACACATCCTATTTGGATATCGAAGAAATCACCTCTGCTGTGAACAATAAAAGTCATGTGGTCGGATTGCACTTCTTTAATCCGGCACATATTATGAAATTGGTTGAAGTCATCAGAACAAAACACACCAACGCAACGACGATACGAACTTGCCTCGATTTTGCTTCCAAAATTGGCAAACTCCCAGTCCTGGCTAGAAACTGTGAGGGCTTTATCGGCAATCGAATTCTCACACGCTATCGTGAAGTTGCCGACATGCTGTTAATGGATGGCGCCACCCCTTATGAGATTGACAAGGCAATGGTAGCGTTCGGGTATCCAATGGGACCATACGCAGCCCAAGATTTGTCTGGCTTGGATATTGCTTATGCCAACCGTCGTCGACATGATGCAAACCGAGACCCCAATCACCGCTATGTACCCATCGCCGACCATTTGGTTGAACAAGGACGGCTAGGTCGAAAAACCAATGCCGGTTGGTATCTTTATGACAAAGGCAGAGCCAAAACAGAAGATCCAAAGGTTGTGAACCTGATATTGGAAGAATCTAAAGCCACCGGCATCAGGCGCCGTAGTTTCAACCAACTAAAAATCCAAGAACGATTGCTAATTGCTATGATCAATGAGGCTGTTAGGCTACTTGATGACGGAATCGCGCGCAATGCTGGTGACATTGATGTAGTGTCAGTACATGGCTATGGGTTTCCGCGTAGCCGAGGCGGTCTGATGTACTACGCCGACAAGATGGGAGCGCAAAAGATATTCACCACACTGAAAACACTTGAGCTGGAAGATCCAACTGTTTGGAAACCAGCCGCTGGGATTGTACGTGCGGCAAAATCTAACAACTCAATTCAAGGATGTTTTCAATAAAGTTTGGGTATCTTGGCACTCTCTGCTATATTTTGAGCTGAACAACTTAATTCAATCTAATTTTCACGTACGTGAGGAACTTAATAATGAGAAAGACCTTTATTGCATTGATGTCGGTATTTTTGACTACCTTGGTAGGCGGAATAACACCGGCGTACAGTGAACAGCAATTCATCAGTATCGGTACTGGTGGTGTAACCGGTGTGTATTATCCGACCGGTGGCGCTATATGCCGATTGGTAAACAAGGATCGCAAGATGCATGGTATTCGATGTTCAGCAGAATCCACTGGTGGTTCAATCTACAACATCAACACCATTCGTGCTGGCGAACTGGAATTTGGTGTGGCTCAGTCAGACTGGCAGTATCACGCCTATAACGGAACTTCAAAGTTTGCCGACGCCGGCGCTTTTGAAGATCTCAGGGCTGTATTCTCAGTTCACCCTGAACCAGTCACAATTATTGCCCATGACGACTCAGGCATTTCCAATATCACAGACTTCAAAGGCAAGCGAATCAACATCGGAAACCCAGGTTCTGGTACCCGAGGCACTTGGGAAGTCATTGAGGAAGCGCTTGGTTGGGACCGAAGCGAATTGAAACTTGCCGCTGAAATGAAATCTGCAGAAACTGGACAAGCCGTCTGTGACCGTAAAATAGATGCGTACTTTTGGCTAGTCGGCCATCCGTCAGCATTAACCCAAGAATCGCTGTCAACCTGTGACGCACACTTGGTCCATGCAACCGGTGACGCTATCGACAAGCTGGTTGCAGATAATTCGTTTTACAGAACCGCGACTATCCCAGCTGGTATGTACAACAACGAAAGCGCCGTCAATACATTCGGTGTTGGTGCGACATTCGTTACCAGCGCCGCTGTTCCGGCAGATGTAGTTTACACTGTGGTGAAAGCTGTATTTGACAACTTTGACAGTTTCAAAAAATTGCACCCCGCATTCGGCAACCTCAAACCAGAGGAAATGATCTCTGACTCCCTGTCAGCACCTTTGCATGAAGGCGCTGCCAGATACTACAAAGAAAGAGGCTGGATGTAAATTTTGTGAAAAACACGGAATGAGTGAGAGCTGAAACTTTCCTCATTCCGTTTTCCAGTTTTAACGCAAAGCAGTCAAGCAAATCTGTGGTAAATCGCTTATCCCACAAATTTCCAGTGCACAGCATTCGCAGTTGCAAAACAGACAATCGATAGCTTACTTCGCAACTACCGAATAAAAAACCAAGGTATAGATTTATGCGCAACGAAACCCAATCCCAGCAAACTGCTGAGCAACTGCTGGCAAGCGCTGACACCGGTTCGCGCTCTGCAACCGGGTGGCAAGGCAAGGCAATTCTCATTATTGCGTTTGTTTGGTCACTATTCCAAATCTATATTTCTTCCAACTTTCCGTTTTACCTGACCGAGTGGACTGGCATACCACTCGTTGTAACTAACTCAAATGCACGGCTGATTCACCTAGCCTTTGGATTTGTACTGGCGACAATGTCATTTCCGCTGTTCAAGTCAAGCCCTAGGGGATACATTCCCTGGTATGACTGGATTCTAGTGGCATTAGGATTGCTCTCTTGTCTGTATATCGTCGTGCTGCGCAATGAAATTGCACTACGTGCCGGATTGCCAACGACTGGCGATCTTGTCATCTCCTCAATCGGTATGATAATGCTGGCAATCACAGTATATCGTGCGTTAGGGCTACCGTTGTTAATTGTGGCATCAGTGTTTGTTCTGTATGTGTTTTTCGGTCATGCCGACTTCCTGCCAGATTCAGTGCAGTGGAAAGGCGCCTCATTTGGTAAGGCAATGTGGCACTATTGGATGCAAAATGAAGGTGTTTTCGGTGTGGCGCTCGGGGTGTCTGCATCGCTCATATTTTTATTTGTACTGTTCGGATCAATTTTGGAAAAATCAGGGGCTGGGAATTTTTTCATCAAAGTCGCATTCGCTTTACTTGGACATCTGAGGGGCGGACCTGCTAAAGCCGCGGTCATGGCCTCCGCGCTCAGTGGAATGTATTCAGGCTCGTCAATAGCTAACACAGTGACTACCGGCACCTTCACCATTCCTTTAATGAAGCGCACTGGACTTACACCTGAGAAGGCTGGCGCTGTCGAAGTGGCTTCGTCAACAAACGGGCAACTGACCCCGCCAGTGATGGGTGCTGCCGCATTCTTAATCGCAGAGTTCACTGGGATATCCTATACCGACATAATCAAGCATGCGCTTGTGCCAGCGCTTGTATCGTACATAGCACTGGTCTATATCGTTCACCTTGAAGCATTGAAGCTAGATCTGAAAGGACTTCCCAAACCTCCCACCAGCTTGACACTGGCCACCAAGATCATAGGAGTTCTTAGCGGTTTTATTGCGATTGCATTACTCGGTCTTGCTGTCTACTTCGGAATGGGTTGGATCAAAGTTGTCTTTCCGCAGGCGGCGTTTCCGATCGTGATTGTTCTATGCACTGCTTTTTATCTCGTATTGATCTGGTTTTCAGCTCAACGCCCCGAACTGACTGTAGATGCACCAGACGCGCCGATCAAAGAACTGCCCAAAGCTGGCGAGACAACTATTTCGGGACTGTACTACGTTATTCCCATCATCATCCTGATCTGGTGCATTGTTATCGAACGACTGTCGCCAGCATTCTCTGCATTTTGGGCGATGGTCGCGATAACCACTGTGGCGCTAACCCAACACCCGATCAAAGCGTTCTTGAGAAAAACCGGTGGTTTTGCCAATGAGTTTAAACGTGGTTTGCGGGAGTGGAAGGACGGCATGATAAGCGGTGCTTCCAATATGGTTGCAATTGCTGTTGCCACGGGAGCAGCCGGAATCATCGTTGGTACAATCTCGCTGACGGGCGCTCATCAAATCGTTGGTGAATTCATTGAGTTTCTGTCAGGTGGCAACCTAATAGCAATGCTATTGCTAGTCGCTGTAATGAGTCTTATACTCGGCATGGGATTGCCCACCACTGCTAATTACATTGTAGTTTCGTCATTGATGGCACCAGTCATTCTGCTACTTGGCGCTCAAAATGGACTGGTCGTGCCGGTCATTGCAGTTCACTTGTTTGTATTTTATTTTGGAATACTTGCAGATGACACACCACCCGTTGGTCTTGCTGCATTCGCGGCAGCTGCAATCTCCAAAGGCGACCCGATCAGAACTGGTGTCCAAGGGTTCGCCTACGATATTCGAACCGCGCTATTACCTTTTCTGTTCATCTTCAACACAGACTTGCTGCTGATAGATGTATCCCCTCTGAAAGCGATATTTGTATTTCTGGTCGCAGTCATAGCAATGATGCTGTTCGCTTCGGCAACGCAAGGTTTTCTGCTCACGCGCAACAAGATTTGGGAGTCGTTAGTTCTCTTGCTAGTTGCATTTACATTATTTCGTCCTGGCTATTGGTTAGATCAATTCCAAGCGCCTCACATTAAAGTTGAACCAACTAAAGTATATGAAATCGTGGGCGATGTACCGCAAAATGGGGTCATTACAGTTGTTGTCAGCGGACCCGACTTCGATACAGGTGAAACGAGTAGCACGACGTTACTAGTTCCACTTGGCGACCTGAAAGAAGCTGAGCAACGTCTTGCCGGTGCCGGCCTGACCATCACCCAAGAAAATGGTCAAATGCGAATCGAGGAGCCGTTCGTCGGCACCAATCTGTTCGGCAAGATTGGAGACAAGTTTGACTTTTATAGTGACCAGCCCGTTGTAATTGATCACATTAAGCAACCGGCAGACCGCATTCCCAAAGAGATTTTCTACATTCCAGCGCTTGCTGTACTCGGTTTGCTAATGCTGGTGCAAGCAAGGCGAAAGAAGAAATTAGCAACCACCTGATTTCTGAATGCTATCTGGCCATAATTCGATGGCCCGAAAAAATCCAACTATACGGATTTGAGGTTGAATTGTGAATCAACAACATATTTTGGTGAAAGACAACTCAGAAATGAAAAACCTTGGCAAAATTGAGTCATTCGCACGTATTCCTGTATGTAATGAAGCTACACCGCTTGAGAATCTGGAAAGATTGCCGCGTGCAAACTCGTCTGTCCGCCTCTATGCGAAACGCGATGACTGTAATCATCTCGGATTTGGTGGCAACAAAGTCCGTCAAGTTGAATACTACTTTGGCGATGCGATCTGCCAAGGCGCTGACACAGTGCTAATCACTGGAGCAGTGCAGTCAAACTTCGCTCGCACTACTGCAGCCCTCGCAGCTAAAATGGGAATGCAGTGTCATATCCAACTTGAATCAAGAGTTGGTAATCCATCTGAAAATTACCTGACATCGGGTAATGTACTGCTAAACCGATTATTTGGCTCTGAGCTACATTGCTATGATCAAGGAGAAGACGAACAAGGTGCTGACAACCGCATTCGTGAAATTGCTGATGATTTAAAAAGACAAGGCAGAAAACCGTACATCATACCACTCGCACCGGGAAGCAAACCTTTTGGTGCATTGGGGTATGTACGTGCAGCTATTGAGCTATTAGAACAAATCAAGCAGCAAGATTTGAAAATCAATGAAATTGTGGTGGCCTCAGGCAGTGGTAACACGCATGCTGGTCTTTTATTTGGATTACGTGCACTGGGTTCGAAAATTGTTGTCACCGGAGTTTGTGTCCGCAGAAGCGCCAGTGTTCAGATCGAGCGAATTTCAAAGAGGTGTGATGAAATTGCGAATCTATTGGAAACAAATTCATTGGTTGTCGCAGATGATATTGCGCTAAATGACGAGCATTTTCAACCTGGCTATGGGAAAGCCACAGATGCAGTTTGGAATGCTATATTGACTGCTGCGAGAACGGAAGGGTTAGTTGTAGATCCAACCTATACTGGCAAAGCGATGGCGACTTTTCTAGAAAAAGCTCAATCAGCGCAAGTTAACGAAGGTATTTTGTTTATTCATACTGGCGGCACCCCTAGTATCTTCGGCTATCAAGGAGAATTCGAACGGTATTTTGACAGTGTAATTTAATTTGATAAAAGCGAACCATAGCGACACCCACTGAAATCATCCAAACAGCAATAGCCATGCCAATCCGCTCACATGGAATCAAGCATAACTCACTAAGCGACATACTGTTCATTCAAACGTGTCAATGGCCTGTTTGATGGGAATAATACCAGTAGGCTATCCGTATCCAAATCTAATTTGGGCACTTGTAAATTTGCGTTTCTAGTTCCTTCAAATGCAATTGTTTCCCACGCACCTGCAACTTGCATAGCAATGTGTTGCGCTTTTTTCAAATTGTCTCCTAAATATCCTTTGCGCATACGTTCATCGCTAACAAATATTTCCAAGCATTTAATTAACAAAGGTTCTGCTATCCATTCACACCGTTCACCCTGAAATGGGTCCCACTGGATATAACCTTGTAGCTTTCTATTCCCATCCAGTATCGTTACGACTTCATAAATTTGATTCAGTTGGTCAACAATATTGCACTCAATATTCATCAGTCGCGGCTCTGCCTCGGCTAGTTTTATTCACATGATGGTGATTCATCTCAAAACGTATTTAATTTACTATGCGGATGTACTCGGATTGAATTCGAACAATTGGCAGTTTGAAATCTAGGTTATTGTCATGAAAATCTGTGCGATTAAAGTAAACGGTGGTTAAAACTAGATTAATGTTATTTGACAAAATATGCAATTAATCTACTGTATAGAACAGTTTGACTATCTTAATAATTTAATGTATAATTTATTACATTAAAACTGTTGAAACACGAATGCTATAAATGTACAAACCAATCTATATTTCTCCTGAAGCAGCTACAGACTATCTTGCCCAGATTAAACATCCGCTGGAAGTTGCACATGCAGGAAAAGAAGTCTCACCTAACTCTGTTATTTGGCCGAACGGGCTTGACCGTTCCATTATCTTTCAAATGCTTAACAAAACTCGCGTATATAACTGTCTGGTTCAAGCGAATTTTGTGAGTGGCAGCTCCCCAATTAAGGCGTATGAATTACTCCAACTTCCGAATTTTGGACAGTCTTCACTTATTGATCTGCTATTTTCATTAGAGAAGTTTCTCATCGAATGCATTTCCAACAATGACAGTCATCAACAAACCGAAGACAAAGGGCAATCCGAATTTTGGAGTTTTTATGAGCGAAACGTTTCTGAGTATATTGCTAAACGACTGTGCCAAATCCTAGATGCTATGGGGAGCAATCAACACACCGTCCTTCAGGGGCGAATAATTAGTAGACCACCTACTACGCTTAAAAATATTGGCCGTTCCCTTGGCATCACTCGTGAACGTGTTCGTCAGATCCAATTCGATTTAGAGCAGAAAATAGAAGCGGCTTTTAGTGATGACAATAATTTTTTTGTATCAGTCTTACCCAATAAATTTAGACCAGCAATCAAGAAAAGCGACCTAGAACGCAACATTGATGATCTTCTTCCTAATAAATCACAAACAATCATAAATATTTTTCAGTGGGCGGTGGTACGCTTAACGGGATTTACCTTGCATGATGATATGTATACAGATGAGCATACTGAAAAAATAGTCCGCAAATTGAAATCCAGTGCAAAAACAATGGTTGATGATGTTGGATTGGTTGAAGAGAATAAACTTGTTAAGACTCTTCCCGATGGAGATTGGAAATGTTACTGGCCAGAGTTGCTTGAACGTTGCGCATTCTATAATTTCTATGGGTCGCTAGGGACTAGAGATACTAAGAAAGCACGGGTTAAAGCGGCGCTCATGTCAATTGGGCATCCTGCTACTCGAGATGAAATCAGGATGTTGTGTGGCTACGAGTCTAATCGAGTAGGTTCTATTCTATCTGTCATACCATCCATAGTCAGAGCTGACAAGGAGCGATGGGGACTCAGGGAATGGGTTGACAAAGAATATGGCGGAATCACAGAGGAAATCATCCAGCAAATCAAAAGAGATGGAGGTGCTACCCATATTGATAAATTACTAGCGGAAATCCCGCTAAAGCACAACGTAAAACCGCAAAGCGTTCGCGCCTACATGAAAACACCGCGCTTTGAGATTCGAAATAATTTAATCAGCTTAGCAAAGGTCGAGTCAATTCAACTTCGACCTCTTGACGATGTCATTGGTGGGCGAGATGAATCTGGCGCACCTTACTGGAGTTTTGTTGTGGACAATCGCTACTTTGAAGGATATAGTGTTATCGGCATACCTCCCGAATTTGCTGAAGCTCTAGGGTGCAAACCTGATTCAAATATATCAGTTCGTGTTGAAAACGTTGCCAAATGCCGAGATCTAACGTTACGGTGGGGTTTACACTCTACGTATGGCGCATCACTCGGATACGTTGCCGAACCGCTAAAGCAACTTGGATTCAACCCCGGGGATTACGCAAGGATAACGATCAAGGACAAATGCTTGATTGAATTAACTGAAGAGAACAATTGCCCCCAATCCAATTCAACTTAGTTAATTTAATACTGAGTTCGCAATACTTGAATGGTCTAATGATCCAAGTTGTTATTTGAGCTTGATTATTGTAACTATTCAGCGAGTTGATATGACAGCTTTTTAGGCAAACCAGCAGAACCATCTTACGCAACCTAAACACTCCTAATCCGCTTACTCAACCAACCTTTAATCCGGGGCTAATTTAAATTGCTTCGGATTCAGATACTATCGATTTACCTTGATCACTTAACAACTTAATATGAACTAGCTTGTCTTGCATATCAGCCTAGGAAAAAGTGACAAGGAACAGATGTGGCGAATAACAGCCTTGTGCAAACCTATTAGTCACATTTGATTTCCTTCTTCTTGTTGTAAAGTAAAAATTGATGTATAGCCATTTGACCAGTCCGGTGGGATTTGGCAGGAACGATTATCGTGATGTGCCCACTTCGCCAAATTTCCTTTTACGATCTCTTGATAATAAACTGAAGGCGTTGGTACTGGTGTATACGGCATAGCATCAGCGGAAGAATAAGTGTTCAAGAGCAGAGGACGTCCTATTGCTGAACGATTCGGCATTGAAGAATGTAACATTCTGCAGTTATGAATGGTTAACGATCCGGCAGGTCCACAAAGTTCCACCCCTTTTGATACATCAATATTGTTCAAATCTGATTCAGACAGACAGCCAATCCAATAGCCTTCGGCGTCGTACTGATTGTAAAGCGGACCTTCATGACTGCCAGGCAGTACCACAAGCGGACCCTGTTCTTCATCGCAATCGTAGAGATAAAGACCGACTGTTAAAGGGCTGTAGTTGGTGTGTGGCCAAAATTGAATATCTTGATGCCATTTGACTTCTTCACCACCCCGCGCCCATTTGAAATTCAATTTTGAGTGATGAAATTTCACGTCCGGTCCAACTAAATCTGCAACAATGTCAGTAATCATCGAACTTGATGCGTACTCCCAATACACATGATGGTGGTCGTTAGGGCTTGTCAATCGACGCAAGCGAGGCGCCTCAGCACAATGCCCTTTCTCAAGGTCCCACACCGCATCTGACTTAGAGATTGAACAGCTTCGCTCAACCATTTCTTCACTTGCTTTACGAAGGCGCACTAGCCAGTCTTCTGAAACAGCGTTTTCAAGCAGAAGATAACCATATTCAAAGTAAAAATGCCGCTGCTTTTCAGATAACGCTAAAGGTTCATGGTTCAGAATATCTGTAATTTCCATAATGATTCACTCCATTAATTAAACCCCAGCAACTTGTCTGGAAGCCACAGAACAATTTGTGGTATGGCAATTACTACACACAGAGCTACCAACTGCAACAGTATAAACGGTACCATACCTTTGAACATATGTTGTAATGTTATTTCAGGCGGACTAATGCCACGCAAGTAAAATATGGCAGGCGCCATCGGTGGTGTCAGGTAACTAGTTTGGATAATAATCAGGAAAAGCACACAAAACCAGACTGGATCATAACCCATGTGATTGATGATCGGAATGAACACCGGAATGAATATCAACAGAATTGAAATCCATTCAAGCACAAAACCAGCGATAAAACTAATCATTAAGAAAAGCGACAGGGTAGCCCAGTTGGGGAGATTCGCTTGCTCAATCAACTCTTCCACTAGGAAAACACCACCTGAAGCAATAAAAACACCGGAAAACATGTTTCCAGCCAACAAAATCAACATAATCATACAGGTGACCTTCACCGTCTTGATCAATGCTTCATTTAGCACCGAAATTGAAAACTGCCGGTAAAAAATCGTTAGCAAAATAGAGCCAAACGCTCCCATGCCAGCTGCTTCTGTGGGCGCAGCCCAACCAAACATAATCGATCCCAAAACTGCAAATATCAATAACACCGGTGGTAATAGAGCGCGAATTGATAACAGTATTTTCTCAGTCAGGGTAGGGTCATTCGGACTAGGAGGTATTCGGGGACCATCGGACGGGCGTATCGTACAGCGAATAACGATATAGGCCATGTATAAAGTGGCCATCAATAGCCCTGGCAGCAACATTCCGACAAATAAATCGCCCACTGATACATTGGCTACCGGACCGAGAACGACAACAACGACTGAAGGTGGAATTATTGTACCAAGCGATCCACCAGCACAAATCGTTCCGGAAATCAAACCTTTATCGTATGCATATTTCATCATAGCCGGAATTGCAAGAAGCCCGATAACAGTTTCTGTTGCACCTATCACACCGGTAGAAGCTGCAAAAATAACACACATGACTATCGTGCCCACTGCCAAACCGCCAGGCAGTCTACGAGTCCACAAGTGAACCGCTTCAAACAGTCGCTCTGCAATGCCGGAACGTTCTAGCATGGTTCCCATAAAAACGAATAGAGGCACCGCTGCCAAAACAAAATTGGAGGCAACAGCATCAACTTTTTCTGCAAATTGAAAGATGACAGGCGGTCCGAACGTAATCAGCCCGAAGACTAACGCTACCCCCATTAAGGCCAACGCAACATGAAATCCAGCAAACAGCACTAGCAGAATTGCCGGGAACATCGCTAGCGCGAGGTAATCACCCACTTGAACTTGGTTCCTCGGTTGATTTCGTTTGAAAAACGATTTTAAGCACTCTAATTAATTCCGCCATGGCCTGAATCGTAAGTAGCGCAAAGCCGATAAAGAATATGATCCGAAATGGCCAGATAACTGGATTCCAAGCGGATTCACCGGAAAGCTGACCTGTTTGATAGGCATCAAAAGCATAGATTGCCAATCTGTAAGATAACCAGAATCCCAATGGCAAAAATAGGCAAAGATAACCCAAGGTGTCAACCAGCGCTTTGGTTCGAGAACTGAATTGTGAATAGAGAACATCAATACGAATGTGTGCCTTTTCTCGCAAAGCAAACGCTGAGCCCAACAGAAAATTAGCGCCGGTCATCATGTATCCGATTTCATAAGCCCAGATTGTTGGCGCATTGAACAAATAGCGAGATAGTACTTCGTAAATCGTCGCTACGATAAGGGGAAGCACAATCCAAGCAGCCAGAATACCCACACTGCCACTAATTCTATCGACAATACGGAGCAGCTGATTTATCACAATCAGAAACAACGAATTACGGTTGGGTAAAAAAGAATAGTTGACGGGACCGTTGTTTCGGCCCCGTCAATACGTTTGATCTGTTAGTTGACTCAGTTCGCTGATGCTACATTTCGATAACGAACTGCATCTTTCCACAACGCCTCATAAGCAAGTTGACTGTTGTAAGCTTTTTCGAACCAAGAGTTTTCTGCAGACTGTTCTTTACCCCATTCGATGGCCTTCTTTTTAACGTCAATTTGAACAGATTCATCTAGTTCAATGATTTCATTTCCAGCATCGCGAAAAAACTGCAGAGCTTTTGCATCCTCATGTCCAATTCTGGTCCAGCTCTCAAATGTAACAATCTTAGCCGCAAGATCAACCAACGCCTTGTCTTTATCTGAAAGAGCATTGTATGCGTCTTCATTGATAATCAGCTCAAACGGTGCAACTGGTTGATGCACACCTGGAATAACTACATACTTGGCAATCTTGTGAAAACCCGGCGTGATGTTCTCGTACAGAGTTCCCCATTCCGTTGCGTCAATTGTTTTACGTTCCAGGGAACTGAAGACTTCAGCACCTGGCATCGTAACCGGAGCGGCGCCCATGCTCTTTGAGATTTCAAGCCATGCGCCTGCGGTTCGAACTTTTAGCCCCTGCAAATCGCTCATGCTCCGAACCGGTTTGTTGGAATGTAAAAAAGCTTCTGCCGTGCGGATGAAAAGGGGCATCGATACAACTCCAAATCGCTCCATGCGAAAGTCGCGCCATAACTGCAGCCCACCGCCTTCATAGAGCCAGTGCAACATTCTTTCGGAATCCATTGAACCTGCAAACCCACCAAATACAACAGCTGTTTTATCTTTTCCCCAGTCATAACCCATCCAAGTATGACCAGCCTGAGCAATTCCATTCGCAACAGTCTCAGATACATTCAAGGCTTTACCAAGCGTTCCACCTGGAAATACCTGAACTTCTACTCGTCCGTCTGTAAGCTGATGAACTCGCTCAGCAAATGCCTTAGCTCCTAATTCCATGAGCGGACCACCACCCCAAGAAGTTGCCATCTTCCACTTGTGTTCTGCATCTGCTACAGCCAATGTACTGCAAAGCGCCAAACAAAGCGCCACAAAATATGAGACAAATTGGTTTGGTATTATTTTTAGGTAATACATAAAGTTTCTCCTCCTAAATTATTTGACTAAAGGTAGTGAAAATATAGCTAATCATATATCCTGTAAAAAATCACCCAAAACCTTATCAATATCTTCACTGGTTAACTGCCATTCGTTGCTTAAATCAGCAACAACAACTTTCATAAACTGCTCAGATAGACGTAAAGATTCATCAGGGTCGCCCAAGTGGTCAGCTAAGATGGCAAGAGCGAGCTGTTGAGGCGAGTCACCTTCGTAAGTCCACTCAAACCCCAGCTTTGTAAACTGCTTGATGTCATATCGTTCTGGCAATGGTTGACCATCAACAGTCACCACAATCCCATCAATGGTTCGATCACCGACGTACACTTTCATCTAATCTGTCTGCTATTTTTAAGCAAACTATGTTTCTAAGCTCATTGGTTGTTAAATCTGTTTTCTACGTTCAACCAATGTCAAAAATTTTTCATATTCATCTTCCGGCGTAGAGTAGCTGTGGTCATTATCAGGAAAGGCACCGGTTTTTACCTCTTCAACGAATTTTCTGATACCACCAACTGCAACTTCAGTGAGTGATGCATATCGTTTCGTAAACTTGGGTTTGAAATCAGTAAATACACCTAGAAGATCATAGCAAAGAAGTATCTGACCATCTGTACCAGCACCAGCACCAATGCCAATTGTTGGAATCTCTAGCTGTTTGGAAATTACCTCGGCAATTTTTGCTGGCACTGCTTCAAACTCAAGCATAAAACAGCCTGCGTCCTGAATGGCAAGAGCGTCTTCAAGTATTTTCATTGCCGATTCAGCAGTCCGACCTTGAATTTTAAATCCGCCGAACATCGCTACTGAATGAGGTGTCAGACCTATATGCGAGGCAGTTGGAATACCAGCGTCCACTAAGGATTTCAAGACATGAGCCTGGCTTTTGCCACCCTGTGGTTTAACCGCATCGCTCCCAGCCTCCTGCATAAATCGGGTCGCATTGGCTAATGCCCGCTCAATCGTGTTGTAGCTCTGATAAGGCATACATCCAAGCACAAATGTATTGGGAGCACCGCGTCGAACTGCCGATGCATGCATGATCATCATTTCCATAGTGGCTGGGATCGTATTGGCATATCCATGGGCGATCATTGCCAGGCTGTCCCCCACCACCGCTACATCGACGCCTCCCATTTCCGCCCATTGCGCTGATGTGTAATCTGGCACTGACATGTAGACCATTTTTTCGTCAGTGTGTTTAGATTCACTAATCTCGCTGATTGTGCGCTTTTTGAGTTCTGTGGACATATAAGTATGGGGTAGGGATTATGCGTGAGGTAGTGTCATTTTTTATGGCGCTTTTGCTTTTGGCTTGTTTCTGGGAATACCCACATAGCAATAACCATTGCAATGGCTAGACAGCTACCAACAATCGCAACTTGAGGTTCACCGAAACGGCTTTCAAAGTAATAGAAACCACCCCCGGCGAGCAGTGTGAGTGCAGAAACCATCAATTTAATATGGGTCGGCATATCATTTCATATTTCAGGCTTGAACCGGTGTAGAAGCAATGGAATCCGGACGACGAGGGTTGCCCTTCAGATTGGTCTTGAGATGTTTCTCACTATAACCATTGAACAAATGACCCAACAAACCTCTATCAAGATCGGAAGTGCCAAACATCCAATCTGCTATTGGAAAAGTCAGGTTCATGTTAACTTCCATCATGAGCCGTGAATTATGATGGGCAGTGTGATGTCGTCTAATTGTGTTTACCAACGGCATGTTGCGAACAAACCAGTTTTCATCGACATGACAACAAAAATGCATAAACTCGTAAGTTATATATATGCCTGTAGTTGTGCACATAAACAGCCACGCGATGTTTGGTGTAAACACAAAGTAAAACAGGAGTGCTCCTGGAATTGAAATCAGGATAAACACCACTAGCGCGTAAGGTGGAAAAAACGTAACCCGCCAGTCATTTGAATCTTTGAACCGCATCTCACTGTCCGTAAAAAATTGATGATGCTGTAAAGTATGCCGCTTGTAAATCGCTCGCAAACCAGATGATTTCTGTGGTCGGTGCATAATCTTCAAATGCAGGTACCATTCAAAGATATTACAGACTACCAGAAAAACCGGAATTGTTGCCCACTCCCACCAGCGGACATTTTCCAAGTGTTGAACGTATATCCAGATTGCTGTTAAACCGATTGCGTAAATGATGAGCACGTGAATCGGGCCGTTGTACCAGCCGGCAATTCTTGACCGGTACTCCTTCCTATAGTTGGCTTGTTTCTCAGAAATCATAGTTTACTGACCACTTATCAGATGTTAGTAATAAGCATTTCAATTCATATTTGAGGTTGTACTAGCTTTGGCTAATACAAAATCTTAAATCGAAATATATGTTGCTGTTTAATTTTAGTCCAATAAATCCGAAACACATAATATTAAATACGATATAAATCGTCGCTGGCATTGGATTGGTTCTGAATATCCTGAGGGACAACAGCTGGAATTTGACTTGATTAACCACTCATAATTTGCAGCAATAAACCGACCGTATTCGACTAATTTGACGTCTGAGAAGGGCGCTATACAACATCACGGCGAATTGATGCATCAGGTTCACTTGAGCATGTATAAGTCAAAGTAATGATAAAGTTGGTTTTACCACGGCATTTCACCAACATTTTGATTTAACGCATAGATATTGTACACAGAGCCTTGGACTAGGCGTGAAGAAAGGTTTTTTGACATTTAGTCTTAAAAGCAAACTACTCACACTGCTTTTCTGATTAATCTCCACGGCTTTTTTCTTGTAACATCCAGTTTAGCCTGCGCCACAATTTCTCCAACTTGAGCCAGAGACTCTAAACTTAGCATACTTACATTGTCAATGACTTGCTGCAAGTCCAATTTCGGATGAGTCCTGCCATAACCAAGAAAATTCCGAACTAATTCGTGATGATTTATATAGTTATGTAAACTATACATGTGAATATCCATCCCTTGTTTGAAAACAGCCATCACTAGCACTCGCCATTGCTCCATTCTTAAACATCCAATGTCTTGATTTGTATCCTGAGGCATTTCCTTATCCAGCAGGTCAAATAGCTTCCCATGCAGTTGCTCTGTTGTGAAAAGCAACTGTAGACCTATAAAGATGGCAGTAGAGTCATCGCGACATTTGCGATCGATCTCGATTTCTCCGACAGCAATGTCATCAATATTCTCAGCAATATTTACATCTGGATGGATGAATGGTCGTATCACGGTATATACCTAATCTATTTTTGTGTGCGGAAGGTTTGGGGTATGTCAAATAGTCTCATAATTTTAACAGGATAATTCAATAGCCAGCAAGTCTAATCACACCTAAAAATGAGAGGTTTTTCGATTTTTATGCTGCACACCACAAGTTCGTAATTTCCCACAATCATGGTTTGTCTTGTGTAGTAACTTTACTTCGAAATAGTACTTGGATTTTTAATAGCTCCATCACAATCAAAATCGCTCCAACCGTGATCGCTGAATCAGCTACATTGAACGCGCTGAAATGCCACCCAGCATAATGAAAATCAAGAAAATCGATAACATGGCCATGAACAACCCGGTCTGTCATGTTACCCAAAGCGCCTCCAATAATCAACCAAATGGCAGTGGTAGATTGATTTCGCCCCGGCCGCAACTGCCACAATGTAAATGCCAACAGCGCCAGTATTATTGAATTGGCAATTAGGAAAAACATATTGATATTGACACTCGAGTTCGCCAGAAAACCAAATGCCGCACCCTTGTTGTAAACCAACACCAAATTGAAAAAACCGGTTACAGGCAAATTACCATAGGGTTCTATGGTGCTCAGAATAATTAGTTTGGATAGCTGGTCCATAACCAGTATGAGCACCGCCAAGGCAATATGATTTCGCAACAACATGCGATTGTCATACTTGCTTGTGATATCTTCTGTCATCGTCTGACTGAAAGTGTAGGAAACAAACTGCAGGTATGCTACGGCCGCATACTACGCGAAAAACCGATTCTCGCCATCTCCTTCAATATTGCCAACACAACGCAGGCAGATTTCTGGATGCTGAGAGTTTTCACCAACGTCTGAGGTCTGATGCCAACACCTAATGCATTTAGTGTGCTCGGATTTGTCAACCCTAATTCGTAAACCACTCAAATCAGTCTCAGCTGAGTCTTTAGCTGCCATAGCCAAAGGTTCAACATTCGCACCTGAGGTTATTGTTACAAACTTGAGCTCATCGCCAATTTCCGCAAGACTTGTTTGAAGCGTATCATCGCAGTAAAGAGTCACATCAGCGGCCAAAGATGATCCAATCAAACCTTCATTGCGACAATTTTCCACCGCTCGATTAACCGCATCTCGTACTTTGATAATCTGAGTCCAAAATTCAAGTGTAGAGAATGCTTCCGCGCTAGCGCCATCTGGCCAATTCTCGTACCAAGTTGTCAACAAAACAGATTTCTCTTCTGAATTTGGCACATACCTCCAAATTTCTTCGGCAGTAAAACTCAATACCGGTGCCAGCCATCTGACAAAAGCATTGAGAATATGGAACATGACAGTCTGAGCGGACAACCGGCCACGGCTTCGACGGGGCATGGTGTATAGTCGATCCTTGATAACGTCAAGATAAAAACCACCCATGTCAACAATGCAAAAACGATGAATCTTTTGGCAGATCAAATGAAATCGATAGTTAGCGTAAGCGTCTTCAATTTCGCGTTGCAGATTCATCGCAGTCATCACTGCCCACTGGTCCAAACTCAAAAGCTCATTCCATGGAAGACAGTCTGTTGCCTCAAAGCCATCAAGATTACCAACCAGAAAACGGGCAGTGTTCCGAATGCGGCGGTAAGAATCGGTTGTTCGTGTCAATATCTCCTCAGAGATTCCCATCTCGGACTCATACTCAGTCGAAGCAACCCATAAACGCAAAACGTCAGCCCCGAGTTTGTCAATGATCTCTTGAGGGCTAATGATATTTCCAATTGATTTGGACATCTTGCGGCCTTCACCGTCAACGGTAAAACCATGTGTCAGAACCGACTCATAAGGAGCCGAGCCATTGATAGCCGTGCTCACCAGCAAGCTGGACTGAAACCAACCGCGATGCTGGTCGGAACCTTCAAGATACATACCAGCTGGATTGGTAAGGGAAGAGTGATTGTTCAGCACGCTGTAATGTGTGGAACCGGAGTCAAACCACACGTCCAATACATCGTTCACCTTGCTGTATTCATCACTGTCTTTACCGATAAACTCAGATGCCTCTGTGTTAAACCAAGCATCAATTCCTCCTAGTTCTACTTTGGCCGCAACTCGCTCAAATATTTCCTGTGTGTCTGGGTGCAATTCACCGGTCACATTGTGTGTAAATAGTGTGATCGGTGTCCCCCAAACTCGCTGTCTAGAAAGGCACCAGTCTGGGCGATTGCGCACCATGCCCGCCATTCTTGCTTCACCCCATTCTGGCACCCAACGAACTTTTTCAACAGCCTCAAGTGCTGATTCGCGCAGTCCCGTTCGATCCATGCTGACAAACCACTGTGGCGTTGCCCGATATAAAATAGGGGTCTTGTGCCGCCAGCAATGTGCATAACTATGCTCGATCACCTCACTGCAAAGCAAATCACCACGCGAACGCAATAAGCCAATCAACACTTCACCGCCTTCACCTACCAACATACCCCCAACATGTGCAACAGACGATTGAAATCTCCCGTCGGGACCAACAGGATTGTAAATCTCTAGCCCGTGCTCTTTGCCTAGTGCAAAGTCCTCATGCCCATGACCCGGAGCTGTATGCACTAAACCAGTGCCTGCTTCAAGCGTGACGTGCTCGCTCGGAATAACTGGCACAGCCACAAGACCACCACTATCGCGATCAATTGGATGACCGAATTCAAGGCCAACCAGCTCCCGGCCATTTACTTTAGCCACCACTTCGTAGTTGTTTAAACCATAGCGTCGCATACTTGACTGAGCCAGTTGTTCAACTAGAATCAAATATTCTGTTTTGTCACCAACCCGATTACTTTTAACTAGAACGTACTCAAATTCCGGATGAACAGCAATTGCACGATTGGCCGGAAGTGTCCATGGAGTTGTTGTCCAGACCACTGCGCTAATTGACACATCACTCGCCTGTGAACCAATACCGAAATTTTCCAATACTTTTGTTTTGTTAACGGCGCGCATTCGAACATCAACAGCCGTTGACTTCTTGTCAAAATACTCAACTTCTGCCTCTGCCAATGCCGATTCACAGTCGGCACACCAATATACAGTCATCAGATCATGCATCATGTGTCCGTTTTGCATGATACAGGCCAATGCTCTGATGGTGTTTGCTTCGGTTTTGTAGTTCATTGTGAGATAGGGGTTGAACCAATCTCCTATCACACCCATGCGAATGAAGCCGGCACGCTGCTGGTCGATTTGTTTAGTCGCAAATGCACGACACGCCTTGCGGAATCCGGCCGGATCAGATCGATATTTCTCACGGCCATACTTTCGTTCAACCTCATGCTCAATCGGCAGCCCGTGGCAATCCCAGCCTGGAACATAAGGCGAATCAAAACCTGCCATCGTTTTAGATTTAACTATGACATCCTTGAGAATCTTATTGACAGCGTGGCCGATATGAAGCGCACCGTTAGCGTAAGGCGGGCCATCATGCAGTACCCACTTGGGGCGGCCCTTGCCCTGCTCTCGCAAACACCCGTAGATATCGATATCCTTCCAGAACGCCAATATATCAGGTTCCCGGCGCGCCAATTGCGCACGCATCGGAAAATCAGTTTTGGGTAAATTGATGGTGGCCTTGTAATTGGTCATGTAATGTGCGAACAGAGAAGGAACATTTCAGAAAACTTAAAGCCAGCACACTATTATTCAAATGATGAGAAGCTGGCTAGAATAATTCAATGTTAGGCTTACTAACACTGCATATTGTATTAGATGATTAGAACGTCAATACCAAACTCAAGATGCGCGACGCGTTTGTCTATCGCCAAAATACTCGCGCGTTCTCATAATATCCTGTTGGATCTGCTCACACATCTTCTCAACGGATGCGAATTTGATCTCATCGCGCAACTTTTGCAAATATCGCACGCGCAACCACTGACCGTACAGGTTCGAATCGAAATCTAACAAATGTACTTCCAAGACATTGGTGGTTCCTCCAATGGTTGGACGCACTCCGAGACTGGCAACTGCCGGATAGGCATTACCATCGACCAAGTCCGCTTCCACAACAAATACACCAGACAGCGGTGGTTTTTGAACCTTCAGCTGAACGTTGGCCGTTGCAAACCCCCAGTTGCGCCCATTTCCGTCTCCGCGTACAATACGACCTGACATTGAATAATCCCGGCCGAGCAAACGACTGGCCTGAGCGAAATTGCCAGCCTTAAGATATTCTCGGATGCGAGTGCTGCTCACTCGCTCTGTACCAATCTCAACCGCCTCAGTTCTGAGAACTTCAATATCATGAGTGCGGCCATACGCGAGTAACATATCGAAATTACCGCGCCGGTTACGTCCAAAGCGAAAATCGTCACCAACAACGATATGCCGAACCCCAAGTTTAGCGATTAACAAATCTTCTATGAACTCTTCCGGTTCAGTATTGGCAAGTTGGTGATTGAAACGCAAACAGCAAAAACGATCAACTTTATGTAACTTAAGAACCTCAATTTTGTCGCGAACAGACATCAGACGAGATGGCGCCGCATCTGGAACAAAAAATTCAAGCGGATGCGGCTCAAAGCTAATAATGGTTACTGGTAACTGCATTTTGCGCCCGCGCGCAACTAGCGAATGAATCACTTGCTGGTGACCAATATGGATACCATCATAGTTGCCGACCGATGCCACACATCCGTAGTGTCGGGAGGTTATGTTATGCTCTCCTCTAACAAATTCCATTTTCGATATCAGCGCAGAAGGCTATCTGGCAACTCAATAAAATCGTCAGCCCAATCAGGATGCATTTCCTCAATCACTTTGGAGATGGGTGTGCGTTCAGCGAAACCACCTGTGTAAGAGTGGTAGTAGGCAATTGACAGCTCTGGATACTTCCAGCAAAAGTAGCCATCACCCGTATCGAAATCAAGTAACCAAAGCCCTTTAACTACAAGCCCTAGACGCTCCATTTTTGATATCCATTGTTTGACTATCGACTCATATTGCTTTTCAACAGACACAATGCGAGGGTCGCTCGGCAACAAGGAATTTAACTTTTTCTTGACTGATTCAAGTTCTTGATAGGCTTCACCGGTAATCTTTTTTACAACCTTCAGTGTCTCATTGGCCTCGGATAAAGTAAAGCACCGAGGCAATTCTGGTGATCCGATATGAACAAGATTTGAGTTGAAAAAGGTCATGGGTTTATCAGTTGTCTAGCCCGAATTCCAAAAACATACAAACATATACCATATATGCCTGCGCCTGTGAATATATAGAGCAGAAGCTGAATGACTCTGCGCAATGCACCAAATTCCATCCAAACAACAAGTGTCGGTGAGTGCCACCACAGGATACCCCCCATTATAAGTGAGGCACTTGCAACTCGAAGTAGGAAACTGGACCACCCAGCCTCAGGTATAAAAACTTTTGACTTCAAGAGCCAGTAAGCCAGCAATCCAGCATTTACAAATGCCGCTATAGAAGTTGCGAGCGCTAGACCAACGTGTTTCAACGGAAAAACGAGAACTATAGCAAGTATGGTATTGACAATCATGGCAACGATGCCAGCTTTAACAGGTGTTTTGGTATCCGACTGTGCAAAAAAACCGGGCGAAAGCGCACGCACAGCGACCAGTCCTCCAAGTCCGATTGAGAACGCAACCAATGCCTTTGCCGACATGATGACATCGTTCTCAGTGAAAGCACCGTGATAGAAAATTGTAGCTACAGTCAACTCAGCCAAAACCATCAATCCTACAGTTGCCGGTAAAGATATCAGAAAACACCAGCGAAGGCCCCAGTCAACCAAACGCGAGAACTCCGCAGTCGCAGCTTTGGTGTGTTCTGCAGATAAACGCGGCAAAATTACGGATCCAAGCGCCACACCAAAAACGCCAAGCGGAAATTCCATCAAACGATCTGAGTAATACAGCCATGACACACTGCCAGTGACCAAAAACGATGCGATGAAGGTGTTGATAATCAGATTAACCTGTGCAACTGAAGAGCCAAATATTGCAGGTAACATCAACTTGTAAACCTTGGCCACGCCTTTTTTTGCCAAACCCTTTGCTTTGTGTCTGAGGCGTGGCCTGGGCAATACGCGTATCCTGAGCAGAAAAGGAAGCTGAAACAGCAATTGAACAACACCAGCAATTATCACGCCATAGGACAATGCCAAAGCTGCATTATCAGTGACACCGGTGAGCCATAATGCTGATGCAATCAAGGCAACATTGAGCAATACCGGAGTAGCGGCAGCAGCAGCAAAGCGCCCGTGCGCATTCAATATTCCGGCACTCAAGGCAACCAAACAGACAAAGAGCACGTATGGGAATGTGATACGCAGGCAATCGACGGTTAACTGGTATTTGATTGGATCTTCCCGAAAACCAAGAGCTAAAATTGAAATCAGAGCTGGCGCAAATACAACACCAAATATACTCAATAGAATCAAGGCCAATGTAAGACGACCACTGACTAAATCTAGGAATTCTCGAGTATCATCGGCCGTGGCGGTTAGTTTTTGTTCTGTGTAAACCGGAACGAATGCAGCTGAAAATGCACCTTCTCCAAATATACGCCTAAAAAAGTTGGGAATTCTAAAGGCAACGAAAAAGGCATCAGCAACGTAAGTACTGCCAATCAATTGGGCAAAGATGACATCTCGGATCAGACCGGTGATTCTTGATATCACTGTCATGGAACCGAATGCCGCTGTTGACCGTAACAAGGTTTTAGTACCGGTCGCCGCAACTTGCTGATCGGTCAGGTGTTGATCGGACATAGAGTAGTATTAGCCCGGAGGTTTCACCGGTAAATTTAGAAAGAGCCGCATCCTATGGTATTATTCTAGTGATAACAGTGTTTTGTGCTAAACCAGAGGAAGCAAACGTTGCAACACATTGTACTGGGAATCAGTTTATGTTTCAATTTGTGAAAAGTACGCAGTAATTTATCCGACATGATAGAGAGCGCAGATTCTAGCATTTTATCTGACAATCACATATCGCTGATATTCTGAGTATGCCTTATGCAGTGTAGCCAATTCTGTGCTTGTAAACACAATCGTTAGTTGACAAATATATTGACGACATGAATGCATGCGCGATGATAACATGTGGCTGCTAACAACAGGTCAAGTAATGACTTAGAACAGCACGGCGACTTCTAAAAAACTGAACTGTATGCTGCTTGAATGCTCTATAGGTTAGTTGCGCAAGATGTGAGCGATTTCAATGCAATTGATAACACATCGAAACGCAAGTAGGAAGCTGGATTCTTTAGTCGTCGCATTAGCAGCCTTTGCTTACTAGCACTTTTCGAATATAGTAAATAGTTGGGGTGTACTCTGTTCCGTACGCTAAATTGAAAATCGTAAACGAATATTGTCTGTAACTTAGACTTAACACATCCCTTTTTTTAATAATGATTAAAAAAACACTATATTTCAAGTGTAGATTAGCTTGCACAGGTAAATAGGTGATGGAATGACAGAAACAAAAGTGAATCCATCACGATTTCTCTGGGCACGCGAACGTGCAAACTTACCTATTGACTCGCTGACCAAACAGTTTCCAAAATACAAAGATTGGGAGCTTGGTAATTCTAGTCCAACATTCAAACAGCTTCAGAAATTCGCAAAAAAAACACATGCACCCATTGGTTACTTTTTTTGTACGGAACTACCAAAAGAACTACTCCCTATTCCCGATTTCAGAACAATTGGTGGAGAATGCGTAGAAAAACCAAGCATAAACCTTATTGACACGATCTACCTATGTCAACGGCGACAAAGCTGGTATCGTGAGTATGCACTGTCAGAGGGTTTAGCACCTTTGAAGTTTGTTGGGTCCGCTAGTTTGAATAGCGATATCGCTGCAGTAGCATCGGACATACGAAACATAGTCCAATTCAGTCTGCATGACCAGAAAAGTTGGAAAAGTCGCACAGATATACTCAAATATTTAATCGATAAGGCAGATGAAATAGGTGTGTTGGTTATGGTATCCGGGGTTGTCGGAAATGATACACACCGTAAACTTGACGCAAATGAATTTAGAGGATTTGCTATGTCTGACAAATTGGCACCATTAATATTTATTAATCGTACCGATGTAATGGCAGCTCAAATATTTACTTTCGCTCATGAACTCGCTCATATTTGGTTGAATGATTCAGGTTTGTCAAATGCTAGTCTAATTTCTACCCACTCTCACAAAAGCGAGAAATGGTGTAACCATGTGGCTGCTGAATTACTAGTTCCACTCGCTGACCTGAAAGAAAATTATGATACTCAAGGAAATCTACAAAAGGCAATCGAACACTTGGTCAAACTGTATAAAGTTAGTTCGCTTGTAATCATTCGACGAATATACGACGCAGGTGGGTTGACCTATAACGAATTCAATCAAGTATACAAAACCGAACTTGAAAAACAACCGCACATGCCAGCCAAAAAAGGAGGTGGAAATTTCTACCACGTCCAAACAAGAAGACTTGGAAAACGATTTAGCAAAGCGATAGTTGCTAAAACTCTTGCTGGTCAAAATTCATTCAAAGAAACCTTTCGTTTGCTTGGAATCAGGGACGTAGTAGAATCATTGAGAGAATTTGCATGAGAGTTAGGAGTTCAATAAGCTTTGGCTTACCTTGTTGATACAAACGTCTTTATCACCGCAAAAAACGTTCACTATGGGTTTGATTTTTGTCCAGCGTTTTGGGATTGGATGAAGGATGCGTGTAACAGGAACAGAGTAATCACTATCGATAAGGTGTTTGAAGAGGTTTGTGCTGTAACGAAAATGAACTTGAAGAAAGGATAAATGAAACGAACCATTCTTAATGCATACTCCGGAACAAACACTCCCGTATAAATGACAAAAATTTCATTCTGACATACCGACAATGATTTTCAGAAAATTAGAGTATATTGTTGACAACAAATCAAAATACAATCCACCAATTCAAATTGAGTATTAATTTATGGCGGCCTACGAATGGATAAACCTTGATAACGACAATAGCTATAACCAGTTGGTTGGTTTGCTGGATTCAGATTTCAACTCACAGGACATAGTCGAAATACTAAAAAAACAGATTTCAAGCGCAGCCAAAGGAATGCTTGTCGAATATGGGTATGTTGACAAAGACTACCGGAGTACCTTCTATAATTTCTACGCAAAGAAAGGTCGTTGTTATCGCACCGATTGCGTGCGTCTGCACTTATTTGACAAAGCAGTGAGCTATGACAGTGCTCACACAAATATTATCTGCACTGATGGTCGCTTGCAACATCACTACTTCGGTTACATCGTACTTAGGCCTACATTAGTCGCCACATTGGGAAGAACGGTGTTATCGCCAGATATCCGTACCGATGCAACCGGACTAGCTATTCAATCTATACATCATGTCAACCTACTTGGTCATCAACTACCAGTATGGGGGTTCCCATCAATGGCTCAGCACGTTGATATCGCAGTTTGCGCACACGTGTCATGCTGGGCGATTCTTCGCTACTACAGCGAAACATTTGCCCAACACCGTGAATACTTGATTCATGACATCACGAAGCTTACATCACCTTTTGACCCGGGAGGGCTAGTTTCATCTCTGGGTTTCGGTGCCCCAGAAGCGAAACGGGTATTTCAAGCGGCTGGTTGTTTTCCATTACATATAAAAAATAATGTTAACGATTCTGGCGAAGATTTTTTTTCGCAGATGTTTGCTTATCTCGATTCGGGGTTCCCACTGTACGCCAGCATAGATGATGAGAAACATGTAGTCGTTCTAATCGGATACCGTTGGCATAGTAAAACCAATACCGAAACAATAACGTCTTCATTCCATATATGGCATCGGGTACAATCATTTCTCGTCATTGATGATAACTCGCTTCCTTATACTTCGATTCCAATAGAAAAATCTCATTCAGTCCCCTATTCGGTGCGTTCTATCAGATCTTTTATCGTCGCGCTACCAGAAAAGATATACTATCCAGTTAACAAAGTTGATGTACTAAGCCGCAAAATAGAAAAATTGCTTGTTGATTGCAGATCACATTACACAGAACCTATTCATTTTCGGCGTTACTTCATAACTACAATTGCTAAGCTCCGCGAGCATGCACGGAAAAACCAATCACACTTGGGGAAAAAACTTGTCAAGATTATGATGCAACTGGAGACAGCACAGTACGTGTGGGTCATAGAATATTGCAGCGAGACACAGTGGACAAAGGGACATATTACCGCTCGAGCAATTGTTGATGCAACAGCGAGTCCGGAAGACCCGATGCCTATATGGCTTTTACATTGCGAGAAAGTGGCACGCATATATGATCGGTCTTCCTTCAAGGACGATGACGATGATAATACCCCAACCGAAGAACTTAATCGCTCCGACTTAGGGCCTATGTCTAGAATTGAAATTAATCTTCGTGCCATAGTGGAAACATAAGAATCTGTAAATCAGAACGAAACCATCTCATAATTGGAAAGCGATGTATGAACCAAGTACTCAAAGACTATTTGTAAAATTGCAAACTCAACAATATAGACAAGATAATTCTCATCTAACTGCGGCAAACATTGCTAGATGCAATTACAAAAATCGTGAAGAGAGTGCAGAGGCGTGAGAGTGTACCTACTGGTATGTGTTTTAAATATTACAGCCATTCCACCCTGTGAAAGAGCCGGAAAACTAGGCATTTCAATTAAAACAATGTTCTAGGAATTGGATGACGAACGCTTAAACCGGTCGTAAGCGGCCTTAATGATCGCTTCCATTGCTTCGGCGCTATCCTCATCTAAATTAGGATCTGAATGAAGCAACCTTGACATCATGACCACAGTCTCAGGATTTTTCTTCGGTGCATAGCTAAACTCTACGGGATTAATTCCCAACCAAGCGGATAATGTCGTGAAGCTGGCAGCGTCCGGTTGACGCCCCTTTGACAATCTTGACAATGTGGACTGCGAAACACCGGTCTGTTCACTAACTACCTTCCAATTAACACCGCGCGCAACCACTGTTGATTTAAGAGCCTTGTAGAACGAATCAAAGTCAATTTTAAGTTGTTGAGCCATTTTTACAGTTTATCCAAAACACAAATGCTCATGCGATCAGTTTATTGATAATTTTGCCTGCGGTTGGAAATTTAATCTAGTAACCTTTCCGTTAGTCCTCAATTACTGGGAGGTCTAGTGCATCACCCATGGCTAGTCGCTGAACACATTGCCTGCAGTTTGTTTCTCGGCGCGGCATAACACGCTGATTACTTTGTTGATAGAAATGGAAATGCTCGTAACTTGTTTCTTTAGTGCTACAACGAAGCCCTAGGAAGTCAAACATGAAGTCGTTTACAGCATGGGCTGCGGCAACCGCGTTCATTGTGATCACACTCGGATTAGGCTCTTGAACTCCGTAGGCCTGTTCTTTCCGTTCTCGGTCTGACTTAGCCTCCATCGCAAGTTGTGTTGGGTCTATCAATTCGTTGCACCACAGGCAACCGAAGCCTGGACGAATATGACGTACTACAGACATGGCATCCTCAAGTCCACCAACCTTATTTCGCCTAATCTTTGTCCCTACCTGAATCGTCGGAATCAAGTATTGGTGTGCAATAGCATTAACAACAAATCGGGATTGCATTGAATCTGCCGCCAAAAAAATAAAGTCACAATCACGGAGTAACTTCGCGACAGACCGTTGTGCTACATTACCGGCAACTGACTGTAGTTTCGCATCGCGTGCTATCTCACGCGCGTGTCTTGTTGCGATCTTCGTTTTCAGTTGTTTCTTTTTGACGTCAGCGTGAGTCGCACCTACTACACGTGAGAGGTTACTAGTCTCAATTATGTCAGGATCTATAAGCAGGAGGTGCCCTACGCCAAGCCGAGCAAGATACTCCGAAACAAGTGAACCGATTCCACCGAGGCCTACCACAGCGACCTTGCTCGCACTCAGGATCTGCTGGCCTAAAGTACCAAACATTCGTACCTGGCGATCATGTTCGCTATTAAACTCACTGCTATGATGCGGCTTTGAGTAAAGCCGTGTAATATTCTGTCCGATTATGCGATAGCTACCAAGCACTTGACGCGTTTGGTTTGGCATCCACACATCAGCGGCTACTGAGTGTTGTCCATATACCAAAGCACCAACCGGTATACCACAACCAATATCAAGAAGTGCTGGGTAGCCACGCTCATGCGATTCCATATCAACTTTGCTGAATGCTACACTTTGATCGCTTCTATGGTTGTGAACAGCTAAATACGCGAGACCAGCATCACGACATTGGGATATCTCATGATGAATGAAAGTCGGCGCGAGTGCTCGATAACCATACCTACCTGGAACATAATCGATACCGAATTTGGCAGGTCGGACATTTTGAATTAGCAATCGAAGCGACGAACCACTGCGTACTATTCCAGCGTGCAGAACCAACCCATGTTCATCTTTATCACCCGGAAAGAGGTGCTCCATAATCCGCTGGTGATCAGCGGCACTAACAAGTATGTCGCAGTTTTTAGCAGTCACTGCAAATTTCTTAAAAAATGTAACACTTTCTGAAATTTCTCCACCGCTGTCTGAGGATAGTGTTGCGTGTGATTGTTTCTACGCGAAATTTGTAGAGCTGGGCGATCAAGAAATTGGTGGCCGTGGGAAATTGGATCATTAAACATAACACCATCCACACGAGACACATCATTGGACATGAATAGCGGGTAAATGTCAGCATAAGGATAAAGCGCGGGTATATGTCCACCAAGCCACGTTGAAGATGGTTGAAATTTTTCTCCAATTTCGACATTCTCAACAATAACTTTCGCACCACCGTCTCCATCTTCGCAAACTGTCACACCAGAGCATGGATATGCCCGTTTAAGTTGCTCAATTGCTTTTGTAACTTGCAACTTCAAGGTTTAGGTCTACTAGCTATTGTCATCACCTGCAATTGCGTCAAATACAAGGTGCTTGTTGAGTAATACTTTGTCATCGTTACCGATAATCTTGCTTGACCCATTCGAAAGATGTTTCAGCAACACAAAGTCTGACTGTATGCTGACGCCTTGTTTGACTGCTTCTTCCTTAATCTCAAGTCCAGTTGCGGACGCCTCTGGCATTTTTACTTCGTTGTTGTTGACATAAATTAGGACAACCGTAGAAGAATTGTCTTCGATTTTGATGTCTTGTGTTTCCATTTTTGATTCTCTCATAATAAGTTAACTGATTTGAAAAGACTATTATATAGTTGCTTAAAGACATTTCAATTGCTTTCTCGCAATTATATCAAAAAACTTCGATTTCCCATTTGCAACCCCCGTTAGTTTGTCATGTAGTAGCTGCTCAGAGAGAACATTCCACATCAAAGTTAAAAATGCTCTTAGCATAGGCAGGTCACTGCTTAAAATCGAAATCAGAATCTGGTTTTTACCTTCCGACTCTGATTAACGAAAAACTCAAACACTAACTAAATCACTACTCATGTTATATGAAACCAAACATATCGCTAGAGGTTTCACTTGGGGCAGTGATGGTATTTACATTTACTATTTCATCGACGGAAATATCTACGATACACACCTGAATGAAGAAACACATGCTATGCTGAAGAGCATCGCTAAAAAGCAATGCGTCAGTAGTATAAGTATTGATGACTTGGTTAAGGCCTCAACTAGACTGTGTTTGCGTTCAGCAAAAATTCTCATCACCTAAACTATTTCGATTAAACAACGACAATGCGAATCTTCAAATTCCACTGACTTTCGGCGTGGACAGTTATCCAACACATTGTTAACCTCTTTACGTCGATTGCAAACTAATCATTTGCATCCTCAGCTTTTTCGTTAATATCTATTTCCGTCCAGTTATCATCATAAGTACAGAACCGAAAAGGCATCCGATGGTCATCACTCAATCGGACTACCTGGCCGAGATATGTTACTTCGTTTAGCTGATTGAAAATATTCTGTAACCGTTCCTTTGTCTTTATGTTTGGACTCAGATAATAAACCTGATCCCAAAGTCGTTGCCGACGCGATTCAAGATGTGAAACCAATATTTGCGCGTACTCCTCTTTTTTCTTTACACTGCGCTCAACCTCAATAGCAACACGCACACCATCTAATCGTATCGCAACAGCATCTGGATATTTGATTCCACTGCGCTTGAGCTCTGCAGTTGGATTTCCCTGCCAATTGCTCCAGCCATTAGATTCAGCAACTATTCTTAATCTCTGAATATCCAGCTGATGTGATATTGATGTTGGATTCACCATCCTTTTGATAAAGTGTGGCATAGGTTCCAACTCATCTGATGACTCTTGAACTTGTCTTACACCATGCGTGGTTATACCCCAAATCTCTTCACTGGAGCTATAGCCAAACGAATACTGCTCACGCCTTGCGAAGCGTTTTGATTCCAAGTCGTCTAGACACTGATTGACTTCTTCCGTCGAGATGCCACTGAACAGATCCCCGATGATATCCCTGTGTGTCCAAGTCTCCTCAAACAAAAAACGAAGCACGCGTTCAGGTCCTGTCAAATCCAAAAGGCACACTTGCTGCTGTGAATGGTTTTCCGGTGCCTCACTTTCCGGTACGCGTGCGAGAAGATCAAGGCTATCGGCGACCTTTTCAACTGCGGCGGCCGGTTTATGTTGTAGCTTCTGCACCTTTATGAAACTGGTTCGAACAACCTTGGGAAGGTCAACACCGACACAAACCGCCTCTCCCTTTTGCAAACTGAGAACTGAATTGACATCAACTAGATTGCGCTGTCGCTCAGAAACAGTTCTAGATTCACTTGGAATTTCTGACAATTCCATATTTCTTTCAACATTTTGACTGTAAGTGGATACAAGAATCGTTCCTGTTTGATCTGAAATCCATGCTGCTGTTTGCTGATCAGCCGGACGGTACAGCCACTTTATTGGAGTCGTGTCCAATACTGTTGACCGCACCGCCGATTCACTCAAGTCATAGCCACAATTGGCAAAATCACCCAATGACTGGTGTGCCAACACTATATTGCATCCCTTGTCACGAACTGAACCCAACGCATTGAGTGCTGGCAGGCTAAGTGAATACTTGAACTCATCTAAGAATATTGAACAATGCCTGGATTTGTCGCGAGCATTCTCAATCAACTGAATTATGCGAATGAACAGCAGCTTCTGCAATATCATCACCGGCTCATTGCGCATCGACCCGACGATGTAAGTGCAACCACCTTGTTCAATAGCAGAAACCAAATCGACACCTGAGCGAGTCTGAATGCACTTCAACTCGGCCACTTCATCAAGAGCGGCAAAGAATGCCTTAGCACCTGACATGAATTTGGAGTTGGAGCCGGTTTTGGCTTTGTTGTTGAGTTCCATCAATGTCAAGTTCTGGTCATCGACCATAGAGGCAACAACCCTTGCCGCCTTACGGTCGTCTAGTCGATAATAATCTGAAGGCTCACCCGTCTTCCCCAAGCCCAAGCCGGCGTAGAGCATTTCTTCTACTTCTGCTGCAGTCGCTTTCGCCACTGGATTAAGTTGTGGAACAGGCAATCGAAGATCCAAAAAACGGAAGGGTACATCAACCTTTTTGCAAGCCGCATCGAAAACACTCGGTGCCCATTCATCATTTTTGGGGTCAACGACAAACACTGAATCACCATACATAATCGACTGCGTCAACGTTACCGCAGCCTGAACGCCCTTACCTGTCCCCGGCGGACCCATAATTTGGACATGGCTACTTTTCCATTTCGAACGATTGATCGTCACAGCTTGCTCATTTTCATCTCGGCCAAGATAAATTTCATCTTTGACCAACGCCTGGGCGAACTCGTTCTCAAAATCTATGGACTGCTTGTCGGCCACTTCTTTGAAACTATCACGAATATCAGTCAATTTATCTTGATGCCTGACCTTGATAGTTTTCCGGTCTAGCATCGCTATTACTCCAGGCTCAAAATACCGACCAATCAATAGAGAGACAGCGATTCCTAGTGCGACTCCTGACAATGCGATAATCACACTCCCTGCCGATATCGTCTGTTGCAAATCAACAGATTCTTGGATGACAGGTAGCCGAAAAATTGCGACAAGCGCTGTTCCGCAAACCAAAGTTGGCAATAACCCCAGTATCAACCTAATGCCATAAGTGATCCAATTATGCAACCCGCGAAACAGAAATAGCATCCTAAGCCCGACAACGCTAACGAACGCAAACATAAAAATCGCAACATCCCAAGCTACGCTATTTGAAGCAAAAAGCAAGATTATGTAATTTTCAATACTGCCTGCGATTTCCATGATCTTGTTTTAATTCGCAGACGACCTTTGGCTTGTGGCCCAACACCAAACTCTATATTCTATGGTTTGTACCAAACCGCGTCAGTAGTCAACGCGAAAGGCCAGTGAGAAAGCCGGGCAACACTTCAACAGTTAACAATAGTGTTAAGCAACTTAACAATATTCGAACAGTATTGTTTTCGAATTTTGATGCGTCAACACACAAAAGGTAATTGCAACTTTGAAATTGAATTGTTTGATGTAGATTACCATGCTAGAGTGTCGTTTGATTAATGAAAGGTTGAACTTTTGCGTCTAAGCTCACAAATTGAGAATTAAGTTTGATTTTGACAAGTGAGTGCAAAGCTCCAGATTCAATATTGGCATGGTAGTATAGTGTAGACGTGTAATAATCGAGGTATTGAATCAAGGAGTAATTGTCAATGCACAAAGCGAATTGCGAAATTGAAACATGCCATAGTGCGTTGCTACCTATTGCATATGCGTACCGGATAATATGGAATGATGCAATGGTTTACTACAAGTGATATGGCGACTATAGAGTTTGCCAAGTATGCAGTTCTTAGAATTCTGACTGAAAAGTGCGCCTGAGAGGCGGATTGAGTGTGATTAAATGATCTCTACAAACTAGCAATACCTTCCATTAAACCTACCTAACTGTGGTGAAATTCGCTAACTTTCCGCTTTCATTTTTTTTGCGTTCCAGCTACCGGATGATGTAGGTTGGGTTCTATTCGTTCAAGATTGTATCTTGCACACATGTGTTCAAGAAACTTCGTTTGTCCACCATGGCTTGGATGTCTAACCGGAAATATTTCTATATTCTTGGTGTGCCGAAAAAGCACATCTTCTGCAACTCTACCAACTGCAACAAGTGACTTTGGTTGCAAAGCTTCAATTAATTGCTTGAGAAATACTATCCCTACCTTTCGCTCTTTTGCATTGTGTGGTCTGTTAGCAAATTGATCAAACCAATCAGCCGAATGAAATGGGAATACATTCCAGAGGAATATGTTATGATCAAGCCTAGTCAAAACCTTCCATACGTTTGACGCAGTGCGCTCGGCACTATAGCCTCCGCAAGTTGACTTTTCGGCTACAATACCCCAACGTTCGCCGTGTTCAGCAAGATGATATTCATCAGTGAATGCAAGCCCGGTGTACCTACCACCAGCATAACCATATTCGCGACCTATCCACATTGACTCAATGTCCACATCAAGTGCTACTTCCAGAATACTTTGCAGAGTATTACAACGAATATCGACTGCTTCATCTAGATCAATTACCGGACATAATTCTGAATAGGGATTGAAGCAAAATGGTAAATCTATCTTAGATAAGTTGTTAACAAATTCTTTAGGATTCATAGTTCCAAAACACACGGATTTTTAAACACATTCTTACCATGCCATGCTAGATACTTATCTGACGGTCGGTTTTTATTGGGAATTTTATTACAATCAAGTTTCTTGCCATCGTAATCGGCGAGCCAATAATCGCTTCCAGAGCCAGTTACCTCGCTGGCAGAAACCACCTCCAAACTATCACTTTTTATAGTAAATGCGCCAAAATCAAATAACCGATGATGCACAGAACAGAGCGCCAAGCCGTTACTAACAGTGTCCGGGCCTTTGTAGCAATGCCACATAATGTGTGCTGCTTCCAAAGCCGGATAGATTCCCGAGTATTTAATACCCATACGACACACTGCGCAACGATGTTTCCAAGCATTCAGAACATCAAGCCTAAATTGCCGATCTCTCGGCCGACGGTATACGAATGATCTGATAAATTCCACATTATCATGGCCCGTTAGCTCCAATACTTGTAATTCAGGATTACCTATCGATGAAAGTATTGCAAAATGAAGGGACTCCGGAAAATAGTTGTGAAGCAGCAGATTTATACACTCAACTGCAAAAAGTTTGTCTCTGCGAAATAGATTAAAAACAGGTTTTGTAAATCCGCCTTGAATTTTTCTATTTCTGAGTTCGGTTATTTTGGGTAATTCACGGCGGGTTATAGGACCACCACTCTGTGGTACTATTTCCCACATTCCGTTATTGCGCAAACGACGAAACGGTTCTTCAGACCTCGGGCGTTTTTGTTTACGTTTAGGAGCAAATTTCTCTAAAAGTGAATTCAAATCAGGTTCAAGAGCAGAATATTCAGTCAACCTATTTTCACCCCTCAGACAGCTAGCTAGTGCCCAAAGTAAAAGTAGTGGTTTGTGTGGTGCTACCTCATCACCTCTTCGCCACCTATTTAATTTTTTGAATAAATTAGCGACTTCTTCTCTGGTGATTTCAGCAACAATGTCGTTTCGCCCTGCAAATGGCATCGTAAGTTACCTTAATTTGGCGTCCAAAGTAAAGCTTATAATTTTTGCTTTATTGTTGATTATATACGCGTATAATTAATCTGATTCATATTGTAGATATTTCAATTAATTAAAATCAGATACGAAAAGAATTCAAATATGTAATTTCTGCTTTTGTGAGCGCTGGTAGCTAAGTTTCTGATTACAAAATACATTACTGATTGCTTAGTATTAATTTGTTTAAATCAAAGGAGGTTGGCTAGATTGACTATATCGTGGCGTTTCCCAAAGACCGATGGAGGAGTAGAACACGGCGGTAACGACGCTGGAATGGATACGTTTGCTTCTGATGCAGTTAGTAAAACTGTTCGAGAAATTCTTCAAAATTCATTGGACCATAAAGATCCAGGGTACGACAAAGTAATAGTAGAATTCAAATTATCTAATTTGCCAGGTACATGTTTTGATAGCGATGTATTGATAGAACATTTTAAATCCTGTGTTGATGAGATGGCAAAACTACGTCAAAATGACGCTAAAGTATCATACGAAAGAGCAGTTGAAATGCTCAAAAATCCAACCGTGCCTTGCCTATCAATAACTGACAATAATACAACTGGCTTAATCGACCATCACTGGGGCCACCTCATCTTTGTTGAAGGTGCTGGAAAAGTTGAGGGGGGGGGGGTACAAAAGCAGGAAGCTTCGGATTTGGTAAATTCGCACCATTTAACCTCTCCGCAATTTCAACTGTCGTATACTCCACACGCTATTTAGGAGAAAATGGCCGTATTACCCGCATGGCGGGAAAATCACGCCTAGTAACCCACAACGATCCCCTCAAACCTGAAATCCGGCTTCAAAACACTGGATTTTTGGCAGCACATGATCTGGATATAAATCATCCCATTGAAGGGATCTCTATTCCAAATGAATTTGTGCTTAAAAATACAGGTACTCGCGTAGTAATCCTCGGTTTTGACACCAGTGCTTATCCAAACTGGAAAGATGAGATCATTAAATCCACTGCTAAACACTTCTTTTACGCCATTCATAATCAGAATCTTGAGGTTTTAGTTTCAATCGATGAAAAATCAGAAGAAATCAACAACCACACCCTAGAATCGGCACTCAATAAATGTGACGATAATGAAAATGCTCGTTGGTATTACCGATGCATTAGAGATGAAACACCTGAAATAACCAAATCCAGCGGTCAATTTAGCGATATGGGTAACATGCGTGTTTGGATTAACACGGATGATGATGCACCTAAACGTCTAGCGCATATCAACCGACGTGGTATGTTTATAACTGACAAGCGCCAATTCAGTGAAAATCCGTTCTGCCCATATGGATCTGCTGGATGGTCTCCATGGTGTGCAGTTTCGATGGCTGATAGTGATGCAACTGATTCATTTATCAGAAAAATGGAACCACCAGCACATGATGCAGTAGAAGTCAAGCGATTGAGGCACCACTTGTTACAGGAAAATGCAACATCAGAACTTAGATTCCAACGAGATGAAATCACCAAATTTATCAAAATTAGAATTAATGATAGTATCGAGTTAAAAAGCAACAATGTTGATGAGCTTGCCCATTTATTTCCAGACATTTCTGATCTAGAATCTGAAAAAACCACAAGCCTAAAATGGCGAAAGAAGTCTGAACGTTCCTCTAGGCAGAGGCATTCGGGTGATGACGATGGTGAAGATGGAGTTACTGTTAGTGACAATAATGGAAGTAATGGTCCTAGTGGTAATAACGGAAACGCTATCCCTAGAGGTGGTTCAAATGAAAATGGAAACAATGAAATTTTCGTATTAAACTCTTCCAGAGTGATGCGAACCTCATCGCAAACTGTTGCACTTTCACTTCATTTATCTGACCAAGATGCAAAAAATGGAGTTCGCTTTGCATTGCTAATGGCTGGCGAACAATTCGTTGACTCTTCGGAATACCTACCCATTGCATCTGCTAACTCAGAATCACTGACAACTTGTGAGGTTTCGAATAACGTAGTCAGTGTATCTGGCATAGTGTGTGGTACTACCTATATCGAAGTTTCATTAAAAGGTGAAGTTCCATATACAGGATACTCCGTGAAAAAAATCACCTCGGACGAATATAGTGAAGAAGTCGATAGCACTGGTTAATATGCAATAGGAAAAATGGCAAGATACAGCAAACATATACCACATCCGCTTTTAACTGGCATCTCAATCGACTATGAGCTAGGTTGTTCTTACATAACAAATGCGCTCTCTATAAATAAAACTGCCAGTGGAAAGATTGCGATTTTACTAGAGCATGTCGTTAGTTGCGACAGCATCTTTAATCTGATAAAAGACGAACGCGCTGAATTTTGCGTGCTTACGGAATGCAAAGATACAAGAATGCGTGAAATATTCAAATCTAAGGTTTTCGAACAACACCCCATCACTTTGGATTCTTCGTTCTATGCTGGAGCTACTTCACTCAGACCTCACATTACGTCAGTCGAACCTATTAAGAGTTTTCATTCTCATAATTGGAAAAAAGATGTTAAACAGCTGCTGCCTAAAATGGGAATCGATTTACCATCAGCAGCAATTTTAGGTAGAGCGGCAGATATTGAATTTAATGCTGGAAATTTAAATTCAACGGAAAGCTATCTTGAAATAGCACCTTCTGACTCTGTCAAAAAAGGAAGATGGGGATTGGACTTAGATGGACAGCGTATCGTAATATTGATTTGTCCTGAAGATCTAAAGGCAATAAAACAAATTCGAGAAAACGAAAAATATAGCGCGTCAATTTGGGCAAGTATGTTTCAGAGAGCTGTTGAGGAGGGCATTCGAAAGCATCGCGAGGAGGAGCATCTGCACAAACGATGGGCAAAGAATTTAACTAAACAACTCCATGATGAAAATTTATCTACAGATGACCCCGATGTGCTAGACGCACACGCGTTGGAGTACGCACAAATTTTGATGCAGAGTCCGCTAACAAAAATTATGAATTTAGTGGTTGATGTCAAAGATGAGTGAAATATTCTCATCAAATAAAAGTAACGGTTTTAGGTTAATGAGATTGACCAATGAAGCAATGGATGCCCTAGCCGAGTTAGCAAAGAACCATCCTGAAAAATGGTTGGAGGAGACCACAAATTTCGAGTTGGAAATGGAAAGGTTGAAATTGGAAGAAGAATATACAGAACGCACCGGATACGAAATAGTTGGTGAATTGGTAATTCCTGATGCTAGCAAACGCTCTAACCGTGACAAACACTTGTCAGATATTGAGGCTTGGGAGTTTACAAACAGCTTCAAATATTGTCCAACCTTCATTATCGCCGACCAGAATTTAATTGCCTGGCTGAGTCATTTTCCTTTGCGCAAATATGGCTTAACCCGATGGCCACATCAAACTGGCTCTGATAAACACAAATATGTAATGAAACACTATCTGTCGGATACAACAAATGCTCTCGCACAAGACAGCGTTGCAGGCCGACTTTTATGGATGGCACATACAGCAAAAAAAGCTGCAAACAATTCTGGTGGTGCCTTTACAGCAAAAGAGGCATTGAAACATTTTGCAATGAATCCCGAACACTATCATACTTGCATTCAATACAAAGTTCTTCGATCTGGGAATGTTCTTGCAGAATTTGTTCGAGCTTTGATGAATGAGGCTCGCGGTATTAGCCGAACAGGTGTAAGGAAACTAGCAAATTCTTTGGATGGTGCAGCTGGTGCGAGACTACTAGATGCTCTTAGCCGAGATAGTCTGCGCATGCTGGCACACACATCGGTAGACCAAGTTATGTGTGATCCTGCCAACGTAACTGACCGTCATAAAGTGAGAAACCAAAAAACACTTTCCGTGCTCAGTCTCGGTGCTGGTGTCCAATCGACTGTCATGGCACTAATGGCAAACGAAGGTTATGACGGCATGCCAAAGCCGGATTTTGCAATATTCGCGGATACAGGTTGGGAACCAAACGCTGTCTATGAACATCTCAATTGGCTTGAAACCCAATTAGATTTCGAAGTTATACGTGTAAGTGCAGGCAATATAAGGGAAAACACGATAAATGGCACTAATCCCCATAACCGACAATATATTGATATGCCGGTGTTTGTGGTAAATGAAGATGGTAGTAAGTCTATTGGAAAACGAACATGTACCAAAGAGTACAAGGTTATGCCAATTAGGTCTGAACTGCGAAGTCGTTTAGGACTTAGATCTGGTGAGCCATGTCCAAAAAATTTACAGGTGCATATGTGGTTAGGGATCAGTGTTGACGAAGCCACTCGGCAGAAACCAAATAAAGATAATTGGATTACAAACATATATCCCTTGATCGATAGAGGATACTCAAGGGCACAGCTATACGATTGGTTCAAAAAACGGTATCCTGACAGAGATCTTCCGAGAAGCGCATGTGTTGGTTGCCCCTACCATTCAGATAGTGTGTGGAAAGAAATGAGGGAGAATGACTATTCAGCTTTTGCTGATGCTGTTTACGTCGACCGTGCGATTAGAAACTCACCTCAAGCGCGAGGAGCATTAAAAGGCCAAGCATTCTTACATAAATCGCGCAAACCATTGATTGAGATTGAATTCGCACCGAATTTACAATCCGACTCCCAACTAATGGAACAAGAATGTGAAGGTCTTTGTGGAATTTAGTCACCATTGAGGATAATTTGAATGAAAGTTCATGAATTTATTACCCAGATGAAAAATGGCTCGCTGTGTTTGCCAGATTTTCAACGCACATATGTTTGGAACAAACAAAAATCCCTAGACCTTATGGATTCTCTTTATCAAGAATATCCGATTGGAAGTGTGACAATTTGGTATTCCAATGACAAGCAACTAATTGTTGATGGTCAACAAAGGCTAAGCAGTATTTTTTCGTGCTTTACAGATGAAGTCCCTGAAATTCACAAATCATCAAATAAAAAACCACCCACTGGGGTTTATTTTGATCTTAAGTCTAAGAAATTTCTATTTTTGCCTTCTACCGCACGAAATCGAAAGCCTATGTGTGTCAAAATTTCTAATATCCTCACTAACCCAAATAGTGATACTGCGAAAGCATGGCGGAAGCAAATTAAAACAAGCCCTGAATATCGCTCTGAGAATCAGGATGAATACGAGGAGTGTATTTCAAAAATCAAAGCAATCAGAGAAATATCTATTCCAGTACTTCGGGTTAGCAATGATCGTAAATCTAGCGATGTAGTGGATATGTTTCAGCGAATGAATACGAAAGGCACTACGGTCAAACGCTGGGAAATTGAAATGGCAAGAATGTCAATAGTTTGGGGCTGTTCTAAGAGTGCAATAACTTCTGAGGCAAGAGAATATAAAAACACAATTGTCCGTAAACGTATGAATGAGGAAGCTATTATTCGTACTATGACAGCATTATATTCTGGGAGATATACAGAAGATGGCTTAAAAAAAGCAAGCAAAGAAGAATTGAAGCAAGCATTTCAAGATACCAAAAAAGCACACTATATTTTCACTCAAAGGATAGAGAAAAGATTAGGAATATATGATGAAAAAGCAGTACCAACACTCGCTACGTTTCCTGCAATTTCAACATATTTGAAACGCAACAATATGAAGTTTCCAACATCATCTGACGAATCCAAAGCACTGGCTTACTTTATTCTTTCCGGTCTAGGTGTATTTCACGGCTCAACAGATAATCAAATTGATAAAGACGTAAAATCAGCGGCCAACGAAAATGATCCGTGGAATACAATTTTCAATAATGCCAAACATAAAATAGGGAGACTGGACATTGATCAGGCACAATTCGAAATTTCTGGGCATGGAAGTGCAAGAAGCTTTTTGCTAGTTCATATACTACAAATGCATGCAAATACATGTGATTGGCATACTGGCCTTCCTATTAGGGATTACAACCCTGATGAATTAGAAAAGCATCATATTTTTCCGAAAACACATCTCCAAAAAAAGGAAATTAGTAAGTCAAAAATCAACACTATTGCGAACATAGCATTAATTACTAAAAAGACGAATTTAGAAATATTGGATACTCCACCTGAAGTATATTTGGCAAAAATAGACGATCATGACGATGGCAAAACCTTGTCTGCCCACTGCCTCCCAAGAGATCGCGATTTATGGAAATTCGAAAACTTCGATAAATTCTTAGAAAAACGCCGCAAGCTGATGGCAGAATCTTTAAACAAATTATTAAATCGCCTATTGCATGGATGTGCTGTTTAATGTAATTCTCAAATTAACTTCAGCAACTCCGGTTTACCCCACAGGTTTACTTGCCTATCAATGTAATTCAATACCAAACTTTTCTATTTTTTCTTCGGTTCTTTTCCATGGCTTACCTGGAATTTGAGTGATTAGTTTCGAAAAAACCGTAGCAAAATCATTCTTCAATCTTTTGTCTGTATAATTTATAGAATAAGAACTTGAAAGTATCGGTAGGATGTCATCTAATAATCTGCCTCCAGCTAATTTGGCAAACATACGAGTCTCAGCCTCTGCCCGACTAATTGTTTTACCTGATTGTTGTAGATAAAATAGGAAACTTTCAATGATTTGATCTACAACCAGTCCGTCAAATACAACCAAGCCCAAAGCAGCTCGCAAGTGATCAATAGATGGCCCAATCGGTCCAAGTTCAGTTCTAACTAGATCAATATCTTCTGAATAGCGAATAGGGTATGGAAAGTGCAACTTGTTTAATGCAGTTCCACCTCTCATTCGCAGCTCTCTACATAAAAATGGATCTTTGAACATAGAAATCATCGCCTTGGAAATAATTAAATCCATTTCAATTTGCCTAAAATCATGCCATGGCGCTACATTTTTCCGCTCTACAAGATTTTCTACTTCAATCATTTAGTAATCCGGATCAGGTTCACGACGGACAATAACTCCCCATTTTCGATTTCGCTCAACAGGGTCAGGTGCAAATTCTTTATGACGCGCTAAATATGGATCAAGCTCAGTCCATCTATTCTCAAATTTGTTCAATTCAACTTTCAAATTTATTGTTAGGGCATCAAAACCAAGCCAGTCTAACAAATAACCCAGACGTTGAATAATTGGTTGCTTAAACGCCTTTGAAAGTAATCCTAGCTTCTTTGACTTCAGCACTTCTCCAAGGTCAACTAAAACAGTCGCTATATTGTTGATTGTTCCAATTGAGCGCGGATAACTAAGCAACTCAAATGCAGTTAACTCAGGAGAAGATATATAGTATTTTCCGGTTCTAATCTTCCGTTCTTCCACACCGACTTTTATAGAGTTGATATTTTTTCGGTAATAGAACACAATTACAGTTCCTCCAACTACCATTGTTGGCATCAGTTTGTCAGTCATTACCTGAAACTGCATAATTCCTTGATGAGTAGCGCCTTGGTATTCCGCTGCCTTGCGTAAAGCGACGTAATACGAGCGATTTTCATATCGCATCAGATCATCAATATACATAAATGGAGGAGGCGCACCAAAACTGATAAACTTAGGAGGGGTTACTACATAGAAACCAAACCTTGGCCGTACCAAGAGCTTTTTTCTTTGGAGTCGCTCTGCCGCATCCAGAAAGGCACCGCGGCTTACACCAAGTGACTGTACAGCCTCATCAATAGTAAATGTAAGCCGCCCTTCGGAGAGTAATTCTACCGTCCAATCGGAGAGTAGTACTCTATTCGTTTTATTTGTTTTCATAATACCGCTATTATAACGGATATTTATAAATATAAATGTTATCTTAGCGAACTAAAGTTATGAATTATTTTTGTGAAAAATATGGGCTCCTTGGATATAAGATAGAAGGTAACTCAATCAATACTCCATTTAATAAATGTGGTATTCACTTGGTGAGCGAACGGATTTCAATACAGAATTTCTTCAACAAAAGGTGTATCTTTTCTTTGATGTTAATACTTCAAAGTAAATTGATATCTTTGTCAATATTTTCGATATTAAAACCAATAGAATGTCAACAAAAACATATGTTTTAAAAATATAAAAACAGAATTATTATGTATTTAATTCCGCTATTAATGCGGATAATAAAAAATAATATTTCATCTGCTCCTTGCTCAACAATCTACTGTGAAACCAAAGAAACAACTCATTCAATGGTCAAATCTCAGTTCGAACCGAACGACAATTCGCCAATTCTTATTCAACTCAACCTGCTTGGATTTAGAATTGTACAAAACTGTTTCATTGGTGATTAATTCTGTCCAGTTTACTTCTGACTTAAACAGTTTAACCTTCATCACTCTTACACAATTTGCAAAACCAAGTCTCTCAAATAAATAACCTAATCGCTGTACATTCGGTTTTGAAAATTCTTCTGATAGATCAGCAAGTTTTCTAGCTTTTATTTTTGGACCTAGCTCAGCTAAGATTGTCGCGATATTCTCAATACTCCCAACAGCCCGTGGATAACTCAACAACTCCAATGCAGTCAACTCCGGTGAAGATATCTTCAAGAATCGTGCATGCGTTTGACTATTGTCTAATCCTCTCTCGATGTTATTAATGTTCTTTCGATAGAAAAATACGATACGACTTTGGCCCGTCTTGATTATTGGCATTCGCTTATCAGTAATGACTTGAAAGTCACTCGTTGCAAGGTGCTTAGCGCCATGCAAGTATGCGGCTTGGTGAAGAGCAACGTAATATGGTCGCCCCACATATCGCATCAATTTATCGATGAACAATTCTGGCGGAGGTGAACCAAGTTTCAGCCATTCGGGTGAGACTATGACGTAAAATCCACGCCGAGGACATAATAAGCGTTGTTTATGTTGAAGTTTTTCGGCAGCATCGTGAAATGCACCTCTGCTTACACCGAGTGCCTGCATCGCCTCCTCAGTTGTAAAAGTCATTCTCCCATAAGAAAGCTGCTCCCAAGTCCAAGGGTACAACCGTTTTCGATGTGATTTTTCCATTTACACAATACCGCTAATAATGCAGATATTTGGAAATATGATTAATTTTGACAATCAATAAATTGAACTATTTCTTACCTTTAGGCAACGTTAATTTAGGTTATTAGAAACCTTCACTTGACGCTCGGCCCGGCATTTTCAGATTTAAATCTGCGTCAAAAACATAACAAAAACTAGTAAATTCACTCAATCTATGGCATAAACACTCAAATGTAAACCAGATTATGCACATCCAATGTAGAGAAAGGGGTTAACTTGTCACAGCTAATACTTGCTGGATGAAAAACTGTTACTCAGTCAATCCCATCCCAGCTGAGAAAGTTAGAAAGCAGTCGCAATCCCTGCCCACGACTTTTTTCCGGGTGAAACTGTACGGCAAACAAATTGTCTTCTGCAGCCGCGCATGTGAAATCAACGCCATAATTTGATTGAGCGGCAACCTGTTCTTCCTTTTCGTCAACTGGCAGGTAACTATGAACGAAGTAAAATCTTGTGTTAGGCAAAATACCTTGCCATAGTGGATGCTGTCGAGTTGGATAGACAACACTCCATCCCATGTGCGGTACTTTAATTTTGCGCCCAGCGTCAACCAGCCCACTATCAAAGCGCTTCACATAGCCATCTAACACTCCTAAGCCTTCAACACCACCGTCTTCATCACTATGATGGTATAGTGCCTGCAATCCGAGACATATTCCAAGTACAGGTTTTGTCAGCAATGCGTATTCAACAGATTGGCGAACCTCATCATCTGCAAACTCTTTCATCCAAGTCCCAATAGCACCTTGACCAGGCAACACCAAACGGTCGGCTGCGCGTATTTTGGATGCAAGCCGGCTAGACTCAACTTTGCAGTTACCGCCAACCGCTTGAATTGCGGTGATTACAGAATGGAGGTTGCCAGTGCCGAAGTCCGCAATAACTACACTAGTAGACATTTCAAAGTATCAACTAACCAATTCAGATTGCGAATTCTGCAACTAGAGTGTTCCCTTCGTAGATGGAATAGTGCCATCCAATCTCGGATCATAAGCTACTGCCATTCGAAGTGCACGGCCAAAAGCCTTAAATACCGTTTCAGCAATATGATGCGCGTTTCTGCCACAGATATTATTAACATGCAATGTTATGCTTGCATGATTACAAAGCGCCTGAAAAAACTCTCTGATAAGGTCAACATCAAAATCTGCGATTCGCGCGCGCGGATACTGCACATCATAAATCAAAGTAGGTCGGCCGGAAAAATCGATTACAACACGCGATAACGCTTCATCAAGTGGAACATAAGCATGACCATAGCGCACAATCCCAGACTTATCTCCAACTGCTTCGGCGATTGCTTGACCTATCACTATGCCAACGTCCTCAACAGTGTGATGAGCGTCAACATGCAAGTCACCAGCAGCCTTAATATCAATATCGATCAAACCATGTCTTGCAATTTGCTCAATCATGTGTTCAAAGAACGGAACACCAGTATTAAGGTTGTTATTACCATTGCCATCTAGATTCAGTGAAACTGATATCTGAGTTTCCTTGGTTTCGCGGCTAATTTGGGATTTTCGGTTTTCTTGTGTCACTGCAGAAAATAGTGGTTTTGTTAATAATATTCATCAAATATTATAGTGTCGGCAGACAGAAGCAAATGTAATTCAAAGATCAGGTCCGGAAGTCTGAACATACTATATTCTCACGACCTACATTTGATTTTCAGTCTAGCAAATTCGCTAGTGTAAGAGCTCTCGCATAGCGAATACTTACTGAATCACCGCATCCTATCGTATATGAAATCAGGTTCACATAGAATGTATGTGGTGCACCCGATAAAAATTAAATAGCGTAATGGCCGTCTCATAACTTTGGATCTTGGATAATGTAATATTGGTATACAATCGGTATCAAAAATCAGTTTTTGATAAGGCAAGCAAAAATTCAACAAATATTATTGAAAGTAAAGAGGTTAACATGGTTATAGATCAAGAAGCAAGTCAAGAATCTGCTATGCTTATATCATTACGTGATACTGCATTCGAACATTCTTACAAGAATTATGTGAGGTTCAGATCTCTGAAAACCGATTCTGACCCAGAAACAAGTAAATGGATGACAACTGAAATGGCGATCAAAAGTGAAGACATTAACAAATTATTTTCTGAAGCTATCGACAAAATTGATACTACAGAAGAATATAACACGTTTGCGCTATGGAAAATATGGGATGATGGCTGGAAGAAAGGAATTAAGTTTGCTTTGAGTTAGGATCAATCATAGCCTTTCACTTGCGTAAATCAATAACCGAAAACGCAAAAAGCATACATATTTCGCAACTTTAACAATATTAGCAATTGTTGAAATTCTGACCAAGTGCTAGTATTGATAATTCGGCCTGTGGGGTGTACTCACTTTCGGAAAGCCACCAACAATTAATCGCGTCAAATGTCAACTCACCACACCACTGATCGTAGATACTAAATCATTCTCTGTCAAAATAAACTAAAGTTCCAGCAAAAACAGGGAATTATACTTAGAGTTGACCGCTATAGAATCATTCCAATTTCTTCGTTTTTTTGGAAGATTTTTGCCTTTGAGGTTTCCGGCGGTGCTCCGGCTTCACGCCCAACAGAATTGACACAACCTCATCTATCTCAAAGTCAGTCATGGACGGCGTTGGGTCAGGTTTCTGCTTGTTTGACTTTTTCAAAACTTCAATGCTGCACCATCGTGTCACTATCAAATGAATCGATATTGAAGTTCGGATTACATCCGTACTTGCTCAGTCTCAGGTAGTTGTGTTTTCTATTTCGGCCGCTTCACGTAAACTCGCGCCACTACGGATGCTACAAACTACCGTAATACTCTGCAAGCGACTCCTTCGGAATAACCTCATTGCCTCGCTCACCTGCAGGAACATTTTTTCTGGCAAACTTCCATGGATCTTCCATGTGTGTGAGATCGCTCAGCCACTGAGGAGATTTGTCACCATAGTATTCCAGAACTACATCTACCGTTTCACGCTGCGTTTTGGTTAAATTATCTGGGCAACCCTTCGGTAATTTGTTAATTCGATATTCTCCGCGATGAGATTCGTAGAGTTCACGCACCACTGGCCCATTTGCCCAAGCTTCAATCTCCTCAGGAAAAATTACGTCATCATCCCATACAAGCGACCAAGCTTGGCTGTAATAGATCAGTTTTTGGAGCTTCCAAGTAGTCATAAAACCTCGCTGCTGAAGAATGTAGGCAGCGACATCAAATACGTTAGTCAATTGCTTAATACCGTGTGTATGAAATTCGGAACATTGCGCCAATCAATATACTCTAAGTATATCTGATAACTAGTTACAGATAAATTAGTAAAACAACGAGGATTTGCTAATAAAACCAAAACATAAAAAACGGTGTTAAGTCTATACGAAGTTGTGTGCTAGTTCTAAACCGAATAGAAGTCGATGAAGTACATCGAATCGCTATATTGAAAAAACGAACGCGTGCCACAGGCCCGGATCAAAAGAGATAAGCTATGCCAGTCGTAAAACATTACCTCATTAGTGTAAACACTGTCGCGAGTACACCCCAGTTTCACAAAACAAGTCCAAAGCACTCACAGAATTGTGTAGATAAATTCAAACCTAGGCAAATAATACGATGGCACAGATCGAATGAATTAATCGAGTGGTGTTTGAGATATGCTGACTTGGTAAAATGTGCTGGTGGTTGATTACATTATGGTTCTATGATGAGAGAGGTCTGTATGAGTTCTGCGGTTGCTATTCAAGAAGAGGATTTTGTCGTCACAAATCAGCCAGTACACCCGTTAAAGATAATTCCGTATATCGGCTGTAAAGCCGGTTTCAAAGACATTTTTGATCAGATCATCCCTGACGGACTCAAATGCCGCATTTACGATGTGTTTGGGGGCGGTGGATCTTTCGCGTTTTATGCATGCAACAGATTTGGATCGAGTCAGGTTACATACAATGATAACAATCCGGTCGTTACAAATTTAATTGAACAAGTCCAGCTCAACCCTATAAAGCTATGGGAGTTGTACAACGAACACTACCTCAAATCGTCCGAAACTTATTATTATCAAGTTAGAAACTTAGCATTAGACAACGGAGTTAAAGGAGCTGCGAACTTTCTTTATCTTGCAAAAAACGCATTTTCCGGAAAGATAAGATTCAATTCCAAAAATAAGTTTAACTCGCCTATCAGAAAGGGGAGTACATGCCCTAAATTGAACCTTGAAATGCTAACTCAATTGAGTTCAATAATTAGCAATTTAACTATTACGAACAAAAATTACACCAAGTTCTCTGACGTGCAGAATTCATTTATTTATCTAGACCCACCTTATTTCAACAATACTAATGGGCATTACAACGGTGTTTTGGGGTTAGATGAATTCAACCAGTTTCTGAGAAATATTGAGAAGAACAACAAAGTAGTCCTGTCGGAACAGAATCGACCGGAAATATTCAAACTGCCCAGTTCGTATACTGTTCGCTCAATAAGATTACAACGGTCGCTGCAATACTTCACTCAACGGCAAAGTGAAGAAATTATTGCTTTCAACTACTGAGTTGAAGTAATACACTCATTCGCACAACTAGAAAACACATTTTTGGGATAAATATCAAGCTGACATAGAGGGGTTATGATGGCAAAATACTGTGTCAACAGAAGGGCTCAAACAAACAGTGGCGACCATGAAGTCCACAAGTTTGGATGTAATTATTTTCCGTCACCTAAAAACGCAAAATATCTTGGAGAATTTTCTTCTTGTCATCCGGCAGTCAAAGAGGCGAAAAAGTACTTTTACAACGTTAATGGCTGCTATTACTGTTCTAACGAATGCCATACAAGCTGATTTGGTTTGTCAATGATATCAAGCAACTTACCATCTTCCAATGTCAATTCGCCCATATAAAATTCTGTGAACACAGAAACTTGTTACAGTTAGCAGTCTTGTTCGTTGAATGCGGCAACTATCTGATGGGATCAATAACCTGTGCCTCTAACTTGCTAGTTTATGAGAACGCCTCCCTGATTCTGTAATGCTATCGCTTCTTTCAAGTCATTCAAATCGTTTGTGCTATTCATTTGCTAGTGTTTCTGATTTTCAGGGAACTCTAAGCATTGTTTTGACTATTTCGTATTATTCACAAAAATAACCAACGCTAATTGCCGATAGAAATGTTACATCGCTTTTGAAGGCTTAGAATGAAACCAAATCACCTCAGATGCCGTTCCAATCCTTTAATAAACAGCGCATTTTCCTCCGCAGTTCCAACTGTAACTCGCAAGCAGTTAGCAAGAACAGGGTGCGTACGATCCAAGTTCTTGACTAAAATCCCATCGCTCTTTAGTCCCTCAAAAACCTCGCTTCCATTTTTACCTTTGATTCGTATAACAAGGAAATTGGTATGACAGCCAATTACCTCTATTCGGTCTAGTTGCTGAAGTTTTGCCTGAAGAACGCCTCGTTGCGTAATAACTGTTTCAGTCGCCACACTGATCTGCACCCAGTGCTCCAGTGCAAATTCTGCACTGGCCTGTGCCAACACACCAATGTTATACGGCAACCTCAGTTTCTCAAACTCCACCGACCAAGCTGCATTGCTGATAATGAATCCAATGCGAAGACCGGCTAATCCGCTTTTAGAGAGTGTTCGCACAACAACCAGGTTTTCGAATTGATTCACTAAATTCAACATACTGCGCTTAGAATATTCGAAATATGCTTCATCAACCACCACCAATCCATCCACACTTCGCGCGGTTTCTTCAATCAGCGCAGTGTCAAAAAAATTGCCTGTTGGGTTATTCGGATATGATATGAATACACAGGATGGATCGTTCTTTTGAACTGCTTCAATCCATTTTTCAGTATTCAATTGAAAGTTCTCATCCAAGTCCACTCCAACAAATTTCGCGCGTGTATAACGAGCAATAATCTCATACATCAGGAACGAAGGCTGTGGTGCCATAATGCATCGATGGTATCCGCCAGTCACTAGCTGAATTAGTTGTAACAGCTCGTCTGATCCATTACCTAGTGTAAGTTCCAAATCGGCTGGAATTGAAAAGACATGCCTTAGCTGTTGCTTGAGTTTGCATGCCTGCGGATCAGGATAACGATTAACTGCAACTGACTGTAACCGATTTAATAACTTTTCCTGCAAATCATCCGGCAACCCATACGGACGCTCCATTGCATCTAGCTTGACATGACCATCGAATGGCTGCACACGATACGCGTTTAATGCTCGTATCTCCTTGTGTACAACTCGATCTATTACAGATTTCGACTTGTCATTCATTGTTAGTTAATCGGTATTCGGCCGAACGTGCGTGAGCTGTGAGCTGTTCTTCTCGCGCCAATACGCTAGCGGTGGAAGCAAGATGGCGCGATCCTTGTGCTGTACAAGCAATGATGCTTGTACGTTTCATGAAATCGTAAACTCCTAGCGGAGATGAAAAACGAGCTGATCCCGATGTTGGCAAAACATGATTCGGCCCAGCACAGTAATCACCAAGCACTTCTGCACTGTATGGTCCAACAAATATCGCACCTGCATTTCGAACTCGTTCTGCAACCTCCATCGGGTTTTCAATCATCAGCTCCAAATGCTCCGGTGCCAGTCTATCGATCACATCAATCATCTCATCGCGATCTCGAACTTTTACCATCGCGCCTTGCCCTGCAATTGCTCTGGCAATGATATCGCGACGCTCAAGTCCAGGCAACAACTCCTGCATTCTTTGGTGTACTTCGTTCATCTTTTGCCTGCTTGTCGACACCAAAACCGACTGCGTATCCTCAGCATGCTCAGCTTGAGCAAATAAATCCATCGCCGCCCACTGGGCATTAGCAGTGTCGTCACAAACGACAACGACTTCCGATGGACCAGCTACCAAATCAATGCCTACATGACCGAATACCTGACGCTTTGCCGCGGACACCCAAGCATTACCAGGGCCCACAATTTTGTCTACTCTTGGGATGGTTCGTGTCCCGAACGCAAGTGCAGCAATAGCCTGTGCTCCGCCAACTGTAAACATTCGTTCAATACCTGCTATATACGCGGCGGCCAGTACAGATTTTTTAATCTCTCCATTCGGAGCTGGTGCTGTCACCACAACCTCACTCACTCCCGCCACTTTAGCTGGAACAGCCGACATCAACACCGAAGACGGGTACGCCGCCTGACCACCTGGCGCGTACACACCTACGCGACTGATTGGATTTAACCTATGTCCATACAGCGAACCGTCATCATCCTCAAAATTCCAAGACTGCTCAACCTGCCGAACATGAAAATCTCGTATTCGCCGTGCTGCAATCTCAAGCGCTTCTCGCACCTCAGATCCGACTTCCGAGGTTGCTGCTTTGAGTTGTTCGCGGTCTAATTCCAATTCTGATATCGCAACAGCCGGATGATTGTCATGCTTGCGCGTAAGTGCCAACACTTCGTCGTCCCCGTGCTGCCGAACTCTGGCAATGATGTCCTGTACCTGAGCATCAACCTTTGGATCAAACTCCAACCCGCGCGACTGGAGCTTACGCATATCCACCTCAAAACTATTGTCAGCGGTTGATAACCAAGCCATGTCCAGTTTCATTATTGCTCTCCAGCAGCTTGACGCAGTGCTGTCACTATCGATTTCAAAGCTTTCTCCTTGAGTCGCAGGGAAGCCTTGTTGGCGATAAGTCGCGCACTTATTTGAGTAATCGTCTCAATTTTCTTTAAGCCATTGCTCCGTAAGGTCTCACCAGTTTGTGACAGATCGACAATTCGGTCTGCCATTCCACAAATAGGTGCTAATTCCATTGAACCATCCAGTTGCAATACATCGACATACTCACCTTTAGCTGCAAAATGACGCCGGGTTGTGTTGACATATTTAGTCGCGACCCGCTTTTTACGTTCAATGTTACCCTTTTCGCTTGATTCACTTTCTGCAACTACTAATTCGCACCTTGATATACCCAAGTCTGCGAGCTCGTAGTAGTTATCGCTGTCAAGCTCTAGAAGGATATCTTTTCCGACAATACCAAGGTCGGCACCTCCCATCCGGACATAAGTCGGCACATCGATGCTTCTAACGATGATAAGCGCAACCTCAGGCGTTTGCGTCTGAAACACCAATTTCCTTGAGCTTTCAAAGTGATCAATCGGGTCTATACCAGCATCCTTGAGAAGCGGTAGCATTGCTTTAGCAACACGTCCTTTTGAAACTGCTATGGCTATTCTATCTTTTTGAATATTCATGGCCTAATAAACGTCCAAATGCTCTGCTAATTCACACCCAAGTTTTAAACAACGTCAATTTGGACGAGTGTAGCAACAAACCGTATAACACCACTCACTGACATTCACCAATGAACCTTTCAACAAAAACGCTCTCAGACTCGCTTGCACAGAAACAGACTAACACCTGCACTGCTCAACCGTTTCACTGATAATGTAGCGTGCAAGTGCATAATCCAATCGTCGCCTTCGAATACCATTTTTATTGTTGCCCTTGAATGGAGACAAAATTAAATCTCGGGTACTGCGCCTGATTTTCTCTAATAGTTCATTTGCAGTCTTGACAAACGAACTCAAATTGATCAAGCCATCGATTTCAATATAAGTTAGCAGTCTGCTTGAACCTTTTACCTTGGAACGGCTGTAATAAAATCTGGTTGCCTTTTCAAAACGAATTCTGTCATTTGGAATAGTGCCATCTACCGCTTTGAGTGCCACCAAGCCATTGGGTTCATTGAATTTGATGTTTTGATTCCTGTAAGTTTCAAATTTGGTGCGACTTAATTCTTCCATGCTACAGACATATTCATCGCCAATACAAACCTCAGCATCCGTATAACCGTCTTTTACATTGTCATGAAAACAAGCGACGCAGACCGGGGTTTCAGTATCCGTGAAAGGATTACCTACAATAACCGAAACCAGCTTCAGATTGTCTTTGGGATATTTGGAATGAATGAACGTTTCTGGAACAATGAACACACCTGCCGAAGCAGATTTCATACACTGCGTAATCGCAACTTCGTAAAGGTCGTAGTGATGACTATAGTAGGAGTTGACAACATTCCACAGCCGCTTTCGCTTGGCACTGTGCTTTGCAAGGTAGGGTGAATTGGTACAAATTAAAGCACCATGCGGATTCGGTACGTTTGATAAACTTTCATTTCGGATCCATTTACAACTGAATATGTCATATCCATGGGGAACAACGCCGAACTTTTCTGACATTGTCCGAAGCAAGTCGCCAGCACCAGCAAAATTATCCAGAACATGATAATTTAGCTGAGCCTGTTCATTTAGAAAGCATACAACAGGCTGAGTAAGCCAAATTGGCTTTCGTGTGTAAAAAGAACCGGTGACAACCTTGTCCTTGTCAAATTTCTTATTCTGGCATCGTTCTTGAGATTTGAGCATGTCAATTTGAAATTGCTGGTTAGCTGTATATTCCGATAGAAACTGCAAACGTTTTACTGTCTCTACAATCATATCCTGATGTCTTCCTCAGCCCCTTTTGTTTTTCCGAGACAATATCAACCTTTACAGCTTCTTTAGGTCTCTTGTATTCGTTTCTGATATTGTTGTCATATTCGCCCTTCCACGCATTTTAGTCTTTCAGTTCATCTATTGCGTCGTCCTTGGTGCCATTCCAAGCCATTATTCGGTCATGTACTGATAGATATTTCCACCCTTCTTGCATATATGGCAATACCATAAATCGGTTTTCACATCTATCGACATCGATGGATTCTTATCGTTATGCATGAAGCAATGTGCTTCCCATACAGAACCGCTCTTACACTCAAACTTTACGCCGTTTCTTTCTAATACTGTTACAAGATACGACACTTTGAGCTACTTTCTCCAGTGCGGTTTTCTCAAGTTTTTTTGCCTTTTCCAGTAATCTCCATATACTTGTTTCCAAACCCACTTGATGTCAGATTTGACTCCGTATTTCATTACGATTTTCTCTAACACTGCTGGTATTCCCATTGAATCTCTAACCTCCCTTTTCATATTGTTTAAGCATTCATCGCTGTATCGAATTGATTCTTGCCGGTCTTTAAGTTTCTTTATCTCTTTGAGAGCCATTTTGATATCTTTAAATTTCATTCTCATTTTCTTATTACCGCATTTCGGACAAGCCCATCCGTTTTCTCTTGTATATTTCATAGGTGAAAATCCACATGACTTGCATATTTTCGCATCTGCATAAGTTCTTTTTTCCTTGTTTGTTACAATTCCATCCTCCAAATCCCACTCTGGTTGCAAGTCTGGATGCTCGTGTTCAATCATGTTGCCCACCAAATCGATCAGAATCGCTTTCTTGCCGTCTTTTTTAGGTCTCCTTGCCCTTCCTACCATCTGACGAAAGAGAACTGCACTTGCCGTTTTCCTGCTTAACATGATAGCGTCACAGTCTGGCACGTCAAATCCTTCTGTAACTATTTCTACATTTGACAGAACCTGTATACTGCCTCTCCTAAATGCCTCTATTATTGACTCTCTTTCCTTTTCTGGTGTAAGTCCGTCAATATGAGCTGCATTCACGCCTATCGCTTTCAGCTTATCTCTGACTTTCATGGAGTCTTCTATGCTTGAAGTATAGTGTATTACTCTTCTATTCATGCAGTGTTCCAAAAAAGCATCGACTATATCAGCTCTGAACTTGGTGGTTCCAGTTCTCTCTCTCAGCTGTTTCTTGTTATAGTCACCAGCCTGTTTCTTGAGACCTTCAAGGTCAAACGACGTTTCTATGGAATAGCAATCCATGTCTGCAAGGTATCCATGTTCAATCAATTTCTCGGTCGACCATCCTTGCACCATGCAGTCAAAATGCTTGCCTAATCCTTTGCCATCAAGTCTGGCTGGTGTTGCAGTCATTCCGATAAGGTAAGAGTTAGAATATTGTTGCAGTATCAACTCCCAAGTGTTAGCCCTTATATGATGAGCTTCATCAACGAATATTATGTGGGGAGTTAGCCATGACTTGTATTCGTCCAGACGCCTTGCCAACGTTTGAACACTGGCTATTTGCAACCTTGCGGACTTATCCACAGCACGACCTGACTGGATAATTCCAACCATGTTACCCATTCCCACCTTATCAAGCGTGTTGGCAACTTGGTTAATGAGTTCTTTGCGATGAACGAGATACAAGCATAAGAAACCTGGTTCATCGCCTCGCTTTTCAACTATGCTACGAGTCAAGAAGCCGGCGATAACTGTCTTACCACCGCCGGTTTCAAGCTGTAGAAGCAACTTACGTTGACCAGCCGTTAACTGTTGGTCAACCTTTTGGGTCATATCCAACTGATACTGTCTCAGTTTCACTACTACAAATTCAATATGGTTATATTCTAGCCATTAATTTAAACATCAAAACATTAGAAAAAGACCTGCATTTCCTAGATTCTTCTCACACAGATAGTTAAGTTTTTCAATGCTTACCACTTCTCTCACACAAGAGTGTTTCTGTCAACTAGTAGCACTAGTCACATGTCCTTGGCGTATATTGCTGACAATATCTGCATGCACCATCTGCTTCGTCTTTTTCAGAATCGGTGCACACAAAAATCGATATACAGATGTTGGTGACCATCCATATCGCAACACGCGGCTACTTAGGTAACTTCATTTATTTGCCCTTGCATACAGTTAAAAATGTTCTGTTTAAGTTGCTCGATGCTAACTCTTTTAGCCAAAGCAAGTTATAAACTTAGCCAACCTGAGTTAACTCCATAATATCATTGTATACAGTAATTGATCTGTGTATTATTGAAGGAAGGTTTTGCGGAGTCAATTATTGAGCAGGACTTGATACTGGATCCAGTATAGCGAGTGCGCTTCGGTAATCTTTTGAGATGCGAGCTCACATGCTTAGTAATTTAACACCAGGGCATCAGATGCCTTGGCTTCGTACAATGGAAAATTTAACTTTACCCGCAAAGATCTCGGACTGTTATACTCAGGAATAATGAAATGGCACGGCTCACTTCAAAAAAGTCACCGTTTGGTGCAATATGTAGAGTATTAACTTCATGATAGAATTTAATTCACAGGAGTGTAAGCAATGTAAGGACAACAAGATTTGATTACTGGACTAAACTTGGCGAAGCATGTGTTTCATGTGACGGTGTTGAACTGGGAGAACGTAATGATGCCGACCCGCAAGTTCCATTGCAAGTAATTCTTCTTACTCTAGCATCATTCCTTGGGTTTGAGCATGCTATTTTAAAATTGCCGATTAGCCGTATATTCGAAATCAAAACTGAAAAAGAACCGAAAGCACTACGTAGCAAATACAGTTGCAGGTGTTGAGATGGTCCAAAGGACAGACGCCAGTTCTAATTGTTCGATTACTATATCCGCTCGCAGATTAAACTCATTGCTTGCTACATACTGTTTTCTATATGACCTTATATTTATGAAACGATTTTTATCAATAATTGATAAATGCACCTCAATATTTATCAATTTCCATGAAATTGATAAATATTGAAACAATCGGATGAGTCTTCTGTATTTGAGATGCTCTCAGCGAGATGCTGAGCGGTCAAGTAGAAACGCTCATGGAACTGTTGCCCAACCTCGGTCAGCAACTTGGTTTCAGTGGCAGGTGGGTGGGTGGCCAGCTGAGCGAATGGGCAGACAATGAGCAAGGGGGAAAAGACCAAAGAAGCCAATCCGTCGGATGCGGGGTTCCAGCACCGGATCGGGTATGAAATCATGCCTGAAAATAGACTCGCATACCGCTCGTTTTCGCATTCAGGCAACCTCGGCCATCGTTGATGCTATAATTCAACTAACAGCTTCACTGAGCAATCAACATGAACAAACTTGACCTGCCTATCGGGGAATCAGCCTTCAAAAACATCCGAGAATGGGACTTCTACTATGTGGACAAGACCGCCCATATATTCGAACTGGCCAGAAAACCCGGCTACTATTTCCTGTCCCGCCCTCGCCGGTTCGGCAAAACGCTTCTGGTATCCACACTAAAAGAGCTGTTCGAAGGCAACGAGAAGCTGTTCCGAGGTCTGCACATCCATGACCGCTGGGACTGGACTGTCAGCAATCCGGTGGTGCGACTGAGCTTTGATGGCGATTTCAGCAATCAGTCGGAACTTGAAAAGGACGTCATTGAACAGTTTGAAATGATTGAACACCAACATCGGCTTGAACCGGCCGTGAATTCCGACTCGGGTCCGAGACGGTTTCGCAGCATCATATACCGCCTTCACTCCGTCACTGGCAAAAAGGTTGTTGTTCTGGTGGACGAATACGACAAGCCGATCCTAGACCTGCTTGAAAACAAGAAGCAGGCAGAAGCCAATCGCCAATACCTGCATGGACTTTACGGCATCATCAAGGGCTGCGCCGAATACATCCGTTTCGTATTCGTCACCGGCATCAGCATGTATTCCAAGGTCAGCCTGTTCTCCGGACTGAACAACCTCAAAGATATCAGTCTGGACCCCAGATATGCTACCATCTGCGGCTACACAGATTCTGACATTGACACGGTGTTCGCCCCGGAACTTGAAGGGCTGGACCGGGACGAGATACGGCGCTGGTACAACGGCTACAGCTGGCTCGGAGAGGAGAAAGTGTACAACCCCTTCGATGTCCTGCTGCTGTTTGACAACAGGCAGTTCGAACCGTATTGGTATGAAACCGGCACGCCAAAGTACCTTTACAAGATGATGGCCAAGGGGTTGATCAACACCTTGAATCTGGAGAACCTGGAAATGGAGAAGAAACACCTGTCCAATTTCAATGTTGACAGGATTCGCATCAACCCGTTGCTGTTCCAGTCCGGTTACCTGACCATCAAGAAGCATGAATTTCGCAATGACAGACTCTATTACACCTTGGAATCCCCCAACCATGAGGTGCGGTTGAGTCTGAACGAGGAACTGCTGGATGTTATCAGTCAAGACGTTGAAGAACTTGAAAAGCGAGCGAGCAACATGGTGCGGTTTCTGGCGGCCAACGACTTCGGAAAATTCGAGGCGGAGTTGCACTCGTTTTTCTGTGCGGTCCCGAACCAGTGGTATGTCAAAAGCGGGATGCAACACTATGAGGGGTTTTATGCGGGCATGGTGTTCGCCTGCTTCATTGCCATCGGCGTGGATGTCAAAGGCGAGGAGTCAACCAGCCGCGGACGTTCGGACTTGGTGGTGGTGCATGCCGGTCAGGTGTTTGCGATGGAGTTCAAGGTGGCCAAGCAGCCGGAAGACAAAGCGAAAGTGGAAAAGGAGGCGCTCAAGTCGGTGGCGCAGATCCGGGAGAAGCAATATGTCGGCAAGTATCGGCATCGCTGGAAGGATATTCATCTGTTATGTTGTATACAACATAACAGATGTTATGTTAGTTCCAACGTTATGTTAATTCCAGAATAAAGAGTCAGTAAATACATGGACTTGCTGAAAACCTGCGTAACATAATATTTTGCAAGCCGGTCGTTCGGGCCGACCGGATTTCCCAGTGCGAGGACCCTGCCCGGATCGGTTTTTGACACCCTGACCGACCTTGGGCTGTCAACTGCGGGAGCTCAGTGCAGACTGTGGCATGACACGCCCGAACCATGACCACACGATGGTCACAGCTCGATGTAAAGGGGCGGGTTCCGGTCGGTGAAATCCACTCAATCGCATGCAATGTTCAGCCTGAAGATTCCGGTGGCATCTGGGACTGCCTCTTGCGTCTTCCAATCGGCTCTGAGCTAACATGGTTTATTTTCAATTCCATCAAGGAGGACTACCATGTTTGAAGATTTGTTTGCCGACGCTGCCACCATTGAACGATACCGCAAGGCACCGTTGCATGATGAGAGACTTTCCTATCTGGTGCACTACGCACAGTGCGGAGGTTGTCAAGTCACATTGCGTAATATTGCAACCGAGCAGGTTCGTCTGGTTGAGCTGCTCAACCTGAGCAGCGGTGACCGTGTTGATGCCGTCCGAGTCGAGAAGGCCGTGAAACAAGGGACACCGGGTGGCGAAAGTCATGCTCGCCAACGTGCCAATCTCATCACACAGCGACGCTTCATCAACCGGTCGGTACGCTGGTTGCGCTTTGCCGGACTGTTGGAAGAGACACCCTGCCAACCACAGCATCGCCACACCGCGCTGGTGAATGACTATGCCGATTGGTTGCGGTCGGAGCTGGACTTGTCCGAGGAGACAATCCGCCAGCGCCGCGTCGTGGTTGATGGTTTCTTCGAACGTCTTGATGAGCATGGCGTGGCCTTGGATGGCCTCGGTTTTGAGGAGCTTGACCGGCAGCTGATTGACTGGCGGCACCGCGGCCTGTGCCGCTCAACCGTTCATAACTATGCGTGTCACCTTCGCACTTTCCTGCGACATGCTGAGCATCAGGGTTGGTGTCCGGCTGGACTGGCCGATGGAATCATGCCACCCAAGCGCTATCCGGGTGAAGCGGTGCCCAAGGGACCCAGCCGCGACAAGGTGGCCGAACTGCTGGCCACGACGCAAGGGAAGCGAGCTGTCGACCGGCGCGACCGTGCCATTGTGATGCTGTTGGTCACTTACGGCTTGCGCGCCGGTGAGGTGGCGGGTCTGACACTGGATGACATCAGCTGGAGCGAATCAAGACTGACGGTGCGCCGGTCAAAGTCGGGTTGCACGCACCACTATCCCTTGTCACACAGTGTCGGGCAGGCGCTGGTGCGCTATTTGCGCGAGGTTCGTCCTGAGCATTCGCATCGGGCGGTGTTCCTGACACTGCAGGCCCCGTTGCGACCGATCACGGGCAAGGTGATTTACAACATTGTCAGAAACCGCCTTGGGCAGAGCGACCGGCCTTATGGCCCGCACGCCCTGCGACATGGCGTGGCGCAACATCTTTTGGATGCGAAGCTGCCAATGAAAGTGGTCAGCGACTACTTGGGGCATCGCCACATCACATCCACCGCCACCTACGCCAAAGTGCAACTCGGTGCCCTTCGCGAGGTGAGTGAAATCGACCTTGGAGGGCTGCTATGAAACTGCGACCTGCCATTGAAGCCTATATTGAATGGCGGCAAGCCCACGGGGCGAAATTCCATGGCAGTGCACAACTGCTGCATCACTATTGCCGACAGCTCAGCGTTGACATTGACATTGACTGCGAGGCGGTCAGCGAAACCGAGGTGTTGCGCGTTTTGAGCGGCACCGGTCCGCTGACCCGAACGCGGGCCAACAAGTATGGCATCCTAGCCGGTTTCTATCGTTTTGCGCGCAGCCGCGGTTATGTTGACCGGTCGCCGCTTCCGACCCCGGCAAGCGAACCGAAACGGCCAGGCTCGGCACCGCCTTGGGTGTTCTCCCGTGATGAGTTGCAACGTCTGTTTGCGGCGATTGACTGCAGTCGGCAGCGGGCTGTCAAACTTGATGCATCCACCCTGCGGACTGTGCTTCTGCTGCTCTATGGTGCCGGGCTGCGGTTGAACGAAGCGTTGCAGCTGAGGTTGGACGATGTGGACCTGGGCGAAGCCGTGCTGACCATTGCCGACGCCAAGTTTTACAAGTCGCGCCTGGTGCCAGTCGGTCGGCAATTGGCTGAGGCACTGAGGCATTATGCCCGACGGCGCAAAGAGTTTTGCACCCCGAACGACCGGGATCCTGCTTTTCTCCTCAACCTTGATGGGACGCCGCTGGTCTCGCGCACGGTTCGCGAGGCATTCACAAATTTGCTCAAGGTGGCCGGCGTCCAACATGATCCAGGCGATGAACGACGACCGCCCAACCTGCATTCGTTGCGCCACACCGCCGCGGTCCATCGGGTGGAGAACTGGTACCGACAAGACGCCGATGTGTCGCGCCTGTTGCCGGTGCTGTCCACCTGGCTGGGACACGCCAACCTGGACGGCACCCGGGTCTATCTGACGATGACCCCGGCACTGCTGTCTGAGGCTTCGCGCCGCTTTGAACAACTGGTTGAAGGAGGTGAGCATGAGTGACACCCATACCCTCGGATTTTGGCTGCGCCGCTTTCTGGGCGAGCATCTCATAACCGAGCGCAACCTGGCACACAACACCCGAAAGAGCTACCGGGACACTTTCGTGCAACTGCTCAAGTTCGCTAGGGACCGCCTTCGCAAGCCGGCCGAGCGTCTGACCCTTGACGACGTGAGTGCCGAGTTTGTACGACAGTTTCTCACTGGCCTTGAAGCGGGCGGCTGCTCGGTAAAGACCCGCAATCAACGACTGGCGGCCATTCGTGCTTTCGCACGCTTCGTCGCGGCCCGGGAACCCGTCCATCTGGACTGGAGTGCCCAGATGCGTGCGATTCCTCAGAAAAAAACGCTGCACAAGTCCATTGACTGGCTCGGCCGCAATGAAATGAAGGCCTTGCTCAACTCACCGGACCGAACGACGCCGTTCGGTCAAGTTGAATACGCAGTGTTGCAGTTTCTCTACAACACCGGGGCCCGGGTCTCCGAAGCGGTTGCGTTGACAGTGGCCGACTTCCAATGCGCAAGCGGTGGCGATAGACCAGCGACCGCAACGCTGCATGGCAAAGGGGGCAAACGCCGTCAGTGTCCGCTGTGGCCCAGCACCGAGAAAGTGCTGACCGAACTGGTGAAAGACCGCCCACCTGAGGAACCGGTGTTTCTGAACCGCAACTGCAAACCTTACACGCGCCACGGCCTCAGCGGCCTGGTCAAGCGCGGTGCCGCCCGGGCGCCGTCGCTGACGGACAAGACCGTCACACCGCACGTGCTCCGCCACACCTGCGCCTGTCACCTGCTGCAGTCCGGCGTGGACATCAACACCATCCGCGCCTGGCTGGGACATGTCAGTCTCAACACCACCCACATCTATGCCGAGATCGACCTGCAGATGAAGGCTGAGGCCATGGCGAAGTGTGAGATGGCAGAATCCGAATCACAACGGCTGTGGACCGGCGACCAAGGGGTCATGGCTTTCCTGGCGGCACTGTGACGGAGGACAATCGGGTTGCGAAGACCGCTGGGATCGAAGTCTCCGCAACCCGTATGTTCACAATCAAGCCTTGCAGAAACAACACTCTCTCACATCGAGCTGTGACCATCGTGTGGTCATGGTTCGGGCGTGTCATGCCACAGTCTGCACTGAGCTCCCGCAGTTGACAGCCCAAGGTCGGTCAGGGTGTCAAAAACCGATCCGGGCAGGGTCCTCGCACTGGGAAATCCGGTCGGACCGAACGACCGGCTTGCAAAATATTATGTTACGCAGGTTTTCAGCAAGTCCATGTATTTACTGACTCTTTATTCTGGAATTAACATAACGTTGGAACTAACATAACATCTGCTTGGAGTGGTGTTCGACGGCAAGGAGCGCAATGTGGCGATGATTCGGACAGAGCGGGATTGACCGGCAAGTATTGAAACACGGTTGTCAGTTCCAAGGCTTGATTGCAGCCGTTGAATTCACAACCGCTGACCGAGCCAACGCCCTTACCAACCAGCTGGTTCGATGCAAACTTGATGAAAGCATGTGCTGGTAAATACAGATGAAGGCTTGACAACGAGCAGACCCCGAAGCGTCAACAATGCGGCTGGTAAAACCTAAAATCTGAGGGCTACATTTCTGTCTGAATCGCCACACCGAAATCTGAAAATGTTTAATCCGAACACGGCCGCTCACATAAGCGCACTGCAAGGCGCTTTTCAACACATCTCTAACGAAACTGCTTAGTAAGAATCTTCACTACTCTTATTTTGATTTGGCCAGTTGAGAAATTTTTTCATTCAAGTCGCGAGGTGCAGCAAAACCGAGAGATTTATTGTTAACGAAAATTTTCTCTAGAAGTCCGTAATGAACTAAATCCAATAAATCTGCTCTAGAAGTAGCATAGGCGCAACTGTGGCTGTTTCTATGAGAATTTATGGTATAGACATGCCCAGTATGCTTAACAGCATGGCTAAGTAGCGCAAGTTGCCTGTAGTTCAATGATAGTTTTCCTAATTCAGCCCCGATTTGATTGATTTTTTCTCTTTTTTTCGCTAGGTATTCTCTTAATTTGTTAACACTTTTGCAGATAATGTCTAATTGATGATGAATGAAATAGGTCATGTCATTCTCATCGGTTTCAACAAATTGAAATGCATAACCATATTGTGCAGGCGCTTGTTGAATAGCTTGACTAATTGAAATATAAGCGAAAGCGTCATAACCGCTATTCAGTACGGAGTTATAGAATATAGCTCTTGCTAGTCTGCCATTTCCATCTACAAATGGATGGTCAAACCCGATCATAAAATGCAGGACAATTGCTCTGATGATGGGATGTATAAATTGACTGCTAACCGTGGATTGATTTGCAAAGTCAATCAATCTTTCTAGTCTGTTTGGTAACTGCTCAGCTGGCGGTGGGTAAAAAAACACCTTCTTAGTTTGGTCCGCAATAAAAACACGTTCCTCTTTTGGGGTTTGAATGCGACCACAATCGTTGGAATCACTCAATGTACCTTGTGTTAAAAGTGTATGCAATTTCATTAGTCGGTCGAATGTCAATGGCTCAGGAATAGTGTCCTGAATGTGATCCATTGTGCGATAGTTGTTGAAAATCATTCGCTCATACCTGTTTTGGGGAGAACGGCCGCTACGGAGCATGTTACTGGCAATTTTTCTTGTTGTCAGAGCACCTTCCAATTGACTAGACGCGATGGACTCTTCAACCAACGACATAAACATATATTGTTCACCGATCTCATCTTGGCCTTCTTGCTGTGTTCGCAATGGACCTTTGGCATCACTGTCAATGATATGCAACTTCTCTAGGATTGTATCTGTTAACACATAGCTAAACTTATTGCCTTGGGCATCTTCAAAAGGCAACATTCTTTTTGAGGAGTTTCTTGCAATTTTGGTCGCCATCCACCACGTTTCTGAGTCCAATCCATTTGGAGGATGTTTCAGGTACCTAAATTTGTGCCAATGTCGATATTCACTTGTTGGTTCGGCAGACACCTCCAATACCCTAGCCATCAAATCCGTATTATTTTTATATTTTTCAATAAGTTCTCGAAGCTTGGGCGCAGGTTGAATTTTTTGCACTACAGACTCTCTAATCAGATTAATTTATGAACAATTTTGATTAATTTACGCAATTATCTATCAATTTAGTAAAAATTGATAGTAAATTACTTCAGTCATGATTTTTACTGTCTAGTTTGAATGAAGCTTTCCTACACACTCTATTCGTCACATTATTTGCAGAGATATACTTTCAAATTGCGGTGAATAACGCCTATAATCACCTCAAATTATGCGGTGATTAAAATGTGGATATATCAACATCAAAACTGGCCAAACTTTACATGGGAGACTGAAGCCCTTGCTTCCAAACTGGCTGATGCTCGCTATCACCAAGGCCGTCTGCTTGGTCAAATGGAAAATCTCGGATTTGAGCTCAGAAGCGAAGCAAACATAAACACACTGACGAATGATGTTGTCAAATCTTCAGCCATTGAAGGTGAAAATCTAGTTTCACAAGAAGTCCGGTCATCCATTGCGAGAAGATTGGGGGTTCATTTTGACAGGTCTGTAACACCCAACCGCAGTGTAGAAGGAACTGTTGAAATGATGCTTGACGCCACTCAGAATTTTTCAAAACCCCTGACAAAAAACCGGTTATTTGGCTGGCATGCGGCACTGTTTCCTACAGGACGCAGCGGTATGCGCCAGATTACTGTTGGCGGCTGGCGTACTATGAATTCAGGGCCAATGCAGATTGTCTCAGGTCCTATCGGCCGAGAGAAAGTCCACTTTGAAGCACCAAGCGCAGACAAACTGGAAAAAGAAATGCAGGAATTCCTAGACTGGTTTGATAATGGTTACGATATTGATCCGGTACTTAAATCGGGGCTTGCTCACCTATGGTTTGTGACCATTCACCCATTTGAGGATGGAAATGGCCGTATCGCGAGGGCCATAGGTGACATGGCGCTTGCGCGAGCCGACGGGATGGCAGACCGTTTTTACAGCTTATCTGCCCAAATTGAATCAGAGTGCCAGGAATATTACAATCAACTTGAAAAACAGCAGCGCAACTCACCTCAAACCACCGGTTGGCTAGAATGGTACTTGGATTGTTTGGGACGAGCTATTTCCAACGCAAACGTTGCTCTTAGCGGTGTTCTATTCAAGGCGCGGCTTTGGCACAGGATCAATCAAAACCCCGTTAATGAGCGCCAGCGCCTAGTCATCAATCGAATGCTAGAGGATAACTACAAAGGCTATATGAACACATCCAAATATGCCAGGATTGCAAAGTGTTCAAATGATACAGCACTCAGGGATATACAGAATTTAAAGCAACGTGGCATCTTTATTCAGAACCCTAGCGGTGGACGTAGCACAAGTTACCGATTGCTTAATCAGCTTGATTAGGTTTGTTTCCAGACAACCCAAAGCAGATAATAGGCCAATAGAAACACTAGACACTTACCACAGTGTCACTACGCTACTTTCGTACCCATCTCGTCTGACATGCTATCCCCATTATCGTGCATACGCCTGATACGTGCGCCAAGCTGAGACAGTTTTTCTTCAATACAATTGTAACCACGATCTATATGGTGAATTCTTTCGATGACGGTCTGTGATTCCGCCACCAAACCGGCAAGTGCCAAGCATGCTGATGCTCTCAGATCAGTTGCTGTTACACGCGCACCTTTCAGCGATTTAACACCCTCAACAAATGCTGTGCTTCCATTCATGCGCACTGACGCACCCATCCGCACAAGCTCTTGCACATGCTGAAATCGATTTTCAAAGATTGTTTCAGTAACTGAGCCATTGCCACTAGCGATGCAGTTCATCATCAAGAACTGCGCTTGCATGTCAGTCGGAAATCCAGGGAATGGTGAGGTGCGAATATCAACTCCTCGCGGCCGCCCTTGCATATTGAGTTCAATTGCCTTGGCATTGGCCTCAATGGCAATATCTGCGCCAGCATCATTAAGTTTATCTAGCACTGCAGTCAGATTTTCAGGTTGCACATCAAGGATCTTAACAGAGCCACCCGTGACTGCTCCTGCAACCAGGTAGGTCCCAGCCTCTATGCGATCGGCAATGATGTGATGGTGATAGCTATTCAATACATCTACACCATCGATCACAATCCTGTTGCTACCCGCCCCCTCTATTCTAGCTCCCATGCCATTGAGGCAATTCGCCAAATCAATAACCTCAGGCTCTTGGGCCGAGTTTTCAATAACTGTCGTACCTTTGGCGAGTACAGCAGCCATCATCAGGTTTTCGGTGCCGGTAACTGAAATTGTGTCCATGAAGATGTGGGCACCGCGCAACTTGTTTGCAGTAGCCTGAATATAGCCATCTTCAAGATTGATTTCGGCACCGAGAGCTTTGAGTCCTTCAATATGCAGATCAATTGGTCTCGCTCCAATTGCACATCCACCAGGCATAGACACCTTAGCGCGACCAAAGCGAGCTAACAATGGTCCCAATACCAATATTGAGGCCCTCATGGTTTCTACGATTTCGTAAGTTGCCTCAAAACTGTTGACGGTATTCGCGTCAACCTCAACAGTCATACTTTCGTCAAGCTCAATGGAAGTACCAAGACGGCCAAGCAAATCAAGCACGGTCGTCACGTCTTGCAGATGGGGGATATTGCTCACACGAAGCGGTTTATCGGAGAGCAACGATGAAATGAGGATTGGCAACCCTGAGTTTTTAGCACCCGAAATGCGCACCACACCATTTAACGGGACACCACCGTCAACAATCAGCTTATCCATAACTGATATCGCAGTTGGCACTTTTGTCAGCTGCGGTTCGTTTCGGCCTGATTCAGTCGCTTGGATTCAGTTTGTTTTGCAACTCGCCGCTCTGGTACATTGACATCAGAATATCACTGCCGCCGACAAACTCACCGTTAATGTATACCTGTGGTATTGTCGGCCAATTTGAATAGTTTTTAATACCTTCGCGCACTTCCATATCGCTTAGAACATTAACCGACTCAAATTCAGTTTTACAAGCCTCAAGAATTTGCACCGCCCGACTAGAAAATCCACATTGCGGAAATTGAGGTGTGCCTTTCATAAACAGTACAACCTTGTTTTGTGTTACAGTATCTTTAATTCGATCCTCTATATTCATGATTTATATTTCTCCAATTGCGGTCGTTTAACTCTGTTAATGTTCAATAGATAACTAATTATTGAGTTGCGCTTGCCCACTGTTCAGGTGTATATGTCTTAAGCGACAGTGCATGGATATCAGCATCCATTTTTTTACCAAGCCCACTGTACACCATTCGATGTTGTTCTATCATTGATTTACCATCGAACTCAGAACATACTACAACAGCCTCAAAATGCCGGCCATCTCCGACAACCTGGGCAGATGCATTATTAAGTGCGGCCTCAATCCAGTGCTTGATTTCGTCAGGTGTTACCATTGAGTAGTTTAATTCCTGTTAAATTGTCAATTTGTGCGTATTTTATCACAACGCGCGTTATTTTGACGATGCCATCTCTCCGAAAAATGTCTCAACCTGATTCATTCGCGCTAATCTCATCATTTGTTGAGGAACGTTGTTGAATATCAACTCACAGCCTTGCGCTTGAGCTTGGCTCAACCACTCAAGGCAAAGCACCAATCCGGCACTATCTACCGCACTCACATTTCCAAGATCGATCTCAATGTTTTTCACTGTTGCAGGCAAGTCACATACATTAAGCATCCGATAGAGCTTAGCCACCGTGTCAAGTTGCATCGACCCAATGACTTTGAACTCGCTATCTGTGTGTCGGTCAATCGATGCTGCCATACCTGTCAATTTGACTCAGATTGCCGAAACAGAAACTCGCCAATAAGATTTTCAAAATTAAATGCTGACTGGGTAAACTCTATTTCATCGCCAGATTCAAGGTAAATGTCTTCTCCACCTTGCTCAAGTCCAACATACTGAGCACCTAAAAGGCCCGAGGTGAGAATCCTTGCACTGGAGTCGATTGGTATATTGTTGTATTTTTCTGATATTGACAACTCTACAATAGCGCTGAAACGGTCGCTATCAATAGCGATGTCTGTAACACGGCCTACATCGACTCCTGCTATGGTCACCGGAGCACGCACACTCAAGCCGCCAACATCATCAAAACTTGCATAGACTTTGTAGCTGCGGTCGACTTTGAAAATACCTGTACCATCAACGCTAAACGCCAGCAGAACAACGGATAGCAAACCAGCCAGAACAAACAGCCCAACCCAAAACTCAATTAATGTTTTTTTTGCTGAGACCATTGCTGAAATTCTTGTTTGCTACTTTTCTTGCGCTTGTATTAGAGGTTTCTTTGACTTTTTCAAATGAAAATAATCAAGCTCCGGTACCTGATTTAATCAGCACGCGTGTCAGAAGGCTCTTGACCAAGCACTTCATGCCAAAGCGAAAACAGGTGAAATTATAGTGGATTAAGCCGATTGCTAACACGCCAAAATTGATGACTCGGATTACTGAGACCGGTTGAATTCGATTCAGCCTTTCAATTAAGTTTGTAATGGTTAAATTTTTCCGCTTTCTTTAATATTTTGTTTTCTTTTTCAAGGCAGAGCCTTCTTGCTTTCCAATGACCATTAAGATTCTTTTTCCAAGAAAAAATGTTATCGATTAACTTTTCTCTTGTGGGTTTATCTAATTCTTTGTATGTTTGTTTCATAATTAAACTCTCAAACTCACTCTTGTCGCTTGTGCTATCAAATCCATTTTATGCATTCTTTGAGGTGTGTTTGAACTATAGGCACCGCTGTTTCTCAATCTGGTAATTTCATCCGTGGTCAGTTTCGTATATGTTTCAACATCTAGGTCTGACATTCTAAAGCGCCGAACATACACGTCCAGCAATTTGATAAACACAATTTCTGACAGTTTCCTAATGTTATTTTTGTTGCACGAAAGCACATGTTTCTGTGGTCGCTTCCAGCTGGAACCTATTCCAACTTCTCAACGCTTCCTGCATGGTTTCATGCCAAGATCCATAGAAGTGCTTTATCAACTCTTGCACTTATATCATTTTACATGGATGATCTCAATTTCGACAGATAATTGTTCAAAATTTTAGTGAACATCGATATCTCTACCCACCCGTGCATGATCTCAATACAATCTGAATGAAAACTGAAAAACACTCCTTGTTCTAACTAATTTTGCCAACACCAAGAGTAAAAAATCGGTGTGACCCCTGACTAATCACTCATTGCGCAAGTGATAAAGCGCACGCTGTTTCAAAGCTTTCCAGATCCCCACCATGCCAAGTGACAATGAGATAGCTAATCCAAGCACTGCCGTATTCAATGCTGGAACTAACATAAACTCCCAATCCCATCCCATAAGTTGTGTCATTACCGACCAAGAAGCCACCGAACCCATAATGATCGCCACAATAGCGGTAACACCACCCTGCAACAGATACTCAAATGAAAACACTGACAAAATGTAACGCCTTGAGGCACCGACTGTTTTCAATAATACACTTTCATACGACCGACGACGATTCTCCGATACAACAATCCCTGCCAACACCAATATCCCAGCTACAACCGTAACTAAACTAATGCCGCGCGCGGCATTACGTGCTCTCAAAATCAAATCGCTTACTCGCTCTAATGCGTCTTTCACACGGATGACTGTAATATTGGGAAATGTGCTCGCGACCCGATCCTGAAGCTCAAACTCCTGACTATTGTCTGCGTAGGCGGTAGCCACACTTGAATGCGGTATCTGCCGTAATGGTTCCGGCGACAGCATGATAGCAAAATTCAACCGCATTGAACGCCACTCCAGATCGCGCACATTATGTACTCTACCGGTAATCTCCCTTCCCAGCACATTCAAGCTAATCTCATCGCCCAGAGAAAGTCCAAAACTATCTGCAACATCCTTGTGAATTGAAAGCAATGGCTCTCCAGCGTAATCTGCCGGCCACCATTCACCTTCAATGATATCTCCATCACCAGGTGGCTCAGTCGAGTATGAAAACGCTCGCTCTCCTCCATCATCAATAAGCCACTCGCCATCCGGGCTAATTAGTGCATCATACGGGTCCAGACCCTTTATGCGAGTAATTCGCCCTCTTATGTACGGCAACACGCTTACGTCTGTTACGCCTTCCGTCTCACTGAGCATTTCGCGAAACTCTTCAAATTGAGCAGACTGAATACCAACAAAGAAAAACGAAGGCGCTTTCTCTGGGATCAAGCTGCTAATTTGACGATCAAGATTGGCAGACACCATTGCAGTAGCGATTAATACCGAAAGCCCGAGACCAACCGCCAACACTATGTCGTTTGTCGATGAACCAGGCCGGTGCAGATTAGTCAAAGCCAAACGCCCTTTCGGTGGTAAACGATGACTGACTGCCCTTGCTACCACTATGATCAAAGCACTCAAAACACGAAATGCCAACCAAGACCCAGTGATGCCAATCACAAACCACACTGCAAAACTCCTCTCATACGCTGTCGTTATCACTATCACTGCCAATGCCACCGCTATAACAGCTGATATAAAAATAAATTTACGTGGTGTTGCATGTGATTCATTCGACACAACATTTCGAAACAAAGCGGCAGGCTCGGTATTGAGTGCCCGCGCAAGCGGCTGTAGAGTAAACAGCAACGCAACTAGCAAACCGTATATTGCTACCAACGAAAGCTCTTGGAAATTAAAAGTAAGTGCAATTGGAATAGACAGCACTTGCTCAAATGTTGATGCTGCAAGCACCGCAGTCAACCAGCCGATTAGCATGCCTGCCAGAACCCCTAATATTGAGATTAAAGCTATCTGAGTCAGATAGATGTGAAACACGAGTTTGAGTGATGCGCCAACGCATTTCAAGATTGCTATCGTGGCGAGACGCGTGCTCATATAAGCACGCACTGCATTGCTGACCCCAACGCCACCGATTAACAACGTTGTCAAACCAGCCAACGACAGCAACACACCAATCCGACTGATTATATCTGAAAGCTCTGGTGAGGCATTTCGATAGTCGCGAATCTCTAGTTGAGGAAACTCATCCTGCATAGCGGCGCGCATACTTTCCAGCTCAGACTCGGCACTTAATGCTAACCGATACTCAAATTGACTACGACTACCCTCAGCCAGAAGCCCAGATTTTGCAAGCGAGTCTCTATGAACAACAACTCGCGGCCAGAATGAAAATCGCTCATCGCTACCTGCACGATCGGGTTCGCTTTCAATTACACCGTTAATCCGAAATTGTGTTTGCCCTAAATAAACCAAATCTCCCACTTGAGCGCGGCCAGATTCAATTAATGAAGGTTCAATTAGAGCTCCCCATACACCATCCGTCATTTTTATCTCTTGCTGCAAGGACCCACCGTCAGCCAAATCAAACGCGCCATACAGCGGATAGCTGTCATCAACAGCCTTAAGAGCGATTAGAATGCTGTTATCTTTGCTAGGTGTGCGAAATAGCGTGTTAAGCTCAATATAATGAGTTGAGTTTGCAGAATTATTCACCAAGAATTGATATTCATCGTTGGTGAGCTCCCTAAATTGTTGCCCCACAGCCAAGTCACCACCTAGAATTATTCGCCCATCTCGCTCAATGCCATTGATCAAGCTAGCCGACATGACTGTAACTGCAGTTATTGCAGTCACACCAAGTACCAAGCAACTGAAAAATATCCAAAACTTCTGATAACCTCGCCTAAGATCGCGCAACGCAATTCTAAATATTGGCGCTACCATCACATTAACACTCAGTTTTCATAGATTTTGCCATCTGACATTGTCAACTGACGTTCGCAACGCTCGGCGAGCTCGCGTTGGTGAGTAATCAGAAGCAACGTTGCTTGTTTCTCATCACACAGCTCAAACAACAGGTCTATGATGTTATTGCTGTTGGCGGCATCTAGGTTGCCAGTTGGCTCATCAGCTAGAATCAGCCGGGGCTGTGCGATAAGCGCACGCGCTATCGCAACTCTTTGCTGCTCTCCGCCAGACAGCTCAGAAGGGTAGTGCTCAAGGCGTTTCGACAAACCTACTTGGTCCAATCCATGCCGAGCACGCTCAAAAGCATCCCTGTCACCCGCGAGTTCCAATGGTATAGCAGTGTTCTCAAGCGCAGTCATAGTGGGTATCAAGTGGAATGACTGAAACACAATGCCAACACTATCTCGACGATAGCCTGCAAGCTGCTCCTCATCTAGCTCCATAAGGCGGTGACCTGCAACTTCAACATTCCCGCGCGTGGCCTTTTCCATGCCACCGACCACCATCATTAAGCTAGTCTTACCAGCACCTGATGGCCCCGTGATGCTGACGCTTTCGCCAGCACTCATTTCAAGGTCAATACCACGCAAAATTTCAACTGGGCCAGCTTGACTGGTAAGCACCAGCCACAAACCCCGAGTCATGACTAGCGGCTGTGAGTTATTATTCAACGGACACCCGTCGACAACAAATATTATTCATCAAATAACAACTTTAATAAAATTTGTAAATACTAGACAAATCTTCTATATAGTATTTAGGTTGCAAACAACAAGTAGAATTTGCTATAAATCGTTAAGCCTGAAGTATCAGGCCACTATAAAACATGATTATTAATCTAATCAAATGCACTTTAAACTATGCGGGCGTACATTTGCTACTGTATTGCCAACTTCAAATTGTGCATGTTTCTAAGAAATTTTCCTTCCATAAAACAAGGAGGTAGGTTATGGTTTCACACCTCATACGACTTACCCGTTGCCACCTGAGGTATCAAACCGCACTTTTGATCGCATTTGCAATGTTTGCAGGCACGGCATCGGCACAAGTCCAACTGTATGAACAGACTCTCACTGTCGCCAGTTTCGGCGGCGGCTACACAAAAAGCCAAATGCTGGCCTATGTTCGGCCATGGGAGGCTGCCACCGGCAAGGCTGTTAACATGGTTGACTATGGCGGCGGTCTTTCTGAGATCAAAAGCCAGGTCGATTCAGCAAACGTCAAATGGGATGTTGTTGACCTTGAGCAAGAAGATATCATTCTTGCCTGCCGTAGCGGCCTGCTAGAACCGACTGACATGTCGCTTTTCGACAGTGCTGAAAATGGCATACCAGTCGACCAGGATATTCCAGCGGAATACATGCAGGAATGCGGCTACCCAAGTGTTGTTTGGTCAACGGTGTTGGCCTACAACGAAGCTGCATTCCCTGATGATAAACCATCGACAGTTCAAGATTTTTTCGATGTTAAAAAGTTTCCGGGCAAACGCGGGCTGCGAAAGTCACCGAAAGGTCTGCTTGAATGGGCACTAATTGCTGATGGCGTTGCCCCAAGCGATGTCTATTCGGTACTATCGACACCTTGGGGGGTGGAGCAGGCATTCGATTCCGCCTCACGGATCAAATCTGATATTGTGTGGTGGACCTCTGGCCATGAACCAGCTGAGATGCTGTCTCGCGGTACCGTCTCCATGAGCTCGGCTTGGAATGGTCGGCTTTATGATCCGATTGTAGAAGATAAATTACCAATCAATATCATTTGGGACGCACAGATGCTTGAAATTGAGTACTGGGCAATTGTGAAGGATTCTCCGCGACACGCAAACGCCAGAGATTTCGTGCAATTTGCATTGCAGACTGAGAATATGGCTAATCAAACCAAGTACATTTCATACGGGCCAGTGCGAAAATCTGCGCAAGATCTAGTCAGCGATGAAATCACACCTTATCTTCCCACTTCAAATCTTGACAACGTCGTGCGCGTGGATTCGCAATGGTGGGCAAACAACATCACGCATATTAACACTGCTTTCGAGCAGTGGCTTAAACCGAAAACGAACGAGCTCGACAGAGCCGTCCGCTTCTAGTAATGGGAGGCATAACAAATGAAAAGTCCACGAATTGATAAAGTTATTTTCTGGGTCTCATTGATTGTCATTGGAGGCTTGGTTATACCACTGATCATTGCGCCTGAAAGGGGACAGGAAATTCTAGGCTCACTGCTTGGCGTAACAACAGGCAAGCTCGGTTGGGCTTACCTATGGTTTACTATCGGCGCCTTTGGCATGCTAGTGTATTTCGCATTAGGCAAATTCGCTCATGTGAAATTTGGCGGACCTGATGCCGAACCTGAATTTGCCTTGCCAAGCTGGATCGCGATGTTATTCTGCGCCGGTATTGGTGCTTCAGTTCTATATTGGGGCACAATAGAATGGGCTTACTATTACGGCGGGCCACCGCTTGACATAGAACCTGAGACTGCGAAGGCTAGTGAGTATGCGGCAATGTACGGGATGTTCCACTGGGGGTTCACAGCTTGGGCAGTTTACTGCATACCCACATTGCCACTTGCTTATTTGTTATGGAATAGAAAGCGCTCTGTGTTGCGCTTATCTGCTGCTTGTGAAGGAGTGATTGGCAAAAAGGCAGCTACCGGGCCTGTCGGCAAAATTATCGACATTTTGTTTATGTTTGGCCTGATTGGCGGCGTCGGAACATCTATGGGACTCGGAACACCGATGCTTTCAGCCGGGCTCGCAGAGCTGTTCAACGCAGAACGCAACTTCTTGCTTGATGTCATTGTTGTAATTATCTGGGCTATTATTTTTGGTGCCAGCGTTTACTCCGGCCTTGAAAAAGGCATCAAACGTCTCAGCGACCTCAACCTCATTCTAATCATTGTGGTGCTCGGATTCACGTTTTTGTTCGGTCCAACTGTCTTCATGATCAGCACCTTCACCAACAGTGTCGGATTATTGATTCAGAACTTCGTTTACATGAGCTTCTGGATGGACCCGATTGACAAAGGCGGATTTCCCGAGGGCTGGACTATCTTCTATTGGGCTTGGTGGATCGCGTATGCACCTTTTATGGGATTGTTTGTTGCGCGTATTTCTCGCGGTCGCACAATTCGACAGCTCATTGTGGCTGAGGTTGTAGGCGGTACCATGGGCTGTTGGATATTTTTCGCCATACTTGGCAACACCAGCATGTATTTCACCCTCAACGGGATTGTTGACATCCCTGCAATATTAGCCAACACTGGTGCTCCGGAAGCAATCATTGCAACCATTACGGCCTTGCCCCTTGGAATATTAGTGCTGATTGTGTTCGTTGTGCTAGCATTTATCTTCGGCGCCACTACACTTGACTCGTCAGCATTCACACTGGCGTCTGTGGCAACCGAAGAGCAAGAGGGCGACATTCAGGAACCAGCGCGGTGGCATCGATTATTTTGGGCCTTTGTGCTTGCAGGCGTTTCTTTGAGTCTCATGTATCTCGGCGGACTTAAACCTTTGCAAACCGCTTCCATTGTGGTCGCCTTGCCGTTGATGGGCGTGCTTATCGTCATGATTTTGTCATTTAGAAATTGGCTAATTGAAGACTATGGTGATGCAGCACCCTCGCGCGACAAGGATAAAACCATAATTGTGGGCGGCGAAACTGATCGCAGTTAGTGGTTTCGCGTTAATTTACTGAGGCCTAAAACCTAAGCAATGGCGATAAGGCTATTGGTTCGTGAGTTACAAGGGTTAGCGCAATTTATTGCCACCTGACTTAGCACGATGAACACAATTAGCCAACCGTCTTGCATAAAATTTACAAAACTGCCTAAGCGTCGGTCAACAAACAAGGTTGTCCGACGCTTGGCAGCTTATATTGTTTTTTTAGGTTTCATCAGCCTATTAAAATTATCGTCTGTTGCAGCAGAAGAAACCACCATTCGTATCGTTGCAATTGGCGACAGTTTAATCGCCGGATATGGCTTGCCGGTTGAGCACAGCTTTACCAACCAGCTTGAACAAGCCTTGATAGAGCGCGGGCACGATGTCTCGATTTTCAACGCTAGTGTCAGTGGTGATACAACTAGCGGCGGTTTGGCACGTATAGATTGGGTGTTATCTGAGAGTTATTCCGCAGTCATTCTATTTTTGGGATACAACGACGCATTCCGCAACGTACCAGTTGCCAATGTGCGCGAAAACCTAACTCGCATTATTGAGAACATTCAATCTAGACAACTGCCGATACTGTTTATTGGCGCAAAAGCGCCACGCAATCTTGGTGCTATCTACTACGAGGCGTTCGATTCAGTTTATGAAGATCTTGCAGTGCAATACAATCTTGAGTTCTACCCGTTCTTTCTAGAGGGAGTAGCAACTGTGCCGGAATTGAATCAAAGAGATGGCATTCACCCTAACAAGGAGGGTGTGTTAGTCATTGTTAATAAAATCCTACCGTACGTTGAAAGACTGATTACTAGCTCTTAATGGTGTTATACCGAATGCAGTGGTATTTTTGAGATATTACAACGCTAACGATTCCGTTTTCTTCATGCACCTAGTTCTCTGAGTTTCATTTTTGAACGTGATGTCAAGGGCGCTTATAGTAGTATAATTTTACATTCCAATCGATACAAACACTTTGCTTTTACCTATGCGAAACTTCAAACCGAAAACTACCTTAATAGCTATTTTTACTTGCGCGATTCTTGCATTGCTCAGTGCATGTGGCGGAGGTGATAAATCCACCGCTTCAAATGATTCTGCACACCCACCTACACCAGACTCTCCAAGAGCTTATCAGGGCAAAGGTACTCCGTTGTTCTTTTTCGGCGGAGGAGATCTTCAAAGGCGCAGGGCCGGTGCTGACGACCCTGAATATCAACAATACCTATTGTGGAAAGAATGGCGTGAATACCAGAAATACCAAGAATGGTTGAAATCTAGGCCAGAGCAATCAACAAGCGGCGACGAACAAAATTAGATCGATTTGCACGCCAGTTCGGCCGTTCTCCTTCAATAAATGCCCGTGCAAATCAAACACACTCAACTCCAGGTAGTCTCTGCGCTAGTCAGCCCCTGCGCAAATTCTATTCTCTCACATTTTTTCACTCTTTTATGTGAAAAGTGGTTATAATTAAAATTGGCAAGTCGTGATGTGTCAGGTCACTCCGTTGAAAAAGGGTTGTTGGTGTTTAGGGCCTACCATCGTGGCTTGCCACTGAGACATACAAATCTCCATAGATATTCGGAACACAAAGCACTGTCAATTGCTCTCTTGACTTCTAAGAGTTAGGGCAGCAATTTCCATCAAACCCTGTAAACCGACACTTTCTCCTTTCAACTTCTGAGAATGCGTTTGTAGAGCGGCTATAGCGCACTACATCTCGATGCTGAATCTACTGTATTTCAAGCACATGATGCTACGATCACGTCAAAGCGTTGCAATTCGCTTCGAAAGAGGCTACAGCAGACTCTTTCACAGCCGTTCGATACTGCAAAGGGATGCACACAAATCAAACTCAGGGATGTAACGGGAATATGCAGGACTTTCCAAAAGTCATGAGACCCATGACCGCTACCTTGCCGACTGTGCTCCAACCAGCATTCAACTACTTGTCCTAGTGCTTGTTCTTATCTTTGCCGCCTAGGTAGGTTTCGTCCGCTTCCAATTCACGGTCAAGCAGCCATGCGGAGTTGTCGGTTCAAGCCGCTCAAATGCGGTGACTCAGATACCAAGCTGACTTTTACTGAATCCCCAGGTCGTTGCCAAGTTGGGTGCCGACACACCCTTGAGCGAAGTGGAAAGCAAGTAGATAGCCATCAGCTATCCCATGTACGAGATTCGGCTGCCTTACACCGGCTTTGCGATTTTCACACTGAAATACCGGCTACACAACCCACACACCAAATTGCAATATGATTTAGAAAGGCGGGCACCAAACCGATGGGAATTTAACTAAACGTGCACCCCCATATAAACCAAACTTTATTTGATATTTTTATTAATTGATTCCAATAATTTGTTTGATTTCGTTTCAAATAGAATTTGTCTTGCTACTGCTGCACTAGCTTTGTGGCTAAACTCTGTCATTTCCGTTGACTGTTTCTGGCTTATATTCATCATGCTAACATTGGAGTAGTCATCGATTAGTGACTGCAAACCTTTCTTTTTCAGAACAACAACATCACTCACATCTTCAATGTCTTCAGAAGACACCATGTCTGGCGCGCCAAAAACAATTCCTACACCTGAAACTACGAATAACGTTGCTACATCCTAAACCCGTTCCCCGCCACCTTGTTTGTTCACCAATCTAATTTGTGCACCACCAGTGAACGCACCCTTAACTGAAAGTTTCTTGTCATTGGGAAGTAATATGTCACCAGATTTAGCTTGGTCACCATAAAGTGTACAATCAATTCCTACGGATCTAAGCAATGCATACGTAAAAACCTCAACTGCTCCGCCAACGATGAATCTTTTTTCATAAATCGTAGTGTTGTATCGTTTCACAAGAACAGATATAGATTGTTCATACTCATTTTTTGAGATTTCTGAGCAATCGCATTTCAAACGATCAAATACGCGCCTTTCGGCGAAATAACTAGTTTGACCAGATGATGAACGATGTAATGGTGTGATATCAGTCATGCTGAAGCTGCAATTTTATCGAACTTTGGCAATAAGTTGTACTTACGGTCTTTAGGTGGTTGAGCAATTCTTTGTTCAGACAGTTCTAGATATTGCGATTCAACATCATATCCCACACACTTTCGAGCATGTTTTAACGCAACTAGTGCTGTTTGTCCACTTCCAAGAAATGGATCAAGAATTTCATCGCCTTCTTGAGAATAAAGAAGTACTAATCGTCTAACAATTTCCTGCGGATAAGGGCAAGGGTGATTGATTGTACGTGGCGGAACTGGTGCGATGTGCCAGATATTATTTGCAATATCGCGCTTAAACAAATCATCTATATCCAATGCCTTTTTTAGGCCCCTGCGAGGCGCGCCGGATTTTCTAAATATTAAAATATACTCAGTCATTATGTTCGGGTAGTAATATCCAAGATTCGGTTTTTGAATAAAGCAACCAGCTCGCTTAACACCTCCGGTCACTTTATTCCAAATAATGTCTTGATGAAATTCCCAACCGATATCAAGCATTTGCTGAGTGAGTGACATGGGTATAGGATAGTGTTTCCCTTTGTGTAAAATTGTCCCTACAACAATAGCACAGAATCCACCTTCTATAGTAACACGCAATACACTGCGAAATACTGCTTGAAGATTTTTCAAATACTGATCGAATGTATCTCCAAAACTTGAATAATCCCTATTTCTGTGCCAGGCATCTGACCCTTCTGATGAATGAATGTCGTAATCAATAGCATTCCAATACGGGGGAGATGTGACAGTTAATGCAACAGAACTGTCTGCACATTGTTGCATCTTGAGGGCAGACTGATGATAGAATCTATAGCCTTTGCCTGCGTAAAGCCCTCTGTGTTTTGTTTCGGAGGAAACAACTGAATTTCCAGTGATTTCTTGATTCAAATGAATCTCGGTAGCTGTTGTGTATTTAACTCCTCTTAATTGCACCTATTCAAGGATGCCTAACGTGCAATTTATTACTATCTCAAAGTTATTAACTAACTTCACTTAACCACAATGGTTGTTCGTGAAGCTAGTTAACATAATTTACAAATTTGTATCTCGTATTCAAATTTCTAAGCTAGCAATCGATCATGAATTATCGTAAGCAGATTCTCAGCAGCTTCATTATTTTGATCTACAACACCTTCACCAGCTACAACCCTGATTTCTGAACCATTTTCCGTTTCACTCACGAGAACTTTTAACTGCCTGCTCTCAGGTAATTCCTGTTTATTTCTGCGCCAAAACTGCCATCGGGACTTTTTCTTCTTTTTGGCCACTGTGTCATAACTCACAACATAAATCCCTTCACTGCGATCCAAATCGTCAATATTCACTCCTGACCCCTCCAAGGAACGACCAACGGAAACCCAAGTTGTATCAAAGTCGTTGTCTGAAACGATAATCAGTGTTCCATTCTCATCGCGTAGAATTCGGTTGCTGAGCACCGCGGGTACAGTATCATCTACAACATATCCGTCTGTATCATAGCTCGCTAACAGAAAAAACCGAAGTCGTTCCATAAATGGTTGGCCGGCCTCAGCATTAACTTCAATATTCAGATCTGTTTTTGCAGAGATTACAGTCTTACCACCAATCTCGGATCGAAAGTGCAACTCGTCAACTTTACCTGAATACGGTGTAAATCCAAGGCGCTGTGAAAGCCTAGGCAATTGATCAGACGGCACATTAGATACTACAATCAAACGCTCATCCTCATTTATGCTGCTGACTAGCACGTTCATGTCTTTTAGCAAACCTGGCATACGCACCCAAACTGAACCAATCGAATCATGAACCTTCAATCGTGCAGTCTCTTCCGGTGTTATTTCAGTGACGACCTTGAATATACCTTCACCACGCGCTTTTGCCAGGTTAAACTCATCAGGTGTCATGTTAACACCTTCAATTTCATCGCGGTATTTCTTGTATTCTTCAAATTGCATCCAAATCTCAAAATTTCTAAGCTGCTCTTGACTGAGATTACTTGTGCTTTTAAGGTTAGTATTGAGATCTTCCGGCAATGGGAACTGTTCAGCGTCTGGCAACGGACTCAACCCTGGCGGAACTTCCAAATCATCAAGCACCTTGGAACCTGATAGCAAAGAAAGTTCGTTACCACCAAAATCCGCACAGCCGTGGACAATAAATACTGCTAAAACCAATGCGCTTAACCTTGCAAGCGGATGGGATTTTCTTGTTTTAAACATAATTTATTCAACCCTATATATAGATATTCAATCACCTCGGATGCGGCACAGAATTGCGTCAAACTCATCCAGATTCTGATACTTAATTTTAATGAAACCTTTGCCCTTTATGTTGTGAATTGAGACCTTAGACTCAAGTCTTTCACTGAGTTCATTTTCAAGTTCAGTAATGTTTGCGTCTTTTCGGGTAACAACGCTCTTACCTTTTTTGTTTTCAAGTGGCCAATTCTTCACTAGAACCTCAGCCGCCCTAACGCTCAGCGAATGTTGCACTACATAGCGTGCTGCAGGTTCCCGATGTTCAGGGGCAAGCGACAATAACACTTTAGCATGCCCGGTTTCAATTTGCTTTACCTTGAGCATGTCAAGTACCGATTCAGGTAATGTTAGCAGACGTAACAAATTTGTCACTGTAGCTCGAGATTTGCCAATTGTTTCCGCAATCTCGCTGTGTTTCATGCTGAATTCATCGACCAAACGCTTGAGTAGAACGGCTTCCTCAACTGGATTCAAGTCTTCCCTCTGGATATTCTCAATAAGCGCCATCGCCATTGCCGCTTGGTCTGGTAAAGACCTGACAATGACCGGTACATCATGCAGGGCACAACGCTGCGCTGCACGCCACCGCCGCTCACCAGCAACAATTTCATAACCGTCCCGACTGCCTAGCTCCCTAGCAATGATCGGCTGAATAATGCCATGAGCCTTAATTGATGACGCAAGTTCCTCAATTGCTGTTTCATCAATGTCAAACCTAGGCTGAAACGTACCGGGAAATAACATTTCAATAGGAACCATCCGCACATTATCTAAATCATCACGCGACAGATCCGGCATCGCATCACCGAATAAGGCATCCAAACCTCTACCCAACTTATCCTGCTGCTTCATGATTTTCCTCCCTATTTAACAGTTCACCAGCAAAGGCCATGTATGCAATTGTTCCAGCACAATTTTTGTCGTAGCTCAATGCAGACTCACCATGACTTGGAGCCTCTGCCAGCTTAATATTGCGTGGAATTACCGTACGGTAAACTTGGCTTCCAAAATGATCACACAACTGCTCCGACACCTCGCGATTGAGCTTGTTTCGCCGGTCATGCATAGTACGCAGTATACCGTCAAGGTTCAACCTAGGATTCAAGGTCTTTCGTACTTTCTCTATTGTGTCTAGTAAATCAACTAGACCTTGCAATGCAAAAAACTCACACTGCGTTGGCACTATAACGCTATCAGCAGCAACCAAAGCATTGATAGTAATGATGTTTAGAGTTGGCGGGCAATCTAATATTATAAAATTATATTCGTCACGCACTGTTGCTATTGCATTTTTTAGTTTGGATTCCCGTTCTCGCAACCCAAGCAATTCAACCTGTGCACCGACTAGTGAGCGATTGGCCGGTACCATATCGAAATTTTTGTCTACCGTCTTGATCGCATCCCAAATTTTAACGCGCCCAACTAAAACATCGTAGATGCCGGTTTGCTTTACGGTTGACGTCACACCTATACCAACAGTCATATTGGCCTGCGAGTCAAGATCTATCAACAACACTTTACGGCGTGCTCGAACCAACGAAGCGGCGGCATTGATCGCTGTGGTCGTCTTGCCAACACCACCTTTTTGATTGGTAACTGCGAAAACTTTGCCCATGTTAGAGAATATACCAGTTATTCAGATGTGTCTCAACATTGCCAGATTTCGCACCATGTCCAACCCTGGCACACAAATCGGATATACAGAAACTTTGCACTGTGTTTTCATCACTCCGATTTCACGGTTGACATCAGGCCCCTTCATTGCAAGTATACGGCCTTCGGTTGCCAAATGCGGAAAAGACAATGCAGCAATTGCATCTAGCGAACCCAAAGCACGCGCTGTTATGGTGTCAAACTTATTCCGAACAATAATATTCTGAATACGACCTTGCAAGACTACTACGTTCTTGATATTCAAACTCGCAACCACATGCAGCAAAAACTGCGCCTTTTTACTGCTTGAGTCAACCAATACCATTTTCAACTTAGGTTTTGCCAGCGCCACTGGAATGCCTGGAAATCCTGCACCACTTCCAAAATCAGCTGCATACTGGCCTTTCACATATTCTGCAATAGCAAAGCTGTCCAACAAATGTTTGCTGATTATGTCGTCCATGGTTCTGATGGCAGTCAGGTTGAATGTGCGATTCCATTGCAATAGCAATTTCACATGCTCTAATGATTTTTCTAATACCGAGTTTGAAAGTGACAACTGAAGTTCGTCTAAACCCGATTCAAGTTGATATCGCGCTTTTTCTATCAATGTCTGCTCAATCATACGACTAAGCCGATTTTCGAAGATTTGCTGCTTGTTTTTTTAAGTGCACAGCAAGCACTGTGATTGCAGCCGGCGTTACACCTGGAATACGGGATGCCAGCCCTAAGGTTTTCGGTTTGTGCTTCATCAACTTCTGGCGCACCTCATTGGAAAGTCCATGCACTCTTTCATAATCAAGTGATTCCGGCAAATTGGTGTTTTCCGATTGTATCGATTTGACCACCGCCGACTTTTGGCGGCGAATATAACCTTCATACCTCGCTTCGATCTCTAGTTGTTCTTTCACAGCAAAGTCGATATTGTTTTCAGATCCTAGCACTTCCATCAAATCGTCATAGCTGACAGCTGGATCTCGCAATATTTCAAAAGCAGTCAGATCGCTAGCCAAAGGACGGCCAAGTACTTTTTCAGTCACCGCACGCATTTGCGCATTTGGCTTTAACTCAATTTCTTGCAACCGAGAACGTTCAACAGATATTGCATTCCGCTTTGCTTGAAATAAACCCCAACGACAATCATCAACCAATCCTAATGTGCGTCCTTGCTCAGTCAACCGCAGATCAGCATTGTCTTCTCGCAACATCAGCCGATACTCTGCACGAGAAGTGAACATCCTATAAGGCTCGTCGGCACCTTTGGTAACCAAATCATCAATCATAACACCAATATACGCCTGATCCCGACGTGGCCACCAGCGTGCTTGTTCACGTGCTTGACAAGCAGCATTGAGACCCGCAATGAGACCCTGTCCCGCGGCTTCTTCATATCCAGTCGTACCGTTGATTTGTCCAGCCATGAACAAACCAGGCAAATGCTTCGACTCAAGATCTGGGTTTAGTTCGCGCGGATCCAAAAAGTCATACTCAATAGCATATCCAGGTCGAGTCAGTACTGCATGTTCAAAACCTTGAATAGTGCGCACGAACTCACATTGCACACCAAAGGGCAAGCTAGTGGATATGCCATTTGGATAGATTTCATAAGTATTCAAACCCTCAGGCTCCACAAAAACCTGATGCGATGTACGATCTGCGAAACGAACAATCTTATCCTCAACCGACGGACAATAACGCGGACCGGTCGAATCAATGGCACCACCATAGATAGCAGATTGATTAAGATGCTGACGTATAATTTCGTGAGTATTCTCATTAGTGTGAGCAATATGACAAGATACTTGCTGCGGATGCTCTGAGACCGAACCCACAAATGAAAATGTCAAAGCTTGACTATCGCCAGGCTGTTCCGTCAATTTTGAGTAATCGATGGTACGGCCATCAATCCGCGGCGGGGTTCCGGTTTTTAGACGTTCCACGTGGAACATCATCTCCCGCAATCGCGCTGCCAAGCGATTTGATGGAGGATCACTTGCGCGCCCACCGCTTCGATTCTTCATGCCTATGTGAATGGTGCCGCCAAGAAATGTCCCGGTAGCCAATACCACTGCCCTTGCCTTGATCTTCAATCCAAATCGGGTTAGAACACCAACCACCTTGCCGTTGTCAACCAATAAATCCTCAACTTCTTGCTGGAAAAAAGTCAAATTGCCCTGGGAGTTCAGCAAACTTCGGACCGCCGACCGGTACAGGGAACGGTCAGCCTGTGCCCGTGTTGCACGAACAGCCGGCCCTTTTCTGACATTGAGCCGTCTAAATTGAATGCCACTACGGTCAATGGCGCGTGCCATCAATCCACCAAGAGCATCAATTTCGCGCACTATATGCCCTTTGCCAATCCCTCCTATCGCAGGGTTGCAGGACATTTGGCCAATGGTATCTATATTCTGCGTCAGCAATAATGCGCGCACTCCACTTCTAGCCGCGGCTGACGCAGCTTCGACACCAGCGTGCCCGCCTCCAACAATGATCACATCGTATTCCATTTCACATTAGGCTATTAGAATAAGGAGGCTACAATGACCATGGCTGACAGGTGTAACAATACTACTGAAAGTAATAATCATATTTTGTTTGAATGCTCTGTGTAAATTCCCATGCTTCAGAAAATGTAAGGCGTTCTTCATCTGGGAATACAATTTTTGTATAGATTCCCTCTGAGCGTTCATCTTTGAGACTTTGCAGTATCGACTCAAGCCGTCCCATATCAACAACTGTCATTCGTTCTGCTCCAGGCAAGCGATAGGAAACAACAGAATTATCCTGATCGTCTTTTGTGTAATGGATTTCAACAACGTAGCGACCGGCCGCACTACGTGCTGGGCGCAACATGACCGCAGCCTCTTCCTTGAGCTCAACTAACTCTGTTCGCAGCTGTTGCGCCTCATCTGTGCGAACGGAAAATGCTTTTTCAAGTTCAGCGAGCTCCTCTATCCGTTTTTGATAAGCTTGACGCAACTCCGCCAACTGTTGGTCTGAACTCACGCCGGTTTTGAGCAATTGTTGATTTTCAGTTATCAATGCATCAATACGTTCATCTCGTTTCGCAAGCTCACCACTTAACTGCGAAATCACGTCTCTCAGAGAATCTAGTTGCTGTCGCAAACCTAACTGTGCTTGTTGACTGCTTGAAAGCTCAAACTTGACCTCTTTGCCCTCACTCTGGCTCTCTTGTAGTTGTGCAAGTAAATTGGCAACACGAAGCTCTAGTTCTGCTACAGCCTCAGACCGCTGGCGTATCAGCTCCAGATTTGATTCAAGATCGCTTCTAGCAGCACTAACGTTACTCTCAAGCTCCGATATTTGACGTTCTTGAAACTCAATTATCTCTGCTTTGTCTCGCTCGCTTGTAGTTAATGACGCAATTTGTTTCGACTGACCCTCCTTTAAGAACTTGAGTTCTTCAAGTTCTTTCAACATTGTAGCTAACTGCTCCTGAGCTCGAGTCAGCTCCCTCTCGCGTTCGACATATTGCTCTTGAGCTTGCTCAAGCTCCCTAGCCTTCTCTTCATACAACAATCGCACGGCACTCAACTGCAGAGTCTGTTCATCAATAATCTGCCTACCCTGCTCAGCACTAGTCTTGAGGCCAACGATTTCCTCTAACAATTCTTGTTGTTTTTTTGTCAAGCTTGCGACTTCACCGATTTTGGTGCGCTGTTCTTCTTGCAGGCCTAAAACCTCTGCACTGCGTCTTATCAGCTGTGCTTGTAAATCAATTCTCAACTGTTGAAGTTGCTCAATTGTTGTGCTAGAACTAGCAAGCTGCTCAGTCAATCCCTCTATTTGCTGCCCACGTTCAGACTTCACCTGTTCTAGTGACTCAATTTGGGTTTGCTGTGTTTCAGATTGTGCCACAAGATTTATATAGTCGCTCTGCAACTGACGCATTTTCTCATTGACATCCGCTAGCAAGGACTCAGCAAGCTCAAACTCCTCGTTTTTACGACTGATAGCATTTTGCAAATCAACAATTGTCTCGTTCATTGAAGTCAATCGCTCAGTAATGATTGAGCGTTCTTCTCGTAAGCTGGCAACTTCCTCGTTTAGCTCTTCAGCTTGTGCAACCAGTTGCATTTCAAGTTGCTCAACGGATTTGTCAGAGGCTTCAAGGTCTTGCGCAAGAGTTGCAATTTGCTGCTCGCGTTCTGCTTTCGCCTGTTGAAGTTGCTCAATTGTTGCACCAGCGGCAACTAGATCCCTAGTCAAAGCAGCGATTCGCTGCTCTGTTTCAGATTTTGCCTGCTCCAGCTCTACAATTGTCGCACTAGCAACTGTGAGCTCTTGGACAAAAGCCTCGGTTTGCTGCACTTGCTCAATTTTCGCTTGCTCAAGCGATTCGATCTGCGCTTGTTGACTTCCTGACAGTTGTTCAAGCATCTCAATTGCTGAGTCGGCAGACTCAAGTTCCTCAGATAATGCCGCTATTTGCTGACCGCGTTCAATCTTCACTTGCTCTAGTGAGCGAATTGCAAGTAATTGATTTTCTGATTCTAACTCAAGATTTGCGTAATCAGTCTGCAATTGAAGTAATTGATCATTTGCAGCTGCCAATTGAGACTCGGTGAGTTCCAGTTCGTCGGTTCTTTGCTCGATAGCAGCATTCAAATCTTCAATTACTTTATTCATTGATGCCAACCGCTCAGTCATGCTAGCGCGTTGCTCTCGCAAACCATCTACCTGCTGGGCCAGCTGCGCGGATTGCGCTTGTAGTTGTTGTTGGGTCTGATACAGACTGGCAGTTTCTATCTCAAGTTCTGAAATACGAAATTGGCGTTGCTCGGACAATTTCTCAAATTCATCACGCTGTTTCTCGGTTTCAAACAAGCTGGTCTTTGTATTCTCAATTATTTCATTCAGATACAATGCCCTAGCTCGCAACGACTCTACCTCCTGAGTGGCTTTGCCTTCAGCTGTCTGGGCTGATTCAATGTCCTCAGATAACTGCAGGTTACGAAGCATAAATACAACTGCCGCCATTAGAAAGACCATGACAACAACCATCATAATGTCAGTGAATGATGGCCAGATGCTATCATCAGAGTGGCCGCCTTCGGTAGCCCGGTGTACCCTGAGATCAACGAATCCGCCTGTATTCGGCGTCATTTAAGTCAACCTCTTTCTATTTTTCGTCGCGGTTGTCGTCGCGCAACCGAAATCCAGCCCGCAATATACTCCTGATATCCATCAGAAGTTCCATGTTTTGTTTAGTCAATTTTTCAAAATCACTGAACATTTTGTGTTGACTAGTATTTATATTATTGATTTGATTGATAAATGTATCAATTTTCGTAATTGCTTCGACTGTGTTTGCAAACATTTCGTTCATGTTCTGCTCTGGCGAGCGCGTTGCCGCCTGATATCGAGGCATCAGAACAGTTGCTGTAAGATGCTCAACTCGACCAAGTATGTAAGACTGATTATCAAGCAACTTGAGGTAAAAATATCCATATAAGAAATATGCCAGAATTGCAGTCATAGTGGTAGACAGTGCTGTTGACATACCATGTATCACAACGTCAATTCCTCGCATGCTGTCAGTTGCAGAAATTGCGGTTGAGGCGCCTAGAAGCGCTACAGTCAATGACACGATGGTGCCAAAAACACCCGACAATATCAATATATTGTTGATAAACTTGATAAAACTTGTGCGACTTGACTCTCTCGCCAACAGTGTTGCCGCCAGTGCATTGTGATTGATTTCTGTGCGAGCACTGAAAAATCCTAAAACAGTGTTGTATCTCTGGCCGATGATAGAAGTTGCCGGCAATAGGTCTTTGAGGTTGTCCCCTTTGCCTTCTTTCACCGCCTTTTCAAAAGTATCAAGAGCTATCTCCTCAACGCGGTAGAGCATGAAAAGCCGAATCATTTGTATCAGACCCAACAAGAACAATACAACAATGGCACCATTAATAACGTAACCAACGCTAGTTGCCTGATTTCGAATATATAAATTTAGCAGATATTCATGCTGCCATACAATCACGCTTGTTACCAGCGCAAGCGCAAGCGCCATTCGGACCAGAACGTTGACAGATTGATTTTTGTTCATTTGTTAATATTGAGCGTTTTGATTTTGTTAAATACAGACGTTTGCTGAATGACTTAGGGGTTGCATGTATTTATTTTAACCTGAGTGACCATAGACTCTATTGGCAATAGTCATTTGCCAATGCAAAAATTAGCAAAAATCTCGCCCAACAGCTCATCAGCGCTAACTGTACCTACGATTCGACCTAGTTCATTCATAGCGTCAAGCAAATCTTGCGCTGCAAGCTCACCAGCATTGTGTTGTTGCAACGTCAGTCGCGCATTGGTCACATAGCGACTTGCATTCTCCAGCGCTTCAAGATGACGTCGACGCGCTGTAAACACCCCCTCTTCTGATTCATCAAATCCGACAACAGCTTGTATCAGCTTATAAACTGAATCAAGGTTGGCGCCATGCAATGCCGAAATTGACACTGCCTCATATTCTACAAGAGTCTGCTGTTGCAGACTTTTATCCAAATCTATCTTGTTCCACACAATTGCAGTCCGCGAAGATTGCAACTTCCTGAGGTTATCTAAATCAGCTTCTAAAACACCCTTTGTGCAGTCGATGACATACAAAACCAAATCCGCGTCACTGATAGCCTTCCATGCACGGTCAATACCTTCTTGCTCCACCGCGTCGCCACCAATTCTCAACCCTGCAGTGTCAGTCAAGCAAACTGCTACACCGCCACACTGTATAGTCACGTCTACTGTATCGCGGGTTGTACCAGCAATTGGCGTAACTATCACCCGGTCTTGACCGGCCAATCGATTGAGCAGACTGGATTTTCCAGCATTCGGCAACCCGGCAATTACCACCGACAAGCCTTCTGTGAGGAGCAATCCTTTGCTGGTTTGAGTCAATAATTCAGCAATTGCTGTTTCAATTCCTTGAATTGAATCAACAACTTGATTATCAGCTAAGAAATCAATTTCTTCCTCTGGAAAATCAATTGCCGCTTCAATGTAGACCCGCAACTCAACCAAGTTGTCGCGAATACACCGAACTTTATTTGAAAACTCGCCAACTAGCGAACGCGCAGCACCGCGGGCGGCAGCGGCAGTGGTGCTGTTAATCAGGTCAGCAACTGCCTCAGCTTGGGCCAAGTCCATTTTTCCATTCAGAAAAGATCTTTCAGTAAACTCGCCCGGTCGAGCAGCTCGGGCACCTAGTTCAAAAAGACGGGACAATATCAGTTGCAACACAGTCGGACCACCGTGACAGTGAAACTCACAAATGTCTTCACCGGTGTAAGAATGAGGCGCCGGAAAATAGATTAACAGCCCTCGGTCTAATGTGTTCCCCTGCGCATCGATAAAATCCCTGTGGTGCACCCGGCGTGGCAAAATCTCACTTTCACCGGCAATTAGATTCGCGATAACAGTGCTCTTGGGGCCGGACAACCGTATGACGCCTATTGCGCCAACTGCGCGTGATGTGGCTATTGCTGCAATTGTGTCAGTGTCGGTTGTTATTTTGCCACCGCCAGCTTGCGGGTGATGTACCACTGTTGCGCAATAGACAGTACATTATTCACTAACCAATACAAAACCAATCCTGATGGAAACCAAAGGAAAAATATAGTGAAAACAACCGGCAAGCTCATCATGATGTTTCTTTGCATTGCATCAAGCGGTGTCGGATTCAAAAACTGTTGCGCAAACATTGACGCGCCCATTAGTACGGGTAATACATAAAACGGGTCTGCACGCGAAAGGTCTGTCAACCACAGGATAAATGGCGCTTGGCGCAGCTCTACACTCTCAAGCAAAACCCAATATAGCGCGATGAAAACTGGAATCTGAATCAGTATCGGCAAACAGCCGCCAAGGGGATTGATCTTTTCTTTTTTATAGATTTGCATCATCTCTTGGTTCATCTTTTGCTTGTCTTCGCCATATCGCTCTTTGAGTGTCTTGAGCCTTGGCTGGAGTTTTTTCATTTTCGCCATCGACTTGTAACTTGCGGCGGACAGCGGATAAAAAACAATTTTGACCAATAAGGTCAGCAGAATGATCGACCAGCCCCAATTTCCGACAAAATCGTTGATTTTCTCCAATATCCAAAATAGCGGTGATGAAACCGGTGTTAGCCAACCATAGTCAACTGTCAGTATCAAGCCCTCGGCTGGTTCCTCTATGCGACTCTGCTCCTTTGGCCCGATATAGATTTGCGATTTGAGTACGCCGATTGAACCCGCAGCGACCTCTTGGGGTATCAGCGTCAAGAAGCCAACCTGATACTGAGTTGGTAAACTGCCACTGAGAGCTCGGGTGTAAAATCTGTAAGGCGCATTCTCATTTGGGAGCCATGCCGTAACGAAATAATGTTGCAACATTGCCACCCAGCCAGATTCCGTCTCAACTACTGGGCTCTCATTGCGGATTTCCTTGTAGTCAATCTTGTCATACTTGTCTTGGCTAGTGTATATTGCCGCGCCCTGATAACTTGGCAATGCCTGCAAAAAGAAAAATCCATCACTCTCAGCTTGATTTTCAGTCGAAAGAAATTGACCATACTGATATCCTTGCCAAACCTGGCCGCTTTTATTATTTACTTGATATTCCACATCAACCAAGTAACTGTCACGATAAAACGTGTAAATCTTAGTGTATTCAACACCGAGTGGCGAAGTCCATTTCAGCGGAACTTGCATAGACCGTTGATCATCAGCAAGTGTGTAAGTGAATGCATCGGCCTTGTATATTGTCTTATGATTAGGAAACTCGTCGTCATTGCCAACCAAACCGGATTGCGCCACCAACAGTTCAGGCGAGATATCCTTCAGCAATCTGAAAGGAATATCCGGTGTTTCTACAGAAACTGGATATTTAAGCAATCTGGCTTCTCGCAAACCTCCGCCAAAGGTGTCAATATCAACCTCAAGCAAATCAGTGCGAACTATAACCCTACTTTGAGAGTTTAATGTGTTTGTTACCGGTAATGCAGTTGAACTCGGTGCGGCTGGAACTGCTGCAACGGGAACCTCCGGCGATTCAGGATTGGCTGGTTGCTCTTCCCGCACCGCTGGCGTGGTTGGCAATTCGCTATTTTCTGTGATGGGTGTAATACCTGGTGCTGGACGTTGATTACCGCTATTGTAGTCCTGCCAAGCTTGCCAAAGCAGAAGCAAGATCAGACCCAATGAGACTGCTAGCAGAGCTCGGCGAAAATCCATCATTCACAAGACCTTTTGTCTGGTACGGGGTCGTAGCCGCCGGGATGCCAAGGATGGCATCGACCAAGGCGACAAATTGCGAGCCAGCCACCGCGCAAGGCACCATGTTCTTTAATCGCCTGCTGAGCATAAGCAGAGCAGCTTGGGTGAAACCGGCAACAAGGCCCAATTAGCGGGCTTATCATGTATTGATAGAACCTGATTGCTAAGACGAGGATTTTTTGCATAGTTTGAAACGGGTGAACAAATTGTTAAGGCTGTCTCTAAGATCTCGGTTTGTCGCATCAACACAGGACCGATGTGCAATGATAACCATATCCAAAGACCTGAAATGCTCCTGACCAAGCCTGAAACACTCCCGCATCTGGCGTTTGATTCGGTTTCGTTGCACAGCACTTCGCGACACACGACGAGAAACGATAATACCAAGCCGTGCCTCAGCCTCGCTATCGCGATACCGAACCAACATACGAAAATACTGGTTGGAGTGTTTCTTATGCTTACTAAAAACCGACCGATAATCTGCGGCACATCTTAGTCGGCTACTGCGCTGGAACCTTTTTCGTCTCGGCGCTGTTGAAGCATCACGCACTTAGGCGAGCGCGTCCCCGTGCTCGGCGCGATCTGATTACAGCGCGTCCACCACGCGTTCGCATTCGAGCGCGAAATCCATGCTTTCGCTTGCGTTTTAGATTGCTTGGCTGATAAGTGCGTTTCATAGCAGTAGAACCAATTACAGATGTTTCAAGAAATTATTGAATGCGGTCCCAAGTCATCACTGGCGACCATTACCGAATGCGATTTGCAACGCTGGCCTGCATTCCGCGAGCGGTAAATTATAACAGAATAAAGATGAACAAAAAAAATTTCTCTACAATAATTTTTTGTGTTAAATTTAGATAGAATTCACATAGCTTGAATTTAGTTTTGCCCGTCACAACCAAGAAACTGAAAAATTAATATTCCAACAATCAGCAACATGAAACCTTCTGCCTTATGGAGATCAATTCTGTCACAGCTTGAGCAGGAGCTTGGAGAAAATGATATCGCCACTTGGCTGCGACCTATTGCCACTAATCCTGAGCACGTAAATGGTATTCTTGTACTAATTACACCTAACCGGTATTTTCGAAATAAGATCCAGTCGGATTATCTTGAGCGAATATCCGAGCTGGCTTGCGCTTTGTCCGGTGACCGTGTTCAAGTCAAACTGCAAGACTGTGCGGCCAAAACAGGTACAGTTCCAACAACAGACAGCACTGACAGAGACCACGGTACCACGCCTCCGCCCCAAAATACAAAACGCCGCAAGCGACTATTTGGGTTCGGTGAACTCAATCCAGATTTCACCTTTCAGCAACACATCGTTGGGGAAACCAACCGACTTGCAAGAGTAGCCGCTGAAAAAGTTTCCAAGGACCCTGGTTTTCGTGATTACAACCCGCTTTTTCTCTATGGACAAGTCGGCATCGGTAAAACCCATCTAATGCATGCTGCAGGTCACGCAATGACCCAAAACAACCCGAATGCAAAAATCGGATACGTCCAAGCTTCAAGTTTTGTTCAACATCTTGTCAAGTTGATAGTGAGACGAGACAATGAAACTATAGACCAATTCAAAAGCGCTTACAGGGAACTTGACGCATTGCTAATCGACGATATTCACTTGTTTGCTGGCGCTGAAGCCTCGCAAGAAGAATTTCTGCATACATTCAATACGCTACTTGAAGGACAGAAACAAATTGTCATCACTAGCGACCGCTTCTTCAAGGAGCTCACACCTTTCAAGGATCGCTTAATCTCAAGATTTGGCGCTGGGCTCACGATTCGTATCAAACCTCCAGAGCTTGAAACACGCATTGCCATACTTGAAACAAAAGCAATTTTGAGAGGTTTGGAGCTAAAGCCAGAGGTTTCACGATTTTTAGCCGAGAACATAAGCAACAGTGTGCGTGAGCTTGAAGGTGCCCTAAACCGTCTAACAGCTAGTCATAAATTGCTTGGTCAGGATATCTCTATCAACCTAATTAAACAAACTCTTTCAGACCTCCTTGAATACAGCAACAAACCGCTAACAACGGAGGAAATACAACGTGAGGTTGCACGGTTTTTCAGTATCCGGCTGAGCGATATGCGCTCCAAAAACAGGCAAGCCAATATTGCACGGGCACGACAGGTAGCTATGTGTCTGGCAAGAGAGCTCACCAATACGAGTTTGCCAGATATCGGTAATGCTTTCGGCGGGCGTAATCACGCCACCGTAATGCACGCAGTCAAAGTTGTTAACACATTACGGGAAAAGAATACCAGATTTAAGAACGACTATCAGACACTCTATGATTTGCTTTGCCCAAACTCAGTGCGTTAGCAACCAAGTTAAGTTATCGACTCGGATTTCCAGTCATGAAAATGCAATTTAAGGAAATTAAAACAACTGCAGATCTAATTTAGTTTGCGATTTGTTAAGTTTTGCACAGTAAATAATGTATAATTAGAAAATCAGTGTGAATAACCATAGTAAACACCCTTGCTATTTAATATCTCGCTAACAAATATCAACATTTGCCATGCGGAACTATAAACAGTTTTCTTTTGATTGAAGTAGTTGATTTACCTGTTGTTATCAGATTTATTGTAGTAATTAACATTCCTAATCAGAATAAGAAAACATTTTTAAAAAGTTACTGATAATTTAAGTTATGCGTTTTGTCGTTAATAGAGAGACATTCTTAGAACCACTATCAAGAGTTTGTAGCATTGTTGACAGTGGCACGTCAGTTATGCCGATTCTCTCATCGGTGTATATTAGTTCCCAGGGAAAAGGGCTCAGTTTGACAGGTTCAAACATTGATATTGAAATCAATGAATTTATACCGGATATTGATGTTCCAGAAGCGGGCACAATTCTATTTTCGGCTGAAAGGTTGCTGGAGTTTTGTCGTAAACAACCAACAGGCTCGGAAATTGAGATCATTACCGAAGATGATAAGATTAGAATCCAACGTGGTGAGCACAGCGTTTTGAATGCAAACACCTTGGACGCGGATGACTTTCCTATGATGGATGTCGGTGCTGACGAATGGTCTGTCAGTTTTGACGTTGAACGCTCGGATTTACTTAAGAACCTCAAGCGTATCCAGCATGCGATGGCTGTTGACGATTATCGTTCCTATTTGAATGGAGCTTTATTTGAAATTGAAAACGGAGTTTTTAGGACGGTTGCAACTGATGCGCATCGCCTTGCGGTTAGTGAATCGGAAATTGATTTGGAAATTGGTGAACGGAAACATCGAGCATTGCTACCGCGCAGGACAATATTGGAACTTATGAAGGTAGTATCAAGCTTGTCATCGAGTGTGAATATAAAAATTAAAGACTCTCACGTTGATGTTACGGCAGATAACCTCTCCTTTGCTTCTAAACTTCTTGAGCATACATATCCAGATTGGCGTGGTGCAGTACCTGTCAACCTTGATAAAACAATTGGCATTGACCGCCAAGAATTCGCATCAGCGCTCAGCCGAATAAATATCTTGTCTGCTGAGACTAGGGAACGAAAAATACCGGTTAATATTAAGGTTGAAGACAGTAACATGCTAGTGCGAGGTCAATCTGAGCAAACTCTCAGTCCTCAAAAAATCCGTGAAAATCTACTTGTAAAGCATAGCGGAGACAAAGTTGAGTTTAATGCAGTATGCAAGTATCTTTTAGATTCTCTTGAAACCATGCCTGATAGCGATGAGGTGGAAATGAGTGTCAGGAGTCAAACACAAGGCAATGCCTGTATCCTTAAATTTCCAGATGATGCTTCCGCTATCTTCATTGTTATGTTGCTGAAAGACAAATGAAGCGACAAAACCATAGCCCACTTTGTTCCTACGACTAATTGCCATTTGGCAAGCTAATATATTGCATTTCACTTGGTCGGCATAAGCCGGTCAGGTCAATTAATGATTGAGTGGAAATAGATACTACAATGACAACTAATGCCAAATACAACGAAGACGATATTGAAATTTTAGAAGGTCTTGAGGCAGTAAAACGCCGACCTGGAATGTATATCGGTAATACCGATGACGGTTCTGGTTTGCATCATATGGTGACTGAAGTTGTTGACAACGCCATCGATGAAGCGGCACAGGGGTATGGCAAACGAATCGTAACCACCATTCATCAAGATGGTTCAGTTTCAGTTGACGATGACGGCCGTGGAATTCCAACTGGTATTAAGAAAAATGTCGGCAAAGATGGAGTAGACCTACCAGCAGCAACAGTCATAATGACAACCCTACATGCTGGTGGAAAATTTGGCTCCGATGCTTATGAGGCATCCGGAGGTTTACATGGTGTTGGTGTTTCGGTTGTCAATGCGCTCTCAGAATCATTGAAAATGACTATTTACCGTGATGGTGAAATTCACTATCAGGAATTTGTAGATGGCTTTCAAGTCGCTCCGCTAAAGGTGATTGGTAAAACCGAACGTACTGGTACAACTATACGCTTCAAACCCTCCTCAGTGCATTTCTCTGATGTTGAGTTTCACTATGGCAAACTTTACAGACACTTGCGTGAGTTGTCTTATCTAAACTCGGGCTTGCAACTTGAAATTCATGATAAGCGCGATGGTCAAAAAGAAGTCATGAAGCAAGATGTAGGTATCAGCCAGTATGTAATCGACCTTAATCTCAAACTCCAGTCTGCTTCTGTTAACCAGAAACAGAAAGTCCAGCCTATTAACCAGAAAGTAATCACCATGAAGGGTGAGCGTGATGGCATGACTGTGAATTGCGCAATGCAATGGAGTCAAAACTACTATAAAGATAACTCCCGTTTCTATACCAACAACATATATCAGCAAGATGGTGGTACTCATACGAGGGGATTTCGCAACGCTGTCACGAAAACCTTGACTAAGTATATGAAAAATCAAGGGTTGCTAAAAAATGTTGACGTGACGGGTGAAGATATTCGGGAGGGTCTTACTGCAATCGTGACGGTGCGAATTCCTGAGCCGAGATTCACCTCACAGACTAAGGATAAGCTGGCTTCGGAAAATGTCGAAGGTGCCGTAAGTGCAATTGTTTCGGAAGGTTTAAACACATTTCTTGAAGAAGACCCCAAAACCGCAAAGCTCATTTGTGAAAAGGCTATCAACGCAGCAATTGCGCGACAGAAAGCTCAAAAGATAAGGGATGACACCAGGACAGTCGGTTCAACAAGTTTACCTGGTAAACTTGCTGATTGTCAGGAAAAGGATCCTGCACTGAGTGAGCTGTTTTTGGTGGAAGGGGAATCAGCTGGTGGCTCGGCTAAGCAAGCGCGTGACCGAAAGTATCAGGCTATATTACCGCTCAAGGGCAAAATTCTTAACGTGCAAAAAGCATCAGTTGATAAGATTTTTGCGTCTGAGGAGATCCAAACCTTGATTACTGCGCTTGGAACAGGGGTAGGTAGCGAGTTTGATATCAAAAAGTTGCGTTATCACCGCATTATTATTATGACAGACGCCGATGTTGATGGATCGCATATTCGAACGCTGTTGCTAACCTTTTTTTACAAGGAAATGCCGGAGATCATTGAGCACGGTCACCTTTATATTGCTCAACCACCGCTTTACAAAGCAAAATACCGCAAGTCTGAAAAATATTTGAGCGATGATGGTGAGTTGAATGAGTATATGCGAGAAGCGGCAATTAATGATGCCCGAATAGAAATTCTCAATGGCAAAAAAGACACCCCTATTGTTATAGAAGGTATTGCGCTTGAAAGCCTATGTCAAAACCGCTTGACGGCTATCAGTGCATTAGAGCGGTTATCGCAAGATATCGATCAATTATTACTGAATGTTTTGGTGAAATTACCAACGTTAGATTCAACTCAATTCAGCAACTTGGAATATTTACAGAATTTTGCTAATCAACTTTCGTCGACGCTCAATTTGCCACACGATGATGCTGCCGAATATACGACTGACGTTGTACCAGCGGAGACAGGTAATGGTAAGGAGCATTACTTGATTAGGGTGGTGAAGAACCACATGGGAATCAATACTGAGTATTTACTTGATGATGAATTTGCCGCATCAACCAGATATCGCTCGTTAACATTGCTTACCGAAGAGTCTAATAAGTACAATGCAGCTAACGTTGAAGTGGTTAGAGGTTCTAAATCAGTCAAGCAGGATGACCTGGTTGAAGCTCTTGATTGGCTGTTTGATGATGCCCGCAAAGGTGTTACAATTCAGCGTTACAAAGGCCTTGGTGAAATGAATGCTGATCAGCTGCGTGAGACGACGATGGATATGAATGAGCGGTTGCTACGTCAGGTCAATATCGAAAATCCATTCGGCATCGAAGAAAAGTTTGAGGTTTTGATGGGTGATGATGTACCGCCTCGGCGAGAGTTCATCGAAAAGCACGCGCTGTCAGTGCGCAACCTTGACGTATAAGTGTAAAAACTTTGGTTAATGCAGGGTTGATTTCGCTGATAGTATAAACTGCGGAATTTCCGCTTCAAACTCAGTGCCGTCATCGGCAACCATCTGGTAGCTGCCTTCCATTGTGCCGACCGGAGTATCAAGAATGGTACCACTGGTGTACTGATGGCTATAACCCGGCCGAATGTAAGGTTGCTCACCAACAACACCGTCACCATGCACATGTTGCACTTGGTCGTTGCTGTCGGTGATAATCCAGTGCCTCGATAATAGTTGAGCACCCATTTTGCCATTGTTGGTGATTGTTATTGAGTATGCGAAGACAAAACGGTTGGCAGCAGTGTCAGAGCGTTCTGCGATGTAGTGTGTTTGCACACTGACATTTATGTTGTAGTTTTTTTTATCATTCATTGTGATTTTGATATAAAGAAATTATGTTGAATTGACTGAGACTATTCAATGTTGTAGGTGGTGTTATTTTCTGAGTGAGCGATAGCGCGCTTGATGAAAGTCAGGATCACCGTATTCCAGATTGAGTGTAAAAACGCGTTTTAGGCAGTGTCCAATTGGCATATCGTCCATCATGCCCATCGCACCATGAAGTTGGACTGCCTCTTCAGCATTCATCACAGCCGCTCGGCCTATTTCAAGTTTGGCGGCGGCGACCATAATATCTTGCTCAGCTCCGGTGAGTGAATCGACAGCTCGGATAGCTTCTTGGCTCATTGAGTCTGCGAGTTGGCAACGCATATACATATCAACTAGACGATGTTGTAAGGCTTGAAAAGAACTCAGTGGTTGGCCGAACTGGCTTCGGGATTTGACGTATTCAAGTGTTATATCAAGCATATACTCCATTAAACCAATCATTTCAGAGCAAATTATTGCGTTAGCATAGTTTATTCCTCGCTTAAGAGTTGAATAAGCGTTGTTTTCAGCGCCGACTAGACAATCGGACGACACCGCGGTGTCATTTAACAGCAATTCTGAAACTCGGCTGCCGTCATGTCTTGAAAAATGCTTGAGCTTGATATTCTCTGCAGTTGATGGGATGAGAAAAAATGAGAGGCCGGATGTGTCTGTCTGTTTACCGGCGGTGCGCGCCAACACTAGAAAATTGCTGGCAACACAGCCGTATGCAAGTGCGATTTTGCGTCCGTTTAATAGATAAGAGTTACCGTTTCTCACTGCCGTTGTTGCTACATTGGCGAGGTCGTAGCGTGATTGCCTTTCATATAGCGCTGGCACCACAATGCTATTTCCAATTGCGATTTGTTCCATAGTTTCTGCGTTTTGCAATTTTTCGTCCATCCATTCTATCAGTCTTGAGGACAAAACGGCGCTTGCTAGAAAGGGGCTGACAAAATTAGAATGACCGAATTCTCGAGCGAGTGCGGCAACTTGTTCGGCGTTCCCATCCAATCCCCCGCAATCTGACGATATAGGCAACATAAGCCATCCTAGCTCCGCCATTTGTTGCCAAAGTTCGCTTGAAAACCCTGAATGGCTAGCGACGATTTTCTGTCGCTCCTCAAACGTATGGTTTTCCTTCAGAAACCGTTTGGCAGTGTCAGCGATTTGTTGCAGTTGTTCTTGGGAGGTTGAATTAGCCATCAATTACAGTCTCAATTGAGCTTTGGCTATGATGTTGCGCTGTATCTCATTGCTCCCAGAATAGATGGGCGTTTTGCGGTAGTTGAAATAGTTTCTGCCGGCATCACAAACTTGATTGGGTGTGGAAATCGATTCGACTTCGTTGCGTGCAATATCGATTGTGGCGTAGTGCGCGTATGCTTCGGCTGTGAGACGCAGAACATCACTTTGAATTTCGGTTCCTCGAATTTTTAGCATTGAAGCGCCAGCGCCAATATTATCAACATCATCACCAAGCAGAAAACGCCGTTCGGTGATTTCAAGGGCGTGCAACGCGCGTTCTATGGCATAGAAGCGCTCCTTGAACTCTAGCTGATCGATTAAACGCGTACCATCGTGGTTTTCAGCATGAGCTAGTTTAGACAGGCGCTGAAAACTAGCGAGAGTGCGCGAAACCTCGGCTGTGCCAAATCGCTCAAGGCTCAACAGGTATTTAGCGACTTCCCAGCCTTGCCCAAGTTCACCAACACAATTCCTAGCTGGCACGCGAACCTGATCAAAGAAAACTTGGTTGACCTCATGGGTACCCTCAAATAGAAGCAGGGGGTTGATGCTAATACCAGGTGTTGCCATATCGATCAATACAAACGAGATGCCTTGTTGCTTTTTAGTGCCTGTGCTGGATCTAAATATTCCAAATATCCAATCTGCAATATGGGCTTCGCTGGTCCAAATCTTGGAGCCATTGATAACAAATTCATCTTTGTCTCGGGTCATTGATGCTTTGAGTGAGGCCAAGTCTGAGCCAGCGTTAGGTTCCGAGAATCCTTGACACCAAAATGTGTCGCCGTTGAGTATTTCGGGAAGAAAATGTTGCTTTTGCCACTCGCTGCCATACTTGAAAAGCGCTGGGCCAAGCATGCCGACACCGTAAATCATCAGCCTAGGTGCGTCGTTCAATGCAAGTTCTCGTTCGAAAATATATTGTTGTTCGTCGCTCCAGCCAGGACCACCGTGTTCTATAGGCCATGAAGGGCAACCCCATCCACCGCGGCTATTGAGAATTTTATGCCAGCGCTGTTGCGCTTCTCTTGGCAAGTCCATTTGTTCACTAGCCACCATATTCCGAATGTCAGCAGGCAGATTGTTGCGAATGAATTCACTAATTTCCTGACGGAACAATTCTAGTTTTGAATTGAATTCAGGTGGTTTCAGCATAAATAAATGATAGTATGTGATTTAACTGCGTGTGGTTTCAATTTAGCATGAATCCTGTGTAATATTATCGCATCAATAGCATTGGTGGCAAAACGAGAATATTCCAAAATTAACTTCAGAAAAAATCTGTCGGTGCTTAAGCGGGTTTTGAATTGAATATTGGGCCAAGATTTGCAGTTTTGCCTGGTGAATATTATGTCAGTTGTTGGTTTGATTGGTACCGGGTTATTATGCTACAGACGGCAAGAAATTAGCCTGCTAACTTTCGCATCAGCGCTTCAATCGGGCCGCGTCTGAAGTAGCAGGACCACAACTTAGCATATAGTACCGCCAAAGCGCAGGAGAGCAAGGCGGCAGTCAACGAGACGGCAATGGATTGGTTGCCAAGCAGGCCTAGAGCCTCTAATGTGCCCATGCCGATGACGATGTGGGCAATGTATAGAGTCAGGCTTTGTCGCCCCGCTGGAACAAGCAGGGCGCTGCGAGCCCATCGTTTGTTGAGAATTAGGCATAGACCAATCACAGCGGAGGCGGTACCTACACCCGCTAGCATATATAGGGGACTTATATACTATAATACCTTAACGCTTTACATATTCCGTAATATCAGGCACTTGTCAGAATCAGCCTAGTCCTGCTTGACGGACTTGGCAGGTCGCTCTTCCGAACGCTTGACTGCACCGCCCCCGAACAAGGCTTCCGCAACCTGACGCGGCGTCGCCTGAATGCGAAAGTCCCGCTGATACACCTTGGTTGATTTAGATTTAGAGTCCGCCGGTCGCTTCATGATTCATTCAAAGTCGTTTCACACGCTCAACTGTGATGGTGTTGCAAGCCGGCGACAGTCAGCCACCGCCGACCAAATCCGCATATCTCAACCGCTGACCCACCATGCCTCCAACCAACCAGCGCATCTGCTCCAACGTGTCTTGGCTACGAATGTTGTGTTTGCCAACGAACTCCGCCACATACCGCGGCAAGTGCTTGCGGCTCAACTGGTGGAACACACCCTTGTACGCACGCTTGAGCACCGCCCCAAACGACTCCATCCCGTTGATGTGCACCTCACCTGCAACATACTCGCCAGCACTGTGCTTGACCGCCCGATGGTCATATCCCGCCAGGCCACGATAACTGGCCAGGTCATCCGTGCACACGATGGCACCCTCTGCAACCCGCTCCGCAATGAACCGGTGCAAGGTGTCTCGCTTGGTATCCCCGATCACCTGGGCTTGAACCTGATTGCTGCCACGCTCTTTCACACCCGCCACCGTCGCCTTGCCGACCGCACCGCGCCCGGCATGCAGTCGCTTGTCCGCGTGCTTGTTCTTCTCCAGCCCGCCCACATAGGTCTCGTCCACTTCCACCACCTCGGCAAAGATCTGCTGACCTTGCTCATAGGCCTTCCTGATCTTGTGAGCCAGCATCCACGCACTCTTTTGGGTGATGGACAAGTCGCGGTGCAACTTCATGCTCGACACGCTCTTGAGACTGGTGGTCAGCAGATAGATGGCGATGGCCCACACCTGGCAACCGAGATTGGAGCCTTCCATCACGGTCCGAGTCTTGACGCTGAACCGCTTGCAGCAGGCCCGGTCTTGACAACGATAGGGCTGAGATGGGTGGCAGGCACCGGTTTGCACCTTGTCTGACCCGCAGTGCGGGCAGTGAATCCCAGCCGGCCAGCGAACCTCAGCGAACCACTGCTCGGCTTGCGTGTCATCGGGGAACATTTTGTACAGTTCCATCAGCGACAGTCCTTTTCTATAATACTTGCCGGGTGCTTTGTTTGACATTGACGCTCCTGTTGGGTTACCATTTGAAATCACGTTGTTTCTCATTATACCATGTTGAAGGTATTATAGTATATAAGTCCCATATATAGAGGCATTGGTGGTATGGCAGAAGTGGTCGCTAAATCAACCAATTGTGGGTCAATGGTCGCTAGATATGGTTTCAACACCGAGCTGGTAAGTTCTGCGCTAACAATTGCCAACAACCCGCAACCGACTAGCCACCGTTGAGTGCGTAGGGCGGCAAGGTCACAGCGACTGAGCACAATACCCCAAAGCAAGTATGCCGCCCAAGGAATAATTGGATGCCAGCCATTGAAAAACAAGTTTCGAATGAATCCCTCAGGTGTCCAGAAATCGGTGTATCTAAATTCGGACCAAACCCAACCTTCATCGTAATCTAGCACTAGGATCAACAGCACACTTAGTGTGACCAAGAACATAATCGCTAAAAGCAGACTACGAATCCGAAACGGTAACATCAAGCTGCCGATTAAAAAGTAAAAGGCGTAGTAGTGCAGGATATCGGCATCGAATATTTGCATATTCAGCAGACCGAGGACCAGCAGGAAGGCAGCCCGTTTCAAGGTGAGTAAGATGGTGTGGTTGAGGTCGCCTTTGAGGCCAGCTAGTCCCAGGCCTATTCCAGCTAGTACAACAAACGTCGCAGCCGCACGACCTTCAAGTAGAGAGACTAGGTAGCCCAGCACGCTGTTGTCGGTCGGTGTGTCAAAACTGACCACTATCCGGAAATTGACAATCACCATGCCGGCAAAAGCAATGAAACGGGCAAAATCAAGCCCATCCAGTCGGGAAGTTGAATTATTGACAGTCAGAATCAACCTCCAGATCAGTTAAAACAGGTTGCGCTTTTAGAGATTGGTAGTTTGATAACTAATGCTGACATCATAATTGTCCAAAGTCATAGTCTCAGTTATTTTTGATGGTGTGGCAGCTATTTGCATGGTAACTTATGTTGAGTTGATGTACAAGACATTGAAAATACAGGATTTGAAATAAAAAGATTGATAAATATATGATAATATTATATAATAAGCAGGTGAAATTACTAGTGTTTTACAGAATTTCATCAAGAAACACAATTCCAAATACATTTTCTTAGGAGGGCATCAATACTAATCAATAACGCAATCCTATCCCATGCCTACAGTTGCAATTGCGTCAATTCTGACGGACAAGGTGAGAGTCAAGTGCGACAAATGGGAGTAGGGTGCTGTAAATCACATCGATGAATGACATTCAGGAGAGCGTGCGAAGAACATGAGCATGATAAAAGTAACCGATTGCGATAGCTATCTAAATGTGGCAAAGACACTCAGCTGGAGACTTTGCTTCTTGCGGGATGAGCTCAGTTGGAAGCGAAAAGACTTGGCAAACAATTTGATTTTGGATAAGTTGAACACCATAAACTTTGGGGGAATTAACTGATTACATATTGACCGAGGTGAAAAATGAGCGATAAGAAATGGGGTTATTTGCCCGTGCTTAACCCAAATAATCCGGACGATGATGGAATGGTCGAGTACCGTTTGTACCGGCGTACCGGAAAAGGCAGCATGCTGGTTTTGCGGTCAGACAGTCATATGGATATCGTAGTTTACACCAATCATATAGGCGGCACCCAAGGACGTTTAGTAAGCGTGCCGAACACAGTTGAGTTTCCGCATTATGACTGGTGGACCGTCGGTATAGACAGAGGGAGCAAGGAGCCTGTCGTGTTGAATAAGATGCGCCAGCGACACGACCTGTCAATTCACTAGCAGGACTGAATAATTTACCAGAATTGGCATGTAAGCCAGTTGCAGTCCGATTGGATAGATAACCAAACCAGCATTTGGGGATGAAGCCCAAGATTCGAAATAGTTACTTTAAACTGACAAGCTTCATGTCAATTCCCGACTACTTGCTGGCCAGCTAGAACTTGAACACGAAAGAAAGTAAAAACACTGCATCTAGGATTTTAATGTAAATAAGGAGAAGCTTTTTTATGTTTGGACTTAAAAGAATGGATAGACGTGATATGAAAGATAGCCTAAGGAAAATGCTGCCCATTCCAGCAGACCGGTCTGGTGGCAATGATGAGTTTTATGAGCATTTGATGAATATGACTCTCGGTTATGGTAAAAGAATTAGCAAGATGTTTTTCGCCGTTGGTATGCTGTGCGGGTCAGTCGGGATGCTGGCTCTCATATATCTGTTTGAATATCTGATGAAATAGTTGATGAATGAATTTCATTTTAGATTAGCGCGAAAGAGTCAATACATATAGTGCTCTGTTGAAACATCGAGTTTCATTTTCAGTTTAGACTAGATTTTCAGGCCGCTGGGGACGCCTGCCCAGTGTCAACATGGATTTGGAGCCTTTGAGGGTTGTTTAATCCATTTGACACCGGACAGGCAATCTAGCCGATGAACTGTAAGCGTGAAATTGGTGTTGTTGCGATTAGTAACTGTTCACTAATTGAGCTATCCTTTCACAAGCTGTTGTTAGCGTAGATTGTGTCTCTCCGATATTAATGCGAATAATGCCCTTGCCACTTGCTCCAAACGCAGAACAGGGCATTACAGCCACCTCATAGCGGTCCAACAGTTGCCATGCAAATTCTATGTCAGACACTTCTAATGATCGAATGTCGATTGTTACAAACATTCCAACCACAGAGCCGCGTACGGTGATACCATCTATTGCATTGAGATGTTTCACAGTCATATTGCGATTGCAGTCAATTTGATTGCGAACCTGCCCTGTAATATTATCACCAAGTTCAAGCGCGGTCACTGTTGCATCTTGAATGAACATTGGCAGGCCGTAAGCCATGCAAACCGAGAGATTGATGAGATGTTTGATTAGTGGTTGCGGTGCTACGACCCAGCCAACTCGCCAACCGGTCATGCGGTGTGATTTGGAAACGCTTGAGACTGTTATACAGGTTTCGAAAGCGCCAGCAACAGAAGCTGGACTGCGAAACCTGCCTTCTGGTGCCAATGACGAATAAACTTCATCACAAATCAACCAGATTTCACGCCGCTGACAAATCTGAATAATCTCGTATATGAATTCATCAGAGTAAATAATGCCACCAGGATTGTGAGGTGAGTTTAATACGATTGCGCGTGTGTTGTTGGATAATTTCTGCCAAATATCATCGATGGCAGGTTGAAAGTCATTTTCAGCTTTTGTGGGCAGAGTGATTACTTTCGCTCCACCTGCTGAAAATGTTGCTGGATAAGTTGCATAATAAGGTTCGATGATAATGGCCTCATCACCAGCCTGTAATGTGCACAGCGAGGCCGCGAACAGTGCATTTTGAGCACCAGAAAAAATGGCCAAGTTTGATGCTGTTATTTCAAATCCAAATTCAGTCGTATATTTTTTTGCCAAGGCATTGAGAAGCTCGGGTTCACCGCCTATTTCACTGTAGTGGTGCCGCGTGCTGGAAAGGCTGCGGTTGGCAGATTCGACAATCGGTGGCGGTGTTGCTTCTAGCATCTCTTGCCCAATCGATAGCACGATAATTTCGTCACCTAGCCGCTGGCGCTCAATGGCAGCATAGTGTATGGCCCAGGCATCGGAGCCATCGCCGCCGACTCTGTTCACAAGATTTGAATATCTCAAACTGGACACCTCCTAATTTGGAATTGTTGTAATACTTGGGGCATGATATTCATAGAGAATTTATAAATGTTAGAATATGCACACTAATTTATGTTCAATACAACTGTATAAATCTCGCTTAATTTAGCGCTAGTCTAATTTCAAATGAATATTTATAGTTTTTTCATGTATTTATGTACAAAAACAATCAATGATAACTGAACCGTATTTAAAACCTATCGCCGGTGTCAGGGATGTAATTCGAGATGTAGGTTGGGTTTATTTTGGAACTGCGGTTGTAGCATTCATTTTTTCGTGTACTGGGCCGGTTGCGATTATTATTTCCGTCGGTCTAAATGGTGGCTTGACTGATGCGGAAATAGGCTCGTGGATTGCTGCCGGGTGTGTATTTAGCGGGTTGGTGACAATTTGGTTTTCACTAGCTTATCGTCAACCCTTGAGTTTCGCTTGGACAATTCCTGGCACAGTTTTGTTGGCCTCTGCATTGAATCACCTAAGTTTTGCTGAGGTGATTGGGGCGTATTGGGTGACGGCGGCACTATTGACTGTAATCGGTCTTTCCGGTGGAGTGCGTAGAGCAATGCGCTATGTACCAATGCCAATTGTGTTAGCAATGGTTGCTGGCATATTTCTGCAATTTGGATTGGATGTAATATTCGCTTTTGAACAAGAACTGTTGCTTGCGGCTTGTATGGTTATTACATATTTTGTCGGTTTGGCCATTCCGCGATTAGGCGCAAGCATCCCGCCGGTGGTGTTGTCGTTAATTGCTGGTTGTATGGTAGTGGTGCTCACTGGAGGCTTAGCAGTGAATGACAATGAAACAATTCACTGGCTGGTGTTGCCAGTATTGCACTGGCCGCAGTTTACACAGCAGGCGATTTTCGAGTTGGTGATACCACTTGCTGTAACAGTGCTAGTGGCACAGAACGGTCAAGGTTTTGCAGTGTTGTTAAATGGCGGTCACAAACCACCTTTCAACTTGATGACGATTGCTTGTGGTTTGGGTTCCGGTATCAACGCGGTTTTTGGTTCAGTTTCAATGTGTGTTACCGGACCGGCTAATGCAGTACTCGTAAGTAGCGGGAATGTAGTTCGGCAATATACGGCTGGTGTGATATTTGGACTCTTGAACATCGTATTTGGGGTGTTGGCATTTGCTGCCACTTGGTTAATTCTCAAATTGCCGGCGGCATTCATCGCGGTGCTCAGTGGGCTAGCATTGTTACCAGTACTTCAAAGAGCTTTTGTGACGGCTTTTTCTGGCAAGTTTGCAATGAGCGCGTTGATTACTTTGCTGGTTACCGTATCTGATATTACGATCTGGAACATCGGAGCGCCTTTCTGGGGTTTGGTATCTGGATTGATTTCAGCATTTTTGATCGAACGTCGCGACTTTACCGAGCATTTGAATGATTCGCTGAGTTAAATGGTGGCTATGGGTGGACTCGAACCACCGACTCCGGCATTATGAGTGCCGTGCTCTAACCAGCTGAGCTACATAGCCACAATTGAGAAATTCCAACAGTTGGTGTTTCAGTCCGCACATTGGTTGTCGCGGTCTGGTTTAGCCATAGTCAGGGAGACTTAAGCCCCAAAAATCATTGGTACCACCAGCATTTGTAAATTATATCGTTGTTCAAAATTTACAGAATAGAAAAATGGCGTTTTAGATGTTTGAAAGAAAATCAAGATCATATATCAGTGAAAAGACTCTTGTATAGGTTGCATAGGTAGTGACTTGGTTCGGTTTTTGTGTTGGATAAATAATGTCAACAATTAAATTTGACATTTTTGATTGCATGAAACAACATGTATTGATAAGTTGAATCGCTTACTCGCACTGGTGAGCGCTTGCAATTAAATTTTACAAGCAGTTTGCGATTATGAAATCGACTTAATGGTGGCTCAGCGGGCGTAACGGTTCAACACATGGGGCAATTGATCCGACTTCAGAGCGGTGGTGCCTCACACAATCAGGATGATTTTATGACTAATGAAATAACACGGAACAATGGTAAACAGATCTACAACAGATTACGGGCAGATATGAATGAAAATTATTTGAAAATTCTGGTGGGTCTGGTTGTAGGGCTAATTGTTTTGATAGTTGGCTTAGAGTTTGAAAACTGGCGGTCGATTTCGCGAATCTATGAAGCGCGCATGTCAGACAAGGTCGAGTTTAACAGGAGGTTTGACCAATTGAACCTTGCAATTACAAAAAACACTGAACAGTTGGCAAAAAACAGTGAGAAGCTCAGTGATATGCAGGTTGAAATAAGAGTGTTACAATCCGGATTAAAGAAACTTGATAACGATGTGAGAATTCTACAGGTTGATATGAGCAAAGTCAAGGCACACTTGAAAATAGAATGACATCAACGCTTGAAGTGAGTTGTTGTAGTTCCATTGCCAGTTTTTATGCCGGCCATTATCGTGATTAGATTCAAGTGGTTGAAGAGCCTTGCCAGAACCGAAAAAACTTGGTTCATGTGAAATGTCTATTTTTCAATTTGACATTATTGGTCGCATGGAACAACATGTAATGATAAGTTGAATCGCTCACTCGCGCCGCTGAGCGCTTGCAATCAAATTTGACAAGCAGTTTGAGATTATGTATTTGGCTTGATAGTGGCTCAGCGGGTGTAACGGTTCAACACATGGGGCAATTGATCCGACTTCAGAGCGGTGGTGCCCCACACAATCAGGATGATTTTATGACTAATGAAATAACACGAAACAATGGTAAACAGATCTACAACAGATTACAGTCAGAGATGAACAAGAATTACTTGAAAATTCTGATGGGTCTGGTTGTAGGGCTAATTGTTTTGATAGTTGGTTTAGAGTTTGAAAGCTGGCGGTCGATTTCGCGAATCTATGAAGCGCGCATGTCAGACAAGATCGAGTTTAACAGGAGGTTTGACCAATTGAACCTTTCAATTACAAAAAACACTGAACAGTTGGCAAAAAACAGTGAGAAGCTCAGTGATATGCAGGTTGAAATAACGGTGCTAAAAGTCGGATTAAAGAAGCTTGATGACGATGTAACGCAACTCAAGGATGATGTGAGAATTCTACAGGTTGATATGAGCAAAGTCAAGGCACACTTGAAAATAGAATGACATCAACGCTTGAATTGTGCTGTTTTAGTTCCATTGCCAGTGTTTATGCCAGCCATTATCGTGATTAGATTCAAGTGGTTGAAGAGCCTTGCCAGAACCGAAAAAACTTGGTTCATGTGAAATGTCTATTTTTCAATTTGACATTATTGGTCGCATCAAACAACATGTAATGATAAGTTGAATCGCTCACTAACATCGCTGAGCGCTTGCAATCAAATTTTAGAGGCAGTTTGCGGCTCTGAAATTGGCTTAATGGTAGCTCAGCGAGTGTAATGGTTCAATGCACGGGGCAGCTGGTCCGACACAAAAGTGGTGGTGCCTCTCACAATCAGGAAGATTTTATGACTAATGAAATAACACAGAACAATGGTAAACAGATCTACAACAGATTACAGTCAGAGATGAACAAGAATTATTTGAAAATTCTGATGGGTCTGGTTGTAGGGCTAATTGTTTTGATAGTTGGTTTAGAGTTTGAAAACTGGCGATCAATTTCGCGAATCTATGAAGCGCGCATGTCAGACAAGATCGAGTTTAACAGGAGGTTTGACCAATTAAACCTTTCAATTACAAAAAACACTGAGCAGTTGACAAAAAACACTGAACAGTTGGCAAAAAACAGTGAGAAACTCAGTGATATGCAGGTTGAAATAAGGGTGTTAAAAGCCGGATTAAATAAGCTTGATGACGATGTGAGAATTCTACAGGTTGATATGAGCAAAGTCAAGGCACACTTGAAAATAGAATGACATCAACGCTTGAAGTGAGTTGTTGTAGTTCCATTACCAGTGTCTATGCCGCCTTTATTGTGATTAGAGCTCGAATGGTCGGTAGAGCCTTGGAAGATACTAAAAAACCTGGTTCATGTGAAATTTCTATTGAATATTCGGCTTCAACTAGGAAAAATTGGGTATTCTAAAAATTGATTAATTCCGGAATATGAGTTGTTTTTTACCGTGGTTAATTGTGCATTGAGACACAGATAGAGTATTTTTAGAATTGTCTATTAGAAATGCACTATTTTGGTGCATTTCGGGGTGTTTACACTGTAAACACCTGCACCAAAATAGTGCATCGGTTAATAAAATAGTTTCTGGCTGACTTCTATTGTGTCTGTATTCCTATTTGTTGGGCAGTTCAGGTACAGTCAATGCGTCTATTCTTTGTTATGACAGGAACGGGATGTAGAAATTATCGTCTGCGCTTGACATTTTTAATCGCAAGAAGTAACAAATATAACTGCTAAACTGAATGTAAAACGGTGAAACTTCCCGCTGTGGAGGTGGAATTATGAATATTGAAACACAACTCTTGATGAGCTTTAACGCATGCTGCCAGTTGACATACAGAAACCTGAGTAAAGACTAGAAAAACTACCATGAGCCAATCTTGCATTATCACAGTTGCGATTACAGGCGCTGTCCCTAGAAAAGAAGACAACCCCGCGGTTCCGGTTGTACCTTCGGAACAGATTGAATCAACACATGAAGCTTATGAGGCAGGTGCATCTCTGGTTCATATTCACGTTCGAAATTCTGACCAGAGTCCAGGGTCAGACCCGGAAAAATTCCGCGAAATCCAGGAAGGAGTCAAAAAACACTGTCCAGGGATGATCATTCAGTTTTCAACAGGTGGTCGTGGTCGGGGACTTGAACAGCGAGGTGCGATGCTGTACCTAAGGCCTGACATGGCGTCGCTCGCTACGGGCTCGGTCAATTTTCCGAACTCCATTTATGAAAACCCACCAGCGTTTGTTGAAGATCTCGCAGCTTGCATGCTTGATTATGATATCAAGCCGGAAGTTGAAATATTTGATGTTGCGATGCTTTATAACGCAGTATCCCTGGTTAGAAAGGGTTTGCTCAAGCCGCCAGTGCACATCCAGTTTGTTTTAGGCATTCCAAACGCATTACCATCTCGGAGGAACCTGTTAGATTTTATGATTTCAGAATCACAGGAACTACTCCCCAATTCGACTTGGACAGCAGCGGGAATTGGTCGACATCAGTTTGAAGTTAATAAGTGGTGTTTAGAACTCGGTGGTCATTGCCGAACCGGTTTGGAAGACAATATTAGGTATGACAGAGGTCGCTTGGCCAAAAGCAATGCTGAGCTGGTTACCAAAATTGTTGATGTTATCGACCGATTTGACCGGCACCCGGCTTCCGTTGATGAAGCGCGACAGCTACTGAGTATCAATAATCGCCCTGTTGTTTCTTGATAGTTAGAATCTCCCAGAGAGTGACATCATTTTTTGGTATTAGCTCTCCTAGTAATCGATAAATATTGAAAAACAGCCACATTCATATTTCACACTACTGATTCAGGAAGCTAAATTAAACAGATATTTGATTCAGTTGGTTGCAGTTTACCAAATGCCAATTGTGAGTTGCATATCTTCATTTATCTGATATTATTCACTGGTAAAGTTCTTATTGAAGAGCGATTCATTAAACACATAAATTTACCGCGCCTCAAATATCATGAAGATTGCGACTTGGAATGTCAACTCGCTTAATGTACGCTTGCAACACGTTTGTGACTGGGTTGAACAGCATTCACCGTCCGCATTGAGTTTACAGGAAACTAAGACGGTCGATGAAAAGTTTCCGATACAAGCAATTTCTGAACTTGGCTACAAGGCATGTTACTTTGGTCAGAAGACCTATAACGGTGTGGCTGTATTAGCTAAAACTGATATAGACGATGTCATTTTTGGTTTGCCACAATATGAAGACCCGCAACGTCGTGTGTTAGCTGTTACAATCGCTGATGTTCGTATTATCAATGTCTATGTTCCCAATGGCCAGTCCGTTGGTTCGGAAAAATACGACTACAAGTTGAAGTGGTTTGGTTACTTGCTTAAATTCGTTGAGCAACAACTTAGGCAGTACAGTAAACTTGCAGTAGTGGGAGACTTCAATATTGCTCCAAGTGATGAAGATGTGCATGATCCGGAGCACTGGCGAGACAAAATCCTTTGTAGTAAACCGGAACGACAGCAGTTTGTGAATCTCACTTCGCTAGGGTTAAGCGATGCATTTAGAAAATTCGACCAACCAGAACAAAGTTATTCGTGGTGGGATTACCGGGCTGCTGGATTTCGACGTAATCTCGGCCTCAGAATAGATCACATATTAATCAGTGAAGCACTAAGCAAAGTGTGCACAGGTTGTAGCATTGACATTGAGCCTCGCAAGCTTGAGCGCCCTTCTGATCATACGCCAGTGGTTGCAGAATTCGCTCTATAGAACATTCAACTTGACTTTTTTGTAGTCTTGCTTGCTTCTGTCACTCTCGGTAGCCTTGCAAGATCACACAGTGTTTCTATTGAACTGAAGCCGGTTGTTCGCATGAGAGAGCGCACTGAACTGCCCTGCTCTGCACCGTGCTCAATGACCAGCCAGCCACCAAGTTTCAATTTTGGGTTGGCTGTTGTAATGATGTTCTTTAATGCTTGTAGTCCGTTGTTGCTGGATACCAAGGCAAGGCGCGGTTCGTGTTGCATGAACCTGCCCTCTAGGCAAGGATCATTTTCTGCAATATAGGGTGGATTGGCCACGATCAGATCAAATTCATTATCAGTCAAAGGTTCGCACCAGTTACCCTTGATAAATTTGATATTATTCAAGTTAAGGTGTTTGGCATTTTGGTGAGCAAGCGACAGCGCTTCGCTTGAGATGTCAGTTGCTACTAACCTTGAATGTCCAAGTTCATTCGCAAGCGCAAGTGCTATTGCCCCGCTGCCGGTGCCAAGATCAGCGATGGTAGGGTCGGTGATGTTGCGGCAGTGATGTAGTGCGCGCTCAACAACTAGTTCTGTTTCTGGGCGTGGCACCAATACCTCAGGTGTAATACTCAGTTCAATATTCCAAAATGCTTTGTACCCTGTCAAGTAAGCTACCGGTTCACCCGCAACACGACGTTTCATTAGTTTTTCAAATTTGGTTAGCTCGACAGAATTAAGTATTTTTGAATGAATCGCGTCAAGCAAATTGCGATCAATGGCAAGTGTTTCGGCAACGATTAAATCTGCATCAAGCCAAGCTGTATCAGACAGATCAGCTAGCATGCTACGGCCAGTACGCCGTGCAATTTCAACAGTTATTGGCTGACGCGCCATTCACCAATGTTGTCCATGTCGGCCATCAATCCGGCTTGATACTCCGTAGTTAGTTGCTTTATAACCGGGTTCATGTCACCATTTAAGAACTCTTCGAGTTTATAGAGCGTTAGATTAATTCGGTGGTCGGTAACTCGGTTTTGGGGGAAGTTATAGGTACGAATTCGTTCGGAGCGATCACCGCTGCCAACCATTGAGCGCCGAGCCTCTGATTCAGATTGTTGTTGTTTTTGGATCTCAGACTGTAGTAGCCGAGCGCGAAGCATAGCCATAGCGCGGGCGCGATTTTGATGTTGCGAGCGTTCGGCCTGACATTCGACAACGATGCCTGACGGCAGGTGGGTAATTCGAATGGCTGAGTCCGTTCGGTTAACGTGCTGTCCACCGGCGCCAGAGGCGCGAAAAGTATCTACCCGCAAATCTTGGCTATTGATACTCACATCGCCTATTTCATCTGCTTCCGGTAGGATCGCAACAGTGCAAGCTGATGTGTGAATGCGTCCCTGAGCTTCTGTTTTAGGTACGCGTTGTACGCGGTGTGCACCAGACTCAAATTTGAGTTTTGAGTAGACACCTTTGCCTATTACCCGAAGAATGACTTCTTTGAATCCGCCATATTCCCCTTCGTTTTGGCTGACCACTTCACTTTTCCAACTTTGATTCACTACATAAAGTCTGTACATGCGAAACAGGTCGCCTGCGAATATTGCGGCTTCATCACCACCAGTGCCAGCGCGTATTTCAAGGAAGACATTTCGGTTGTCATTGCGATCTCTCGGCAGCAGCAATCTCTGCAATTTTTCCAGAGTATTGTGCATTCCAAGTTCGATCTCTGCAACTTCCTCCTGTGCCATGCTTTGAATCTGGCGATCATTGTCTGCTAGCAATTTGTTGGTTTCTTGCAATTCATTTTCAAGGTTTGTGTATTCCTCATAAGTGGCGACTACTTCGCTGATCTCAGACAGTTCTATTGACAGTTCCCGAAGTTGTTGCGAGTTCTGCACAACGTCCGGGTCTGATAGCTTCTGGTTAATTTCATTACGCCTTGAAGTCAGAGCTTTGAGCTTTAGGCGGAGGGAATCTTTAAGCATAGAGAGGTATCATAGAAAGATAGACTTAGGCTTCACAGCAATCCGTCAAAAAAATACCACGTCTAAACATTGAAAATAGGCAATGCAAAACGATGATATCACTAATGCGTACAATTATAATTGAGACGATTTAGCATCTTATCACAAAGCTGAGCTCTCACTTACAGACAGTATGAAACCGAAGTCACTAAACCGTATCTGTAGCAAACGGGGTAAATCAAGCGGGCGCAATCCAATTGTTTTTGCGGTGTTCTTGTTGGGTATAAATGCTTTGTTCTTGCTTAATAGTTGTGTATCACCACCTGATAGTGAGCCAAGTCCAAGCGATGTGAATGAAATTGAACCCGAGGTCACTTCAGAGCCATCAAAAAATCTACCACATTTTCCTTTGTCTGCTGATCTCTTGAATGATCTGTTAATCGCAGAGCTTTCATACTACCGAAACGATGTTGAAACTTCGATTGAGATACTAGAAAAACTAGCGTTTGAGACGCGTGATCCGAGAATAGCTCAGACCGTTTCATTACGCGCGCTCAGTGACAAACGCTTTGATGTTGCATACAACACGACTGCTTTGTGGATAGATCTAGAGCCTGGGTCATCCTCGGCTTGGTTTGCTGGCGGAGTTGCTCAGGTGGCTACCGAACAGATTGAGGAATCAGTTGCGAGCTTCAAGCAAGTGCTTGTTCTCTCGGAAGCTGATCAGGCATCTGCAATTAACAACATCAGTAGAACGTTGGGCAGTAGTTTGAGTCCAGAGATAGCATACCAAATTATGGTGCAAGTGCTAGATGATTACTCATATACCGTGCCTAGTCTTACGCAGCTTATTCGTCTGGCTCTATCCGCTGGTGAGGGTGAGGCTGTTATCGAGGGTTACCTCATTGAAGCGTTTAAGATTGCTCCGGATTCCGATGACGTTGCCAACATCCAATTTTCGTTATATTTGGAATTCGATAAAAAGAGCGAAGCGTTAAGTTTTGCACAATCATTTTTGGAAGAATATCCTCAATCAAGGCGTTTGCGTACGAGCTACGCAGATCATTTGTCGTCCGAGAGCTTGTATCAGGAGGCTGTTGAGCAATATGAGTTTATTGGTGATGCTGATTCGATTTTCAAACTTGGCAATTTGCATGAGCGAGCCAATTATCCGGAACTTGCGTATGAACAGTTTCTGCAATATCTTGAACTAGAGCCTGACAATCAGTCGGTTTACATCAATCTTGCAGAAGTTGCAATGTCTTTGGGCAAGTACGATGAAGCCTTGCAATGGATTGGCAGACTCTCCGGTAGAAATCTAGAGTTCTCACGTCGCTTGCTGTCGGCCTATTACATTGCTGGCACGGATGGTATTGAAGACGCAGTCGCGTTTCTTGGTGAGTACAGCCCGAGAAGTGACACTGAAAAAATCAGGATATATTTAACCCTTGATAATCTTTATCGAAAAGCTGGTACACTTGAAAGTGCTAAGAAGGTAATGGATGATGCATTAGTGGAATATCCAGATAATGCAACATTGTTGTTGGCGCGCAGTTTAACAGCATCGGAGCTGAATTTGATTCCATTAGTGGAACAGGACATTAGGGCTGTGCTTGATCAACAGCCCAACAACCCCCATGCACTCAATGCGCTTGGTTACACACTTGCCGATCAAACGGACCGGTTCATGGAAGCGTCAGAACTGATTCAAAAAGCACTGGATGTTCGGCCTAACGATCCGTACATTCTTGACAGCATGGGATGGTTAGAATTTAAGATAGGAAACTATGAACGTGCTATTGAGTTGCTGAAATTGGCCTTGACGCGGCGCGATGATCCTGTCATTGCTGCGCATTTAGGTGAAGTTTACTGGGTTCAAGGCCGAAAGAGCCTAGCCCGGAAAATATGGGACCAAGCGACTAAGAAGTCACCTGATGATACCTATCTCCAGAAAACGATCGATAGACTGACTAACTGATGTTGACGCGAGCCGCGTTTATCCTTGCGGCTTTTCTTAATTCGTGTACGCCACTCTTGGAGCCTTCGGACGACCGAGCTGTTTTAGAATACCATTTAGCTCAGATTCAACCAATTGAAAAATGGTTAATCAAGGGTCGTATGAGCGTACGGAGTGAAGATGGTGGAAATATCAGTAGTTTCGTTTGGCAGCGAACTGGCAGCGACCATCGAATTGAAATGTCTGGCAGTTTCGGTTCTGGTCGCGTACGGGTAGTACATACATCGAATCAGACATTGCTTGAAGACTCTAAAGGTAGGGAAGTCTTGGGCAATTCAATTGGAGAGGTTCTTAGCAAATACACAGACCTGCAGTTGCCGATTAATGAGCTTGAAAGCTGGGTTGTGGGCAAACCGCATCCTGGATCTAGTGCTGAATATCGGTGGGACCAAGAAGGACGGTTAGTCCATCTTGCGCAATCAGGTTGGAAGGTTTCGTATTCTCGATACGGGGAGTTTGGGGGGTATGCTCTGCCTACGAAGTGTCGATTGACCTTTGATGCAATTGTTGCCGATGGTGTTCAGACTAGTGCCTTGGAGATTCGTTTGGTGATTCGAGATTGGGGGGTTGAACAGGGTGCGAGCTGAATAGGAAGAGCGGGTTCAATGAGTTTAGTGTTGGAGTTTGGAAAGGTTCATTACCTGCGATTTAACCACTCAGCTAGGCCGTTGTCAGCATTCCTCAATTCGAATTCAGGTGAATTTGTAAGATGCTACAATTTGATCATCAGGCTCAGAAAGGTGGTCGCTCCGACTATTAGTGAGACGAAGAGCAAAATGAATCTAGAATCTCTCTCGGCTAGTCGGGCATCCCTTTCGGCCAGTTTTTTCTAGTTGCGAATGCTGCTCCGCCAATCTCGCAATATCGGTCTTGTATTCTGCTTGTTTCGTGTTCATTCGCTCTTCCAAAACGACTGCCTGTTTGCCAGTTCATGGATATGATGTTCAGTAGCCATTGAATGATAGCAAATTAGAACTCCTAATGTAAACGGTATTTATGGAATTAATTATAAGCTAATCTTTAGAGAGGCTGCTCAGAACTAATGTCAATATAAATAATAACATACAGGTAATATAACCCTGTTCAACTTGTCATTGCACTGGGAACATATTTGCTTACGTCAGTGTTAAGCAGTTCAATTGCCCTCTGTTGCTCCGGAGTCGGTGAAGCAGTAATTGGCATGCCCACTCCGAAACGACCAGGAATTCAATGCTATATCACCGTCAAGGTGGCCAAATCTTGAAACAGAGTGGAGAAACTATGTACCGGCAAACAATCCAGTGTGCTTTTAGTGGTTGTGTAGCGTTTGGCCACAGCTGACGCCGTAGCCGATTCAACCAGATTATTGCGTTGTTGCCGGGTAGCATGTCGGTTGTCGTCCTCTAGCAAGAGGGGAGCAAGGCAATGGCAAGCTAGTGTCGTACACTGAAATAATGCCTTGCGTAGCACAGCCTAGCGGCGTTTGTCCATCATCTCAATAGGTTCCGAGCAACACAACTTTCGCCTTTGATTTGCTTTGCCACATCGTTTTCATACCGCTTGGATGGTAGTTCACCGAAATGCAAAACTCTGGATCGGCATAATTATTATGTTGTATCGCCTTCAGCTGTGAATTTCTAGGTTATTGTCCGTAGCGTGAAAATTATTTCTTTGATTTCAGAATCGGATTTGACACGTTGTTTACATTGGAGTTCGAATTTGCTATCATTCAATTATGAATGAAAATAATATTCACGAACTAGCAAAGCAGATAGCCGCTTTGGAAGAGCGAATGAACACGAAACAAGCAGAATACAAGACCGATATTGCGAGATTGGCGGAGCAGATTGCAAAACGGGATAATATACTGGCGGAGCAATATGCGCAACTAGAAAAAAAACTGGCCGAAAGGGATACCCGACTAGCCGAGAGAGATTCTAGATTCATTTTGCTCTTTGTCTCACTGATAGTCGGAGCTACTGCCTTTCTGAGCTTGATGATTAAATTGTAGCATCTTACAAATTCACTTGAATTCGAATGGAGGACTGCTGACGAAACCTGACAGTCGGATTCAATCGCAGGCGATGAGTTTCAAAACTCCAACATTGACTTCATTGAACCCGATTCAGAATCGGGTCTGACAAGTAGTTTACATTGGAGCTTGAATTTGCTATCATTCGGTTATGAATGAGCATAATATCCATGAATTGGCAAAGCAGGTGGCAGTTTTGGAAGAGCGAATGAACACGAAACAAGCAGAATACACGACCGATATTGCGAGATTGGCAGAGCAGCATGCGCAACTAGAAAAAAAACTGGCCGAAAGGGATGCCCGACTAGCCGAAAGGTTCACTCAACTAGCTGAGAGAGATTCTAGATTCATTTTGCTTTTTGTCTCACTGATAGTTGGAGCTACTGCTTTTTTGAGCCTGATGATCAAATTGTAGCATCTTACAAACCCACCTGAATTCGAATGGAGGATTGCTGACAACGGGTTTGGCTTGAGGGGTTAAATCGCAGGCAATTAGTCCCAAAACTCCAATATTGACTTGATTGAACCCGATTTCAGAACCGGATCTGGCAAGTAGTTTACATTGGAGTTCGAATTTGCTATCATTCGATCATGAGTGAGCATAGTATCCATGAATTGGCAAAGCAGGTGGCAGTTTTGGAAGAGCGAATGAACACGAAACAAGCAGAATACACGACCGATATTGCGAGATTGGCGGAGCAGCATACGCAACTAGAAAAAAAACTGGCCGAAAGGGACACCAAGTTCATTTTACTTTTTGTCTCTTTGATCGTCGGAGCAACTGCCTTTCTGAGTCTGTTGATTAAATTGTAGTTTCCTACGAATTCACCGAACTTCGAATTAATCCGAAGTTTGAAGCTATATTTGACGGCATGTGTTTCTAAAACAAATTTTGAGGATATATTATTTCCTATGAAAAATAATGATAAACATCTATTATTATAATTATATCAGACATTTAATTATAAAACAGCGTGGAATTGACATCAAACATTGACCTAAAAAGATAACAAACATCACACACTTGGTTCACCAGAGCTTTGGTTTAATTTTGTACCACTGATAGATTAGCTCAGCGCCGATTCGACCAAGTGGGCCAAAGACTGAAGTCAGACCGAATAGATCGGACAATTCGGCAATGGTATCGTCACTCTCTACAATTGCCGCCGCTAGAAGCTCACCCGCAATGTTTGTTGCTGCCACACCGTGACCACCAAAAGCCTGAGCATACCAAACGCCTAGGCGCTCTTGACCTATTTGAGGCATCTTATGTCGGGACCAACTCATCAGACCTTGCCAAGCATACTCAATTTTGACACCTTCAAGCTGAGGATATACTTTGAGCATATCACGATAGAGCAGTTCCTTTATGTTCGGAGGTTTGGCTGGATTTGTCGAAACGCGACCGCCCCACATGATGCGCCCATCGACAAGTGGGCGATAGTAGTCGAATGCAAATCGAGTGTCATAGATCGCATGATTGCAGGTGAATGCTTCGTTCCGGCGTTTGCCTAGTTTTTCGGTTACCATCACATACGTGCCTATCGGCAATGAAGCTCGTTGCAGTGGTTTATACAGACCATTCAAATAACCACCACAGCACACAACAATCTGCTTGGCACGTACATGACCATTTTTAGTGTGAATTATCTTGGTTGCGCCGGTGGTTTCGATTCGCAGAACAGGGCTGTTAGCATATAGCTGAATACCAGTATTTCTGAGTTCGTTGGCTAGACCCAAGGCATATTTCAATGGATGAAAATGAAACGCGTTCTTTTCAACCAAAGCTCCGCTGTACCGTTCGCTCTTAACGATTTTACGTAGTTGCTCAGGTGGCATATAGTCAAGTTTGACACCCATGTTTTTATCCATGAACTGCTGATAATTACTCAGTATCCGCTCGTTCTTGAACCAGTTACAAAGCAACACGCCGCTCTCTACAATGTCACAGTCGATTTGCAGGGATTTGATGCGTTTACGGATCAGTTCGATTCCTGCGATTGTAAGGTGATAGAGATCTTTAGCTTTTTTTCTTCCGACGGCTTTTACCAATCCATCTTCAGGAAGAGAATATCCACCAAAGACGAAACCTCCGTTTCGTCCTGAGCAGCCGAATCCGATGTTTTCTGCATCGATGACAACTATATTTCTATGTCCGCGTTCAACTAGACCGAGTGCTGTGGATAGACCTGCAAAGCCGGCACCAACGATGCACGTCTCCACTTCTATGTTGTTTGCTAAAACAGGGTACTCATTCCCACTTGCAACAGTAGCAGCGTAGTAACTAGGTGTGTGACCCATACGAACTTCCGAGTGGTGGGTAGGCTATGCCTCCCACTGTGCTAAATTAGATCTGTTCTACGGATAGTTTCGTCAATGCGATGGCCAGTTGATTTTGCGATTGATGCTAGGATATGTGAAAGTATACAAGCTGCTATTTTGGCTGTGACCTCGGCGTGGTCTTCATGAGGGCACAATTCTGAAATTTCGATTATACCCGGGCGACCTTTGGCACCAATGAGGCGCGCAGCCTGAATGATTTCTCTTGCATCGATACCACCAGGTTCTGGCATGGTCACACCGGGTGCGCAGGAACTGTCTAGAACATTCAAATCAAACGAAAGATATTGCTTGTCAGTGCCCATCCACGTACGTTCTATAGCCTCACCAACTGACTCATTTATCCCTCGGTCTAGAACTTCGGTCATGGGGATGAAGCGCAACCCCCGTTCTTTTGATAAATCGAACACATCTTTCGGATTAAGAGAATTTCTTGCACCGATATGTGTCGCATTTTCAATTTTCAAGTTCAGCAACTCTGTTAGGCGCGCAGTTGAAGAAATCGAAACATTGCGTTCTCCAGCCCAACTGTCTGCCATATCTAAATGCGCACCGAAATGCAGATACCCCATTTTTCGATCTCCCAGAACATCTGACAATGCCTTGCCAGCTGGAATGGCAATCGAGTGGTCACCACCTGCAATTATCGGTGTTATGCCTGCTTCCAGGATCATTTTTATCGCATTGTATATCTGCTGATGAGATTTCTCCGTGTTGCCGGGTGCGAGTTTAACATCACCGCAATCGATTACGGGACAAGCTACGGAGATATCAACCGAGTATTCCCACATGTAGGAAAAGTACTTGGTAGATGCTTTGCGAAGAGAATGCGGTGCGGCATACGATCCTGGGCGGCCGATATTACCAGCATCAAATGGCACACCTAGAAATGCAAAGCTTGCGCCGCTGTTCGCAAGTTCATCGGGTGCTAGTTCAACATGCGGTGAATGCATATAGGTTAGCACGCCTGGAGTCTTGACGTTCACAGGGCTATCAGCATCGATTGGTGAGAACATATGTTCATAAGCGGTTTTTGGATTCATTGTTTAACCTCTTGATTTTCAAATTCCTCTGTAGCACACCGTCCACCCTGTTCCAGAATTTTCTTGGCCCGTGCGCCAAGGAATTCATAGAAAATGTTACAGAGCAGTTTTCCTGTGATGTTGTTTTTGTCATACACCTCGCAGTGTTCAGACACATCCAGTATGTGGATGTTGTATTCGCCGAAAATGCGCGCTGCCCTGATGGCTTCGCGTGCCAATATGCCGCCAGGTTCAGGCTCTGTCGTCCCTGGTGCACAAGAAGCATCAAGAACATCGCTGTCAAAGGTAAGATAGATCATATCTGTCCCATCGGCACAGATATCCATAGCAACTCGAGTCGCCTTTTCTATTCCCTGTTCGGTGATTTCTCGCATTGGCATAACTCGAATACCGTTGTCAATGCAGAAATCAAGCCAGTCTTTTGGGTTGAGGCCATTGCGAGAACCAACATGAACCATGTTTGAGGTGTCGCAATTTGGCAACTCTGCCGCACGCGACGTGTTCGATGCGTTGGTGAACTCGATACCACCCCAATCGGGAGAAGCATCAAGATGACAATCAAAGGCGCAAAACCCGAGCTTCTTGTCACTGAAGTGTTTTGACAGAGCCTGTATAGATGGAATAGGAATGGAGTGGTCTCCTCCACCAAGCAATAATATTGCACCACCTTCAATGCATTCCATCACGTAGTTGTAGATATTGGAATGTGTAAGGCGAGGGTTTGATGGGATGACGGGTACGTCACCACAATCGACAACTCGAAAAAACTTGAGCAGATCAATGTCGTTTTCAGGACTGTAGGGAAAGTACTGAGTGGATGATGCACGCAATCCTTCTGGCCCCGAGCTGGAGCCAGGCTTTGCAACATTGCCTTCATCGTAAGGAATACCTAAAAAGCAAACTTTGGCGCCCATTTCCCTTATCGCGTTTCGGTCGGGTGGGCAATAGGGCGCCCCCATGAAAGTCTTGATGCCGGGTGCCTTGAAAGCACCATTGTGAACCTTGGGAGAGTAAATATACGCATCATCCATTTGCATCGCAGGACCACGATGCTGATGGGCGACGGGAGACCATACCCAACGGGTTCGTTCATGATGATGGTGGTTACTACACATTTTACCCCTCTGTTTAGAGTTTAGAGTATCGGAATGCTTGCAAACGTGCCGATCATTTGATTTTCAGATGCTATTTTGCCCAATCTGGGACCTGCATTTCACCGACCTTTTCATTTCCGATAACAATTCGCTTCAGCTCACCATTTTGCGCTTGTAGCAATTGCACAGGGATATTTTCTTCTGCATAAATGAATTGTTCTTCATTGAAAGCAAGTGTGCCGATTAAACCATCATAAGGTTTAGACAGAATAGCAGATTGAATGGCTTTGTAATCGCGTGCGTCTCCGGCAGATTCGACTGCTTTAGCCCAAACGAATACTTGATCGTATACTTGCGCTGCAATTCCCACTGGAGCATCACTTCCATATTCTGCTTTCCATAGCTCGTTGAAATTGTCTCCCGCTTCTCCGGGACGGTGGGCTGATAGAGTGAAGCCTAGTACCCCGTCAAGTGAACCGGAAGCGATGATTTCATCAACAGCCGGAATAGAAAGCGAATATCCGGTGTAAAGGATAACACCAGGCATAGTGTTTGCCTTGAGTTGTTCAACCAAGGCTACGATTGCTGCAGGGTCTAGCAATTCGATGTAAATCAAAGATGGCTGTTTTGCTCGTAGCCGAGACAGTATGCCTGACCATTCGGTAGTACCCCATGGCACGTCTTCAGTCATTACAACCGACCAGCCGGCAGCCTCTGCCGCTTCGGCTGCACCGTCAGGTGTGTTAATTTCCCAGTCGATAGGACCTCGGATGAATGCGATATTCTTGTTCATGAATTCATGGCCGGTTGCCATCAGCGCATCAATAGATAATTTGCCATAATTTCGATCAAAATCGGTTGCCATGAAAATGTTGTCACAACCCATATTGTTCCGCATACTCACAACATTTGATGTTGCATCGGCATGAATGTACGGTTGATCGTAAGGGCAAAATGCTGGAATATCAGGTCCCATTCCACCATAGCCATTGACTAAAACATGAACGTCATCTCGGTCTAGGAGGCTGTTAGCAGCTGAAACCAGCTTGTCTGGTGTAAGGTCTCCAATATCAAATACTTTCACTACAACCTGTTGACCGTTTAGGCCACCGTTGTTGTTAATTTGCTTTACAGCCAAATTGATAGCTCGCTCCATCACTTGGCCATCACTTGCGTACGGCCCTGTAACAGGGATTGGTGCACCTAACATAATGGTATCCGCAAGCGCATTACCCACAACCAATCCATATGACAAGCATAGCCCCAATACTAAGGCTTTAAATTTTGCAAGTTTATTAAATTTCATCATATTCCTCTTTTGTTAAATGTTGAGCTGATTATCGTCAATATTTGAAATGGTAGAATTGACCGTCTCAAACTCAATTTGCTTCTATTCAATACAATATTCTCATTTTATTAAATAAGTGAAATATGTCATGGTGACCACAGTCACACATATGAACTAGTTTTATAAGAAAGTTGGCTGCGGAGAGTTGTTTGAATGATATATCTACAAAGAAGACATCAAAAGCAATTTTCATTGTTTAGGTTAAGTTTTATGTGCATGAGAGGAATAAGCTCAGTTAGTTCATATCAAAAACATCATGAATGAATTTGTAATTCAATATTGCGGTTAGTGAGACTTGACATTGGTGTAAAAGCGCAAAATCATTGAGGCAGTTGCGAAGAAAAAACAAAGGATATCTTGTCTGGTGAAGATTTAGCCAATCTGTGACAAACTGAGTAGCACCACATCTGCAATATCCGCATCGCCTTTGTGGCACGCTGTTATCCTAGCGCTTGACACAGGTAATTGTCCTCAACTGCCTCCATCCAAATCGTCATTAGACTTGTAAAATCGCAGAAGAATTATGAAGCACCACTAGGAAGCTAAATCAGCAACTCCGTTTCATTGTGGTGGCTCCATTGGCTGTGCAATCTAGCTCAACTACGAATAATGAGAATTTATGCTAGGCCTGCAATCGCTGTCGGCGCTGTAATCAATCTTGTTGTTTGTGAAATCCGACGCCACTGCAACACTACAACGGTAAAAATAGACGTTTAACAGCAATGCATGTTTTATAGATGCGAAGTTGGTTATGTTGTCTCAGTATTGAAATGAATTCGACATTCACTGAGCCATGGACTTTTTATTTGAGTTGAAATTGAAAACTTTTAGCCAATATAATTTTCATAGAACAGTCATATCACGTTAAGTTCACTGTACTCGATACTTTACTTGTGATTCTGCAACAACAGTATTTTCAATTAGTTTTGGACTGTTTTTCTTCGAAATTTTTTGTTGATTTCCGCCAATCCATTAGGCAGATACAAAAGAACCACGACAACCAGCACACCAAGAATTAACAATCTGTACTCTCCGAAATCGCGCAGAAATTCGTTGGCGATAGTGATAGCAAATGCACCTAGTACAGCGCCGGGAAACTTGCCCATGCCACCGATTGATATCATTACCATTACCATCAGAAAAAATTCGTTACCCAATATGCTGGGTGTTACGACACCTATGTAGTGCGCGTAAAGCGCACCTGCCAACCCTGCCATCAGCCCAGAGATTGTAAAGGCGAGTATTTTGTTCAGGTACTCGTCGATGCCAATCGAACGAGCAAATGCCTCAGAATCTCTGAGTGCAACAAATGCACGACCCATCCTGCTTTTCAGCGCAATGAAATAGACAAAATACACTGACACTGTGGCCAATACGAGTGTGATATAGTACCACGGCAGCTTCTTGACGGCATAGAGTTTATAATCAAATATTTCAATAGGCTTCATACCCATAAGTCCTGAGCTGCCGCCAGTTCCCAAGGCCCGTCCTTGTTCAATAAGAGTTGGAAAGGCGAGTGCTGTGGCAAAGGTGAACAATGCGATATACTCACCCTTCAGTCGCAGGCACGGAAGCCCGATTAAAGTCGCAACCAATGCCGCGATTACAGTAGCGCATGCAATGGCAAGAATAGGGTCGATACCTATATTCAGAGTCAGCATCGCGGAAGAGTAGGCCCCAACTGCAAAAAACACGAGCTGTGCGAAATTGAGTATGCCAGCGTACCCCATCACAAGATCCCAACCCGAAATCAGTATGGTCCAGATGAAGCAGAGAATCAGAACATGGTAGATGTACTTCTGTCCAATAAACGGCCCGAGAACTAAAAGCGCAACCACTCCGATTAGAAAAACCAACAGCGACTTATCTAGATTAGAGTAATTCATTGTTTATTCACCCCATCTTCCGAATAGACCTTGCGGACGAACCATCAAGACGATTAATAAAGTGAAGAGCCAAATTGGCATGATCCATGTTGCGCCAATTGTGTATATCACAGCCGACTCAATGATCCCCAGAATGAATGCTGCATAGAGCGCACCATTGGTACTGCCGAGACCGCCAAAAACCACAATCACGAAAGCCTTCAAGAATAGAGCCCAGCCACCTAGTGGGGAGATAAGATTGATGGGTGCTAGCAAAGCCCCAGCCAGACCCGTTAGGGCAATTGCGATCCCGATGGCATAACTGAATACTGTGTTAGGGAAAATTCCGACAATTCGTGCACCCTCCATGCTCTGTGCAACTGCTTGAATTGCCTGACCATGTCTAGTACGACTCAGGAAAGCGCCTAGAGAAATTACGATTGCAATCGAGGTGGCAAAAATTATCAGTTTCTGATTTGAGAAAGTCACACCCAAAATTGAAGAGGCACCTTCAATTAGCGGCGGCATTATCTTTTGCTGAGGGCCGAATATGATTAGATTGGCATTATCGATAGCAAATGCAACGCCCAAGGTAGCCATCATCGTAATTGTTTTCCAATTACTGTACTTGCGCAGTGGTCTAACCACCAATTGATCCAATCCAACACCAAGGATAAAAAGGATAGGCAGGATGAGGAACAACCCAGCCAGGTAACCCAACCCCAGTTGCTCAGAAAAGAACCAGCAAAGATAGGCACCAACTGTGAAAAATGAACCATGTGCAAAGTTTAGCACGCGTGCAGTGCCGTATACCATAGCCAACCCAAAGGCTACCAGTGAATAAGCGGCTCCTTGGACGATTCCATTCAGTAGGATTTCAAGGATTGTTTGCATTATGTTTCGACTTGTTGAATCATGTCAGACTAGCTTTCAGCAACGATTTTACCCTCTTCAAGGGTGTAAATACGGCTCACGACATCACGAATGAGTGGCAGATTTTGTTCAACGATGAAAATCGTGATGCCAGATCTGTTGATTTCCATAATGGTTTTCAACATTGAATCCACAAGATTAGGAGCTAGTCCAAGGGAAGGTTCATCAATCGCCATGAATTGTGCGGAAGACATTAGTCCGCGGCCCAACGCACACATCTGTGCTTCACCACCTGAAAGTGACCCTGCCAACTGCTTTCGGCGTTCCTTTAAACGAGGATAGAGCGAATATACAAGTTCAAGTTTTTCAGCGGCTTGACTCTGAGCATGTGGGAGATAAGCGCCAAGATTAAGGTTTTCTTCAACGGTCATGTCTTTGAATAAATGACGTTCTTCTGCAACATAGACCAAACCATACTTAACCCTGTCCGACGCATCTGTCTTGGCAATATTTTCTCCTTGCCAAATAATCTTTCCAGAGCTTGAAGGTACTAGTCCGCAAATGGCTTTTTGCAAAGTGCTTTTTCCATGTCCATTGGCGCCGATTAACCCGACAGCTTCGCCTTCACTGACATTTAGAGAAACATCATGTAACACATGGAAGTCAGCATAGTGAACGTTAAGGTTCTCAATCTTGATCATGATGCGATGCACCCAAATAAATCTCTATGACTTCTTCATCATTCAGAATGACTTCAGGTGTATCGACGCGAAGCAATTCACCAAAATTAAGAATTAACAACCTGTCCGACAGTTTGGTTAATGCCTTAATCTTGTGTTCGACTATAACAAAGCTAAGTTTCACTTCCTGATGTAAATGGCTGACAATGTCAGAAAATTCTGCAATTTCGCGTGTGTTTAATCCCCCGAAAGGTTCGTCCATAAACATTATTTTAGGATCGGTTGCCAGAGCAGTGGCTAGCATAATCATCTTGCGTGTCAACAGGTCAGCTGTACTTGCAGGTTGATGACGGTTGTCCTTTAGGTTGGCCATTTCCAAAGTCGCTTCTGTTCGTTCTTGTATTTCTGCGACCGTATGTCGTGCTGCTGAACCGAACATCGCACCAGTACGTACATTCTCTTCAACTGTCAGAGATGAAAGGATTGTAGGAATCTGGAATGTACGACCAATTCCGTGTTGACAGAATCGGTGCGGTCGCAGTTTTTCCATGCGATGACCGTCAAAGAGCAAACAGCCTTCTGTAGCCCGAAGTAGACCTGTGCATATATTGAGTAAGGTACTCTTCCCAGCACCGTTGGGACCAGCAATTCCGAATATTTCACCGCGTTTGATTTCAAAGTTCAAATTGTTTAGGGCAGCAAATTTTCCAAACCGCTTTGTAATGCCTGACAATTTCATTATGGATGATGAAATCAGCGGATCTTCCGATACAAAGCTAAGATTTCGCATTGTTGCTATGTCTGATTTAATGAAAATTTAACCCAAAAATCTCATTAGGAATGAATGAAAGCTGATAAAGTGCTGTGTAGCAACAAATTCTCCACATTTTGTATTTCACCCATTGTGTGAAAGCAGGTATCCCATGAATCACCCGCTGCACAATGCTTCTTGCAACAATTCCATTTTCTAATGCGATATTTGGGTTTAACGGTAGTTTATGTTAAATATTAAACAATTTTGCCTGATTCTACAAACAATATCAGAAAATTGCAACATTGAAATTAATTTTATTCGAGTGCAATGACAAAAATCAAAATTTGTGATAAACGGTCCCTGTTCTGATATCGCCAATTTTTATTCGGGCTGGCTGAGAGAGTTGCACGCCTCACATGCGCCAGATTAATGGTGTTGGATTTGATAATCGCAAGACAACACGCTGATTTTCTAGAAAACGTGCTGTATCAATGTTGCCGATAGAGTCAGTATCTAATTCATGCGAACTAGCTTTGCATCACCGGCAAACCAAATTGCATGTTGATGTTAGTGGAGTCAAACAGAGTATTCAATAGTTCTATGCGTCCTCTATAATCATACGAAACTCACGGCAGTAGAGCATGCGTTACTCAGCCTCCATAGAAAGAAATGACTCACTTGACTTGGCAAAACTGATCAGGTCTGTTGGAACTGGAAATTTTTACCTGCAAATTGCAGATATAGTAGGAAAAGCGCTAGATAACGATAGAACAATTGTCTCAAGATACAGCAAATATGACCGTCCAGAGGTCATCGTGAACAACGCAGTTACGGACGAAATCTTGGATTTGTATTATGATGGGCTTTACTGGTTGGATGCGCTTTATAGCATTTGCCGAACCGTCCCCAAGGCCGATGTCATTACCGTTATGAGCCTTGGCCAGCAGCATTTGAATGATGAGTGGGTTACTGGATTGTTGAGAATGGCGCAAGTCTCCGATGAAATTGCATTGTTCTTGCCAGCAGCTGGTGAAACCACAATAGTTGTGAGTTGTGTGAGGCAGGGATCGAGATTTTCTGCCGAAGATGTGATATTGCTTAAAGACCTATTGCCCTTGCTTGAGGCAATACACGAAATTCATCTTGATAAAATTTTTTCAGGAATGTTAGCTGGTGTGTACCATGAGAGAATTAACAACAGTCCCAAAGGTTCAGCCGTTTTCAACTCCAAGGGTGACTGTGTTTATTTCGATGAGTATTGGCAAAATGCGGTTGAGCAGTTTGATGATTACAACTTAGTTCTGAATGCTATTCTTGAAAGTATGGAGGGAGACCTGAAAATTGGGCAACATGGTATTGTGCATTGGGGAGAATTTCGTCCCGCGGTGCCGATTATAGACTTGTGCAAAATAGCGATATTTGAACGCTTTGCTGAGGCGCCGGTCAGACTCTCTTCAAACGATCTTCTCGTGGCATTTCAGAAAGAACACAATTTAACACCGCGAGAGATCGATGTTGTCCGGGAAGTTGTAGCCGGATATCCGAATGACCTGATTGCCTCTCGCCTTGGCATTTCCGTCGGAACAGTCAAAAATTGTCGGTGGCGGCTTTACTATAAGCTTGATATAACTACCGAGCGAGAGCTATTCTGTATGTTTCTTGATCTTATATTGCAACGTAGCCAAAATCAAGTGTTCGCATAAAAGCTGTTTATTTTGTGCTTCAATATTCAGACCGAATACGATGATCCAATTAAATTGATAGCCTAGATAGTGAGGACTATCTTGGGGCTTGGACAACGACCCTCATGGAGACCGTTGAATTCTGAACCACCTTCTGAAAGCGGGCGTGTCTCAATCCATCCGAGGGTCTCTCAGTGCGCCCTGCTGTCCGGGTAACTGCCCAAGCCATACTCGCTCATTGCTCAGTCGCTGTCAACATGCAATGGCGCTAGCTGGTCGCGCGGCCGACAAGCGTTTCACAGAGCTGGAGTTGCCAGTTGTGGCACAACGGCTTCATCCACTCCGAACATGGGTCACCGCCACTCGGCGAGTGCACTGAAGTCAGACTTGCCTCAGTTCAGTCCGCTGCCCGATAACTGGTACCCTCATGCTCGATTGACATAACTGTACGTCAGCAAGGACGCTCGCCATGCACTGAGTCCCTAGCCGCCGCCAGTTCTCGCACTGCCAGACCTAATACGTGCGATGCCAGATTCGCCATTCTCAGCGCCGGCAACAGCAAAAAACGATGGTTGTTCACCACCTGACTCAAATGTGCAACACGTGTGTCCGAGGCAACCAGTCGATGAAGTAGTCGCATACCTCGCCGCGGGTGCTGCGCCGGTTCAGTCGCTTGCATAACTGCCAGGCGAGCTGAGTGAGCGTCATATCCAGTTGCCTGACTGCAAGCCGCACTGAATCGATTTGTCTCATGCCGATTTGCATGCCAACAATAATAGTTCATTTATTTTCCCGTGTTAAGTGTGTTTTTGTGACAGGATAGATACCCATCTGAAACTACTGATAGGCCCGCTCTATTCTGGCCGGTTGGCGTTGGATGGTGACACTCGCCCGTCTATCACCTCCAGTTTCCAAAATTCTCACATATTCCACCTGGTATCAGAAACATCTATCCAGTGACTGGCACAGTGAAATCAACCTCAGTTCTGATAGATGTTTGAATCTGATTGTGCAAAAAGTTGACAGACTTCATTCTATATTGCATAATTCAGAGTGTCAAATCTTCAACTGAGCAAAACAAATCAGTTAATTACAATCAGAACTATTCTGCAGGTTGAAGTTCCTGACTCTCATTTTCAGGTGGTGAATTAGCATTATGCGAGCTTTTACGGCATTGAAAGTGTTAGTATGGGAATTCATGTAGGAGAACAAAAAGTGAGTATATTGGAAAAGCCGAAACGGCGCGAATTCTTCAATGGCTTTGTCAGTGCAAGAGGTAACGAGAAAGCTATGAAGCCGGTCGTATTGGCAGCAGCCAAAAAATTTAGGGGGGGGGGGTGAAACCGATGGCCGCCCTCCAGAAGACGGCCCGTTGCCTGAATGCGGCATTACTTATCTTGTTGTTGCTGGTTGTGGCTGTATCACCGGTCGCACAGGCGGTGACGACCACGGTTCCGGCGCAACCCACGGGTTTGACAACAAAGGTGAACGCGACAGGCGGTATCATACTTTCCTGGACCGCCCCCCGTGATACGACTATAACCGATTGGGAATATCGTATTTCTGCAGTTATCAGCAACCCCAGTTGGGGAAATAGCGTCAAGGTTTTAGGGGCTGATTCTGGGACGAGAACAGTTGAAGTTTACACAAGGGCTGAATTCTGGCATGGTCAAAAATTGGAATTTCAAGTACGATCAGGCAACATATCTGGAAAAAGTCCTTGGTCTGAAAAGGCTTCAGCGACGGTTAGTAACCCTTATCTACCATCATTTGAGGTTGAACCGGTTGAGATTAGAGTTGCCCAAGGTGGGACTGCTACCTATACATTGAAAAATGTGGGACGCGGGGTGCCGGGAACAGTTGAGCTTTCAAGTCGAGACAATAGTATTGCTATGGTACCTTCAACTGTAACATTTGAAGATACCCGAGAAACATCCAAGCAAATCACCGTAACTGGGGTTGCGGTTGGCAGCACGGAAATATCTCATGACGCCTTCTATATCAAATTCAGAGGCCCAACTAGTTCCATCGCTTCATTTGAGGACATGGTTACGGTTAAGGTGAGGGTAGTGCCACAAAAACCTGACAAGCCGACGGGTTTGACTGCCGTGGCGGGTAACGCACAGGCTACACTCAGTTGGACAGACCCTGGCAATTCCAGTATTACGGGGTGGCAGTATCAAAAGAAAATCAACACGAGCAGCTACGGTTCTTGGGTCAGCATGTCAGATTCAGTCGCCAGCACGACGAGTTACACGGTGAAAAACTTACACTTGTTCGCTATCGCCAAATATGCTTTCAGAATTCGGGCAGTGAATGATGGTGGCGGCAGTCCACCTTCGGACGAGGTGGAAGTTCAACTACGGTACCAAGCACCCGCCAAACCTACGGGGTTAAAGGCGACGGCTGATGATGAACAGATTACACTTAGCTGGACGAATCCCATAAATCCCAACATTTTACGATGGGAGTATCGTCAAAAATCTGGTACAGGTAATTACAGTGGTTGGACTGCGATTTCGGGTTCAAATGCCAGCACCTCGAATCACACGGTACGGAGTCTGAACAATGGTACGAGTTATGCCTTCCAGATCCGGGCGGTGAATCACGCGCGTCAACCTAGTGGACCCTCCGACGAAGTGAGAGGTACACCGGTTGTACCACATACAGTTTCAGTGCCGGCTACGCTGACGGTGACTGAGGGTGCCGGTGATGCAACTGTGACGGTGACCACCGCGGCGGCGTTCGGCCGGTCGCTGACCTTCAGCGTGACCTACGGCGGCATGGCGACCGGAGCAGCCAATCCTTCTGATGGCGACTATGACAACGATGCGGTGACCATGTTGACTTTCGGTGCGGGCGACATAACAAAAGACATTGTTATTCCGATTACTGACGATGATATTGACGAAAAAAATGAAACTTTCACCGTAACAATTGCACCAGCCGAAGATCTGCCACAGGGGTTTAAGCTAGTTACCGAGAAAACTACAGTAACTATCACCGATGACGATGAATCACCAATATTGGCTGATATTGCGGATGTCACGATTAAATTAGGTGAAACGGTGGACATCACAGCCTCGGCAACGGATGGCGATAATGACACGATCACTTATGTTTGGACGAGATTGGATGGTGAGACGATACCGGTCTTACCGAGTGGCACTGATCTGACTAAGGCGCGTTTAACCTTTACGCCCTCAGTAGGCGGTTTAAGCCCTTTTGTAGGCTCCAGTGCAAGTTACACGATGATAGTGACCGCGTCTGATGACAACGGCAACAAGGACACCGAACAGGTGGCGATCACGGTAAATAAAGAGGTCGCAGTGTCAGTGCCGGCGACGCTGACGGTGACCGAGGGGATGGATACGAACGCGCGGATAACAATTACGCCATCGTCAACATTCAATAATGCGACAACTTTCAACGTCAGTTACAGCGATGGTACGGCAACAGGGGCAGCTATCCCATCCAATGGCGATTATGACAATGATGCGGTGACTGCTGTGACTTTCAGCGCCACCGATACCGAGAAACACATTGACATTCCGATTACCGATGATGACCTAGATGAGGATGGTGAGACTTTCACGGTGACCATTGCGGCGTCAGCAGCACTGCCTGGCGGTATCAAGTTGGGTAAAACCACGGTGACCATCACGGATGACGATGAGTCGCCGGAGTTGGGGGCGATTGAGGATTTTACGGTGAGATTGGGTCAGGCGGTGGATGTCACTGCGGAGGCGACGGACGGCGATGGGGACACGGTCACTTACGCCTGGACGCGCAAGGACGGCGAGACTGTGCCGGCGATTCCCGGCGGAACCGATCTGGGTCGGGCGCAGCTGATGTTCACGCCGGCGGCGGCAGGCACCTACACGCTGACGGTGACGGCTTCGGACGGCAATGGCAACACGGATACCGAGGAGGTGACGGTCACGGTGTCGTCGTCTGCTGTGGTGTCGGTGCCGTCAACGTTGACGGTGGCCGAGGGTGTCGGCAATGCGAGTGTGACGGTGACCACCACGGCGGCGTTTGGCAAGGCGGTGGAGTTGAGTGTTGCATACGGCGGCAGTTCGGCGACCGGGGCGGCCAATCCTTCTGATGGCGACTATGACAACGATGCGGTGACCGTGCTGACTTTCGGAGCGGGCGACACGACGAAAGCCATTGCGATTCCGATCACCGATGACGATCTGGATGAGGATGATGAGACTTTCACGGTGACCATTGCGGCGACTGGGGGCGGTCTGCCGGGCGGCTGGTTGCTGGGCACCAAGAAGACCACGGTGACCATAACCGATGACGATGAGTCGCCGGTGCTGGATGAGATCGAGGATGTCACGGTGAGGCTGGGTCAGGCGGTGGACATCACGGCGTCGGCGACGGACGGCGATGGCGACACGGTCGCTTACGCCTGGACGCGCAAGTCCGGCGAGACTGTGCCGGCGATTCCGAACGGGACGGCGCTGAATCAGGCGCAGCTGATGTTCACGCCGGCGGCGGTGGGCACTTACACGCTGACGGTGACAGCTTCGGACGGCAACGGCAACACGGACACCGAGGGGGTGACGGTCACGGTGTCGTCGTCGGCTGTGGTGTCGGTGCCGGCGGTGCTGACGGTGGCCGAGGGTGTCGGCAATGCGAGTGTGACGGTGACCACCGCGGCGGCGTTTGGCACGGCGGTGGAGTTGAGCGTTGCATACGGCGGCAGTTCAGCGACTGGGGCGGCCGATCCTTCTGATGGCGACTATGACAACGATGCGGTGACCGTGCTGACTTTCGGAGCGGGCGACACGACGAAAGCCATTGCGATTCCGATCACAGATGACGATCTGGATGAGAGTGATGAGACTTTCACGGTGACCATTGCGGCGGGCGGTGGCGGTCTGCCGGACGGCTGGGTGCTGGGCACCAAGAAGACCACGGTGACCATAACCGATGACGATGAGTCGCCGGTGCTGGATGAGATCGAGGATGTCACGGTGAGGCTGGGTCAGGCGGTGGACATCACGGCGTCGGCGACGGACGGCGATGGCGACACGGTCGCTTACGCCTGGACGCGCAAGTCCGGCGAGACTGTGCCGGCGATTCCGAACGGGACGGCGCTGAATCAGGCGCAGCTGATGTTCACGCCGGCGGCGGTGGGCACTTACACGCTGACGGTGACGGCTTCGGACGGCAACGAGAACGAGGACACCGAGGAGGTGACGGTCACGGTGTCGTCGTCGGCTGTGGTGTCGGTGCCGGCGGTGCTGACGGTGGCCGAGGGTGTTGGCAATGCGAGTGTGACGGTGACCACCGCGGTGGCGTTCGGCAAGGCGGTGGAGTTGAGCGTTGCATACGGCGGCAGTTCGGCGACTGGGGCGGCCGATCCTTCTGGTGGCGACTATGACAACGATGCGGTGACCGTGTTGACTTTCGGAGCGGGTGACACGGCGAAAGCCATTGCAATTCCGATCACCGATGACGATCTGGATGAGAGTGATGAGACTTTCACGGTGACCATTGCAGCGGGCGATGGCGGTCTGCCAGGCGGCTGGGTGCTGGGCACCAAGCAGACCACGGTGACCATAACCGATGACGATGAGTCGCCGGTGCTGGATGAGATCGAGGATGTCACGGTGAGGCTGGGTCAGGCGGTGGACATCACGGCGTCGGCGACGGACGGCGATGGTGACACGGTCGCTTACGCCTGGACGCGCAAGTCCGGCGAGACTGTGCCGGCGATTCCGAACGGGACGGCGCTGAATCAGGCGCAGCTGATGTTCACGCCGGCGGCGGTGGGCACTTACACGCTGACGGTGACGGCTTCGGACGGCAACGAGAACGAGGACACCGAGGAGGTGACGGTCACGGTGTCGTCGTCGGCTGTGGTGTCGGTGCCGGCGGTGCTGACGGTGGCCGAGGGTGTCGGCAATGCGAGTGTGACGGTGACCACCGCGGCGGCGTTTGGCACGGCGGTGGAGTTGAGCGTTGCATACGGCGGCAGTTCGGCGACTGGGGCGGCCGATCCTTCTGGTGGCGACTATGACAACGATGCGGTGACCGTGCTGACTTTCGGAGCGGGTGACACGACGAAAGCCATTGCGATCCCGATCACCGATGACGATCTGGATGAGAGTGATGAGACTTTCACGGTGACCATTGCGGCGGGCGATGGCGGTCTGCCAGGCGGCTGGGTGCTGGGCACCAAGCAGACCACGGTGACCATAACCGATGACGATGAGTCGCCGGTGCTGGATGAGATCGAGGATGTCACGGTGAGGCTGGGTCAGGCGGTGGACATCACGGCGTCGGCGACGGACGGCGATGGCGACACGGTCGCTTACGCCTGGACGCGCAAGGACGGCGAGACTGTGCCGGCGATTCCCGGCGGAACCGATCTGGGTCGGGCGCGGCTGATGTTCACGCCGGCGGCGGTGGGCACTTACACGCTGACGGTGACGGCTTCGGACGGCAACGATAACGAGGACACCGAGGAGGTGACGGTCACGGTGTCGTCGTCGGCTGTGGTGTCGGTGCCGGCGGTGCTGACGGTGGCCGAGGGTGTCGGCAATGCGAGTGTGACGGTGACCACCGCGGCGGCGTTTGGCACGGCGGTGGAGTTGAGCGTTGCATACGGCGGCAGTTCGGCGACTGGGGCGGCCGATCCTTCTGATGGCGACTATGACAACGATGCGGTGACCGTGCTGACTTTCGGAGCGGGTGACACGGCGAAAGCCATTGCGATTCCGATCACCGATGACGATCTGGATGAGAGTGATGAGACTTTCACGGTGACCATTGCGGCGACTGGGGGCGGTCTGCCAGGCGGCTGGTTGCTGGGCACCAAGAAGACCACGGTGACCATAACCGATGACGATGAGTCGCCGGTGCTGGATGAGATCGAGGATGTCACGGTGAGGCTGGGTCAGGCGGTGGACATCACGGCGTCGGCGACGGACGGCGATGGCGACACGGTCGCTTACGCCTGGACGCGCAAGTCCGGCGAGACTGTGCCGGCGATTCCGAACGGGACGGCGCTGAATCAGGCGCAGCTGATGTTCACGCCGGCGGCGGTGGGCACTTACACGTTGACGGTGACGGCTTCGGACGGCAACGAGAACGAGGACACCGAGGAGGTGACGGTCACGGTGTCGTCGTCGGCTGTGGTGTCGGTGCCGGCGGTGCTGACGGTGGCCGAGGGTGTCGGCAATGCGAGTGTGACGGTGACCACCGCGGTGGCGTTCGGCAAGGCGGTGGAGTTGAGCGTTGCATACGGCGGCAGTTCGGCGACTGGGGCGGCCGATCCTTCTGATGGCGACTATGACAACGATGCGGTGACCGTGCTGACTTTCGGAGCGGGTGACAGGACGAAAGCCATTGCGATTCCGATCACAGATGACGATCTGGATGAGAGTGATGAGACTTTCACGGTGACCATTGCGGCGGGCGATGGCGGTCTGCCGGGCGGCTGGTTGCTGGGCACCAAGCAGACCACGGTGACCATAACCGATGACGATGAGTCGCCGGTGCTGGATGAGATCGAGGATGTCACGGTGAGGCTGGGTCAGGCGGTGGACATCACGGCGTCGGCGACGGACGGCGATGGCGACACGGTCGCTTACGCCTGGACGCGCAAGTCCGGCGAGACTGTGCCGGCGATTCCGAACGGGACGGCGCTGAATCAGGCGCAGCTGATGTTCACGCCGGCGGCGGTGGGCACTTACACGTTGACGGTGACGGCTTCGGACGGCAACGAGAACGAGGACACCGAGGAGGTGACGGTCACGGTGTCGTCGTCGGCTGTGGTGTCGGTGCCGGCGGTGCTGACGGTGGCCGAGGGTGTCGGCAATGCGAGTGTGACGGTGACCACCGCGGTGGCGTTCGGCAAGGCGGTGGAGTTGAGCGTTGCATACGGCGGCAGTTCGGCGACGGGGGCGGCCGATCCTTCTGATGGCGACTATGACAACGATGCGGTGACCGTGCTGACTTTCGGAGCGGGTGACAGGACGAAAGCCATTGCGATTCCGATCACAGATGACGATCTGGATGAGGATGATGAGACTTTCATGGTGACCATTGCGACGGGCGATGGCGGTCTGCCGGACGGCTGGGTGCTGGGCACCAAGCAGACCACGGTGACCATAACCGATGACGATGAGTCGCCGGTGCTGGATGAGATCGAGGATGTCACGGTGAGGCTGGGTCAGGCGGTGGACATCACGGCGTCGGCGACGGACGGCGATGGCGACACGGTCGCTTACGCCTGGACGCGCAAGTCCGGCGAGACTGTGCCGGCGATTCCGAACGGGACGGCGCTGAATCAGGCGCAGCTGATGTTCACGCCGGCGGCGGTGGGCACTTACACGCTGACGGTGACGGCTTCGGACGGCAACGAGAACGAGGACACCGAGGAGGTGACGGTCACGGTGTCGTCGTCGGCTGTGGTGTCGGTGCCGGCGGTGCTGACGGTGGCCGAGGGTGTCGGCAATGCGAGTGTGACGGTGACCACCGCGGTGGCGTTCGGCAAGGCGGTGGAGTTGAGCGTTGCATACGGCGGCAGTTCGGCGACTGGGGCGGCCGATCCTTCTGATGGCGACTATGACAACGATGCGGTGACCGTGCTGACTTTCGGAGCGGGTGACAGGACGAAAGCCATTGCGATTCCGATCACAGATGACGATCTGGATGAGAGTGATGAGACTTTCACGGTGACCATTGCGGCGACTGGTGACGGTCTGCCGGACGGCTGGGTGCTGGGCACCAAGAAGACCACGGTGACCATCACCGATGACGATGAGTCGCCGGAGTTGTCGTCGATTGCGGATTTTACGGTGAGGCTGGGTCAGGCGGTGGACATCACGGCGTCGGCGACGGACGGCGATGGCGACACGGTCGCTTACGCCTGGACGCGCAAGTCCGGCGAGACTGTGCCGGCGATTCCGAACGGGACGGCGCTGAATCAGGCGCAGCTGATGTTCACGCCGGCGGCGGTGGGCACTTACACGCTGACGGTGACGGCTTCGGACGGCAACGAGAACGAGGACACCGAGGAGGTGACGGTCACGGTGTCGTCGTCGGCTGTGGTGTCGGTACCGGCGGTGCTGACGGTGGCCGAGGGTGTCGGCAATGCGAGTGTGACGGTGACCACCGCGGTGGCGTTTGGCACGGCGGTGGAGTTGAGCGTTGCATACGGCGGCAGTTCGGCGACTGGGGCGGCCGATCCTTCTGATGGCGACTATGACAACGATGCGGTGACCGTGCTGACTTTCGGAGCGGGTGACACGGCGAAAGCCATTGCGATTCCGATCACCGATGACGATCTGGATGAGAGTGATGAGACTTTCACGGTGACCATTGCGGCGGGCGGTGGCGGTCTGCCGGACGGCTGGGTGCTGGGCACCAAGAAGACCACGGTGACCATAACCGATGACGATGAGTCGCCGGTGCTGGATGAGATCGAGGATGTCACGGTGAGGCTGGGTCAGGCGGTGGACATCACGGCGTCGGCGACGGACGGCGATGGCGACACGGTCGCTTACGCCTGGACGCGCAAGTCCGGCGAGACTGTGCCGGCGATTCCGAACGGGACGGCGCTGAATCAGGCGCAGCTGATGTTCACGCCGGCGGCGGTGGGCACTTACACGCTGACGGTGACGGCTTCGGACGGCAACGGCAACGAGGACACCGAGGAGGTGACGGTCACGGTGTCGTCGTCGGCTGTGGTGTCGGTGACGGCGGTGCTGACGGTGGCCGAGGGTGTCGGCAATGCGAGTGTGACGGTGACCACCGCGGTGGCGTTCGGCAAGGCGGTGGAGTTGAGCGTTGCATACGGCGGCAGTTCGGCGACTGGGGCGGCCGATCCTTCTGATGGCGACTATGACAACGATGCGGTGACCGTGCTGACTTTCGGAGCGGGCGACACGACGAAAGCCATTGCGATTCCGATCACAGATGACGATCTGGATGAGAGTGATGAGACTTTCACGGTGACCATTGCGGCGACTGGGGGCGGTCTGCCGGGCGGCTGGGTGCTGGGCACCAAGAAGACCACGGTGACCATAACCGATGACGATGAGTCGCCGGAGTTGTCGTCGATTGCGGATGACACGGTGAAGCTGGGTCAGGCGGTGGACATCACGGCTGCGGCGACGGACGGCGATGGCGACACGGTCACTTACGCCTGGACGCGCAAGTCCGGCGAGACTGTGCCGGCGATTCCGGGCGGCACCGATCTGAATCAGGCGCGGCTGATGTTCACGCCGGCGGCGGTGGGCACCTACACGCTGACGGTGACGGCTTCGGACGGCAACGGCAACACGGACACCGAGGAGGTGACGGTCACGGTGTCGTCGGCGGCTGTGGTGTCGGTGCCGGCGGTGCTGACGGTGGCCGAGGGTGTCGGCAATGCGAGTGTGACGGTGACCACCGCGGTGGCGTTCGACACGGCGGTGGAGTTGAGCGTTGCATACGGCGGCAGTTCGGCGACTGGGGCGGCCGATCCTTCTGATGGCGACTATGACAACGATGCGGTGACCGTGCTGACTTTCGGAGCGGGCGACACGACGAAGGACATTGTCATTCCGATCACCGATGATGATCTGGACGAGGACGCTGAGACTTTCACGGTGACCATTGCGGCGGCGACTGAGGGCAGTCTGCCAGACGGCTGGGCGCTGGGCAATGCAACGACCACGGTGACCATCACCGATGATGATGCGGTCGGAGTGACGTTGTCAGTGACTGAACTGACTGTGGCAGAGGGGGATGAAAACAGTTACACAGTGGTCTTGAATTCTGAACCGACAACAGATGTAATCATTACGATCAGCGGAGCTTCTGGTGATGTGACATTGGATAAATCATCACTAACCTTCACGATAACCAATTGGTCTACGGCGCAGATCGTGACAGTGTCGGCGGCAAAAGATGAAGACATAGCCAAGGATGCTGATGTGACGCTGACGCACAGTGCCAGTGGTGGAGGCTATGGCTCGGTTACTATCGATTCTGTGATTGTGAAAGTGACTGAAGACGATGCATCAAATGATGAGCAGGTGGAACGGGTCAACCGTGTCCACTCTGAACTGCTGCCTCAGTTGGTTGAAGAGATGGTATCGGTGGATGTGGTCATTCGTCGCATTGAAGATTTAGAAGGTGGTGCACCTACGGGTAACTCGTTTCGTTTTGGCGCATCACCCGTCACGATTCAGCCATTGGGACTTCATGACCATCAATGGTTGACAGAATCATCTCAATCGCGACCAACTCTTCATGAGATGATGAATGGCGCCGCTTTCAACGTGCCGATTGATGATACCGGGACTTCGGAAGGTGATTTGGTATTTTGGGGTCAAAGTGACTGGCTGTCACTTTCAGATTCAGGAAACAATGTCGCTTGGGATGGTGAAATGTGGTCAGCTAATTTTGGAGCTGACTATCGTATCCGCTCAGACCTGTTGGCCGGTATAGCGATATCTCGGCACCAAGGTCAATTCGATGCGGAAACCGACAATAAGAAGTCTATCTACGAAACAGCACTCAACTCAGTGCAACCCTATATGGCATGGTTGTTGGAGGATGGATCAAATCTGTGGACCAGCGCCGGTTACGGTGATGGTGGAGTACGCATCAAAGAGGAAGGAAGTGATTCGTGGCAAACTGTCGATCTGAATATATCCAATGTCGCAGTGGGCGGTCGTGGCATGTTGGACTTGGACCCAGATATGATTGAGGGTGGCACAACCCGTCTGGCAATCAAAGGTGAGGGATCTTATGTTCGGGGAGAAACAGAAGCTAGTGGTATACTGCAAGCTCTGAGAGTGGATACACACCGATTACGTCTGCTGCTACAAGGTTCGCATGAAAGAACTCTGTCGGATGGTGAGCAACTGAAATCGACTTTGGAGATGGGAATTCGCTACGATGGAGGTGAAACTGTCGAGCAGAGCAATTTGGAAGTTGGAGTCAGTGTGAGTTATCGCAACCCCTTGTCTCGACTGACTCTTGAAGCTCACGCGAGAGGTTTGATTGCAGCTGAGAAGGAGCGCAAAGAATGGGGCGTAGGTGGTCGCGTTCAATTGGATTCAGATGCGAAGGGTCGAGGCATGTATCTGAAGATGGTGCCTACATATGGAATTGTGGAAGGTGGATTCAATCAGCTTTTTAACCACAAATCAGCATCAACAGTGAGTTTGGAGGGTAAATTTAATCCGAGATTTCATTTTGAAGCTGAGTTAGGTTACGGGGTTGCCGTACCAAATCCTGGACCATTGGCGATAATCAGCCCCTATGCTGGGCTTTCGCTGGCTGAAGAAGGCAGCCGAACTTTCCGACTCGGTACGCGATGCAGCCAAACAGAGAATTTTTCCATCAGTATTGAAGCCAAACGCAGTTTTAATACTAAGGAGGCTGCTGCGGAGGATGGTATCGCGCTACGCGGCGAGATTCGCTGGTAGAATACAAGGTTAATGATTAATATTGGAGTACTAGATGTCCGCACATGAAATGCGCGGATGAAATCCTAAGCCGGATATCATTGTTGAGTTGTGGCAAAAACAAATCGAACCAATAATCCTACTTGTATGAAGGATTCGCCGCATGCTTCAGGTTTATTGTAATTCAGCTAAAAGTTCAAATAACCTGTCCGAAGACAATTGGTGCTCTTGATTTGAACCATTGTGTCAAAGAGTAAAATTGCCTAGACGAAACTTGATATAACCACCGAACGAGATCTATGCTGTATGTTTCTTAATCTAATTTTGCAATCTGGTCAAAACACAAGTGTTCGCATAAAAGCTGTTTATTTTGTGCCTCAATAATCAGATCGAATACGATGATCCAATTAAATTGATAGCCTCCTAGGTAGTGAGGACTATCTTGGGGCTTGGACAACGCCCCTCATGGAGGTCGTTGAAGGCTGAGCCACCTTCTGAAAGCGGGCGTGTCTCAATCCATCCGAGATCTCCTAGTGCGCCTTGGTGGATTTTTGAAAGAGTAACTCTCAGATCCAGTGGAGTATAGGTGTAACAACCAATAAACGTAATTTCCTGCAAAGTCATTCTTCTTACATCCATCTCACCTCGGTTGTCCATTAAACCAATATGAACAATGACACCCCCGGGGCGTACAGCATTGATGGCCGATTCGCGTGTGACCTCACCTCCCACAGCGTCAAATACTAAGTCGTAATCATCATTCGATAGTGGGTCTGAAATCGGGTCACGAATGTAGATGTCTGTATGGGAAGCAACCTTATTGCGGCGCAATGGGTTGGTTTCTGAGATTTCCACAAAATCAACCCCCTTGTCCTTCAATAGCAGTGCAGTCATTAGGCCAACGGATCCGGATCCGATAACCAATACCCTAGCTTCACTTACTGGCCTTGACAGCGTTTGTTCAGCAAGCAAGATGGCGTGTAAAGCTGTGGCGCCAGGTTCAGTTAGTGCTGCTTGGTTACTGCCAAGATCGTCCGGTACCGGGATGAGATTACGCTCAGCAATGGCAATTTGCTCTGCAAAAGCTCCCGGCCTGTACATACCGATCAAATCTCGCTTTGGACACAGGTTCTGTCGGCCACCTAAGCAATATACACACTCGCCGCAGGTTATTAGAGGGTTAAGTACCACTCGCTCGCCGGCAATAGATCCATCTACTACTCTGCCTACTGCCTCATGACCGAGAATCAGTGGCGGAGTTCGCCTAGAGTCATGTCCCATCCAGGCATGAAGGTCAGAGCCGCAAATGCCTACGGACTCAATGGAAACCAGTGCGTCGCCAGAGCGGGTATCGGGTTCCGGCACTTCCTGATAGGTGATCTCACGTTCGGCGGTATAAACCAGAGCTTTCATAATTTAGACTGAATACCAACAATAGATTTTGTGTTTTACGAATAGTTGATTATCGGGCTGTAAAGCCACCGTCCACCGGCAGAACTTGGCCGGTAATGTAGTTCGATGCCGGCGATGCAAGAAAAATGGTCACACCGGCAAGATCGTCCATGACTCCGTTACGCCCCATGGTGGTCTGATTAGCTGCACCAAGGCGCGAGTCTTCATTTTCAAATATCGGTGCCGTTAATTCCGTTGGGAAAAATCCGGGCGCGATGGCATTGCTGGTAATGCCGAACCGCGACCAAGCTTCTGCCATGGCACGGGTCAGCTGGCAGATACCTGCCTTGGAGGCACCGTAAGGTAAACCGTTGGGAAAGGCACGCGTGGATTGCAGTGAGGCAATATTGATGATACGGCCATACCCCCTCTTTCGCATTCCATGAACGAAGCAGCGTGAGAAGAAAAACGGTGCGGCGAGATTCAAATTAATCGTCTGGTCCCATGATTCTAGTGTGATTTTATCCCATGATTGTCGCAAGTTGATGCCGGCAGCGTTGACGATTCCGTCAATGTACCCGAATTTTCTTATACATTCTTCGGCTGTATTTTGGATTGTATTCCGTTCAGTAAGGTCTGCGGTTACTCGTTGGCAATGAACTGGACCGATACCTTCCATTGCTTCTGTTAGCAAAGATTCTCGTCGGGCAACAAGGACTACGCGGGCACCAGCTTCGACTAGGAAGCCCGCCATTGATCGACCGATACCGCTGCTTGCACCTGTAACTGCAAAGACTCGACCATCGAGGCTGAATCTATTTTGTACAGGACTATGCTCAGCAGTTTCTGCTGTTCTCAGGTTCATAGACCGAGGTCGAACTGTTCACCTGGAAAATACTTTGCAAGACGGTCATCACCGGTTCTGGCATGTCCTTCCATACCTTCTGAGCGTGAAATACGAGCTGTGACTGCTCCGACGTCACGGTTAGCTTCTTCACTCATTTGCTGCCAAGTCAATACTTTGATAAACTTGCTGACACTGAGCCCGCCAGTGTATCGCGCTGCCCCTTTTGTAGGTAAAATGTGATTGGGTCCGGAACACTTGTCACCATAAGCAACAGTGGTTTGCTCGCCGAGGAACAGCGAGCCATAATTGGATAGGTTTTCCAACCACCAATTGAGATTTTCACAATGTACCTCAAGGTGCTCAGGGGCAAATTCATCGCTAATTCGAACTGCCTCCTGATCATCATCCGCTAAGATTACCTCACCGTAATCCTGCCACGCTTGGGAAGCGGTGCTTCGGTTAGGTTCACTCATTCGCTCAATGTAGTGTGGCATTAAATCAAGTACACGACAAGCCAGCTCTCTTGAAGTGGTAATTAACCAAGCGGGCGAGTCGGTACCGTGCTCTGCTTGTCCAGTGAGGTCCGAGGCAACGATTTCCGGATCTGCGCCTTCATCTGCAATAATTAGAATTTCCGTAGGTCCGGCAAAAAGGTCAATACCGACTCGTCCATACAGCAATCGCTTGGCTTCGGCGACAAAACGATTTCCAGGTCCGACTATGATATCAGCTGGGCGACTGGTAAACAATCCGAAGGCCAGTGCTGCGACACCTTGAACACCGCCTAAATGCAAAATGGTATCAGCTCCGGCCAGATTCGCTGCATAGATAATGGCAGGGTGAACGCCTCGCTCACCGTGGGTGGGAGAGCAGGCAATCACATGTTTGACACCGGCCGCTCTGGCTGTGGTGACACTCATGATTGCTGAGGCGATGTGTGCATATCGGCCACCAGGGATATAGCAACCGGCCGTGTTAACCGGAACCAAACGTTGCCCGGCGATTAAATCCGGCGACAGCTCGATTCTGAACTCTGACATGCTTGCGAGCTGGGCCTCAGCGAACGACTTTACCCTGGCGTGTGCAAATTTTATATCTTGACGAGTCTGTGCAGATAGGCTGTTTGCTGCGGCATCAATTTCTTCTGCGCTTACTACGATATCGCGGTTCCAACCATCAAGTTCACGGGCATATCGACGTGCTCGATCTTCACCGTCAGTTTCAATTTCGGCTAGCATCTGTTGAACAACCTGGCGAGTGTCGTCCTCACCAGTAGTTGGTGTCTTAGTTGCTTTTTTAATATATTCCACGCTCACTTAGAAAGCACCCCCGGTAACCACAAAGCAATTTGAGGGAACAACATGATCAAAATCAGGCCAACAAGTTGTACCACCATGAACTGCATCATGCCCTTGTAGATGTCAGAGAGTTCCCAAGCAGGGACCACCCCCTTGAGAAAATAAGCCGACAGCGCCACAGGAGGTGACAACCACGCGGTTTGCAGGTTAACTGCGACCAAAATACCGAACCAAATCAGATCGAATTGGAGTGACTCCACCAGTGGTAGCAGGATTGGCACAATTATCAGTACGATAGGTACCCACTCCAAGGGCCAGCCAAGAATAAAAATTAGAGCCATGATGATGACCAGTATGCCCATGGGTGGCAAATCCAAGGTCAACAGGTAATTGGTCAGCATAGTGGGTGTTCCCAAGCGGGAAAAGACAGCGCCGAAAAAGTTGGACGCTGCTACCAGCACCAAAATGAGTGCTGAAATCTCAAGTGTTTTGACTAAAGCGCTTCTGAATCCTTTCCAAGTTAGTTTTCGGTAAGCTGCAGTTAGCAGGAATGCGCCAAATGCACCCATACCAGCAGCCTCGGTTGGTGTTGCAAAACCCAGCAGTATGCTACCAAGTGCGAATCCAACAAGTGCAGCTGGAGGAACCAATCCCAACGCAAATTCCTTGAACACATCGGCCATTGATTCCGGGCGCATATCACTTGGAAGCGGTGGACCTAAGGCAGGGTTGATTTGACAACGGATCAAAGCATAGCCCGTGTAAAGAAAAGCCAACATGAACCCGGGGATAATGGCCGCCGCGAACAAGTCGGTCACCGGCACTTCCAGAATCGGCCCCATAACCACCAACATGATGCTTGGGGGAATCAGAATGCCGAGTGTTCCACCAGCAGTGATACATCCGGCGGATAGTTGTACATTGTAGTTGGATCGATTCATGGTTTTTGCGGCCATGATTCCAAGTATGGTGACGGAGGCGCCGACGATGCCAGTGGCGGCTGCAAATATGGTGGATACAAAAAGCACTGCGATATACAGTGCCCCCCGAGTTCGCGACAATGTCAGTTGAACGGCATGAAATAATCGTTCCATTAAACCGGCTTGTTCCATGAGAATACCCATGAATATAAACAGGGGTACCGCAGCTAGTGTCTGCTCTAGCATTACAGATGAGAACTGTAAAGTCATGAGGTAAAACACAAGTTCACCGAATCCCCAAAGCCCAAACGTCATGCCAAGGAATATCAGGGTAAAGGAAATCGGAAATCCAACAAAGATGGCGAACAGCATAACGCCGACCATCACAAGACCGATGAACTCAGGTGGAAGGTTTACAAAACTGTCCCACATCAGAATGGCCATTTGCCCTTTCGTGCTGCGTAGAGGCTTTTCAGTAGTTCTGAAACACCTTGAATCAGCAGAAATATGATGCCTATAGGGAGGGCAGACTTTATTGGACCAACGTAAGGCATCCAAGCTGTGTCCATGCCACGTTCCCCACGCAAGAAAGCATCCCAAGCATAATCAACAGACATCCAAAGAAATACAATTAAACCGGGAAAATAAAATAGGATATACAATGCAGAGTCGACAATACCCTGAGTTTTTGGGCTCCAGTTGCGGTATAGGAAATCAGCACGAATGTGTACTCCAACAGAGAGGGCATAAGCCGCACCGATGGTGAACATCGCGCCGTACATGAACCGACTAATGTCATAGGCCCACATGGTTGGGGCAATGAAAAATTTGCGTGCGATTACTTCATAGACCATTGCCAGGCAAAGCGGCACGAGTAACCAGCTCACTAATTTGCCGACCCATAGACTGAATCGGTCGATGCTCTTAATTGTATTTACCATCCAAATAGGCATGTCTGACGGCATCACGGCATCAATAGCTGAGCGTCGCTCAGCTATGAGCTCATCGGTAATATCAAGCTCTTTAGGATTGATTTTTTCTGCCATGGCACCTCCAGATATATGCTAGACGACAGCTACTGTATTACAGTGTTGTTGCCAGATAACTAAGTCCGAGAACAGTATCTGACTGTTCTCGGACCTATATATTTTTGATTGTAAGTGATTATCCCTGTTGGTTGCTACTGTTGTTTGGCAAAAGCCTGACCTAGGGAAGCGTTGGATGCTTGTGCACCGGCCCAGAAAGGAACAGCGATTTCTGCGAAATCCTTCTGTGATTGCCAGACCTTGGCAAAAAATTCATTTTCAGCTGCGTTCTTCTCAAGGCTCGCTCTCGCTGCGTTCATATATGCCGGAAAATAGTCCGCAGGTGTGTCATGAAGGATGACACCATGATTTTCAGTGAGATCCTTGAGAGCTTTACCGTTTTCAATGATCCGATAGGTAAGTGAACGAATTAATGAAGCGTCAGCAGCAACTTCCATCGCATGTCGTTGACTATCGGTTAGGCTGTCCCAAACATCACCATTAATGTAAAGGTCTGCGTTGACCACGACTTGGTGGAGACCCTGCAGATAGTAGTGTTTAAGCACCTTTTGGAGGCCAAACACACTGTCTGGCTTGGGGCAACACCATTCCGCAGCGTCAATTGTTCCCTTTTCAAGTGCCGGAAGTATGTCACCGCCACCCATTGCTACAGAGGCAATGCCGATATCTTTGTAGGTCTGACCAGGAATGCCGGGAGGAGTGCGGAAACGGTACTTGCGGAAATCATCCATGCTGTTTATGGGCTCTTTGAACCAGCCCAGTGCTTCCGGGCCTACCGGTTGTAGCATCAGACCGTGGATGTTGAGTCCCATTTCATCCCAGAGTTGGTCGTACAATTCTTTGCCGCCGCCATAGATAAACCAAGATATGAAGGCAATATTGTCGATGCCAACACCAGCACCTGCTACCGGAGAACCGAACAGCATGGCAGCGGGATGAATACCTGACCAATAATGAGTCCAAGCGAATCCACCTTCGACAAGTCCTTTGTCTACGGCTTGAACGATGTCACGCACACCGACGATTGCACCAGCCGGCAGAATTTCAATTTGAACCTCATTATCAGTCAATTTAGCAACATTGTCTGCGAATTCTTGTAGCATGATATTTTCGTCGGCCTTGATTGGCGTTGCCGATTGAACGCGAATTTTGACCTCGGCGAAAACAGTTGAACATGCCAACATCGCTATTCCAGCTGTGATTCCTATAAGAAGTTTTTTTATGTAATTCATAGTATGTTTATTCCTTGATTGGATAAATTATTTATAGTGAATGTGTGGGGCTAAAAACGATTAGCCACCAATGAAAGCGCTCTGTTCTTGTTAGGGAACAGAACACAGAAAACGGTGTCGGGTTGTGAGTTCGCAAGTTGAGTTGCGAACGAACCTGATTATGGTATTGTAGCATTATTCCCAATCTTCCCGGATCATATCTGCGCATTTTTCGCCGATCATGATAGTTGGTGCATTGGTATTGCCAGACACGATATTAGGCATGATAGAAGCGTCTGCGACGCGCAGGCCTTTTAGCCCATGTACTTTCAGCCGATGGTCGACAACTGATTTGACATCGGACTTAGGTCCCATCCGGCAGGTTCCGGTTGGGTGGTAGATAGTCGTCGCTGTATTCCGTGCGTGTTCAAGTAATTGTTCATCGGTCTGCACATGTGATCCGGGATCAAATTCTTCCGTTATGATCGACTTAAGGGCTGGCATGGACGTGATATGCCGAGACACCTTCATGCCGCGGACTGCAATTTCACAGTCGTTTGCTGTGCTGAGATAATTCGGTTGTATTGAAGGGTGGTCGTCAGGGTTGGGAGAGCGTATCTGTACGTGCCCGGTACTTGTTGGGTGAAGTTGGCAGACCGAAGATGTGAATGCAGAAAAGCTGTGGGTGCCTTCTCCGGGGTTGTCTGAGCTGAGCGGCTGAAAGTGAAACTGAATATCTGGCCGTTGTACCTTCGATGAGGTGCGAGTAAAGATGACGACTTGACTGGCTGCCATAGTCATAGGGCCAGTTCGGAACAGTATGTACTGAAGCCCAATTAGCAGCTTTCGAAGTGGGTTGCCGAGCTCATCATTCAATGTGGGCCAACGGCATTTGTAGACAGCGCGAATTTGCAGGTGATCTTGCAAATTGGCTCCGACACCAGGCAGGTCTAATACAGGTTCAATTCCCATTTGCTGAGTTAGGGAACCAGGGCCGATGCCGGAAAGCTGAAGAATCTGTGGAGAACCGATGGTGCCAGCGCACAGAATGGTTTCTCGGCGGCTTGAAATTTGGTGTAGCTGTCCACTGTGCTTGTATTCTAGTCCTGTAACCCTTAGACCTTCATGGGTTAGCCTGGTAACATGGGCTGATGTAAGCACTTCTAGGTTATGTCTTGACTTTGCAGGTTTGAGGAAGGCTTTGGCGGAACTGCAACGCCACCCTCCGCTAGCAGTCAACTGGAAGTACCCCACTCCTTCCTGTTCGGCGCCATTGATATCATTGTTGCGTGGAACGCCGGACTCGACCGCCGCATTAATAAACGCATCGGATATTTTGCGTCTCAAGCGAATTTCAGAAACATCCAAGGGTCCGCCTGTAGCATGATGGGTGTTTGCGCCTGGCTCATGATTCTCTGACTTTAGAAAATAGGGCATCACCTCTGGCCAAGACCAACCAAGATTACCAGCGGTGGACCATTCATTGTAGTCCTGTGGATGTCCGCGAACGTAAAGCAGGCCGTTGAGTGAGCTGGAACCACCGAGAACTTTCCCACGTGGCCATTTCAAGCGCCTGCCATTCAATCCTGGATCGGGGTCAGTTTGATAGCACCAGTCCACTGATGGGTTATGCATGGTCTTAAAGTAGCCGACTGGAATATGGACCCACAGGTTGGTGTCCTTTTTACCAGCTTCTATAAGTAACACCTTGACATCAGGGTTTTCTGACAATCTTGACGCAATGACGCAACCGGCGGAACCAGCGCCGACGATGATAAAGTCATAGTTGTTAGATTGGGTAGACATTCTTGGCCAGAGACCGATTTATTTTATAATATGGGCTTTCGATGTCCCTTTATGTTACTCCAAATTTAAAGAATAATAAGGCAATTTCCTTAAATCAAGCATTGAATTTACAAGTATAACGGTTTTAGTGTAATTTTTGTTCTGTGATCAACTAGGTTTTTGAAATTTCAATATCGATTCGTTTACAGTTGAATTCACCTGCTTTGAACTCATGAGTAGTCAGAGTTGTTTATTCTTGCTTCGCGTAATATATTGGTACTGAACACTATAACCAAACAACAGAAATGACAACTTGGCTGGCGCCGGCAAAACTGAATCTATTCCTGCACATTGTCGGCCGGTTTGAAGACGGCTATCACGAAGTTCAAACACTATACCAATTAATTGATTGGTATGATGAGTTGCAATTCGAAATCACAAATGATGGCACAATCTCACGTCAGGTAGATATTGATGGCGTCCCCGCTGAGAACGATCTCACGATTCGTGCCGCACAACTTCTCCGCCGCGCATATCCAGGCCGCCAAGGTGTGAAAATAAATTGCAAAAAGAACATACCAATTGGTGCTGGTCTAGGCGGTGGAAGCTCTGATGCAGCGACAACTCTATTGGCGTTGAATGAGTTGTGGGGAATCGATGATCAGCGAACTGCATTGGTAGAAATTGGCTTGGAACTAGGCGCGGATGTGCCGTTATTTATACACGGTGAGAATGCTTGGGGGGAGCATAAGGGAGATGCAATTACTATATTGTCTCTACCATCAAACAAGTACTTGGTCGTGTTTCCAAATATCTTCGCATCAACAATTCGTGTTTATCAGCACAATAGAATTGTGAATTTTCGACCGAAAATATCGCTTGATGACTATGCTAGCTCAATACTGCATAACGACCTTGAGGAGGCGGCCTGTCAGCTATACCCGGAAATTCAAGCTGTGTTTGAATGGCTTGGGCAATTTAGCACACCGAGAATGTCTGGTTCTGGCAGCGCAGTGTTCGTCGAACTTGACAGTGAACTAGAAGGACAAAAGATACTATCAAAATTGCCAACAAAGTGGTTAGGTCGCATATGCAACGGACTAGAGTTCAAATTCTCAGGTTAACATAGCTACAATTTATACAGAAAAGTCCAAGAAATAATTTTTGTCTTCAATTTTCAAAATACTAACTGATGTTCTCCCGTAGTTGTGTAAGTCTTCGGATTTGACGAATGCTCCGGAATGAATACCAATCCTTGTCCTAAATTACAAGCCTATCAATCCATTGTCCCAAAGGTGTATACAGAGCTTTTCCGCGATCTTGTGCTCTGGCAAATATGAGCGTTTCTCCATCATCAACTATAACTTTGAAATGTTGTTCTCTCGGTGAAAAAAATTTGAATTGTAAATTTTTGAAGGTATTGGAATGTACGCTTGATTTAAATTCCTACCTAGTCGTTGACCCCAATTCAAACCTGCTTTTTTGTGCGTTTTACCTGTTACTCCTCAAACGCCTCAAAAATATTATTACTGTTTTATAACATGCAATATATGGAGCCTAATTCTGAAAACAGAAATTGGCTATAACCAGTTTTTCAAGTTTCATGACAACGAAACAATGTATCTATTACCCCTAGATCCTACAGAACGGCCAGTATCTTGTGAAATTATGGGTATAACTGGCAACACTGCAACCTTCACAACGAACAGATCTTGACATGTGGTTTCAGGTTGATTTTCGGATGATTTATATCGATCTGGTTGTACCCCATTCTAGGTTCATCATACAAATCAGCTTTGACCACAACACACAAGCCGATGGATACAAATTTAATTAGGCATACGTTGCGTATGAAACTGGGCAACCCCCAAACTTGAGGTAAATATGAGTGATCTAAAGCGAGGTAAGGGTCAATATTTCACGGTCAAGAATCCATTTGACACTGATATATTCAAGATATGGGCAATGAAAGCTGGGCTGCCTAACAAAAGAATTTTGGAACCATTTGCAGGAGCTAACCACATAATTGAATCACTGCAGTCATTAGGTTTGTGCGATGAATATGTTTCCTACGATATATCGCCGGCGCACAAAGATGTTGAATTTAGAGACACAATCGAAGCATTCCCAACCGAATTCAATGTGTGTGTAACGAATCCACCTTGGCTTGCGCGAAATTCCGCCACGCGAAGAGGACTGCCGTATCCAACTGACCGCTACGATAATCTTTATAAGTTATGTTTAGAATTGTGTCTGACGTATTGTGAGTATGTAGCCGTTCTGCTTCCCGCAAGTTTTCTACAAAGTGAATTATTCAGAGACCGCTTAAATTCCTACATCCTGTTGCATGATTTAATATTCTATGAAACGGAGAACCCGGTCTGTCTGGCGCTTTTTTCTGCCAAGAAAAGCAGAGAAGTCAACATCTACTGCGATGATCAATTCATAGGGGCACTAGATGAACTGGAAAAGAAAATACCATCATCAGAAAGAAAAAGAAATGTCAAATTTAATGACCCTGCGGGCCAGCTTGGTTTTATTTCATTTGATAACACTCGCGAACGGTCGATTAGATTCTGTGATGTTAATGAAATACAAGATTATGAAATCAAGGCGTCTTCACGATTCATTACTAGGATTAGCGGTGACTTTGAAAACGTATCTAAACTGATTGCAGAACTTAATGACATGATAAGAATATTTCGAGACGAAACAAGTGATATATTGCTTACACCATTTAAGGGAATGAGAGATGATGGAAAGTATCGCAGGCGCATGTTTTTTTCTCAAGCGAGGAAATTTATCGATGCTGCATAAATATGAATCAACTTATAACGAACCTATGGGTATTGACGGAGTTGTTGTGAACAAAACCGATGACCGCGTGCCAACACTGAGTCAAACGGCACTCCACACGCTTGATTATGACCGCGCTGTGTCTGACCACAGTCTATTAGTAATAATGAAAAACGGTAACAACAAAAAGACAGCTGTTATTATTTTGACGCCATAGTCACCAAAAGCCCAGGTAATCCATGGCAAGCCACTGCCTGCAAACGCAACACTGTAAAAAATTGCCGTGTCTACAGTCGATGCGATGATTGATGAGACAAGCGGGGCACGCCACCAATTCCAACTGCGCAACTTGTCAAAAACTGCGATGTCAGTTAGTTGCCCACAGATAAAAGCCAAGCATGAACCGAGGGCAATTCGCGGTGAAGCCAGCCAGAAAGAAAGAACAGCCGCAACACTGAGACTAGAGTATGCAACAGTTCGCGCTTGCGCAGCCCCCAGTCGCCGGTTGACTAAATCTGCGACTAGAAAAGTGACTGGAAAGCTGAAATGTCCCCATGTCAACCAGTTGTTGATAGGATAGCCGACAAGTATGTTGGAGGCAGTGATGATTACTGCCATTGCAGCAATGCCAAACCATACACCACGTTGTGCGAAGTGCCGCATGGCGATTAGCTGAAAATCAAATATTCGTTACTCTGTTGGCGGCATATCGCCAACGAGCAACTGAGCGTCAAGTCGCGTTGCGAATAAATTGATGCGCCAATCAAGATGCGGTCCGGTACTGCGGCCAGATGAACCGACTGTTGCAATTGCGTCATCTTTTTTAACGGAGTCACCTACTGTCACCAATATCTCTTCTAGGTGCAGAAAAGTTGAGGACAGCCCATGGCCATGATCGATTTTCAGTGTTGCGCCTGAGAAAAACATGTCTGGATGAGCGACGGTTACTTTACCTGATGCTGGCGCTTTAACTATGGTTCCTGCTGGTGCGTGAATGTCAATGCCATAATGCGGCCGACGCGGCTCTCCGTTCAGTATTCTCTGATTGCCATAGACGCCAGTTATGACACCGTGCACCGGCCAATCGAAGCGTTCTAAAAAATCTGTTCTGGCATCATCTATCTTGCGCGCAGTGCGAATGACCTTGACATCTTCGCGTATTCGAGCAAGACTTTCTTCTGATGGTGTGACTAGGCTTGGTTGTAATCCGTCAATACGCTGAATGTTATATTCGCGCTTGGATATAACAATGTCACTGGTAAATGTTCTTCCATCCGGATACTCTATCATTAAAGGTGTTGTCAGTTTGGAGTCGCGCCCGAATCCCAGTAAAAACTGACCATCTGGTGATACTCGCACGGGTTTGCCATCGAATATTACTTTCGCGTCTGCTACAGTTTGGCCAAACAGGAGTCCGCCTTGTGTGAAGTGTCCGTCAAGATTTGCACCACGTTGTGGATCAAACCATGAATCTGCTGCCGCAGTGCAGGTTAGCAGCCCCAACCATGCCACTCCAAGAAGATGCTTCAACCCAATTTGAAAATTCCTATATCTCATGCAGGCAACATCAGCTTTTTCAGTTCGTTTGGGTCGTTAGAGATTCGTCGGTAGCGTTCGGGTAATTGTGCAATTTCAGCTAACTGTGGTGGCAATTCCACTTGTGTACCGATAACTTGCTCAATTGTTTCAGAAAACTTTGCTGGATGTGCGGTTGAAACTACTACCATGGGTGTATTGTTTTGGTCCGCCTTGCGCTTGGCAACAGCAAGTGCAACAGCAGTATGGGGGTCGACAATAGTACCGGTTTCTGCATGCTGGCGCATGATCGTTTCGCGAATCTCATGATCGTTGACACGTTGTGCGCTGAAACTTTTGCGTGCCTTTTCCAACATGCCATTGTCAACACTGAAACGACCTGTTTGTGATAAATTTCGCATTAAATCTGCCACTTGCTTGCCATCTCGATCAAACAATTCAAACAAGAATCGCTCAAAGTTGCTAGAAATCTCAATATCCATGCTTGGCGTGATTGTTTGCTTGACACCTTGTGTTTTCATGATGCCATGGCCAAAAAAACGTGTCAAAATATCATTCTCATTGGAGCATACGATAATCTCCTTGATTGGCAATCCCATCTGTCGAGCAGTATAGGCGGCGAACACGTTACCAAAGTTGCCGGTCGGCACTGCAAAAGACACTTCCACATCCGGTGCGCCGAGTCTAAGCGCTGCATAAAAGTAATATGTTACTTGTGCAGCAATTCTTCCCCAGTTTATCGAATTAACAGCTCCTAGGCGGTGCTCTCTTTTCACTTCTCGGTCGCGGAATATAGTTTTGACGATAGCTTGGCAGTCATCGAAAGTGCCATCAACAGCATAGTTGAAAACATTCGAATTTTGATTGGTTGTCATCTGTTTGCGCTGCATGTCTGAGACGCGCTCAAACGGATGCAGCATGTATAGGCTAATTGACTTGCTACCAGCGATGGCGTTGATTGCGGCTGATCCGGTATCGCCCGAAGTTGCCCCGACTATGGTAAGTTGTTGGTTATGACGTGACAGGCTCCAGTCCATGAATCGCCCGAGAAACTGCAATGCGTAATCCTTGAATGACAGTGTTGGACCGTGAAAAAGTTCAAGCAGATGTATACCACCATTTAACTCACGCAATGGTGCGATATCAGGGTGGTTGAAATTTGAATATGCGTCTCGCGTTAACTCCGCTAGCTCTGAATCGGAGATGCTAGAGTCAGTTAATTTGTTAAGAATTCGGGTTGCTGTTTCAGCATAGGACGCTGATTGCATCGCACGCATTTCATCATGTGAAAGGCTCGGCCATGATTTTGGGATATATAACCCGCCATCGACAGCTAAACCGCAAGTGGCGGCTTGCTCGAAATTGAGTTCCGGCGCGTCACCTCGTGTACTGATGTTAGTCATTGATACCTGATTATGAGTTGCCAAGGCGTCAAATTGAATATTTTAAATTCGCAAAGCGATTTCAATTTGATATGAATAAGTGTCTACCAGAAAAGTTCGATATTCACACTGAGTTCCTAGTAATTACAAGTCTGATTCTGGAGTGTTGCTCAAAAAACCAGCTCGTTTTCAAAACAACAACCGCTACCGCCTCGCGACTCATGAGAGGCTTTGCTACTTCTCCGCCTACAACTAGCTATGCACCAACCACCTACGATGAACACAGCAGGTCAGCGAAGCCAGTTTATTCTCGTTCTTCCAGATAGCTCAAGGCATCCTTCAAACAGTCATGTCCATTTTTGAATCGCCCGAGTCCTGTATTACAACTGTCACATATGAAATCTCTAATATCTCCTGTATGATGATTATGATCAGCTACAATTTTCGCGGTTACTCCTACAATTGACCTTTTTTGACAGATTGGGCATTTGAATGCAGTTCCCATTTGAGGGCGCATTTTCTCAAACGCTTTTGCTTGTGCACTCTTTGGAGCCCGTTTGTCTATATCAGTCCGGCACGATTTGCAAGTAGGCCTGCGTAACAGTCCATGCTTATTGGTTTGGTTTTTCGCGAATTTTTTTACAGTCAACAAGCAATGGCAAATATTACAAATTTTCTTTTCAAACTTATCGCCAGTTTGAAGAACATCAATAGGTTCGATTTCGGATATGTGGACGCTCCAAATTTCATTAGTACCGATTAACCAGATAGTTGCAGATTCATTATCAACAGATTTGATCAGCCCAACAGAGTTTGGCTTGAAGTGTCTTTTTCGTGGAGAGGTATCGCGTCGATAGATGCTTGAATCAACTAAACTGTCAGATTCATGCCTGTATCCGCTTCCTTTCGGGCAACACACCCATTGATCTTTTTCCAGATCCATAACTGGTTTTAAATTCCTCTAATCTCTGTTTAGCAACATTGATATATTCTTCTGAAACATCAATACCCACCCAAAATCGATTGCTTTGTTCCGCCATTTTACATGTAGTACCTGAACCGCACATTGGATCAAGAACCAAATCGCCTTTATTCGTCCATGAGATAATATGATCGTTTGCTAGCCGTTCAGGAAAAATTGCTGGATGCTGAAATGCAATTTTATCTCTAGTACTACCTCCCAGCCCAACTGCATATTGCCATATATTCGTTTTGGATTTTTCCTTTTTTAATTCAACAGGAACTTTATTGTTGATTGCATCTGGCCCTTTGTTTGCAACAGCTCTTTCCCAGCCATGTCGTTTAGTTGGAACTTTAATTGGGTTGAATGTCTTTGGTGAACCTTTTGAAAAAACGAACATGAATTCATAGCAGTTTGTATAAGCGTTTGAGCGCATAAATGGTGTGTTTAACTTCTGGTAGATCATGACATCATGCACGGTAAACCCACAATCCCGAGCAATAAATGCATGATCAAAGCTGACCAAACTTCTGCCATTCTTGATTTTGTCACCAACAACCCATACGCACACACCGCCCGGTTTAGTGACTCGATATATGGCAGATAACATTGAATTCGCTGTAAATGAATAGCCGTTGTAGTCTCGTAGTGATTCATATGGTGGACTGGTAACTGTCAGATCAAAAACTTCACTATCGAAATCATTGTTCAGAACATTGATGGCATCACCAACAATAAATTTGTTGTAATCAGTTACCATTCGTAAACCGCGCCTCCATCAAGTATACTTCGTCATCAATATTTCGGCAAAAGGTTCAGCTCCAAAAAAAGCAAAGTTAGAATTTAAGTGGCGAGTCGTGTTTAGTTCACAGATATCATGCCCTCCTGTAAAATCACCAAAAAGATGGTTAAGATGTTTTTTTCTTATTATGTTCACTTCCACTGTTTAGTTTAACATTACTTTTCTATCAGCGAACAAACCCCAGAATTTACTCTAGTTTTGGAGAATAATCAGAAATGCTTGGTTCAACAACATTCTGATACTTGTATTCATGGAGGTTAAATTACAAAGCTGTCAGTCTAAACAGTTGCACCTGTCGCTATATTGCCTTCACTGAAAAAGATGTTTGCTACTGTTTAGTGTCGATACTAATTTTACATAGATTTGGATTCAATTATTTGGTCATTTGCGCAGTCGTTGCAGCGGTTCAGCGATTCTCGTAAGCGCCAACACCGCCGGCACCATCTGCAGTTTTGCCAAGCTGTCTTGTGCGAACTATTCTTTAAGGTTTTGTGGGTCAGGGTGCCGTCAATCAAAGAACTAGGTTTTTGCGGTAATAATGGCTTGTTGAAAATATTAAGTCGATGATATTAAAAATATTTTATGGGATATCGAAAAATTCAGATGATGTGATATTAGCCTAACCCCAAATACTTGTGAACATAACATATGTCTTCACAACATGAACGCAATGATAACCTGTTCTTGTCAAAGTGGAAGCATTTAGCAGTTCAGTTCCCGCTCAGGCCAATCCGTACATGCGTTTTCGATTCTCAGCCCAAGAGACAAGCAGGCGGTCCACTGTCAACCCAATAAAAGCGACACACAGTCCGATAACGAGTCCTTTGCCGCCATCGTTAAAGGTCAGTGCCCTGAATATTTCTTGTGACAAGTCGACGGTGCCAATGAATCCTGCTATCATCACCATGAACAGTCCGAACATCAATGTCTGGTTGAGACCTAGCACAATTTCAGGAAGAGCAATTGGCATTCGCACTTTCCACAGTATCTGGTTTTCGGTGCAACCGGAGGTTGTCGCGGCTTCAATTATTTCCTTGGGAACATTCCGCAAACCGAAAATTGTATAGCGCGTGATTGGAATCAAAGCGTAAATGATAATTGCGAATATAGCTGAAACATCGTTGATTTGGAACAGCATTACCACCGGCAACAGATAAATGAATGATGGGAATGTCTGGAACGTATCACATAGATTCTGCACAAATCGCGTTGACCAGTCGCGACGAGAGGCCCAGATGCCGAGCGGGATGCCAATCATCGCGCAAATGACAAGTGATACGAAAACCATATAGACGGTAATCATTGCTCGCACCCAATACCCGGAAGTGGCAATAAACAACACGAAGACAACGACCGCTAGCGCTGAACGCCAACCGCCTAAACGCCAGCCGACGCAAGCGACCAGAACAATCACAGCAACCCAGGGAATTGAAGTGATCACACTTCTGATGGGTATCAGAACATAAATTAGAAAAGCGTCTCGAAATAAACCGATAGGCCCGTAAAAATGAAATGTGATGTAGTCGACAATCGAATCCCAGAATGCTGAGGTTGAAATAGTCAGTTCCTGTGGGAAGCGGATAACATGCGGTGTAATGAATGAAAGAACAACCGTTGAAATGACTAATGCAATTGTGCAACTGACATAAGGATGGCGTATCCAAAATGGACCATGACGCATGTGAACCGGCTGTTTGGCGGCCATGGCCTGACTGAAACGGTCAAGCGCAATGGCAATGAAGACAACAGCGATTCCCACCTCTAACGCCTGTCCAATCGCTAGCCGTTGCAGTCGTGTCAGAAGGTCGTGCCCAAGCCCTGATTGTCCAATGAATGATGCAATGACGACCATGGCAAGGCATTGCATGATCACCTGGTTGACACCGAGCATGAGTTCTGAGCGGGCAGCGGGTAACTCGATTTTGAACAACATTTGCCGCGCAGTGCAACCTGCCATAACGCCTGCTTCTTTGATTTCAGGGGGTATGCTCTTGATGCCGAGCAGTGTAAGCCTTGTCATCGGCGGAAATGCGAATATGATGGTGGCGATGACACCGGCCTTGGAACCTACGCCAAAGAATATTGCCACCAGAATCAAATATGAAAAATGGGGCAGCGATTGCAAAACATTGAGAATTGGCCACAAGAGGTGCTCAATGCGGCGATGCTTGGCGGCTATGATGCCTAAGGTCAAGCCAATGATGCCAGCAAGTGGGGCAGAAACTGAAATCGCTGAAAGGGTTTGCATCGACAAATCCCAAATCCCGCGTTTTGAGAACAATGCCAGATAGAAAAAACACCCGCCACCGAGTAGCGCAAGTCGCCAGCCTTTTAGATACCATCCGTAAATTGCGGCTAATCCGACAAGAATTACCCAAGCTATGGGCTCAACATCAGCGTTAGGAAAGCCGTTGTGCAATAGCGCCTCTGTAAAATCTAACATATAGTCGATGATATCTGAGATGCTACGGGTTATATCCTTGAACGTAAACAGACCGAAGAACTCATACTTCCTTAGGAAGTCGATGATTGCATTGGTCCAGCTGACAAAAGGGATAATGCCTTCAATGTTGGCACAGCCGGCAAGGCAGCTCTTCGGCGGAGTAATGGCCCAGTCTGGTAAAAATGAACGCAAGCCGAACAACACTATGAAAGGCGCAACAACGATGATGAAACCGATGTTTCTGATCCGGCCATTCAGTTTTGAATTGGAGAGTTTCGTAAGGTTCAAATCGTAATCGCTGTCATGTTGCAGTTGGTTATGTTAATTTTTGTATACAATATACATGTAATCAGCTTGCCTTAGCGAGTGAATTCACAGAAAATTTATCATACATAACATATAGGAGGAAAGAGTGTAATGGATAAATTGAGAAAACTTTTTCTTGCTGTCGCGACGGCAGCATCTTTAGTTGCCGCCAGTGCAGTCAGCGCAGATGCCATCAAGGTTCCCACCCACAACTGGTCTAGCCAGCTTGTAGGTGCAGAAATACTTGGAAGTCTGTTTGAAATGATTGGTGCTGAAGTTGAATATATCCCGATGGACAGCCAAACAGTTTATCAGTCAATGTGCGAAAATGACATTGATATAGTGCATGAAGTGTGGCAGGGTGCATTCGGCGCCGCGTTTGAGAAAGTGGTTAATGAAGGTTGCGTTATTGACTTGACTACCCATGATGCCAAAACTCGCGAGGAGTGGTGGTATCCAATGTTTGTCAAGGAAATGTGCCCAGGGCTTCCGGACTGGAAAGCGCTTGATGCTTGCTCAGATATGTTCACACGCGCTGACTCTGGAGGCAAGGGCGTATTCATTGGCGGGCCGGTTGACTGGTTGAAGCATGATGCAGAAAAAGTTGAAGCGCTTGGTATGAATTTTGTTGTCAAGAACGCTGGTTCGGCAGCAGCTATATGGGCTGAACTCATCGCCGGAATCAAACAGAATAAGCCAGTTGTGATTTTCAATTGGACGCCGAATTTTATTGAAGCGTTGTACGAGGGAGAGTTTGTTGAGTTCCCAGATTATTCGCCTGAATGTACGGGTGATGCGTCATGGGGCGTGAATCCGGATGCGCTGTACGATTGCGGCAATCCCAAGGATGGTTATCTCAAGATTGGCGTTTCGCATGATTTCAAGGAAAATCATCCCGAAGCATATGAGCTTGCATCTAAGGTCAACTTTACCAACCTTGATGTTGCGAAGATGTCCAACTATGTTGATACCGATGGTATGGAAGTCAGTGATGCAGCGCAACGCTGGCTTGATGAGCATAAAGACAAATGGCAAGCTTGGGTTAATTGACAAATTACAAAACATAAAATACAACCAACATTGATCTCGTTTGAGATTGAGTATTGTTAGTTCAATCTAATTTAGTTAGCTGACTGCTTTTGCTAAGGCAGTCAGCTTGTTTTTTCACACCAATTTGCTATAGCCGCAAATTTATCATTCAATATCAGAGAATCGCGAGTATTCTTTACGGCATGATTAACACATCAGTGAAGATTTCCTGCGACGGTGTATCTAAGTTTTACGGCAAAACCCCCGAACAGTTTCTGCGCGAACACAATTTCAACCCAAGTGATGAAGCGATCAAGGCCAACGGATATATTCCGGCGGTTCGTAACGCGACCTTCGATGTGTCTGAGGGTGAGATTCTTGTTGTCATGGGGCTTAGCGGCTCAGGCAAATCTACACTGATTCGTTGCCTATCGCGGCTGGTGCAACCAACTTGCGGCAAGATCATGTTTGAAGGGATTGACTTGTTACAAGCGAGCAACAAAGAGTTGATTGATATAAGGCGCCACAAGATGGGCATGGTATTTCAGCACTTTGCATTGCTACCCCACCGGACTGTTTTGCAGAACATTGCTTTTCCCCTTGAAGTGCAAGGCGTTGATCGTGAGACGCGCGACAAAAGAGCACGCGAGGTGGTTGAGATTGTTGGCCTCGCAGGCAGGGAGGATTACTATCCGAGGGAGCTCTCCGGCGGTCAGCAGCAACGCGTTGGCATTGGCCGATCGCTTGCGGTTGAACCGGATATCTGGTTTTTAGACGAGCCATTCTCTGCGTTGGATCCACTGATTCGTACTGAAATGCAGGATGAGTTCATGCGCTTGCAGTCCGTTCTCAACAAAACCATCGTATTCATCACTCACGATTTCGATGAAGCCATCAAACTAGCAGACCGAATTATCATCATGTATGAAGGTTCAATCGTGCAGATCGGTACTGCTGTCGAACTGATCACCAACCCAGCCAGTGATTACGTTGGTGAGTTCACTAAGCATGTTTCTCGCTCAAAACTGCTTCCGGTTAGCGAGATCATGGAAACCAACGGCGGTGAAACCCACACTGATGTGGTCGTGCATCCGGATGATCGTTTGTCTCAGATTGCATCGCGGGTATTGTCAGTAAAACAAGATGTCAAGGTTGTTGGTGACAACAACGAGACTGTCGGCATTCTCAAGTGGCAAAGACTAGTTGATTCTTTGTTCAGCGACAACCCCATTTCAAAGTAGAACTGAGCTCATCGAAAGCCTTGAAGCGCGCAATGCTGTTAAGCACGCAAATGACTTGACTTCGATCAACCGACAGCAGCTTGCTTGAATTGGGTAGCTTGTTGGATTTCTTCATTCATGTTGTGAATAACTTTAGCTAAATCAGCCATCTCTTCATCGGTAAGCGGCTGCAAAGGAAGCCTTGGTATGCCTGCATCTATACCACGTAGAGTCAGGCCATGTTTAATGCACTGTATGAATTTCCCGCCTTGTTCTAGTATTTGCATTAACGGTAGCATTGCAGACATGATCTGACGGCCTTTGCTAAAATCGCCTTCGATCACGCAGGTTTGGTATAGTGCATTGTGTACTTCGGGGGCAAAATTGCCACCGGCGCATACCCATGAGCTCGCTCCCCAAGCAAAGAACTCCAATGCTTGGTCATCCATGCCACAGGACAACTGGAGCTGGGGATAATTCCGTGCCAGCATATGCAAGCGGTTGGGATCTCCTGAACTTTCCTTGATAGATTGGAAGTTCGGATGTTGTACCAACTCATCAAACGCCTTGGGACCAATGTTTACTCCCATGCGTCCTGGATAGTTATAGAGCATAATAGGCAGATTAACCGCGTGATCGATTGCTAGAAAATGCTGTGCTATCTCTTGGTCGGTTGGTAGCGCATAGTACGGTGTCGAAACCAGAAGGCCGTCGGCACCTGACATTTTTGCATGCTCCGCAAATTTAATACTGTCTTCGGTACGAATTGCCCCTGTCCCAACCAGTAATGGTAAGCGGTCGCCAGCTGCTGATTTAACAAATCGCATAATATCAACTCGTTCATCTGGGCTTTGCGCGTAGTATTCACCGGTGGTACCGGCGACAATGATGCCGTGCGCACCATTTTCGATTAAAAATTCAACTGTTTCTGTCAGCGCATCGTAGTTGATAGAGTAATTCTCACGATACGGTGTCACTATTGGAACGTATATACCTTCAAACTTCACTTTACCTAAACCTTGAATAAGTTGTTGTGATAACGAGTGTTCACCCGCCTAGAAACAGCTCACCAACTTTTGGGTTGGCGAGCAACTCGTCGCCGGTTCCGGCAATTGCCAGTTGTCCGGATACCAGCACATAACCGATGTCAGCAAACTCCAGTCCTTTTTTGGCATTTTGCTCAACCATTATGATAGTTTTTCCTTCCTTGTTCTGCAAATCATCCAGTATGCCGAAAACCATATCAATAAAACGCGGTTCCAGGCCAATTGAAGGTTCATCAACCAACAGCAGGTGCGGTTGCATGACAAGTGCGCGCGATATCTCAAGCAGCCGTCGCTCTCCGCCAGAGAGCACTTTGGCTTGATGTTTTCTGCGTGCTGCCAACCGCGGATAGCGATCAAATATTTCGTCAGCCGACTGCTTGGCTTCCTGTGGGCGATTTTTCAAAAAACCACCCATCCACAAGTTTTCCTCTACTGTCATGCTGGAGAAAATAGATTTGTCTTGCAAGATGTAGGCAATGCCTGCTTTCTTCAATTTTTCGTTTGACGTTAGCTTTGTTACATCCATCCTTGAATTGGAATCGCCGATTGAAATTTGACCGGAAAAGATATTGGTAAATCCGAATATCGAATGCAGTATTGTGGATTTACCAGCACCATTTGGGCCAATCAGACATAGCGACTGGCCGCGCTTGACACGTAAATTGAAATCATGCAGAATTTCCATCTTGCCGTAACCGGTGTTCAAGTTGTCAATGACTACAAACGGATCTTTGTCAGCAAGCTGGTTTAGTCGGTCGGTTGAAATTTCCTGCGCGAGTCCTGCTGCCTGACGCGTTACTTCATCGACAGAAATAACGGCATCGACAGAACCGCTGCCGTAGCCTTTAATAGGAGCTTTTTTATCTGATGATTCCATCACCAATTATCAATTCTGGTAGAGCTAGTGAGATCCTAAATAGGCATCTATCACCCGTGGATCACTTTGGACCTCTTCGGGGAGTCCTTCCGCTAACAAAGTGCCGTGCGCTAGACAGTAGATCCGGTCGGCTAGATTCATGATGACACGCATGTTGTGCTCAATAACAAATAACGTGATGCCAAAGTCACTGTTGGCGCGTTTCAGGCGGTCAATTAAGCCGTTGATTAGGGTGGGGTTAATACCTGCTGTTGGTTCATCTAGCAAAAGCGCCGTTGGTTCATTCATTAATGCCATAGCAAATTCCAACAGCTTCTGCTGTCCGAATGAAAGTGAACCGGCGGCTAGAAATCGTTTCTCAAATAAGCCTACAAAGTCTAGCAAACGGTCAGCTTTCTCATAATCCTGTTTACTGTTGCGTCGGAATGACTCTCGGAATGTCATTTTTCGATGGGGCAACGAAATCAGCATGTTCTGTACGCAGTTCATTTGACTATAGATGCGCGTTTGCTGAAAAGTGCGTATTAATCCAAGCCTTGCAATTGCTTGGACAGGTTTTGTGGAAATTTCATGGTTTTCAAATCGAATTGAACCCGAATCAATGGGATGGTAACCGACAATCGAGTTGAAAAGTGTGGTTTTACCAGATCCGTTAGGTCCGATGAGTCCAGTAATCTGGCCCTGTTCCACATCCAAAGATACAGCATTGTTTGCGACCACACCGCCATAGGATTTGGTAACTTCGCGCACTTCAATGATGCTTGTCATGATTGTGCTTCAATCTCCTTGGATTCTACGCGTATGCCGAACCATTCTGGCCGGGTGTGCATCAGCCAGCCTAAAATACCATCTTTGAAGTACACCACTGTAACTACAATCAGCGCACCAAGCGCAACCCACTGCCAGCCGAGCAGGTAGTTCCAAGTAACTTCCTTGAACATATGAAACACGATGGCACCGATGACCGGCCCCCAGAGTGTTCCTTTGCCGCCAAGCAACACACAAACTACCATGAAAATCCCAAGGTTGATGGTTTGGTAGGCAGTTTCAAGCGGTTCAAAGTGAATGAGCTGAAAGGCGGATATACCGCCGGCGATGCCAACAAAAAAAGCTGACAGTGACCAAGTGGTTAATTTGTAACGCAGTGTGTGAATCCCCATGGCTTCGGCTTTTTCTTCATCGTCGCGTATCGCATTGATCGCGGCGCCGAAGCGCGTGCTGTAAATCCACTTGGCAAAGACAAAGGCAGCGACTCCCGTGCCAGCAAATAAGAAGTAGAAAAATACTTTACCAGTTTCAAGGTCGTATGGAAAAACTGGCATTGATATTCCTTGTCCACCACCAACCCAGTCCCAATTCGACACCAGTTCACCAGCCGCGATTGCCACACCTAGTGTGCCAATTGCAAAATACGGTCCGCGCAAGCCAAATGTAATGTAGCCAATCACTAGTGCACACAGTGCGCAGAACACGCCTGCGCTTAGAATGCCAATCAGTGCGCCAAGAAAATAATCCGTCTCAGTAAATTTGTACTGAATGTCGGTGAAAGCGTTGGTGTACTCAGCAACATCGAACGGAATGGCGATTGTGATAACCGCTGCAACATACATACCGGTACCATAGAAAAAAATATTGCCAAGCGAGTTGTAGCCCATTTGGCCTCCGGTCATGTCCCAAGTAATGGCAACAATAATCATCAGCCACAATGTTGCAAGCTGTGTCTTGAAGTTCGGAAACAAGAACGGCGCAGCCAATACCAGTGCAATCAGCACGCCATAAAAGACAAAACGCTTGGCATTCATCGCAAGTTATTCCATTATTGCAAGCTTTGGCGCATGCGCCGTTGTTGAATCAAGCGTATAAGCAGGACGATTAATAATAGCAACACTGCAATTGCCTGCTGATATCCGATACCGAATATGTGAGCACCGTACTGTTCAAGGGCGCCAATTCCAAGTCCGGCAGCAATCACGCCTGGGATATTTCCAAGCCCGGCTGCCGTTACGATTACAAACGATCTTATGGAATGCGTAATACCGTAGAAGGGCTGAATAACCCATACCATGACAATAATGGCACCGGCAGCACCGCAGATTGCGGCATTCAGTGAGAATGTGAAAGCATAGACTTTTTCGGTATTGATGCCTAGCACTCTTGCGGCGCGGGCGTCTTGCGCTGTGGCGCGAATGGCTTGGCCCATCCGACTGAATTTCATAAAGGCGATGACACCACCGGCAAGCGCAGCAGCCATCAATACGCCAAGCAGTTTGGCTATAGGAATATCAATAAATCCGTTGGCCATATACAGAGTATCGTATTCAAGTTTTATGCTTTGGGTATCTGAGCCGAACAGCAGGTTTAGCACTTGGGCGATAATGATGGCAATACCAAATGTAGCTAAAAGCGAAGTGAAAAGGTCGCGCTCAATCACACGCGAGATAACTAGTCGATAGATCATCCAACCAATGCCTGATAGCACTATGAATGCGACCGGTACACCTAATAGCGGGTGCAAGCCGTTTTTTGACAACCACCAAGCGACATAGCCGCCAGCAATCACAAAATCACCTTGTGCCAAGTTCTTGACGTTCATCACACCCCAAACGAGTGCCAAACCGTATGCCGAAAGTGCAAACAGCGCGCCGATCATGATGCCGTCGATGACAATTTTCAGGTTGACAATCGGAAACTCAAACAAAAGCGACAAGTTAGATAGAATTTGGTCCATTCGTATTACTCTTTATGGATGGTACGCCTATGTTGAGTTGTTTGCGCCCAGATTGTAGATGCTTGCATTCGAATTATGCAGGCCGATTACTCGGCCTGCATCGTATACATCGAATCTTGAACAGCTAGTTGCGCGGCCAGTTGAGGCTGTGTGAGGCGAACTCAGATGGCGCAACGACGTTGTATTCACCGTTCTGAATTTGTCTCAGCACCATTGGTTTTGCAATGTTGTTGCCTGCGTCGGAAAATTTGATTTGGCCGTAGAAAGTCGCTAGATCAGTTTCGGAAATCGCATCACGAACCGCTTCCTTGTCTAGCGAGCCAGCGCGTTCAAAAGCGTCTTTGAAAACGTAGACAGCGGCCGAGGCCTGTGCAGTCTGGTAAGGTACTGTTTTGTCTTTGTATTCTGGGAATGCAGCTTTGAACTCAACTTCATATTCTGCAGCAGAACCAAAAATCGGATCGCTATAGGTCAGTGTTTCCGCCCATTGGGTTGAGCACAATATGTCATCAGCGGCATCGCCGAAATTGCCGACCACATCAGCTGCTTCGCAGTGCGTGACAGCAATCATTGGCACCTTGACGTTTTGTTCTTCAATTTGGCGAACTGCAGTGGCAGCGCCTTTGGAGTGTCCGCTGACGATCAACACATCGGGTTTGATCAACTTGACCTTGGTCAGGATGGCACTCATATCGGATAGGTCGCGAGGCAGTTTCTCATCGACTACGATCTGCATACCGTATTTAGCGGCATCCTCAAGAACACCGGCGCGAATGTCAAGTGAAAACGGATCGTTTTCTACCGCTACCGCGACTTTGACTGAACTGGCTGGATTGCCGTTTTCTTCAGCTTTTTCAGCTGCGAGCGTTATGGCGGAGGCCAGATACTGCTCAGAGGTTGACAGTACAGCAAAAAGGTATCGATAACCTTTGTTGAAAAGGGTGCGGCTTGCACCTTCAGCCTCAATCATCGGAATTTGGTATTTTTCAGTGACAGGGGCGATGGCTTTGGTAAGGCCAGATGAATACGGACCGAGCATATATTGCACTTTGTCCTGATTTATCAGGCGCTCTGCCATGGTTGCACCGCGATCGCCTTTCGATTCGTCGTCATAGTATATGGTTTTGAAGTTATAGCATTGCCCATCAACCATGACACCGCCTGCTTCCTTGATTTTCTGAATCGCGAATTCATAACCGTTTTTTGCATGTACGCCATTGGTGGCGTATTTGCCGGTAAGCGAGATCGCTGAACCTAGGACAATGTCTTTGCACTCTTCGGCAGTTGCTGACTGTATGCCAAACAACATTAGCACGCCAGTTGCGGCAGCTTTAATATAGTGTTTGAAGCTCATTTAATTTCCTCCAATATTAAGTAATATTCTGTTTGCTTGAACACAGCGAAAAATAATTCAAGTTTGTCAGACTCAGTATAAACAAACTATTGGGTTTAGATTATATGATTATTAGAATTACTGAATTCAGCGTTGAGTTTTCATATATGAAATCGGGTGATTTCGCTCCCAAAGTTCATTCACTGCCGCTGATCAATTATCTTTTTCCATTAAAACATTGCGCAGTTTCTCAACTTGTCCGAGGTTATGATGAAACTGACACGGTTCTTAGGTTAAGGCTTGAAGATCATTATCGAATTATCTTTCAATTCAGTCGCAAGTTTCAGCGCTATACTGTTTTAAGGTTTTGAAGATAAAAATTTGTTTTCAAGAATCTCACCTCAAACTAAACTGTTTACTGTTATGGAGTGGAAGGCAAAACAATGTCAATGATCCAACGTGCGACACCCTCTAGACACGCAGTAGCGGTTTCAGCTTCTGAAAGCCCAGACATGGCGTACTTGGGGCTAGTCAAAGATCACTTGCTAGATGCGATGGAAGAAATATTTCGTTATACACTGCATAGTGGGTCACGAATTGCTTATGGTGGTGATCTGCGGCAGTACGGATTTAGCGAGCTATTATTTGAATTAGTTGCTAGATATTTTCAAGTTCTTGGACATGAAAATGGCACTGCAGGCGTGACTAACTATTTTGCATGGCCGGTACATATTAGTATGCCCTTTGAAAAGATACAGAAAACTGCTAATGAATTTGTAGGGTCAGTAAATCTTATTTGTTTAGACATTGATGGGTTGCCCATGACATTGCATCAACGAAGTCAGCTCAAGTCAAGAAAACCAACCAAAGCAGATTGGTCCGAGGGACTTACTAATATGCGTCAGTGTATTCTGAGAGATACAGATGTTCGGATAATTTTGGGTGGACAGACTGAACAGTACAAGGGTATCATGCCAGGAATTGGGGAAGAGGCATTATTGTCGTTGCAGGCAGGTCAACCTCTTTTTTTGATTGGTGGGTTTGGTGGATGCGCCCGTGATATTGCAGATAGCATGAAGCTCTCAAGTTCAGAAATTAAGAAATATCGCCATTGGAATAGGCGATCAGAGTTTGAAGATTATTCGGTAGATGACCTAAAAAATGGCCTTAGTCATGAAGAAAACACGGCATTGGCGACAACTCCGTATATTGATCAAATCATTGTTCTGATTCTTCGCGGTTTAATGAAAGTATCTAAAAAACAAGGGAGTTGACTATAAAGATTGGAACTGCGATTAAATTCAAAAGTGTTTGATGTCTTAACTGTGGGGTGTACTCGCATTGATGTTAAAACTCGGTAAACACACTAACGGGTTGGGCTGGTTAAGTGTGGTCGCTATTGACTGACTTAGGCCCCATACAATAATGGAATAATGTGGCATCTGACTACTGGCAGTACATGTCCAGCACCCTGAACAACCCATACACTTTCAGACTTAATTTGTTTGCAATTTTACTTGACTACTTATCTCCTCACACCTATCTATCAAGAAATTTCTATATGAAGGAATAGGAAATGTAATGAAATCATTTACATTGTGTGCCACACCTGTTCGTATCATGACATTGATAAACTCCTCAGCATCCATACCTTTTGGTATGACTGACGATGGATGTTTGCTTTTTGACCATCCACGGTTGTATAGCAGGATGAGTAGTTCGCTGAGGTGACAACCATCATGTCCGATGAGCTGAGCAACTTCAGCAAGTAATTTATAACTGACGCCAACCCGCTTATCTTGTAGACGTTTGAGGTAGTATTCAGTCCTTTTTTGATCGCCAATTTGACGGACAGTAGATTCATTGACTGCAGTCAGTACACCATCATTTGCTGCTAATTCACCAGCTAGAACACGCATATATTGATGAAGATGCTGTGGCCACCCACTTGACCATTTTGCTATCTTCATGGCTAAATCTGCCCTCTGCGTTTCTATAATATTGTATTCAGACAACATCATTCTAACAGCTTGTGCTGATTGTTTGGTTTCCAAGGGTTGGAGTGTCTGAACGTGATCAAGTCCATCATCAGAGAATCTAGACAGGCCGGCCTCTTCTAATCGCGATCTTGACCAAGCTAAACCGGCTAGTAACAAAACTACCGGAAAGCCTTGAATACCGATATGTAGAGCCTGCAACAATTTCTCGCTCTCAGATGACAACGCTTGAACCCAAATATCGCATTAGAAAATGGAATTGTTGTAAGAAGCATTGTGCAGCGGGTGATTCATGGGATACCTGCTTTCACCCAATGGGTGAAATACAAAATGTGGAGAATTTGTTGCTACACAGCACTTTATCGGCTTTCATTCATTCCTAATGAGATTTTTGGGTTGAATCTCATCGACTATCAATACAACCGGCCTCTTTTTGCTGACGTTTTTCATCAATTTAGCGACATCTGGAAATTTATCGTTTAATAGACTCTGCAATTTCGAGTCATAAAGCCGCGCGAGGTCCTCAATCACTAGCACGCCTTGTTGCTTAGAATGACACTTCGAACTCTTGGCACGCGTTTGCTCTAAATCAATTTCACCGGAAATCTCAAGTGCTCGAATAGTATTCAATATTTTTGAGCCGTCAGCAACAACCTTGTTGGCGATGAATGTAGTGAGCATCGACTGTTCGCTTAGCTGTTTTAGTCTGATTTCAAATGCTATTGGGGCATTAGTTCGTCCATCCCATATCTCCCTCACTCGGCGTAGTAGAGTCGATTTGCCGGCTCCAGGTGCACCTTGAATTAGCCAGGTTTGTTCACCGAAATCAAACTCATCCATTGGTTTACAGTCGATTTGCTGTTGCAAGCCGCTGACAGTGCGGTCGATCGCGTTGATTATTTCGTTTCTACCCACAAAAAACCATGTTCGTTGTTTGTCCATTTTGTCAGGAGCATACGAAAATCTATGCAAGCCATCTATGTCAGGTTGAGGTTGATTTGTTCCGATTGCCATGATTGCCTTTTCTTGTTTTCGATCAGATTAATAGAATAATAGTCAATGGATAGAAATTTCACAATTTAATTTCATATATTTGATGGTTCAAGCTAATTCATCAATTGCTGTGGACTAGATTGCTGGTGTGGGGATGTCAACTTGATAATCGAAAATGATGCAGATTTTTCTGATTGAAATGTTTGCAGGTATGGTCTGCTTGAATTTAATATCCTAATAAATCATGCAATGTCTATCAATCCGCTAATCATAATTCTGTAAATTGTCGGTCTAGTATTAACGTTTTTTTGAATTCAATAAATCATATTTTTTCAGTCGTTTAATAAATTGCTGTTTACCACCGTGCTTAGACACAATCGCATGCAGTCGATTCTGAAAATCTGTTGTTGTGTTATCCTCTTTTGATATTGCTTGCAAGTCATACAGCATTTCAGCCGCACGATCATAGTTTTTGTAAGTGCAAGTGCTAACATCTATGTCAATCTCTTGCCACACGGATTTGTCTCTTTTGCGAAGGACTTCGATTCTTACGCGTTGAGCTTTCGCTGCTTGTTCTTCGCGTTTCAAACGTTCAGTTTCTCTTCTTTTCTCTTGTGTCGCTTCACTTTCTTTACGAATTTCAATGGAACGAGCTCTGATCTCTGCTACCGTTCGAGCATGCAACTGAGCATTTTGATTATGAGTTGAAACAGATTCCCGCACCTGTCTACGTAAATCAGCTGCTACATGTGGATCCCCTTTGAACAGACGTTGAAGAAACTCTGTTTTGTTTTTTTCAGGTATAGATTCAATAGCGGCATTAACACTTTCAGCTGAAATACCATCTTCAAGGAGGTTTGCTGGCATCTCCGCGGCCGCTTCAACAAGATTAGTGTCGATACCGAAGAAATCACCGAAAGCTGTCATTCCTCCAGTCAGAGGTCCGATTCCTGTTATTGGTTCCCTCTCATCATCGCTTACACTACCAATCTCAACACCTAATAGCCAGATTAAGTAAGGCAAGCGCCAAATGCCGTCAAGCATATCAGCCCTCAGTGATGCCATTGAGGTGAGCCAGCCAGATCCGTCATCCCAATAATCAAATTCCTCTTCATCAATGAAGGTTTCGATTATCAGATTCTCACCTGCATCAATTACCTCTGCAAACTCACAACCGCTAATAATCATATCTAGTAGTGCTCGGTCAATGAGCCTCTTTGGTAAACGGACCATAAATACACGAGACCCCCAACATGCGAGGTATAGGTGTAGGTCGAACCAAGATTTCATGAACTGAGTAGGACTACCTCGAAAATCACCCCAATTGTAGTGATTGGTGAAACTAGTGGAGGTAATATTTGCGCGTGAGGATATAGACCTAAGAACTTCTATATCTTCTTCGTTTAGCGGACGGTCAATCGCTTGGAATTCGTAATACTGGTACTCGCTCATTGTATTTTCGGTTGTTTATTTAGGAATCAATCATGGGAAACTTGATTGATGCTCAAGTAAACTTTGTCAGATAGTCAAGAAGTTAACGTTACAGTATCATTTTAAGCAACGTTTTGCTCAAAAGACAGATGAATGCTTAAACAGTGTTGATGAATATTTTGCGCTTCAGGGCTGATGCAAAATCTATTAGCTGATTACTCATGTCTCCGGAAAAAGGCTGTCGATTTCTAACGGTTTGTCTGACTTTAATATTTCAAACTTCTTCAATCGAAGGATAAACTGCTTTCTACCGCCATGTATAGACAGAATTGCATTCAATTGCCGACGAAATTCAGTCATCGTATTTTCTTCTTTTGAAAGTGTGTGGAGATCGCACAGCATCTCAACAGCCCGATCGTAGCTTTTATAATTGGTTTTTCTGATGTAACCGTCAATCTCAAACCATACGGATTCTCCTTTTACACGCAGGACATCGATTCTTTTACGTTGGTCTATTGCCGCTTGTTGCTCGCGCTTCAAGCGTTCAGCTTCCATTCTTGCCGCTTCGGCCGCATCACTTTCTTCACGAATTTCAATTGCTCGAGATTTGATCTCAGATACCATTCGAGCACGCGGTTGAGTTATTTCATTTTCTGTTAAAACAGCTTCTCGCAATTGGCTACGCAAATCAGTTCCCACATGCGGTTCATCATCGGCTAAGCGTTGAAGAAACTCTGTCTTGATTTCTTCCGGTATAGACTCAACTGCGGCGTGCATACACTTGGATGAAAATCCGCCTTCCGGGAGGTTCGACGGTATCTCAGCAGCTGCTTGGACAAGATAGATGTCCATATCGAAGAACTCAGCGAAAGCCATCATTCCGCTAGTCAGTGGTCCGATTCCCGTAATTGGTTCTTTCTCATCATCATTCACACTACCATTGTCAACTCCTAACAGCCAAATTAAGTATGGCAAGCGCCAAACTCCGTCAAGCATGTCAGTCCTTAGCGAAGCCATTAAAGAAAGCCACTCAGAGCCGTCATCCGAGTAGTCAAAAACATATTCGTCATCCACTTCGTTATAGAAGATATCAATGATCAGATTCTCACCTGCATCAATTACCTCAGCCGTGTCATAGTAATCAACTACGTTTTCCAACAGTGTTCGGTCAAAGAGTTTTTTCGGCAACCGTACCATAAATCGACGTGTTCCCCAACATGCGAGGTACAGATGTAGATCGAAACAGCGTTTCATTAAGTTTGTGGGGTTGCCTCTAAAATCACCATAGTTGTAGTGATTGGTGAAGCTATGCGAGGTTACTTCTGCGCGTGAAGATATTGACCACAGATACTTTTTATCTTTTTCGCTGAGCGGACGGTCAATTGATTGAAACTCGTAGTATTGGTACTCGCTCATTTTGTTTTTGCTTGTTTGTTCGCTTTGGCGTCAATCATGGGCAAATTAATGATAACGATGCTGACGTGTATATTCAGAGATTATATAGATGCTAATAATGGCGGTCAAAAAACTGATTGCTGAATTGGTTGAGTCCATCCCAAGCAATACTTTGCTTGAGCATCAACAGATAATTTTTAGCGTGTATACGGGCAACCGTATGGCAATGATCGCGCAAGTACAATCTTGATATCACCAAGAATCGTATTCACTATTTCAACCCCAGCACTCAAATCATGAAAGTAGGCGATAAGATACTATTGCACTTTCTTTATCATGGAGATGCTACGTCCTGCCCATTCCGGTCTTGGAGATGCTTCACATTGCTTTAGCTGACGTTGCACCTTATCTGGCATGGTAGTTGCAACACTCGCCCAAGTGCTGTAATGTAACATGATAATCTCGCTAGTGGCGCATACGTTGTCGTTTACAACTAAACGATGCCCACACCAGATTTTCTTTGGATCAGAACCTAATATCATGGTTTCTATTTTCAGCTCTGCCGGCGGCCTAACTTCATTGAGATAACGCAGATGTGTTTCTAATGAATAGATCGCACAACCCGTTTTTTCAAAGTAACTGACCCCGATACCAAAATGTTCTTGCATAGCCCAATTTGCGTTGGAGAATGGTACAAGATAGTAAGCTTCATTCAAATGGCCGTAAGCATCTAGCCAAGCTTCTTGCAATGGCTCTGAGTGAAAATTGAAAATAGTCATCTTATATTCTTGTGTAATTGGGGTTAACTTGTGTGATATTATCACATCACAATTGTCAATAACAAAAACCCATTGAATTGTAGTCTGGTCATTTTGGCAATTTTTGCAATAATGTTGCCCGGAGCGAAGCTAGATTTAACCTGCCATTGATGTATAAAAGCTGTAAGACAAACATGGCGCTCAACAATCAAATACGATACATAGGACAATCAATATGACTGCTTCAGCCAAAATCATTGTGTTCCAGCACATCACCTGTGAGCATCCGGGTGTGTTTAGGAATTTCATGGAAATTGACGGAATCGAATGGCAGCCCGTAGAACTAGATGAAGGCGAGTCGATACCTGATTTAACCGGCTTTGACGCGATGATATCTATGGGTGGTCCTATGGATGTCTGGCAAGAAGAGGAGCACCCATGGTTAGCATGCGAAAAAGAAGCGATACATGAAGCGGTGCGCAACAGAAATATACCATTTCTAGGTGTGTGTCTTGGTCATCAACTACTCGCTGACGCGGTTGGAGGTTCAGTTGGGTTAGCGCCAACTCCTGAGGTTGGCATGCTTGATGTAGAGTTGACTGACAGTGGTGAGTCACACCCACTGATGCAGAAGATGCCGCAACGCTTCAAGACTTTGCAGTGGCATAGTGCTGAGGTGAAATCTATACCTGACGACGCTGAGGTGCTAATGCATTCCCCGGTATGTGCAGTGCAGTCGTTTGCAATTGGACAAACAGCGCTTGGCATACAGTTTCATGTGGAAACTGGTCCACAAACAATTGATGAATGGAATGCCGTACCTGAATATGAAACTGCCTTGACCAATACATTTGGAAAGGGCGGTGCAGACACATTGCGAGCAGAGGCTGTTAGATACGAATCGGAATTGAAGACAACCGCACAGACGTTATATCGAAATTGGGTTGATTCTTGGCGGCAGTAAAAATCAGTCTTCGGTGATGGATGCTATTGCTTATGTAAAACTATCTTGGCAATTCTGCGCTTGCCAACGCGAATGATTTGTGATGAGCCAGCCGGTATTTCAATTCTGGAATTGCTGATTTTCTCACCGTCTATGCGTACAGCGCCTTGACTTACAAGTCGATGCGCTTCCGATGTAGTCGGCACTAGCCCGGCATTCTTTAGCAGGTTGGCGACCGGTATAGTCGCTTGTTGGATATAGATGTCTTTGGTTTCTATATCATCTGGATCTATGCCTTGCTGGAAGCGGTTGATGAAGGATTGTTTAGATTTTTCGGCTTCAGATGCCGAATGAAAACGGGTGACCATTTCAAGGGCTAGCTGGTATTTCACATCGCGTGGATTCAGTCCCTGCCCCACTTCTTCTTGCAGGTGCTTAATCTCAGCTAATGATTTGGAGCTAAGGAGTTCGAAGTATCTCCACATCAACTTATCTGAAAGTGACATTATTTTGCCGAATATCTCTTCTGGTGATTCGTTGATGCCAATATAGTTACCGAGAGATTTTGACATTTTCTGGACACCGTCCAATCCTTCGAGAATAGGCAATGTAATGACTATCTGTGGTAACTGACCGTAATTTTTCTGAAGCTCGCGTCCTACTAGCAAATTGAATTTCTGATCAGTGCCGCCTAGTTCTACATCCGCCTCAAGCGCTACGGAATCGTATCCCTGCACCAGAGGATAGAGAAACTCATGTATGGCTATTGGTTGTTGAGCGGAAAAACGTTTCTTAAAATCATCGCGTTCAAGCATCCGGGCTACCGTATGTTGCGATGCAAGACGAATCATCATAGTGGAGTCCTGATTTTCGAACCACTCTGAATTAAAACGTATTTCAGTGGTTTGCGGATCAAGCACTTTGAATACTTGCTCCTTGTAGGTTGTTGCATTAGCTTTGATTTCATCGTCTGACATTGGTGGGCGAGTTGCGCTTTTACCAGACGGGTCGCCAATGCGGCCAGTGAAGTCACCTATCAGGAAGATGACAGTGTGACCGAGTTGTTGGAACTGACGCATTTTTTCTAACAACACTACATGGCCAAGATGCAGGTCGGGTGCTGTCGGGTCAAATCCTGTTTTAACGCGCAACGGTCGTCTAAGCTTGAGACGTTCTGTGAGTTCGGCTTCAAGCAGAACCTCTTCTGTACCACGTTGTATCAGTTCAAGTGATTCTTCTATTGAATTAGTCAAGTCGGAGTTCTCAGGTTAAAAGTTGAATTTTCAAACTTTAATGAAAGTATCTATATTAATAGATAAATTTGATTTTGCGTAATGCCCCATCGATTATTCGTAATTGTTTTAATGCGTTAGTATCCAAAGCCTTGGCAATAAAAATGACTTTGGTTTAATACTGATTTGGCAATTCTTGGTAAGGCAAGCACCGCGTTGATTTGACGCGCTACAAAATACTGCTTAATCCCAAATTCTATAGGAGGTGTTTGTTATGTAAGTGATTGATTGATATCATCTTTACTACTCACCATGCAAAAAATGTAAAACTCCACTTCTATGACCTAACATCAGGCATTTTAGTTTGACCAAGCACCATTTTTCACGCAAACAGCCCCATACCTCAACACACGCTGACATATTATGATGTGTATCTTATTTTTGATAGCTTATATTAAACAATAACCAAATCAGCCTTGCCAATCTGGCAAACTATGAGCTTGTAATCATTTCATTTGGTCAATTAAGTACTGTCGAAATGACGGTATCGGTATCGTCAAAGTTATGTCTACGCGATGCACCACACTTGCCACAATCATTGCCTCTATGAACTCTGTCGGTTCCATGTTCTTGGGCATGGTAGAACGCATACTGCCTTTCAAGCAAAACCGATCCTCTAGCATTTCTTCTAAATCAGTCAAATCGCAACCGATTGGCCCGATAGCCTGCGCTACTTCCGCTAGCAGTTCAGTGCACTTGGATATCGGTGAGTTTTTTAACCTGTCTCTGTAATACTCAGTGCGATTTGCATCTCCGCGGGAGCGCACTGCTGACTCGTCTATTCTAGCCAGATCCAGACCGTTGGCACTGAGCTGTTGAGTCAAGGGCATCATATAATGTTCCAAAAATTGTGGCCAGCCATTGCACCAGGCATCTATCTTCTCTGGCAGATCTGAGTTGTGCCTGTTTTTGATTTGATAGCCGTTCAGCATGGCCTTGACGGACTCGGTGGCCTCGCCAGCTTCAAGCGGGGCGATGGTCTGCACATGGCTCATGTCGTTGGTTTTGGCAAAGCGCGAGGTTCTCGCTTTGGCCAACATTGATTCGGAGTAAGCAAGTCCGCTCAGCAACGCCACTATTGGCAATCCGTGCGTACCATTGTGCAGTTTGCGCAACAACGCCACATCCTCTGGATCAAACATCTGAACCTCATCAATCATCACCACGATCGGTCGCAACTCCGGCAAAGTTAGGGAACTTCCTTTCAACACGCGCTTGGACACTGCCGCCGCTTTTTTACTGTATAGTCGGCCCAGATGTTCCAATGCCAAGCCTGGCGATGACTGCTCGCTATCGATTACTTTGCCTCCGGCCTGAATGAGCGCATTCACCCCAGCGCTGGCTTCAACGGTACGGACTGTGTTGAGTAGTTCCTCACCATAATCCGGTAGTATGCAATCAGCAATCATGCCCGTGACAATGGTCTCATTTCTCAGGTTGTTGGGGTCGATTCTCACCGTCACCGGGCCATCTTCCCGTGCTGCCCAAATGCTTTCCAGATGGCTCAGCAACGCTGACTTGCCTGCACCGGGTGCTCCCTGAATCAGCCAGGTGTCTTGACTGGTCAGTATTTTCCCGGGTTGCAATCCTGTGTCAGAGGTTTCAGCCTTGATTCGGCTTTCAATGTCAGCAACGGTGGTCTCAATGCCAGCAACAATATTTTCGCGACCGGCAAAGAAGATGGCCTTTTGCTTGTCATTCCGGTTCCGGTATTGCTCTATGGTGACTGGTGGTGATTGATGCATGAGTATCTTCTCAGAATTTAACATTTCTCATTCTCTAATCATAACATACTAGTTTATGCGACTTACCACTGAATTTTTGGGACTTTCCATTTACTGATTCAATCCTCAAGGCGATTCAGTACCTAGTACCGCGAGAAACATTCAATAATCGTGAATTTTGAATTCAAAGCGCAATAGTATGGGGTGTACTCGCTTCATGGATATCATGTGTATATGGAATAATGCCCACAGCTATCGCCTAAAATTAGGAATTTTAATTGACTGTTAATTGACTGAGCGTGCATTAAGAGTGGATAATAATCTCATAAAACAATTAAAACAAAGACATGCAAAAACTGATTTTAATTGACTGCCAATTGACAGTTGACTCAAATTAGCTGGATTTAAGAGCTCTGATGTCTGGTTAGTATTACTAGGGAAATCTTGTCAAGTCGCATTGATAACTTCATATAGTAATACAGAATCAGCTTTGCTCCTTTTCCAAGTGAATGTGCCAAATAGGGCGGCTCCTAGCAAGTGCTGGTGCTATCTGCATCGACGCCAGTTGGCACTGTGACTGAAAGCGAAAGTGACAAGGATATCAAAATGCGCTAGATTCAAAACCCAGTGGATATCTATGTTGTCAGCCCAATCAAAACTGGGTAGGTTGGGGATAGTTTTAGCTTTGCGTTGGACAAGTTTAATTGATTGTTAATTGACTGAGGTTAAATTAAAAACTGTATGGTACTGTGTATAATAAATAAAAACAACAAGATGAGAAAACCATATTTAATTGACTGTCAATTGACAGTGAGGTCATATAAGTCCGATTATAGTAATCTGACGTCCGAGTATAGTTGTTCAGTTTTAATTATCAATTCATATTAAACGTAACCTAATATGACGCACTGTTTGAATGCTCGCGCTGTTGTCGTTCATATGTTGAAATAGCGATTCTGCATGTCAGAAATCACTTATATCTTGATTGTGAATTCAAGGACTTTTGTAACCCGATAGATTAACCTAGAAAAATATTCGTATTAACAAGAATATGGAGAGAATTGTCTCATTGGTATCGATGATATCAACGTTGACAAACAAATTTGATGTTGTGCCATGTAGAACCCATGGTGAAATGCAAGGGTAGTTTTAGTAGGAGTAATTACATGACCAATATTACACCTGAGAATTTTGAGAGACTAATTCGTGAACTCCTCCGTTTACCGGGCGAGACAACTTGGGTAGAGTTCAAAAGGAACAACAAGGATGCAAAAATGATAGGAAAGCTCATTTCTGCACTCTCTAATTCAGCTGTTTTAGAAGGTAAAGAGTGTGGGTGGATTGTTTGGGGTATTGAGAATGGTAGTCGCTGTATTGCTGGAACATCATTTGAACCAGTCACAGAGAAAAAAGGCAATCAAGACTTGACAAGCTGGCTAGTACAGAATTTGAACCCAAAACTCGATATTCAATTTTCTAGTGGAACAGTTGACAATTGTCATATTGTAGCACTCCGGGTTCCGGCGGCTCAGTCTATACCAACATGAGGCGTTTGTTCTGTATGTAAGTATATGATATTACATTTTCAACACACCACGCTGAAAATCCGATCCCCCAACACGATGCCCTTAGATCAGGCACTTTGGCTTTCCGCAGCGCCAGTTTTGCCGCCAAAAACCCCAAGCCTGGATCCAGCCCCTGTGTTTGCAATATTATTCTTTTATTCAATAGCTTATCGTATATAATGCCGCCCTGAACCCGAACTCATCACAACCTGCTATGATCATGGTGAAAGAAGATGACGAATAACATTGTTCCCTTGTTCCAACCGAAGCCTGACCAGCGTTGCCAAGACGAGCAGTTCGCCCAAGATGGCTTGGCCAACTTGGAACTGGTGCTCAGCGTGTTGCCGCTTGACACGCTCGCCGAACCGCTGCAGCAATTGCGCGGACACGGACGCAACGACTATCCGCCCAAGGCAATGCTGTCGGCTCTCATCGCCCGCATCGTGTTGCGGCTTGACACCATCGCTGACTTGGTCAGGGCACTTCGTTGCAATCCGTATCTGATGCGACTGTGCGGCTTTGAGATCGACCGTCAACTGGTGACCCGGCGGCGGCCGGTGCGGCTCAAAAACAATGGCAAGGACTATCGGATGGACGAAGCCAGGTGGCGCTGGCGTTGCCCGACGTCATCGGCTTTCACCCGGTTTCACCAGCAACTGGCCCAGCTGGAGCAGCGAGACGGGCTGCTCAGCGAGCTGCTGGCCGGTCAAGTGGAAACGCTCATGGAGCTGTTGCCGGACTTCGGTCGGCAGCTGGGCTTCGATGGCAAGTGGGTGGCCAGCTGGGCGAACGGGCAGGCGGTGGGCAAGGCGGCCAAGAACAAGTCGGTTGACCAATGCGGCGAGCAGTCGAAACCGTGCCGGGGCAAGGGTGGCCAAGCCGACGCCAAGCCGGCCCGCACCGGCGACCCGGATGCGGATTGGGGGGTCAAGCGCATCTACAGGAAAGGGGTTGAGAAAGTGCTCACCCAACGCTGTTTCGGCTACAAGTTGCATGTCATCTCGGATGTCAAGTATGAAGTGCCGTTGCAGGTGAAGGTGACCCCGGCTTCGGGCAGTGAGATGAAGGCTCTGGAGTCCATGCTGCCACAGTTGTTCAAGCGGCATTCGCAGTTGCCCGAGCGTTGCGACTACCTGACCGCCGACCGCGGCTTGGACAGCGGGCCGTTCAAGGCTCAGCTGTGGGACCAGTGGCAGATTCGTCCAATCATTGACCAGCGCGAGATGTGGCGGGTTGACGACAAGCAACCGGATGTGGTGAAGGGTCTGTCGTACAGCAAGGAACTCAAGGGTCAGTTCAACATCGCCTACGATGAGAACGGCGAGTTGCACTGCTACTGCCCGGAAACCGACCGGCGGCGTGCGATGATCAAGTCCGGCTATGAACCGGACCGCGGCACGCTCAAGTTCCGCTGTCCGGCCAAGGACACTTGCAAAGGGTTTGAAGAGTGCTTGCAACACAGCGGCAGCAAAGCCTACAACTACGGGCGCGTGGTGCGGGTGCCGCTGGACCTTGACCGGCGGCTGTTCACCCCGACCCAGCGCAGCTCGCCGACTTGGAAGCGCCAATACCAGACGCGCTCGGCGACCGAGCGGGTCAACTCCCGGCTCGGCAAAGTGTGCGGGTTGGACTCGCGCACCACCCGCGGCTTGGCCAACACTCGGCTCAAGGCTTTGCTGAGCATGGCCATCATGCAGGCTGCAGCCATTGGCTCCGTTCGCAACCGACAGCCGGAGCGAATGCGTTCGCTGGTCAGCCCCGGATTGCCGCAGGCGGCCTGAGACAAACCCACATCGCAGTTGCTCGCCCATCAGCCATCCAGGCTGAGGGTTGAGAGCGCCTGCAAATCACTGCGATTGGGCAGCACGGCTGTTTTCAGTGCCTTAGATGCCCGATTGGCTTGAAAACAACACACTCACGCGCTGGCTTTGCGTAAAATGACTGGTTCGCCGCACCGGATCGGGTGTGAAATCATGCCCGAAAATAGACTCCGAAAACGCCTCAACATCATTCGATGGGGCAGAGTGGATCCGGATAGGTTCTACCAATCGCTCGTTGAAGGATATGCCACAGAAGGAACGAATTCTTTGGCAAAAATTTGAATCTACAAAATTTGAACAACGCGCATCATTGATAGACAAGGGCGCAGATGATGTATTGAATTTATTAGACTATACCTCCTATTTTGAACAAATAGGTCGCCCTATACCATCAGATACTTCAAATATTCTAGATGCGTTGGAGCAGGAAGAATTTCTACGCAAGAATGACGCAGGACATTGGGACATTACGAACCTTGGTGCAATTTTATTTGCACGCGACCTGTCAAAATTTCCCCTTTTGAAGCGTAAAGCTATTCGAATCATCCATTACAATCGGAACAATCGGTTTGATGCAAAAGGTGAAATTGAAGGTAAGAAGGGATATGTACCAGCGTTTGAGAGTATGCTAACTTATATTATGGGACTTCTGCCAAGAAACGAGGTTATTCAAGATTATTTTCGCAAGAATAACACGATGTATCCGATTATTGCAGTCCGTGAGCTGGTCGTAAACGCTCTTATTCATCAAAATTTTACAGCGACGGGTACCGGACCGATGGTGGAAATATTTGAAACTCGTATCGAGGTGACAAACCCTGGTAAGCCAATTGGAGATATCGATCGCTTGCTTGACCAACCACCTAAATCTCGTAATGAAAAACTTGCGGCTTTTATGCATCGTATTGGATTATGCGAAGAGCGAGGTTCCGGCGTGGACAAGATTGTTAATGCAACCGAAGTTTACCAGCTTCCACCACCGAGGTGGGAAATCTCAGGTGAATTTTCACGTGCTACGCTGTTCGCTTATAAACCTTTGAGCAAGATGCACCGCGATGAGCGAGTTTGGGCTAGTTATCTACATGCCTGTCTTCAATATGTAGATGGTAGTAAATATCTAACAAATTTTTCTTTACGTGAGCGCTTTGGTGTTGAAGAAAAAAACAAGTCGCAAATATCACGCTATATTCGAGATGCGGTTGAAGATGGCGTTATTAAACCATTTGAAGTGGAACAATCTCGCAGAAACGCCCGTTACATACCATTTTGGGCGTAAATAAATTCATTTGGACGGCAATTAGCTAAATAGCCGGTTAAGCCGGTATGCTGAGTTCCAGCTATCCTGATATTATCAATTGGATACAGATGCCAAGATCAGTTATATCAATGCCATTCGTATAGACAACTTAGAAATGTAATGGTGCTATGACTATCAGTGTTTAGCTAGCGGTACCAAGCTGGTTGATAGCTGGCGCTAACCGCACAAACGATGAACCTCCTTCAATTTGGACAGACTTAATCGGAATTTCTAGTGAAGAAACAATGTAAGCATTTGTTATGATTGAATCAACTAACAATAGCGGAATGGCTTGCTGGACAACTTCCAAGATCTGCTTGTACTCAGTTGGCAAAGCGCCCCGAGTCTAACTCGCTCGCTGTTTCGAGCTTGTTTGTGAGTTTCGTCACACTTAGGCTTGACACCGAAGGATCAATAGCTACAATATGCCAACTGCTTGTCATAGGCAAACATCAACAAGCTAACAAGCAATGAAGACGCAGAAAAATGCCCGCAATCTCTTTCACCAGCCAGCATTAAGATTATGTCATGGAAACACAGATTGAGTCGCTCACTGATTTGGTCTGACAGCCAACACCTGATTGATTGGCAATGCAGGTCCCTGGTTCAGTGTGATTGACAGCCGAACTCAATCTCCGCTATAGTTACTGCCGTTCCTCAGACCCTTGATCATGACTGGCGTCAGTCTTGTATACCTTTGAATCTCGTCGTCTGACATGCCGTCTTCAATGCACCGCTTCGCCATCTCAATCGCCATCTGCTGAACGCCTTTTTCAACGCCTCTTTCAAGACCCTCTTCGCGCCCTTCTGCGCGCCCTTCTGCAAGACCTTCTTCCCTACCTTGGTCGCGAACCTCGCCCACCGTCAGGGGCAGCCACTCTTTCCATTTCTCCTGAATCGTCTGCATGTGTTCATCTCCCGGCTCTATCGCCTCCAATTCATACCTCAGCTCATCTATTTTATATGCTGGCCCTCGCACTTGTACAAAATATTCGAACACGCTTCGGCTCAGCTCCATCTCCTCCTCTTCCGGCAACGGCCGAAACCGCATGAGCCAGCCCTGCAAATCCTCCACACCCGCCTCCCAGATGTTCGCCATCGCATGCAACAGCAACTGAACCTCCATCGGCATCCGACTCACTTGCGCTTGAACCTGCGGATCCCTCAGCCACATGAAAATCGCCTCAAAGTCCATCCGACCTTCCTCAAACTCGCGCAACGCCCCATCCGGCAGCCCCGTGCGCTTGAACGTCTGGAGCGTCTTCTTCTTGTGCCACCCGGTCAAACCGTGATATAAGATGATTGAGAAGACTTTGTTAGTTCCCTGTGTATACAGGGCCGACTCATACCCCAGCAACTGAACCATCACACCCGGATCCGGACTGCTCTTGTGTTCCACTATCAAGCCAAGCTCCACCTTAGGATACTGCTTGAGCCGAACCTTGGCTACCAGGTCGGCGTATTGTGCCTTCAAATCCTGTGGATCGGTCAGGGTGCTGGACTCCACCGTCAGCGTGTTCCAGTCAATCATTGCCTGCTGGCGCGGTGTCAGCGCAGACTCCAGCAATGGTCTCACCCGCTTGGCCGTCTTGAAGTTCGCAATGAAAAAGTTGTTGTGTGGCTGGCCTGAGTGCCGGCTTGGCTTTGCGTGTTGCTCAGCCATGGCAGTCATCCGCTTGCGGGCGAGTGTATAGGGGCAGGGTTCGCATCATGTCATCTCCATATATGAGGTTGTGGTTGTAGTTTGCGTAAATAGCACAAGAGCACTGCAATGACAATTGTACAATCATTCTCGTGCTGATGCAGGATTATCTGTGAAGCTGCGCAATGACAGGTTTGGGAATGTGGTGCGATACTTGGTGTGGAAAGCCGCCGCAAAGCGTCTTGGCGTGTGAACAATGAACTGCGAAATGGCCTGAAAACCAACTGGCACACATATATGGATACGGCTCGAATTCCAATAACTTGATACCTAAACGAATGCGATGCCAGATACTGTAGGGAAAACGTAAATATTGGTGTGACTTTTACCTAAAGTGAAGGTGTGGTGGACAGGTATTTTTCCACTGGTGGTTGAATAAATACCCCTATGGCCGTTAAACAGGCTGAATTGGATAGGATTTGTTCGCAACTACCGTGATAGACGGATAGGCAAATGTAAAATCCGTAGCGTTCGAAACAATTGTTATTGACTCTTTTCCGAAAAGAGCCATGATATTAGAATTGTCTGTGATGACTTAGTAGGAGAGCCTTTAACCAACTAAAGTGTGGCATTTTCATATTCAGCGATTTTATTCATGCAGCCAAATCACACAGCGCTTCATTGCGTGTCGACCATGAGATAGGGTGCACTTCATAATTGCGCATTGCATCCAAAACATCTGTTTGAATATTGCTTTCTGAATCATTCAGAAATGCATAAGCGCGAGCATCAGATAAACGAACTTCCTTAATATCAATCCAAGAAAAAACCATCGACTGTGCAGAGTCCCGGCTAGGTCGGTTAATTGTACGCAGTACGCGTTCAGGCTGAGTTTTTGATTTTGGTATGACAAAATCAAATCGATGATCGTAGCCGCTCTTGCCTGTGAATTTAATACTCGGCGTGTAGCGAATTTCAGAATGATCAAGCCAATTGGTCACCTCCTCTAAAAATGAGCTCGATTCGGTGGGTGAAGCTAAATAGAAGAGATCGTTAATCGCCAACATTGCCTGAACAAGATTATGTTTTCTCAAAGAAAAAGTCTCCGATGCTGTCTTAACTTCAAGCGCGTTGCCATTTGCCTCAACACCGAATCCGTTCAGTGTCATATTAAAAAAGTTCTTACGCTTTATACTGTCGATGTTACATCCAGATACTTCAAGGTCGTCAAGAATGTAACCATTGTCAGTCAGTAAATAATCGTCACCTAAGCGTCTGACGTAAATTTGAAGGTAGTCATTGCGCCGGTCTAGATACGGTGTAGTAACCTCAACGCAATCTTCTATTTCGCTTAGATACGTCTTTTCTTTAAGCCAGGTAGAGTACTGCTCCACCAAAGTCTTTATATCTTGAACCATTTGAAAAGTTCTCGGCTGATTTTGGGTGGTTCGGTGATATTGCAATACCGAAGAAAGTCTTTAAACGTCAACCACGCGTGATGGAGATTCGGAAAGTATTCAAGGCTTGCGAGTTTGTGTTAAGTAAACTGTCAATAAACAACTAGATTCGTTTGAGGTTGGTCAATCTCGCAGAGATGAATGCTACTACCATTCTGGCCTAAGTTAATCTTATCAATATGAAATTAACTGAATAGTTGACCACAGCAACTTGCTGAGTTTCAACCTCCCGAACAAATTCATCTGTGTACTAGATGCCATGTTCAGCTATACAAATACCATTTATATAAACAAGTTAGACTTGCAATGTGCTTTGAGTATTAGTGTTTTAGGCAGCTGTACCAAGCCATTTGTAGATGGTGCTAACAACGCAAATGACAATTTATCCTTCTTTGAACAGCCAGAAAAATCAAATATCGAAACTTTATTTGCTTGTTTTAGGTCAGTTTACCCTTTCAGCAAATATATTTATCGATGGAATAGCTAATCGTCAATTTGCAATTTTGCAACTTGACAAATTATTTTTTCGATTACAATAATGTGAGTTGTTGAATTTTCTTGCAGTTTTACTTTAACTTAAATAAATATTATTGCCAAATGAAAAGCATTTTTTCAAACTTCAAGAGAAAAAAATCAGACACAAAAGAGTGTGCTGGGCTAAATACATCAAGACCTCGCAAATTGCTGAGATTTAGAAATATTTCCAAACGAGAAAAAATATTATTGGCAACAGTCAGCGCCTTGTATGTTGTATCTGTACAGGCATATATAAATTATAGCAATGACGCAGATGAGATTGCAATACCATTAGCCCATACAGCCGAAATTGAGCAACTCCCAAAACCGGTTTTGGAGACTGTTAGCGCCACTGCACTAGGTGGTGCAGTAGTAGATGCAGAGGTGAATCTAGGCCGCGACCAAGTTGACAGTACTGATATTGATAGCGAGCCAATTTTGGTGGCGATGCTTGACACGAGTTCTGGTGAAATAGATGATTCTGTTGATGTGGTCAAGACGGAAAACGTCTCTGCAATCGAAGGCACATCTAGTGAAGAGCCCGAAATTGTAGCCGCAAAGCCAATGCCGCAATTGGTGTTGACTAAAGCTACAGTCAGCCAAAATGACAGCTTGATAAAGATATTTCGAAGAACTGGGTTAACGGAACAGAATGCCTTAGATTTGCTTCGTCTGCCCGGAGCAAAAGTAATCTCTGTATTACACCCGAAAGACGAATTCAAGTTTTTCTGGAATGTAGATGGCAAACTGCTGGGAATTGAAATGCGTCGAGACGGTAAAGTTCGTCTAGCGGCCTTTTATGTCAACAAGGCTTTTACAGTAGTAAGTAAAACTGAGATTCAAAAAGCCGGATCTATTTCCAAGTTGCTCAAGCAACGGTTTAATAGCGAGCAACGGGAAGTACTTGAGATCTCACAATATCATTTCGCACAAATTGATCAGTCAAAACTTGTTTGGATCGATATCAAGGTTCGCAGAGGCGATACTTTGAGTCAAATATTTCGCCGCATTGGGTTGAGTGAAGATGAGGCTTTTGATGTGGCGCAGGCACCAGATGACAAATGGTTAATCTCAGGGCTCAAGGTAGGTGATGAGTTTAGAATTGCTATAGACGAGGATGGAAGATTCTCAATTTTGGAATACCCTGACCCCAAAGTTAGCAAGATGCGGTTGGTATTTGCTAAGAACGATGAGTATTTCACTGCACTGAAAAAAATTGATACGGAAGTTCAAGAGCACCATGCGTGCTTAAAGATTGAGCGGAACATTTACTCGGCTGCCCAAGCAGTCAATCTACCTATCCGAGTGGTTGACAAATTTGTGGATATTTTCGATTCTCGAGTTGATTTCTCACGACAGTTGCACAAGGGAGACGAAGTGTGCGTTATATATAACCGCCACTATTACGAAGGTAAGCCACCTTTTGGGCAAGAAAATATTGAAATTACGGCAGTATCGCTAAGACAAAAAAATGCAACTATTCAAGGATTTTTGCATGTTGACAACGATGGAATTAGAACATACTATGATGAAAACGGGCTGAATCTAAAAAGTAGTTTTCTTCGGTCGCCTATTAAATATGCAAACGTTACTTCATTTTTCAGCAAACGACGCTTTCACCCTATTCTAAAGAAGTATCGACCCCATCTCGGTGTTGACTATGGCGCTAAAACTGGCACTCCGATTCGAGCCACTGCTGCTGGCAGGATTATCAAACGAGCACATCTGCGCGGTTATGGCAAGATGATCATGTTGCAACATGGCAACAAGTATCAAACCCTTTATGCTCACATGTCGCGATTTGGAAAAGGAACATCAGTCGGTAGCTATGTTAATCAAGGCCAAATCATCGGCTATGTTGGTTCGACCGGTTTGTCAACCGGTCCTCATCTTCACTATGAATTCCGAGTCTATGGCAAGCACAAAGATCCGTTAACTTATGATATGCCGAAAGGCATGCCAATTAACGAGGAATACAAGCAAGCATTCAACTCCAATGTTGAGAAATTGTCAAGTCGGCTTGATGCGATTGACAAGCCACAAGTCGCTTATCTAAGCCCAATTCAAGAATCTGCTAACAATCATTAAATTTTAAAAATGGCGGACCTGTACATTGGCATTATGTCAGGAACCAGTGTTGACGGTGTTGACGGTGTGGTCGCATCGTTTGGAAAATCGGGTGTCACAATTCATGATTATGTGCACGAAGAATTTTCGGATGTAACCCGAAAATCTGTCTCAATACTCGCCAAAGATCCAAGCAAGAATAAAGATATCGCAGACAGCCTTGAAAATTATGTTAGTAATGTATATGCGTATTGCTCATTACTTCTAGTGGAGAAACTAGGAACTCTTAATATCCGCGCAATTGGATGTCATGGTCAAACAATCTCCCACCGTCCGGATGCTGACCCGCCGTTTTCATGGCAAGTATGCGATGGGAAAGCTATCGCTGACAAAACTGGATATCCGGTTGTTGTGGATTTCCGTAGCGCTGATATGCGAAATGGAGGCCAAGGCGCACCCTTAGCGCCTCTGTTTCATGAACATGTGTTTCAAAAATTCAAGGAACCAGTTGCAGTTGTCAACATCGGAGGTATTAGCAATGCGACATACATCCCAGCCGATTCCAACGAGGAAATTATGGGGTTCGATACCGGACCTGGTAACGCTCTATCGGACCTGTGGACAAGAAAATACAAGAAAACAGACTATGACAAGGACGGAGAGTGGGCGCTCAGTGTTGAGCCCAATGACGAAATAGTAAAAAGTTTGTTGGAGGATCCGTATTTTGAAATAGCACCGCCAAAATCATTGGACGCATCATATTTCACAATAGAATGGTTGCTTTCGGCTCTTAAAAAAGCTGGTTTTGGGTACATCTATAGTAAAAAGCGTACAAATGTACAAAGTGCAATTGCTGCTTTTACAGCCGAGTCAATCTGGTTAGGGATTGAGAAATGGATGCCACCAGTTGAGAAGATTTATGTTTGTGGCGGTGGTGCATACAACAAGGCGATCATGAATAGATTGCGCAAGGTTTCAAAGTTGGAGGTGGTCACAACAGACGTGGTTGGCATACCGCCGAATTTGATGGAGGCGACGGTGTTTGCCTGGTTGGCCAAGCAACGACTTGAAGGGGTTTTATCAAATGTACCGCCAGTCACTGGTGCAAAATGCAAAGTGCTATTGGGAGAGGTAGTTTATCCCTCTGAATTTAGTAGGACTGCACCCCCTAAGAAAGCCGGACCAATTAAGCTCAAGACCAGGGCAGACAGTCCTTGTTGGAAATACAAAAAATAGGATTCGCAGTTGCTCCGGTTCGGTAGAGCATGCACCGGTAATATTTACCGATGCAATTTCAAACTCATTTCTTGCAAGCTGTTAACAATCAAGTGTGTTAGCTCTCTCCCACGGAGATACCTCACCACAATACTGGTTCCAGTTAGCTAGTTTCAACTTACAGTAGCTGTCAATATTAGCTTCGCCAAACGCGCTCCGCAACACTTCGCTAGACTCCGTAAGGCGGATAGCATCAAGCAAATTGAGTGGCAGTTTTTTTACATCACCAGCGAGTTCTGGGTTAGCATACATATCAATGTCCAAGCGTTTGCCTGGATCACGATTGTTTTCAATGCCGTCCAATCCGGCTGCTGCAATGCCGGCTTGGAGCAAGTAAGGGTTTGCTGACCCATCCATTAGTCTTAGCTCAAATCGTCCAGCATCAGGAATACGAATCATGTGAGTTCGGTTGTTGCCAGCATAAGTTACAGTATTAGGTGACCAAGAGGCTCCCGATCGTGTACGAGCTGAATTGATTCGTTTGTAGCTATTGACGGTTGGATTGAATATCGAACAAAGCTCTTGGGCACTGTGAACAATGCCTCCCAGAAATTTGTAGGCTAGGCTTGACAGGCCCATTTCTTCGCTTTCATCCAAAAACAAGTTTTGGCTGGCATCTTCATTCCAGATTGAGACATGTGCATGACAGCCGTTGCCGGTCAAGTGTGTAAATGGTTTGGGCATAAACGTCGCACGCTCACCATTATTTTCAGCGATTGATTTGACCATAAATTTGAAGAAGGTGTGGCGGTCAGCGGTTTTCAGCGCGTCGCTGTAATCCCAATTCATCTCAAATTGGCCATTGGCATCTTCATGATCATTTTGATATGGGTTCCAGCCGAGTTCAATCATGTTGTCGCAGATTTCAGAGATGGTGTCATATTTCCTGAGTAATGAGGATTGGTCATAGCAGGGCTTTTCCTGGGTGTCCATAGGATCTTCTATTTCCTCGCCATCAGCAGTGAGCAACATAAATTCACATTCCACACCAGTCATAAGTCGGTGACCTTTTGCTTCTAATTTAGCAAGCTGACGTTTCAGAATAACACGGGGGCATTGCTCGACTTCAACACCGTCCATCCACAAATCAGCTGCTAGCCAACCGATATCGGTTGACCAAGGAAGAATAATAAGGCTCTCTGGATCGGGAATGGCGAGCATATCAGGATGAGCAGGTGTCATATCCAACCAAGTTGCAAAACCGGCAAAGCCGGCGCCGTCCTTTTGCATTTGGTCAATTGCGCGTGCTGGTACTAATTTAGCCCTGAGTACACCAAAAAGGTCAACAAAGCTAATGAGAAAGTACTTAATGTTCTTTTCTTCTGCAATTTGCGAAAGGTCAACGCTCATTTTCTATCTCCTATTCTGTGAGATTGTCAAAACTGGATGTTTGTATTTTGGTTAACGGTTTGTACGGAGAGAAAACCGTCAAATTCGATGTAAAAGTATACAGTAATGCAGTATGTGAGATTGGACAGACTACTCCATCTTTATCATCATATCTAGGCTATCATCAAGACCGTATTGGTATTTTTTGACAATGATGCTAGTATTATGTAAACCAAACAAAGTCCGGCTTCAAAAATTGAGTCAGTTACATTTGCTAGTAATCCGCTCAAAAGGTGGCGTTTAATTGATTTACGACTGTGAGTGCTTGTTTGGTTTCAAGTGTCCATGACGCAGAATACAAAGTAAATCACCTAGTATCAGAATCTATCGTAGTGCTACCTAAAATTTGAATTTGAGCGAAACGCCTGTTTTAAGCTGTCGCCGCACCTTTTGCGGTGACTCACAATGATAAATAACTCAAGACTTTTGCTTCACCGCTTCTCTTGCTTCAAACCAGTTGCAAAAAGTTAGATGTGGCATAATAAGAAGAGCAAATTGCTGAGCAGGAGGAGGCATGGCACGCGATCCGGACATCAAGGGACTTAGAGATTTTTTCCGAGAGGGTGATAAAAACTCGCCTCAGTTCTTTGCTGGTCGCCGAGAAATCATTTTGGAGGTCGAGGCCACCGTGAATGAGTTGCGCAATGATGTCAATCGACTCCCCATCTCTGACGTGCATCCTAAACAGCAGACTTGGCTGATTCAAGGGGCACCCGGTGCCGGCAAGACTGCGTTGCAGTGGTATCTTCGCGACCGCTGGCTGGCGGACAAGGATGGCCCAGTCGTTGTTGATGTGGTGCTTGGTGAACTGTCCGATCGACAGCAGCTCACCTCACGCATAGCGGACAGAATGCTGCCGAACGGTGCGGAACGACTGATGACCGAACGTGCAGTGTCGCACACCGCCGGAGTTGAATCCAAAGTCACCTTTAGTCGAACAAAGTCACAGTCGGTACAACGTAGCCCGCTAGTTCCCAGTGATCTGGCGAGGTTGTATAAAAAGTCCAAATTACATTGGCTTCGTCGATTCCTGCCATTTGTATGCCGCAAGACTGCCGAACCGCGGCCGATTGTCCTGATAATTGATGAAATCCAGGCAATGAATTCCATAGCGGGCGAAGTGTTACACGATCTGCATGTGGGTGTACAGGGTGTTCCGATAGTGCTGTTGCTGGCGGGGCTAGCTTGGTCAAGCGAACGTTTGAAGGAAGCGGGGGTGTCGCGGTTTGTATCTGGCAATCTTAACCATGTGCAAACCTTGGGGCCATTGCAGCCACAAGAAGCTGCCGAGTCAGTAAAACTTATGCTTGAAGAGTATTATGTCACTGGCAAGGAAACCGAAGACATCGCTCGCTGGATAGCCAAACTGTCGGATGGCTGGCCACAGCACCTGCGCCACTACATGCGAGCATTGGCTGGTGATTTGGCGGCTAAGAGGGGTAATCTTAGCGAGGTTAGCAGGGATTGGATTCAGGCCGAGGGCGATGCAAAAAGACAGTCTTACTATCTGGACAGACTACAGGGTACGCGTATCGTTAGGCGTAAAGGTGTATTGGCCGAGGTTGCACGTTTCATAGGTGATGATGGTTGTCTATACAACGAGCTTGAAGATATGCTTGAAAGCCGGCGCTGGCAACACGAGATGGCATCCGCCGATGTCATGCCAAAAAACATGGAACCAAGCGAGTTCATCCAAGAATTGATCCGCTCCGGCATAGCTCACAGTATGGGCGCGCGAGTTACAATCCCTATTCCGTCATTCAGGCGATTCCTTATTGAATATAACACTAGGAAGGATATCTGAGATTACGCGTCAGCCTGAAGAGGTTGAAATAATCGACAGCTCAAAATCTTAACTTGGCGATAGTTGCTATTCGCTCTATCAAAAAATATGTTAGGAAACGAACCTAAGAATTTCTGTTTACCGCTTTCTCGTTTCAAGCCAGTTGCAAACCGGTAGCTGTGGTAGAAATTTTTCCATGAGGGTGACAAGAACTCAACTTGGTTTTTCACTGGCCGCCGAGAACTCATCTCAGCGATTGAGGTGACCGTGTACAAGTTGCGCGAACAGATCGATCAATTGCCCATCTCGGATGTGCATCCGAAACAGATGTACTTGTTTGGTTTCAAGTGTCCATGACGCAGAATGTAACGTAAATCACCCAGTAACAGAATCTATCGTAGTGCTACCTAAAACTTTGAATTCAAGCGAAACGCCTGTTTTAAGCTGTCGCCGCACTTTTGCGGTGACTCACAATGATAAACAACTCAAGACTTTTGTTTCACTGCCCTCTTGCATCAAGCCAGTTACAAACAGGTATATGTAGCATAATAAGAGAAACAAATACTGAGGAGGTGGCATGACACGTGAACCAGACATTGAGGGACTTAGAGATTTTTTCTATGAGGGAGACAAGAACTCGCCCCGGTTCTTCGCTGGCCGCCAAGAACTCATCTCAGCTATTGAGGAGACTGTAGACAGGCTGCGTAAACAGATCGATCAATTGCCCATTTCGGACGTGCATTCGAAACAGGGCACATGGTTGATACAAGGGGCGCCCGGTGCTGGTAAAACTACTTTACAGTGGTACCTGCGCGATCGCTGGCTGGCGGACAAGGATGGTCCGGTCGTCGTTGAGGGAGTGCTTGGCGAAGTGCCTGATCGGCATCTTCTCACAACGGACATTGCGAACGCGGTGTTACCGAAAGGCGCAGATCTGTTGATGACATCCCGTACAGTCGCTCGCTCCGTTGGCGTGGAGACCAAGGTTACTTTCGGCCGCACAACTTCTGATTCGGTACAACGCGGATCGCTAACTCTCACCGATTTGCGAAAACTATATCACAGCCCCAGATTTCCTTGGTTAAGGCGTTTTCTTTTATTCGGACACCGCAAAACTACCAAACCGCGCCCGATTGTTCTGATGCTCGATGAGATCCAGTCGATGGAGCCTGAGGCTGATAAATTGATTCGAGACTTACATGCGGGTATCCGGGGTGTTCCTATCATACTGTTGCTGGCTGGGCTAGCTTGGTCAAGAGAGCGTTTGAAGGAAGCGGGTGTGTCGCGCTTTGCTACTGGCAACATTAGCCATGTACAAACCTTGGAGCCTTTGCAGCTGGAAGAGGCTGCCGAATCGGTTAAACTCATGCTAAAGGAGCATCATGTGACCGGCAATGAAACTGAAGACATTGCAAGCTGGATTGCTGGACTGTCAGATGGCTGGCCGCAACATTTGCACCACTACATGCGTGCATTGGCTGGTGAGTTGGCCGCCAAGGGAGGTAATCTCAGCGAGGTGAACAGAGATTTGATTCAGGCAGACGGTGATGCGAAACGGCGGGCTTACTATTTTGACAGACTGCAAAGTTCACTTGTCGGTACGCACACGCGTCTACTTGCACAAGTGGCAAGCACTATCGGCATTGATGGCTGTCATTATGATGAACTTGTAAGAATGCTTAGGAATAAGCTATGGCAGGAAGAGCTGGACCATTCAGAGGTCATGCCAGAGGGCATGAGACCGCAGGGGTTCATTCAGGAGATGATCCGTTCCGGATTGATTCACAGAGTGGTTGATGAAATAACTATTCCAATTCCATCATTCATGCAGTATCTGCTGGAACGACCTAACAAAAAACTACACACTTATCTAAAATAAGGTTATCGCTAAAACAATTATGTAAATACTGATTAGTCCCGCAGTCTGTTCAACATGATGGACTACCACATTGACATCTGAATGCTTCATCTAGTCGTGCCGCCGCATCGCTACATGTGTAGCGGAGGTGCTTATTCACGATATTCGGTAGAAATGGTCAAGGACTTGTTAGCCACTGTCATGCTTTTCGCCGTCCGAACACCAATTCCTGCATTTCCTGTATACGAGTTTGGGAAGAGATGTGTTACACAGACCATGGATACCGCTAAAAAGAGCTTGTAAAAACGCTGGATGGTCACCGCTGGCGGGAAAACTCAAAATCCGACAAGGTTATGTCAGAGTGTGTCAAAGCACAGGGGTTCATTCAAGAGATAATCCGAGTTGACGTAGCTCACAGCATAGGCACGCGAATGACTATATTGAAATTTAGAGAGGCAGTTTGAAATTAGTATCATTAAAACAAAAACATAAAGGCTATATAACCGTGCTTAATCTGCTATTGCACTGGGAACATATTTGATAGGGTCGGTTTTGAGCAGGTCAAACGCTTTTCTGTTGCAACGTAGTCGGTGAAGCGGTTATTAGCATGTCTGCCTCTCAGGATGGCCGGGGACTGAATGCTTATATCACCTTCAAGGTGGACAAATCTTGAAACAGCGTGGTGAAGCTGGGTATCGGTAGCTTGTTCAGCATCTTTTACGCACTCGCTTTGTGTTTGGCTGTGAGCGATGTCACAGTCGCTTCAACTTACACACCGGCAAAGGGATATTATGCCAGCTGCGCTTGGGCATAGTCATCCTCAGGAACTTGCTTTACCCCCTCACGCTGTTTCCACCCTGATCTCCACTACATTGCGTTTTGCACGCCGGCATGCCATCGACAGCAAATGGACTTTCTGACGACCCGTCAGATACTTGTGCGCATAACGCTTGTCATGGATCTGACCCATCGCCTCATCCTTCGCCTCCTACATGTCCTCGCCGTTCGCCATCTTGAACTCCAATTTGAACACCTGTCCAGCATGCAACACCACCAAGTCCGAACGACCGTGCGAGGCCGACTCCTCCACTCTCAGGCTCAGACCTACAGCCTGGAAAAACGCATACAGCAGACTCACATAATGACCCTGATAATTCCCCAAGTCGCCATGCAGGTAGCACTCGTTTGGAAATCCCGCATAAAACGCCTTCAACTCAATCTCAAACTGCTCAAAGTCGTTGTCAGCCAGCAACTGCGCCATGCTCTCGCCCAACTTGAACACCTCCCTGAGATTCGCTCCGGCCGCCAGCAACAACTCCCGATTCAGGCTCAGTTGCACTTCATGATTTGGGTAATCCAGCTCGTAATAGGTGTCGTCATCTCGGACTTCACTTCGCTTGATCGTCAGATAACCGCACTGGAACAGCAACGCGTCGGTGCTAACACTTTCAAGTTTGAAATTTGACAGCTCTTCCTCATACATGCCCAGATCCTCAAACTCCACGGTGCTGAGCTTGCCCTCCGCCATCAGGTTATACAGATAACTCGGCGTGCCGGTCCGGTACCAACGGGGTTTGAACTGCCTTTTCTTGAACAGCAGCAAGACATCAAAGGGGTTGTAGACCTTCTTCTCACCAAGCCAGTTGTAGCCGTTGTACCAGTGCCGTATCTCATTCCGATCCAGCCCTTCAAGTTCTGGAGCGAACACCGTGTCAATATCGGTATCTGTATAACCGCAGATAGTGGCAGATTCAGGGTCTAGACTGATGTCCTCAAGGTTGTTCAGCCCTGAGAACAAGTTGATTCTGGAATACATGCTGATGCCGGTGACGAATACAAAGCGAATGTATCGGGCACAGCCCTTGATAATCCCGTAAACACCGTGCAGGTAGTCGCGGTTAGCCTTCGCTTGATTCTGATTTCCAAGCAAATCCAAAATCGGCTTGTCATATTCGTCCACCAGAACTACAACCTTTTTGCCAGTAGTGTAGTAAAGACGGTTTATGATATTGCGAAATCGTCTTGGACCCGAGTCGGATTTCACAGCCGGCTCAAGATGATTTTGGCGCTCAATCATTCAGAAGACGCAGCGCCGCTATGCGTTGCCCTCGACCATCAGCGAAGTGGGGAGGAAGTTGTATCAGGTGATGGGGTTGACTCATGACATGGAGCCATTCGAATTGAAATGATGAACTGAGTTGTGCGGGACGGGATATGAGAGCGGGCGAGAGGGCGTTTTTGTAGTGCCTAACGATTTTTCGCCTGTAATAAAATCAACACGTTAGCGATATCAACCGTCAAAGTCAGGATTGAAGCATTCAACAATCACAGAGTCACTTTCTGGACAGGTTTCATATATGGACACTTCCGAAGAGCCAAACACCTCGCAATTTGCAGACGCCAAGTGCTCCATCAGCACCTTGCAACAACTGCCAACAGCGTGTCTTTCAAACTTTGTTATCAGTTTTACCTAGCCATGATTTATGCCGGATGAGGAACGATCAGGAGCAAGCCCAATCTGTGAAACATTGGGATTTGGTTGTTGTGATGCCCTCTACTGCATGCGGCAACGCTTGCTTTCGTAAGGTTCTCATCATAACCAGCTGACCTGCAAAAGTGCCGGCACGGTCAGCAGTTGTAATTCACCCCGGCCGCAATCAAACCCCGCAACTCACTGCCTTGGTTCAGTGCTTTGTTGGACAGCTCAATCCCTCTCCACCCGAATCGTCGACACGTTGTGCTTCTCGCCGTTGAACGCCACTCCAAGCAGATGAATCTTCCCCTGCCGATGACGATACTTGCCGGCGTAATCGTTTTCCCGTATCTGTGCAATCGAGTCGATCGTCTCAGCCTCCACTTTCGCTTGGTCTGCTGGATTCTTAGCCACCTTGAACTCCATCACGAACACCTCGCCGGCAAGCACCACCACCAAGTCAGAGCGTCCGAGACTCGTTGACTCCTCGCCGGTGACAGTCACGCCGATGGCGGTGAAACAGGCATACACCATGCTCGCATAAAAGCCCTCGTAGTGTTGCATGCGGTTCTTGGCATACCACTCGTTCGGGATGTTTGAGAAAAACGAACTCAACTCCGCCCCGAACTCCTCAAAGTCATTGTCAGCCAGAAACTTCACCATGTTCTTGCCCCGTCTTTCAACTTCCGAAAAGTTGCCACTGACGGCAACCAGCAACTGCTTGTTAAAACTCAGCCGCACCTCATGGTTGGGGTATTCCAGCGAGTAGCGGATGCCTCCCGGCCAGATTTCATGGTTGACAATGGTCAGGTAGCCACACTGGAACAGCAATGCGTTGACGCTGATCTCTTCAACCTTGAAATTGGACAGCTCACTCTTGTCCATTTTCAGGTGCTCCAGATTCGGGGTGTTGATCCTGCCCTCAGCCAGTATCCTGTAAAGATACTCCGGTGTGCCGGTCTCATACCAAAAAGGTTCGAACTGTCGTTTTTTGAACAGCAACAGGACGTCGAAGGGGTTGTAGACCTTCTCCTCGCCGAGCCAGCTGTAGCCGTTGTACCAGTGCCGTATCTCGTCGCGGTCTAGTCCTTTTAGTTCTGGTGTGAACACCGTGTCAATGTCAGTGTCCGTATAGCCGCAGATCGTGGCAAACTCAGGATCCAGACTGATGTCTTCAAGAATGTTCAGCCCGGAGAACAATCTGACCTTGGAGTCGCCATCATACTGCACTCAATAGCGCCGTGAAGGACATGGATAGCATTTTTGCATAAAAAATAAAAGGTCTTGTTGCATTTCCGGCACCGAGGCGGAGAGCATCCGCGGTGTGTTGCCAGAGCAACATTGCCGGCAGACACCGTCTCAATATGATAGCAGATTTCGCGAGTCGGCTACAGTTGAGCATTTCCCAAAAAATCTCATTAGGAATGAATGAAAGCCGATCAAGTGCTGTGTAGCAACAAATTCTCCGCATTTTGTATTTCACCCATTGGGTGAAAGCAGGCATCCCATGAATCACCCGCTGCACAATGCTTCTTACAACAATTCCATTTTCTAATGCGATATTTGGGATTTCGGCGTGTGTTGCCATCTGTCGGTGCGGTCTTCGGTGTTCACCATGGTCGCTGGACGATGATGCCATTGCCTCAGTCGTCATGGCGAGCGGTGGCCGGTCTCTCAAACAGGCATGCATTGCGGTCGTTGAACGGGATGCCGATGAGCCGTCCGCGCTGTTGCCATCGAGTGATGGTGCGAGGCGAGACTGCGAAGAGCGTGGCCACTTCATCCCGGGTGAGCAGTCCGCGCTGGCGCAGTCGCTGATAACGCGACCTCAGGCCGTACTGATGGCGCAGTTGGCTGACACGGCGGGCGGTGAATGCTTTCCCATGTCCGGAGTGCAGTCCCTGCTGGTTGAGGAGTTTGGCCACCGTTGCCACACAGTGATCCTCCAGCAGCGTGTCAATGGCGGTGATGACTTCGGCGGGCGTGACATGGGCATTCCTGCCGGGTTGCGGCAGTGCCAGCGTCATCTGATGGGTGGCACCGCCGCGCAAGCGGATACCGAGTTCGATCTGCTCGCCGCGGATGATGGTGACATCGTCGATGAGCAACCGCAGCATGCGTTTGCGCTCGCGGTTGGGCGTGTTCGGGTCGTTCCACAGTTGGGGCAGGTCGCGTGTCAAGTCAACAATGCGCTGTCGCTGTTCATCGCCGAGCTGGCGATGCAATTCGGCTCGCCGGCGCTCACACTCGCTCCGGGTCTGTTGCAGTTCGCTCAGTTTCACATTCCATTCGCTCTCCAGCAAGTCGGCCACCATGCGGTTGTCAGGGTGTGTGTTCATGAACCGGGTGCGAGCCAGGTCGGCCTCATGCTGTGCGCGTTGCAGCTGCCGTGCGAGCCAGGTTTCAGTTTTGTCAACCTGCGCCTCGAGTTCCTGCTGCACCTGCAGGGCAGCGTCCAAGCCGCTCGGTGTGAGCAGTTCCACCGCCCACTCGCCGATGGCCTTGTCGATGCCGTTGCCGGGCACCTGCTGACATGCACTCAGGCTTGGATCTTGGAAGTGTGCCCAGCACCGGTAAACAATTGACACGCCGGCTTTGGAGTGGCGATAGCCGGGTGTCATCGAACCGCCGCAGCGCCCGCAGATGGCCAACCCTTGCAACAGGGCCGCACCTTCGCGCGCCGGGCTCTGGTCTTGGCTGCGGTGCCTGGCATTGTCAGCCAGGCGTTGCCGGTTGGCTTGATAGCGTTGCCAAGTGATATAGCCGTCATGATGGTCCGGCAACAGCACGCTGAACTCCTCGTCTGGCACCGGCCTGGATGGTCCGCCATCGGCATGGCGTCCCGTCGGCTTGCGACCATAGGCGAACGCCCCGGCATAGCGCGGATTGTGAAGGACCTGCAGCGTGCGGGCACAAGTCAATTTCTCCCACACCAGCTCGCCGCGCGTCGCACGCTGGCGTTGACGGCGGGGAAACAACAGGCCGCGTGCATGGAAGTCTTTCACGCAGGCGCGGGCCGAACCCGTGCGGGTGAAGGTGTCAAACAGTTCCATGACGGTTTGGCGAACCTGGGCATCGGGGTCCAACACCACTCTGAACAGCGGGTCATAGACCAGACCGGTCGGCAGCGGCAGGCGCAACTCGCCGCGGCGGGCGGCGTTGACAATGCCGCCGTGCAGGCGCAGCCTGAGATAGTGCAACTCCATCTCCGACACCTGACCCTTGAGACCCAGCACCAGCCGGTCGTTGAAGTCCTTGGGGTCGTAGATGCCGTCCTCATCGAGGATCAGCGTGTTCTTCAAGGCACACAGCTCCAGCAGCTGGTGCCAGTCGCTGGAGTTGCGGGCCAGACGCGAGACCTCCAGTCCGAGCACGATGCCGGCATTGCCCAGCGACACCTCGGCCAGCAGCATCTTGAAGCCTTCGCGGTCGCGGTCAGCCCCGGACTGTCCGATGTCCGAGTCGATCACCGTGACCTGAGCCTTCGGCCAGCCGAGGCTGTGCGCCCGTTGGCCCAGTGCATACTGCCGGCGACTGCTCTGCCGGTTCTGCTCCGCCTGATGCAGCGTTGACTGGCGGACATATAAAAACGCCTGTCGTGCCAGATGCTTGCCGGTCACCTTGGGGTGTCGTTCGCGGCTCATGACAATTCGCCGCCGCGCGGGTGCATGGCAATTGACACCAGGATATCAACCACCGCCGAGTGCAGCTCCCCCGGCAGTTGCCAGGCTCCGCCAGCGGAGGTTGCCGGCACGGTTGAAACCGGCTCAGACAGGGTGCTGAGCAGGGCGAGCCAGTCCGCCAGGCCCCGATTCCTCAGCACCGACTGCCCGCCGCGGTCCGCGCACTGGCTGATGCCGTCCCGGGTGCGACGCAGACGCTCATATTCGTCTGTCAGCCGAGCTGAACAGACCTTGGGGGCTGAGCCGGCGTTCATGTTTTTTTTTGAGTGCGCCTCAAGGCCCGCTCGACCGTGGTGCGATGCACCGCGATGCCGAAGCGCCGGTGCACCAGCGCACAGAGTTCGGCGGCGGTGATCTCGGGTCGGTCGCGTCTGGCGCTGAGCAACTCCTGGAGCACCGCATGGTTGAGCTTGTGGGCTTGACGCGGTCCCGGGCGTTCGGGAATCAGGGCGCCCAAGCCGCCCTTGCGGAAGGCGTCGGCGAGCTGATACCAGGTCGGACGCGAGACCCCGAAGCGTTGTGCGGTCTCGCTCACCGGGCGGCCTTCGCGCTGAACCCGCCGCAGCATTTCGTAGCGGACCTGCAGCAGGTCCTGCGGATCGAAGAACGGCTCGGTCTGGAACAGCGGGTCATTGATGCGTTCGGCATGCCGGTTCAAGGTGCCATGCTTGGCGAGGTGAGCGGTTTTGTCGGATTTCTGGTTCATGACAGCATCTCGGAAAGTGTGTGTAAGAAAAAATATGCACATGATTATATACGGCCTCAAGAACAAAACACAAGCGAATCCAAACATCCGTTTCATTACAACCACTTGAATTGCAAACCGATGCGAATGAAATTGAGTGTTGACCCGGCTTCGCCAATCTTCTGTGCGTAAATGACTTTACAAACTTGTGCGTAATTGTCTTTACAGTCATGCACCGTTCTCCCGCAAGACCGCAACCAGCTCAGACAACTCCAACAGCGCTTGGATATGAAACTGCGAACGACCGCCCGACAGCGCTGTGAAGGGGTCCAAATCCCGCAGGCTGGTCCACTTCACCCGTATTGACTGAGCCTCACCCGCATCATCGATAAATTCGACGCGCTCCTCTCCAGCCCTGACATGCAATCCGAGCAATTTGAAACGACACCCGCTCAGCGGGTGGAACGGATGGGTTACCGAAAAACAGGTGTCCTTCGGGTTGTTATTGAGTGCAGTTTGCGCACTAGTCCTTGGAATACATGCTGATGCCAGTGACGAATACGAAACGGATGTATTTGGCACAGCCCTTGATGATGCCATATACGCCGTGCAGGTAGGCGCGGTTGGCTTCCGCCAGTTCCTTGTTTTCAAGCAGGTCCAGGATCGGCTTGTCATATTCGTCCACCAGAACCACCACCTGTTGTCCGGTATTCTTGTAGTGTTTGAGTATTATATTCCGCAACCGTCTAGGTTCGGTTCGTGGCCTTGAAGATGCGTCAATGCCTGCATCCTTTTCAAGTTCTTCCAACTGGTCAAGGAAGTCATCATGTAAAGAACCCGGCTCACCGTAGTTGCCATCAAAGCTCATTCGCACCACCGGATTGCTGGCGGTCCAGTCCCAGCGGTCGTGGATGTGCAGACCTCGGAACAGCTTCTCGTTGCCCTCGAACAACTCCTGCATTGTATCCACCAGAAGCGTCTTGCCAAAGCGACGCGGGCGCGACAGGAAATAGTATTTGCCTCTGTCAGTCAGTTTTTTGATATGCGGGGTCTTGTCCACATAATAGCGGTTCCGATCGAGCCGCATCTCTTGGAAGGATGACTCCCCGATGGGAAGAATGAGTTTATTCATGATTATTGCTCAGTGAGGCTTGTCAATTGAATTATAGCATCAACAAGGGCTGAGGTTGCATGAATATGAAAACATAATTTTGCCCCACGGAAGGTTTACAAGGTGATGTGCAATTGGTTTTTCAAGGCTGTTAGTCCGAAGATCTGGTGAAGAATTAATGTATGTGTCTGTAATGATTGAAGCATTCAACAATCACAGAGTCACTTTCTGGACAGGTTTCATATATGGACACTTCCGAAGAGCCAAACACCTCGCAATTTGCAGATGCCAAGTGCCCCATCAGTTAACTTGCAACTGACTGCTGACAGAATATTCTTCAAACTTTGTTATCGGTTTTACCCCGCCATGATTTATGCCGGATGAGGAACGATCAGGAGCAAGCCCAATCTGTGAAACATTGGGATTTGATCGTTGTGACGCCCTCTACTGCATGCGGCAACGCTTGCTTTCGTAAGGTTCTCATCATAACCAGCTGACCTGCAAAAATGCCGGCACGGTCAGCAGTTGTAATTCACCCCGGCCGCAATCAAACCCAGCAACTCACTGCCAAGGGTCAATGCTTTGTTGGACAGCTCAATCCCTCTCCACCCGAATCGTCGACACGTTGTGCTTCTCGCCGTTGAACACCACTCCAAGCAGATGAATCTTCCCCTGCCGATGACGATACTTGCCGGCGTAATCGTTTTCCCGTATCTGTGCAATCGAGTCCATCGCCTCAGCCTCCACTTTCGCTTGGTCCGCTGGTTGCTTAGCCACCTTGAGCTCCATCACGAACACCTCGCCGGCAAGCACCACCACCAAGTCAGAGCGTCCGAGACTCGTTGACTCCTCGCCGGTGACAGTCACGCCGATGGCGGTGAAGCAGGCATACACCATGCTCGCATAAAAGCCCTCGTAGTGTTGCATGCGGTTCTTGACATACCACTCGTTCGGGATGTTTGAGAAAAACGAACTCAACTCGGCCTTGAACTCTTCAAAGTCATTGTCAGCCAGAAACTTCACCATGTTCTTGCCCCGTCTTTCAACTTCCGAAAAGTTGCCACTGACGGCAACCAGCAACTGCTTGTTAAAACTCAGCCGCACCTCATGGTTGGGGTATTCCAGCGAGTAGCGGATGCCTCCCGGCCAGATTTCATGGTTGACAATGGTCAGGTAGCCACACTGGAACAGCAATGCGTTGACGCTGATCTCTTCAACCTTGAAATTGGCCAGCTCGCTCTTGTCCATTTTCAGATGTTCCAGATTCGGGGTGTTGATCTTGCCCTCAGCCAGTATCCTGTAAAGATACTCCGGTGTGCCGGTCTCATACCAATAAGCATCGAACCGCCTGTTATCAAACAGCAGCAGGACATCGAAGGGGTTGTAGACTTTCTCCTCGCCGAGCCAACTGTAGCCGTTGTACCAGCGCCGAATCTCGCCCCGGTCCAGCCCTTCAAGTTCCGGGGCGAACACCGTGTCAATGTCAGTATCTGTGTAGCCGCAGATGGTGGCGTACCGGGGATCTAGACTGATGTCATTGAGAATATTCAACCCGGAGAACAGGCCGACCTTGGAATACATGCTGATGCCGGTGACGAACATGAAGCGAATGTATTTGGCACAGCCCTTGATGATGCCATATACGCCGTGCAGGTAGTCCCGGTTGGCTTTCGCCAGTTCCTTGTTTTCAAGCAGGTCTAGGATCGGCTTGTCGTATTCGTCCACCAGAACCACCACCTGTTGTCCGGTTTTGCGGTAGAGATTCAAAATCAGATTGTTAAACCGATCAGGTCCGGTGATGTCCGGCGGTTCAATGCTGGCCGAATCTTCAATCCAGGTGAGTTGATTTTCCAAGTTGTTTTGGAGGTCTCCCGGTTCGCTGTATTTGGAGTGAAAGCTCAGTCGCACCACCGGATTGCTGGCGGTCCAGTCCCAGCGGTCGTGGATGTGCAGACCTCGGAACAGCTTCTCGTTGCCCTCGAACAACTCCTGCATTGTATCCACCAGAAGCGTCTTGCCAAAGCGACGGGGGCGGGACAGGAAATAGTATTCACCTCTGTCGATCAGTTTTTCGATGTACGGAGTTTTGTCCACATAGTAGCAGTTTCTGTTCCGCAGATTCATAAAAGAAGCGGTGCCGATCGGGAGTTTGAGTTTGTCCATTATCGTTGCTCAGCGAATTTGTTTTCAAATTGTAGCATAATTGAAAGCTCTCAACCCCGGAATTGGAAAACCAAGTTCGCATTGTAAATCAGTCAAACCCACAAAGTGTTGTGCAACTGTGTTGTCAAGGCTGTTGGCCCGAAGTTCTGGTGAAGAATGAATATAAGCGCTTGTAATGATTGAGGCATTCAATAATCACAGAGTCACTTTCTGGACAGGTTTCATATATGGACACGCTCACTTCCGAAGAGTCAAACACCTCGCAATTTGCAGGTGCCAAGTGCTCCATCAGTTACCTTGCAACAACTGCCGACAGTTTGTCTTTCAAACTTTGTTATCAGTTTTACCTCGCCATGATATATGTTGGCTAAGGAACGATCAGGAGCAATTCAGCGACAGTCGCGTCTCTGAAACTTTGGGATTTGGTCGCTGTCATACCCTCTTCTGCATGCGGCAACGCTTGCTTTCGTAAGGTTCTCATCATAACCAGCTGACCTGCAAAAGTTCCGGCACGGTCAGCAGTTGTAATTCACCCCAGTCGCAATCAAACCCAGCAACTCACTGCCTCGGTTCAATGCTTTGCTGATCAAGTCATTCCCTCTAAACCCAAATCATCGCCACATTGCGGTCCTCGCCATGGAGCAACACATCAAGTACATGATTCTTCCCGCGTCGATGGCGATACTTGCCGGCATGATCTTTTTCCTGCATCTGTGCACTCGCATCAACCGCCTCCGCCTTAACTTTCGTTTCCACTTTCGGCTTATCAACCACGATGAATCTTATCACAAACATCTCGCCGGCATGCATCACCACCAAGTCAGAGCGATCGAGACGCGTTGACGCATCGCTGGTGACGTTTACGCCGATGACGGTGAAACACGCATACACCATGCTAGCATAAAAACCTTCATAGTATTGCATCCGGCTTTTAACGTACCACTCGTTCGGTATGTTTGAGAAAAACGATCTCAACTCCGCTCCGAACTCCTCAAATTCGTTGTCAGCCAGAAACTGCGCCATTTTCTTAGCTCGCCTCTCAGCCGCCACAAAGTTGCCACTGACTGCACCCAACAACTGCTGGTTCAGGCTCAGCCGCACCGCATGGTTGGGATAGTCCAATGTGTAATAAAAACCACCCGGCTGGATTTCATGGTCGGCAATGGTCAGGTAGCCGGACTGGAACAGCAGAGCATTGGCAGTGATGGTGTCGATATCGAAACTCGCCAGTTCGCTCTTAGGCATTTCCAGGTTCTCAAGATTCAGGTTGATCACCGAACCCCAAGCCGCCATGTAGTGAAGAAAACTCAGCGTGCCGGTTTCGTACCAATAAGCTTTGAACTGTCTTTTTCTGAACAGCAGCAGGACGTCAAAGGGGTTGTAGACCTTCTCCCCGCAGAGCCAGTTGTAGCCGTTGTACCAGCGCCGAATCTCGTCGCGATCCAGCCCTTCAAGTTCCGGGGCGAACACCGTGTCAATGTCAGTGTCCGTATAGCCGCAGATGGTGGCGTATCTTGGATCTAGGCTGATGTCATAAAGATTGTTCAGCCCGGAGAACAATCTGACCTTGGAATACATGCTGTTGCTGGTGAAGAATACAAAGCGAATGTATTTGGCACAGCCCTTGATGATGCCAAATACGCCGTGCAGGTAGTCTCGGTTGACTTCTGCCAGTTCCTTGTTTTCAAGCACGTCCAGGATAGGTTTGCCGTATTCGTCCACCAGAACCACTACCTGTTGTCCGGTTTTGCGGTAGAGATTCAAAATCAGATTGTTAAACCGGTCAGGCCCGGTGATGTCCGACGGTTCAATGCCGGCCGAATCTTCAATCCAAGTCAGTTGATTTTCCAAGTTGTTTTGGAGATCTCCCGGTTCGCTGTATTTGGAGTGAAAGCTCAGTCGCACCACCGGATTGCTGACTGTCCAGTCCCAGCGGTCATGGATGTGCAGGCCTTGGAACAGCTTCTCGTTGCCCTCAAACAACTCCTGCATTGTATCCACCAGAAGCGTTTTGCCAAAGCAGCGGGGGCGGGACAGGAAATAGTATTTACCTTTGTCGATCAGTTCTTCGATGTATGGAGTTTTGTCCACATAGTAGCAGTTTCTGTTCCGCAGATTCATAAAAGAAGTGGAGCCGATCGGGAGTTTGAGTTTGTTCATTGTCGTTGCTCAGCGAATTTTTTTTCAAATTGTAGGATAATCGGAAGCTCTCAGCCCCGGAATTGGAGAACCAAGTTCGCATTGTAAATCAGTCAATCCCACAAAGTGTTGTGCAACTGTGATTTCAAGGCTGTTAGCCCGAAGATCTGGTGAAGAATTAATATAAGCGATTCTGTGATTATTGATTGTTTCATTTATAACAATCACTTACACTATTTCTTCAACAGAACTTCGGATTGATCAAACTATCGAATTGACAATTGAGTAATAGGGTTTCGCCGGCTGGGCTAACATGCCTGAGAGTTCTCAGTAGATTAACAAGTACTATGAGTACGGAAGAAACCCAAAGTGAGACACCCCATTATTCAAAAATGGTTTAATAGTATTTCAACCGTCTCTGATAAGTTTGTTGAATCAGAATGTTGGATTTAAGGATTTATTCTGGAATTGAATTATCATCATGATAATTTACTGATGCCAGTTCAATTGTATTATCAATACGGTGCCAATAATGGAGGCGAAATGGTTTCTTCCTTTGACCGATCTCACGACGCCAAGCTTTAGCTTTGTCTGAAGTTCGTACTTTTTGCGGGTCATTCCCTCCTGATCCTGTTTTGAGCCAATGCGTTTTCTTCAATTGTTTTTGCATAATAGTGTAAACAATTGACCTTAATATCATATTAGGCATCCCGCGTTCTTCCCTACTACATACCTGCTGACAAGTCTCTCGGAATTTAGAGCCAATGTATGGCAATTCCTCGCTGTCCCAGTCGGTGATATTGTTGTTCCTTCGATTGTATTTGAACATTGCAATTTGAATTGCAAGTTTAATTCCATCGTCATCTGCGGCATCAGTTAGAGCTTTGGATTCATCAAGGTGCTCAACTAATCCCTTAAAATCTTCACAAACCAACACACTACTTTCAAAGGACTCAGGTGTTCGGATAACAATATCGTCTCTGTCATGTTCATCAAGATTTTGAATACGAGCTCTAACCAGAATTCTGTTCATCTTCTTCGGTATCTCTCGTAAGATGAGCAAATGCTTACCAAGCGCTTCATGACAGAATTTGTTTAGAACTGCAAGCGTCATGATCATTCGCTTTAGGAGATATAACTGAAAATCGTCAAAAGTTATGAAGCACTTGATTTCTGGGTTGGTTTCAAAAGGATCTAGGGTAAAATCCTCAATTTCAACTCGAAATTCATCTTCAAATGATTGAATTCGATTCAAAAATCCAATCACTACACTTGTCACAGTATTGTGATCATATTCATGTTCATCTTCAGGGATGCCATGGCTAGCAAATAGAATTTTCAGTTGCTCTCTTGGAAAATTGTGATCTTCTTTAAGAATATCATTAATCAGTTCAAACTTATACATGCCCAACCAAGGACAACTTTTCAACCGTTCAGACCAAACTAGTATTGTTTCCACATATTTCTCTGTATCCTCTATATGACTACCAACTTGAGGAACAACGAATACGTTTGCATCAATAGTCGCATTGATTAGTTTTTTTTGCAACTTGTTGTTGTCTTTTCTCAATTTCACTCTGTCGTCTTGCTTTTCGTTTCTTTGTAGCAAACCTCAATATTTCTTCGGCTTGCTGTTGGGATTGATCAAAGAACCCTTCTGGCCAATTTGGAATAGCACCGTACTCGTTAATCACCACCTCTCGAAAGCTTGAACTTTGCGACTGATTCTCAACGAAGTATATTTTCACCTTTTCGTTTAACGGCTGTTCATCTTCATCATCAGGTTCTGCAGCTGCAATTCGGAAGCGCAGACGATCTATTAGATATTCGCTGTGAGTTTCAACTATACACTGTTTATTACACAAAGTCATCGATATGAAAAAGTCACCGAGCAAGGTTTGAACTTTTGGATGAAGATGCAACTCCGGCTGTTCAATTATGAGTGTAGAGCCTTCATCAGCTAATAGGCACATCACTAGGATTGGCAACACTTGACTTACACCTACCCCTACATGTGTTAAGTCATGCCTACCATCCGATTGTGAAATCCCTACCGTTAATTCATGCCCTAACTTTCCCCTGTCTTGGCTTCCTACTGAACTAGCAACTCCAAGATACCGTAGCCAATCGATGACCGCTTTCTCAAGAGGTTTCTCTTTCACCGCTTCTTTATCTATACAAGAACCTTCAAAACCTGATGGTGAAATGTATCTAATTGGTTTATCCTTTTGAATTTCAAGAATTGAAGCTGTATGTTCACCACGCAATCCTATGTCATTGCGATTAGCAGTTTGGGCAATAGGATATAAAGCCTTGGGGGAATCTCTCAAAGGACCGAGGTATTTTAATGAATTAGTGAAGAAATCCTCTAATTTGAATCTGGCTTGGTTTATCAAATCGGGCAGGGAAACTGAAATATGATCATGGATTTTTTGCTTGTTTGGTGAAGTTGTCTGCAGGGCATTGTAAATACGCTCAAAAACATATTTACGATCAGATAATAAATCCGTGTATCGTTCTCTCCTAGGAGTTCTGCGGCTGTGTAGCCGTCTGCTCCACTCTTGGAATGTAAGGTTTTCAGCTTCGTTACCAAACAATGAATTCCACCAATCTATCTCCTCCTTAGTTTGTTTTTTGTCGATGGTGTCTTCAAAGATTTCGCGTAATACGTTTATGACTACCTCTTTCATTTTGAGTTTTCCAAATCGTAACCTTGGACGATAACCTTGTACAACATGAGTAATTTCATTGGCTTCTTCCTCAATTGGATCAATAGCACATGTCATACTCACTGGAAGAAAGTGTTGCAACTTACAGCCTTTTGGTTGAAGTGAACGAAGATCTTCCAACACCTTAATTTCATTCATAGAGTCACTATCTAATTCAACAAGATAGGCTAAACTCTCATGTAATTCATTTGATGGGATAAAACTGGAAGTTTCATTAAATTTTGTATTTTCGTTTTTTTTAGAAACCACTATTTTAGATTTTCGTGCCTCGTTGTTCTGATCTATAGATTTGCTCAAACATGATAATTCAGTAAAATACAATCTGGGGTGAATTTGAGAATTAGAATTTTCAAGAAGAGGGTTTGAACTAACGGCGTCAAAAGAAATCTGGCAAGTAATCTCCTCAATTTCCTCCATTTGAAAATGTCGAGATGGATTAATTCTCGGAATGCGCCTGAATAATTTTAGTGACTCACCTCTTTTAAATTTTGGTGTGTAGGTAAACTTGATTTTTATCTGATCCGAGTTGCTACTGTTGGATTTTAGATCATCAAATTCCCCTAAACTCAAAAGAGCGCCATTCAATATGACTGGCCTTGATTCGACTTTATTTGACAAGGTCTGAGCTTCAAGCAGTATGGATTGAATAAAAGTACTTTTCCCACCACTATTGGGTCCAGCGAAAATTGTAAGTGGACTGAAATCTAATTCAGTCTCCTCACGAATCGACTTAAAATTGCTAACTGTCCATTTTGTAATCATTTTGTTTATCGCTCTTAAACATGTTGCTTTGTATTTTAGCGTGCTTACAGACGTATTCGATTATTTGATTAGGATGTAGGAGGTGAATCTTTTTGAGTACACCCCAATGCCTGATCAGATAAAAAACGAAGCATCCTGTCAGCAATAGAGTGCGTTGTTTTTTATACAGATACCAATTACTGGTAGCAATACAGAATTTCAAAAATCGCGTTAGTAGTAAGACACCTAAATTTCGAGTACAATTATTATTGCTGATTTTTGAAAATCTTTTGTACAAGACAAGCTGTGAGGCAGAACTAATGGATACTACACACGAAAGAAATAAAGGCTCGTATCTCGTCAAGAGAAAAGTCAACCGAATATTGCTCATCAACCGTAGACTTCTAACAATAATCTTAGTTGGATTGGTCTGTACAGTCATAATTTCACCGTTTATATCTAGCGATGAATACTTTTCGAAGCTAAATCTAAAATTCTCAAAAGAAAATTTAGATTTTTCAAAAGTCTATTCCAACCCACCGTCAAGATATTTTGGGAATTGGTTCAACGATGAAATTGATGGACTTAATCATCAGATTAATTTTGAGCATATTGCGACAAAAAAATATCCCAGTTTCAGAGGTAATGAGACTTGGGTCAAGGTCAAACCACAAGAATTGCATTCCTCTATTTGCCAAGAAGGGTGTTGGATGTTATATCTCGATGAATCCAATTCCGATTAGATAGACCGGATGGAGAACACTAAGGTGGTCGAATAAAGAGCATGATAACCGAAGTGATGATTGTCAGTGTGGTTAGCATTGTCTTTAGCATCGGATTCTGGATTAGAATTATTCTTGACCAAGATTTCAAAGAAACATGGAAAGATCGACTAATAGTCTTGTTTTCGGCAATTATCTTAATTGCATTTCCTTTGAGTAAAGTTGCCTATGATGCGTTGCTGTGCAACGAAGATAGATTGATTCCATTCTTGCTGACACTTGCTCCGGTCTTTTTAGCAGGTTTTACTGCGAGATTTGAGATTAATAAATTACTAAAGGTTTAACCGTATTATGGTGTATCTGAGGCACTTAACCAGTTTGATGAAAACCTTGGAGTTTATAAATCAGATTGCTTTAGGAGCGAATTTCAATTAAATTGAGGTCGCACTATACCTGATATGATTAACAAGTTTTTCAAACTCACTGTTTTTGGGGAATGAGTTATCTATATCCCCAAATATCGCATTAGAAAATGGAATTGTTGTAAGAAGCATTGTGCAGCGGGTGATTCATGGGATACCTGCTTTCACCCAATGGGTGAAGTACAAAATGTGGAGAATTTGTTGCTACACAGCACTTTATCGGCTTTCATTCATTCCTAATGAGATTTTTGGGTTAAAAATGAAATTCAAAACAACTTTACTTTTACTGGTTTTGACGGCTGGCTCAGCCAACGCACAAAATTGGGGGTTGCCTGAGCTGCCTGGGATTGGTGGTTCTTATGATTACGGGATAACTCCGTACACGCCGCCGGCTGTTGAGTGGCCGTCGTTTAGTCAACCGACCTATCAAAACGATCTTTCTGCCGTGCAGAGGATTGAAGAGCAACGGTTGCGGGTGATTGATGCCCAAAACCGGGCAAACCAACCTCCGAGCCAGTTTGAGTTGTGTTCGCGGCCGGCTGGTGTAATGAGCAGCTACTACCGCAGGTGCATGAGGCATTATTGATAACAAAGTAATCTTTTACAGGGTTGTTGTGCAGGGTTAAAACATGGTGGGGGTGATAGCCCCCACCTTCACATAGAAGGTTTAGAAGATGAACGAAGAATATAAGAATGCAGTAATTAACTTACGCAATATGGTTGACGCATTAGCTAAGATTTTGGAACACATAAAAGCTAAAGAACTAACTATACCATCATCATCATTAAAGAAATATCTTAACGCATATAGGACTATACAGGAATCGAAAAAGATTTTGACCGAAGATATTACAAAAGAACGGAATTTAATCAAACAAATGCGAAAAAAACCAACGGAATCCGAAGACGAATTAAAGCTAAAGGAATGGCACAATGAACAAATGCACCATATAAATATTCAACTTGACTTTATTACAAGATCATTAGATGCTTAATGAAAATGGCTAAAGGTTTCAAGACAGGCGGTCGGCAGCCAGGCAGTGGCGACTACCAAAGGTTTAGAGCGGTTAGGCTGCCAACTGAAATAGACCGCAAAATGGTGGAACTGGTGGAGCAAGACCGCAAGCTATCAATTTCGCAGTTTATGCGGCTAGCAATAGAAGACAAGATCAGGGCTGAACAATGAGCCATATAGTAAAAAAGACGGTGGAAGAGAACAACAACCGAGTGAACCCGTGACGCAGGGGATGGGAGCTAGTGGCGGTGATATTGTTGACAAGTATTTATTACCTGTTTTGATGCCAGGGCCTTACAGAATCTGTTTTTTAAGCGAAATCAGAAGAATAATCAAACAAAAGCCCCTAACAGAATACAGGATCTGTTAGGGACACAGTGCAATACATTTTTCAAAGAAGCACGAAGCGCATATTAAAAAAACACAGCTCGTACTAACATCCATTCAACACTACCAATTATGAGTTCATTGTAGGAGTATCTAATGAGCAATACTAATTATACACAACTACCCAAATATCGCATTAGAAAATGGAATTGTTGTAAGAAGCATTGTGCAGCGGGTGATTCATGGGATACCTGCTTTCACCCAATGGGTGAAATACAAAATGTGGAGAATTTATTGCTACACACACTTTATCGGTTTTCATTAATTCCTAATGAGATTTTTGGGATATCAGTTAAGAGAGTGAAATATCATATCAGCGGCCAGGTACCCAACTTGTTCCTGCTAAGGGCACTTGAGCCATTGCAGCCGCTTCAACTGTCAAGGCGACCATGTCCTCCGGCTCAAGATTAAGCACATGACTTTTACCGCATGCTCGCGCTAGTGTTTGCAGCTCCAATACCATTGTTGCTAGATAGTTTCTGAGCCATTTAGAACCTTGTTTTGGTTTGAGACGTTTTTCAAGATAGGGATCCTGAGTGGTAATGCCAACAGGACAACGGCCCGAATGACAGTGATGGCAGTAGCCAGGTGCTGTGCCTAGTTCTTCGTAATCATCAATGTATACAGCACGATTACAACCTAGTGCGACCATTGCAGCACTTCCTATAGAGGTAGCGTCTGCACCAAGAGCAAGTGCTTTGGCGACATCAGCTCCACTTCTAATTCCGCCAGATACAATCAATTGCACTTTGCGGTGCATGTCAAGCTCCATTAGTGCATTGATTGCTTGACGGACGGCTGGTAGTGTCGGGATACCTACATGCTCAATAAACACATCCTGAGTCGCCGCCGTACCGCCCTGCATACCATCAAGTACTATCGCATCCGCACCAGCTTTTACGGCAAGTGCAACATCGTAGGCGACACGTGTGGCACCAATTTTGATTAATATTGGAATTTTGTGATCGGTAATTTCACGCAGTTCGTTGATCTTGATCTCAAGGTCATCCGGTCCGGTCCAATCGGGGTGTCGACAAGCGCTTCTTTGATCGATACCACTTGGGAGATTTCTCATTTCCGCGACACGCTCCGTTATTTTCTGTCCAAGCAACATGCCGCCACCACCTGGTTTAGCACCTTGTCCAACTACAACTTCAAGGGCATCAGCTCGGCGTACATCGTTCGGGTTCAATCCATAACGGGATGGCAGTACCTGGTAGATTAAAGTTTTGGAGGTTTGTCGCTCTTCTTCAGTCATTCCGCCGTCGCCGGTGGTTGTGCTTGTACCCATTTCTGTAGCGGCAAGTCCTATCGACGCTTTAGCATTTGCACCTAGTGCGCCGAAGCTCATGCCAGCGATAGTAATTGGAATTTTCAGATGTAGTGGATTCTTTGCAAATCGGTTGCCGATTACAACATCAGTGTCACATTGTTCCCTATATCCTTCAAGTGGGTAACGAGACATTGAAGCTCCGAGAAACAATAAATCGTCAAAACTCGGTACAGATCTTTTCGCACCAAATCCTCTGATTTCATAAACACCTTGATCAGCTGCGCGGTGAATTTCGGCAATCACATTCTTCGGAAACGTGGCTGATGGACGAAGTTTTCCGTCGTTTACTTGATCTATGTTGTTACTTGATGGCATCTGCGTTGTCAATTTTGAAATGATAGAGTTTACGGGCTGAGCCATATCTTCGAAAATCAGTGATCGGGTAATCAATGCCACTTCGTTGAAGCAGTTCCTTTAGTGCATGGCTGTGTTGTGGTCGCATTTCTTTTTCGATACAGTCTGACCCTAGGCTTTCAACATCGCCACGAATGAATATTTGCGCTTCGTAAATAGAGTCTCCTAGATTGTGTCCGGCATCACCACAAACGACAAGTCGACCAGATTGTGCCATAAATGCTGCAAAGTGTCCGACAGAACCGCCAACGACAATGTCTATACCTTTCATTGAAATACCGCAACGCGAACTTGCGTTGCCTTTAATCAGTAGCAACCCACCATGGCCGGATGCACCAGCGTATTGAGAGGCATTGCCATCAATGAAAACGCGACCTGAAATCATGTTTTCAGCTACGGCTGGACCAGCGTTGCCATGAATATGAATGCTTGCATTCTTATTCATGCCGGCACAGTAATAGCCGACATGCCCTTCTATAGATATTTCAATCAGCTGATTCAGTCCGACAGCGACAGAATGCGTACCTCTGGGATAATGGATTTTAATGGGACTGGAATGTTCGGATTTGTGATCAATATCATGCAAAGCTTGGTTGACTTCCCGAAGGGATTGAGTGGACAGATCAAATTCCATCTTAGTCTTATTGTTGTGCTTATGGCCTCTCCCAGCTGTATATCTGAGCTGGTGATGGTTCCCAAATATTAGAGTGTTTGGCATCTGGCAGACGGGCAATAGCGCGATATTCAGATGACATTGCGACCCAGTCGTCGTTTTCGGCAAGAACAGCAGGTTTGCAGGCGATTGGATCACGCAGTACGGAGAAGCCTTTTTCGGTTCCAATGGCGAATGTATAAAAGCCGTCTAAGTCACGCAAGCCGCACTCAAGCGCCTCAACTACAGTATTGCCTTGTGACAATCGCCAAGTCAGGTAGCCGGCAGCGACCTCGCTGTCATTGTCAGTTTGGAAATGACCGCCCTGTCGTTTTAATTGATTTCGAAGGCGATTGTGATTTGAGAGGGAACCGTTGTGAACCAGGCACAAATCAAGCCCAGTTGAGAATGGGTGGGAGTGCTCGGTAGTAACTGCGCTTTCTGTAGCCATGCGAGTGTGGGCGACTGCATGAGTTCCGGAAAACTTCTCAATGCCAAAGCGATTGAGCACGTCTTTCGGGTGCCCTTTCTCCTTGTAGATTTCGATTGAGCGACCAATGCTCATCACTTGAAGATCTTGCCAGTTGGTGCTGATCCAATCGCTTAATTTGTTAACGGGAATTTCGCTAGAAAGGATGGCGTGACTGGCGTGCACGTGATAGTCAAATTCGCAGTCAAGGGCAGTTGATATGTCATCGATACGCTGTTGCCAGTTTTCGTTGAGGTCAGGGCTGAATAAAGAAACCTTGGATCCGTTTTCCGGTGCGGGGTCGCGGTAAATTGCGATGCCGGCGCTGTCTGGTCCGCGGTCACCCATTTCCTCAAGCATGGCAGTTACGAAAGTGCCAAGCTGAGGCTCAAGTTCAGTATTTTTCAGAAAAAGTCCTACGATACCACACATACGCGCATAGACAGTAAGTTAGATGGAATTGAGTTCAAATTTGCAACAGCTAGGTATGCTGTGCAGAAATTGAGTATTCTACAATAATATAGATGGTAGCAGTGCAGAAAATTAGGCAGTCTATTTTTTCTGGATTTTCTGAAATCACATAATTTGGGAGTAGACGACATTCTCCAAGCGATTCAAACACTGGGGTGTGCTTACTTTCGGTTAAATTCACAACCTCTGGCTACTAGAACCCTTACTGACTCCTAAAAATACTAAGTTGAATCCATGCTTGTATTCCTTCCTGAACAGACTGGGTTTTCTCACCTTACAGTGCATGCGGCTACAACTCATTAATGGCAAAATGGTGTATTCTGTTTCCAATTTTCCCATTCCTATAAATTACACTTCACACCTCAACTAATCTCCATACTCAAAAATAGCTTTGAGGTGTACTTATGATAAATTGACTCAGCTATCTTTTAAGATAAATCGTACTCGAAAGAAAGGAAATTAGCAGAATATCAATCTCAATGGGTAATGCTGAAATTACAATCGATGATTAGACAGGGATGACTGCAAATTAACTCATTGAAAGCTGATTGAGAAGCTATTTGGTCTGTTGTATAAATCAAGATATTCGATTGAACTGTCACGGCAATGTCTTCGCCTAGTAGATCAATTCCTGCATGTTGTCTATCAGCGAAAAAAGTTGCCATCCGAACTGTCAGAATCCACAATGCTCGGTCGTGAATGACAGCGAGATGTAAAAAGCACCTGAAGCTGACAACAAGCGGAAGCCCGGCGTGTTGAAGCTGGAGGTGTGCGAATTTACCTTGCACACTGAGCAAGGGGCAGCTATGTACTACGATTGAACGGGCAGCTTATCGCTGCCGTTGATAGTCAGAATTGCGCCAGTTCGACCGGTCGCTCGGCAAGGATGACAATCGGCCCGGGTGCGGCAGATTGGTCAGGTGTTCAACAGGTATCGACTAGCGGTTTCATCCTAGTTCGAATTGAAGGCACCATAGGAGATTGTATTTTGTCTGTGGAGCAGTGCGGGCTATCGAGGTGCACAATTGCTGAGTCTGTACAACTACGATGGCGGCCAAGGCTTTATTTGGCGCAGTTCAAACTTGGAGTCTACATCAGTGCCGAGCTGGATGAGGAGCTGAAGCAGCTTGTCCGGCTCATACGATGGGCGTATTTGTCACAGCTATATACTCGTCGCGAATTAGCATATGTAGTGTTTGATTTCGCTGTTAATAGGAAACGGTTTACGAAGAAAAATCGAATGCAATGGATGTCACAATCACTGACCATATTAGCACCACCGACGAAGTTTGATTTTATTCCATCGGTACTGACGGAGATGAAACCGGAACAACTCTTGCAGACCACTGTTGCATTCCGCGAACGGCTGGTTGAGCAGGGTTGAAAAATATGCGAGTCTTTCAAGAGCAAAAATCCGAGTGCTGACTTTGTGCTGGTGACCACATTGGATGAGAATTATGCAATCCGCTGGCGTAGTCGGCATAGCGGTCACCAGATTGGATTTGTCAGTCTACCTGCTTGATGCGGTAGCGAATGACAAGGTTGTTTATCTCGTTGTAGAGCAATCCCGTCTATAGTTCAATTACATGATGTCAGCAGTCATCGCTGAGCATCGTCGTCTTCAAGATGGGATCATGTCTGACCGGACGTCTCGTACTGTTGCATAGACGAGATATCCGATCGGAACGACAGGCAGCTGAGGATGTCAACAGAGGCATGCGAGCACTGTGTCTGACAAGGCAAAGGCAGGAAGATTTGCCAATGTTACAATCTTTTTATATACTGTTTCCAACGCTATGACAGCTGGCATGGAAAAGCCAATTCCGCATGTCTGCGTACCGACAAAGCGAATGCGGCGGGACACCAACCGATTATTGACAACAGGGAGAGATTTTGTCGTGGTTGAAATTTTCAGAAGCATGAGGTGTCAAAATGAATACTGAAAGAATCACACCAACCCCTTATTCGTTCCAACCGTCACCCGGCAAAGGGAGCTGACAGCGAAGCCAAGTCACATGGATTATCACTTAATCAATTAAGGGACTTGGGTTGGAATGTGGGCTTCCGCCATTATCGATTGCGCAGGAGGGTTGACATGACAAGTGAACCGGACATCAAGGGACTTGAAGGATTTTACAATCAGGGCGACAAGAACTCGCCGCGGTTCTTTGCCGGCAGGCAGGAGCTGGTTGCGGCGATCGAAGCGACTGTTGACCAAGTGCGCCAGGACTTGAGGCGATTGCCGGTCAGCCGCATGCGTCCGGCACAACTCACCTGGCTAATCCAGGGTGCGCCCGGCGCTGGCAAGACCGCCTTGCAGGAATACCTGACCGAGCGTTGGGAAGCTGATGACAACGGACCGGTTGTTGTCGATCTGCAGCTGGAACAATTGGACGACCGGCACGAACTCACGGCGCACATTGCAGAACGGATATTACCGAACGGTGCGCAGTTGCTGATGACCGGACGCACGGTCTCACACACCGCTGGCGTTGACGCCAGTGTCACTGCCAGTCGCACGATAACCGAGTCGGTACAGCAACGTGAGCTGAGGTTGCGCGACCTGCGGCGGTTGTATCACAAGCCTCAATCGAATTGGTTGCGAAGACTGTTGTCATTCGGTCGCAGTAAGACAGTTGTGCCGCGCCCGATCGTGCTGGTCATCGATGAGGTCCAGGCTTTAGAGCCTGAATATGACAGGGTGCTGCTTAACCTGCATACGGGTGTCCGCGGCGTGCCGGCAATTCTGTTGCTGGCCGGTCTGGCCTGGTCCCATGAGCGTTTGAGGGAAGCGGGTATTTCGCGCTTCAACACTGGTAAAATGAGCCATGTTCAGACCTTGGCACCGTTGCGGCTGGAAGAGGCTGCCGAGTCGGTGAAACTCATGCTCGAGGCATATCATGTCACTGGCAAGGAGACAGAAGAAATCGCCAACTGGATTGCCGAACTATCAGACGGCTGGCCGCAACACCTGCGCCACTACATGCGTGCTTTAGCCGGCGAGCTGGCGGCCAAAGGAGGGAAACTCAGCGAAGTGGACCGGATTCGGGTTCAGTCAGAGGGCGATGGGAAACGACTGGCCTATTACAAGAGCCGGGTGGCAAGCCGGAAGATTATGGGATGCACGGCGGTGCTGGCTGATGTTGCGCGTTTCATCGGTGTTAGCGGCTGTCTTTACAGTGATCTCGTTAAATTGTTGAATGGTCGGCGTTGGCAGGATGATAAGGATATAAACCCTGCCGAGGTTCTGCCGGAAGGCATGAAACCGCATGAGTTCATTCAGGAGATGATCCGTTGTGGCATGATTCATAGCGATGACCATAGGGTGCAAATACCGATTCCGTCATTCAGGCAGTTTCTGATGGAACACTATAAAGATGATCCGGCTCTTTCCAATGCTGACAGCATAAGTCCGCATTGAGAGTCACGGCACGACCGCACTTCAAATTTGCAATGCTGGCTAGGCGACTTATTTAGATGACATTGCGACTCAGTCGTTGTTTTTGGCAAGAACAGTAGGTTTGCAGGCGATTGGATCACCCACATGGAGAAGCCTTTTTCGGTTCCAATGGCGAATATGTAGAAGCCGTCTAAGTCATGCAAGTCGCACTCAAGTGCCTCTACTACGATATTACCTGTGCAATCCCCAAGTCAGATAGCCGGCAGCGACTTCGCTGTCATTGTCAGTTTGGAAATGACTGCCTTGTCGTTTTAATTGGCTTCTAAGGCAATTGTGGTTGGAGAGCGGAGTGTTGTGAACCAGGTACAAATCAAGTTCAGTTGAGAATGGGTGGGATTGCTCGGTAGTAACTGCGGTTTCTGTGGCCATGCGAGTGTGGGCGACTGCGTGAGTTGCGGAATATTTATCAGTGCCAAAGCGATTGAGCACGTCTTTCGGATGTCCTTTCTCCTTGTAGATTTCGATTGAACGACCAATGCTCATCACTTGAAAGAATGGCGTGACTGGCGTGCACGTGAAAGTTAAATTTGCATTCAAAGGCAGTTGATATGTCATCGACACGCTGTTGCCAGTTTTTGTTGGGGTCAGGGCTGAATAAAGAAACTTTGGATCCGTTTTCCGGTGCGGGACCGCGCTAAATTGCGATGCCGGCACTGTCTGGTTCACGGTCACCCATTTCCTCAAGCATGGCAGTAACGAAAGTGCCAAGCTTAGGCTCAAGTTCAGTATTTTTCAGAAAAAGCCCGACGATACCACACGTACGCGCATAGACAGTAAGTTAGACGGAATTGTGTTCAAATTTGCAACAGCTGGGATTGCTGTGCAGAAATTGAGTACTTTACACTAATTTAGATGGTAGCAACGCAGAATATTAGGCGATAAATTATATTGTTCTGGACTTTCTGAAACTAAATAATTTGGGATTAGATAATATTCTTCAAGCGATTCACACAAACCCATCTTAAATATTGGTCAAACTATGGCCAAAAGAAAACGAGTTATTGTTTAGATAGAGTTGTTAAAACAGTAAATATGACACATCTATGAGTTTATTCCTATCAAGAGCCATAGTATGAAATCTATCGGAAAAAACTCGCTAGCATTGCAAATAGTCGTAATCAACAGCGAGGTGATTAGCAAACCGATTTGGAATACACTCGTCTCGAGTCTCATCTTTCCAATCAATGCCAAATGAGCCTTAGCTTCTGTCATCTAGCACTCTCTATTTTTTCTGCAATGGAGACGTACTCATTATGAAGTTCAGATGCGACTTCATCGAATCCGGTTGGATATAACCCTGATTCGTTTAGTTGAATTTCTGTGACTAATGAACCATTGGGTCGTTTCTTCTGGCTAAACAGCCATGCGCCTACCATGTTTGAATCTAGATAATAGTCTGAATCGTCAGTGGTTGTTGATCGAGCAGATTTTGGTATTTTATTGAAGTTAACAATATTGGCCAGCTTTTCAAGCATCCATTCACTGTGCGTTGTGATAATAACCCTTATTCCGGAATTAACTACCTTCGTAAGTTGACGCATTAACTCAACTTGCATCGCTGGGTGCAAATGAGATTCAGGTTCTTCAACTATCAGAAGGTCACCTTCAACAACAATATACCGAAGATACAACACAAGAGGGGCTAACTCTGTAACCATTGAAGATGAATTCAACAAATCCAAGTCTTTTTTCCATCCATTCGGCCGAAATACTAAGCTTGGGTGATAGCTGTACGGTTCTCCTCGGAATTTAATATTTCCCCCTAGAATACTTTTTTCAATGTCTGAACTTAACCTATCCGATTTACGTCTTGTTCTTTGATTGGGTTCATTTCTAATTAGCTTCTCTAGGAAATCGGCAAGTATTCCAGACAAAAGTGATGTCGTTTCAGTCGGGTTTATTCCAGCCGTTGAGGCACTTTGTATCAAGGCACTTACGACTAATTTGTGCGTATGCATTAAGACAGTTCTGTCGGAGGGAAGATAGTGAGCCGTTGAAAACAAAGGTCCAACAATTTTGTTGATTGATAGCCCTATGAGTTCAGAAATCAATCTTCGATAGTACAGTCGATTGTGATATTTCTCATCTCTTTCGCTAATTTTCCCGTAACTTATCCGATCAGCAATTTCAGTAATGTAATCTAAATCCGAAGTTTGCATAGAAATTTCATTAGGTAAATCCATGGCCACGGCTGGTTGGCTACTGGATAAATGCAATTCATGCTCATACTTTTCTGATTTGAGGTCAGAAGTAACTTGACGAGAGATTCGCACTAAACCAGATTTTGATTGCTTCCGAATTAACTCATCTGATTCGTATAACCCAAAACATCGACAGAGTTCTGTATGGAAAGAAGTTGCAAGCGTTGAATTTATTGTTAGACGGATATCCTCAGCAATTTCGGTTGGTAAAGTCAGCTCAAAATGAGTTTCTGAATTTGCTTCCGTGGAGTTTTGTTTTGCAGAATTTATTAGCGCTTCTACAGCTGATTTTCGATAGTTTTTAGTGGAATTATATAGGAATTTTGAACCGTTAGAATAATACTCTACCAATCTATTGAATCTATCTTGTCGGTTGAAAACCCCAAAACAGCAATGCAGTGCATATATCAATTTTGACAAATAAGATTTGCCGGTGTTAGTTGGACCAATAAAAACGATCAATGGACAAAGATCAATCTCTGCTTCTTTTATTGGTCCAAAGTTTTCAACACGAAGTTTTACTGGATTGTTATCAGAATATTTGAACATGCATTTTCTCTAATCGCATAGCTACCGTTGAATTGAATTTTTGCAACAATCCGTGTTGGTTATTCACTATACACAATATTTCTATGATATGTGATGCATTGACAACGTAAGTACCTCTGTAGATTAACAGTCAGAATGCCCATGTTCACATTTGGATTTTGTGACCTAGCAAGGCAAAAATGCAATGTGATTATTTGCCGTACAGAATTACGTCTACTCCAAACAGAAGGCCATCACTATTGCTTTGATTGCTAACATTTGTGCCTTTTATAAATCACGTTTTTCTTCAGGCAGTGATTTCTAATCATACATACTGTCATCGGTGCTATCGGCCTCTGACATTGCTAGCTTCTTATGGTGTAGCATCTGCACCAACAGCTCATCACTACGGGTAATAACGACATTGTTGCCCTCAACACGCAATTTGCACATGTTATGTTTTTTTAATTTTCTGAATATTGTTTTTTCATGTAATATGCCCCTTCGCTTATGTTTAGTGTTATATAACTCCCAGTGAGTACACCCCACTTTTCACTCCAAATCCATAATTTCAAATCTCTTTCTGATTTCGCTGAACAATTTTTCAGCATTTTTTACTACATTATCAGGCATTTTTTTGCTACTCACCTCTGACCAATCCCTTGCAAATTGGATCGCAGTTTTTGCCTTCCAATCATTTGGTAATGGAATCTTACATCTTTTTGCGGTCCCCTCAATCTGCTTTGCTATACCACCTTTTCCGCTCCCCAGCTCTATTTCTTTACCAGTGATTTTGTTAATGATAGGAAGGATCATCTCAGCACCTATAAGATCCTCAATTTCGATTTCATCCGGCTTCAGAACATCGCTCAGGGTTAGAATGCTCTCCTCGTTACCTGCACAACAACCTTTCAAAAGCCGGTCACGAAGTGCTTTGCCGTTGCTGTCCGCATCTATTAGTATAAGTGGGCGAACATTCAGCCCAAGGAATAAGGATGCCATTTGGCTTATATTTTTAGTCCCACCGCAAGGAGTGATGTAGATGTCTCCCGGTAATGTTTGTTTTTTATGCGCATGACAATACTTATCTAACGCATGTAGGTACTTATAGTCCGTAATTCCCTCAACTAATATGTTTTTCTTTAGATTAAAAAGTCCCTTAACCATAGCACAACCTGAAGCCGCTTGAAGGGGGAATACTACCTCTAGGTCACTCGGCCATCCGTTGTCTCCAACTTGTGTGTTTCCTGACTTTCCTTCTGAAATCGGGCGAACTCGGTGAATATTTTCTCCGTCAATCAGAAATGGCGAGTGGGTGGTATATATTAGCTGACTACTATCGGTTAGTTCTTCGAAAAATTTGACTAATTCTTGTTGAGCAGTTGGGTGTAAATGTAGTCCTGGCTCATCAAGCAAAAGAATTACATTTTTATGACCATCATCAGATTCTGCCATAAAAAGCAAACAAAATGAGAAAAGCCACTGAAATCCTTTACTCCGTTCTTCCAGCTCGATCTCTACATCGGTCTGGGCGCTATCAGATACCCATATGCGAAAATAATCGCCATCCGCTTGTAATCTGAATGTGTACTTTCTTTGTCCATACCATTCGTTAAATTTCTTTGAAATAGTGGTTGATGCATCTTTTAAATAGATGCTTCGTAAATCTTTATCTTGTTGGTTGACTGAAATGTTTGGATTATCCGGTGACACTTCATTGTCCTTTGTTTTTTCGTGCCCTAAAATAGATTTTGCATTAAGTTTTGTAAGCTTAAATAATGCATCTATCGTTTGAATGCTTGGATCATATTGTTTTTGTTCAAGTTTATTTAAAAAATCACGTAGGTTAATCGAACCTTCTAAGAGTCCGTAATTATCAAAGTAGATAAATACAGGAATTTCGTTCAATATTAATTGATATAGTTGTGGCCATAAATTGTTGCAACTTTTTTGCAGATGGTCGATTACGATATTTAATTGTTGAATCATTTCATCTGACATGGGACGCGTGTAGTTATCTGACCGCTTATTTATCTGATTCAATAGGTCAAGACCTTCTGGCTTTGGCAGTTTACCCATCTTTACTGTGGATATTTTTATTCTGTCAGCCCAATTTTTTAACTTTAATCCAAGTGCCTTTGTTATCTCTTCGGTGCTATGGGATGCCTCATTTTTTTGTTCTTTATAATTTTTTAAATTTTCAAATGCATCAATCAGCTCCATCGTTTCTTTTGAGCAAGTTATCCCGATTTCAATATTGTCTATTTTGCATATGCAGGCTATCTCGCCGTCGTAGTAGCGTGCTAATACCACTGTATGAGGAATTTCTGCACAATCAAAATATTCTTCAATTTCTTGACGAAATTCCTCCGAAAGTTGAAATTCCACCTCGCAAACAGATAATCTATCATCAAATCCAGTAGTAAAGCGCTCACGCGGGAACTCTTGTTGTGGGTGATAGCGTTCCTCAATCATAGGTTTGAACTTTTGTAATGCTTTCAAAAGAGAAGTTTTACCAGCTTCGTTTTGACCGACGAACGTTGTTATGGTATCGAGCGAGATCCAACCGCTATTTTTAATTTTGCGATAATTTTGAACTCTAAATTTTGTCGCTCTTAGTCGCATCGTGGGATAGAGTGATTTTCATTTCTATTCATATTCTTTCAAATTTAGAATTTCAATTTCAGATGGAGATATAGAAATATCGTATTTAGCGGTGTTTGACAGATTTTTAAGAAACTGGTAAATTAAATTGTTGATTTGGCTATGTGAATTAAATTCGTAAGTGTAAGAATATGAATTTTTGAGTGGCAATTCTGCTAGATTCTCTTCACCCATACAATCATTCGCTTTTTTCCAGATATGTAAATTATCACCGATAATTTCAACTTCAACATTAACAGCATATTCAGAATAAATACAATCCGCTGACCTTCGTGCTTTATCTACCCATGCGAGATGATCTGAAAACAAGTAGATGAGCCATTCCATGAAACAGTATAGCTTTGGTATGTTAGGATGTCGGCCTTCGATTTCGTGATCAGAATACAGGTATCCATTCTCAATCAAACCATTATTGTGAATTTCTCTATAACATTTTGTATGGGGCAATCCATTTTCATTTTTTATTTTGGATAATTTGCATTGCTTTGCCGCTTCGAGAATTGGATGCCAAGGATCATCAAATTTTGTAAACTTCCAATAGCAAGGAGCAAACATGTCTTCATTTTGATATCTAACAGGTGGATTATTTGGCGGCGGAGCATCTGGTGTATACTTTTCCAAGAGATTTCCGTTAGTTTGTACCTCGCCAAATTGAACATCGTCCGTAGTTGGCATTGCAGTCATTCTGACACCCCAGGCTAAACTCGTGTCTCCTAATTTATTAATTTCCTCTGAAAAATTTTCAGAGCGATTATTCAGTATTTCGTCAGTTCTCTTAGTCGCTTCAATCCTCTTATTTTCCCATGATAGATTTAGAATCAGATCTTGCAATTCTTGAGTTGTTAGTTCCACAGTATTGCTACCTCTGCGAGTTGGAAATGTTTTAGTAGGAAATTTTTTGTTTGAAGAAGATTTGAATTTAACGCAATGTACTGCATGATTTGACCGCTTTGTTCTAAGAACTATGACGCCTTCATCGTTTTTTTCAGATTCAGGTTTAAAAACCGGAAAAACTTCAAGTTTGGGAAGACAAGGTTCGATTCTATCATTCACAGTTCTGCTTAGATTATCTACGAAAGATTTACAATTTGGGATACTAGTTACCTTACCAATAATACCAAGCTTTTTATTGGGTTCTTCGGAGTCAGAACTGTCTTCAACCCCTAAAATTAATGCACCTCCATGAGAATTCGCGAATGCAGCTATAGTTCGGCAAATTTGATTTTTCATAGGATCATCAATCTCAATTTTTTCGTCTTTGCTTTGTTTATTTTTTTCTGATTTGCATATTAGGCCTTTAAATTCGAGTTCTTGACTTTCTGTTATTTGCTTATCGTATAGAATTTGGATATCTTCCCAACTGATTTGATATTGTGATTTTGACAAAATTCCTAACATTTTTTTACGCCTCTCTTATATAAAAGGTGACTAATAGATATTTAAATATTTGTATGTACTTTAGATATTAAAAACAATATATTAAATCTGCATATAGTAAGAATATCTTCTATATTATCAACAGCCAATACTTTACTGGTTCGTGCTCAGTAGAGGTGTTGAGCATACGATGTGTTGACTGTTTTATCCAGTATTTGTGGCTGAGATGGAATGCAAATTCATCGTTGTACTCCTTCAGGCATTGCTTGCTCACCTTGTGAAAGATGCTAATGAGAAACGACTTGAAATTGTCAATGATCACATACACTAAATGCAACCGTTCGCCGGTTTGGTCAGGTGGTGTGATCGTCGGTATAAAGCCGAACGCCGCTATGCCTTGACTATCATAGCGTTTTTCAATTTCGAACAAGGCTGGTGTTTTGCATTGCGCACCGGCTCCTCGCTTGCCACCGACAAAGTCGTTGTCTCCTTTCACCAGGTCGCTAGGAAAGTAAACCCAGTCAAAGGCTACCACCGACCATTTCAGATTGCAAAATATCAGCTTTATGGTAGACCATGACACATTGATCGGGGTGGCCAATTCCGTAGCCGTAAGGTCGCATGGCATAGAACACATCGTATGGACCGTATAGAACCATTTTCTCAGAGACAACAATTTATTGCGGAAGGTGATGCGAGCCGTCGACGACACCTGCTGATGCAGATAACTGGTATACTGGTAGATTAGCTGCCATTTTAGCGTGCAGACCTTGTCATGGCCAAAAAGCGGACACTTGAACAGGTTCGTCAAGCTCTGCATTGCCGACTCGTTCACGAAGGTGATTTCGGCACGGTATTTGTTCATCCACCCCATTTGGCTAATGGTTTTCTGTTGCATGGCTGATACCTATCATATAATCAATAATGTATGGGATCTAAATATAGCATTTCGCTGTTGAAGGTTTAGAAGCATATTCATAGATTCAAACGTTGTACGATACTATTCCAATAGTCCAACCACTTTGCGTCATCTTTGTAACTTTTTTTGATTTCTTTTAGCATACGTCCAGTGAATGGGTATTCGATACTAACTTTCTGTGCCCAATGTTCGTATTGCTCTGCCAATTCATGCTCAACTACGCTATATTCAGCTATCCTTCTTACTATGAGGTCGTTTTTGACACCAGAGATAATTCCTAAACTGATTTCATCAGATTCGATATCGTCAATCGCTTCGCACATTGGCTTACACGGCCAAATGCCATCTTCACCAACTGGACAATGCGAGAGTAATTGTCCAATGATTACATCACCTATTTTGCTTCGACCATACTTACTGGTAAGTCTTCGAACCTGAACCAACCACTCCATCAGTTCTTGGGAATCAATGCTACCATCAGACTGCGTTCCGGGAACCCGCTTGGCTGAAATGAGTAGCAAGTATGCAGCCCGCTTCGAAGTGGTGTCACTTAAGAAATTTGGTCGCCTAAAACCATCTTGATCTTCATTGCCGTCATCGCGTTGAGTAACAATTGTGAGAGCATACATGAACAATTCAGGAGACTTCGAAAGACACTCTTCAAGATTCGGAATTCCATAATTAGACTTATAGAGAACTTCTATAAACGTGAACTCAATCTCAATCCAATCTTCGGGAGATGTATCGTTTCGTTTAATAAGTGTATTAAGAGCTTCTGAGATACTATAGTCATCTATTAATCGAATTGGATATGTCTTGTTGTTTTTAGCAACTTCTTTCAATAGCCCAATTAGCCTATGGGAATCGAGAAGACGCCAATAGATTTTGGTGGCGTGAAATGCGTCATGCACACGACCTATCTTAGTTAGTTCGTCCACTAACGTTGTAATGATAGATGCATCGGGGCGTCTTATTTTCGGAATCATCTCCTCCCAATATCTTAATCTTAAATCTTTTTTGAGTTGATAAACATGTTGTAAAGTATCGCTGTTAAAAGGGGAACAGTGCAAGAAACGAATACAATCATCTTCACTGAAATCAGAGCATGAGAGCAACTCTATAAATACAGTATTTCGATCCTGCGATTTGATCTCAGATAGAAAACCGACTATGCAATGAGTTAATATTTCCTGCTTATTGGAATTTTTTGTAAAGAAGCTCTTAACAAAATTCGTTGCCTCTTGAATTCCGGTATAAGTTCTAGCTATATGTGATCCGATGACGTGTGCAGCTTCATTAGATTGGCATAGTTTCTTGATTCCTTCTAGTCCTAATTGATCCCAAATTTCTCTCAGAGCATTGACTCGTTGATTTGCAACTTGTTCTTCTCTCGCTTCAATATCAAGCTGAGCGCTTTCTCGTTCGTCAGCCGATGTATGCACCCAGTCATTCAGAAAAAGCCATTGATATCTTATGATGAGGTCCTGCGGTTTGAGTAATTCGTAAATCTGAAGGGCAAGATTATTTCCTGACTCATGGGTATTGCGGCGTCGATTGTTCAGAATCGGAACGAAGCACCGTATCTGCTCACGTAGCTCCGATTTTTTATCATCGGTTGGATTAGTGTCATACCAATTCTGGATGAGTTTCCACATCAGATTGTACTGGTCATTATTTAATTCTTCTTGGTGCTCGATCAGGTCGCCAAGCGTTTGTTCGTCGTGTTTAGGCCAGTTGAGAGAGAGTTCCAGCGCGGTATTTTTACATCTATCCTCGTCCATTGAGGTGAATTTACTTGTTTGGTAAGCATCAGTGCGCCAACGCGGTTTATGATTAAAAATCCTACTTTTTGACATCGGATTGAATTGATACACACATATCTGCCAAACGACGTCTGGAAACTTCTTAGTAAGTCGTTTAAGGGACTTGTTGCGCTGATCAAGAGAAGCTGTTGTCTGAGGCATGCAACGTCGGAAGATCGACTTAAGTGAGTTCATGGGCGTGTTGATAGAATTATCCTTTATCTTCCAGTAACTTAACTTGGTGAGAATCTCTACAACACGGCTCAGATGGTCTGGATTCCATGCAAGTAATTCAAGAGACCAAAGTAAGCCTAAACGCGGACAATCGTTCCCAAAATTAATATCTGGAATCTCAAATAGTACTGAGATATATGGATCATCACTTTTAAGATCTTCTTCGATGATTTTAAGGAATTTATCTGGTGCTGCTTCTGCATAGCTCGGTAGATCTTTCGCCTGAGACAGCCAATCCGACTTGGTTGAATGACTGAGCAATCGACTAACAAGTTGCCCAATACTGGCTTCAAGGTTAATTTCAGGGTAGTCACCTACATAGTTATCTCCAAAAACTGCAAGTAACACTAAAGTATCAAGGATTCCCTGACGAAGGGCTGGTGAATGGCCTCGGCTTAAATTGAAAAGCTTAGACAGAAATGGCTTGTGTTGAGGTAACTTTGATGCCGGATCTTTCACTGACAATACAGCTTCAGCGGTTAACAAGAAGTTCTCCAAGTCTTCTATCGTTATAGCCCAGTTTACGGCGTAAAGTGCGTCAATTTTAGCAACTACTCCCTTATGATTATGAATCGACCAAACAACTGGCGTTTCATCTCTAGATTGAATATCAACAAATGATTTCTCCAAATCCTTGTAAGTTTGATTGCTCAAATGCTCTAGTACTTCTTTGTCCGCTTCATTCTTAGAATCCCACATACCGACAAATATGAAGGGAACCATTGCCCGCGCAACACTAGGCTTGGTGGCCCATCGAGGTTTCATAATGTTGCCGTAAACTGCCAGTCTACGTCGTAAAATCGTTGGCGAGCATGCCGATTCTCTGGCAAGCTGTTTTATTCGAGGAACTTCAATTTGCATATCAAGTAAAGCTTTATAAAATTCTGGATAACTCAGAAGACCAAGACTTATGTTTGCATCCTTTGACAAAGTATTTTGTCCTCTAACTCTAACGATAATTGTGTGAGTTTTATTACGCAGAAAAGCCAAAGCTTTTTCGACCTTGTCATAAGCCAGTACAACTATTTGATTTGATATCATCGCGGCGAATTTATTGAATGCTTTTTTAGAATGGATAACAACAGTCTGTTCATAGAATCTTGGGCATGATTGTGCAATTCGCTCCAATGCGCAGTTCAGAAACGCCAATGCCTCTAATCGTGAATGAGCTTCAATCACAAAGGGTTTGTTGGGGGGTGCTTTCAACCAGTTCTCAATTTGATTCTGGAACTGTTTGATTGAGGGATCGAACAGAGAGGGCAGAAGCTCTGGGTTAGTAACATTTGCCCATTCTTGCCAAACTTGACTGGGTGTTTCAACTCCAGCCGGATCACAATCTCCATTGAATTCACGGAAACGAAGCTGTGCCTCAGTTGATGTTTCAATCCATTGCTCCAAATCGTTAGCATCATAAGCTCTTACTTCATTCCATTGGCCGGTTGAGTTCTTTTTTTGTTTCCATTTGTTTTTACCTTTCCAATCTCGTGGCGTTACAAACACGAATGTTGTTATTTTTGAGGAAATACTTTCTGTACGTTTTTCGTAGTCGCTATTTGCTTTGCCTTCAATGTTCTTGGTACAGCTGAATTCCCAACCGGATCTTCCTAGTGGTATCCACGATGTTGCCTCATTGGAGTTGATCTGGCCATCCCAACCTGGTCTCTCAGAGTTTTTAAAGGCGGGAAAATCAACTGCAGTCAAATTGGATCCAGTCGTGTGAACAAGTGTGCGCAAAAGTGCTGGTAGTTGACCGCGTGCATCTTTGGTATTTGCCCATGTTTCAATCTGATGAGCAGTAATTTGGCGATAAGCTGGTATGTACTTTTGAACGACTATATTGTTTTCATGGGCTCGCGCCTCTTTCTCGCTGTACCTTGTTTGCATGTAAAGTAGTTCTGAAGCGTCGGCATTGAAAACTTTCTCTAGCTTTAAAGCCATTCTATGTGAGAGTGAAGCATTACCGTTTAAGAGGTTGGATAAGGCAGGTCTGCCTACGTCAAGTATTTGAGCCGCTTTGGACACCGATAGATTTGCTGGAAGAATTTCTTCCCGGATGTAGCTTCCAATATGCTTATGCTTAGTGTATTCGTAATTAATATTCATAAAGGTCAATTCAGTTTTAGTCAACAATTGTATTGTATAACAATACAATTATATCTGCATTTCGTAACGCAACAAAAATTATTTTAATTTATATTTTTCAAATTTGCAATTTTTATTCGAATAGCGTATAGATTTTTTGAATTAAAGTTGAAAATCAGTAAACTGACTATGAATGTACCAAATATTCTTCATGGTCTGAACTAAATTAATGAGAAAGGTTTTCAAAACAAAATTGGATTAATTCAACGCAAAATCAAGCTGTTCGTATTACCAGCGACGATTAATTGCGCATGCAATCAATCCAAGAAGCGTGTCCGATCCTTAACTGTCAAACGGTATTGTGAAAATGTTTGAATTGTTTATTTTTACAAAATGAGTGTATTCTGGGCGTGGTAGTGGTTTAGCTTTTATGTAGGTGGGAGATTGATTGTTGCTTAATGCCCGCGAAAATTACCGTGAGCAATTTGTGCAAACATCGTTCTATATTGATGTGCTCATCGCTATCTCCTTAACGTTTCGAATTGAAGCATTGAGCGGAACAAGCGATGATGCTCACAAAGTCAATTGCATACCATTGAATAAAATGTTGGCATTGCTTTCGCTCACTTCTAAACAGGGCATTCAAGTGATGTAATTACTGAGTGGAGATACAGCAAAATACTTTGGCAAAAATATACTATCACTGACAAATGTGAGAATTAGATGGAAACTCTAGGTATTACAGTTCGGTATCGTCCAATTCGTATTGGGTGGTGCATTCGAAGTGATGACTACGAAGCGTTACAGGAAGCATGGCAGCTTAGCTTTACAATGTGGGGCGGATGCTATAACCCGGTAATTCCAGTCGATGATGCAGACTATGCGCGTAATCTAGTCAACCTGTTTCGCGTTGACGTGCTGTGGCCGTTGTCAAATGATGAAACTACAAAAGCATTTATCAAGAAGTTTCCTCATCTTCCCAGTTCATTTTTTCCTAAACAGTTTTTTGAACCCAATATTTACAACAACACTAAAAGCGCTACCGTTCTGGACATTTATCACCCCATACACCGCTTATATGAAGAGCACTTTAAAAATAATCCCAATCCTGAATTTAAGGTTGCACTATATGATTGGGATGAGAATGACCCCTTATCCAAAATTTGGTCTGCAATGTTCGGGAAGATACCTTCAAAAGAAATAACGGGTGTTGACTACACAAATTTGATTGAGGAATGCCTTGCGGTTGAATATTTCACCGTTGGAACCAAGGATACTTGTCCGTTTAACCCCACGAATGGAATTGCCCTGCGCGAATTAGGTTGTGTATACATTCAAAATCACTACTCAGTGAAAATTGATAGATGTCACCATGGGTTTTACTTGGGAGACTCTGGTGACTTCAGCGATTTGGTCAACTATTGGAATTTGCGAGCAGCTGGTGCACAAATTTTGTTTATTGATGAATGTTATACCGACCGATTCAAGATCATAAAACTGAAATGGTTGGAAATACTGCGAGCGCGTCCAAAAGGACCGCGTCAAGCTGACAATGAAATTTCTATATTGTCAAAAAACATAAAAGAACGGCGCGACTTGAGTGAATTTGGTAAAGGAGTTCACATTCGTACAGTTGACCATGATTATTGGAATAGTTCTAATGTAAAGGCGCCGTATATGTATTTCACAGAAGATTCCTCTCTTGCTACCATCGAAACAAGCTCTGGAAGAAAAAGAATTTCATTTCAACTACCATCCAAGACATTTACTTGTCATCGAGGAATTGGTCAGTACTTGGTTGTTTCATTAGACACGGGAATTGGACTATCACGCGATGAGAGGGTTACTCTTACCACACCATATATACCAGGGCTGAATGATTTCTACAGTAGATATTATTTTGGTTACCTAAATATGGCACGTGTTGAACCGGAGAGTATTGGTGTCATATCGCGAACATCAATATCAGATTTGTCCATTCATCCTATTGCAGTGAATCAACTAGTTGAGAAGATTTTTCAGGTTTCGGGGATAGTCGCTGAACCGAGTAAACCGGGGTTAATCGCGATTCGTCTAATCCAGCAGATGGGCGGACTTCAAGATTGTCGGCCATTTAAGATACCCGGTGTGAGGGATCTAATAGAAAGTCATACCCCAGAAGAATCATTCACACATAGTGGCGCAATTCAAAAAATAGGGGCAGTAGATTCAGAATCTGGCAAACCCGATTTTGCATCATACGAGAACCTATACATTGAAAAAAGAAAATCTCGTGGTAAACTCAAGCCACATGACGTACTCACATTTCTTTTAAAGAAATCTGTATTTAGTGCTGGTTTGGAATTTGACTGTCCCGATTGTCCTTCAAAATTCTGGACGGCACTTAACGATCTTAGTACTGAGGTGGCTTGTTCGTTCTGCGGGCATCAATTTAACATCACTCCTTATTTGAAAGATCGTGGTGACTGGCGATTTCGCCGTTCAGGTTTGTTTGGGCGAGATGACAATCAAGAAGGAGCAATTCCAGTGATTTTGGTTTTGCAACAACTCTATGAGGTATTCTATCCGGATGATATGCTTTTTACTACAGCAATGAATCTGGAATTGAAATCATCTCAAAACAGCAAATGTGAGACGGATTTTGTTGTTGTAGTTCCAAATTATCGTGACGAAAAGATACAGATCGCGATTGGTGAGTGTAAGACACGAAAAGATATTGAAGAAGATGATATCAAGAAACTGAAAGCTGTCGCTGACACCTTCACTTCAGATAGATTTGAAGTTTTTGTAATCTTGGCTAAGCTAGAGGATTTTACTTCTGAAGAAATTCAGTATGCAAGTAAACTCAATGATGAATTACATGACCGTGTTATTCTGTTTACTGCGAGAGAACTTGAGCCTTATTGTCTATACGAAAGGACATCTCAGAAATATGATGTTAAAAGAAATCCAAACTCTTTCAAGGATATGGCAGACAATACATATCAGATCTACTTTCAAAATATTTCAACTGATTCGTAAAAAAGTGAATGACTCCTGAAGAAATAATAAATGAGATTCGTGAAAAATCACAGAGCATGACACGACCCGTGTATCGGGGACAGGCTGACGCCTGGTGGAAACTTGAGTCTGGTGCTGTCTATCGCCTGCGGGAGGCGAAAGGTCAGCATTTTCCAGAGAGCGATGAGAGTCTTCGGCAATTGCTAGAGATATACCATGATGAAATACTTCTTGAGCCAATGCGGGTTATTGATGGAGATGATTCTAAAAATCTTCTGCAAAAGTTATCTATTCTCCAACACCAAGGGGCTGCCACTGGGCTTCTGGACTTTACAGGGTCTCCCTTGGTCGCTCTTTGGTTTGCATGCAAGGATGAGCCTAAAAAGGATGCAAAGGTATTTATGTTTGACATCGGGGATACTTGAATCACCAAAAACGGCATAAATTTGGAAGATCCGTTCGATGCAGGACAATATTTAGTGTACTATGAACCGGACCATTCGCTCGGTACGCGAATTATTGCACAGCAAAGCGTCTTTGTTATTTTCAATCCCCTTGAATCGAATCAACAAGTAGATCTAGTTGAAGTAGTGACAGTGCCTCAGAGTTTGAAAATTGAGTTGCAGAAATATCTGAAAAGTATAGGGTACTCGCAGAAGTCGTTATTTAAGGATATCCCTGGTTTAGCAATGGCGAATACTAGACAGATTCCGTTACAACCGAAGCAATTGAAACCGATTGATCCAAAAGAGTACCGGGATAGAGGAAATTTAGCATTTCAGAATGGACGGTATGAAGACGCTCTAGTAGCGTATGAGGCGTATGCAAAGGCTCTGCCAGATGATGTGGCTCAACCTTATTGCCTCAAGGGGGACACACTTGCCGCACTTGCACGATTCGAAGAAGCGGATATAGCTTACACTATGGCAACTGAGAGACTTGACAAACCGATTGACTTTGGCAAAGAAGTAATCGTGAATCTGGATGTTGTTGTACCAATGATGTCCCGCGCTCTCTACTATAACCGCGGCAACGTACGCGCAGCGATTGACAGGCATGAAGGCGCTGTTAAAGATTTTGAAAAGGCGATAGAGATAGGATTTAAGCCTAAGTATGATGTTCTGGTCAATCTTGGAAACTCAAAATTCGCTTTGCAAAAATACGAAGAAGCTTATTTTGACTTTGAGAAAGCTTCATTGGAAAGAAAAAGAAGTGACTTGGCGCTTGCGATGGGCAACTGCAAGATGATGTTAGATGATTTTGATGAAGCTCTCAAATACTATATTGACGGCAGTAACACCGTGCCAGAGGAACCGACTACTGAGGATTGTCGTAAGAACGCTGAGCAGGTTAGCCAAATTTTAAAGATATTGAATGGGCAAGAACACGAGGTAAAGCGCTCATGCAAGGAATTGTTCATTGAGGTAGTAGACTTTAAAGGAGAGTTGGGTAGCTTTTCATTTATGGGTAATAGGGGGAATACAGGAAACTTTCCGTCAGGCATGATTACGGGACCAGGTGGGAAAGGCTATAAAAGCATGGGAGAGTTCGTGGTAAAAATTGTGGATTCTACGGCTGTCTACCACCCAAATGTTGAATAAACTTGCCTCAGATAAAACAGTTTCTTGGGTATTGATTTGTACTTTGGCGCTGAACGCATTTTGGATGAAATACACAGGTTATTTCTAGAATAATCAAAAGAGTGTTTGTAAACATTGTTTCAATGAAATGGGGCACACTATCTATGATTCACTTTATGTGAATCGATTGTATAGCGGGGTCAAGAGACATTTATCAAAGCCTTTTAGATTTGTTTGTTTTACAGATGATTCCAATGGAAGTCGAGAAGAGGTTGAAACTTTCCCGATACCCGAAGGGATCAATCTAGAAGCCCTATCGAGATGTGCAGTGAGTCGAAAGCTACATTTGTTTCATCCGAATATCAATGGTTTGGAGGGAACTTGCCTGTACTTTGATCTTGATGTTGTTCTCATTGTTATGTTAAGTAATGTGAATGATGGAACAAATATAACTAGCGCTAAGTTTTTGTTAGGGATGAAAGTATATCTAATGCTTTAAGGCGATCAAGTTTAGCGTGTGCAAACTGATTTCGATAACTCCGTAAACAACCGTAACAACTGCTACTACAACCACAATTGCCTTCTACACGGACGGTAGCGGCTTGAAGTACTTTAACAAAGACTTCTTCCTGCTCTAATTGCGCCACTAATGCAGCCCCGCCAGGCACGTTATCATAAAGCACTATTGCCGTTTCATTTGATCGGTTGCCACAGGTAATGGTAACATTCAAATCATTATCCGGTACGGCCAATGTATTCGCCGCTCCTAGGAGAACTGCATAGGCAAGCGAATATGCTATCCATTCATTATTAACCATTGGAAACTGAATACGCATAACATCTGTGGTCAACTCATGTCCGAGGGAAAAACGTTCAAGTGTTCCCTTACAGTTCGAATTTGACATGGTTTTATGGTGAGCTTTTGGCTCAACCATGTGTGTACCGCAAGTACGGCAGATGTAAAACCCTTTTTTATTTCGACCTTCACACAATATTACCAGCACTCCCGGACTTACCTTTGTCACCTGTACTCCTGCAATACTCTTGCTTTCAGGTTGCACTTCGAATCCTGGGAAGAATGGACGTGTTGTGTACAATCGTTGCGTTCGTCCTTTTGGCTCTGAAGGTGCCTTGAACAGAGAAGTTACGAAACCGAACTGGGGGATGAGATACTTGTTCCATCCATTTGATACTTTAACTTCTACTTCTTCTGATCGAGTGAAGTTACGCGCATCGTCATACCAATAATGACGCTCCAGCCATGCCTTACCCAGAACTAGTTTGATGCCGTGTGATTCCCATTCAAGCTTGTTCGCCACCACTTTACACCCAGCAGCATATTCAGCAATTGCTTGCGACAGGTCGCGCTGAAGTGTAACATCGGAAGATTGAACATCAAGCTCCACAACATCAACTGGAAATCCGTACTTTGGAATTACAGCTTTTCGGGAAAGAAATTTAAGTGTTTTTTCTTCTGAGACAGTTTTCATACGTTTTTCAATGCGAACAGCCTCTTTAAGATTTCTCTGATCAATTTTTTCTTCATAAACTCCTTCCATCTTAGTGTAATCTGAGCAAATTTCCGCTTCTGCTCTCTCCAAGAAGCTTTCAACGCCCGCGATGTAATTAAACCAAGAATCATCCTCAAGTCCAACCTCAAAATGCATATCATCCGGCACGATGCGGCACAGGCTGCTTTTCAGTTCGTCATTGTTTTTGCAGAAGTTAAACAGGTTTTTGGCGGCCTGAGGTTTATGCCAGTCACCAACGAAAGTTTTGATGTTCTCAAAAGTATCGCTGTATAATCTGAAGAAATCGGAAAGAGCAACTGCAACCATGTGACGTAAGATGATCTTTTTATTAGTCATGCGTAGAGACGGTGGTAATATGACCCCGCGGATTACTCGTTTATCAGGATCTTCATAGTGATAAAGATCGTGTGGATTTCGACGGCAGTAGGTTAACACCAAACCAGGTCTGTCTCGTCTACCTGACCGTCCAGCGCGCTGGGCATAGCTGAATGATTCCGGTGGGACGTTGCGAAGAAAAACACAATCTAAGTCGCCAAGATCAACTCCAACCTCAAATGTGGTTGAGGAACTTAAAAGGTGTATAGAGCCATGCTTAAACTTGTCTTGCCTATCGCGAGCCTGTTCGGTTTCAATTTGAGCGGTGTGTTCTTCCGCCCGCAGTTTTGCTGGCAAATTGGGACTCTTATAAAGTTGCCTGTAGTGGTTTCTTTCAAGGTTATCATAGCTAGAGGGTGAAAGGTCTCCGGGGCAATTGTGGCGAGGACAAATTCCTTCTATATTGAAATTGCTAACAGCGGCACAAACGTTGCACTGCCATATTTCGTGTTTGCTCGCAAGTTTGACTCTCAGCCTATTCGGGTTTAATCGGAACGTACCATTCTCCTTTGCTCGTTGTAGTAGTGGCTCCTCTCCATCATGATCTATAATTGCGCACCAGATATCTTCCATTAGTTTGCTTGCCAACGATCGCTTTTTGTCTTTTTCACTAACACTTCTTTTTTCTAGTAACCGACAAAGAAAGTGACTAACTATCGATGATGTAGGTGCGCCCCATTGCCGGACGTTGCGCCGCTTGCTAGGCGGACCTAAACAGTATGCTTGATGCGACCAAGGCGATAGTTCAGTCCACAGTGGTGTTCCAGCCCCTTGTGGCAGGTTCATAGCGAATTGTGAGCGCATTGTATCCAATAAATAACTAGCAAGAACTTGAGCTTGATTTGGGGTGAAGTTCCATGGCGGTTGCTGCATAATTTCTGTCACCATCCAATTGCTGGGTAGGGCAACGAACCACTTGACCAAGCCGACCCCCGCAAGAGACAGCCGTTTTTCGCTAGTCATCGTTTCGCTAAGTATCATAGTTAGCGCTTTACGTGATCTATTCTCTTGCGTGTCTGTTTCACTAAAGAACTCAACATCCTCTAAGACGCGAAGTAAACGGTTCTTTAAGTCGTCTATTGACAGTCCTTCTTCAGCAACTGATTCGGAATTTATGGATCGGAGGATAAGGTTACGATCCCGCAACTTTTTGTAGGAATCTTCAGCGTACCAAGCGAAAAATGCAGCCTCCTGACGGCTGTCAACAAAGGCGAGAATTTTTCGCTGATCTGCAGGCAGTAGTTCTTGAATAGCAGTTGCAATCACTGTGTTAGGTCCGTCTGACCCATGCACGATTTCTTGCACAGGATCACCAATTCCACCCCCACCGCTGTAATCGCAAACCACGCATTTTTTTAATTGGTCTGGTTTTTCTTTGTTTGAGTCACATTTTTTTACCTTTATTGTTGCATTGCAATTACATGGAAGCGCAATCTTTGACAGACTACCACAGATCTTACAAAGTAGTTCTTGTCCGTCATCTGTTGGCAAGTAATAGTCAACACCAAAATCTGTATGACTTGGATCTCGGAAAGCTTCATGCAGTTTACCATTTTGCTCTGTGCCCACATAATAATGCTGGCCGCATTCTTTGCAGAGTGCAATCTCAAGCGATACTCCAGTCTTGTCAAGTTCTGATTCCATCTTCCGATTGAGCACTACTTTGTCCTTACCGTCTGAATGAACAATGAATGCGCCTTCAAGTGCTCGGAGAAACGCATGGTAGCGTTGAGGAAGCTTTTGTTCGCTATCTCCATATGATTCACTAAAGACAACGCTGGACACTGTAAAAGGTTCCCCGAAGAGTTCCTTTGCGAATTTGGACACTGCTACTCTATCGTCATCACCCTCACCGGAAGTAATAGTTGCACTAGTGGCAATACACCGAAATGACTCTTGTCGACCACCAATACGTAACCGTTGCTTCAGCCTCCGGATCAACATTCCCATTTCCATACCTTTGGCACCGCGATACTGATGTGCCTCATCTAACACTAGGAACTGCCAGTGCATACCTCGTCCGTCATCAAACAGTGGGCTGTCATCAGGACGAATTAACAAATATTCCAGCATGGAGTAATTTGTCAATAAAATGTGCGGCGGTGAATCGCGCATCTCATTTCGAAACACTAATTCTCCAGCCAAACGATTCTCTTTACGCGAGCTTGCGTTTCGTCGCCGGTCTTTTTCATCTTCTGGTGTCTGCCCGATATATTGTCCGAATTTTGGTTCAAATCCAGACTCTGCCTTGCTCAAATCCTCACATATTTTTCCTAGGCGGTCGCGTTGGTCATTTGCTAACGCGTTCATAGGGTATAAAATCATGGCTCGTACACCAGGTTCTTCTAACTGACCCGTTAGATGTTGGCGATAAAGCTCGAACAGGATTGGATAAAGAAAGCTTTCTGTTTTACCGCTAGCAGTGCCAGTAGCTACAACGACATTTAGATTGTCTACATGCGTGGCGCGGATTGCAGTTTCCTGATGTTTGTATAGTTGTCCATCAATTAACGCTGGTAATAGATCTTCTGCACCATCAGGAAAACACTCAGTCGCGAGCGCACGCGCTTGTATACCTTTCTCAAATCCTCTGTGTGGTTCTGGATACGGGCCTTTTAATAAACTGTCCTCCTCTCTCAAAGCCTCTTCAAATGATGCCCTAAGGCTAGGTTCCTTAAAGTAAAACGATGTCTTTAGATAGTTCTCATAGCGTTGCCGAATTTGTTCCGGCCAATCTTTTATGTCAATTGCAGGCATCAAGTATCCTCCTTAATGTCTCCACGTTGGTGTGATGAGAGCTGCGTCGGCGTTTATCAATGGGAATTGAACGATACAAGGCTTCCGTCACCGCTAGGCCTGCTTCTCTAAGTTCGCCGATGCTGAAACCCTTACCGTTTCTCCATTCACTTGTTTGAAATTTAACCCTTGGGGTTGTATTGTCGATGGGTATGGATGGTGATTTGACGTTAATTGATACAGTCTTGCAGATATCGACCAAATCGGAAGCGGACAAGGTGAGTTTGTACTGGGTTGAATCAGTGGGACGAACAATACAGGTTCCATCACTTTCATCAGGGCATCTGCCTATATCTGGTTCAATTGTTATGTGTGCACAACCGGCATTGCGAACTACCCACCTTAAACTCGCTTCTTGTCCCGCAAAAATTGTAGAGGGTGTAGCGGTGAACGAAACGATATCAGGTTTGGGGTCGGCTTGAATCAAGATTAGCGTTATTTCTTTATCAGCAAGTCTTATCTTGAAATGGGCGTCAGAATACAAATTTTGATCGATTTGGGTATAGTTGACGAAGTAGAGTAGAGGAATTTCTATAAATTCTTTGTCTTTTGTTCGACAAAATATTTGATTCAAGTCTTCATCAAAACCGGCGTTTATTGAACGTAATCGCTTGGATAATACCACCATGTGCGCACCTGAATTAGCTTGATTTCGAAACTCTTCTCGCGTTATTTCAATTGGCGTATCTTGCCATTCGCCAAATCCCAAATCACCACAACCACCCTGTAGCCGCCACCAAACACGAGGAAGATTGAGAACGACATTCACAACATGTTTATCGGTTCCAATGTTACACGATACAATATCCGCTTCGTAGCATCTCGGAACCTCAATCGTATTCGGTAATGTTGAAGTTCGATAGACGTCTTCATTCGGAAGATCAATGCTGAGCTTTTCACTATTGACAGCAATAAATCTTACCGACGTCGTTCGATATCCCTTTGCTGTTGGAACTAGTAATGTGTCTTTATCATATTTGTTTCCATTCACTTCTATCTGTTTCAAGTGGCGATGGTAGCGAAAAGAAATACTGTCAAGCATGTGAGCTTCAGAATCGTAGACTCGGAGATAATAACGACCACAGTTCTGATTGTGAAAAACTTCCGAAATTTGTTTCTTTTGAGGTTGAAAGTTCTTTCCCCAACCACCTCGTTTTTCCTCACCGATTCGTGCCCATTCATAGCGGCAGCTGTTTTTCAATTTAGGTGGCTCACCAACAAATAATTCACCTTCATCAGAGTCGTCAAAGGCACGTTCCCCTTTTAGTTTGATTCCAGCGTCTACAAGGCTTTCCGTACAATCTTTGAAGCCAAAGACATCTTCTTCTGCTTCGGTTGCATCTCGATAGAAATAATGCGCAAGAAATTCCGAATCATCACAATTGTCAGGTTCAACAGGTATATGTCCAATCCTTTCCCAGTTTAACGGCGCGACAACAATAAAGTACCCATTAGTAATTTTAGAGATTCTGCGACCTTCACCAGTCCAGTCTTTTCGTAATTTGAAGATGAGAGGTTTGCCTTCCTCAAATAACGGAATAGAATATTTATACCCGTCGTTATTTGTAATATTCAAACTGCCATTAAGTTCCGAAATTTGAAATGTATTTTGGTTAGAGTCCAGAGACCTGTCATTTAGAAATACATCCTTAACATCAAATTTCTTGCCGGCAGTTAGAATTACCTCCCATTTATTGAAGCCGGGTACCTTTCGGCAAATCAGTTCTAGTCGGGAAGGTGATGACTTTTTACGTGGCCTATTAGAGCCCGAGGTGGAGGAATTTCCGCGTCTTCCTGTATGGTCTCTTGGCTTCTTATTCTTATTCGAAGTTTTTTTGGTAGAATTTTCGGTTGTTGTAGGTGGTTTAGAATTGTTTTCTTCTTTGGCATCGTTTGTTGTTTCTACGTTCTGTGATTTAGACCAAAAGCGCTTACACAAATTTTCAAACACCGTTTTGAAATATTTGACTAACTCTTTCATCTACATCTTTCACTCCAAATTCATTTCACCGATTCACAATCAAACTTGGTATTCCTCACTCAGTGCAAAAATTGGAAAGAACAATTTCAGACTTCCTAATCTCGCTATTATTTGGTGCACAACATTTGTTTTAATAGTGTAGTTCAGCTGGTGATTATAAACAAGCCCTGATTTCTTGATAGTTGGGGTCAACAGTGTATAGAATCGCATATACGTAAGTCCTGTAAATCAAAACATTCCTTTTCCTGATTGCCAGCAATGCTAAGTTAGTTTTTAGCATTTTCTCAGGTGGTAGCAATGTTATCAAAGCCACATAAGTGAATTTAGGAATCTTTTTGTACAGGTTAGAACGACGAATGAAATGAAACTCAAACGCGGACAGGTATCAAATGTGAATACTTGGTGGCAAACCGCCTGATCAGTGCCTCTTAATACAGTTTTGACCTTGACTAGTATCTTGTTTACTGAGTGGGGTTCGGGCTTCTGCACTCTACCCCTGCCTGCGCCGGTGAAAATTTTGTCATGCCTGAATTCCACCTTGCCCACCAGTTTAAACAGGGTATCACGTGAGAGGTGGCCTAGACACTTTCAATGAGGTAAATGTTTGGCCCAAACGGTAATCTGTTTGTGCCAGAACCCTTTGATAACACTCATTTTGTGCGCATCGGATGACCTTGGTCGCTGAAACGGTTTCATTTTCGGAATAGGATTATGTTACATAGTATTAAATTATATATTATTATCAGTATGTTAGTGACATTTCTATTTGGCTATAGCTAATGCTTTGGAATGACTCTATTTAGAACCCAAATATCGCATTAGAAAATGGAATTGTTGCAAGAAGCATTGTGTAGTGGGCAATTCATAGCATATATGCTTTCACCCGATGGTTGAAATACACAATGCGGAATATCTGTTGCTGCATAGCACTTTATCGGTTTTCATTAATTCCTAATGAGATTTTTGGGCAATTTGAGGTCGGTACCGACTTTCATTCATGTGGTAAAATAATCGCGAAAGAGTTGCTTGCCCACATTGTTCTAGCAAACAAACATGACTGTTATCTATAACTTCAAGGTACATTATTGTTGACCATGAATACTTCATACCATGGAATATTAATGGATCTCAAATCGGATTCGATTGACACTACTAAAAGAATCATAGTCGATGATGTCCATGATGAAAATCAGATAATCACTTGGGTTAATGAAAATATGGGAGAAGGTTGGCCAGAAGATGATATGTTTGAAATTGCTGGTCAAGGAGACTTGACAGATTGGCTTTTGAAAATAGTGGTTTTGTCAGTCAATATCAGAGATGGTGTTGAGCAGGATCAAATTATCATGGCAAGGTCCTCTAGTCTTGTACAGGAATACCAACTGACGAGTGTGAACAGTGCTTATAAGTGTAAAAAAAAATGTGTCTACGAAAACGGAACCTTCACTGTCAGTGTGTATCGCTGGGACAAATGGGTGTGCAATGTGCTTGCAAGTGAACTTGAAAATAAGCCACAGAATTGGCAAATTGAAAAATTTGATAGTTTCGAATTGAGTTTAGAAGAATACCAAATCGATAGGATAGTCAAAGCCGTAAATCATCTGCAACAGCATTTTAGTGTATAGCAAGTATTGGGGAGAGGTCACCGACATATTAAGATTTGCTTATATATGATAGCCTGAGCCATAATCGCCACATCTAACTGGTCTGGATGGATATACAGCACAGTCGGTGCCATTTCTATGGTGGACGGTTCAGACTGAAAACTGTCATATCTGGTCATAAGCGGCAAGGGAAAATATGCTTATTCGCTTATTGTCCGCATGCAAATCGGAATTAAACAAATAGATTCAAATATGGTTGACTGGCTGAGGAGTACATCTAGGTAGAATAGCATGACAGGGGTTACCAAGCGGTTGTATGAGTGGTTAGGCTAGCGAAATTCTAGTAGAGAGCGAATTGAGTTATCGGCGTGCAAGGTATTGCCAGAAGTGGTTGAATGTCTTGTTCCGTATTTTTCATGTTTACCCCCATTAAAAAGTCATCATTGTGAACAACAAAAATTTTGTAAACATAGTTTCAATGAAATGGGGCGCTGTCTATGATTCACTTTATGTGAATCGATTGTATAGCGGAGTCAAGAGACATTTATCGAAGCCTTTTAGGTTTGTTTGTTTTACAGATGATACCAATGGAATTCGAGAAGAGGTTGAAACTTTCCCGATACCTGAAGGGATCGATCCAGTAGCCCTATCGGGATGTGCAATGAGTCGAAAGCTACATTTGTTTCATCGGAATATCGGTGATTTGGAGGGAACTTGCCTGTATTTTGATCTTGATGTTGTCATCATTGATTCCATTGATTGTTTTTTTGATTATCTTCCGGGTGAGTTTTGTATTTGCCGTGAGTGGTTCCCGCCGCATCAGCGGTTGCAATACAAATTGCAGAAGCGGATCGACAGTGGAAATTCCTCAGTGTTTCGATATGAAGCGAATACTATGCAGTTCATTATTGACATGATGAATGAAAATCCCAAGCTTCTGCTGAACTTCAAAAATGAACAAGAGTTTCTCACCTATGCTGTTGGTAAGAATGTAAATTGGTGGCCATCTAGGTGGGTATCAAGTTTCAAGCACCGAAGCCCTCACTATCCATTGAGTTTCCTATTAACACCAAGAATGAAGAAAGGTTCCAAGGTTGTCGTTTTCAATGGCCCGTTGAAGCCAACACATGCAATAGCTGGCAATATCGAGCTGTCACCGAGGCGAGTGTGCCGTCCAACTCCTTGGGTTGCCGAAAATTGGATTGATTGATAGGCGATTTATAAATGCTTAGTGCTTAATCTCACTCTTTATTGCCCTGAGCACCCGCATCACAGCTTCGCAATTTGGATCAAATTCTTGATAATCGTCCGGTTTCTTAAAAAACCGAATATCGAATGATCTTAGAGGGCCGAGTGCATATCTTTTGGTCCTATAGTCTTGGGTTTTAGGGTGAAGTTTTTCTATTGCACGCGTAAAACGCCGCAATGGTCGGGATTCTGCCGGATTCTTACGATTAGGTGTTTGGTAAATATATTTTTGGTTTCTTTGTTCTTGGGATGAGCGAGGGAAGAAACAAAGATGCAAACAGCGAAAATCTGAATCATCCCAGTTACTAACAGTGTGAAACTCATAGCGACTTTCTTCTGAATATCCAGAACGAAATTTTCGCCCAGGTCCGTGTAGCCGTTCTCGTTTGCGCCATTTTGATATCCAGTTATCAATAGCATTGAAGTTATAAAGCTTCAAACCGGCTTTAGCTTCAGGTTGTGTATAGCCCTTACAAGTGGACTGTGCAAAATCAAATTCTGTTACGTGACAGTATCGGCTAGAGATGCTCCAGTAATTTTCAAACTCTCCATCAAGTAGCCTTTTTCTTAATCGTAATAGAGCATGCGGGTCGTGAATCTCATCGCCGTCGACACCCAATACCCAAGTACTTGTTCCAAAGTAAGGTTGCAAGTATTTTTGGGTGTTATTTGCATTCGGAACTTTGATTATTTCAATATGACTATGTTGTGCAGCAATGCTTTTTGCAATATCCCCAGTCCTATCATTTGAACAGTTGTCAAGGAATATGATTTTGTCACAGAAGTTGACAACATTCATAAGTGACCATGTTGTGAAGTACTCTTCATTTTTGACTAGGTAAATTCCAAGAATCTGGGACATTAAACCGATTTTCGAATTTATTGGAATCGACGGAGGTGGTTGTCAGCAGGTATGATACTGAATCGTTCGTTCTTGGATGGTAAATGGTTGACTAGTTAGTCTTTTACTAAGATACAATTTAACTTTGTGCGAGCGATTTCGGTATAACCCTTCATAATCGCCGCATCAATTGGATTCTCAATCCACCTATTATCATGGCAATACTCGGTGACTATTAATTTTGGCCAAAGTTTGCTAGGCATGGTATTAAGATAAGGAATTATCACTCTGTCTTCGTAACCTTCAACATCAACTTTTACCGCTGTAACACTGTTAACGCCGGATTCTTTTACAATGTCAGCCAAAGTTACGCAACTGACTTCGGTATCTCCATCAGCGTCTAATTGGCTCAAACCAAAGCCGCCGCCAAAAAAGTTCATTTTGGCAGTTCCTGTATAGTCCGAAATTGCGCAATTGAGAACTTCAATTGTTTTCAAATTATTGGTCTTGATGTTAAAAATAAGATTTCTATACAGTACGGGGTGAGGTTCTACTGCGATAATTCGCAAGCCCGGCAAGCTTATTGTAAGTAAAAAAGGATAATTTCCAGTATTAGCTCCGACATCAATGACAAAGGGATTTGATGTACGTTTGCAAATTTGTTCTATTGCGCGTCGTTCAGTCAAGTCGAATTTTTTTCGCTTTCGTCTCCTAAGCATGGTTTGATAAATTAAATCAACACCTGGTTGAAATCGAAGATTTAACCCTGCGACTGAGATGTCAAGAACAGCTGTTTGGCGTCTTTGCATGAAGAAATTGTTGACTCTGCGAAGTAGAGGCCAAGGGGCCGAATTAAAAATTTTCAAAGCTAGTGAATGTGTTTTCGTAGGTGGATAAGTTCCGAACGGAGAAAGAAAATCAGGGGTGTTATCCATGAATAGAGCCTTGAATAGGTGGTTAGTGGATAATCTTTTGGGTAGAGTCTGAAGCGAAACAGGAAAGCTATTGCCATACTATTTCTAAAGCACTAGAATTTGCCGATATTGTATTGGTAAATAAGTGTTGACAGTAGTTACAAAGTTTTTCGTTGGGTTTGGCTTTTTATTCTAAACGCATGATGTTGCTTTATATCTTATATTACACATACGTTTTGAATAAATAGCCAGCGATTAACAAATAAGTATGGCTTTGAATTATGATTTAAATCATTCTGTTGTTAAAGTCTCTGGGCATCAGTTTTGTACCAATCAACAAACTTGCTAATCCCCTCTTCCAAAGTTGTTTTTGCTTCAAATCCAAGTGCTTTCTTTGTCAATTTCATATCTGCGACGCTATCTAGCATCTCTCCGCCCGGCCCAGACTCAAGTTGCTGAATCGCCTTCATACCAAGATTGTTCTCAATCAGTTCAATCAATTTACCGAGAGGCTCAGAGTAACCACAACCGACGTTGAAAATCTGAATCCCATCAGCATAGTCATCCGCTGGTGGATTGTCTAGAGCTAAAATACTTGTGGTCACAACATCGTCAATGTAAACGAAATCTCGGCGCATATTTCCAAAATTGAATACTTTGATCGGCCTGGAATTGGCAATCGCATCAGTAAAAATATAGTAAGCCATATCCGGCTTTCCCCAAGGTCCGTAAACCGTGAAATATCGAAGCGCAGTCTGTGGCAGTTTGAAGTTGTTGCTATACACTTGACTGAGTAATTCATCGGTTGCTTTGGTTGCTGCATAGATTGAAACTGGCCTGTCGGTTCGGCTGTCAACTGCATATGGAGCACATTCACCCTCAGAGTAGACACTACTTGAACTCGCATACACCAAGTGCTCAAAACCATCGCTATAGCGACACAATTCTAAAATGATCGCGTGTCCAACAATATTGTCATTGATTACCTCAAGTGGGTAGTCTCTCGAATAACGGATCCCCGCACTAGCTGCCAAGTGCACAACCTTTCGAATTGTTGGTTTAGATTGAAAAGCTGCTTTCATCGCCTTCCAATCGCGGATATCAGCTTGAACAAACTTAAAGTTCTTGTAACCCTCAAGACGTGACAGTCGTGCTTCCTTCAATCTGACATTGTAATACTCATTAAGATTGTCCAATCCGACAACAGTCTCACCTCGATCAAGCAGAGACTTGGCAACATGAAATCCAATGAAGCCAGCGGCTCCGGTGATGAATATGCTCATTTTTATTTCCTAGAAAATAATACGGTATAGTGAGTTAGCTTAACCACAATTAGTAGTATGGTAAGTATTAAACTGGTAAGATGGGACATGAAACCAGTAAATCCCAAGTGCCTTGGATGTGACCTGAACGGAGTACACCCCATCATGATGTGGAGAAGTGTTGTTTGCTGTTTACAGAAGAAAAACGTCAAACCTCTCAGAAAACCTAGTCTCAGATATGACTGACTTTTGAATAGTTCTACACCTTATCATGAGCGTGCTTATATGGTATTCTTGAGGAATTTCTAATTCACGATTGTTAATGTCCGCAATTGCGAATTTCTACTAGCCACTTGAAATGAAGGGTGCATCTGACGGAACTATATCGTGTTTTTTGATTAATTGACCAAGTATACTTGTAGACTTAGGTTCGGCTTGTTGCCCCCCCCCCCCATCACTCATTTTGGCTAAATCTAGACGAAGTTGGCTACCCCAAAAATGAATCGAGAGCGACTTTTCAGTCAAGTAATCATGCATGTTTGATTTTTTCAGTAATACGTCAAATTCTGAAGGAGCTACCGGATAAAGTGCTTCTATTGGCATTGCATATCTAATTTCGCCGGATTCGCGAAGGTAATGCGTCAGTCCAATTGGCCCCCAATGACCCCAGTATACTTCTGCTGGACGTACTTTATTACTCACTAAGTTTAATGTTTTGATAGTCAATTTCTGACGAAAAGAAAGCCATTTTGGAGCTTTGTAATCATTTAAAGTTAGATTGATTAGTGAATCTAATGTTTGGCTACTTTTAGGTAACGCCAATACGCCGTTATTGACTATATCGGAACTTTCATAAGCAAAAAGGTAACCATTAGTTGGCTGAAACTGTTTTACACAGTAGACATCTGCATCCGCCCAAATTGTTCGTTCGCATTGATTCAGCATATGGTATCTGAACTTGTCTGAATGAGCTGCGAACGAACCGTAAAAGGGGTGGTTTTTCCTTTTATAATAAATAATTTCACTATCTGGTAGAATTTCTTTTGCGTCGGCAACTTCAATTCCATTTGGAATGTTTTTTACACTGTTGTAGGTGTAAAGCTTAACATGATGGCCGGCATCGCGAAAAGACACCAAGCAAAGTTGCTCCAGCCAAGATAAGCAGTCGCCAATCCATAGTTGTCCGATCTGGTACTCAGGTTTCATACTCGTAATTTGCATAATCCTTTTAGGCTATTAGGCCTTCAACATTGGAAAGGTGCCGGTCAGAACTTCTTGATGTTGCAAATTATCTCATTTATCAAATGCAACCAGTCGCCGGCCAGTCTCTCGCCAATTTGGTTAACCCCATTGACCACACTTCACTAATTAGTCTTTTATCAAGATGCTGTTTATTTGAGTGCGAGCTGACTCAGTATACCCTCTCTTAATCGCTGCATCAATAGGATTCTCAATCCATCTATGTCCAATGTGGAACTCGGCAACTATTACTTTTGGCCAAAGTTCGGTAGGCATGTTATTTAGATAAGGAATAATCACTCTGTCTTCATAACCTTCGACATCAATTTTTACTGCCTCAACTCTGTTAACTCCGGAATCTCTTACGATGTCGGCTAAAGTACTACAAGCAACTTCAGTATCTCCTTCGGAATCAATATGACTTGCCTCTAATGAGCGACCAAAAAATTTCATTTTAGCAGTGCCTGAAGAATCTGACACAGCGCAATTGAGAACTTCAATTGTTTTCAAATTATTGGTATTAAAATTAAAAACAAGATTCTTGAATAGTACAGGATGGGGTTCTACGGCAATAACTCGTAAATTTGGCATACTTCTTGTAAGCAGAAAACAATAATTCCCGATATTGGCTCCGATATCAATTACTAAAGGGTTTTCTGTACCTCTGCAAATTTTTTGGGACTTATATACTATAATACCTTAACGCTTTACATATTCCGTAATATCAGACACTTGTCAGAATCAGCCTAGTCCTGCTTGACGGACTTGGCAGGTCGCTCTTTCGAATGTTTGACCACACCGCCCCCGAACAAGGCTTCCGCAACCTGGCGCGGCGTCGCCTGAATGCGAAAGTCCCGCTGATACACCTTGGTTGATTTGGATTTAGAGTCCGCCGGTCGCTTCATGATTCATTCAAAGTCGTTTCACTCGCTCAACTGTGATGGTGTTGCAAGCCAGCGACGGTCAACCACCGCCGACCAAATCCGCATATCTCAACCGCTGACCCACCATGCCACCCACCAGCCATCGCATCTGCTCCAACGTGTCTTGGCTACGAATGTTGTGCTTGCCAACGAACTCCGCCACATACCGCGGCAAGTGCTTGCGGCTCAACTGGTGGAACACACCCTTATACGCACGCTTGATCACCGCCCAAAACGACTCCATCCCGTTGATGTGCGCCTCACCTGCAACATACTCGCCAGCACTGTGCTTGACCGCCCGGTGGTCATACCCCTCCGTGCAGAAGATCGAGCCCGCTTCAACCCGCTCCACAATGAACCGGTGCAAGGTGTCTCGCTTGGTATTCCCGATAACCTGGGCTTGAACCTGATTGCTGCCGCGCTCTTTCACACCAGCCACCGTCGCTTTGCCGACCGCACCGCGCCCGGCCTTGAGCCGCTTGTCCGCATGCTTGTTCTTCTCCAGACCGCCCACATAGGACTCGTCCACTTCCACCACCCCGGCAAAGATCTGCTGACCTTGCTCGTAGGCCTTTCTGATCTTGTGAGCCAGCATCCACGCACTCTTTTGGGTGATGGCCAAGTCGCGGTGCAACTTCATGCTCGACACGCTCTTCAGACTGGTGGTCATCAGATAGATGGCGATAGCCCACACCTGGCAGCCGAGATTGGAGCCTTCCATCACGGTCCGAGTCTTGACGCTGAACCGCTTGCAGCAGGCTCGGTCTTGACAACGATAGGGCTGAGATGGGTGGCAGGCACCGGTTTGCACCTTGTCTGACCCGCAGTGCGGGCAGCGAATCCCATCCGGCCAGCGAACCACTGCTCGGCTTGCGTGTCGTCGGGGAACATTTTGTAAAGTTCCATCAGCGACAGTCCTTTTCTATAATACTTGCCGGGTGCTTTGTTTGACATTGGCACTCCTGTTTGGTTACCATTTGAAATCATATTGTTTCTCATTATATCATGTTGAAGGTATTATAGTATATAAGCCCCAAAGAATTGGATATTATCGTCGATTGTTGACCAAGTAATGAAATGAGACTAGTTATAGAAATTTAGAATGCTGAGTAGATTTATCTAATTCAAAATCTACGGTAGCTAGGTGAAAGAGGTGTAGTTATGAAATGTTTTGTAATCAACTTAGAGCAAGCTATAGGCCGACGGAAGCTGATTACTGAGCAATTTTGTGCATTGGGAGTAGATTTTGTGTTCTCAAAAGCGAAATTTAAAGATGATTTAACAGAAGATGATTTTCAATATTTCGATGCTCGTAAAGCAAGGTTTCTTAGTACTGAAAATCCTTATTTTAAGGGGCATTTTGCGTGTTGGATCAGCCATTTTAAGGTTTGGAGGATAGCAATTAACAATGGATTTGATATCATAGCTGTTTTTGAGGACGACGCTATCTTGGGACCTGAGATAAAAAATACAATTTCTTCGCTTGAACAGATGCAGGATAAATTTGACATTGTGTTTCTGAATAATCAGCATCCTGACCGACATTTTCATTCTGTTATGGAAGTTAGCAAAAAAGTTGAGCTAGGATTAATTCGATATGCAACAGCTGGTAGCTATGGATACGTAATAACAAAAAAAGCAATGAATCGTCTTTTGAATGATTTTCAGGTTTTTAATATGGCAGTAGATCAGTTGCTCCAAGCAACTTGGATACATAAACTTGTGACCTATTATGTAAAGCCTACGTTGGTATTTCATCCCAAAGAGAGGGGGCATCATTATTCTTACATCGCTGGAGATGGCTATAAATCAGAAATTCCGGTACGAACAATTAAACAAAAATTAGATTACAAACTTAATATAAGTATTCCAAAGAGGTTGACGTACTATCGACGAATAATTCAAATGCAAGCAGGACAATTTTGATTCTATGAGCAGTATGCTCCGTCGCTTAGAACTAACACGAATTGAAATTAAATTGACATAAATTCATATTAATGTGGTGCAACGCAACACTTATACAGACAACCTATAACCAGCACTGTGGATGCAAGATTACATGCAAGTGGGTTACATCAGGTTGTATGAATAGCTAACAAAATTGGAATCATCTGCTAAGTCCGTGCTAAAGCTCTGAAATTCGCCAGCGATTGACCTTTAATCGCTTCGCAATACCGCTCTCGCACGATTTTGGACCGGCTGGCCCGCGAGCGACCGCAGCTGGCGGCTGCCGAGGTGGTCGATGACGATGAGTTGGTGGTGCTGGATGCCAAACTGGCAGGACACGGCATGAAGCCCACTGACACCGGTGCATCCCGCAACATGCACGGCTTCGTGGTTGATGTCGGTCGTTTGGCCGGCTTTCATCCGCGCCGCTCGCAGCCGCTGCCGGGGGTTTCAAAGCTGTGGGAAGGTTACAAGATCCTGCGCGAGGCGACTCACACCTACCAGTCGTTGAGAGCAAAGGGCATCATCAAGAATGAGTAAGAGTCAAGTGTGGCTTGTTGTGAGGTGCCCGGTGCGGTGCTTGCAAGCCCTCCAGCATGGTCTGCAAGGTGGAGCCTTCGCTGACATTGCCTTCAAACACCTGCGAGCGGCGCACGAAACCGCTGCCGTCAAGCACCATGCCTAATGTCAGCAGCGGACAGTCGCTGCGACGCTCCTTGGAGCGTCCGTGCTTGGCCTTGTCCTGCTGTTTCACTTGCCCCTCGGAATAGGTGTTGGTCAGGTCGAACAGGGTGACCGTGGGCACGATGTCAAACAGGCCGGTGGCGGTTTCAAACAGGTGCTGCTCAATGGCGTCGCGGTGGGCGAGCAGGGCGTCCGAAGCCCGATACAGGCGCATCAGGCTCAGGTTGGCGAACTCCACCTTGAGCAACTCGCCCATGCCGCTGTTGCCGCATAGCCATTGCCAAGTGGCCAGTTCCGAGCTGGGACGTGCAATGCGAGCGACAATCGAGGCCAAGGCTGAGGTCCGGGTCAGTCGGTCCAAACCCAAGCTCTCAAACAGGCGTTCCAGGCCCAGCCGCCCACAGTCCGACATGCTCCACACTGACCGAGCGCACATGGCGGTTCTCCACCCGGTTCAGGTTGACCGACTGGAAGTCCGGGTCGGATTCGCATGACGGGGACCGGTTGATGAGTTTCTTGTAGATGTTCTGTGCTTCGTCTTCAACCCGGTCTGGCAAGACCAACGGTGCCTGCTCCAGCTCGTGCTGTTGCGGGTTGAGCAGTTGCTCCACCCGCTGGCACGGGGCCGGCCAGTGTCGGCGGTCAATGTAGTAGTTGGCACCGAGGTTGAGCAGCGTGCGCTGGCGGCTCTTGCTGTCAATGTAGACGCATTCGACCAGGCGGTGAGTGGTGTACTTGCCGCCCTTGGACTTGGAGCCGATCTTGGTTTGTCTGATATACGTGCCTGCAGTTTATACAGCAGGCCGGCACGGAAATGGGACGGATTTTACATCTTATAGCACTGGAACGGCGGGTTGAAATTATCAAAGCGCATGATAACAGGCACTTGTCAGAATGATGGGGGGTGTAAAATGGCGATTTCCGGTGAAAATCAGCACGATCCTGTTAAACGAGGGTTAGAACGATGGGCGCATCTGACGGAACTATACCGTGTTTTTTGACTAATTGACCAAGCATGCTTGTAGGCTTAGGTTCAGCTTGCCCCCCCCCCCTTACCACTAATTTTGGCTAAATCTTGACGAAGTTGGCCACCCCAAAAATGAATAGAGAGCGACTTTGCAGTCAAGTAATCATGAATGTTTGATTCCTTAAGTAGTGCATCACGTTCTGAAAATGTTACCGGATAAAGTACCTCTACTGGCATTGCGTAGCTGATTTCGCCAGATTCTCGAAGGTAATATGTCAGTCCTATTGGCCCCCAATGACCCCAGTATCTTTCTGCTGGACGTACCTTATTACCCATTAAGTTTAATATTTTAATAGTTAATCTTCGCCGGAAAGACAGCCATTTTGGAGCTTTGTAATCATTTAAAGTTAGATTGATTAGTGAATCTAAGGTTTGACTGCTTTTAGGTAAAGCCAGTACACCGTTAGCAATTATATTGGAACTTTCCCAAGCGAAAAAGTAACCATTAGTTGGCAGAAACTGTTTTATACAGTAGGCATCTATATCTGCCCAAATCGTTCGTTCACATTGATTCAGCATGTGGTATCTGAACTTGTCTGAATGCACCGCAACTGAACCATAAAAAGGGTGTTTTTTTCTTTTAAATTTGATAATTTCATAATCTGGTAGAATTTCATTTGCGTCGGCAACTTCAATTCCATTTGGAATGTTTTTTACGCTATTGTAGGTGTAAAGCTTAACATGATGGCCGGCATCACGAAAAGACACCAGACAAAGTTGCTCTAACCAAGATAGGTAATCGCCGATCCACAATTGTCCGATCTGGTACTCAGGTTTCGTACTCGTAATTTGCATAGTCCTTTTCGGCTATTATGCCTTCAACATTGGGAAAGGTGCCAGTCAGAACATCTTGATGTTGCAAATTATCTCATTTATTAAATGCAACTAATCGCCGGCCAATCTCTCGCCAATTTGGTTAATTCCATCAATCACCTTAGCTGTCACCAAGCCTGAAATCATTTTGCTTTGGATTTCATTGCTATTTTCAACTGCGAACAACATCGGTGTTTCGCGTTGCGCGCCGCGTTTATGCTTGCCACAGAGAAGGGCTGTCAATTCGCACCCTACCTATTACACACATCTTTGTCTGGACGAAGCAGCTGATAGAAGTTGTCTTCCCCGTTCAGTTCAATCAATCGTTCATAGGTGCTGGTGCAGATTGACAAATAGGCATACCCTTTCCACAGCAGTTTGGCTCCGGGCGGCGGCGCATTGCGATAATGCATATACCCGCCCATGACCGCCATGATGGTCAACGCACCGCTCAACTGTTCGGGCTTGATTGTCAGTTTTCGCTGACAGGCGAAGTCCTCGATCACCCTCAGCTCCACATCTGAGAACAGCACCTCGGCCGCCAGTTCCGGGGTGTCGCGGCCGAGTGCGACCATCAGCAGCAGTCGCCAGGCGATGACGGCTTTGATGGCCACCACCCGCTCGATTCGCTCGGCTTGGTTGTGTTCCACCTCCTCGGCTTTGCAACCGCTCTTGAGAATGCGGTGCCAGTCCTCGATGAGCCAGCGCAGCCGATACAGGTCAATCACCTGCACGGCCTGTTCCAAGGAGTCGACCGGCAAGCTGGTCAGCAGCAGCCAGCACAGGGGCTTGACCCCTTCGGGCGGGTTTGGCTCGCACACGCTGAGCAGGGTCATCGACACCGGCGACTCGCCGCGGAACTCGCGCGTGGGCGGGATGTCAAACCGTCCCCATCTGATGTCGGCCTGCACCGTGCGTGCTTCGCGCAGCGGCTTGGCGCGTTGGGTGCGGGTGGCATTGCGGGCTGAGGCCCGCGGCAGGTCGATCTCAAGGCGACCTTGCAGCGGTCGGTCGGCCAGCTGTTCAAACAGCTTCGCCTCATCGGCCGCCAGTCGGCGGTTGACCTTGGCCCGCACCAGCAATTCCACCTTGTGCAGTCGCCGGGCTTCGGCCAGGATGGCGAAGATATCCGCCTCCCGATCCATCACCGCCACATATGTCACCCCCGGCTGGGCCTGTTGTGCCAGGTCTCGCAAGCCTCGCAGCCAGCGGGCTGACTTGCGCTCCTCCAGCGGCTTGCTGCCGTCGGCCTGACCATCGGGGGCGTCAAACTCCAGGCGCGTGATGCCGAGCGGCGTGCCGCTGTCCGCATCGATGGCCAGGGTGCTGTGCAGATGCAGACCCAAGGTGCCCTTGGCACCTTTGCGATTGCGACCGATCACCCCCAGGTTGCCACAACCGGCATGAGTGGCAAAGTTCAGGTCGGTGCCATCTTGCACCATCGCCACCATCGGGCAGCCGCCGATGCGCTGACCGGTGCGTTGGCGGTGCGGAGCCAAGATGTTCTGCGGATTGACTTCGGAGTCCGCCGGCTTGTCAATCAGCCGGTAGTGTCCCGCCACCAGTTTGCGGTCGCCGCTGGCGGCGGTGGTGAACGGCTCGCCCGGTTGCTCGGACATCACTTGGGCACTGGTGACCAGCCGTGCACTGCTGCGCCGGTCTCCCAGCGGTGCACCGCCCAACTCGTTGCGGGCCCAGCACGCCCGGTCCAAGCCCTCGCCAAACCCCAGCACCGGTGGTGGCGACGGCGGTGGCGACACCCCAAGCCGGCGTCGCCACTGGCGACACAAGCCGCGCATCCACAGCGACTTGACGCTGCGGCACTCAGTCCGGTCGGCAGCGTGCCGCCCGCGGCCGGTGGTCTCGCCCACCCGCTCAAAGCCGGCGGCGGCAAACACACCGCCGTTATGCGTCCGGGTGTCCACGAAGGTCTCCACCAGCAACGGTCGATAACCATAGCGTTCCTCAAAATCCGCCGGCAACCGCCGCAGACACAACCCCAGCACCTTGGAACCCAAGTTGCGACAGCTCACCATCGGGCGAATCAGAAACCGGCTCAGGTTGACCACCGTCTGATTCAGCTGCTGTGCACATTGCGTCTCATCCCAGCCGAGCCAGTGCTCGCGGACAGCCAAGCGAAGAGCCGGTGCTGAAAACCCCAAGGCCCCGACCATGCCATGTTCCGAGACCACCAGATACCGCATTTGAGCTCCAGCATGAATGACCGCACCGCAAGGGTGTTCGCGGCCGACAAGTTCATTCCAAGTGCGACGCTGCTGAGGGTGATCCACCCGAACCAAGTGCAGACCCTCAATCTGTTCCACCCGCGGCGGCACCGCTGACGGCGGCGGCACCGGTTGCTCAAGACCGCGCACGCGACCGCTGTTGGGCACCGGGGCCAAAGGCTTGGGCAACTCCACCTGACCGCGCCGCTCCAGCGCATTGAGCGCCGCCTGGCAACTGCTGGTGCGAAAACGACCGCAGGCATCAACAAACCCAAACTCCTGGCACACCCGACGGGCCACCGCAAAACGGCTGCTGAACCGCTCTTGGGCCAACACCGATGTCAGCCGCCGCAAACTCGCCGGCTGTTTCAGTGTGGCTGGTATGGACTGTGCCGCTAACATGAAACATAGCATACACCCTGGTTTCTGTTTTGTCAAGCTCTATTTGTGTGTAAATGGTAGTTCGCACCAGTATATCAAACATTGTGCAGTGGGCGATTCTGGCTCGATTGACTTAAACCATCAAAACCAGGGACTTTAAATGGTACTGAACAACGGTAATTGCTAATGTTTCAATTGTAATTTAGAATACTTTAAAACTTGGTTGTTGAATATATTTACAATAAAACAAAGACATAAAATTTATGCTCACAAGAATTCTAACGGGAAACAGGCAGAATATTCATGTTGTTTATTTGAGAACAATAAGTACAATTCCTGCGAAGCCAACACACTGGATTGTAAAAACAACCAAAAAACAGAAACTGAATATTATGAAGCTTATAGATTTGTTTTCTTCTCGACAAAAAAGATTAATGGAAGGTGCATTCAAATTGCATGAAGTTTTGCAATGCTCGCCTTTAAGGGATCGGTATTGGATTTGTGGCGGCGCACTGCTCGGTTGGGCGCGTGAGGGTAGTTTACTGAAGCATGATCCTGACATTGATTTTCACTTTTGGGAAGAAGATCGAGAATATTTTCTGAAAGGTTCCGAGATGCTGAAACAGTCTGGATTTAAACCTGAGTTTTGCTGGCGCAATACTGATAATCACATTACCGAATACGTACTGTCTTACCGACATATTAGGTTTGAATTTTTTGAAGCAACTAAGGCTAATGGCAACACACGTTGGATGGCGTACGGGTCAAATGCACGGCGCGGCATTGATGGAGTTCAATTACTGTGTGAAACACCGGGCCAAGAGTTAGGTGAATTTGAGCTTCTAGGTAAGAAATGGCTAAAACCCCAAGATCATATTAAGTATTTAACTGCTCTGTATGGTGATTGGAAAACTCCTAATCCAGGTTATTCTTATATCAGGGACAGCAAGGCAGTTATCAAGAGGACACCGATGGCAGGGAAAACGTTATGGCCTTAGGAGGGCGCCAACCGTTAATAGCTTTCGATTTAGAGTCGATTTTAGTTCCGGAAATTTGGCATTGCATTGCAGAGACTATGGACATTCATGAGTTGATGGTGACCACTCGTGAAATCTCAGACTATGAAGAATTAATGCAGTATAGACTGAATATAGTTAAGCAACGGCAGCTAAATCTGAATGATATATTAGCGATTATTGAAAAAATCCAACCCTATGCCGGTGCAAGAGAGCTACTTGATGCACTACGTGCTCAATTTCAAGTTGTTATTGTAACTGACACATTTCGCCAGTTCATACCACCACTGATGCGAAAACTGAACCATCCACTTTGCTTTTGTCATGAGCTTCTCTGCAATGCTAAAGGAGGAATAGAAAACTATCATTTACTTCACAAGCAACAGAAATTTAGAACAGTTAAAGCGTTTTGTTCGTTAGGCTATAAGGTTGTTGCAGTTGGTGATTCGTGGAATGACATCGCAATGCTAGAGGCCGCGGATGTGGGTATTTTGTACTCGCCGCCCCCAAGCATCATCGATCAAAATAAAAATTTTATAGTGACAGAAAACTATTGTGAATTGCAGTCAGCGATTTATAAGGAGGCAGGCTCAAGTCCTGTGGCTAACAAAAAACCAACTAGAGTATTTGCACCAGGTGTTTTCGATGTATTTCACATTGGACATTTGAATTACATTCAAGCGGCTTCTGAGCTTGGTGATGTTCTAGTAGTCGGTGTTCAAGATGATCGTGCCGTTGTTGAAACTAAAGGAACCAAACTCGTAAATTCATTACCAGAACGAATAGCCATTATTGAAGCATTAAGCTGTGTCAAAGAGACTGTATCCTATCTAAACGTGTTTCAAGGACAGTTATTAAAAAATCTCGCGATTGACGTGTTTGCCTGTGGTGAAGATTACGCAATTGGGGGGGGGGGGGGCAACCAACCAATTGATGATAAAGTATTATTAGAGCAAAAACGAACGTTGGATTTTTGCAGAGAAAGCGGAATCAAAATTACCAAGATTAAGCGTACAGCAACAATCTCATCGACTAGTATTCGGTCTAAAGTTCGCAATTTTTGGTCATCTCGCGCGGCAAAGTTAGATGATTGTCCAGCGGGTGTTACTACTCTTGGCAGTTTTCAGGGTGACCAAAAAGAGGTTGAAAAAGAATCAATTCGAGAAGCGGAGTTGGTTATTGAATCTGTAGTTGATTCTACTAGTAAAGTGTTATTGGATTTAGGCTGTGGCGATGGAAGATTGCTTGAGCATTTAGCATCAAAGTTTATTAGCGTAAAAGGGGTGGATTTTTCCAGTGAACTTGTCAATCTAGCGAAAAAAAGAATGGCTGGTAATGCAGAAAACTGTAGTTTCGCAGTAGCAGACGTTACTGAATACTTGGATGAAGACAACTATGATGTCATCCTATTATCGGGTGTTATTAGTTGTCTTGATGATTTTCAATTCGACAAACTAATTCCATTGGTGTCAAATTTGGCAAAAAATAGTGCAAATTTGATTGTACGAACATCAATTGGAGTCAATGGAAGATTGAATGTTGTAAATCAATATTCGTTTGAGTTAGATGACCTATATACTGCTTACTACCGTACGCTTGATGAGATTGTTGAGAAATTCAAAACAGCTGATTGGCAAATCAAAGAAAGCCGAGAACTTTACCAACATCGCAAAGAAACTGCTGTTTGGTGGCTAGTTTTTGAGAGAGTGAAATGAGGCATGTAATGACATACCAGAATGGGGATTGAGTAAAGTAATTGGATTATGGATATCGTTAGTCAGAAAGTAGAATTGTATGCGCAGGCACATTCAAGCAATTCATCTAACCTTGTAGATGAAATTTATGAGTGGACGGTTACCAATTGTGAAGATTCAAGAATGTTATCAGGACGGTTTCAGATATCTATTCTCAGGTTGCTTGCTATGAGTATAAACGCAAAAAGGATACTTGAAATTGGAATGTTTACTGGATACTCAGCGCTAGCTATGGCTGAGGTGCTTCCTGACAACGGTGAGCTGATTACGATTGATATAGAACCGGAGCGTAAACAAATAGCACAGTCATTTTTTGATCGGAGTCCGCATAAAAACAAACTGAAAATTGAAATCGACAATGCTCTGAATGTTATCCCTAATTTGAATGGTGAGTTCAATATGGTTTACATCGATGCTGACAAGTCAAACTACATTAACTACTATGAAGCTGTAATGCCGCTTGTTTCGTCAGGTGGCTTGATCGTAGCAGATAACGTGCTTTGGAGCGGGGAGGTTCTTTCTCCAAATAGTTCAGATGCAAAGGCTCTAGACGATTTTAATGGGAGGGTTCAAGCGGATACAAGGGTAGTTAATACATTGCTGACGGTACGTGACGGTCTTATGGTTGTTTACAAGCTATAAGAAAAGATCTGTTGTCAAAGTTTATAGTGTAGTCTGCCTTTCACACAGATTTGTCAGCGAAAGTGCTTGAAATCAGAAGTATCGATTTTCAAAGCGACGCTTCTGGTTGTTTCCAATAGTCCATTCCATTTGCTGGTTGGATTGCAAGTCGGAGAGCTTATTGAATTCGTCTGATGCCCACTCTCGGTCATTGAATAATTCAAAGATTCCTTCAATCCAACGTATGTGATCAGAGTCATCTTCAAGTAATTGCTTACCGTCAAGATAAAAATCTACGCACTTTGAGAGTGGTGTGCCATGTAATCTCATTAATGACACGAAGCTAATAAGCTGAGAAATATTATTTATCTTGGCTTTAGCTGCCTTGCATAGCTTATCGACGCAATTATCATTACCTGCTTCTAGTGCGACACTGGTAAGTTCTGAGAGCTGATGCAAATCGAAATCGTCATTGTTACATTGCTCCAAAAGCCTTTCAACTTGCGGAATGTTTTGAGTGATATCCCAAATTGCCTTTATGTATCTAACCTTCTCAATTTCAGTTTGAGACTTGGTTTCCCATACATCAAGAATATGCCCAACTGTATGCAGGTTGTCAGATTCAGGTAGAAATATTTTTAGGCTGTAAGCAAGACTGTAGGCACTAGCAAAGTGTTTGCAATTTGAAGCTGCTTGAGTTGCAATTTCAGATGCCTGTTTACTGTCTTTCAAATCTACGGCGACAAATTCTATTAGCGTTATCCAAATTGAAATATCAAAATTCGATGCTTCTAAATGTTCCTGTGCATTTTTGATCAAATTGCGGGCATACTCAGCATCGTCCAGTTCTCGCAACACTCTTTTAGCTAAACGTATAAATTCAAGAGAGGTTGAAATATTGTTCTCAAGTTTTTTGAATTCAGCATATTTCACCTGATTCGCTTGACGCTTTTGCAGCTTCAAATCAAGTGATGAAATCCAGGTATCGTTTTCCGGTGAGAAAATTTTCACTATATCGATAACAGATTGTAAATCAGCTGGACTATTAGCATTCTCCTCTGCTGCTTCAATCAAAGATATACAGAATTTTGAATTGCTGTCAATTTTGCTAGCTTCTTTTAAGATGGTTAGGAAATCAGCAGTTGTTTTTGCTGCAGACTCCATTCGATACAAAATATCTTTTGTAATATTTGAATTCTCGATAGTCTGTTGCAAGCTGGAAATAATTTGAACCAATCCAGAAAAATTGTCCACTGATTCGCTTGCATCCCGATAGATGTTTTCTACCAAATTGGTATCCCCGAGAGTTTTTGACACTGATTCAGCTAAAAACACCAAATCCCCAGCATTAGCCATTTTCGATTTTGCTTCTGTAAAAAGCTTCATTGAAAACCCTGTGTCTTCAATCAACTCCCAGCTTTTCACAGCAAGCTTCACGAGGTCACCCGGTGCCGATATCTTATAAGCTGCTTTTTCGTAGCATTTTTGGGCAAATTGACTATTTCCAAGTTGGGTAACAGCAATATTTGCGATATCAAGTATTTTTTCTCGATCAGATAAATCCGAAACTGCTTGTTTGAAGTTCTCAAGTGCAGATTCTTTATCTTCCATAATTGTCAAATAAGCCTTGGCAATATCAAGATGCTCTTCTCCTTCCATAGCAAGATCTGCACCTTCTTCAACAAGCTCCCTCGCTTTATCAGTATTGTCTAAAGCTTGAATGAAACCGTTTGCTAAAGCAACGTAATCAGCTGGAAATTGACAATCTACTTCAGCATCTTCTAATAGTGTTTTCGCCTTTTCTTTATCATCAAATAATGACACCATCAAATTTGCATATTCAGCTGTTTCTGTGACACTGTTTAAGTGCCGTTCAGCACCGCTGAAAACCACTCTGGCTTGTTGATTTTTGCCGTCCGAGATTAGATTTTCCGACATTTCTTGAAAATCTTTTAGACTGTCTAAACCAGCTGTAGCATCGCTCATTAGGGATTGAGCTAGTTCGCTTTGGCCAGCATTAGTCGCATACTCAGCTAAAGCAAATTTTTCAGTTTTATTTGCGGTTTTGGCAGCTTCTTCAATCAGCGGCACCCCTTTTTCATTGTTTTTGAGTAACACACAGTATGCGCTACCAATTTCGGCAAATTCCATACTTTCAAAGCAAGCGTCTTCACCTTGTTCAAGCAATTCCTCTGCATAATTCGAATCATTAAGACTAGACATGTAGAACTCTGCAAGTTGGACATACTCCTTAGGTTCTTGACAATCTATTTCGGCTTGTGAAGCGAGTTTTCTGGCGTACTCGTTATCAGCTAGATCGGCTAGAGCGCGTTTAGCTATTTCTAACCAGTCGCTGACTTTTGTGCATTGCGATTCAAGAGTTTGGAGTTCAGCTTTTGCCGTCATTTTCTAGAAAATTGTAAATATGTAGATGAATATTCTTATATTATACGGAGCGCTAGTCAGTTAATAGCTTAACTAGTTCATTTGAATGCCCATGATTTCTACACTTAATGGGACAGCGATTACGCTACAAAGTTGGCGTTGTCAGAATTTCTCAATATTCATAAAAAAACTGGAGTCAAAATTGAAAATATGTATTGTTGGTGCTGGCTCAATGGGCGGCATGATGGGCGTGAAGTTGCATAATGCCGGCCAGGAAGTAACGCTTATTGCCAGAGGTGCACACCTTGATGCCATTCGCGCAAATAATGGTTTAAAGCTAATCATGAATGACGGCAGAGAAGAATTTGCTCATGGTGTGAAAGCCACAGCTGACATCAAATCAGTAGGACCGCAGGATTTAGTAGTCCTTGCAGTTAAAGCTCATCAGATTACACCTATTGCCGATGACGTTAATAGCCTGCTTAGTAATGATGATTCAATGTTGCTAACCATTCAGAATGGAATACTGTGGTGGTATTTTCAGAAGCATGGTGGTGGGCATGATGGACGAGTTATAGAAACTGTGGATCCGGGAGGTAAACTAGCAGCTACGTTCAATCCCAATAAAATTATTGCTTCTATTGCTTATCCTGCGGCTGAGATCAGCGAGCCAGGTGTCATTAGGCATATTGAAGGGTTTCGGTTTCCTATTGGAGAGATCGATGGTGTTGAAAAAGACCGTACTCGATATCTTAAGGACGTTCTTAATCAGGCTGGATTCAAGACGTTTATCTTGGAGGATATACGCGCGGAAAATTGGTTGAAAGCGATGGGAAATCTGACATTCAATCCTGTAAGTGCTTTGACACATTCCACACTTTTGGATATTTGTCAGTTCCAACCAGCTCGCGAATTAATTGGTAATATGATGACAGAATGCCGTGAGGTTGCCCATCGACTAGGCGTAGAAATTCGCTTATCTAACGAACGTAGGATAGATGGAGCTGAGAAAGTTGGAAGGCATAAAACTTCTATGTTGCAGGACATAGAGGCAGGTAAAGCGCTTGAGCTTGAAGGATTGATAGGAGCTGTAATTGAAATGGCTCAGCTGACAGGTGTTGAGGTTACAAACATCAAAACGGTTTACACACTCGTACAGTTGCTTGATCATGTAGTGCAGACTTTCGGTCTAAAAATCAAATCTGAATCCATTTAGTGCTTTCCGAATTTTTAGTGCAATATTCTGCAACCGGGGTACTTAGCAGTTGTGTTTTATCTGTGGTACTTTAACAGGTAAATTGTGGGAATTTTTAGCTGCTACGATTTAACCAGTCTGGTTTTCATAGAAAGATGAAGTGTTTTGTTATTAACCTAGAGAGGGCCATTGATCGTCGTAAAAAAATCATTGAAGAATTTGGCAGACAGAGTGTTCAATTCGAATTCTTTACTGCTAAGGACAAATTGCAGTTAAATAATAGGGATTTACAAGAAGCAGGTGCATTTGAAGCAAGGTTCTTGAATTGGAGACATCCTGATTTCAATGGTCATTTAGCATGTTGGTTAAGCCATTTGGAACTTTGGAAGAAAGCAGTAAAAAATGATGAAAACATGATTGCTGTATTTGAGGATGATGCAACACTTTCTCCAGACATTAATGTTGCATTAGATGCTATTGAGCTAGCGAGTTCCAATTTTGATATTGTCTTTTTGAATAATAGACACCCGCACCGTCGATTTCGGGAAATGATCAAATTAAACGATAGGTTCAATTTGGGTTTAATTAGATTTGGAACTCTTGGTACCGAGGGGTATGTTATTTCGAAACACGCCATGCAACATATCTTGAATAGGCAATTCAAATATCATATTCAAATTGACAAATTTTTAGAGGCATACTGGATTCACGGATTAAGAGTTTACTATATTCAACCATCAGTAGTTTTTCACGGAGATCCTAACGAAACACATTTAGCTTACATTGGTAATGAATGTGATAGTCAATCCATTTCTATCCCTAAAAGAATATTTACGCAACGCGTTCGGTACTTTTTCCGAATGAGTCTTCCCAGACGCGTAGGATACTACCATCGGTTGCTGGTTAAAAGATAAAAATCCCTGAAGAATGAATATTTCTGAATCAAGGTTGGTGGTGGGTAGGTGAGAAGTGCTTTGTTATGAAAATTTTTGTTTTAAATTTGGAGCAAGCAATTGACCGAAGAAATCTCATCATCGACGAATTTAGTAAGTTTGGAATGGAATTTGAGTTCTCAAAAGCTAAGTTCAGAGATGAACTAACCGAAGATGATTTTCAAATTTACGGCGCACACAAGGCGAGGTTTCTTAATACTGAAAACCCTTTTTTTAATGGGCATTTTGCGTGCTGGATCAGTCATTTTGAAATTTGGAGGATAGCAATTAATAGTGGATTTGATATCATAGCCGTTTTTGAGGACGACGCTATCTTGGGACCAGAGATAAAAAATACAATTGCTTCGCTTGAACAGTTGCAAGATAAATTTGATATTGTGTTTCTGAATAATAGGCATCCTAATCGACACTTTCAATCCATTATGGAGGTTAGCGACAAAGTTCAGCTGGGATTAATTCGATATGCAACAGTTGGTGGTGAAGGATACGTAATAACAAAAAAAGCAATGAGTCGTCTTTTGAATGATTTTCAGGTTTTTAATATGGCAGTAGATCAGTTGCTGCAAGCGACTTGGATGCACAAACTTGTGACCTATTACGTAAAGCCTACGTTGGTTTTTCATGGGGGGGGGGGGCATCATCATTATTCTTACATCGTTGGAGATGGCTATAAATCAGAAATTCCAGTACGAACAATTAAACAAAAATTAGATTACATACTCAACATAAGCATCCCTAAAAGATTGACGTACTATCGACGAATTAGACAATCACAAGCAGGACAATTTTGATTCTATGGGCAGTAAGCTCTGCCGCTTGGAACTGACACCAGTTGAAAATTAAATTGACATAAATTCATATTAAGTGGTGCAACGCAACACTTATACAGACAATCTGTAACCAGCACTGTGGATGCAAGATTACATGCAAGTAGTGAAAGTGGGTTACATCAGGTTGTATGAATAGCTAACAAAATTGGAATCATCTGCTAAGTCAGTGCTAAAAGCTATCAAATTTGCCAACGAGTGACCTTTAATCGCTTCGCAATACCGTTCTCGCACGATTAGCTACAAGAGCTAATCAAATTTGTAATCCAATATGCAGAAGCAATTCAATTACTTATCGTTCAATCAGATCTCAAACGATTGTGGCTGTAGTTGGTGATTTCTATCCGCTTTGAAGTAATCAAACAATTGACTGACAAGCCTTTCTGATCTCACCTTGTAGAACTTAAACGAAACTCCACTCCAATTACCATGCCATTATCAATCATGGAAGGTTTTATATAACGAACAATATTGTCGCTATCATTAAGGTGTTCCCCCTCATTCGTAAAGAACCGAATCCATCTCAAAACTATCAATTTTTTCACATACTTCTTCAAAGTTGGCCGTGTCAGCTTCGCATGAAATTTGTTGTTCTGAAAGATGTCGTCCAAAAATTACGTAATGCAGGGTCCCGTAGCCCAAGAACTGTAAGTCAACTTGGGAATCTTGGTCATCTGTCCACAACACACTCAGGTTTCCATCGTCCATCAAAAAAAGACTTCCGGTTTTTATCTTTCTGTCTGCTTTGTCTTGCATGGACTTGATAAAACAACAAAAATCCTGCTTTGAGGCGTCGTTAATCACTATATCGTCTAATTTTGCCTCGTTCTCCAGAAATTCCATGCGAGATTTGTATTCAGTTAGCATTGGAGAATTTTTCAATTTCACGCAAAGAGCTGGCATTGTTGACGGTACCTTGTATTAGATTTTGCTCCTCGTCTCTAACCAAGTTCATATTGAGTACACCTCACATATTTGTGAAATATGAATTTTCTATGTTAATTGGTTCGTCTTCCTAAAACCGTGAAATTCCATTTTTATGCTTATACTTTTCCTCTGGAGGTGTATCACTTATTACTACTATCGTTAACAAAAAATAGGCGTAAATAGTGCGAAACCATTTTTACCCTTTTCACCCGGAGAGCCAGGCTTGTAGCCGTCACCACCACTACCACCTGGTCCACCCTGACCAATTCTAACTTCAAATTGTTCGCCATAGGTCAAATCGGAAAACATAAAAGTTTTGGTGAAGCCATTACCCCCTGTACCTCCGTTTTTGCCGTTCAATACGAATTGACTTTCCTCTGATGATACTGAACCACCCTTTCCACCCTTGCCGCCATCTTCGTCGTCTTCACTATCATTTTCATGGAGTTCGCTAGAATTGGAACTTGCAACAGTTTTGCCTTCATCAATTCTGCCGAAATCACCTCCGTCTCCTCCCATGCCACCTACCACAGCGAAAAACTTTTTTCCTCGGCGTACGGTGGTAACACCACCACCGCCACCACTGTCGCCTTTGCCGCCCGTTGCAGTGTGAATGTTGGCTCCATCACAATACTGGGATGCGCCTCCTCCACCACCGCCACCACCTGCAGCTCCACCAATTACAAGAATTCCATGTTGTGTTTTCCAGCGCCAATTGAAGAATGTTGATTCTTTAATGTGTTCATTTTCTAATTTCATCTAAAACTCCTCTAAAAAGTCAGATATAACAACCAATGATTATTTTGAGGCACCTGCTTAATCTTCTTGTAATAACATAAATGCCCATTTTTAAGATCATACCAAATCGGCTTACATATCACTGTTGATTTATCAGACACAACACAAACACACCATAGCCGTTTTTATAAGCAAATTCCTGTCTATAGTTAACTGAATCACATTTTTTAGTATCAGTTCCACAAAATTTAACCAAATCTGTCCAAATCAGCTAGTAAATGTTGGTATAAATAAACTTGTATTTTAGAAATGCAAATATCTCTGCAAACTTTCTCCAATCCAAACTACCTAAGCAAATCCAATGCCTGATATCCAGCAGATACTTAAGCATGATTTTGGGCTTGACGGCCCCACGATTCACCACAACTTGACCAAACCAGAGTTGTTTAGCGCGGCTCTTAAATACGACAAGGGACGAATCTCAAAATCTGGCGGCTATAACGACCGCAAAGCTTATGCGACTGCGCTCCAAGAAGACGGACCGCTAGTGTTTCTGACTGACCCTGACTGCACTGGGAGACCAGTTCATGATACTTATGCAGTCGCTTGGCCGGAATTTGAATCTGAAATATGGTGGAAAGACAGTCTTCAGCCATACGATCCTGACAATTACACCCAGCTGTTTAAACGAGTTATCCAGCATCTCAATGATTACAAAGGCCGTCTTTTTGTGCAGGATGTGATAGTAGGCCAAGATCCTGATTATTCAATTGACTATAGATTCATTGGCCAGTATGCCACTCACGCGCTGTTCGCAAGAAACATGTTTTTGGTTGCTGACGGCAAACAAGAACGCTCTGACACTGCGTGGACTATGCTGAACGTCCAAACCTTCAAGTGCCATCCCGAACGCGATGGTTGCCGCTCCGAGCGTGTTGCGATTCTTGATTTCAAAAATCGAATTTGCCTGGTCGCTGGCCGCGCTGATTACTGTGGTCTTGTCAAGAAATCAATTTTCACAGTCATGAATTTTCTGCTCCCCAAACAAGGCATATTGCCGATGCACTGTTCCGCCAATGTGGGAGATGCCGGTGATACCAGCATACTCTTTGGTTTGTCCGGCACTGGTAAAACCACATTATCTGCTGACCCTAATCGAAAGCTTATCGGAGATGATGAAACCGGCTGGAGCGATACCGGCATTGCCAATCTCGAAGACGGGTGTTATGCAAAACTCATAGACCTTGACAAACAAGCGGAACCGGTGATAGCCGATGCTCTTTCAATGAAAGGTACTCTTATCGAAAATGTACCGGCATTGAATGGGTTGGCCTATGAAGATACCTATCCCCAGCAATTAGATCTGAGTGACAGATCCGTGACTGAGAATACTCGTTTTTCCTATCCTCTCAGTTGCAATCCGAATCTTGCCGAAGGTGCCCGCGGCAATCATCCAACTACAATCGTTCTGTTAACGGCTGATGCTTTCGGAATATTGCCTCCTATTTCAGTGCTGGATGAAAACGAAGTTATGTACCACTTCGTTCAAGGGTTCACCTCACGAGTTGCAGGTACAGAGGTTGGTCTTAAAGAGCCAGAGGCCACATTCAGTGCGTGTTTCGGAGCACCGTTTATGTCGCAAAAGCCATTGGTTTATGCCAGCCTGCTTAAAGACAAGATACGTGCTAGCAAAGCGCGATGCGTTCTTCTCAATACTGGTTGGACCGGTGGCAGAGCCGGGCTTGCACCTAGAATATCCATATCGACCACGCGCGCGTTGCTTGAGGCGGCAATGAATGGTGTGTTTCACAATGGCAGCTCAGGTATCCAATTCCGCCAGCACCCTATTCTTGGTCTCCGTTATCCAATATCCTGCCCAAACCTTGACTCCTCTATATTGGAACCTAGAAAATGTTGGCAAGATGTTGAAACTTATGATCAGATTGCTTATCAGATTAGAGGTATGTTCAGAGAAAATTTCAAAGAAAATGGCTTTGCAAGCGCTGGTATACCGGCAATGATTTGATCTAAACGAATGCACCTGCGCTAACATAACTATTGATTTAATTGAAACGGTTAACTTGATATGGCAACGCACGAAGAAATATCGATTGAAAAATTGCGCCAAGCCATGTTGGTAACCATCTCAGCTCATGCAGTTGAGACAGGTGACCTGACTGGCCGTCCCGTGATTGGTGAGGCCGTTCTAGAGGCAATGTCCGAGGTGCCTCGCCATGAGTTTATGCCAGAAGATGTCCAGCCTCTTGCTTATGAAGATTGTCCATTGCCTATTGGTCACAACAAGACTATTTCACAACCATTCATAGTTGCATTGATGATTGATCTGCTTGACATTGATAAAGATGATCGTGTTCTTGAGGTTGGCACTGGACTTGGCTATCAGGCCGCCGTACTGAGTCGATTAGCATCAGAGGTCTATTCTGTCGACATAATTCCAGACCTCTCAGACGGTGCTGAGCATGTGATTAACAAGCTTGGTTATAACAATGTTCAGTTGCGAACAGCCAATGGGGCATTCGGTTGGAAGGATAAAGCTCCATTTGATAAGATCATAGTTGCAGCAGCAGCCAATGAAGTACCAGATGCTTTGATTGAACAGCTCGTACCCGGAGGCAGATTGATTATTCCGGTAGGTCCCGGCGACAGCCAAAATTTGACTCTAGTACAAAAAGGTGAGTCAAGTGTCCATAAGGACGATATTTTGCCAGTTAGGTTTTCTCGTTTAGAGACTGCGCACTGATTTGGCAACTAACTCTACTGGTTTTCAAGTTCTGGTGGCCAGTGTATTTCAATATGCTCTGCAAGCCTGAGAGTGTGATTACGAACTAAGCGTTCAGCTTCGTCTGGATTTCTTTTTTCCAGCGATTCGATAATTTGAATGTGATCAATAACAGAATGCTTCGCACGATCTTGATCCGCAATGCTTCGAAGCCGTATAGTCTTAAGGTGCAAAAACAAATTCTCAGCAATATCAATCAATGGCTTGCATTGGCTCATTTCGATAATGGACCGGTGGAACTCAATGTTTGTTTCTGAGTATTCGTTGATATTGGCCTGAAATTTGGATCCATCATATGTTGTAAAGAGTTTTCTTAGGTTAGCGATTGATGCATCGCTAGCGCGTTGGGTAACTAGTCTGGCCGCCATTGCCTCTAGTGCTGCCCAGACATATACCATATCCAGGATTTCGTTTAGTGACTTGCGTACAACAAATGCGCCTCGATGTGGGATCGTGCGAACAAAGCCTTCATTTTCCAGCCGAATAAGGCTTTCACGGATAGGTGTGCGGCTAACTCCAAGCTGATTGGCTAGACTGCGTTCATCAAGACGCAAGTTGGCGCCGGGTTCGTATGCGTCCATTGACGAAATCGCCTCTAAGAGTGATCGATAAACACGGTCTTTCAATACCTCAGGATCACTAAGTTTGTCGATTACCAAATTCATTATTAATTACCAATGATTCAAAAGTTGTAATTTTTGTTCAGTATTCATATTGCTGCATATTAGATTTAATGCCATGTTGTTCAACAATGTCTGTATATGTGTAACATGAAATCAAGCTTCAACCAGTTTTCCAAGCCTCTATTGCAACGAAGTGCAGTGCTTTGATGAATTGTCTAATGATGTTGCCTAATAGATCTCAATAAATGCGCTACGTTCACATCGAATCTTACTGCAACTGATCATCCGTAGTTTGGCGACGGTGTTGTCTATTATTCGCGCCTCGTTTATGTAACTCTCGTAATATTCCAAGCCGGTAAAACTGCTAATTATGGGTATTGAATGATAATCACGAAATTTTGAAGCAAGCCTGTGTCCATATCATCAATATATAACTGCAGTCATGCTTGCGACCTTATGTTACAAAATCAATGCCGAACTCTGAAGCAACGAACACGAATTTCACAAAGGGCGCGCAGAAATTACTTTGTCCGGTCAATCAGGTGCTGTCGAAAAGACGGTATCGGAATTGTTACAGTCGTATCTACCCGGTGCACCATGCCCGCAACAACCATCGCCTCAATGAACTCTGTTGGTTCCATGTTTTTAGGCATAGTAGAACGAACATTGCCTTTCTTCCAGACTCGATCCTCTAACATCTCTTCCAAGTCCGCCAAATGGCAGCCAGTTGCTCCGATTGTCTGTGCGACTTCTGCGAGTAAAACCGTACATTTGGTTATTGTCGAGGCGTCCAACCTGTCTCTGTAATACTGCATACGACATCCATCGCCAAATGAACGCACCGCGGCCTCATCCACTCTTGACAAATCAAAGTTGTTGACCTTGAGTTGATTGGCCAGCCCGGCCATGTAGTGAAACAGGTGTTGCGGCCAATCATTGCACCATTCACCTATCTTTTCAGGCAAATCAGATTTGTCCCTGCCTTTGATTCGGTAGCCATCTAGCATGGCACGCACTGACTCTGCCGCCTCTCCGGCTTCTAATGCTCCTAATGTCTGCACATGACTTTGCCCATTGCTTGTGGCAAAGCGCGAGATCCTCTCTGCCGCAAGTTTTGATTTGGAATAGGCGAGGCCGAATAGCACCGCCAATATCGGTAATCCATGTGCACCATTATGCAACTTGAACAACAACGCCACATCCTCGGGCTTGAAAATTTGAACCTCATCAATCATCACCACAATAGGTAGCAACTCTGGTGGTTTAATTGGACCACCTTTCAAAATTCGCTTAAACACAGCCGCAGCACTTTTGCTGTAGAGCTTTGCTAGATCTTGCAAAACCAATCTCGATGACTGTTCGCTGTCGGTCACTTTTCCTCCACCCTTGATAAACATGCTAAAACCGAGGTTTCCTTTAATAGTGCGAACAGAGTCGAGTATCTCCGCACCATTGTTTGGAATAATGCAGTCGGCAATTGTTCGTGTGACCTCAGACTCATTCCGCAGTTCGACCGGTTCAATCCTTGCCACCACGGGACCATTATCTTTAGCAGTCCAAATATTTTGCAAATGACTTAACAACGCCGATTTACCAGCACCAGGTGCTCCCTGAATCAACCAAGTCTTTTGGTTAGATAACACCATTCCAGGCTGCAACCCTATCTCAGAGGTTTTAGACTTGATTCTGCTTTCGATATCTGCAACTGTAGACTCAATGCCAGTGATTATGTCTTTGCGTCCAACAAAGAATATAGCCTCATTCTTGTCACTCCTGCGTCCAAATTTTTCAAAGGGGATTGATGGTTCTTGGTACATTTCAATTTCTCAGAATTCAGTATTACCTGCTTCAATAATAACATATTACATCATGCGGTGAATTGTTAAAATTCAGAATTCCCAATTCGTCAATTCATCACCAAACTGAACTTTTGCCGAAAGTTACATACTTTAATTCTGTCTTTTGAATGATGGTGAACGGGAAAAAGATTACCTTGACGAAGGTCCACATACAAATCTTATTCTGATTGGCTTAAATTGACGTGTCTGCTAGAGAATACATTTCAGCTAGAATTGGCTTTTTGCGTGTGAGTAACCCCGCTGTTATCGTTACATAAGGTGGTCGATTTGATGGTTTTTACCTAATTTTCTTACCATATTGTTGAACTCAACAATATGGTAAGATTATCTATCCCGTCAAGCACTGGTAGATGGTACAAAACACAATTCAAGAATCGACAACTGTTTGAGATAATTTTGCACAGAATCAAATGGTTCGGATCGCTCGCATGACTTAGATCGTGTCTGTTGACCTCTCGTTCTGGCCTTGCCTAGAATTACTATCACTACTGTCCATGATCTGATCTAGTTTAGGCTAATACGACAATTGACCGGTGATGGCGGATCGTCTATTTGCAATTTTATTTATATTACTATATTAAAACTCATAATATATTCTAAAATATGTAATATATTGTATTATAGTATAGTTATATGAATGAAAACCCATCTACAAGACAGAGACGTTTAGCAGCACTATTTCGTGCGACATCGGACATGATTCGAGTTGAAGATGTAGTGCGTATTCTTGAGATTGATCGGATGCACGCATCTAGGTTATTGGCAGGATGGCATAAACAAGGTGTGATCAGGCGTATTGCACATGGTTTATATGTTTCAGTCCAACCAGCAGCGCTAGGGCGAGCTCAAGTACTAGAAAACCCTTGGATACTTGTACCGGCGCTATATACTCCGGGATATATAGGCGGTTGGAGTGCATTGGAGCACTGGGATTTGACAGAGCAGATTTTCAGGTCAATCTGTGTACTTACTCATAAGCGCGCTAGCTATGGTGAAACCATCTATCAAGGGGTTAGCTTCACTATTAAATATGTTCCTGAAAAGCAGTTATTCGGTACAAAGACTATATGGCGAGGAAGCACAAAGGTACAAATATCAGATCCATATAAAACACTTCTTGATTGCATTGATGATCTGAATCTAGGAGCAGGATTGCAACATGTAATAAATTGTTTACTTGAATTTAAGAGGGTATTTGATAAACCGAGTGACCTCGATTTATTGCTAGAATATGCCATTAAATTCAATAATGGAGCGCTTTTCAAAAAATTGGGTTATCTAGCTGAGATGCTTGATTTCGAATCTTCGTTTGTTGAAGAATGTAGGAAGCGTTTGACCTCAGGTTATGCTATTCTGGATAAATATGCAAATAACAGCCGATTAGTCACGCGTTGGAATCTATGGATACAAGGGAACAAGGTTAGATAACCAACAAAATGAAGTAATGGATTTTGCTGATGAAACAGATTTAACCGAATTTCGTAGAAATAGAAAATGTACTCTTGGTTGGCTACTCGCTGGAATTGGCAGAGGGGGCTAAGTTTGTTTCAATCATGGAAAGAGTTTACGAGAATCAAAGTATTTGCATCTAGTTTACAGCGGACAATGAAATCTATAAAATTCAACCATCATAAGCATTTATTAGATTTTTTTAATGTCTAAACATTCGAATTTTAACTTGATCATCTAAGAACAAGCTGGAATAAATTACCATGCACCGAATAGCTAGCGCACTAAAAGACTGTAAATTTCAATATGCTGTTTTATTTTTTATACTTATTGCTTGGCTCTCCTTGTTGCTCTTGTTTTTTTTCTGCTCCCCTACCGCCAAACCAATACGCGATAATGGCTGCACTCACTGGAAGGATTGTGCCGAACAGTGTGAGAGCTTCATTAAGCTTACCAGTCCAAATCAGGAGAGCAATAAAAACAGAGCCGCCGACAAATAGAAAAGTTGCTGCCCAATAAGTTACCCAAACCCTGACTCGACTTCTACGATTTTCCATCTCTTCTTCCTCAGATTTCGTGCTTTCGTTATTATTATTTACTTCTGTCATCTAAACTAATTACCATTTTCAATTTTCTGTTTTACCAACTTCTGCTTTTATTCAAGATTATCATCTAACAAGATTCGACACACCTCATAATATCAAATTTGGCCACGGGAGGCTATGCTCGCTAGTTGACAGCTTAAATTTATTTTTTGGAATATACTAACTGACTGTCACACCATGATAAACTGAAGCGAGAGGGTGATTTTCACGAAAAGAAAACAGTATTCAGTAGAGTTCAATCTGATGATTTGCGAAAAAGTTTTTTTGGCAATATGTGCGAATTAGTATATTACCATAAAGTTTGAGCAGTATCAAGTATCGGTAGGGGGCTGCATAACAACATAAAATTGGTATTACAGTTTGGCGAGTTCACACAGACTCAAAAGCACTAGACTATTAAGTTGTTGCAACAGCAATATGAAGTGCAATCCTAACTAGCGGAGATCGAGCTCAGTGTGGATGAGACCCGTACCTGCAAGCTTGCAACAGTCTAGGCGCTGTGTTGCGTATTAGGAGCTGCGGCTTGCTGTACTTTCAGTGCCAAGCTTGCGACCGGTATTTCAAACACGTTTCCGGCATGTCCCTGCTGGGTATTAATCACAGGGAACACTGATAGAAGTTTGAATAGTCTTTGTCATCTAGGGAGATAATTAGAAGTCAGCGAGTAACTGTGGTATTGCGGTGTCTAATGCGTTTCTCTGGCAACACCGTTTCCTGTGGGTTATGCAACATTTACCGTTGTTGCTAGAAAATTTGGTTGAGGCAGTTGAGACTTAATTTGTTGCACAGTTTCAATGAGCAACCGAATATGCTTGACCGTGCGGTGAGTATTCATCCAAGCAAGAGTTTGCTGAGGAGTCGATATCGATGCTGTTTGCGATAACTTTGGCTGGCTGACCTTGTGCCAAACGCTAGAACTAGCCGATGCTCTGAGCTTCGTGGGGCTGTTGGATGAGGTGGTGAATCTGTTGGTTGGCGAGCGTGTTCGCAGTGCTTTATCCCACACGGTGAACAATCGGCAAAGTGAGTTCAAGCAATTTCAGTGAGAGTTCAAAGGAGTTGCCTCAAGTTATCTGGATAGCTACTTGCGCTGGAATCATCTTTTCAGTTGACAAGGCGGATGCAATCGCCCTGAAACTTGCCTGCGGGCCTCCTTTCCTTGAGCTGCTTCTTAACAATATTGACGCGTGCCGTTTGCTAGTAGAAGAACCATTTATATACATGCTACCCTTTATCGTAATTTTATTCCAATTGGGTTTTTCGCAACAAGTTCATTAATAATCCTAGAATCATAGGCGTAGACAATGCCTGTGTTCACAGTATAAGTGTATGGACCAGCTTTCCCGTTTTTATCTAGGACTGAATCTGTATCGGGCTTATATCCAGATATCACGCCAATGATTTGCTCTGACTTATTTCCAAGTACCACCGGTCCACCCGAAAACCCGGGATTATTATGACCGTCTAGAAGGAGTAAATTTTTATCTATACAGAATGCGGACAGAATTCCTTTTTTTGCTAATGGAAATGGATATTGTGCGTTTAAGTTACCTGAATCGCAATTTAAATTATAAGGAAATCCGAGAAAATACACGTCTCCGTAAATTTCCATATTTTCAGTGCTTACTAACAAAGAGGTAGTTTCTCCGAAAAGGCAATCCGGCGCTAGCACGGAAATATCTGAATCCCCGGGTCCAGCTCCGACCAATCGGACAGAATAGGGTATCCATTCTTCATCACGGCGAATATGTATCGTATCCTGATTTTGAACTTCTTCCACCAAGTGCTTTGCTGTAACAAGATATCGTTTGTTATCAATGTCAACTGTGAAACATGTTCCAGATTTTTCACCGCAACGGATCCCAAACGTCCGTTTAAGTATATTGTGGTTGACGCTCATTCAAGTTGCATTATTAAGTAGAAATGAGCTTTTTTCATAAAATGTGTGCATAAAGAGCCTCAGTGTTTTATGATATTGAAATAAAACGATATTCATTAGTTGATGAGTGAGCATTACAAATTGCACTCCTAAATCTTTGATGGGCGATTTCAGCGCAGAATTGATTCATCCACTCCATTTGAATAATAGCTAAACTGTTGCATGGCTGATAATCTAATATAAACAATAATGTATGAAATGCTATTATAACAATTTCGCTATTGATATTGCATTTTTATTTTACAGATTATCCAACCGTTGGTATATGCGTTATCTATGTCAGCTTTTAAGTCGATGACAAGATCAAAATATCATTGACAGAATCAGAATTGTTTATAACAGACATAAAATCGCAACTGGTAGGTTAAGCGATAATTTATTCGCAAAAAAGTCTTGGCTTTGATGGGATTTTTTCGTCACGTCCTCCGCATTACCCTGTAAAATTTATCTCTAACCCACAGTACTATTCTCACGCAAATAAAATACGAGTCAAATTGAGTAGAATTATCCGGATGTGAAACAATGAAAAAAAAGAAAGCTAAACCCCTGAACGAATATATTAGGCGCTCGCTCAAGCAATATTTTGATGATCTAAATGGTACTGATCCTGTTAATTTGCATAATGAATTGACACAGGAATTGGAAAAAATCTTGTTTGAGTTTGTTATGAAAAGAACCGACGGCAATCGCAGTCAAGCCGCACAGATACTAGGTATTTCGCGTAGCACATTGCGCAAGAAACTCACCCAATACGATATCGCGCAGCTCTGAACGTACCGGCTATCTTTGTTGTAACTAAGTGAGTTCAGCCATAAAAGTTACTGACACTCTCAAAATTCGTCGCGCCCTGATCAGCGTATCAGACAAGACTGATGTTGCGGAGCTGGCACAAGTTTTACATTCGTTGGGAGTGCAAATCCTGTCTACCGGCGGCACTGCGCAATTATTAAAAAATGCCGGTATTCCTGTGACCTCCGTTTCTGACTACACAGGATTTCCGGAATTGATGGACGGGCGCTTGAAAACCTTGCACCCCAAGATTCACGGTGGCATTCTTGGTCGTGGCGAAACCGATCAAGATGAAATGAAATCTCACGAAATTACGCCTATTGATCTTGTTGTGGTCAATTTATACCCCTTTGAGCAAGTATCCTCAAATCCCAACTCTTCAGTAGACGAAATAATTGAGAACATTGATATTGGCGGGCCCGCAATGATTCGCGCAGCTGCTAAAAATTTTGCTCACACATGTGTGGTTGTTGACCCCGATGACTACTCTGGTATCTTGGAAGATATTGCAAATGACAAAGGCATTGGAATTGAAACTCGGCGCCGACTGGCATTGAAGGCATTTACCCGAACAGCGCAATACGACACAATCATCTCCAACTATATGGCTGAACAAAATTGGAGTGATGATCAGTACCCGGCAACACTCAATTTAACCTATAAGAAGCAGCTTGAAATGCGATATGGTGAAAACCCCCATCAATCTGCTGCATTCTATTTGCCGGCGACAGGTGGTGATGGTTGGTATGCTAACTCCAGTCTTTTGCAAGGCAAACCCATGTCATTCAACAACATGGCAGACGCAGATGCCGCATTCAATGCAGTAGCCGAATTCGATGATCCAGCCTGTGTGATTATCAAGCATGCCACCCCCTGTGGTGTAGCGACATCTGAAAATATCGCGAGCGCCTATGAGTTGGCTTATAAAACTGACCCTATTTCTGCATTTGGCGGTGTAATTGCGTTCAACCGGCCGTTGGATCAAGAATCTGCCCAAGCCATCTTGAGTAAACAGTTTGTTGAAGTTATTTTGGCACCGAGTATTGACGCCTCAGCTCTTGAAATTTTGAGCCGGAAGCAAAATATACGTGTGCTTGAGCATTCAATCAAGTGTTATAAACCAACGCGGCCGCGGTTGTCATCTGCTGGCGGCGGGCTTCTGATTCAGTCACCTGATTCAAGTTTGCTGCCTGAGGAAGGATCGCTGACTGTCTCCAATAGGCAGCCCAGTGATCGAGAACTTGAAGACATGCTATTTGCTTGGAAGGTTGCAAAACATGTAAAATCAAATGCTATAGTCTATGCAAAAGATTGTGCGACATTCGGTATTGGTGCCGGCCAAATGAGCCGTGTTGATTCAGCCCAGATTGCCGCTTCTAAAGCGGCGGAAGCCGGTCTGGACTTACATAATGCTGTCATGGCGTCTGATGCCTTTTTCCCATTTCGCGATGGGATTGATAAAGCGGCAGCGGCAGGCATACGCGCGGTAATTCAACCTGGTGGTTCACAGCGAGACGAAGAAGTCATTGCGGCTGCCAATGAACATGATATCGCAATGTTGTTTACTGGTATGCGTCATTTTCGACACTGAGGATACTTAGGCGCGTATGAAAGTGCTAATAGTTGGTGCTGGCGGTAGGGAGCACGCTCTGGCTTGGAAGGTTGCTCAATCAACTCAAGTGAGTGAAGTGCATGTTGCGCCTGGCAATGCGGGTACAGCAGATGAACCCAGTATCTTGAATGTGGGTATCGACTCCAACGAAATTGACTCGTTAGTCAGGCATGCCAAAGACAATGCCATTGAGTTGACCATAGTAGGGCCAGAGACTCCACTAACTCTCGGTATTGTTGACGAATTTGAAAATCACGGTCTCAGATGCTTTGGTCCAAAGCGCGAAGCCGCACGTATAGAGGGCTCGAAAGATTTCGCTAAATCCTTCATGATACGACACGGCATACCTACCGCGAAGTATCAGACTTTTGATAATGTTGAAGCGGCCTGTAAGTACATAGACAAGCAAGAGGCGCCCATTGTTATTAAAGCCGACGGGCTAGCAGCTGGCAAAGGCGTTCTAGTTGCAGATAGCGCAGATCATGCAAAGTTCGCGGTTGCAGATATGATGACTAACAAACGTTTTGGCGAGGCTGGCGAGCGCTTGATTATTGAACAGTGCCTTACTGGCGAGGAAGTCAGCTACATTTGCATTGTCGATGGCGAGAATATCTTGCCGATGGCGGCATCGCAAGATCACAAGTCTGCGCTAGATGAAGGCAAGGGCCCGAATACTGGTGGTATGGGTGCTTACTCTCCACCACCGATTGTTGATAGTAAACTTGAAGACCGCATTATGAACGAAATCATCCACCCCGTTGCGCGTGGTATGTTGGAAGATGGGATTCGCTACACTGGTTTTTTATATGCAGGTCTTATGATTGATGGAGATGGCAACCCCAATGTCCTTGAGTTTAACTGTCGTTTGGGTGATCCTGAAACCCAGCCCATTATGATGCGTTTACAATCCGATTTGATTGACTTGATTATGGCAGCCTTAGATGGGTGTTTAGCCAATACAAGCGCTAGCTGGGACTCACGTGCATCCTTGGGTGTAGTAATTGCGGCTGACGGTTATCCCGGTGACTATGCCAAGGGCACCGAAATCACCGGCCTAGAAGACATTGATGATGACAGTGTGAAAGTATTTCATGCCGGAACAGCAAAATCACCTGACGGGAAACTTATAGTAAATGGTGGACGGGTGTTGTGTGTGACATCTTTGGATCAAGATATCGCCCAAGCTCAATCTCGCGCATACAAATCAATTTCACATGTCACACAGAACAACCTTTATTATCGAAAAGATATAGGACACAAGGCACTCTCGACTACTTCTAATTCAACAGGCTAAGGAGAAATAATGATGACTCAAAACTTTGTAGCAGTGATGTTAGGCTCGGATTCCGATCTTAAAGTCATGCAATCCACTCTAGATACGCTTGACAGTCTAAATGTTCAATGGGAGGTCCGCATACTCTCAGCGCATAGAACTCCGGATGAGGTGCGGGCGTACATTGCGGATGCAGATAACAGAGGCTGTAGCGTTTACATCGCAGCAGCTGGGCTTGCGGCACATTTGGCCGGAGCGGTAGCAGCAGCTACTCTAAAACCGGTCATTGGTGTGCCTCTAGATGCCGGAACGCTTGGCGGAATTGATGCGTTGTTGTCAACTGTGCAGATGCCCGGAGGTGTTCCGGTCGCTTGTGTTGCTGTTGGCAGTCCAGGTGCAAAAAACGCAGCATTTTTAGCAGCTCGTATTTTGGCACTTTCTGATGAAGGCATTGCAACAGCAATTGAACGGTACCGTAGCTCAAATCGAGAATCGGTACTTGCAAAGAACAAGAATCTCCCGCAACAGAACCGAAACTGAAGCTAATCTGTTGAATGCTAGTGATGTTGCAGCTGGAGCTAGAGTAGTCGTAGCTGGAGGTGTTATTGCCTATCCAACAGAGGCATGTTATGGCATTGGTTGCGACCCGTTGAATGAATACGCATTGAAGCGGGTAATTCGACTCAAGCATCGTCCGAAGGGCATGGGATTAATATTGGTTGCTTATTCAATAGATCAATTACTGCCATTTATAAAATTGCCTGATAAATCTATTCTAGATGAACCCTTGTCAAGTTGGCCCGGCCCTTATACATGGATCTTTCCAGCGAATCCTAGTTTACCGATGGCTTTAAGATCGATTAACAATTCTGTTGCGGTACGGGTTACCGCGCACGTGATTGCTTCCCGAATCTGTGCTATTGCCGGTAGCGCACTTGTGTCTACAAGCGCCAATCGTCATGGCCACTTACCATTGCGTGACCATCGAAAGGTTACCCACGCATTGGGGCCAGCATTGGATTTTGTTGTGCGTGGACGGCTTGGCTCATCAAAAAAACCAACTCAGATCAGAGATGCTATGAGCGGCAAGTTGATTCGTGCCGCTTGAGTTTTAATCGAAATTAAACGTAGGGCCGATGACAACAAGACAGATTGATCCAGATGCGGTTGAATTTTATTTACGCGGTTTGCAGGCTACGATTTGCGACAAGTTCGAAACCTTGGATCAGAGTCAACCTCAAATTCATGTTGGAGAAGTTAGCGGAGATGGAAAATTTCGTCAGGACGAATGGGAGTTTTCTAGCGGCGGTGGTGGTGACAGCCGGATCCTTGAAGATGGTTATCTATTTGAAAAAGCTGGTGTCAACTTTTCTTGTATAACGGGTGATAAACTACCAGCAGCAGCAACTGAAAAACGCTCTGAACTCAAGGGGCGCTCATTTACAGCAATGGGTATCTCATTGGTAGCGCATCCGCGAAACCCCCATGTACCGACTACCCACATGAACCTTCGCTTTATTTATGTCGATAGCGATATATGGTGGTTTGGCGGTGGTTTTGATTTGACGCCATATTATGGTTATTTTATAGATGCGGAACATTGGCATAAAACTGCTTATAAGGCTTGCAAGCCGTTCGGTGACAGTCTGTATGATCGCTTGAAGAAGTGGTGTGATCAATATTTCTTTATAAAACACCGAAATGAAACTCGTGGAATAGGTGGTTTGTTTTTTGATGATTTTACAGAAGGTGGATTTGATAACAGCTTTTCGTTTATATGCAGTGTTGGTGACCATTTTCTTGAAGCATATTGCCCCATCGTTGAGCGTCGTGCTAATCACGTGTATGGTGAGCACGAACGTGAGTTTCAATTGATGCGCCGCGGACGTTACGTTGAATTCAATCTTATCTATGACCGAGGTACTTTGTTTGGTTTGCAATCCGGTGGCCGTACCGAGTCTATTCTGATGTCTTTGCCGCCGCATGTGAGTTGGCGATACGATTGGAAACCAAGACCTGGAAGCCGAGAGCAAGAGCTTATTGAAAATTTTCTAAAGCCTAGGGACTGGATTTCACACGATCCAGAGTAGCTGTGGGCAAGCTCTTTTTTTATATATATCGGGTTGTAATCAGCCTTTTAATCCCTTTCATTTATCTACGGTATCTAGCAAAGGGTCGCAAATATCACGAATACAGGCAACGACTTTCGGAGCGCTTTGGCCGTGTTCCTACAACACTTGATCAGGGTTTGATCTGGGTGCATGCTGTTTCGGTAGGTGAAGTCAACGCTGCTGTGCCATTGATAGAAAAAATATTAGAATCGGGTGACAAACAAGTCATGGTGACTTGTGTTACACCAACTGGATCGGACCAGATTAAGAGATCGCTCGGTGACAGTGTAGATCACATCTACGCGCCAATTGACTCAAAGTCAATAGTTCAGAAAATCATTTTTGCGACAAAACCGCAAGCTCTCATTATCGTTGAGACGGAAATTTGGCCGAACCTCATACGATGCTGTGCTGAAAACAATGTGCCAGTTGCATTTGTTAATCTAAGAATTTCCGATAAAACCTACGCAAACGCAAAAAAAATAAAACCTCTTTGTCGCTATGTTTTGAAAGATGTTGACGAATTTTGTGTTCAAACATCAGCTGATTCACAGAGAATCATTGACCTTGGAGCTGATGCTAAAAAACTGCACATTACAGGCAATCTCAAGTTTGATGTGCAATTACCTTCTGAGGTCAAAAATCAAGCTGAATCATTGCGCCAAAGATGGGACGGTAACCAGCGTCCTACTATCATCCTAGGTAGTTCACATGAGGAAGAAGAGTTAGGGTTTTTACAGGTTTTTAAGTTACTGCGCGAGAAATATCCGAAACTTGTCTGTGTTATCGTACCACGTCATCCACAACGATTTGACGCTGTGGTTAGCGCTGTTTCAGAATTTGAGTTTAATGTTATCCGTCGTACTGAATGGGATGCAGATATCGAGCCTGAGGCAGTTGAGGTCGTAGTCGTTGACACCATGGGTGAGCTGATGTCGTTCTATGCTGCTTGCGAAATTGCGGTTGTTGGAGGTAGTTTTGTACCGGTCGGTGGCCATAATATTCTAGAACCAATTCTAGTTGAAACTCCGCCCGTATTTGGTCCTAATATGTCAAACTTTCGAGAAATAGCAAACTTGGTCAATATCGCAGATGCTGGTGAGCAAGTTCACAACTTTGATGAACTTCATCAAGTGCTTGAGAAATACATGAACATGAGTGAATTGGCGATGAGTGAAAATGTAATTGCCAATGGACAGCAATTGCTAGCATCAAATCGTGGCGCGATTCAACGCACATTAGAGAATATTAACCCGTTGCTTGTTTGATGTTGAAATTCAAAACAAGGATAACTATAGCAAGCAGACTAAAAGCTAAAAAGTATCGATTGCACAGGTGTTTGACAATCAGTTGAATAGATATAGGTTCAAAAGAACAGCTAGCGGTGGTATAGTTAGAAAAACTCACATATGTATAATCGCTCCAATTTCATGTGTACATAGTGCGTTTATGGCAGTGTTTGATGTGTTTGAGAACCAATTGGTTTCAAGCTTCTAGGAAGTTCAGGCACTTTTCTCTTCCCTGTGTATTCCATTACCAAAAACAGCAAACCGTAGAGTATAGACAAAGCAATGCGAGTAGCAGTCAATCCTGTGCTGATACGATGGGCTCGTGAGCGTGCAGGGTACACACAGAAAGAGTTGACTAAACGGTTTGCTAAACTATCGGATTGGGAGTCAGGTAATACGAAACCGACCCTTAATCAAGCAAAAGCTTTCGCATGTGCCGTTTATGTTCCGGTCGGATATTTATTTATGACTGAACCGCCTGATGAGTCCATACCCCTACAAGATTTCCGTGCTTTTTCGGAACATAGTGTGAATCAACCGAGTCCAAACCTTTTGGATACGCTATACATGTGCCAAGAGAGGCAGGAGTGGTTTCAAGAATATGCACGCGGATCTGGTTGCCCGGAGCTCAATTTTGTAGGAAGTGCTGCAGTTGAAGCATCACCAGAAAACGCCGCAGAAGAAATTCGTAAGACGCTCAAATTTGATATCTCCGACCGTAGCGAGTGCCAAACCTGGATTGATGCTAATTGGTTGTTGATTCAGCAAGCCGAAGAATTAGGCATCTTAGTTATGGTAAGTGGGGTTGTTCAGAATAACAATCACCGAATCTTAGATCCTGCAGAGTTTCGCAGTTTCGCAATTTCAGATTTACTCGCACCGCTGATATTTATTAACGGAAGAGATACAAAAGCGGCGCAGATGTTCACTCTTGCTCATGAGATTGCTCACATTTGGCTTGGAGTTTCTGCCATATCAAATCATAGCGCATTTCCAGGATCAAACTATCGGCGTGAGGAAATGTGGTGCAACGCAGTAGCAGCAGAGATTCTCGTGCCGCTAAATAATTTAAAAACCAAGCTTCAAACGAATGAATCGTTGCCTAACACTCTTTCCCGTTTAGCACGCATATTCAAAGTCAGTACACTGGTCATTTTACGGCGCTTACTTGATATTGAATGGATAAGTCGAAATATCTTCAACGATGAGTGGGATGCGGAAGTAAAGTGTTTGGCCAACTTTGTACTAAGTGATAAAAGTCAAGGTAATTTCTATAACACGACTCTATCTCGGGTCGGACGTCGTTTTGCATATGCACTTGTAGTGGATACCTTGGAAGGACAGACACTTTATCGGGATGCGTACAGAATGCTTGGTTTACCGAAGACACAAACATTTGACAAGCTCGCACGCGAGTTAGGAGTTATTGTATGACGCAGTGTATTCCTGATAGTAGCGCTTTCTATTCAGATCAAGAATTGCACTACAGATTCAATTTTGCCCAATTTTCTGGGGTTAATTATTTGAGAGTATCGATACCAAAATTGAAACAAGCGCGGAGGCTGAAACGAAGAGTAAATTGTATGCTCACAATGACAATTTGAACATTATCAAGATTGAGCAATTTTGTAGAGCGGTTTGAGTCTGGCATCATTGCTCAATTTTTTATCGGCAGTCTTTATGTTATCGAGAGTCATTTTGAGATTTTTCTTATTTTTTTGATGAATGACATTATTCTCCGCAATTGTTGTAACTATCTTCAGAGTGGTTTCAGCTGATTTATCAGTTAGTGCAATAGATTTCAGAGTGTCAAGTGCATATTCTTTTTTTGGGACTAAATTATTCAAAAACCATTCAGTTGCTTCGTTTTTTGCAGAACCGCATTTGGCCATAATTTCTGCCATAATTTCTGCCATTTTCGTGGTTCTGTTTTTACCCGATTTCGGCCAGTAATTATCAAGCCAAGGTTGTATAACCTTTTGCCAGATTTCAGCATTTTCATCCTCATTGCTAATGAGAACATCACTAAAATATGATAGTACGCCTTCCAACATATCTTCTGACATGGCATTGGTGATTAATTTTTTTTGTTTTAGTGAACTAGGTGGGGCATACAAACATATTAACATAAACAATTTTGTCAACTGAAGTCTTATATTGCTATCAGAGACTGCTTTTGAGTTTAACATAATATCGACAAACGGATCTCTAATAGCGCCGATTAAATTAGGACCAATTCTGTTTGACAAACTGTATGCCAACCAGAGCTCTTGCGACTCAGTATCTTCTGCTGGTGAGAACCGTGAAATTAAAATTTCTTTTGTCCATTTCGGGTCATTTTCAAATAAGAAAAACAAATTGATTGCAAGAATAACCTTGCCCAAGTGGCCATCACGGGCATTTACAATTTCGTTGAAATAGAACTTGATACTAGATGGTAGTTCTGCATTATTTCCTTTCGGATATTTATGCATCCTCCTCAGTGCTGCTTCCGTCATCCAGCCAGCAGAACTATGCAATGCTTTTGTCATGACATCACTTTCCATAGGTTTGAAACTTTGTTTTCTATCGATACTGTTCCACAATTTCAACCAAATTTTTGAAAAGGTAATCTCTTGGTCAACGTCATAAGTTAAAGCAATTAGCTTAATATAACGAGACGCTGAGGAGTTAAGTTCTTTCAATTGATCATCAGTTGCTGATTCAAGAGCACCGTTTATTTGTTCGGTCATTTCCGATTTTATTATTATTTCCAAATTTAATCCTTCCAAACATATTATCCATGCAGTTGGTGTCCACTTTTTGTTTTTTACAAGACGGCACAATGCTTCCAATATTTCTTTAGGGTAGTCAAAAAATAGATTGCGAAAAATACTGATTTCAAACTCAGATTTTTCAGTTTTTAAATCCCAATTTTCAATTGCAGTCATCAACCTTTCAATCGGTCTGTCATTCAAATCCTCAGCTGTCAGATCTATTCCACCAGCTCTACCAAAATCTATCCAGAATGGAAAATCATCCTGCTTGTCAATATCTTCTTCATTGTTGAAATCGTATTCTGCTACCAATTTCTGCAAATCTTCATCAAGTTCAACTCCTAATTGAGCTAACTTGGATAAAAGTAACGCATCTTGGCGCTTCCGATTTGCTTTGGAATGTACTCACTGAGGGTCACACTATGATAAACTAAAGTGAGGAGGTAAATTTCATGAAAAGAAAACAGTATACAGCCGAGTTCAAGCAGATGCTATTTGAGAAGATGCGTGCCGGGGTGCCGGTGTCGCAGTTGGCTCTTGAGTATGAGCCCTCGGCGCAGACGTTGCACCAATGGAGGCGGGCGATGTTGGAGTCCAATGGCAGCGATGCCGAGGCACAGGCCGAGATTCGTCGCTTGAAGAAAGAGAATCGCCAGTTAAAGGAGGATCGGGACATATTGGAAAGAGCTGCGGTCTGGTTCGCTGCAAAAGGTCACGCAGCAGGGACGACCTCGTGAGAGTGTATCAGTTCGTGCTGGAGAATCAGGCCGTGTTTTCGGTGACCGCGATGTGTCGGGTGTTGCAGGCCAGCAGGCGTGCGTATTACAAGTGGCGGGAGAACCCGCGTTGCGAGCGCCAGGTTGAAGATGAGCGTTTGATGCGGCGGATGCGCACCATTCATGCGGATTCGGGCGGGCGTTATGGTGTTCGGCGAGTGGCGGCCATGCTGAGGCGGGAGTTTCCGGGGCTGGGTCTGCGGCGGGTGCAACGGCTGATGCGTGCCTGTGCTCTGGTGGGTCGCAGTTGGCGGCGCAAGCTGACCACCACGCGCTCTGACGGACGACCGGCACCTGAGGATCGGGTGTCGCGAGCATTCGGTCGCGAGCGATTGGACGAGTTGTGGGTGGCCGACTCCACCTATGTTCGGGTGCAGGAAGGCTTCGGTTATCTGGCGGTGGTGATGGACGCCTGTTCACGGCGCATCATCGGTCGCAGTTTCAGCCGCAGCCATGACACCGAGTTGATGCTGGGAGCCTTGCAGCAGGCGGTGAGTTATCGCCAGGCGGACGGTGTGGTGCATCACTCGGACCGAGGGGTGCAGTATCTGAGCGACAGTTATCGGTTGCGGTGCGAGCAGCACGGCATCAAGCAGTCAGTGGGACGTGTCGGCAACAGTTATGACAATGCGGCGGCGGAGTCGGTGTTTGCGACGCTCAAGCGCGAGTTGCCGGTCAACGGGGTGCTGGAGAGTTTTGAAGGGATGCGCACGAAGTTGTATGATTACATCGATCGGTTTTACAATTTGGAGCGTTTGCACTCAAGGCTTGGCAACCTGAGTCCGATTGAATTTGAGGAGAATTTGTTGAAAAATTTTAGTTCGGGGCATGCCCCGAACTAAAGTTCAAAGTAGTCGTTGTAGTGGGTAGTAAGTAGTAGTTACTAAAGATGTGAATAGTGACCGAAAGTGAGTACATCCCACTTCTCTGTATACTTTATTGATTTCCATTAGTTGTTTTCCAAAATATTTGCATGAATCATCTTGGAGATATCCTTACGTATGTCTTCAGGCAAGCTCAAACCAGGTTTATTTAGAAATCGTAAGGTTTCTCTATTTAGTTCTTGATCTAGTAATCCCGGATTTTTACCCTCCAGTAATAATAGCCTAATATATTTAGTATCCGCGTTTCTATCCACTGTTATAGCATGAAGAGCCAATCTTTTGAACAAAGGTTCACCAGATCTTATCCAGCGTTGAAGTAAATGTTCAGCGCGGTTTTTATCAACTTTTACTAAATCAAAATAACTGTCGCGAACACAGTTAACAAATTTCATACATTCAGTTTGACGCTCATTTTGTTTATTATCTGCTATTAATGGACGATTTATGTATAAATCGAAACTGTTGTTTCCTAAATCATCTTTTGAAGCGTGACTACCTACCACTCGAATCAATTTGATAGCTTGTTCAAGGTAATCTGTTAGTATTTCTGCATTTCGGGCTCTGAAACTATCAGTTTCAAATATGTCCTTGATATCAGACCATGATTTCTCTTCACCAAACACTAGGATGGCTTGTATGTCTACCTCGTCCCGCTGGGTTGGAAATTGTTTTTCTCCTGAAAAATACGACTCAAGGAATTTTTGAGTAGGATGATATTTGATAATAAATTTCGGAGCAATACATTTTATAAGCCTATCCTCAATTAGACAACGTTCAATTTCTGGGAAATTAGGGCGATTATAGTAATGCAATATTGGTTTAATGACTGAGGGGCGAGGGTATCCATCGTGCAAAAGAGTAAACCAAAGGCACCAAAGGTGATTAGGGATTTCCTTGCGATATTTAATCAATGAAATTTTGAATGTTTCAATGTATTTTGAAGGCAACTGACAGTAATAGAAACAAACTGAAGAAAATACTTGAGGTATGTGTAGACGTTTTAATACCCATCGTATCAACCGCCATTCTACTTCTTCGGAATATCTATATTTTGAGATCGTTTTCCAACATTCTGTCATTTGCTCAAAATTATTTGTTTGCGAGTTACCAAGGTTATCCTCTTTACACTGCCCGCCTATAAAACCTTCTTCAAAGAAAATATCCAACCATGATGCGACTTGTGTAAAACCTAGATTGTCATACTCAATTTTCGAATTTTCCACCAGCTCATCGGCTATATCAGTCAAATCTTGAAGTGCCCATAAAACTCTTTCAACGATAGGTTCGGTTCTGCTACCTGGAAATTTTCTTATTCCATCTAAAACAATTTTCTTTCGTGCTTGCAATGGATTTTTGTATATTCTTGCCCATTCAATCAAGGTCTCATTCAAGTATCGAAAGTCATCTTTACAATTAAATTGAATTGGTTCAACTCCCATTGATTTCCATCGATCTCTCGTTTCAGTTTCGCTACCGTATTCTCCATTGAAAGGAGCAAATACAAAAGCTTGATGAAACTCTTCGCGCGGGTGTGCTGAAATAGCATCGATCAAATATCTCATAACGGGGTCTTCAATACTGTATCCTGCGAAAATGACGGTGTAATGTCGGAACATATCAATCAGAAACTTTGCTGCCCATCCATGCGTCATATATGCTCTACCAAAGTCTGCCGAAGTAAGGACTAGATCTTTTAAGCTGGAAGATGAAATACTTCCATGCAGGTGCACAATGCTGCTCCATCTATCGGGGTTCGCCACCGGAAGCCTAGGAGCGATATCAATTGGTGGAAGTTTAACTCCATATTGACAAGCAGCTTGACAAAATCGATTGTCAAAATTTGTAGTAACCAGCCGAAATCCACTCGCGGTGTCTGACAAATCAAGCAACGCCTTATGAGTCGTTAAAGTTTCTTTTGGCTCTTTCGATAACAGCTTGGCTACGACCTTCCTCAGCTTATCTCCACCTACGCGATGTTTACGTTCTAATAACTGAAATGCTCTATCTAGGAAGGGCGGACTCCAGTTAGTATTACACCTATTCTTCCAATCTAAAGCTATCTCTTCCAAGTGGTCTGGATTTATATTGACTTCGTTATAGACATTTTTTATTAAGTCTTTGAAAATTGGTAAATTAGAACTATTTCCTGCGGAGATACCAGCTCCAACAAAAAAACTACTCGTTCATTTTCTAGTTCATTGAGGATGTGAACTGGAATGTTTGGACCATTTTCAATTAATTCAGGCATATGGTTCAGTTTGGAATAATAATTGGAAATTGTTCATCAATAATGGTCCCTGCAATTCTTTAAGATAGGTATATTGACTTTATGGTTTGGATGGGTTGTCTAAAGAATTGAAGAAGTGTGCACTGAAATACCCAACCTTAATAAATTCGTGAAGCGGTTGGAGGATATAGGTGAATAAAGCTAATTGTACCAACGATTTACAAGTAGTATTTTTAAAGGCTTCGTAATAATGAAGCCATCAAAATAAATGTAGGTAGGTAATGCTTCAACAAAAAAACAAGGCCTCCTAAAATTTAGAAGGCCCTGATGCCTGCGATCGAAATCGCAGGGGAAATCAACAGGTAAATATACTAGATTAATTTGAGAAAGTCAATATTATGTTCAAAAAAATCATCTCACATTTTTTGAATTAAGGCAGCGGATGTATTGACGGCAGATGTTAGCGAAATTCTGCATGTTTGCCAAGTTAGTTCGATGGCAGCTACCGGCAGTCAACATCCAGTGGAGGTAAGCATTGTCCGAAGCAGATGTCAAATTGTCAGATTCGCCATACAATTTTGCATGAGACAATTTCAGTTTGAATTGCAACAGTTAACGACAATGACTGTTAAGTTTCTCAATTCAAATAAAAGTTGAGCGACTTCCATATCGGCTGTATATGCGGGTGGGCTTTGCTTAAAAAAGGCAAGGCCTCCTAAGATAATATAGAAGGCCCTGCGGCCTGCGATCGAAACCGCAGGGGGGACCAATTAAAAAGTATATAAGATTAATTTGAGAAAGTCAATGCTCTGTTCAAAAAATAATCTCACATTTTTTGAACTAAGGCAGTGGTTGTGTTGACAGCGGATGTAAACTAATTTCTGAATGTTCACTGAGTTTGTCAGATGGCGATTGCTAACGGTAAATTCCAGTGAGGAATTGAGTATTGTCCGAAGGTCAAATTGCTAGCTTCACCATACAAGTGCATGGGCTATTTTCAACTTGAATCGCAATGGTTGGTCGATATTGACTGTTAAGACTCAATTCAAATAAAAGTTAAGCGCTTCCATATCGGCAAGCTCAAGTGTGCCTGTAATATGCTTGATACGAATAGTGCTTTGCAAGAAATCATATTTGGTACGATTCAAGTCCCGAGTCACCCTTGACAGGTCCTGTTGCGCATTGAGGACATCTAGCGAAGTTGAAAGACCGGCTGCGTAACTTTCATCAGTAGCAGTTCTAGCAATTTCACTTGCATTAAAAGCCGATTCCAAGGCTGCAACTCGGTCTGCCAAACTGAACTCATTAAGATAAGCGTTAGTGATATTGGTGACAACTTGTGTTTGTACCGCTCTCAGCAGCTCGATTTGCGATTGATGGCGAAGTCGCGCTTGTTTTTTCTGTTTGGTGGCGAGTCCGCCAGCTGAAAAAGACTTGGACGCAACAATTGATAGATATGATTTCTCTTTGTCAGGGTTAGCGCTGCCAAAGTCATCTTTGGCTCCTAATTCTAGTGTCCAGGCAAATTGCGATTTCACCGAAGCCAAGTCAATTCCTGCCTCTGCAATGGCTACTGCCTTTTTTTGAATTGCAATGTCTAAGTTGTTTGATTTAGCCGTGTCGATCCACCAATGCAAGTCTAAGCCTGTCGGACTAGGCAGTGCTACTTCGTCTTTCAAGCGATCTATTTCTTTTGCCGATGTGCCGGTAATGGCGCTCAAGGCAAGTTGTGCTGAGCGCACCGAACTTTCGGAGACGATGACAGAAGCCCTGGCCGAATCCAATCTCGCCTTAGCGTTGTTTACATCGGTTAGGGTGCCAATACCTACTTGGTGTCGGCTTACAGAGGTATCATACAAATTCTGAATTGCTATGACTTCGTTTTTTTGCGTCTCTAGATTGTCTAGCGATGCCAAAAGTTCAAAATATGCGCTGACAACTCTTAACATCAAATCGTTTTCAGCCTTGCGATACCGAATCTTTGCGACTTCTACCTCATCGCCGGCTTGTCGTGTTCTAATTGAGATTGCTGGTCGCCAAAGTGGCTGCTCAATAGCAATTGAGCCGGCGTAGCGCTTGCTGTTGGGGTCTTTGCCAGTATTGCGCGATTCGCGGCCAGACACACCAATTTTAAGACTTGGATATACCTCGGCTAATTCTATTTCTTTAACCATTGAGTCGGCATTAGACTGGAAGCTAGCTGCTGCCAGACTGGCGTCGTTTTTTATAGCGAGTTGATAAGCCTCTAGCAAGTCATATGCGATTGAATTAGATGCGAAAAGGCAACTTGTAAGCAACAGGAAAATACGAACGATTTTCATTTCTTTAATTGACTCCCTAGAATACGAAGCGATCTGGTTCTTTAATGTTGTCAAGCGGAGGCAATACTGTCTCAAACAGACTGGATTCGCCCCAATTTGAGATATCGGTTCTTTCAATCAGCTTCGCTTCCATGATAGGAAACTCTCCCAGAACGACAACCAAGCGACCGCCGATGCACAGTAACTCACGATAAATCTGTGGCAACGTAATCATTGCACCACCGATTACGATGCAGTTGAAATCAAGTTCGCTGCGCCAACCTTGACCGCCGTCGCCAGTGTAAAACTCAGCGTTGATGATATCAGCATTAGCCAAGTTCCATTTGGCCAATTGCGTGAATTGAGGTCGAATATCGACGGTATGCACTTGCAAGCAACAGTGCGCAAGCAAGGCGGTGAGATAACCTGAACCGGTCCCAATTTCAAGTACCAAATCATCTTTGCTAGGTGCTAGGGTTTGCAATAGACGAGCTTCCACTTTGGGTTGCATCATAACTTGCCCGTCGCCAAGCGGGATATTCATATCCGCAAATGCGAGATGACGATATTCCGTTGGTACAAATTCTTCACGCGATATCAAGCTTATTGTTTTAAGAACATTTGGATCCAGCACATTCCATGGCCGAATTTGCTGTTCAATCATGTTGAATCTTGCTTGGTCTAAGTCCATAATCTATTCAGGATACTCTCTGACAATTAGGAATGAGATTGAGCGCTTATTGCTAACTAAATTCAGTGATACCGTTCTGAGCGAACGGTATAGGTGTCTTCATGTAGCCCGTCAAACAAATCTGCAATCGCCGGATGCTCCACTGGGGCACCACTGGTATCGGGCAAGAGGTTTTGTTCTGACACATAAGCAACATAGCTGCTTTTTTCATTTTCTGCCAACAAGTGATAGAATGGTTGATCTTTTCGTGGACGAATATCTTCAGGTATCGCTTCGTACCATTCTTCAGTATTGTTGAACTCCGGGTCTACATCGAAAACCACACCTCTGAATGGGAAGTGGCGATGGCGAACTACCTGTCCGATTCTGAACTTTGCTGATACCGACATTTAAGCGTGTCCAAGTTGCATAATATTAAGTTGACATTGATAAGTCTTTTATACACTAATTTCAAGTGGCGCATCCGAAGTCCTGTACTTTTTGCGCTGTATTTCAGTAGCCGCCTTCAAGGTGATGACTACAACCAACCGTAGAGTTTCTTCAGATTGCAGGATATCGATTCAATCCTTGAACTTTTAAACGATAGGCAACGAGAGGCTGTTATATCACCGCCAGGACCGTTGTTGGTTACCGCTGGCGCTGGCAGTGGTAAAACCTCTGTGCTTATTCATCGCATTGCTTGGCTGATTGCGCATTATGGTATGTCTCCCAATCGTATTATTGCTGTGACCTTCACAAACAAAGCCGCGCGTGAGATGAAAGAGCGTATCCAAGCATTGATTGGAGACAGCCCGCTGCAACCGCAGATTGGCACGTTTCATGGGTTATGCAATCAATTTCTCCGTCGCCGGCATGAGGAAGCCGGGCTTGATCGGGATTTCGAGATTATGGACCGAGCTGACCAACTGGCATTGATCAAGTCTATTCTCAAGGATGAAAAAGAAAAAAACGGGGGCCTCAGGCTTCAGGTCAAAGACAAGGTAGCGCAGCAGCGAATTAACCGCTGGAAAGAGGAGAAATTGCGCGCCGGGCAACTTGACTTGACAAAAGCGAATTACCGAGATTTAGAATCCGCTGAGGTATACAAGCTATATGAGAAAAAATGCGAAGACAACGGTGTGCTTGATTTCACTGAATTGATCTTACGCACTCTTGAAGTCATGAAACGTAACCAGATGGTGCGCGAGCGCATCCAGGATTTTTATCAACATCTGCTTGTTGATGAATTTCAGGATACAAATCCGTTGCAGTTCGATTGGATTAAGCTGTTTGCGGGACAGCACTGCAACGTCACTGCTGTTGGGGATGAAGACCAATCGATTTATTCTTGGCGCGGTGCGCTGGCAGAACACATGATGCAATTCAAACACACTTTCCCCAAAACCAAAGTGATTCGATTGGAACAAAACTATCGTTGCACTCAACCTATCCTAAATGCTGCCAACGCAGTCATCAAGAACAATAGCAATCGATTCGAAAAAACGCTTTGGACTGACCGCAAGGGAGGTAACCCAATAAAGCTCTTCGAAGCAACTTCTGCTGAGGCTGAAGCGAGATATGTTGTTGACAATATCAAACGATTGAAAAATGCTGGGCTTCGCATGACGGATTTTGCAGTGCTTTATAGAACCAATGCTCAATCCAGAGTGTTTGAAGAGGTTTTTACTTATGAGAGGTTACCTTTTAGATTGTATGGTGGTCTTCGTTTCTATGCCCGCAAAGAAGTCAAGGAGACATTGGCTTATTTACGGCTTTTGATAAACCCCAACTCCAATGATGCTTTCTCAAGGGCAATCAACATGCCACCGCGTGGCATCGGCCCCGCGGCACAACAAAAGGTAGCTGACCGAGCCTTTGCAAATAACTCATCGCTTTGGTATGCTGCCGTTGAGTTGGCATCGGATACAGATGGTTCGAAGAAGTTGTCAAGTGCGTTAAGTAAATTTGTAAATCTCATTTATTCCTTACAGACTGAGATAGAAGACAAAGGCATTTCGCTATCGCAGGTCATTGAAGCGGTAATTGTGCGCTCTAAGCTCAAGGAGCATTACCAGGCCGAATCAACCCGTCTTGAACACGACAGGGTCGAAAATCTGGAGGAGATGGTGAATGCTGGTGCTAAATTTGAAGAGAACCATGCATTTGACAACTTGCGGCAAGCGATTACCGCATATTTGGATTCCGTGACACTAGATGCCGGTGATACTCATGAGAATGAGCTTGCTGACTGTGTGCAAATTATGACACTGCACTTGGCTAAGGGGCTTGAATTTCCAGTAGTGTTCTTAAGTGGTTTAGATGAGATGCTATTGCCGCATTATTTGTCGGTGATGCAAGACTCCGAATATAGGTCTGCCGATTACACTGCATTAGAAGAGGAACGCCGCTTATTTTACGTTGGCATGACAAGAGCCAAGCAAGAACTTCATCTCACACGCTCAAATTCGCGAATGTTGCACGGCAAAACTCAGCGCTTTAGGCGATCGCGATTTTTGGATGAGATTCCTGACGGTCTGATTAAGCGCAAAATCGATAAGCGAATTAATTTCAAGCCCCCAAGAGTAAAAATTGACGATGACCTTGATATCAAAATAGGCAGTACTGTTAGTCATGTAAAATTTGGATATGGAACTGTCGCCAAGATCGAAAAAGATCCCAACGATATTTATGTTACCGTTAACTTTTATGGTTGTGGAGAAAAAACGCTAATCCATGCTCAAGCTAATTTAAAACCAGCTGACTGATTTAGCGTATACTTTAATGCACTTGGGCCATTTATGAACAATGCTTCAATTGGTAGGATTAAAATGCGGTTGAAATTAATATCAAGTTGCAGTCATATTTTCGGCATTTGTGAAGGGATGCTATTAACTGTTTTTCTCACTTTATGCCGCGAGCAAGTCAGTGTGGAACACCCTCAATCATTTTGTCGACTGTTGCCAATGGCAGCTTATCAGGTTTCCAGGTTTGACGCTATGCAGGATAGATCATTCTTGTCTACAACAGCTTACACACTTTTACTTCTGGAAAGGTAAATTCAAACATCTTAGAATTTCCACAAATGGCGCAAACTGTGAAATGAACAGAGTCCTTATCATCATTTTAGACGGAGAATTCGATATATGAACATAAACCATCCAGTCGTCAACTTTACTCAGATGAAAGATGGTACATACGAAGAATATCAACAGCTCAATCAGTTGGAATCGCAATACATCTCGCACACGGCTGAACGAGTGTTAGAACACTTGCGCCAACTTGAGAACAGTCTGGCTGGGTATAAGGTATCACGACTTGAGCACGCGTTGCAGAGTGCAACGCGTGCATGGCGCGATAATGCTGGTGAGGAAATGACAGTCGCTGCGCTGCTACATGATATTGGTGACTGCCTGGCACCAGCGAATCATGGCGAGTTGGCAGCTGCGATACTCAGGCCTTATGTTTCAGAACGAGTCTACTGGGTTTTGAAGTACCATGGAGTTTTTCAAGGGTATTACTATTTTCACCATCTAGGCGGCGACCGCAATGCGCGAGATGAATACAAGGGCCATGAGCACTACCAGGCTTGCGTGGATTTTTGCGAAAAATGGGATCAATCGTCATTTGATCCAGATTATGAATCTCTGCCACTTGAGTTTTTTGAGCCTATGGTACGCAGAATATTTGAGCGCGAGCCTTTCGGTGAGCACACTGGCTAGATATTGATACCAGCATACTAAATTTAGGGGATTATATACTTGACTAAACAGTTGCAAATATTTTATACTATTTGCAGTTTAACGAAAAATTGATTTCATTATCATGGATGGCAACCACAAAAACGCACCTGGCAAGCATTATCGGGCCGGCATCGGCATGATTGAACTGGTGGAGATGTTCAAGGACGAAGACACCGCACGGCGTTGGCTGGAAGCGGTCATTTGGAAAGATGGCAAAGCGGTCTGCCACCACTGCCAAGGAACCAACACCTACGAAGTGACCGGTGGTCGGCCAATGTCGCATCGTTGCCGGGACTGTCGCAAGCATTTCTCAGTTCGGCAGGGAACGGTCTTTGAGAACTCTCACATTCCGCTGAGGAAGTGGGTGATGGGGATTTACCTGCTGGCCACGAATCTGAAGGGCATCTCAAGCATGAAACTGCATCGGGAGCTGGACATCACTCAGAAATCGGCTTGGCATATGCTGCACCGGATTCGCGAGGCCTTTGCACAGCAGCCGGGCGGATTGTTCTGCGGTTCGGTCGAAGTGGACGAGACGTTCATGGGCGGTGTTGAAAAGAACAAGCACGAATCAGAGAAACGGGGGCAGGGCCGAGGGGCGACCGGCAAGACGGCCGTCATCGGCGTCAAGGAACGCCAGAGCAAGCAAGTGAAGGCTCAGGTCATTGAGGGGCGGGACCGTGACACTTTGCACCACTTCATTGAGACCGATGTCGACACTGGCATGCTGGTTTATACGGATGATTTCAAAGCCTATCGCCAGTTGAAGAACCATGATCACCAATTCGTTCGGCATGGTCTCGGAGAGTATGTGAACGACAGTGTGCACACCAACGGCATGGAATCGTTTGGGGGCATGCTCAAGCGGGCGCACAAGGGGACCTATCACAAAATGAGTGTCAAGCATCTGGGTCGTTATGTGAACGAGTTTGCCGGGCGGCATAACATCAGGGAGCTGGACACGCTTGAGCAAATGGTGCAGATTGTCGAGTGCCTGGAGGGCAAACGACTGAGCTACAGGGAGCTGGTGGACGGGCAATGATTGGCATGAACGAAGCCGAGCGCGAGGCAATTGACAGGTTGCATCGGCCGGCAGTGTCAATGAAAAAGAAACCGAAAGCGGCATCGGAATTCAAGCTGCCGCCGAATGACATTCCAGAAGAGGTTCATCAACGTGCTAAAAGGATTGCTGAGGCACTGATGAGAAAACCGGTTTCCAAACAGAAATAATATTCTTGGATTCAAGGAATATTAGAAAATATTTCCATTGGTTTAGTCAAATATATAATTCCCTAAATTTATTACTTTAACAATTATTTGTATTTGAGGATAACATCAACTGACATGACAACTTCATTTGGCGACCGAGATGGAATAATTTGGAATGATGGGGAGTTAGTGCCTTGGCGAGAGGCAACTGTTCACGTTCTGACACATACCTTGCATTACGGATTAGGGGTTTTTGAGGGGCTGCGCGCTTACAAGACAGCGAACGGTGCCGCTATTTTCAGGTTGCACGATCACACTAAGCGATTTTTAGAATCGGCTCACATTTTGCGAATGGATATTCCTTTTGATATCGATACCCTGAACGAGGCGCAATGTGCTGTCTTCAAGGGTAATGGGCTTGAAAGTGGCTATATTCGTCCAATTGCATTCTACGGTTCAGAAGGTATGGGTTTGCGAGCTGATAACCTATCAACACATGTGATGATTGCTGCTTGGGACTGGGGTGCTTACCTTGGCGCTGACGGTATAAAAAATGGTATTGTTGTTAGAACTTCCTCGTTCTCAAGGTTGCATGTCAACGTCTCGATGTGTCGTGCGAAGGCCTGCGGCCATTACATCAACTCTATATTGGCTTTGCGTGAAGCGCTTGAGACAGGCGCTGATGAAGCTTTATTGCTTGACACCGAAGGTTATGTAATGGAAGGATCTGGTGAGAATGTCTTTGTTGTTAGAAACGGGGTGGTGAGCACGCCTGATCTCACTTCAGCACTAGAAGGTATAACTCGCAGAACTGTGATTGAGCTGTTGAATGATATGGGATATGAAGTTTGCGAACGACGTATCACCCGTGATGAGATATACATTGCTGACGAAGCTTTTTTCTCTGGAACTGCGGCAGAGGTTACGCCCATTCGGGAATTGGATCAACGCCAAATTGGTAGCGGCAGGCCTGGTCCTGTTACCCAGGAACTTCAGAAGCAATATTTTGATGTGGTTGAGGGTCGAAGCAACAAATACCAACATTGGTTGACTTACGTTTGATCAGCAAATGAAATTTGAATCCTACCAGCCTAAATCTGGTGAAGTTCCCAATTCTGGTGAGATTGAAGAAGTGACACGCGATGATTTGCCATTGCATTGTCCTTTGGAGCGCATGCGATTATGGGATTCCCATCCCCGTGTGTATCTTCCAATTGAAGAAACTGGTGAATTAGTGCAATGCCCCTACTGTGGAACTAGGTTCGTTTTGGTTGAATAAGTTCAACAATCCGGTCTGCAGGCTTCGCAAGCAATTGATTGACGAAAATGTCGTTCAACGTTTGCTTGAGAAGGACACAACACTATGGACTGATCAGGGGGTTTCACTAATGCTCGGCGAGCGCAGCATAGATTGGATAGACTCCCTGCAGAGAAACTATTCAATGCTATCAAAACTGGATAGTTGTCAGGCTAAATCGTTCTACCTGCTTGGTATGGGTGGCGCCAGCCTATCCGCGAAGGCATATTTCAGCATACTCCGCTGGGAGTACTCAGTGTCATTTACCACGATTGATTGTGGCGTATCTTCAGGCAAAATACAGAATTTGCTCAAACAGTCATCTTTACCTGATATTCACTTTATAGTTGCTAGTCAATCTGGCCGAACAACAGAAACTCTAGGGATGGCGTATGAGCTATTTGATACCTATCAGGATGCCAAACAATATACGGTTGTCACCGGACCGATGCAGAGTCCTTTGCGAGAATGGGCGACAGCGAACAAGATACAGATTCATAGTAGTGATCCCTTGGTGCCAGGCCGATTTTCTGCATTGAGTACGCTCAGCTTAATTCCTCTTCGTGTGTACGGGCTAGAGTTGGAGAAGTTGCAGAGGATATTGGAATACAGTCTGAGCTTGTTGCAAAAGCGAGAAACACCAAGAACCGATTTTGAGGAATCTGCCCTTGACATTGCTGTTTGGCTTGCGTATGCAATCAAAAAAACATCAAATGCTAATCTACACATTCACACAACCGAGGATTATTTGTCAGTAGCGCAGTGGATAGAACAGCTAGTGGCTGAAAGTTTAAGTAAAAATGGATTTGGTGTTTTACCAATTACAGAAGCTTACTTGTTTGAAGAGAGCAAATTCAACCGATGTAATATCGTGGTTAAGATATCGGCAGATTTTCTAGATGGGGCTCATGTAATCCATCAAACTGAGATTTGCAACATGGAGGATTTGACACGAGAATTCCTTTTATGGCAGATGGCCGTTTCCATGGCTGCATACTTGATTGGTATCGACCCATACAATCAACCAGAGGTGGATCAAGCAAAATTCCGAGCTCGTTCACATCTGGCCCGTGATAGTTCATATAAATCTGTGGGTAAATTGGGTGATTTAGTAGAGCAAGTTGTTCCGCAATTGCAACAGACAGTTGCTGTGGACGATTATGTAGCGATTTTGGCTTTCTTAGAACCAGACGAAGGAATCATTACTGCGCTTTCAAAAATAGCTGAGTCATTGAGTGAAATGTTAGGCCGGGTCATTGTATGGAATTTCGGACCTCAATATTTGCATTCAACTGGCCAGTATCACAAAGGGTGCTCGCGCATCGGACATTTCATCTTCATTGAATACGATGATATGCAAACAAAAGATAGCGATATTTACTCTTCACACCACTTGTTGGAAGGTGATGCAGAGTATTTGCAGCAGCTAGGCCGCAGAGTTTATCACTTAACTTGTAAGCAGAATACTGTAAGTTATGATTTTAATAACATTCTGCAGGTATTACCTAAGCCCCGTGACACTATGCAACGATACAGGTAGATCGTATTGTTGATGAAGCGTTGTCCGATTACTTGTTGTCCTAATTGGTATGTGTCGCAATTGGCGCCGGGTTAGCTTTACAAGAAAAGCAGACGTACTGATCAATTCACTTTCATAGAGCTAATAGATTTACATTTCGCAGTTGATACAACAGGCACTTGCCTTTTGTTCAATTACGAGGTGGTTCCAAGTAATTGGAATATCAATTGCGATTGCTATTCTATGCGTGCTCTATCTGACGCAAAATGTCGTTTCTGAGGCTAGCAACTTTGATTCGTTTATTGGAACAACTGAGATTAGTTTAAAGCTTGCAGATAAATCGCAAGGTCCTTGATTTGTTGTTCTGAAAGCCGAAATGCAATTGCGTTCATTTCCGTATTTTTCCGTTTGCCTGATTTGAACTCCAACAACGCTGTTGTCGTATATTCCCTGTACTGTCCAGACAATTTTGGATAGCGCGATGGTATGCCATAACCAGCAGGCCCGTGACATGCCATGCAGGCAGGCACAGAAAACTGGCTCAATCCGCGCCGATATATTTCTTGACCGCGTCTGGCGGCGGCCAACTCAGACTCTGTTATCGATGCTTGTGTGGTTTCATTTTGCGAATAGTAAGCGTCAAGGTCTAACATGTCTTGTTCACTGAGACTTCCCACCAGACCTGCCATGATAGCGTTTTGTCTTTCGCCAGATTTGTACGCGGCAAGCTGGCTAGCAATGTACCCCGGAATTTGGCCAGCGATTTTGGGAAACTGTGCGCTGATACTGTTACCGTCTGGACCGTGGCAGGCGGCGCAGGTTGCTGATTTCGTTTTACCGGCTTGAGCGTCTCCGGTAGAAAACGCCGGACTGGTTAGCGTTAGACTGAGTGCCAGAACTGCAATCAGCTGGAAAACTTTCAACAGATTGTATATTTGCATAGTTCAGAAGACAAAATTGAACGATTTATTGTTTAGTATGATTTGTGAGGAACTGCAAGGTGCTTAATATAGCATGAAACAGTCTTAATGTGTGAAGGAAAATTCGAAAAATTTAGGGACGACTGTACTAAATTATGCAAGAATTGCAATTTGGGGCAATTATAAAATGTTCAACAACACTTGATAATTCGCGGGCAAATATTTCTGTTATTCAGCCTATAGTGCAATATTTAACATTGTGACTGGTGCGGGTCAGTAGGCGTTGTTCCATTCTTCGAATTCTGAGTTGGGGTTGCGGTCAATTTTCTGGTAAAAGCCAGGAACGGACTGACGGTCATCAGTCAGTTACGGTGATTGTTATTAGCTGATGCAATTGGCATGCCACTAATCAGCGCAGGCACACTTCAATTTACTATACACTATCTACAACACAATGAAGATTAAACCTACAAGACTAAGGGAAGGTAAATGATGAAAATTGGAAATTTGAAGGAATATAAAAGCGGTATTGATATCACTAAATTTCAAGACATTGAAAAGAATATGACTCCTGAACAAAAAAGAGAACAGGTTGTTTCAAATATATATGGTTTAATGGACTATGACAGTAAGGTAACCAAGGATGAAATACGAAAAGCATTAGATAATTTCTGCGGAATATATGATTCATGATAATTGATCAGATTGTAGGAGATGATGAGACCAACCCCATATATGCAGAGCTTGCAAGATCAAACGGAATACGACATTACAATTTCCTAGAATCGATTATTACTGCTTCATTAGATCTCAATCGAAGTTCAATATCCGAGGAACTAATTAAAGCAATAAATTATCATGCGATTGCTTGTCTCCATGAGGGGGCGGGTGAATATAGAAAAGTAGCAGTGACTGCGGGTGATTTTGTCCCAATGAAATCGGATAAAGTTCCTACTAAAATGAATAAGCTAATCGAAATAGTGAATAACATTTGGGAAACTATGGATAGCATTGCTTTGGCTTCTTATTTGATGTGGGGTATTAATCATATTCACCCCTTCATCAATGGAAATGGCCGAACAGCAAGAGCGATGTGCCATTATGTTTTATGCATGAAGTCTAGAACAAGACTTGGAATAAATTTTCCAGAAATACTGCGCACAAAATATCGTTGGCCGAGTATTGTTGCCTTAAAAAAGGTTGACGCATCCCTCTCAAAGGAGAATTTGATATATTTCCGCTTGCAGACCTCATTGATGAGATATTGAACGAAGTTTACGGGACTAAAATTCAAACAGTACTGTGATTCAACTTACCTAGTAATTCTATATTGATTATTCAGATTGAGTTTTGGTGAAATTATTCGTTTATTGTCAATTTGATTTTCATGGTTCAGACTTAAAGCATCACACTGTAGACCAAAGTCGGTCTTGCCACCTTAAGCAACCCCAGCCCATCCTTAATGTAAATTTGCTACTGAGCATCGGGTAGCACTGACATAGCGAAGTTACCGATGAATATGTTGCTGCTGGATTAAAGAATGAACGACAATAAATCCCAATTCTTCAACGATTTATGGGGTTCTTTTAATTTCTACTGCTAAAGGCTACATGCCTAAAGCACGCATGCCGTCTTTAATCGGAATAAAGAAGTTCAATCCTTGCTGGGAGCCCTGAACCAACACACCTTGTACTGCAATACCAACAACAGAGTAGTTTTTATCAAGTAAAGGCCCGCCTGAGTTTCCTGGATTGATTGCAACATCGCTTTGTATGAATCTCATACCTGATGGATCTTCTCTATGAGTACTGATGATCCCCTTTCGCAACGTTCCGGGCAAACCTAGTGGAGCTCCGAAGGAGTAAACGTCTTCGCCTCTCTCTGTAGGTTGTTCCCGAATCGGTAAACTAGGTCTTTTGAAACTGGTGTTGAATTTGACAAGTGCAACATCTCTTTTTTTATCAACACGAGATACTTTGGCAGCGATCTTCGTGCCATCTCCAAAATAGAGCCTTACTGTTGTTGTGTTGTCAACAACGTGCTGGTTTGTTATGAGTTTTCCAGGAGCGATTACGAATCCACTGCCTTGATTAAAAGGTGTTTCCACAACAGCGACTGCTGAATCCAGTCTTGAAACATCAATTTTATTGCCTGACGAGCTATCAACAGTTGGTGACTGTGTATTAAACGCGTTGGGCGAGTTTTGGGTGGAACTTTCCGAAGTTGAATTATTACGGGGATTATTGTTTTGGAGTGGTAGACCTTTGTATCGCCGGTATTCGTCCCAAAGTTTTTTTCTTAATTCCGGATCTGTTTCATTTTCAGCAGCGCGCCGTAGTTGTCTCGCCAGAGCATCGTCATTATCAGCAGCTGGAATATCTTCTGGGACATTGCCACTCAACATTGGAGGTTGGTCACCAGCTGCTGAGTCTATATCACTACCTTGAATACCGCCGGAGGCAGTTGTTCCAGCATCTGATCCGTCGCTTGACGGAAGAGACTCTGTGCCTTGCAAGTGGCCTTCAACGTTTGAGCTATTACCAAGTGAGCTTCCTGACGCATTTTTACCGCGTAGGCATTCGTTGTAGGCTGAAAGGGCGTCAAAAAATCGAGCGTCTAGAAGCTCTGCTTTTTCATTTTGTGTTAACAGCATGTCTCCAAAATCACTGTCAACAGTGATAAGTTTTTCGCATTCGTTCAGATTGGAATGTACCGATGCAGAGTAGAAAATAATTAACGAGGCTAGGAGTATTATGAATGTGCTCACACTTAGAAGGTTTGTTGAGCGTTTTTGAATTTGAAACTTCAATTTCTCGGTATTGTAGGTAAACAGCATTCAAATTGTTGGATTACAAACTTCCAATGTTGACTAAGTACTGATTCGTTGATAATAAATTATAGATTTGTTCTCTTGTGATCAATCAAGTATTTATTTCTTTTTGGTGAGATGGGTTGAGAGGTAGATCAATTTTAGGCAACTCATGTTCAACTTCGCTTCGCCGTATTGAATGGGTAGATTCTGATATGAGTACTAGTGTTTTTGTGCGACTAGTTAGGAGCAAATACATGCCAAGTATTAAAGTTCCATTAAGCCAAATAAAAATAATTGCTAGAGTATAGATTACAAATGAGAATTTATACAAATTAGGAACAATTGTAGTGAATGGGTCATTGCTTTCGGGGTCTTCGTTCGATGAGCTAAATGCGGATGGGTCGCTATATGGGAATTGTTCGATGTTATAGACACCATAAATCAAGGCTATGAGTGCCAGTAAATGCCATAGTACAAAAATTATTCTTAGGAACCAGCCCAATAAGCTGAGCGGGCCTTGAATCTGTTGATATTCCCTATTTCCAACTTTTATAGTTCTCATAAATATAGCTTTCAATCAGCGTCAAATACGATTGTGAAAGGGCTAAGGAGCTAATTTCTACCCAGCATGGCATAAAATGCGCATGCTTACTAGCAATGTTGTTGCTGTTGATATGTATTGTGATTTAAGCTGTGGTTAACTCAATACAATAATATGATATTCTGAAGGATAGCGAATTAAATTACGTACGCTTTGACAAAATATTTAAGAATATCAGTTAATCTTTGTTTAGCCTCTTGTCGATCAAATGTTGCTGAAATGACGGAATTGGTATGGTGATGAGGCAGTGTTCATTGTGGATTATCCCAGACCGAGCCATCTCATCAATGAACTCCTGAGGTTTCATATCCATTGGCATGACATCAGCTGGCTCGGCATTTTGTTCCCAAAACCTGACATTGAGAACCCTAAGCAATTCGTTCTCTCTGCAACCATCTTGGCCAATCGTCTCAGCGACATCGGCCAGCAGGTTGAAACAGGCCCTGATGCTAGAGTCCTGCAATCGTTCCTCATAGTAGACCCAGCGGTCATGGTTGCCGACATCTCGCACCTTGTTTTCATCAACCATGTCAAGTTCACCATCCTTTGCAGCCAGTTCCAAGGCCAGCACACACATGTAGTTGTGAAGATGTTGTGGCCAGCCATTGGACCACTTGGCTATCTTGCTGGCAATCTCAGCGTCTTGAAAGCCAGCAATGTCATGCTCCTCAAGCATGCGTCTCACCGCCTCGGCCACCTCCTCCTTGGACAAAAGTTCCAACGTCTTCACATGACCTTTGGCGAAGCGTGAGATACCCGCTTTCCTTAAACGCGTCCGCGACCAAGACAGACCAGCCAACACCGCAAACATCGGCAAACCGTGATCGCCTAAATGCAAATGCTCTAATAAGTCCTCGCCTTCTGATTTCAGATTCTGTATCTCGTCAATCATTAGCACCATTGGCTGAAACTTGGCTGCGGTCTGTTCCAGATTGTATTTCTCATGGAACTGCTCCTTGATGAAGTCAGGCAAACCCTTGTCATACAGTCGCCACAAGTCCCGCAGCGTCAGCGGACCGCGTTGCTGAGACTCGGTTGCCTTGACTTCCCCTCCCAAGCCGAACCACCGGAATCCTCCTCCCAATTCCAGCACCCGGATGCGGTTGAGTATCTCAGCCCCACCTTTCTTGATATGGTTGGCTATCAGTTCGGTGAGTAAGGCCTCGTTTTTCAGGTCTTTGGTGCTGACCTTGAATGCAATCGGGCTATCTGCCTGTTTTGCCCAAGTTATCCGCAGATGGCTCTGCAAAGCTGATTTGCCCGCACCTGGAGCCCCTTGCACCAGCCAAGTCAGCTGGTCTGACAGGTTGATTCCGAATTCAGCAATTTCCGAGGGAGATTTGCCGCCAATCAGCTCTTGCATGTCGCCTACTGTGCTTTCGATCCCGGCTATAATATCCTGCCGTCCGACAAAGTAAAGTGCATGGGCTTTGTCGGTGCGCCTGCCTATACGCTCCAGACTCTGCTTCTTTTCTTTGCTCAACATAGCTTTTATCGCTTCTGAAACGCGTCTAACCTCTTGTCAATCAGATGTTGCCGAAATGACGGGATTGGTATGGTGATGAGACTGTGTTCATTGTGAATTATTCCTGACCGAGCCATCTCATCAATGAACTCCTGCGGTGTCATATTTTCTGGCATGACCAGCAAATTGCTGGTGTTCTTGTCCCATCGCCTTTTCCCAAGCAGGTCCAGTAATTCAAACTCACTGCATCCGTCTTGGCCAATCGTCTCAGCGACATCGGCCAGCAGGTTGAAACAGGCCCTGATGCTAGAGTCCTGCAATCGCTCCTCATAGTAGACCCAGCGGTCATGGTTGCCGACATCTCGCACCTTGTCTTCATCAACCATGTCAAGTTCACCATCCTTTGCAGCCAGTTCCAAGGCCAGCACACACATATAGTTGTGAAGGTGCTGCGGCCAGCCATTAGACCACTCTGCTATCTTCTTGGCAATATCAGCGTCTCTATGACCTACGATGCCATGCTCCTCAAGCATGCGCCTCACTGCCTCAGCCACCTCCTCCCTGGACAACAGCTCCAACGTTCTTACATGACCTTTGGCGAAGCGTGAAATACCCGCCTTCCGCAAACGCGTCCGCGACCAAGACAGGCCAGCCAACACCGCAAATATCGGCAAACCGTGATCGCCTAAATGCAAATGCTCTAACAACTCCTCGCCTTCTGACTTCAGATTCTGTACCTCGTCAATCATTAGCACCATCGGTCGAAACTTGGCCGCGGTCTGTTCCAGATTGTATTTCTCATGGAATTGCTCCTTGATGAAGTCAGGCAAGCCCTTGTCATACAGTCGCCACAAGTCCCGCAGCGTCAATGGACCGCGTTGCTGAGACTCGGTTGCCTTCACTTCCCCTCCCAAGCCGAACCACCTGAATCCTCCTCCCAACTCCAGTACTCGAATCCGGTTGAGTATCTCGGCCCCGCCTTTCTTGATATGGTTGGCTATCAGTTCAGTGAGCGATACCTCATTTTTCAGGTCTTTGGTGCTGACTTTGAATGCAATCGGGCTATCTGCCTGTTTTGCCCAAGTCATCCGCAGGTGGCTCTGCAACGCTGATTTGCCCGCACCTGGCGCCCCCTGCACCAGCCATGTCAACTGATCTGACAGGTTGACTCCGGACTCGGCAATCTCAGCGGGAGATTTATCAACAATCAACTCTTGCATGTCGCTCACTGTGTCCTCTATTCCTGCTATGATATCTTGCCGCCCGACAAAGTAAAGTGCATGGGCTTTGTCGGTGCGTCTGCCTATACGCTCCAGACTCTGCTTCTTTTCTTTGCTCAACATGGTTTTTATCGCTTCTGAAACGCGTCTAACCTCTTGTCAATCAGATGTTGCCGAAATGACGGGATTGGTATGGTGATGAGACTGTGTTCATTGTGGATTATCCCAGACCGAGCCATCTCATCAATGAACTCCTGAGGTGTCATATTTTCCGGCATGATATCTGCTGGGTCGCGCTCATCATCCCATCGATGATTACGCAGCATCCCAAGTATGACATTCTCTGTGCAACCATCTTGGCCAATCGTCTCAGCGACATCGGCCAGCAGGTTGAAACAGGCCCTGATGCTAGAGTCCTGCAATCGCTCCTCATAGTAGACCCAGCGGTCATGGTTGCCGACATCTCGCACCTTGTCTTCATCAACCATGTCAAGTTCACCATCCTTTGCAGCCAGTTCCAGGGCCAGCACACACATGTAGTTGTGAAGATGCTGCGGCCAGCCATTGGACCACTTGGCTATCTTGTTGGCAATCTCAGCGTCTTGAAAGCCAGCAATGTCATGCTCCTCAAGCATGCGCCTCACCGCCTCAGCCACCTCCTCCCCGGACAACAGCTCCAACGTTCTTACATGACCTTTGGCGAAACGCGAAATGCCCGCCTTCCTTAAACGCGTCCGCGACCAAGACAACCCAGCCAACATCGCAAATATCGGCAAACCGTGGTCGCCTAAATGCAAATGCTCTAACAAGTCCTCGCCTTCTGACTTCAAATTCTGTATCTCGTCAATCATCAGCACCATCGGCTGAAATTTGGCCGCGGTCTGTTCCAGATTGTATTTCTCATGGAATTGTTCTTTGATGAAGTCAGGCAAACCCTTGTCATACAGTCGCCACAAGTCCCGCAGCGTCAGCGGGCCGCGTTGCTGAGACTCGGTTGCCTTGACTTCCCCTCCCAAGCCGAACCACCGGAATCCCCCTCCCAACTCCAGCACCCGGATGCGGTTGAGTATCTCGGCCCCACCTTTCTTGATATGGTTGGCTATCAGTTCGGTGAGTGAAACCTCGTTTTTCAGGTCTTTGGTGCTAACCTTGAAGGCAATCGGGCTATCTGCCTGTTTTGCCCAAGTCATCCGCAGGTGGCTCTGCAACGCTGATTTGCCCGCACCTGGCGCCCCTTGCACCAGCCAAGTCAACTGATCTGACAGGTTGATTCCGGACTCGGCAATCTCAGCGGGAGACTTTTCGCCAATCAACTCCTGCATGTCGCCCACTGTGTCTTCTATCTCCGCTATGATATCCTGCCGTCCGACAAAGTAAAGTGCATGGGCTTTGTCGGTGCGCCTGCCAATACGCTCCAGACTCTGCTTCTTTTCTTTGCTCAACATGGTTTTATTTTACTAATGTAAGTGTTGCAAGTATAACAAAATATGAGCGAATTAAAAGCCAACACTAATCAGATATTCTCATTGTTAAAACCAATGATGATTTGAAGAGAGTAGGCACACATGCCCTTAGTTTAGTTTTTAACTGACTAGACAACACCGGGCTTTTACCCCGGTTTTCAGTAAGGCTTCTCAAACTGCTATTTGTAAGCAGTTGGTGAATTTTTCACTTCATTCGAATGTTAGATGAATGATAAATCGGACACAGCCATAATTCGAATTTCAACTTTATTGCCATCATTTTAACTATGGAGTCCATTGTGTGTTATTTGCGTTTTGGTTGTTAGTTTGTCCAGTGCGAACACCGTATTACGAAAAATAATTGCGGGTGGTGAGAAACAGCATGTTATGATTAGAATCGAAAGTTACAAAGGTCAGGACATAACACATGCAAAAATCACCACCAATCACCTTAGAGCAACTCGCGTCAGGAGACCACAATAACAAAGCCGCGTTCTTTGTCGGTCGCAAGGAGATTATCGATGGCATTGAGAACACAGTCGCTGGGATTGAGTCAAGCATCAAAGCCGAATGCTCCGACGGTGAATTGCCATACGGGCGGAAACTCTGCGGTGAGAGCACTTGGCTGATTCAGGGTGCCACCGGCGCTGGCAAGTCAACGTTGCTCAAACATTTGCAGAACAAGTGGGAGGCAATGGAAGACGGTCCTGTGGTGGTGAACATTGAGATGAGCGATTTGGTAGATCAAAGTGCTGTCATACGAAAGATTGCTGACGGTATCATACCGGGATATGGCGAGAGAATACTCAATACAGTTTATATTCTTGGTTATACCGACCGGTTTGATAAGATTATCAATGGTGAAGAGGAAGTGCCTGACAGCTTGTCATCAGCCAACTTAATGTTAGATGACCTGAGGTGCTTGTATGGTGAAGACGCTGCGGCCTTATGCAAGAGACTGATGGGTGATGACGGTTTGCCTGAGCGTCCGAAGTTGCGTCCTATTGTGGTGATGATTAATGGGGTGCACAAGTTTAGTTCGCAGGAGTTGCCGATGTTGGTTAAGGTGCATATGGGCACGCACGGGTTGCCGATTTTAGCACTGTGGGCTGGTCACTCATACAGCAAGTCGATGTTTGTCAACAAGGCGAGGTTTTCACGTTTTGCGAGAAGCGGTCTGCTCAGTCATGTTCAACTGCTTGGGAGGTTGGAAGCCGGAGAGGCGACTGAGTCGGTTAAGGTCATGTTGAGTAGTTATGAAATCAAGGGTTGGGATGAATCAGAGTTGCCAGAGAAGATAGAGGCTTGGAGTGGTGGCTGGCTGCAACATTTGGAGTACTATATGGTGGCATTGGCCCAGCAACTCATTGACAACGGACGTGACTTGTCAAGAGTAGATGAGTCTGCGGTGCGTGCTGCTGGCGATGGAAGACGAATTGAGTATTACAGGGCAAGGTTGAAAGGTTCGCCAATTGCGGCGTGCAAGCAATTACTCGCAGATGTGGCAGAGCTTATTGGGTCTGACGGATGTAAGGCGGTAGAGGTTTTGAGCATGCTCAGTTATCGCGAATGGGAGGAAGGTCAACACCAAAGCGCTATGCCAGAGGGTATTTCAGAGCAAGAATTTCTCCAAGCGATGATAGTAGCCGGGGTGGTGTACCGTGATTTTACGACCATAACGATACCGATACCGTCTCTTCGACAATATCTGATTGACCAAGGCAAGTAATCTAGGCGACTGGATGCCTTAGGCAATATTAGACCCATTAAATTGAAGTTCGGTATTGGGCTTGATGCCAAGGATTTCCAACTGTACAGTAGTTTTGTACGGGGAGAATTGACTAGGAATGCCGGAAAGTAGCAACTTTTCCGAATGAAGAATTTGAATGATGTAGGCTAGCAATATACCTTCCCAAGTTATATCAACTAGAAGAGTGTATGTTTCCAGTAATAATCCTTCATCATCTGCTCCAACTTGTATTTCATGCGCCAATCTGCATTGCAGTAGAAGCCCGGGAGGCAGCGTCGATTCATGATTGATACGCTTTTTTTCTATGTGAGTAAGATGATGAGTAACCGAGCAAGTGAAAGGCAACTTGATGTAAACGGTGATGGTGTCAGGTGTGGTAGGCAACCGGCAGAGCAAACCATTACGTTGTTGTAATTCGGAGTGCTCATGAATAGTGTTAGTTAATTGCAACAGCTAATTTAAAGCAATAAATCAGCTATGTTCAAAGCCGATTTCATGTAATTGCGCGCTTGGCAAACTTATCAGTTCTAGGAATTGCGTATACGCTCTATCACGCCTAAATTATTATACGTTCACCAAACTCCCTACCACTTAATATTCGCTCATAAGCCATAGGCTCCAAATCTAATGTTCTGTACTCACCGTATATGACCAATTCTGAAATAGCACGACCAATTGCTGGCGCTTGTTGTAGTCCATGACCGCTAAAACCATTTGCGAAGTACAGGTTGTCAATGGTGGGATGCCTTCCGACAATCCCGTTGTGATCGAATGAATTGAAATCATAGTGACCAGCGTATGAACTGATAATTCGCAGTCGTTCGAATTGAGGTACGCGGTGAGCTAGATTTGGCCAGATAATCTCGTCGAAAACGTCATGGTCTACTTCCAATGAAGCGTCATCTGGATCCGGGTCACCAATAGCAGGCGACCAACCGCTGATAAAACAGTTGCCTTCGGGTCGCACATAAAAGCCACTCGGATCGACAACGAGTGGCATTGCATCAATTTTTGCTGGACTTTTGAAAATGAATACATTGCGTTTGCGCGGTGAAACCGGAAGCTCTATACCAATCATCGCAGCCAACTCAGAGGCGTTAGCTCCGGTAGCATTCAACAAGGCGCCATAGTTGATCCTGTCACCTGATTTTAGGGTCACCTGCCCAATACTTGTTTTGTTAGCTTGAATATCGACTACTTCATCTTCAAGGTATTCCGAGCCAAGGGAAATGGCTTTTCGCCTCAATCCCATTAATAAGGCGTTTGGATTAAACCAGCCTTCTCCTGCCAGTCCTTGGCAACCCGCTCCAAGCCCGTCAGGGTTTAACCAAGGAAATCTATTGGTTAACTCATATTTTTCGTAAAACGCAACTTGAGCACCGCAACCCACCTGTGTATGATGCTGGGCTTTGAGTGCTTCAACACCATCATCACCAGTTAAAGTGAGATAAGAGGAGTCAACAAACCCGATTTCGACATCATCTTCCCCCTCAAGTTTGAGGAGTTCCTGTGACTGCTTCAAAAATTCATATCCAAACTTAGATATTTCCACATTGAGCGCACTTGAGAATTGCTGCCGAATTGAACCGGCTGATCGCGTCGTTGAAGATCGGCTGTAGCTGGAGTCACGTTCGACTACAAGAACTGAACCATAAAAATCAGGGTTTGCTGTGAGGAAGTAGGCAGCTGCGCTTCCAATAATTCCTCCACCCACTATGACCACATCAAAGTGTGAAGGTTCCATTTATTTACCTCAACCTTGAAAAAGTTTAATTTTATGGCAATGAGAATGTCATTTTGAGTCCTTACAATTCTCCGCAATTCAAATTTATTTTTATGGAGTAATTTATGAAATCAATTTCAACGACTGTAACAAGCGTTAAACTCTCAAGACTACGAAAATTAGGTCTTGGAGTTTTATTCATTTTACCAATTCTCGCTGTCGGAGTCATGTTGCGGCCGCAATTAGACGTTCATGCGGTTGACATGAAGCCGGTTAATGCCGGACTCAATCCAGTCAATATAGAATCGGGTTTTGCTGACATGATTGAAGCTGTTTCTCCCTCGGTGGTTTCCATTCGCGTTGCCAAAGAGTTTAGAAACATCGAGTATCAGTCACAGATGCCCCCTCAAATAGAAGAGTTTTTCAGGCAATTTCGAGATCAGTATTCTAGGCCTTTTCGAAATAATTCATTTGAGTATGAAAGTAAGGGTAATGCTGGCAAGTTCGCGCATCATCGTACCTACGGTGACCATGATGATGACCATGAGTACGTTCACCGCAATCAAGACATGAACCATAAGCATAAGCATCATGGCAAGCGCAATCACCATAGACACGGTGAAGAGGGACACCACGGCAATAAGGGGAAGCATCCGCACTCTCGGTACATGAGAGGTGCAGGAGCAGGTGTAATTTTTGATCCAGAGGGTTATGTGGTCACCAACATGCACGTAGTTGAAAATGCCGATGACATTTTAGTGACACTAAGCGGTGGTGAGGAATATGAAGCTAAGCTAATCGGTGGTGACAAACTGACAGATTTAGCAGTATTGAAAGTAGATGCTGACGAACCGTTGCCATATTCTGAGTTTGGCGATTCGAATCGTGCTAGGGTTGGTGATTGGGTATTGGCGATAGGCGACCCGTACGGGCTTACTGGTTCCGTATCGTTTGGCGTTATCTCTGCGATTGATCGAACGCTTCCTAACAGAGGAGTCCCACAAGCGGAAATGATTCAGATAGATGCGGCTATTAACACCGGTAATTCCGGCGGTCCGCTTATCAATACCAGCGGCCAAGTTATAGGCATCAACACCATGATATTTTCACCAACCGGTGCCAATGCAGGAATTGGCTTTTCAATACCAGCCAACACCGTTAAAGACATCGCATCTTCACTGGCTAAATCTGGTAGTGTTGAGCGCGGTTGGCTCGGCGTAGTCATACAAGATATTAGTACAGATTTTGCCGAGGCGCTTAATCTTGATCCGGCAGATGCACATGGCGCGTTGGTATCATCAGTTCAAGCTGGCGGTCCGGCAGCAGCAGCTGGCATTGAGGAAGGTGATATTGTTATTAGTTATGACGGTGAAAAAGTAGAAGATACCGTGGGACTCAGGCGCGCGGTGCAACAGACTGAACCAGGATCAAATGTGCAGATCGGAGTGCGTAGAGACGGTGAAATTGTCACTCTTAATACTGAAATCTCAATGCTAGGCGGAACTCAATACGCTAGCAATGAGATGGATGAAGACGGCGGTACGAGACCGCAACTGAATATAGCAGTAGCTGAGCTGACAGATGAAATGCGCATGCGTGCAGGCATCGAAGGGGATATCGGAGGCGTCGTTGTCACCGAAGTGAACCCAGGACCGGCCATGGAAGCTGGTATTCGAGAGGGTGATGTGATTGTCAAGTTCAATCGTAAATCCGTATCTGGAGCTGAAGACTTAAGAAGCGAATTGCGAAAAATTGTCAAAGCAGGTGATAACAAGATTTTGGTTCTTGTCCATCGTAACGGCATCAGCCGTTTTAATGTTATCACTCTGTCTTAATCTGGTTCTTTACTCACCTCCTTGTATCACAAGGTATTCGCCGGGGCACTTCTCGTAGTGCTCCGGCGCTTTTTCATGAATTTATCTTATATTCTTATTGTATATAAACTCAATTATCAACCGAATTGGAAATAATTAGATGAGAGTTCTAGTTGTAGAGGATGACAGTAAAACACGCAAATACATAGTAAACGCGCTTGCTGAGTCAGGACACATCGCTGAGGAAGCTGACAATGGTGAACTCGGATACGATATGGCCAAATCTCAGTCGTTCAATGCACTGATTATCGATCGTATGTTGCCCAAATTAGGAGGATTGGAGATTGTGCAGCGTCTGCGCGCCGAAAATGACATGACTCCGATTTTAATGTTGAGTGCGCTTGGTGACAGTCCGCAACAAGTTGAAGGACTGAGAATCGGAAGTGACGATTATCTGAGCAAGCCATTTTCGTATGAAGAGTTGTTGGCAAGACTTGAAGCGATTGTTCGGCGTTCAGATCAAGTGGCTACGAAAACAACTTTGAATCTTGCCGATCTCGAACTTGATCTGTTGAAGCGCGAAGTCAGGCGTGGTGAACACACAATTGATATCAAGCCGACTGAGTTCCGAATTCTCAGGGAGTTGATGGAATCTCAGGGTCGTGTGGTCACCCGCACCATGTTGCTTGAACGAGTTTGGGGTTATAACTTCGACCCGCAAACTAATATTATTGAAACGCACATTTCCAGGCTACGCAAGCAGATTGACGAACCCTACGAAAAACCGCTCATTCACACAATTCGCGGAGCGGGCTACAGAATGTACGAACCATTAGACTAGGAAAACACTCAAATAAAAAATGAGTCTAGTGCCGTTTTGGAAGCGACGGCTTATTGTCAGTCGTACATTTTTATTGTCGTTCATATATGCTTCTTTGTTTTGCGTTTCCACAATTGCAATCATAGTGGGAACCTACACGTTGTATTTCAATTACCAAAACGAACAGACTGACAATAGGATTACAGAAGATTTGAATAATTTCGTCAACGTGTATACCAGCAACCGTTCGCAGCAGGTGCCGGAAATTGCACGCATAGGGCGGGTTATCAACAATTTTGCCAATGCTCAATTACGCACTGACCCGTCGATGTTTCTGCTTGCCAATCGAGAGGGTGTTGTTCTAGCCGGTAACTTGAGTCATATGCCGAAGGGCGTGACGTTTGATCAGGAAGGATGGTTTGACCATGTTGTGCTTGTTGAGGGTAAACACGGCAAACAAGAAGAGCATCCGTTTCGCGGCAGAGCTTTGGAATTGTTGGGTACAAACGGTCATATTCTGTTGGTTGGACGTGATATTTACGATCAGCAGCAGTTGCAACACAAGACCTTGAATATTCTATTATGGAGTGTAGTATTCATAATCGTGCTAGCATTTGTTGGGGCTTGGTGGATTTCAAAAATTGTGTCTCGCCGGTTAGCTAAGATTAACAATGTCTGTGAGGCAGTAATGGCCGGCGACCTCACTCCTCGCGTCACTTCTGATCAAAGCGGTGATGAGTTTGATGAGCTGTCGTTGAACATCAACAGAATGCTGGCTTTCATACAATCGCTGATGGATGGCATACGGTGTGTTTCTGATAATATTGCGCATGATTTAAGAACTCCGCTTACCAGGCTTCGGCACAGTCTTGACAAGTTGGTGAGACAGCTAGCGGAGCAGCCAGGCAACGGTAAAGAGAGTCGGGAAATGGCGGCGCAGGCAATAGCAGAGGCTGACGATTTGCTCAAGACGTTTAATTCGTTGTTGCGCATCGCTAAGCTTGAGAACAGCGCTTCCGATGATTCTTTTCAGGCAATTCAGGCGATTAAGTTAATTGAAGATGTTATCGACGCGTACGAGCCTTTGGCAGAGGAAAAGAACATTTCGCTGAGTAAACTCATTGACGATGAGCAGGCTTGGATTTTCGTTGATCGAGACTCAGTTCGACAGGCGCTTGCCAATTTGATGGACAATGCGATTAAATACACTGATGTGAATGGATATATACAAATCCGAGCGGGTTATGGCAAAGTCGGATATGAGTTTGTCATTGCTGATAGCGGGCCAGGCATTCCTCCGGAGTGGCACGAAGAAGTCCAAAAGCGTTTTGTAAGGCTAGACGGAAGCGAGCGTTCGACACCTGGAAATGGGCTTGGACTGAGTCTAGTTGCCGCGGTTGCGCAAATGCACAATGCAAAACTTAAATTTAACAATACTTATCCCGGACTTGAAGCAAAGCTCGGAGAGTTCAGGATAGTTCAGCAACCGATTGGATTATCTCCAATGTAGCAGATTTTGAGTTTTTGTTATTTTGCCTGCAAATACCGAAAAATTGATATCTTCCTCAAATGTAGACGATATACCCCTATATTTCACAGATATGAACACTGACCTGTTCCTGAACGTTTTTTCGCAGGCGTTAATCTTGAGCGGTGTATAGCTTCAGGCATCCTGACCTTGTACAATTCAAAACTAGACGTTATTCTCCAGATGAGCGGGTCAAAAGCAATGCTGGTTTGCCAGTCCATTGGTTAGGTATCAAGGGTTTCATGTGAAAAATGAATGCCACCCGTTTTGTACAGCAGGCACCATGGCCGTTGCCAGGATAATTCACTCCCTTAACAGCAAGCACAAGAGATCAAAGAGAATATGACAACACCAGTAGACAACGGCAAATGTAGATTTATAGATCAAGTCAGGAAGTCTGAGTTTATACTTTAGATGATACAGGCCAGCTAACTCTTATTGAACAGGATAAATTGTGAATAGAATCCTGTCCACTAAATGCTTTTTGAATAATAAACAGTAATGTTATGAAATTAGGAGATATTTCAATTTTCAAGCTCACTGCTATAGTCTTTCTTTGCTTTCTAGTCGCAAGTTGCGGTGGGGGGGGGGGGGAGTAGTCCAAATAATGTAGATGGTAGCGGCGATCCAAATCCACCAAACAATGTTGGTGTTAATGATGATTCAAATTACATGGATTTCGATAACGAGCAAGCCCTAAAATTGATCAAAGCAGACATTGCTTATGCAAATTTAGAAGCGGTAAGAGTTAGCGGGCTATCGAGTTCTTTTCAAGCATCGACGATTAGACCGGGCGCGGGAATTACCATTGGTTTGATTGATTCTGCTGTTGATACACAGCATCCTGTATTTGCAGGTGTTTCAATCGAAGAAAATAATTTTGGTTATAAAGATGAAATTAATATCGGTCCTTCTCATGGCACTGCTGTTGCAAGTATCATTGCCGCTGCTCCACAAACTTCAGGTGTACTTCAAGGCCGCAAGTTTCGCGGGATATCATGGGGTTCCCAAATTAAGATGTACGCCATTCAGCTAAGCGATCCTGACCCAGTTGCACCATATGTCCCTACGAAACTTCCTGATCTTAAACGTAATGATAACAGTTTTGCTAGTATCTTTAAAACAGCTTTCGATGATCGTATAGACATTCTGAATTTGAGCATTGGTTCTGTTGGTTTGATCGAAAACTACAGCGAGCAGTCATTGAGAGAGAATCTTCCAAATCTAATTAATGCTTTAGCTCAAAGAACTTCATTGGATAAGGCTATTTTAGTTTGGGCAGCTGGAAATGCAAACGGAAAATGTACTATACGACGTCCAATCTCCTCCTGCCCCACCGGGTATACTTTAGATGCTCCTTCACCAGAAATATACCCTGGACTTGTGGTGTTTATGCCAGAGTTGCGCGGGCATTCTGTAGCGGTGGTTTCAGTTGACCCTGAATCTGGCGTAATTTCAAGCTTCTCAAATCGTTGCGGCGTCGCAAAAAACTGGTGTATTGCTGCACCAGGTGGGAGAATAGCTTATGCGTATTCTTCAAAATCCAGGTCGGGTAACGTGGAGCGCGACATTAGAAAAGGAAATGGCACTTCATTCGCCGCACCTTTCGTTTCTGGAGGATTGGCAATCATGAAACAAATTTTTCGCGGGCAGTTGTCCAATACTGCATTGCTAAAGAGGCTCTATGACACTGCAAACAAAACTGGCAGATATGCAAATCAGAATATCTATGGTCAAGGATTGATGGATCTCGGCAAGGCCACCAGTCCGCAAGGTCAGCAAACACTGGCAACTGGGAATACCGTTGGCGATGGCGGAGTAAATCTTCTGAGCACCAAATTGAGCACTGGTTTCGCATTTGGAGATGGTTTGCAACAGGGACTCGCTCATCGTGAAATCGTTGCTTTTGACAGTTTAGGAGCACCGTTTTGGTATAAGCTGTCAAGTTTTGTTGAACAAAGACAAGCTTCTCACCACTTGCCCGATCGGCTTCGTCAATGGAACCAGAAGGTTAAATCGAGGGCAGGCGAAACAACTACGCTTTCATTTGCTTCTGACCTTTTGGGTTCATCGGCAAATGATAGTCAGGTCGGTCAGAAGTTAAAGATTGGTCTTTTGCAAACAAAGCCGAATTTAGGTATTGGGCAATTATCACTAGCTGAAAATGCGCTTGGTTTATCCTATCAAGGATCCGACCATATTTCAGTCAGTGCATATACGACTTTGCCAACAAGGAAGTCCTTGCCGACAACTGGACTTGCGTTGGCTTGGAGAATGAAATCATCGCCCTTGGCATTTCGTGTCGCAGGGTTACGCGAAAGTGAATCAGTACTTGGGTTGCAATCCGAAGGTGCGTTCGGCGATGTATCTTCCAATTCTATTACGGCTGGTGTGACCTCTGGGTTCAACTTGTTTGATTGGCACATCAAAACCGAGGCGGAAATCGGCCGCGCAACTCCCAACACAAGCGGCGGTGTCATATCTGGAATGGGTAATGCTCTGACAACAGGTTTTGCTGTTCACGGTACCAAGCTAATCGACCGAAACAAGCGTCTAACACTCGACATAGCACAGTCAATGCGGATGGAAAAGTCGATTTTGAACTTAACAGTTCCAAATGGTCGCACCAAAGACGGCAAGGTTGTTAGATCTGATATCAGTGCTAACATCGAGCCGACTGGAAGACAAGTAGATTTGTCCTTGAATTGGGAGCATGAAACCTCGGCTGTAAGCGGTTTCATGCTGGAAGGTGTGTATCGTCGCAACGCTGGCCATAGTGCAAGCTCAGCACCTGAATTTCTGTTTACTGCCGGTTGGCAACAGCAATTTTGATGTAGAAAACCATAGTCAGCAAGCTAAGCTTAACTCAAATTCAGGCATCCTGACCTTGTACAATTCAAAACTAGACGTTATTCTCCGGATGAGCGGATCAAAAGCAATGCTGGTTTGCCAGTCCATTGCTTAGGTATCAAGGGTTTCATGTGAAAAATGCATGCCACCCGTTTTGTACAGCAGGCACCATGGCCGTTGCTGGGATAATTCACTCCCTTGGCAGCAAGTACAAGAGATCAAAGAGAATATGACAACACCAGTAGACAACGGCAAATGTAGGTTTATAGATCAGATCAGGAAGTCTGAGCTTACACAAAATTTGAAAACGCACTGCTAGTGGGTAGTTTCAGGAGACTAATAGAGCATTTGACAGCTGCATACCGAGAGGTGTTTTGTCTTCTGAATTTGTCCATATATGAAACCTGTTCAGTAAATGATTCCATGATTTTTGATTGCTTCATTCATAACAAACGCTTGTATTATTTATTCACTGGAACTTCTGGCAATAACCTGAGTGTGCCCAATCTGAGTTCGATTAAACAGTAAAATATCTTAACAATAATACCGAGCGTGAGTAAGGTACCGTTGTTAGTTTTGTTTTGACTATAAAGGTAAATCATGGTGAATGATAAGGAACAAACACACAAGAATATGACATTCAATCAGTCAACGATCTCAAGTCGATTAGCGAATGAGCTGCCCAATTGGTTTTATGAAGATGGACATATCCAAAGAAAATTCCACACAGGCGGTTGGAAAGGCGCTCTCATGGTGGTAAATGCCATTGGGCATCTAGCGGAAGTGGCTTGGCACCACCCTGAAATCAACGCGTCGTATTCATCTGTAATTGTAAAGCTCATGAATCATGAAGCCAGTGGAATAACTGAAAAAGACTTTGAACTAGCGAAGAAGATTGAGGAGTTTGTTAATTGGCAACCTGCGCTTGATGATGGTGCACTCGATGGAACGCCAGATGATCCTCGGTTTCGCTATCTCAGGTATGACTGATTTATGAGCAGAGCGGAGGCGCCTAGCACGAGCTATGCAAAAGAGGTCTTACTAAGCCTAGGTTCCAATGCAGGAGACCGCAAGAAATTTCTTAAAAATGGTTTAGATAAGCTTTGTAAATCAGGATTTAATCTGCAAGAAGTTTCCCCAACTGTGGAATCGCCAGCACAGCTACCTATTGACGCCCGCGCTGAATGGAACAGACCTTATCTCAACTTGGTTGCGATTGGGTCAACTAGCTTGGATTTCAATTCGTTCACTGATAATTGCAAGAGGATACAGCTAGAGATCGGAAAACCGGTGGAGTCCAAATGGTCTCCGCGAAATCTGGATATTGATTTATTTTGCTGGCGTGATACTGTTAACTCCAAGCAAAACTACCACTGCACCCGGACTGATTTCCTGAAACGGCCTTACGTGCTATCGCCACTTGTGCATATCGTACCGAATTGGCATGCTTTGGATGGTGATACTGCACTGGCGATGAGCTTGTCCGATTATGCTGAGTTTCATATTCCTCAGTGGATGGGAATTGTCAATTTGACGCCTGATTCATTTTCAGATGGCGGCAAATATCGTGACCTAGACGATTTGGAGCAATCTGTCAAGCGAATGATCGAATGTGGTGTCAATATTATTGATATCGGGGCCGAGTCTACCCGACCGAATGCTGAGCCACTCACGGATAGCGAAGAATGGCAGCGATTGAAATTACCATTAGAGCGAATTATAGAAATTTGTCGGTGTGCAGATCTTGGTCCTAAAGTCAGTGTTGACACTTATCATCCGCTCACAGCAGAAAGAGCGCTAGAACGTGATGTGGATATTATCAACGATGTTACAGGATTGGGTAATCCTGACATGATTGAACTTGCCCGTGAAAGCGGTAAACATTTCATAGCCATGCACAGCCTTACAGTACCAGTTGATCCAAGCGTTGGAGTGGGATCAGGGGTGAATGTTTGCGAAGTGTTTGAGCAGTGGGTACAAGAACGGCAGAGGTTGTGGGAATCCAAAGGCTTGGACTTAAACCAAGTCATTATAGATCCTGGCATTGGATTTGGTAAAAACAGTCTTCAGTCGTTACAGTTGATGCGCTCAGTTGCACGGTTTCGCAGACTTGGGCATCGAGTGCTAGTCGGGCACTCTCGAAAAAGATTCATGCGATCTTTTGCGCGTCAAATTGGCAACAGTTTTGACATTGAGACAATTGGAGCCACTTTGGGGCTGTGTGCCCAATCAGTGGACATCATCCGGGTGCATGATGTTGAGTCACATCTTCGAGCTTACCTCAGCTATGCACATACTCTATCCAATCGATCAGAGGCATAGCGCAGTCATGTTCCAATGTTGTCAGGTTGCTCAATTACTTGCCTTTTCGCCATGCAATCTCTTCTTCAACCACTCTCATTTTTTCTCTGACAATGGCTGTTGAGTAAGAGGAGTCGGCATAGTCTTGAGCGACGGTCAGCTGCCGTTTCGCAGTGTTCAAGTTACCGCTGAGGAAATTGTAATCGGATAGTGAAACATAACCATTGAACATATCTCCGGATTTCACAGCGATCTGCCCATGCAGTTTATAGAGTTTCAAGTATTCGGAATACGGCTTCAGGAATTTTCGTAAATAGCGATTAGCACTTTCTAAATTACCTTCTTGCATGAGTGCAGTCGTATAGAACTCAACTGTCGCTGGTGAGGGCTGTTCACTAAGGGCAGTTTGTTTGAGAATCTGCCTTGCCATAGTAGGTTTGTTATCCCGCAACTCTATTTCGGTTGCTGCGAGTTCAAACCATAAGTTATCAGGATATTCAGTTCTGAGCTGATCAATTGCTTGTCGCGCGGAATCTAGCTCGTTGTTTTGCATCAGGGACAAGGCATAGCCATAGCGAGCTGCCAGTTGCTCAATGCCGGACAACTGTGTTTGGTTTCTGTCAAAAATTTGCTGAGTTCTTATGGGGTCCCAGTTATAAAGAACTTTGATGCGAGCGCGAGTAAAATAAAAGTCATCGGAGTTTGAGGTTCCAAAGTCCGGTGGATAACGTCGCAATCGCCCCTCAATACTTGCAATTCGCTCTGGTGTAATTGGGTGGGTGTTATGAATGTTTGACTGCACAAGGCCACCTTCGTGGATTTTGCGTTCTAGCAGGTATAGGAAGTCCCTGGCATGAATTGGGCTGTAGCCTGAATCGGCCAGAATTTGGATGCCGATTGCGTCAGCTTCGCGCTCGAAAACTAGTGTGTTGTCAATTATTGACTCTACTTGAGCTGCCTGAGATCCGACAATCGCAGCCGTTGCCGCGTCGCCTCCTATAAAAATACCGGCAAGGACTGTTAGTAGCGATACTGCCTGATTCGTTGAATATTTCTGAGTCAACCTATTCAAATGGTCTTGCTTGAAATGGGCTAATTCATGAGCAATGACCGAAGCGAGCTCACCTTCATTTGTTGTGAGTTCAATGAGTCCAGTATTCATGAAAAATGTAGCTCCAGGACCAGCGAAGGCGTTAATATCGGGGTTGGCGGCCACAAAATAGTGGAGAGGGTCTGAATCCATCTTGCCGCCAGCAGCAAGTTTTTTCGCTAGATTTGAAACATAGGCATTAATTTGCAAATCATCTGAAAGTGGAGTCGAGTTATGGATGATAGACAAAAAATGCCGCGCTTGGCGCTCCAGGTTTTTGGATTTGACTGGATTGGCGCCTTGTGATTGTGCGCTGGGGTACAGAGTCAGCGCAAACAAAGCAGCAATTAACACAATTGATAATTGCTGAGCAACGTGTTTTAAATTACGTATGATGATGACTCCTGCTTTGATAGCGCAGTTGATCTTGAAAATCGGATGATATTTGAAAGTGAGCATCTACTAAATGTAATTTTATTCGATTAGAGTGGGTTTGAAGATGACAATAATTTTAGAATTCATCGGTGTGCAGCAGGAGCAGCTGATGACTGCAGAAATTCCCTTTTCTACATGGGTGTTGAAACTACCATTCATATGCTTAGCGAGTTAGTCCACCTCAATGCAATGGTTCGGTTTTTAGTCCTATTGGCAAGAAACGAGGGAGATCTATGTTGACAAATACTGGCAGTGCGGGAAATCAGGGTGATGTTTCATTATAGCTATGTTGGTTAACGGTGGCGCTAGCTATGGTTTCAAGGGGTGAAAAGGATGATTCGCAGTGTTGGCAATGCAGGTTTTATCAATCAAGACAAACTGAATTGCATATCGGGTAAGATCACAGTTTACATGCCGATAAACAACTGAAATAATAGAGTTGTTTATAATTTTATTTTTATGAGCAAAACCGATAATGAAGTTGGGAAATCGTTAATCAAAATAGCTGGAGGCTAGCTCAGGCGCATATTCGGTAAAATTTATGCCTTTTGCAATCAGCTCCAATTAGATTTCGAATTGTTAAACTCAATTGAACTTATATCCGATCGATGAAATTCAATATCTTGGTCAATGAAGGACCTTACACTCATCAAGCTTCTGACACGGCTTATCATTTTGTGTGCGCTGCATTGAATGCAGGTCATGAAGTAGTTCGTGTTTTTTTCTATCAGGATGGTGTTTACAATGCAAATCTGTACGGTGCGCCTCCGGTTGATGATCGAGATATAGTTGCTCGTTGGATTAGATTGTCCGAGGAATTTTCAATTGAACTAGCGGTTTGTGTGGCAGCATCAGCACGACGCGGTGTTGTAAATTCTGAGTTTGCTAAGCGTCTGCCGCCAGGTGGCGGCAATCTTGACCAACATTTTCAGGTGGCTGGCTTCGGTTATTTTGTGGAAGGTAGCATTATCGCTGACCGAACTTTGGTTTTTGGAGATTAACGTAGGTTGCTGAATGACATGAAAAAGCAGATAATGTTTGTGAATCGCAAGGCACCTTATGGAACTAGTTACGGCGCTGAGGCGCTGGATGCGATACTCGCTGCGTCTGCATTTCAACAAAAAATTGTTGCTGTTTTCATGGATGATGGTGTGTATCAACTCAAACAAGGTCAGTCTTCATCCGTTCTTGAAATGAAAAATTATTCAAAAACATTTTCTGCGTTATGGGATTTTGATGTTTCGGATTTGTATGTTGAGGATGAATCTCTAAAAGAGCGTAACCTATCAGCGAATGACATTATTGCAGTGTTGCGCGATGATGGCACCAGTGTAATTTCTATAGTTAGCTCAGAGCAGCTGTCGGACATTATGGAGCGGCAGGATATTATTCTTGAGTTTTAGGTAGTTAGATGTTACATACTGTGAATAAATCACCGACTGATAAACTCAGTCTGATGAGTTGTCTGCGTCTCGCAAAAAACGGCAGCGACATTTTGTTGATTGAGGATGGTGTTTATGCAGCAATGTGCGGCACTGGCAGTGCGCCACTTTTGGAGAGGGCATTGAAACATTGTCAAGTCTATGTATTGGAGCCCGATTTAGATTGTCGGGGGTTGGACAAATCAAAGCTGATAGATGGAATTCAGACGACAGACTATGCTGGATTTGTATCTCTGGCTGTTCGGAACAATGCGGTACACGCTTGGTTGTGAGGATGAGTAGTTGACAATTGAACTAGACGGAAATATATACGAAACTGATGAAGAGGGTTTTTTGCTGAATCCTGAGGAGTGGTCAGTTGCATTGGCTGAGAAGATGGCTAAAGATGATGATTGTAAGCTAGGTAGTGACCACTGGATAGCTATAAATATCCTACGCGACTATTATGCGGAATTTGCGATCGCACCACCGATTCGGATTCTAATACGACACATGGCCAAGCAGTTAGGAAAGCAAAAAGCTAACAGCCCTTATTTGTATGAGCTATTTCCATATGGCCCGGCAAAACAGGCTTGCCGCTACGCCGGCTTGCCAAAGCCAACAGGCTGTATTTAGCTAATAGCCAGCGTGTTTCCTGGTAGTTCACTTGGTCAATAATAAGATCTTCTCAGATATTAATCCTCCGTTGGAGTCTATAGCAGAACTATACATGTGAATGAAGTTGGTGGGTTTGGTGGGTATTCTCTGAAGATGTCAGGAGGAAAACGATTACCATTTGTGCTTCGTGCAAATTCGGTATCCACTTGTACCATATCACAACGATATGAGTTCCAATCTTCAACGTTAGATGCAGCAGCAGTAGTAGTATTACAGTGGTGATAAATTACTTCGATTAGATAATTTCGATATTATTTTCATGACCGATGATCAAAGTGTCAGCAGGTCGCATTGCAAAAATACCGTTGCAAACAACCCCAGCTATGTCATTTAGATTCGATTCGACAGCAGTTGCGTTAACCAGATCTAAGTTTCGTGCATCAATGATCACATTTCCGTTGTCAGTTGTGAAGCCAGTCCGCAATTCAGGCAACCCACCAAATTTCAAGACATTTCGACTGACTAGGCTTTGAGCTTGAGGGATGACTTCGATTGGAAGTGGGAATTTTCCTAGAACTTTGACAACTTTGGTTGGATCTACGATGCAGATAAATTGATCACTGGCAGCGGCGACGATTTTTTCTCGCGTAAGCGCACCGCCACCACCTTTGATTAGATGTCGGTTTCGTGTAGCTTCGTCAGCGCCGTCGACATAGACTGCAACCTGTCCACAGCGATTGAGGTCTAATACCTGAATGCCAATCTTTTTGAGCCTGTGTTCAGTTTCGTTAGAACTGGCGACTGCACCATCGATTTTACCTTTGATTCCAGCTAGCAGCGTAATGAAATGATTTGCTGTTGAGCCAGTTCCGACTCCTACAATATCTCCTGCTTCGATATAGTCAAGTGCGGCTTGCGCTGCATTGAATTTCATTGTTTCTGTATTTGGCATCGCGTTCTCCGAAAAGAAGATTCAAATTGATTTCAAGCATTGATTTGGAAATGATGATCGATATCTGTGAGTAAATCAAGTCAATAGAAAAGGCATGATTTGGCAAGTAGCAATTCCTGCAGTTGGCAGAACACCAAACTGGGAGAATTGACAGTGTCTGTTAGATAGGTAGAAGTATCCTTCAGTCATGTTATCCAGAGGCAAGCCAGCTAAGTTTCAATTGAATTTACGTCTATTTCAGTTGCGTTTCAAGCGGCAGGTCATTTGCATGCTAGATTTTGCAACTCTTCAACCAATGAGGATTCGATTAAAAGATGAGAAATAAATAATACATGACAAAAGCCACCTTGTGCGAAGTTTATTTATTCGTCTGACAACTTAGTAAGCTACTTGTTGTAAACCACTAATTCGTCCTTGAATCTGGCGGTAATAGCAAAACAGCGTTCATACCATCCGAAATCACATTTGGACAACAACACACTATAGAATTGATGGATTTAATTGAATATTTCTGTTGAACAAGATCAGTAACGAAGCCAAAAAAACTGAAAATTGCAATTTTGAAATTGAAATCTAAATTTTCGTTGTTACTTCTTCGCTTTAGATGTTAGCTTGCTCAATCATAAGCCAGCGGTGTTTGAGCAAGGTTAGTCACGGCAACTTCAGTTCGTTCTTGTCAATAATCGGCTACATCAGCACATGATTTGTAATAAAATTTAGAGCTTAAATTGCTTTAATTCAAAACAAGTTCATTGCGGCCAATACACCTTCCGCAACTGCATGGGCAAGAAGAGTCGACTAAAATCCATAAACATACCTGAGTCTGAGGCTGTCCTCGGTAATGTAGATACCGATTCAATATCGTTGCCTGATTTTAAGTTAGGTATTTTTGATCGGTACTTTATGCTTGTACTGGCTGCTTTAGTGGCCGTTGCGCTATTTCCAGCAGCACTTGGCGGTTTTGTATGGGACGATCGCGCTTTTACCGAAGCGCTGCCGGTAATGAATGTGTCAGGCCTTGCCAGCATTTGGTTTTCACCGTCTGAATTGCCATCAGAAGGCCACTACTGGCCAATCACTTATACGACTTTTTGGCTTGACCACAAGCTTTGGGGTTATGATCCACTCCCGTTTCATGTTTTCAATATAGTGGTGCACGCAGTCAACTCCTCTCTGGTCTTTCTTTTGTTACGGAGATTAGCGGTACCTGGCGCTTGGTTGGCTGCGGCTGTGTTTGCGGTCCATCCTGTACATGTTGAGCCAGTTGCATGGGTAATCGGTCGCAAAGATCTGCTTGCAACGATGTTCTGTCTTTGCTTGTTATTGGTATGGATACGCTTCCGCGAGAATTCTAGGCCGGTTCTATGGCGCTATGCGCTGGCTTTGATGCTGTTTGTAGCGGCTTTATTTAGCAAGTCTACGATAGTAGCGTTGCCGCTGATGTTTTTTGTTTGGGAATGGTGGAAAGGCGGGCGCATAACTGCGAGGCATGTTGCGTGGATTGTGCCTTTTTTTATTGTCGGCTCGGTTTACACCTACATGGATTACGCTTTCTATCAGGCACGAGAGCAAGTAGATTTTGACTATTCTCTGCTTGACCGCATCATGCTAGCCTCGCAAGCATTTTGGTTTTACATCATAAAACTGGTGTGGCCTACTGAGCTAAGCATTATTTATCCTCACTGGAAAATTGGGTTGTCAAGCTTGTACAGCTGGCTGAGTTTGTTTGGCGCTTTAGGGTTAGTTGGAGTACTGTGGCGCGTCAGGCACAAGACCGGCAAGGCGTTTTTAGCTGGCTTGGCGTTTTTCGTGATCCTTCTAGCGCCGGTTTTTGGCTTTATTGACTATGGTTACATGCAATTTGCCTATGCGGCTGATCGATATCAGTATTTGGCGAGTTTAGGTGTGATTGCGATTCTTTGCTCGCTTGCTGTGATGGTGGCTGACAAGTTGCCGCGAGCACTAAAAACAAGCATGGTGGTTGTTGCTGCCGCAGTGCTAGTTGCTTTTGGTTACCTCAGTTGGCAACAGTCGAAATACTATGAGAGTGAGTTAACGTTGTTCTCTTACATTGCTTCAGTCAATCCAGTAGCGCGCGGGGTTCAAAACAATTTATCAGGCGCATTGTCGGATTTTCATCGCTATGAAGAGGCATTGGTACATGCCTATTTGGCAATTGAACAAGAACCAGAGGGAAGTGGAGGTTATGCATCGGCTGGCAGAGCGCACATAGCGCTCTTGCAGTATGAACAAGCCGAGCAGGTTTTACGTAAGGGGATTGAAAGACTACCAAACGACAAAGCAATTGGTGTGAATCTAGGCGAGACGCTCAGAATGCAATCTCGCTGTGAAGAAGCGCTGCCTTTCTATAATCGTGTAACTGTTTTCTATCCCGACCTGGTTCAGGCGCGCATTGGTTATGGTATTTGTTTGTTTGATCTCAATCGATTTGAGGAGTCAGCTGCTCAATTGCAACACGCCTCAACTTTGCAGGCTATAGCGATAGACGATGAAGCAGTCAAAGCAAACATTCACGACTACCTTTTGCAAGCTTACAAGAAGATGGGAAGTCATGAGGATGTGGAACTACATTTGCGAAAACTTGGAGCGTCTACTTCTTTAGATATAAATGCTCTGCATGAATTAGGTGACGCACTCAGGCTGCAAGGAAAATATGAAGAAGCTATAGAAGTCTATGAGCGAATAAGAACAATCAATCCACTTGAAATTTCAACGGATGTTTGGATTGGACAAGCTTTGTTTGATATGAACAGATTAGATGAGGCATTAGCTAAATTTGAAGGTGCTTTAAAGTTGAGTACCGATGGGAAATGGTCATCAAAAGTTCATATCTTGGTTGCCCGTGTCGGCAATGCGAAAAAAGATCGAGAAACAGAGCTGGAAAATTATGAGATTGCCTTGCAACTAGATCCCAATTCGGTAGAGGCGCTTACATATTTGATAAAACTCAAAATTGAGCAAGATAATTATGAAGGTGCAGAAGCATTACTTAGACGTTTATCAGAACTTCTACCGCAAAATTCATCTGTACATGCATCGTTAGGCAGACTCTTGTTGCGACTGGGTCAGGTAGAAGAAGGACTGCTTGCAATGGAACGTGCGGTGGAGTTGGATCCAAACAATGTCGAACTCTACAACGAAGTTAAATCGATAAACGAGCAAGTTCGGTCCGACAGTTAACACTAACTTATCAAATCAATTGATTAGCGAGTGATCTAATCGTTTCGCCTATGCTCCGATATTGTTGGTTATTCGGCAACTTGATTTTCATTGAAAATTGTTACTGGTTTCTATGAAAATAAGATCTAAGGCGCATCGTTGAAATTTCGCATGATCAATTTAATACAACCATCAGATTAAACATGGGAAAAAAGAGCCGCCGCAGCTCAAAAAAAACGCATGGTGCAAAGGATACGACTGCCTCCATGGTTAAGAAGAATGTTGATACTAGCAACAAGGCACCGCGGTTTGATGTTAATACACTGCCATTGAATGAACTGGGGTATTTGAATTGGCTGAGTGTGCTTGCCTTGGTATTGTTGGTAGCCATAGCACTTTTCCCAGCAACACAAGCAGGATTTGTTTGGGATGATCAGGCTTTCACTGACGCATTGCCAATTCAGAGTATGTCAGGGCTCTCAACGATCTGGTTCTCGCCTTCGGAGTTGCCATGGGAAGCTCACTACTGGCCGATCACCTACACTACGTTTTGGCTGGAACATAAATTGTGGGGCTATGAGCCGCTGGCCTATCACATTTTTAATCTGATACTGCATTCGATCAACTCCTGCTTGGTGTTTTATCTGCTTTGGCGGTTGGCTGTACCAGGTGCGTGGCTGGCAGCGGCAGTGTTCGCGATTCACCCAGTGCATGTTGAACCGGTGGTTTGGGTAATCGGACGCAAGGACTTGTTGTCAACAATGTTTTGCCTGTGTTTGTTTCTAGTGTGGATTCGTTTTCAGGAGTTGCCCAAGCCGGTGCTTTGGCGCTATGTGCTGACCTTGGTGTTGTTTATTGCAGCTTTGTTCAGCAAGTCAACGATTGTGGCGGTGCCAGTGGTGTTGCTGATTTGGCAGTGGTGGAAGGGCGAGCGTGTGCTAGTTCAGTATCTGCTGTGGGTGTTGCCGTTTTTTGTAATCGGTCTGATATACAGTTATTTGGACTATTCTTTTTACACCTCGCGTGAGAAAGTTGATTTTGATCATTCCCTGATTGAGCGTGTGATGTTTGCCTCCCAAGCAGTTTGGTTTTACATCATAAAACTGGTGTGGCCGACCGGGTTAAGCATTATCTATCCTAAATGGGACTTTGGGTTATCAAATGTGTACAGTTGGTTGAGTCTTATTTGTGCCTTGGGTTTGGCAGGTGTGTTGTGGTGGTTCAGGGACAAGACAGGCAAGGGCTACTTGGCAGGGCTGTCGTTTTTCGTGATGTTTTTGGTGCCGATACTAGGGTTCATTGACTATGGGTACATGCAATTTGCGTATGCTGCGGACCGTTACCAGTATTTAGCCAGTGTCGGAGTGATAGGTGTAACATGTTCGCTAGTGGTCATGGGCGCAGGCAAGTTGCCTTCGGTTTTTAGAACTGGCACATTGGTTGTTGCTGCTGTGGTGCTTGCTGCATTCGGTTATCTGAGCTGGCAGCAAGCGAAGCATTATGAGGACGAGATTTCGTTGTTTTCTCACATTCTTACTTACAATCCAGTAGCGCGAGGTGCCAACGCCAATATGTCCAGAGCCTTGGAGAGCCTTGGGGAGTTTGAAAGGGCGCTGGATCACGGGTATACTTCTATTGAGAATCATCCTAAACTGAAAGATGGGTTTGCTGTGACAGGCAATGCCCATCTAAGCCTTGGCCAATTCAAGGAAGCAGAGGGTGTTTTGCGCCGAGGTTTTGAGTTGGATCCTTATGATCGGAGTATCAGTGGTAATCTTGCGGAGTCGCTCAGATGGCAAGAAAAATATGAAGAAGCGCTGTATTTTTATCGCCAATCTATCAAACATAACCCGAATCAGATTCAAGCTTATGTGGGAATTGGTGATTGTCTGTTTAACCTCAAGCAGTATGAAGAGGCGATAACCAATTTTCGCCAATACCTGAGATTGGAGAAGGCGCCTAATGTTGGTATAACTGATTTCGTACACTTTCGGATTGGTTTAGCCCAAATGGAATTGGAACAGTTCAAGGATGCAGAATATCACTTGCGGCGAGCAAATGCAATTTTGCCGAACAAGGAGTTGATCCTACAGAATCTTGCCAATGCGCTTCACAGGCAGGATGAGTTTGATGAAGCGATTGCAGTGTTTGAACAGGTTAAGGAACTCAATCCTAAACGCGGACTACCCTACGTTAGAACAGCTCAGATACTGATTGATATGAATCGTAATGAGCAAGCGCAGGCAGAATTAATGCGTGCACTGGAAATAGACCCCGAGGCATCTTGGGTGTCTTTAGCCTACATTATGCTCGCACGAATTGCCAAGGAATCCAATGATTCCCAGGCGGAGATTGAAAACTATGAAATTGCTTTAAAACATGATCCGGACTCACCAGAAGCTATGGCATTCTTAGCTAATGCTCGATACCGTGAGGGACGGTTTGAGGAAGCAGAGAGATTATTGATGAATTTGCTGGAAACCGAAAATGTAGACTCTTCGGTATATAGGACGTTGGGGCGAGTCCAGTTGCAGCTTGGAAGAAAACAGGCTGGTATTGCTTCACTGGACCGGGCTTTGGAGTTAGATCCAGATAATGAAAAATTGCGCAATGAACGAGATAGATTACTGGCAAATTGAAGTGTAACGAAACTCAAATGAGAGTTAGCAGAATATCAGTAAAATCCGAAGTTTAGGTCGGTAAGTTGTCGCATTTTAAATTATAAGCAAGGCTAGACTGCTGTGAGCATCGGCATAGTTTTACACTCCTTTACAGACTTGTGCCAATGAGCTTGGTATTAAAAATTTTTCAAGCAAAGACTTCTATTGAAATTTGATATCTAACTGCATTTGGGTTCGTAGGGTATACGCTTAATTAAATGAAACTGTTTTATGTTTTCACTTTTCCATTACTGGTTTGTACATGGATATTACAAATGACATTTAGCTATGGGTAGAAAGAGTAGATCAAAAGCTAGAAAACTGGCGAATACTACCGAAGTTACAGTTACTGCCAGCAAACTTCTGCGAGATGGTAGTGGTGTAGAGACTTTGTCATCTGATAGCATTTTATTGCCGGCCCGAAAAATAAACCGCCTAGATTTGCTTGGTATGCTGATATTAGTGGCATTGATAGGTGTTGCGCTTTTTCCAGCAGTATTAGGGGGGTTTGTGTGGGACGACCGCGCATTCACCGAGGCGGTGCCTGTAATGAGTAATTCCGGGCTCAGTAGCATTTGGTTGTCACCGGCTGACTTGCCTTCGGAAGGGCACTATTGGCCAATCACTTACACAACGTTTTGGTTAGAACACAAGTTGTGGGGCTATACACCATTGCCATATCACATTTTCAATCTGATACTGCATTCGATTAACTCCTGCTTGGTGTTTTATTTGTTGTGGCGACTGGCTGTGCCAGGTGCATGGCTGGCGGCGGCGGTGTTTGCGATTCATCCAGTGCATGTTGAACCGGTAGCTTGGGTAATCGGACGCAAAGACTTGCTGTCGACAATGTTTTGCCTGTGTCTGTTTCTGGTGTGGATGCGATTTCGGGAATCGCCCAAGCCAGTGCTTTGGCGCTATGTGTTGACCTTGGTGTTGTTTGTTGCGGCTTTGTTCAGCAAGTCAACGATAGTAGCTCTACCGGTGGTGTTGCTGATTTGGCAGTGGTGGAAAGGTGAGCGCGTGCAAGTTCGGCATCTGCTGTGGTTATTGCCGTTTTTTGTGATTGGTCTGGTATACAGTTATCTGGACTTTTCGTTTTACACCTCGCGCGAGAAGGTTGACTTCGACTTGTCGTTGTTGGACCGTTTCATGCTAGCCTCACAGGCGTTTTGGTTTTACATACTCAAGTTGGTGTGGCCGAGCAGTTTGAGCATTATCTACCCTCTTTGGCAGGTGGGTGTATCAAGTGTGTACAGTTGGTTGAGCTTGGTTGGGGCTTTAGGTTTGGCAGGTGTGCTGTGGTGGTTTAGGGACAAAACAGGCAAGGGGTATTTGGCAGGGCTATTGTTTTTCGTGTTGTTGTTGATGCCAATGCTAGGGTTCATTGATTATGGGTACATGCAGTTTGCGTATGCAGCGGATCGTTATCAGTATTTAGCGAGTGTCGGAGTGATTGTGATACTGTGTTCGCTAGCGGTCATGGAGTCAAGCAAGTTACCTTTGGTGATGAGGAAAGGTATGATAGGTATTGCTGTTGTGGTGCTTGCAACATTCGGTTATCTGAGCTGGCAGCAGGCCAAACACTATGAGAATGAGATAACATTGTTCTCACATATCATATCGCTCAATCCAGATGCTCGCAGTGCATACAGTAACTTATCAGGTGCATTAGCAGATTTTGGGCGGTTTGAGGAGTCTTTGGAGAATGGTTACTTAGCCATTGAATCAGACCCGGAAGGCAGTGGTGGTTATGCTGTTACAGGTGCAGCCCATATCAAACTCAAGCAATATGCTGAGGCAGAAGACGTCTTGCGTCGCGGTTTTGAAATTAATTCCAAGGATAAAAGCATAGGTGTAAATTTGGGTGAGTCACTTAGATTGCAGGCCCGTTATGAAGAAGCATTGCCGTATTATCGTCACGTTATCAAACGTAATCCAGACTTTGTCAATGCACGCGTCGGCATAGGTGCGAGTCTTTATCATCTCAAGCAGTACGAAGAGTCTATAGAGCACATGAAACATGCTTTGAGTTTGGAGTCAACAGTAAGCCTGACTGATGTAATACATTCACATCTTGGATTGGCATACATGAAATTGGATCAGCTTGAAAGTGCGGAGTTTCATTTAAGACAAGCAAATAGCCTTAAACCGAATGATCACCTCGTGCTGAGACATTTGGGCGATGTGGTCAAAAGTATGGGGCGATTTGACGAAGCAATACAGATTTACGATGCAGTTCGCCAGCTCAATCCAGATGTAGCCGCGCCGTACATTTGGATTGGGCAAGCTTTGTTTGATATGAAAAAATTTGATGATGCTCGTGTCGAGTTTGAAAGGGCGCTTGAAATTGATTCTGATGCGCCATGGGTTGCCTCAGTTTATGTATTGCTAGCAAATGTGGATAAGGAAACAAACAATAGAGAGGGTGAATTAAAAAACTACGAGCTTGCATTGCAGCATGACCCCCGTTCACCGGAGGCAGTGGTCTTCATGGCTAATCTTCGCAACCAGCAAGGACGCTTTGAGGAAGCGGAAAGGTTTTTAAGAATTGTCTTAGAAATTGAGCCGGAAAACGCATCGGCTCATGCAGCACTAGGTTTGGTTTTGCTAAGGTTGGGTCGCACTCAAGATGGCATTGAATTGCTAGATCAAGCATTGGCATTGGACCCAAGTATTGAAGAGGCGCGAATAGAACGGGATAGAGCCTTGGCAAACATTAACTAAATAAAGGCATAGTTATGGAGATGAGAAGCGAACCAGCGGAGATTCAAACACATGAGTAAATCTAAAAGAGTTGACCGTAACCACCGAAGACGAGTTGAGCGTAATATTGCAAAAAAGCAGAAACGAACACAGCATAAAAAATCGATACCAGATAGCCCAAGTTCTATATCTGAAGAAACGAAACCACCTTTGGTTGCTCTTCTAGTGCAGAAATTTCATAAATTGATAGGAGCTTTATTGCACTCAACCGAGCCCGCAGAACCTCTCTGGAAGTATTTTCCACATGTGCTTGTACTGGCGTTTGTTGCTCGCGCAGCTATCGCCTTAAATGGGGATTTTGTGGTTCACCCTGATGAGATCATGCAATATCTGGAGCCGGCTCATCGCCTGGCTTTTGGCAATGGCATTAGTTACTGGGAATTTTACTATGGCGCCCGATTCTGGCTGGTGCCGGGTCTGATTGCCGGAGTTTTGAAACTGTTCGATCTGGTCGGACTCAACGAGCCTTTCTGGTATGTCGGTGGAGTCAAGCTGTTCTTCGCTACGTTATCACTTGTCATTCCAGCAGGCATGTATTTCTTCGCGCGCCGACACTTTAGTGAACTGTCGGCACGCATTGCATTAGTGGCAGGCGCGTTCTGGTATGAAATTGCCGGTTTCGCTCACAAGCCGATGACAGAGTTTGTGGCGACGATACCATTGGTGGGACTGCTGGCCTTGACGGTGCGTCCATCCATTGTCAACAATGCACGCGTTGTGTGGTTGGCGGCAATGCTGGCAGTACTGGCCTCAGCCATACGGCTGCAGTATATTCCGTTAGCGCTGTTGTTGTTAGGGTTTGTATTTGTACGCACTCAACGCAAAGTGCAGCTGGTGCTAGTGACGGCAGTATTGGTTATGATGATGGGCGCGCTCGATGCGCTCACTTGGGACGCTGGATTGTTCCATTCATGGCTGACCAATATAAATTTCAATCTCGGCATCTCAGAATTTATTCAGGCTAAGACGAGCACTCAATACTTGGGATGGATGTTTTTTGCGAGCGGTGGTCTAGCTTTGATCGCACTGATAGCGATATTACCGGCGCCTCGTCGATATGGTTATTTGTTCATATTGATAGCTACTGTGGTTATCATACATTCCCTGCAAACACATAAGGAATATCGTTTTATTTTCACGGTGTGGCCACTGGTGATGTTGGTAATCGCTGATGCATTGGCTCGGTTATCGAAATGCTTCTTGCCTTCAAAAGTTTGGCTCGGATTGGGAGGATGCGCGTTTGCAGCTGTTTGTATTTTAGGACTATTAATTAAATTACCGAATCAACCACAATACTATGCAAACAATGGTCATAGAACTGGACAAATTCACTTTTTGGTAGGTCAAGACCCAATATTCGAGGTATATCGCTATCTATCAAAAGCCGAAGGGGTTGAAGGCGTCTTTCAACTTGATCGCGAGTACCATGGCACCCCAGGATATTACTATTTACATCGAAAAATACCGTTCTATGATCAAGTGACTATTGGTAGTGCTATTTCTGATCTAGATTTGACGCCAGCAGTTACTCATATTGTTCTTGATAGTTCAAATACCGAGAGTGCTTCTAAAGTCGAGAGATTTTCAACTTGGTATGAATTAGATAAAACATTTGAAAATATTCATGTTTATCGTCAAATTAACGAGAAACCAGAGGTTTATGATTGGGTAAGTTACAATCCAATTACGATATTTTCTGAAGTTGAGTTTATTATGTCACAGGTAGCGCCAGATTGGCCGCCCGCACCGGCTAATTACGGAATTGAGTTCGTTGAGCGAGAGGTTGCGATTGAAAATGGTTCCAACTAATGAAATCAAGTTGATCATCGCAATTTTACTGTTCGTTTTTCCTGCAAAGAAAGTGCAAATTTTTTTATCAATCCAATTTGCGATTAGTTTGTATCGTTTTACAAGAATTTGCTTTGTTTGATAGAGAAAACAGTAACATGGTAATTTTTCCAGTCATTCTAGCCGGTGGGACAGGAAGTAGACTCTGGCCGCTTTCGCGTGAAATGCACCCGAAACAGTTTATCGGACTTGTAGATAAAGCGACAATGTTCCAGGCCACTGTCAGTCGTTTGTCAGAATTTCAAAATGTTCAACCTCCCATTATTGTTTGTAATTCAGATCATCGTTTTTTGGTCGTTGAGCAACTGCTTGAAATTGGCGCAGAAGCAACTGAGATAATTCTTGAACCAGTTGGTCGCAATACTGCGCCGGCGATAGCATGTGCTGCACATGCTGCCCTTGCACAAGGGGCAAGTGCATCTGAAACATTAATGCTTGTATTGCCAGCGGACCACGTTATACAAGATTTAGTTTCATTTCAGACTGCAGCGAAAGAAGCGCTGAAGGAAGCTCTGTTTGGGAATCTAGTTACATTCGGTATTGAGCCAACATCAGTTCACACTGGTTATGGGTATATTCGAGCTGGTGAGTTAACTAACGACGGAGTTACTGCACGCGTTTTAGAAGGTTTTGTTGAAAAGCCAACATATGACAAAGCAGCTAGATTGGTTCGGGAAGGCAACTGCTTCTGGAATAGTGGAATGTTCGCTTTTTCAGTTGAAAAGTATCTTGAAGAGTTGAAGCGATTTGCACCAGAAGTCTCAGAAGCAGCAGAAAAGGCATATACGGAGGCCAGTGTTGATTTAGAGTTTGTTCGACTTGAAGCAGAAATATTTGCAGCTACACCTGCGATCTCAGTGGATTATGCAGTAATGGAACACACAGAAAATTCGGTTGTTGTACCGCTGAATGCAGGCTGGTGTGACGTTGGATCGTGGGCTAGTTTGTCAGATCTGGCTGACATGGATCAAGATGGAAATGCGACAAGAGGTGATGTTCTTTTACATAAGACAAAGAACTGCTATATTAGAAGCCATAACAGGCTTGGAGTAGCAGTTGGAGTTACAGATTTGATCATCGTCGATTCACAGGACGCCTTGCTAGTGGCTTCGAAAGGTTCTGATCAAGATATCAAAAATATAGTGGGCCAGCTCAAGAACCAGTCACGTGAAGAAGTTCGAGCTCACCGCAAGGTACAACGGCCTTGGGGTTCGTTTGAATCAATTCATGGCGGAGACTACGACGGGTTCAAGGTGAAGCATATCATCGTGCGACCAGGACAGCAGTTGTCGTTACAATCTCACAAGCATCGTGCTGAACACTGGGTTGTTGTCAGAGGAACTGCAAAGGTGACGCGGGGCGAAGATATTATCACTCTTCATGAGAATCAATCGACATATATTCCCATAGGAATGCTTCACAGGCTTGAGAATGAAGGTGATACAGATCTAGAGTTGATAGAAGTTCAATCGGGTGATTATTTAGGTGAGGATGACATTGTTCGTTATGACGATGTATATGGACGAGTCGGTTCAAATGATATTCCAACTTCAAGTCAGCAGTAAGATTTGTTTTGGAGATCTGTCAGATTGCTAATTGTGCGAATCTATCGGTGATGATTTGTCTAGTGTGACGGTACAAATATTCATCTCCAAGGCAAGTAAACAAGTAATCTCATTATGGTCCCGATTGAGCATAGACACAGGATAAGCGAGTTGCTTTCTCATTCAGTAGACAGAGGATTTATCAAGGAAAATTGATTGAATGTTGGTGAAGCATTACACATTTTTTATGTTTTCGATATCCAATCATAATCGAGATTATTTGAAAGGAAGTGTTACATTGGTAAAATGGGGTGACAAAAACCAGTGATAGAATAATGTCAAGTCACAAGTGGAGATTGAAGCACAGTCAGACATAACCAGCGTAAGCTGCCAAGTTTGCTTGGTGAGAATATATGCAAGAATTAGAGGCTATTTCAACATCGGTTAATTGTAGTGTGGAAGTGCTTCTGAGCATCGAGTCGGGTAGTTTAGATTTCGATTTGGTTTTTGTGTACTTTGAGTCTATAGTTGCTAAATCCCCACATTTTTAGATTAATTGAATAATCTCTTGAACATAAACGAGTACATCTCAATTTCTGATGGCATCAAGAGATAAACAAATTGGAGGATAGTCTGAATATGAAAATTAAAACCGAAGTAGTTATCGTAGGTGCTGGCCCTTGCGGATTGTTTCAGATATTTGAGCTTGGACTACTTGACATCAAATGCCATATAGTTGATTCACTGAAGCGGCCTGGTGGACAATGTTCCACACTTTACTCAGACAAGCCAATATATGACATCCCGGGTTACCCGGTTGTCGGAGCTCAGCAGCTGGTCGATTCATTGATCCAACAAGCATCTCCATTTGACCCTCAGTATGTTTTGGGTGAGCAGGTTACACATGTTAATAAACAAGACAGTGGCCGCTTTGAAGTCAAGACGTCTGCGGGAACCGAATTTGATGCCGGTTCCATTGTTATTGCCGGTGGTTTGGGTGCTTTTGATGCGCGGCCGCTTAGAACTCCCGGTGCATCTGCTTATGTGGGTAAAAACCTCAAATACCACGTTGAAAACAGAGAAAATTACCGAGGTAAAAAATTAGTTGTACTGGGTGGCGGTGATTCAGCGCTAGACTGGGCCCTCAACCTATATGAAATCGCTGAGAGTGTTACCCTGGTGCATCGGCGTGAAGATTTTCGCGCCCAACCGGCATCAGTGGAGAAAATGAAAAACTTGGCAGCACGTGATGATGGCAGAATGGCTTTCCATATCGGGCGTGTTGAACAAATTTTGGAACAGGATAATAATCTGACTGGATTGCAAATGGCAACATTTGACGATGAGCCAGTCAAGATTCAGTTGATGTTTGATGAACTGCTTGTATTTTTTGGACTTTCTCCAAATCTTGGACCTATTTCCGAATGGGGATTACAAGTTGATCGCAAGTTGATTGTGGTTAATCCGGAAAACTGTGTTACCAGTGAGCCGGGGATATTTGCTGTTGGTGACATAGTGAATTACCCTGGTAAGAAAAAATTCATACTGAGCGGTTTTCATGAAGCGGCGATGGCGGCATTTGGAGTGCAGCATTATTTATATCCACAGGTCAAACAGAGGGTTCAATTCACAACAACAAGCCCGCTCATGCATGAGCGGCTCAAGGTAGACGGCTCGCTGTAAAGCATTGCAGATGGCATTAACTCGATTTTGACAGTTAGATAGATTGAATACAAGGTTATAGTTAAATGAGAAAGTTAATTGTTGGGCAAGGTTGTATGATCGACGGTATGTTTGATGTTATTTGATTCAGTAGACAATCAGATTGATGATGAATTGATGAAGTCATTGCCATCTGATCTACAGTTGCGAATACACCGCGGCGCAAGTTGGTTTAATAGAGCCGAAAAAATTACTGATGACGATGATGCAGCGTTCATTTTTTATTGGGTTGCATTCAATTCACTTTATGGATATCAGGTAAACAATCTTTCAGAGACTGATAGTGAACGAAAGGCGTTTGAGGTGTATTTCAACCGTATATCACATTTAGATTGTGAAAATCGAGTCTACAATGAACTTTGGCACCGTTTTTCAGATCCTGTTCGGAATTTGGTGGAAAACAAGTTTGTCTATCAACCGTTTTGGAACCATTACAACAACATTCCAGGTAACGAAGATTGGGAAGAGCGATTCGAAAATGCCAAACAACTCAATTTGATTGCATTGAAAACAAAGGACACTAAGAAAATTCTAAGCATCATCTTCGATCGCTTGTATGTGTTGAGGAATCAAGTGTTTCATGGCGCTGCAACCTACCAAAGCAGTGTAAATCGGGCACCGGTTCGTGACGCAAAGAATATTCTGGCATTCTTACTTCCCATTTTTATTGAGCTGATGGTCAATAACCCGCAAGCTAAATGGGGAGCTCCCTGCTATCCTGTTGTTGACTAACTTTCTCGTATTTCAAGTAGTGTTGGACGCTCTGATTTGAACCCAATCCGAAGCAAATCAGGCAGCTGACTCAGCTCGTTTACACGGGCAGCATTGCAACCAAACCCTTTGGCGATTGTCAAGAAGTCAGGTGATTCAAGGTCAACACCGACCAAAGGTATGTTAAGTCGGTTGAAATTGTCCCTAATCTCGCCATAGCCGTCGTTGTTCCACAGCAAGATGACAATTGGAAGCTGGTGCTCAACAGCCGTCGCGAGCTCTTGGATTGTAAACATTAGGCCGCCATCTCCAATGACGCAAACAACTGGACTATCTGGTTTGCCGAGTTTGGCACCAATCGCTGCGGGAAGCGCATAACCAAGCGTGCCGTATCCGGTCGTCGAGGTTAGGTAGGTGCGAGGCAATCGAGCTGGATAGTAATAATTTCCACTGTATACAAGTTGAGTGGAGTCCGCGGTGACAATGCCGTTGTCAGGCAATGAGTTGCGAATTTGATCCCAAATTGACGCATGTTTGTGTGTTCGCGCGCTCCAACATTTATTAGCTTCTTGTTTCAGTTGTTCTACGAACTGAACAATTGTGTCAAAATGCCTGATGTTCTGCTTATACATTTGCGCAAATTGGGTTAGTGAGCTAAGGGCGTGTTTGGCATCACCAATCAAGCCTAAGTCCGGTACTGCATTTTGATAGACTTGCGCAGGGTCAATGTCAATACGAATCAAGTGACCGTCAAATTTTATGTCGCCGCTCTGGCTCCAAATATCTGTCTCTGATAATTGCGTCCCGATTGCAAGAACTAAGTCCGCATCTTTAAGAAAATCTAAGATTGGCTGGTGCAGTAGGTTTGCACCAAGGCTGAGAGGATGATCTTCTGATATGATGCCCTTGCCGGCGAATGTTGTAACAACTGGCAAGTTCAGCAGTTCAACACATTCTCTCGCTTCATTTGCAGCATCTTTACATCCGCCTCCGAGTATGATTGCTACATCTTTTGTCTGCATTAGTTTGTCAGCTACTAATCGGAGTTGCTCGTCAGGTACTTGCGATGGTGATGGCAAGTTCGCAGGTTTAACATTCCAATGCACTTGATTCTCAATCAGGTCGATGGGTATTTCAATATGCACTGGGCGCGGGCGCTCAGAGTTGAATATGGCGTAGGCTCTGGCAGTTACTTCAGGGATAGATTCCGGATCAAGAATTGTCTGGCTGAAAGCTGTAAAGTGCGAAGTTAGCTTTTGTTGCGCAGCAAGCTCATGTAAATCACCTTGGCCAAGATCTAAACTATCAGTCTTGTTCACGCTAGAGACTGCCAATATCGGAACCGAGTCTGAATAAGCCTGGGCTAACGCAGTTGCTGCATTCGTTATTCCGGGACCGGTAATCAGACAGCAAACTCCAACTCGACCTGTTGCCCGCGCGTAACCGTCGGCCATAAATCCAGCCGATTGTTCGTGGCGCGGTGTGATATGCCGTATGCCTGAGGTAGCAATTCCACGATATAACTCCAAAGTGTGGACTCCTGGAATACCGAACACAAATTCAGCTCCGTAGCTTTGTAAAAGCTCCATCATGCCAACTCCGCATGTCGTTAATTTGTTAGACATACCCCCATTCCTATTTGCTTTGTTCAGTAGATATTCGAGTTGGTAAACGAAAAGAAGATTTTCTCAGAACAGTGAATATCGTCAAAATACTGATAATGCCAGCACCCCAAAATATCGCATACGGATCACCTAAGTCTAGCAATAAACCAAAAAGTGGCGGTCCGATGATACCGCCCGCATTGAAACCGGTGGTAACCGTTCCGAATACCTTGCCCATGTGTTTAGGTGGCGCCAAAGTGCTGATTATCATATCTCTAGACGGTGTAATGAACCCATAGAAAAAACCGGCAATTGTCATTGGAATTGCCAGTACAAACAAGGCCATGGGTACAAAAGCGATAAAAAACATGCAAGCTGCGACCATGATCAAGCACACAGCAACCACATGCTCATGACTTTGCCAACGGTGAGCGAAGTGCCCGGCAGCGAGAATTCCCAGCGCATCAGCAGTTAGAAACAGCCAGATAACAATGCCGGCTTCGGCCAATGTTGAATTGTAAATTTCTGTGAACGCTGAAACGGAAAAATCATAAAGACCAGTGCTGCTCATGGCAAAGCCCATGAAAAACAACCAACCAAGCAATATTGGAGGACTCAGGAGCAATCGCAGACTCCCCTTACTTTTCTGAGGCTCAATATCAGCTTGTTCAATATCAGGAATGTCGAAATTGCGCAAACCGAGTGTTAACACCACAAGTACCGCGATTCCAAGCACACCACACAGCATCAGCGCATAGTTCCAAGGCAATCCCATCGAAATGAGCACAATCACAATTGGCGCTAATACGGATCCGGCCTGACCGCCGAAGGTGTGTATGGAAAACGCCTTGCCAAGGTTGCGACGGCGAATAGTACGGTTCAGGACTGAGTAATCGCTAGGGTGATAGACTGAGTTTCCGATACCAGCAATTGCCATCAACGTCAAATAGGCCGAATAGGTGTGGAATATACCAAACAGGATTAATGTGGCAGATTCGATTGCGACACCAGCAATGAGTATCCAACGCGCTCCGAAACGATCTACAATAAAGCCAATTGGGGCTTGAAACAACATTGTTACAGCGCTGAACACAGCATAACCTATCCCAAGCTCAGTGTAGCCTATGCCATAGACATCGTACAGAATAGGAAACATCAAGGGCAGTACCATAAAGTAGAAATGCGAGTAGAAGTGTGCGCCGCTTATTACTGCGACTATTCTTTTTTCGCGAGAATCCATGCCAGCCCGTTTTTGAGTGGATTCAATCATTCTTGGTTACTTCACGTGGATTTCCACTACGTCAAGGTCATTGAGTACATGATCAGGTCCTACTTGCTGTCCGTCGAAAACTTTCTTTCCCCATATCCTTGCAAACAGGAAGGTGTCCTCAAAATCCTTGTGAATCTGCCGCGCGACATCCGACACTTTACCACCAAACCGCAAGGTAAACGGTCGGTCAGTATCCGGCGGGCGCCCCGGTATTTTTGTATATACGCGGACAATTTGCATCTTCTCAAATAGCATGCGGGCAAAATTATCAAGGTTTTCACCGTTCAGGGCTGAAATGGCAATAGAAGGGAAATCTCGATTTACAAGTTCATTGAGCGCGTCAAAATCATTTTGGCTACGCGCCAGGTCAATCTTATTAGCCACCAGTATTGTTGGAAGCTCAATTCGGAATGGATCATACATTGCATCATTATCATCTAACTTCTCTGTAATTTCTGAGCTAAAGGTGGTCGTCAAGCTGATTTTTCGTTTGTCAAGCTGCTCGATTACTTGACTTATATGATCAATGCACTCTGGATTTGCAATATCGATGATTAGCAATGCAGCATCGGCAGACTGCAGCGCGTTGGTGAGCCATGGTTCGTAAAAATCTGCTGATATCGGTGGCAGGTCGATTAACTGCAGGTGAATGTCTTCATACGGCATCATGCCCGGGAGCAAGGTATGAGTTGTAAAAGGGTAAGGACCTATTTCGGAGCGGGCTCCGGTGAGGCGATGATGAAGCTGTGATTTGCCGGAGTTTGCTGGCCCGAGCAGTACGATTTGCGCGGCGCCTTCAGGCCGTACCGAATGCGTCGGTCCTGTTCGGGCACCGCCTTTGCGAGGTCCTGCAAGCTCATCGTTAAGTAGTTTTATACGGGTTTTGATATCGCGTTGCAGATGCTCGGTCCCTTTGTGTTTTGGGATGGTGCGTAGCATCTCTTTGAGGCATTGCAATCGATCGACTGGCTCTTTCGCCATGCGAAAAGCCTGTTCCGCTTTTTTGTATTCTGCAGTTACATTCGTTGGCATAAATGGATTGGATAAGATTCTTTATTGAAATCTATAATAATACTTTGGTTGACTCATTTGCTGTGTTTGTAACTGCTTCGACTTCGAAAGTTATCCCGTGCCAATTGAGTTGACGCGGGTTTTATGTCACGATTTGGTATTTTCGGATTGGATAGCGAAAAAGTATTTCTCATTACTGGTGCGTCAAGCGGAATTGGAGCTGCTGTTGCTCGCCTAGCTCGTACGCGTGGTTTTAAGTTAGTGTTGGCTGCACGGCGTATTGATCGCCTTCAAGATCTGGTTGCCGAACTTGGTGGCGATAAATATGCGCTAGCCGTTCGATGCGACGTCAAGCAGTGGCATGACCAGCAGGAGATGATTGGTCAAGCGATAGACCGCTTCGGTCGCGTTGATATCATATTAGCTAATGCTGGAATTTACTACACAGGAGGTGGATTTACCGCTGGTGACCCACAACGTTGGCAGGATATGATTCTGACCAACGTATATGGAGTTGGTTTAACTGCTCGTGCTGGTATTGTAGCATTGAAAAAGAGTAAGGGACACTTGCTACTGCTTGGCTCGGCTGCTGGCCGCAGACCTATTGCCGGCTCTATGTATGGTGCAACCAAATGGGCGGTTTCCGGTATGGCCTACAATTTACGAGAGGAACTTAAGGGTACCGGTATCCGAGTCACTGTTGTTGAGCCTGGTGTGACCAATACGGAGTTGTTTGACACTCCGCGGAAAGTCGCTATGGCGGTTGATGATGTGGCCAATGCCATCTTGTTCGCAGTTGAACAACATCCGCGAGTTGATTTGCATGAATTGCTGATGTACCCGACCCCGCCGGTCGAGTAGTGTCTAGTGAAGTTATTGAAAATTTACCTATTGAACGAGGAATGACAATGAATGAGTGCCCGGTGTGCGATGCCGAAATTGAGCTTGCCGAAGATTTGATCGTCGGCGAGTTGTTAGATTGTGAGGAATGCTTATGCGAGCTGGAGGTTGTGAGTCTGGACCCTGTTGAGTTGCAAGAGGCACCGGAGTTTGAGGAAGACTGGGGACAGTAATTTCCACTGCGAACCTGGTTTTTGAGGAACCGAAGTGAAAATCGGTTTTTTACACTCATTGTTGCGTGTTGAGGAGAAGCTGTTACTCGCCAAACTCAGCGGTCGAAGCAATGTTGAGACTGTTATGCTGGACGATCGGAATCTGGTTTTTGAGTTTGCGAAACGAGTGCCGGTAGACTTTGTTTTTGAACGATGCATTAGCCATACACGTGCAGTATATAGCCTTAAGCTATTTGAGCAGGCGGGTTTGCAATGTATTAATCGGGCAGCAGTTCGTGAGATATGCGGGGATAAGATTGCTTCATCCTGCGCTTTTGCTTCCGCCGGACTCGATCAACCGGAAGTGCGAGTTGCCTTCACACCTGAGTCTGCACTGCATGCGATTGAGGAACTTGGTTATCCGGTGGTGCTGAAGCCGGTGGTTGGTTCATGGGGCCGTCTGCTGGCCAAGATCAATGACCGCGAAGCTGCTGAGGCAATCCTTGAACACAAGCAAACGCTTGGTTCCTACCAACACTCGATATTCTATATCCAAGAATACATTGAAAAGAACGGCTGCGATATTCGTTCGTTTGTTATCGGTGAGGACTGCATCGCAGCAATATACCGTACTGCCGACCACTGGATTACCAATACTGCCCAAGGTGCCAAAGCATCGAATTGCCCGTTGAACAATAAGCTGATTGAATTATCGCTTGCAGCTGCCGACGCAGTTGGTGGCGGTATGGTTGCAGTTGATCTGTTTGCAACTGAGCGCGGGCTTATGGTTAACGAGATCAATGCAACAATGGAATTTAGAAATAGCGGCGTTCCGACCGGCGTGAACATTGCAGCTAAGATGATTGATTATGTTACCTCGACAAAGTTCTAAGAACCAAGCATGATTCGCGCTTCGATCATAGGAGCAGCTGGGTATACTGGCGGTGAGTTGGTGCGTCTTCTGTTAGGACATCCGAATGTTGAACTCGTTCAGGTTACATCGCGCAGTCGATGCGGCAAATTTGTTCGCTCCGTTAATCCAAATTTGCGCAAACTAACAGATCTCAAATTCACTGATACCGACGCTGAGCTTAAAGAGTGTGATGTGCTGTTCTTGTGCCTGCCTCATGGTTTGGCAATGGAGTCGATTGAAAGGTACCAGCGCGTTGCGCCGAAGATTGTTGACCTTAGCGCAGATTTTCGATTGAACAACAGTGCTGTCTATGAAACGTGGTATGGCAAGCCGCACTTGAATCCAGCCTTGCTTGATGAGTTCTGTTATGGCATTGTAGAAATCAATCGTCATCGCATAGCGAAATCCAATTGTGTTGCCTGTGCTGGGTGCAACGCGACCGCTGTTATTCTTGCAAGCTTGCCGTTGGTGCGTCTTGGCTCAGTTCGATCAATCGTAGCAGAAGTCAAGGTGGGCTCAAGTGAGGGTGGCAGTCAAATCAATGAAGCCAGCCACCATCCTCTTAGAAGCGGTGCTGTGCGCTCTTACCGTCCTACTGGGCACAGACATCTTGGTGAGATCAAGCAAGAACTTGGAATCAATGATGTTTATCTTTCAGCAACTGCAATTGGGATGGTACGCGGTGCTGTTGCAACCTGTCATATATTTTTTGAGTCTGAAGCGCCATCAGAAAAACAATTATGGCAAGCCTATCGCCAGTGTTATTCGCAAGAGCCATTCATACGAATTGTAAAGGAGCGTGTCGGCGCACACCGTTATCCCGATCCTAAGCATTTAGCTGGCTCTAATTTTTGTGATATCGGTTTCGAAAGGGAAGTTGGCGGCTCGCGTGTGGTAGCTATCAGCGCTATCGACAACCTAATGAAAGGTGCTGCGGGTCAGGCTGTGCAGAATTTTAATATTATGTTCGGTCTGCCGCAAACCACTGGCCTTGAATTTCCAGGGTTGTTCCCTGCTTGATTTAGGTTGTTTGGGTAAGTCATGTGCAGATTGCTTTGCGTGCGGTCCCAGTGTGCAGTGAGCATGAGCACACATTTAGCAGAATTTTCACAAACTGCTAAGAACAGTCCGGAAGACCAAAGTCACGGCTGGGGATGCGCTTGGTTGGAACAGGGTGAGTGGAAGCTGTATCACAGTCTGAAACCGGTATGGGAAGATCGATATGATGACTTTCCAAAGGCAGAAATTTTTCTAGCCCACGCCCGTAGCGCTTATCGCAATGAAGGAATTGAAATTCAAAACAACATGCCCTTTTTCGATGGAGAGAGAGTATTTATTTTCAATGGTGAGCTGCAAGGGGTTCGAATACAAGAGAAAGGGAGAATCGGTGCTGAGAAAGTTTTCAATTTTGTTAAAAGGCACGGGCAGGGTAACATTGAGGAAGCCATTCGACAAGGAACTGGCATCTTGGTTCGCAAGTCCCGTTATGTGCGAGCGATGAATTTCATTATTGCAGAGAAAAACCATGTTTGGTTGCACACCTTATTCAATGAAAATTCGGATTACTTTCAGATGTATGAGAAGTTCACAGATAATGCGCATATTATCAGCTCCGCTCCTTATGAGAACTCATCGGGCTGGATATCGATTGAAAACCGCACTATTCGAACAGTAAGCTAGAAATGCTTGACAATTCAGGCGAAGAAGATTTTGATAATCTTGTAATAGTGAAAATCGGTGGCGGCGCTGGTATCAACACAGATGGTATTGTGCGCGGACTCGCTAAAGAGTCTCGCCCGGTCATTGTTGTTCTCGGTGCGAACGCTGTCCGCGACCGAATTGCGGATAAGATGGGTACCCCCGTAGTCACTATAAAATCAGTCTCCGGTTACGAAAGCGTGCTGTCAGACCAAGATGCAATCGATGCTATTATGATGGGATATGCAGGGCTTGCGCGAAATCGCTTTGTCGAGACTTGTCAACAATATGGGATCAATGCTGTTGGGCTGAGTGGTCTTGATGGTCGCACGATTCAGGGTGAACGAAACCGCGGTATTCGCATCAAAGAGAATGGTCGCACACTGATTAAGCGAGACTTATCCGGCAAACCCAAGGCCATTAATGGCAAACTCATTAGAATGTTAATGAAAAACAATTATCTGCCGGTTTTGAGTATACCAATTATTGACCGAGATTCTGTTGCGATAAATGCTGACAATGACAATATTATTGCGGTACTGCATCAGGAATTTTGCGCTACACATATATATCAGTTTATTGAAGCCCCGGGTTTGTTGGCTAAGCTTGATGACCCAATGAGTTTGATTGAAAAATTACCAGCTGCCAATCTCAAGCAGCAAGAAGCAACAGTCAAAGGTCGAATGCGACGCAAGTTGCTTGCTTTCAGAAAATTGCTTGAGCTTGGTCTAACACAGATTGTCATTGCCGATGGTCGTGGAGACAGTCCCTATATGGACGCGCTTGAAGGCAAAGGAACCACGATTTGCTAAACTAATACTAGAGTTGTCATGTATATATTTGAAAAAGAAACTGAACTGGGCGTTGGTGTTTATGCTGGCCGTGGATTGACATTGGTCAGGGGTTCTGGCGCTAGACTGTGGGATGATGAAGGCAGACAATACATTGATTGCACTTCTGGAATTGGTGTGGCTAACATTGGATATGGTAATGTGCAACTTGCCGAGGCAATACATAAGCAAGCGCTTGAGTTGATTACCTGTGCTGGTGTTTTCGCAAACGATGTGCGAATTCGTTGTATGGAAAAACTCATTGAGATTACACCGCAAGGGCTTGATAGGGTGTTTTTATGCAACTCTGGTGCTGAAAGCGTTGAAGCGGCAATCAAATTTGCCCGACAGGCTACAGGTCGCAGCGGGGTTGTCAGTGCTACTGGAGGATTTCATGGTCGAACCATGGGAGCTCTGAGCGCTACTCACAAGGCAGACTATCAGGAACCTTTTGCACCACTGGTCCCTGGATTTACCAAGATTACGTTCAATGATATCGAGGCAGTCGAGCGGACGGTAGACTATACGACCGCGGCACTGATTTTAGAATTGGTACAAGGTGAAGGTGGGGTGCGGCTTGTAAGCCAAGATTACGTCAGACAAATATCGAATATTTGCAAAGAACGCGGAGTGCTGCTCATTTTAGATGAGGTGCAGACTGGTTTTTGCCGAACTGGACGAATGTTCGCTTGTGAGCACTATGAGATTGTGCCGGATATTTTGTGTTTGGCTAAAGCCATCGCTGGTGGTATGCCGATGGGTGCAACGCTAATAAATGAGAAAGTCTCGCTTGAAATCGGTACACACGGTAGCACTTTCGGAGGCAACCCACTAGCTTGCGCCGCCGCTTTGGCAACCATTGAAATTATGGAACAACAACAACTGGCTGACAAGGCAGTTGTTCTTGGTAAAGCATTCGTACAGCAGCTTGAAGCTGCAAAACCAGTTCTTGTTCGAGATATTCGTCATCTTGGCTTGATGATTGGCATTGAACTTAGAAAACGAGCAACCCCTGTCCTCAAACAACTACAAAATGATGGGGTACTTGCGCTGCCTGCTGGCGATAAAGTGATCAGATTGCTGCCACCTCTAGTTATTTCAAAATCTGATTTGGATATTGTTTGCAACAAGTTGGTTGCTTTGCTCAATGCTGGTTAATGGCTGATTTCAGCATGCTTACTAAACTCACCGAGGGGTTGTCAGATGCAATATTTAGACACTTGCCTAAATCGTCGCTTACTGCTTCGCAGTGGCAATCTTGTCGAATTGTCGCACACCGCGGGTGCCCAGATCGTTCCAATGCCATATATGAGAATACAATGCTTGCATTTGAGCGAGCTGAAAACTCTGGAGTTTGGGGGATTGAATTTGATGTGCAATGGACTCGTGACCGAGTGCCGGTTGTTATTCACGATCCAGCGACTAATCGCTTACCGGGCGATGCAGCAGTGGAGGTAGGCAGTGTTGATTTCACTGAGCTCAGGAGATTTTGTCCATTGGTGCCGCGTCTTGAGGAAGTGCTTGAACGTTTCAGTGGCAAGTTGCACTTGATGATTGAGCTCAAGAGTGAAACTTTGGATTCAAAAGCGATGTTAGTGATTGAGGCATTGCTTGCCGATCTTCACCCAGTTAAAGACTATCACCTCTTGTCGTTGCAACCTGATGAGCTTCGCGAGATTAACTGTTGCCCGGCGGAGGCAAAGGTATTGGTAGCGATCACCAACACCCGCAAGATTTTCAACCAGTTCTTAGCGGGTGGATTTGGAGGTGTCACTGGGCACTACTTATTGTTGAACAGTCGCATGCGCAGGCAATTGGGTCAGCAAGGTGCGTCTTGGGGCACGGGATTTGTTAATTCACTGGGGTTGTTAACGCGAGAACTCAAAAGTGGGGCAACTTGGGTGTTTTCCAATAATGCTGTTAACTTGGTAGCAGATGTTGATTCTTCAAAGTAGCTCCATACTTCCTGGTCTAGACAACACAGTTTGATGACATCATTTGCCAGATACAGCACCCACAAGTGTAGTAGACAAGTTGCAGACTGTTTTGCAAATATAGGTTTTCATTTAAGCAGAACGTGCTGTCAATCAGCGACAGTGATGTCCATTTTTACAGTCAAGCACTACATTCCTAAAATTTTTATCAAGTCAATAGTGCTCGCGTTGCTGTCGCGATTGAACATGACTTTATAAATGTTGTCTAGTGGGAATATCGCTGGCCGGCACGGTTTCGTAAGGCTGAAGGTTGTTTAGGTGGTGATATCGGGTCACTGAAAGCGATCCAAGTTTGTGAACTTGATAAAGTACACAACTGTTTTGTCTAACTCGATCGAGATTAATTCCCACTTTTTCACTTTGATAGCAATAACCGCAAGAGGTAATGACTGCCTCGGTTGACTGTATCGGGTGCGATTCCGGTCCTGACTTTGACGGTTGATATCGCTAACGTGTTGATTTTATTACAGGCGAAAAATCATTAGGCACTACAAAAACGCCCCTTCGCCCGCTCTCATATCCCGTCCCGCACAACTCAGTTCATCATTTCAATTCAAACGGCTCCATGTCGTGAGTCAACCCCATCACCTGATACAACTTCCTCCCCACTTCGCTGATGGTCGAGGGCAACGCATAGCGGCGCTGCGTCTTCTGATCTTCCAGCACGCTGTGCTGAACCTGTGTCAGCGCATTGCAGATCACTTCCGCCGACACCGCCTCGCGCTTCTGCACCGCCACCCGATACTGCAGATGACGCACGCACATCAAACTCATGAAGGCCATCGCAATATGCGCCCGCACGCGTCGCGGTGTCCAGTGGTAGACCGGTCGAACCCGCAGGTCGTGCTTGCTGACCCGAAAGGTCTCCTCCACCTGCCACAAGCCCCAATACTGGTGCAGGATGGCACTCGCCTCGGTGCTCGTCGGCAGGTTGGTGACAACCCCGTGCAGACCGTCCCACTGTTCCTGCTCGGCAACCCGGTCGGCGTTGATGCTCAGCTTAGCCTCGCCGTCCAGCTGCAGGAACTTGGCGTGTCCGCGACCGTTGAGCAACTGCTTGGGGTTGCTGCTCTTTTGCAGTTTACGGCGCACTCGCTCCACTGCCTTGTCGCGTTCCATGCGGTCGCGTTTGGCCCGGGCCGGGGAATAACTGACCACCAGCTGGTCAGCGGGGTCGGTGCCAGTCAAAGTACGCACCTGCACGCCATCGTCCGTCAAGGGCTGATAACCGCTGTGATCCAAGATCTTGGCCTGCAAGGTCTTGGGCAAGGTCTTGAGTTTGGCACCGACCACATAGTGCAACCCGGCTTCGCGCAGTGAGTTGAGATTGGCTTGGTTCATCATGCCGCGGTCAGCCACCACCACCGCCTGCTGAATGTCATGGTCCTTCCTCAATGCCTCGAGCACCGGCACCAGGCTGTGTCCCTCAAACGAGGCCCCCGGCAACACCAAGTGGTGCACCGGCAGGCCAGTCTCGGTGACCATCAGAGCCAGCAGCACCTGGCATTCCTTGAACTTGCCATCCTTGCTGTAGCCGGGCTGCTTGAGCTCGTCATCGCAAAAGGACTCGAAGTAAAGCGTGGTGCAGTCAAAGAACAGCACTCGCAAGGGGGTGCCGAGCAGGCTGGCCGCCTGTTCGGCTGCCAATGCGTTCAAGCGGGCAATGAAACGCTCGTCCAAGGCGTCCATCATGCGGTAGACCCGCTGCAAGGGGATTTGCACGCCAAAGTTGGTCGCCAGGTCGCCGACACTGGCGCGTTTGCTCTTCGGATTGGCCAGGCGGGCCATGACGCAGTGGCAGAGCACCTCGTTGGAGGTGCGGTAGCGTTGGGCGGGCAGCAGCTGGTGCAGGCCGAGGTCCTGATAGGCTTGGCCATAGACGTCATGAATGCCGCTGACGATGCGGCCGGTTTCGCGCAGTTGTTTCAGGTCGACCGGCAAGGGGGCCGAGTCGCGCCGGCGTCGGCAGTCAATGACCAGCTGGGCGAGTTGCTCGGCGGGGAAGAGGGTGGGGTGGATGTTGGCTTCAAGTTTGGCTTTGATGAACTCGGCGAGGTCTTTGAGGCGTTCGATTTCGTCCGGTTCTGAGGCGACGCCGACATGGCGGACGATTTTCTGGCGGACGCGTTTGCCGTGGCGGACGGACTCGACGATTTGGACCGACTGGCGCGGACTGTTGGGGGTGGATTTGACGCGAATGAACATGGGAGTAATTATAGGGGCATTTTTGAAAATGTCAAGAAAATAATGCTTGTTAGGCACTACAATGGTGTTTTGAGGAATTGCGAAATGGAAAGTGCCTGTTTACAGGGGCTTTTGAGGGGTTGCCCCTAGATGCCGCTAGCCTAAACCGTCAAAGTCAGGCCGGTCATCAGGATAGCAATCTTAGTTTAGGAAAATAATAACATGTGATATAAGTTCCAAGTGTCATAGGGTATTATGGATGGTGGCTGACATGAATCTCAGTGGAAATTAGCAATCAACTGATTTTTTACAGTTTCACCTAGCACAAGAAGTCACTCTCACTCTGTTGTAAACCGAGTGTGCTTACAGGTAGTTGTACATCTCATACTATAGGTAAATGAATGAATACTAATCAACGCCAGTTGAGAATGCAGATCAGCTTAAACACACTGCAGCATCTCGGTATGAACTTGTACAGCAATGTTCCAGCAGTGCTGTCAGAGATAGTGGCGAATGCTTGGGATGCCGATGCAAGTCGCGTAGCTATTAATATTGATAGCGACACCAGCACCATCACCATAGAAGATAACGGTTGTGGGATGACGCGTGCCCAAGTGATAGATCATTTCTTGGTGATCGGTTTCCAGCGACGAAAGGTTCAAGGTCTCAAGACAGAGAAGGGTCGCAGTCCAATGGGAAGGAAGGGGATTGGCAAGTTGTCAGCGTTCTCAGTGGCAAGCGTGGTTGATGTCTACACCAGCGGTGGCGGTGAGACAACGGCTTTTCGCTTGGACCGTGCTGCTATTCAAGATGAGACTAGCTTGAACGCTGAACGAGCATATCTGCCTGAAGAGTTGTCTGACTGGCCGGCTGATCTGCCTGAGGGAACTCGCATTGTTTTATCAGGCGTGACTAAAAATCTGACTAAGATGACTGTTGAGGCCTTGAAACGACGCATTGCCCGGCGGTTTTCGGTAATCGGCCCGATGCATGGTTTTGAAGTGTCGGTAAACGAATCGGTGGTTGGGGTGGAAGATCGCAGCTACCACAATATGCTGGAGTATGTGTGGACTTATGGGGATCAGAAAGACTTCAACGGACTTTGCAGCAATCTGAAAAGAGGGGCAGAGGTGCGAAACGATGCAATTCGAGAGTTTTTACCGGATAACGGTATGACCGTGTCTGGCTGGATAGGCACGGTGATGCACCCTCGCCAGTTAGCCGATAAAGAAGGCGACAATCTAAATCGCATAGCGATATTTATGCGCGGCAAGTTGGCACAGGAGGATGTATTGAATGATTTCAATCAGAAAGCGATTTACGCGAACTATGTGGTGGGTGAGATCCACTGTGACGATCTGGATGGAGATGAGCGAGATGATATCGCCACAAGTAATCGTCAGTCGCTAAAGTTGGACGATCCGAAGTTTCGGAGTTTGCGCGACGCAATCAAGAGCGAGCTGGTGCATGTATCCAAGTGCTGGAGTGAGTTTCGGCGTGAAGATGGCAGTGCCCGGTTGGCCAAGTCGGTGCCGGCTGTACGTGATTGGCTGAAAAGTTTGCAGGGCGACACTCGCAAGAAGGCCGATCGGTGGATAGGGCGTTTGAACACCTTGAACATTGAGGATGAGTTTGATAGGAAAGAGTTGCTGAAGGCTTCCATATTGGCGTTTGAGAGTTATCGGCGCAAGGAACAGGTGGATCGGTTGGATGAGTTCTCAGATGACAATTTGACGGGATTGTTACCGGTATTTGGCGATATTGATGATTTGGAGTTGAGTTATTACGGTCAGATCGTTTCCATGCGAATCGGAGTTATTCGGAAGTTGCAGAAGATGTTAGACCGAGATGTGAAAGAAAAGAAGTTGCAGAAGTTTATATTCAGGCACCTGTGGCTTGTTGATCCGTCATGGGAGCGAACGCGTGGTTCAGAGGAGATAGAAAAGAGTATTGTTAAATATCTTAAAGCTGATACTGCATCGTTACCACCAGAGCAGAAAAGAGCGCGAGTTGATATTGTGTATCGAACGACATCGGCGACGCATGTCATAATTGAGATGAAGCGGAAGTCGATTGCTACGCCATTGGATGTTTTGATAAAGCAAGTTACCAAATATCGTCGAGGTGTGCAGGAGATTATAAAAACCACCGATTACAAGAATTGGCCAGTGCATGTTATTTGCTTGATTGGTAAACCACCGCCCAATTGGGATCGAGAACGAATAGCGATCGAAAAGTCTTTACAAGCATTTGATACTCGACTAATTTTCTATGATCAAGTTATTCAAAATGCGCTTAAGTCATACACCGATTATTTGGAGCAGAACAAAAAGCTGGACAAGCTATCGAAGCTGTTTGAATCGATTGACGATTTTGCAGCTGAGGAAAAACTCGCATCCGAAACTGCAAAAGTATTCTGATTTATGGTAGCTAACAACAATTGACAAGTTAGAGAACTTGATATTAATGAATACACCCATTGGCGAGACTTGTTTAATTTGATCCGTTCAATTGCAACAGTTTTTCACAAATAGAGAGGAGTCATTAAATCTTGTCATATTCAACAAAGAGCATTCTTCATGAATCAGGGCTGTGACACATTGTCCATGAACTGACAAAATTGGCCCTAAGCATGCTTATGCAGAATCTCAGTGCTTTGTTTATGTTGTGTGTTTCAAGTCAAAACTGAATTGAAAAAGACGATATGACGGTTATTGGTAATGAGGACTTGAACTGATCATCACTATAATATCAATAACATCAAACTTTCTGGCCTAACACTACAGGGAAAATACAATTTGCTAGGCGCGGCACATACAAGATTGTTAACGAATCAGAGATCGATTCTCAAATAGAAAACCTCAATCCTGTTGAACAAGGTGATTAGTAGTAACTTTACCAACTTGGCCGTTGAGCACTATATACCTGTAACATAAATCATGTTACGATGGGCATGTCGTTATCCAGTTTTAACCTTGAGATAATGCAGTAGCTTCTTGCGTTGCAACTAGCCGTTTGGTTGTAGTAGGAATCAGATTTGATAAAACAGCGAATCATATCTTTCAAGGTAATCCAAGAGTAGGAAGAAACCTAGGACCTGTTTAATCGTTGGCTGATTAAGAGAGTTGCGTGTTATGGTGTTCAAGTTGTGGTGTTTGAGTATATGAATTTATTGCACCAGCAGCAAGTTAGTTGATAGAAAAGGTCTTTGATTTTGGAGGCTAAATCATGCGAATTGGATTTATAGGATTAGGCAACGTAGGTAGCAAGCTAGCAGGTAGCTTGATGAGAAATGGTTTTGAACTCACCGTTCGCGATATTGACCGAAACCTTGCTTTACCATTTTTAGACGATGGGGCCAGTTGGGCCAATACACCGGTTGACCTTGCTCGCGAGTCGGATATCGTTATCACTTGTTTGCCAAGTCCGAAGATATCAGCCAGTGTGATGGAGGCGAAGGATGGTGTTTTAGCCGGAATAAGGCCCGGCAGTCTATGGGCGGAGATGAGCACAACTGATCACAGCGAGGTATTGCGACTTGGTGCGCTGGTGCGAGAGAAAGGTGCTTCGCCTTTAGATTGCCCGGTTTCAGGTGGTTGTCATCGTGCTGCGACTGGTAATATCTCAATTTTTGTCGGCTGTGAACGGAAAGTATTTGATAAGGCATTTCCAGTTATTCAAGCGATGGGGCGGTACATTCTTCATGCTGGTGAGCTCGGTTCGGCATCTATCCTTAAAGTTCTCACCAACTATCTTGCTACTGCAAATCTGGTTTCTTTGTGTGAAGCCTTAACTACCGCGAAGAAGGTGGGCTTGGATCTGAATACCACTTATGAGGCAATTCGCATTTCGTCTGGGAATTCATTTGTGCATGAAACAGAAAGCCAAGTAATTCTCAACGGTAGTCGCAACATCAACTTCACCATGGATTTGGTCATCAAGGATATCTCGCTGTTTCAGGAGGTGGCTAATAATGCCGGCGTGCCGTTGGAATTGAATCCGGTGTTGATTGATATTTTCAAAGACGGTATGAATCGGTACGGCGCCAGGGAATGGTCACCTAACATTATCAAACGACTGGAAGAGTGTTGTGGGATTTCTGTGTTGGCGGATGGATTTCCATCTGAGATAGAGGACAACGAGAATGAAGTGGCAGGTTATGAGATAAAAGCGGGTAAATCTAGAGTGGATTGGTAATGCGGGTATCCAAGGTCATTGATGCTGTAGATTTGCACGCTTGTGGTGAACATGGCCGGGTCATAGTCGGTGGTGTTGGCGATGTGCCTGGCGCAAATATGTTTGAGAAAATGCAGTATCTTGAACAGCACCGGGATGAGCTTAGAAAGTGTATGTTGCGTGAACCGCGAGGTTTTCCTGCAGCTAACTGCAATCTTATACTGCCACCGACCATCGCTGATGCCGATGCGGGTTACGTGATCATGGAGCAGACTGAATATCCGCCAATGTCTGGATCAAACACGATTTGTGTGGCAACTGCGCTTATTGAGACCGGTATGATTGAATATGATGAGCCGGTGACCAATCTCAAGCTAGAAAGTCCGGCTGGCTTGATTGAGGTAGAAGCGAAAGTAGAACGAGGCAAGGTGTCTTCGGTGAGCTTTCAGAATGTTCCTTCATTTGCAGTTCATCTGGATCAAATAATTGAGGTGCCGACCTTGGGCAAAGTGAAAGTAGATGTTGCTTGGGGAGGAATGTTCTATGTTATTGCACAAGCTGAAGACCTAGGGTTGATACTTAGACCTGAGTATGCTGGTAAAATTGCGAGAGTCGGTGAGATGGTCAAGGTAGCCGCACGCGAACAGCTGTCATGCGTACATCCAGAACAACCAGAAGTGTCAGGAATTACTATTGGAGTTATTTCCGGGCCACCCGAGCATTCGCGAGCAACTCTAAAAAACGCGGCAGTTGTATCTACGGGTCAACTAGACTGGTCACATGAGGAGACTTGGACTGCGGCACTTGATCGATCGCCATGCGGTACCGGAACCAGTGCGAAAATGGCGGCGCTTTATGCCAAAGGACAATTGGCGCTGAATGAGGAATTTTGCCATGAAGGGATTTTAGGTACTATTTTTACAGGTAGGTTGGTTGATACTTGTAAAGTTGGCAGCTATGAAGCAGTTGTTCCCACTATCACCGGTCAGGCATGGATTACCGGATTCGCTCAATATGTTATAAGTCCCGGTGACCCGTTTCCGCATGGTTTTACAGTTGGCGATATTTGGGGCGGAGCTGGTTCTTGAACAGTGCAGTTGTCAAAATTGGATTGCTGTAATAGCATCTTGATTTTGTTAATTTTACCCCTGTCTGTTGAGGTGCGTCTAGTGTGCAACGTTTGCAGATTAGGTATTTTCTAATTTCCAAAAATTCCACTTAATTTCTCAAAGAGTGAATATTACAAAGACAATCAAATTATGCAGATAAAACCGATTAAAAAATTGCTGGTAGCTAACCGCAGTGAAATCGCAATTCGAGTTTTTCGTGCGGCAAATGAGCTTGGTATCGCAACGGTTGGTGTTTATGCCGAACAGGATAAATTTTCGCTGCATCGGTTCAAAGCCGACGAAAGTTATGTTATCGGTAGCGGGTTGGGACCAGTTCGGGCTTATACAGAAGTCAATGACATTCTGCGTGTTGCGCATAGTTGCAACGCAGATGCTATTCATCCTGGATATGGTTTTTTATCAGAGAAGCCGGAATTTGCGCAAGCTTGCAGTGATAATGGATTGCAATTCATCGGACCGCCGCCGCAAGTAATGCGCGAGCTTGGTAGCAAAGTTATAGCGCGAGACACTGCAATGCAAGCAGGTGTTCAGGTATTGCCGGCAACCGGCCCGTTGCCTGCTGATCCAGAATTAGTACGACAGCTTGCGGCGGATATTGGGTTCCCATTGATGCTGAAAGCTTCTTGGGGCGGCGGTGGCCGTGGTATGCGTGTTGTTGAGTCGGCAAGTGAGCTAAGCGAAGCGGTTAAATTAGGTCGTAGGGAGACGCTGTCCGCCTTTGGTAGCGAAGAGGTTTTTCTTGAAAAGCTCATACGCAATGCGCGCCATGTTGAAGTCCAGCTGTTAGGAGATCAATACGGTAACATTGTCCATCTGTTTGAACGGGATTGTTCCATCCAACGACGCAATCAGAAGATTATCGAACGCGCGCCAGCGCTGTTTCTATCCAACAAACAACGTGAAGAGCTTTGCGAGTCGGCTGTGAAAATTGGTAAGACAGTTGGTTACGTTAACGCGGGCACAGTGGAGTTCCTTTATGACGTGGACAGTGGTGAGTGCTATTTCATCGAAGTCAATCCTCGTATTCAAGTGGAGCACACTGTTACCGAGGAAATTACAGGAATCGATATCGTTAAATCTCAGATTCGAATCGCCCAAGGTGGTGTCATTGGCGACATTGAAAGCTCTGGTGTGCCAGATCAAGACAAAATCAAGCAGACCGGATACGCACTTCAATGCCGAATTACGACAGAAAATCCAGAGGAAAATTTCATCCCTGATTACGGTCGGATCACAGCCTATCGCGGAGCAGCTGGGTTTGGAATTCGGCTTGATGGGGGCACTGCCTATTCAGGTGCAGTCATCACCCGATACTATGATAGCTTGCTTGAGAAAGTCACAGCATGGGCGCAAACGCCCAAAGAGTCTGTACGGCGGATGAATAGGGCGTTACGAGAGTTTAGAATTAGGGGAATTGCCACAAACCTACAGTTTCTTGAAAATCTTATCAATCATGAATCATTCAGGAATGGTACCTATACCACCCGATTTATAGATGAAACACCTGAGCTTTTGCACGGCCTCAAGCGCCGAGATCGGGCAACGCGTTTATTAACTTATATTGCTCATGTCTCGGTTAATGGTAACCCAGAGATCCAGGGAAGACCGGTGCCGCAATTCACACATGAGCCAGTTGTGCCAGATGTGTCGACGGGTAAAGTTCCAACGGGTACGCGCCAGTTGCTTGAGCGTCTAGGACCGGCTGAATTTTCAAAATGGATGCTAGAACAGGAGCGGCCATTCATCACCGATACAACATTTCGCGATGCTCACCAGTCGTTGCTTGCCACTCGTTTTCGAAGTTACGATTTATTGCGTCCGGCGGATGCTTACGCTCGAGCCTTACCACAATTATTCAGCTTGGAGTGCTGGGGTGGTGCCACGTTTGACGTGTCAATGCGATTTCTAAAGGAATGCCCTTGGCAAAGGCTTCGAGACATGCGCGAGCAGGTTCCCAATATTCTGTTGCAAATGTTGCTTCGCGGCGCTAATGGTGTCGGTTACAAGAACTATCCGGATAACGTTGTGCGTCAATTTGTTCTGCAGAGTGCTGAATCCGGCATTGATCTTTTTCGAGTTTTCGACTGTTTGAATTGGGTAGAGAACATGCGTGTGGCGATGGACGCTGTACTTGAAAGTGGCAAGTTGCTTGAGGGCGCAATTTGCTACAGTGGGGACATTCTTGATACAAAGCGAACAAAGCACTCGCTTTCGTATTACATAGACTTGGCAAAGGAGCTGGTGTCGGCAGGTATTCACATATTGTGCATTAAGGATATGGCGGGGCTATTGACACCTGCCAGTACTAAGATGCTAGTTCAAGCGCTGAAGCAAGAAACTGGACTACCATTGCATTTTCACACTCATGATACGAGTGGCATTGCAGCTGCAAGTGCGATTGCCGCGGTGGAGGCAGGTGCTGATGCAATTGATCTTGCCATGGATTCAGTATCTGGTACGACATCCCAGCCCAATCTAGGCTCAGTTGTCAGAGCCCTCAACGGTAGCGGTCGTAACACTGGTATTGACACCTCTAAAGTGCTGGAGTTTTCAGACTATTGGGAGAGTGTAAGACGCAACTATCTGGCCTTTGAAAGTGATGTTCGGTTTGGTGCCTCTGAGGTTTATCTGCACGAAATGCCAGGTGGGCAATTCACTAATTTAAAGGAACAGGCGCGGGCACTTGGACTTGAAAATCGATGGCATGAGGTGGCTAAAACCTATTCGGTGGTCAATGACATGCTTGGTGATGTTATAAAAGTGACACCAACCTCGAAAATGGTTGGTGATATGACACTGCTAATGGTAAGTTCCGGTCTCAGTCGGGAAGATGTGGAAGACCCCAATCGAGAAGTGGCATTTCCAGATTCGGTCAAGTCATTTTTTGCTGGTGAGCTTGGTCAGCCGTACGGTGGTTTTCCTGAGTCATTGCAGAAAAAAGTTTTGAAGGGGGATAAACCCGTCGCCGTACGTCCCGGCAAAAATCTTCCTGATGAGGATTTTACCAAGGCAAGATCTAAGGCAGAAAATCAGGTGGAAAGAAGCATTACAGATGAGGAGTTACATTCATACCTGATGTACGCACAGGTATTTGTCGATTATGCTAAGTATCGCAATAAGTATGGGCCTGTGCATGTTTTGCCCACTCCTGTTTTCTTTTATGGCATGAAACCGGAACAGGAGATTTCAGTTGATCTGGACCCCGGCAAGGCGCTTGTCATTCATTGTTTAGCAATCGGTGAGCCGGATGCGGACGGCAATGTTCGTGTATTTTTTGAACTGAATGGTCAGCCACGCACAGTCAAGGTGGCGGACAGAAGGTTTGCCGGTAAAGTTGAGGTGCGTCGTCAAGGCGAGGAAGGAAACCCTAATCATGTTTGTTCACCGATGCCGGGCATGATATCTTCAATAAATGTCAAACAAGGTCAATCGATTCAGGCTGGCGACGTTTTGCTTACTATCGAGGCAATGAAAATGGAAACAGCTATTCGCTCTGAGACAGATGCTGTGATTAAATCTTTGCTAGTTGATGTTGGTGATAAGGTCAATGCCAAAGATTTGTTGGTGGAGCTTCAGAATTGAAATCGCATGGTTGCTGTATCACTAATCAGGAATCTAGCACACCGCAACCTTTATTCAAATTCAATCAGAGTCAACACTCTCAGCTCATAGCATTTTGATCTGCTAAACGGCGACCCTGCTATTTCAAGTACGTCTCTCAAATCGCCGTGTGGCCGAGGTATTGAGATTTCCATCAAATTCCATTGAATTAACACCCAGGCCGAGAAAAGCAGTTTACTCATACTTTGAAGATAGTTGTCAAAAGTTTTCACTTGATGAGTGAATTTACCTTGAAAAAGTATAGATCTGAAAGTATTAAATACGTTGATTTATTCGCTAATGATTCAGTAAGATACGAAACACAATATTGTCTATTTTCTCAGTGACAACTCCGAGAATTTGGGCTCGCCAAAAGGCCACCATTTTACTGCACCTTCCTTTCTTTGGGACGGTCATAACACTAAGAGAAGTGAATTTTCAACCCGATATCGCTAAGTCAGTGGCTGTCAACCGCTAGCTTTCACCATTTTTGCTATGGAGACTCCAATCGAAATAAACTGTTTAGGTTTGAACTCTATTCTTAATGATGTCTTCCACAACAGTGGGTTCAGCTAGAGTTGACGTATCACCCAAGTCATCAATATTATTGCTCGCAACTTTACGAAGTATTCTTCGCATGATTTTGCCAGATCTCGTTTTTGGTAACCCAGGTGCAAACTGGATAACGTCTGGCTTGGCGATTGGGCTAATTTCCGTACGCACGATATTGAATAGTTCTGTCCTAAGGTTTTCGTCTTCAACGGTGCCAGCGACAGTTGTTACATAAGCGTAAATTGCTTCTCCTTTGATTGCGTGTGGATACCCAACCACGGCCGCCTCTGCAACTTTTGGATGCAAGACTAGCGCACTTTCGATTTCTGCTGTACCCAACCTGTGCCCGGAAACGTTCATCACATCATCAACACGTCCTGTAATCCAATAATAACCATCTTCGTCCCGACGCGCACCATCACCAGTCATATACTTGCCTGGGAAAGTGCTGAAATATGTTTGTATAAACCTCTCATGATCACCCCAAACAGTCCTCATTTGCCCGGGCCATGATTTTTTGATACACAATGCACCTTCTGCTGCGCCTTCAATTTCTTTACCATCTGCATCGACCAGACAAGGTTCAACTCCAAAAAATGGATTCGTTGCCGATCCAGGCTTCAATGGAGTTGCTCCAGGCAGAGGTGTGATCATATGCCCGCCGGTTTCAGTTTGCCACCAAGTATCAATTATTGGGCACCGTCGCTCACCAATTTTCCCGTGATACCATTCCCATGCTTCAGGGTTGATTGGTTCGCCAACTGTACCCAGAATGCGTAAGCTTTTACGACTGGTTTGTTCAACATATTTATCGCCAGCGCCGATAAGTGCCCGGATTGCGGTTGGCGCGGTGTAAAAGATATTGACAGCATGTCGGTCGCACACTTGCCAAAATCGACTGGCATCAGGATATAGCGGAACACCTTCGAACATGACGTTGGTTGCACCATTAGAAAGTGGTCCATATACGATGTAAGAATGGCCGGTGACCCAACCGATGTCTGCACCGCACCAGTAAGTTTCACCGTCTTTGTAGTCAAATGAATACTTAAACGTCATTGTTACATATAGCATATAGCCCGCAGTAGTGTGGACAACACCTTTTGGTTTGCCGGTTGAGCCAGAGGTATACAAGATATAAAGCGGGTCTTCGGCATCCATCTCTTCCGCCGGGCAATCGTTTGATGCGGCCGCTATAGCTTCGTGATACCAGATATCTCGATCTTGGTTCATTGTGATTTCAGCGCCTGTTCTTTGTACGACAATGCAAGTGTGAACATTTGGACATGAGCGAATGGCAGAGTCAGCATTCGCCTTGAGTGGTACGTTTTTACCTCCACGGGGGCCTTCGTCAGCTGTAATGACGACCTGGCAGTCCGAGTCCAAAATGCGATCCTTTAACGCTTCCGGCGAAAAGCCGCCAAACACGATAGAGTGGATTGCACCAATTCGTGCACAAGCAAGTGCCGCAACCATAGCTTCTGGCACCATCGGCATGTAGATACAGATGCGATCGCCTTTTTTAACATTTCTTGATTTTAGTACATTTGACAGACGGCAAACCTCAGCATGAAGTTCGCGGTAGGTAAGGGTGCGTATCTGCGATGCGTCATCACTCTCCCATATCAACGCTGTTTGCTCACCTTTTGTTGCTAAATGCCGGTCAAGGCAATTGTATGCCGCATTTAACTTGCCACCTTCAAACCATTTAATCTGGCCGCGCGATAAATCACAATCGCTGACTGAATCCCATTTTCTAAACCAGTGCAGGAATTTTTCGGCTTGTTCGGCCCAAAATACGTCTGATTCATCAATACTTTGACGATATAGTCTCTCATATTGTTCACTGTTAATGTTTGCATTGGCTGCAATTTCTTCCGGAATTTGATAAATTTTTGATTCAGTCATTTTTGTGTACCAGTTTCTCTCTACCAAGAACAAAGTAAATTTTGATCATCAAGCTTAACTAATTTTATCTGCAATAAACTCAGGCGGTATAAAGGCGGTTACTTCAGGTGCCTCATTGTCTAAACTTTCTATTTTGACTAAACAAGACATTGCCGCAGGACCCTGAGCAAGACTCGATGTGCCACGATCATGGGTGACAACATTTGGATTACCATGTTTACATGTTACTTTATCTTCCATAGGGTTAAGTGGATCAAGCCAAGCGCCGGTGGCAATCTGTAATACACCTTTGCGCAGGCAGTTGTCTAATTTTGCCGTTGCCAAGAATGCACCGCGCTCATTGAAAACCCTTACAGTCTCCCCATCTTGGATATTATGCTTGCCGGCATCATCCGGGTTGACTCTTAAAACTTCCCGCCCATTCACTTTGTTTGCTCGGCTGTAGCTGCCATGGTCTAGCTGAGAGTGAAGTTTCGAAGATGGCTGGTTGGAGATAAGATGGAGCATTTCAGAATCAATGCCGGATTTTCCAAGCCACTCTGAAGGTGTGATCCATGTGGCATGCCCCGGACAATCTGAATACTTGAATGATGCTATTGTATCGGAATAAAGCTCAATTTTGCCACTTGGAGTATGTAACCTGTTCTGTTTCGGGTCGCGTCGAAAAGGTTCAAGAAGTATGCCCGGGCTCTCAGGTGCCTTGACACTAAACCAACTGTTTTTCCTGAACTCTTCAAAATCAGGTAATTGAGTACCTTCAGTACTAGCACGTTCTTTTGATTGTTCGAACATTAATCGCACCCATTCAAGTTCGGTTTTGTTTTCTGTAAAGGCTTCCTCAAAGCCTAGATGGGCTGAAAGTCTTTTGAATATTTCATAGTCGGTGCGAGCCTCTTCAAAATTTGGCAACACTTTTTCCATGAAAATTGCATACGAATCTCGTGGTGAAGACGAGATATCGGTACGCTCAAAAGGTGTAGCGACCGGTAGAATCACGTCGGAGTAGCGCGCGGTTGCTGTCCAGAAGAAGTCATGAATGATGTTACATTTGGGTTTTCGCCAAGCCTCAATCAATCGGTTGAGATTCTGATGGTGATGGAAGGGATTACCTCCTGCCCAGTAAATGAGTTCAATTTTCGGGAAGCGATAGTAACCACCGTTATATGCGAACTCACCTCCAGGATTCAGCAGCATATCAGAAATCCTGGCTACTGGAATAAAACTCTTAACTGCGTTTTGTCCCTTGGGCAATGAACTCCATCGTAGTCGTCCGACATTATTTCCAACACCATTGATTGACGAATATCCAAACCCTACGCCCCCACCGGGAAGACCAATTTGGCCAAGCATACAAGCGAGTGTGATAGCCATCCAGTAGGCTTGTTCGCCATGTTCTTGCCGGGTTAACGACCATGAGATCGATATCATTGTTCGTTCTGAAGCCATGCGTTCGGCCAATCGGCGGATGATACAAGAATCGATTCCACAGATTTTTGATGCCCATTCAGCATTTTTTGGTTGACCGTCTGTTTCGCCATTCAGATAAGCCTCAAATTGTTCGAAACCGATGCAGTACTGGTCAAGAAAATTCCGGTCATGCTGGTTGTTTTCTCTGATAGTGTGGGCAAGTCCAAGCATAAGTGCGACATCCGTATTGGGAACAATTGGCAGCCAATTTGCGTTGAGGTTTGCCTTCGTGTCGTCTTGAATTGGGCTGATACTGACGAATTTGACTCCGGCTGCCGCGGCTTCAAGCATGTAATTTTTCTGCACATGACGGGCATGCCCGCCGAATTCTACTTGTGAGTTTTTGAGTGGCAACCCACCGATTGCAACGAAAAGCTCGGTGTTATCAATGATTGAAGGCCAAGCAGTCGCATTTGCCAGTAGAACGAAGAAATTGCCAATTACATGCGGTAGCAAAACTTCTGCTGCAGCAAAGCTATAAGAGTTCACAGAGTAGGTAAATCCGCCGAAGCAGTTGAGAAACCGGTGTAATTGACTTGGTGCATGATGAAACTTTCCAGCGCTTGCCCAACCATAACACCCAGCATAGATTGCTTCATTGCCGTGGTTGTTTTTTACTTGTTTCAGGGCATCTGCAACAATTTTTTCAGCAATCTCCCATTCAACACTAATAAATGGTTCTCGACCGCGCCCTGAAGTGTCAGAATTTAGTCCATTTTCATAGAAACTTCTACGGACCGCTGGTTTTCGAATACGCGTCGGGTGATCATAGGCATCGACCCAGCCGTTGGATATTGGTGAGGGGTCTGGGTCAGATTCAAAATTATCCATGCCAACTAGTTTGCCATTGTGAACAATTGGTTCATAGACACCCCAGTGTGTTGCAGTCAATGCGCTGTGCGTGGGTTTTATATTTTTCGTTTGAATTTTAGCTTTCAATTTCTACTCTTAGGATAGTGACCGGTTATTGATAACTATACTGCTAATTTAGTGGCACTTTTACTAAATCGTGCACATAGGCGTAATAGCAGACATTTATCAGGAATAATTCTCTATTTAACTTCAAAGGTATAAGAATTTTGATTCCATGAAGCGCGCGTTTTATTAAAGAAGCCGATATTTATCTGAGGTGTTTTCACTTGTATGCACTTGATTTGAACTGTTCTAATTTCGAATTATCTGCTATTGGGTGTTATTGGGCCAACAATATTTGGGTTGTACCAATGTGATAAATCCGCAAGTCGTTTTGCATGCGACATCTGTTCATCTCTTGAATTAACTGCTGATTCAGGCAAGCAAATGTCAGCATGATAAGGATTGTCATGTGTGGGCGATGAAATCACCTGCCTTTGGTCGGCAGCAGCATCCTTTACAATCAAAACAGCCCAGCCATAGAACTTTGCGCCAGCTCGCCGTTTTTTTGCTACATTTTCTGCATTTGTAATTGCTTCCACCAGTGTTGGTTTATCTAATCGATCTACTGAAATATTTCGCTTACCCCACGCTTCAAGAAAAATTCTAAATGGAATATTCTTGCTATTTTCAGCTTTATTTGCATATCTTCTTGAAAAAACCCCTCGCCCGAGGCGTTCGGTCGGTTCAATAGTTTTAGATATGCTCAAATCGAACTAGACTTCCTTAATCGCAGTTCATAAAGGGCTTCATATATAAATTGATCTGGCAGAGTGTTGGCATCTGAATATCGAGCATAGCGTCTACGTCCGAAAAAATTTACCATGCACAAAACACTGCCATCCGATTCACATACCAAAGCGACAGACCTGTCATGCCCACCAGGTGCATCAATTGCGATTTCGCCATCATGCAACGGATAGATCTGAAAACACTGCGGCGAATAATCATACATCGCCAGCAGTAAACGCAATGCGTTTCGTATCGCAATTTCAGATGGAATATTATCATCTTCTTCAACAGCTGCTTGTTCTACTTCTGCCAAATCTCTAAGAGCAGAGGACAAATCTGCCGGTGATAAATCAGCTTTCATTTGTAGTTGTTGAGATAATGTAAGAATTCCATCAGATTTAGTTTCATAGTCGAAACCTTCTTCATGAATAATTGCTTCAAGAAAATTAACATACAAGAATAGTTGCATCTTATTTTCACTTACCTGTTCGTTCGTCCATATAACAAAAGAATCATGATCAGAACTTAAATCAGAAGAAAATTCACCAGACCAATTGATTGTGGAATTTAACTGCTGCGAATAAATGTCAACGATATTTTGTGTATGCATCGTGAGGTGTACTAACCAAAGAATTAAAAAGCGAACACATGAAAATTAGAATAATTATTAACCACAAAAAGCTTAAAGTTAAACATCCCAAGCTATGTCAGTTACTACTCATATCCTTAATGTATCATCGAAATTTGAAAATAGTCTGTTAAAATCATCTAAATCACTTCTCCAACACGAAAGAGCAGACTGTAATTCCACTTGCCGGTCCCCAGTATATAATCTAGGATTAATTTCACGGCGAAAGTTGGCAGAAAACCGCACACCTTGAATTGCAGTGCTACCATCTGATAGTTCTTGTTTCTCTGAACTTATCTGAACTATTACTGTCCGGCTTTCATAATGGTAGATAGACTTCATTTCAACTCTAGGCAAAACGTCATTAAATCGCATCCACTCACCGCGGTTTGATAGAACATCGGACACACGATATTCAGAACTACGGCAGAACCGAGTTGGATTTACCCCAATAGCGTTAAAGGAAATATAAGGCGCTTTTTCCAATATTCTTTTTGCTAAACTCGGGCTGATAAAGTTTAAATATTTTGATTTTGATTGTTCATCAAAATGCTGTGTAACAAAAATACGATGCATATCAGATTCTATTGTCACGCTATTTTTAAGCATTACCTTCAAATTAAACATCGGTTGCGCTGGTTGAGCATCCAAAATCATATCTTCTTCAATAATCTTGTTATAGATTAAAAACTCTGGATTCAATGCGAACCCAGGGGCCGGTACTGACGTGTACAAGACTATTGAAAGCCCAGTGACGGCAGACTCTAAGCAATCTGTTTTATCTCTTATGTTGTTAGTAATTTCCGTTACCATTTTGCCTGCCCAACATCACGAAAACCTATAATTAGTCTTAGGAAGTTAATGTTTAAAAAAAGCATGCCTGATGTTGACAATTAGTATGGGGTATTTTCCATAAAATAGCAATAGAAATTGCAAAACGCCCGCAAATCGTTGCATTGCTTATCTTTTTCATGGTGTTTAACATCACTGCACCCGTCAAGTACAGCTCTTTGACTTATCTGTATCTGTTCTGAACATTTTACCCAACTTCACCCCTTTCTTCTAGCAAGTTTTGTCTATCACTAGGATAATTCAATAGTCAGCAAAGCTGATCATACCCAGAGATAGGTGTTTTTTGGTTGTTATGCACACACCATATAACACTTCCAAGAAACTCTAGACCTAATTCGCAACAAGGTCAAGCTCGGTTGAAACACGAACACTAATCCTTTTGCAACTCATTCTCTGGCACGAAGGAATTGGCCTGTCTCAAACTAGCATGAACCTACAACTTTCAAATGTTTGCACCAAAAAACGACATAGGCAGATTGGTCGGTCTGCCGCAAAGCATTTAATAGTCAAGCCGACGCTAGTTAGTCCCCAGTAGCGGCTTGAAAATCAGTGCCGAACCACGCTTCAATTCGATTGCAAGTAGGAGAGCATGTACTTTTCCATGACTTTTGAATGTGCCTGATGTATCCATGTATTTGAATTCAATCGTAATTAACCCCCTCACTTTGTAAATACAAACTGCAATCCAGTGTTACCAGAGCAACTATAAGCTCATATCCTTGTACACCATGTGGGATCGCACCTAATTCAAGTCGCAATGACTCAAGTCGTTGATCCGGCAGCTCCACCTTCAGGTGCTGTTGCGGAGCTGCCTGGGAGGTCATTCTTCACCTCCATTGCCGAGATTACTTTGACAGCCGACCTCAAGCTGGCTTCGTATAATCCATATCCTGACCATCTCACATCATTTCATGGTGCAGAAGAATCTGATGCTAGAATATCAAAATGTGCGCCTGAACCCTGACTACAGCGCCATTTACAAAGATCGAATCTATCTTTTGGATACTGCAATTTTACCGTCTTGAAGCGTAGAGGCTATTAGAGGGACTGGAATCCAAACGTGTAACACATTACAATTTGTATCAAATTCTGTCTCCCTCTGGGGCACTTGGCAGGCGCTATGAAAACTCGGCTGTTTCCGATTTGACTTGCGAATGCGGTTGTGGATTTATTTCAGATTCTTACGAGCTGCTTGTATTTTTTCCAGAAGCTAGTATCAGTATGTTAGTGAAAAGTTGAGTTCAGCATGACATTTCAACTCTGAAAATTATTTTATTTATAATATTGCATGACTTTGTATCTATTCTCACCAAGTGATTGGGTTGTGCATGCAAGCTGTCAATTTTGTTCGCTATAGTTCAATTATTTCTAATGTTTCTGTCGATTCAATGGTTTGCTTTCATTACAAAATGATTACACTATTGCAGATGATGAGAGAGTCTAATGGACGACTTGACCAAACCTAGCCTTAATACAGATTTTTCAACAGGTAGTGCAGCTTACCTTGAAAGCCTGTACGAAACCTACAAATCAGATCCAAGTCAGGTTTCCAAAGATTGGATCAGCGCTTTTGAAACTGTTGATAAATTCAAGCCTTCATCACTTGAAGTTGGCGCCCCTGACCCAACGGAGAATTTTGTCGGTCAAGATGACATAAGGCGTCAAGCAGCGGTGCAGCGACTAATCAGACGCTATCAGATGTACGGTCACTTGAATGCCAAGCTTGACCCCCTTGAACTCTCTGATGATTTATTCGCTATGGACCTCAGTCTTGGTGCGGTTGGATTGACAGAAGCAGACCTTGATGAGAAATTCAAGATCGATGTCGTTGCCGGCAGTGAAGAATCCATCTCACTCAGGCTTATCATTGAGTACTTTGAAAGCACTTATTGTGGGTCAGTCGGTTTTGAATACATGCACATTACTGATCCGCAACGCTTGGAATGGCTTCAGACTCGAATTGAAAGCAACTCGCTGAAAGAAAAAATCACTGACAGCAATCGTCGGCAGATTCTTAAGTTGCTAACTATGGCAGAGTGCATGGAGACCTATTTGCACATGAAGTATGTGGGACAGAAAAGGTTCTCTCTAGAAGGCGGAGAGTCGCTGATTCCCATGTTACATGAATTAGTTGAGCTTTCTGGGACAACGGGTGGAAAAGAGGTTGTGATTGGCATGGCGCATCGAGGGCGCCTCAATGTGCTAGTCAATATTTTAGGCAAGGCACCAGCTGAGGTGTTCGGAGAGTTTGAAGGCTCAACGGGTAACGTAGATATATCTACCCAAAATTACGGTGACGTGAAATACCATCAGGGGTTTTCTGCTGATATCAACACTAGCGGTGGGATTGTCCATGTGGCACTGGCGTTCAATCCATCCCATCTTGAGATTATTCATCCGGTCGTAGAAGGCTCGGTGCGTGCCCGTCAACACCGTCGTCGCGATGAAAATAAAAATGAAGTAACACCAGTAATCATACATGGAGATGCGGCATTTGCTGGACAGGGTGTTGTGATGGAGAGCTTGAATATGTCACATACGCGCGGGTTTAATGTCGGCGGCACGATTCATATCATCATTAACAACCAAATCGGATTTACCACTAGCAATAAGCTGGACGCTCGCTCAACGATTCATTGCACGGAAATCGCAAAAATGGTGCAAGCACCTATATTTCATGTTAACGGTGATGACCCCGAAGCTGTGGTGGCAGTGGCTCGATTGGCACACGCATATCGTATGGAATTTCACACCGATGTTGTTATTGACATGGTGTGCTACCGTCGTTATGGCCATAATGAGGCGGATGAGCCGATGATGACGCAACCAATCATGTACCAAGCGATCAAGGCAATCAAGCCAGTTCGCTACAGATATGCGGCACAGTTGCAAGAACAAGGGATTGTTTCAAGTGAAGATGCGCAAAAAATGGTCATGAGCTATCGGGACGACTTGGAGCGTGGTGAGGTTGTAGCCGGACAGATAATTGATCCAGCTAAGATGGAGAAAATTGTTGACTGGACTAAATATTTGTCGGCTAAATGGGATGATCCGGTTGACACAACCCTGACGCTAAAGAAAATACGGCAACTGCAGTCTAAATTGTCAGAATTTCCGAAAGGGTTTCAGTTGCATAATCGGGTTGAGAAAGTTATGAACGACCGCAGTCGCATGGCAGCTGGCGAAATGCCGGTTGACTGGGGGTTTGCTGAAACTATGGGTTATGCTTCTCTAATTGACGAAGGGATTCCAATACGATTAACTGGGCAAGATGTAGGACGTGGCACATTTTCTCATCGTCACGCATTGTTGCATGACCAAAATAGCCGCGATGTTTTTTGTCCTTTGAAGTCGATTCGAGAATCGCATGACTGTCAGATTTTCAACTCTCTGCTTTCTGAGGAAGCCGTTCTCGCATTTGAATACGGCTATGCGACGACTGACCCCAAGTCACTTATCATATGGGAGGCTCAGTTTGGCGATTTTGCTAATGGCGCACAAATTGTGATTGACCAGTTTATTAGCAGCGGGCTTTCAAAATGGTCGCGCTTGTGTGGGCTGACACTCTTGCTTCCGCATGGTTATGAGGGTCAAGGTCCGGAGCACTCCTCAGCGCGATTGGAACGCTTTTTACAATTATGCGCTGGTGATAACATGCAAGTGTGTGTGCCTTCAACGCCTGCACAGATGTTCCACATGCTTCGTCGGCAGGCATTGCGGTTATTTCACCGTCCGTTGATTGTCATGTCCCCCAAGAGTTTGTTACGCCACAAACGATCTGTTTCGGATGTGAGCGATTTAACTAGACATGGCTTTCAGCCAGTCATTGATGAGACTGATGAGGGTATTGATCGAGATGCTGTTGTGCGCCTGCTGCTATGCGCAGGCAAAGTATATTACGATTTAATAGCGATGCGCGAGCACCTTAAGATTGACAATATTGCCATTGTTCGGGTTGAGCAGCTACATCCTTTTCCTGCAAATGAACTCATCCAAGTTAATGAAGGCTATCCTAATGCGAAAGAAATTGTGTGGTGTCAGGAAGAGCACCAAAATCAGGGCGCTTGGTATCAAATTTGGCATGTATTGCGCAAGTGCCGTCGCAATGGGCAGAAACTCCAATGTGTTTCAAGGCCGGAAGCCCCGACACCTGCTGTTGGTAATTTTCGAGTGCATCTTACCAATCAAGAGCGCTTAATTGTGAAAGCGCTGTCATTGAACAAGAAAATCGTTTCAAATGAGAAATCAAGGAAGGTCAGGTCTGATGCAAGTTGAGATCAAAACACCGATGTTGCCGGAATCAGTTAGTGAAGGCACTTTGCTTGAATGGCACAAGGAAGTCGGAGAGTCATTTCGGCGTGATGAATTATTGTTAGAAATTGAAACTGAGAAAATCGTGCTAGAGGTCCCCGCGCCATCTGATGGTACGCTAAGTGAAGTGATAAAGGCGAAAGGTGATGTCATTCTTGAGGATGAAGTTCTCGGATTGATCGAAACAAATGTTTCAAACTCCGTTTCTTCGCCAGTAAATGACGATTTGACAGGCTCGACCGCGCTAGGAATAGAATCGTCAACGAATGTGAAAGATAGCACACGTTCCAACGCACCGCAGTCCGATGAGAGTGCGTCTGAGATTGCATTGCAGCGCTTCAGCCCGGCAGCCCGTAGAGTCGCTGTTGAAAGTGGAATTGATGTTAACAAAGTGGAAGGCACTGGTAAGGATGGACGCGTGACTAAAGAAAACGTACTGAATTTGAGCAAAGGTGCCGCAGACACTCCCCAACCGGTCGCGCCTGATGCGCAAACCGCTGTTGCAGTGGCAACGCCACACGAAATAGCGCCAATGCCGCCTTCAAAGGCATCCTCAGCACCGCATAGGGAAAAGTCAAGCAGGTCGGTACGCCAGCAGCCGATGAGTCGAATTCGTCGCACCATCGCCAGTAGACTGGTACAAGCTCAGCAAACTGCCGCTTTATTGACAACTTTCAATGAGGCAGACATGAGTGCTATTATCGATGTGCGCAAGAAATACCGCGACTCTTTTGAATCAAAGCACGATGCCAGGCTCGGTTTCATGTCATTCTTTGTAAAAGCCGCGGTAGAAGCGTTACGGTCAGTACCTGCTGTCAATGCCATTATCGATGGCAATGACATTCTAGCTTATGATTACTGTGATGTTGGAATTGCTGTATCGTCACCACGCGGTTTAGTTGTGCCCATTATCCGCGACGCACAAAATCTCAGTTTGGCCCAAATTGAAAAGCGAGTCAGCGATTTCGGTGCGAGGGCTAAAGCTGGTACACTATCGCTTGATGAGTTGACTGGCGGTACATTTACAATCACCAATGGCGGTGTGTTCGGCTCGTTGGTTTCAACACCAATTGTCAATCCACCGCAAAGCGCAATTTTGGGTATGCACAAAATACAACACCGACCGATTGTAGTTGATGACGAAATTGTCGCGCGGCCAATGATGTATCTGGCGTTAACCTACGACCATCGAATCATCGATGGTCGGGAAGCGGTTACATTTCTCGTCTCAATTAAGGAGGCACTTGAAGATCCGTTGCGGATGTTGCTTGAAATCTAATCGGGAGTTTAAGTGAGCGATAAATTCGATGTTGCCGTGATTGGCGCCGGTCCGGCGGGGTATGTTGCAGCAATTCGATGCGCGCAGCTCGGTCTCAAGACCGTCTGTATTGACGATTGGGTTGATGCCCGCGGCAAAGCGGCACTTGGGGGTACATGCCTGAATGTGGGTTGTATCCCGTCTAAGGCATTGCTTGACTCTTCCGAGAAATACCACCAACTAAAAAACAATTTCAAACTACACGGCATCACAGCTGAAAACGTAGCGATGGACGTGGGGATGATGATGAAGCGCAAGGCGAAAATAGTCTCAACTCTTACTCGCGGCGTTACCTCTTTACTGAAAGCGAACAGTATTACTACTGTCCATGCGCGCGGACAATTCGTCGGCCAAGGCGAGATTGTGCTCTATGATCCGATAAGCAAGATAAAAAATGCAGATGTCAAGGCAGAGCATGTAATTTTAGCGGTGGGATCAGTGCCTATTGAATTGTCAAGCATCCCTTTTGATGGTGAGCGAATAGTTGATTCGGCAGGTGCATTGGAATTCGATGCAGTGCCTCAGAGGTTAGGTATCGTTGGTGCGGGAGTCATAGGGTTAGAGCTTGGTAGCGTTTGGAATCGGCTTGGTTCGCAAGTCACGATTTTGGAAGCTCTGAGCGATTTTCTCCCGGCAGTTGATGATGATGTTTCAGCTGAGGCAGCCAAGAATTTCAAAAAGCAAGGGTTAAATATCCAATTGGGTGCTAAAGTATCGACGGCGAGTGTTCGCGGGAATGTTGTTGACATAAGCTATGCTGTTGGTGACAAAGATATGAAACTTGAAGTTGACCGCTTGGTAGTGTGCGTTGGAAGAAAACCCTGTACCAATGGTCTTGCTGCTGAGGGTAGCGGCATTCAGTTAGATGACAGAGGATTTATTCAAGTTGATGACCATTGCATGACGACTGTACCAAATACCTATGCCGTGGGTGATTGTGTCCGGGGTCCAATGCTGGCACACAAGGGTTCTGAGGAGGGTGTTGCTGTTGCTGAACGTATTGCAACCGGATATGGACATATAAATTATGAAACAGTACCGTGGGCGATATATACCGCGCCGGAAATCGCTTGGGTTGGCGCTAGTGAGAAAGAAGTGAAAGCTGCTGGTGGTGATTGTCACTGTGGCAAGTTCCCGTTCGCTGCCACCGGACGCGCCAAGGCGATGGAAGATACAGCCGGGTTTGTGAAAGTTGTTGCAGATGCCACTAGCGATCGAATTCTAGGTGTTCATATTATTGGACCACATGCTTCTGAATTGATCGCCGAAGCAGTCGTAGCTATGGAGTATCATGCCAGCTCTGAAGATTTGGCGCGAATTATTCATGCGCACCCCACGTTATCTGAGGCTGTGCATGAAGCTGCACTATCGGTTGACAGCAGAAGCATTCACCGTGTTAACTGATGCACGATGAGACAGGAGCCCAACTCCAATCCTGCGAATATCCCGCCACAAAACATATTTTTAATGTATGACATTCGGGGGGTTGTCAATGACTCCCTGACAAACGATGGCATCTACGCGATTGGTCAATCATTTGCGACAGTCGCCCTTGAGCGTGGTGTAACTGAGATTATTGTAGGTGGCGATGCGCGTCTTTCTACACCAGAGCTTAAAAACGCATTGATACGGGGTGTTATTTCAACGGGTTGTAACGTTGCAGATGTTGGTACGGTTGCTACCCCACTTGTTTACTTTGCGGCAAATCGGTCCGAATTCAATACTGGGATGATGGTAACTGCCAGTCACAATCCTCCCCATTACAATGGTATAAAAATACTTTTGCAGGGTCAGTCGCTGTATGCTGAACAAGTTCAAGAATTGCGTGCAAGAATCATTAAGGGAGATTTTTCGAAAGGCTCGGGGCAAATTATTGAAAGAATGATTGAAACGAGTTACTTGGATGCGATCTGTTCCGATCTGCAGTTGCAACGGCCTGTACGAGTTGTAATTGATTGTGCAAACGGAATTGCCGGAGCGGTTGCACCGCAAATTCTACGTAGCATTGGTTGCGAAGTCATTGAGCTATTCTGTGATGTTGACGGCACCTTTCCCAATCATCCTGCCGACCCGACTCAACCTGAAAACCTTCGCGACCTAATTGCTGCAGTTCGTTTAGAAAAAGCTGATGTTGGCTTGGCGCTTGATGGTGATGGAGACCGGTTGGTGGTAGTATCTCCCAATGGTGAGATAGTTTTGCCAGACCGTTTCATGATTTTCTTCATTCGCGATATCCTAGGGCGCCACCCCGGTGAAAAAATTTTATTTGATGTTAAATGCTCGAGGGCCGTGCCGGAAGCAATTAGGAAATCTGGTGGTGAACCTATTATGTGGAAGACGGGCCACTCATTAATAAAGGCGAAGCTAAAATCCAGCGGTGGGATTTTTGCCGGTGAGATGAGCGGACATTTGTTTTTTAAAGACCGTTGGCCTGGTTTTGATGATGGTATTTATTCTGCTGCTCGTTTATGTGAGATCCTAGCGAACAGTGACATGAGCACAGAGGAACTGTTTGCTGCTTTGCCAGTGTTCTGTAGTACACCTGAGATCAGAGTGGAGTGTGAAAATCAGCATGAGTTTGTGAAAACACTCGCTTCCCAGATTGATTCCGGCGATGGGGAGGTTAATGAGCTAGATGGTGTGCGCGTTGACTACAAGGACGGGTTTGGGTTAGTGCGAGCATCGAATACTGCTCCTGAAATTGTATTGAGGTTTGAGGCTGACTCAGATGAGAGATTGAAAGAGATTCGCTCAGTCTTTGGCGATTTATTAGCAGACCTAGGACTAGACAGCAGCTTGGTTGAGCGGGTGCGCGGTTAAGTTTGGTAGTCGCTTGGTGATTGAATTTAGATCTGCTCCGGAGTCAGCTTAAATCACTCACAACTTCGATTGCATCTATTCTACGATAACCTTTGGGTAATAAGCTGCCACGTAGGGTGCGCTCTCCTAGATATCGTTCGCGTTCAGTTTTGCGAATTTTCAGATAGTGGTTTCCAGAGTGTATCAGCAGTGTTTGGTCCGGTGAAAATGCTACAACTGAAATGACTGCCTCTCCGTTTCTTCTAGCAGCCAGTGGGATGTTGATCAATTGATTGCCGGCCCCTTTTGTTTGAATTGGCAGGTTCTGAACACTGTAAATTAGAAACCTTCCAGAGCTGGTAGCAACTGCAACCAAGTCGGACGGGCTATAAATGCGTTGAAGTGGAAAGGGTGCGAATCCTTTTTTGATCGTCAGTACTGATTTACCGGATTTAGATTTAGTAAGAATTTGCTTGAATTGGCAAATAAACCCTTTGCCTTCGGTTGAAGCAAGCAGGCAGTAATCTTCTTCATCCCCTAGTAGCAATCCGTTAAAAACGGCGTTGGGGCTGGGGTTCAGCATAGTTGTCAGAGGTTCACCTAACGAACGTGCAGATGGTAACTTTTGAGCTTGGATTGAGTAAATTCGGCCCGTGGAGTCCATGCAAATCAAGTTTTGATGGGACATCCCCTTGGTGCTAGCAAGATAGTTGTCTCCTTCTCGGTAGTTGAGTGTTGTCGGGTCGATTGAATGGCCTTTTGCAGATCGAATCCATCCGCTCTTGGAAAGAACAACTGTGATCTGTTCGACAGGCATTGTCTCGTTCGAAGTAAACGCTTTCGCAGCTGAGCCTTCGATTAATGGCGAACGGCGCTTATCACCGTATTTTTCAGTTGCTTGCTTGATTTCTTGAATGGTTAGTTTCTCAAGCTGTTGCTTAGAGTTCAGAATTTTCTCAAGCTCGGCTTGCTCTTTTTGCAAATTGTCTTGTTCTTGACGGATCTTGATTTCTTCAAGTTTGGCGAGTTGGCGCAATCGGATCTCAAGAATAGCTTCGGCCTGTTTTTCGGATAGACTGAATTTTTCCATCAACTCAAGCTTGGGGTCATCTGCGGTCCGAACAATATTGATGACTGTGTCAATATCTAAGAATATGATCAGTAATCCAGCTAGGATGTGTAATCGGTCTTCGACTGCCTGTAGACGGCTTTGGGTTCGTTTGATGATCGTATCTTGACGAAACTTGATCCACTCAGCAAGCAGTGACTTTAAATCATAGACGCGAGGTCGTCGGTTCAGGTCGATTACGTTGATGTTTACGCGATAGCTTTTCTCAAGTATTGTAGTTGCGAAAAGATGGCTCATCAATGTTTCAGCATCTATTCGATTGTTACGAAGTTCAAGGACTAAACGAGTTGGTTCAGATTCATCTCCCTCGTCCCTGAGATCAACTACCATGGGAAGCTTCTTTGCCACCATTTGAGCTGCAATTTGCTCCATGACTTTAGACCCGGAAACTTGATAAGGCAATGCTGTGATAGTAATTTCGTTTTTGGTTTTCAACCAAGCTGCGCGCGTTCGTATCGAACCATTGCCGGTTTTGTAAATCTCAAGCAACTCTTCCTTGGGTGTGATGATGTGTGCCGCAGTCGGAAAATCAGGTGCTAGAATGATTTCACAAAGTTTCTCAATACTGATGTTTGGATGACGTATGAGTTCAATACAAGCGGTGGTTACCTCCCTGAGATTGTGAGGCGGTATATCGGTTGCCATACCAACCGCTACACCTGATGCGCCATTTAGCAGAATATTTGGAAGTTGAGCTGGCAGCTTTACAGGTTCATCTAGTGTACCGTCAAAGTTTGCAGTCCAATCAACTGTTCCTCTTGAAATCTCAGCTAGGAACGTTTGAGCGTAGGGCGTAAAACGGCATTCGGTATAGCGCATGGCAGCGAATGATTTTGGATCGTCAGTTGACCCCCAGTTGCCTTGCCCGTCTATGATTGGATACCGACAGGAGAACGGTTGTGCCATCAACACCATTGACTCGTAAGCGGCGCCTTCCCCATGCGGGTGAAATTTACCAATGACATCTCCGACAGTACGAGCGGATTTTTTATATTTAGCGCCAGCATTGAGCCCCAATTCCGACATGGCATAGATAATTCTTCTCTGTACAGGCTTTAATCCGTCAGCGATGTGCGGTAACGCGCGATCCAGAATGACGTACATAGAGTAGTCAAGGTAAGCTTTTTCAGCAAATTCCTCGACTGTAGTTGAAGGCTGTTCAGATAGCTCGGTATCTAGTTCCATCTAAACGCCGATTTGGGCTTGATTCCCGACTTTGGAGAGCCATTTTTTGCGGTCAGCGGCCTGCTTTTTTGTCAATAGCATATTGAGCATTTTTTCGGTTTTTCCAACTGTGTCAATTTGCAGCTGAACAAGTCGCCGTGTCATTGGATTCATGGTCGTGACCTTGAGTTGCGCTGGATTCATTTCACCTAACCCTTTGAAGCGTTGAACTGAGATTTTTGCATTGGGTTTGGTTGATTTGATTTCGGAAGTAATTTGCTCAAGTTCAGGATCATCTAGCGCATAGAAGACATCCTTGCCAACATCTATCCTATACAAGGGTGGCATAGCGACGTATACGCGCCCTGCTTTAACCAGTGCTTGAAAATGCTTAACAAACAGCGCGCATAGCAGTGTGGCTATATGAGCTCCATCGGCGTCAGCGTCGGCGAGAATGCAAATTTTACCGTAGCGTAGTCCCTTGATATCGGAAGATCCTGGATCAACTCCTACAGCAACTGCAATTGAATGTACCTCTGCGGAAGCTAAAACTTCAGTTGATGCGACTTCCCAAGTATTCAGTATTTTACCCCGCAACGGTAATATTGCTTGCGTTTCACGTTCACGGGCTTGCTTGGCCGACCCTCCGGCTGAGTCCCCCTCAACCAGAAACAATTCGGTATTGTCTATATTGGTACTGGTGCAATCAGACAGTTTACCCGGCAGCGCAGGTCCAATACCATGTTTACGACGAGTCACTTCGCGATTCGACCTTTCTCGCAATTTAGCATTGGCAATTGAAAGTTCGGCGATTTGGTGAGCCGCAGAAACATGCTGGTTTAGCCAAAGGCTGAAAGCGTTTTTTGCGATTGAGGCAAGTGATTTGCCGACATTTTTGGAGTCCAGTCGCCCCTTGGTTTGCCCAGAGAACTGCGGGTTGTCCACGCGGACTGACAGTACATAGTTACATTGCCGCCAAACATCTTCGGTTGAGATTCTAACTCCACGCGGAAAAAGATTGTGAAACTCACAAAACTCCCGCACGGCATCGGTGATGCCAGTCCTGAACCCGTTGACGTGGGTGCCACCTAATTCTGTGGGGATAAGATTGACATAGCTTTCAGACGCAATCTGATTGGCTTCGGGGGTCCAAACGACGGCGCTATCCATTTGCAATTCGTCGGTTTTACGATGTACGACTATCGGCTTGTCTGGAGAACAGGGCGTGCCGTTTAATTGACTAACCAAGTAGTCATCTAATTCATCTTTAAAAATCCAAGTCTCGTTATTCTCCGGATTATTTTCATCAACAAATGCGAGTTGGAGACCTGGGCAAAGCACTGCCTTAGCTAGCATCAAGCGCTTGAGTTTGGCAACATTGAATTTTGAGGAATCAAAAAATTGCGAATCTGGCCAGAATCGAATAGTTGTACCGGTTATCTTTTTGGCAACTTGCCCGACTTTCAATAAATCCATGGACACTTCGCCATCTTCGAACTCTATTTGATAGGCATCACCGTTACGTCGGATGTGGACTTCTAATTTGCGCGATAAGGCATTGACTACAGATACGCCTACGCCATGCAAACCACCTGAGTGCGTATAGTTTTTTGATGAAAATTTAGCGCCGGCGTGCAATCGTGTCATGATTACTTCAACACCGGGTAGCTCTTCACCTTGATGGATGTCGACAGGGATACCGCGTCCATCGTCACTGACACTCAAAGAATCGTCAACATGCAGTGTAACTTCGATTGTTGTTGCATAGCCGGCAATGGCTTCGTCTACACTATTGTCAAGCACTTCTTGTGCCAGGTGATTTGGGTTGTCAGTCTGGGTATACATGCCGGGCCGCTTACGGACCGGCTCAAGCCCAACTAGCACCTCTATCGCTGATGCGTCGTAATTGCTCTTCAAATTTGGAGTGAACTAATTGTTTGAGAAGGAGTGATTAGTAAATTATAACAACCACTGGGAGATTCTAGGTGTGGTGTTTGATCCAAATATCGCATTAGAAGATGGAATTGCTGTAAGAAGCATTGTGCAGCGGGCGATTCATGGCATGACTGCTTTCACCAATGGTTGAAATACAAATGCGGTGAATCTGTTGCCAGACAGCACTTTATCGGATTTCATTCTTTCCTAATGAGATTTTTGGGTTTGAATTTGTAGCAATACAGGTAAAAGAGCTCTTTATTCACATCGCATGTATTGTGGAGTTTCGAGACGACTCACAGTCTCTCGCAAGCCGAACTCAGGCTCAGGGCTATTGTGACTACACTGTCAGTTGAGGGCAGATGATGCCAACGCATGTAACTGCCAGATAACTTGACGCCAAATCTCTGAAGTGCACCTCGCCCCCGCTGATAAGTTCACTACTTCATGAGCCACGTCAAATGACTTGCCATCACCGCATGACAGCAGTTGACATTGGACGCAAGCAAGAGATTCAAACTTACTTTCGTGTTCAGCAGCTTTAGCATATTCACACCAGCACTTCAGGCACTGAAAAAGCCATTCTGCTCAACGGTGTTGAATTGCGGGCGTTACCACATCTCAGCCATGGCAGCGCCGATGAATGAACAAACGTCGGTCCACGTCAAGCGGTAACACCTTGAGTGCCATGAACGGCTACACCCTGGCATGCACCATTCCATACAACTGGTAGCAGAACCAGTTGAAGGGCCCGCAAAAATTCAGTCCCAACTCTATTACCCAGATGCTCACTGATGTCCAAACGATGAATAAAACCAGCCTTGGTCGCCTCAAACAACAAGCCAAGACGACCAAGACGAAACCTGTTTTCACACCGACATGGTTTCCTGCCGGCTAGAACTTTACAGACAATGCCACACCGCCGCTCACCGTATTGTTGCCGCTGCCCGCCGAGGTCAGGTAAATGGCACCCGACACCGATGAACGATCACCATTCCAAATCTGCGAACCGCCGAATCCCAACCGCAACCTTGTCGGCTTCGACTCTGATTCGACCTTGCTTGAAAAATCACCGTTGGTGACCGTCACACTGCGCTCGACACTGAAATCATGCTCCAGGTCCAACGAACTGAACAACTTGCAGCAGGCTTCTGAAGTCTTCCCCATCTCGCCCTCGAACAACACGCCATAACGCCCCGTCACGCCCGAACTGCTCTCCATGGAAACAGCATCTTTCGCTGATTGAGCTACCATCCCTCGGACCGCACTTCCATCCATCGAAGTGTATGAAACCACATAATCATCCACCGAAATCGAGGTCCATGTCAGCCCGCCGCGCTGCGTCAGCGACAGGTTGCCAAACCCCATGCGCTTGGAAGCACCCAGACCGATGGCATAGCCGACACCTTCGGTCTTTTCATTGACGTCAATCGACTGCCCATTCACCATCTCCGATGACCTGACCTCTATGTCATCATACTTGGTCACGCCCAGCCAGCCATCAACCATCAGACCATCGGAATACTGACGAGCCATGCCGACACCGACGCCGGTGCCGGACATCTTCACACGACCGCCATCGGTCACATCGGCCTTGCCCTGACGATGATGCAGCCCCACTCGGAACATCATGTCATTGACACCGGGCAGGTCAACACCCGTCGCAAATCCGCTGTAAGAGAAATCATACGAAAGATTGCCACTCACGGACTTCTGCAACCGGCGTTCACCGTCGCCCACTTCAATGCTGCCCCAAGCCCTTCGGTCTGACATCATGCCAGGGTCAGCCGCCGCCATCGTTCCGTTTTGAGCCATTTGCAGCGGACCGGACGCACTGGCAGTGCCGCCTGACATCATCGACGGCATGTAAGTGGTGCCCAGGGCACCGACCATATCCCACATCACCGAGGGCAGGGCTTCATACACGCGACCTCGCATGGATGCCGTGCCCTGTCCGGCGGCAGGAGCAGTGCGCTCGGTGATCTCACTCCTGAAGTTCAGCGAAAACACATTGTTGGCATCCTTGTCCGTGATCTCAGCCGTCAAGGTCTCCTTGCCGCTGCAGTTGCTGTAGATGCCACACGGCAACGACGTCAATTCCACCCCTTCAATCTTCGTTCCATCAGTCAGATCCATGTAATCTGAATCACCCGGATCGTCCGAAGCCAAGTTGTACTTGAAGCTTGTCTCCCCGGCGTTCTCAATGTTCTTCAGGCCTCGGAAGTTGCGATCCAGCTTGATCACCAGACTCGTGCCGCTGGCAGGGTCTGATTCTTTAACCTGCACCGTCTTATAGCTGTCGCTCGCATCATCCGGCATCAGCATGGCATTGCGTCCGATGGTGAGGGTGCCGCCTCCCACCAAGTGGATGGCACCGCCGTTCTTGCCGCCAAACACCTTCCCGTAGACGGCAACGCTCTGCTCGCGCATGCCACCCGCAGTGTCAGGCGTGTTGAGGGAGATGCCGAAATTCGTGTCCCCTGTCACCGTCACAACCCCATCCTCGCCAATGGTGACGGAAGCCGTGCCGCCGGCAAAGGTTTCTTCAGAGTCGCCGTGGTCATGTTCGATCTTGATGCCGTCACCGCCCGCATACAGATGGCCATGGTGTGCTACGGTGACGTCTTTTTTGGCCGGAACTTCGCCCGTTTTGTCCGAAAGTTCGTTTTCACTGACCAAAACGTAAACCCCGCTCATCGTCACCGGCTCAGCGGCCGTGCCGACAACCGCACCCTTTTCGATGGTCACCTGAAAATCACTGGACGCAACCACACCTGAAACAACACCGGCTCCGTCAGACTCGATATGAACCCCGTGATGGATCTTGCCGCCGATTCGCGAACCGGCCTTCAGCGTCACCTCAACGTCCCCGCCCGAAGCATCATACTTGTACACCTTGATGCCCACGTTGTCATCCCTGACATTCTTGATCTCCGCAGAAAAATTCACGGTGATCTTGCCATGGTTCCCTGTGTCATTGACCTGAATCACACCATGATTGCCAGCACGGCGTGTACTCAGCTCGCCTTTCAGGACGTTGATCGTGATTGGAACAACATCTCCCTCCTCAATGTCGGTATCGACTAGAATCGCGGAAAGTGCCGCACTGACCTCCGCATGGGACTCAACCAGGATGCCATGCTTCGCATTTCTGGTTGCATACACACCGAGCCCGTAATTACTGCTGTAAGCCACGGTGGGATTTAAAGCCCCCAGCACCTTGATATCATCCATGAGGGTGATCTTCAGACCGCTTCTGTTTCGGTTCTTTCTAGGTGTGTGTATCTCATACAGGATCACGGCTTTCCGCCATTTGCCACGTTCTCCGGACTGGTCATTGATAAAGACAGTGCCTTCAGCATTGTCATCACTGGCATCGCATACGACCACCGGCGGACTGCCCGCGGTCGGCATGCCGCATTCGTCCTTTGCCTGCGCCGGCGATTGATGCAGGATCAACAGCCCGGCGATAGCGACTGATGAAATCAGTTGAATGAAAGAGCGCATTATTGCACCCCCCCCCCCCCCAACAGATATCCTGAGGAAGTTCTTGGAACCGGCTTCGCACTTCACACCCGCTCCATCTGCATGGGTCGACGGCTCAATGGCATGTCGGCATGATGATTGCTTAAACATTGTTTATTCTCCCTGAAATTGCATTAACATCCAATGAACTGGATCTGTTCTCGCTGAATTATAAAATAAATGGCAAATCAATTATAAAGCGTTTCATAGTAAGGTCAATTCGTATGTAAAAATCCTAAGCATCCTATGAAATATTTACATATCAGATTTGGGATTTACTCATTTTCTGCATGAACTACCATATTTTACGGCTTTATCTAGGCATGCAAAATCGAATTCTCATTGTGAATTGTCCAACCTTAATGATCTTAATGTAATCACTACACCAGCACAAACTATGATGAAAATACCAATTGAGCTGATGGCATCTGGTATCTCGCTCCAAAACACCCAGGCCCAAAATCCGGCAAATGCTAAAAAACTGTACTCAAAAACTGCGACATAGGTTGGCTCCCCGATTTGATAGCCACGAATCAAACCGCTAACAGCGACAAGAGAACCCACACCTTGTACCAGAGTCCAAAACAGGAAACTACCAGTCGGTGCTACCCATCCAGTCATTAAAAATGGTGCCTGTGACATTAGGTCATCAGGAACTTGTATTAGACTCAATACAACTAATCCAACAATACCAATCAAACCACTTGCCAGGAAGAATCCGTTGAGCAAGACCAAAGTATCTTCATTGGCACACAGATGGCGTGTTGCCAATTGTCCCAGCGCATACATGACTCCTGCAAATGCAGGTAATAATGTGAATATGCCAAAATTTTCGGGTGTGGGTTTCAGTATAAGCAACACACCAACAAATCCGATAACCATAGCCAAGATTCGCCAAACGTCAACTCGAATGTTGAGTAAAACGATAGACAGGACAACTACAAAAATGGGTGATGTAAAAAGCGTTGCTCCAGCAATAGCAATGGGGACCATTGCGATTGATCCAAAATAGATTGCGATTGCACCAGAGACAAGCAATGATCGTATAGCGACTACCCAGAACCGGTTCGGTCGCATCCGACAACCTTTGTATATACAGTAGCCGACAATCATTGAACATACAATGATGGAGCGCATAAGGTAGAATTGCCAAAGGCCTGAGTCTTCGGCGATGATGCGAATGAAGTTATCGATCAGTCCGATGATTGACATTGCACCCACAATCATCAAACCGCCAACAAAAGTCGGTGACAGCTTGCTGAGCATCATAGGTTTAATGCGATAAAGGCATACCTTCTAGTTGTTTCCATAGTGCCCAATTGGAATCTATGTTCGTGCTGAATTCCCATTTGGCCAATAATAGTGGATTATCTGATTAGAAGCACCAAAGATATAGTTCTGTCGATTTGATTTGCATGAAATAGCGGCAGGTCGTGTGTTTGGGCGAATTATAGGTTGTAGCTAATACTGCAGTATTAGCTATTTTCGGTGTATTTGCAGAGGTTTGTACTACGATATCGCTCCACAAGATTTGAGAATTTGCGTTCTAGATTATCAAATAGCGACAATGATTACAATCGGTAAAGAGCATTCGACTTTTCAAGATAAATTCTGTGAATATCAAACTCTTCACATGTAGATTACAAGGACAGACTTTCCTATTGAGATCAGGTACTAGGGTATTAAGGATCAAAACTGAGATTGTCATCTAATGTGGAAACTTTTCCTTCATCCAACAGACTAATATTGTTTAGCTTGGCGCTGAATTGCTTGGAGTTTGTCTTTTGTTTGCTTTCCTATGTAATTTATATTCCTGCGCAACAAATGTTGCAAGTAGGAAACATCAGCGCTCCGAAGTGTATACCAAACCATTTAGCTCCCTAAAACAATTAACAGCTGTTGACTGGATCTAGCTAACCCAGTTACTTGAATCATTTAGATAAAACTGGTAATACCCCTTGAATTGAATATTTATTATTGGGCAGGCAGGCTAAACCTCAGATAGTTTCCCGTTATTCACATCATAAATCATCCCATAAACCGATACAGAATCAGGTACTAATGGATGGTTTTTGATTTTCTTGACATCATCGCGCACAGTCTGTTCAAGGTCGCTGATTGTCATCCAGTCAATTTGTTTAGCAATAGCATTACCAGTCCGGTTTCCGATGTTTTTCCATTCGCCATTCTCATTAACCGCTGTGTCAATATTCTCAGTGAGTAGTTCACCGAGTTTTTCGTTGGTGATGGTTGCCATACCGCATGAGGTATGTTGAATGACAAGCCACACATTTGTAGCCAGAAGTTTGTGTGAAATTATCAAGGAGCGAATGGCGTCATCACTCGCACGTCCGCCCGCATTGCGGATGATATGTGCATCTCCGTCCGTTAGTCCCGCGAACTTAATAGGGTCCATACGGGCATCCATGCAAGTGAGAACAGCGAGTTTCTTCGCAGGTGGTGATGCCAATTCTGCTCGGTCTCCAAACTGTTTGATGAATTCCTGATTGGCTGCTAAAATTTTGTCTTTCATCTTAGTATTTGCTAGTGCAGTTGTGGAAATTAGCGAACCTTGAGCAACAACAGCAACACCTAGTAATGCAGAATGTTGTAGAAATTCGCATCTGTAAATTCTACCAGATTTATGTTAGTTTTCAAGATTGACTATTCGATACATCATTTTCATCCGATAGAAAATCTTAGGTTCAATAATCGGATTAAATCTTCTGAGATCGCATAACTGCAAGAAATGGTATCGTTGTTATCTTCACAATCTTACTTCTAAATTTGTTTATCTCACGTTAAGTTTAATTCTCAATTGGTTTTTTGTGTTTAGATCAGATTCAAACACTCATGTGAAAAGCAGATTGATACATTTTGTCACATATTATTGTTTAAACTGAATTTTTTGATATTTTAATTGGCTAAGTCGGATGATCACATCCATATAGTGCTGTTCCCTTTGAATTTATACGAGATAGTGAGTTGTGTCGCTGTTGACCCATGGAACGAACTGAACAGGTCATCTGCCATTCCTAGCGTGGCTGTTTGTATGCTAGGTGCAATTGCAAGAGAGTGGGGTTGGACAATCAAAGAAATTGCCTGTCTGTGTACGTTCCGATCATCAGTGGGGTCATATTCATGGCAATCCGCGTGGTCTGAGCGAGATTGAAGTCTGATTCGCTTGGGGAACATGCCGGATTGCCATTTTATTGTGAGTGCAGAGAAAAAGTGCAATGTCCATCATCAGACATGATGTACAATAGCAAACCCTGTTGCGGATTGATATTAATAATATGGATGATTGTCGCTAATTCAGGGTGAGGTGCGCATTTATTATGAAATTTCCAATGAACATGTTGAACAAAGTCAAGCTTTTGAACTGCCATATCAACCCTCTGTCAGCGGGGTTGAGAGACAGCAGAGTCGATCAGTTGCACAAGAAGCGGTCTGTGGATGCAGTCAGTCGCTTCGGCGCTTCCAACGAACTGAGGGGGGGGGGTGCAGAGCGATCTGACCCGCCAAGGCTAACTCTTGGTCGCCTTGGCGCGGGGTTTGCTGCCGCTCTTCTGCTGACATTCGCCGCCGCTTTTGCGCCGCAGATTGCAAAGGCGCAAGGGCCGACCATCACCCTGACCGCCACACCAGGCAACGGACAGGTGGCTCTCTCTTGGACCGTTACTGGTGACGCCGGCTCATTAGCCAACGGGTGGTTTTACAGTCAGAAGAAAGACGCGGGCGGCTACGGCGATTGGCAGGAAATCTCTGGAAGTACTGTGGCGACTCGAAACCACACGGTGACAGGGCTGACAAACGGTAGCGCTTACACCTTCAAGCTCATCCGCAAATTTGTACCACCGCCCACGTTAGCTAACAAACTCGCACCTGAATCCAACGAAGCCACCGCCACGCCGGTTGCCCCGGGCGTGACAGTCTCGAAGTCGAAGCTGACGGTGCCGGAGGGCGGCAGCGGGACGTACACGATGAAGTTGAAGACGAAGCCGCCGGGCAGTGTGACAGTGACGGTGGGAGGCATGTCAGGCGATGTGACGGTGTCGGGTTCGCCGCTGACTTTCACCACCGCCAACTACGGCACGTTGCAGACGGTGACGGTGAATGCGGGTGAAGACATGGACGCGGCCACGGACCCCGATGTGACGCTGACCCACAGCGTCGGGGGCTACGGCGCGGTGACCACCGCTGGCTCGGTGGTGGTGAGCGTGACCGAGAGCAGCACCTCGCCGGGAGCCCCCACAAGTGTGGCGGCCACGGGCGGCAACCGTCATGTCGTTCTTTCGTGGACGAAGCCGGCCGGCACGGTCACCGGCTGGAAGTATCAGCAGAAAAAGGGGGCCGGCAGTTATGGCTCTTGGGTGACGATGACAGGCGCCGGTGCGAGTGCGACCTCATACAAGGTCAAGCCGCTGGACAACGGTTCGGCGTATCATTTCAAGGTGCTAGCGGTCAATGCTGCGGGCGACGGGACCGCATCGGCGGAGGTTTCGGCCACGCCGGCGGCGGTCGCTCCGGTGCTGATGAAGGCGCAATCGAGCGGGACAGAGATTCGTCTGGAGTGGACGCATGCCGGGGGCAGCAACTTGGACAACTATGCCTACATACCGCCGGGCACTGGTGCAGTAAGCAGCTTCTCCTTCTTTTGGAAGATTTTTTATCGTCTGAAGGGTGCGGCGGCATGGGCTGAAAGGCTCAACACAAGCCAGCAAAGCGGTACGAATCGGCGCGATATGGTTTTTGCGCCTTCTGGCGTGTCGTATATAGACGGGGCGGTGGTCGAGGTGCGAATCCGAGCTGAGGCTATCAGCAGTCGCGGCGGGAATACGGGCCCGTATTCGAACACTCTGGAGGTGACGTATCGCAATCCGGAACGACTGCTGCTGGATCGCAGCCGCGATAGCATGGTGGTGGCGCCGGGGGGCAGCCGGACCTATGCGGTGGCATTGAATTTTGCGCATGCCGGTCGGGTCATGCTGACCAGCAGCGACACGGCCAAGGCGACGGTGACGCCGTCGCATCTGGATTTCACGGCGCAGAACTACAGCACGGCGCAGACGGTGACGGTGTCGGGTGTGGCCTCGGCCAGCGGGGATGTGACGATCAACCATGCGTTTCGGTTGCAGGGTCGCTCGGACACGGACGCCTTTCCGGATGTGGGCACGGTGTCGGTGAAGGTGTCCGGCACGGCGACGCCCCCGCCGGCCAAGCCGGCCGGTTTCACGGCGACGCCGGGCAACAGGCAGGTGACGCTGAGCTGGACGGACCCCGGCGACAGCACCATCACAAAGTGGCAGTACCAGTGGTATACCGCCCCGCCGTTCCGAGGCTGGACTGACATTCCCAGTTCAGGTGCCAGCACCACGACCTGGACTCATACAGGGAGGACCAACGGTATTCTGTTCGGTTACCGGATTCGGGCGGTGAGTCCGGCCGGCAACGGGGAGGTGTCAGAGATCCGGACAGCGACGCCGAATCCTCCGGGGTTGACGCTGAGCAGATCGGAGCTGACGGTGGCTGAGGAGGGCAGCGGCGTGCCTTACACGGTGAAGCTGAAGACAAGGCCGGCGGGCAGTGTGACGGTGTCGGTGAGCGGTGCCACGGGTGAGGTGTCGGTGTCGCCGGCGTCGCTGACGTTCACGACCGTGAACTGGAATGCGGCGCAGACGGTGACGGTGTCGGCGGGCAATGATGTAGACACGGTCAATGACAGTGCGACGCTGAGCAACAGTGCCGGGGCCGAGTACGGTTCGTTGAGTGCGGATGTGGCGGTGACGGTGGAAGACGACGACAGCCCCGAACTGACGCTGAGCAAATCGGAGTTGACGGTGGCCGAGGAGGGCAGCGGGACTTACACGGTGCAACTCGGCACGCTGCCTTCCGGCAGTGTGACGGTGACCGTGAGCGGAGCGTCGGGGAAGGTGTCGGCGTCGCCGACGAAGCTGACATTCACGACCGTCAACTGGAATGCGGCGCAGACGGTGACGGTGTCGGCGGGCGATGATGTTGACACAGTCAATGACAGTGCGACGCTGGTCAACAGTGCGGGGGCCGAGTATGGTTCGGCGAGCAAGAACGTGGCGGTGACGGTGACCGACAATGACACGGAAGGTCTGACGCTGAGCGTGTCGGAGCTGACGGTGGATGAGGACAGCAGCGGGACTTACACGGTGCGGCTGAACACGCTGCCGGCGGTCGGCGTGACGGTGGCGGTGAGCGGTGCTTCGGGGGAGGTGTCGGCGTCGCCGGCGTCGCTGACATTCACGACCGGCAACTGGAATGCGGCGCAGACGGTGACGGTGTCGGCGGGCGGCGATGATGATGCGAACAATGACAAGGTGACGCTGGTGAACAGTGCGGGCAGCGAGTACGGTTCGGTGACCGAGGATCTGGAGGTGACGGTCGATGACGATGATGAGGAAGGTCTGACGCTGAGCGTGTCGGAGCTGACGGTGGCCGAGGAGGGCAGCGGCGGGACTTACACGGTGCGGTTGGCGACGCTGCCGTCGGGCAGCGTGACGGTGTCGGTGAGCGGAGCTTCGGGGGAGGTGTCGGCGTCGCCGGCGAAGCTGACGTTCACGACTGTCAACTGGAATGCGGCGCAGACGGTGACGGTGTCGGCGGGCGGCGATGATGATGCGCGCGGTGACAGTGCGACGCTGGTCAACAGCGCCGGCAGCGAGTACGGTTCGGTGAGCAGGAACGTGGCGGTGGCGGTGACCGACGATGACACGGAAGGTGTGACGCTGAGCGTCTCGGAGTTGACGGTGAACGAAGGCAGCGCCAGGACCTACACGGTGAAGCTGGCGACGCTGCCGTCGGGCAGTGTGACGGTGTCGGTGAGCGGGGCCTCGGGCGAGGTGTCGGCGTCGCCGACGAAGCTGACGTTCAGCACCGTGAACTGGAATGCGGCGCAGACAGTGACGGTGACGGCGGGCGGTGATGTAGATGCGAACGATGACAGTGCGACGCTGGTCAACAGTGCCGGCGGCGAGTACGGTTCGGTGAGCGAGAGTCTGGCGGTGACGGTGGATGACGATGACGATGACGGTCTGACGCTGAGCGCATCGGAGCTGACGGTGGCCGAGGGCGGCAGCGGGACTTACACGGTGAAGCTGGACACGCTGCCGTCGGGCAGTGTGACGGTGACGGTGAGCGGTGCTTCAGGTGAGGTGTCGGCGTCGCCGACGTCGCTGACGTTCACAACCGCCAACTGGAATGCGGTGCAGACGGTGACGGTGTCGGCGGGCGGCGACGATGATGCGGCCGATGACAGTGCGACACTGGTCAACAGTGCCGGCAGCGAGTATGCTTCGGTGAGCGAGGAGTTGTCGGTGACGGTGGATGACGATGACACGGAAGGTGTGACGCTGAGCGTGTCGGGTCTGACAATCGCCGAGGGCGGCACTGGGACCTACACGGTGAAGCTGGACACGCTGCCTTCAGGCAGTGTGACGGTGACCCCTTCAAGCGATGCGACTGCGGTGGCGACGGTGTCTGGCCCGTTGACGTTCAGCAGCGGCAACTGGAATGCGGAGCAGACGGTGACGGTGACCGCTGAGGAGGATGATGACAGTGCTGACGGCGCGGCCGAGGTGAGCCATGCGGTGGCCGGCTACGGTTCGGTGACAGGCGGCATGGTGTCAGTGAAGGTGACAGACAATGATCAGTTGTCAACCGACCTTCGCAAGGAGCATGAAGGCGGCGTCCATGAGTTGCATGTGCAGTTCGGTCAATCCATGGTCGGGGTGGCCAACGACATCATCGTGAGCCGCACCAGCGGCGCCGTGTCAGGGAGGCAGAACAGCATGCTCATCGCCGGGCGGCAGATACTGTTCGGACCGTCACCTGCGTCAGCGGCGTCGTTGCCGCCCGCATACACAGACAAGCCGTTGCGGCGGCTGGACGGGGATGTGGAACTGACGCGCCGGCGGGTGGACAGTGTGCTGGACCTGCTGTCAGACAGTTCCTTCAATGTGTCGTCAGCGACCGGTGAGTCGCCGTTCGAAGGCGGCATGACGCTGTGGGGCAGGGGCGGCAAGACGAGTTTCAAGCGCAACGGTGCGGGTCGTTCCATTGACGGCAGCGTGACAGTCGGCGGCATCGGCTTTGAGTTTTCGCAGGCGGACTGGATGGGCGGCCTGGCGTATTTCCGCACCCGCGGCAAGGGCAATGTGACCACGACGAAAGACGGAGACAGTGCCAAGTCGGAAGAGAAGGTGGCGATGAACAGCGTGCACCCGTATGTGCACTGGCAGGCGAGCGAAGAGGTGGAGCTGTGGGGTACACTCGGCTACGGCACGGGTCGGGCGGACAGCCGGCTTCAGCTGGCTGCCGATTCAACCGAGCATCGCAAGGGTCGGATGGAGTTGCTGTCGGCTTTGCTGGGCACCCGGGTCAGTTGGGATTTCGATTTGGCCTTCAAGGGCGAGGTGTCGGCGTCAAGGACGACCAGCAAGGGCTTGTCGGCGACGCCGATGAAGAGCAACCAGCGGCAGTATAAGGCGGTGGTGGAGTGGAGTCGCCTGCAGGCCTTGTCAGACGGCGGGCAGTTGCTGCCGAAGGTCGAGGCCGGTGTGCGTTACGATGATGACAGTTATTCGACGGGACTGAGCATGGTGTTGGCTGGCAGTGTGCGCTACACGGATGCGGACGGACGCTGGTCAGTGGAGGCGGGCGGCAGTGTGCTGAGGTCGTGTGCAAGCAAGCGCTATCGCGAGAATGGCGTGTATGTGGGAGTTGAGTTGAGGTCAGGGGCTGACGGCTTCGGGCCGAGCATGAGCATCAAGGCGACTCAGGGTGAGTTGGTTGAGGCCTTGCAGTCAGCCTGGGCCGAGTCAGCGATTGACGACAGTGTGTCCGAGCGGGAAGGGTCAGACGGCGTGGGCACGCAGCTTGAGTTTGGTTATGGACTGGCCATGGGTGCGGGTCACATGAAGCCGAAGGTGTCGGTGCTGTTGCCGGCGAAGTCGGGTTCGCAGGTCTATGAGACCGGCTTTGAATACCGGCGCGGCGACCGCCTCAGTCTGGAGTTGACGCACACGCACAAGCCGGACGCTGACCGCGGCGATGGCGTCAGGCTGGGCGGCTCGCTGAGGTGGTGAAGTTCAGATCGCGGCAATGCAGGCAAGTTTTGTCTTGATGGCTGGAGGCGCTCAGGAACTGTGCAGGTTTCACTGGTTCCATGAGATTGAGTTTGGGGTTTGAGGCTTGTTCAAGCCTTGGATGCAAGCGCTTGACTTAATCAGCCTCCAACCGGCGGTAAAGGATTTTGGGTCATTGATGGCGCCCGCTGCGAGCAGCTTGTCATTGGCATGTGCCATAAGGAGCATGTTCGTTCTGCACGCTTGCCGCAGTCCAGTCCAGTTCGGTTGTAACCATGTTTTCAGGCCGAAGTTTTGAGCGTTTTCAGCTCATGATATCATCTTGATAATAACAGGTTATAACGGTTGTTAGCATTTTATCCATGCAACGACAGGTCTCATGTTTTTGCCACTTGTTTTGGCTTTGCTTGTCCCAGTATTTCATAATCACGCATACCGAGCCAGTTCTTGGGCATTCCTCCCCCGGCTCCTCAATCTTGGCCGAGTGAAGCTTGCAGCAAAGTATGAAGACGCACTGCCAGCGGGTATTTTCAAGGGACCGATGGAATGCTTGGCAACCGCAAGCCGCAAGGTGTTTCGTCTCTGGATGTGAGCATGACTCGATACACAATCGACTTATTTAACCCGATTGGGTGTTTTGTCTGGCTTATAGTGTTTAACACTGTATTATTCACGGTTAGGACGTCCGAAGTTTTCCACAATCAAATACCTCTGACAGGTCATTTTCTAAGTATCTGGTTAGCAATTTCTCGCGCTTCCTCTAGGGAATCCGTAAAATTTTGTTTGTCAATGAGTTTGAGGGCGTCAAAAGAGTTGAATATATTGGCTACGCGACTAGTCAAGCCTATGACAACACAGGGAGTGTTAGATTCATAGGATTTTTTTACAAGATCTTGAATCATAATAACAGCGCTGTCATCTATGTGTGTAGTACCTGAAAAATCAAATATAACGACATCGTGATCTTGTATGTCGGCTGTTATAACGCGCGAGAGTGCTGTGGCCGAAGCAGCGGTGAAATGCCCACTAAGTTTGACTAGGCCAGTTCGTGCTGAATAGGGGTCGTCACCGTCTGCATCAATTAACGGAACCGAAACCACTTGATCTAGCTCAACAGTCTCGAATTGCCTAGAGTTGATCATCGCGGCGATTATTAGTCCGATTGCAACACCAGTTATCAGATCTACAAAAACGGTTAAACCGGAAGTCAGCAAAAATACAGTCACATGATTGCGGTCTAGCTTGTGTAAGCGGTTGACGACACGCCAGTCAATGATGTTCCAGCCAACAACTAGGAGAATGACAGCAATAGCTGGCAAAGGTATCTTTTCAATAAAAGGACCGGTGCCGATAATCACACTAAATAACACAAGTGCCTGGATTATGCTGGATATACGAGTAGTGCCACCGCAGCGCACATTGACAGAAGTGGTTACAGTGGAACCGCTACCTGGTAGTGCTCCAATCAAGCCGGCAACTATATTGCTCAAGCCCTGAGCTACTAATTCCTTGTTTGGTTTATGGATTTTTTGTGTAAATGAATCGGCCACTAGCGATATCAACAATGTGTTTACTGACCCTATAATTGCTAAAACGAATGCGGGTTCAATTACATTCAGCACAAATCCGATTGAAACTACTGGCACCTGTAAATTGGGAATGCCCGTTTGAATCTCGCCGATCAAAGGTGTGTCTGGAAGTATTGTTGATGTTGCAATCATTGCGACTACAAGCGCAACAAGAGCAGGCGGTAGATAACGGCGAAATCGTCGTGGCCAAGCAAAATGCGCTACAAATGCGAATGCGGCAATTACAAGAGCATTGAATTGTGTTTCAGATAATATTTGAGGAAAAATTGTAATTAGATTTGATAGACTTTGAGCAGCCGAGGTTTGCCCGAAGATGATAGGAATATTAATGCTGATAATAATTACGCCGATGCCAGTCATAAAACCGGCAACCACCATATACGGGGTGTAGGAGAAATACCGACCTATGCGAGAAGCACCTAGCGCGACCTGAATTAGCCCGGCGAGTATAACAGTTGCAAAAGCTTCGGGAAGCGAGTTGGCAGTATGTGTAAGCACCACAACCATAGCAGCTGTCATTGGTGCCGTGGGCCCCGATATCAATGCTGAGGTTCCACCGAATATTGCAGCAAATAATCCAATGGCGGCTGCACTGTAGAGCCCAGCGACTGGCCCGACACCTGATGCAACACCAAAGGCTAGGCACAAAGGCACTGCGATTATTGCAGTTGTTACCCCGCCGAGCATATCGCCTTGCAGAGTTTTCAAATCATAGTTGAACTTCATTTTTGCTGTGTAATTACTACGGAATTGGGCGCACAAATACCTTCGTTCGATATTGCGCTGCCTTTCCCATAGTATGAATTGGCTGTGTGGGTATCACCGTTTTTGTGCCCGAAGTCTCAACTCACCCATAGTATCAAGTTCAACATTATAGCTACTCGCACAAAAGTCAAGGTCGTTATGCAGTTACATGCGAACGGTGTGTATTGGTTCACCAATCGTGAGCGTTTATACCTTTGATTTACATATTGCATCGACCTCAACCAGCACAAGCTAATGTGAACAAGCTGAATGAAGTATTCTTGGTTTCGCAAATATATGATATTGGATTTGTATTATGCAAAATTTGATTTATCAAAATTTTTCTTCAAAATCCACATCGTTTCTCGTTGCTTTTACAGCAATGAAAATCTAAATCGTCTAACAAAACGTGATGTACATTTTGTTTTCAATGATTTGTCTGAATCATAACAGCATTGAAAGTGACATTGTGCTTGAATGGAATTAATCAGATGTTGATGTCTCAGTGTATTCATTGTTGCTTCGCGGCAACCGACCATCCAATGAGGGACAATACATCTAAGATAAGTTTAGCGACTCTATGAATGCTGCTTGGAGTGATGTCGCTTGACTGGACTGCTGGTCGATTACGGCGATCACTTAAACAGACACTGTTACCACTCCGTCTGATAGATTGAAGCAAAGCACTCGGACAGCGTGTTTTAAGTCAATTGGTCACCACTTGTAAGCCACACTCATGAAGTTCTAGATTTTACAAATACTCTTTCGTAACACGCGCATTATAGATAATAAGTTATAAACCATTCATAATATTAAATAATATTCTTGTTAAGGGTTCGCATTGCAAAAAGTAACCATATTGCCACACTAGATCCAGAACAAAATCATGTTAAAAATAAGACCTCGCAAATGCTTTGCACTGATTCAGTGCAAACATGCACATTTCCTGCACTATAATAGTCAACTTCGTATGATTTTTAATTTATAACATCTCTCTCAAACTGGTATGAAAATTGCTGTAATTCTAGTGTAAATTGCTAAATGTCATCAATTGGAGAAATATAACTATGTCGGCCGAGAAAGCTATTCAAACCTTACATGACGCTACTGATGAAAAGAACACGATGAGGAAACAAGCATCAATTTTGAGGTCAGCCCTCTTTGTTGGTTTTGGTTCAATCATGTTCTCGACAAACACATTAGCAGCAATTGAAAGTGAATCTGGATTCATTTTCAATTCATTCTCATTTCTATTGTGGGGTGCGTTCGTAATGTGGATGTGTGCGGGTTTTACAATGCTTGAATCTGGTTCTGTGCGTACCAAGAACGCGTCAGTAATCTGTATGAAGAACATTGGCCTATACTCAATTGCAGGGTTAGCATTCTATGTTATAGGCTACAATCTGATGTACGTTGATGTGGGGAGTATAGTTGGTACTTTTAAACTTTTCTATCAAAGCTCGGTAGCGGAAATTGCGCTTGTTGGAGGCGACGAAAACAGCATGGCTGATGTGCTTGAGCTACCTTACTCTACCATGTCAGACTGGTTTTTTCAAATGGTCTTTGTGGCGACAACTGCTTCTATCATATCTGGCGCACTAGCTGAGCGTATAAAACTATGGAGTTTCTTCTTGTTTACGATAGTGCTTACAGCAGTGATATACCCACTTGTTGGTGCTTGGACTTGGGGTGGCGGCTGGTTGAGTCAGCTTGGGTTCATAGATTTTGCCGGATCGACCATCGTCCATTCCACTGGTGGTTGGGCTGCGCTCGCTGGTGCATTAATTCTTGGTCCTCGATCTCACAAGTATCGCAAAGACGGTACAGTGAAATATATTCCCCCATCTAATATACCAGTGGTAACGCTTGGGATTTTTATTTTGTGGTTAGGCTGGTTCGGTTTTAACGGTGGTTCAGTATTAGCACTTGATTCTGCATCAGCGGTTATCTCAATGAGTATTGTGCTTGTAAATACCAATATTGCTGCGGCGGCTGGAGTGATGGTAGCACTCATTGTTTCAAGGCCGATTCTTGGAAATGTTAATTTGTTTGCAGTTTTAAATGGTGCGATCGGCGGATTGGTTGCTATTACTGCTGGACCTGAATTTGTTGACCATCAATGGGCTATATTAATTGGCGGTATTGGTGGGTTAGTTAGCACTTTGGGTTTGAAAGTTCTGGATATGTTGAAAATTGATGATGTGGTAGGCGCGATTCCAGCTCATCTTTTTGCTGGAGTTTGGGGTACGATGGCTGTTTGTATTGCTAATGGCGGTAGCTTCACAGTGCAGCTAGTTGGAGTGTTAGCCATTGGCGCTTTCGTGTTTTGTTCCTCTTGGCTTGTTTGGATGTTATTGGATAAAATAATGAAGTTGCGGGTGAGCGCGAAAGTTGAAGAGCTTGGGCAGGATTTAACTGAGCTGGGCCTTGAAGCCTATCCGGAATTTGTAATCATGCAAGATAGTGAAGATGAAAATGAGTTTATTCCTATCAAGAATCGGCGGGATTGATAAATAAACGATTGAAAGGATAAGGGGTGCATGTATGTTTGTGTATATAATTAATTATCTATTCTAACAATTGAGGAGGTTTACAGTCAGTGGACATTCAAACAGAAAATGTAGGAGGCGCGTTAATACTCAAACCAAGCGGTCGAGTTGATGGTCAGAATGCCCTTGAATTTCAAGCTTCGATTGATAAGGCGATTGAAGGGGCTAGCGATGGGGTGATATTGGACTTGAGTCAGCTGACTTATATCAGCAGTGCCGGCTTACGCGTTATTCTATTACTTGCCAAAACCCTGCGTAATCAAGATGTTAATTTTGCAATGTGCTCAATCTCAAGTTCTGTGCAGGATGTTTTTGAGATCAGCGGGTTTGGCAAGATTATTCCAACCCACACCAACCATACCGAAGCGCTAAATTCATTTAAGAAATAGATTTACTTTGGTGGTTCTTTCAGTAAATCACGCGACACGCTCTATGAACTCTATTGCGATATGGTGCAAAAATTCAGCGAGAGTCGCTTATTGAAAAGTGTTTGATATATTACGCTCATGCGCATAATTGAGCAAAATAACTTGTACTTATTTACTTGTCATTAAAGAATTATTTGGCATATAACTGCGAGCTATCGCATTTGGTCCAACTATATCGGCAATATTCTCCGCAATGTTATAGTGTGGAGCAATTGCAAATTTCACTCAAATCTCTCAATGGAAGCAATCTTGAAAGGCGCTGTTGATGCGAGTGTGATTTTCAGCAAACTTCCATTGGGGAAAGTTGTTGCCTCCATGTCATTGACCATCTCTAGTAGAATCCGGGCATTGCCGCGACTTCCGACCAGTAGTGGCCAATTCTGAGTTTGAGATAACAGCTGAGATAAACCACTCATAAATCGCGCCTTGAACTCCACTTGACTTTCACCATTGGGTGGAGTATCACCGTTGGCTAGTTTGGGGTGAATAAATTCGTAGGGTTTGTTGTTCCATTCCCCTAGATATCGTTCTCTGAAGATCGGGTTGCACTGAAGTTCAGCAGGTTGATTCAATTCTTGTTTTATTATTTCCGCTGATTCTACAGTGCGTCTGCTATCGGCGGCAACGATGAGATTGATTAATATCCCGTGCTTGCGTAGTACAGCAGCTGCGGCCTTTATTTGTTTGCGTCCGGTTAGCGTTAGCGGAGGATTGCGTTCACCGCCAGAGGTTATTCGATTCACATTTGATGTTGTCTCTCCGTGCCTTAGAAAATACAATCCACAAGCGAATTCGTTTGATTTTATATTCACTGTATAAAATTGCTAATATTTATGTGATAGCTGGGAACAGTACTCTTTTCAAATTCAAATTCATCTCAAAATGTCTGTCTTCAAGATAGGTTTGATTCGGTTGCATAACCCAATCAACAATCATTTCAGTTAACTTGCCGTCGCTCAGTGATGGGGTATGCCCAGCGCCTTTAACTTGAATCACAGACAGTTTGGCATAGGTTCGCATTTGTTCAACAGTCGCGTCTGAGGTGGCATCGCTTTTGGTGCCATGTAACAACAAAATCGGGCAATTGATCATGTACCAATCATCCCACAGATCTAGACTTTCATTTGCTTCCTCGCGATAAGCAAGCATTGATCGCAGGTCGTGGCGATAGATTCGTCCATCTTCCTTGTCAGACCACCGGGTTTTGTGATGAATGTTGTGGAGAGCGACCGCGTCAGAGGTTGGCCCTACATGTTTGACAGATGCGCCTGAACGACGGAACAGCTCCGTGGGGCTGCGAAAAACGTAGTACCGACCGACTGCGATAGCTCGTCGTCGTCGTCGTTCAACTGGAATGAATGGTGCGCTGTCGTTGAGAACAATACATGAAACGCGTTCTGGATACAGTACTGAGAATCTAAGTGCAGCCGAACCTCCAAGCGATGATCCTAACAGTGCGCAACGTTCAAGCTGAAGGTGATCCATGAATTGTCGAATTTGTTCAACATAGGTTGCAAGTGAATAATCGGTTTGTTCTGCCATCCAGCCGCTACGTCCTCGTCCAACTAGGTCTAGGCCAAAAATACGTACCTTAGAGCGTGCATCTAAGGCAATGAAGTCGAATCGCTCAACTACATTTGTTAAACCGCCGACTGCGATCATGGGTATACCGTTGCCGCCAGGGTCTGAATAATTAACGCGCACTACGTAGGGTTTGCCGACTCCCAATTGTGGGTCTTGTAGTTGTGGGGGGTGAATGTATTCGAACTGTTGGTGCTGAGGCCAGTGATCTTGGCAATTGCGCATTGCTTTAACCATACCTTTGTAGTGTCTCCAGGTTATATTCTTAACATCGGGACAACCGATTGCCGAATAACAATCCCGCAAGGCTATTTCGATTGTCGGTGCAGTGTATATCTGGGAGCTGTTGCTATTCGTATCCGAAGTTGTCACAAAACCGAGCTTTAAGGCTGCGCATGTAAAACTAAAGTGATATGGTTCTTGCCATCACGTCTTTCGTAGTAAGTTTCATCTATCAGATTCTTGACGAAAAAGATACCTAATCCACCAATTTTACGTTCTTCCACCGAAGCTTCCACATCCGGTTCTTTGGCTTCTTTGAAAGGATTGAATTCAACACCTTCATCAATCAGTTCAATTTTTACTGATTCATTCTCAAGTTGCGTAACAGTTAGTTTGATATCCTTTTTTGCAGTGTTTTTAGGAAATCCATAACTCACAATATTTGTAATAAGCTCATCCAATGCCAGATTGACATTCTGAATCCATTCACTTGGCCAGTTGTAATTGGCTCCAAGCACTTCAATTTCTTGAGATGAAGTGGGAATGGCGTTCCTGTCGGGTTTCATAGTCAAATTGAGTAACAGTTTCTCGGTTTTTCGCATATCGTTTTTATCATCTGACGGCATAACTGTGTTAGGGCCGGTACCGTTGTAGCGCAAAACCACGCAGGCAATATCATCGAACTGTGGGGCATCCTGAACAAAATCTTCTACGGCATCTATGATTTGTCTGACATCCTCTTCAGGTGAATTGCCATCTGGGAGTGACTCCACAACTTTCAGTAGTCTTTCATCCCCAAACGCTTCTTCCTCGGCATTGAAGGCTTCTGGAATACCGTCTGTAAACATAACTATGCGCGAACCCGGCTCAAGATTGATAGTTGTGTTGCTATAGTCGATATTCTCAAACATGGCAAGTACTAGCCCATCAGTTGTATCAATTGGTCGAGCGCCTTTGCTATCGCGAATTACAGGTGGGTTGTGCCCGCCATTTGAGTAAGTGAAATCCCCAGTTCTTTCGTCCAGTATGCCATAAAACATGGTAATGAACAGGTTGGCATCGTTGTTTTCAGACAAAAAGTTATTGATGTTTTCCAAAGCTGTCGACGGTGAATTGATGTAAGAGACTGTGCTTCTGAGCAGGGTTCTTGACATTACTGTAAACAATGCTGCTGGTACGCCTTTACCTGAAACGTCTGCGATTGACACTGCAATTCGATTACCGTGTAAACGGAAAAAATCAAAAAAATCACCTCCGACTTCTTTGGCTGGCCACATACCGCCGTAAATATCAAAAAGATCGGTTGTGCGCATAGTGCCTGGAAGCAGGGACAGTTGCACTCGGGTGGCAATATCTAGCTCGCTACGCAACGCAATCAGTGTTTCTTTGGTAGCTAGCGCATCGCGTAGGCGTTGATGTTGATCTTGCACTCGATTGGACATGCTATGAAATGCGGTGGCCATCATCGCCAGGCTTTCAGAGTCACGATTTGAATAATCCAAATCCGAGGACATGTCGTTGAATTGGGCATCCTGCTCGGCATTTTTTTTCATCATATTGCCGAGGTCTTCAAGATCTGATGTCAGTTCCTCACGTTCTTCACCATCAAGTGTATTGATCAGTGATTGCATCTCATTGTAGATGAAACGTTCTTGTCTTGCTCGCTGCCTTGCTCGCGAACGTCGAAACCGATTGAAAGTAAGCATGCTTTCGCGGAAAACATTGACAGCATTTGCAATTTTGCCCACCTCATCTTTACTGATAGCGCTGTGTTCAATCTGCACTTGAAGATTGCCTTTGCTTAGTGCGTTCAGTACGTTGACGCCCTCGGTCAGTGGTGTGAAGACTAAGGAGATATACATGTACATGCCAAGCAAGGCTGCAATTAGAAATCCGACTACAATAACTGCGGTCACAACACTAATCTGTCGTTGTTTCTCCACTAAGTCGGTTACATCCTTGATATTGACAAGCCGGCCAACTAGGCCACCTAGGTCAGCTGTTTGCGGAAGTACAGACACAGAAAAATAACGGTCATTTTCGGCAATTGTCTGCAAAACGCTCATATTGGACAAATCAATGTTTGCGCCAAACTTTTGCCACATGTCACCGGAGGTGGCTGCTAGCAGACGTCCGCGTCGATTCACGATCATGGCTGAGGTTTTATTAACCTGCTCCAATTCGATGAGGGCATTGACGATGTCACTTGCAAAAATCCCCAAAGCCATCACTCGCCCATCATCCGAATATAGGGGTGAGGCGTAAACAAGGGCAGTGTTGCGCTGTTTGTCATTACCAATGCCCTTGACCGGGGTTGCAGACTTGATAGCTTTATCGAAAGTCAAGTTATTGATTACCGCACTTTGAAATACAGACAGATTAGAAGTGTAAGCGAGGGTGCCATCGCTGAGAATTATCTCAAAACGGTCGGCCACCCCTTCATTTTCGAGTTGCTTGGTGATACGTGCTCCAATCTGTGCAATCTCAGGTTGGTTACCTTGTTCTAACGCCTGGACTAGAGACCGGTTTTCTGTCATAATCCATTTTCGTTCTTCCATTCGCGTGATCAGTTCATCGGTGATCTTCTTCCAAAGAATCTGTTGGTCTGAGATCGCTTGACCGGAAAACTGTTGTAGGAACAACTGCTCACGCTTGATTGCCGCGAAAACAATACTGGCACAAACGATTGCGAAGATTAGAATGCTAAGTAAACTAATCCGAGTACGAATTTGCATTTTTTATTGGCCTGGACTAGTTTTAAAGTCGGCAATAGATATCATGTCCATCGGTGGGTACACCATGACCTCACGAACGATGTCAATATTGATCCAAAGCTTGAATCGGTTGAGTTGTGCGACGGGTAGATTATGGGGTGAAATTTCTTTTACCAAAATTTTCTCAGCTTGCACCGCTGCCAGCTTGCCGAGTGTATGGTAGTCCGTAACTAACCCAAACATTGCCTTTGACCCTTTGAGGGGACCTTGGGTTGAAGCAAAGGTTGGCAAGTCAGCCTCAATAGCAGCTGTCGTGTAGCTGTCACCATGTCGAGTAATGAATGAGTCGGGCCCCATATATAGCATGTCGGCTCCATCTGCTTTCGCTTTACGAACCAAGTCCGGCAGTGTTGTTGGGTCTGGTTTGCCATCTTGGTTGAGTGGTACAGGCATTACCAAAAGCTCCAAGTTAAATTTTGTTACTGCTTCTTTGAGAAGATTGACATTGATGCGGGAGTTGCTTGAGGTCGAGTCGTATATGACAGCTAGTTTGGAAATTTCTTGATAAGCCAGTATTGAATTGAGTTGTGACTCTATGGAAGCTAGGAATGAAACGCCGGTTAAATTGCGCCCGGTGTTTTTGAAATCTCTGATAATGCGTGCGCTTTGCGGGTACGCAACTAATACAAACAGACCTGGTATGTCATTGACAAACTGACCAGGGGTTTCGTTATCGATAGAACCGAAAATGCTTAGTGTTGTACCCGTTCCCCAAGTATAGACAAGATCCGGTTTGAGTTGTTTAATCTCCTCAACCAATGGAGGTGCGTTGGCACGGTCAAGATTAAGATTGCGGATGATCATCTTGTATGGGATTCCGCGTTGATTGAGATATTCTTGAAAGCCTTGTTCCACCTCGGTTTTACCTCGCCAGACAACGGCGTAAATAACAAAGGGGTCGGGACTGTTTCCACTTTGAAAGTCTTGCGCCGGTGCTACGTTGGGTAGCGTTGTTGCAATCAAGCAGATTGCAAAAATGGAATAAAAAAAACTTCTATGCATCAAGGGCTTTTACGTGCGATTTTGAGAGACGACTTTGTGAAATTGCCATAACTATACTGAATACTAAAGCGAGCGCTAACAAAATGGCGCCGAAAGCAGTTATGGCACCGCTATAACCAAATTGGAGCACTAGTAAAACTGCTACTAATGGTCCTATCGCCATACCAATTCGCTCAAACAAACGATAGGCGCTTATTACCGAAGCTTGGCCGATAGTGTCCCGATAGTTTATTGCAACTTGCTGAATTATTGAGTTTTGTGAAGTCAATGTCAACGCATGACTAACACCTAGTGCACCAATAGCAATAATAACGCTATATGACGGATTAGCTACATCAGTAAATAAACTTAACAGACAACCTAGTCCTGCCACACTGGTGCCGATTGCGATCATTCGCGCATAGCTTCTGGTGCGGTCAGCAAGTCGCGCCGCTAATGCCACACAAAGCAGAGTCGCAATGCCGTAAAGCATCATGATTCGACCAATGCCGGATTGGGTGTGTTCAAGTTCGCTTAGATATAGCGGAACAAGATAGGCGATGAAACCGGAAACCATCATTTTGCCGGGTATGGCGGCAAACAAGAGAACCGAGCAAAATCTGACGTCCTTTAGCAGAGTTGCCCAACTTTTTAGGTTTGGAATCAGGGGAATTTTGTTTCGGTTGGTGGTTTCTGTGGCATCTGAATTGCGGAAAACCTGGTATAGAATAAAGCCGGAAATCAGAGCTAGTGCCGCGGAGATCAAGAATGTAGCTTCAAAACCAATTCGATCGGCGAATATGCCTCCAATCGGCGGCCCGCAGACGATACCCATAAACACGGCGCCTACAAACACACCAGTGCTACTAGCTCGGCTACGGGCTGTGGCATTTTGGGTCACCCAGCCTTCCGAGGCGATGAACACTAGTCCATAGCCAATTCCAGTCAGAACTCGAAATGCCGTGAGGTCGTAGTAGCTTTGAGCAAAAAAGTTCCCAACGAAGCCAACCATGGCAACAGAGATGCCCGTTAAAAATACGCGTGGCACGCCTATTCTATCGACAAGTCCGCCTCCGATTGGGGTAATGATCATTGCAGATAGCATGAACAAAGTTATCGGTAGTCCGATAAGCACATCTTGCGTGATAGCCAAATCGGTTGGTGCATAGCGACTGACGTATAGCGGTAAAAATGAGCGTAGTAATTCTTCTGAGAAAATAAATAGAAACAGCGGCACACGAATCTGATTGGCGCTGCTTAACCGCATTCCATCAGATCGATCAAATTTATAATCGCTTCGCACTTTTTCATGCACGCTAGATATTTTCTTTGCGATACGATCATCAATTTGCGCACTCTCAAGTTCCTGTACTTCGAAATGAAAGTCGCGGTAGCGGTCATGCATATCGTGCAGTACTCGGTTGAAACTTGTAGTCAATTGGCCGATTTCATCTCGTGTTCTGACAACAATACGATTGGTGAAAATTCCGCGCACACCTTCGGCCATGGCCTTGCGGATATAGTCTAGAGGTTCAGATACACGGGAGGCCATAAAGAAATACAGAAACTCAAAAGTTACCAGCCAGGAAATGACAATGACTGTAATGACTTCATAGATAATTTCAGAAAGTTCATTTCGGATATGGTCAGTGCTTACACCAACTCGAAGCACGATGTCACTAAAAATTCCGGCTTCCACCAAGAAAGCGCTGTCAGCAAACCGGTCAACTTCTAAATCGGAACTGCCAAATTCGATATCTTGCATAACATCCTGCATAGCGGTTGATCTGATAATTTGCTTGATAGTTTCAGCGGCAATGCCGCGCGAAAAAAGCACGTTACCTGCGGTGTCATGTAATGCAATGTATGCGATATCTTCGTTAGCGGCTAATATCTTCTCAAAATACGCGTCAACACCTTTGAGTTCGTTTGGTGGGATAAGCAGATCTGAAATGGCGTAAATGAATTGGTTAGCAACGGATAGTCCAACAGCGTTTGCTTTTTGGCTTAATTGCGGTCCTAATTCGCGTTGAAAACCAGACAAGGCAAACCACGACACTACTATTTGACCGACCAATAGAATGACAGCGGAGAACAGCACAAGGCGCGTTAGCAGTCCGAGTTGCTCGGAACGAAACACGCTATCCTTTGTGAGATTTTCAGATTTGTTTTTTTGTCTGTTGTTCAAACCGTTTCCTCATTGATTCGCCGAATCTCAGTGGTGGCTTTGTCCAGTTTATCCATAGCTGTCAGTGCTGAGTGAGAGAACTCATCGAACTCCGGATGTCTGGTTTGGGCTTCTTTCAATGTATCGCTATTTTTTCTTCGATCGATGATTTCTTGCATTGCTTTGCCCATATTCCGCCAGTCGTAGAATGATCGGCGTAATAGTATTTTGCAACCGATAAAGCTGAGTATAGTCATTGACAGTGCAATTACTGCTCCGATCATGACAAGACGCTCAGTTTGATGACCTACGCTTTGATCGAGGAATTCCCGAGTGTAGCGCAATGCTACGGAGCCGACAATCTGATTGAGGTTGTTTTGCAGGTTTACGCCGACAACTCCGGCATCATGCTCAAGTGCTGACCAAGATGATTCGTCAATACTTTCCTGCCACTTTAAGATCCAGTTTTTGGCAACAAGATCGCCAATGAAGCTGGGATCAGTGCTGAAAAGGACCGAGCCAAATTCATCGAATATCTCAATTGAGAGGATATGGTTGTCGTTGCTGAGATAGGCTTCAAGTTGCCCGGAAACGTTTTCAAGGTCAGAGAGCGCGATCCCCAAATCCATTTGTGTTTCAATTTTTTGTCGGATGTCATTGACTACGAATTGAAATCGGGAGGTGAGCATATCTGCAAATGTACGTTCGTATTTGTGCATACTCAGCACTCCGGTCATCGCCACGCCCGCCGCTAGTGTAATAGCGAGCACGATGGCTATTTTGGTTGCAAAGCCGAACTTCATTTCATTCTGCCTCTATTTGTTATTTGTGGGTAGCACTTAACCCCTATATTTTATTGTGAAAAACTTAATTTGCAGCAAAATTTGCAGAACTCTGCGCCTGAATCCACGCTAAATTGGCATTATATGTTTTAAGTGAGGGGCAGTTGAGTTCCAATTTGATGCTGGTGTAAGTAAATTGCTAATTCATTTATATGCGTAGCAACAAAAATTGTAAATGATAGAAAAACCAACTAATGTATTTTAAAGCTAATAAATCATGTATTTTGTAAATGACAATATATTTATATAAGTATTTGATAAAAATAACTATATTACAATAACAAAAAATCACACGGCTCAGTTTCAAAGTTATTTTGAAAATAATCTCTCAAAACACTTGAAAAATTTATCGATAGGATATATATTGCACTGCAACAATATTTATTTTTAACTATACTTTGGAAATTTCAAATTATGCAAACTGATATTATCAATTTGGCAAACGAAGCCATCCGTATCAACACTCACCTGTTCAACAAGTCTGTAGAATACAGTGTTGAATCCGCTCAGCAATTCGTGCAAGACGCAAATGACCGCGCCAGCGAGTGGTTGAAAATCAAGGATTTTGATGACTTTGCAAAGACTCAGGAAAGCTGGAATGTTAGTGCGATAAACCGCGCCCAAAAGGTTACTCGTGCTGCTGCCGAGCTTGGCAGCGAAGCGTATGCTTCCTATTTTGGCCTGTGGAAGAAAATTGCTGGTTCTGTCTACGAAACACCGGTTAAAACTACGACCGTCAAAAAAGCAGTTTAGTCAAAGTTAACGATTTTTCAATCTTCATATCATAACTCCTCTTTTTACAGGCCTGCCATCTAATAGATGGCAGGTCTTTTTTTTGCCTTGGGTTTATTATGTTATACAGATTTTGCACTTTGTACACAGTAACTGGCTGCAATCAGTACAATTTTCTAAATTTTATTGCACTGGTTTGCTGATATGAATATTTACGAACAATCATTAGGTCGAAATTCGGCTAATTATCAACCACTGACTCCAATTAACTTTTTAGAGCGCTCGGCGCGAGTATTTCCACATAAAGTTGCGATTGTTCACGGTAAAACAACCTATACCTACCAGCAGTTTTACGCTCGCTCTCGTCGGCTAGCGAGTGCGCTTGTAGCGCGTGATATTGGCATTGGTGATACGGTTTCGGTGATGGCACCAAACACACCTGCCATGCTTGAGGCACATTACGGTGTACCAATGTGCGGTGCGGTACTGAATGCACTGAACTATCGTCTTGATGCTGCGTCAATCGCATTCATTTTAGAGCATGGCGAGTCGAAAATATTATTGCTTGATAGGGAATTTTCGTCGGTTGTTAAAGCTGCTCTTGGAATGATGAAATCAAAAATCACTGTGATCGATATTGACGACGTTTTAGCAGAAGGTGGTGATAATTTAGGGGAGACGGATTACGAATCTTTGCTAGATGAAGGCGACCCTGATTACGAGTGGTTAGTACCCGAAGATGAGTGGCAGGCAATTTGCCTCAACTACACATCTGGCACAACTGGCAACCCAAAAGGAGTTGTGTTTCATCATCGTGGTGCGTACCTTAATGCGCTTGGCAACGCTATGGTTTTACAATTGGAAAACCGGAGCAAATATCTTTGGACCTTGCCGATGTTTCATTGCAACGGTTGGACATTTACGTGGGCAGTGACAGCAGTTTCGGCGACGCACGTATGCTTGCGCAAAGTTGATCCTAAGTTTATTTTCCAGTCTATCCGAGACAATCAGATTACTCATATGTGCGGTGCGCCGATTGTATTAAATATGTTGGTACATGCACCTTTTGAGCAACGTGTTGTCTTTGAAAAAACGGTTGAAGTTGCCACTGGTGGTGCCGCACCACCAAGTCAGGTTATCTCAGAAATGGAGAAAATGGGGTTTAAGGTTCACCACCTGTATGGTTTAACGGAAACATACGGACCGGCAACGTTATGCGCTTGGCAATCAGAATGGGATCATTATGGTCAGGAGCAGCGTGCTTCGCTGATGGCCCGTCAAGGTGTACTTTACCCTACGTTACAGGATGCGAAGGTGATCAATCCGGAAACGATGAAACCGGTATCAAATGACGGCAAGACAATGGGTGAGTTAATGATTCGCGGCAATACTGTGATGCGTGGGTATTTGAAAAACCCGGCAGCAACTGAAGAGGCATTTGCTCATGGTTGGTACCACACCGGAGACCTGGGAGTTGTTCATGAGAACGGTTATATTGAAATTCGTGACCGCTCCAAAGACATAATCATTTCTGGCGGCGAAAACATTTCTAGCTTGGAAGTTGAAAATGTGTTATATCAGCATCCAAAAGTAATGGAGGCTGCTGTAGTTGCCAAGCCGGATGAAAAGTGGGGTGAGACACCGTGTGCATTTGTAACACCGATACCGGGATTGGAGTCGCCATTAATTGCTAGTGAGGTGATTGAATGGTGCCTTGATAGGCTTGCTCATTACAAGACGCCCAAGCATGTTATTTTCGGACCATTGCCGAAAACGTCTACTGGCAAAATTCAAAAATACATGCTAAGAGAGCAGGCCAAAACTGCCTAATTGTTCAAGGGTGCACTCGATTTACAGATTAATTCGCTTCGGCTAGTTGCTTGAGTCTTGCGTTCATACGGCTTTTAAGTCGCGCTGCCTTGTTTTTGTGTTGCAGTCCTTTACGGGCACTTCGATCAATTCTCGAGCACGCTTGGCGATAAGATTCCTGAGTGGTTTCCAAATCGCTTTCATTAAGTGCTTTGTAAAATTTTTTTATGTAAGTTCGAGTTGCGGCGCGTTCGCTCATATTGCGTGACCTGCGCTTGGTATTCTGTCGGGCTCGTTTTCGAGTTTGAGGTGTATTTGCCAACTTAGTAGTTCCTTGTTCAGTGATTTTTAATAGAGTATTGCAACGGCTGACAATCTTATGGCCGAATTATAAAAAGGTTTCTATATTATATCTTTTTGAAAAATCATCTTAACAGGAATTGTTTGAATATGAATTTTTGGCGTTCTATTGTAATGAATTTACATAAGGGTTAATGTGTTCTGTGTTACACCGCATAACCGTGGTAGTAAATCTAACGGAACTGAATTTGATTGTTGGGAACAATTTTTAGCGCTTGTCCTGATTGCAAAATTTGAAGAAGTTTAATCTTATGATTCAACAGGTGCAAATACAAGCTCTGGTATCACAACTTCCCATCGCTCACATTTGATACTCTCAACGTATTCGGATGGTGAATTTCTTTTGCTCCACTGGACAGTTGCATATACACTCGCAGATTTGCAATACATCGTTGGCGGTGGTTCAAATTTTTTTGCAAGTTTAGAAACGGCAATACCAGATTGATTTTGTAACAGCCAGCGGCCATTGCTTGTTACAAGCAGCTGCAGTGAATCCCCTTGTTTAAGGCCGGCAATTGCTTGATGCCGCCGGTCGTTGGGTTTTGAACGCCCCGCAAACCCAATATCGACTTGCTTGAGGTCAGGCCTAACGATTTTGTACTGCAACTCAGTAACCGGTTTATTCATCGCTATATGGCCACTGCAATGTACCGAAGCGTGTTGACGCAATATGCTGGTAAATTCATTTGGGTTATCTAATTGCATCAGTGTGAGCGTTTTTCTTGCTCGTGTCATTGCCACATAGTACAATCTGCGTTCTTCGTCTATGTTTCTGTTTTTACGTGAACTATCCCAACTACCGTCCAAGATTGCAACATGATCAAACTCCAACCCCTTCGAACGGTGTCCAGTGATAAGCAGTAATCCATTTTGGCGGCGTTTCACTGAATGACTGTATTCAGCAAGCCATTCGGTGAAATAAGGAACAGTTTGTTCGCTATTGCCAGTTTCCAATTCAAATTCATCAATAGCTTGTTTCAGTAAATCAATCCAGATGTTATTGGGTTGCTCTGTGAACCATTTGCGTAATTTACTGGCGCAAATAAACTTAGTATTTAAATTTTGCAACCTGTTCAGCAACATTTGCGTTTCGCGCAGATGCCAAAAACTTGGAATTGGCTCATTTCCCCACTGTACTGGGATTTTGTTTAATAGGCAATATGCAAATACTGGAGTCAGGTATTCCCATTTGCGTGCAATCACTGCGCATTTTGCCCAATCCCAGTTTTCACTACTTCCTTTGGTGCATTGCTCGAGACGCTCTAGTTCATTCATTACAATTTGGGACTGAGTAATCGGGCTATTGCCTGCTCTCAATATTCGGACTCGCCCCTTGCCAATTGTGTCTAAATTTTCCCATACACCACCATCAGGCTCCTTCATACGTTTGCGGTCGATTGTAATCGGGTGGTTTGTTTTCAACCTATTTCTCGCAGTTTCAATTATCGCGTTCGCAGCTGCGATGATATGCTTAGTTGAGCGATAATTTTCAACGAGATAGGTGGGCTTTGATTTATAGTCTGACTCGAATCGCCGAATAAACTCAACAGATGCCCCGCTGAAAGCATATATGTTTTGGTCATCGTCACCGACTGCAAAGAGTGTAAGCTTGCGAAACTCTTCCTCAAGCGTTCGCCCAGACAGTGCTGAGATCAACTCGTATTCTTCATGACCGATATCCTGATACTCATCAACCAAAATCCATCGAAACCCCGCTAGCAAGCGCGCCCTCCTTTCATCTGCCTCATTCGTCGGTAAATCTTCGCCGCGTAAGACATTAGTAGCCCGGCGTAGCACTTCCTTAAACATATTGTCATCAGGTTTTTCATCTGCAGTTGCTGAAAAACTATAACCAGCCAGTCGCATGGCCAAGGCATGACAGGTAAGTACCGTAACTCCGCGCGCATCATCGCCAATCAACGTTGCGAGTCGCTGGCGAATTTCAACTGCCGCATGTCGGTTGTAGGCTAGTGCTAGAATCCCTCGCGCATTCTCCCTCTTCACACGGATAAGGTAAGCTATGCGATGCACCAATACGCGGGTTTTGCCAGATCCTGGCCCAGCTAACACCAGAACGTTGGTCTGTGTTCGGTCATCGGCAACTATTTTCTTTTGTATAGGATTGTTAAGATTCTCAACTATTTCGCGCCATGATTCTGGGGTGGTTTGACGGTTGATTGCTGTGGCACTGTGAGGTAACCAACGATCTATGAAATCCTCTTTACTTAAATTAAAGTAGTCACTCACTAACCTCAGTGCCTCCCTTATGGCAGTGATTCCTTTTTTGGCAAACTCTTGTGTAATATGAATTTGCAGGATTTGTTCGCGGTAGTGTTGTGACAGAAGTTCAAAATCATCATTTGTAAAATATTGTTGTTTTCGATTCTTTTTATCTTCATCCGTGCCTTCTTTGTTTTGTGAATTTCTTGGCAGGCAAATTTTCATCGCTTGACGAAAAACAACCAGTCCCTGATTCAGACGTATGATTTCCTGCTCATGCAACCAGATTAAAGCTCGGTCTAAGATTTTGTTCACATCAGAGATTTTGTTTTTCAATATCAAGTCTGATTCAATTGCATTGGTCAGTTTGCCAAATGTTGTCTCGGCCAGAAGGTCAATGCCGTGGATGCTTTCAGGTAGGCAGGATAATAAGTGATCTAATAATATCCCTGCTACTTCATGACGAATAGCTGCTATGTCATCGATGGCTTTCCAATCGCGTTGAAGTTTAATATGTATAGTCTCAGAGTTAAATCTGCGTGAAGATAGGTTACCAGTAGCCCCTTGTTCACCGCGTCCATCTTGGGAGATGCTGCGAACAATTCGCGCTAGACGTTCGGGCAAAGGGTCGACTGATACCTCATTTCTCAAGATTTGCGCTGCAGTTCGCAGATGCAAAGGGAATGATTCACCTATATTTTGATCAGGAGCTGCTTCCCGCATTTGGTTTACTAGTGCTTTTTCCAGTTCTACCGCTTCTTTCATGCGGTTTTTGGAAGATCGTTCAACACCGGTGTGTACATAGGCAGTCAATGCGGTGTCATTGTTGGCTATGCCCAAACTTTCAAGATCATAGAGTGCTTTGCGTACCTCAATTGATTCTAGTCCTGTTACGCCCATCAATTCATCTGTTGTGACCCCTTCGTCTGCATTGGATTCAATCAACAACTGAACAATACGAATCAATTTTTCACGATAAAAATTAGTAATCCTGGGAGTTTTCAATTTCGTCATTGCCTCAGCGATTGAGTTCACACGCAATGACGATGGGAAAATCTGCACGAAATTTTCTTGGCGTGAAAGTAGTGTTGATTCTTCTAGCCATGCAACTGCGGTGCGGATGCGAGTATCGTCAGTTGCAGAATCTCTGCCGAAATCGCCAGCTTCGTCTTCACACAATATCTCACCAGGTGTGGCAATGACTATTCCTTGCGAATATTTCTTGCGATCTAGGTTTCTAATTGACTTTAGAATGATCTGAATCTCTCGTTTCGACAAGCGCGACCGAGCTGATAAACCGAATTGACGCTGAACATCTTCTTCGGTGTAAAGTAGTATGCATTTTGCAGGTTTGCCGTCCCTTCCAGCGCGGCCGGCTTCTTGCAAATAGTTTTCAAGCGACCCAGGAATGTCAGCATGTATAACCAAACGAACGTCCGGTTTGTCGATTCCCATTCCGAAGGCATTGGTCGCGCAAATGATGCTAATTTGACCGTTGATGAAACGTTCCTGTACGTCACGTTTTTTTTCGGGTTTTAGACCCGCATGATAATATTCAACTGTCAAATTCTTAAGTTGAAGATACTCGGTGACATCCTCAGTTTGTTTTCGAGTCGCGCAATAGACAATCGCACCACCTGGTGAGTCGGCAGGTAAATATTTATTGATTACCTCAAATATGTCACTGAATTTCGAAGATGTTTTTGTTGGTATCACTTCGAAGTTAAGGTTTGGACGTTCAGAACCGCCATTGAAGACTTGAAGGTCAATTCCAACTTTGTCCTTGAAGTGTTTTACTATGTCTTCAATAACAGCTGGTTTTGCAGTCGCGGTTAGGCACATAACCGGCGGTATGATCTCCTTGCCGGCGGTTTCGCGAATGAAGCGGCCAATATATAGATAGTCAGGTCTGAAATCATGCCCCCATCCGGAAAGGCAATGCGCTTCATCCAATACCCAGTTTCCAATTTCTCGTTGAGCTAGCACTTGACGGAAAGAGCGTGCCCGAAGTTGCTCTGGTGAGACCAATACGATAGCCGCATCTCCGAGTCGAATTCGATCCAGCGCATTGGCTCGCTCTGGCATTGACAATGATCCATTTACCGTAACACAAGAATCAATTCCCTTAGCTTCCAATCCTGAAACTTGATCTGCCATCAACGCAACCAACGGTGAAATAACAACTGTCAATGCACCTGTTTTGTCATACCGCGACAGGGCTGGAATTTGGTAGCAAATTGATTTGCCAGTTCCTGTTGGCAAAACACCCAATACGTGCTTGCCAGCCATTGATACCTCTACAATGCTCTGTTGCATTGATTGACCATTGTTGTCTTTCGGATGGGAACGGAACGCATCAAAGTTGAACCATCGCTTTAGTTCTTTGCAGGCATTATGCCGGTCTTGGCACCATTTGCAAGTTGAGGTGTTACACGCTATGTCCCTTAATTTCCGTACCAAATGCCCAGCACCAGGAAACTGATGTCGCACCCACGGTGGCATGACGGAATTGCCACCTGCGACTGATATCCAAGCTAGTGCGTAAGCAAAATCCCAATTTGCATGGTCTCCTGCCGCTTGTAGTGCCTCTTGAATATGAACGGAACAAGCCGAGTCTTTGAGCTGTCGCCAGATAGCTTGGGTGGCCTCAGAATTAGAGGGGCGATTGGACCGGCGGCAAATTGTGAATAGTCTGTCAAAGGCTTGGATATTACCATCTGGTTTTGATGTGCAAAGCCAGTGCCAAGCAGTCAACAGGTCAGGTTCTGCTGACTTGAGCGCTTCGATTTCGTCATGGAAGAGGTTTAATGCGAGACGCGAATCAAGTTCCGGATCATTGATTTGTCCTTGAATTAGTGACGCGTCTTGGTAGTGTTTGACTAAGTGATGATAAGGATTGCGAGGGAATGCAAGCGGACTTAACCACAGAGTATCGATGACAGGTAATTGTAGCAGTTTCAAATTTGGACTTGCCGCAGCTAAATGCGGCAAGTCGAATACGATGATGTTATGCCCGATCAGGTAGTCCGCACCATCGGCTAGTTGATCTAGTTTTTCAATCTCCGAATGCGAACCCCCGCCGCAAAATCTCCGTTGATTATCACCGTGTACTGCGCCGATGGCGCGGATGCGGTTGTCTTTTTCACTAACTTCAAGATCGATTGATAGAACAGATTTTAGGAAATCGTCGTTCTTTTCAAAACTTGTTGTTGGCAAAGAGCTTGAATTTTCAGGTATGCCCGTAGTCCGTTTAAGAATTTGCAATGGCATTGGACCTGGGGATCTTGCCTTCTGAATTTGACCTTAAACTTGCAGACGTGATTGTTCAACCGAAACGTGCGGCATCTTGGCTAGCGTACTCGGCAACCATGCGGTCAGCGTTATTGGTGTTTTCAAGTGCGCAAATAATATTGGACAGTTGCTTGGCAGGCAAAGCGCAGGTTACTTCGCTGTTGGATATTCCGGTGCGTACCCGACTTAACATGCAACCGACGCTAATTGCTGGGGTATTTTGCTCTTTGGCGATTGCGATAATATGGCATTGTGGCTTGCCTTCGAATCTTATTGATGGCAATGCAGATTGAAGTTGCATTGCCTGTTTGCCGTTTAATCGCAAGAATACGACATCCGGTTCAACCGATGTTTCTGCAAGCGGCCCGTATACAATTGCCTCAGGCCGGTTATTCACGGTTGGAATATCTGGAAAAATCTCAGGCTTTACCCACTTCGCTTCGCATAGCGCTTGCACATCAGCTTGGGATGCTGCTTCTTCCAGCGCAATCAATCCATGAGTCAAACTGCCAACACTGCAATTGCCATGATCAGCGGGAACAGTTGCAAAGGTATTTGCGGTTGCTTTCACCCAGAAAACGCATCCTGCCGCTACGGCACCGGTTCGCCCGTCTTCTGTGGGGGATGGGTATACACTATCGTATCTGGGAATTTCATTTGGTATTTCGTGATGAAAGCTGATTGCTATAGGCGGGTGCGACAGACTCAACAGGTCTGTCAACTGATTTGCTAGGTCGCTGTAATTTTTCATGTTATGTCTCCATTTATAGTGTGAAGGATATTGCCAATGAACGGCAGATTTGTTGGAAATCGATTCAAATTAAATCAACTATAAGCAACAAATCGCTAAATTAGATAACAATAAGATGCAGTAAACAAGACATATTGAAAAAAGGGGCATTTTCACTGATCTAGTTTCGATGATGGATTTCCATAGGCCACAACGCATTATTCAGTCATTTATTTGCGGGTGCTATTGCCTTGTGCCAGCTTGCCATCACATTTTGTTCAGGTTAAGTTACTGCAACAGATCAGTGTTACGGCTGAGCGGTAACGTTTTCAAAGTGCACTCCCTGAATTGTCGGCATTTGAATTAACTCCATTCAATTGGTGGTCAGTATAACTGTTCAACACCAACATTTTATCAGATAAGTTATTGAAAAATAATGCACACCATTTTTTATCGGACGATTTCTGGTTTTGGGTGTCTGATTTTTAAGAGTGTGACGTAAATTCAAATCCCCGCAAACATTTCAAGCGCTTTGTAAGACGATAGTTATTCCACTGGAGTATGATTGAAACCTTGCAACGACATAATCGCTTCGCGACCGCCCAAACTATTGATCTTGGTGGCTTGATCCGCAGCGCACTGTTCAGCAACATGTTCCGGCTCAAGAACTTGCAATAGATTTTTGTGCATGCTTTTAAGATGCGTTGTCATTGGGGGATTGTCAGCTAAATCATTCAGTTCCCTTGGGTCTGAGGCAAGGTTGAATAGTTGGGGTGGGTAACCACCGGAATAATAGACATACTTCCAATCTCCCTTAACAACCATGTAAAAGCTGACTGGTGTGCCTCCATCATGATACTGTGATATGACAAAACGGTTGCGGTCAAGATCCGGGTTGATGGTTTGTAGGGGTTGTGCCGCCCAAATTGCATTGTTTGCTGGTTTGTAACCAAGTGCATAATCGACAGTAGCGCTAATATCAGTCAATGATACTGGAACTGCGCTTCGTTCTGATTTGAACCCCGGCCCGGTTGCAATCAGTGGTACGCCAACTGCATCTTCGTACATTACTGACTTAGTCCAAAAGCCCAGATGACCTAGCATCTCCCCGTGGTCTGATGTGTACAGAACAACAGTTTCATTCATGTTGTGGTGTGTTTCCAATGCATTGAGCACTTTCCTAATATTGTTATCCAAAAAACTAACAAGTCCATAGTAGCACCGGCGCGCCTCTTTTCGTTTTTTATCGTCAAAGTAATCGTCATAGTTCCAAAAACGCCGAATTTCGTCAAGAACCGGATGTTTTGGCAGGTTGTTTTCAAACGAGTGTAGAAAATCATCAAACATGCATTGTGAATAGAGGTCATAGAACTCAGGTGGAACAATGAGTGGGTAATGCGGACTGACAAATGAAACAAACAGTACCCAGGGATTTCCGATGAATTTTTGGGACTCGTTGCATAGCCAGTTGCATGCTGCCGATGTGATGCGTCGGTCGTAATTTGTGTAGTCACTCTCTCCGCGGCCGATTTGTGCAGCAAGTTCGCGAGTTTGCTCAAATGGTGGCAACGGGTTACGCAGCAAAGACTGAGGCCAACCCAAACCGCTATTTGCCACATGCATTGGCAGAATCTCCTGCGAAAATCCGTTATTGTCTAGGCTTGATCGGAAATGCAATTTTCCAAATGAAATTACCGTGTGCCCGCGCTCAGTCAAGCGATGCATCCAGCTTTCAGGCTCTCCACAATACGGTTCTGAGGATGACCAGCATCGAGTCTCATTGACTTGCAACCCTGTTGCCAATGAAGCGCGGGCGGGAACGCATATAGGTGAAGGCGTGTAAGCACGATCATACGTGGTGCCTTGAGCGGACAGTGTGTTCAGAGTAGGCGTCAGTATCGTACCATTTCCGTAACATTTTGCAAATTGCCTGGCATGTTCATCTGAGCAAAAAATGACTATGTTCGGATAATTCATTGAAACTTAATATTCTATGCAAAGTCTGAATATGAGCTGAGTATTCCTGTTTTCAGAAGATTTGATTATCGCGAATGAATTAAACATGATTTTTGTGGTTGACTGACAGAGAAATATTGTTTACTATTAACATGGATTACTCTAGTTTACCAATCGTTAGATTTGGAGGTGTACATGAAACAAGATAACGATGTTGGCCTTGACCGCCGTGATTTTCTAAAAGCGTCAACTTTAATTCCCACTTCCGCAGTAGCCGCTTCTTTAGCAGCGTCCACTCTCAGTAATAATGCCATGGCTTATGGCACAGGCAACTCAAGTCTGATGACCGGACTTCGTGCTTCAATGAGTGAAGAGGAAATAATGAAGCTTCCCCGAGTGAGGCAGGAGTTAGTGCCGCCGCCATTCGCGCCGGAACATGAACAAGTCGCAAGTGGCGGACCAAAAGTAGTTGAAGTAACGATGGTAACGCATGAGGTGCTTTGGGAAGTTGATGACCAGGGAGCTGAAACTTGGGCTTTGACCTTTAATGGCTCAGTGCCAGGTCCATTGATTGTTTGTCATGAGGGTGACTATGTTGAGCTGACTTTGGTTAATCCGAAAGAAAGCGTAATGGAGCACAACATTGATTTTCATGCATCAACTGGCGCCTTGGGCGGTGGTACCCTGACTCATGTGCTGCCAGGACAGCAAACTGTACTGCGCTGGAGAGCTGTCAAGCCTGGCGTGTTTGTTTATCATTGTGCACCGGGTGGTGTCATGATTCCATATCACGTTGTTCACGGCATGAATGGCGCCATTATGGTTCTGCCGCGTGATGGATTGAAAGACAAAGAAGGCAATCAGTTGAGTTATGATCAGGTGTTTTACGTCGGTGAGCAAGATTTCTATATCCCGAAAGACGGCGATGGTAACTACAAGACGTATGCAAGTGCGGGTGCGGATTTAGCAGATGTTCTGCCACTTATGGCTGGACTGATCCCAACGCATGTTGTGTTCAACGGTAAAGTTGGCGCGCTAACCGGTGACCATGCGCTGAAATCCGAAGTCGGCAAAACTGCGTTGTTTGTCCATGCCCAAGCGAATCGCGATTCTCGGCCGCATTTGATAGGCGGTCATGGTGACTATGTTTGGGAGACAGGGTCGTTTACAGATGATCCGACGACAGGGCTTGAAACTTGGTTCATTCGAGGTGGTTCAGCAGGTGCAGCGATGTATACATTTCGACAGCCGGGCATCTATGTTTACCTCAATCATAATTTGATTGAAGCAGTACAGCTGGGAGCAGCTGCACATGTTGTTGTTGAAGGCGATTGGGATGATGGTCTGATGAAGCAGGTACAAAAACCAGGCCCAATTATGGCATAACACTGCTGGTTGTAAATTCACAATTGTTTGTTGTGGGGATATTGGTAAATGAGCAGAATTTCAATTTTGTTAGTGATTAGCGTTGTCCTTCTGACTGGGGTGGTTGTGCTAGCCACATTCAATTGGAACGAGCCTGATTTGAAAATTGGGCTGGAGGAAAAATCGGACAGTCTGTTCTTGCCTGAGCTGGTGCCTGTGGTTGTTAAATCCGAAAGTCAATCCAATCACACGCTGGCAGTCGCAAAGTATGAAATTACCAATGCCCAATGGGATGAGTGTGTGAATAGAGGCGCTTGTGAGTACAAGCCAAAATCTTATCCATACACTCGTCCCGATCACCCGGTGTCCGGAGTCAGCTGGGTTGATGTTCAGCAATACATAGCTTGGTTAACCAAGGAAACGGGAAAAAGTTTCCGATTGCCTACTGAGAACGAATGGAAATTGCTTGCGGCAGATGTGTTGGCAAAGCAGGATGCTGGGAAGAAGCTATTTGATGACCCGCGCATGGAATGGGCTAATGAATATCGGTTTTTCTCCCAAAGGGCACCTAGGCGGACCCAGCCTGCCGGGCATTTTGGATTGAGTCCGGCAGGGATTGCTGATTTGGATGGCAATGTTTGGGAGTGGACGAAATCCTGCTGGAACAGAAAAAGCGATTCTGAAGTGGCTAATACAAGCTGTAAAGGAATGCGGGTTCTAGCTGGAACTCATATCACCTACATACCCGAAATTGTTCGCTATGTGCCGATTGGCGGCTGTTCAGTAGGTTATCCGCCGGCGAATATTGGTTTTCGGGTTGTTCTAGACAGACCTTTGGAGCATGGACAAACATAAGTATCTGTTTTAGCTAGTACCTTGACGAATTTGGTGAGCAAAACTATCAGCGAATTCGTGTTGCATATCTTCAATTGGCATACTTACCAGTTGACCGCAAAATAAAAATAACCGAGATTCTGATTGTTAGCTTGCCGATACTTTCGAGCTTACAGGCATGCGGGTTTATTAGCTCCAAGAATTTTTCCTTTGGCATATTACACACTCAAATCGAAGAAGCAAATACTCTAATTGCATTCCTGCGCTAGGGTTGAGATTGAATGCGACGGCAAATTTGTTTAGTGAAAAATTTGTACGCTAGATTCTTCATTTTTCAAAAAATTCGATTTATTGCTTGAAATCTATTTTTATGACCCTATGTTTTGTTAGCACTCACATTAGGGGAGTGCTAACAATCTCATCACATCTATGATTTGATTGTTATTTTTACAATCTTAATTAATTATTATCGCTGAAAGACGCTGGCTTTTCGCAATAGCGTTTTTTAGTATTAACATGAAATTTCAACCATAAGGTGGAGGTAAGTGTGAAAATTCGACCATTACATGATCGGGTTGTTGTTCGTCGAGTTGAGGACGAACGAACCAGTCCTGGCGGCAGTCCTGGCGGCATTGTCATTCCAGACACGGCTGCTGAAAAGCCGATGCAGGGAGAGATTCTCGCAGTCGGCACCGGCAAGAAATCGGATGACGGCAGTGTCCGGGCTCTTGATGTGAAAGTCGGTGACAAAGTATTGTTCGGCAAGTATGCCGGTACGGAGTTTCGCCTTGATGGCGAGGAAGTGCTTATGATGCGTGAAGACGACATCATGGGTGTTATTGAATAATTGGCAATGATTTATATTGGAGAACTAATCAATGGCTGCTAAAGAAGTAAAATTCGGTGAGGAAGCAAGATCTAAGAAACTGAAAGGTGTTAATACGCTTGCTGACTCAGTAAAGGTAACCTTGGGCCCGAAAGGGCGCAACGTGGTGTTGGAGAAGTCATTTGGCGCCCCAACCGTAACCAAAGACGGTGTTTCAGTTGCGAAAGAGATTGAGCTTAAAGACAGGTTTGAGAACATGGGAGCTCAAATGCTCAAAGAAGTGGCTTCTAAAACTTCTGATGTTGCCGGTGACGGCACAACAACTGCAACAGTGCTTGCTCAGGCCGTAGTGCGAGAAGGATTAAAAGCTGTTGCCGCTGGCATGAACCCAATGGATCTCAAGCGTGGTATTGACAAGGCTGTTGGCTCAGCTGTTGCTAATCTGCAGTCAGTGTCCAAGCCATGTTCTGACCATAAGGAAATTGCTCAAGTCGGTACCGTATCTGCAAATGCTGATGAAGCGGTTGGAAGTATCATCGCCGAGGCAATGCAGACGGTTGGCAAAGAAGGTGTAATCACCGTAGAGGAAGGTTCTACTCTTGAAAACGAACTGGACATTGTTGAAGGAATGCAGTTCGACCGTGGATACCTCTCCCCATACTTCATCAACAACCAAGATAGCATGTCGGTTGAACTTGAGAATCCGCTGATTTTGGTACATGACAAGAAGATATCTAATATTAGGGATTTGTTGCCATTGCTTGAAGCTGTTGCCAAAGCTGGTCGTCCTTTGCTTGTTATCGCTGAAGATATTGAAGGCGAGGCACTGGCGACTCTGGTGGTTAACAACATTCGCGGCATTGTAAAGGTTTGCGGGGTTAAAGCTCCTGGTTTTGGTGACCGTCGTAAGGCGATGTTGCAGGACATTGCGATTCTAACAGCAGGTCAGGTTATCTCTGAGGAAGTTGGAATGAGCCTTGAAAATACAAAGATAGATGATCTTGGTCAAGCTAAGCGCATTCAAGTCACCAAGGAAAATACAACCGTGATCGATGGAGCTGGCAAGAAAGAAGATATCACCGGACGCGTCAACCAAATTCGCGCTCAGATTGAGGAGGCAACCTCTGATTACGATCGTGAGAAAATGCAGGAGCGAGTGGCCAAGCTCGCCGGTGGTGTTGCTGTAATCAAAGTTGGCGCTGCAACAGAAGTTGAGATGAAGGAAAAGAAAGCCCGAGTCGAAGACGCTCTGCATGCTACCCGTGCCGCTGTTGAGGAAGGAGTTGTTCCGGGTGGTGGAGTAGCTATGGTTCGCGCCATTGACGAAGTCTCTAAACTCAAAGGTGACAACGATGATCAAAACGTCGGTATCAGAATCGTTCAGCGTGCTCTTGAAGAGCCACTGCGGCAGATTGTTGCCAATGCTGGTGAGGATAGTTCTGTAGTGTTGAATAAAGTCCGAGAAAGTGAGGGTAATCAAGGCTACAACGCCGCTTCCGGTGAGTATGGTGACATGATGGAAATGGGTATTCTAGATCCAACCAAAGTTGCTCGGGCTGCTCTGCAAAATGCAGCTTCGATTGCTGGGTTGATGATCACAACCGAAGCGATGGTTGCGGAAATACCTGAAGATAAGCCTGCAATGCCTGCAGGACCGCCAGATATGGGTGGTATGATGTAACACAGCCGTTTATTCGGTATGAAAAAGCCCTGCCAATATGGCAGGGCTTTTTTTGTGGCAATCATAGAACATCTACACCTTATTCCCGCTCATAGAATTAATGTACCTTGTTGAATTCAGTTCTCTTGGCCTTAATTTCGGAACTGCAATTTAGCTATAAAAGCTTTGTCATTATCTTTCTAGCTTCTTGCACTCAATGCTAGCCAAATGCTAGTTGTTAGTGCATACCTTTATAATCCTGATGCCCCAAACGTGTTGCGAATGTTGTTTCGCACGACCTCATCCATTCCCCTGACGTTGACTGAAATGTCAAACAACCATTATCTGTTGCTGCCTTTTTATCTACCCAGTCTCAATCCTCTGCTTCCGTTTGACTTCTAGTTTTAGCGCAACCTCAGGTCAAGTGCATTTTGCGCCGGACTGGCATCTGTGAAATATTACCCCAAACATGAACTGAAATGAATTAGAATACTCGCTTGACGGCTGAACAACACGGCGGTAGCATGGCATCGGCTCAGGTGGTCTGGTATTTGCAAGAATCCGTTTCACACCAGCATAACAACAGGCAGTGTTTTCAGCTGTGGCGTATTTGGATTCGCCCCCGTTTGTCGTGTCAGATGATTTCATTGTTGAATCAGTCCTGTTGAAATCACATCCAGTAGCAATTCCAAGCGGTGGCCTGTGTGCAGGTTGCCACGCAAAACCATGTAGCGTCAGTGTGCATCACCGCTGAGGTGGCGGCTGACATGAACCGGCAGTCGCTTGGCGAGGTGCCGGTTCTGCAATTTCAACTCACTTCTAGGAATACAGCTGATGAAAGACGAACTTCCCGAATTATCGGAATCCGAACGCGACAAGGTTCTTGGACCTTGGCATGACCGGTTCTTCAAGCACAATTTCAGCACCGAGGAAAACATATGGTGTCTGTTTCAGATGGTGTTCACGCCAGAAAGGTTGGCGACCCTTGACCCGGGTTCAATCGTCATCAGGTCGGGCAGCCTGACTGATGAGAACAATCTGAGAGAATACGTCTCGGATCTGATTATCGACATCAAGTTCGCCGATGGCAGCGAGTCCATGCTCACTGTGATTTGTGAACACAAGAGTTATACCGACCCAAAGTTGAGGACTCAGGTGCTCAGTTACATGGCGCGTCTGTACAGCAGCAACAAGGCCAAGGTGGTGATTCCGGTGGTGGTGTATCATGGCCGGCGTGCGTGGGGTACGCGAACCACGTTTTACGAGTTGCAGTATGCCGACCTGTCGCCGGAGATTCAAGGCATCTGGGGTGGTGACCTGTTGAATTTCACGATGTTCGTGTTGGACTTGCGAGACGATGAGGTTCAGGCGCGGCTGGGTGCGGTTCGGTTGCCGCTGGGAGCGGTGTTGCCGATGCAGGTCATGGGTCAGTTCTGGGAGGCGGATGAGCGCGAATATGTTGAATGGCTGCACCGGTCTGAGCCGATGGAGGAATCGTTGCGCAAGCACTTCATTCAAGGTTTGTTTGTGTATTTGACATCAACCAAGCCGGGAGTTACAATACGGGGAATGAAGGAGTTGTCAGAGGCCTTGTGGCCGGGAGATGAGAAGATGCGAGAGGCGTTGGAGTTATGGGAGAAGTACCAGCCTGAGTCGGCTGCCGAGTATTTTGAGATCGTTCATCAGAAAGGTGTGAAGAAAGGTGTGAAGAAAGGTGTGAAGAAAGGTGTGGAGCAGGTTGCTGAGCGTCTGATTGGCAAAGGCATGACAGATACGGATATTCATGTGGTTACGCAGTTGTCTTTGGAAGAGATAGCCAGACTGAGGAACGGCCTGTCCAAATAGTTCAAAACTTGGTGCTCGGGTTGCACTTTTGGATGAATTACTAGACGAGTTAGGATGGACAGAAGCCCCTCTGCGACTTCTCCGTTCTGAGCTGGTAAAGGGGCATGATCCAAAAGAAGGAACCGTTCTTGTTGGTTGTTGCTAGATGAAAAGCGGAAGGCCTGTCAGTTGATATTCCATCTGAGTGTTCACAATTTGTCTTGATATGAGAATATGAACCTGTCAACGAGTCTGACTCATATTATGTTGGACATGAAATAGGGAGGAGCGATTGACGCGGCACATAATTAAGGGAATTATAAAGAAAGGTTGACATAGTTGACCGCCCGGCAGTCAAATGTTTGAATTGCATAATAAAAAGCGATATACTGGCAACCGGGACTCATGCAATCAATTTAACAGCGCTGGCAACGTTCATTCCGGTTCAGATATGATTGGGATTGAAGGCTATGCATGTCAGCTGTCAATGTCAAGGAGGACAATCGTGAAACCCATGGTTGAACCGCAAAAAGATCTCAAGGGAGCGACACCGGAATCACTGGCCAAGGCTTTGCTGCACAAGCGTCGCGCCGGTGAACGCGTTGCCGGCGACCAAGTGCCGGTGCAACAGGCAACGACCGACCAGGCGGGCAACCGTGTCCCCCATTTGCGCCAGCGTGTCTAAATCCCGGATGTTATGCTTGCCGGCAAACTCATGGGCATAGCGGTCCAGATGCTTGGCGCTGAGCTGGTGAAAGGTGCCTTTGTAGGCGCGTTTGAACATTGCCCAGAACGATTCGATGCCATTGACGTGCACTTGATTGCGAACATGCTCGCCGGCTGAGTGTCGCACGGATTCATGCTCGCAAGGCAGACCGGCATAGGAGGCGGACTCGTCCGTGTAGACCTTGGCTTCACAGCTGGCATGGTCGGCAATGAAGCCCTGCAGGGTGGCTGCGTCGGTGCTGCTGACCACCTTGGCACGCACTTGCCGGGTGGCACGGTCCTTGACGCCGACAACCGCAGTCTTGCCGACGGTTCCGCGCCCGGCCCGAAGTTTCTTGTTGGCATGCTTGTTTCTTTCCTTGCCGCCGACGTAGGTCTCGTCCGCTTCAACGGGACCGTCGAATGGTTGTTGTGAATACTGCATCCAAGCTTCGCGGATGCGATGCAGCATGAACCAGGCGGTCGGCTGCGAGACACCGATGTCGCGGTGAAGTTTCATGCTGGACACGCCGGTCAGGCTGGTCAGGCACAGATAGATGGCGATGGCCCACTTTTGCATGGGTACTTTGGAGTTTTCGATGGCGGTGTTGGATTTGACGCTGAAATAGCTGCGGCAATCGGAACACCAGTAGGGCATCTTCTTGTGGGTGGCGGTTGTGGTTCTCGCCGAGTCGCACTTGGAACACCGCCGGCCCTCGGGCCAGATGATGTTTTCAAACCAAGCGATGGAGGATTGCTCATCCGGGAACTTGGCGAGCAGTTCAATGACGGTCATGCCTGTTCGATAGGATCGACCCGGGGATTTTTTCATGTTTGAATCACTTGCCTGTTTTCGTGATTTGGTTCCAGTCAAAGCCAATTTATATTTGAATTGGAACAGTTTGTCAACCTTTCTTTATAATTCCCATAATTATTACCATAAGCTGTGCTTGCCGGCTATGGTGAGTTATTGGAACCAACACCTTGGAAGGCTGACCACTGATGTGCACACTGACAATTAGAGCCGATGAAGGCTAGAACGCTAAAACACGACTTGTTACGGAGCGTAAGGATTGGGGAGTGCCTTCCAATCTATCAGACCTCAGAAAAATGGCCGGTAATGATCTTGGTATTCGAGCTGTAATGCAAGAGGAGTCCAAGCCTGTTTGAGTAAATGAGCAAGTGTGGTTTCGCATGTATCACATTGCGGAAGAAATATAAAAAGTGAAAAACTGGCGCCAGATTACTTTTATGACTGTGAGGTACCGCATCAAGCACAGTTTTAGAGTCATAAAACTGCTATTTACCTAACTGAAAAACGCACTCAATGATGGAGATGCGACAGTTCCAACAATTGTTTGGGCAGTGAAACAGTGCTGTTGCCGTTGCTCAAAAGGCATAAGAGCAGCACCTATCTTGGATGCGGTCTTAGACTTGCCTGCAAGCTTGAATACTCCTAATCTGGCGAACAATACTCAGTTGTCTATTGTTTGAAGTCATGATGTCTGAAATCATGTGCGAAACATCAATGCAGTTAACACATAGTCGGCACCTAGAATCACCAAGGACGCACTTACCACTGTTCGTGTTGTAGCCGAGCTGACACCTTCTGCGGTTGGTTGGGATTCGTAACCTTCGAAAACAGCAATCCAAGTTATTGCGCAACCAAAAACTACACTCTTAATTATGCCGTTTAGGATATCCAATCTGAGATCAACACCATCTCGAATTGAAGACCAGTAGACGCCAGAATCAACTCCAAGTTGGACAACACCAGCGAAATAGCCACCACCTACACCAACCAAGGTGAACATGGCGCTCAGCAACGGAACCGCTATGATGCCCGCAAAAAGTCGAGGTGAGACCACCCGCTGCACTGGATTGATAGCCATCATTTCAAGTGCCGCGAGTTGCTCTGTAGTTTTCATTAAGCCAATTTCCGCAGTTAATGCTGACCCGGCACGACCGGTATACAACAGTGCTGACAGGACTGGTCCCAATTCCCTGGTAAGGCTCAAGGCCACTAACAGACCAAGTGAACTTTCTGCGCCGTAATTGACAAGATTGTAATAGCCTTGAAAGCCGAGTACCATTCCGACAAACGCTCCCGCAACAACAGTGATTAGTACTGTCAGGACACCAACAGAATAAAGCTGATGAATGATGAGCGAAGGACGTGCAATCAAGCTTGGCAAGTACATTACCGCCCGCATAAAGACTGACGTAGAGTATCCAAGCCGTTGTACAAAACGAATGGTGAAGCTTCCAATTGATTTGATCCAGGACATCTATCTAATTCCGGATTGAGAGTGATTTAAGATAACTTTCGCTTGGATAATGAAATGACACTGGACCGTCAGGTAATCCATGCAGGAATTGTCGCACCTCAGGTTGCTCGCTCGATAACAAATCATGCGGAGTACCAGCCGCAAGCAAACCACCATCGCCAAGCAGAAAGGCTTGATCAGCTATGCCAAGTCCTTCCTCCACATCGTGGGTGACTATCACGGAAGTAGCATTCAGCGCGTCAGTTTGCTCGCGAATCAATTTGGTAATGATTCCCAATGATATTGGATCGAGTCCAACAAAAGGTTCATCAAACAAGATAATATCTGGATCAAGCGCAGTGGCTCGCGCTAGTGCCACGCGTCTTCCCATGCCACCTGATAGTTCGGAAGGCATTAAATCTGCTGCACCGCGCAAGCCGACTTGCTCAAGTTTCATCAGCACCAACTTTCTAATAAGCGTAGGCGGTAAGTCTGAGTTTTCTTCAATTGGGAAGGCGACGTTTTGAAACACTGAGAGGTCAGTCAGCAGGGCTGTCGATTGGAACATCATACCAATTCGCCTGCGCATAGCGTAGAGTTGCTCATTGTTCATTTGCGGCACTGATTGACGGAACACTTTGACATCACCTCGATTCGGCCGCAAGCGGCCGCAGATTAGATTTAGCAATGTGGATTTGCCACAACCGCTAGGTCCCATAATGACACAAACACCTGAGGATGGTATTTGTATGCTAACATTAGCGTATATTATTTTTTTATCAAATCGAAACTCAACGCTTTCTATTGAAATGGCGTTCTGATTCTGCATGGAATTTGAACTAATAGTCAAGAAAAACTCACTAAATGCTTGCTGACAAGTATCTGATAAAAATGAATATTAGCAATATAAAATATTGTTTGCATAAATATCTGATGATTTTGTGGTTGTTATCCCTACTGATTGGCTACATGAATATTGGCCAACTGTATGCAACAGCTCAAGTATCCGAGATTGAGAAGAATCGAGAGCTGACAATGGAAAATGTAAAAATATCGGGGATTGTTTCGAATTTAGGAGTCAATTATATGATTGAAACTGAAAGCTTGCGTCAGTATCCCGATCTCGGTTTCAGTGAACTTGAGCGACCGCAAATCTTACAAGTTAACGCTGATGGGCATCACCGAAAAATTAACGCAAATTTTGGCATTTTCTATGAGAACCAAAACCTGCTACATTTGAGAGGCAATGTAACCATAGTTGACCAGCGAGGTAGCGAAACGGAAACTAGAATGATTGGAACTGAGCAATTTGAAATTCGATTGGATGAACCGGTCAACTGAATATGAGGCATTTAGTGTTAGTTATAGACTTAAAACAACATCACTTTAACTTAGGTATCATCAGCACTTTCCTGTTGGGGATGTTCGTTATATGCGCGATTGCGCAGGCAGAGGATTTGGGATATTCGATTCAGGCTGATACGATTTCCTACAATTCGAATTCCTCGAGTACTATATTTGAGGGTAATGTGGTTATGGAGCGACAGGATTTCACACTGTATGCAAACCGCGTTATTTATACCGAAGGCGATGATACGGGTCGTGTAATAATGGCGGATGGAGACCCACTGAAAATCAACATCAAAGAAAACGATGAGCGCCCGGCGATTGAGGCAACTGCACTAAAAGCTGTGGTAGAAGTAGACGATGAAGATGTAAGATTGTCTGGTGGTGTCTATATGAGTGATGGGAAGCGAAAAATTCGAGCTACGCAGGCAATTTACAGCTTGAAGACCGGTACTTTGAGCACTGTTTCGGACGGTAGTGAAGGCGGTCAATAAAAATCTACGAGTATGCGACACTCAGAACCCTATCGCCTTGAAGTTATAGAAATCAGCAAATCCTTCAATCAAAAACCAGTCGTCAAGGCAGTATCGCTACAAGTGCGAAGTGGGGAGGTTGTGGGACTGTTAGGTCCCAACGGAGCTGGTAAGACAACTTGTTTCAACATAATTGTCGGCCTTGAGGTTTGCGACAGCGGCACAATCATCCTCAATGGCAAGAATGTAACAAAGCAACCGCTATTTGCACGTGCCAAAATCGGGTTGGGTTACCTGCCTCAGGAATCTTCGATATTTCGACGCCTCAGTGTTGAGGAAAATATTCTCGCGGTATTGCAATTGCAAAAGGAACGGTCAAGATCCGAACAAAAAACGCGTCTTGAAGAGTTGCTAGACTTATTTAATGTAGTTGGCGTACGTAAACAACCTGGGTCAACGCTGTCAGGTGGTGAAAGAAGACGGGTAGAAATTGCACGTTCGTTGGCAATGGACCCCAGGTTTATTTTGCTTGATGAACCATTTGCGGGTGTAGACCCTATTGCAATCCACGAAGTGGTAGATATGATTAGACTACTCAGCAAAATGAAAGTAGGTGTGTTGATAACAGATCACAACGTCCGCGAGACTCTCAAGATCTGCAACTGCGCTCATATTATGAACCGAGGTGAAATAATAGTATCCGGCAGTGCAGAGGAAGTGCTTAATCACCCAGACTCAAAAAAATTCTATTTTGGGCAGGAATTTGAACTCTAACACGTTGCTTGGGCAGGAAAGATTTAGATATATGATCTGGGTCGTTGAACGCTCTTGCTGGGAATCACGTAGTGTCATACTAAACAGAGCGGGTAAGAGCTGCATTAGTTCATGCGGGCAAATCAGTCCTTTTTACAGTGGTAGCAACGTGTTGGCGCACATAACTATGAAAGTAATCAGATTAGGAGCTCTGAGCGCGTGGTTCAGAATAGGTGTCTGGAGCAATGGTAGTTTACCTTGCATGTGAATACGGGCGGTCGTTATGGCGTTGACGAGTTATTGCTCAACTGAGGCGAGAGTGACCAGGGCTGCATTGCCGGTGGGATCTATAAGGCAGTGTGATCCGCTTTTCCCAACTTGTCTGTGGACTGCCCACAGTATTGGAATATTTTTCAGACAGTGTTGAATGTAGCCATTGTGTCATATCAGGAATCTTAATTAGTGTCTGCTAGAAAAGTCCCCTTTTGAAATCTGTATTTCAATCATTTCCGGTAATTTTCGTCAGTTCAAAAATCGTTTTCCAAAAAAACAGCCCGTTTTCACGCGCTTTTGTCCGAATTGCTGATTTTTGTCAGTCATGGCTGTTTTCGGACCATACCGCCCCCTCCCAGCCTCATTTGGCCGGGGTTTTCGCCTCCCCTTGGCAACTGCTCAGCCGTCAGGCGGCCAATTTCAGCCTGCGCCGCTCCTTCTCTCTCATCTGCTCACGCAACAACTGCCCGTAGCGGTGCAGATTGCATGCCACAACCGCCAATGCCACCGTGCGTGCAAAGCCCTTCGCACCATGTGTTCGCACCCGACCCAAGCCACGATGCTCCAAATCGTTGATCTTTGACTCCACCGCCGGATGCCGTTGCCGTGCCTCCCGGAACCGCACCGCCGTCTCCCGCTGCTTGGCCACCCTTGACAACTTGCCCTTGGCCGGCAACGCATTCACCTCCAACAGCTCATCCAACTGCCGCCGGTTCTCCGGGCTGTGAAACCCGCGGTCAAAACTGCATTCGCGCAAGTCCGCATAACGCTCCTGAGCCGCTTTGACCAGCGGCACCGCATGATCCACGTCCCCGCCTTTCCACAGCACCTCATGGTACAGAATCATCCCATGCTGATCCTCCAAGATGCACACCGGCACCCCCAACTCCACCGGCCGACCCGCCTTGCCCTTGGCCACCCAGCGCGTGTGCGGCTCAAACACCGAGAAGATCTTCTCCGACTGCGGGATCACCTCACCCCGCAACAGCCGCCGCTCCACCTGATCCCCCAACTTGTCTGCATACCCCTTGTAAGTGACCAAGTCCTCGCACAACTTGCCCTCAACGCCCAAGCCGCGCAACTCGACCAAAGTCCGCTCAGCCCGCTGTGCCAGCCAGGCACAACAACTCAAATACTCGCTCACCGCTTCCGGTCTCGCCTTCCACTGCTTGGACTTGCGAATCCGATTGAACAGCCGCTTGAGCTTCTTGCGCAGGTGCTGGTGCTGGCGCCAGCCCGGCACCGAATGCCGAACCGACGCCTTGTGCGCCAGACGCAACAGACGCCGCACCGCATCAAACAGCAATGACAGGTCCGTCGGGAAATGCACGTCAGTCTCCACCACGAACGAGTCGCAGCGTCCGCGCAACACCTCGCCCGGCTCCCGTCCCGCCAACTCGTGGCAAGCCTCCACTATCAGCGCCGACACCTCGCCCAGCAACTCCACGCTGAACAGACTGACATTGTTCACCAACTGCTGCAGCGTATACTCCGATTCAAGCCACTTGCTGTGTCCCAGCATCTGACGCAACCTCTCGTGGTTGTTCGCCGTGTCCGCAACTTGTCATAATCCATGGCCGCCCCCTGCTTGACTATCGCCAGCACCAAGGCCTGCCACAAGCCCATGGCCGGCCGGCCATTGTTCAAGTCCACCCCAGGCAACACCTTGTCTTGCAACAGCTTGAACAGCCGCTCGCGACACACCGGGTTGCAATACAGCGCCTTGAGACTGAGCAATATCTTCGGCAACTCATCGCGCGATTCCAAGTTGACCTTGATGTCTTCTATGAACACGCCACCCAACTCGGGATCCACGTTCATTATGTCTCTCATGCTATGCTCCTTATGCTATGATTCCTTCGAAGATTCGTTGAAATTCAGGCAAATGGCTCGGTTTTCACCCTGATTTGAGCAAATCGCCAATTCTTCGTTGACATTTATATATCATATTGTGTTTGTTTTCATGTTGTTATATGAGTTTAAATGGTTTTACTACAGACACTAATTACCATCATTGCCCAAAGCTATTATTGCTGTACTACCTATATCCAGAGCATATTGAAAATGGAAGCAATGTAATGGCACAGAACCAGGTCAATATCCAAAAATAGAATCAGCTTCAGCTGTTTTTTGCTCTCTATGCCAGCCGGGCAGTGTTTGGAGGCTCTTGTTCAGTAGTGTTTGACTCGATTGTTTTCAAGGTGTCACTCCGGTTCCACAATAATTTTTTGTCAGCTGATTACAGGTAAGTTGCGACTATCCAATCAATTTCTTGAATCTCGATTACGGAGGCCCAAAAACACTGTTAAAGCCATCAAGACTGCCAAAACTGGTTTGTTTGGGTGGCAAGACGAAATTGTGTAGCGAACAGTGTTCCTATCATCGGTAACAAGTAATAAACAACAATCCAGATGGAAATGATTTGTCGCCAAGCTGAACGTGTCAAACCTCATGTCATTAATCTCCAATATCGCTCCAAGCGGTGCACCACACCCGCATAACTTTTCTGCACTTGCTGATCATCCTAGCCATTATTCAACAATGGTTTGGAAGGCGGACATGAAGATGTTTGAGGTCACTTTGGAACAGCAGTGGAGAGCTGCCGGTGCGGCCTGCCTATTACACACATCTTGGTCTGAACGAAACTGCTGGTAGAAATTGTCCTGTCCGTTCAATTCGGGTTCCCCGGCGCTGCCATCTGCCGTATCGCCGGCTGTTCAGCAGGATGTCCTGGTTGATACAATTTCGCGATGTATCATCCCAGCCAACACAAGACTGCCGAGCCAGGATACACTATTGCCTTGCTTTAGTGATACAATGCTTTGATGAAGTTAGCTGTATAACTTACTCTGGAATTCGGGCGTGGGAATGGTTCTATAGTTTGCGAGTGTATAATACAGCGGCTGACATCAAAGAGGTGCATTCAACATTGACTAACAGGAGAATCGAAAATGCTTAAAAAATATCAAATACTTAAAATGGCCGAATCGGTTGTTTTCAGAGGTTTCGCAACAGTCGTCCTTTCCGTTCCACAGGTTTTCTCGGAAATTCTGAGGGGGGGGGGGCAAAATAATGTCAACCCGGCTCTCGCTCATATTTACCGTATTGGCCGGATTATTGGCCCTGAATCCATTGCAGGTGCAAGCGGATGATGAATGCGGCACTGCGGCCGTTGACTCCTCAACCGAATGGACTGCCCATGAGGTGACCTGCGATGACACCCATGATCTGACCTACGAAACAAATTCAGCTCTTAATACAGCTCTTGATGCGCTAGTTCACTATATTGTGCCAAGTGATGCAACAGGACTGAAAGTGACCCTTGAGAAAGGAATAACCCTTAGTGGATGGCCTTCCGCTGATGGGTCGGCCTACAATTCTGGTCTTGAAGTTGACACAGGAGAGAACTCGGCATTGGCAAAAGGCATTTGGGTCGTATCCAACGCAAATATATTGTCTGGTTCCAGTGGCGGTATTAACGTTAAATCCACGGGCAGCGGTGACATACCAATCAAAATTGATGTCTTGTCCGGGCTGTTGGAAGTTACCGGTGGTTCCGGTGTCAAGGTTGATTCAAAGCAAGGTGATGTAGACATAAATTTTGCCGGAACGGTTACAGACAATGTAAGAGGAATCAACACAATATTTGCCGGCGTCCAAGTTTACAGGAGCGGCTCTGCGCGAGGAAACATAGCAGTTGTCCTGAAAGATGATGCGAAGATTGTGGGGCTTGAAAACAAGAGATACGGTGTTAACAATGGCGTATACATTCATGATGAGTATGCCCCTACCTCAAGTAGCAGTTCAACAATTAAGGTGGAGACTGAGATGAAAGCGAGCATCGGCTCTGAAAGCGTGCCTGTGAATCAAAAGGGGATCCATGTCTGGCTACAGTACAACCGGGCAACCAACGCCAAAAAGGATGTCACTGTCACACACAATGGGAAGATCTATGCGAAAGGCAACGGCATCATGGTTGAGCATGGTGGCAGCAATGTGCCGGCCAACAATAACGGTGGCAAGGGTACGGCCTTTGTCACTGTCGGCGAGGATGGAGTAGTGAAGGTGACAGGGGACACTGTTTTTGGCATATCCCTCAACACGCCTGACACTGTTTCGGAAGGTGGCATGCGCAAGCAAAGCGTCGCCGTCTATGGGAAGGTGTTTGGTGGCAAGAATGGCGGTGCCGTCTACCTGGTGGGAGGTGGCACCCTCACTATCGGACCCAATGCCATGCTGATGCCAGATGATGCGAGCGGCAGTTATAAGACGGTGAAGGTTACCACTCCGGACCCCGCCGGCAGCAATGTTGTGAATCTGGTGATTAAGCTGGACCGCAGTTTACGGGATGTGAAGAACATTGAGAACACGGGTGAGAAGACGGCCTTCCATTACAGAACGATGGCTGACGGGACTTACACGGTTCTTACTTTCAATGCCGATAGAAAGGTGAAGATCGAAGAAATTGAAGTGTCATCACTGCCGTGTGGCATCTACAACAACTGCACCGGCAAGGAAATCTTGACGGCTGAGAAGACGGCAGATACCAACGGTGTGTTTTCACTGGTTTTCAAGAGTGAGATCACTGAGCTTACTCCTCCTGCCGCCGGGCAGGAAACGGCATCGGTATCCATGCGAGGTCGCGTGTATGAAGCCCTGCCCTCGGTGATGTGGGATATGGTCGGTGCCATGGACACCTACATACCGTCAATGATGTCAGGCGGCACTGTCGCCAGTGCGTCCGGTCCGCTGCAATTGGCTCAAAACGGAACGATGGCTGCGGCTAACCCTGGCATGATGTCAGACCGAAGAGCTTGGGGCAGCATTGAAGCGGGCGACGGTGAGCGCCGATTGCGGAAGTCCATGAGTGGCGACCTTTCGTATGATTTCTCTTACAGCGGTTTTGCGACGGGTGTTGACCTGCCCGCTGTCAATGACATGATGTTCCGAGTGGGGCTGCACCATCGTCAGGGCAAGGCCGATGTGACCGATGGCGGTCGTGTGAAGGTGTCTGGCACCGGAGTCGGTGTCGGCATGGCTCGTGAATATTCCGGCGGTGTGATGGTTGACGGCTGGCTGGGCGTGACCAAGTTTGATGACATAGAGGTCAAGTCATCGGAGATGGTGAATGGACAGTCAATTGATGTTAATGAAAAGACCGAAGGTGTCGGCTATGCCATCGGTCTGGGTGCCTCCAAGCGCATGGCGCTTGGTAATCTGTCGCTGACGCAGCGCGGGGGACTGACATGGACCTCGATTTCGGTGGATGATTATGAAGTTTCATACACTTCGATGAATAAAAGTCCTGCCCGAGGGACGGTGGCTCAACCAACGAAAGATGCCGTTTCCATGGAAAGCAGTTCGGGTGTGACGGGACGTTATGGTGTGTTGTTTGAGGGTGAGATTGGGAAGACGGCGGCAGCCTGCTGCAAGTTGTTCAGTTCGTTGGATCTTGAGCATGATTTCAATACCAAACGCAGTGTGAAGATCGGCAAGGAGAACTACAAGTCAGAGTCGAAGCCGACAAGGTTGCGTTTGGGATTCGGCGGTTCGCAGTTCTGGAATGGTGATCGTTCATCGATTTCAGGTGCCATTTACCTGACCTCGGCGGGCAGCGGCAACAATACGGTGAGTGGCGGTGTGGCATTGTCCGTAGAGTTTTAGCCGGCAGGAAACAATGTCGGTATGAAAACAGGTCTTGTCTTGGTCGTCTCGGCTTTGTTTAAGGCGACCAAGATAAGAAGTCTGGATTTCTTGGGTATGTGGCATAAAACATCTCAGCTATCCCTGCCAGCTGTTCAGAAAGTGCGTGCCTTTGTAGTCATTCATCGTATATTGCGATTTCATTGGGTAGCATCTGCTGGAAAAAGTGGACGACTTTTTTGACATCGTGCCGATGATCGCTTTGGCTAAAACTAAAGTGAAAAAAACTCAATGTCAAGCGCGACCATCCTCACGAGCGGCCTAGCGACCGCCCGCTGGCCACTCTTGACATGGTGCTTGACGCCATGTGGTTTCGTTTGTCGTTCACAGGTGTTTGAAGGCAATGTCAGCGAAATTTCCACCTTGAACTATGCTGGATTGTCGAATGATCTTGAGACACCATCCAATGCCCTGGTGATGGACGCTAGGGTGGCCACCTGAGACAATATCGCCTAGTTGCGCCAGCATGGCTAACGCTACACAACCTTATGGTGGTTCGCCCAAGTTGTACGAGGAGAGCGGCGATATCATTGTCAACTGCTGCTCAAAAGCCAGGAGCGAGAAGGGGAGAGCCATTGCAGGCGTTTCACCAACAGCTTTGAATAAGCACTGGATGCACGGTTGCGTCACCGCCGCATTGGAGATGGCCGACGGTCACACCACCCACATACGCAAATCGTCTCATGCAGAGCTGAAACATCGGCAGATTTATGATGCACCTGGTGTTTCCTACACAGCTGGTTGGAGCCATCGGTTGGCGATCTGAGATTGAGTTACGGCACTTTAACCAGTGCTATATATGACGTTCCAGTGTTTACAACTAATTGATGTTATATTATTATATTTCTTTCAAATGTGGGCTAAGAACCTCTATTTTCTTACAGTCGTCAGAATCAATCAGCCGTGTAACATTACCGAGCAATTGCTCGCTTTCACTGTTTGGCAAGTTTTTCAACCTGTCCTTGTAATACTCAGCACGATTTGCATTACCATCGCTACACACCGTTGACTCATCTATTCTTGACAGTTCCATATTGTTGGCACTGAACTGAATGGTCAAGGCTACCATATGGTGCTTCAGAAATTGTAGTCAGCCATCTCACCAAGCATCTATCTTCTCAGGCAGGTCTGAGGCGTGGTGTTGACCTTTGATCTGATAACCTTTCGATACAGCTCTGACAGATTCGACCGCCTCTTTGGCTTCGGCGGGTGATTGTTTGCACATTGATAAGCTGATCGGTTTTGGGCAAAGTGCGAGCCCCTCGCTGCAGTTAGCATTGATTCAGAGTAGGCGAAGTCCACACGGCAACGCCAATTTCGCAACTTGTGACCACCGGTGTGCAACTCCTGCAATACCGGTGTATTCTCTTATTCGTAGAATTGCACCTCATCAGTCATTACCGCTATCTTTTGCAGCTCAGAACGCGCAAGTGATTTTCCCTTCAACAATCGCTTGGGTACGTCCGTAGATTTTTTGCTGTAGAGCTTCACCAGATCTTTCAGCACTAAGTCCGCCGATTTACACTGTCGGTGACCTTGCCACCGGTTTTCATGCCTATATCTATCTATTCCGACGCTTGTTTCAATTGTGCAAACAGTGTTGAGTATTTCCACATCGTAATCCGGTATGACGAGTCGGTAATCATGCGCGTGAAATTATTCTCACTTTTCAGATTGTTCAGGGATTCTCACTGTCACCGGGCGCCTCTTGAAATTCAGCCTCATCTCTTAACTGGGTAACATCATCCCGGATTGCAACCCTGTGTCAGAGGCTTCTGTTTTGATTCTGCTTTCAGTGCCGGCAATTAGGCTTTCAATCTAGCGATAACAGCCCATGACCGACAAAAAAGATGGTTTTATGTTATTGTCGTTTCTGTTTCCGTATTGACCTATGATGATTTGCGGTGCTTGATACATGAGCGATGTCTCAGACTTAAATGATCCTCTGTTCTCCAATCATATAATATCAAGTTATGTGATTAGGTATTGTTTTCAGGACTTTCCAATTACCGATTCGATCCCCAGACCAATTAGCAGTTGAAACCGCAAGAAGCATTCAATTATTCCAACTTTTGAATGATTTAAATTAATTAAGTAATTGATAAATATATTATTTTTAACATCAATACAAATGCCGTATATTTAGGGTATTACAAACACCTCATATTATGTTGTTCGTCTGATGAGGTACTGGAGCCGTATGTTTGCAATCGAGTCAGCTTGTTGGATCACGGCTAAACAGTATCGGTGCTGTTGAGCCATTTAATCAGTGACAATAGCGTTTCTCCACTATCAAGCGCAAAATTCTGACAACATAGATTAAAACGGCGATGCGAAGTTTCATATATTAAGTACTACTAACACACGGTTACAAGGATTGGTGGTAGAGAGTCACTTCACTGGTAGTATGCCAAGTAAACTGTATCTAAGAAGTAAGAGTTTTTTGGGGTTGTCACTTTGCTAGATGGGTGCGAGCTGGGTTTTGAGATCAGAATGTTTGAATTTTAGGAAATTGATGGTGATGTATGAGCTTTGTTTGTTATAGAATTGCATAATAATGCTTGGCCATATTAGTATTCATTGACAGTTTGATTGAGAGTCGACTATGATAAGCTCGCGCTTGGAATTGCGACAGCGACAAAAGCAGGTTTTCAATGCTCGCTTCTCTATCGCAGTGCATATCCTGCAATTGCCGTTGACAGAGCTTGTTGAACATATTCAGGACGCAGTTGAATCCAACCCTTTGCTTGAGGAGGTCGCACCTCAATCAGTTGGCTTAAATGGGGATCTTTTGAACGGGAGTTTGCCGGATAGTTACAATTCCTGTGATTATTTGGAGTATGCGGCTGATATGCATAAAGCTCCAAGCTTGCGTGAACATCTGCTAGCTCAGGTATTAGGATCAGGGATGATTGGTATTGAGCGCATGGTCGCACAAGCCATAATTGAGTCTTTAGATGAACGTGGATACTTGAGAGAGTCTGTTGATACAATCCTCTCGCTGGTTGATGATGCAAATCTCACCGAAGGTGACATCATGGCAACTCTGGCAAAGGTGCAAAGGTTTGAACCACTTGGTGTGGCGGCGCGCAACCTTGAAGAATGTCTTTGCATTCAGATTGATGCACAACCTAGATTCACTTCCGTTTGCCAACTCGCACACGATATTGTCGCTAACAATCTGCAACAAGTTGCTGAGAACGAACACACGAAGTTATCAGCGCTATACAATTGTGACCTCAAGTCTGTTTATGCTGCCGTTGAGTTGATAAAATCTCTTAACCCATCGCCTGGAAATCAGTTTGGTGAGAGTGCGCAAATTGTGGAGTCGGATGTAATTGTGCGTAAAATTGATCACAGCTGGCAAGTTGAACTCAACTCATCGATGTTGCCTCAATTGAAAATATCAAATCATTACCAGTCAATGATTGGCAACACTAGAGACGATGCTGGTCGCGAGTATCTTGAAAAAAATTTGACAAAGGCTAGTTCGTTTTTGGATGGCCTGAGCCGGCGTCACCAAACCGTATTGCGAGTGGCACGCGCCATTGTCAGTTGTCAACAGTCTTTTTTAGATGAAGGGGAGCACGCACTGAGGCCATTGAAATTGAGAGATATTGCAGATATGCTTGAACTGCACGAATCAACAGTGAGCAGGGCTTGCGCGCGCAAATACATGCTAACACCGCGGGGCACTATTGAGTTCAAGCGGTTTTTCTCGGCTGGAATTGTCAACAATACTGGCGGTGATGTCTCGGTGCCGGCTATTAAATTCAAGATCAAGCAAATTGTCGAACAAGAGGACCCTCGGTCTCCATTGAGCGATCAACAGATTACTGAAACTTTATACCAGAGTGGATTGAAGCTATCTCGGCGCGCGGTTGCAAAGTATCGTACAGAAATGAAATTACCGTCTCGCAAATTGCGCCGGGCGGCTGTTTGAACCATTAATTGATGAAAGGGAGATTTTATGATGGATATATCTGTATCAGGTCACCATATTCAAGTAACACAATCGATTCGTGAATATATAAACAAGCGGTTACGGAAAATTGAGAATCACTTTCAACAGGCTGCCTCTGTTGATGTAATCATGCACAAGGAAAATACAGCATATCAGCTTGAAGCGACAATCCACGGTCGAAAAATGTCGATTCATGCAAGTGCAAGCTCACCGGATGTTTTCGCGGCCATTGATTCCCTAGTAAGCAAACTTGACCGCCAAGTGCTCAAATACAAAGAGCGTCTGACGAGTCATAGTCGTGATAGCCATCGTTATCAAATGCCACCTGACCTGACATGAATGGTAATATTGAAGATGTTTCTTCAGCCGAGTCTGCATCATCGAAGGCTCGGCTCAAAGATGTGTTTTCTATTGATCGCATGGAACTTGATGTTCAGGTTTCAAGCAAGAAACGGATGCTTGAAGTGATGTCAAACCTATTTACAAAAAACAATAATTACAGCATTAACAAAGATATTGTGTTCAGAGCATTGCTAAGCAGAGAAAGTCTTGGTAGCACATGTGTTGGCAATGGTGTTGTTCTGCCGCATGGGCGTCTCAGTGGACTGCCAAACCCTATTGGCGCTATCATCCGAATGTCAAGACCGCTTGACCTTCAGGCCGAAGATGCAAAACCGGTTAATTTGGCATGTGGTTTGTTGGTGCCTGCCGATTGCGCTGATGTTCATGTAAACATTCTGGCCAAACTTGCCCGAGGTTTCGTACATCAGGATTTACATCGTCGTTTAATTGAAGCTCAAGATATGGAGGCGATGTACGACGAGATAACAAAATTTGACAATAGTTCAGTTTGACCTGCTCTTCGTACTATTGAACCATCCGAATCAGGTGTTGATCAGGTCGGATTTTGGATAAATGCTCAAATGGCTCAAGAGGGATGAAAAACAGAAACAATACTGACGAGCTCAGGCACCTGAAAATAATCAGTGGGTTGTCAGGATCTGGAAAATCCATTGCACTCAGTGCGCTTGAGGATCTCGGTTACTATTGCGTTGACAATTTACCAATTGTGCTTCTCGGGCAATTTGCTCGCAATGTCTTAAGTACCGATTCTTCAATTCGGCGCGCTGCTATTAGCATTGATTCTCGCAATAAGACATTTCTCAATCTACTTGTTGATAGTGTCAAAGATCTCAAGGAATTGAACATTAGCTATGAGTTTATGTTCTTAGATGCGGAACAATCGGTTTTAGTCAAGCGTTATAGCGAGACTAGACGCAAGCACCCACTGATGGATGATTCGGTACCTTTACTTGAAAGTATTAATCTTGAGCGTGATCTTTTAGCGCAGCTCTCAGAACGAGCAACCAAACATATTGATACAACTCACATGACACCACATGAACTGCGACATCTAATTCAAGAAGATGCCGCCAAGCTTGGCAACATGGGTGAGCAAATTCTGTTATTTAAATCGTTTGCCTATAAACGCGGTGCACCTTTGGATGCTGATTTCGTGTTTGATGTCAGGTGTTTACCCAATCCTTACTGGGTTGAAAGCTTGAAGCATTACAGCGGGCTGGATTGGCAGATACAGGAGTACTTCAGATCCAAACCAGCCGTTGGCAAAATGATCAATCAAATAGACGATTTCATAAGCAGTTGGATAGATTCATTTCACGTAGCAGGGCGCACATACCTTATTATTGCTGTAGGCTGTACTGGTGGTCGACATCGGTCTGTTTACGTCGTTGAGAAGCTTGTAAACCAGTTCTCAGCAAAGAATGTCAAAGTGCAAAAACGACATAGCGGGCTTGTTTGAATCATGATATCTGGTGAAGTCAAGGTTTTGAACAAGCTTGGGTTGCACGCTAGGGCCGCTGCTAAGGTTGTACAGACTGCGTCGGCCTACGAGAGTAAAATCAAAATAGTCAAAGGTGATCAGGAGGCAGATGCTAAAGGTATTATGCGATTGATGATGTTAGCTGCAACTCAGGGTATGACATTAACTGTTTCGGTTGATGGTGCTGACGAAGATGAAGCATTTATCGCTATGCAAAATATTTTTAATAATCAATTTGGTGAGAGCGAATGATGTTCTCGTTGCCTGGTGCTGGAGTAGGTGGTGGAATTGCTATTGGAAACGCATATGTCATCCAGCGTTCAGTGGTTGGCGGAGTTGCGAGGCGCATCAGCCGTGAGCAAATTCCTGACGAGGTTGCCCAGTTTGATCTAGCGCTGCAAAAAACATCTGAAAGCTTGGAAAACACCCGAAGTGAGATTCCGGCAAGCGCGCCCAAAGATATCAAGGCTTTCCTAGATGCGCATATTCTGATGGTCAATGATCCGAGTTTGCGCGAGGCGACGGTTGAAATCATGGAGCGAGATTGTTTTGGAGCTGAGTCGGCGTTGACGATACATCGCAACCAGCTCGCGGAGGTGTTTGAGAATGTCAAGGATGAGTATCTGCGAAGCAAGAAAGACGATGTCGATCAAGTAATTCAGCAGATACAACACCAGTTGCTAGTCAATCAAGATGCCGAAGGCACAAATGGAGATGAGTCTGATCTTAGTGGTTGTATCCTAGTTGCCCATGACTTGACACCAGCTGACACAGTGCGCTTTATGAAAATGGGTATGAGTGCATTTGTCACCAATCTCGGTAGCCGTATCTCGCATGTCGCTATTCTTGCCGGCAGCCTCAAGATTCCAGCAGTAGTTGGTTTGCATGGTGCAGTCAGGCATATTGCACACGGTTCACTGATCGCAGTTGACAGCTTAAATGGTGAAGTAATCGTAAATCCTGATGAGCAGACCTTAACTGAACTCAAAGCGCGTCAGTATGAATATCATGCCAATCAAAGGCAACTTCAATCTCTGCGAGATGTTCCTGCACGGACACTTGATGGTGAGGATATCATGCTTCTTGCCAATGTTGAGTTGCCGGAGGATATTCAGTCAGCTCAAGATTGCGGGGCAAGCGGCGTCGGTCTTTATCGTACCGAATATTTGTTTATGAATCGGTTGCATTTGCCGAGTGAGCAAGAACAGTTTGAGGCCTATGCGAGAGTTGTCAAAGAACTTAATCAAGTGACAATACGAACACTTGATCTTGGTGCTGATAAACAGGTTGACGGTGGGCGCAGACAGGGTAAGGTAGCGACTAACCCTGCGCTTGGAATTCGTGCCGTTCGCTTTTGCCTGCGTTCAACAGATATGTTTCGAACTCAGTTGCGAGCAATCTACAGGGCATCGGTCTTTGGTAACGTGAAGTGCATGATTCCGATGCTATCGAACCTTGATGAAATAGATGAAGTTCATGCTATCATCAACCTAGTAAAGCGTGAGCTTAATGAAGATAACATGATGTATGATCCTACAGTGCCAATAGGCGGTATGATAGAGGTGCCCGCAGCTGCTATCAGCGCCGATGAATTTGCCGAAAGACTTGACTTTTTGTCTATTGGAACCAACGATCTCATTCAGTATACATTGGCAATCGACCGTGTTGATGACGAGGTCAATTATCTATATGATCCATTGCATTCATCCATTCTAAGATTAATACGCAATGTGATTGTTGCTGGCAATAAATTTGGCAAACCGGTGTCCCTTTGTGGTGAAATGGCAAGCGATCCGATGTATACGCGGCTCTTGCTAGGCATGGGACTGAAAGTTTTTAGCATGGACTCTGGAGCGTTGCCGGCTGTGAAGCAATGTATTCGATCAAGTTGGATAAGTGAATCAGCGCGGTATGTTGAACAAATGATGGGATTATCCAACTCGCAAGATCGGATGAAGCTATTACAGCAAATGAACCAAGAAACGGTATCCTAATCTTTTGATTGCTGTTGGAGACGGTTCAATTCCATCTGACTTTCAGCTTCATTTCACTCCCTCCTCAACTGTTGTTGGATGAACCTTGGTTGACTCAAACCAGCCCTGCACTCTTATTAAGTGTGTTAAACTATGTTATTGCCTTATTGCAAGGTCAGTTTTTTTCATGTCTGAGAATCTTTCAATTTAGCCATGGCGACCTCTGAACTCACCACCATCCGAGACAATCTGCTTGAACATCTAGAACACGGTGTTGCCAGTGACCTGCGCGGTTATATACATGAGCTGCACGCCGCAGATTTGGCCGAAGTGCTAGAAAGTTTACCGGCTGAGGAGCGGAAATCTATCTGGTTTGAAGTGCCTGAATCAGATATGGGTGAGTTGTTGATTAATTTGTCTGACAAGGTTCAAGAGAATCTTGTAGCTGATATGGATCCGCGTACATTGGTGCGTGTTGTTCAGTCTCTCGATATAGACGAGATTGCAGAAATTGTGCCTAGGTTGTCTTCAAGGGCGGCAGCAGATGTGCTGGTTACGCTTGATGAGGAGCGCAGAAAAAGCCTAGATACTGTCCTCTCATACGAGGCAGACACGGCTGGTCGTTTGATGAACACTGATACGGCTGTTGTGCGGGAAGGAGTTTCTGTTGGTGTTATCATGCGTTATTTGCGTGCTCGGGGTGAATTGCCTGAGTATACAGATAAGCTCTATGTGCTTGATAGGCGGGGTATTTTCATCGGTTCTGTATTGATTCGTAAGCTGGTGACTGCCAATTTGGACGCTCAAATTACTGATTGTATGGAGGAGGATACAGTTCGTTTTTTACCAACCGATTCTGCTGAGGATGTAGCTAAAATATTTCAACGCTACGATCTGGCAACAGCGCCAGTTGTTAACGAAGATGGCATACTGCTTGGTCGAATTACTGTTGATGATGTCGTTGACGTAATTCAGGAGTCAGCTGATCGAACTTTTCTTGCGCCAGCCGGTTTGGATGAAGAAGACGACATGTTCGCACCAGTACTCTATACAACTAGGCGCCGAGCACTTTGGCTTGGAGTGAATCTGATTACTGCAGTTTTTGCATCACTTGTGATCGGGATTTTTGAGGCAACCATTGAAAAGCTTGTCGCGCTAGCAGTATTGATGCCGATTATTGCCAGTATGGGTGGGAATGCCGGTGTACAAACCTTGACTAAAGTGATACGCGGATTAAGTGTTGGCACGATAACCGGGTCGAATGTGAGAGACGTGCTGATAAAGGAATTGCTAGTTGGCGGGCTGAATGGTTTAATTTGGGCCCTTGTGGTTGCAATCGTTTCGGCAGTTTGGTACGGAAACTATGGGTTGGCATTTATTGTAGGTTTGGCTATGGCAGTCAATATAGTTGTATCTGCGATTTCTGGTGTGTATTTGCCGGTGATGCTTCAGAAAATCGGTGTTGACCCAGCGCTGGCAGCTGGGGTTGCGTTGACGACCATCACTGATGTTGTTGGTTTTTTGGCGATTCTTGGGATCGGAGCCTTAGTTTTGGTTTGAAGATTGGTGTGATGTATCCTACGTTTTAAACCCTAATCTGGTACGATCGGTAAGTAGGCCACACGCATTAAGTTCAGGCTTCTTGAACTTGAAGCTTAGCTTTCGTTTTTGACTGCCAAGCAGATAGTTGAATGGTCATAGTTCTTGGGGTAGTTAGTTTATGGTATATCTGTTATATCATTCAATTTGAATGTCGTGTTTCTGACTATATTTCGGGTTTGGTCAGTAGCAGTTGCGAAATATCCTGCCGAAAAGCAGTTTACCCTAGTGAGCCACTTGCAAGGATATAGAGAACTGTCAATCAGAGTGGTATTTTGTGTTAGGTGGTTAAGAAGGCAGCATCTAGGTCGCGGAAATCATGCGTCAAATGACCATGTTCTTTGTGTTTTGATGGCTTTGTGCCTTGGGTATGGTCTCAGATGGCACATTAGGATACGCGGGTGAAATTACCAACTGCGCCACCTGTCCGGGATGATGCTTGGTAAATTGCAACAAACATATATTAATTTGGTGCAAACTAATTTAAATCGAATAATAACGCCGTAACAAAGGTATGGCAATGCCAATAACACATATTGTCAAAATTGGGAAAGCACCAAATGCCACATACGGTGTTGTTCCAGTTACTGGTACAATCACAGTCTGTAATACTTTGCCCTCAGATTGCGGAAGTTGGTCAATTACCTTCCCTTGGTGATCAATAGACGCTGAAATACCTTGATTAGCCGCCCTTAATACAGGCCGCGCGTTTTCGATGGCTCTCATTTTGGATATTTGCAAACGTTGGTGAGGGGCTAGGCGCGTACCGAACCACGCATCTTCGCTGATATTGATGAGATAGCTTGCTTCTGGGAGCATGGACCGCACTGAATTGGAAAACGCATCTTCATAACAGATTGAAATACCAGCAAGTTGGCCAGCTAATTTGAGAGGACTTTGCGGCAAATTGTAGCGTAACATGTCTGATGCCGGAATAAGAATGTAAGACTCAAGCCAGCCTAACAACTTACGAAATGGTGTGAACTCTCCAAAAGGTACTAGATGTTTCTTGCGGTAGATTTGAATGCTGGGTTCGTCAGTAACCCCAATGGCACTGTTGTAGTAGACAAGTCCCTCATTTGTGTCTTTGTCTTCTAGAGCTCCAATCAAATAGTCTTGCGGCAGCTCTGAAAGCAGTTTCCAAAGCCTTAATTTCTCAAGCTTGGATGTGGCGTATGGAAGTGCAATTTCTGGCCAAATCACTAGGTCGCTATTGACTTGATTTCGGCTTTCATTGACATAAAAGGCTAGATGTTTATGTACCTCATTTGCATTCCATTTGTCTGCAATATCAATGTCACCTTGAATAATCGAAACGCGAATCGGTTGTTCATGAGTGTCAATCCAATTCACTTGGTCAAGTGCAAAACTGACACCCAATGCAACGATAAAAAACGTATAGCAAAATTTAGACTTAATTCCCTCAATAAACAGCAACGCTATTAGCCCGGCTATGAAGCAAACCACAAAACTAGAACCGTACACACCAAACACTGGTGCAAAACTGCCCAACCAGCTGTCAGTTTGCGTGTATCCGGCATACAGCCAAGGGAAGCCAGTGAATATCCAGCTTCTAATCCATTCTACAAAAACCCACAATGCTGGTAACAACAACAAAAAATGCCACCGGGCAGAAGCCGGTATCTTGGCTTGAGTGTAACCAACAATGCCAATAAGCAGGGAGAGAACAACAGCTAGTGTAAACACCAAGGCAGTAGCCAAAGCAGGGTGAGCGCCACCGAATTCATGGAGGCTAATGTAAATCCAGCTAACACCAACCCCGTAGAGACCCAAACCAAATACAAAACCGACTAACGCACAACGGCCAGCCGGTAATACAGCCCACATTCGGAACAATATACCAAGAGTAATCACTATCAAAAAATAAAATCCAAACGGCGCGAAAGACAGATTTGTAAGTAAGCCAAGACCGAATCCAATGCTGATTAGCCACTTGCGCAAACCAAGTGTTTTGTCAACCAGATTTGGTTTGCGCATCTAAGTGGCTGTATTGTTGGATTGGTTTGCTGGTGGATTGACACGCAAGGAAAGTAGTCGTCTCTCATCTGCGGTTGCAACTCCAAATGTGAATCCGTGATGTTCGAATTGGTCTCCCACATTCGGGACTTTTCCTGCAATTTTGAGTATAGCTCCTCCTATTGTGTCAACATCTTCGTCTAATTTAGAATTGAAATAGCTGTTAAACTCCTTAATCTCAGTTTGTGCATTGACCATGAAAACATTCTCTGAAGATTTTGTGATCATGTCATCAGCCATAAAATCTGACTCATCTTCAATTTCACCGACAATCTCTTCAAGCACATCTTCAATGGTAACGAGCCCATGAATGCCTTTGTATTCATTCATGACAATAGCCATGTGGCTACGGGTCTCTTGGAATCGTTTGAGTAAGGTATCAAGCCGCATGCTTTCCGGCACAAATACCGGTTGTCGGATCGAATCAAACAAGTTAAACTCTTGATCTCCATTTTGGCTGTGATGATGCAAGATATCTTTGGCTAGCAGGATTCCTTTGGCATCGTGATCAGAGCTTTCGCTGAAAACTGGAAATCTTGAATGTCCAGATTCAGTGACGATTTTCAAGATATCATCTAATGAGGACTCTAAATCGATAGTGATCATGCTTAGCCGCGGGATCATTACATCGCGCACTTGCAAATCGGAGCTACAGACAACTCGTTCAATGATCGATTGCACACTAGGACTGATGAGCTTGTTGCGACCGGCCGCGCGAACAACTTCAATCAATTCTTGTTTGGATGTTGGTGGCGGGAGAATTTTTCTGCCAATCACTGTGCGTATGCGGTGGATTAGCGATTTTGGTAAGTAATCAGGTAGTGCCATGATACTGTGAGTTGCTAAAATCTGGATGGTCAAAACCCAATCGATGCAAAATCTCAGCTTCGACCGCCTCCATATTGAGTGTGTCTGCTGTTTCGTTATGACTATGCCCGCAAAGGTGGAGTATACCGTGCGCAATGATTCGCGCCCAGTGTGCGTTTGGCAAGGCGCCTATTTCTGTCGCTGCTTTATTAATAACATCGGCACAAACAACTACGTCGCCTAATAAGTATGAGTTAATTGCATCTGGAAGATTTACAGGGAATGCAAGTACATCAGTTGACTTGTTTTGTTTTCTATAGGTTGCATTCAGGTGAACTATTTCAGGTTCATCAACAATGCGAATTGTCAACTCAGATTCTTTGCAATTTAGGTGGTGAAGTGTCTCTCGTATCCAGTCGTCAATATCAGATTCACTGGGAATATCCGTCGAAGACGTCGCAAATTGAATTTGGGCCGAGTAAGTCATTTGGTAGCATTTGTATGCTGGGTTTCATTTCTTTCATAAGCTTCGACAATTTTTTGCACCAGCGGATGTCGCACAATATCGCGGTTTTTAAAGCTAATAATGTTGATATCTTGAATCTCTTTCAATATCTGAATGGCGTGGGTAAGTCCTGAGTGAATTGAGCGCGGCAAATCGACCTGAGTGATGTCACCTGCGATGACCGCACGTGAGTTATATCCAATACGCGTCAGAAACATCTTCATTTGTTCTATTGTTGTGTTTTGGGCTTCATCAAGAATGATAAAGGCGTCATTTAAAGTGCGGCCACGCATAAATGCCAGAGGCGCAAGCTCTATGGTTCCGCGATCAAGCAAGCGTCCGACGCGTTCAAATCCAAACATTTCATACAATGCGTCATACAACGGGCGCAGGTAAGGGTTAACTTTCTTTTCGATATCACCTGGTAAAAATCCGATTCTTTCACCGGCTTCAACCACCGGTCGTACCAATACAATTCGACTGACTGAGTCGTTCGCAAGCGCATGCGCTGCGCTAGCCACTGCGAGATACGTCTTGCCGGTGCCAGCCGGGCCGACTCCTAAAGTAATTGAATTTTTTGCCATGCTCGCCAGATATTTCTCTTGAGTTCTAGTTCGTGCGCGAATGGTATTTTTTCGGATTTTGATTGCGAGCTGACGACTATCGCCTGAATACGATGAAAGCCGGGCAATAGCACTTTGAATATCATTTGAGCTTAGTACCGCGAGTTTTTCGGATTCTGCGTAGAGCTCCTTTAGCACCAATTCGACCTGTTGTGCGACTGATGCTTCACCTTCAACTTGAAACATATTGCCTCGGTTGGAAAGACGAACACCATAGTGCCCTTCGATGGATTTGATATTCACATCAAACTGGCCACACAACACCGCTAGCCGCTTGTTGTCAGCCGGCGTTAGCACAAATACGTGCGGGACCTTAGCGGTCTTCAATTGGTCGGAAGACTCAGTCAGTTTCAACTTCCCTGACTGTTAGTATTGGCGAGCTGACCGCGCAATGAATTGGACATTGATTCGGTTATGAGGACATCAGCGAACTGGCCGCACAGGTCTTGCTGACCATTGAAGTTAACTACTCGGTTGTTTTCAGTACGACCGCTGAGTTGATCAGGCCGTCGCTTGGATTTCCCTTCCACCAGCACTTTTTCGATGCGACCGACCATTGATTCGCTGATATTGGCGGCCAAAGTCTTTAATTGTGCCTGCAACAGATGCAGCCGTTGCTTTTTTATTTTGTCTGGTGTCTGGTCTTCAAGTTTGGCAGCTGGGGTGCCTGGCCTGGAGCTGTATAGGAAACTGAACGAATGATCAAATCCCACCGTATCAATTAGAGCCATAGTCTCACTGAAATCTCTCTCAGTTTCACCTGGAAATCCAACAATAAAATCAGATGAGATAGAAATGTCTGGGCAGTAGGAGCGCACGTTGTCAATGATTTTCAGATAATCTTCCCGTGTGTAACGACGCTTCATACGCGCTAGAATGCGATTCGACCCGCTTTGTACGGGCAGATGCAAATGCTTTGCCAAAGCCGGAATTTCGGAATGCGCGCGGGCGAGATTGTCAGTAAATTCTAACGGATGAGAAGTTGTATATCTTATCCGATCAATACCGTCAATTTCACTTACATATTTGAGTAACGATGCAAAATCAAGTCTTTCGCTATAGGGACCGATAGTGTTATAAGCGTTGACGTTTTGTCCAAGCAATGTTACCTCGCGCACACCTTGCTGTGCCAGTTCAAATATCTCTGTTATAACACTGTCAAAGGGGCGACTGTATTCTTCACCGCGAGTATATGGCACGACACAAAAACTGCAATACTTGCTACAACCTTCCATGATTGACACAAATGCGCGTGGACCATTGACGCGGCGCGGCGGCAGGTTGTCGAATTTCTCAATCTCTGGAAATGTAATATCAATCGTCGATTGGCGTGTGGCCAGAGTTTGGTCAATGAGTTCACTCACCCGATGATAGGTTTGCGGCCCGAATATGAAGTCAACCTCAGGGGCTCTAGCTAAGATTGATTCCCCTTCTTGACTTGCAACACAACCCCCAACACCAATCATCAAATTTGGATTGTCTGTTTTCCAAGGTCGCCAGCGACCAAGCAGGGAGTAGACTTTTTCTTGTGCTTTCTCTCTCACTGAACAGGTGTTAATTAGTAAAAGATCAGCCTGTAGCGGGTCTTGAGTGGTGCTGTAACCATGTGAGTGCGCAAGCGATTCGGCAAGCCGCGACGAATCATACTCATTCATTTGGCAGCCGAAGGTCTCTATGTACAGTTTTTTTCTCATGCTAAATACGATTTAAGATGTTCAATTCTGAACAAAAGAATGACCAGCATCAAACGGTATTTATTGTATTAAAGATATTGTAGATACTTTCGTAAATTCATTCCCAAACGTCAGTGCTGAGGTAGCGCTCACCTGTATCAGGCAGAATGGCGAGCAGCGTTTTGCCTTTTGATTCAGGACGGGCAGCAATTTTCAGCATGCCCTGGGTTGCAGCACCTGATGATATACCAGCGAAAATCCCCTCTTTCTGCGCCAGATATTGAGTCGTCGAGTATGCTTCTTCAGTTGTGATAGGAAGAATCTCATCATACGAGTCAGTGTCTAGTATCTTCGGAATGAATCCAGGGGCTGTGCCCATGATCTTGTGTTTGCAAGCGATGCCCTTGGATAGGATCGGTGAGTCAGCCGGTTCAGTGGCAACAATTGTCAAATTAGGGTTAAATCTTTTTTTTAAGTATTTCTTGAGCCCGCTAATTGTGCCTCCGGTACCTGTTGTGCACACGATGACATCAAGTTCGTTTCCAAAGTCTTGCCAGATTTCATCAGCAGTAATCCGATGGGCGTCTAGATTGGCTGGGTTAAAATGTTGCCCAACAAAAAAGTAGCCTTTTTCCCGTTCCAGCTCGCGTGCTCGTTCGATAGCGCCTTTGGTGCCATATTTGGCAGGCGTCAATACTATTTCAGCACCAAACGACTGCAGGATGGTCTTGCGCTCTTCACTCATATCTTCAGCCATCGTGAAAACTGCGCGGTAACCCTTGTAGGCCGCAACCATCGCAAGGCCAATGCCAGTGTTACCGGATGTCGGTTCAACAATTGTGTCGCCGGGCTTTAGATTACCCTTGGCTTCCGCATCAACAATCATGTTCAGCGCTGGCCTGTCTTTAATGGATCCGGCCGGGTTGAAGCTTTCGATTTTCACCCACAGATTAACTGAAGCCGCCACTGTGGTTTTAGTCAGGCGAACGACAGGAGTATTGCCGACAGTTTGCAGGATATTATCGTATTTCATGGCTAGAGTATTTTGTCGTGTCAGTTGATAGTGCAAGACAAGGCTTCAAGTCTTTGGCTGTTTTGGGCACAATCGGAAAACAAGTCCTTCGCAAGACAGGACCATAGGTTATATGAGGTTTGCGAGCATAACATTCAATGTTAAAGAAGAAAAGATATTGTATCAGTTTGATGCCAATATGCTGAATGGGTTGCGATCTGTTGCTGCAGTAGGTTAGGCTTTTATTTACAGCGAATTTGAGATATTTTGAATGGAGTTGAGTCAAGCTGGGCTGCACTCAAACTATTGCCCCAGCAACAACCTGAGTCAAGCGCCACAATCCCGGGTTGCAGAAAAACGCCGAGCGAGGACCAATGTCCAAAGACAATGGTCGGTTTGATGAACTTGCGTTGTGGAAACTCAAACCATGGAATTAGTCCTTTTTCTTGTTGTCCACGGGTTCTAAACTCCGAAAAATTCAATTTGCCATTCTTGCGGATGTAGCGCATTCGAGTGAGAATATTGACAATTACACGGGCACGGTCCCATTGCGAGTGGTCATTTTTCCAGCGTTTCGGTTTATTACCGAACAAATTGGTGAGAAACTCTCGTCTTTGCGGCCCGCGCAGCAGAATCTCCACTTCATTGGCATGTTTTAAGCAGTCGTCAAGGCTCCAATAGGGGTGGATACCGGCGTGAACTGCCAGTACGTTCAGCTCGGTTTTATGTATGGCAAATGGTTGTTGGCAGAGCCATTCGCAAATTTCACCTCGGTCTGATGCTTGCATGATGTTCGTGAACGAGTCTTGCTTGCGCGGTTTGGAAACATTCTCCAAAATTGTGAGCAGATGCAACTCATGATTGCCAAGCACCATTTCGACTGACGTTTCGTGTTGCATAGCAAAACGAATGACTGAAAGTGAGTCTGGACCTCGGTTGACTAGGTCACCGAGTAGAATCAGGTGGTCTCGAGCCGGGTCGTATTTGATTTCTTGCAATAGCAGCTCAAATTCGTTATAGCAACCCTGAATGTCCCCGATAGCATAAGTCGCCATGGATTTGTTCCTTAAATGTGGTTCTGATGACCCGACTAGGGGTTACAGACTTGATTCAAGCGATTTTGGATATAGCTTTCTCGCGCGAAGATATAAGGATCTGGTTGTTCAGCGAGAAGGTCCGTAAATGGAATGAGCCGCGCTCGAGTATCAACTAGCGACAATTGTTGAACAAGCAGCTGAGTTTCAGATTTCTCTATTCGTTTCACTACGTAGGTATGCTTGTTGTGAACCGCAGAGCCAACTATAGATCTCGGCGAAGCCGGCCCAATCAGTGGCAGCACGATATAGGGTCCACTGCCAATTCCCCAACGTCCCATAGTCCGTCCGAAGTCGTAGTTCTCATATTCGATGCCACCCATACCGCTCACGTCAAATAAACCGAGCATGCCGAAAGTCGAATTGAATGTGAAACGCATTGTTGAAGCAGCCGCAGTTTCAAAGTCAGCTGCGAGAAGTGAGGCTAGAATATTTCGCGGCTCTTTTAGGTTTCTAAAAAAACTTGATACAGATTTTTCTACTTCGTCATTAGTGTATTTTCGATAAGCTTTGGCAGTTCGTTCAAATAGCAAACGATCAACCTTCAAATTGAATTCGAACATTGCCCGATTGTAATTTTCAAACTTGTCCTCGGTCTCGATATACAGTTCAGGGTCAAGGGCATCGCATTCGCTTGGCCTGTAATCCTTAGCACAAGCATTCAGTGTCAATGCTAGTATTAAACTAGCCAATTGCCACTGTCGCGGTGAAATTAAATTCAATTGACTAGACCGAAAGAAAGCGCTACAGTTCGGCACCAATTCCGACAGAGCGGTTCATACTTAGGGGTCGAAAATTGCTTTTGGTGATCAAGTGATACTTTGGTCATCTGGAGCTCAAATGTGAATTTTTCCTGTGACTGGTATATTTTTTTCAATATCATTGTAAACTTTTAGTTGGTTTAACGGTTGAATAGCATGCAACGTGCCTCAGCACAACCTGTTTTTTACATAAGGCGACAATTATATGTGTTTGACCAATTCCTATAGAGGTTTATGCCGAATTATGAAACGTATTGTTACGTTGATTTCAGTTTTCGCATGTAGCGGTTTTGCATTCGGTCAGAATTTGAGCATTGAGCAAAACGCTAGCGTTATATTCAAGGCATTCAAAGAGGTACGCCCACTTGAGTCTGAATTGCGAGTTGACATTGATATGGCGCATTCAGTTCAAGAATTTTACATCGCATTGCTACGTCCATTGTGGGGTTTGGATGTTGGCTATCTGGCGAACGCCAATCGCCCGAATCAAAATTCGGCTGAATTGGTTACCGGTATTTTACTAGAGAACATGTTTACCGGAACCCGGGCCATAGTTGATCGCTCTCTTGGTATTGATATGCGTGCGGCTGGCGAAATTCTTTTTCGAATTGGCTCCGAGAAGGTCAACATGGCTGAGACGCGAGAACAAGTTTTGGATTCAATTCACTCAGTCATTCCTGGAGTGCGACTTACAGATGCATTGCTTGGTGAGTTGAATCCTGCTAGCAATAATGCGCTCACAGCTGCCAATTTAGAAATTCGAATGTTTGTTCTAGGCGCTGAACTAGAAACAAACGGATTGCGGGATTGGATAGAAAAGCTAGGCAACTATTCATTGCAGGTGTTCGATCAAGACAAAAACCAGATTGCAGTTGCAACTAGTGCGGATTTCATTCATCCACTTGATGCAGTATTAAGAGTTCGAGATTCGTTGCTGGTTCGCGGTATCAGTTTACTGGCCGGCGATATTTTATCCATAGGGACATTGACAGATAGTCTGCCAACGCAAAACCTAAGTCGTCTTCGAGTCGAATTTGAAGGTTTGTCTGACCAACAACCGGTCTTTGTCTACATGGGTTTCCGCTAACTCTGGCCGCTATCTACATTTGCCTGGCAGGGGAAACTTGGAGCGAAAAGGGTTAATTTCGGCACTCGGCAAGTGGTCTAACGCGCATACATCAATTCAAGTTGTGGATAGTGCAACGGAAGTGCTTGCATGCATTCCTCGTATACGATATCCGTTGGCCATGATGACTGATGCAGGCATTTGCAAGATTATTGTCGCTTGCACACCAAGTAACGCAGTCGAACTGTATCGACTACTAAGAGACGGTAGTGATTTTGGTGCCCAGCTTTCGTATGTTCTAGTTGACGATACAACTAGTATTGCACAAGCTTTAGTTGCTGTTGAAGAGTTTCGAGGTCAGTCCGGGTTACTTGTTGCCGGTGGTGGAGTTTGCTGCGTTGCCGGTGAACTCAGGCCTGCAACTTCAAACGTTGCTCGCGGAGTTGTTAGTATGCGAATGAGGCGCGCAGATTCTCATGGGATCTCGATTGGCATACCTGAACTACTTTTTTTTGACAGTCGTTCACTCAACAAACTTGCAAATCTAAATGAGATAAATTGTTTGACACAAGAAATCAAAGATTTGAGAATTCTTGCAGCCTCGTACCTGAATTACTCGGAAGTTAATTTGAGCACAAGTTGCTCATACATCGAATTAGTTGATGGTGCAGAATTTGATCGATCTGCCTTGACAGATGCTATGGTCCGTGAGCTGTTGGTGGCTTGTAATTGAAAATTCGATTCATTCAAGCGTTCGGAGTAACAATATCATAAATTCAGATGGCTTATTTAGCTGTTTTTAAAAACACTTACGGTGAAACCGCAGACTGTAAATATTCATCGGTAAAATTCAAGCTGCTTGATCTTCATAAGTATCATTGTTTTTTTCTTCTGCCCATTCAGATAGTGGTGGGCAGCTGCATACGATGTTTCGGTCACCATGAACATTATCGATGCGACTGACTGATGGCCAGTACTTGTCTTGCCAAACCCAATCACGTGGAAAAAATGCCTGCTGGCGCGTATATGGCAAATTCCAATTCTCTTCAATCAGGAGATCATGCGTGTGTGGTGCATTCTTCAGCGGATTGTTTTGCGGATCAGATTTACCTGACTCAACATCCTTGATTTCCGCGCTTATCGCAATCATAGCGTCGCAAAATCTATCGATTTCACGCTTGGCCTCACTTTCAGTTGGTTCAATCATCATTGTATCCGCCACTGGAAAGGACACTGTCGGCGCGTGAAACCCGAAATCCATCAGTCGCTTGGCGATGTCCTCAACTGTAATACCGGTGTTTTTACGCACACTGCGAAGATCAATGATGCACTCATGAGCAACTCTTCCATTTCTACCTTTGTATAGGATGGGGAAGTGTGGCTCTAGCTTCTTTGCCATATAGTTCGCGCTCAAGATTGCGATTTCAGTGGCATATCGCAGCCCATCAGCCCCCATCATTGAAATGTAGGACCAAGTGATTGGAAGTATTCCCGCTGAGCCCCAAGGCGCGGCGGCAATGTTGCCGATAGTTGGTGTTTCACCGGCGTATGGATTGACGCCTTCAATGACACAGTGATCGGGCAGGTATGGGGCCAAGTGGATTTTAACGCCGATGGGACCAGCGCCTGGCCCGCCGCCTCCATGCGGAATACAAAAAGTTTTGTGTAGATTGAGATGGCAAACGTCAGCACCTATCTCCACTGGTTTGCAAATTCCAACCATTGCATTCATATTTGCGCCGTCAAGGTAAACTTGAGCGCCGTGCTCATGTACCAAATCGCAAATATCGGTGATTTTCTCTTCAAAAACACCGTGTGTTGACGGGTAGGTAACCATCAATGCCGCGATATTACCACTGTTTTTCTCTAACTTATCTCTCAGATCGTTGATATCAATATTACCCTCGTCATCACATTTAATTACAACAACCCTGAGCCCGGCTAATGCTGCACTAGCGGGATTGGTACCGTGCGCAGATTCCGGAATCAGGCAGATATCGCGGTGACCTTCACCTTTTTCTTCAAGATACCGCTTTATGCATAGTAGTCCAGCATACTCACCTTGCGAGCCGGCATTCGGTTGAAATGAAATTGCATCAAAACCTGTGATCTCGCATAACATGGTCTCAAGTTCCTCAACCAGCTGGTGGTAACCTTGGGTCTGTTCAAGCGGTGCAAACGGATGAATGGCACTGAACTTGTGAAATGTTACCGGTGCCATCTCTGTCGTTGAGTTCAATTTCATTGTGCAAGATCCGAGCGGGATCATTGAGCGATTGAGTGCTATGTCTTTCTGCCCGAGTTGACGGATGTATCGAAGCAAAAGTGTTTCGGATTGATACAGGCTGAATGTCGGATGGGTCAAAAACTCGCTTTTACGGCTCAACGCATCCGGAATACAGTCAGGAATTTCGCTATCAATTTGGTCAATGGAAATTTTAGACATGGCGCGGGTATCGAATACTGTCCACAACCTTTCAAGATGAATGCGTTTAGTCGTTTCGTCGAATGCGAGACCGAGATGATTGGCATCAATTACTCGCAAGTTGATTTTCGATTCGAGGGCTTTGGCTGCTATCCGGCGCGCTTGTCCATGGGCGTTAACGGTGATGGTATCAAAGTACACATTGTGCACAAGCTTGTAGCCTAAGCGTTGCAACCCCTCGCCCGCGATTTGTGCAAACCGGTGGACTTTTGAGGCAATGCTCTTGAGTCCTTCCGGACCATGGTAAACTGCATAGAATGCGGCAACCACAGCTAGTAAAACTTGTGCAGTACAGATGTTGCTCGTTGCCTTATCGCGCCGAATGTGTTGTTCGCGTGTTTGCAACGCCATTCTCAAGGCAGGTTTACCGCGTGAGTCGACCGATACACCGATAAGTCGCCCGGGGATGGTACGTTGATACTTTGTTCGGGTTGCGAGAAATGCGGCATGTGGCCCGCCGTAAGCCATCGGCACTCCGAATCGTTGGCTGTTGCCAATGACAATGTCAGCATCATACTCACCCGGTGGTTTTAGCAGGCACAATGCAAGCAAGTCTGTGGCAACTGTTACGATTGCGCTATTTTTATGTGCCTGATTGATGGTTGGTTCAATGTCATTGACGCGTCCGCTTGTATCGGGGTATTGAATCAAAGCTCCGAAATAATCATCTTCACTTTCAATCAAATGTTCAATATTGCCGATGACAACTTCAAATCTGAGCGAGCGGGCTCGGGTGGAGACAACTGCAATGGTTTGCGGGTGACAGGCATCTGACACTAGATATCTCATCGATTTGGTTTTGGCAACTCTTTTGGACAAAGTCATGGCTTCCGCTGCGGCTGTCGCTTCATCAAGAAGTGAGGCATTGGCAAGTTCCATACCCGTCAAGTCAGTCAGCATTTGCTGGAAGATTAAAAGTGCCTCAAGACGGCCTTGGCTAACCTCGGCTTGATATGGCGTATAAGCAGTGTACCAGCCAGGGTCTTCCAATATGTTGCGTCTGATCACACCTGGTAGCACCGTCGCGTGATAACCCATGCCGATCATAGAAGTAAACACCTGATTGCGCTCTCGCATGCGGCGGATATAGGCCAAGGTTTCGTTTTCTCCAGGGGGCATTGGCAGGTCTAAGGTTGTGTCTGAACGAAGCTTAGCCGGTACTGTTTGCTCTATTAGATCTTCTAGACTTTCAAGGCCAAGCTCATCTAGCATTTGCTTGACTTGTTCAGGACCCGGGCCAATATGTCTTCTAACGAAGTCGTTAAAGGCCTCTAGTTCTAGCAGTGATGACGATTTTTTGGGTTGGCTATTTGCTAAAGTTTGATCGCTCATGGAATCGGTTTCAAGTGTTAGGTATCATTCAAGTTCACTGAGGTAATTCGTATACGCATCGTCACTCAATAGGCCGTTGAATTCATCAGTGTTATCAACTTCAATGCGACAGAACCAACCGCTGTCTGTTGGGCTCTCGTTGACTGTATCGGGCGCACCGTCAAGTTCTGAATTGACTTCGACTATCTTGCCGGATACTGGGGTTTTCAGTTCAGCAGCTGCTTTCACTGACTCAATAATGGCGATTTCGTCCCCAGCATTAAAGCTGTCCCCAACTTTTGGCATTTCGATGTAGACGATGTCGCCTAGCTGTTCTTGGGCAAAATCAGTAATTCCGACAGTAACAACATTGTTGTCTTCGAGCCGAGCCCATTCATGATCAGATGTATAGCGCATATTAGACATAGGTGTGACCTCCTTTGGAAGTTGAATCTGTTCACACGAGAGTGTGGTAACGATGTTTTACAAACGGCAAACGGGTTACTATTGCCGGTAGCATTTTGCCACGCGATAGCAGATTGATTTCTTTGCCTGGTTTAGAGTATTCTGTCTCAACATATCCCATTGCGATTGGAGCGCCAACTGATGGTGCGAACATGCCGCTTGTGACCTTGCCAATTGGAGTGCGATCCGCGCTCACAATTTCGGTTCCGGTACGCGCCGGTGCGTTACCTGTGAGCCGCATGGCTGTCATTTTGCGTTTTGGCCCGTTGATTAGCTGGTTGAGGATGATGTCGCTACCAGGAAAACCGCCAGCACGTTCGCCACCGATCCGCCGTGAATTTGGAATAGTCCACTGGATGCCGGCCTCAACTGGTGTTGTATTGGTGTCCATGTCTTGCCCGTAGAGGCGAAGGCCAGCTTCAAGTCGCAGGGAATCTCTGGCACCTAGTCCGGCTGGTTTGACTTCCGGTTCGTTTAGTAACCACCGCACCAACTCAACTGTGTTTTGAGATGGTACTGAGATTTCAAACCCATCTTCTCCGGTGTAGCCAGAGCGACTGACAATGCACGGCACATCTTTGATCATGAATTCGGCGATTGTCATAAAACCGAGATCGCAGATATCAGGATTTGCGCGGCGGAGAACATCAGATGCCATAGGCCCTTGCAATGCGATTAAAGCGTTTTCAAAATATTCAACAGAAGTAGTGGTTTGGGCAGTATTGTCGCGAAGGTGCTTAAGGTCATGTTCTTTGCGGGCGGCATTCATCACGATATAGTATTTTTGACCAAGATTCGAAATGATCAGGTCATCAAGAATGCCACCATTATCGTTTGTGAAGCAACAGTATCGCATTTTATTGACCGGGAGATTCTCAATGTCTGTTGGAATTAACCGTTCGAGTTCTTTTGCGCAATCAATACCAAAGATGTTGGCTTGCCCCATGTGCGAGATGTCAAACAGGCTTGCTGCCTGACGGGTGTGGAGATGTTCGGCAATTATCTTGTCGGGATACCAAAGTGGCATTTCGTAACCGGCAAATGGCCCCATTTTTGCTCCGAGTTCAAGGTGCAATTGGTGCAGAGGACTCTTTAGCATTTGACAAAATACCTACGGGAGTACAGACGAATAAAAAAGCCTGCATAAAAAGCAAATATGCATCATGATAACAATACAGAAACCTCTATTGGGATTGGCAAAATAGACTACCAACTATAGTTATTCAAGTATACCGATTTGGTTATCAAGTAATGCGATAATCAAAACTGCACCGCTACGTAGTGAATTTTATAACAAGCAGTTGTCAAATTTGTTAGTTATCGCGCAGATGGTTATCGGTCGCGTCAATCAAAGAAGTGAATTGTCGATGGATGGGAGTAATCAGAACTAGAACACGTTAGTGCAGCCAATTCACATTGATATACGATTAGTTTGATTGATTATCGCGATATGGATTACCAAGCAGATTGTACAAAGGGCGTTGTCATTTCCAGAATTTGCCGTAAGATTGCTTTCAAATCGGGTCGGTGTGATTGCTTGTCGTTTGCTCAGGCAACAATTCTGCGACAATTCGTTCTATTTCTTGGCCTGTTTCACTTGCCCACAAACCTTCCCTAATCAAATTTGATAATTTGATCTGACTAATGTCAGGTTGCTCCGATAATTTGTCTTTTGATGATCTCTTGCGCGACGTCTTCCGCTTGAGTGCTGAGTTCTGCCAGCAGTCGATGCTGTTTGTTTTGCTTGTCATAGAGTAGTATCGGAATTCTTCTCCATGGATACAGATGGAAGTGTCGACCGCTATCCTGCAATGCTTGAACGCATTTCGCAAACAAGACGCGTTCAGTAGCGCAACAGATATCCAGCTTCTTACTAGGTTTAAGTATGCTCATGTGACGATGCTATAGGGTTTTGGCAATAGCTTTGAGGCCGATGAGTACAAGGTTTGGAATATGTTTAAATCTATGTGTTGAATGTTGTTTTACTATATTTGCATCGCCTCCGGTTAAAAGCAATCTGCAATCGTTGCCAACTAGATCGCAGTATTGGCTGATTAATCGGTCCACTCCGCCGGTTGTGCCAATGATTACACCGCTTGATACGGCTTGGGCAGTCGTGCGCCCAGGAACTTGTGGCTTTAAATCGTCAAAATTAGCAATGCCCGCTGCCTTTTGTGAAAGCGCTTGTTGGGCCATTCTGAATCCGGCGAGAATAGACCCACCAACAAATCTACCATTTGGTGCCAGTGCATCTACAGTGATTGCTGATCCACAGTCTACAATAACTGTAGCTTGCTTATAAATTGAATAAGCTCCGATTGCTGCTGCCCAGCGATCAGCACCAAGCTCGCTGGTTCTTTGATAGGCATTGGTAACACCACAAAGGTACTCTGTGGATGAGATTTCAACAACAGTTGCAGAGCTCCATTTGCTTTTTACAAAATTGTCAAGCTGCTTTGCACATTCATTATCAGCAACATTGACAAATACAACACGATCTATTGTTTTAAGTGTACCCCAATGTTCGTTGAACTGTTGCGCAATAGAGGTGTGGTTTGATCGAAAAAAACCGGCTCTGTCGCCTGCAACCCATTTTACGTTTTGGTTGCCGATATCAACAAGCAAATCAATCATAATTACATTCTATACAAGCTGATTTAATATGAATGTGAGAGTGGCGACAGAAATTATCGTTGAAAGCAAAATAGAAGCTGAGGTTCTGCCAATATAAATGTGGTACTGTTGGGCAAGTATATAGACAGTGACTGCCACCGGCATTGAGGCGGCGATGACTGCACTGCGCGCCCAAATATCGTTGATAGAAAAAATGTGAAACACAACCAGCCAAACCAACAGAGGGTGAACGACAAGTTTGATGGCGCTGATTACTAAAATCTGTAATTTGAAAAATTCATTGACGTTTTCATCCAAACTTGAGCCGAGAGCGAAAAGAGCACATGGCGCAGCAGCTGAGCCGAGCAGTACAACAAATCGATTCATTGTCTCTGGCATTTGCAATCCCAGCAAAGAGAACAATGCGCCTAGCGCTACAGCAATTAGGATAGGGTTGCGAACAATCGACTGCAGAGCATTGCTGAATACTTGCTTGATTGTCAGACTGTGATTTGTTTTGGCTTTTTCAATTAGAACTGAAGCCAGCGGTAACATGACTGCCAGGTCGAAGGTTGTACAGATAATAATGGGTACGCTTGCGTCTTGCCCAAAGGCTACAATCACAAACGGCAGGCCGAAATAACCAGTATTACCATAAATACAAGCAGTGGCAAAAATAACGCTTAATTTGGACTCAAGTCGGAATAGGTAAAGCGCAATTAACATAGAAATTGAAAACAACACAATGGCGACGCTACCATAAGCAGCGACAAAGGTCCACTCAAATTCGCCTCGCAAATCGGATTGAGCCATTAGTGAAAAAGTCAGAACTGGAAGTGCAAAGTAGTATACGAAGTGATTGAGACCGGCTCTGCCCTCGGAATTTAGAATTTTGCGACGGGTTGCGAAAAATCCACAAGCAATAACTGCGAAAAAGGGTATGGTGATCAATATTGTTGTCATTTTCACTTATTATTGGGGTATCGGTAAGTATGAGAAATATTAAGAACAGGAGTGATAAAAAGTGAAATTCTGTAGTTCATGTGGCGCAAAAGTAATATCAAAAATTCCAGACGGAGATAACTTGTTGCGATTTGTTTGTGAAAGTTGCGACACTGTTCATTATCAAAATCCTAAAATTGTCGCTGGATGCATAGTTGACTGGGAATCCAAAATTCTTTTGTGTCGGCGGGCGATCAATCCTCGATACGGATTATGGACCATTCCAGCGGGATTTATGGAGCTTGGAGAAACCTCAAATTTAGCGGCCCAACGCGAAACCTATGAGGAGGCAAGGGCGATTGTGGAAATTGATGATTTGTTTGCCGTATACAACATCCCGCATGTTAGTCAAGTCTATATCATATTCCGAGCTCGTTTTGAAAAACTTGAATATGCCCCCGGCCCGGAAAGCTTGGAAGCGGAGCTGTTTGCCGAAGACGAAATTCCATGGGAAGAGCTGGCGTTTCCAGTCGTGCAAGCCTCGCTAACGCGTTATTTCGAAAGTCGAAAACAGACTGAGCACTGTCCCTACATTGATCATATTATAAGGTGATACGCGTTCAACGACTGGTCGCTGTTTCAGAGATTATTGATGCCCTACATAGTACAAATTGCGTTACACCTTAACTGCGCAGATAACCGGGTAATACTATGAACATTAAGTTAGGCTAAAAATTAAAATTCAATATACAAATTGATGTTGATTTTCTTCAAAATTCAGTTGACTTGCAAGAACATTTTTGGGTGTAGGCGCTTAGAGGATAGAGGAAATCAGTTAGTACAACTTATGTTGTGCACAAAATAAATTATATAAGCTCCAAAATTTAACGCTTTGATTATTGTTTGAGATAAAAAAGGAAAATCGGCGTTAATTGCCGCGCCTACTATAGATCTAAGGAAGTGATATTGTCTATTTAAAATAGAAGTTTGCAGTTCTTGGTGTATATAATTTGCTTCAGTTCGAAAATATTCATGGAGTATCATGAAGGAATTTCACCATAGTTTTTATTCATATATTCTTCAATTTTCTCTAGTGGATATCCATCCATTTCGGCTGCAATATACGAAGTTACTTGTTGTCTAATCTCTGCAGGGGTCAACGGGTCCTTGTTATCCTCTTGTAGTTTACGAATCAGCTTTGCTCGCTGCTCAGCTTTGTAATCATCATCTTTCATGTTCTTTGCTTCGATAAAATTTTGATAACACCTTTCTATTTCCGCCAATTCCATTATAACTAGCCGAACGATTTCTGTGGCACTTTATTTCCAGCAAGTTGCAATATTAGTTCGGTTCTTTTTCAAGTCTGTTTATTTGGAATGGTGTTATCCGATTCAATTAAGTTTGATTTTTCTGTTCAATATTTCATTTATTGTCAATTACTAATACACAGATCTTAGATTGAGGCGATTAAGCTAGCTTACGGCCCTTGTTCGAGTCTACCCGCTGTGGCAAGCGCGTGCACCAAACAGACAATCATCCGTACGTCCGCTATGTCGGCGTCGGTTCGGGCTAGGACGAAATCGAATACCTCAAAGACCTCGCCGAGTTCGTCAAGGCCAAACTTGAAGCCAACATCCACCCGACCCTCTTCCTCTCCGAACAAATCGCATAACTAGTCATTGAATACTGACGCCAGTGAGACTGCCCTCTTGCCTGTTGATCTGAAACAACTGTGCAAAATCGAGCGCATCGTCAGCGGCATTCATGAGTTTGATGTGTGTGTTATCTGTAATATCGGATGGCGTTGTAACAGGGCGAGGCGGTATTTGCGGAAGTTGATCTGCAATGCGCTGACACGGGTTCAGCACAGTGTGCTGGAAGACCGGCAGACGCGTCGTCGCTGTGCGTTGCCATTGACTATCAGCGAGGTGGGGAGGAAGTTGTACAAGGTGATGGGATTGACTCACAATATGGAGCCGTTTGAATTTAGATGATCAACAGCGGGCAGTTCTTCGAACCTGAATCTGAGATTGGGCAAGGAACGTTTTTGTAGTGCCTAGCGACGTGTTAACCTATAATAAAATCAATATGTTAGAGAAATTGACCGTCAAAGTCAAGAAATCAGTTGATACTCATCTTACAATTTGAGAGCTTGATGTATTAATGACATTTTGGACTCAGATGTTCAACGTATATAGAACTTGAATTAAATGAGATTGCTCTTAACTCAAAGACTTAATCTTAGGTTTGATTCAACTAACTTGATCAGAGAGGCTGGTACATCAAATTCCGTGGCGAGTTTCTGCCAGCTTGAGGCATGTTCGACAATTTCATCGATGGTTTTGTTAATTCTATCTATTGTGAATAACGGACTGAGCTTCTCCAAGGAGTAAAAATCCTGACGCGTGAAATCGTCTCGTTTTCCATTCAAACTCATCCAGTGGCTGTTGACCCATTTGCTACCAGGTTTATAGCTATAAGCCAAGTCATAGGCTGGTGCAAGAGACCACTTGTCTCCAGTTAACATAAACGCAACATTTTTAGAGTGGTCATCATGATTACGGACGACAATATTGAAGGTCATTCTTTTGAGTAGTTGCTCAGCTTCTTTTGCTGTTAGTTTGAGTCGCCTTGCAACACCGAATAGTTCGGCATAGGAGAATGAACCAGGCTTTTTGTAATCGACATGCAAAATACCGTTTAAAGTTTGGAAGTGGAATCTTTTGTTACCAAGTCGATCAAAACGCTGCGTGATGAAATGTCTTCGGTTTCCTTCAGGAAGCAATCGACAGGGCATCATCTTGATGCCACAATTTTTTGCTAGCAAATGATATACATACTCCATTGAGCCATAGCCTAAAGGGTCACCAAAAGTTTCACGTCCCATTTTATGTTCTTGTATACCATCAAATTTCAAGAGGCAGTGTGTAAAACCTTCAGGAACATTGGTTTGGCCGGAGCGCACCTGAGTAAAACTGTCATCAAAGGCGAGAACAGCTTTCGGTCTTGCTCCGCCAGCACTCATTCCAACTGAAAGCAGTGACATCATCGCCTCTCTATCTTCCTGACCATCGCGTTCAAGGTTAACAGCAAATTCGTTGCGAGAATTCAGAATTTCTTGCGCAATGGAAATAATATTTTCTATCTCAACCTGTTTAGAAGCGCTGAGCCCATTTAATTTGGTTGCAGGCGAGTACAAAAGCGCGCCCATGCCGCGCTTTCCAATGTATTGAAGCCTCTGCAAAGGAGTGATTTCATCAGGTGACCTGCCTTGAGTTGCAACCCAAGCATTCAGCACCGAATTTCCAAATTCATCTGGCAGTGAATCTGCAATGAGTCCTGGCAAACCTCTGAAAGTGCTGTAATTGAGTTCAGGGAAGCTGTAGATTTGCTTTGCCAAAGGCATTTTCAGAGGCGCTAATTCTATCCCTCGTTTGATAAATTCGGGATCGTATTCAAACGCTCCAACACCGGTTTCAACGTCAAAACTAACCGACCCGACGTTTTCTTGTTTGTAGCTTACATTAATGGCTTCGATCACCATTCCGGAGTTTCTGTTTGATTACTTTTTCTTTTGCCTGATGCACGTTGTCGTTTTCTACCTTGTAGTTTGGATAGCTGGATAGGCGATATTTGCTGTGCAGGAAGAAAAACGTCCAATTGCCCAGCCAAATCCAGCGCAACCATAATGGCAACAAACACCTCCAATTGGATTTTACCTTTTTCGGCATTAAGGACAGCTTTTCTCGTTATGCCGACAAGTTCAGCCACCTCAGCCTGGGTTAGATTACTATTCAGCCGAGCCTGTTTCAAGCGACCTCCTAGCTCTTTCGCAATTGCTGAAGCTGATTTGTCTAAAATATTCATAGTGTTCTAAAATATAAACATTAATAACTAAATATTAGGTCAATGATTATATATTAGCACATTAAATGTTAAAGATAGGATTATTAGGAGTGGAAATTTTGGAGACCTTAGATGGTGTGATTTGTTTGTCATAATAACAATGATTGACGTTTTGCAATGTGTTTTTTCTACTGCAGAGGCATCCAAATCACAGCCTGCTCTCAAAAAAACAATCTAAACAATACATTTCAATGGCTTATGTTATACATTGTTAGCATTGACTCTTACTGATACTGAAAACACACCTCCTATATGGACAATTCAGTGAAAAAAACTAAAAAATGTTATTTCTTTATTTGACAAAGTTGCGAAAACGGGCGATTTAGGCTTCAGAAGTTTGATCACATTGCCGAACCGCTTGCTCTGACTCTATGTAAATTCATATTCAAAAATAAACACCGCAAATGCCTCATTGCTCATAAAAAGAAACAGAATAATTACTTTATTCTATAATTAATGCAATATAGCATTTAGTAATGATCAATGTAACAAAACAATGTTAAATTCTGTAATTACATCAAAAGGGCAAACAACATTACCCAAAGCTGTTCGGGAAACTCTTGGAGTTGAACCAGGAGACCGTGTGAGATATGTGATATTTGACAACAATGAAGTAAGAATTATTCCCATGCGCCCGCTATCTCGGTTGTTTGGATTCTGCAATTACGATGGACCTTCTGTAACGCTTGAAGACATGGACCGTGCAATTGCCGATGAGGTGACTGATTAGTGAAAGCGCTGGACACAAATGTTATTGTACGTTATCTGGTAAATGATGATCCTCAGCAAGCGCAGGCAGCTTGCGCTTTGTTTGACACTTTCACGGTTGAAAACCCTGGCTTAATTTGCAGAGAAGTCGTTGTAGAGTTATCAAGGGTGTTGCGCAGAGCTTACGGTTTTTCCCGTAAGCAGATTGCAACTGTTCTTGAGGAACTTGTTGCCACTGCAGAACTTCATGTTGAAGCTGCTGACGATGTGATGCGAGCGGCAGTGGAATACCGGAGCGGCGGAGCAGGGTTTTCAGACCAAATGATAGCAGCAGCTACGAAACGATTCAATAATAGCACTTTATACACATTTGACAAACAAGTGTCACAACTTGCGGGAGTCGTCCTGTTATCGTAAATGCAATTAAACAAATTGGGAGAATTTTCTAATTGTTGTTTTTATCGAAGTAGGTTGCAGTGTAGATTTTTTCAAGATGTGATGCCAATGCAATATCATACGCTTACGGGAACACATAAAACAGCTCTTTGAGAATAATAATTGTGTTTCGATTCTCGCCTTAAATATAATTGTAATATTTGGATCGTCTGCTTTGCGGCAGGTTAACATATCCGCACGATTGACAATCCTTATCTTACACTTCGCGCAGTTACATTCAGCACTCTGCAAGACACAGCACTTGCTTGTACATTTATAAACAGACGGCGCACTTCATTGAACAGTAAATAAAGGAGAAAAGGATGAATGCAGGTGGTTGGATTCCTGTAATATTAGGTATTTTGGGTTTAATAGCAGCCTGGGTAATTTTCGGCCTTGTCAAACGATACCCGGAAGGTGAGGGCAAGGTTGCACAAATCTCAAACTCAATTCACAAAGGTGCGATGGTATTTATGCGCCGTGAGTACAGCATTCTTGCGATTTTTGTGGTGGTGGTTGCGGTGTTAATTGCGATATCCGATCTTGGGCTTAATACGATGATTGCTTTTTTGCTTGGGGCTTTTTGTTCTGGTAGTGCTGGTTATATTGGAATGTACACCGCTACTAAGGCAAATGTTCGCACTACAACTGCTGCGCATACAAAAGGTGCAGCTGAGGCATTGTCGGTAGCGTTTTACGGTGGTTCGATCATGGGGCTAACCGTTGCTGCAATGGGTCTTTTTGGATTGGGTTTGCTTTATCTATATTTTGGATCTGACCCCCACACCGCCCATGCCATCCACGGATTTGGTATGGGTGCATCGTCAGTTGCATTGTTTTCGCGTGTCGGTGGTGGTATTTTCACAAAAAGCGCTGACGTAGGTGCTGATTTAGTAGGCAAGGTTGAAGCCGGTATTCCTGAAGACGATCCGCGTAATCCCGGTGTTATTGCAGATAACGTTGGTGATAACGTCGGAGATGTTGCTGGAATGGGTTCTGATATCTTCGAATCCTACTGCGGCGCTATGATCGCGAGCATTGCAATAGCCGCAACTTTAAGCGAATCACAACTTGGCGTTCAGTCAAGCCTGATGTTCCTTCCGCTAGCACTTTCCTCTGCTGGCATCATTTGCTCATTGCTCGGCATTATTCTGGTTCGTATGTTCTCAAGCAAATCAGCTGAGCTTGCACTTCGTGTCGGTACAGTCTGTGCATCTTTAATTTTTATTGCTGCTGCTGCAGGAGTCGTTACTTGGGTAGATGTGAATCTAGCAGTTTGGGGTTCGGTTCTTGTCGGTTCTGTTGGTGGTATCGTAATTGGTGTAGTTACGGATTACTATACAAGTGGCAAACCAATCAGGAAAATTGCTCAGGGTGGGGAAACCGGTCCCGCGACTGTTATGATTACCGGCCTTTCGGTTGGCATGCAATCAGTTACCATACCCATTTTGATGTTGTGTGTCATTATTATTGTTTCTAGCTCTCTCGCTGGCTTATATGGTGTTGGAATAGCTGCTGTGGGCATGCTAGCCACAGTCGGCATGACCATGGCTATTGACGCTTATGGTCCGGTTGCAGACAATGCCGGTGGTATTGCCGAGATGGCCGGTCTTGGGGAAGATACCAGAGAAATTACAGATTCGCTTGATGCGCTCGGCAACACCACCGCAGCAGTTGGAAAGGGGTTTGCTATTGGTGCAGCAGCTTTGGCAGCCTTGGCCATCATTACAGCCTTTATTGAAACTGTCTCTAGCAACAATCCGGAATTTTCACTCAGAATAAATGATCCAGTTGTTTTAGCTGGAATGTTTTTAGGTGGCATATTCCCGTTTTTAGTCAGTAGCATGACAATGACTGCAGTAGGTGATGCCGCGTTTGACATGATTAAAGAAATAAGGCGCCAGTTCAAAGAGATCGACGGATTGCTGGAAGGTAAAGCTGAGCCAGATACTGAACGATGCGTGGATATAGCGACTCGGGCCGCATTGAGACGGATGGTTGCCCCTGGTGTCTTAGCAGTAGCGGCACCGGTTGCTGTCGGTTTCTCGCCGCTGGGAGCCGAAGCACTGGGCGGAATGCTCGGTGGAGCACTGATTGGTTGTGTGTTGTTAGCGTTGACGATGGCGAATGCTGGTGGTGCTTGGGACAATGCCAAAAAGTTTGTCGAGAGTGGTAATCTCGGCGGCAAGGGCTCAGATGTTCACAAAGCGGCAGTAGTCGGTGATACTGTCGGTGACCCGTTCAAGGACACATCAGGCCCTTCCATGAATATTCTCATCAATGTGATGGCAATCGTGAGCTTGGTAATCGCACCGTTGCTTTAACTAGTAACGTAACGGTAATCCATCGAGCTTTAAATGGAGTTTGTAAAGAAGGGGTAATTGAGTTAATTTACCCAATCTCAGTTCAAAGGCTATTCATTGCCCGGAGTGCTCAGTGTTTCACCTGGTTTGATTCCAAAGACGGTTTCAAGATCAAACTCGCGGATTAATGCATCAGCGGCTGGAATGCCGTGTTCCCGTTGTACATCAGCAAGTATCATGCGAGCTGAATTGCGATTGTAGTAACCGCCGAAATCCACCTGCACCTTGAGCAGTTGGCGGGCTTTATCGATTGTCATTGCCATTTATTCATTTATGGGTGCGGTTGTATTAGGGAGGTTTATAAGCAGTTGAAATTAATATTGGGTTATAGTTATCGATTCGGCATCTGTGATAAAAACTTTCAACAGTAGATATCGTATCATGAAGAAAAGCGAGGAGCGTCTCTATTTTTGTTAACAGTCTTTACCTATGAAACTCAGTGTGGTTTCCGGATTTAACTATCGTACGGGCTGGGTCACTCTTGTTTCCTTCAATTGCTTTTACGTTCTTGCAGTGCCTCCAAGTATCATTGTCTAAAGTCAAGTTCTTCGCGCTTTATTCTTAATTCTCATATTTAGATATTTGCTCTCATCAGCCTTAACTGCAAAAAATTAGAATCGCAGCTGATCAGTTGCTACACTTTTTTGGGGTTATATTTCTCCCCGCTCACAAGCATCGCCCAACTGATTCGCACCAAAGTTGCCGCTACAGCCACAGCCACCTCGTTGTAGCTTTTCCCACGCTCTAACAGCCGATATGCCTTGCGACACACTTTGTCGGTATCCATATGTTCATCACAGACCATCACCACTGAATAACCTCCGCGTATGAAGAGCTTACGTAAATAGATGTTAACCTTTTTTAAATTGCCGGAATTGTGGTTTTTATCACTGTTGCTATGATGTCTCGGCGTTAGTCCCATCCAAGCCGCTAGTTCCCGGCCCTGTCTGAACGACTGACCATCACCGATGGCACAGACCAAGGCACTTGCACTTAATTTGTTAATGCCAACGACACCAGTCAATCGAGTTATAGCCTCATTTTTACCAGCCAGCTTGTCAATCTGTTTGTCAAGTTCGGTCATTCTCTGATTTAGCTTTTCCATATCTTCCCTATTAACCTTCAGTTCAGTCCGCATAGACTCAGTGAGTATTGGGTCAGAGATTATCGGTATATCCTCAGATTCTTCTATAAAATCAAAATCATGATATTCGTCATTCATCTCGAATTCTTCATAAATCATTATCTCTGGATTGGCCAAGATACTGCGCACAACTCCTCGCGTCTGTGATCTGTCCTTCTTAATAGACTCACGGGAATAATGCAAATCTCGGAGGTATTGCCAGTTACGTTGCTCTCTCTCATTCTTAATTGGTACGAATATTTGTTCAGGTTGATATGCCGCTTCAGCGATCGCCACTGCATCGATGTGGATGCGTTTTTTGTTCTGCACAAAAGCCTTAGCCGGCAAAAGGCGAACCTCATGTCCTAATCTCAATAACTCACGGCCCCAATAGTGTGCATCACGGCGAGCCTCCATTGCCACCACAGTGGGTTTGAGATTGCCGAAATATTTTCGTACTTCCTCACGTTTCAGCTTACTGTCTGTCACCACCTTGCCATCGCGATTCACAACTACGACTTGAAACACGGAATTTGACAAATCCAATCCTACCATAGTGCTGTTACTCTCAATCATTTTCGATTTTGCCTTCAAGTTAAGTAAATTCAATAAACAAGGCTTGGTATTTTGCACCAAATGATGTGAATTGTGAAGTATGTAGGGTGCATGTTGTTACTTTGGAATCAAGGCATTGGAGGTAGCTTTGGTTCAACCATGTTTTTGTTAAGTTGTACATATTGAGGTAAACCCTTAGCGTAGGGAGGGTAGTCTTCCCCTTCGATTAATGGGGCGAGGTATTGACGAGCTTTTTCGGTAATTCCAAACCCGTTATCAGTGATATAGTCTCTTGGCAACATTTTTTCCTGATTGGCGACGTCTTTAAGGTCTGCGGCAACTATATCCCACTTATAAGGATTATCAGATAGACGTCTGATAGCAGGCATGAGTGCGGTTTTTCCCTTGAGTGCGTATTCGACAGATGCCTGACCCAATGCGTAGGCCTGTTCAGCATCAGTCTTAGATGCGATGTGGCGAGCTGAGCGCTGTAAATAATCGGCGATTGCATAGTGATATTTGTAACCGAGATCATCGCGTATCATTGAAGCAATAACCGTGGCCACGCCGCCGAGCTGGGCATGCCCAAAAGCATCTTTGGTACCTTGGTCGCTAAGAAATGTGTCATCTTCATATCGTGCACCTTCGGAGACAACGACAGAGGCATACCCTTTGGATTCGACCATTGACTGCAGTTTTTGTATAAATTTTGCACGATGGAAAGGAATCTCTGGGAATACAATGATGATTGGTAGTTGAGTTGCCTCATCGGCTGCCAAACCGCCAGCGGCCGCAATCCAACCGGCATGTCGTCCCATGACCTCAATAATGAAAACCTTGGTTGAGGTGCGGGACATTGCTGCAACGTCAAAACTAGCCTCGCGTGTTGATATAGCAACATATTTTGCGACTGATCCGAATCCCGGGCAACAGTCGGTGATAGGAAGGTCGTTATCTACAGTTTTCGGGATGTGTATAAATGTGGTTTTCACATTGCGCGTTTTTGCCTGTTCCGCAAGCTTATGACAAGTATCCGCTGAATCTCCCCCACCGTTATAGAAGAAATAGCGGATGTTATGGGCCTTGAACACCTCAAAAGCGCGATCAAATTCAGCTTGCTGTTCATTTGGATGTTGCAATTTATAGCGACAGGATCCGAATGCGCCGGATGGTGTGTGTTTAAGCGCGTTTATTGTTTCAGGCATCTCACTGTTCAGGTCAAATAGTTCCTCATTCAACACTCCAAGAATGCCGTCTTTTGCCGCGTAAACGTTACCTATCAGTTGCGAATGGCGAAGCGAAGTTTCGATGACAGCGGCAGCGGAGTTGTTGATGACAGCGGTTACTCCACCTGATTGTGCATAAAGTACGTTGCCTTTTGAGTTCACTTGGCTGTTAATTCTAATTTTTTATTTTTGGATCATGTTGTTTGAAATCAGCAGCAGTCGTGCCAGATTCGTAACCTTGTGCGCGGCCAGCATCGTCAGCCTGATTTTGCAGCAAAGCAATCGTGCAGTTAACAGCATTTGTGTATGATTGCTGACTGCTTGCGATTTGTTCATCAGGGCGATAAAAATAGTGCCCTTCAAATCTGTCTACTGCTATTTTTATTACCACGAAATTACAGTTTTGAGCTTGCCAGAATATTGCTGGTCGCTCAATCAGATCATCTTTTTCGGGGTCAGCCTGAACTTCGCAATCTGCTAGGAATGTCTCTATTTCTTGTTTGTAACGTTGATTGAGAACAGTCCGAATTGCTGTAACTTCTTCATTGGTGTAATCTAGCATAAGTGGGATTATAAATTTTGGCAATGTGCATCTGTCAGCCTGAATTTGCTTTGTTGTCTTATACGCATATTATGGCAATTATATTAAATGCTAACCACAGATCTTCTGTAGGTTAGCGTTGTGCAAATTCACAGGCCTACCGTAAAGCTCTAAATTCAGGCAAAAAATTCAAATTTGTACGATAGTGATTACAAGGAAGTTAACGTTTTGCCAGTTCGGTTTGATTACATCTTGGATCATGTCTGATTTTTCAATCGGTCTTTACCATATTGAAAGGTATATGTAGCCCCACTGGTTCTGATTTGCCAAATCTAGCTATAACCCAATAGTGATTTGGGAAAATTATTGACGACTGTCAAGGATATCTTTCAGCGTTTCTTGTGATGGGTCTAGTTCCACATCATACATGCAATTTGGAGCAGTGAAAACAGGATTTCCGGGTGACCATAGTTCCATGCTATCAACGTGCTTCTCAAACACACTTGGATCCGTCGTTACTCTGATGCGTTTCTTTTTATTCGGTAACAATAGGTTATATTGACGCATTCCAGACGTCTGAACATCGATTTCAGGTGGCATGAGATTGTCCGATGTGATTATTCTATCTAAATCATTCATGGTTATAGCTGACTTTGGTTGTTTTGGCTTTGAGAGATCATCCTCCGTAATTGCGTCGATATCAAAGCTAGCGTTATCAACAGTAACGGTTTCTTGCTTGATTTTAGTGATTATTTTGGCTCGATCACTTGCGTCCCGGCATTGGCTTTCAAGTACGCTTTTCGATATCACGCTTGGCAGTTTGGCAAGTATCGGTTGCAAGCGTCCAACAAAAGTCTTAAACATTCCTATACGTTCGCAAAGAGCTCGGTAAATGTCTGTCTCGATTGTTCCTTCGTAATGCAAGTTGACGGTCCGTATAGTGTTGTATTTCTGACCCAATCTGTCAATTCGCCCAATGCGCTGTTCGACTCGCATGGGGTTCCATGGCAAGTCGTAATTGATTATGGCCCCACAAAATTGAAAATTTAGTCCTTCAGCGGCAGCGTCGGTACAAATTAGAACGTCTGCCTCGCCATTTTTGAAACGTTGTTTGGCATCTTCGCGTCCTATCTTGCGCCGGCCTTCTACTGAATCTGTCACCTCTCCCCCACGACCAGAGTAACACATCAATTTCAGGCTAAATTCTTGACACAGTGAATCATGCAGAAAATCCATCGTGTCGGTGTACTGTGTAAAGATAATGACCTGCTGGTACCCATCGTTTCTTAGCTGGTTTAGCTCATTCTTCAAAGTGTTCAGTTTGCTATCTGGAGGCAAGTTTTTGATTTGTGAAAGCAATCGTTTAATTTCTAGATTTTCCTCCACATTTAGAGCTTCCTTTGCTAAATCGTCCATTTCATCAGAGTCTGGAATTTCATCTGCTAACTCATCGTCTGGCGTGTCTTCCGCTAACTCATCGTATAGTGTGTCTTTAGATACTGGTGTGTGAGCAAATCCAATTCTTTCAATTTGTCGAAAATGTGTTAATTCGGATAGCGCATTGTAGCGTTTACGCATTGTCTTGCTTAGTGCTGTGAAACTACTAGCAAGACGGCGCCGGTAAACCGTCATAATGAAGCCGACTGCTCTACGCTCGTCTGCACCGGCTTTGTTGTAAGTAGTTGAAATGTAATCCTCTACTGCATTGTAGATTCTTGTTTCTTCTTGTGTCATTTTCAAAAAGCGATCATCTACCTGACGCTCGGCGATTTGAAGATCTGTTACTCCTTTTTTGAAATAACGACGTAGTAACTCGCGGGTGTTACGCGAGATTAGCCTATGAGTTGGTGATCGTGCACGTAAAATCGTGATTGCACCTTGGTGTTCTTTAGATGTTAGTTTTCGACGTGGGATGCTGGAGTCATCATGAAGCGCGCGGAGTATTTTATTCAATTCGGTCGGCTTAAAATTAGAAAGGTCAGCTAAGCTAGCAATGTCATTAGCACTAGTTTTGCCGTACATTTGCTCAGCAGATTGAAAAAGGGGTACCAATCTCTCCAACTTTTCTTTAGATAAATTAGATTGTGAAATATCATTAAAGAAATCAAAAAAATAATCTGGATTCCATATTTGTGGTAAGCCGAGCAAATCAAGTAGATCCCAAACTTCGACTGGATCCACCTGCATCGGTGTTGCTGTTAAAAGAATCAGTCCTTGCGTACGAATCTTCAATTTTCGCATTAATTTGAGTAATGCGTTTGGTGGTCGGTTACCGGAATTGCTACCAGCTGCACGCCGCCTAGCATGATGTGCTTCATCAAGCACCACCAAATCCCACGGTTCTGCATTTTGTATGAGGTCACTTGCCCGTCCAGACCGACGCATTAATTGGCTTGAAGCGATTACGAATGGTTCACGATACCATTCATCTCGTGAAACTTCGCGAGTATATTGTCCTTGAAAAGCCGGTGATGGGTACCAGCTCAGTTTATTGTCACTATAAATTGGCCAATTAAGGTTAAATTTGTTGCGAAGCTCAATTTGCCATTGGTGAAGCACTGCTTTGGGAGCTAAAATTAAAATGCGTTTAGCGCGTCCATCAAGCCAAACTTGGCGTAAAAACATTCCGGCTTGCACGGTTTTGCCAAGACCTACCTCGTCTGCAATTAGTAGCTTAGGTGGCCAATTCTGGTATAGGCGGTCAAAAGCTTTCACCTGATGCTGCCAAGGTTTAATGGCGGCAGTTTTTTCACCGATGCTTTGCCCACCCTTTGAATGGGCTGGTGCCTCTTGGATGAATTTCCAGACTTTATCCCGTAAATGGTTCTCTTGAGGTTTTAAGCGTTTCGGTTTATCTGTGGATGGCACAAAACGAAACAGTTCCTGACGAACTGCTTCAGGCACGTCTAAAACGATCAAGCGTCTTGACAATCCACTCCAGATTTGGGTGAAACCTGTTTCTTCTTCATCAACTCTGCCAGGCTCGGGACCCCAGCTAGTGTAGACGCTGACACTCTCCCAATTGTTCTGCAATCCGGCACCAGTCTCGTTGAGGCTTCCTGTCCACGCAATTCGGTCCCCTCTCAGATCTTCAATGATGCCAGTTTTCGCATGAAAAATTGCTCTGTCAGGCACAGGCTGTCCTTCTTCACCGCAGGGCACGGCAATTCTCACTTTCAGGAAATCGCCTGCCACCATCCACGCCAGTAGTTCCAAGGCGTCGCCTGATGATTGGTCTGACGGTGCGAGTGGTAAATTCGTCAGTTTTTTCTCAACGACATCGTCAACCTGTTCGCCTCGCATAATAGCATCAATTTCAGGTTGTTCCAACGTGCAACCAACCACTAGTCGCATACAACCTTCGTTCGATACCAGTCCTTCAAGACCGCGCGCAACAAGCGTTAGGGCAGTCGCGTTGAAATAACCAGTTAACCGATCATAGCGCTTTGCGTCTTTAAGAGCTGGAATATGTAGAAGCTTAGCAAAGTCTCCATCTTCAGGTGTGTATTTCAAATTCCATGTATGTTCCCGTAACATGGTTAAGTATTGTCTTCAAACCACATTTCGATTTGTTCAGGTTTGTCAATTTGGTTGCCGTACGCTAAGCGGCAAAGATTGTATAGAACTTCAAAATCGTCTCCTGAACCCGCTATTTCGCCCTCAAGATTGATACCTGTAAACGATTTGGAAATCGGTAAAACTTCAAGTACCGCCTCAAGAGCTGTCATAAAATTTGGATTCTGATCTACTTGTGTGTTCTCATGTAGTTCACGAGCTGCGCCAAGTGAGCGTGTTCGTGCTAGATTCGCTCCATGATGAATAGCATCTATCATTCCACGGGAGCCATCAGGTGACCCTAGACTTCCTTTTGCGGCTCGGGTTACACTGTCCCACAGAACTATGTTGCTTCCATCTTTCTTAGCCAATCTCCCGATGATTTCACGGTCAAGGTCTGTACCCACTGCACGCGCAAGTTGCAACGCTTCGTCATAGGCAAACTTTGGTGATCGAAAGGCATCCCAAGCAAGTACAAAGAAAGCTGTAGGAGCATCAAGATCGGGGTTAGCTTCCCGATGAGTTAACTGTTCTAAACGCCATTGCTTAACTTCGCGTCGCGCTACATGAAGCGCGTCTTCAGGTGTAACCATATATGGGTCCCATTCATCTTCAAACATTTCTAGTTGTTGTGATTTACGTTTCTTTGGGTCCTCACGTGGTGTACCACGTTTCAGAAGCCAATTGCGTGAAAATTCCTCAAGTGCCGGACCAAACGAGGATAGGTAGAGGTCAACGCCTGTAACTCCAGCATCCTGAAATTTGCCGATTCTTTGACGAACAGCTTTGGCCACATGTAGCTCTACATCCTCCCAGTAGATGTTTTTATCGTTGGAATCGGATACTACTTGTGGGCGACATACTAAGAAAATCGTGCTATTGGCAGCCGCTTTGTTGCGGATATGAAGACTTCCCATAGCTTCAGTTTTTATAGGCCAGGAAGCCGTAATCGTAAATCCAGCTTCCATCAGCCCTTTTGTAAGTGCATCCCATGCGCCTGTTGCCTTGTGTGTAAACATTAGAGTCATGATACCGTTTGATTTTAATACGCGTCTACATTCAGAGAAAATTGAAGCCATTCGATCCTGGTATTCGTTTCCTGCTAATGACTTTGCATTCTTCTCACCTTTAAATCGCGCAGGGTTGGCAACTGCTTCATTTTCTTTGTCAGTTAAATTTCGTCGAAAAAGTTCAGGATAAACATAGCCGGCGGTGCGCTTGAGCCAAACATAGAAGAAGTCCGAAAGTTCGGCATACATTACATTGTCATAATATGGTGGATCCATAACCACAGCGTCAACGCGCCTGTCCTCAATGTGATCAAGGCAGTCTCCGGGTTTACAGGAGATTGTAATAGGAGGTGGTGTGTGATTTTCTGCTAACAAACCATCACTACTTCCAGTATTCCGATGAATCAATGTCAACAGTTCATTGATACATTTTGCTGTTTTCTGGATAGCCCAATCTATACCTGCACCAGTAACTAGAGGCGCCATCTCTGCATATGACCAAACAAACGCAAAATCATGGCGATCAAAGATTCCCGCTACTCTTAATGCCGTACTGTGCCAACGGCCATGCCGAGAGTTATAGTTCAACATGGTATCTATCGTAAGTGCCAAATAGCCATACGCTGCTTGACGAATTTCACACAGCCTACCATCCTTTCGGTCTGATTCAACCATTTCTCGAAACACCTCAACGCTAGTACCGTGACATAATAGCTGGCGCGGTGAAAACAAATCACTCCAATACGATACACCGTACTGTTTGGGGTGTGAAGTACTGTATCCGTCCGGTATTTTTTCTCTTGGTAATAAGTCTAGTGCTTCCCATTCAGGAAGTTTCTCGGCGAGTATTCTAGTGATTTCGGCATAGTTATCATCTTCTTGTTCAGGAGCGCGGTAACCGCGAATCCACCTGTCTTTTCCTTTTTTACCGGACTTAAGGGTTTTGCCCGGAAAACGCTCTTTGTATGCGATTGCATAGAGTTGCTCGCCCACTTGTCTAGCTTGCGCTTGACGTTTAATTTCTTCACCGTTGATAATGCGTCGGCAATCCGGAAACGGACAGGCACTATCGCCACGTGATACAGTTCCCTTAGAGTGATCCTTAGTATACTTAACGACTTCAAAAGAACAAGTCCTACCTTCTGTTCCCGGACCTTCGCTTAGATTTGGATTCAATCTAACACCGGTTCCGTCGGGTGCTAATTTCCAATTAGGAGACAGGGGAATCAAGCCTGTGCAATATGGGCAGGTAATTGTACGCGCCCAAAGATAAGTCAGATCCAATTGGACGGGAGCGAATTTTTGTGGAAATAACATCTCCAAACGATTTTCAAGTTTGCGACGCCAAGAACAAGCTAAAGATTCAAATTGATTTTGTAAGTCACCAGAAAGCTTTGAAGGCCACTCTACCGTAGTTTTCAATATGAAGGCTGCGACAGGATTGAGATCGTTACCCATTGCCCACATACCAAGGCGTGTAATCTCTAAAGGGATGCTACCTCCACCTGCAGTTGGATCGCAAATATTTACATTTTCTAATGAAGAACTGATATTAGCCTTGAGCCAATTCAAATCGGAGGTTGTAGGTGAATATTTGAAAGCTCTATCGTAGTCATAGGGGTTTGGCACGCGCTCTCCTGTTCGTTTTGCTTTTTCGACAGAATTTCGTGCACCAACAGGGTCGCCGTGGATTCCTAGCACATGCAGAAATTTTTCGCGGTCTGCATTTGCCGGTAACAGGGAAGCTAGAATTGCAGCACGTGATGCCACCAGTGGCCGCCTTGCCCACCAAACATGAAGACGATTCGGGGCTGGAAATGGTGTCATCGGTGTTCGCTCCCGCGTGCTCTCAATTCCAAGTTCGGCTATTGGTAACCAGCGTTCTATTAGGCGAGTGTCAGGCATCGGCTTGTTAAACTGAGTAGTCAGATAGGTGGCATGAATCGCCAAACTTTTCGACGTTCCATGAATCAACTGAATTGATTGATCGCCGCAATCGCACCATACTAAAATCGCCCAATACGGACTGAATCTTTGAACTACTTTCTCGGATGGTTTTCTGAACAGGTCGATTTTTATATTTTGAATATACTTGATTGAACAACCCGCCGCTACTCGTGGTAATCCATGCGTTAGGCGTTGCGTTCCTAATCCAATCAACCTCACGCGCATTGGGCAGAGCTTTGCCTCCCAATCGCCAAGGAGCAACAACCGCAAACGGATTATCTGTAAGCATTCGTTTCCACACTTCAGGTTCATTTGCGTTTTTCGAACCGTGGTGAGACACCTTGAATACTGATGCCATACCTATCGGGCGTGAGCTTTCCTCAAGTATGGTCACCCATCCTTGTCGCTCTAAATCGCCTCCGAGAAGGATGGAGCAAGTGCCAAATTTTACCCACAGCGCAACTGAAAGTTTGTTAGGAGACAAGTTAGGAATTCGTCTATTATTTTTATCTTGGGTAGGGAGCAATTTCCCCACTGTTTCCAAAAAATTTTTGTACACATCGTCTCCTGGTGATAACGCCGTTATAGTGCATGCGTTATTCTGAAATATTACGCGGTTAGCCAACGCAAATATCGGTCTTTTCCCATTGTTGCTTAATTTTAAAAATACACTATGAAATTGTTTTAATCCATTGCTGACATCAGAAATTAATTGACCTTCAAATGCCTTCATTAATGTCACAAACTCTTCGTTTCTGAAAGCGCTTGAACAACAGAATTTTGCATCAGAGCACAGTTCAATCAAATCTGCTATGCCGCGTACATGATCGTCATGCCAGTGCGTTGCGACAATCATAGCAACTTTGTTTTCTGGGTTGACACCAATACTCTCCAAATATTCTAGAGCACTTGCTCTTCTAGATGGACCAAGACAAGAATCAACTATTACCCAAGAGCCGTTACCAACATGAAGTACTATGCTTTCGCCGTAACCTGGCCCGATAATTGTGCACTCAAATTCTCCTTCTTTTGGCTGATTTGATTCTTTGGTCAAGAAGTGAACTCCGCCAATATCTCTCTCGCCCACTCTTTGCTAGCTTGCAACTCGCTCTTGGTTAACCTTGGAAAATCACGGAAGACGATTTCGGACACCCGTTTCCGTGTTCCTCCAGATAAGCATTCATAACCAATGACCCAACGAAAGATGCTACCTAATTCCAAGTTAGTTCTATCATACTCAGAAATTTCTTCCAATGGGATAGTCGCTTCTTCGGTTTCATATTTTTCACCAGCAGTTATATCAATCAGACGTGCAACAAACTCATCTTCTTCAATACTGACTATATATCCTTCCCATTCCTGTAGTGCATGAAGTGAAACTCTTGAATGTGGAGGTTTTTTCAAAGGAGGAAGATTTAATATGTGTTCGATATCTTCTTTTTTCCAAGTGTAGCATTCAGAAGTTTTGAGATTAGATTCTCGTACAGAAATATTTGTGGAGAAATCATTTGTTTGTGAAGAGTTCGCTGACGTTAACATTCTTTTAATGACAGCATCCGCAGCCATTAGAAGATATTGTGAGGAGGTTTCTTTCTTCTCGTTACTGCTATCTGCTGTTGTATTAAAGTTTTGAAATGACTCGGATTGACTAGATTGTTTCATAGGTATTTTCTCTTTGTCAATTATAGGGACATAATGTGGTTAATGATAGCATCACTTTGGTGAATTGAGTCATGAAATTGATTTTTTAGAAGATCTATCAATTGTGTGCGTCCTTCAATACCACCGGTATCTGTAGAATAATGATCATTGACGTTGACCGAAATTCCAGATCGACTTCCCGGAATTCGTATTGACGGCCGCACGGTAATATTCACACTTCCACCTTGTGGACGATCTGGAAGATGATGTTGTGACATTGTCAGCGAGCTCATACCGCCGTATTCGCTATCTAGTTCAAGCTTATCTTTCCATTTTCCCCACGGTTCAATTGGTGCTAAAAGTTTACCAATTCGGTCTCGTTCAACTTGACTTTTCACCTGAAAGTCAACTTCACGATTAATTCCCATTGCCTCAATCGGAGTATGGTTTAAATGCTCCTTGAAAACTCGCAGTAAGAAGTCATACAATCGTGAATACGGGGCTATTTGGGTTTGTGCTTCAAAGCGATTCCTATCAATTGAAAGGTATAACCACTCAGCAGAAAACATAGTCAGTTCTTGATGAGCGATTTTCAATTCTGCATTGTTTACAACATGCTGGGGTAAAATTTCATGAAACATAAACCAAGCCGGTGTAAAAATTGCTGGATTGAACTTACCCAACATAACAACGCTAACATTATTATAAATAGGGTCAAATCTCATTGTATTTTCTATTTATCTATTTGGTGCTGTTAATAGAAACCTAAGTGCAGTCAACACTCGGCGCGGATGTTTGCGGTGCATTGCCATACCAAACCAATACGCAGATTCTTCGCGACTCATTGTTTCTATACCTTCTGCTACTGATCGCATATTATCTCGACTTCGCATCGGTGCCAATGCACGAAATAGAAGTCCAAACAACAGCGCTAAATCCTCGGTTAGAGCGTAACCTCGCGTACTTTTGTCAGTGTGATGTTCAACCTTAATTCCAGCTTTTGATAGTTTTTTTAAAACTCTATGCTCCACCAATTCTAGATTACTGCCTCGCAATCCTGCAACACGTACTGCATTTTTAATGTGAGGGGATGCAACAGCTGGTAATTGCCATACTTCATAATTGAAATCTGAAGGTCCGTGACGACATACTCGTAGTTCATAACTAGGTGCAGAGGTATGTGTTTCAACTTGCGATAGTCGTATAACTTGAGCCATTTATGAATTTACCTTTGCTTTGGAAGCTGATATAAATGCTGGGCTATTCTCTACGAATCGACATAACTGTTTGGCAAGGTCCTCTGCTACGTTACCATCCATTGATAGACCAGTTTCAAATATCAACTCAAATCTCATTACTATATCCTCTGATATTGCATCCCGCAATTGTGGTGCTAGAAACTCCTGCACCAGCTTTGCATCTGATATTGGCCCCTTGAATTTCAGTTTGATTTTTCCGCCGGCGCTAGTTTTATATTCACTTCTTATTTTAACGGTCTTTTCTGCGTCGGATACTGAGTTGACTGAGCTTAAAAGTCGAAAAGCGTCACTATCGTACATGCGTACTTCTAAAACTCCGATAGTCTTCAATTTATGACTACGAGCTTTCTCCCAAATTTTTACAAATGCCTCAGTGAGTGTTCCTTCGGCTGTTATTACTTTTACATCATCAATTTCCTCTTCTTCCTCTTCTTCCTGTTCTTCCTCTTCTTCCTCTTCATTTTCTTCAAGGTCAGACCGTGGCCAAATTCCTTCATTCTTAGCAAATGACATTGTTAATATCATGGATTGGTCATCAATCTCTATTTTGACGCCAGGGTCGCCAGGTCCACATAGCAATTCACCACGCTGATACACATAATCACCGTCTTCAATGCCTTTTTGAATACCACGAAAAAAAGTATCTTCACCTATTAGAATTGGCAGGCCAGGATTACGACGGAACTCATCTCGTAACGCAAGCACTGAAATTTCCCCTTTTTTGAGTGGTGTTCGGTCGCGCACATAATTTGGTGAGTCAGGATCATCTCTAGGTAGACGAAGTTTGTTTAGTTTCTGTAGCGCCCGCACCACTTGTTGCTGTCCATTACCTGGTTTGTCAGAGGCAGAGTGCAAGTCGATTGCTGTATGAGCTAGGTTGACTTCATTATTATCAGTACGGTTTGATGGATAGAATACGTGCCGATAACATTGTTGTATGGCTACTGGTAATTGAAGTTCTGTTTGTGAATACAAAGATCTAACTTTTTCTTGCTGATAGTCCGCCAATTCTACTTGACGTTCCGGTCGAAGCATATCACGCAGTGCTAACTTCCGACTAGCCTTTTGGTGCATTTCATCTTTGTATGTCTCGTCCGCAACAATAAAAATAAGATTATTGCGCAACAAGCGCAGTTCAGAACTGTTTGATCCTTTATTTTCATAAATTTTTCTTAATAACTCTGGTACAGAGTTATCCGTTGCTGTTATTGCCAATGCATCATACCCAATAATAACGAGCTTCGGACTGCCGTTTGCAACGTCATCTGTCACATCGAACGGTCCACTCGGGAACAGCACTAAATCAAGTGTTTTATCTTTGAATATTCCTCGAATGAAAGAGTTCAACTCTGTTCGCACGTCTCCGGCGTCTACAAGATTTTCCGTTCGTCTAATCATTTGATTCAAATTAGCCTCATGTACGAAACGCATTGGTACATCGGGGCGGTCATCAAGATAAGCAGATTCAGCGATGAACTTATTTCGTGCCTCTTCAATGAAACTCAATTCCGTAGTAGGGCCTAATATTGAGTATCTTAGGTTTTCCTTGGAAACACCTTGTAGAGGAAGGTTGAATGCAAACGAGTGAATAAAGATGGTTCTAGCGACGTAGGATGCGTAAGGTGGTAAACCAGAATGGTGAATGTCATCAAGTCTTTCCGCTAGCGCTTTTCTGCTACTTTGCCCAGCAGACAAATCGTTAGTAATGGCAGGTGCAAACTCCGAGTGCTCTAAACGGGTTATAAACTCCTGTTTTACAGGTTCGTATCCAAGGTCAATGTGGTGTAAATGGATTGCTGTCGCATCAGGTGGTTTCTCTGCCCATAGATGGGCTACAGTATGTGCTAACACTCGTAACATACCTCTTACTCGCTGGAACTTACCGAGTGTTGCGGTTTTCTTTGTTAAGGTCTCCAACACCTCAGGGTGTAAGGGATAACCCGAACGGAAATCCTCACTAGCACCGGTCTGTGTGGCAGTATCTGGCAAGTCATTTCGGTGGGAGTCCCATTTCTTTCGATAGGCTTTCAAAACGACATCTGCTGCCTTTTCGTCAATATCCTCAAATAGACGGCGACGGAGTACTTGAATTGTCTCGTCATCTTCGGTGGGATTGAGCAATGTCGACTTGCGCGCTGATACACTCATTATCTCTGACATCTGGTCGGCAATGAACTGATTTTCATCGCTATAGGCATCTGTCGCCAATCCATCTTTGCCAATTGCTAAAGTGAACACTAGTACCGAATTTGGCGAGCTTTCTACAGCTTTTATTAACGCGTGAAGAAAGGCTGTAAACTGTTCTCGAGCGTTTCCGCGCCTGCCGACTTTACGCAGGTAGACCGATAGTTCATCAAGTAGAATCAGTGTCGGCCGGCCGCCAAACAACTCACGCAAAGTTTCGGCTCCAGGAGCAATCTGTTTCTCATCACTTGTTCGAACCCTATCATATCCTTCTTGACCGGCGAGTTTCGAGGCTATCTCGCCCCAAGGTGTGAAAGCAAGATGTCCTTCTAGCATACGACGGCCATTTGATGGGTCAGCGTTCTCGCCTTCAAATGCAGCGATTTGTACGTCAGAGGGTATAAGTTCTGGGTTTACAAACTCAGAAATATTGGGCACTTCTAAACCACTATGAGCGGCGTGACAGAGAGCAATCAATCCATGAGTTTTACCCCCGCCGTAGGACGTGTCAAGGCGAAATATTGCAGCCGTTTCTCCACCAGTGCCGCTCAGTCTACTGCAGACATTTGTTAGAAGGTTTTTCAGCCCCCTTGTTGGATAGGTGTTAGCAAAAAAACGCACCGGATCTGTATAGATATCCGCTCCTTTACCTGAAATTACCGTTGCTAAATCTGCCGCAAAATCGGCTTCTGTTACAGTGCCTGCTAGCACATCATCGCGAGGGCGGCAGGTTTCAAAAATTGTCGGCGTAGTCATATCTTGTTGATCGATTGCTTAGTTTCTTAATCTTGTAAAGTGAGCTGAGATGGGTAAGTTTGCTTATCTTATATCTTGGTTTTATCTGCAAATTCATAAATTCAGACATCCTGACCTCGTACAATTTAAAACCAAAAACGGCAGTGAAGCTTCTGAACTGACAGTAATTTGATCTTAGAGGTGCAACCGACACCGAAAGATTCACCAGCATTTGGAACGGACGGTTGACTTGAGCACTGCACGCTTCTCATGGCGGGCAACGAGTTTCATGCTTCAACATCTGCCCGGCTCAATCCCGTTCCGCCCGAATCATCGCTACATTGTGCTTCGCGCCGTCAAACACCACCCCTAGCAGATGAATCTTCCCTCGCCGATGGCGATACTTGCCGGCATAGTCGTTTTCCCGAATCTGCGCAATCGCATCTGCCGTCTCAGCCTCCACTTTATCTTTATCTTTCGGCTGTTTGGCCACCTTCAACTCCATCACGAACACCTCGCCAGCATGCTCCACCACCAAGTCCGAACGACCGAGACTCGTTGACTCCTCGCCTTTGACATCCACGCCGATGGCGGTGAAGCAGGCATACACCATGCTCGCATAAAATCCCTCGTAGTGCTGCATGAGGTTGCGGGCATACCACTCGTTCGGGATGCTTGAGAAAAACGAACTCAACTCGGCCTTGAACTCCTCAAAGTCATTGTCAGCCAGAAACCTCGCCATGCTCTTGGCCCGCTTCTTGGCTTTAGCAAAGTTGCCACTGACGGCACCCACCAGCTGCTGGTTCAGGCTCAGCCGCACCTCATGGTTGGGATAGTATAGCTTGTAATCAATCCCTTCTGGCTGAGATTCATGGTCAACAATGGTCAGGTAGCCACATTGGAACAGCAATGCGTTGACGCTGACGGTATCGATGTCAAAGCTTGCCAGTTCTCTCTCAGGCATTTCTAGGTTCTCCAGATTCAGGGTGTTGATCTCGCCTTCGGCCAGCAACTTGTAAAGATAACGCGGCGTGCCGGTTTCGTACCAGTACGGTTTGAACAGTCTGTTGTCAAACAGCAGCAGGACATCGAAGGGGTTGTAGACCTTGTCCTCGCCGAGCCAGCTGTAGCCGTTGTACCAGTGCCGTATCTCGTCCCGGTCCAGCCCGTCAAGCTCCGGGGCAAATACCGTGTCGATGTCCGAATCTATATAGCCGCAGATGGTGGCATACCGGGGATCCAGACTGATGTCTTTGAGATTGTTCAGTCCGGAGAACAGGCTGACCTTGGAATACATGCTGATGCCGGTGACGAACATAAAGCGGATGTATTTGGCACAGCCCTTGATGATGCCGTAAACACCGTGCAGGTAGTCGCGGTTGGCTTCCGCCTGCTGCTTGTTTTCAAGCAAGTCTAGGATCGGTTTGTCATATTCGTCCACCAGAACCACCACCTGTTGACCGGTATTCTCATAGTGTTTGAGAATTATATTTCGCAACCGTCTAGGCTCGGTGCGGGGCCTTGAAGATGCGTCAATGCCTGCATTCTTTTCAAGCTCGTCCAACTGGTCAAGAAAGTCATCGTGTAGAGAACTAGGTTCGTTGTAGCTACCATCGAAGCTCAGTCGCACCACCGGATTGCTGACAGTCCAGTCCCAGCGGTCGTGGATGTGTAGACCTCGGAACAGTCTCTTGTTGCCCTCGAACAATTCCTGCATTGTGTCCACCAGAAGCGTTTTGCCAAACCGACGGGGACGCGACAGGAAATAATATTCGCCATCGTTAATCAGTTTTTCGATTTGTGGTGTTTTGTCCACATAGTAGCAGTTTCTGTTCCGCAGGTTCATGAGAGAAGCGGAACCGATCGGGAGTTTAAGCTTGCGCATGGTCAGTTTTTCAGTAAATTTACTTGTAGAATTATAACACTAATCGGGGCAGAGAGTTCCTGAATTTGGAACTCAATTTTGCTTTGGAGACTCTCAAATCGACAAGGCGCTGTGCAAAGGTACTTTCAGAGCTTCCAGTGTTTGATACAACATGTGTGATTACTTCCAGGTTTGGGTCTCATTTATCTGTTCAGCTTACGAATCTGCTCGGATGCGGTTCTGAGTCGGTTGACCTGGTATAAGCAGGTTGCGGGCTAGGTTGTAAATGGCGATACGGATTGAATAATCGATTTTATATTGTATTATCAACATAATATTAGGGACTTATATACTATAATACCTTCAACATGGTATAATGAGAAACAACGTGATTTCAAATGGTAACCCAACAGGAGCGTCAATGTCAAACAAAGCACCCGGCAAGTATTATAGAAAAGGACTGTCGCTGATGGAACTGTACAAAATGTTCCCCGATGACACGCAAGCCGAGCAGTGGTTCGCTGAGGTTCGCTGGCCGGCTGGGATTCACTGCCCGCACTGCGGGTCAGACAAGGTGCAAACCGGTGCCTGCCACCCATCTCAGCCCTATCGTTGTCAAGACCGGGCCTGCTGCAAGCGGTTCAGCGTCAAGACTCGGACCGTGATGGAAGGCTCCAATCTCGGTTGCCAGGTGTGGGCCATCGCCATCTATCTGCTGACCACCAGTCTCAAGAGCGTGTCGAGCATGAAGTTGCACCGCGACTTGTCCATCACCCAAAAGAGTGCGTGGATGCTGGCTCACAAGATCAGGAAGGCCTATGAGCAAGGTCAGCAGATCTTTGCCGAGGTGGTGGAAGTGGACGAGACCTATGTGGGCGGGCTGGAGAAGAACAAGCACGCGGACAAGCGACTGCATGCCGGGCGCGGTGCGGTCGGCAAGGCGACGGTGGCGGGTGTGAAAGAGCGTGGCAGCAATCAGGTTCAAGCCCAGGTGATCGGGGATACCAAGCGAAACACCTTGCACCGGTTCATTGCGGAGCGGGTTGCAGAGGGTGCCATCGTGTGCACGGATGACCTGGCCAGTTATCGTGGCATGGCGGGATATGACCATCGGGCGGTCAAGCACAGTGCTGGCGAGTATGTTGCAGGTGAGGTGCACATCAACGGGATGGAGTCGTTTTGGGCGGTGCTCAAGCGTGCGTACAAGGGTGTGTTCCACCAGTTGAGCCGCAAGCACTTGCCGCGGTATGTGGCGGAGTTCGTTGGCAAACACAACATTCGTAGCCAAGACACGTTGGAGCAGATGCGCTGGCTGGTTGGAGGCATGGTGGGTCAGCGGTTGAGATATGCGGATTTGGTCGGCGGTGGCTGACTGTCGCCGGCTTGCAACACCATCACAGTTGAGCGTGTGAAACGACTTTGAATGAATCATGAAGCGACCGGCGGACTCTAAATCTAAATCAACCAAGGTGTATCAGCGGGACTTTCGCATTCAGGCGACGCCGCGTCAGGTTGCGGAAGCCTTGTTCGGGGGCGGTGCAGTCAAGCGTTCGGAAGAGCGACCTGCCAAGTCCGTCAAGCAGGACTAGGCTGATTCTGACAAGTGCCTGATATTACGGAATATGTAAAGCGTTAAGGTATTATAGTATATAAGTCCCTAATATTAATTAGTTACAAGCACAATAAAATTCTTTCTATAATATCCGGTAGTTGTACATGCCTCTCAGTAACTTATTTCTAATAGCGAATTGATGCGCTTGCCTATTAGATTAGAATGTGAGTCTGTCTAAATATCGGTCTTCAAACTCATACTGATGCGCGCAATTCGGTGAATCTAAAAATAGGTGGTTTGCTACAAGGCGGTGTCCAAGTAGAAAGGACAAGTTCAGTGCAGCTATTACAGTGTGAGGAGGCAGGTATCACGAGATTGGTGATTGTTTTCACTTACAGTCTGACATGAGTTCTGCTACCACCAACATTTGACGGAACTTCAGATTAACCACAGATTGGGAAATGGTGTAGCAAACTCACACTGTCTGGCCTGAAGTGGTTAAAACTCGAATCTGAGCTTCGATTGATAATAAAATGAAATCACTGAAAATTCGGTTTGAATCTGTACTTCTAAAATATCAATCATGTTAAGATCCGTTTTCCTCGGACCGCCTGGCTCTGGCAAAGGCAGTCAGGCAAAATTTGTAGTCGAGAGCTATGGCGTTGCTCACATTTCGACCGGTGAGTTGTTAAGAGATGCTGTGTTGAATAAAACACGCATTGGCATGCAAGTCTCCGAGTTAATTGAGCAAGGTAGTTTGGCGCCGGACGAAATCGTTCTGCAGCTGATTTCGGATCACCTTGAAATACTGGATTTGTCACAGGGTTTTTTGCTAGATGGTTTCCCCCGCAGCCTCCCGCAAGCAGAAATGCTTGATAAAATTTTAGCTAAACACAAAGTCCCACTTATGTTGGTGTTACACTTGCAAATTGATCATCAAGCTGTAGTTAAGCGATTGTCTGGCCGCCGCAATTGCCTAAATTGTGGTCGCATTTACAACGTGCATTTTGATCCACCAAAAGTACCAGGTCAATGTGATGACTGCTGTGAAAATGGTGTGCTTGTGCACCGCGCTGATGACAATGAGGAGTCGATCAAGCATCGGCTTAAAGTCTATGACTCCCAAACCAAACCGCTGCTAAATTACTACCAAGATGCCGGATTATTGCAGACAGTCGATGCCTCCGGACCACCGGAGTTGATTGCCGAAACTGTCGCTATTGTAATTGAGCGGATTTTATCTTCCCAATTAGAATCTAGATGAAACAAAAGCAAATGTCTGACAGTTTTGAATCAGGATTTCCATTTATTCGGATGCGTCGCATGCGACGGTATGATTTTAGCCGTGCACTAATGCGGGAGACGACACTATCCGTAAACGACCTGATCATGCCGGTTTTTGTTTGCGAGGGGACCAGACATCGAGAACCGGTAAAAGCAATGCCTCAAGTTGAACGTCTCAGTATAGATTTTGTTATTGAAAAGGCAAAACGATTGCGCGATTTGGGAGTGCCGGCGATAGCAATTTTTCCGGTGGTACCATCGGAGAAAAAATCCGCCCATGCAGAAGAGGCTAGCAACAGAAACGGACTTGTGCAACGAACAATTTCCGCGTTGAAAGATGCAGTGCCTGAACTCGGGGTTATGGCTGATGTGGCTTTGGACCCTTATACCTTAGACGGACATGATGGCATTACCAATGATAAGGGTTATGTTGACAATGATTTTACGCTGAATGTGATTGTGGAACAGGCCTTGTCACATGCAAATGCCGGTGTGTCAATCGTAGCACCTTCAGAAATGATGGATGGTCGGGTTCGAGCTATTCGCGAAGCGCTTGAGGACAATAACCACAAAGACGTGTTGATATTATCTTATGCTGCAAAGTATGCGTCAGCATTTTACGGGCCGTTTCGAGATGCGGTTGGTTCCGCCTCAGAGCTTGCTGGGCGTGACAAGCGCACTTATCAAATGGATCCGGCCAATAGCAATGAAGCGATTCGAGAAACTGCACTTGATATCGCGGAAGGTGCGGATATGATCATGGTCAAGCCTGGTTTGCCTTACCTTGACATTCTTTATCGGTTGAAAACCGAGTTCGGCATGCCCACATTTGCCTATCAGGTCAGCGGTGAATATTCTATGCTGATGGCTGCCATAAAAAACGGTTGGCTTGGCGAGCAATCTGCAATCCTAGAGTCTTTGATTGCATTTAAACGGGCCGGTGCGGATGGTATGCTCAGCTATTTTTCAGAACTTGTCGCTGAATGGCTACAAGATAGCTGACCATAATTATCACATAAATTCACATGAAAAGACGAACTCGTCCCACGGAGATTAAACTTCATAAACAGTCGCGTCGAATTGAAATTGCGTTTGACGATGGAAAATTGTTTGATTTGGAAGCCGAGTTGCTTCGGGTTTACTCACCATCTGCTGAAGTCCAAGGACACGGGCCTGGGCAACAAGTGTTGCAATACGGTAAGGAGCGAGTGAATGTCTATGCAATTGAACCGGTTGGCAACTATGCAGTTGTTCTCAAGTTTGATGACGGGCATGACACTGGAATTTACTCTTGGGATTTGCTCTATGAGCTGGGACTTAACAAAGACAAGTATTGGAAGTCATACTTGGAGCGGTTGAGCGAAGTGGGTTATACCCGTGCTGATGTTACAGGCTGAAGTTAAATCTATGAGTAACGAATCAAACAAACAAACCCACTTTGGTTATCAGCAAGTTAGCGAGTCAGAAAAAGGTCGACTAGTCGGTGATGTGTTTGATTCAGTTGCCAATCGCTATGATTTGATGAACGATCTCATGTCATTTGGCATACATCGAATTTGGAAAAAAATTGCGCTTGCGCATACTGGAATACGACACAACAGTTGTGTTTTGGATGTCGCTAGTGGAACCGGTGACCTCAGTCTGGCGATAGCCAAACGTTTAGGACCTAAAGGTCGCTTGATATTGACAGATATCAATGCGTCCATGCTTAGAATTGGACAAGACCGAATGATAGATCAAGGATATTTACAAAATGTGTATCAGGTGCGGTCCGATTCGGAAAATCTCGCGTTTGCAGATGACAGTTTTGACTGTATTACAGTTTCATTTGGGCTTCGAAACGTAACTCGCATTCACCAAGCTCTGGCTTCGATTTTCAGGGTTGTTCGTCCAGGTGGGCGAGTTGTAATATTGGAGTTTTCGAAGCCGGTAATCCCTTTGCTTGAAGAAATCTATGATGGTTACTCCTTCACTGTCATTCCACGTATCGGAGAACTTGTGGTCAAGGATCGGGAAAGCTATCAGTATCTGGTTGAGTCCATTCGCCGCCACCCCAACCAAGAGGCTCTGGTTGATATGATGGTAGATGCTGGTTTTGAACGAGTGGAGTACCACAATCTTACTTTTGGTGTGGTGGCTCTTCATATCGGCCGCAAACTATAAAGAGTTGTCTACAGTATGGCAAAGAATCCTTATATTGTCTTTATCGGTGAGCGGTTGTGTGAAAAAGTTGCAAGCCTGATTAATGAAGCTGCAAGCAGTGACACTGAACTCGCTGAGGTGCTCTCCGCAATGGAACAAAGGGTAATTAGAGTTGTTGTTCAAGGCATTGACTATGAAGTTGAGTTTACTGTAGAGGATGGCTTGGTATTCATCTCGGTTGGTGGACATAAGATAGCAGATTTGACGGTCAGCGGCAGAATCTCAGACTATATGGAAGTGCTTGCTTCTGAGTCTGTCGGTCCAACTCAGCTCAAGGGTATTGAAATTGTCGGGGACTTGCGATTGGCACAACGGTTGCATACACTGCTTAGGCAAGTTGACTTGGATTGGGAGGAGTTAGTGGCCAAAAGAACCGGTGACATCCCAGCTAGGCAGATCGGCAATTTAGTTCGTTGGGGGCAAAAGACAGTATTCGGATTTGAATCGAAGCTGGCTAATGTGGCGTCTAGCTATCTGTTTGAGCAATCGCATCTAGTTGCGCCTCGGACACAGGTCGAAAATTTCATGAATGATGTTGATTCATTACAGGCCGATGTTGACCGGCTTGAGCAGCGAATTGAGCGCCTTGGCAGGTAAATTGCATTGAATCCGTTTATACGTTTTCAACGCATGTGGCAAATTGCTACGACAGCGAGGAAACACGGACTTGATGCCGAGCTTGAGCCCTATCTCAAGTTGCCGGCAGCCAAGCACCTGTTTCGGTTGTTGTTGGGCGAGCGAAACTATGACGAAACCAAGCCGTATGCAGTGCGTTTGCGAGAGGCATTGCAGGAACTCGGACCGATTTTCATTAAGTTCGGGCAGATGATATCAATGCGACCGGATATGTTTCCTGATCATATAGTCAAGGGGCTGATGCCATTGCAGGATCAGGTACAACCTTTCAGTAGCGCATCAGCTAGAAATGTGATTGAAGAATCACTTGGAGCGTCTGTTGATGATGTATTTAGTCGCTTCGATGACATTCCAATTGCATCAGCTTCAGTATCGCAGGTGCATAATGCAGTCTTGCAGAACGGGGATGATGTAGTGGTCAAGGTGCTTCGACCGGGGATTGACAAGATGGTAGACAGCGACCTCAAAATCATGATGATGTTTGCTTGGCTATTCAACGTATTTTGGCCTAAGCATGAACAGTACAGCGCTATAGAGGTTGTACAGTCTTATGCCGACACACTTACTAACAGCTTAGACCTGACAGTGGAGGCAGCAAGTGCCAACCAGTTTCGGACTCTATTTAAGGATGATCTGTTTCTTTACGTGCCTCGTATATATTGGGAATACACCCGTCCAAGCGTTTTAGTCATGGAACGTGTCAGTGGATTTCCAATTCGCGATGTGGAATCTATAAAAGCAGCTGGAGTTGATTTGACAAGATTAGCCGAAAATATTGTCAACTCATTTTTTGTTCAGGTATTCTACCATGGTTTTTTCCACGGTGACCTGCATCCAGGTAATCTATTAATTTCTGAAGAAGGAACACTCAATATTGTGGATTTTGGCATTATGGGAAGCTTGTCTAGTGTTGACCGCAACTATCTAGCAGACAATATCACTGCCATCCTGCGACGGGATTACAAAGCAGTGGTGGATACGCACATCCGTTCTGGCTGGGCACCGCATGATATATCGGTAGAGCAATTTGAAATTTCTATTCGCACAGTCTGCGAGCCATTTTTAGATCAAACTGTTGGTCAGCAGTCGTTTGGAAAGTTGATGGGGCGGATGTTCAGGATGTTTAGGGATTTTGATATCAAACTGCAACCTCAATTGTTGCTATTCCAGAAAACCTATTTGAGTGTTGAAGGTTTGACGCGAATGTTGGACCCTCAGGTGAATATCTCAGATACAGTCAGACCTATACTGAAAGACTGGATCGGGCGGCAGTATAAGGTGCAAGGTTTAAGGGAAACGATCAAGACAGAATTACCATATTGGCTAACTTCCATGCCGGAGCTGCCTAGGTTGGCGCATGAAGCGCTATCCGAGCTGCAGGCTGAACGTATAAGAAATAAGAAAAATGCCGATGCGCAGTCAGCAACTGCGCTGGAAAAGATTTACCGCCGAGTGTTTTACCTGTTGATCGGTGGGGTGGCATTCATTGGGATGGTAATTGATTGGTTGCTAGACGGTATAGGCTTTACTACATTGGTAGCCTTGATTGTCATTGGGGTATGCCTGAAGATCGCTTGGCCAGAAAACGATTGAGGCAATCAAACCGGAGTTGGATATCGTCGCATTCTCAAGGCATTGCCGATGACAGAAATCGATGACAGACTCATTGCGGCCGCAGCAACCACTGGCGATAGCAATATCCCCAAAAATGGGTACAGCGCACCGGCAGCGATAGCCACGCCGAATAAGTTGTAAACAAATGCGAAGAACAAGTTCTGGCGAATGTTATGCAAGGTTGCATGGGCTATTGATCGTGCCCGCACTATTCCAAGCAGGTCGCCATTCATAACCAATACCCCAGCGCTTTCCAACGCAACGTCTGCACCTTGTTCCATGGCTATTCCAACATTTGCTTGTGCGAGCGCCGGAGCATCATTGATCCCGTCACCAGCCATGGCCACCACACAGTGGCGTTGTTGCAGGGTGCGAATGTAGTCTTGCTTCTGTTCAGGTGTGAAGCGGGCGTGCCAATTTGCTATTCCGCAGCTGGTGGCGATAGACTTGGCTGCGACTTCGCGGTCACCACTTAGCATGACGATTGTGATACCCATATTTTGCAAATTTGATATCGCAGTTTTACTTGTTTTTTTGATTGAGTCAGCAATCTCAAAAACGGCACTCAATTGGCCGTTGACTGCAAGATATACAAGAGCTGATTCAGCTGCTGGTGAATAGTTTTCTCCCAAATCAGAAATTCGGACCGTAATACCATGTGACTCAAGGTGCTGTTCATTGCCGAGTATAACTGTCGTGTTTTCGATCGTACCGGCAACACCCATACCGGAGACGCTTTCAAAATTTTCAACATTGAGTATTGGCACCTGTTGACGGTTACCCTCAGCAGCTATTGCATTTGCGAGCGGGTGTTCACTCACATGAGCTAGCGCAACGGCGTAGGCCAGTGCTTGGTCAGCTTGACTTGAGGTGGCGTGAATTTCAGTTACGTTTGGCTTTCCCTCGGTGATTGTGCCGGTTTTGTCCACAATCAAGGTATCGAAGTTGGCGAGGTTTTCCATAGTTTGCGCATCTCTGACCAGTATGCCTTGATCAACGGCGCGACCGATGCCAACCATGACGGACATTGGAGCAGCTAGCCCGAGAGCGCAAGGACAAGCGATAATCAAAACTGCAACGAAGACTGTAAAAGCGTAATTAACGGACGGCATCGGTCCAATCAAAACCCATGCAATAAAGCTGATAATAGCGATTGCGAGAACGATTTGCACAAACCAAGCAGCCACGTTATCAGCTGTATTCTGAATGGGCGGTCGGCTCCGTTGGGCATTGGCTACTGTGCGTGCGATTTGCGCTAGGCGAGTTTCGCTTTGACGGCTTTTCACGCGCATGATGAATGAACCGCTTGAATTTATAGTGCCAGCGTAAACGGTATCGCCGGCAATTTTGTGCACAGGCACTGACTCTCCTGTCAGCAGTGATTCATCGACACTTGATTTGCCGCTTTGAACGATGCCGTCAAGTGGTATTCGTTCGCCAGGATGAACCCGAATTAAGTCGTCAGTATCAAGTTTGCTGACATCGACTGTGGTGGCTTGGCCTGATTCATCAATAAGTGTTGCAGTCTTGGGAGCCAACTCAAGCAACTTGCGGATTGCATTTCCGGTTTTCGCTCGTCCTTTCAACTCAATAATTTGGCCTAGCAACACTAGAATAACAATAGCACAGGAAACCTCGAAATAGACACCTAGATTAATCGCAAATAATTGCGGTATCGCAGTTGCTAAAATGCTAAATATGTATGCCGTTGTTGTGCCAAGAGCTATGAGGGAGAACATGTTCAGTGACTTATTTTTTACCGAAGTCCAGCCGCGTGTGAGAAACGGCCAACCGCACCAAAGCATGACTGGTGTGGTCAGAATTAACTGTATCCAATTTGACTGGTTCGTTGAAACAACAGATTCTAGCGGTATTCCAATGTGCGGCGCCATTGCCAGCACCATTACCGGCACGGTAAAAATCAGGCCGACCCAGAATCGCCTTGTGAAATCGATGAGTTCTGGATTTGGTTTGTCGTCATCAAATGATGGAGACATTGGCTCCAAGGCCATTCCACAAAGGGGGCATTCACCGAATTCATTCTCCATGATCTCAGGATGCATTGGACAGGTGAACTGAGTGTCGCTTGACAAACCAGACACCTGAGGTTGCCGATCTTTTGGTGCGATTAGATAGTGCTCAGGGTTGGATTTAAATTTAGTCAGGCAGTTTTGACAACAGAACCAATAGGTCTGGTTGTTATGGCTGAAGCTGTATTCTGCGTTTGCCGAGTCAACTGACATGCCGCAAACAGGGTCGCAGTGAGTGCCTTGTGATTCAGCAGATTGTATTGCTTGTGAGTGTGGCAAATGTTACTAAAAAAATAGAAGATTAAATTCTCAACTTCGCGTTGAATATAACGCGCAGAGCTTAAAGCAATTATTGAGCTTAGTAATTTCTTGAATTCGGTTTTGTCGATAAGTTCTCATATAACGGATGACCCCTTACCCACGTTCAATAGGTTGGTAAATTACCCTTGGCGACTTCTGTGTTTGATCATACATTGAAATGAAGATTATCTGGTTCGACTCCAAGGCATATCAATCTTTTGTAAGTTCAATGGTGCCGTACATGATTGAATTGAAAAGAATTTGAACTCTGCTAATATACCACAATTTGCAAGCATGGGCAGGTATAAATGTCCCAAAAAACAAGAACAGACCGACTCGCGCGATTGTCGCTAGATAATAAATTCGTCCTGCTGAATAAAGAAAATTACCGTGACACTTGAAAAATCGAGATTTAGCATGATATACTAAAAACCAAGTAATTTAGTAGGAATTATATTTTTTAAGTTAAACACTGGGTAGAAATGAAACTGACTACCAAAGGTCGGTATGCCGTAACTGCCATGATGGAGTTGGCTTTGCATAAATCTGTGGACGGTTATGTGGCCTTGAAGAAAATTGCAGAGCATCAAGAAATCTCAGTGGCATATCTTGAGCAGATTTTTGCCAAACTGAAGGCTAAAGGTTTGGTTGAAAGCGCGCGCGGTCCCAGTGGTGGATATCGATTGTCAAAATCACCTCAAGATATTTCTGTATATCAGATTGTCAATGCCGTTGGTGAACCAGTTGATATCACCCGGTGTCATGGACGAGAAAACTGTCAGGATGGTGAGATTTGCCTCACTCATGAATTATGGAACGATCTGAGCAAGCAAATATTATCGTTTTTAGATGCGCTCAAGCTTGGGGACATAGTCGCGCGTCCACAAGTGCAGAAAGTTGCTGAACGGCAGCTGAATCGCTGTTTAGCTACAAGCAAGGAGCGACGCGTGTCATTTTCCAATGAACTAGTATGAATTAATTTGAGGTAAGGAAGTGAACCCATCAACAGCAGCTGATATAAGCGACTTCGTCGGACGCGAGTACAAAGAGGGATTCGTTACGGACATTGAGTCGGAAACCTTTGATCCGGGATTGGATGAAGATGTCATAATCGCATTGTCCAGAATCAAGGGTGAGCCAGAGTTTATGAGAGATTGGCGATTGAATGCTTATCGGCGTTGGCAAAAAATGCAAGAACCGACGTGGGCGCATGTTCGTTACACACCAATCGACTATCAGGCCATTAGCTACTATTCTGCGCCAAAAACCGACGCAGACCGGCCAAAAAGCCTTGATGAGGTAGACCCCAAGTTGCTTGAAACCTATGAAAAGCTTGGGATTCCACTATCAGAGCAAAAAATGTTGGCTGGTGTTGCAGTTGACGCGGTGTTCGACAGTGTGTCGGTGGCGACAACTTTCAAGAAAACACTGTCCGATGCCGGAGTAATATTCTGTTCATTTTCAGAGGCGGTGCGCAAGCATCCTGACCTGGTGCAGAAGTATCTTGGTTCAGTAGTACCGTCTGGCGATAACTTTTTCGCTGCGCTTAATTCTGCGGTGTTCAGTGACGGGTCGTTTGTGTATGTGCCCAAGGGTGTACGCTGTCCTATGGAATTGTCCACTTATTTCCGCATCAATGCAATGAATACAGGCCAATTTGAACGTACGCTGATTGTTGCTGACGAAGGTAGTTACGTAAGTTATCTTGAGGGGTGCACCGCACCAATGCGAGATGAAAATCAACTGCATGCTGCGGTTGTCGAACTTGTGGCGCTTGAGAATGCAGAAATCAAATATTCAACAGTGCAAAATTGGTATCCCGGTGATGAGCAAGGGCGCGGTGGAATTTACAACTTTGTCACTAAACGCGGAGCTTGCCGCGGCAACAACGCAAAAATATCCTGGACGCAAGTGGAAACCGGTTCGGCTATCACTTGGAAGTATCCGAGTGTTTTGCTTGAAGGCGACAATTCAATCGGGGAGTTTTATTCAGTGGCATTGACCAACAACCGCCAACAAGCAGACACCGGTACCAAGATGATTCATATCGGACGCAACACCTCCAGTACGATTATTTCGAAAGGTGTTTCAGCCGGACGCGGCCAGAACTCTTACCGCGGACTTGTGCGAGTATTGAAAAGCGCTGAGAATGCCCGCAACTATTCACAATGTGATTCGCTGCTGATGGGACAACAGTGTGGTGCTCATACTTTTCCTTATATTGAGGTAAAAAACCAAAGCGCAAAAGTGGAGCATGAAGCAACGACCTCTCGCATCGGCGAAGACCAGCTTTTCTACTGCCGTCAGCGCGGCTTATCGGAAGAGGACGCTGTATCGATGATTATCAACGGGTTTTGTCGTCAAGTGTTCAAGGAGTTGCCCATGGAATTTGCAGTTGAGGCCCAGAAGTTGCTAGGCATCAGCTTAGAAGGCGCGGTCGGTTGAGTTTGCGCATTTCCACTCACCATTATTATTCCTGTATTTTTGGAGATTATCAGCGAAATGCTGTCTATTAAAAATTTAAAAGTCAAAATTGGAGATAAAAAAATTTTGCAAGGTATCGACCTTGATGTCGGTGCTGGCGAGGTTCACGCAATCATGGGCCCGAATGGCTCCGGCAAGAGTACTTTGGCTAATGTAATTACCGGCAAGGTGACAGAAGGTATTAGCGGAAGCGTTGAGTTTAACAATGCTGATTTATTGGATCTTGATGCAGAAGAGCGCGCACATCAAGGCATATTTTTGGCCTTCCAACACCCGATTGAAATTCCAGGTGTAAATAACATTTATCTGATCAAAGCAGCAGTCAACGCGATGCGTAAGCACCGAGGCGAGGCGGAGGTGGATGCCATTGATTTTCTGAAACTAGTGCGGAAAAAAATGAAGCTGTTGGAGATTGATGAGTCGTTTCTTTACCGTTCAGTGAATGATGGTTTTTCAGGTGGTGAGAAAAAACGCAATGAAATTTTACAAATGACGATGTTAGAACCCAAGCTTGCTGTGCTGGATGAAACAGATTCAGGACTTGACATTGATGCTCTGAAAGTTGTCTCAAAAGGGGTTAACTCTTTATCGGACGGAGAGCGCTCAGTTATTGTCGTGACTCACTTCCCGCGAATTCTTGAATACATCGCACCAGATGTCGTACATGTTTTATTCAACGGTAAAATCGTGCGTACTGGTGATAAGAAGCTGGCGCATGAGCTTGAACAATATGGCTACAACTGGGTGACTGGCAACTCAGAGCAGCAACAAAAGGAAGCCGTGGCATGAGAGAAAACCCGCTAGCTAATCGTCTGTTGCAGCTGGGTGCCAACCAATCAGTTCAGTTACCAGGTGCAACCAATGACGCTGTTCGCCAGTTGCGAGTATCGGCAGTCAACCGTCTTGCCGAAGTTGGATTGCCAAAAATTACAGATGAGAATTGGCGGTACACTAACATTCGGGCAATGGAGTCGATACCTTTTGAGCTGTCTGTTTTGGATGGTTTGAATGTTAAGCTATCTGATATGGCTGATATTGAGATACCGGGGTTAGATACTTATCGCATTACCTTGGTTGACGGTTGGATTGAAGACAAGCTGTCGGACCTTGAGCAGTTACCGAAAGAAGTTGAGATTCGCACGTTGAAAGATATCCTGAACCACGGCGATGAGCTTGTAGTAGAGCGCTTGCGGTGCGAGGCAGCTAATGCTACGCACGGCTTTGAAGCGTTGAACATTGCTGCTGTAACTGATGGACTGGTAGTTCGAGTTGCAAACGGTGCTAAACTAAATCGTCCGCTTGAGATTTTGAACATCAGCAGTGTTCAGGCCAATACGAGACTGTGCAGCATCAATCATTCTTTGGTGATTGAAAAAGGCGCTGAGCTTACTTTGCTTGAGCGCTATGTTTCACTCGGTTCAACCAACCATTTAACCAGTGCCTCAATCAGCCTTGATATTGGCGAGGCGGCTGTGGTGGAACACATAAGAATTCAGAACGAGAGCGAGAGCGCATTTCACGTTGGCTCAACACACGTAAGTCAAAGCGAACGTAGCCGTTACATGGCATTTACTTGCTCATTGGGCGCATTGCTTGATCGCCATGAGCTAGCAGTATCACTTGATGGTGAGCAATCACACAGTGGTCTCAATGGCTTGTTTGTCGGGCGTGGGAAGCAACATGTCGATAACTACACCACGGTAACTCACGCGGTGCCCAGGTGCGCTAGTAGTGAGTTTTACAAGGGTATTCTTAACGAACGAGCGCGCGCAGTGTTTCATGGCCGTATTACCGTAAATCCGGGAGCGCAGCAAACTGACGCTCAACAGCAGAACAAAAATCTCCTGCTGTCAAACAGCGCTGAGGCTGATACTAAACCACAGCTTGAAATATATGCAGACGATGTGAAGTGCTCACATGGTGCAACTGTCGGATATCTTGATGCTGAGGCGATTTTCTATTTACGCTCTAGGGGATTGAGTGATGCTGATGCGCGGATGGTATTGACAGAGGCGTTTGCGATGGAAATTATTGATCAATTGGAAAATGGTAAGGTTAAGGACTACATCAGTTATATGATTCGTTCCAAGCTTATCGGTGAAATTACACAAAGGAAAGCAGCATGAGTGAAGCGGCTTTAAAGTCCGATTTTGATACGAAGCCAAGACGCGCTTTGGATGTTGAAGTAATCCGCAAGCAATTTCCGATTCTCAATGAGGAAATTTATGGCAAACGCTTGGTCTATCTTGATAGCGGCGCCAGCTCCCAAAAGCCACTAGTCGTAACTGAGGCATTAAAAGAATACTACGCAACGCAGCACGCCAATGTGCACCGAGGCGTGCATGCATTAAGCGACCGCGCAACGGAAGCATTTGAACAAGCAAGAGAACTAGCACAGCGGTTTGTTAATGCGGAACATGCAAAAGAGATTGTCTTTGTGCGTGGGGCTACTGAAGGACTGAATCTTGTCGCCAATTCATACGGGCGCTGGAAATTCAGGGCAGATGATGAGATTTTAGTCAGCGAAATGGAGCATCATTCGAACATAGTGCCGTGGCAACTTATCGCTGAACTAACCGGTAGTCGGGTGCGAATGATCCCTATGGATGACCGCGGTGAAATTATCCAGTCTGAATACCAGCGATTGCTGAATGAAAAAACGCGACTTGTAGCTATCACTTACGTAGCTAACGCACTTGGCACCATTAATCCAGTCAAAGAGATGACAAAACTTGCACACGACGCTGGCGCAGTTGTTGTCGTAGATGCAGCGCAGGCCGCACCTCATATTCCGTTGAATGTTGTGGATCTTGATTGCGATTTTCTAGCTTTATCGGGGCATAAGATGTATGCGCCGACAGGCATTGGGATTCTTTATGGCAAACAGTCCCTGCTTGAGGAGATGCCGCCGTATCAAGGTGGTGGTGAAATGATTAAGCGCGTGACATTTGACGGTACTGAGTATGCGTCCATTCCGCATAAGTTTGAAGCTGGCACCCCGAACATTGCCGACTCAGTAGGTTTTGGTGCCGCAGTTCAGTTTATGTGGGATATAGGAATTGATGCAATTGCCGCACATGAAGATGGTTTGTTGCGATATGTTGAGCAACGTGCACAGTCGTATCCAGATATTCGAGTCTATGGGAATGCAATGAATAAGGCAGCAGTGTTTTCTTTTGGTTTGCGTGGCGTGCACGCCCATGATATTGGCACTGTGCTAGACCGAGAAGGCGTAGCAGTCAGGGTAGGCCATCATTGTGCAATGCCGGTTATGCAACACTTCAATGTTGCAGCAACAGTGCGTGCGACCTTTGGAGTATATAACACAATAGAAGAAATTGACTTGATGTTTGAAGCAATTGACAGCGTACGACGCTTGTTTGGCCAATGATGGACGATTTGCAAGCTTTATACCAGGAAGTGATTATAGATCACAGCCGCAACCCAAGGAATTACGGTCCGCTTGCATCTGCCAATTGTGAGGCCGAAGGTGTCAACCCTTTATGCGGGGACGAACTCACTTTAGCTTGTTATGTTGATAGTGACGAGGTTATCCAAGACATTAAGTTTGTAGGGCATGGCTGTGCCATTTCGCTTGCGTCGGCCTCAATAATGACCGAGATGTTAAAGGGTATGACTAAACAAGATGCAGAGAAACTTTTTGAGCGATTTCATGCGAGGGTGACAAGCGACGAAAGCAATGGCGAAGATATCGGCAAGCTTGAGGTGCTCATTGGAGTCAAGGCATTTCCTTCGCGTGTTAAGTGTGCCACTTTGGCCTGGCACACGGCAGTGGCGGCACTCAATCATGAAGAATCAAAAGTTACAACTGAGTAGTAATATGTCAAACGAGCGGCAAGATAATAAGTTGGCACCTCAAACCGAGCATGAGTTCATGTTCGATTTTCTAAACTCTGAAACGAATGGTGCTGAGTTGCTGGAAGAAGTGCCTTCAGATTGTGAGCAGTCAATAACTAATTTAGTTCTGGAGCAGCAAATTGTTGATGCATTGCGAAATATTTACGACCCGGAAATTCCTATCAACATTTACGATCTTGGGTTGATTTATTCGGTCGATATAGATGATGACAAAGTGGTTCAAGTAAAGATGACCTTGACCTCACCAGGTTGTCCAGTGGCGCAAACCTTCCCTGGCACAGTTGAGTGTGCAGTTAAATGTGTCGATGGCGTCAAGGATGCGCATGTTGAATTGGTTTGGGATCCGCCTTGGACAAAAGATCGTATGTCGGATGATGCACTTCTGAGTTTGGGACTGCTCTAATTTTCGGCTGACAGCCATCCTATTGTGAAAGTCGTTCTGATTAGTCCGTACGAGATCGGGCGACAACCGTTTGCACTGGCGCAACCAGCTGCTTGGTTAAAACAAGACGACTTTGATGTTGATTGTCTAGATCTAAGTTGTGAGCCGTTGGACGAAAGTCGTCTGATTGGTGTTCAATTGATTGCCATTCATTTGATTATGCATGCCGGCGCGCGGCTTGCATCAGAATTCATTCCTAGAATCAAATCACTTGCACCACATTGCAAGCTGTGTGTTTTTGGTCTTTATGCGCCAGTGAATGATGATTACTTTCGTTCACTTGGATGTGAGTATGTTTTTGGTGGTGAAATTGAATCAAATCTATTATCACTTTGTCGTGCCGTACGCGATGGGAGTGATGCAAGTCATCTGCAAAAAACTAATGTCTGTCTAGACAAGTTGCCATTCATCAAGCCCGACCGTTCAAAACTGCCATCACTAGACAACTATTCAAGACTCATGTTACCGAATGGGAGTGAGAAAATTGTGGGTTTTGTTGAGGGAAGTCGAGGGTGTAAACACTTGTGTCGTCATTGCCCGGTAGTGCCGGTTTACTCTGGAGCTTTTAGAGTTATAAATGCGGACATTGTAATGGATGACGTTAGACAGCAAATACAGGCTGGAGCCGAGCACATTTCGTTCGGTGACCCTGACTTTTTGAATGGTCCTGGTCATGCGCGACGACTTGTTGCGAGATTGCATGAAGAGTTCCCTGGAACCACTTGGGATGCAACAATCAAGATAGAGCATCTCCTAAAAAATGAGAGGTTGCTAGAGTGTTTTGCACAAAGCGGTTGCCTGTTCATCACAAGTGCAGTTGAGTCAATTGAGGACAAGGTACTGGAAAAATTGCAGAAAGGGCACACTGCAAATGATTTTAAACATGCACTCCGTATGTTGCGACAATTGGGTATCACTATGCTGCCAACCTTTGTTCCATTTACTCCTTGGACAACGGTAGTGGGTTATTGCCGGTTGTTAAATAATATTGTTGAGTTGGGTTTGGTTGAAAGCGTTGCACCGGTGCAGCTTAGCATACGTTTGCTAGTACCGCGCGGGTCGCGTCTATTGGAACTTGATGATACGAGTAATTGGCTTGGCGGATATAACCCAGAGTTGCTTGGGTACGCATGGGATCACCCTGACTGTGAGGTCGATAGATTGCAAAGAGAGATCAGCAACTGGGTGAGCAATTCTGAAATCACCGGTTTGAATCGTGCTGAGACGTTTGCAGGGGTGTGGTCTAGAGCGTTCAGTTTTGCCGGTGTTGATGAGCCGAAATTAGAATTGGCGCATCAATTGAAAGTTCCGCAAATGTCCGAGCAATGGTATTGTTGCGCTGAACCGATTGATGCTCAGCGATCATATTTCTCAGTCAATTCCACTGCTGATGCCATTTGTACCGGCGTTATTTTGGATACGACAGTTGTTGACTGAATATAGTTTAGCCTGTGTAATCAGAGTGTGATATGATCCTGAGGCCTTTGAGCAAATGCAATGCTTGTTGCAACTGGTAGTCATGATTGACGGCGGGATTGACGGCCACCTCTTCAGTGGGTGATTGTTGGCTTTGATCCTCATTCTCAAGAGAGCCTTCAAGGTCTGCCTCACGCACATTTAACATTTGGTCTTCGTCGTTTTCAACAAACTCGCGTCGCACTACCTCAATATCCGGCACAATTCCCTGTGCTTGAATTGAGCGGTCGTTCGGTGTGAAATACCGATGCGTTGTTAGTTTGACTGCGGTATCGCGATTGACTGAAAGGATTGTTTGAACTGAACCTTTGCCGAATGTGCTTTCACCCATGATAACCGCACGTCCATGGTCTTGCAACGCGCCAGCAACGATTTCAGATGCAGATGCAGATCCATTATTGACAAGTACGACAAGCGGCATGCCTTGCAGTACATCCCCTGGTGTTGCTTGAAAAACACTATCGTCATTACCGTTCCTGCCACGTGTTTTTACAATTATGCCGTCATCGATGAACATGTCGCTGATTCCAATAGCACTCTGCAGCTCGCCACCGGGGTTGTTCCGCAGATCAATAACAACGCCTTCAAGTGATGGGGAATCTTCTAACATTTTTTTAATGTTCTGCTCGGCAAACTCGGGCGTAGTTGATTGGAACTGGGTAATTCTGAGATATCCGAAATTTGGTTCTAGCAAAAAGCTACGAACGCTTCTGACTTTGATGACTGCACGAGTCAGTGTAAATTGCAATGGGCTACTTGTGCCGTCTCGGATAATTGTAAGTGAGACACTAGTGCCTGGTGTGCCGCGCATCAAGTCGACAGCTTCACTTAATGTCATTCGGTTAACAGGTCGATTTTCAATTCGTACAATGAGATCACCGGCTCGGATTCCGGCTTTGTGCGCTGGTGTGTCATCGATTGGTGAAATTACTCTAATTCCAAGATTTTCCTTTGTGATTTCGATTCCAAGTCCGCCAAATTTACCAGTTGTCTCTATCCTGAGATCTTGCATTTCTCTGCTGTCAAGCAATGCTGAATGCGGATCAAGTCCGTCAATCATTCCGCGTATAGCCATTTGCAAAAGTTTCTCATCTGAAATATCTTCGACGTAATGGTTTTTTACGGTTTCAAACACCTTGGCAAATGTCGCGATGTTGTCAAGTGGCAGGGTAGTTTGCTGGACTTGTCCCAATGCAATAGGTGAAATAAATATGCCGATTGCTGTAAGCCCGAATAGCATCTGTGATGTTATCAATTTAATCAGTGATGGTTTGCTTTTAATCATTGCATTGCCTGGCGTGAATGTTAACCGAATACCATTAAACTAGTTTACTTGGGATTATATTGAGAATTTCATGTGTGGAGTGAATATCGTCAAAAATGAAGAACTTTTAATGTTTGCAAGTCAATGGTATTTTATTGGCAAAATGCTCAAAAATTGGTTCTTACAAACTATGTAAGCAAAAATGTTAACTATCTGCAAACCTCAACATCTATGACCACTGACAACTGAATCATAAGTTATAGGCAGTGGGCTACCTGAATGAGGGTTTAGCTTTTCAGTTTGTTTAGTGATTGTAATGTGTGCATAGGTTGCACTATAAATTTGCAAAATGTTGGTTACTGCAATAATTGCAGGTAAATTACCGTGGCGGAAGGAATTCATTCGGTCTTTGACTTTGTAGTCGTTGAATTCTGTCTTGATTTGTTTGAATTAATTGATCAAGTATAGGTTGTCGTTCAAGAAGCAATTTTTTATTCGCTAGCAGTTTGTCACGTTTTTTAGCCAATTTTTTAAAGGATTCGGCCAATATTGCTTCTTCGGCTATGATAGCGTTTTCGCTTTCCGAGAACCCTTGGAGTTTTTTTTCAAGATTATCGATTGCTTTTGTTTGGAAATTTAACCAGTGTCGATAATAGAAATTTGTTCGTGCGAGCATCGACAAATTGCCATGGTTCAATGCAACTTGCCAACGATTCATACGAGATAGGGTATGGTATGTTCCCAAGATGATTTGCATATCAGTTTTTCGCTGCTCAAGTTCGAGTAGCTGGGCATACCTCACTCGGAGTACTTCTTGATCCGGGTTGGAATCAAGTTTTACTCGTTTTCGGATTACCTGTCTTTGGGAATTAATGGAGTCTAGTTCAATTTCGATCATTGATAATGTCTGCCTGATTTCAGATTTTTCTACTCTGGCTTGAATTATGGTTCTATTTAGACTATCAATTGAATTTTGGGTAGTTGAATTCGAAGCACCGGTTTGTGTTGTTTGTTGAGCATTGACCGACGTTATTATCAAAAATCCACATAGTGCGATAACGCACTTCACTATTGACAAGAATTTCAATTTTAACTTATCCTGTGATAAAGATTCTGACTCTAACATGACTTATAGTTTAGGTTTATGGGTTTCGTTTCTGCTAACTAGTCCGAGCTTTCCTGAAATAGCCAAGGAAGATACAGAACTTCTTTGCGCTTTACTCAGTCGCAATTTTTCGAAGGAGTTATATTGATGTGTCCCACCTACGTGCTCAAAATATAATATTTGTAACCTGATAGATTGCAACATTATGCTATAATTCTGAGCGATATAAAATATTCATTTACACCCCAAGGTGCATTTTTAAGAACGATTTAATACAGAATCCAGTGTGCCTGTGTGGTGAATGGTTGCATTTTGAGAAGTGAGCGCCTGCAGTTGGCAATTTAATGCCAAATAAGCTATTGATAATACTCTACCAATCGCAATGTACCAGTGTACGTTGAAGTTTGGTTTTTTTGAGTATTGAACGGTACTTAGTCAAACAGAAGAGCCTGATATTAGGGCGTGAGCTTGGGAGATAGAATTTTTTGAATGGCGTTTTGTAAATTTAATATTGAACACTTACATACATAACAAACACCTCTAATTTCGTACCAACAATACTGCAAGGAATGTCTAGTTTGTATTGTTGCCGGGTTGTGTATTGTATTGTTTCAGGATGAGTACGCCTTGGGTCAGGGGTTTCAGTGGTTTGAATGAGTGAAAGCTGAGTTCCGGTCTTTGAGTCGGGTAGGGAAAGACGAACAACTTTTCTGCAACCTCAAAGAAGCCTGAATAGACTTGAGATCCCTTGTTGACTTTTATCCGGTCCCCTATGCCGAGCTCTCGTTCAAACTGAGGATCAAATATGACTATCCAATCCGGTACGCTTTCGTGTTGAAATAGCGACTTGCGCATCATTTGCGTTTTTTCTTTCGGCAATGGTGTTTCGTCGGTGAGAAAGCAGCAGAACAGCACCCGGTCGCCTGCATGAAAAGTCAGCGCCTCGCGATATGCAAATCCGTCCTGCACAAGCACGAGGTCATCTTGTGCTGCATGCTGGAGCAGATAATCGGACACGACAGCAATAGACTCCCGATAGGGTGTGTGTATCTCTCGGACGAATGAAATCAAGTGCCATCCGAGAGTGCTTTCATAGGTTATGGCGTGTTTGAGGTTGAACGGCCAAGCCCCGAAGCTGGATGTTGCAAGTGCCAGCAATGCTGCGATACCGAGGAGGGTGTTGCGCCTCCAAACCCACTCGGCGAACAGTCCTTTCATCGCCAGCAGCAAAGGCAGTGCTGCAACATAGTAGCGCTGGTCAGCGAAAGGGTTCAATTGGATAACTTGTGGAGAAAATGCGGCCGCGAAAAATGCGAACAGTCCGCCAGCAAGAATGATTTTGCCGGTGGCAGCAAGAGGGATCGAATTTGTCCTTGCTGCTTTTTCTGATGGTGATTTTTGAACTTTCGCGATCGCCGCTAGGGCTAGCATGACAAGAAACCAAGCAAAGACAGGCCACGAAATCCAGTTTGCAGTGAACAGGTCCCGGATATAGATGATGACCTTGTATAACGTCAGGATTGCTCCAAATTGCTGTTGCGTCAAATTTAGCAGATACTGGTAGTGGAGTATTTCAGCCTGTCCGGCGAAATCGATGAAATTGCCCCTTTCGCCGCCAATGAGACCGATCCAGAGCAGGTAGCCTGATACAACTGCGACGACACCTGTGGCACAGAGGGCGAACATCGCCCACTCCTTACGCGTTGTTTGCCTCGCATGAAAGAGCAAATGCCAGACAGCGAGGGTCGCCAGTGCAGCAGCGCCGGAGGTGTAGTGGTTGAGAACACCCAGCACAGCGACCACAGTCAATGCGACCAGCCATGCTGGTTTTCGGGTTCGCTGATAATGCCCGTGCAGCCAGAACAGCAACAGGAGCAGCAAGACCATGGCTGCGAAGTAGCGTGATTGTCGGAAGTAAAGCAGCAGTTGAGCCGAGCCGGCGGCACTAGCAAAGATCAAGAACTGCAAGCGGGGATGCTCAGGCAGGCGTTGGCGTAGCAACAGCCAGAAGATGCCAAGTGCAGCGATGCCGACAAGGGCATGAATGATGCGTGCAGCGGTCGCATTGGGGCCGAGCACGGCGAAGCCGATGGCGTTCAGGACGTATTGCAAAGGCGGCAGCACGTCGCGCAGGTTTTCGTTAAGGGTGCGGGCGTCGGTGCCGCCGACGAGATTGCGCCTGTCCCAGCCTGTAATGTCGCCTTGCTCCAGGAGGTTCAGTCCGATTACGGCCGAGGGGCCTTCATCATGCCAGAGTGCGGTTGCGTGAAGATTGACCAGGCACAGATAGGCGGCGCACAATCCAAGGACAAGAGAGCCGGCGGCCCAGGGGTCGGACTTTACGCGTGCGACGAGTGAATTCAAGGTTGCATGCGCCGGCTACAGGTGCAACGACAGCTGGATACGCTTTGTATCCAAAGACAACCAAAATTCTTGGGGGGGGGGGGTCATACGATATCGGAGTTCATCACGAAGTGATTTTAGCTGTTCTCGGTTACCTGCTCTGAGCCGTCCGCCTCCGTGTGGTCCAAGGGGCTTGAACTCGCCAAGGCTCATTTGCTCGGCAACCTCGCTCTTCACATCGACCGGGTCAACCGTCAGCTCTGTCGCGTTATTTTGACACGGAATGATCATGGTTGTTGAGGTCTCCGTTAGTCAGGTGAAGGTCTCGGATGCGTAGTGACAGCATGTTTTGCGCGGATTGCTATACCGATGATCGGTGACACAGTCAACAGGACTCTCAGTCAGTCCTGAGGCGCTTGTTTGGCAGGCGCAACAAAGTGGTTCCGCTATTGGAACTGATCTGATTTTCATCGAACATCATCATGACGTTGTGCCGGCTTGGCAGACAGGAGTTCAAGTTGCTTGTCTTTGCATTGTGTGGTCATGGCGCGTGCCTGCTATTGTCGGACAAAATAATTATTAACGATACATTACATCAAAAACAAAATATTTAAGCATGTGAAACATGCATGTCAGATGTTTTTGTTTCGCCTTTCCTCATGGCGTCAGCTGAATCAGGCAATTTACCGTGTCTGCCTATGTGTTTAGCACGGGTAACACAGGCAGCTAACGACTTTTTGTAAAGCTGTTTATTCAAATCGCATATCACAATATGGAACAGACTGCGATTCATAGTTTTAACTGACTCATTATTATAGTAAGTTGTCAAGATCTAAGTTTGATAAAATCATAAAGAATGACAGCAGTTTCAGAGTGGATCAAAATTTGATATCATGTTTCGCATGAAAGCGGTTATGTTCTTCACCCTGAATTCAAATTAGATAATATAAAGAGAACTTGTGCAGGTATGCATAACAGCGGTTGGTCCGGTTTCGGTGTTTCACGGAACTGGTGCGGTTATACCTTGGATTCAGATTTTGAATTACCTTGCTTGCCACCATCTTTGAGTATTGTTCTTAGAAATATCAGCAGAGTTAACATTGGCAGGTATTTGCTCATCCGATGTTTTCCATAGTGAGCACGCGGATTGATTACACGGAGCATTTGTTCCCCATTGTGCTACAATCTCAATAACAAACACGCCGAGCAATGAAAATGAACAAACTCACTCTTCCCATCGGGGAGTCATCCTTCCGAGAGATGCGAGGTCGGAACTGCTACTATGTGGACAAGACCCAGCATATCAAAAAATTGATTGATGGTGGCAAGTACTATTTCCTTTCCCATCTTCGCCGCTTTGGCAAGACGCTTCTGGTGGACACCATACAGCAGTTGTTTGAGGGCGATGAGAAGTTGTTTAGAGGCCTGCACATTCATGATTGTTGGGACTGGAATGTCAGCAATCCAGTGGGGCGACAGCATGGCCCGGTTTCTGGCGGAGAATGATTTCGTAGGATTTGAGAAGCATTTGCGGTTGTTGTTTTCGGGGATGCCGTATCAGTAGCACAATCGCAATGTCTTGACCCGCCATGAGGGATACTGTGCAAGTGTGCTGTATGCCTGTTTCACCGCCAATGGCATTGGCATCCGACCGGAGGAATCATCTTCACGCGGACGTTCGGACTCGGTGGTGTTATATGCGAGTCAGATGTTCGTGCTGGAGTTGAAGGTGGTGCTTGGACTGAGGGTGAAGGCGGCGACAAACGAAGCGATGCGACAGATGCGTGAACGTGGCCATGCGGAGAAGCATGAAGGCAACGGAAAGGCGGTACACCTGCTGGTGCTGGCATTCAGTCGCTTGAGGCGCAACCTAGCGGCGGTCATAGTAGAAAGAGCATGAGGAAGCATTAGCGGAATCTATTTTTAAGTATTGACTAGTATAGATTTCGGTGTGTCAGTGCAAGTTAATTGGTTGTATATCGGGATATGAGCGCATGCGATTGGCAATTTCACGCTTTATGTGCTGTCTGATGGCGAGACTGGTTCGGTTTTTATACACCATTAGCTATTGAAAATAATATACACATCGTAATGTGTTAGCATGCGTTAAGGTTTGGGGTGTTTGCATGGAAAACGGTGCTTGTGAAACCTAATGCGCCTGATATAAGGGCATAGTGTTGGGCATCGGAGCATTAGCAAAGTGTTTTGTAAGTGTAATATCAAATATTTAAATACATTACAAATGTCTCAGTTAATTGTATAAGAATAGTTTGTAGTAGGTTACGGCTATAAAGCTAACAAATCGCAACGGTCTTGAATCTGGATATTCAATTGCTTTCGCAGTTATAATTTAACAGTATCTCCGGCAGGTTCTGCCGAATTGGAATCAATCTCACTCTTCTTCAAGGTTACCTATGGAATGGGAATTCGTTAAACTCAACTGGCATTTATTTGCTGCATTGGTGTTAGTTATCGTGTTGCTCGCACTGGAACCTTTGCGTGCGAGACGAGGTGGTGTGCGGCCAATTACAGCAGATGATCTGCCAAGATTTATGCGTGATGAGAAAGTTGTTATCGTCGATGTTTCAGAAGAAAAAGAGTTTGCAAGCAGTCACATTCCTAAATCAAGAAACGTCCCGCTGTCACGCCTGAACTCAGATATCAACACACTGAAACGATACAAATCGCGACCAGTTGTAGTAGTTTGTCGGGTTGGCAATCGTAGTCCAAAAGCGGCCGGTATTCTAAAAAAGCATGAATTCTCGAATTTGCGAACTTTACAAGGCGGAATCGCAGCATGGATGAAGGAGAACCTGCCAGTTGAAACTTAGATTTATCTGATTTCTTTTTCAATCTGCCACTACATTCCGCATGGCAAAATTGTTCTGCCGCCACGCCTCATAGACAACTACTGCGACAGAATTTGATAAATTGAGACTGCGGTTTTGCGGCAGCATTGGCAATGTAAGTTGATTGCTTTCATTCACGCTATCACGAATTTGCGCTGGTAATCCACTGGTTTCTGAACCAAATATAAAATAGTCGTCTGGTGTAAATCCCACATCGGAATAGGTTCTTTTATGCCATTTTGAGAAAATAAACTTACGCGCGTGCTCATGTTCCTGAGCAAATGTTGGAAAAGAGTCATAAACGCGTACAATTGCCAGTTGTCGGTAATCCAAACCCGCTCGTTTCAACTTCGCGTTGTCAAGCTCAAATCCGAGAGGCTTAACCAGGTGCAAAACGCAACCTGTATTGGCACACAGCCGGATAATGTTACCAGTATTTGGCGGAATTTCAGGTGCAACTAAAACGATGTTGAACAAAACAGCACAAGTTTAGTCTATACAAATAACATAACACAAATGAGAGTACTTATTATGGCTTACTTACTTCAAATGCTTTGTCGTTTTCTTACATTGTTCGCTTTAAGCGTTACAGCTTCGTCCGTTACGTTTGCACAGGGCGAGATAAGAAAAGTGGTTGAACTATTCACATCACAGGGTTGTTACTCTTGTCCACCAGCGGATGCTATACTCAGCAAAATCGCAAAAAATAACGAAGATGTCTTAGCCCTTGAATTTCATGTGGACTATTGGGATACACTTGTTTATGGGTCAGCTGGTCAGTGGCGGGACCCGTTTTCAGCTGCGGCCTATTCCAAACGTCAGAGAGACTATGACAAGCTAGGCCTCAAGGGTCGTACTGGTGTTTATACACCACAAATGGTGGTGGATGGCAGTTACGCATTCGTTGGCAGTAGTAATTTTGAGGTTAAACGACAGTTACGGCAGGAATCAGTATTTGAGATTGATATGTCGGTTAAATTAACTGACAGTGGTGAGCTCAGCGTTGAAGTTGTTGGTGATGGCAAGTCGGGTGCTAGGATCTGGTTAGTAAGATTTGATAGGAAGCACACTACGATGATAGAGGCTGGTGAAAACATGGGGAAAACACTTGAGAACACCAACGTGGTGCGACAGTTTGGATCGATTGGTAAATGGCAAGGCCAAGCGCAAGTTATTACAGCCCAGATTGAACCGTTGACTGATAATCAAGGTTGCGCAGTACTTGTTCAAGATTTTGATGATTCAAAAATGGTGGTAGCTGGTCCAATTCTAGGTGCAGCAGTATGCGAACCAATTTCAAGCTGACTAGCCGCTTGGGTAGCTAAAGTGGCTTGAGCACAACCAAAGCGACAATTGCAACTAACAATACCACTGGCAGCTCGTTGAAAACACGATAGTATGTGTGTGAGCGCTTGTTGCGATTATGCTTAAAGTCGATAAGATACTTCCAGCACCACAAATGATAGATAACTAGAATCAAAGCGAGCAAAATCTTATATTGCAACCAAACACCGCTATATCCGTAGTTTAGCCATAGGGTAATTCCACTAGCTAATGTTAAAACTGCACTCGGCGTAGAAATTCCGAAGTACAGCTTGCGTTCCATCACCTTAAAGCGCTCAAGGCTGATTTCGTCTTGAGCTTGTGCATGATAGACAAAAAGGCGCGGTAAATAAAATACACCGGCAAACCATGTAATGACAAAAATGATATGAAATGTTTTGATCCAAAGCATGTTGAGTTTGTCCCTCAGACTACCAGCTCAATTGATTTAAAACAGGAGATCCTAAGTTTGGGCATAGATTCTATACTACTAGTATATTAGACTATCCTTACTTTTCACAAGATGGACAAAGTTGAGGCGTTTTCGGAGTCTATTTTCGGGCATGATTTCACACCCGATCCCGGGCGGCGAGCCAGTCATTTTACGCCAAGCCAATGCGCGGGGTAGTATTTTCAAGCCCAATTGGGCGCATCAGGCACTGAACACAGCCGTGCTGTCCAGCCGCGGTGATTTGCGGGCGCTCTCAAGCCTCAGCCTTGAAGGCTGATAGGCGAGCAGCTGTGATGTGGGCTGGGCTCAGGCCGCCTGCGGCAGTCCGGGACTGAGCAGCGAACGCATTCGCTGCGGCTGGCGGTTGTGAATGGAACCGATAGCTGTGGCTTGCATGATGGCCATGCTCAGCAAAGCCTTGAGCCGAGTGTTGGCCAAGCCGCGGGTGGTGCGGGTGTCCAGCCCGCACACCTTGCCCAGCTGGGAATTGACCCGCTCGGTCGCCGAGCGGGTCTGGTATTGGCGCTTCCAAGTCGGCGAGCTGCGTTGGGTCGGGGTGAACAGACGCCGGTCAAGGTCCAACGGCACCCGCACCACGCGCCCGTAGTTGTAGGCCTGGCTGCCGCTGTGTTGCAAGCACTCTTCAAACCCCTTGCAAGTGTCCTTGGCCGGACAGCGGAACTTCAGCGTGCCGCGGTCCTGTTCATAGCCGGACTTGAGCATCGCACGCCGCCGGTCGGTTTCCGGGCAATAGCAGTGCAACTCGCCGTTCTCATCGTAGGCGATGTTGAACTGACCCTTGAGTTCCTTGCTGTATGACGGACCCTTCACCACATCCGGTTGCTTCTCGTCCACCCGCCACATCTCGCGCTGGTCGATGATCGGGCGAATCTGCCACTGGTCCCACAGCTGGGCCTTGAACGGCCCGCTGTCCAGGCCGCGGTCGGCGGTCAGGTAGTTGCAACGCTCGGGCAACTGCGAATGCCGCTTGAACAGCTGCGGCAGCATGGACTCCAGAGCCTTGATCTCACTGCCTGAAGCCGGGGTCACCTTCACCTGCAACGGCACTTCATACTTGACATCCGAGATGACATGCAGCTTGTAGCCGAAACAGCGTTGGGTGAGCACCTTGGCAGCCCCTTTCTTGTAGATGCGCTTGACGCCCCAATCCGCATCCGGGTCGCCGGTTCGGGTGGGCTTGGCACGCCTGGCGTCAGCTTGGCCACCCTGGCCTGGCTCCGGGCTGGTGTCCTTGGCCGCCTTGCCCACCGCCTGCCCACTCGCCCAGCTGGCCACCCACTTGCCATCGAAGCCCAGTTGCCGACCGAAGTCCGGCAACAGCTCCATGAGCGTTTCGACTTGACCGGCCAGCAGCTCGCTGAACAGCCCGTCTCGCTGCTCCAGCTGGGCCAGTTGCTGGTGAAACCGGGTGAAAGCCGATGACGTCGGGCAACGCCAGCGCCATTTGGGTTCGTCCATCCGGTAGTCCTTGCCACCCTTTTTGACCTGCACCGGCCGCCGCCGGGTCACCAGTTGACGGTCGATCTCAAAGCCGCACAATCGCATCAGATACGGATTGCAGCGCAGGGCCTTGACCAGGTCCGTGATGGTGTCAAGCCCCAACACGATGCGAGCGACCAAAGCCGACAGCATCGCCTTGGGCGGATAGTCGTTGCGTCCGTGTCTGCGCAGTTGCTGCAGCGCTTCGGCGAGACTGTCAAGCGGCAACACGCTGAGCACCAGCTCCAAGTTGGCCAAGCCATCTTGGGCGAACTGGTCGTCTTGGCTACGCCGATCGGGCTTCGGTTGGAACCAGGGAACAATGTTATTCGTCATCTTCTTTCACCATCATCCTGGTATCTGGGGCAAGTCCGGGTTCAAGTCGGCATTATATACGATAAGTTCAGACATCCTGACCTTGTACAATTCAAAACTAGACGTTATTCTCCAGATTAGCGGGTCAAAAGCAATGCTGGTTTGCCAGTTGATTGCTCAGGAATCAAGGTTTTCATGTGAAAAATAATATACCACCCATTTTGTACAGCAGACACCATGGCAGTTGCGAGAATGATTCACTTCCTCAGCAGCAAGTACAACAGATCAAAGAGAATATGACAACACCAGCAGACAACGGCAAATGTAGATTTATGGGTCAGGTCAGGAAGTCTGAAGTTATTGAAAAGAAGAATAATATGGAAAACACAGAGGCAGAATCCGGGGTTGGGGTTTCTGGCAGCAAAACTGGCGCTACGGTTAGCTGAAGTGCCTGACCTAAGGGCATCGTGTTGGGGGATCGGATTTTCAGCATGGTGTGTTGGAAATGTAATATCATACACTTACATACAGAGCAAACGCCTCAAGTTGAGATGGTGAGAAAAAGTGGAGTTTATACACACAATCCGCTTTGATATGCACAACGACTCTGTCCATTTCCAGCAATATATTAGAAATAATGTTATGTTGAGCTCAACATAACATTAATTATGTTAGGTGATTCCAGTCCTGGAGTCCGTTAACACAAGGGCCGGAACCGCACAACTTAACATAACTGTACACTTAGCATAAATATTGAAATCTAGCTTGTGTGTGGTCAATGGAGGGCGTTGGCGCTGAGAGACTAGCTTAATGTAATTTGATGTTCCATGATATGGCGGGCGACATTTGTATGCACGTGTCAGAATCCATAGTGACGGGCAAAATGTAGTAGGTCGGCATCGCTGTTTCTTGGACCAATTAGTTGAAGACTGCCAGGTACATCAACACTTTTTGACTGGATGGGAAATGCTAAGACGGGGTGTCCGGTTTGGTTGAAAGCCGCAGTGTAACGAATTAGCGCTTCAAGGACATCCATAGTTTGATTGCGAACTAAAATTGACTCAGGGTTTATGCTTGGTGGTAGTACAGGTAATGTTGGCATAAGCATAAAATCACATTTCATAAACAAATTGTTTATATCCGAATTATAAAATTCTTGCCGGTGATAATACCGATGATTATCCGGCATTGAGACTGACGCACCGATTTTTAAGCTCTTTTGGGCAACAGCAGGGAGAGTTTCGAACTCCTCATTTTTTAGGTGTGCATACTCATCAAACGCTTCTTTCATTGACAATTTAATATGATAAAACAGGATTCCGTCAGGAAACGGCATTGAGACGTATCTGAATTTTAGGCCTTTTTTCATAGCGTCGTCTAAAAAACTCTCCGTGATTTCGACAACTTCATCGCTAGCATCTTCAAAAAAATACCGCGGTAAACCAACTACTGGGTTGGATTTGATATCGTTGGATTCGCTACTCTGGAAATTCGCGTCAACAACGCGCATGATTTCGATGATGTCGTCTACCGAGGCCGCAAGTGGCCCTACATGATCACAGGAATTGCTAAGTGGTCGAATACCATCTAGCGAAACTCGATCGTATGTAGGCTTGAACCCATAGATTCCACAACAGGCAGCCGGTATCCTAATACTGCCTCCAGTGTCGGTACCGATTGCCGCATCGCACATTCCCACTGCAACAGCAGCAGCAGAACCACCGCTGGAACCGCCAGCAATTCTTTTGGGAAATCTAGGATTTACAACAGACGGTGTTGTGACGCCAAACCCACCACTATCCGTGTTGGTGACTCCTACAATGACAGCTCCTGCGCTACGTAAAGTAGCTACAATTTTCGAGTCGTGTTCTGGAATGTAATCCTTGAACAAATCAAGTCCAGCTGGGCAATTGGCTGGAACCGTATCTATGTTGTCCTTAATGGCGATTGTAATGCCTGCCAGAGGTTTTATTGTCGTTAAGCTTCTGAGCTCATCTTCAATTAAGGCGGCTTCATGTTTTGCAGATTGTTCTAAAATCTGAGAATATGCTCCAAGCTCAGTATTAAGCGAATTTGCGCAGCTCAAAATGGTATCGCAATGGTCAGCAACGGATAGGCTACCGTTACTAATCTGCATTTTCACCGAAGCGATTCGCGAATTGTCTTTTGTTTCAATTGTCATCTTACAATCTCCATCTACTCAGGCATCTACGAACAGCAAACAATGAATTTTTAAAATTCACAAGGTATAGAGGGATTGTCCCAGTTCACAATTCGAACTGGGACAATCCTGATTTTAGATTAGCTTTCAGATTAGCTCAGATTACATCCAGGCACTGATGGGGCAATCGGACCAAAATTTTCGATGATGTCATAAAGACCATCGTTGCGGCATCGACCGATAATGCTGTTAGTTGCTAGATGATTGTTGGAGCTGTGGAAGGTGACCGTGCCCTGAGGCGCTTCAAAAGAGATGTCAGCCATGGCATCGATGACTTTTTCTGTATCGACACTATCAGCTTTTTCAACTGCTTTAGCATAGAGCCAAGTACCGACATAGGTCGCCTCAGAAATAGCATTGACCCATTTATCCTGCCCGAATTTGGCCTTGTAATTATTCAGGAATTTCTTGCTGTTTGGTGTCTGTAAGGATGAGAAATAAGACTGGTTGACAACAACACCTTCAACATCTGAGCCATCAACAGCAGTTGTGAACAACTCATCCAGACCGTTAGTAACGATCTGTCCACCAGGGCTGTAGCTGGCAAACTGCTTGAGGAATGTTAGCGCGTCTGCACCAGCAAAAAGCTCCCAAACAGTATCGGGTTTTGCAGCGCGAATTCGGTCCATGGCGGGACCAAGATCCTGAACACCGAATGGGAAGAATTCGGCGCCTAGAGACTTACCACCAGTCTTTTCAAAGGCAGCAGCGATTGCTTTGGCGGTTTCTTTCGGCCAACCGTAATCTGAACCCAATATGTAGACTGTATTACCAATGTTATTTTCGATCCAAGGGACAAAAGGATCCACTGATTGGTTTGGAATCTGTCCGGTACAAACAAGGTACCGCTCGCATTCTCCACCTTCATAGTAAGTTGGATAGATTACCAATTTCTTTGCAGGTGCCGAAACGCTGAGTGCAGCGACACGTTCCAAGCTTGTAATCATGCCGATGATTACATCAACCTCATCGCCAAAGATAAATTTTCGGGTTTTGTCGATTGCACCGCGCGTTGTAGTTTGGTTATCTTCGATAATGACTTCAATTTCACGACCACCGGCACCACCAGCGGCGTTAATCTCTTCAACAGCCATATTGAAACAATTGAGTTGGGTTTCCCCAAGAAGTGTCTCCAAGCCAGTCAGGGCAGTATGAAATCCGATTTTTATCTTGTGATTGCTCGCTCGCACGATCGCTGGCATAGCCAGCGTACCTGTGCTTAATGCAAGTGCAGCCGCACCGCCAGTTTTGAGGATAGAGCGTCGTGAAAAGCCTTCTCCTGATTTTGTGTTGCTAAATTTGTTGACAGTCATTTTTTGTCACTCCTTACTAGTTAATGATAATGTTGACTCTGTTAGATGGCCAACGCTTTAAATACTATCTGCTCGTCTTGTAAATCTGTGCTTGACAACTGGCCAGATATCTGGCCTTTTTCCATCACAAGGCAGTGTGAGGCTACGCGTCTTGCAAGCTCTAGATTTTGCTCAACAAGCAAAACAGTAATATCCAGTTCTTTGTTAAATTTACCGATTAGGTCACTTATTTGTTGGACGATTGAAGGTTGAATTCCTTCTGATGGTTCGTCAAGTAAAAGTAATTCCGGGGTGCCGCAAAGCGCACGCGCTAAGGCCAGTATTTGTTGTTGCCCACCTGAGAATGTACCGCCAAGCTGCGTGATGCGTTCTTTGAGAATTGGGAATAGCTCATAGATTTCTTCGGGGATAGTAGTGCAACCATCCGTTCGGCTTCTCAATCCCACAAGAAGATTTTCCTCAACAGTTAGTTTGGGAAATATGCCGCGCCCTTGGGGTACATAGGCAACCCCAGCTCTCGCCAGTTTATGGGGGGCTAGTCCGGTAACATCTTTGTCTTTCAACCGCACTTGCCCATTGGTTGGTTTTACAATTCCCATGAGTGACTTAAGTAGTGTCGTTTTACCTACGCCGTTGCGGCCAAGAAGCACAAGTGTTTCCCCCTTGCTGAGTGAGAAGGACACTTCGTGTAGTATAGGAAGAACGCCGTAGCCTGCTTTCAGATTCGATACTTCAAACATGTCAGGCCCTGCCTAGATAGACATCGCGAACGAGTTCATTGTTCTCAATGTCGGAGAATTCGCCTTCAACAATGATGGCACCTTGATGCATGACATAGGTATGACACCCAAGAGCGCGCACGAAATTCATGTCATGTTCTATCGCAATAACGGAAGTACGTTCCGAAAGTTGATGGATGAGATTCGCTGTTTTTTGTGTCTCATCCAGTGTCATACCGGCTGTAGGCTCGTCAAGCAAAAGCAACTTTGGATTGGACATGAGTGCCATGCCGATTTCAAGCCATTGCTTTTGACCATGCGCAAGATTACCGGCCAGTTGTTCGCGTATTGATGTTAGATCTATCAGCTCCAGCATTTCGCTAATTTGCGCTTGAATTTCAGATTGTGGCTTGCGACCGAGAATTGCAGTCTCTAGATTCTGCCAGACTGTGAGCGAATTGAAGACACTTGGAATTTGAAACTTTCGGGCAATTCCAATCCGGGAGAGTTGGTGAAGCGGCAGGCCCAATATGCTTGAGCCATTAAAGACCAGTTCACCTGAATTTGCTTTAAGAGTGCCGCATAGAAGATTGAAAAGTGAAGTCTTGCCCGCACCATTTGCACCGATTATGCATTTGATTTCAAGAGGATTAATGGAGAATGAAACATTGTCAACTGCGACAATGCCGCCAAAATTCTTGCTGAGATTCTTACCGACAAGGAGAGTGTCACTCATAAACTCGCACTCCGGCATTTTTACGTGATTCACGCAATCTAATGAACAGTTTTTCAGTTTGTTTCAAGATGCCATCGGGAAAAGCGAACACAGCGAGAATGAACAAGCCACCCATGAATAGGGGCCAAAGTTGTACATTTATGCTGGAGATTTCCTGCTCGATCCAGATAACAAGGATGGTCGCAAAGATAGGCCCGATCAACGTTCCGCGACCGCCGATTGCAACCCAAATAATGACCTGAGTTGAAAGTACCAGGCCAACGATGTCTTTGGCGACTACTCCGACAGTCGATGCATAGAGTGCTCCACCAAATGCGGCGAGTGAAGCAGATAGGATAAAGACGATCAACAAATGAAGCGATGTGTTATGCCCTAGTGCCTGAGCTCGTTGTTCGTTATCTTCAATAGATTTCAGTATCGATCCATACCTTCCGCGGCATGCCCACCAATGAAATATTGTGATAACACAAACTGTTGTAACAATAAACCAGTAGAGCCCGATTTGCGATAAAGGTGCCATTCCGGAAGAACTCGGAAAGTACAGCGGCGGTACACCAAGCAATCCAGCATCACCGCCAGTAACATCCGACCAACCAACAACTATATGATCAGCGATGACTGCAAGTGCTAGCGTGACAATTGTGAAATAGGACCCGCGCACACCACCGAATATCAGAAAATATCCGACTACAAGGGCGATCAGCGCCGCAATGCCGATACCGGCAAGCAACCCTAGCCAAGACCCAATAGCCGGGTCAAGGCCATATCTAGTCGAAATAATTGCCGCACCATAAGCTCCAGCGCCAAAAAATGCAGCATGGCCAAAACTCAAAACACCGGTTTTACCCCACAGAAAATCCAGCGCCAGTGCTAAGAGCGCAAAGAGCATAGCATCGCGCAGAAGCGAGACCGAATAGACACCAATCATCAATGGTGCCGCATAAATTGCAGCTAATGTCAAGCATGTCAGTGTGATGAGAATGCGGGTTCGCAAGGTCAATTTTGTGGTTTTAACAATCTCACCCATGGCGCTTAACTCGGAACTAAGCCCTTCGGTCGCATTCGGACGAGTATGATTGCAAGCACAAGAACGAGCGCTTGTGATATCGTGGCTGGAATAACGTAATTGAACAGTGTCTCAGTACCGCCGACAAACACGCTGCCAGCGACCACACCGGGAACGCTACCGGCTCCTCCGACAATGACAACGAAAAAAGATTTGGCTAGGTAATTGATACCCATTTGTGCAATGACAGCTGTCAGTGGAGCTAAAAGGACTCCTGCGATTGCGGCCACACCAGCGCCTATGGAAAAGGCGATGGCAAAAACCCGTTTAGTGTCTATGCCCAAAGCGTCTGCCATTTCAGGATTTTGAATGACGGTCCTCAGGTCAAGGCCAAAGCGGGTTTTTTTGATAAACAAGTAGCATGCGACCATGATGGAAACCGCCATGGCAATCATGAAAATGCGATAAGCAGGATAGTTGGCCCCAAATAGATTGATAGTCGTTGCGATTGGTGAATAAACGCGTTGTGGAGCAGCACCAAAAATCAATTGCAACAACTGTTGGATCATAAGCGACAGCCCCCAAGTGGCCATGATTGTGGCTAGAGGGCGGGCGTAGAGATGCCTGATAATCGATCGCTCGATTAGTAAACCAATTGCTGCGCCTATCAGTGGTGCGGTGATAAGGGCAAGCCAAAAACTTCCGCCGAAGCTCTGGACTAAAGCAAGGTTAAATGCGCCGATGGTGACAAAATCTCCATGGGACAAGTTAATGACGCCCATCAACCCGTAAATGATGGCAAGCCCCAATCCAACCAACATCAATATACTTATTAGTGTCATTGAATTGAGAGTGACCGTTGCTATCGTCTGCATTTTACTCCCCGTATCTTGTCTAAAGTATTATTACTTAGGAGATAACAGCATGCGTTTTTGTCAGCTCACTCAAATGGGCAATTTCTTCTATGTTAGAAAATTTCAGCGGGCTGAGGATAAATTTATGGCAAAAACCATTGCTATCTATATCAATTTCACCGTTGCAAAGTACCTTGTAATCGATGCCTCGTTCGTTAAATTCGAATGAATTTCCGCCCTTAAAAAAATCTGGTTTCAATTCTAAATACACTCCAATCGCATTCATATTTAGTTGAAACAATTGGCGGAACAAGCAACGGGCACAAAAAAGCCGCAACTGGTGCGGCATCTGCTAAAAGTAAAAGTCGAAAAAGACCATTTACAGCCTTGTTATTGTCTAATTCTGATGGGGCGGGGGCAAACTTGCCAATGCCTGCAAATATAGCTTGGCCAGTCATCTTACACTCCTTGCTATTTACTCCTGTTATGTTATTTGATTTAAATATCTAGCTGCGCTTAACTGCTAGCAACGACAATCACTTTATCTTGTATGTGTACATTGAAGTATTTCCCCACTGTTTGTTTAATGGTATCGCAAGTTCAACAATAAGTCAATGGTAATTTAAATGGAGGCGTTTGCGGAGTCTATTTTTTGGCCATGCAAACGCTTGTGTGCAGTCATTTTGTGCCACCGCGGCTTATCTGGCATTGAAACAAACCATTCTGCTCAAAAGTGGTGAATTGCGGGCGCTCCCACCCCTCAGCCATGCAGCTAATGGGTGAGCTGCTGTGGTGGTACTGGGGCTGGCTCAGGCCATCAGCGGCAATCCGGGACTAACCAACGAATGCATTCGCTCTGGATAACGGTTGCGAACATTATGTGTTTCTCGGATTATGTGCTATGCTACAGAAAAAAGCATTGAAAACTTATACTTGGTGAAAATACACAGCACAAATTTATCTTTTGTTTCATGTTATACATTTTTTTACAATAACTTCAGATTTCCTGACCTGACCCATAAATCTACATTTGCCGTTGTCTGCTGGTGTTGTCATATTCTCTTTGATCTGTTGTACTTGCTGCTGAGGAAGTGAATCATTCTCGCAACTGCCATGGTGCCTGCTGTACAAAATGGGTGGTATACTATTTTTCACATGAACCCCTTGATTCCTGAGCAATCAACTGGCAAACCAGCATTGCTTTTGACCCGCTAATCTGGAGAATAATGTCTAGTTTTGAATTGTACAAGGTCAGGATGTCTGAACTTATATATCGACAGCATTGAACATGATACTGATAGCCATACTGAATGCAGTGTATAGATTCGGCGAGTTGGAAAATACAAATCACAATTGCTAGCAAGCCGACTTGTCAGCGATATAAGAGATATGAGCGTCTAAAATCCAGCGTTTGATGCAAATTGCGAGATTCAAATGTTATAAAATCGCAACTCCTTATTAGACGGTGCAAATAGTTCTTGCAGCATCAATCGAAATAAATACGCTGTAAGATTAATACATTAATGTAAAGATCAAGCATTTTTAATAGGTTGAAAGGTTTCGGGTCGCTTTTGTCTCAAATGTTGTGACCCGAACTCAATTGATATGCGAGTGTGTTTTTCGCATATACTTAATGTTTATATTTGACTGCAACTTAGGAGGGATTTACTTATATTGTGCCGAAAGAAGATCAGATTGAGATGAATGGTACCGTACTAGATACGTTACCTAATACAGTTTTCAAAGTAAAGCTAGACAATGATCATATTGTGACCGCTCATATTTCCGGCAAGATGCGAAAAAACTATATTCGAATATTGCGAGGTGATCGGGTGGTTGTTCAACTCACGCCGTACGACTTGACCAAGGGGAGAATCGTTTACCGTGAACGGTAAATGATTACACCCACAAACAAAGTTTTCATTCATGATATTTCCAATTATTCAATTGCCGTGGTGGGGTTATGTATTAATTACGTTGCTCTTGACTCACATCACGATTATTTCAGTCACAATTTTTTTGCATCGCCATCAAGCCCATTCCGCATTGCAGTTGCATCCAGTTTTAAGTCATTTTTTTCGTTTTTGGCTATGGCTTACAACTGGCATAGTGACCAAGGAGTGGGTGGCTGTACATCGAAAACATCATGCTAAAGTTGAAACAGATGATGACCCGCATAGCCCGCAACAGCGAGGAATCAATGCAGTGCTATGGGGTGGCTTGTTTCTTTATCGGCGAGCCGCCAGATTGCCAGGAATTTTGGACAAGTATGGCAAGAACACACCAGACGACTGGCTGGAAAAGAACGTTTACGCAGCTCGCCCGAATTTAGGGTTAGTTATTTTGCTTGTAGTTCAATTGATGGTGTTCGGAGCTGTTGCTGGATTTGCGATTTGGTTGGTACAAATGGCATGGATACCGTTATGGGCAGCTGGTGTTATCAACGGTTTGGGTCATTATCTGGGATATCGAAATTTCGCATTGCCGGATGCCAGTCGTAACATTTTGCCGTGGGGCATTTTGATCGGTGGTGAAGAACTTCATAACAACCATCATGCTTATGCAAGTTCAGCGAAGTTTTCTACGCAGCGATGGGAGATAGATCTCGGATGGTGTTATACCCGTATTCTAAGCAAATTGAAACTAGTAGAAATACAGCGCACTGTTCCGGTCCTCGCATACACAAATGTAAAACACAACTGTGACTACGAAACTGTCAAGGCATTTGCTTCTAATCGATTTGAAGTGCTATCAAATTATGCAAAAGAAGTCATGCATGGTGTGTGTCTTGAGGAAATTCGAACAGCAAAAGGAGAGACACGGAAAATTCTCAAGCGAGCGAAACGTTTACTTGTTTCAGACCACTCGAGATTGAGCTTAAAAAACCAGGAACGCTTACATCAGTTTTTAGAGACCAACACTAAACTTCGTGAGGTTTATATGATGAAAATGTCATTACAGGGTATTGCAACGCGTTCTTCATCCTCATACAATAATCTTAAACATGCCTTGGAGCAGTGGTGTCAGCGGGCGGAATCGTCAGGCATTGAAGCCTTGCAACGTTTCTCGATTCGCTTGCGAAGTTGCGCGCTAGAGTGACTTTAGCATCAGTTCAGTATTTTCTCAATCGTTAAAAGATTACTCCGATTTTATGAAGCTATGCGTCTGGGCTAGTGTTGGATTTCTGCGAGAACATGGTACTGCATTACCATAATGCTTGTCGGTTTTGCATTGTTTAAGTAAGTAGCTAGCCATTGTTTTCATGAGCCAATCGCATGAAGTCAATGTTTGCTTCATAATTCCTACATACAATGAAGCAACGAATATTCAGCCGTTGTTAGAACAATTGACAAAGTTGCATTCGGAGCCAGATACTGCATTTTTAATTGTTGATGACAAGAGTTCAGACGGAACTGCGGGTATAGTCAGGAAACTAGCAGAGGCTGATCACCGTATCCACTTGCTTGAAGGGACCAAACTAGGCCTGGGACGAGCATACATTCGGGGAATGGCTCATGCGCTAGAAGAACTCGGTGCAAAGGCCGTTTTGCAAATGGACGCTGATTTTTCGCATAATCCTAAAGACGCTAGACGACTTGTTGATGGACTTGAAAATGGAGTGGATGTAGTAATTGGGTCAAGATATGCAGTTGGTGGCAGCATTGACGAAAAATGGCCGGTACGTAGGAAATTGTTATCACAGTGGGGGAACCGGCTCGCTCGCTGTCTCGCTGGTATTCGTGGTGTGCATGATTGTACAGCTGGTTTTAAAGCAATTCGCGCAACCGCTCTGAAGCGTGTTAATCTTGATACTCTTCGAGTTAAAGGATATGCTTTTCAACTCACTTTGTTGCATCGTTTGATCCATACAGGTGCTAAAGTCATAGAGATACCCATCCACTTTAGTGAGCGAGAACACGGTGAAACAAAGCTTGGTTTACCGGATGCAATTGAGTTTTTTGTTTGCCTTTGGAAACTGCAAATTATCAATCGGTTGGTATTTATCAAATACTGTGTAATTGGGTTGGTTGGAGTGATAGTGAATCTCGGTTTCTTTCAATTGATGCTTGCATTTGATTGGAACCAATACATAGCCTCGCCAATCGCAATTGAACTATCGATCATCTCGAATTTTTTGGGTAACAACTATTGGACGTTCTCACACCGTGAATTAACTGGTCGCAAGAGGGCGAGATTGGCATTGTTCAATCTAGTGTCACTTTTCACACTGAGCGTGGGTTACGCGAGCTTTGTTCTGTTAACAATGTTATTTCCAACGGCATTACCTGTGTTGCTGCAGGGGGTGGCAATAGTGCCAGCGGTAGCCCTGAACTACATTATGAGCTCACGTTGGGTATTTCGGAGTTCAGTCTGATACATGGTGAAACTGTACACACATTAACACCTTCAAATCTGAAAATCAAATCTATATTCGAGTCGACAGACAGTTAAGGTTCAATGCAGCTTGCCTTAAACAAATTTTGAGTAGAGCTGCTTGCAAAGAAGCATGGGTAGAAAGAGTCGACAAAAAGCGAGAAGGGCAACTAAAAAGACAAACGCGATCAAAGCCCTAGACGATGGTCGTAGCAACGACGCATCACGCTTTGATGTCATGTCGTTGCCGGAGCGCAGTCTGGATCGTTTGTTCCTGATAGGCATGTTTGCTCTGCCGGTGCTGGTAGCAGTTGTACTTTACCCTGCATTGCTGGGAGGTTTTGTATGGGACGACCGCGCCTTCACCGAAGCTATGCCGGTCATGGATGTGTCCGGAATTTCAACTATCTGGTTTTCAGCAGCTGATTTACCGTCAGAGGGCCACTACTGGCCGATTACTTACACAACTTTCTGGTTGCAATACCAGTTGTGGGGGTTTGAGCCGCTCCCGTATCATGTATTCAACGTGCTTTTACATACCGCGAATTCCTGCTTAGTTTTCTATTTGCTGTGGCGGTTGGCAGTGCCGGGCGCTTTGTTAGCGGCGGCAATCTTCGCAGTACACCCGGTACACGTAGAGCCCGTTGCTTGGGTGATTGGTCGCAAAGACTTGCTCTCGACTATGTTTTGCCTTTGTCTGTTGTTGGTGTGGATTCGGTTCAGGGAAATGCCCCAACCGGCGTTGTGGCGATATGCGCTTGCTTTGGTGCTTTTTGTGGCAGCTTTGTTCAGCAAGTCAACGGTTGTGGCGATGCCGGTAGTATTGCTGATTTTACAATGGTGGAAGGGCAGGCGCGTGAGTGCCAATCATTTTGTGTGGATTGCTCCGTTTTTTGCGATTGGGCTGGTTTACAGTTATTTGGATTTTTCTTTCTACCAAACTCAGGAAAAAGTCAGTTTCGATTTGTCTGTGCTTGATCGATTCATGATTGCATCGCAGGCGTTTTGGTATTACATATTCAAGCTTATATGGCCGGCCCAGCTGAGTGTCATATATCCGCGGTGGGAAGTTGGGATCTCAAGTTTATACAGTTGGTTGAGTCTTGTTGCCGTGATTGGATTAGTGGCAGTGTTATGGTGGTTTCAAGACAAAATTGGCAGAGCGTTTACATCGGGACTGGTAATTTTTGTGTTGTTGCTTGCACCTGTTCTTGGATTCATTGACTATGGTTACATGCAGTTTGCGTATGCAGCTGATCGTTATCAGTATGCAGCTAGTATTGGATTGATTGCAGTTTTCAGCGCATTTGTAACATGGGTAGCGGGCAAGCTGCCTGAAATTGCAAAAAAAAGTTCAATGATTATTGCGGCGATGGTGCTTGTTGCGTTGGCTTACTTGAGTTGGCAGCAGTCATCAATTTATGAAAACGAAGTTGCTTTTTTTTCTCATATACTATCGCTCAATCCAGTTGCTCGCAGCGCTAATGCCAATTTGTCCAAGGCCTTTGAAGAAGCTGGGCAATTAGAAAAAGCTCTGGCTCAAGGTTATTTGGCAATTAAAAATTATCCAAATCTTGAAACTGGCTATGCCAATACCGGTAACATACTTTTTAAGCTTAATCAATATGAGGAAGCTGAAAAGATTCTTAGGCGCGGTATTGAGCGTTTCCCGAATGACAAAGCTATCGGTTTGAATCTAGGTGAGTCAATTCGATTTCAATCTCGTTGCGTTGATGCGTTACCTTATTATCGGAATGTCCTCTTATACTATCCTGACTTTCCCAATGCGCACTTTGGATTAGGCATGTGCCTGTTCAACCTAGAGCAATATGAGCAGTCGGTAGTACATTTGCAGCAAGCATTGGATTCACCACTTAGTAGCAGCCACAATCTGACATATACGCTTAATTCACATCTTGGATTGGCATATATGGAGCAGGGGCGATATGCGGAGGCAACGAGTTACTTTCAACGCGCTATTGAACTTAGGCCGAATAACAAATCGAATCTTAAACATCTCGCTGATGTGCTTGAGAAACAGGAGCGATACATTGAGGCGAATGAGATTTATGATATGCTTGAAAACCTCAATTCTTAAGTGTCTAAAGTACGACTCAGGCTTTGGTGTTGGGTGAACAGGCACAAAGTAGATAGTTATATAAACTGAAGTAGCAAATATTTTGCGACCAGGTTGACAAATGTAAAAAGCGTTTGACAAGACACAACAATACCCCCTTTCCCTCTTCAAGCTGGCTAGGCAATTCAGAGAGAAAGGGGGTATACCCACATGTGACCAGACGTCTAGCTGGTCACTAATCAACATTCATTTAAGTCTAGCGCCAACCGGCGATATCCATTACTTCCACTGCTGCGGTGTTATTTTCACCAAGTGCGGTCAAATTAATGCTATCTGCTCTAAATTCGCCAAGGCTTTGCAGGACTTCTGAAATCACTACATCTTCTACGACTGGATATTCGTTATTCACCTCTGCATACCAAGTTTGTGACTCAGGCAATACAAGATATTCAAGTAAACGACGCGCATTGTCTGCGTTTTTCGAATGTTTCACGATACCACCGCCACTCACATTAACATGAACCCCGCGGTCCCCTTCAGTTTGATTTGGCCAAAATAGCCCAATCTTTTTTGCAATTTCCCGGTTATCTGCATTGTCGCTACTCATCAACCGGGCGTAATAATAAGTGTTTGCGATTGCTATATCACATTCTCCAGCAGCGACAGCTTTAATTTGGTCGGTGTCTCCACCAGCAGGTGGGCGTGCAAAATTCTCTACCATTCCTACGGCCCAATTTTGGGTATCAACGCGCCCAATAGATTCGATCATGGAGGCTACTAATGACTGGTTATAAATGTTTGACGATGAACGAATACAAACTCGATTTCTCCAATTCGGATCAACCAATTGCTCATAGGTACTGAGTTCAGTTGGGTCGACGCGGTCAACGGAATAAAAAATTGTTCTGGCACGAAGTGACAATCCAACCCAATAATCATCCCTGTCGCGTAAATGAACGGGTACCGTTTCATTAATCAATGCACTGCCGATCGGTTGCAAAACATCGGCGTTTTTTGCACGTTGCAATCTGCCAGCATCAACAGTAATGAATACGTCAGCCGGAGTTGCATCGCCTTCCAATGTGATTCGTTTTAAAAGCTCATCCGCCTTACCAGTGATCAAATTGAAGGCAACGCCAGTATCTTTGGTAAATCTCTCCAGTATCGGCAATATCAGTGCTTCTTTTCGAGCTGAATAAACGTTGACTAATTCATCTTGTGCCCATGCAACTTGATTACCTGTTACTAATACAGCGATTGCAACAAATCCGATTTTGCTGAGTAAAGCTTGAAACACATTTTTCATTTTCATTTCCATTTTCAAATTCTCCATTGCTAAATTGTTTACATACTAATATGGATATTAACAGCAGGCATTATATACTAAATGATAATGATTCTTATTACTATTCTTATTAATATTTGTAAAAATAATTTTACAAATCTACCAATTCCACTCACTTTGCTAATAAAAATAAAAGCTTCGCTTCAGCGAAGTTTTAAGAAATTTTCTAGGGGATAGCTCTTTAGAATACAAAATTATAGAAATTGATTCGACTCAAGCCGTACAACATTAGCCAACTGATTAGCGATTCTCTCAATAAGCCCTTGATCATCGCCTTCAACTAATACACGAATTACCGGCTCAGTGCCTGAAGCTCGCAATAGTACTCGACCGCTGTTTCCAAGTTCAATTTCAGCTTTTTCAACAAATCTGTGGCTGTCAGGCCACTCGGCCGAGTTGAAGTTTGAAATAGGTGTCGTTCTGTTTTTCATGTGAACATCGATGTTGACTTGTGACACAAGTTCAATACTTGACACTAAATTAGCCAAGGATTTGCCACTGCGCACCATTTCTGATAGTACTTCGATAGAGGCCACCATTCCATCACCCGGCGATTCAACGTTTCCATTGAGTATATGTCCGCAGGTTTCGCCTCCCAAATTCCAATTGAGTTTTTCAAGTTTTTTGGAGATGTTACGGTCTCCCACGTTTACTCTCTTGAATGGGATACCATGTGATTGCAATGCCTTGGCTAATCCAATGTTACTAAGAAGAGTACCGACAACTCCACCCTTTAGTTCACCTTTTCGCTTTCGCGCAACCGCAATTACATATAGAATCTGGTCTCCGTCAATTAAATTTCCACCTGCATCAACCATCATAACGCGGTCTCCATCTCCATCCAAGGCAATGCCAACATCAGCATCATGCTCTAAAGTTTTGCGTTGAATTAATTCTGGATTGGTCGAACCACAATTATGATTAATGTTATATCCGTCTGGCTTTGATGCAATTGCCACAACATTTGCACCTAAATTTTCAAGTACTTGAGGTGCTATTCGGTAATAGGCACCATTGGCGCAGTCCACAACAATCTTAAGACCCTCCAAGCTGATGGGGGCTGTATCACACAGGTAATCAGCATAAAGCTCGGATGCATTATCAATGCGGCGTGCTTTACCTAATTTATCAATCGCAACCGAGCAAATTGAATTTTGCATCTTTTCCTCAATTGCCAATTCGATTTCTGATGACAGCTTGCCACCTGTTGCAGATAAGACTTTCAAGCCATTGTCCTGAACTGGATTGTGTGATGCACTGATCACAATACCTGCCATCGCGTTACTGGTTCGGCAAAAAAATGAGACTGCTGGGGTCGGTACCGGACCTAGCATGGCTATGTCAACACCTGCCGATAATAAACCACTGGCAAGTGAAGATTCCATCAAATAACCTGAGACCCGCGTATCCTTACCGATTAGAATCTCATTTGGTTGCTGATGGTTCTGCTCACAGAATACTGAGCCGATACACCAACCGAGTTTCAGCACAGTTGGCGCTGTAATTGGCTCTGTACCAAATTTACCTCGTATACCGTCTGTGCCGAATAATTTCACCGCATACGCTTTTTATGCAATATAGGATGGCAAGCTAGTTTGTGGATTGTGGTGACTTCGCCCTAGCAATCCGGCAAGTGGTTGCTAAATGGTCAGGCTTCGCCGCCAGCCGGGTCCATCTGTGGTTTGACAACGGGTTTCTTGCGACTTTTTCTTCCGGTTTTCTTCTGTGTACCAGTTGATTCTGATTCATCAAATTCCGATTTTGGCGCGCGCGGTGAAATGCCGGCCATGATGTCATCTATTTGATCGGAATCAAGGGTTTCCCATTCGATCAGCGCATTAGCCATCATTTCAATTTTGTCACGATTTTCCTCTATAGTACGCCGCGCCCTAGCATATTGTTCGTCGATTATTCGAGTTACCTCTTGGTCAACCTGTTCAGCTACTGCATCACTTAGATTCTGATGGGTTGTCACGTCGCGTCCCAAGAACACCTCTGATTGATTTTCTCCGTAAACACGAGTGCCAAGGGAATCGCTCATTCCCCATCGTGAAACCATTTTTTGCGCTAAATCAGTTGCCTGTTCAAAATCATTTGAGGCGCCTGTTGTCATTTGGTTCATGAACACCTCTTCCGCGATTCTACCACCCATTAATACCGCAATGCGTGCTAGTAGGTACTCGCGATTATGGCTATAGCGGTCTTCCTCAGGCAATTGCATAGTCACACCTAATGCGCGCCCCCTTGGGATAATGGTAACTTTATGCACTGGGTCGGTATGTTTGAGTACTTTGGCCACAATCGTATGCCCTGACTCATGGTAGGCTGTATTTAGACGCTCTTGCTCTGGCATTACGACTGAGCGTCTTTCAACTCCCATAACAACCTTATCCTTAGCCATCTCAAAATGCTCCATAGTCACTTTTTTGAGATTGGAACGAGCTGCGAACAGAGCAGATTCATTCACCAAATTAGCTAAATCGGCGCCTGAAAAACCTGGTGTGCCGCGTGCAATAGTTCTCGCATCAACATCGTCGTCAATTGGAACTTTCTTCATGTGAACATTCAAAATTTGCTCACGGCCGCGGATGTCCGGCAATGGAACATGCACTTGCCGATCAAAACGTCCGGGGCGAAGTAGGGCTGGGTCAAGCACGTCAGGCCGGTTAGTTGCCGCGATAACAATCACACCTTCACTACCTTCAAAACCGTCCATTTCAACTAGCAATTGGTTCAGCGTTTGCTCGCGCTCATCATGTCCGCCACCAAGACCCGCACCGCGCTGGCGGCCTACCGCATCAATCTCGTCTATAAAAATGATACAAGGCGAGTTTTTTTTTGCTTGCTCAAACATATCGCGGACGCGAGAGGCGCCTACACCGACAAACATTTCAACAAAATCCGACCCGGAAATCGAAAAAAACGGCACTTTTGCTTCCCCTGCTATAGCTTTGGCAAGCAAGGTTTTACCCGTTCCCGGACTACCTGTCATGAGAATGCCACGTGGAATTCGGCCGCCTAGATTGGTGAATTTCGCAGGAGCGCTTAAAAAATCAACAAGCTCGTTGACCTCTTCTTTAGCTTCTTCAACACCAGCAACATCGGCAAAAGTTACCCGATTCTTGTCCTCAGTCAGTAGCTTTGCCCGGCTCTTGCCAAAACTGAGAGCGCCGCGACCACCACCGCCTTGCATTTGACGCATAAAGAATATCCACACTCCTACTAATAACAGCAATGGAAACCAGCTGATAAAGATTTGCATTAGCACTGAGGGAGATTCCTCTTTTTGAGCGACAATTGTTACACCAGCAGTGACAAGGTCGTCTACCAATTTAGGGTCATCGGGTGCATAAGTGATAAAATTGTCACCGTTTGTGAAGTCTCCCTTAATGGTGCGACCATCGATAACAACCTTGTCCACTCTTCCCTGCTTAACATCCGAAAGAAAAGTTGAATATTCAAGCTCTTTCGCAGAATTCGAATCAGAGGGGGTGAAATTCTTGAAAACCGCCATCAAGATCATCGCAATGATGACCCAAAGCACTAAATTTTTAGTCAATGTAGCCAAACCTATTTGTATTCATTCAATCAATTCAGTCCGCGAGAAAGGCAGCTGAAATCCATCTGCATTTCCAATGCTGCGACTTGATAATTAATAGTGGGGGCAGATCTTCAAAATTACAAGTTCACTGCCAACCAATACGCACACTCCAAATTGTACCAAATTAACAATTGAAATATACTGTAAGTTGCAAATTTGATAAGTCGGTGCCCCAGCACTGATTTGCTTGCGTCTGTACTGAATTCATTGGCTTGAAAGAATACAGCACCAGCTGATATGAGAGATGCGTTGTTGCAGTAATCAAGGTTGTTCGCGGCTCAAGCGTCACAAAGACGTGCGAAAATATTGGACTTTAGGCAATGGTGATTTGACTGGTGAATGGCAGCAGTATCCATCTCAGTTGGCCTACCTCGCTTAACTACGGAAATTGAATCAAGTTGTTCTGCACCTTGGTAAGCTTCTCAGCATTGGGTAAAACGGTGAGCACAGCAGTCACATTTGTTGGATATTGAAGTTGGTCCGCATCTCTATCTTGAACAGATTAACGCGTGGCATGCGACACTGACTATAGCAGATTCATGTACTTGTCGCCGCGCCGGCAAATTTCGCCATGATGTTAAAGTAGTCAGCCTAAGGAAGTAAAATACCCAACCGCCACCGGTTCGTTCTCATTTGTTGTGAACCGGTACTCTGACTATTTGGTAGAAAATTCACAATTCTTGGCCTTGTACGTGAATTTTGAAGATTTTGCGTGTCTTAACACAAGTGAGTTCGATTTGCCGCGGTGCGCGGTTTTGCGCTTCACTCCAATTACAGGTAATTGAATTGGGTGCCGCATGCTAAAGGACCGCGCTAGCGGAGGTTAATATTTACGATAAGTATGGCACGCAATGTTCGTAACGTGAGTATTTTTTGTCAAGGTGGCTTGAACATCCTTGCTTAGTTTAATCGGCGCTCAGTCAAATATAACTCACTGAATTGATATATTTATTTACAATCTTTTGTTTATATGACTGGAGTGAAATGAGAGTGCATGAACAAAAAATTACATCTTAGTCAGCAGCGATCAGCTCAGAGAGAGACCAAGAAGCGGTTGCCAAAACAAAATGTTGCGCTAGATGATTCAAAACCTTCGCTGCTGATGCGAATGATTCGCGCTTTGGAGCAGACGGTTGAGGCGTTGTTGCATCTAAATGAGCCCACTGAGCCGCGGTGGAAATATTTGATTCATGTGCTGGTTTTAGCGTTTGTGGCGCGGGCTGTGATAGCGTTGCATGGCGATTTTGTGGCTCACCCGGATGAGATTATGCAGTACTTGGAACCGGCGCATCGTCTGGTTTTTGGCAATGGAATCAGTTATTGGGAATTCTACTACGGCGCTCGGTTCTGGCTGATACCGGGATTGATTGCTGGCGTACTCAAGCTATTTGATGTTGTCGGGCTGGGAGACCCGTTCTGGTATGTCAGTGGCGTCAAGTTGATTTTTGCTACGGCCTCGCTTGTCATACCAGCGGGGATGTACTTTTTCGCCCGTTGGCATTTTAGCGAATCCTCGGCGCGCATTGCGCTGGTGGCAGGTGCGTTTTGGTATGAAATCGCGGCGTTTGCTCACAAGCCGATGACAGAGTTTGTGGCAACAGTACCTTTGATGGCATTGCTGGCTTTGAGTGTGCGCCCATCAATTGTCAAGAATGCAGGTGTTGCATGTTTGTCGGCGGTGCTGGCGGTGCTTGCTTCTTCTATTCGTCTGCAGTACATTCCTCTGGCCATACTGCTACTAGCAATTGTGTTTGTGCGCACACAACGCAAAGTACAACTGGTGCTTGTTGCGGCAGTGCTGGTGTTGGTCGCAGGGATGATTGATGCGATTTCGTGGGACGCTGGATTGTTTCACTCTTGGTTTACGAACATAAATTTCAATCTCGCCTTAGCTGAGATTGTTGATGTTGCTGGTGGATTACCGAGTTATCAATTTCTGCTTTGGATGGTAATTGCAAGTGGCGGTTTGGTTTTGTTTGCGGTAGCGGCAGTAGCATCGCCTCGTCGTTACGGTTATTTATTGCTGTTAGTTGCAACAGTATTGATTGGGCATTCATTGCAGGCACATAAGGAATATCGTTTTATTTTTACAGTTTGGCCGTTGGTTATTTTGATTGCTGCAGATGTTTTGGCTCGAATGACGGAGCGTTTCTCACAGCATCGGTTGCCAGTCGTTTTGGCGAGCTGTCTATTTGCGGCGGTTTCAGTTGCCGGTTTGATGAATGCTTTGCCTAAGCAGCCGCAATACTATGTGTATGGCGGCACTAGTGACGGCATTATTCGATTTGTCAGGGCACAAGATCCAATGTTCGCTGCATATCGCTATCTTTCCGAAGCTGAAGGTGTTGGTGGAGTGATACATCTAGACAGAGACCACTACGCGCTCACCGGATATTATTATTTGCATAACAAAATTCCATTTTACGATATGCAAATGTCAATCTCTATCAGCCCCGAAGATTATCAGTTGATTGCAACACATATATTGGTCAACGCGTCAGATGTGCCAGAGCTCCCTGGTTTTACTTTGAAGACAACTTTTGGCAACCTTGAACTTTGGCATCGAGATGGTGACGATTCAACTGTTTATGAATGGTCAAAATACACACCGATTATGCTAACCGAAACTGCTGAGATGATTATGCGCGAAGTTGCCCCTGATGCTCCGGCTTCTCCGTTAGATTTTGGAATTGAAGTTTTGCAGCCAAAACAAGCGAATGATCATACCGGCAGTGGTGGTTAGCTCAGACGTTGGTTTGTAGTTGGCAAGCATTGGATTTTTTGCAAAAGATTTTGTATTCACAATAGTGGGTGAACCTTTGACCTGACTTGTATCATGTGGTTTGATTTGACTGCCAGTGTGGTAATATAGCGTGCTAATCGATCTGTGCTTGTCCGCGAACTTATATGTCTGTCTAGCAAATAATGTTACATATTGTGTTGTATGGGTTAGGAAATCTGAATTTGTTGGAAACAAACAGATGTGTATGCAAATCTATGTCACTTTTAATTATTCAGATTCCAATGGGATGCGATAGGTTGGAATATCCTCAAATGTGGCTTCAGGTTACAACACCTCATTTTTCTAAGATCAAGCAAAACAATTACAAGTGTGTTTTTGCAAGCGAACAAGGATATTAAATGGGAAAGAAAAGCCGGCGAAAAAACAAAGACAAGTCGCGAAACGCGTTAGGTGAAAAAGCCGCAGCTAACCGAATTGAGCATTTGAGCAGAAGGGCGAGACCTGAAATACCGCTTGAAATCGCAAGTGGTGTCAAGTTAGCGCCTGTTTTCAGTCGCGATGTGATGTGGCCAGTACTTGTACTCGCAATGTTGGCAATAGTTGCGCCATTTCAATCTGTATTCAACGGTTTTGTCTGGGATGATGTGGTGTTTACCGCTGCCGACCCCGTGATAACTTTATCAGGACTATGGACCATTTGGTTTTCACCTGCTGATATGCCATCGGAAGGCCACTATTGGCCGATTACCTATACAACATTTTGGTTGGAGCACAAGCTATGGGGTTTGAATCCGGCTGGTTTTCATATTGTCAACTTAGTGCTCCACGCCACGATTGTGATTCTGATTTTTCGTTTGATGTTACGGCTGCAAGTCCCTGGAGCATGGTTGGCAGCTGCTATTTTTGCTGTTCATCCAGTACATGTGGAACCCGTCGTATGGGTGATTGGTCGAAAGGATCTGTTGGCAACCCTTTTCAGTCTAGGCATGTTTTTGACTTGGATCAGGTTCATGGAAACCCAGCGCAAGTCACTGTGGCTCTACGGTTTGACCATGTTACTATATATGGCTGGGATCCTAAGCAAATCAGCAGTTGTTGCAGTTCCGGCCGCTTTGTTGATATGGCATTGGTGGAAACAGGAGAGGGTTAGCGCAAGGGACTTGCTGTGGTTAGCGCCGATATTTGCAGTTGGTCTGCTTATTACTTATGCAGATTGGCTGCTCTATGTATCTGGAGAAAAAGTTTCACTGGATTATTCGTTGCTTGAACGCGTTCTCATTGCAGCCCAGTCACTGTGGTTTTATATCGGCAAGCTGGTTTGGCCAGTTGAACTGATAGTGATCTATCCGCATTGGATAACTGGACTTGGAAATCCATTTGGCTGGTTGTTTTTATTTGCAACTGTTCTAAGTTTAGCTCTGTTGTGGCTGTTTCGCGAAAAAATTGGCAAAGGTCCGATGGCTGGCGTATTATTTTTTTCAGTGACTTTGTTGCCGGCACTAGGTTTTGTTGACTTCGGGTATATGGAGTTTTCATTTGTTGCTGATCGGTATCAGTACCTGGCAAGTCTTGGAATTATCGGATTGTTTGCGAGTGCTGTTGCAGTAGCTGTTCGTCAAATCGCGGGCAAATGGCAGATTGGTGTTCGCGTCGCTTGTGGCGCAGTGCTAGGTGTTTTATGCTTCCTGTCATGGCAGCAAACTTTACTCTACCGAGATGGTATTTCACTGTTCCAGTATATTGTCACACATTACCCTCAAGCGCGTGGTGCCTATCACAATCTTGCCGGTGCGCTGGTAGCCGCAGAGCGCTATGAGGAAGGAGTAGAGGCTGGACAGCTTGCCATGAAATACAATGAACAACTACCAGGCGGTTATATCGTTACTGCGCAAGCACTCATTCAACTCAAGCGTTATGAGGAGGCAGAAGTATATTTGCGTCAAGCTCTGCAAATCGAAAAAGAAGAAACTGATGCAAGTATATTATTAGCAGAAATTCTCAGGGTCCAGTCGCGAAATGAAGAAGCACTACCCTTATACCGTGTTGCGCTCAAACAACTAAATCAACCTGCCGGTGTAATCTCAGGTATAGCCGAAGTCTTGTTTGAACTCAAACAATATGAGGAGGCACTTAAGTATTACACAATTCTAGCGCGACTTAACTCGTCAAGCGTCTTCGCACACAAAATGGTTGGCCAGACACTCTTGTTCTTGGAGGAATACGACAAGGCGCAAGCGAAGTTAGAGTTTGTTCTGTCAATGCAAGCTGAAGAATTTATGCTAGCTTCTGCACATGTTTTAATGGCGCAATTGTTTGAAAAGAAAAACCAAATCAACAAAGTTGTCGATCACTACGAACATGCACTCAATCTTAATCCAAATCTACCAGAGGCACTAATTTACCTTGCCAACCATTACGCTAAGCAAGAATGGCATACAGATGCGATCAGATTATTGGATCGATTACTTGAAATCGAGCCCGAAAATGCTTCGTTACTAACAGGACGTGGTATTGCTTATTCAAGGCTCGGTCAATATGATAAAGCGCTTGAGAGTTTACAGCAAGCAATCAAACTCGATTCAAGCATTGATACAGCTCGCAAGGAAATTGCGACAATCAATGAAATCCTGCGCAACAGTACAGATTGACGTTGCTGCCTTTCACTTATGACAGGCACCATGATGTAGGAAATTCAATTCCCGGCCATCCATTGTTTAGCGTGAAACGAACACCGGTTCCCCAAGAACATCCTTGTGCGGTTCAACACCTAGTCCCGGGTTGTCGGTCACACTCATGAAGCCATCTGCAATTTCCGGTCCACCACTTGCTATTACGACTTCTGTGTACTCATGAAAAGCAGATGATTGAAAATGGAAATCCTGTGGTACGGAATGGGCTAGATGTGCGATCGCAGCAGTTGCGATTTCACCACCCCACGAATCCTCGATTGTCATTGTTAAGCCGAGATTGATACACAGGTCCCTGAAAAGTCGAGCCTTTGTCAAACCTCCGACACGGTTGATTTTAAGGTTGATTAGATCCATTGCATTATCAAAGTGCCCGCGAATCAAGATTGGGATGTTGTCCATGCACTCATCAAGAATCATCGGGTGGTCGCTATGCTGGCGCACGGTTAGACATTCCTCATAAGTTAGGCATGGCTGCTCAATATAGATGTCAACATCGCGTACAGCCTTGACCACACGTATGGCTTCGTGTTGTTTCCAGCCGGTGTTGGCATCAGCGTTTAGAACGTTACCTTCACGCAGCTCTGTTGACACTTTGAAGATACGTTCAATGTCTGCATCGGCGCCAGCCCCGACTTTCATCTGAAACTGTTTGAAACCCTGTTCTTGATAGTCGCGGATTTTGGTTGCCATGGTGTCTGCATCTTGACGACTGACAACTTTGAATAGCTTGATCTGATCTTGGCAACGGCCCCCCAATAAAGTATAGACGGGTTGGCCAGTGGCCTTCCCCAATACATCCCAGCAGGCCATGTCAATTGCGGATTTCGCGTAGGGGTGACCTTTAAGTAACAGGTCCATGCGATGGTTAATGCTCTCAAGTTCAAGGGGGTTCTCACCTATTAAGCCTTCTGCCAATTTAATCAGACCTGCGCGTGCACCTTCTGCGAAAGCTGCAAGGTAGGATGGCCCGAGCGGACAGGTTTCGCCAGCTCCGGTTAGACCGCTGTCGGTTTTGATAATGACAACAGTGCTGTCAAAGGCTGAAAATGATTGAGATGACCAGCTGTAGCTGCCTTCTTTCATCGGCAGGTCAACTTGATAAATAGAGATTTCTGTAATTTTCAAGGATCTTTCTCCGAAAGTAGTTTGGTTTTTATGGCGGTTTGGAATCAAGTGAATCTATTGTTAGATGATCTTAAAAAGATGTACCGGTCGTTTGTTTGTCAATATACAATGTAGTATCAAATAAATACATATTTTAGATAGACAATTTAGATTAAATTAATTTCTACAGCTTTACTGGTGCAGTGTTTGCTTGCGCAAGCACTGAATTCTATTTGCAGTGAAGTGTATTATTGATTTATAAGTTGTCTATAACAAATTTTATGTTCTTAATTTTGAAACGTTCCTTTGGAGGTGCGATATGAAAATTCAAATAGGTGAGTGGTATTTAAGTGCCGTCGCGTTGGTTACTGCAACAGCCTTGCTATCCGCAAATGCAATGGCAGACAGCCTTGATGATATTCTAGCTAAAGGTGAAGTTCGTTGTGGCATTATGCTTGATGTCCCGCCGGTCGGAATGCGCGACAACGACAATGAGCCCACCGGTTATGATGTTGAGTTTTGCCGCGATATGGCAGAAGCTCTTGGTGTGGATGCAGTCATCGTTGAAACACCAGCGCCTGACCGCATTCCAGCAATATTGTCAGGTAGGGTGGATATTGGAGTTGCATCGGCAACTAATTCATTGGAGAGAGCCAAATCAGTGGCCTTTTCAATACCTTATCAAATTTGGGATGTCGGAGTGGCAGTTGCTGCTGACAATACCGATATCAATACTTATGAGGACTTGAGAGGCAAGTCTGTCGGTACAGTACGCGGCACGACTGGTGAGGTCGCGTTTCTTAAAGACATGGAGATGTGGGATGATGGAACCACTCATATCGCTTACGGTTCAAATGCAGAACAGTTTCTAGCATTGGCGCAAGGTAAAGTGGATGCTATTGTCGAAAGTACGGCAATTTTTGGTGAATATGTCAAAGGTCCTGGCAAGGGAAAGATCAAGGTGTGTTGCAGTGTGACCACAGCACCATCCGATTGGACTGGACTAATGGTAAGTCGAAACAAACAGGGATTGCTGAACTGGGTCAACCTGTTTGTTTGGCATCAATGGAAAATAGGCCGAACCGATGAGTTGTATCGCAAGTGGTTTGGTTATCCGGCACCTAGCATGTCGTATCCAGGCATACATGGGTATTGATATTCACCCCACAAGGGGTTGAACAATCCGTAATATACCAGTGACAGCCGGAGGTGTGTAACCTCCGGTTGTTTTATTTTGTGAGGTTTCAGGGCGGAGATGTTTGACTATACATTTCAGTGGCGAGTAGTGTGGCGCCACTGGCCTGAGTTGTTGCAGTCAGGTGTGTTGACTTTGCAGCTGACTGTGTTGTCAATACTGATTGGAATCATTATTGCATCGGCATTGGCTGCAGTACATGACTCCAAGAACCCTCTGGCTCGGGGAGTATGCGTTTCGTGGGTGGCGCTCGCTCGCAACACGCCAGCGCTGTTACAGATTTACTTGGCCTACTTTGGACTTGGCGCATTTGGCATTCATCTCAGCCCATATATGGCTGTGTTGGCAGCAGTTTCATTCAACAACGCCGGTTATTTAGCAGAAATTATCCGCGGAGGGTTCACCTCAGTGCCAGTTTCACAGAAGCTGGCAGCACGTGGGTTGGGTCTCAGCAATATCCAGTCTTATTTATTCATTGTTCTGCCGCAAGTGTTGAGAGCGGTATTTTTACCTATTGTTAACCAGGTTATCTGGGCAATGCTTGCAACTTCGCTTGGAATGATCATTGGTTTGCAGGAGTTGACTGGCATGACTACATTTTTACAGTCGCAGACCTTTCGGCCATTCGAATTTTATTTTGTGGCTGCTTGCATGTATCTTGTCATAGCCAAGATTGCGACGAGCTTAGCGCAATTGGTTGCAGCGCGCATGTCAAAAGGTGGAGCAATCAAATGACATACACGTTTACAGCTAATGATTTCTGGCTGATGGTGCAGGGGGCTGGAATTACCTTTGCATTGACCATAGTAGCTGGTTTTGCAGGCACATTCATGGGGTTTCTAATCGGTTGGGCACGCACCAGTCGCATTACTGTTCTGAATAAACTACTCGGAGCTTATATCGATGTGATCCGCTCAGTGCCATTGATCATACAGTTTGTACTGTTCAATAGTTTCATGGCGATTTTGGGTTATCCTATGGATCCGTTTATTTCGGGTGTTATAACGCTATCGCTTTATATTTCTGGTTATGTGGCCGAGGTTGTCAAGGCTGGCATTGAGTCAGTTCCACCGGTGACAAGTATGGCAGCGCGGGGTTTGGGCATGACCTACATACAGGATTTTTTCAATGTTGTTGTTCCGATTGGCATGCGTACCATATTCCCATCTTGGGTTGGTTTAATGTTGGGCTTGATGAAGGACACTTCATTGATAGCTGTGCTAGGAGCAACCCCACCAGAACTGCTCAGGGCCTCACAAATAATCATCAACCGGATTCATGAGCCATTGTTGATTTTGCTTGGAGCCGGTGCGTTTTATTTCATCATGTGTTATGTCATCACGATATTTGCAGGACAATATGAGAAGGCATGGCAGACAAAGCGAGAGGTTGTGCAATGATAGAAATTGAGAATGTGACCAAGTCGTTTGGTGCGCTTAAAGTGTTGAAAGGCATTGATCTAATGGTGCAGAAAGGTGAAGTGGTTTGTCTGATCGGCGCGAGTGGTTCTGGAAAGTCGACATTGTTACTGTGCATCAATGCGTTGCAATCAATTGATTCTGGGCGAGTTGTTGTTGATGGCATTGACGTACATGCGAAAGGAACGAATCAAGATAAGTTACGTCGTAAGTTGGGGATTATTTTTCAATCTTTCAATGTATTTCCACATCTTAGCGCGTTGCAGAATGTGGCATTGGCACCTAGAAAAGTCTTGAAAATTCAAAAACGAGAAGCTGAGGAGTTGGCCGAACAGCATTTGTCTCGAGTAGGCTTAGGGGATAAAGTCGGGCAGTACCCATCCCAGCTGTCAGGTGGACAACAACAACGTTTGGCCATTGCCCGCGCATTGGCAATGAACCCGGATTATCTGTTGCTTGATGAGGTTACCTCAGCCCTTGATCCGGAGCTGGTTGGCGAGGTGCTTGATACTTTGCGAATGTTAGCTGAAGATGGTATGACAATGATTGCGGTAACACACGAAATTCCATTTGCGCGGGAAGTTGCAGACCGGGTTGCATTTTTCCATGAGGGAGTGATTCATGAGATTAATTCTGCTAAGGAATTGATTAACAATCCACAGCAACAGCGCACAAAAGAGTTTCTTGGAAAGATATTATAAAGCTTGTAATAAAGTCAATCGTTTATTTCAATGGGTTTGATTGTATTCCACAGCTTGTATCTGTCTCATAAAATTCTGAGGAAGATGTTAGAGTTGATATCGTTTGCATATTGTGCATGTTGGACGCTTCACAGTCATTCGATTCAAGGTTGTTTCAAGTCAATACTGTGATTCGTATATTAACCAAAGTTTCAAGACATTGGCTTGAATATTAGCCTTATCTTTGCGAGTGATAAATTTTCGTGCATCTCGCAAAGAGTCACCATCCTACTGAAAAAAGCCAGATTAATCAGATGAGTAATTGGCGACTTGTGCCGTCATTTACTTCAAGACTAGAAATATCTAACCTCAAAGAGCTTTGAGCTCGCAACCTTGGCGACGGTATGAAGCTATTTCAAGATTTATAAATTAATTCGCGCGAGCGATTGATAGAAGAGCGCAGATATGGGTTTTCATCGAAACAATATTTTCAATAAGAATCTTTTCACTGTTGCACACTGTTACCACTTCTGCTTCGGTAGTATTCAAACCAGTGGACAAAGTTTCTGGATTTTCAAGGTTTTCACTCATTTTGTTTGGGTTGTTGAATTCAATATTGTAAATTTGCTTCTCAATATGCTCCGAAAATGCCTCTCTCAAATTGATAATATCAGCTTAATAACAATAGCTTATAACGAACATACTCTTTATAACACCAATGTGACTTCAAAACTGTCATCGCTCCTCACACTCTTTCTACACTGAACGCCGCCAAGTTGCGCTTCAAGCCATTGAATGCTAGCGCCAGCAGGTGAACTGCCTTGCCGCTGCTTTCATACTTCTCCGCATAACCGCGTTCACGCATCTGTCGCATCGCTTTGCTTGCCGCCGCCCTCGCCGTCAGGCCAAGCACCACCTTCAATTCCAGTACGAACACCTGACCCGCATGCAACACCACCAAGTCCGAACGACCGCGCGAGGTTGATTCCTCCGGTCGGATGTCAATGCCATTGGCCGTGAAACTCGCATACAGCACGCTCGCATAAAACCCCTCATGGCGGGCCAGCATGTTGCGAATGTGCCACTGATATGGCATCCCTGAAAACAACGACCGCAACTGCTTCTCAAATTCTACGAAATCATTCTCGGCTAACAACTGGGCCAAGCTCTCACTCTGTCTCATTGCCTCCGACCAATTCGTCTTCAACGCCTTGAGCAGTTCCTGATTCATGCTCAAACGCACTTCGTGGTTGGGATAGTATAGCTGATAGTAGTTCCTCTCACTGCGAACCTCACGACCTGTGATGGTCAGATACCCGCACTGGAACAGCAGCGCGTAGACACTGACATTTTCCACCTCAAAACTTGACAGCTCTGTCTCATATATTCCCAGATTCTCCAACTCCAAGGTGCTGAGCTTACCCTTGGTCATCATGTTATACAGGTAACTCGGCGTGCCGGTTTCGTACCAATGGGGTTTGAACTCTCTTTTATCAAACAGCAGCAGAACGTCAAAGGGGTTGTAGACCTTGTCCTCGCCGAGCCAGTTGTAGCCGTTGTACCAGTGCCGAATCTGATCCCGGTCCAACCCTTCAAGTTCCGGAGCGAACACCGTGTCAATGTCGGTGTCGGTGTAACCGCAGATGGTAGCATATCGGGGATCCAGACTGATATCATTAAGATTGTTCAGTCCAGAGAACAGGCTGACCTTGGAATACATGCTGATGCCAGTGACAAAAACGAAGCGAATGCATCGGGCACAGCCCTTGATGCTGCCGTAAACGCCGTGCAAGTACCTGCGGTTGGCTTCCGCCTGCTTCTTGTTATCTAGCACGTCTAAGATCGGCTTGTCGTATTCGTCTACCAGGATCACCACCTGTTTTCCAGTCTTGCGGTTAATCTTGAGAACAAGATCCTGAAAACGTACATCACCGGGCGTATCCGAGGTCGACGGTTCAATATCCAAGTCTTCTTCAAGTGCGGACAGTTGGCTGGCCATGTGAATTTCAAGACCGTCCGGTTCGCTGTAGTTGGTGTCAAAGCTCAGTCGCACCACCGGGTTGCTGACAGTCCAGTCCCAGCGATCATGAATGTGCAGGCCTCGAAACAGCTTCTCGTTGCCCTCAAACAATTCCTGCATGGTGTCCACCAGAAGCGTCTTGCCGAAGCGGCGAGGGCGGGACAGAAAATAGTATTTGCCACGGTCAATGAGTTTTTTGATATGTGGGGTTTTGTCCACATAATAGCAGTTCCGGTCTCGCATCTCTTGGAAGGATGACTCCCCGATGGGAAGAATGGGTTTGTTCATGATTATTATTCAATCAGATTGGTTGGTTGAATTATAGCATTAACTGAATTTGCTGGTTAGTTGAACATGAATAGGGGCGTTTGCGGAGTAAATTTTCGGGTATGATTCAGTACAGAGTCTGGTGTGTTGGTACAAGCGAATTGGTTGTATATCGGGATGTGAGCGCATGCGATTGGCGGCAATATCACGCCTTATCTACTGTGCAACAGAGAAATGCATTTAATAACCTGTACTTGATGAAAATACACAGCATATAAATTGTGTTATTTGGTGTACCACATTACACTCAAAATTCAATATTATGTCATTACACAGTTATATTCACTGAGTGGGGTGTGTGTTCGCTCCGGGCAAATATCGCGCATGTATAAAATTGCTTTAAGGCTCTGTTCGATAAGTGAGTATCCCGCAATAACATACCCCCATGCTTGTGCCGCCTTGTAATCCTCTATTATGTCCGGTTGTATTGGCTCAATTTTGTACTTTCTCCATTCCATCTTTAGTACAGACTTTAGCCAAAAACAGATGTATTTTGGATCTTTGTAGTTTACTGTGTTCATAGTGAATTTAGCCGTAAAGGTGGATTGCTTGGTAGCAGGCAAATGAAGAGGAATAATCGGCAGGGTTGTTTATAGGGGATCCTATCGAATTTTAATATAGCTATACTCAATGAATGCTTGTGACAGACAACCACTCACTGGCTTGCTCAGGTGGTGTTACCTTCGGTATGCGCTTGCAAATATAGACTCAAAAAAATTGTTTTCTAACTATAGCTGATAACGAACATTTTCTTTATATATCTAATGTAGCATCAAAACTTTTATCGCCCCTCACACTCTTTCCACTCTAACCGTCGCCAAGTTGCGCCTTAGACCATTGAATGCTAGCGCTAGCAGATGAACCGCCTTACCGCTACTTTCATACTTCTCCGCATAGCCGCGTTCACGCATCTGCCGCATAGCTTGGCTTGTCGCCGCCCTTGCGCTCAGTCCAAGCACCACCTTCAACTCCAGCACAAACACCTGATTCGCATGCAATACCACCAAGTCCGAACGTCCGCGCGAGGTTGACTCTTCCGCTCGGATGTCAATGCCATTGGCCGTGAAACACGCATACAGCACACTCGCATAGAAGCCCTCTTGGCGGGCCAGCATGTTGCGAATGTGCCACTGATACGGTATCCCTGAAAACAACGACCGCAACTGCTTCTCAAAACCCACGAAATCATTCTCAGCCAACAACTGTGCCAAGCTCTCGCCTTGAATCATAGTCTCTGACCCATCACTGCCCAATGCCATGAGCAGTTCCTTATTCAGGCTCAACCGCACCTCTTGATTCGGATAATATAGGGTGTAGAAGGCTTGTTCGCTACGCACCTGTTGACCCGTGATAGTCAGATAACCACACTGGAACAGCAGCGCATTGGTGCTGAACTCTTCAACCCTGAAATTGGACAGCTCACTCTTTTCCATTTTCAGGTTCTCCAGATTCAGAGTTCTGATCAAACCCTTGGCCATCATCTTGTAAAGATACTTCGGTGTACCGGTTTCATACCAATACGGCTCGAACTGTCTTTTGCTGAACAGCAGCAGGACATCGAAGGGGTTGTAGACCTTCTCCTCGCCGAGCCAGCTGTAGCCGTTGTACCAGCGCCGTATCTCGTCTCGGTCCAGCCCTTCGAGTTCCGGGGCGAACACTATGTCAATGTCTGAATCCGTGTAGCCGCAGATGGTGGCATATCTGGGATCCAGACTGATGTCTTCAAGAATGTTCAGCCCGGAGAACAGGCTGACCTTGGAATACATGCTGATGCCGGTGACAAAAACGAAGCGGACCTCATCGGCACAGCCCTTGATGCTGCCGTAAACGCCGTGCAGGTATTGGCGGTTGGATTCTGCTAGTTTCTTGTTATCTAGCATGTCCAAAATCGGTTTGTCATATTCGTCCACTAGAATCACCACCTGTTTTCCAGTTTTGCGGTTGATCTTGCGAACAAGACTCTGAAAGCGTACATCGCCAGGGGTGTCCGATGTTAGCGGTTCAACACCCGCGTCTTCTTCAAGTGCGTACAGTTGACTGGCCATGTGAATTTCAAGGTTGCCCGGTTTGCTATAGTTGGTGTCAAAGCTTAGTCGCACCACCGGATTGTCGGTTGTCCAGTCCCAGCGGTCGTGGATGTGCAAATATTGGAATAGCTTCTCGTTGCCCTCAAAAAGCTCTTTGAGTGTCGAAACCAGTAGCGTTTTGCCGAAGCGGCGAGGTCGGGACAGGAAATAGTATTTGCCTCTGTCAATGAGTTTTTTGATATGTGGGGTTTTGTCCACATAATAGCAGTTCCGGTCTCGCATCTCTTGGAAGGATGACTCCCCGATGGGAAGAATGAGTTTGTTCATGGTTATTGCTCAATGAGATTGGTTGGTCAAATTATAGCATCAACTGAGTTTGCTGGTTTGTTGAACATAAATAGGGGCGTTTGCGGAGTATATTTTCGGGCATGATTCAGTACAAATCCGGTGTGCCAGTACAAGCGAATTGCTTGTCCATATATTGGAACGAGCGGATGCAGTCGGTAATTTCACACCAGGACTGGCTAACATTTTGCCAGATGGCGAGGCTAGTTTGGTCGTTTTATACCACCAGCTATTGAAAAAATATACGCATCGGAATATGTCAGCGCGCGATGTGGTTTGGGGTGTTTAGCGTGAAAATCGGCGCTTGGGGAAGCTAACGCGCCTGATCTAAAGGCATAGTGTTGGGGTATCGAATTTTAGCATGGTGTGTTGTGAACACAATACCAAACACTTACATAAATAACAAACGCCTATCCAAGTATTACTTTAATCAAAAAAGCTGGACTTATTGCTCCAATTCTCTCCATCAATCAACACAATTATCTGAATGCTTCAACCGAATTGGATGTTTCTTGAAATAGGCTTTTTGTCTTCAACAAGGTGTTTCCAGAGTCTGGCCTACTTAATTGGTTGAAACTTCCTGTAGAGCAATCAGTTGTTGCCGATTGAAGCATAGGGCTGAAGACAGAATTTGGTAAACGCGCATATTGTTCAGATAGCGTTCAAGCATCAATTGTCTATGAACCCGGTTTTTACACTTTCACCGTCAGGCTAATCAATCAGCTAACACAACTGCAGTCTTTCACCTTAGTTTAAGAGTACGAATAATAAGCGCTTAGAAATAGATCTGCTGTCTCTTGTGCTTGACAATGCCTCGGATAATTGATCTCAATTCCACATTCCTCCAATGTGCCAGAGTAAAATAGTACGAAAGATAAATCAATCCTCATTTCTGTGCGGTAATGTGTTCATAATTCCGTGATTGTCTTTAGGTTCTCAGTTTCATGCTTGAGAACGGCTGTTACCTGCCATGGTTTGACCTCAGGATACCATTCTAAAAAATCTTTGACAGTGGCACCGCTCTCAAGGTTCTCAAAGAGTGCATACACCGGGACCCTTGTTCCTGTAAACGCCCAAGTTCCGCTAATTTTACGAGGATTTCGCTCAACTGCTGAACACTGCTTCCAGTTTGTCATAATTAAATTCCCTTATTTGACTAATGTTAATTTAATTAAATTTGCATAGGCGTCAGTAGTGTCTGAGAATCTAGGACGGTAATCAAAACTGGTGAGCACTATTTTACCAATGAACTGACACCGTTATATTCAACTTCGCCTGTAAAAGCGAGCTTGGAACCCTATTGCGAATAGGGTGCTACCAATACAAACTTATACCAAGATAGTCAGTCAAATCAAGCAATGATATTTATTTGAGTTTGACTTCCTTGTATATGACGTGTTTTCTAGCAACAGGGTCGTATTTTTTTAGCTGAATCTTGCCTTCGGTGTTCCTTCGATTTTTACTGGTTGTGTAGAAATGCCCTGTACCAGCAGTAGATTCCAATTTGATTTTTTCGCGCATAATTGTAATATCTCAGTTTATACTTTAACGCCGTTCGCCCGCAAATCAGCAAGAACGCTGTCAATACCGTTCTTGTCTATGGTGCGTATGGCTTTTTGGGTTAGTCGTAACTTGATCCATCGCTTTTCGCTCTGCACCCAAATTTTTCTAGTGTGCAGATTAGGGTGAAATTGGCGTTTGGTCTTGTTGTGTGCGTGCGAAACATTGCAACCGCTCACAGATTTTTTTCCGGTAACTTGGCAAACTCTAGGCATGGTTGATTTCGTTAAGTGAAATTGCTATTTGTTAGTAAGGCGGTATATTCTATATTATTAGTGAGATTTAATCAAACCCAGTGAAAAAAATATGCCTGATACTCTAAATGGCAAAAGAATTTTACTTGGCGTAACAGGTGGCATTGCCGCTTATCGGTCGCCAGAACTAGTGCGCCGTTTGCACGAGTGTGGTGCTGAGGTTTGCGTTGTAATGACCCACAATGCAAAAAAATTTATCTCGCCATTGACATTGCAGGCAGTTAGCGGCAGGTCTGTTCGCTGCGAGATGTTTGATGAAGATGCAGAAGCTGGTATGAGTCATATTGAACTCGCCCGTTGGGCCGACCTGATAACCGTAGCACCTGCCAGTGCAAACTTTATCGCACGGCTTGCACACGGTTTAGCTGATGATCTGCTAACCACGTTATGTTTGGCATCACAGTCTTATATCGTTGTGGCTCCGGCTATGAATCAAATAATGTGGTTAAATGAAGCTACTAAGAAGAACATGGAGTTGTTAACCTCAAGGAATGTATTAGTGTTCGGACCGGGTGTGGGAGATCAGGCCTGTGGTGATATTGGCCCCGGTCGCATGCTCGAACCAGAAAACATTGCTCAAAGCATCTGTGATTTGTTCAAATCGTCATTGCTAAGTGGATTGCGAGTGATGGTAACAGCTGGTTCCACTTGGGAGGCAATCGACCCCGTTCGTGGCATCACAAATCAAAGTTCAGGCAAAATGGGGCACGCAATTGTTAGCGCTGCTAGCCGTGAGGGCGCCAAGGTCACGCTTATATCAGGTCAAACGACTACGTCAGTGCCCACTGAAGTTGAATCATTTATTCGCGTGACAAGCGCAGATGACATGCTCAATGCTGTGTTAAGTTGTATAGCTGAGCAGGATATATTTATCTCGGTTGCAGCTGTTGCTGATTACCGTCCTATTAGAGTGGCACCTAAGAAACTGAAAAAAAACCGAAATAATGAAACATTGCACATTGAATTGGTCCGAAACCCCGACATTCTTGCAGAAGTCAAAAAACGGTATCCTGGTGTGTTCACAGTAGGCTTTGCAGCTGAAACTGACAATCACTTGGCACAAGGCCGCAAGAAACTTTTAGCCAAGGGCGTGGATATGATCGCTGTCAATGATGTGAGTGATGAACAAGGTGCAATTGGCTCCGACATAAATAAAATTGAGTTGATTGACCGAAGTGGTGTGATGACTTTGGGACCTGCCCTTAAAATTAAAGTTGCACAGGACCTAATCAAACAGATATCTGATCGATTTCATGCAGCAAGTTCAATACAAAATCTTAAATAACCGTCTAGGTAATTCTATTCCATTGCCCGAATATTCGACACCAGGAGCGGCTGGGTTAGATTTACGGGCGTGTACAGATACTTCGGTTAAGCTGTATCCTGGAGATTGTGAGTTAATTCCAACTGGAATCGCAATCAACATTGGAGACAATGCAGTTGCAGCGGTTATTTTGCCCAGATCTGGATTAGGGCATAAGCATGGAATTGTGCTTGGTAATCTCGTTGGTTTAATCGATTCTGATTATCAAGGGGAGGTTTTTGTTTCTTGTTGGAACCGAGGGAATGATGAATTTACTGTGAATCCCGGTGACCGTATTGCACAGATGGTATTTGTTCCAATCATTCATCCAAAATTAGTTGAGGTCGATCAATTTGAACCGACCACCCGTTCAGCTGGCGGCTTTGGGCATACTGGAATTAGCTAGGAAATTTTACGATGGTGAAAGTGGAGATATACACTAGCCCATTTTGCGGGTTTTGCTACGCGGCCAAACGTCTACTATCTCAAAAAGGTGTAAAGTTTGAGGAACATGATGTTGCATTTGACGCAATGCGCAAGAAGGAGATGATAGCTCGTAGCGATGGTCGGCGTACAGTGCCTCAATTGTTCATCAACTCAGTTGGTATTGGTGGTCATGACGATTTACAACGCTTAGCGCAAAATGGCGAGCTGGATAAATTGTTGGAAGCAGGGTAATCGTATGAAATGTACGGGTTACGACTTCAGAAAAAAGCAACGCAAAATTGTCACGTTGATGGGCATGTCCGGGTGCGGCAAAACCACTCTAGCGCGCAAACTTCCCAAAAGTACATGGTTTCATTATTCCGCGGATTATCGAATTGGCACTCGCTACCTTGATGAGCCAATCATGGATAACATCAAGGAAATGACAATGCAGATCGATTTCCTACGTGACTTATTGCGAAGCGACTCGATCTACATCGAAAGTGCGATGACATTTGACAATCTTGATCTGTTGTCCAAATATGTCGGCAAGCTAGGCAACCCGGAGCAGGGTGGATTGCATTTGGCTGAGTTCAAGAAACGCCAGCGTCTCCACCGCGAAGCTGAAATCAATGCAATGCGGGATACCAAGGAGTTTATTCGCAAGGCAAAGGCAATATATGGCTATGATCATTTTGTGAACGATTCTAGTGGCAGTCTTTGTGAATTGGATGATGAACGCGTGCTGAAACTTCTAGCCCAAAATACTGTCATGCTGTTTCTTGATATTAGTGAAGAATTTGAGTCAGAGGTGATTCAACGGCAGATCGAACACCCTAAGCCTCTATTCTATGAAGAGAAATTTCTTGATGACCGGTTGAGTAAATACCTGCAGGAAAACAATTTTGCTAGCTCTGATGAAATAGATCCTGATGAGTTTGTGCGTTGGATATTTCCCCAGCTGATGAAAAGTCGTCACCCTAAATATGCAAATATCGCTAAGCGCTATGGATACTCGGTTATGCTTGAGGACTTGGATGATGTTCGAGATGAGCAAGATTTTGTTGATATTGTGTGTATGACGCTAGACGCTAGTTGACTTATGGAACTTCTAATTCAGAAATAATGCCACTAGTATGTAATCAGGAGCTCAGCGCTTGGGAGCAACTCAGCTCTGAAGGCATTGAGTTGCTTCACCCCGAGCAAGTTCCTTCGTCAGGTTTGGTTGAACTTCACATTGGCTTTTTGAATATGATGCCAGACCGTGCGTTGCGCGCAACTGAACGGCAGTTTATCCGTTTGCTAGCCGCTGGAGGTGAGCGCGTGGCGATCTATGTTCATCCATTTTCCATTGATGGATTGGATAGACAATCTGATATCAGTGACTATGTTGGCAAGTGTTATGCTTCGTTTCAGGAAATTCAAAAACTGGAGCTAAACGCATTGGTGCTCACTGGCGCCAATCCAGGCGAGTCGGATTTGAAAGCTGAGAAATTCTGGCCACATTTTGAGGAGGTTGTTCACTGGGCAGAAAAGAAGATTCAATCGATTATGTGTTCATGCCTTGCCTCGCATGCGATATTGAATATTCACCATGGCATTGAGCGAAGCAAATGTCTACCTGACAAGAGGTGGGGCGTTTACTCGCATCAGATTCTACAACCTGATCATCCTCTCTTGTTTGGTATTGACAATGAGTTCGATGCGCCGCGCTCTCATGTCTATGAAATGACTGCCAATCAGCTTGAGGATTGTGGTGTCATGGTGCTTGCTAGCAGCGCGGAAGCTGATTTCCATATTGCAGTTAGCGCTGACGGGTTGAAATGGATCTTTTTGCAAGGCCATCCGGAATATGATGATGTTAGCCTGCTCAAGGAATACAAGCGGGAGGTCGCTAGAATGTTATCCGGGCAACGCAAAGACTATCCGCAATTTCCTCAAAACTATTTGAAAAGCGATGTTAAAATTATTTTGAATGATTTTTGCAAGCGATTGCAGAGCGCGTCTGGGCGGGGTGAGGAACTACCAGAGTTCCCGGAAGCTCAGGTTTTGCCTGACATTGAGAATACTTGGACGAAACATGGTGAAATCTTGTTCCGAAACTGGATTGGTATGCTCGTTGATAGAGTGCGTTATTCTTGAATTTTCCAATCACCTGAAAATGTACTTGGTGCTTGTTAAAAAGAACGACATACTTGACCCCCAATGCTAGAGGTAGATTGTTTTGCACTTAACCTTTGTCCATATGTTCTAGAGTAATAATTTCAAATGCCTACACAAAACTCAAACACGATATCTACCATTCGTTACGAACCGAATGAAAAGCCGCCAACGCCATTGACGTTTGGGTTGGGGTTGCAATTTGCTGTGCTGTGTCTGGCTGGCACTGTGTTGACACCAGCTATTGTGGTTAAAGCTGGTGGTGGGTCTGAATCATACCTGTCATGGGCAGTTTTTGCGGCAGTGTTTGTAAGCGGGCTAGTGACAATTGTTCAGGCAGTAAAAGTAGGCAGGATCGGTGCTGGACACGTTTTAGTCATGGGCACCTCCGGTGCGTTCATTGCTGTTTGTGTGACCGCGCTGGCCAATGGTGGGCCGTCTATGCTTGCCGTGTTGGTGATTGTCTCTGCATTATTTCAGTTTCTGCTGGCATATAAGCTGTCGTTGCTTCGAAAAGTCCTTACACCGTCAGTTGCCGGGCTGGTCATCATGCTGATACCAGTGACCGTAATGCCGATCGTATTCGGTCTGCTTGATGATGTTCCGACAGGTAGTGTTAATCAAGCCGCACCTGTGAGTGCATTTGTCACAATCTTGGTAATTGTGGGGATTGCATTGAGGGCTAAGGGCGTAATGCGTCTGTGGGCACCGGTTATAGGAGTGATAATTGGTTCTGTTGTTGGTGGATATTACGGTTTATATGACATGCAGAGCGTACTTGATGCTAGTTGGGCCGGTTTGCCAACCGGAACTTGGCCGGGTATTGACTTGAGCTTTGACATCACATTTTGGTCGTTGTTGCCTGCCTTTATTCTGGTAACCATGGTTGGTGCAATAGAAACGGTGGGTGACTCAGTCGCAATTCAACGCATTTCGTGGCGTGAACCTCGAACAGTCGATTACAAGATTGTGCAGGGTGCTGTCAACGCAGATGGGCTTGGTAATTTTCTGTCTGGTTTGGCAGCAACAATACCTAATACCACTTACTCCACAAGTGTATCGGTTACAGAGTTAACTGGTGTTGCTGCGAAAAACGTTGGCATAGCAGTTGGGTTAATTTACATTGTTTTTGCATTCTTACCCAAAGGTCTTGCCATGGTGCTGGCTGTTCCTGGCCCAGTCGTTGCTGCATATGTTACCGTCTTGTTGGCCTTGCTTTTTGTAGTTGGCATGAAAGTCATCATTCAGGATGGCATTGATTATCGCAAGGGCTTGATTGTTGGTGTGGGATTCTGGGTCGGTGTAGGTTGTCAGCATGATTTTATATTTCCGGAATTGCTAGCCAAATATACAGGTGAATTGTTCGGAAATGGTATGACTGCTGGGGGTATAACTGCTATCATTTTGACCCTGTTCCTAGAATTGACAGAAACGAAACGAAGAAAAATTGAATTGACATTTGACGTATCATCTCTGACGGAAATCCGAGAGTTTCTGTCTAAATTTGCCAAATACTGTGGCTGGAATCAGGCAATGGCTGACCGCCTTCAAGCAACAAGCGAGGAGAGCTTACTCGCTCTTCTTGAAAATCGTGAAGAGACTGGCTATAGCAGATTTTTGTTGACTGCGCACAAGTCGGAAGGAATGGCGGTATTGGAATTTATTGTAGGCGGTGGAACCGAAGGCAATCTTCAGGACCAAGTTGCTTTGCTGGGTGATTCAATGGAGATTTCATCTAGCGAACGGGAGATGTCCATTCGTATTTTGCGGCATTTGGCATCTTCGGTCCATCACCAGCAATACTATAACGCGGAAATACTGACATTGCGGGTTGAACCACCTTCTTGAGGTTTTGCGAGTTCGCAAAGATTATCTTGGAAACGATGAAAAAGTCGACTTGCGATGAATCGATAGCTGTTGAAATTGATTTGGGTGTCAAGACTATGCTGTATGTCGATTTCTGAGTACTGCATCTTGGTTGCCATTTAGGATCTCTTTTTTCCTCACAGTGATGTAGTGATCCAGTTCTTCAACGACTGCCGGATCTATGGGCGGTGGTTCATATTCCTTAAGCAGAGTCTTCCAAATCTTGTTGGCTCGTTGGTAAGAATGCTGGCCACCGTCATTTTGCCATGTTTCAAAGTTTCGCCAGTCTGAGAGAAGTGGTGTGTAAAAAGCGCTTTCGTAGCGTTGCATGGTGTGTGGAGATCCGAAAAAATGTCCGCCTGGTGAAACATCCGCAATTGCGTTTACTGCAAGTGTATCATCATTAACAACAATAGGTTGAAGTGATTCAGCTAAAATCTGCAAAATTTCTGCATCTATGATCAATTTTTCAAATGAGGCAACAAGTCCACCTTCTAGCCAGCCTCCGCTGTGTAAAAGAAAATTGGTGTGCCCCATGATTGCAGCCCAATTAGACATGCAAGTTTCATAAGCGGACTGAGCGTCCGGCGCATTGGAGGCATTCGCGCCACTGGTACGCAAGGGCAATGCATAGCGCCTTGCCAATTGCCCACTAGCCAATGTTGTTCGCACATATTCCGGGGTGCCAAATGCGGGCGCACCGGTTTTCATGTCCACATTGCTTGAAAAACTACCATAGACTACGGGTGTCCCGGGAGTGACGACTTGAGTGAGTGCAATGCATGACAAGGCCTCGGCATTTTGTTGGACCAGTGCCCCGGCCATTGTTGTTGGAGCCATAGCGCCGAGTAGTGTAAACGGTGTCACCAATACGGGTTGTTTGACCTTGGCAAACTCTATCAAGGCATCTGACATTGATTCATCTACTTGGCGTGGTGAATTGATATTAATGTTACCCATTGTCAGAGGTTTGTCTGGCATTTGTTCCCAGTTAAGACCATGAACGATGGCTAGCATCTCAAGTGCGTCTCGCGCTCGAAATGCCCCCAACATACTCCCCATCCAGATTTTGTCATGGTGAACTATCGCCGCTAAATATTTGTCTAGATGGCGAGTTTCTGCATGTAGATCAAGTGGTTCAAAAGGGCTGGCGCCAGCTGAATGGAAAATTTCCAGCTGATGGGTCAGTTTCATAAAGTCTTTCAAGTCTTGAATTGTTCCGCTACGCCGTCCGCGATCAATATCTGAAACGAAAGACGGACCACCGACTGTTGCGAAGTTTACTTTGGCACCACCAAGTTCGATTGATCTGTTGGGATTGCGTGCACGTATGCGGAAATTTGAAGGTGCAAGTTTGATTGTTTCAAGGATAAATTCAGGATCAAATCGAACCATGCAAGAGTTGTCATCGACATCAGCGCCGATTTCGCGAAAGAGGTGACGGGCTTTTTGACTTAGGAATTTAATGCCGGAATCGCTTAACACCCGAAGCGATGCCAGATGAATATCCTCAATCTGGTCTTCAGACAGAATCTCAATGGGTGGAAACGGGTTTTTAATTTCCCGCCACTTTAGTTTAGGAATTAAGTTGGGGTTTCGCTTGGTACGTTGATGGGAAGGTTTTCTGCGGCGTGTACTCATTTTCGATCTCTCATTTGGGTGGAAGATTTCCTCGCAGAATTTCGCAATAGAGATCCAGATCAACATTGCTACCAGAGGCAATTATTGCAACGCGTTTGCCGGTCATGTTTGGCTTTTCCTTGATTAGCGCGGCAAGACTTGTAGCGCCTGCACCTTCGACTACATGGTGTGTATCAGTGAAATAATAGCGCATAGCGCTTGCGATTTCATGTTCACTGACAGTTATGATTCGAGACGTGTATTTTAAGATGATGTCAAGTGCTTGTGGATCAGGTACGCGAACAGCTACACCATCAGCTAGTGTATGTGATGATTCGGTTGACACTGGTTTGCCAACAGCAAACGAAAGTGAGTAAGCCGGTGCGTTTTCAGCAATCACGCCAATGATTTCAGTTTGGTGCAATCCTAAAGCTTCGCGAGTTGCTATAACCCCGCAAATTTCAGAACCCAATCCAATTGGAACGTACACACAGTCAAGATTTGATACGGCTTGGAACAGCTCAAGTGCGTAGCTCGCTACTCCTACTACCAATTTGCGGTTAAACGAACTGACAAAGTGAATGCCATTTTGTTCGCTGAGATGCTGAGCATGAGGGAGCGCTTCTGAAAAATCTTGACCGTATTCAATCAAATTGGCACCTAGTGCACGCATTGATTTGATTTTTGAGGAGCTGTTGCCGTGTGGTGCGACAATAGTAGCTTTGATTCCGAAAAGCTCCGCGGCATAGGTAATCGACTGTCCGTGATTACCGCTGGTTGCAGCAATGACATGGTCTATGTTAGAATGGGCGCAACTGGCTAGGTAAGTTATGCCGCCTCTAATCTTGAAAGAACCAATTGGTGTTGTATTTTCGTGTTTAACCCATACTTCTGTTTCACAGCGGTCGCACAAAATCGGCCATTTGTACTGTGGCGTGGGCGCTATATATTGATGAACTAGCTCAGCGGCATTGGTGATTTCATCTAATGTAGGCAAATACATTAATGCTTCCAAAAAATTAGCGCGGTTTATGATTTGGGGTGGACGATGGGATTCGAACCCACGACCACTGGATCCACAATCCAGGGCTCTGCCAACTGAGCTACGCCCACCAAAAATCTATATCGTACCTAAAATTCGGATTATGTAACAAATAACTTTTATTACACAGCCGAATAAAGCACGCCTGACAGGACTCGAACCTGTAACCTACGGCTTAGCATACCACTACAATTTTCACTGCCTGGTGGATAAGCATTGCTAACTCACCAGTTTGTAGTCTGGACTATATCTTCACCATCTCAGGTGGGACACGTATAGTCTCTACGGATCCCGATAAAATCATTTAGCGGTTTCCTCGGTATTGCCATCACCTTGATGTGCTAAGGTTTTACCGATACAGTGCCCTTCACTTTACAGGTTCATAAGTTCCCTGTAAAGGCTCCTAATAGAAGGCCGTTGCTCTGTCCAGTTGAGCTACAGGCGCATTAAAAACTGGTCGGGGTAGAGGGATTTGAACCCCCGACATCCTGCTCCCAAAGCAGGTGCGCTACCAGACTGCGCCATACCCCGAGTTGATTGTCGGAATTAAACTACGCAGTTACCAAAAGAAATTTGAATCTTTCGCCCCGACGATAATGTTTAATTATAGGAGGGTTTAGTATTAGACGCAATTAAAGTGAAAATTTTTGTTGGGTAATGAGCGCGATTGTATTACGGTTTGATAATTACAGATTCAGATTCGCCCAGTGAGTCAGTGAGCAATGCATTTACCCGTCGCACATAATCAGCAGGGTTCTCTAATGAAGAGCCTTCACTTAACGAAGCTTGATCAAACAGTACATGCGCCCAGTTCTCAAGCTGATTCTCTTTTTTATACAAATGTTGGATCAGCGGATGTGTTGGGTTGATCTCCAAAATGGGTGCAATACTCGGCTGTTGCTGTCCAGTTGACTTTAGAATTCTTGACAGATTACGGCTTGGGGTGTACTCACTGACGACAAGACACGCTGGAGAGTCGGTCAAGCGAGTGGTAACTCGTACTTCCGTAACGCGATCATTCAGTACCTTTTTCAATTCATTGATTAGAGAGTCAGCTTTATCATCTGTTTGTGCTTTGGTTTCGGTTTCGCTGTCTATCCAATCAAGACTAAGGTCGCCTTTGGCGATTGATTTCAGAGGTTTTTCAGCAAACTCACTCAGATTCATAACCACCCATTCATCAACTGGGTCGCTCATCAACAGCACTTCGATATCATGTTTTTTAAATACCTCAAGATGCGGTGAGCCCTCGGCCGAAGCGTAGCTTTCAGCTGTTAGGTAGTAAATTGCGTCCTGCTTCTCTTGCATGCGGTCAACATAGTTTTGCAATGAGACAGTTTGTTCCTTGCCATCACTTTTTGTGCTGGCAAAGCGCAACAGTTCAGCAACTGTCTTTCTGTTGTCAGGATCTTCAGTGATACCTTCTTTGAAGGCACGTCCAAACTCATTCCAAAACTTCTGGTATTTTTCGCTGTCTTTGTTAGCGGCTCGCTTGATTTCATTAAGTAGGCGCCGCACAATTCCTGAACGAATTTTCTTGATTTGTTCATTTTTCTGTAAAAACTCACGCGATACGTTGAGTGGTAAATCGTCAGAATCGATTACACCGCGTACAAATCGCAAATAAGCCGGCATTAGGTTATCAGCATCATCTGCGACGAAGACTCGGCGGACATAGAGCTTGACTCCTCGTTGTTGATCCAAAAACCAAAGATCCATTGGTGCTCTTGCGGGAATGAACATCAATGCAGAATAGTCTGTTTTCTGTCCGGAAATTTGAGTGTGCAACCGGATTAGCGGATCCTCAAAGTCAAATGTGAGAGACTTATAGAAATTGTTGTAATCCTCTTCTTCTATGTCTTTTTTGGGACGTGTCCAAATTGCCGAACCATCGTTGACAACTTCCCATTCCGGAGCTGATTTCTGAGTCGGTGCTGAGCGTAGCTTTATCGGAAGTGAGACATGATCGGAGTATTTTTTTATTATGTTTGTTACTTTGTCGATCTCTAGAAACTCTTTAGCATCTTTGCGTAGAGTCAGTACTATTTCGCATCCAGGTTGTTCGATTGATTGGTCTTCAATAGTGTAACCGTCAACTCCGTTTGACTCCCAGATCACGCCGTTTTCGGCTGGTTCCCCAGCTCTTCGGGTTCGTACTGTTACATGTTCTGCTACCATAAACGCGGAGTAGAATCCAACACCGAACTGACCAATCAGTTTAGAGTCTTGGTTTTGCTCGCCAGACAGCGCCTCAACAAATTTCTTTGTTCCAGAACGGGCAATTGTGCCAATGTTCTCAACTACCTCGTCGCGGTTCATACCGATACCGTTATCGCGGATTGTAATTGTACGTGGGCGTTTAGCAATTTGAATTTCGATAGCCGGGTCGTGTTCGGCTTCAAGCATTTCAGTATTGGTCAGAGATTCAAAGCGTAATCGGCCACAAGCATCTGAGGCATTGGAAATCAGCTCACGTAGAAATACTTCCCGCTCGGAATATAGTGAGTGAATCACGAGATTCAGCAGTTGCTGAACTTCGGCTTGAAACGTTATTTTTTCGATGTTCTCGGTTTCAGACATAAATCAACTCCTAATGGTAAAACTCTTATAGTTTCTGCTTCAGCTTTGGGGTAGCTACGCCCCAAAGATATGGTTTGATTTGTATATTTCAAGTGTAACTTAGTGCACTGGATATCAATACTTGCTGAGCGATTGCAGTAATTAAGTATGAGATTAGGGCTAATAATGAACTTATTGGTTAATATGTTTACATTAAACGTACTAGTTCAGATTGTTCAGCATTTATTCTGAGAACGCTTCGATGGCGTCTACAACTTTTGCTATTCGACTTATTTCCTTTGCTTGTTCAAGGTAATTTCTATAACTGACTTGGGCATTTTGAACAAGCTGCTGGTAAGTAATCACACGAATATTGTAAGCGGCAAGTGATTCTCTAGATTTTTCTTTTGCTGTTTTAGAGAGATTCCAGTCAATGAGGTCAGTACCAACTAGACAAATTGCTTCAACAGCACCTTCATCACCAGCGAGTTCGATTTCTTGATTTACAGCTTCGATGTATTTATTGACTTGCTCAATCAATTTTGTAGTGCTAGTTTTTAAATCAGGTTTCTTGAGCTCAATTACTATGTGTTTACCAGAACATTTTTTGTAGCGAATGTCAATTCGTCCGGTAATTTCTTTGTTGTTTGATTTGCTTGAAATCTTGTCCAGCTTTAACTTTATGGTCTCTTCCATTGCTGGGGTTTCTGTCGCTCTATCCCATGAAGGGTCAAGCAGCCATAAATGGTTGTATATGTGTTCTTGAATAACTCTCTCAAAAGCTTTGTCTTTAATATGCTGGGCTAACATTTCAACAACTTCAAGACGCCCATGCGTTATCTGATAGTATCGAGATGCCTCGATCTCATCTAGCTCGGCTAGAAGCTTGAGAAATTCCTCTAGATTCTCAACCCGAAGATTCTCTATCTCATTGAGTTTTTCTTTGTAATGCAGGTATTCAAACGCTAGAACCGCGTGCTGATACAAAATTCTTCTGCGTTTCTCATCGGTTTCAATTACATTGATTTTCCCAAGCAGTTTCTGTGCAGAATTGCGGGCATCACCGCGCAAGTTGTTGAGCCATTCCCTGATCTCTGGTATTTCCTTCGCCCGTTTAACACCTTCTTCCATTTTGTATCGTGAGCGCTCATTCCGGAGAAATTTCAACTCATCTGATATGAATTTGCGAAGGTTGATAAATCTCTGGTCGTCTTGCAGAAAGTCTTGTCGGCTTGAAGTGGCGATGTCTTCTTGGTCGCTGTCATCTAAAAAATCAGCTTCAAGTTCACCAATCAGGTATTTCGTGTAAAGTCCTCCTTCCCCAAAGGAATCAAGAATATCCTCTGAAGCGATTTTTCCTCTCACAAGAATTGCCAGCTTGTTGAGATTTTCGTCCTCTTCCTTTAGCTGCCCGGACTCTTGGACTAAGCCAATCCAACCTTTTACCTGAGATTGGATTTCACCATTAACAAAATTGTCGCGTTTATTCAATCGCTTGGAATCTTTCAAATGCTGGAAGTGCGACTGGTCGCAACCGTCGTAGATGAGTGCGTATTCAAGTTTGTCATAATATTCTCGGTCAGAGAACTTCACTTCTTCATCATTGACAATAACGCGAAACTTTTCAGACCAAACGTTGAACCGACGGGCAATACGCTTGCGTAGGTTTTTCTCAATCGATGATTGGACTCGTTTTTTCAGTTTTGACAAAACGATGGTTGTACCTGATTTCGAGGCTATCTCAAACTCGGAATCTATGTTTTCTATTGGTTGAGGATGATGTGCTCTACCATTTTCGATGTCCGCGCGAATTGCCTTGACGTCAAGTATCAAGCCTAATGTTTGACCACCGTTCGTTCTGGTATAGACTTCAACGAAATCGGCTATTGAGAAGACAGACAGTTTGCCAATCCCTTTCCTGCCCATAACTTGACGGCCTTGCTCAGTCTTGTCATCCTTCTTTTCAACTCTCCGCTGGTATCCAACGGTTAGAAATTTTTTATTGATATCAACATTATTCATGCCACAGCCATCGTCTCGGACAATGATTTTCTTATCGCTGTCCGCCGTTTCAATATCAAGGTTCACTTGACTGGAGTCAGCATCCCAAGCATTTGCAATCAGTTCTGACAGCACTGCCGGCACATTGCTGTAGAGGTTCAAGCCTAGATGATTCAAGGCATTCAAATCAATTTTTAATTCATAAGCTGGGGCGTTGTTAAGCATTGGAGTTTTTGAGGTGATTGACGATTGTTTTTCCGATTGCCTGAGCTAACAAAGGTGGAACAGCATTGCCGATATGTCTTCCTACAGTGCCAATTAAAGGTGACTGTCCGTTGGGAACAAAATGATAGTCTTGCGGAAAGGTTTGCAGTAGTGCACCTTCTCTCAAACTCAGTCCGCGGTCTTGCTCTGGATGTCCAAATCGGCCGGTACCATAAGTAATAAAACGTGTTGTAAGAGTTGGCGCCGGTTTATTCCAGCTCATGCGGCCGTATATATCAACATACTTTTGACCGCTTTTTCTGCGGTAGCAATCAGGCAGTAATTCATCAGGCCAATCTTTCCACGTTCCAGCCGGTGAAGATGCCTTAATACGTCTTTGGTTGAGGTCAGATAGTCGCGAGCATACATGTATTGGATCGTTTATGTCAGAAGATCCCTGAACCAGAGGGCTTAGATGACCAATTGATTCAGCAACTGTGCGGGTGTTTTCACAGTTGCCTTGAGGCAAGCTGATTTTATCTAATGTAGATGCAAGCAACACCAGTCGCCGCCGTTTTTGAGGCACTCCAAACTGATCGCAGGAAAGCACTCCGTCCTCAACCCAATAGTCTAATCTGCGTAGCTCATTTTTGAATGTGTTGTAGACCTCAGTACTGCGTAGAGCAGGTACATTTTCCATTGAAACAATTTCTGGTTTACCATCTACGATCAATCGTCGGAATTCATCAACAAGATTCCATCTGTCATCTTCATGGTATTTTCGATTCTTGTTGGTATGGGTTGAAAATGGTTGGCAAGGTGCGCAACCAACGAGTATGCGGTGTTTTACGTTTTTATAATACGGTGAGATATCTGAATAGCCAACAGCTCTAATGTTGGCTTGAATAAACTTTGCTTTACAATTTGACTCAAACGCAAAGCGGCAGCTAGGGTCAATATCTATACCGGCACTCACTTCGATACCAGCTTCACGCAAACCATATGACAATCCTCCAATACCACAGAAGAGGTCAATAGCCTGAGCTGAAATGTCTGTGATCATTGTATGTGAGGTTTTCCGTGCCTTTAGAATTCTAGTTTGGAATGTATGAGTGATATCCGTTCCACCAATTATGGTACACGGATTAAGAACTATTTTACTGTGGTTGCATGTTATCGCATTTTGTGCGCTGTTTGAAATTAATTCGATAACATTCGAAGGTTAGTTTCAACTTTGCATATATTTAATCAGATATCATTTGCGCTATATTTTTGTCTTTCGCATTGAAAACTATCCCAAGCTAATTATGCCCCAATACACTCAAAAATGAAAACTGGGATTCACACGGCAGTATTTCCGGTTGCTGGGCTTGGTACGCGCTTTCTTCCAGCAACTAAAGCAGTGCCCAAAGAGATGTTGCCAGTTATTGATCGTCCGTTGATTGAACATGCTGTCTGCGAAGCTAGATCAGCCGGAATACAGAAATTTGTATTCATTGTTCCTGCCGAAGGCTCTCTGGTAAGAGCTCATTTTTCTGAGAATGTCCAGCTTGAACTTAAACTGGATCAGAAAAACCTTCAGGCAGAACTTGCGGCAATTCGTGATATTTCTCTAAAGCCGAACTGTATGTTTTTCGCAGTTCAAAAGCAACCACTTGGATTAGGTCATGCCATACTGCTTGCTAAACCTTATATTGAAGAAAGTTCTTTTGCGGTTATATTACCAGATGATCTTGTGCTAAGCAGTTTACCTTGCATAAGGCAGCTTATTAATACGCATGTAAAAACAGGGGGCAGTGTTCTTGCCGTTGAAAAGGTTGAAAAAGGACGACTAGATAGATACGGAATTGTAGACACTGACCTAGGTAGCAGTGAAGTTGCACAAGTCCGCTCCATTGTTGAAAAACCGCAACCAAAATTTGCACCTTCAAATCTCGCCGTTGTCGGACGCTATATTTTATCTCGTGAGATTTTTTCTCACCTACAGGGCACATTACCTGGTGTAGGCGGTGAAATTCAGGTAACAGATGCCATAAATTCCTTAGCTCAAGTTCAACCAGTCTTTGCGTTGCAATACCGTGGTAAACGATATGATTGCGGTAGTAAAGTCGGATTCTTATCTGCTATTATTGACTTGGCTCGCCGCGACCATGCACTGGTGGAAGCGATTGAGCAAAATACTGGATGTAAGTTAAATTAGTATTGGTTTTACAGCCGCTCCTCCTTAGACAAAAATACTTAGATGCTGATGTCAAACTTGATCGGAAAGCCTGTGTCGCGTGTTGAGGACGAACGGTTTTTGTCCGGCAGTGGACGATTTACCGATGATCTACAATTCGATGACGCGCTAACTGCTGTTTTTATTCGAAGTCCGTACGCCCACGCCAAGATACGCTCAATTGATGCGTCTGTTGCAATTCGAATGCCAGGTGTTCGTTTATTTGCGGACGGTGAAATGCTTGTTAAGGCAGGAATGAAACCGATCGATGCTCTCAATCGAAGTGAGGAATATCCAGTTCATAATCGTGATGGGAGCCAACTGCCCGATGTTCGACGATGGCCGTTGGCCATTGAAAAGGTTCGTTTCATTGGTGAGTCAGTAGCGGTGATAGTGGCCCAGAGCAAGATACAAGCATTGTCTGCAGCGGAATCAGTGGAAGTTGAATATGAACCCCTTGAAGCGGTTATTGATTCTGAAAGAGGGATGCGCCTTGATGCTCCCTTAGTTTGGGATCAGTTGGACAGCAATATTTGCGTCGATTGCGAATATGGTGACAGCAATGCAGTGAACAAGACATTTGCAGAGGCTGCACATGTCATTTCGTTGGAGGTCGATTACCCGCGGCACATTATTTCTTTTATGGAACCACGCGCAGTTGTTGCGCAATTTGACAGACGCAGACAGCGTGTTGAGGTTTATTGCGGTAGTCAGTCAGCACATTGGCATCAGATCGGTCTTGCTGAAATGGCAAATTGGCCTGTATCCAAAATCAGAGTCATATCGCCAGACACAGGTGGCGGTTTCGGTGCGCGCGCAGTCGCTTATCCGGAATATGCTGTGATAGCTTGGCTGGCGGCAAGTGAAGGCCGAACCGTGAAATGGGTTGCAGATCGCTCTGAGAGTTTTACCACAGACTCGCAATCAAGAGATCACCAGTTAGCCGTCAAATTAGCTGTTAACAAAAGCTATGAAATGACTGCAATTCAGCTAAAGAGTCTTTGGAGATTGGGTGCTTATCTAAATCCGCGTAGTGTTTGGTTGCATGCTCACTACATCAATCACATGCTTTGTGGTGTTTACAAAATCCCGGCATATCACTTTTGTTTGCAAGGGGTCTTTACTAATACCGCAACGATTGGAGCATTTCGCGGCGTGGCGAGAGCCGAGGCGTCTTATGCAATTGAACGTGTTGTTGAGAAAGCGGCCCGTCAACTTGGAATAGACAGCTCTGAATTCAGATTGAACAATATGATCGGAACTAAAGAACAGCCATTCAAAACTGCAACAGGTGCGAGATATTTTGCTACTGACTTTATTGGCAACTATAAAATGGTTTTAGCTGAGGTGGACTGGGATTTGTATTTGAAGCGTAAAAATGTCTCAGCGAAACATGGCAAGTTGCGTGGTATTGGTTTCTCAGCTTATGTTGATTCTGTTGGTGGTGCACCAAATGAGTTTGCTGAAATCACAGTGGATAATGGGAACGTAGAGGCGCGAGTAGGAACTAAGTCGATAGGTACTAGCCATGAAACAGTATTCGGGCAATTGCTGGCGAGTCAACTCCAAATTCCGATTGAACGAGTTAGAGTCAAAGATGGGGATACGGATGAATTGCCGAATGGATCTGGTACCCATGCTTCTCGCTCCTTGAGAATAGGCGGAACTGCAATTCACTATGGTGTCTTGAAAATTCTTGAAAAAGCTCGCCAATTTTCGGCCGAACAGCTTGAAGTCGCCACTAGCGATATTGAATATGCGCAAGGCGATTTTCGTGTGTCAGGCACTGATAGGTGTTTGTCTCTGTTTTCGGTTGCAGAATTGATGTGGAAGAAAGGCGATCAGCTCACTGCTACACATGAGCACCAAATAGAGGGTCCAGCTTACACTAGTGGCAGTCAAGTATGTGAAGTGGAAATCGACCCTGAAACAGGTTGCGTTAGCATTGAGCGTTTAGTTACTGTTAACGATCCTGGTCGAATTGTCAATCCTCAAGTTGTTGAAGGTCAGGTGCATGGCGGTTTAGCTCAAGGTATTGGTCACGCGCTGCTGGAGGAAGCACGATATGACGAATCGACCGGACAATTACTTACCGGCAGTTATATGGACTACACACTGCCAAGAGCGGATAACATCCCTCAAATGGAATGTTTGTGGAATGAAGTTCCAACCGATGAAAATCCTCTGGGTGTGAAGGGAGTCGGTGAGATTGGTATCATGGGTGCGCCGTCCGCCATTATGAATGCAATAGACGATGCTCTCAAAGAACTTGGTTGCGAATCATGCCAAATGCCTGCAACACCGGAAAGGATATGGCAAATGATAGAAAAAGCCAAAGGTGGTAAAGGTTGCCCTTCTGTGTGACTACAAGCAATTTAACTTAACAACTATCACCAACAAGGAGTATTAGTCAGATGAAGCTCTTGCGTTTCGGTAAATCTGGTGAAGAAAAGCCAGCAGTTTTGGATTGCGATGGTAACATTCGCGATCTTAGTTCCCATATAACTGATATTGACTCTGATAGTTTAGCATCAAAAAGTCTTGCAAAAATCGCCAAAATCGATAGTCAGTCTTTGCCATTGGTTGCTGCTGAACGGATTGGCCCGCCTGTTGCCGACATCGGCAAATTGGTGTGCATTGGGCTAAATTACCATTTGCATGCGCAAGAAGCAGGGATCGAGGCGCCAGAAGAACCTATCATTTTTATGAAGGCTACGACTTCGATTTGCGGTCCCAATGACAATATCATCATACCTAAATACAGTACTAAGACAGACTGGGAAGTGGAGCTGGCAGTTGTGATCGGTCGCATTGCGCAGTATGTTGACAAGAATAATGCAATGGAATATGTTGCGGGATATTGTGTTGCCAATGACGTTTCAGAACGCGCTTTTCAGATTGAGAGGTCAGGCCAGTGGGTCAAAGGCAAAAGTGCCGATACATTCTGTCCCCTTGGTCCCTATTTTGTTAGCAAAGATGAGGTATCGAACCCACAGCAGCTGAGATTATGGCTGGAAGTCAATGGACATCGCTATCAGGATGGATCGACTGATGACATGATTTTCGGTGTTGCGCACATTGTCAGCTACGTGAGCAATTTCATGACGTTAATGCCAGGGGATTTGATTTTGACAGGCACACCGTCAGGGGTGGGACTGGGGTTGAAGCCTCAAGTTTTTCTAAGGCCGGGAGATGAGATTAAATTGAGTGTTGAAGGCCTAGGGGTACAAAAACAATCTGTCGTTGCTTATTCTGGTTGACCGTCTGGACTATACGTAAACTTGGCTTGTCAGATTTTTGGTTTGTTGAAATATAGCTTATCTGTTAAGGTGAAGTTTGTATTATCTACTCACGGACCACAAATGATTCTGTCTGTTGAAGTCTAGTGCTTCCTTGTTAGGGGTGTAGGCTGTGGGGAGGGTTCTAGCAATTGAAGATTAACTGCGATTGCTTTCAAGCATGATCAAGATAATAGTGTTAAATTATTGATATGCAATTTTTATCGAAATATGCTATCAAATCTAATCTGGGGCAAGTTGGAAAAGAGTGTCATTACAACAGTTCTTTTGCTGTTGGTGAAAGATTGGCGGTGAAATAGATGCGCCTAATAGGCTTATAAACGGGTGTTTGCAAAAAGCATGAATTAATTTGTCACCTAAATGTGGTGATATACATACTTGTTGGTAGCTTAGGCGAATTCTCCTACGATTGCCAAATACGCGCGCACGGTTTTCTCATACCCTTCTAGTAGTGCTTCTACCGTTAATGCGTGTCCAATTGACACTTCGAGGATTTTCGGTATGGTTAGAAATTTGGCTAAATTTTTTTGATTCAAATCATGACCGGCATTAACGCCGAGTCCGTGTCGGTGAGCGGCAAGTGCTGTATCCCGGTATTTCTTGAAAATCGCGTTTTCATTTGCTAGTCCGAAGTTGTGGGCGTATTCCTCGGTATATAGTTCTATGCGGTCAGTGCCTGTTTCAGCCGCTGAGGCTACCATATCTGGATTTGGGTCTAAAAATAGGCTAGTGCGTATTCCATGTGTTTTTAATTCTGCAATGATGGGCCTGAGGAAGTGATTTTCTACCTCCGTGTCCCAGCCATGGTCTGAAGTGATTTGATCTGGTGCGTCAGGAACTAAAGTACATTGGTGCGGTTTTGCAGATTTTACGATGCCCAACAATTCAGAAGTAGGATACCCTTCAATATTGAGTTCAATATGCTCGTATTGTTTACAAAAATCGGCCAGATCGAAAACATCTTGGTAGGTTGCATGCCTTTGATCCTGACGTGGGTGAATTGTGACACCGTGTGCGCCATATTTGGCACACAGTTCAGCAAATTTGAGAACACTCGGAAAATTAGCTCCTCGAGAGTTTCTGAGTAATGCGATTTTATTCAGATTAATGCTGAGTTTTGTCATTTGAGCTGAGGCTGTTGTTAATGTGTAAGTGTTTAACCGTCATAAGCGGGGTGGCCACAATCTCTATGCCATGACCGGATCAGGTGCCGTTTCTTGTTAGGGTCTGAATGATCAATGATTTCGCTTCGGTAGTGCGCGATATCAATGTTATTCAAATACTGTAAATGCCCGCGTTCAATAGGAAGTTCAAACCACAGTGATGAGCTTTCGGAAACTTCTTTCAATGCTGTTATTGCATCTAATGTTTCGTTGTCAATGGGTATTTCTGCAACTTCATAACCTTTCAGGACTAAGCTAGGGTTGGCGCGTGTATAAAGGCGGTTGTCTTCATATCGAAACACCGGTGCAAGGGTCGCGACAGGCCTTCCTTCACCGTGTTCCGCTTGCCGGTCCCAAAGAACCGGTTCATAGAGCCGTTTGAGTTGTTCCGGATACTGTTTCAACATCCGATTATGAACCGAGTAAAGACTGCAAAAGCGGCTAATACCGCCTTCAACAGATGGGCGGATGCACATTAAACCAACGTAGTGCGGCAGTGCGACCCCGAAGGCGTTGTCATTGTGAAACATCAACTCAACTTTGGTGTAGGAGCCGCGCACTCCATAACCGTACTTAGCACCTGTGTCGCGAACATGGTAGATCATAGTTCCTTCCCATTTTTGGGCAACATTTCTACCTATTTTCTGACCAATTGTCCAAAATATATCTGTTGCTTGTTCAACTGTAAGGTCATCGATGGGCATGCTGTCAACAACTACGACGCCAGGCGGTTCATTTAATTTTTGTTTGACTTTGGCCATTAGCTTCATGGTGGACGGAATCTCAAATTGACTAAGACTGCGCAACACAGTTGGCAAGGGATTCGAATCAATCACCTCAGCCATTTGCAACAGCTCATTTCTAACGGCATCATTAATTTGAATGATGCAGTCTTGTGGATTTATGTCTTCATTGATCCAAGCGAATCCGTTAGTCACCCAGTGATTGAGTGACATTGCGCTTTTCTCATGAGATAAATCAAGTATCTGCATGGCGGAGTATCTGAATGTATTAAGTTGCTAGTAAGATGTATTTGAACAATAACATATTAAACTACAATTTTTCTTAAAAATTGAATTGCTGAGCTAATGAAGAATCGAATGCTTATCCTACATAAATATTTCATTCTTTGATTCAGCTGTCAGAATCGATGGGCATGCTTTTGTAATTCTCTTGTAAGCAGCTTGGTAAATACAAGGGTCTTTTTCGAAAGCTAGGCTCTTTCGTTTTAGGTCGTAGGCAGCGATCACGGTCGTGGCACTTCCTGCAAAAGGATCGAACACAAGATCACCTTTATCACTGAACAAAAGAATAAATTTCTTTATAAGAGGAAGTGGTTTTTGAGTGGAGTGTATTCTATGTGATGGAGATGGGGAATTGCATTTGAACACATTGTGAACGAGTCGGCCATTGAATTTTGTTCCTGGCCGCTTGCCGATGACAAGGGCTTCCCAAGCGTTAATCGGTTTGTATTTATGATTGAATGGTACAGGATTCGTTTTTTGCCAAATCATCGTGCCAACGGCAACGAATTGGTTGTTTTTCAGGATTTTAGAATATTCCCCGATCTGGGCTTGTGCACAAAACACAACTACCCAACCGCAAACTTTTGGAAGCACGATTTCCATCCAATCGAAAGTTTCTAATTCATTGTCCCACTCACCAAAATTACCTTTGGGCATAATGAAGTCAGAGCCATCACTCCTTAAACGCCGCTGTACTTGGTTTTCGCAGATGTAAGGTGAACTGATGCCGTAAGGAGGGTCGGTTAGAAGCAGGTCTACGGATTTGTTCGTCAGAGTTTTTGCACTTTCAATACCATCATTGCATAAGAACTGGAGTTCGTTGCTTAACAATTGTTCATGATTTTCATCAAATTGAGACGGTTTTAACATACCATCTAAGATTTGGCAGACTTCGTAGTGTTTTCTTGCTTCAATTACTTTGCCATCCGTACTGACCAGTATCAACCCAAGTGATTGAGGTTCGTTACAAGGCAATTTAATAGAGAGTTCAACTTCCCATATCAACTCCGAATTTTGTTTGGCAATTGAATAGACAATGAGACTGCGGTGTTGTGGAAAATTGTCGGAAATCCAACGATTTATCGATGACTTGATCGCTATTTTCTGTCCAACTGATAGTACGACTCGGTCAGTGCATAATTGAGTAGATATTTGCTTGGATATTGTCAATCGTCGGCAGTCAAGTTATGGTTCACTAGCACTCCTCAATTACCTTAACGAATAAATTTTCAATTCTGCGTAATATTGACAGCGCTAATCTCATTAAATTTCTATGTTTGGTATTGGTATTCGATTTTTACTAAAGATTTCAACACAAAGAATTGAGTGTCTTAGTTCCAGTTGTATACCAAGCACGCCTGATACTTTATACATAAGAACAGGTCTAAATCATAAAAATATATGGTATAAAATTAATAACACACCAAATAATGACACAATAAAATTTAGGGAATTATATATTTAAGTTGACAGCTGTAAAATCATTCCGATTTCTTCGGTTTTTTAGAAGATTTTTGCTCTTGAGATTTCTGGCCACACGCCGGCTTCACGCCCAGTAAAATTGACACAACCTCATCGATCTGAAACTCAGTCATGGACGGCGTTGGCTCCGGTGTCTGCTTGCTTGACTTCTTCAAAACTTCAATGTTGCCTCCTGGGTTTCACTCGCGCTTGATGCATCTCGATGCAACCGACCGTCTGCGCCACCCACCAAATCAACGTATTTCAACCGTCGCGTCGAAACCAGACCCTGAACCGTGCCATCAATCTGCACCATCGTGTCAAGCTGCCTCACATTGTGCCGGGCACTGAACTCGTCCACATACTTCTGCAGGTGCTTCGGACTCATCTTGTGATACACGCCACAGTAGCCCCGCTTCAGACCCGACCAAAACGACTCGGCACCGTTGATATGCGCCCGGCCTTTCACATACTCGCCCGCCGAATGTCGCACCGTTTCATGCCGGTATCCGTGCCGGTGCAAACCATCATAGGCACCAGCATCATCAGTATAAACTGTCGAACCGACGGCAACATTTTCACAGACGATCCGTTGCAATGTGTCGGCTTTGGTGTCGGCAACCTGGTAGGACTTGACCTGTCCACTGCTACGTTCCCTGAGACCGACCACCGCAACCTTGCCGACCGTGCCCCGACCGGCCTTCAACTTCTTGTGCTTGTGCTTGTTCTTTTCTTTGCCGCCCAAGTAGGTTTCGTCCACTTCCACTTCACTGCCAAACAGCCGCGCAACATGTTCGGCCCAAGCCGTTCGGATGCGGTGGCTCAGATACCAGGCCGACTTTTGCTGAATGCCCAGCTCGCTGCCAAGCCGGGTGCTGGCCACCCCCTTGGGCGAAGTGGAGAGCAGGTAGATGGCCATCAGCCATTTCCGGTATGAGATGCGGCTGCCTTCCATCAGCGTTGCGGTCTTCACACTGAAATACCGGCGACACAGCCCGCACCAGTAGGGCATGGTTTGATGGCTGGCCCGGCGGGTTTGCTCGGAGCCGCAGTCAGGGCAGACTCGACCCGCCGGCCAGCGCCTTGACTCGATGTATTGCATCGCATCTTGCTCTGTTTCAAACCGACTCATGAACTCGTAGAGGCTGATGCGTTGGCACTCGTTTTGTGGTTTTCTCATAGACTGTCAATGGAATTCTGAATGGTGCTGTTAGAAAATATATTCTAAAAATTCGGACTTGTCAACTTAAATATATAATTCCCAAAATTTAAGTGTTGCAAGTAAATATCAAGTGAAAGCCAGTAAATAGTGAACAACTATCAAAAAGTATTGCTCCAAATTGGAAATAGTGATTTACTTAAAAAAGTTAGGCGATTTGTAAATTTTTCGGAATCTCTGACTAAATGTCACCGAGAATAGGTAATTTCATCTATCAGGAATTTGATTTTCTGACAATTCATATTGGTCAAACAGCTGTGTTTGTTAAAATTAGAAGCAATTCAATTCCGAACGATCACCAAATTTGTTGCCTGAGGGGGTTTGTATATGAAATATTTATTGGGAATAGTTGCGATTGTCAGTTGCATAGTGTTGTCTACCTTTGATTCTTTTCCAGCCGCCGGGTTAACTAATGTGGCTTGGTGGGGTGTTGGCATCAGTATCATTTACATGATTCTGTCTGCGATGGAGGACAAATCATCACCAGTTAAGTAACAAGATTGAGCTACATTAAGCGTTTCAAACTGGCCTCAAAGTGCTGAACGAGAGAATGGGTCAGGTTACTAGCTTTGGCGGCAAGACCGTCATTGTGGTCGGTGGCACAAGCGGTATCAATCTAGGTGTAGCCTGCGGCTTCGCTGAGGCAGGTGCGAATATTTGTGTGATTAGCCGATCACTAGAAAAGGTAGAAAATGCAGTTTTTGAATTAAGAAAATTCGGTATTACTGCCCTTGGATGCAATGCTGATGTAAGGGATTATCTCGCTATTGAGCAAGCATTTGCGAATTTCGGTGAAAAACTCGGTGAATTCGATGTGCTGATTTCTGGTGCTGCTGGGAATTTCCCAGCGCTGGCAACTGATATGTCACCTAACGGGTTTGCAGCAGTGATGAATATTGATTTGCTTGGTACCTACCACGTGTTGCGAGCGGCCTATTCTCACCTTAGAAAACCCGGTGCATCTGTGATCAACATTTCGGCACCCCAAGCTTACATACCGATGCAAATGCAATCACACGTCTGTGCAGCCAAAGCTGGTGTAGACATGTTAACCCGTACCTTTGCACTTGAGTGGGGTGCGGAGGGACTTAGAGTCAATTCAATTGTGCCCGGACCGATTGAAGGAACTGAAGGTATGCAACGTTTAGCACCAACTCAGGAATTGCTTGATGAGGTAACGGATTCTGTGCCACTTAGGCGGTTAGGACAAAAATCAGATATTGCACAAGCAGCATTGTTTCTAGCCTCTGATATGGCGAGTTATGTAACTGGTGCAGTTATTCCAGTAGACGGCGGTTGGTCGCTTGGTGGTGTATCGGGTTTGATAGATGGGCTGGCGCAGTTGTTGCAGAAAGGTGGGTAGTGATCAAGCCGTCTGACGCGTATGGAACGTGAAGTTTTGGATTGCATTGACATTTTTTATAGTGCTCGCTTGAACGACAACTTTTCAGGATCAGACAAGTTATGGAATTGCATGAATCAAACTATGTCGGAGGCGTATATTTCAAATCCATCATAACTGATTATTGTTCTGAATCAAGTTTGAGAAATACACTAGGACCGAATTACAGACTTGCACTGACCCTTGGCAAATGTTATGATATGCAACATGTGGTTGTCGGAGCATTATTGTTATTAGCATTACCATTCGAATGAATATCAATACAACCGAGAGCTTCTGTTAAGGCAAGTGCAATTTACATATTACTTTTTTCAGCTCAGTCCTAATGTGTGCAATAGAATCACATCCGCTCAGAGTTGATAGACTCTAATTTTGACGTGGGTTCAGGTTGACTCTGGTGAAGGCAAGTTCAGGGGAAGTCTTATACCAATTAGGTAAAAAGTTATGTTCAAGAGTTGATCTGCAATGGTCGCGAGATAAATTTAAAGCAGCATTTAATGTCCGGGTAGCGGCTGTAGTCTTTGATGATGAGGGTAAAGCAAACATTGAGAATATATTAGCCAGCATGGCTGAGACGGACTTGTCCAAGACGGTCTGCGTTAAGTATTAAATTGTGTGAAGTCGATTGATAATTGGCGGGTAGGCGAAGCGATTGCACAGATTTATCTAACAGACCATCGATCGTACATTTTCCATGGTTGACTAACTGGGATGAAAGAAAGAGCGGTTCCAGCCTGCTTGGTGCTGACCTTGTTGGGTTCGGAAAAGACGATGGCGGGATTTGCTTCGCATTCGGTGAGGTTAAGATATCGCGTGAAAACAAATACCCACCGAGGGTTGTACACGGTCGCACAGGATTGAAAAGGCAATTGGAAAATTTGTGTGACATTGAAGCAGTTCGTAAAAATCTTGTGTTATGTCTCAGTCATAGAGTAAAGAATGCAACTTGGCGGGCACAGTTCGAATACGCATTAAAAAGGTGCATTTTTAATACTTCTGATGTTTTGATTTACGGGGTTCTTGTTTGTGATGTGGATCCCAAACAGTGCGATTTGCAAATGCTGGTAACAGATCTCAGTGCTGAGTGTCCAAAGGAAATGCGCATTGAATTACTTGCACCCTATTTGCCAAAGAAATACCTGGATGAAATTGGACACTATTTGTCTTTGCAAAGGGTAGGAGTGTAATGATGAGTTTGTCCAATGTAGCACTGCAAGCATTGAACGATCATTGGGCTGTTGCTGCCATTAGTGCTGAGGACCGGAAACGAGCCGATGACCTTATGCATCAATGTTTAGCAAATCAGGCAGTTGGTGAGCAGGTCGATTTTTCATTTGAAGTGAATGCTCACGATGAGTCACTATTGGAGCGAGTGGCGCTGGCCTTTGAACTCGCTGCGATTGAAGGTCTTGATGAGCTGGGCCAGCCGGCTGGCAAGTGTCAAGATTTACGTGATCAAGCAATAGCTGCGTCGCTTCGGACCTTTGAAATCCTGAAGCACCTTTCCGTTCCGCGTGATGTCCATGGCCGAATATTCTTTGTGTTAAAGCTTTCGGCAGTTGCTTATTGTGGTGAGCATTGGTCAGATCTATGGCACTGGTACCGGCAAGAGGAGGATACAATTAAAATTCCTGCCATCACAAATAATGATTGGGACCAAAGGCTTCTCTACCGACTATTTGATTGTTGGGTTCAGTTGTTTCGTAAGCAGGGATGGGGAGACTTGGATAGCATCGCTAAGATAATTGCTGATTTACGCAATGAGCAAGCATTATTCGAATCAGATTGCCTGAATAAAGGTTCAAAGGAACAGGTTTGGAAGATCGCCCTACGGTTAGCTGCGCTCTACAACTGGGCGAAAGCGACTGAAACGCTTGCAGGCTATGTTCTGCAGGGTGAACCAAGTGAACCACTCAGTATTTTAGACAAGCATTTTGAGGCGGGTATCCAAGCAGCGGCCGCGTCAGGGGATGCACAGCACGAAATGATATTACGGTGGTTGCACGCTACGGCGCGAATTATGGTTACGAATTCACCGTGGTGGGCAACACGGACAGTCAACTCGCTCACGTCTGAGTTTGTGCACTCTCAAACGCATCGATAACACCGGGCAATGTTCGATCTGGAATGTACTCACTGAGGATCTATATTCCCAAAAATCTCATTAGGAATGAATGAAAGCCGATGAAGTGCTGTGTAGCAACAAATTCTCCGCATTTTGTATTTCACCCATTGGGTGAAAGCAGGCATCCCATGAATCACCCGCTGCACAATGCTTCTTACGACAATTCCATTTTCTAATGCGATATTTGGGTATATTGAGCTTTGCTTATAGAATGGTTGTTACACATTGTTGTACTGTTGATTCTTGAATTATTATCTCAGAATTTTTATCTAACAAATTTCTCATTTCTTGGCAGTATGCAGGTGAAGTTTCAATACCAATTGCGTGACGTCCAAGTTCTACTGCTGCGATTAACGTAGTTCCACTACCTGCAAACGGATCAAGTACAGTATCCCCTTCGTCAGTAAATAAACGAATAAACCAGTCAGGAAGCGCTTTGGGGAATACTGCTGGATGTCCCTTGAACGCGCATTCAGTAGCCATATGCAAGACATTGGTAGGATAGGCTAAATCACGTCCTACCCAATTTTCCACTCGTTTTCCGAATCCATTTCCATGCTTAGATAAATCACGTCGTCGGTCTGCGTCTGATAGCTTACGCAAACGTTCTTCTCGCCATTCTCCCATTGGAACCATGACTGACTCTTGCCGCATTTTGAAGTTTGGGCTAAGCGAAAAATGAAGCAAACGCTCCCAAGAATCCCTGAATCGATTTGGCCACTTTCCCGGATAGCAATTCTTCTTATGCCAACAATATTCGTCTACAAGGCGCCAACCTAACTGCCGTCGCAACGAAAGGACTAGATCATAGACATACGGATGTTTTTCTCCGTTCACAGCCTTTTCTTTGATGTTTAGTACAAATGAACCATCTAAGGCAAGGCAGTCTTTAAATATCTGAGCTCTTGGAAGAAACCAATCCACATAATTATCGGGATGAATTCCACCATAAGTGTTTTTTCGTTGGTCGGCATATGGTGGTGAGGTAACGATTAGATTAACCGAATCCGATGCTATCCAACCTTCTGAGAGGGCATTAAGACAATCACCTTCAAAGACATGCGATTCTACTTTCATTCTGTATTCCTAGATTTTATGTGACCAATTCAGCAATCCTAAGCGAGTATACGCCACAGTAGTAAGCATAGTGGTTTTAGGTGACTACCTGATATCTACCTCTGAGAGCTTAGTGACAACATCAAAGTCAACCTCAAGTGCTTCGAAGTGACGTCTGCCACAGGTTATTTTCTGAGCTTCTTTCGTACGAAGCTTCCCCATATCACGCGAAAACTTGGTCTCACGAACAAAGTAGAGTCTTTCTTCACGTTCAGTCACGAAAGCCCAGTCGGGATTGTAGGAGCCAATCGGCGTATCAATTTTGAACCAACGGGGTAGCTTAACAAATAATTTAACAAATTCGTTGTTGTCCAAATCTTTAGCAAACTGCTTTTCAACCGAGGAATCACAATCAATGAAATCGAACAAGCTCTTATTTGAATTTTGAACTTCATAAAGATTATTGAGATAGCGAGTTAGATCAGCTTCATCCTTCGGTTCGATTTGACTCATCTCCCATTCTTCAGATGACAGTTTTTCATACTGAATTCCATCTAGCATTAAATCGTGTAAAGCTCTGCAAATTTCACGGCCGACAGTAACCATAAACACATGTGGGTTCAGTAAATATTCTTTTAGTTTGTTCGACTGTTTCAGTATTTCTACCAGTGTAGAGCGTGTAAGCTCAGTCTCTTTTTGGAGGTAGGCAAGCAAATCTGGAAATGATTTTATTGGTGACGCGTCTAGCGAGCGTTGCCCTAATTGTCGGTCGGCTTGAACACCAGCGTCCGAAATATCAAAGCCGACAAGGGTTGAATATATCTGAATGGGCTGAATCGGCTCCAACGCATCAAGCCGTTTGACGGCTTTTGTTATGAGCTCGTCTGTTTCGAACTGTACACGGTAACGAGTACGATACTTGATGCGGTTCCAGATATCTTCAAATTCCGGGCTAAGTTGAACGAGTTTGTTGAATTTTATTTCACGCCGTTCACGTGCATTGATAACCCTATTTTTGAAGAGTCGTGACTGAATCACATCAATAATCAGCTCGCGTAGTTCAGCAAATTCCTCAGGTAGTGTCAGTAAAAATTGTGGATTATTCGGATCAAATTTGTTTGTGACCTCTCCTTGATAAGTGAGATAGTCATTTTTGACTAGTGCTTTCCAAATAATTTTTGAAGTTTCTTGACCAATCACCCTCTCTTTGTCATCCGATGGGTGCACTAATTTTGCAAAGGCAATGGCCTCAACCTTACCGAATGCGATGCCGAATTCTTCTTCAATTTCAGTTTGAAGTACTCTTGCAAATTTCTCATAGGATTCGTTTGCGATGATAGTCAACCTGTTGATTTGGTCGTCATGAACGCGCTCTCCTTCTCGATTGACAGGTAAACGCAATCCTCGGCCAATCTCTTGCCTTTTTTTATGGTATGATTTTGTCTCATTGAGTGTACAAATCTGAAAAACATTAGGATTGTCCCAACCCTCCCGCAAAGCACTATGTGAGAAAATGAAACGCAATGGCTCGCTAGGGTCGAGTAAACGTTCTTTCTCACGCATGATGAGGTGATAGGTATCTTCATCATGTTTTGTTGATCCAGTTGTATCCTTGGCTCGATTTTTATTGTCTTGCGAAAAATATCCACCATGAAGTTTCTTTACATCGTGATCAATCAAGCCTTCATATCTTGTTTTTTTTGTCAATTCGACAAATGCGCTTTCGAACCACTGGCCAAATTTTCCAAGCTTCGTTATTCCGTTACCATTGTAGATTCGGTAGTTTGCAACTTTGTCAATGAAGAATAGTGAAAGAACTTTAATTCCCCAATTTTTTAAAGCCATCTCTTTTTTTAGATGCTGTTCTACAGTCATATAAATCTGAGCCTTCATGACGTCATCACTTATGCCACCAATTTCCTGCCCCAACTCAAGACGCTTGCCTTGATTAAATTCAAGGCATTCGGCTCCCGGCGTGCAATCAACGTAACGAACTATGTAGCCATCGCGATAATATTCGATTCCACCTGATCTAATAAAAAGGTTGTCCCCCATTTTTATCCAAATTTTAGAAGTGCTGAAATCACCATTATTTTTTTTCTTATATATTTCGACTTGAGCTCTAATACCTCTTGAATTATCTAGTTTGAGCAGTTTGACGTATGCACCGTTAAAACTGTCATCTGTACAAATCGAAGCCACCTCGATTTGTTTGACAAGTCGCATGTCATACGCTCTGATTGGATCAAGTTTGTATAGTAGATTGTAGAAATTTTTATGAGTCGCAGAATAGCGAAACGTTGCAACGGCCGCCAGACTTCGAATAGCTTTCGCTGAACGCTCACCTTCCATATTTTGTGGTTCATCAATGACAAGTATTGGTCGTGCTGCTTTGGTTAATTCACTTGGACGGTAACCGTAAGTTTGTTCATGTTCTTGGTTGAAGATGTTAGCCTCTCGCTGGAAGGATTGAATATTTATGATCATGATCTGAAGGGAATTGTTCTTGGCGAAATCGTTTACTCTAGTGAGTTTCTTGGAGTCGTATACGAACGATTTGAAAGGAACATTGTCATACAGTTTGCGGAAATGGTCACTCATCATGTCGATGCTTTTCAGAACACCTTCACGGATGGCGATGCTAGGTACCACGATTATGAATTTCTTGAATCCGTAATTTTTATTTAACTCAAAAATAGTACGCAGATAAACATAGGTTTTACCTGTGCCTGTCTCCATCTCAATGGAAAAATCCATACTCTCTATTTCAGACACCATTTCAATATCATGTTGACTTTGGATAGCATGAACATTCTCAAGTATTTTTCCAGTTTTTAGTATGATGTCATTTCCAACGACCAATTCCGTCTGAACAATACCGAGTCCCCCAGTTGTCTGTGTCAACTCTAAACTTGACTGTGTTATTGGCTGACCATCAAAAACTCGTATAACAGCATCGATTGCGTGGTGTTGGTACTCTAGGGAGGGGTCGAATTTCAGCTTCATAGATGCCTATTCTCTACACTGTGTAAAAAACAATGGCGTTTTTGTCTTTTCTTGATTGTGATTTAAACGTCTGAACGGCATTGGCTTTTAGTTGGTCATTGCCTTGAAATCCAATATCAAGACAAATGATTTGAAGCGCGTTAGACTGTGCCAATTCTTCAATAAGCTCCGGTGTGATTTCCTTGTCCAGGCAGACCAGCAGTTCACCATTAGCAATGACAAAGACATCTTTACCAACCATAGTCTGCTTTTTAACACTTACAGTTAATTCGAAACCGGCCTTTAAAAGCAATTCATACAGGAGATCTTCAGAGCTGCTTGATGGGTCAACATTATCTACGTGCATCTCAAGCTGCTGTGTGAGATCTGTTTCACTAGAAATATCATCCTGCCAAATTGAGAAGTTTGATTTTGCTAGCTTAAAAACCTTAAATCCTAGATCAAGATCTTCTGAAGGTGGCAAAAAATCGCTTGCACATTCTTCCATAATTTTTTGCCCTGCTTTTCGAATTCTCTCTTTTCCAATTTCAGCTATGGTTAGCATTCCTGCCTCGAAAGCCTTCGTGTTATGCACCTTTGGTACTTTTTTGTCTTCAACAATTTCGTAAGTTGGTTCAGGCAATTGTATGGAGATGCTACGCCGACGTTTCCCGTCTTCAAGATTTTGAATGAAGATAGCATGCGCTGTTGTGGACGATCCGGAGAAAAAATCAAGGATGATATCATTTTCTGATGAACCAAGTTGTATGCACCTTTTTATCAGTTCCAAAGGTTTTGGGAAATCTAAGATGCCGCCGAGTCCTAGTTTTCTCGCCTCTGTTGTTCCTTGTCCAGTGATTACCCCGCTATCTAACCAAATTGATTTGGCTTTAGTTGTAGATTTCCGGGATTTTTCGTAAATGTTCCATCCGCCGTCTTGTTTAAGTTTACCAAAAACACATTGTGGCTTGCCATTTATGCCTTCAGATTTGAGCTTTTCGGCAGACCAGCGCCAACAACTATCCTCATTATTTGAATTTTTTGGGTATACTTCTATGTTGTAAATATCTGACCTTGTGAGTGAAACTTTAGCTAAGTTGTTATTGTCCAAATTGTTTGAATCAATAAAAATCGGATAATATAAATTTGGTCGATTATGGCGACCAAATTTTGGATTTCGATTCCTCAACTCTCTAAGTTCAAAATCACCATATTCATCAGTGAAAGGTAATGGACCTTCTTTTTGTAGTTCACTGATTTCTGTCCTCTCCGATTTGTAGTAAACCAAAATATATTCATGACATTTAGCGATATCCTTGTAAGCTTGTCCACTCTTATTCGATTGAACCACAATCTTTGATGTAAATTTGTCAGCTCCAAATATCGAATCGCAGAGCAACTTTAGATTGTCGACTTCGTTGTCATCTATCGAAATGAAAATTACGCCATTTTCACTCAGAAGATTCCGAGCAAGATACAGACGAGGATACATCATGTTGAGCCAGTTGGCGTGAAAACGTCCCCCGGAATCTGTATTGTTAGAGAACTTCTTGCCGTTTTCATCAACCTGACCTGTATAAGTTAGATAAGTATCTAGATTGTCCTTAAATTTATCAGGATAAATAAACTCCTTACCTGTGTTGTATGGGGGGTCGATGTAGATCATTTTGATCTTACCGAAATATGCTTTTTGGAGAAGTTTTAAGACTTCTAGATTATCCCCCTCAATGTATAAATTATCCGTTTTATCGAAGTTGACACTCTCGTTGCGTGCGGGTTTTAGCGTTGCGATACTTGGCTCCTGAATAACATTTATACAATTTGCTTTACCGGGCCAGCACAAGTTATAACGCTCTTTGCTTGGTTCAATCCATTCACCGAGTATGCGGCTAAACTGTTCGAAATCAATCTTGTCCTCAGTGAACACCTCTGGAAATATTTGCTTTAACTGATTGCGCTTTACTTTTGCAACATCCATTGATGTCAGCTCTATTTTTTTAGGTTTTTCTTCGTTCATTTTCTAGTGTAAATTATATAACATGTAAATAAAATAAAAAGATTTATTTATTTTGACACAAATACTGACATGTATTGATCGCGCAAGCGATTCTTTTCTATTTTACCCATTGCATTTTGAGGAAATGAATCAATGAACGCAATGTGTTTTGGAATTTTGAAGTCAGCAAGATTATGTCTAAGATGAGCTAAAATTCTGCTTTTGGTCAAGCTTTTGTTTTTGCGGATGACGGCAGCCAGTACTGCTTCACCTAAATCAGGATGTGGTACACCAATTACGGCAGAATCAAATATCCCTTCCATTTGATTAATCTCTATTTCTATTTCGCGCGGATAGACATTAAATCCGGCGGTGATGATCAGATCACTATGCCGTCCGACAATGGTAACCACACCAGCTTCATCAATCATTGCCATATCGCCAGATATGAAATATCCGTTATCCCTAAAAGCTGATTTTGTTGCTTTAGGGTTGTCCCAGTATCCGCTGAACACGTTTGGACCTCTCACTTCAAGAATGCCAACTTTACCGTTTTTTAACATTCGACCTGCGTCATCACATACTCGCAGTTCAATTTTAGGCAAGGCGAATCCAACCGCGCCACCAGTTCGTTCGCCATGAAGCGGGTTAGACGTAATCATCTGTGCCTCAGTCATGCCATAACGCTCAAGTATCCGATGCCCAGTACGACGCTCAAAGTCAATGAAAGTGTCCGGTTGTAGTGGTGCTGAACCAGAGATAAAAAGGCGCATATTCTTGCAGCAATCCTGATTGAACTGATTGTGTGTGAGCAAACGGGTATACATTGTGGGCACTGCCATCATTACCGATACGTTTGGCAACAGTTCTATTGTTCCTTCAACAGAAAATCGATTTTCGAAAACAATTTTAGTACCAACTAAAATTGGGCAGTGTAGTGCAACACAGAGCCCATGCACATGAAAAAGTGGCAATACGTGAAGCAGTACATCGTTTTTTTGCCAACCCCAAATATCAATGAGAGCCATCGCATTTGACTCAATGTTTTCATGTGTGATCATGGCGCCCTTGGGTTTCCCAGTAGTGCCAGAAGTGTAAATCAACAAAGCCGTGTCACCTGAGCTTCGATTAGCCACTTCAAATTTATCCTCAAATTCATCAATGTCTTGCCACAAAGAGCCGTCCCCACAAGTACCGAGTGTAAGAACAGATTCAACTTTTTTGTCAGAAGCAAGTTTGACTATGAAGTCATCATGATCAGGATTAATAACAACAAGTGACGGTTTGGCATCATCAATGAAATAGGAGATTTCATTCTTCTTGTATGCTGTATTTAGTGGATGGAACACAAGCCCGGCTCGCAAGCATGCCAAATAGAGCATGACGGCTTGTGGCGACTTTTCGATCTGAGCTGTAACTCTATCACCAGCTTTTAAGCCAAGTACAGTCAGTTTGTTGGCAAGTTGCGCACTCAGTTTATCAGCTTCTCCGAATGTGATTGATGTTCCGTCGGCAAGTTCAAGAAAGACGCGTTGTGGTGTTTCAAGCATTGGACGGCGCAGTTGGCAAAAGAAGTTTTTATTGGCCATTTCTCAATATCATTTAACAGTGATGCAAGCAATTGGATTAATGCGAATAGTCACCCACGGGTTTACCAAGCGCGGCAAAAATTTGTCTCGCAGCATGCAAAGTTATAATCTATCTTCTGAACTTGGTCTTCAGTACAAGATTCTAATTGCACTCCCACACAAAAAATCATGATTGAAACACACTTTAGCGAATGGCTTGAATTAGCTCTGCGTTGGAGTCATCTCACAGTCGGAATTGCCTGGATTGGGGCTTCGTTTTACTTTAATTGGCTTGAAAACAGGCTTGAAAGAAGACAAAATTCTGCTGACGCATCAGTCGCGGGTGATTTATGGGCCATTCATGGGGGTGGTTTTTACTACGTACAAAAATATCAAGTCGCTCCGTCACAACTGCCTAAACAGTTGCATTGGTTTAAGTGGGAAGCATATTCAACCTGGTTTACGGGGTTGGCGCTTTTAGTTCTCATTTACTACGTGAACGCCCGTGTCTATCTAACGGATCCGGCTGTCATGGAACTTGGCATTGCACAAGCAATCCTAACAGGAGTCGGTTCACTTGTTATATCTTGGTTATTTTATGACTTGTTGTGCAGATCACCAGTTGGTCGTTTACCTATAGTTCTAGCAGTTATTGTTTTTTTGTATTTTTGTGGGTTGACCTATACTCTTTGTGAGATGTTCAGCGGGCGCGGCGCTTTTATACACGTCGGTGCGGCGATTGGAACAATTATGGTTCTTAACGTGATGGCCATCATCATCCCATCTCAAAAATCGCTGGTCTCTGCGATGGCCAATAATACGCTGCCTGATGCTAGACTCAGTCAAGCGGCGCTCATTCGCTCGCGCCACAACAATTACCTGACCTTGCCAGTGCTGTTCATTATGATTAGCATTCACTACCCTTCGACTTATGGGGGTGACTGGAACTGGCTGATTCTAATTGGCCTTGCAATTTGCGGTGTTATGGTTCGGCACTATTTCAACGTTCGACACCTTAATGTTGCCAAATGGTACTTGCCGTTGGTTGCTGTGGTTGGGTTTATATTGATTGCAGTTTTAACTGTTCCGAGCTGGAATACTGAAAAGAGTACGCTACAATCTGCAAACATTGATAATGTACGTAACATAATTTATAAACGTTGCACGGTATGTCATTCTATAACACCAGTACAACCTGGATTTGCGACCGCACCGGGAGGCATAGTCATGGATAACGATAAACAAATAATTGATTTGGCTCCGCAGATTTATAAAACTGCAGTAGCTACTCATACTATGCCTGTTGGCAATCTAACAAGTATGTCTGAAGCGGAGCGGGAAACTTTAGCCAGTTGGTTTATGGCCCTTAACTCGGAGCAGTAGTGGAAAATCCAAGCAATGGCATTACCACGCATGTGCTCGACTTGGTACATGGCTGTCCTGCTGGCGGGGTACGGGTTCAGCTTCTCAGCTTTGCGACGGATTGGAAGTTGATTGCCAAGGATGTAACTAATTCAGACGGGCGAAGCAACGGACCTTTGGTCCGAGGACCTTTGAAGCCTACGCGTTATGAATTGATTTTCTATATTGGTGAGTATTTCAGATCAAAAGGTTTCGTGCATGTCACTCCGCATTTTCTAGAGGAAGTAGTCATTCGTTTCAGCATAATCGATACTGCTGACCACTATCACGTGCCTTTGTTGGTTTCAGCCTTTGGTTACTCAACCTACAGAGGAAGTTGATGTCTTCTGCTAAAACCATTCAATTTCTGCTTGGATTTGATTTAAGGGAGCTAAGTGATTTTTCACCGACTTTGACAGTACTGGAGTATTTGCGTCGTGAAGAGCGAATGACTGGCACTAAAGAGGGCTGTGCAGAAGGCGATTGTGGTGCATGTACCGCGGTCATCACCGAAGTGAAAGACGGTAAGTTGCACTATCAAGCTGTTAATACTTGTATTATGTTTGTTCCATTTCTACACGGTCGGCAACTGATAACGGTTGAGCATCTCAAGGCCGCTACGGATACTCTGCATCCGGTGCAGCAAGCATTAGTTGATCAACACGGTTCACAGTGTGGATTTTGCACACCCGGGTTTGTTATGACAATTTTCGCAATGTTTCACAAAAAACGAGACTTGAGAAGAAGTGCAATTGATGATGGTCTGGCAGGTAACTTGTGTCGTTGCACTGGCTATGCACCGATTGTTCGGGCTGTGCATCAAGCACTTGCAGTAGAAACAAAGGATCAGTTCCATTGCGCCGAGCCGAGCACGGTTCGGTCGTTGTCAAAGCTGAATGGTACGCAAGCTGTTCATTTCAAGACCAATGACCAGTCTTACTACGCGCCAACGAAAATCAAGGAGCTGGAGAGCATTTTGGCGCAACACCCTGATTGTCACATTGTTGCTGGGGCAACTGATGTCGGTCTTTGGGTAACCAAACAAAGACGACATTTGTTACATATTGTGCAGATTGATCGAATCAATGCGCTCAAGCGCCTTGAGATCAAAAACGGTGAGGTTAGAATTGGTGCGGCAGTTCCGATTGGTCAAGCCATGATAACACTTTCACAACACTACCCAGCAGCAGATGAACTGTTTCGAAGATTCGGGTCTGTCCAAATTCGAAATCTTGCCACAATTGGCGGTAACATTGCCAACGGCTCTCCGATTGGGGATAGTTTGCCGATGTTAGTTGCTTTGAATGCAAAACTGCTTATCTCTAGCGCTGCCGGTACTCGTCAACTATCAATTGAGGATTTTTTCATTGAATATGGTAAACAGAACCTCAAGCCAGGGGAGTTTGTCAAAAGGGTTGACGTACCATTGCCGGCCTCTAACCAGATTTTTAAGATCTACAAGATCTCAAAACGCTTTCATCAGGACATTTCCTCTGTTTGCGGAGCGTTTTCTTTGTTAATGGTGTCAAATACTATTCAATCAGTGCGGGTGTGTTTTGGTGGTATGGCGGCTACACCGCGCCGGGCCTACCGTTGTGAGGATGCACTTATAGGTTGTGAGCTGACCGACGAAGTCGTTGCATGTGCTCAGAAAGCTTTGAACAAGGACTTCTCCCCCATTACTGATTTTAGAGGTAGTTTAGAATACCGCCGTCTAGTCGCTGGAAATTTGTTGCAACGATTGGCGAACGATTTGAACAACGATACAAATACCAGTATCTGGAGCAGGAGTTGTGCTTGAATTAAGTAGCGACCGAATGTCCGCCCAGATAGTTCGGAAACCTTTGCCGCATGACAGCGCTGCACGGCACGTCAGTGGCGAGGCACTCTATGTTGATGATTTGCCGGAGCCGCGTGATCTAGTGCATATCTGGGTTGGACTGAGCACCAACGCATCAGCACAAATTACTGCAAAAGACTATAGCGCGGTTCTAGAGTCTCCCGGAGTTGTTGCTGTTATCGATTCATCATCGGTGCCAGGTGAGAACGATTGTAGTCCAACGGTTGGTGATGATCCTGTTTTTGCAGACGGTCGGGTCGATTTCGCAGGGCAGGTGATATTCGCTGTTGCCGCAGAATCAGAACTTCAAGCCCGTCTTGCTTCGGAAAAGGTCTGTCTCAAGTATCAGTTGGAGGCACCGGTGTTATCAATGGACTTAGCGCGTGCCGTTGACTCATACGTTCAACCTTCGGCAACAGTGCGCCGGGGTGAGCCTGAAAAAGCGCTAGAGCACGCGCCCCATCGAATTTGTGGTCAAATCTGTTGTGGCGGACAGGATCATTTTTATCTTGAAGGACATGCTGCAATGGCAGTGCCGCGAGAAGGTGGTGAGATGCTAGTTTATTCATCTACCCAGCATCCGTCGGAAGTCCAATCGCTGGTTGCTCGCGTTTTAGGACAGCCACTTAACAGCATCACTGTTGAGGTTCGTCGTATGGGTGGCGGCTTCGGCGGCAAGGAAACACAATCTGCGCAATGGGCATGTATTGCAGCGATCAGCGCCAGGGTCACCGGTCGCCCTGCCAAAATTCGACTAGATCGTGATATTGACATGAAGGCAACCGGAAAACGCCACGATTTTAAGTTTAACTATGAAGTGGGCTTTGATGGGCGTGGTGTAATTAAGGCAGTGGTGATTGATATGGCATCTAAATGCGGATACTCGGCAGATCTGTCGCGACCGATTAATGATCGGGCGCTGTTGCATTTGGATAACGCTTATTTCCTTGAAAACATCACTGCCACAACGCACCTATGTCGAACCAATACCGTATCGAATACGGCATTTCGGGGATTTGGGGCGCCGCAAGCGATGTTGTGCATGGAACGAATTGTTGACGAAATAGCATGCTATCTAAAAAAAGATCCGCTGTTGATTCGAAATCGAAACTACTATGGCAAGCGCACTCGTAACATTACACCTTACGGTATGAAGGTCTCCGATTTTGTTTTGTCGGAACTGACGGAAGAGCTGGTCAGAAGCTCAGACTACAAGAATCGGCGGAACGCTATTCGACGCGGCAACGATCCAAATGCAATTGTGTTGCGAGGCATTGCCTTGACACCGGTTAAGTTTGGCATCTCATTCACCATGACCTACTACAATCAAGCTGGTGCACTGGTGCATGTCTATACAGATGGAACAGTTCATCTCAGTCACGGCGGGACAGAAATGGGTCAGGGATTGTTTGTCAAAGTTGCGCAAGTTGTTGCCGAGGTGTTCTCAATACCGCTGGAATCAATTCAACTTGCAGAGACTAACACTTCTCGCGTGCCGAATACACTGGCGACTGCAGCCTCTTCCGGCTCTGATATCAATGGCAAGGCTGCGGCAAACGCAGCTGATAAGATCAAAAAACGGTTGACTCAGGTAGCAGCGAAAATTAGCGGTGTCAAGTACGAAGAGGTTTTATTTAAGAACGGGCAAGTTTTCGCTGGTCGACACTCAATGTCATTCAAGGAACTGGTGGGAGAAGCGCATCGGGCACGAGTGCAATTGTCAGCAACCGGTTTTTATCGCACACCAAAAATCAATTGGGACCGCAATGTCATGGTTGGTCGACCTTTTTACTATTTCGGGTATGGTGCGGCTGTCAGTGAAGTTGCAGTTGACCGTTTAACAGGTGAACATCACTTGTTGCGAGTTGACATATTGCACGATGCTGGCTGTTCTCTCAATCCGGCGGTGGATATGGGACAAATAGAGGGCGGTTTTGTACAAGGTGCCGGGTGGCTTACGAGCGAGGAACTGTGGTGGGATGATCAGGGAAATCTTCGCACACACGCACCGTCCACCTACAAGATACCCACTAGTGGTGATGTTCCCGAAACCTTTAATGTCAGAATATGGGAGCGAGGGCGCAATGTTGAAGATACGATATACCGTTCAAAGGCAGTGGGTGAGCCACCATTGATGCTAGGCATTTCCGTTTTCAACGCGCTAACGGATGCAGTGTCAAGTTTGTCTGGTTACTCTAAGCTTCCGAAACTTGATGCGCCAGCCACTCCTGAACGCGTATTAATGGCTTTGCAGACAATGAAATGAAAAGCGCAGTAATATGAACTGGATTAGAGCAATCAATGAGCTAACTGGCAAGAACGAGCCATTTGTTGTCATAACAGTGATTGAGATTAGCGGTTCAGCCCCGCGGGAAGTCGGCGCACGAATGGTGGTTACTGAGGACACTGAGTTTGATAGTATTGGAGGTGGCAACATGGAATACCTGGCGATTGGTGAGGCGCGTCAGATGCTTCAGCGGGTCGATGCTCCGATGCGCAATGTTGAGTATGTTGGATTGGGTGTGACCTTGAGCCAGTGCTGCGGCGGTGCAGTTCGATTGATGTATGAAAAGTTTGCCGGCGCAAATACACATCATTTAAGTGGCATTTCAGATTCTCATGAGTCGCGACAAGTTAATTTTGTCTTGAGCCCAGTCACTGGATCCGAACCTAGTATGTTGTTATCTGTAAAAAGTAAATGGCGACAATGGCCGCGAATGGTGTCTGATGCGGCACAACAAATGCTGCAGGCAGCTGAACCGCGAAGTTTACTTTTATTTGATGGTTCCAACGAGTGGTTTTTAACGCGAGTTGATCAATACCCAACCAAGCTGGTTTTGTTTGGTGCCGGGCATGTCGGCAAGGCACTTGTGCATTTGTTGCAGAATCTTCCATTTCAGGTTGATTGGGTTGACGAGAGGCAGGAGGTATTCCCAACGAGCTCGCCGGCGAATGTAAACCCGATTCATCAACTTGACCCGCTGGAAGTGCTTGATGGGCAACCGGATGACGTGTTTTATGTGGTTATGACGCATAGCCACGGACGCGATTATGAATTGTGTTTAGAGATCTTGAGGCGTAGGAAATTTGGTTGGTTGGGACTGATTGGTTCCGAAACCAAGCGCGCCAGATTTGAGCAGCGGTTTGTCCAAGATGGCATCGATTCTTTTACACTTAAACGGTTGCATTGTCCAATCGGCATCAAGTCAATCCGAGGTAAATTTCCGGCTGTCATTGCAGTGTCTACAGTTGCTCAATTGCTTAAATTCCGTCAACGGCAGCTTGTTGATGTGAGCGGCGGTGATTCCATTTATGAAGATGCCAATGAAATATCAAGCCTTTCGGGTTAATTGTCGGGCGTCAATTTTAGGTGTATTCGCACCAATCGAAAAATGAGACTATGAGTTTTGCACTACTTGAACTCAAGGGCATCACCAAATCATTCCCAGGAGTTGTTGCCAATAATTCAGTCGATCTCAAGGTCGATGGTGGACAGATTCACGCACTGCTCGGAGAAAACGGCGCCGGCAAGAGCACTTTGGTGAAGATAATTTACGGTTACTATATCGCCGATGCCGGTGAAATTTGGTGGCGTGGTGAAAAGGTTCGAATTGCGAGTCCAGCCCGAGCACGTGAGATGGGCATTGGGATGGTGTTTCAGCATTTTTCGCTGTTTGATGCGATGACGGTACGCGAAAACATTATGCTTGCTTTCAAAACTGACCGTAGTGGTGATGAGATATCCGAGGAAATCCAGAATATATCGGATACTTATGGCCTCAATCTAGACCCAGATCGCGATGTTTACTCACTGTCTGTTGGCGAACGGCAGCGCGTAGAAATAGTTCGCTGTCTGTTGCAGTCTCCGAAATTACTGATCATGGATGAACCAACTTCGGTTCTGACTCCGCAGGAATCTGAAAAACTGTTTGAGGTATTGCGAAGGCTTGTTGATCAGGGTTGCGCAGTATTGTATATCAGTCACAAGCTTGAGGAGATCAAGGCGCTGTGTCATCATGCGACAATTCTCAGGCAGGGTCGGGTAGTGGCACAGTGCGATCCAGCAATGGAGGATACGCGTTCTCTTGCTGAGATGATGATTGGGAAATCTCTTAAGCCTCCAAGCTATGGACCGAGTTTGGGTGGCAAGGCTATTTTCACCGTTCGCAATTTGTTCCGTCAGGCAGAAAACGAGCGAAGCATTTCGTTGAAATCAATCAGTTTCGAAGTGTGTGCCGGAGAAATTTTCGGCATTGCTGGTGTTGCTGGCAATGGACAAAATGAACTAATGGAGATGTTATCCGGTGAATATGCGTGCGACGATAATTCAACGATTAGTGTTGATGGAATCGATTGCGGTTGTGCAGGTGTGAGAGAAAGACGAAAATTGGGAGTTGCCATTGTGCCTGAAGAACGTCTAGGTCATGGTGCGGTCGCTAGTATGTCACTGACAGAGAATGTTTTCTTGAGCGGTTATTCGCGCTACAACTTGACCAGTTATCTGTGGATGCATTATGCCAATGCGCGCAAGTACGCAACAGAAACTTGCGATGAGTTTGATGTGCGCCATTCGGGAATCAACGCTGATGCTGGCAGTCTGTCCGGGGGCAACCTCCAAAAGTTCCTCATTGGCCGTGAGATTCTGCAAAAGCCTCGAATCATGCTGGCGGCACAACCAACTTGGGGCGTTGATGCCGGTTCGCAGCTGGCAATACACAAGGCGTTGTTGAATTTATCTAGAAACGGAACGGCTGTTTTGGTTGTTTCTCAGGACCTAGACGAATTACTAGAACTGTGTAGCAGAATTGCGGTGATTTTTGCGGGGAAGCTGTCTGACGCATACCAAGTGTCTAGCCTCAGCGCTGAAAAAATCGGTCTTTTGATGGGCGGCGCCAGCATTTAGCGTACTTGGTGTATCGGCAATGTATTTCAGATTAACTCCGCGTCCCACGCATTCTCGTTTAATGACTTGGCTTACACCTGTCATGGCGTTGGGACTGAGTTTGCTGGCTGGCACTGTATTGTTTTATCTGCTTGATTACCCACCATTTGAGAGTTTGTATACGTTCTTTGTCAGTCCAATCAGTACCGTTTATGGCGTGAGTGAGCTGTTTGTCAAGGCCGCTCCGCTTGCAATTATCGCTGTTGGCTTAGCGATGGGTTTTCAAGCCAATGTTTGGAATATTGGTGCTGAGGGGCAATTGACAATTGGTGCAATAGCTGGTAGCGCCCTTGTAATTTATTTTCCAGAGTCGGAACATCCATTGATGTTGCCGGCAATGTTGGTGCTGGGGATGTTAGGTGGGATGGCTTGGGCTTCAATTCCGGCCTTTCTAAAGACGCGATTTAACACCAATGAAATTCTGACCAGTCTGTTGCTGGTTTATGTTGCAACGTTGTTACTCAGCACTTTGGTGCATGGTCCCTGGCGCGATCCCGGTGGTTTTAATTTTCCAGAAAGTGTTGTATTCCCGGAAGCCGGCACGGTACCGCTGATCCTGTCTGGCACTCGGTTGCATGCTGGTACAGTATTCGCATTGATAGTGGTGCTAGTTGTTTGGATCTTATTTTCAAGGACACTTGTTGGTTTCCAAGTGCGGGTGCTGGGTCTCGCGCCAACTGCCGCTCGCTATACCGGGGTTCGATACAACCGCGTTGTTTGGTATGTACTGCTTGGCGCTGGTGGTTTGGCAGGTTTAGCCGGTATATTTGAAGTTGCGGGTCCAATTGGTCAATTGCAACCAAGCATTTCACCCGGTTATGGGTTTACTGCCATCATAGTTGCTTTTCTCGGCCGTTTGCACCCGATCGGAATTTTGTTCGCCAGCTTGGTTTTAGCTTTGTCGTATTTGGGCGGTGAGTTCGTCCAAATTAGGCTTGGTTTGCCACTTGGGATCGCTGGTGTGTTTCAGGGGATGCTGCTGTTTTTTCTGCTTTCTTGTGATGTGCTGATATATTACCGAATTGAATTGCGACGGCCGCCTATCGAAAAATTCGCAGATATTGCGTAATGGCGATTATTACGACAATTGAACTTATTCTGCTAACCGTTGTGAGTGCAGCCACACCGTTGTTGCTTGCAGCAACAGGTGAGTTGGTTGTAGAGAAGTCCGGTGTCCTCAATCTCGGGGTTGAAGGCATGATGTTAGTTGGCGCAGTATGCGCATTTATTACCGGATTGACAACTGGAAACTGGCTATTGGCAATTGTCGCTGGCGCGTTTGGGGGAATGTTGCTATCCATCTTGTTTGGAGTTCTGACGTTGGTGTTCCTAGCCAATCAAGTCGCATCTGGTTTGGCATTGACATTGTTTGGCATCGGTGTCAGTTCATTGATTGGAATTCCGTTTATCGGCCAACCGATTGATAGCTTGCCAACGCTTGATATTCCTCTGCTTGGGGATATGCCTATTTTGGGACCGCTTGTTTTTGGTCATGATTTTCTTATCTATTTTTCAGTTTTCATGGTTGTCATAGTACATTGGTTTCTGACTCGGACAAAATCTGGACTGGTATTGCGAGCGGTAGGTGAGTCTCATGATTCGGCTCATTCAATTGGCTATTCGGTGGTTAAGATTCGATTTCTCGCAGTTATGTATGGTGGCGCGATGGCTGGTGTAGGCGGTGCATTTCTGTCACTTTCGTACACACCGATGTGGATTGAGAACATGACTGCAGGCCGAGGTTGGATTGCATTGGCTTTGGTTGTTTTTGCGGCTTGGAAGCCGAAACGGTTGATGATTGGTGCCTATCTTTTTGGTGCCGTAACAATATTGCAGCTTCATCTGCAGGGTTTTGGTATTCGGTTACCAGCGCAAGTACTTTCAATGTTGCCTTATTTGATAACAATTGTTGTGCTAGTATTGATATCGCGTAATGCTGCCCGAGTTAAGTTGAGCGCTCCTGCGAGCCTTGGCCAAGTTTTTCATCCGAACAACTGACTGTTTTTCGGTCATGTATTGATTTACACCTAAGAAAGATCAGTTTTCTAAATATCAAGCCAATGAATTCTAGTTTGTTTGAAGGTTATCAATCTGGCAGCGTGTTCTTTGATGAGATGTTCAATCCTGATGGTAACCCGCGAGACCACTACCTAGATGTTTGGCAGACGCTTAACAAGATGACTGCGTCAGAAGCGAAGAAAATGCAGGAGCAAGTTGAGCGTTGGTTTTTATATGAAGGCATTACCTTTGCGGTATATGGCGAAGACGGTGCTCAGGAACGTATCATTCCCATTGACTGTATTCCTCGAATACTGACTGCTGTGGAGTGGAAATTTCTAGAAAATGGGCTTGAGCAGAGATTAAACGCGTTGAACCTGTTTTTGGCCGACATATATGGTGAGCGAAAGATTCTTTCAGATGGTGTGATTCCGGCAGACTTGGTTTTGGGTTGTCCTCAGTATCGTGTTGAAGTACGCAATGTCAAGCCGCCGAATGAGACCTTTGTATCGATTTGCGGTACTGATTTGATTCGGACGATGGACGGTTTTGCAGTTCTTGAGGACAATTTGCGGGTGCCGTCGGGCATTTCGTACATGTTGGCCAATCGCCAGGCAGTCAAAACCAATCTGAGAAATTTGTTCCGGCGCCACAGTGTTAGGCGAGTTGAGAACTACGGCAGGTTATTGCATGAGACACTAGCGGAAATGACACCGAATAATGATGCACAGCCTTGCATCGTTCTGATGACACCAGGTGTTTACAACTCTGCATTCTATGAACACATGTTTCTAGCGCAGGAGATGGGGGTTGAGCTAGTTGAGGGCAGTGACATGATTGTTGACGAAGGCCATGTGTTCATGAGAACAACAAGTGGGCTTAAGAAAGTCGATGTCGTTTACCGGAGAGTCGATGATGAATTCATTGACCCCTTGACTTTTCGGGCTGACTCGTTACTTGGTGTTCCGGGTTTGATTAACGCCTATCGGTTAGGTAACGTTGCTATCGCAAATGCGCCGGGAACTGGTGTTGCTGATGACAAGAGCGTTTATGCATTCGTACCAGACATAATACGCTACTATTTGGCTGAAGAGCCGATTTTGGCAAACGTTGAAACATATCTATGCCGTGAACCTGAAAAACTTGAGTATGTGTTGGACAATCTTGACAAGCTTGTAGTAAAGACTGTCGGTGGTTCCGGTGGATATGATATGCTGATAGGCCCGCATGCAACTGAATCTGAACGAATTGCCTACGGCAAAAAGGTACGGAAAAATCCAGCAAACTACATTGCGCAACCGACACTTAATTTGTCAAGGTCTCCCTGTGTAACACCAAATGGCGCTGCTCCACGGCATGTTGATCTTAGAACTTTTATTCTGCGCGGAAAGAAGACTAGATTGGTGCCTGGTGCATTCAGCAGAGTGGCGCTGACAGCAGGCTCACTAGTTGTGAACTCAAGTCAAGGAGGAGGTGGCAAGGACCTGTGGGTGTTGTCTGATTAATGTACATGCTTTCTAAAACTGCAGGCAACTTGTATTGGATGGCCCGTTATCTTGAGAGGGCCGGTCAAACCTCGCGCATGCTTTCAGAGCAATTTGAAGCGTTGGAGGACCGCTCGGTTGACGATATCGACCGCGGTTGGCGGCGAATTTATGGCTCAATCAGGCGAGTGCCGATGGGTGGTGGTCTAGAGTCAAATTTCGGTGATGAGGATTTTATGCTGGTCGACTCTTTTGTGCTAGCAGAAGAAATAACTCTAGAACGACAAAATTCTGACTCAATTCGAAGTTGCTTTTCAGCGGCGCGTGAAAACGCTAGACAGACTAGAAATGTGATGGGCAAGGATTTTTGGACTTGCTTAAATGCCGCATATCTTGCACTTAATGCGAAAAAAATGGAAGATGTTTGGACAGGTGACATGCGCAAGTTCTATCAATCTTTGGAAGATGTTGTACGGACTTTGGGCGGTATTGCAGATGGTACTATGTACCGTGATCATGGCTGGTACTTTATGCTGATTGGTCGGTTTATCGAACGCACACAGTTTGTTTTGGCATTACTTGAAGCACAATTGGAAATTGACTCAGGAGAAGGCGCTCACCTGGAGTCGGATTGGTTTTCACTGTTGCATATATGCGAGGCCAGGGTTGCATATCACCGACGGCATTCTTTGGTTTATGAGTCTAACCGCGTGCTTGGTTTCTTGATATCGGATCCTTTGCTCTCCAACTCAATTCGCTATTCGCTAAATCGAATAGAGGTTGCTTTGCGAGAGATATCTAGATCAATAGAAATTCCTGATAAATTAGAGCCGGTACTAACTGTAGCGAAGCTGCTGAGTCACATCGAACGTGATTGGCAGGAGATGATGAAGTTAGGCAAAGGTGTGCTTGAAGAGTTGCAGGAACTTGGAGCGCTTTGTCGGAAATTGCATTTGGAGATTGAGGCAGTGTTCTTAGCCTATGGGGTCGATAGTGCGTTGGGGCGAATACGCGGGTGATCTAACGTTGCGTCAATATCATGTCAAGCACGATTCACGGTTTTCTTACGAGCATACAGTTCACTGGAGTTACATAGTTCTATGTTTATATCCATCTAACGGTGTGACCCAACAGGTGAAGAATATTGAAATTATGGTTAATCCACATGCAAACCCGATATTGTTTAAAGACGCTTTTGGCAATACTTGCCACATGCTAGCGATACATAAACCATTCCATGAAATATTAATCCAATCTCAGTTTGCAGTTGAAGTAGATGGGCTTGCTGACCCTGCGGAAATGTTTGAGAGGTTGATTTGGGATGAACTTGATAACGCAGTTGATTGGGTAGCGCAGTGGGAATACTTGAATCCCAGCAAATTTGTACCTGTATCAAAAGCGCTTGTCAACTTCATGGCATTGAATGGGATTGAGAAGGGCACTCATCCATTCATTTCATTGATGGCGGCCTCATCGGCGATCCGCTCGAATCTAATTTATGAACCGGGGCAAACGCACGTTGATTCTACTGTTGATCATGTTCTTGCAGTTGGGCGAGGGGTTTGTCAGGACTTCACCCATATTATGATTGCCATTGGTCGGAAATGGGGAGTTCCATCTCGTTACGTATCAGGTTATTTGCATGAGGATGTGACTAGCGGATGGTATGCAGGCGCTGCTAGTCATGCTTGGTGTGAGTTTTGGTATCCGGGTTTTGGTTGGATTGGGATTGACCCGACCAATGACATATTAGCAGGCGACCAGCATATCCGAGTTGCTGCGGGCCGGGATTATGCTGATGTGCCGCCGACCAAGGGCATTGAGTTTGGTGGTGGGAAATGTGAATTGTCTGTTGATGTGAGAGTAGTAGAACGAGTTGAGCGAAACAATTAGGCTGTTGTCTTTGCCATCGATAAACTCAGACTTTGTGAACCTAAACAATATAGCAGTTGCTCAACACATATCTCAGGCCATCGTACAACACTAACTTGCGATTTTTAAACCGAAGTTTTAGTGAAGAATTAATATCAGTGTTTGTTGTGATTGAGGCAATCAACAATCACATAGTCCCTTGCAACCGCCTGCTGACAGGGTGTTTTCAGACTTTGTTGTAAGTTTTACTCCGCCGTTATTTGTGCCCGGAGGAATGACCAGGAACAGGTTCAACACACATGATTGTATAAGTTGCATTTTTCTCATGGAAATTGCCTAGACTTCAAGTAAATTTCGCAATCGATTTAATGCGAAATTGTGGGCATCTGCATCCATTAGTCGAATGTTATGCAATTTCCATTGAATTGCTGGTAACTTATCAAGCCCCTTGAACGGCAATAGGGTCCAGTCAGGGTCACCCTGTTTGATTGATAGCAAGAATTTACGTTCTTTTTCTGAGAGTGAGTGGATTACCCAATCAAATAGTTGAACTCTTGCAGACTCAAGGTCGTTCAATGTAACAGGCTGTTCCGTCATGCCTGAAAAATGTTGTTCGAATAGGTATTCAATCGGTTTTATATTCGGTGCCAACAATTCGGCCATTGGTCGATTATGACCGGCAAGATATACTACAAAAGCTTGTCGGATGATATCTGGGATTGCACCTTCCCTTTGAAGAAGCATTACATCAAATAGATCACGTGGATGTTGACGATCCAATGCTGCACAAATTTTGCTTCCATATAAGTCTGCCACTGCCAACCGACGAACACGAACAAACTTTTCAAACTGTTCCTGAGCCTTTGAGCAAATATCACATTCGACAGGCTTTAGCAAACTACCTCGTGCGATTGTGTTAGTTTCAATTTTGATTTGAGAGTTCAGTAAAGAGACCTGCAGTTTTATTGTGCCGTCAGGAAGTTGAATGTGTGATTGCGGAATTGCTTGACGAATTTTCTCTGCGATATCTATCATCCCACAATGAATTGAGTTTAGTGCTGTTTTGCGATCAGTGATGGGTAAATACGTAAGGTCGATGTCTACCGAAACTCTTGACAGGTTCCGATAAAACAGGTTGATTGCTGTTCCACCCCTTAAAGCAAAATTTGGAACTTGGTTGATTGCTGGAAGGCAACGGATCAGTAGATCTAATGAATTTCTATAACACTCGGAAATTAACACAATTGCCTCTATAGGTGAACCGAGTCTTCTACAATCAAGTTGTACTTTTTGTCCAGTTGTCCACCTTCATGAATACTTCGGCGCCCGGAACCGAAATCGACTTTTGACAAATTGAGATGAGAAAGCCACAAGTGCCCAACTCGCTCCGCGGCATGCATGAACAAGCGCTTGGTTTTGATTGATGTACAGTTCTCTAGTAGTTGTTGAACAACTTGTGGACGAATGGTAGTTAGTGACTCCATTATCTTCAGTGACTCTTCGTAAGACTGTTTGTTCGGCACGAGATAAAACATCTCAAAAGCTGCCTGTTCTAAGGTGGCAACTGCTATGTTGATACCATCAACCCTTACTGCCGATGTGAAATCAGTAGATTCTCGGAATGCTCCGCACGTCGTTAGTGCAACTGGTTGCGACCAATGATAATTCAAGAACCAGGTAGGAAGCTTGATACCGGGTTTTGCAAACAACGTGATTAAGCGTTTGCCCAGTGGTAGGTAATGAGCGTATCCACGAAGTTCCACTGCTGTTATTCCACCTGGATGAACATCAAGTCCTAGTTGTGTTTGGAGGGTATGGAGTCCTCCAGCCCAATCAACTGATGACCCCGCTCGTATGTAGGCGCCGTGGCCGATTCGCTCTAGCCAGCCGGACCGAACGTATTTGTCAGCAAGACGGTGGTCCACGCCTTGTTCTTTTAACCAGCGTGAAGTGGCAACGGTGGCCTTTTGCCACTTCTGTAATACAAGGTTAATTTTGGTGCTCATTCGATATTTTTGCAATGAACTTAAATCTAGTGCGAAGTAGTGACCTATATTGGCAATAATTCCATTATAAGTCTTGAATATCGCCTTTAATGCGACTTTTTAGAGGTGTAATAAACTGTTTCAAGTATACTCCATGTTTAGTAATCGAAGTTGAGCTTGGAATCAGACATTATGAAGTGACCGCCCTGAACAAGTCGCCGTATCAATCAACGGTATTTTTGAAAATTACTCTTCATTTACTTTTATTTATCGCCATTTTAAGTAGTTATAACACTACTATGATTTACTTGCAAAATAGTATTCTTAATTATCACTAAAGTAAAACTACATTTGACAGCCTTTCTGGATTTGTCATTGCACCGAGAGCCAAAAAAGTGAACCGAATATCTGAGCTCCTGCAACAATAATTATTTATCTGTTCGGCCAACGCTGGTGCGCTGATTTATTGACACAGGTTATCCAGTGCAGAAGTTTTTGATTTACCCCCTGTAATTAATAGCTGTCTGGCTTATACCTGTCTTATAATCAACAATGTATTGAGGGTTTAGTAGCATTTTGTTTGTTATTGCTGGGATTAGTGTGGCATGGCAACTTCCAATCTGTTCTAATTCGCTTCAATCGCCTTTGACAAAATTCTTAACAAAGTTAATCATCTGATTAAGAGTTACAATAATTCCGAAATAGTTTATGAATGTCGGATTTGCTGATATGCCGAAATCTATACCAAATCCGTAAATTCCTTTTGGGCAAATATTCCGTTGCCAAGTAAATCTAATATCTAGGAGGTAAGAAGAGTGCGACATCTACTCATTTCAATTTTCGCGGCCTTTGCAATAGCAACTGCATCGGTCAATGCTGTTTCAGCTGATCCATTTAAGGTTGGTTTTGTCTATGTGGGGCCAGTTGGTGATCACGGCTGGACCTATCAACATAACGAGGGAAGACTAGCTATTGAAAAAGAATTCGGTGATAAAGTACAGACTAGTTATGTTGAATCTGTATCCGAAGGACAGGATGCCGAGCGCGTCATTCGTCAACTGGCTGCTGATGGTCACAAGCTTATTTTCACGACTTCATTTGGTTATATGGATCCTACTGTAAAGGTTGCCAGAATGTTTCCAGATGTAATGTTTGAACATGCAACCGGCTATAAGCGAGCTAAGAACGTCTCAACTTATTCAGCGCGTTTCTATGAAGGGCGATATATTATCGGCCGCATTGCTGGCGCTATAACAAAATCCAATATCGTTGGTTATGTGGCTTCATTCCCGATACCTGAGGTTGTACGCGGTATTAACGCTTTTACACTCGGACTCCATAGCGTCAATCCAGATGCAAAAGTCAAAGTAGTGTGGGTGAGTTCTTGGTTTGATCCAGGTAAAGAAAGTGATGCTGCTAAAACACTTATCGATCAAGGTGCTGATATTATTTCGCAACATACAGATTCACCAGCACCGTTGCAGGTTGCTGAGAGTCGTGGTGTACACGGATTCGGGCAGGCGTCTGATATGCGCGCATTTGCGCCCAGCGCTCATTTGACAGCTATTATTGATGACTGGGCGCCTTACTATGTTGAACGTACGCGTGCCGCCATGGATGGTACGTGGCAGAGCCAAGACGTTTGGGATGGTCTTGATAAAGGCATGGTAGCCATGTCAGAATTTAACGCTGCGTCCTTGCCAGAAAGCGTTATAGCAGATGCGCAAGCAACAACTGAAATGATCAGGAGCGGTGAATTTCATCCATTTACTGGTCCTATTCAAGATCAAAGTGGGAAATTGGTGGTTGCTGACGGAGAGGTTATGAGTGATGAAGAACTACTTACCATGAATTATTACATCATGGGTGTAGATGGCTCGGTTCCTCAGTAAGCACGCTGTTAAATTTGATGAATAAGGGCGTTGGTGCATCAACGCCCTTACTATTATTAACCATTGGTGTGATTTGATTCCAATGGTGAAAGAGTTTGCAGTTCGCGGTCAGGTGTTTCACACCACTGACAATCCCGCCACTAGCGCAAATGCGTGGACATTTTTTGATGATGGTATAGTTGTTGTTGCCGATGGCAAGATAAAAGATGTTGTTGCTAACAATAGCAATGGTAATCTAAATCAGATTAGGGACCGCATCCCAGTGTACGAATATCCGGACTGCTTAATTTGTCCTGGATTCGTTGATGCTCACATCCACTACGCGCAAACACGAATTGTCGGTTGCCCCGCTCCAGGATTACTTGAATGGCTCAATAAATACACTTTTCCAGAGGAACTTCGATTTGAAAGCTCGGATTATGCAGCCGAGGTTGCAATAGATTTTTTTGACGAGTTGCTCAGCAATGGTACAACTTGCGCATCAGTATTTCCAACAGTACATGCTGAATCTGTAAACAAATTTTTTGAGGAAGCACAATGCCGCAGCGTCCGTGTTGTTGGTGGCAAGGTATTGATGGATCGGAATGCTCCGTTAGGTTTGCGAGACGGAATAGGTCAGGGTATGACTGAAACTGAAGAACTCATTCGCAAATGGCATGGTAATGGCCGGCTTTCTTATTCAGTCATAGTTCGATTTGCTGGTACCTCTACCCGTGAACAAATGTCTGCTACGAGTGATTTGATACAGCGTTATCCGGAACTATTGTTTCATTCGCATTTATCTGAAACCCAGGCTGAGATTGATTGGACGCTACAACTCTATCCTGAATGCAAGGACTATCTTGCCGTGTATGAGTCATACGGCATGGTTACCAGTATGTCACTATTTGCACATTGCATTCATCTCAGTAATTCAGAGATGACGCGCATGGCAGATGCTGGTGTCGCTTCCGTCTTGTGTCCGACTTCAAACTTGTTTTTAGGTAGTGGTTTTGCGCAAGAACGTCGGCTTAGTTCAAAAAACGTACAAACTTCTCTTGGAACTGATGTGGGTGGAGGCACAAGTTTCTCAATGTTGCAAACTATGCATGAGATGTACAAGGTGGGACGAGCCGTTGATGAACACTTAAGTTCCTTTGATTTGTTTTACCTTGCAACTCTAGGTGGTGCAAAAGCAATCAAAGTTGAACAGTACATTGGCAACTTGAACAAGGGTAAGGAGGCTGATTTTGTGATTTTGGATGGCGGTGGTGATAAACTTACTGAAAACAAGATCAAATCAGCAAAAACACCAGAGGAATTACTGTTTGCTTACGTCATTTTTGGAGGTAAGCAAAATATCCGAGAAACATGGAGCATGGGACAATGCGTATATAAGCGCGCTGCGGTTCAAGTCTAATCAATAATAGTATTCGACTTGATTGAGAATTGCAGCGTCATCCAGTTCACTTATGAGAATCGTTTCGTTTGCGTGAAAATTAGTTGGCAGTGCCTCAAACATGGCACTCCTGGTTTGTTTTCCGCCCCAGCGTGGTAAAAGTGCTTTTTACTGAGTAAAACAGCTGTTGAATTCTTTGTGCTTGCTATGAATCAAAATAGTTGACATGCCGTCCGATGTAAGGAGGGACACAGTTAACTAAGTCTCTGTATTGACTTGGGTGGACCAACTGTGATTAGCTGAAGCTGCCTGATTTCGCAGAAACTAATTGAAAAGCACTGGTCTCACATAAAATAAGACCTTTGTTGCCGATTTTAAATCTATACTTTTCCGAGGTGCTATGACCGCTACAATCCTATTCGACTTTGACGGTGTCATAGTGGACTCCATCGAAATATTTAGCAATGCAGTCAACGCTGCAGGGAATGAGCTCAGGCAACCGGTGGTGTTTTTCCCAGAGGATCTTCGGAGCATTCGATACATGTCGATACCAGAAATAGTAAAAAAAGCCAATGTTGATCCAGCGCTTACCGATCAGTTTATCGCTGGCATTGATAAATTTCTTCTTAACAGGACAAACGAATTCTCGGTTTTCCCTGACATGCCAGTCGTGTTAAAGGAGTTGAGTCGTTTAGCTCATATTGGAATTGTTTCGGCGACTCCGGTTGCAGTTATCTCAAAAGTGATTGATAACCATAGTCTAACTGAATATATCGACATTATTGCAGGTGGGGACCAACCTGGTTCTAAGGCCAAGAAGATTAATGCAATTCGAGAAAGTAACGATTCACCAGTCAATAAAACATGTATTGTTGGTGATACTGTAAGTGATATTGAACAAGGAAAACTAGCTGGTGTTACCACTGTGGCTGTCAATTGGGGATGGCACAGCGCTGAATGGATAAGGCGGTTTTCGCCAAATTTCGAAGCTAAGACTCCGCTTGATTTGCTTGATCTGATTGTTAAGAAGATAATAGGCTCAAATATTACTCAATCTATTCAAAAGGTAAAATAAACATGGCTGATTACAAGACTTTGTTAGCCCAAGCTGGCCACTATGTCAATGAGATAAGCGGAGGAGTTGTTCCACCAATAGATCCGTCGGTTACCTTTGCACGCAATGAAAATCTAGAATTATTTGGCGAATATGTTTATAGTCGATATTCTAATCCAACCCATAAGCAACTAGAGAAAGTCATTTGTGAAATGGAAGGTGGTGTCGCTGCCCAATTCTTTGCATCAGGATTGGCCGCAATTGCTGCTGTGTTTGAGACAGTCAACACAAATGAACATATCATTGCGTCAAAAATCATGTACCACGGTACCTTAGATTGGTTATTGAGAATTTCGGAAAAACGGCAGATTGAATTGTCATTATTTGATCCTTCAGATCCAGAAACAATTAGAAAAAACCTGATTCCAAATAAAACCTCTGTCATCTGGATTGAGTCCCCGGTCAACCCAACTTGGGACGTATTAGATATTGGCGCGATTGCTGAACAGGCTCATGCGGCCGGAGCGATTCTATGCGTTGATGGTACAGCAGCACCGCCAGTGACAACTCAAGCTCTGAAACTTGGTGCTGATATTGTGTTTCATTCAGCAACAAAATACTTGAACGGGCATAGTGACCTGACAGCTGGCGTATTAGTTACAAAAGAGATCTCTCCAAGGTGGCAAGAAATTAAAGAAGTTCGAAAACTGACAGGTGGCTCACTTGGATCGTTTGAAGCTTGGTTACTGTTGCGTGGCATGCGAACATTAGCGCTTCGATACGAGCAATCTTCCTTGAATGCGATCAAAATTGCTGAATTTTTAGAGGCGCAACCGGCAGTTGAGAAAGTGATGTATCCAGGTTTGCCTAGTCACCCTAGCCATGAGGTGGCGCGTAGACAAATGAAAAATGGATTTGGCGGTATGATGTCAATTCAAATGAAAGGTGGCGAGCAAGCAGCTAAGAAACTCACAAGTTCAGTTCAGCTGTTTATGCGTGCAACGTCATTGGGTGGGGTGGAGAGCTTGATTGAGCATCGTAGAACAGTAGAGGGTAAGAACTCTAAAGTACCGGTAAATCTGATTCGGCTATCAGTTGGAATTGAAGAGGTTGACGATCTGATTGACGATTTGCGTCAAGCGTTTGATAAATTGTAGATTTACAGATTTACGAGTTTTATCGAACCACTGTTTTCAAAAAAACGATTTGGATGTCAGCAGGTTATTGAAGTAACATGAACTTTAATCTCTAATTTAGAGACCTAAAATTCACAATAAGAACCTTAAGAGCATGTCTGGAGTTTCGAAGGTTACACCAGAATGGTGGAAATCGATTGAGCCATTACATACTAGGACCATAGGCAACATACTACAAGAATTTGTATGTTATTTATGGGGTTATCTAGCAGGTACTATTGATGATCTCTTTTGTTTACTCGGCCTTACACAAATAAGCTATGAATGCTAATCACCTACAGTTTCTAAAGCTTCTAGATGGAGATGTTCAATACGTTGTTCCACACTGGCAACGTCGCTACTGTTGGCAGCAATCTGATATTAAGCGACTTGTGGAGGATGTACTAACTATCGCCGGGCAGGACCAGAATTCCACACACTATATTGGTACTCTTCTGACATTTCCTGAACCAAGTTCAGCTGGTATGCTCACTACCCATCGTGTCGTTGATGGCCAGCAACGGCTTACTACGGTCTGTATTCTACTCGCCTGTATCGCTGAAAAGCTTGAACAAGAAGGTCAATGCAGGGGATGGACTGCAGAAATTATTCGAGAACGCCGTTTAACCAATCCCCACATGCCAACAGAAAAGCGGTTAAAGTTGAAACTTCAGGGTAAAGACAATGATGAATATCGCAATATCGTAGATGGTAAACCGGCAGGGTCTGGCGCTGTCACTCAGGCCTGGAAAGTTGCACGCCGTTTGGTGAAGGATGAAGACACAGCTAGCCTACTTAAGGGGCTTGAGAGGTTATGGGTTGTTAGTATTGGTCTTAGTAACTCAGACGACCCGCAACAGATCTTTGAGAGTTTGAATGCTACTGGCCGTCCACTCACTGAGAGCGAAAAAGTCAAGAATTGGTTATTGATCGGGTTCCCTGAGGAAAAGCAGAAAGAACTTTTCGATAAATATTGGCTACAGATCGAAAAGGTGCTTGGTGCTGAGCAGACGTCAGAACGGATTGACATATTCCTCCGCGATGTGATGCGTTGGCGAACTGGGGAGACACTTGGCGGTGACAAGACCTATGGTCAATTTCGACGCTGGGCATTGAAACTAAATCTAGGGAGTGAAGATAGTCGTTCGACTCTATTGGAAGACTTAGCGAAACTTGCTAAACTATATGGAATCTTAACTGGCACTGCAGGAAAGCACACTGACCGGAAGGTAGAATCTGAGCTCCGGCACCTTCGGGAAATTGGCATAGATGTTCACCGCCCGTTAACATTGAGGTTACTTTACGAATTTTCACAATGTGATTCAACCCAGGAAGCGGTTTCGATCGAACAGCTAAGAAAAATAATTTCTGGAATTGGAACCTGGATCACCCGTCATAGATTGGCAGATCGTCCGACGGCAGGCTTCAATAAAGCCATGGCAGATCTTGCTCACAGTAAAGTTGTATCCGATATCGGGGAAGACTACGCGGAGTGCTGGCTCAATGAGATTCGAAAGTTGCGAAACCAACGTGTCGGTGTCCCAAATGACAAAGAGGTTCAGGAAGGGATTCGTATGCGTAAAGCCTATGGTGGCGGCAATACTCGCATTACGAAAGCCATTCTTTGTCAGCTAATGGAATCGGAACATCCAGGTGAAGCTCCATCTCGTGACCGTCTCACAGTTGAACACATAATGCCGCAAAATCTGACAGAGAAATGGAGACACGAACTTGGAGAAGATGCAGAGGAAGTGCACAAAAAGTATCTCAACCGTTTAGCGAACCTGACCCTTAGTGGAGATGAGATCAACTCTAGTATGGGAGCAAATTCATTCTCGAAAAAGAGGGAAATTTACAGAAAGAGTTCGATCGGTCTGACAAGAAGAATTGCGAATGAGAACGAGTGGAACGAAGAGATACTTTCTCGCAGGTCGAATGACCTTGCTTATCAGGTTCTTGATCGGTGGCCGTGGATTGACGGTCAGTCTGAGGCGGATATACCATTAAAGTGGCGAATAGAAGACGGTCCGTGGCATCCTGAGAAATCCGCATCGCAGATGATTTGCAACGTTGTTTCTGCGCTTTTAAGTAGGAATTCTGAGAATATCCATAGGTTGCAGGGTAAAGAGGAAGATACAAATATTAAGTCGGTTAGTCATTATCCAATTGTTCCATCTAAATTTCGTACCATACCGGGGCACAATGAATGGTTAATTTATCCGTACGCGAAAAATCAAGAGGCCTACGCGGCAAGATGCCGAAAGCTTGGCGAACGATGTGGAGTAGATGTTGAAATCGTAATCGTACAAGACAAGGATAAAGTTAAGAAAGCCTTCTGGAATTTTCTAAAGAAAACAACGGGTGGTATTCCTGGATTACGGGATAATTCGGGAGGCGGAACACAATGGACAAAATCCTGTAATGGGTTCAAAGACTGTATTGTCATCTCAATCGGCACTACCGATTTAACTTGGCTCCAGGCACGAGCAGGTGGAAAGACAACGAAAGATAAAGCAAGAATGCTACGTGTTTCACGCATAATGCTTGATGAAATGGTGGATCAAAGCCTTTCAGCCGATTTGGCTAAGGAAAGTGAAAAAGGCAGAAGCATTAAAATTCAACGTTCTTGGTCGCAAGACAATGAAGATGAGTGGCTTGAGGCTTGTCACTGGATACAAGATCAGTACGAGAGGCTTCTTCTAATTTTAGAAGAAATAGATCAAATAAATGAGTAATAGATCAAATGATTTGAAAAGCCGAATAAAGGTTACTAGTGCATTATCATTCTTCTAATGTCGGGTAAAGGCGTTTCAGCTTGATGCGGGCATCCGCCGTGGTGAATCGCCACGCCACTCTCGCCTTCGCTCGGTCACACGCCTCCTGCCAGACCGCAACTTGTTCGCGCAAGGTCTCCAGCCGGTCGATGCGCCGGTTCAGGCATTGACGAATCATCACGCTCAGCTCAATCTCAGCCACATTCAGCCAACTGCCGTGCTTGGGGGTGTATACAAACTCAAAGCGCTCAAGCAAGGCCTTGGCCTGCACCGCCTCAAAAGTATGATACAAAGCACTCGCCCGGTGCGTGTTCAAGTTGTCCATCACCAAGGCGATGCGCTTGGCCTTGGGGTAGCGTTCCGCCAAGTCGCGGATGAAGTGGGCCCAATCAGTCCGGGTTCGGCGTGCCGTCACCTTGGTCATCCGGGTGCCGGCCAGCGGCTCGGTGGCCAAGAACACATTGCAACTGCCCAGACGCCGATACTCGTAATCCTCTCGGGCCGGGCGCCCCGCAGCCGCGGCAATGGGCTGACGCACCTGACCGAGCAGCTGGCGCGGCGTCTCATCCAGTACCATTTAATAAGGACAATTCCACCTTTCTGAGTTCTGCCCTGTTGCCGCCTCGGAGCGTAGCGGAGAGGCGGCAACAGGGGCTGGATTGCAATTGTAACCCCGGTTACAATTGGCACCGAATCTTGGCCTCGGCCAAGGTGTTTGATAGGCAAGTGGCCGGGAGCAACCATATTCATCCTGTGCCCAGAGCACCTTGCATGGACCTGTGCCTCGGCCGCATGCTGCGATGGATGACCGGTAGAATGTTAGTGCTTCGAGCACCAGTACTGGATTTGTCAAGCATCGCAGCAAGCCTATTTTATTATCTGTTGACAACTCAAACAAGTAGAGGAGAAAGCAAATGCAAGAACTGAGATATTTCACCGGCGTGGACTGGGGACGACAACATCACCAGGTGTGCGTGATGGATAGCAATGGCCAAGTGCTGGGCAACAAGCGTTTCCCGCACAACGGAGCCGGACTGAAACAGATGGTGCTGTGGATCCTGAAACGCACCGAGGCTGACGCCCGGCACATCGGTGTCGTGGTGGAGACCTCCAACGGACCGGTGGTGGACACCTTGCAGCAGCATGGCTTTGAGGTGTTCTCCATCAACCCCAAGCAGTTGGACCGCTACCGCGACCGCTTCAGCATGGCCGGGGCCAAAGACGACCGCTTCGACGCCCAAGTGCTGGCCGAGACGGTGCGCCGCGACCGCGACCTGCTGCGACCGGTTGAACGCCTGCCGAGCGAGATACTGGCTTTGCGCGAATGTGTGCGGCAACGCTCGCAACTGGTTGAAGACAAGGTGCGACTGGAGGCACAACTCAAGGATGTGCTGTGGAACTACCACCCCCAATTCCTGCAACTGAGCAAAAAGCTGAGCAGTGCCTGGGTGTTGGAACTGGCACAACTGGCACCCGACCCGGCCAGCGCTGAAACCCTGAGCCTGTCGGTGATTGACCAGTTGCTGAAACAGCATCGCATCCGCACCATTGACGCCGAGACCGTCAAGTCCATTCTATGCCAGCCGGCGATGTCAGTCGATGCCGGCGTCGTCAAGGGGGCGGCACTGCGGGTGCAGATGATCGCGGCACACCTGCAGTTGGTCACCGCCCAGATCAAACAGATAGAAGCTCAGATGAGTGAGTTGGTCAAAGCTCACAATCAACAGCTGACCGCCTCTGACGACCCGAACGACCGCCGCTTCAGGCATGACGTGGACATCATCTCTTCCATGACCGGCATCGGACTGGTGGTGCTGGCCACGCTGCTGGCAGAAGCCTGGCGTATTCTCCGCAATCGCGACTACAGAGCCTTGCGGGCCTATGGCGGTGCCGCACCGGTCACCCGGCGCTCCGGCAAGATGGTTCAGGTGGTGCGCCGACTCGGGTGCAATACGATGTTGGCCGAGGCCTTGTACCACTGGGCTCGCACCTCCATGCAGAATGACCCGACCAGCAAAGCCAAATACCAGGCGCTTAGGGACCGCGGACACAGCCATGGGCGATGCCTGCGAGGTCTCTCAGATCGTTTGTGCAAGGTGCTGTGCAGCATGCTGAACAACCAGCAGTTGTTCAATCCGGATGGGGAATGCCATGCGCTGGCCGCTTGACAAGCTGATTGACAAATTGCGAGGGCACAGCCTCGCAAAAAAGGGTTGAAAAATGGTAGAATGTCCATGCACACCACCGGATACTCTGCATCGTAAGGTCGCTGGTAGACATCCAGAACCTGCTCCATCGCCGCCACGAACTCGGCACTGCCCTGCGGCGGAATCACCCAACCGACACGCCGCCACGGCTTGATCTCGTTTTTTTTAGAACCCGCCTCACCGTCTCATACGAGACACTGTCAACATGACCGAGCTCCACCATCTGATCCGCCAACAACTGCAACGTCCACTGCGAACGACCGTCCGGCGGTTCCGAACAGCTCAGGGCCACCAAGTGCGCCTCAAACTCCCCGTCCGCCTTGCGCTCGTAATGCTCGCGCCGACCCTGACGACCGCCCAAGGCCGCCTCCATGCCTTCTTTCACAAAGCGCCGCTTCACCCGGTCCACCTTGCGGTAACTGATCCGCAACACCGTTGCTATATCCTCCCCGCGCACTCGCCGTTCATTGTACTGACCTTCGTCGCAGTTCAGCAGAATCAGGGCGTTGAGCACCTTCTGCGACGAATGCGAACCCTTGCGAGTGAGCTGCTCCAACTCCTCTCTCTGCGAACGTTCCAAAGCCACCACATATTGCTTCATGACTACCCCTGTAATAACAGTGTTAAACAACATGTCCATCATTATACGACATTCCATCGATGATTGAACACTAGTAATACGTTTTGTATTTTGGATGGACAGAAATCACATAAATCGCATCTAAAATTTGTTTTGTAATGGTTAGGTTGTTAAATCTAGGCTAACTCAAAAACTGAGATATAAAATCCAGAAACATTTCTATGTTTGCTGTAAATTGGAACGATCTTTGCTTATTATTTATTTTTTATTCGCTTTCTCAAGATCAGCAATGAGTATCTTTTTCAACTTGAGCAAAGCGGCTATCTTTTTTAGGTTCTCAGCTACCGACTTATCCATGTGTTGAGGGAGAATTTGCCAAGAAACTCCATATTTATCTTTAACCCAGCCACATTGCTCTGCTTCCGGTACTGCCGAAAGTTTATCCCAGTAATAGTCTATTTCTTTTGGGTTGCTACAGTTAATCACCAATGAAATCGCTTCATTGAAAGTAAAGTCATGCATGCGCGTGCTTCCGTCCATTGCTGCAAACCACTCATCTTCTAGCTTAAAGTCGGTAAACATAATCGAGTCTTCTTTATTTGGTTCCGAGTCAGCAGGATAACGGCTAATAGCACCACGCTTGGTGTTTTTGAAAACAGAGAGATAAAACCCTGTTGCTTCCTCAGCTTTGTCGCACGTATCTGTTATAAAAAGGAAGGAAGGAATGATACGCGGACGATCTTCTCCTTCTGGATCAGTATAAATTAACTGCCACGAAAATCCGTACTTATCTTGAATCCAACCATAGCGTTCACTAAATGGGTATGTATCTAGGGGCATGAGTATTTTGCCACCTTCAGATAACTTATCCCAAATTTCATCAACCCGCTTTCGAGCATTCTTGTCATATTTTGGATCAAAATTAACCATAAATGAGATTGATGGATTTGGCTTAAAGCGTAGCCCCGCATTAATTGCCTGAAACTCATAGCCCATAAGTTCAAAGCGGACAATATCGCAATCGCCTGATGGCGTGTCTTTGATTTGGGAAGTGAAAGTTCTCTTCGAATCCGGAAATATAGAAGTGTAAAATTCGGCAGCTTCAACCGCTTCTTCGTTGAACCATAAGTTTGGGGTGATTTTTTGAGTCATGCATTTATTCTAACATAATACTAACCGATACACCGAACACTTTCGCGATCTTTTCCATAGTGCTCAAGGTTAAATTTTGCTTACTGTTTTCAACATTGCTGATGTAAGACCGATCTAAATCCAGCGCCCTGCAAATGTCGCTTTGCGCCATTCCTTTTTCAAGTCGGATTCTTTTCATTTGGCGGAGAGGGAGGGATTCGAACCCTCGGTACGCTATTAACGCACACACGCTTTCCAGGCGTGCACCTTAAGCCGCTCGGTCACCTCTCCTAAAGAATGTTGCAACTAAAAATGTGAAGCGAGCTAGATTCACACAGGTAGAATTATATTTGCTAGCAGACAGCTCAATTGAACATGAAGCGTTTACGATATGCGCAAATATCAGATATTAAATTGGTACCATGTGCTATGAAATTTCAAAAATTGTGTCAGTAAAATAAAATTTCCTATGATGCGCTATGCAATAGATGGAAAAACAGAAAGTAAATCATCTCTCGTTACAAAGTATGTTGATTTTTTCTTTGAACACAACCAGAAAGGCGGGGAAACAGCAGAAAATGCACATGAGGCATTTTCGCTAGATGAGTTAAATTGTGTGCTTGGAACACTTGAAGCTCATAGACTTTATTTACTATTTGAGGAAACAGGTTGTCAAATATAGAAGGTTGTTGGGTTTGTCGGTTCAGTTCTAGATCTTAGGTTTCTTTAAAGACGTGACTCCAGCGCAATATCATATATTTTGAACCCTAGATTTGTAGCAAAGTAAACGTTTAGCCAGGAATTATTGTAATATCCGTTCAAATTAAACGAAAACGGTCTGGTGACAACCGCTCAAAATCATACCCTGATTCTGAGTAACTGGCAGGAAGCGAGGCACCACTGATAACCGATGCAGCATAACGCCCTAATGCTGGTGATGAAAACACACCATAACCACCTTGGCCGACCAACCAGAAAAAACCTTCAATATTTGGTTCCCAGCCTACAACTGGTTGACCATCAGGAGTGAACGTGCGCAACCCTGCCCAACTGTGGTCAATTCGTTTGATTTGAAGTTCGGTTACTTCCTCAAAACGGGCAACGGTTACCGCAATATCATACTCATCAGCTTGAGCGTCACAAGGTGCGCTTGGTGTCTTGTCAGCTGGACTGATCATCATTTGTCCAGTGCCAAACTCCTGGAAATAGACGTATTCTGGTTCTACGGCGACAAACGGCAATTCTTCACTGCTCACCCCATCAAATTGGTTGTCTTTGACAACGATCACAGTTCTTCGTTTTGGCACCAGTCCCACGGGATTCAAACTAGCTCTCAATGCAATATCATCTCCCCAGGCTCCTGCAGCATTGACTACACTCGCTGCCTCATACCGGCATTCCCCAATGTGTAATCTCCAAGTGCCTGACAGGTTTTGTGATAGTTCACTGATTGGCGCGCTTTTGAAAATTTCCCCACCGCGTGATGTAAACATTTTCAGATAAAGTGAGTGTAAAGCATGAACATCTATCGATGCGACACTTGAATCGACAACCGCACCAACAAATTTATTTTTTCTCAAAAAAGGAATACGCTCCAAGCATTCATTTTCACTCAGCCATGAGCTTTCCGGCGGGCGCTCAACCCAAGGCGCTTGTTCTTCGTCAACAATTGCGATGAAGTCTTTTGGAGTAGTCAACGGATGTTCGACTTCTATCGGTGGCGAGTCGAAAAAAGGCCGACCAATAGCCGCAAAAGCTCGCATTGAGTCCGGGCCATAATTCGGTGTCAACAAAGCTGCACTACGACCAGTTGTGTGATAGGCAAGTGTACTTTCCGCTTCGAATAATCCGACCAATAGTCCTTCTTCAGCAAGAAAGGCTGCGACAGAAGCGCCGGCGATGCCACCACCGATAACGGCTACATCAAGTTTCCGAATTTCAATCACTTAGATTTGCATACAAAGACGTAACGAATCATAAACAGCTGCATGAATATTGCGGCTGCACACGGCATCACCCACCCTAAAAAGCTGATACTTACCACTGCTGTTGTAAACAAGATTTTGTGGCTTGCCGTTTATCAAAGCTTCGTTATCTATGGTTCCATGATTGATTGAATCAGGTTTTAGTGCAAAGTAGAGATCATCATTTGGTATGGTTCCATGTTCAATAACGATTTGCGAAGCTTGAATCGTAGTAGCGCTGTACGTATATTCGTTGTAGAGCTCAGCAGTGAGTTTACCGTTCTGCTGTTCAATTCCAATTAATCGGTGGTTTACTACCATGTTTACGCCGAGTTCGTAGAACTGCCTTAAGTATTCAGGATAGTTTGTTCCGCCGACTTCCTGCGCCACACTTCGGTCTGGTGTGACAAATTGAACGGAAGACCCTTTTTGCGCAATGAATTCTGCACATGACACCCCCTGATGTTGTCCGTTATCATCATAGACCAGCACATCAGATGCAGGTGCATTAGCACCGGTCAGAATATCCCACGTTGAAACTGCCAATTCTTCACCATATTTTAGAAAGGAAAAATTAGGCATTCCACCAGTTGCGATAATAATAGCATCAGGATTCTCTTCTAACACATCGTCGGTTTCTACAAATGTGTTGAATCGCATGTTAACCGCCAGTTTTTGCAGCTGACCGTATCGCCAGTCGACAATTCCTAAAATTTCTCGCCGACGCTCCGCTCTTGAAGCAATAGCTATCTGTCCGCCAAGTTGGTCCGCAGCTTCAAATAACACAACTTCGTGACCGCGTTCTGCTAGAACACGCGCCGCTTCCAAGCCGGCCGGACCAGCACCGACCACAACAATATGTTTTTGTTTAGAGGATGATGCAATGACATGCGGTATCGTTTCTTCTCGGCCAGTAGATGGGTTGTGAATACAAAGTGCTTCTCCGCCCATATAAATACGGTCAATGCAGTAACCGGCACCGACGCAGGGACGAATTTGATCTTCTATGCCCTCCGTGATTTTGCGCACTATATGTGGGTCAGCCATGTGGGCGCGTGTCATCCCCACAAGATCTACACAACCACTAGCCACCGCGTGTCTAGCAGTAGCAACATCAGCGATACGCGCCGCGTGCATAACCGGAAGCTTCAAATCAGAGCGAACGGCAGCTGTGAACTCAAGGTGTGGCCCGCTTGGTGATCCCATATTTGGAATAACGTGGGAAAGTCCTTCATCAGTATCCACGTGCCCCTTAATCACGTTAATGAAATCGAGCTGGCCGACATCTGCCAAAATATGGGCGATTTGCATACCCTCATCAAATTCGATACCTCCATTGAGATCCTCATCGATAACCATGCGTATCCCAACAATGTAGTCAGAACCAACCTGATTGCGAATCTGTTTCAATACTGTCTTAGTGAATCGAAGGCGGTTTTCAAGAGTACCACCATGATGGTCGGCTCTCTTGTTAGTGAGTGGTGACCAAAAACCATCTAAAAGATGCCCGTAACCTTCAACTTCGACACCGTCAATATTACCTTCAAGGCATCGTCTAGCGGCTGCGCCATATGCTTTCGCAATTCGGTCCATATCCTCTTGTTCCAGTGCTTTTGGAAATGCGCGGTGGGCAGGTTCGCGGACACAAGAAGCTGCAACGGTCGGAAGCCAATCCCATACATAGGGTGAGGTTCGTCGTCCGAGATGGGTAATTTGCCCCATCAGCGCAGCACCATGTCGATGCACGCTATCTGCCAATTGCTTAAAATGAGGGATGACTTCATCGGTGCCGACATTGAGATTGCCAAACGCTGGTGGTGAATCACGGTCAACTAGCATAGAACCACCAAACATAGTCAGTCCAATCCCTCCTTTGGCTTTTTCCTCATGATAAAGCTGGTAACGCAACTTAGGCATATCGTCTTCCCCATAGGAAGGCTCATGAGAGGTGCTAATCACTCGATTTTTTAACTCAAGATGTTTGATCCTAAATGGTTGCAAAAGTGGATCTTTGTTGTTACTCATTATTTGCCTGTTAGATTTGAAAAATTCGCTAGTGAAATAAAATTATGCGATTTGGCTTTGAATTGTTTTCAGGGCGTGAAGCTGGTTTGAGATTTTACACTTAAACCAGATTAATTGATTTACCTGTGATGCAATATCATTCACATATAGTATTGATAATACGTATAAAATACTTCAGGCATTGCAAGTTGATAACAAGTCTAAGCTATTAGTCCCATCAAATTCAAATTTTAGTTGACCCTTACACACTTATATGCACTTTTCATTCGCACTAGCCATACATGTTGCGCAACCTTGAGTCGTACATGCATGGAGTTGTAGTAGTTTTCGGTGTTCATTTATCACCTTAAATTTTTGGAGAGCCAGTTGAAAATATCCTGCCGAACGTGCTTAGATGCACGTCGAACCGGTTCAATACTTGCGACAGCATGAACCCGTCCCTTCCCATCGAAAACAAAATCGTTGCGGTAGGTGCGATTGCAATACTGACATTGTGGAATGATATTATCTAGTGAGTTTCCTGCTTCATTCGGGTTCATGTGGCCCTGCTGAAGTATCACTGGGTCGATTCCATATCGAGGATCTGGCTCGCCTTCCATTGCACCACAAGTAGCGCATTTGAAACCAAACGCAGGTTTGACTCCTTCAAAATCAGTAGCGGCAAGGCGCATTCTTTTCTGTGCAGATGTGTTCCTAAATTCAGGTGATGGATTGTAGGGTGAGAGTTTATGCCAACCCTTCCTCGGTCCAATATCCCACCCATCTCGCTTTAGGTGGCGAACTTGCTGGTCAGCCGCCGCCTTCTTTGAATCGCGCTTTACAATTTCTGAAACCTCGTTTTTGTGAACTTCTCTGTCTCTGTAGTGCCATAGTATTGCAAGCCAGATTGCCTTGTTGTTATCACTATAGTGCTTGGCTTTTGGTATTTGTACTTCATGAACAGACAAATACCGTTTGTGTATGTCTTGTAGTTCAACCCAAGCTTGCTGGAGTTGTTCTTGTGTTGGATGGCTCACAAAGATATGGACGAAATGCGAGTTTCAGCAGTCTTGGCCATAGTGTCGTCTATTTCTATGCCAACAAATCTACGTCCTTCAATTCTTGCAGCAACGCCTGTTGAACCAGAACCAGTGAAGGGGTCAAACACAAGCGCGTCTATAGGAGAGAATATTCGGATGAGGTGTTGCAAGAGGTCAACGGGTTTGGTGGTCATGTGGCCAAACCGCTCTCTGGGCTTTTTTGCTGGAATGACGGTTCCAGGGAAGCGGTCCGGTTCAATTACGGGGCTAGAAGGGTCAATCAAGCCAGTCTCCCAACGGTCCCAATTGTCAACGAATGTGCCATCTCTCGGGGCCTGTGCCAAAACAATTAATTCACATTGTGGTTTGAGTTGTGGTGTTTTACGGCCGCCTAGCTTTTCAATGAGACGCTGTTTTTCAGTGTTTGGGATTGGCCGTTTGCGTATAAAGTGATCTTGACTAAACGCTTTTGCCTGGCCTTCATAACGCCACGCAAGTACATCTCGAATTTCGAATCCGGCTTCTTCTATGGCTATTGCCGTGTGATGTACGAGGCGGCTCTGAGAGAAACACAAGACAAACCCACCAGGTCGTATGATACGCAACCATTCATTGGCTATCGGGTTTAGAAACTTTCGCAGTCTTGGACCTTGGTTGCGGTCAAATTTCATGCCAACTGGTAGAGATTGCACCACACCGCAATTACGCGTTCGCTTGATGAGAGCCTCATGGTCCCATTCGTCACCCATGCCATCAATGAAATAGGGTGGATCTGTAACGATGAGTGAGACACTGTTGTCGTTCATTGCGGGCATAGCTTCCCGGCAGTCTGCCGTTTGCACCCATCGCCATGTAATTTCACCTGAATTGTCTAGTGGTTTTACTGGTTCTTTTGGATTCTTAATATTTATAGTGCGGGACGAATTTTCTATTGCCATGTGATTGCTTGTTGGAATGTACCTTTCTGAGCTCATTATTTTGACTGATTTTTGAACTTATTTCATTGAGCAAATAAAATAAATAGAAAAATTTTGAGTTGTCGCTTTCACGCTGATAGGTATTGCTGATCTGGAAATATCAATCACCTTAGAAATTGAAGTATATTTAACTGCTTCAATTAGAGTTTGGTTGAATTATGTACAAACATTATCCAGCATATACATAAAAATCATTATATAAGGTGCGTTTGTGCATCACCGCCATCTATTTTCTATCATGTCCTTTAGTCATTAATTTTAGCATGCCTCAAAGGAGCCAGAAATCTCGCCGTCGAAAATCCTTGTCTACGGCAAATATTGGGCAACTTCCCTTCCGTCAGGTTGAGAATCCATATCCGCCAGTTGAAATTCTAACTGCAGAACAAGTTGAGCGCATTCACGAAGCTTCGCTCCACATACTTGAAAACATCGGTATTAATTTTCTACTAAAGGAGGCCCGTGAGATTCTCAAGGCGGCCGGTGCCGATGTGGACCCAAATAGCACTCGCGTTCGTTTTGACCGCAGCCTTATTCTCAGTTCAATCCAGCACGCGCCCGCTGAATTTACTATTCATGCTAGAAATCCAGATCGCAACTTAAAGATGGGTGGACGTTGGCTTGCTTTTTCAACAGTTGCCGGCCCTCCAAATGCAAGTGATCTTGAAGGTGGGAGGCGCTCAGGCAATTTTGATGATTATTGCAATTTTATTCGTCTGGCTCATAATGTAAATGTCGCACACGCAATTTCCGGTCATCCGGTTGAACCCCTTGATCTCGATCCGCAGACTCGTCACCTAGATACCGCACGGATAAATTTCACACTGACTGACAAGGTTTGCCGCTGTTATTCGCTTGGCCGAGATCGAGTGCTGGACTTGCTTGAGATACAGCGGGTAACACGCAGCATTGACCGCGAGCAACTAGCCCGAGAACCAAGCCTATTCACTGTTATCAATGTCAACTCGCCACTGCAGTATGATGTTCCAATGTTGTGGGGTATCATTGAGCTGGCCAAAATGAATCAGGTTATTGTTATCACCCCATTCACCTTGGCAGGGGCGATGGCACCGATTACGCTAGCCGGTGCCATTACTCAACAAAACGCCGAGGCTTTGGCCGGCATCGCATTTACCCAGATTGTCAACCCGGGGGCACCAGTTGTCTATGGCGGTTTCACCTCGAATGTAGATATGAAAACCGGCTCGCCAGCTTTTGGAACCCCCGAATATGTAAAGGCTACATTAATTGGTGGGCAGTTCGCCCGTCGCTATGGGCTGCCTTATCGAGCATCTAATGTCAATGCCTCAAATGCGCCTGATGTACAAGCTGCTTACGAGTCTCAGATGGCTATCTGGGGAGCGGTTATGGGACACGCGAATTTAGTTCACCACGCACTCGGTTGGCTTGAGGGCGGATTATGCGCATCGTTTGAGAAGTTTATAATTGACGCAGAAATGCTGCAGGGGATGGTAGAAGTCCTGAATCCAGTCACTGTAGACGATGAATCGATAGGTATTGATGCCATGCTTGAGGTTGGACCCGGTGGGCACTATTTTGCAGCTACACATACTATGCAACGCTACGAAACCGAGTTTTATCGGCCGATACTGTCAGATTGGCGAAATTTTGAAACTTGGTATGAAGCTGGTTCCGTTGATGCCACTGCGCGAGCAAATCGGATCTATAGACGAATGTTAGAGGAGTATCAGAAGCCGGAACTTGATCCGAGTGTATTGGAAGAGCTAGATGCATTCATTTCCAAAACAAAGAGCGAGCGTAGTCAAGTTAGGCTTTAATTTATCATAAATACGGAGAGTGGAATTGGTTAATAAAACTGCTGAAGTTGTCATCATTGGCGGAGGAGTGGCTGGTTGCAGCGTTGCTTATCATCTTGCTAAGCGCGGTTGCAAGGATGTGATTCTGTTGGAACGTTCTGAGTTAACTTCGGGATCAACCTGGCACGCCGCAGGCAATACTCATGTCCTGCAGGACAACGCGAATCTGTCTAAGCTGCACCACTATACAATTAACCTGTATCCTGCACTAGAAGAGGAAACCGGGCAATCCTGTGGGATTCACCCGGTCGGTGGCCTGTATCTCGCAACGACTGAAGAGCGTTATGACCAAATCAAGATTCAGCTGTCAAAAGCAAAATACCTCGGCTTAGAGTTTGACACTATTTCTTTGGAAGACGTGCGCGAGCTAAACCCGCTTGCCAATATTGACGGTGTCATTGGTGCTATGTATGAGCCGAACGAAGCTCATATCGACCCGAGTGGGGTTACCAATGCCTATGCTGCTGGTGCTCGAATGAATGGTGTGCAGATTTACCGTAACTCTCCGGTCATCGCGACGACTCAACAGAAAAACGGCGGTTGGGTAGTTGAGACACCGACTGATAGATACGAATCTCGATTTATTGTAAATTGCGCTGGTTTGTGGGGGCGAGAGGTCGGCAAATTGGCTGGGCTAGATCTGCCTTTAATGCCGCTTGAACATCAGTATCTTGTGACCGAAAGCATTCCAGAGATTGAGCAGCTAGGCCGGGAAATCCCATTGATGCACGATAACGACCTTGGGTATTACATGCGTCAAGAGGGCAAGGGTCTTTTGGTCGGCGCTTATGAGGAAGACGGACGCAGCTGGGCAGTTGATGGCACACCGAGTGACTTCGGACATGAGCTATTACCCAATGATCTGGATCGAATTATGGACAATGTTGGCAGTGCCATGCATCGTATGCCGTGCTTGGAAACGGCAGGCATTAAGCGTATCGTCAACGGACCGATGATTTGGACGCCTGATATCATGCCGTTGTTTGGAGAGGTGCCGCAACTTCACAACTATTTCTTGATCGGAGGGCTGATACCAGGGTTTAGCATTGGTGGTGGGTTAGGCTTGACGATGGCGGAATGGATATTGGACGGTCAACCGAGTCTTGATATCTGGCCGATTGATGTTGCGAGATTTGGTGATTGGGTTACTCCGCAATACGTTCAAGAGACAACTGCGGACAATTACAGTTCGCGATTCAGAATTTTCTTCCCATATGAAGAACGTACTGCCGGTCGGCCGGTGCGTGTTCGCCCGGTCTGGAAACGCCAACAGGAAAATGGTGCATTCTTCGGCGCTCAGTACGGTTGGGAAGTTCCACTGTGGTTTGCACCGCCAGGAACGCCAGCAGTGGAAAACTATTCGTTTCGAAGAACAGAATCGTTCGCACCAGTTGGCGGTGAATGCCGCAACCTGCGCACTAATGCAGGATTGCTAGACACTTCTGCTTACGCTAAATATATTGTTAAAGGCCCGCAGGCCGCTGAATGGCTAAATAGTCTTTCTACCAATACTTTACCCGCATTGCATCGAATGTCGCTCGCCCCGATGGTCAATGAGGTCGGTGGTGTTGTTGCAGATTTTACGGTGGCGCGATTGGACGAAGATGAGTTTTTGTTGATAGGGGGTGGTGTAGCTGAGAACAGCCATCGCCGCTGGTTCCGTAAAAGTGGTTTGGGATCAGGTGTAGATTTTGTGAACATGTCTGTCGATTGGGTTGGCATGTCAATATCTGGCCCTCAGTCAAGGAAGATTATGGCTGCTGTTTGTGGGCAGGATTTCTCAACAGAGAAGCAACGATTTATGAGCGTGCGTTGGCTTGATATTGGTCCTGCGCGTGTATTGGTGCTTCGGGTGGCGTTTACTGGTGAGCTCGGATACGAAATATATTTTCCAAGCGAATATCAGATCGAAGTGCTAGATACGATATTACACCACGGGCAGCAGTTTGGACTGAAAATGGCTGGCTCGCGAGCTTTGCTGTCACTTCGCCTTGAGAAAGGCTACGGTAGCTGGGGCCGGGAATACACGCCGGAATACTCCCCATTTGAATCTCGGTTGGATCGATTTGTGAAGCTTGACAAGGGTGAATTCATCGGCCGCGATTGTCTTGTCAAGTTGTCTAAACAAACTCCGAAATGGTTGCTGAGCTGTTTTACGGTAGATGTTGATGAACAGGATGCAGTGGGTGGTGAACCAATACTGTGCGATGGTGAAGTCGTTGGCATTGTAACCTCAGCTTCATTTGGTCATACGGTCGGCAAAAGCATTGCACTCGGGTATGTGCCGCCTAACAAATTGAATGGCACTGAATACAGTATTGAGATCATTGGTAAAGCCAAACCAGCACAATTGGTATACGAACCATTGGTTGACCCTAAAGGTCTCAGAATGCGTAGTTGATAGTTTTATTAAACGTTGGTATCACAAAGGAGAACAGTCATGACAGTTAGATGCACTTCACCAAGCAGTTATCCAGTTCCGAGATTGGAAGATTTGCCGGTGGATATTAAGGAACGAATCATGGCAGTCCAAGAGAAAGCTGGATTTGTGCCGAATGTATTTCTAGCGCTGGCCCATCGGCCTAAAGAATTTCGGGCTTTTTTTGACTATCACGATGCCCTCATGGAAAAGGAAAGCGGGTTGAGCAAGGCAGATATGGAGATGATTGTAGTAGCCACTTCCGCTGAGAATAACTGCCTTTATTGTGTTGTCGCGCATGGTGCGATTTTACGTATTCGCGCTAAGCAACCGTTAATTGCGGACCAGGTTGCCGTAAACTATCGAAAAGCGGATATCACTGCCAAACAAATGGCAATGCTAGATTTCGCGGTTAAGGTGTGCAATGAGTCTTGGGCAATTTGTAAAAAAGATATTGAAGCAGTTCGTTCTGTTGGATTCACTGATGAAGATATTTGGGATATTGCTGCTATTACCGCTTTTTTCGGGCTCAGCAACCGAATGGCCAGTTTTTTGCAGATGGAGCCGAATGGTGAGTTCTACACGATGGGCCGCGACATCGCATGAATTGCTGTTTTCCGGTTAGTGTTTTAACCTTTCTGGAATTTGTTCCAATCTCAAAAGGTCAGCTATGGTTTCCCGTTGCCGGACAATCTCGAATTGGTCACCGTTGACTAAGACCTCTGCCGGTTTCGGTCGAGTGTTGTAATTGGAGGACATGACTGATCCATAAGCACCTGCATCTAGGACAGCAAGCAAGTCCCCCTCTGCAATTGCCAGCGAACGACCGCGCCCTAGCCAATCAGCCGATTCGCAAATCGGCCCCACGATATCATAGGTTTTTTCGGTTCGGTTGGAAGTGATTTGGACTGGTGTGATTTTCATCCAAGCATTGTAAAGAACTGGACGTATTAAATCGTTCATAGCGCCATTTACAACTGCGAAGTTCTTTGAGTCATTTTGTTTAATATACTCAACAGTACAGAGCAACACTCCGGTATTAGCAGTAATTGAGCGGCCAGGTTCGACTGTGATTGGAAGCTGGCAACCTCTTCTGTCAAGAACCTCCGAAATAGCATAACAATACTCATGGACAGTTGGTGGTTGTTCATCACTATATGCTATACCTAACCCGCCACCAAGATCTAGATGCTCAATATCAATACCATCGTCTTGCAGGGTTTCTACAAGATCAATTACCCGTTCGATTGCGTTGACTATTGGCTGGACTGTAGTCATTTGCGAGCCAATGTGAACAGCAACTCCAATCGGTCGGACAAATTCAAGTTTCGCTGCAAGTTGGTAGAGTTGAAGTGCGTCTTCCATTTGCACGCCAAATTTTGATTGACGAAGGCCAGTTGCAATATGTGGGTGAGTATTTGCGTCAACATCAGGATTAACGCGTACACTGATTGGTGCTGTTTTGTTCAAATCTTTTGCAATGTTCGCAATTCGATCAAGTTCTCCGTTTGATTCGATATTGATTGAGAACACGTCAGATTGGAGAGCGTAAGCGATCTCCTCGCTTGACTTTCCAACGCCGGAAAATACGATTCTGTTTGGATCACCACCGGCTTGGATGACGCGCGTCAATTCACCGCCAGAGACAATGTCAAATCCGGAACCCAGGTTTGCCATCAGTGCCAAAATTGCGAGGTTCGAGTTGGATTTAACTGAGAAACAAATTGTTGCTGTGCGGTTGCTCAGGCCATTTACATAAGTTTGGTAGTTATGCGTTAAGGCGGTTTGTGAATAGACGTAACAAGGGGTACCTACTTTTTCAGCGATTGAATCAAGTGGGAGGTTTTCCACATGTAGCACTCCCCTGAGCCTTTGAAAGGCGTTCATGCAGACAAGTCAGGGTTGTTCGCAGCTGCTAGGGTTTGTGAGGTTGTCAGCTCAGTGACAGGCCGTACCAAAGGCCCTTTGCGACCGCATGATGCGGAGTATAGAACTGCGATTGAAATTATTGCAACAGTAACAAGTTTCGATATCAATATATTTTTTTTCATATCATAACGCTTGATAGTTTCGCCATTGAGGTTAACTAGCTATTTCGGCTGCATGCAAGCCTTTGGCGTGCTTCTTCAACTGATTTTAAAACCTGTTCAGGCGCAGTTCCGCCAATATGATTCCTAGCGGCAACAGATGCTTCAGGTGTGATTGCTTGCAGTGCTTTATTGTCCAAGCTAGGGTGAAAACTCTGCATTTCATCAGCGCTTAGAGAGTCTAGGTTGCGGTTGTTGTCCACACAATATCGTACAATTTGACCAACGATTCGGTGGGCATCGCGAAAAGGAACATTTTTCAATACCAAATAGTCTGCCAGGTCGGTAGCTGTTGAAAATCCGTCAGCCGCTGCCTGTCGGAGCCGGTTTCGATTGAACTCAAGGTTAGCTATCATTCGGTGCATAATCTTGATACTCGCGGTTACTGTATCTATTGAGTCAAACAACGGTTCCTTATCCTCTTGGCTGTCACGGTTGTAAGCGAGCGGTTGTGATTTCATCAACATTAGCAAGGTATGCAGATCGCCTGCGGTTCGAGCACTTTTGCCTCGCACGATTTCCGCGACATCGGGATTTTTCTTTTGTGGCATGATGCTTGAGCCAGTTGTGAACTCATCTGGGATTGAGATAAAACGATAAGCTGCTGAGGCCCAATGCACAAGCTCTTCCCCGATTCGGGACAAGTGGATCATGCAAATTGCGGAATTGGCCGCTGTTTCAAGCGCAAAGTCACGGTCTGATACCGCGTCAAGAGAGTTTCTCAATACACCTCTAAATCCTAGTTCCTTAGCGGTCATTTCTCGATCAATTGGAAAGCTGGTGCCGGCTAGCGCAGCAGCTCCTAAAGGTGATTGATTGATTCGTGCGTGTGCGTCAATGAATCGTTGGCGGTCGCGTTCAAGCATTTCAAACCACGCCATTAGATGGTGGCCCAGTGTAATGGGTTGCGCGATTTGCAAATGAGTGTATCCTGGCATAATGGTGCTTGCTTCGCGTTCGGCAATGCCTATTAGTGTGTTCTCAAATTCTACTAACAAGCTGATGATGTGATCGACCGCATCTCGCAGGTAAAGTCGTAGGTCGGTAACAGCCTGATCGTTGCGAGAGCGTGCGGAGTGCAGTTTACGTCCAGCCTCACCAATATCATCAGTCAGTCTTTTTTCGATATTCATGTGAACGTCTTCAAGCGATTGTGCCCAGTTGAAGACACCTGACTCAATTTGAGTTAGAATGGTATTTAGTCCGTCTTGTATTGATGTAAACTCAGAATCGCTTAAAACACCAATTTTGGCGAGCATACGGGCATGGGCAATTGAGCCGGCTATGTCATAACGATAAAGACGGCTGTCAAATTCCACTGATGCGGTGAATTGTTCCACATCAACATCGGTTTCATTTGAGAAGCTGCCACCCCATAGTTTTTGTGAACTATCGTCCATCATATAAAAAGTGGTTGAATCGCAATATGTTAAGTGTGACTTGCAGGCTTGATTAAGGCTGGAACTTGGATAGAATTTGGCTGTGTCTTATTGTTCTGTGAAATTGGGTTTATTGTTTGACTATTCTATTATAGTGGTGGGGTTGTTACATTTGTAAGTCGCTGGGTGCAATAAAGTCCTATCTCAGGTATTTGTAGCAGAAGTATTCTGAATTGCTCTTAGAATCCATTGCAACAAGGTTGTAGTCAAATCAAATTATCGTGATATTACTTAATGGTCTTTATTCGCAAACCACGCCATCGTTATCACCATCTCGCATAAAGGCATAGGCAGGATGGTCTCGTCTAACCGGAGCAATACGATGTCTTCTTGCTTCCTTGCAGGTGATTCTGCCATTACGATTGTCATCCCATTTTTTTAAGGCCCAGTGGGAACCTTCGGATTTGGGAGAATGAGTGGTTGGTGATGTTGTTGTAGGAGTATTCGCGCATTGACCAACTTGCATTGCCATCGATGAGCAACTAGACAAAATCGACTCTAAAACTTGTGCCTCACGCCGGTCAACTGTCAAATAGTATTTTTGCTTGACTGCAACGACAGTTGCTGCGAACCAACAGCGGTTTTGTTGGGGCAACCACTCGGCAGCATCGTAGTGTTTCTTTTGGTGTCTGTTCACGCTCGGGCTGGCCAATGTCAAATTCAAGAGGTCCGAGGCAAACCTGCGACGGGTTTCGGCTGTGGCGGCGCAAAGGCCGCTGTCATGGGCTTCTGAGCGAGCAACAATGTGCTCAATATCTGTTTGTTTGAGGTTGGTGAAGCATCGGCCAGTATAGGGGCTGTATATCTTGCCGATTGAATTTTCAATGCGTGGTTCGACTGATTGTGGGTAGGCATAGTCCTTGGACCTATACGGCGAACAACGGTTTTCTGGCGATATTGTCAGACCTCGCCAAGATTCGGCATAAGCGTTGCTGGTGAACGTGAGCAGGGAGAACAGTAGTAGCCCGGAAAGCAAAATAACTCGGATGCTAGAAATTCCAAAGGTATTTGCGTTTGTGCGTTTAATCAATGCCAGCTTCCATAGTAGTGATATCCATCAGTTTAATTTACTGGTGATAATTTTATCTCAGCCAGTTATTAACCGCAATGTACGGTTCATGGACACTCACGGGCAATCATATATTTTATTTCTCTACCAAGTTAACAGTTGTTTCTAAGTTTCTTAGATCCCGGGTGGGGAAAACACACTTCATACTATATTATATTTCGAAAAATAAAATAAGACTGACTGTTATTTTACTTTGTTGGTTAAAATAAAATTGTGATATATGTCAACTTGCATGATGGAAGATGTCTTATGAAACGTGGACTCACTGGTCGATTTGTTGCGAGTGTAGCTGGTAATGTTAGTTGTCAGGCCTTCGTACCAGCACCATTACCTCCTAAACCTCCGCTTAATATTAGCAATGCACTTCAACAGAGTTTTGAAGAAGCATTATTGGCGCTCGGCCGTCTTGATGCCATAACAGTTTTATTACATGATGCTAGCCTTTTTATTAATAGCTATGTACGCAAAGAGGCAGTTATATCCTCTCAAATTGAAGGATCGCAATCCTCCCTTAACGATTTGATGATATACGAGATGAAAGGATTGCCAAGGGTGCCGAAGGATGACGTGAAGGAAGTTTTCTGCTATGTGAATGCACTCAATCTTGGTATAGAACGTATCCGAGAAGGTTACCCTATCACCTTTCGGCTTGTTACAGAGTTACACCAAACTCTGATGGCACATGGCCGTGGCACCCATCTTCGTCCGGGTGAATTTCGGAAAAATCAAGTATGGGTTGGCGGTCATAGAGCGGACAAAGCAATATTTGTTCCACCACCAGCTAATGAGTTAACCAATTGCTGGTCGGATTTCGAGCGATTTCTGAATGATCAGTCATTGCTAACCCCAATACTAACAAAAGCCGCACTTGCTCATGTGCAGTTTGAGACCATTCATCCATTCATGGATGGCAACGGTCGATTGGGACGACTTCTGATTCCTTTAATATTGGTAGAGTCCGGCATTCTCAAAGAACCAATGCTCTGTATGTCGGTTTTTTTCAAACGGCATCGGCAAGCTTACTATGAATATTTGCAACAAGTACGCCTGACTGGAAACTGGGAAGAATGGTTACGATTTTTTGTAGACGCGATTTCAACCACTGCCAATGAGGCAGTTGAAACAGCACAAGCACTTTCACAACTGCTGGTCACTGACAAATCCAAGTTATCTGAACTTGGACGGCGAGTTGGTTCGGCTAACCAAGTGCTGGATGCACTGTTTATTCAGCCAATTACAAACATCAGCGAATTGCAACATAAGACAGGTCTGACTTTTGCAACTATTGGAAAGGCACTAGATGCGCTGGGCAGATTAGGCATAGTGCAGGAACTGACTGGCCAAAAGCGAGACCGATTATTCGCTTATGAAGCCTATCTTGATTTGCTTATGCAGGAATAGTCGCTGAACTTATTCATAAACAGTCAGTCCTGCAAACTTGTTTTAATCACTATCATTCTAAAGATACGTTATTATTGTGTGTTGACTGAGGCAGTGGGATCTATGTTGGATGTTAGCGCAACAAAGGATTGAGGGAGTTTGAAGATTGAAGTTGGCTGTGAAATTTGGCGCATGGACACAGATATATTATTGACATTACATCAACGGTTTTGTAGAGCGGATAATTCCATTGGACTGTTACCAGTTCAATATAAAACACTTATGATCATCACGAACGTGTTTTAAGCTAAATTTATCTCTTTTTGGTCGGTTGGTTCGAATGCTTGTTCAGATAAAAAAATTGATTGCGGCAGATCTCATGTGTTAAAATGTTCAGCTAAGCTGGCTATAGGGAGTGGAGATTGGTGTTTGAGCCGCTCTGCATTTGGTATGCAAATGGATAGTATATAACTCCTTTGCAACCTATTTGCTAGCCAAGTTGTCAGTCAGGGACAGGGTTGATTCTTCTGTTGAATGATGAGCTCTGTCCCACCCGCTGTGCCAGACATTGATGTGTTAACGGAAGGTTTCTTGTAGAGGTGAGATTTTTCGGTCATCATTGTTTGGCTCAGCTTGTGGGCCGTTAGCTCAGTTGGCAGAGCAGTTGACTCTTAATCAATTGGTCCGGGGTTCGAATCCCTGACGGCCCACCATTCGGGTTGTGATAAAGTTGATGCTGTTTTAATTTGGCCAATTCAATTTGCTACCAATCTTTCCAATTTATTCAATTAGCTACACTCACCAAACATAAACACCTTATAGGGTATGTAGATATTGAATTCTCTTGCAACTCCAAATATCGATTGTGTCTACACAAATTAGAATCGGTACCAGAGGTAGTGAACTTGCTTTATGGCAATCCAACCATATCGCAAGTCAGTTGGTTTCAATTTGTCCAAACCTTGAAATTGAGATTGTTGCTATCAAGACTGAGGGTGACAAAAGGCTTGATGTTCCATTGTCCAAAGTTGGTGGTAAAGGGCTTTTCATAAAAGAGCTTGAAAATGCCTTGATTGATAACAGAATTGATATTGCAGTTCATTCGATGAAGGATGTCACCGTGTATCTTGCAGAGGATTTTTGCGTCCCAGTCATACTGGAACGCGGTGACCCCTACGATGCGTTTGTGTCAAATAAGTATGCCTCACTGTCAGAACTTCCGAATGGTGCGGTTGTTGGCACGTGTAGCCTACGTCGGCATAGTCAATTGTTAAATACTAGACCTGATTTAAAGATCAAATCTCTGAGGGGTAATGTCAATACCCGCTTGAAACGTCTTGACAATGGCGAGTACGATGGAATTATTCTTGCAGCTGCAGGTCTGAAAAGACTTGGATTAGGGCATCGTATTGCTGAAACTCTGAATAATGGAAAGCATATTCCCTCACCAGGCCAAGGTGCACTTGGGATAGAATGCAGAAGCGATGACCCGGCGGTACTGACTGCAATCATGCCATTAAATCACGAAAAAACGAACGTCGCAGTGAATTCAGAACGAGCTGTTAACGCCGAACTTGGCGGCAGTTGCTATGTGCCAATTGGTGTTCATGCCCACACCTATGACAAGCGGCTTGATATACAAGCATTCATTGGCTCTGTTGACGGACAACAAATTGTTGAGGCCCAAGTTACCGCAGCACTAGACGAATCTGCAAATCTGCCTACAGACTTGGCGCAAACGCTGATAAAAAATGGTGCAATGGAAATTTTAGAGACTTGTTCACCATCGTCAACGACACTTTAGTGAGTCTTGCTAATAAAACTGTTCTGATCACCCGCCCAGCAAGATTTGTGGAATATCTTGCATCGGAATTATCTGCTAGCGGTGCGGTGCCCATTGTCTTTCCGACCATAGCAATTGAATACACAGCAGATAATAATAAAATCGGTACCTTGCTTGACAATCTGAATAACAATTCGCTCGTTATATTCACTAGTCGCAACGCCGTAGATTCAGTTGCTGCCTGCTTGATTCGATATCGGTATGGCTGGCCGAAGAAATTGAGGTGTGCAGCCGTTGGACCGAACACAGCGGCAGCTGTTCTAGATGCGTTTGGGAGTAGTGATGTTATTGCGCCTGCTAGTCAATACAGTTTCAAAGCATTGTTGGCCGAGAGTGAATTACAAGATTTATCTGAGGTGACCGTTGTGTTATTGGATGGTGGCGGTGAGCGTAGCCATCAGCAGATTCAAAAGCTAAAAGAACATGGTTGCGAGACTGTCATACATCATATTGTTTATAAGAGGGTACTGCCTAACATTGATGTTCAGCCTGTTAAAAATAGAATGGATCAAGGTCCAGTTGATTTTGTGGTTTTGACTAGTGTTGTGGGCGCTCAAAATCTCTTTAAGTTGCTCGGAGCCGAATATTCATACAAGTTAAAAGTATCGTGCATGATAGTTTATAGTGAAAGAATTAAGCAGTACCTGATTAAAATGGGATATGAACGCGTTGTTGTTAGCAAAATGCCAGCGGACAGCAGTGTTTTGGAAGCTATGCGCAATGCGTGAAAGACGATTACCGAATCAACACAATAAAAGACAAATTGAGTTTCATATTCATTTCTTACTGAATGTCACTGAAAATTAAATATGGCCGAATCAACTCCCAAATCTGATAAACCGCAAGATAAAAAGCCGGTTGCTGTGGCGAAACGACCGAGTAAACCTTCAAAAAACACCTCCCCTAGGCGGATAGGAGTTGTTTTGGCAATTTTGATATCCTTGGTTGCTGCTGGTGGTTCCGGTTTCGTTGTCTATCGGGTAGAGCAGCAGGTGATGCCCAAGCTAGATGCTGAGAACCAAGAAATCACCACTCAAATGCAGGCGCTTGTGGTTGAAAACGATAATCAATCTGCGCTATTAAAAGCGCAGGAGCAAAGCCTGGCAAATCTAACGCAACAAGGTTCGACAAGTATTGCCGAGTTGGAGCGCGCTTCGCTAGCGGCAGATGAAGAACTCAATCGCAAGCTAGAGGCCGTCATAGAATCAGTGTCATCAATCTATGAAAATCTAAACCAGCAAAGTGGCGACTGGAAATTGAATGATATCGCTTATCTTTTACTAATAGGTAACACACAATTGAGGGTTACCGGCAGCCTTGAGTCGGTATTGCCGATATGGGAATTAGCTGATCAGCAACTGCGTCGCAATCCAGATCCCAAACTGTTACCGGTGAGCGCTGCTGTCAGTGAGGAAATGAAGCTACTACGTTCAATAAAACCGATTGATATTGTTAGTATTTCAAGCGATCTACTAGAGCTGTCAGAATCTATTGAAAATTTACCTTTGCGCCAATCGATCATTGAACAAATTGACTTGCCAGTTGTTAAGCCCGAAGATGTCCCAGTGGTCGAGAGCGATCAAACTTTGATTCAGGCTACCTTCGGTGAGATTTGGCTTGATCTCAAATCTCTCCTTCGCGTTAGGAAATCAGATGAATCTTCATTGTTGCCGCTCTCCCCTAACTTAAAGTCATTTGCAGTTGAAAACATACGGCTTGCGGTATTCAGCGCACAGCTTGCAGCAATACAAGGTGAACAGCAGTTGTATGCAAATAACCTAGCTCATGCGCTCCGCTTGCTTGAAAAATATTTCTCAGGCAATTCACTGGATGTAGCCAAAGTCGTTGGCAGACTCAAAGAGTTGGGGCAAAAACGAGTGAAAATCGAAGTGCCTGACTTATCAAACTCACTGCAATTACTTCGTCATTTACTGTCTCAACGAATTGTAAGTTAGTCCATGTTCTTTACCATAATCCTGTTGATACTGATCGGTATCGTATCGGTCACGACCATTTACATTCTTGATGAACCAGGATATGTCTTTTTGCAGTGGGGCGTATGGCAAATTGAGATTTCGCTTGTGTTTGCTGTGATTCTTACGGTGTTCGCATTGCTTTTGTTGTATGTCACATTAGAAGTCTTGTCTAGTGTAATCCGGATACCCGGGCGAATTGGGCGCTCCTATCGGGAGTATCGAGAGCATAAAAAGTATGCGGCATCGGTCAAAGGTATTCAATTGCTTTTGCTAGGGGATTGGCATAAGGCGGAGAAGCTGCTGGGGGATGCTGCCAAATTTGTGCCCGAGCCTATCATCAGCTACCTTGCAGCTGCCTATAGTGCCCAAAAGCAGGGCAAGATAGACCAACGAAATGTTTATCTAGGAAAAGCCAGAGCCGTGGGTAGCGAGAGTTTTCCGGTAGTGCTGCTTGTAACTTGCATTTTGCAGATTGAGAATGAAGAGATGGCAGAAGCGATTGAAGGGTTGCGGAAGCTTTGCTCCCTGATGCCGAAAAACCCAAGGGCTTTCAGGATTTTGGCGAAGGCTTATTCAAAAGTTGAAGACTGGCAATCACTTGAGGAGCTGATTCCGCATCTTCAAAAAACTCAGGCCTATACATCATCTGAGTTGCAAACTATTATTCGCAATATTACATTGCGCAAGCTCAATGCGGCTGATTCAGCAGTGAATCTGCAGAAGGTATGGAAGAAAGCATCTGTTTCAATTCAAAACAATCGCGAAATCTTATTCGCATATATTCAGAAATTGCTTGAGTTTTCCTGCCATCAGGAAGCTGAGAAAGTGATACGGATTTCGTTGGAGCGGCATTGGGATTCTGAGTTGGTTTTGTTTTATGGTCAGGTTGAAGGGGAAGTGAACAACCACCGAATGTATGATGCGGTGCTCAAGTGGATTGAAGCGAATGCCACGGACTCAAATTTGCTGTTGGTTGCCGGTAAACTGGCACGCCGCAGCAATTTAGATAAAGAGGCAGAGAATTATTTGCAGGCGGCGGTTGCCAACGGTGCGAGAATCGAAGCCTATTTAGAACTTGGACAGTTATATGAACAACAAAAACTATCGGATCAAGCTTATGAAATATTCAAAAAAGCAGTAGTCGGTACCGCCTGAGCTTTACTTAATGGTGTCTTTCACAATCGTTGACTAAACAGCTACTTTGTTTGGGTTAAGATTATCTATCGCTTGAAAAATCAAATGAATCGTAATAAAGAAAATCTGGATCTAAACCTGAATCTGGAAGATCCCGACGAACTGCCTCTACCATCGGTGGCGGGCCGCTTGCATATACTTCATATCCACTGAGGTCAGGGTATTGACGAAGAACAGCTTCGTGAACCCACCCAATTTCACCCTCCCAACTGTCTTCCGGTTGTGGTTCGGACAGAACAGCAGTAAAATTGAATTTGTCACCGAATTTTTGAATCCACTTGTCCACTGTCTTAGTGAGGTATATATCTCTTTTCGAACGTACTCCCCAAAAAAGATGAAATGGTCGTTCTAATTTTGTTGCCAATAAGCTTTCGATTATTGAGTTTACCGGAGCAATTCCAGTGCTTCCAGCAATCATTATTATTGGACGATTAGAGTCTTGTCGCAGGAAAAATGTACCAAGCGGACCTTCCAAATGAAGTATATCTCTTACCCCCATGGCTTGAAAAATATGAGTTGTAAACCGGCCTTTGGGAACAAGGCGCACATGCAATTCCAGAACATCTTTGCCGGGCGGGTTGGCTATTGAAAATCCGCGTCGCTTTTTGTCTCGCATCATAACGTCAATGTACTGTCCAGGAATGTAGTTGAAAGTGGTGTTTCGTGGCAACGCTAGGAATATCTGCATGACATCGTGGGTTAGGGGATTGAGTTCGATAACACGACATGGCAATCTTTGGATACTAACGCTTGAGTGTAACGAGATTTCTTTAGCCTTGATTTCTAGGTCGCTAGTCGGATGTGCGCGACATAGTAGCATTAATCCATTTTGCATTTCCTCATCGGACATAGCATTTTTATCGTACGGGTCATGGCGTACATTGCCGCTCACTAGATTCGCTTTGCAGGATGCACATGATCCGTTTCGACAATTGTATGGGACGGCAAAACCTTGGCGCAAAATGGAGTCGAGTATGGTTTCATGCTGTTGCACAACGAACACACGGCCGCCAGTCAGGTTTGTAACTCTAAAATCAGGCATGAAAACAACCAATGAAAAGATGTGACTTTAAACTCTATAAAAATGGAATGTGAATAAAGTATAAACGATATATTTTAGACTATGCCTGAGCTACCGGAAGTGGAAACAACCGTTCGCGGAATTACACCTCATATTCAAAATGAGGTTGTTTCTCGCGTTGTAGTACGCGAGCCAAGATTGCGGTGGCCAGTACCCGAGTCACTTGCCCAAATGCTTGTTGGAAAAACCATAAAGCGAGTGAGTCGCAGGGCCAAGTACATACTCATTGAGATTGAGCTCGGTTATGTTCTCTTGCATCTTGGAATGTCAGGTAGTTTGCGTTTAACGCGGTTAAATGCACTACCAAAAACACACGACCATGTTGAAATTGAGATTGGTGGCAAATTTTTATTGCGTTTCCATGATCCTAGACGATTTGGATGTGTGCTGTGGATTGACTCTGACCCCTATAGACATCCTTTGCTAGCATCACTCGGCCCGGAACCATTCGATAGAGATTTCAATGGAACTTATTTGTATGATAAAGCGCGAACCCGAAAATCTGCGGTCAAAAATCTTATCATGGATAGTCATATTGTCGTTGGGGTTGGGAACATCTATGCATCTGAATCTCTGTTTCGGTCTGGAATTCGGCCACAGCGTCGCGCCAATCGGATAGCTGTTGTGCGCTATGAAAAGCTGGCAGATACCATTCGTGCTACATTGGAAGATGCCATTGCCGCTGGTGGAACAACTTTACGAGATTACGTTAACGGAACTGGAACGCCTGGCTACTTCTCGTTAGATCTTGGCGTTTATGAGCGCCGTGGTGAGCCGTGCAAGGTTTGTGGCAATCCGATTAAAAGTTTAATAATCGGTCAGCGATCAACTTATTACTGCGGTCACTGCCAAACCTGATTCAAGATTGGGGGTCATGAACTTGTGATATCAGTTGCCTATATTTATCTAGTAGTTCAGCTTCGGTTTCCTGATGATCCGGATCGCCTATGATACACTCAACCGGACAAACCACGACGCACTGTTCAGTGTCAAAATGCCCAACACATTCTGTGCATCGAGTCGGATCGATCTCGTAAATTTCTGGCCCCATATAGATTGCTTCATTCGGGCATTCATACTCGCATACATCACAATTGATACATTCGTCCGTAATTAATAGAGCCATGTCAGAGTTTATAGTTCGAAGCTATTTTGAGATAGCAGCTGTGTAGCTGGAATTGATAAAAATAATTAGTGTTGAAACTCATGCCCATAACGGTTGATGCAATATTGTTCTGTACTGTCTGATGTAGGGGTTTTATCGACTGAAATCAAATTCAATCAATATGGAATATTTAATTGATATGAGAAATACTACGGTCTACCGTGGTAATTGTAAAGTGCTTGACGGTTTTTCGTTACAGCTTCCGCTCAATGAGAACATTGTAATACTTGGTCCAAACGGTGCAGGCAAGACAACTTTATTGAAAGTGTTAATGCGAGAGCTATATCCGGTGCAGTCAGAAAATTCATGGGTACGCATATTAGGCAGGGAGAAATGGAATGTTTGGGAACTCAGGCGAAATCTTGGATTTATTTCTCAAGACTTGCAGAATCGTTACTTTGGATATGTATGCGGCTTAGATGTAGTTTTGTCCGGTTTTCATTCGAGTATTGGGACATACGAACATCAAAAGTATGATCAAACATCAGTTAATCTGGCTGGTAAAGTGATGCGTGACTTGCACATTGAGGAACTCGGTCACAATCAGTATCAGCGCATGTCCACTGGTCAGCAACGGAGGTTTTTACTTGCCCGGGCATTGGTCAGTGAGCCGTCAACTTTGATTTTAGATGAACCGACTAGTGGTCTGGACATCAATGCAACTTTTCATTACCTAAAGATTATGCGCCAACTAATGCAATCTAGTAAGCAGATAGTATTGGTAACGCATCATATTCATGAGATTCCTCCGGAAGTGAAGTATGCGGTGTTGTTACATGAAGGGCAAATTGTCGCTATAGGCGATAAGACAGAACTTCTTACTAGCAAAAATTTGAGTGATTTGTATGGCACAAAACTGAGAGTTGTTTTGGTCAATGGGTATTACCAAGTTGTTCCAGACGAGTGAAAGCTGAGCAGTTATTGAGTTTGGGAATCTACAAATGAAACTCCACCATAAGTTATTATGTATCTGAAATTACTTCAACAATCTCCAGAATATGTTTGGCGCGTGAGAATGCCACATGACGTAAAATTCTTTCCCGCTTATTATTAAGATTTATCATACGTTTTTGAGCTTTAAACTCTTTGACTAAATTGCTTGTGCTTCGTTCAACTAGTGCTACAACTGCATCAGCTTCAAGTCCTTTAGCACGGGCATAAGAGGTCATTAGCACATGTGAGTTATCTCGCCATTCACTGATATCTTCGGTGACTGGAACAGCACCAAGTATCTCTGGCCAATCATTACGAGGATGCCCTGGTAATAGTATTGCTATTTGTGTCTTTTCTAGTCGATTGTTTGAAGCACAGAGTTTGCGTATGATTTCTTCAATCATTTTAAAGCCGGATTCGCGTGAATCAACTTCATGGAATTTAGGATCAATGCCGTTGCGCAAACGCAGATCGACAACTTGTTCCACTTTTAGCAGTGAGTTGCACAGATTTGCGATTTCAGCAGAATTTCGGCAGTTGCGATTAATGGTGTAAGACTCACCTAGTTCTGCTGGTAAATTATTGTTTCTAAAAACATCCACTTTTTGATGCGGATCGTAAAATACATAAAAATACGCCTTGTTGTAAGAATCTCTAAATACGGCTTCAAGGCTATGCCACCAAAGTTCCATGAAATCTTGCCCCTCATCGATAACAATTGCATCGAATTTATATGTTGAGGGCAGATTGTCGCACGCGTTGAGCAAAAGGTCTGGGGCGGTTTCACGCCAAAATTCCTGATCTCTATTAGGCGGGCGGAATGGAATTCGAGCGACATTGCACATCTTATGCACTAATTCATGATAGGTCATTATTGAAAGTTCAGCTCTATCGGTGTAATCATTGTGAACAGTTAAGTTCAACCAATCGCGCAATGGGCGGTTGTAACAAAGCAGAAGTGTTTTTAATCCTGAACTAACAATTTCTTGTGCTTTTGTTATTGCGAGTAATGTTTTGCCTGTACCTGTTCCTCCTTGAATTGCCGCAATTTTATGGTGTTCAAGAATGTCCAATATAAATTTTTGCTCATCGGTCATGCGATGCAGTCTTTTTTCACTCTCAGCGACAGTTTTCCACAAAACTGGCACGATTTTGTAGGTGGGATAGAGTGCCGATTCAATTCTACGCATGTCACTTTCGTTCAAGCAACGACTAGATTTACGTTTGAACAATTTGAATACCTTTAGTAAACCTTTGCCTATTTCGTTTAAGTCAAGCGCATCAAATATCTGCGCTCTCGAAGTGTCCGGTGGAGTATCGCTTGTGAACTTGCCATCTGGAAACACAATAGCACAACCATAGCTGATGTCGTTCATGTGTACCCCCAGTTTTGATTTCAAGTTATCAATCATATTGTGCATGTTGCGCCGAACTTGTGCCACAGGATCTTTATTGAGTTCGATTGCTGAGCCTTTATGGGATAGCCGTATCCACTTGCCAATACTGTTGTCGTATCTGATCAGTCCGCCTTTAACTTCGATAAAAAGCAGTCCGTTTTTTGGGTCAAGCACTGTGAAATCGCACTCACCTTCTTGTATAGGTTTTGATTTTGGTTTGTGAACCCAGTCAATGCTATGGAATATAGTGACGGATTCAGGTAGTTGTTCGGATAACGCTTCGGCTACGAGACGTTCGCTTCGATTTTCGATATCCTCAGGGTTGATATGTGGGATAAATCTGGCCATATTTAATATGCCGTATGTAAATTGGTTTATGAAACAGTCTCAAATCTCCTATCCGTTATCAGTTTGGATTAGCATGTGATTATAAGTAGCACAACCAATGTGCTAGCTTATCGTCGTCTAAAGTACCAAATTCACGTGATCAAGTAGTTTAGCCTGCTAGAACTATGCCTTCTCCTACTGGGTCAATTGAAGAGAGCAATGCGCTTGATCTAGCAACAGCATATTTCTACATGTCTAAATGCCTTTGTTAGTTCGAAGTAAATAATACAGGTTGCCGTTATTCTCAGGCGTGGTACTCTATTACAACCGCTAAAGCAGGTGTCTGTATTGGTAAGCTTTTTTGTACGGGAATGGATAGTTGATACGGTTCAGGTAGCCCCAATCACGGCTATCGTCACTAATCGAGGCAATTCAATAAGCGAAATATAGATTTGCTATATGTTGGAATTGTACTCAATCAGAATCAAACTATTAGAATTATTTCTGTGGAATTAATTTTTTTGATTACGACTGATTTTTGCTATCAGCCATTCAACCATTATGACAACTTTTTCTAATCCAAATTTCTGAGCGAGTAAAAGGAGCACAAATGCTTCAAAAACTCCAATTACAAGCGGTCCCAAAACAGATTGTTGCATTGAAGTGAAAACGAATATGTTCAACATAATTACGAAGATTAAACACCAAATAAACCTCTCTTCTTTTCTCTGGTCTTTTTCTTTTTCAAGTTCTATTTCTAATTCCCGTATTCTTTCGTCAAGAGAATTTTCAAGCTCCTCAAATAATGACCTGATGTCTAAATCATCATTTTCCATTATTCATGCTCTGAATTTGATTTTTTTGCTCTTGCAACTCGGTTGTTATACTCATCAAGAATGTCTTCATCCCGAATTATTGTGCTCGGATTTCTATAGTTATACTTTTTAATCCAAGCGCCCCTATCCCAGTGCGTAATTGCAATTAATCGAGATGCTGAAAAACTACTAGTCATGTTGTAAGTTAGAGTCAGTGTGTTTGATACTAATTTATAGTTATTTTTATCTAAAGACAAGTAATTGACAAATATATTTTTAACTGGGTCAGCTCCGAAAATTTTTGCTCGATGATATAGCTCCGGTACAACAGGTCCGTAAACCCATGCTTCAAATTTCTCATTGATTAAGGGGTGACCTTCACGCCCAAGATGAATCATATTTGCGATGTAGAGAATTTTTTGAAGTTCAAGATTGGTTTTGGTCCAACCTGACATTTCTCCTATATGTTTTGCAGCGACAAATACTGATACAGACATGACAATAACCATAAAAACTTTGAAACTATATTAACTTAATTTATACACAATTTTTAGTGAAAGAGCAAATAATTAGTAGTTGGAGGCGTTTGTTATGTATGTTAGTGCCGAATTGGAATTTCAGGTTAGTTTGCCATTGGTATTCAGGGCTCGTTCAATGAGCGCACTTGTTCTAGATACTGGCGGCAGGCCGAAATGATTGGCGCTGTCCGTATGATAGCCGAGGACAGCAAGTACTCAAAATGTGAAATTGTGAGGCTAAGATTGGAGCTAACCCATAGCCCTATTCAAGCATCACATTTTTACAGAAATGCGCTGGTCGGGGCCCATTTTTAGAGAGTGCTGTTTGACAATTTCATATAAATACGGTATATATTTGTGTTGCAATTCAAACAAAATTGTTGTTTATTCATGTATAAAGTGAAATTCTTTATTTGAAAAAGAAAATTCTTACTTGAATTTACAAGCAATCTAAATGTTCCACTTAGGAGGAAAAACACAATGAAACATATCTTGTCACTTCTGTCTTCAGTAATTGTTGCGGGCTCGTTGCTAACGTTCCCAGCTCATGCTGATATGGCCGCTGCTGAGCGGTGGGTTGACAGCGAATTTCAACCATCAACACTGACTCGCGACGAACAACTCGCTGAAATGCAGTGGTTTATCGAAGCCGCTCAGCCTTTTCAAGGCATGGAGATTAATGTGCTCTCGGAAACCATCCCAACTCATTCATACGAATCTGAAACACTTACCCAAGCATTTGAGGAAATTACCGGAATTAAGGTCAATCATCAGTTGCTCGGTGAAGGTGAAGTGGTGCAAGCGGTGCAAACACAAATGCAAACCAAACGCAATCTCTACGATGCCTATATCAACGATTCAGATTTGATTGGTACCCATTCTCGATTGCAGCTTGCCGTTCCACTGTCCGATTTTATGGCAGGTGAGGGCGCCGATGTGACCAATCCAAATCTTGACATTGACGATTTCATGGGTAAATCGTTCACAACTGGTCCAGACGGAAAGCTCTATCAGCTGCCGGATCAACAATTTGCAAACCTGTACTGGTTTAGGCACGATTGGTTTTCACGCCCGGATTTGCAAGATCGTTTTCGCGATAAATACGGCTATGAACTCGGTGTCCCAGTCAATTGGTCAGCCTATGAGGATATTGCAGAGTTCTTTACTGACGATGTCAAGGAAATTGATGGTGTTAGAATCTATGGACACATGGATTACGGCAAGCGTGCACCTGATCTGGGTTGGCGCATGACAGATGCTTGGTTGTCCATGGCTGGTGCTGGTTCCAAAGGTTTGCCTAATGGTCGTCCAGTAGACGAATGGGGCATTCGTATGGAAGAAGGCTCTTGCAACCCCGCTGGTGCATCAACATCAAGGGGTGGTGCAACTAATGGTCCGGCGGCAGTTTATGCCATTCGAAAATGGGATGAGTGGTTGCGCAAGTATGCCCCTCCTGGTGCTGCCGACTACGATTTCTATCAATCTTTACCGGCACTGTCGCAGGGTAATGTTGCCCAGCAAATATTCTGGTACACGGCTTTTACCGCCAGCATGGTTGCCCCGCGTAGTGAAGGCAATAACACTGTCGATGAAAACGGCAAGCCATTGTGGAGAATGGCACCGTCACCGCACGGTGTATACTGGGAAGAAGGCCAGAAACTCGGTTATCAAGATGCCGGTTCTTGGACTATTCTCAACTCAACACCACTTGAGCGCCGCAAAGCAGCGTGGCTATATGCTCAGTTTGTCGTCTCAAAGACTGTATCACTGAAAAAAACTCACGTTGGTCTAACGCCAATACGAGACAGTGACATTCGCCATGAATCTTTCACCGAACGGTCCCCCAATCTCGGCGGTTTAGTTGAGTTTTATCGCTCGCCTGATCGTGTGCGATGGTCACCTACCGGTATCAATGTTCCGGATTACCCGAAATTGGCCCAAATTTGGTGGCAGCAGATTGGCGATGTAAACTCCGGTGCTTTCACGCCTCAGCAAGCTATGGACCGTCTCGCAGAAGAGATGGATACAACTATGGCTCGAATGCAGGCTGCCGATGAAGCGGCAAATGTATACGGAGGATGCGGTCCGCGTCTGAACGAGGAACGCGACCCTAGTGAATGGCTCAACATGCCTGGATCCCCCAAAGCCAAACTGGCGAATGAGAAACCACAGGGTGAAACTATCGCTTACGCGGAGCTGATAAAACGTTGGAGTGAGAATCAGTAAAAGTTACCTGCAGGCACGATTTAGCTAACCGTTTCAATTGAACGCTCTGCTGTCTTACCTGTTCAGCAGAGCGTTCATTTGTCTTGCTAAACTTGATCTGTTCAATCAGATGTCGCTTTGTCTAAGCATCAGGGTATGAAAATGAGTCAGTCGGATGAACTGACTCCGCGGCAGCAAGAGATTATGAATATGGCACGAGTGCGCGGACACGTGCTTGTTGCCGAAATTGCTAGGCGTTGTTCAGTGACCACCCAGTCAGTGCGGCGTGACTTGTTGGAGCTTGAGCAAAAAAAACTGGTTGAGCGGGTACATGGTGGGGCAATTATTACTGACAGCGTCGCCAACGTTTCTTATCCGGCTCGACTCAAGATATCGCCTTCGGCAAAAGAATCGATCGGACATGCTGCAGCTGCGCTAGTTCCAGATGGGTCGTCATTGTTTATCAATGTCGGAACTACGACCGAGGCGGCTACTCGCCATCTAGTCAATCGTCGGGATTTGCTCATTGTAACCAATAATATAAACGTAGTGAACATTCTTCGCGGTAACGAAAAAATCAAAACGCTTGTGGCTGCCGGAACAGTGCGAAATGATGGTGCTATCACTGGTGAGACAGCAGTTCAGTTTTTTTCTAGATTTATGATCGACTATGCGCTGATTGGCACCTCCGCCATTGATGAACGAGGTATTTTGCTTGATTTCGATGCTTATGAAGTACAGGTAGCACAAGCAATTATCAAAAATTCGAGAAAAGTGATATTACTAGCTGATGCAATCAAGTTTCAGCGGCGGGCACCAGTTCGAATAGCCGATATTGACAGCATCGATTGTTTGGTTACTGACCGCAACCCACCGCGTGCATTTGTAAGCCGATGCAAGGAAGCAGGTGTTGACATTATTGTTGTTACACAGAAGAAAAAATCGCGAGGACAAGTGTGACAACAGAATTTGATGTTGCCGTAGTTGGGGGCGGAGTCAATGGTTGCGGTATTGCCCGAGATGCCGCTGGACGCGGGTTGAAAGTACTGTTATGTGAACAAGGTGATCTGGCTTCGTTTACTTCATCAGCCAGTACTAAGCTAATACATGGTGGGTTGCGGTATCTTGAGCATGGAGATTTTCGTTTAGTACGGGAATCGCTGAGGGAACGTGAGCGTTTGCTTCGTTTAGCGCCCCATATCATCTGGCCGATGCGTTTCGTATTACCGCACGTTCCGAGCATGCGACCGGCATGGTTAATTCGGTTAGGTTTATTTCTTTACGATCATATCGGAGGTCGACGTGGCTTGCCGCCAACGCGACAAATTAGTCTTGCGTCAAATATGGCGGGCAAGCCATTACTTGCGGGACCGAAAATAGCATACGAATATTCCGATTGCTGGGTTGACGATGCTCGTTTGGTGGTGTTGAATGCGATTGATGCCGCTGAGCGCGGAGCTGATATTCGAACACGCACACGTTGTGTTTCCATTCAACGGGGGGATTCGGTTTGGAGATTGGAACTTGAGTCCAGAGGTGGGCGCCAGTTCGTTGCTGCTCGTTTTCTCATCAATGCCGCAGGCATGTGGGCCGACCGAGTTCGTGCTAGTGCGATAGGAAACTCAAAACCCGAAAAGTTATCAACGCGCATGGTGCGCGGCAGCCACATCGTTGTCTCCAAACTATTTGAAGGTGACCACGCTTATATTTTGCAAGTTGAGGATAATCGTATCGTATTTGCCATACCATATGAAAACGAATTTACGTTGATTGGAACGACCGAAGTTGATTATCGGGATTTAGACACAGAAGTTGAAATTGCCGATGGGGAGATTGAGTATCTGTTGAATGCCATTGCGCTTTATTTCAAAAAACCTTGTAGTCGAGGCGATATTGTTTGGACCTTTTCCGGCGTGCGATCATTATTTGACGATGGCACGACTAACGCTTCTGCTGTGACTCGGGATTATGTGTTGTCTGTTGAAGATACATCACCTCCAATGTTAAGTATTTTTGGTGGTAAGATCACAACCTATCGACAGCTGGCTGAGAAGGTGGTCAATCGATTAGCTCAGTATGTGCCAAATTTGAAGAGTAAGTGGACTGATGTCACACCTTTGCCAGGCGGTGATTTTGCAACAGCTGACGAAAGTGACTTGGCTTTGAAATTACAAGCGAGTTGCCAAGGAATTAGCGAAGCTCAGTCGAAACGATTAATACGAGCTTATGGTACACGCGCTTTCAGGGTCATTGCAGGAGCGAAAAATGTGGATGATCTAGGTATTCATTTTGGCGGTGGCCTTTATGCGCAAGAGGTTGTTTATTTGATGGACAACGAGTGGGCGCTAACACATGAAGATGTGCTGTGGAGACGAAGCAAACTAGGTTTGCACACTAGCGCCGCCGAACAAAATCATCTGGCAAGTTGGATGAAACAAAGAATTGCTGCCCCTGCCGGTGGTAGCGCTGGTCCAATCGAACAACGAGAAGTGCCCGTTTGCAGTGAAAATCATCAATCGCGCATCTATGCTTGAACTTAAGCAGGTTTCGTTGGTGGAAGCTGGGGATACACACATATACCCGACCGATCTTACGTTGTTACCCGGCAAGTTCAACAATCTGCTCGGTGCTACCCTTGCTGGTAAAACGACTTTGATGCGGTTGATGGCAGGACTTGAGCTGCCAACCGCCGGTTCGGTGTTTATTGATGGACAGGACGTAACCGGTCAGTCGGTACGAGAGCGTGATGTGGCGATGGTCTATCAGCAGTTTGTGAACTATCCAACAATGAGTGTTTTTGACAACATTGCTTCACCACTATGCGCAAGAGGCCGTCCACCGCCAGATTTGCATAAACGCGTTGGTGAAGTTGCTGAGCTGATGCGAATCTCTGACTTGCTGCACAGAATGCCGCAAGAACTTTCCGGCGGTCAACAACAGCGCACTGCAATTGCGCGGGCTTTGGTGCGTCATGCGAAGCTCGTGTTGCTTGATGAGCCTTTGGCTAACCTAGACTATAAACTGCGAGAAGAGCTGCGCGAGGAATTGCCGCAACTCTTCGCGGAACGCGGTTCAGTTATAGTTTACGCTACAACTGAGCCTTCGGAGGCGTTGATGATGGGAGGCAATACTGCTTTACTGTATGAGGGTCAAGTCGTTCAATTTGGACCTGCATCTGAGGTGTATCACAACCCTCAAACCTTGTTGTCAGCGCGCATTTTTTCTTATCCACCACTAAATGAGATGATTATTGAGTCGTATGATGGGAAAGCAATGGCTGAAACTGCCGGTATCACTGTGCCTTTGCATGGACCTTTGGAAAAGGTTGGCAGCGGAAGGTATCATATCGGCTTTCGCCCGCATCATCTCAAGCTTGGGTTAGCACCTTCGGACGTTGAATGCTTGTCATTTCAGGGTGCGGTCACTCTTGCTGAGATTCCTGGCTCAGAGAGTTTCGTACACGTACGAGTAGGCAGCTGTGATTGGGTGTTGCAAACTCACCAAGTTGTTAGGTATACAGACAATGAAACTATTCACATGCACATTTCAATTGACAATCTGATGGTGTTTGAAGAAAGTGGTAACCGCTTGGAGGCGGCAGCATAATGGCACAGCTTCGTTTTGAGCATCTCGCACATTCCTACCTGAAGACACCAGGCGAACTAGACGGGCCTGACTGGCCATTAAAAGAGATCACTCAAATCTGGGAAGACGGTGGTGCATTTGCTCTGCTTGGTCCATCGGGCTGCGGCAAGACAACATTGCTTAACATTCTTTCCGGCTTGCTAAAACCCAGCCGCGGCAAGGTCCTGTTCGATGGTGAGGATGTTGTGGATCTGACACCAAAGCAACGTAATATTGCCCAGATATTTCAATTTCCAGTCGTTTATGACACCATGTCAGTGTATGACAATTTAGCGTTTCCATTGCGCAATCGAGGCATGACTGAAACTGAGATTGGCAAGCGAGTTGCAGAAGTGGCCGAGGTGTTAGAGTTACAATCTTTGCTTGATCGGCGGGCCTCTGGTCTGACTGCTGATGCCAAACAGAAAATTTCCATGGGGCGGGGTTTGGTACGAACTGAAGTAAGTGCGATACTGTTAGATGAGCCGCTTACGGTGATTGATCCGGAACTGAAATGGCGATTGCGCTCAAATCTGAAGGCGCTGTATCGCAGATTCCAGCATACGATGATTTATGTAACTCACGATCAAACCGAAGCATTGACGTTTGCTGAGCGGATTTTAGTCATGCATGAGGGAAAGATCGTGCAGGAAGGTGGTGCGGTTGAACTGTTTGAAGTTCCACAGCATAAATTCGTTGGGCATTTTATCGGTTCGCCGGGAATGAACTTTGCCGTTTGCGAAATCAAAGGCGGTACTGCTATCTTGGGTGGCCATGAGATTGAGTTGGCGCAAAAAGTATCACCGCCCCCAAATGGTGCGCAAGTTGAGTTCGGTGTTCGCCCTGAATTTGTCAGGCTTGGACGCGAAGGTTTGCCGGCTAAGCTTGAACGTTTGTCGGATATCGGTACTCACCGCATCGCAGATTTGCTGATTGATGGTGTAGCAGAACCATTCAAAGCCTTAGTTGGGGTTGGTGAGGAGATTCCGACAGATATAAGGGTAAGCTTTGCTGCGAATCGAACTTATGCTTACTATGATGGTTGGATGGCAACGGGTGCAGTGTCATGATTCGACGTACGCCAAATAACCGCGCTTGGCTGTTGGTATTGCCGGTATTGGTTGTTGTCGCTTTCAATGCAGTTGTACCACTGATGACAGTTGTAAATTATTCAGTACAGGAAACCTTCGGTAACAATGTGTTTTTATGGCATGGCATGGGTTGGTTTTCTGATGTGCTCAATTCTAGCCGTTTTCAGGAAGCCTTAGGTCGGCAGATCATTTTTACCTTTTCTGTGCTCATCATTGAGATCCCATTAGGTATTGCAATCGCGGTGACTATGCCTCGCAAAGGGCTTTGGGTAACCGTGTGCTTGGTGCTTATGGCATTGCCATTGCTGATTCCATGGAATGTTGTCGGCGCAATGTGGAATATATTTGCGTTGCCTGATGTTGGATTGTTAGGTTGGACTCTAAATGAAATGGGTATTCCCTACAACTTTACACGTCAGCCGGTTTCGGCGTGGTTGACTGTGCTGGTGATGGATGTTTGGCATTGGACTTCAATGGTTGTGCTGCTAGCCTATGCCGGTCTTGTTGCCATTCCTGATGCATATTATCAGGCGGCTCGAATTGACGGCGCTTCGCGCTGGGCAGTGTTTCGGTACATTGAGTTGCCGAAGATGAAGCATGTTTTGACCATTGCTTTTCTGTTGCGTTTTATGGATAGTTTCATGATTTATACAGAGCCCTTTGTGCTGACCGGCGGCGGTCCGGGGAATACCACTGCATTCTTATCTATTGATCTTGTGAAAATTGCGCTAGGGCAATTTGATTTGGGCCCGGCTGCGGCAATGTCATTGATCTATTTTTTCTTCATTTTGCTGGTATGTTGGCTCTTTTACAATGTCATCATGTCTGGTGAGGGAGATCAAAAACAATGAGGTGGCCACGCATCGTTCCAATCATCTACATCGTATTTCTGATGTTGCCGATTTATTGGTTGCTCAGCATGTCATTTCGTACCACCAATGAGATCTTAGGTGCTTTCTCGCTGTTTCCACGCGATTTCACACTAGAAAACTATCGCACGATATTTACTGATCCGACTTGGTATTGGGGTTACATCAATTCTTTGATTTATGTATCGATCAACACAGTGTTTTCGGTAGCAATGGCATTACCAGCCGCGTATGCTTTTTCGCGTTACCGGTTTCTTGGTGACAAGCACTTGTTTTTCTGGTTATTGACTAATCGCATGGCGCCGCCGGCTGTATTTGCATTGCCGTTCTTTCAACTATATTCGTCTGTCGGCTTGTTTGATACGCACATTGCAGTCGCTTGTGCACATTTTCTATTCAATCTGCCGCTTGCAGTTTGGATTTTAGAGGGGTTCATGTCAGGTGTTCCAAAGGAACTTGATGAGATGGCATTTATTGATGGCTATTCGTTCCCAAAGTTTTTCCGTAAGATATTATTGCCATCAATCGCCGCAGGTGTTGGAGTTGCGGCTTTTTTCTGTTTTATGTTTTCTTGGGTTGAACTGTTGTTGGCAAAAACACTGACAGCGGTTGAAGCTAAACCGATTGCTGCGACTATGACGCGCACTGCCAGTACGTCAGGTTATGAGCTTGGTTTGTTAGCTGCGGCTGGATCGCTGACGATTGTACCGGGTGCGCTGGTAATTTGGTTTGTACGGGATTACATAGCCAAGGGATTTTCCATGGGGAGAGTGTGAGGGTTCGGCAATGACGTGGATGGCATGGACTTGGCAGACAGCGACTTTTTTCATATTCATCGCAGTATTGTTAGTGGGAATGATGATTTGGGAGTTGGTAAGTCCAGGCGGCAATCCGCGCAAAGGTATTTTCAGGTTGCATACGACACGCGGTGACCGCTTGTTCATCTCGCTATTGGGTAGCGCGTACATTAACATGTTGTGGTTGGTTTTGGTTCCGGCTCATATTGCGTGGGCTTTGCTAGTTAGTTTGGTATGGGCTGTGTTTGTATTCCGACGTGTTTGATTTATGTGTCGTCTGTATTTTGGCCACTCAGCACTTAATTTGCCGTTAAACACATAATGAGGATTAGAGTATGAGCAACCCGCACATTTTAGTGTTAGATCAAGGCACTACTAGCACTCGCGCAATATTGTTCAATCGCGATGGAGATTCGTTGTTTACGGCACAGCGCGAATTGACTCAATATTATCCCGATGATGGGTATGTTGAGCATGACGCTGAAGAAATCGTTCAGGGAGCTTATGCAGTTTGTGGTGATGTCATCGCACATGCTGATCGTAACGGATTGAAAATTGCTGCTCTCGGCATTACCAATCAGCGCGAAACAACAGTCGTCTGGGAAAGACATACTGGCCGACCGTTGCATCGGGCGATTGTATGGCAAGATAGGCGTACTGCTGGTGTTTGCGAGAGTTTACGCGCTCAAGGAATAGAATCTGATGTCAATTTCCGCACTGGTCTTTTAGTTGATCCATATTTTTCAGCTACGAAAATAGCTTGGATACTTGATTATGTGGATGGCGCACGTGAACAAGCGGTGCGCGGTGAGCTCGCCTTCGGTACCACAGACTGTTACTTGTTGTGGCGCTTCACTGATGGGCATGTACATGCAACGGATGCCACCAATGCTTCACGAACCAATTTGTTCAACATTCACAATGGTAAGTGGGATGATGTGTTACTTGATTATTTCAATGTGCCGCGTTCAATGTTACCAGAAGTGCGCGATAGCTCTGCTGACTATGGTGAAGTTAGATTGCCAGGAGCAGTTTTGCCTTTGTGTGGCATCGCAGGTGACCAGCAATCAGCGGCCTTTGGCCAAGCATGCTTTCATCTTGGAATGGTCAAGAGCACTTATGGCACTGGCTGTTTTATGTTGATGCATACTGGTGACAAACCACCTCAATCTAAAAATCGCCTGCTGACCACGATTGCTTGGCGTTTGGACGGTAAGATGTGTTATGCGTTGGAAGGATCAATTTTTAATGCTGGCACTACGGTGCAATGGTTGCGAGACGGTTTGGGGTTGATAGAGTCTGCTGAGGAAACCGAGCGTATCGTCAGACAAACCGAATCAAATAATGGTGTTTACTTGGTACCAGCTTTCACCGGACTTGGCGCGCCGCATTGGGACGCACGAGCGCGTGGCGGAATTTTCGGTTTGACGCGCGGCACGACTTCGGTTGATTTAGTACGGGCCGCTTTGGAATCTGTATGTTACCAGACTGTGGATTTGTTAGAGGCAATGAGTAAAGATGCTGCTAAACCCCAAGCTTTGCGCGTCGATGGTGGCATGACAACAAACAATTGGCTGATGCAGTTTTTAGCTGATGTTTTGGACGTGCCGGTGGAGCGCCCAAAGGTTGTTGAAACCACAGCGCTCGGCGCGGCCTTTTTAGCAGGATTGCAGTGTGGTGTATATCAAGATCTTGAGGAGCTTAGTGAACGGCATTTTTTACAACGTTGTTTCATGCCGTCGATAGATGATAAAACTCGCAACGTTTTATGTGAGGGGTGGTGGCAAGCAGTAGAAAGGGTGCGAAGTCAAAAGCTAACATAGCATTTATAGCAAATAATAACAATACAACCGCAAAACATATACAAGCAGAATATGAGTTTACTTTTGGCAGTGGCAGGGAAACAGAGATTGATTTGCATCCTATCTGCCAGAATTTGGGGACTTATATACTATAATACCTTAACGCTTTACATATTCCGTAATATCAGGCACTTGTCAGAATCAGCCTAGTCCTGCTTGACGGACTTGGCAGGTCGCTCTTCCGAACGCTTGACTGCACCGCCCCCGAACAAGGCTTCCGCAACCTGACGCGGCGTCGCCTGAATGCGAAAGTCCCGCTGATACACCTTGGTTGATTTAGATTTAGAGTCCGCCGGTCGCTTCATGATTCATTCAAAGTCGTTTCACACGCTCAACTGTGATGGTGTTGCAAGCCGGCGACAGTCAGCCACCGCCGACCAAATCCGCATATCTCAACCGCTGACCCACCATGCCTCCAACCAGCCAGCGCATCTGCTCCAACGTGTCTTGGCTACGAATGTTGTGTTTGCCAACGAACTCCGCCACATACCGCGGCAAGTGCTTGCGGCTCAACTGGTGGAACACACCCTTGTACGCACGCTTGAGCACCGCCCAAAACGACTCCATCCCGTTGATGTGCACCTCACCTGCAACATACTCGCCAGCACTGTGCTTGACCGCCCGATGGTCATATCCCGCCATGCCACGATAACTGGCCAGGTCATCCGTGCACACGATGGCACCCTCTGCAACCCGCTCCGCAATGAACCGGTGCAAGGTGTTTCGCTTGGTATCCCCGATCACCTGGGCTTGAACCTGATTGCTGCCACGCTCTTTCACACCCGCCACCGTCGCCTTGCCGACCGCACCGCGCCCGGCATGCAGTCGCTTGTCCGCGTGCTTGTTCTTCTCCAGCCCGCCCACATAGGTCTCGTCCACTTCCACCACCTCGGCAAAGATCTGCTGACCTTGCTCATAGGCCTTCCTGATCTTGTGAGCCAGCATCCACGCACTCTTTTGGGTGATGGACAAGTCGCGGTGCAACTTCATGCTCGACACGCTCTTGAGACTGGTGGTCAGCAGATAGATGGCGATGGCCCACACCTGGCAACCGAGATTGGAGCCTTCCATCACGGTCCGAGTCTTGACGCTGAACCGCTTGCAGCAGGCCCGGTCTTGACAACGATAGGGCTGAGATGGGTGGCAGGCACCGGTTTGCACCTTGTCTGACCCGCAGTGCGGGCAGTGAATCCCAGCCGGCCAGCGAACCTCAGCGAACCACTGCTCGGCTTGCGTGTCATCGGGGAACATTTTGTACAGTTCCATCAGCGACAGTCCTTTTCTATAATACTTGCCGGGTGCTTTGTTTGACATTGACGCTCCTGTTGGGTTACCATTTGAAATCACGTTGTTTCTCATTATACCATGTTGAAGGTATTATAGTATATAAGTCCCAGAATTTGAGTGATCGGTGTGCAGCTTTGGACATTATCGTCATCTAAATATAGCTAGTATTTGCAATAGTACATTCCATATATCGGTTAATGTCGCATAGTTACTTTTGTTAGTTTACGTGATTTTAATCTGAACTTTTAAGAGGTTTTTTGGCTATAATATCAATATAAACAACTATATAAAGCCAAAAATAACCCTTCGTAACTGTATTTTTGTTCCCAGTGCAATGGCAAGTTGAATCCCTTTATATTGGATTTATGTTGTTGTTTTTAATGATACTAATTCCAAACCGCCTCTCTAAAGTGCAGTTTAATAGAATAGTGTTAATTATATAAATGCCATGTTTATAATAATAAAAACGCTAAGTTCAAATTTATAAAAATGCTGATATCTTATTGCTATTTAATCGATATTTAGCAAGTTAACCAAGGTACTGTTAAACACAATGCCCGATCAAATACTACGTTGGCAATGCCGGTCGGTAGAGAACGCTTGTCAAAGTAGCCGTATTGTTTTAGTTAATGGAGCGCGACAGAGTGGGAAGACAACGCTTGTCCGTGACCAACTTACCTTAAATGCTGAATACCGAAGTCTAGATGATCCAAGATTGCTGAAAATGGCGGAGATCGATCCATTTGGATTTGTAAAGCATCAGTGCGATACGTTAATCATTGACGAAATTCAACGAGCTCCGTCATTGTTGCCGGTGATTAAGCTCGCTGTAGACAAGGATAACCGTCCAGGTCAATTCTTGCTAACAGGGTCGGCAGACGTACATTCAATTCCGACTGCTCATGAGTCCCTTGCTGGCCGAGTCAGAAGGCTTAGATTGCGACCACTTTCACAGGGTGAGATTTGCCAAACTGAACCATCATTTTTGAAGAGAGCGTTCGCTCGGAATTTTGGTGTTCAGTATGATAATTATGACCTTGATGACTTGGTGAAGATAGCGATGCGGGGCGGATATGCAGAAGTAATATCACTTGCTGAAAGAGACCGGGCGGATTGGTACAGCGACTACATTGCTGCATTGTTGGACCGGGACTTGACAGATATCTCAAATATTCGCCGAAAAAGGGCAATGCATGAATTAGTAAGAGTGCTGGCGACTTGGTCAGGTAAGTTCATGGATATTTCCAAGCTAAGTTCAGTTACCTCTGTTAGCAGAGCTACGATTGAATCGTACTTGGAAATTCTGGAAGCCATGTTCATCTCAGATAGTGTGCTGCCGTGGACAAGTACCGATTATGCGCGGGTGGGAAAGCGACCCAAATTGTTCCTGTCTGATAGCGGGTTGATGTCTCATATTTTAAGCTGGAGCTTTGAGTCAGTCAGATTTGATGCAGACAAGCTTGGCAAGTTGATAGAAACATTCGTTTTCAATGAAATTGCTACATTAGTCGATGTCGGTGATAACGAATATCGATACGAGATCTTTCTATATAGAGATCGAGCACAGCGCGAAATTGACTTGATTATTCAACGCAATGATGGTGCTTTGCTTGCAATTGAAGTCAAAGCAGGGTCTGTGTTTGGTAAATCAGATTTCAAGCACTTGAAATATTTTCGGGATAACTTGACAGGAGGTAGACAGTTCACAGGCATGGTTTTGTATTCAGGAGACATTCTGTCTTCATTTGGGAAGAACCTTTTTGCTGTACCATTCGGATGTCTATGGCCGACGTAGTCAAGCGTAATTGACTGTGTGTTTTACAAAATCATAAAGGTATCGGCATTAATAACAAAAGTTTCGAATCAATGCATAGAGTCGGTTCACTGTTCATGCTATCGCATTAACCAGTAACGGGTAGTATGACCGACTAGCAACATCAGCTGAGAGTTACGCTGTTTGAAGTGAATCCTGCTTGGTGTCTAGTTCCAAATACAAATCAATTGTTACTGCTCTACCATTCGCATTTCACCATCATGTCAGCGGTACGATATTGCCGAGGACTTGCTACCAATGATGTGAAGCCTTGCTGCTGGGATGCGGTTAGAGGTATTGCTGAGAATATCTTCCGTGCAATAATGAGCAACTGTATGGACTGTTTTATTTATAATCCACAGTTTGGCGAGGCCGATCAAACGAAGCCAAGGAGTTTGAAACCAGACAGTGCAAACGTCTCGCATGGATTCAGTTGACATGATTTGCAGTCCGGGTGTAAAATAAGCCGGATGGTAAGAATGGTGACAGGTATAAGTCATTGTCTTGCAGAATGAGGATCGGATATTGAAATGGAACATTTTATTCACAGGCGTAGAAAAATGAGATTGATTGAAACTTTGACTGACAGTACACGTTTTGCAGAAATGGGTTGCAAGTCGGCAGGCTGCCCCCCCCCCCCCCATAGAATCCCGGCGGGAGGCTGAGCCGGTGAGCGCTCTCAAGAGAACCTCCCGCCGTCTGAGCGCGGCTGTTGCCGCCGCCAGCCTGCTTTTTGCACTGGGCTTGTCCCTCTTGCCGCAACCTGCGCAAGCGCAAGTTAGTTCTATTCAGCTCACCGCAAATACGGGACCGGACAACGGAGATATCACACTGTCTTGGACCTGGACTGGCTCTCTGCCAGCCGGCGGATACTGGCAGTACAGTTGGAGCAACCTGACGGCAGGAGGCGCTCGAACTGGTACATTAAAGCCTCCGCCAAGTAAGATAAGCGGTCTGACCAACGGCCAAACTTATGCTGTCGAGGTGAGAGCTAAGCGTCGTGACGGGACTAATATTGCAACTTCCAACCGTATCCATGTGATACCGAACGAACTCATCTTGACCGCCACCGGGCAAGACAGCAGCATACTGCTCAGGTGGGAGTATCACGGCAGTGAAATCGGCAATCACTGGGAGTACGAGATGTTTGAGGGGGCCGGCGGCGGCCAATGGCGGGACATTCCGAATTCTTATACTGCCCAGCGTTTAGCTGTCATTCGAGAACTCACTAACGGCAGGACCTACAATGTCCGGATTCGGTTGATGAGCGGCGGGGGTGGCGTCCACGCTTCATCCGTGATCAACAACTTCGGCTGGGTGAGAGCCACGCCGCGGGGGGCGACGCCGACTCTCACCTCCACCCCGAGTTCGACTATTGTAGGTTCTGACGCGGGGACAGCTGTGTGTTTCAACCTGCTGTCGGTCAAGCAGCGCCGGGGGAACGATAACCTCGTATGGCTGCAACAGAGAGTCGTCGGCAGCCAATCGTACATCAACCGGCTTGGAAACCTTCAGGGGGATGCCCGCATCGAGATCACCCAGGCCCCGGCCGGCATTACCAAGGGGCGCGGCGTCAACCTGTTTCCCTGTGCCAATCTGGGCTACGGGACCCACACGGTCACCTGGAGCTGGCGGGGTCGCGACGGCACGGCCGCCACGGCTGGGACGACCTCCACCACGGTCACCATCGTGCGTCGGTCTACGCTGCCCGCTCCGACCCTGCTCAGCGAAGGCGATTTGATAAGAGTCAACTGGACAGATCCGAAAGACAGCACCATCACCGGCTGGGAGTATCAGCTGAAGGCGGGAGGCGGCAGCTATGGAGCGTGGACTGAGATTTCGCCTTCCAGTGCGACCACCGTCGAGCACTTTTTGTTCGGCAACGAGGTGAGCACCGAATATCATGTGAAGATTCGTGCGGTGAAGCCCGGCAACAGTTATCTGGAATCTGCCGAGGCGCGGGTCGTCACGACTCCGAACGTGCCCCAGGGATTTTCGGCAACGCCCGGCGTGGGTTCGGTGACGCTGTCATGGACTGATCCGGACAACGACAGGATCAAACGCTGGGAATATCGGTATGGTGAGGGCGGTGCGGTCTCCGGTATGGGCACCGCCTTCGGGGCCTGGACACCTGTTCCGGGTTCAAGTGCGAGCACCACCAGTCACACGGTGTCGGGTCTGACGGCTGGCACCCTGTATTCTTTTAATCTTCGTGCGGTGCATGAGGTCGGCGGCGAGGAAGGCAACGGTCGGGCAAATGCCCCGGTGGAGGGGACGCCGTTGGCGACGGCAGACAAGGGCGTGACGGTTTCAAAGGCGGGGCTGACGGTGACCGAAGCGGTCGGTGGTGCCAGTGGCAGTTATACGATACGTCTGGACAATGTGCCGACAAGTGATGTGACTGTTACAGTGGGTGGGGCGGAGCGGCCGGTGTCGGTGGACCCGGCATCGCTGACATTCACCACGGCCAACTTTGCGACGGCACAGGCGGTGACGGTGAATGTGGCGGCCGATGATGACGCCGAGGATGCGACGGTGACGCTGACGCATACGGCGGCGGGCGGTGGCTACGGTTCGGTGAGCAGCATCGACTCGGTCACAGTGAAGGTCGCCGACACCACGCCGAAGCTGACGCTGCCGGCGGATCCGGTGGCGGTGCGCGAGGGGACGGCGATCAGTCTGTCGGTGATGTCGGATCGCGCGCTGACCGGCACGAAGAAGGTGCGACTGGAGTTGACCGGGCGGGGTGCGAAGCCGATTGCGGCGGCGGACATCACCGGCGGTCTTGGGCCGCGCCTGTTCGATGCCGATTTCGGGGATACGGCGAGCACCACAGGGACGGTGTCGATACCGACGGCGACGGACACGGCTGCGGAAGGTGCGGAGACTTACACCATCACGCTGAACAATGGGCCGGTCGGATCCAACTATGTGGCGGCCACGCTGTCCGATCTGGAAGCCGAAGGCACGCTGCTCGATGGCAGTGCGCCGGACCAGCCGACCGGGCTGTCGGCGGCGGCGGGCAACGGCCAGGCGGTGCTGTCATGGACCGATCCGGGTAACAGTGCGATCACCGACTGGCAGTATCAGCAGAAAGAGGGTACCGGCAGTTATGGTGCCTGGACGGACATGACCGGGTCGTCGGCCACCACCACGTCGTATACGGTGGCCGGGCTGACCAATGGCAACACCTATGCGTTCAAGATTCGCGCTAAAAACATGGATGCGGCGAGTGCGGCATCGGCCGAGGCGACGGCGACGCTGACGGCAACGGCGATGCTGGCGAAGGGGGTGACGCTGTCGCGGCGGACGCTGCCGGTGCTGGAAGGCGGCAGTGGCGCGTATACGGTGAAGCTGGATCAGGCCCCGAGTGCCGATGTTACCATCACTGTCGACGGTGCGTCGGGTGATGTGACGGTGTCCGGGTCGCCGCTGACGTTCACGACGAGTAATTTTAGCACGCCCAAGACGGTGACGGTGTCGGTGGCCAGCGATGAGGATACTACGGCCGACGCCGACGTGACCCTGACCCATACGGCGACGGGCGGCGGCTACGGCTCGGTGATGATCGCCTCGGTGACGGTGAAGATCACTGACACGACGCCGACCTTGGAGTTGGCCAAGGATCCGGCGGCGGTGACTGAGGGGAGTGCGATCAGTTTGACGGTGACTTCGGATCGGGCGCTGACTGGCGATCTGGAGGTGAGCCTGACGCTGTCCGACCGCGGCACAAGCGGATTCATGGCGGCGGACATTCAGGGTTCACTCGGGCCGCGCACTTTCACTGCGAGTTTCGGCGGCACGGGCAGCACGTCGGGGACGGTGACGATTGCGACTTCCACCGATTCGAATGTGGAGGGTTCGGAGACTTACCTCATCACGCTGAACGATGCGGCCGGCTATGCGGTGGGAACTGATGCGACCGCCGATGGCACACTGCGAGACGGCACGGTGCCGGCCAAGCCGGCGGGTGTAATGGCTGAGGCCCGCAGCAGACGGGTCATCCTGAAATGGAGTGACCCGGACAATGACAGCATCACCAAGTGGCAGTATCAGCAGAAGAGGGGGACCGGCAGCTATGGTGTCTGGCGGGACATTGCGAGGTCTGACGCCACCACGGTCACCCATACGGTGACCGGTCTGGGCAATGGCTCCGTTTACGGATTCAAGATCCGCGCGGTGAATGCCGGTGGCAATGGTGTCGAATCCGACGAAGTGACGGAGACGCCGAGCGGGAGCATCGCCGGGGTGGCGGTGTCAAGTATCGTGCTGGTGGTGAGTGAAGGTGGCAGCGGCAATTACACGCTGCAGCTGGACACTAAGCCGAGCGGCGATGTGACGGTGACGGTGAACGATGATCCAGCCTCAGACGATGTGACGGTGTCCAACAAATCGCTGACGTTCACCACCGGCAACTGGTCGGTGCCGCAGACGGTGACAGTGACGGCGGCAGAGGACGCCGATGCGATCAAGGATCCCAATGTGGACCTGACCCATGCGGCGTCGGGCGGCGGTTATGATTCGGTGTCGATTGAATCGGTGCGGGTGTCGGTGACCGAGAAAACCGTGCTGGCAGTGACGGTATCGACGTCGGCTCTGACGGTGGCCAAGGGGGGCAGCGGCAGTTACACGGTGAAGTTGCAGACCAAGCCTACGGGCAATGTCACGGTGTCGGTGGCCGGTGCCTTGGGGGATGTGACGGTGTCCGGTGTGCCGCTGACGTTCACGACTGACAACTGGTCGATGTCGCAGACGGTGACGGTGGCGGTGTCCGAGGGCAGCGATGATGCGGGTGTGACACTGACGCACAGTGCTGCGGGCGGCGGCTATGACTCGGTGTTGATTGGTGCAGTGACGGTGAGAGTGGCTGAGCGAGCCGTGTCGGGCGTGTCGGGACAGGGTCGGGCGAGTCTGGAGCAGGGACAGGCGATGTTCACGCGTGCCTTTGCGGGTCTGTCTTCATCCATCATTGAGGATCGGTTGACGGGATCGTTGTCCGGGCAGCCGGACCGGGTGTCATTGGCTGGCGTGAGCCTGCATCTTGGCGGTGCGGGTTCTGGTGTTTCGCCGACGGTTTTGCGTTCGGTTGACCCGCTGGATCCTGACGGCGGGCATGATGTCCGCAGGATTGGTGTGCGGGATGCGGACGAGTTGCTGGAGCAGAGTTCGTTCAGCCTGTCGTCCGAGTCGGCCGCTGGCGACGGGGCGACGCTGAGGATGTGGGGTCAGGGAGGACGCAGCGACTATGAGCGCAACGATGGGAAGCTGTCTGTTGACGGCAAGGTGAAGGCGTTCGGGATCGGTGCGGATGTATCCCAGGGCGACCTGCTCGGCGGGGTGGCGTATTTCAGGTCGAGCGGCAGCAGTCGCAGCAGTGTGGGGGGTGTGCATTGGCATGACAGCGAGGTGTCGGGTCTGAACAGCGTGCACCCGTATGTTCGGCTGAGGTTGCAGGAAGGTCTTGATGTGTGGGGAGCACTCGGATACGGGAAGGGCACGGTGCGCCACACGCGTGTGAGTCCGCAGGCGCCGGCTGATGACAGCGGCGGGATTCGCCTGCGCACGATGTCAGCGGGAGTCTGGAGTGAGTTGCATTCGTCGTCGGGTCATCGGTTGGCGTTCAAGGGTGATGTTCAGAAGACGAAGGTTCGCACGACGCTGTCGTCACTGGTGCTGTCGGATTCGGTGAGTCGCCTGCGCGGGTTGCTGGAGTGGCGAGGCGATGGCATGCTGGCTGGCGGTGGCGTGCTGACGCCGCGTCTGGAGGGCGGGCTTCGCCGCGACAAGGGCGATGACGGGAATCTGTCAAGTCTGGTGCTGGGCGGCGGTCTGGGTTATGTGCATGGCGACGGTGGCTGGTCTTGGCAGGTCGGCGGCAGTGTGCTCAGGTCGCGTTCAGAGGCGGCCTACCGCGAGCGAAGCGTCTATGCCAATGTCGAGTACAAGCCGTCGTCAGCGCTAGGGTATGGGCCGTCGTTGTCGATGGAGTGGTCTCGGGGTTCATCTGCTGACAGTTCGCAGCGGGTGTGGTCAGACGCAGGATTTGCGTCGGCATTCGCAGAGTCGGGTGAGGCGTCGGTGGGCGGTCGGGTCAGGTATGGTCATGCCTTGGGCTACGGATCGGGTGTGCTGAGTCCGAATGTGTCGGTGTCATGGTCGGAGGACGGAGGTTCCCCGACCTACGGGACTGGCGTGGGGTACCGGTTGCGCGATGAGTATCATGTGGATCTGAGGTATGAGCATGATTCCGGTTCTGCGGCGGCGGACCGAGTCTGGCTGGGCGGTCGGATGAACTGGTGAGTGGTGGTCGGAGCGGCTGGGAGTTGCAGGAGGGCATTGCAGGCATTGTGAACAGTGTTCAGCATGGGGAGGGTTGCCGGTTTCTGTTTCGCAGATGGAGGGAGACAAGGCAACCCACCTGCTGCGATTGGTTCACACAACTTGAGCCTTGGGGAGGGGTTGCGCTCTGATGCCAGTGGCAGTTTCTGTCGGATCACAGAGTGTGGGATGTGGGAGGAAGCGATCAAAGGCTTGAATCTCGGGGTCATTGCTTGGTCGTTGGGAAGATTTGCATATTTGACACAGGTCGACTGCGGGGGGCATGATGTTGGGATGATGCTGTTCAGATGTTGGAGCCTGAGCAGGGTTTCGATATCCAAAGCGGTGCTTCAGTGCTCGGTGAATACTCTCCAAACACCGACTGGTCAGCCCAAGTCGGTCGCGAAGAGTTGGAGAGTGGAGGACTGAGTAACAATATGAGCAACAAATTTGACCTTGACCATTGTTCCGAGCCCGCTTGCATCAACAAACTGATCTACAGACAAAAGTGTTTGCGCTTTGATGCATATCAAGGCTTATATTCTCAAGCGGTGGTATAGCATTGTTCGTAGAGTTCTAGTCAGTAGAAAACAATTTCGATGTGAAAACAGACCTTATCTTAGTCGTCTTGATATTGATTGATTACGACCAGGAGGGGGACTGGATGTCAGCACCCTCAACCGATGGGCCGTTTGTTGCGCAAGTAGTTACTCTTGAGTTTGCACTTGATTGCAAACAATATTCTCTAGCTCGTATTTTTCACAACCACTTTGAATATACCATTTTTTTAAACAATATATTGTTATCAAATAATTATTTAATAAAACCAGGTTTACTTTGTGAACGCACGTTGCAAAGACAAGCAATTGGTTTTTATACTCGCCGGTTGGGCACCGTCATTTTCAAGCTTGATGATAAGCAGACTAGTTCTGATGGCGGAGTCGACTGCGACGCACTACCTACTACACACATCTTTATCTGAACGAAGCAGCTGATTGAATTTGACATCTCCGTACAGTTCGATCAATTGCTGGATAGACAAAGAGATGCACACTTTCCAGAGCTCTTTCGGTCATGTGCTACTTTCTGATAGCGTGCGTCGCTTCTAGCATATTACAGACTAGCCGTGATTCAATATGCAAGGTTTGTCTATTGTGTTAGACATGGATAGTGTCGCCTTTGCTGCGATTTGGGCATGGAGTGTTAGAGACAATGTGTGAATCTGAACCGACTTATGGCACTGCCTCTAACATTCAGGAGCAGATGATGGTCTGATACTTGGGGAGAATATCGCCTAACAATCATGGAACATTTGAGTGGCATCTCTCCACAGCGGCAGTTTGCACCAATTTCTCCTTTTGCCTATGGATCCGGTTGTGCGAGATCATCCAACGTCACATCGATCAGTTCGAATACGCGAGATTAAGCGGTAATAAGGTGCACAGCATAAAATACTCAGAGCTTCTAATACCAGGGCTGAATGATATTAAATGATATATTTACAGTCCTGTCATTGTTCAATATGATTTTAAGGGCGTTGGTAAAGCGCTTCCATTAACTAGCTGTGCGATAATTTCAAATCAAGGAATAAAATCAAATCTGCAAACTATTATTTGGAATGTAACAAACATGCTTATTGAAGACATCGTAATCACGAAACACCGCTTGGAGCTAAATCCAAGCTTCCCGTCTTCTTGGGACCCGCACCCGTTGGAGAATTTTGAAACTACAATTGTCAGGGTTATTGCCGACAATGGAACTGAGGGAATTGCCTCTGGGGACGCTATGATTGGGTTTGAGCGTTACCGCGATCTATTTATAGGTGAGAGTGCTTTCAACTTTGAACGTCATGGTCGTGTTCTTGAAAACATTTGTCTGTTTGCCGCTCGTTGCTGGCCACTGGATCTTGCATTGTGGGATCTAATGGGCAAGGTACAGAACAAACCAGTGTATGAATTGCTTGGTGGCAATTCTGGTAAACTTCAGCTATACGCTTCCACTGGCGTTGTTCGTCCACCAGCAGAAATGGCGGAACAAGCGCGCATGCTGATCGATGAAGGATTCAAAGCCATTAAAATTCGCATTGGTAGAAGAGATCTGGAAAAGGATGTTGAAGCTTTGCGCGCTGTGCGCAAGGAGATTGGTGACGATACTGAGATCATGGTCGATGCCAACCAAGCTTGGCGTATGCCATGGGATGTTTCAGATTGGTGGACCTATGACGATGCGAGAGTAATGATCGAAAAAACCAAAGAGCTACGACTCTATTGGCTGGAGGAACCATTGCACCGAGGCGATTTTGAGGGTTTGCAGCAATTACGTAGTATTCCAGATGCACCACTTATTGCTAGTGGTGAGATGAATACCGAGTATCATGAGTTGCGGCATTTGATGAGAACTGGTTGTGTAGATGTGTTGCAGACTGACTGTGTCTACTATGGAGGCATTACCGGTCTATCGAAGATTGCACAGGAAGCTGAAAGTCATGGAGTGACATTCAGCCCGCATACGTGGGGCAACGGCATTGGTTTTCTGGCCAATGCACATTTGTCCGCGGGTATCCAACCATCGCCTTATTTGGAGTATGCGATAGACCCTCCTGAATGGCGATTGCAAGTTCGCGATCACATGCTATCCTCACCGGTCATGCACGATGGCAATGGTTATGTTGACCTCGGTCAGAAACCAGGCCTAGGTTTTGAACTAGATGAGGATATTTTGGATAGGACTCGTATCAGCAGCTAATTCCAAATCAGTCAGTTTGAAGTTCTATTAAATCTCGAAACAAGTTCAAAGCCTCTGGGTTGTCAAGAGCTTCAAGGTTGTCGATTGATTCGCCATGAATGATTTTACGGATCGCGATCTCGGTGATCTTCCCATTTTTGGTCCTCGGGATATCAGTAACCTGAAGGATTTTTGATGGGACATGGCGAGGTGAAGCATTGGTTCGGATCATGTTCTTTATCTTGAGCTTGAGTTCATCATCAAGTGTAATATTCTCACGCAGCTTAACAAATAAGATTACACGCGTATCGCGGTTCCATTGCTGCCCTACAACTACGCTTTCGACAACTTCGTCAACTTGTTCGGCCTGACGATAAATCTCAGCTGTGCCAATACGTACTCCGCCTGGATTCAGCACGGCATCTGAGCGCCCATAAACAATCATTCCTCCGTGTTCAGTTAGCTCAACATAATCACCATGATGCCAAACTCCTGGAAATCTTTTAAAGTAGGAGGAACGATATCTTTCTCCATCTTTATCTTTCCAAAATTCGATAGGCATTGACGGAAAGTTATTGCGGCAAACAAGTTCGCCTTTGGTGCCAGTTGGCACCTCTTTACCTTGATCATTGAATACTGATATATCCATGCCGAGGCCTTTGCACTGAATCTCTCCACACCGTACCGGCAAATTAGGATTACCCAAAACAAAACATGAAATTAAGTCGGTACCACCGGAAATTGAAGACAAGCAGACGTCTTTTTTGATCGAGCTGTAGACAAAATCAAAACCTTCTGGACTTAGTGGTGAACCGGTAGACATGATCGTTTTCAAAGAGCTTAGTTGATGTGTTTCTATTGGCCGTAGTCCAGATTTTGCAATAGCATCAATGTATTTTGCTGAAATTCCGAAGTGTTCTATGCGGTACAACTCTATAAAATCGAAGAAAGACCCTGCACCAGGTTGGAATGGGGAACCTTCGTAAAGCAAAATTGTGGCATTTGAGGCAAGTGCTGTTACCAGCCAGTTCCACATCATCCAACCGCAAGTCGTGAAAAAGAAAATTCTGTCATTGAATTTAATATTGACATGAAGAGTGTGCTCTTTTAGGTGTTGCAGCAATGTGCCGCCAGCACCATGCACAATGCATTTAGGTGCTCCTGTTGTACCGGAAGAGAAAAGAATATATAAAGGATGATTGAAAGGCAGTTGGATATGTTCGATTGGTTCAGTTGAAATTCCGGATATAAAATCGTCGTAGCTGATTGCACTTGGTGGAAAGTTGGAGTTGAATTCATCAAGGTAAGGGAAAATCAATAAAGTCTTGACGGTTGGCAATTGCGCGTGAATCTGCTTGAGTTTGTCAGTGATATCAAACGATTTATTGTTATAGTAATATCCATCGACTGATATTAGGATTTTGGGTTCGATTTGTCCAAATCGGTCAATAACACCGCGTACACCAAAATCGGGTGAGCATGATGACCAAACTGCACCGCAAGACGCTGTTGCCAACATGCAAATAACAGTTTCCATGATATTGGGCATATAAGCAGCTACACGGTCACCGGGTTTTAGTCCGTTTAAGCGAAATGCTCTTGCGAGACGATTTACCTTGTCATTGAGAGCTGAATAGCTGATAACGCGGTCTGGTTTGGATTCACCGCGCGAGATAATTGCGGGTCCTTGATCATTGCGTCTGAGAAGATTTTCAGTGAAGTTAATCTTCGCATCAGGAAACCAGCGCGCGCCAGGCATTTTGTTTTTATTTTCTACAATGCGCTCGCTAGTTTTGGAGGCACGAATTTTACAGAACTCCCAAATCAAGCTCCAGAAGTCTTCGGTGTTAGTGACTGACCACTCATGTAGCTTGTCATAACTGGACAGGTCGATTTGAGCGATGTCAGAAGCGTGCTTACTGAACTCACTGAGAGCTGTGAGGCGTTTGGGTGGTGTCCAAAGTGGTTGATTCATATACTTAGGGTTCAAGTTGAACGTTAATTAGTTGGACAATGCGTATTGCAGAGGCAGTGCGGTGGTGTACTTGATGCGTTCCATGGCGAAGCTGGATGAGACGTCATGAATGTCAACAGCTGAGATCAGACGCTTGTAGAAATGGTCAAAGGCGTCAATGCTGGGTACCACGACCCGCATAAGGTAGTCGATGTCGCCGCTCATGCGGTAGAACTCCACGACTTCGGGGAATGCGGTGACCGCATTGGCAAACTTGGCGAGCCATGCGGCGTTGTGCTGGTCAGTGCGGATGGCGACAAACACATCGATGCCGAGGTTGAGTCGGTCGCGGCTAAGCAGTGCGACTTTGGCTTGGATGATGTGTTTGTCTTCAAGTTTTCGGATGCGGCGCCAGCACGGGGTGGTGCTCAGGTTGACTTTGTTGGCGATTTGGCTGGTTGAGAGGCTGGCGTCATGTTGGACGCAGTCTAGGATTTCAAGGTCGATTCGGTCCATGGTGGTGAAGTTCCAATATTGAGTGAGTTAGAAATATTATTTCGCATTTGAACGATAATATAGCAAAGATTGAAAATTCAGTTGCGACTTGGGGAAATTGTGGGTTACATCTGACTGGATTGGTTGAGCTATGAAACTCAAATCAGGAATTTATAATATCCATTTTAGTGTCAGATATTAACAATATATGAGCTAGATCTTGGCTTTGACCCATATACCAGTTGCATCTGAACTCATTATGATATTGATATTAAGATATATTGCATTTGCTGAGCTGACTCTATAGACAACTTACATTCTCAATCGAAAACAAATGACATGACTGAAACTCGACTTTCAGGTGCGGTAAATCCAATACTGTTTCAACCTTGGGAAGAACCAAACAAACATTGGGATTTCTCTGCAGACGCAAAATTGCCATTGTTGAAGGACGTTCGGCGTCCAAGTCAACCCAGTGTCGCGCTTGGGAGGATGACAAGGTACATGCCGAGTAGTTCGGAACCATATCGAACGATAAATTTACTAAGAGAACGAGTAGCCGATTGGCGAAAGGCTGGGTATCCAGGCTCTTCAGTCCGAAAACTCTTAACAAGCTGGCAGGACCGGTCCTTGCAAGATGAAGGAATTGAAAGACCTTTTTTTTGTCAACGGGAAGCGGTTGAAACACTCGCATGGCTATTTACTCGCAAACACGATGTAGTAGTTCAGCAGACTTGGAGTCATCTCGCCCAGATTAATGCAAAATGGAATGATGGTTTGAACCGAATTGCAATCAAGATGGCAACAGGCGCTGGTAAAACAAGATGTATGGCCATGATGCAGGCGGTACTTTCAACTATGCATCCGGACGGCTGTCATATTTTGGTTATTACGCCAAATTTGACTGTTCAAGAAAGATTGCAAGAACTCTATGAACTCCAGCAAAATAGAAGTATTGTATCGGTTGACTATCCTAGATCTGCAAAGTTGTACATTGTGAATTTTCAGAAGTTTCGTCGACAAGACAACACATTCAGCGGGCTTGACGGATTTACTTCGATGCACCGGAAAGTGCTGGGTACCACAGTTCAACTAGAGTCATCTGAACAGGTAATTGATAGGCTTCTTGGGGATAAGGATAAAACTCTACCTTTCTATGTTTTTCAGGATGAAGGTCATCACTGTAGACGAGATCAAGTGAAAAATAAAAGTCTGATGGATTGTTTCTCCCTTGCTGAGCGTTCTTTCTCCTGCGCCAGTCCTTCTTGGAACAAAACTCGCAACACAGCGCAAATATGCACTGCCGGCGAGTAGGTCCAAAGCACCCATGTTGCCAGCAGCACAAGCGAAACCGAAACTGGCATCCGTGAGTGATTTTGAAATGACCAGCACCGCCCTGCCAACCCGAATTTGCTATCAGCCGCAAGCTGACCTTGCAATTCGAACCGTGTCCATCTATGTGTGCCGGTTAGATTTCAGACCATCGCACAGTCCGTTGCCCCGGCACCGAGTCGCCCCTGCAGAGATTGCTAGACTGGATTTCGCATCGTATGCCCAATTCTTTCATTGCATCATTTCAAAAACAATCCTGCATCAGCATGCGAATGGTTGTACAATCATCTCTACAGTGCACTTTGGTGCTGTTCACGAAAATTACAGCCACAACCTCATATAAGGAGAAGACATGATGCGAGCTCTGCCCCTTTACACTCGCCCGCGACCGGAGGCCTGCCATGGCTGAGCAACCTGTGAAACCAAGCCGGCGCTCAGGCCAGCCGCACAACAACTTTTTCAATGCGAACTTCAAAACGGCCAAGCGGGTGAGACCGTTGCTGGAGATGGCAATGACATCGAGCCAGTGTGAAGGCGTTGACTGGGACACGTTGACAGTAGAGTCCAACATCCTGACCGACTCGCAGGATCTGAGAGCACAATATGCCGACCTGGTTGCCAAGGCTCGGCTCCGGCAGTATCCCAAGGTGTGGCTTGGCTTTGTAGTGGAACACAAGAGCAGTCCGGCCCCGGATGTGATGGTTCAGTTGATGGGGTACGAGTGGGCCCTGAATAGACAGGGAGCAAATAAAGTCTTCTCAATCATTTTATATCACGGTCTGACCGGGTGGCACAAGGAGAAGACGCTCCAGGCGTTCCAGCGTGCGGGTCTGCCGGATGAGGCGGTGAGCGATTATGAACGAGGTCGCATGGACTTTGAGGCGATTTTCCTGTGGCTTAGGGATCCGCAGGTGCAAGCGCGAGTGAGGCAGATGCCGATGGAGGTGCAGTTGCTGTTGCATGCGATGGCGAACATCTGGGAGGCGGTTGTGGAGGATTTGCAGGTCTGGTTCGAGCAGTTTCAGCCGTTGCCGGCCGAGGAGGAGCTGGAGTTGACTCGGAGCGTGTTCGAATATTTTTTGCAAGTGGGCGGGTCAGCATATAAAATAGAGGAGCTGAGATATAAACTGGAGGCGATGAAGCCGGGAGATGAACACATGCAGGTAACTCAAGAGAAATGGCTAGAGTGGTTGCCTATGACTGTGGGTGAGGTTCGCGACCAAGGCAAGGAAGAAGGTCTTGCAGAAGGTCTTGCAGAAGGTCTGGAAAGAGGCTTGGTAAAAGGTCGCGAAGAGGGTCTGGAAAGAGGTGTGCAGCAGATGGCAATAGAGATGGCGAGGCGATGCATTGAAGACGGCATGTCGGATGCCGAGATTCAAAGGTATACAAGACTGACGCCGGTCAAGATCAAGGGCTTGAGGAATGGCAGGAACGATAGCGGAGATTGAGTTCGGCTGTCAATCATGCTGACCTGATAATCTGCATTGCCAATCAATCAGGTGTTGGTCGCCAGGCCGAAGCGGTGAGCGATACAGCCCGTGCTTTCATGGCATGATCTTAAAGCCGGCAGGTGACAGGGATGCGGGTATGTTTATGCATCTTCAATGCTGATGACTTGCTGATGTTTGCCTGTGGCAGGCAAATGTGGCATCAGGTACCAATTGATTCTTCGGAGCCAATCCTAGTGTGGCAAAGCTCACAAGAAAGCTCGCAGATGGTTACCGATGAGTGGTTTTAAGGTATGGATGAGATACCAGATCATTCTGTTGAAAGTGCAAATGAGACCGGAGTTGGAAACGGCGAGCGAGACAGACCTGAGGTGTTTAGTCAACTGAATGTGAGCAAGTCATGGAACCTGTCTAGCAAGCGATTCTGTGATTGTTAGTTGTTTCAATAATAACAAATACTTACATTTTTTCTTCACCAGAACTTACGTGTAAAGTTTGTTCTGGTATGTCCTCACATACTCTGTGTGCAGTATTAGATGAGTAGCAAGCAGTAGTGGGTTGTATAATATACCGTTCAGTTGGCGGATGTTCGCCTGCTAGATTCACTATTTGCACTTATGGAGGTGTGTTGGATTATGCCGAGTGTTCGGGTACGAAAAGACGAGCCGTTTGATGTGGTCTTGCGTCAGTTTAGACGCACATGCGAGCGGGCAGGGGTTTTTAGCGAGATACGGAAACGCGAGTACTATGAGAAACCTGCCAGTGTTCGCAAACGCAAAGCGGAAGCAGCAGTCAAGCGCGAGAAAAGACGCGTCAGCCGGCAGCGCGGTTACCGCTCGCGACCTTATTGATCCGTTAGACCAGTTGCTAGGAAATTGGTTCTGACTGATTACCAACACCAGTAACTTTTCGTTAACGTCAGCGAGTTATTCCCAAAGTGGATGTCAGTCCTAAATATCTAACAATCAAGCGATTCCAGTACCATATAGTTCAGTTTTGCAAAAGACTACAATAGAAACAGTATTCATACTTTGAGGGATTTGAAGTCGTGGTGGACTCGGTCAATTTAACGAATGCAGGATTACGCACAACGTTGCCACGTCGATTGATATTGAATATTCTGGAAAGTTCAGCTGAACGTCACCTCGGTGCAGAGGACATTTACCGCGCATTGCATGAGGCAGGTGAAGAGATTGGTTTAGCCACTGTCTATCGAGTATTAACCCAATTTGAGCAATCTGGTTTGGTTCTCAGACACAGATTCGATGGTGACAAATCATATTATGAACTCAACGATGAACGTCACCATGATCACATGGTTTGCGTTAAATGTGGACGTGTATTTGAATTCGTAGACGCTGCCATCGAAATCCGACAAAATGAAGTTGCCGAATCAGCTGGCTTTGTTTTGCAAGATCATTCATTGCATCTTTATGGCATTTGTAAAGGTATGCAAGCCAATGGTGTATGCACCATGCCCAAAGAAGGGGATGGTGGAATCTATCAGGTAAACAGCGAATAGCTCAACTGTTAGCTTTCCAATACAAACATTATTGGCACTCGAACAACAGCTTCTATTGGTTCACCATCTTCAGTTGCCGGAATAAATCTCCATTTCCGGACCACTTTTTTGGCAGCTCGGTCCAGTCTTGAGTATCCACTGGATTCATAGGTCTTAACTTCCAAGGCGCGTCCTTTTCGGTCAACAAGAACTTGTAGAACAACCCGGCCTTCCTCCTCCAAAGCCCTTGACTTATACGGATATTGCGGAGCTGGATTAGCCAAGCCTTTTACTCCAAATCTAGGCTTTGTGCGAGTTGAACCAGAGTTTTGTTGAATACTAGCCTGCTGGCTATTAGCATTCGGTTTTGTTGTTTGCGCTTCGCTTTCGTTTGCAGAGTTTGTTAGTTTTGCAGTTATCGATTCTGTTGATTTAGTGTCTACCGGCGGTAGTTTAGACTCTGTTCTCGATTCAGCTTGCTGAGTCAGATTCGTTTCTAGCTCCAATTTATTATCTAAATTCACAGTGGAAGGATTCTCGATTTGGTGAATTTTTGCAAGTTTATTTTTTAGATTTGTTGGTTGAATGGATTCAGTATTCTTTGCCACAGAGCTTAATTCGTCTTGTTTTTGCTTTGTAGCTTCTTTCATTTCGATTTTCTTGGAATTTGAATCCTCCGGATCGAAAGCAAAATGTTTTATCTGTACCGCTGTGTCTATGACAGCAATAGTAACTGTATCTTGTTCAAGATCTTTACCGTCAGATTCGCGGGCGATTGGTACATCTGGTGGCGAATCCGAAATTGGCAAGTTTTCTGCAACAGCAGTGGCCTCAGATTTTTTGGGAATGTTCGAATATTTCGAATTCGCTGTGTTGAACTCGGTTGATACTGGAATAAAAGGGTTACTAGCTAGTGGGGATTCAAAGTCAGAATTAATTAGTTTATTGTGAGAGTCACTTGTTAGCTCGGGTTTAGGATCTGGTATTGAAGGTTTTTCTTTATCTATACGTAAATTTCCGCTGAAAGCTAAGTACTGTGTGTAGGTGATCTCAGGTGCATATGAGGATTCAATTGTTGTATCTTGTTCAATTATTTCTGACTGGCTGAGGTTAACTGAGTCAACATTTAAACTGGTTATAGATTCAGGTTGTGATTTGGTTTTGCTAGCTATTGGCCCTATTTCGGTAGAATTGGTTGCCATCTGAACAAATGGGTGGCTTTCTAGCAAAAACTCAAAATCAAATGATTTGTCATCAGAGTCACTTGTTAAGTCGGGTGGGGGTGATGACTCTTCTTGATATAAATGTATATTGCCGTTGAACGCTAAATAATGTGTGTAAGAAATCTCAGGTACATGTGAGGTTTCAATTGTTGGTGTATTTTGTTGAGCTATATCCGGTTGACTAATTTCAGCTGAGTCAATCACACCGGTTGTAGATTCAAATTGTGGAGTTGTGTTGTTTGCTGCTGGCGGCTCAGAGAGTGCAAGCTCTACGGAAGTCGCTTCAGTTGTCATCTGAATAAAAGAGCTACTCGCTAGCAACGATTCAAAATCAGATTCAATTGACTTGTCATCCATCTTGCTTATGTCCGCGTTTTCAGGGGTTGAGGTTAATTCGGTTTCTATTGCGTTCAGCTGTGAGCGAAAATCAAAAATCTGTGCGTAGGTGTTTTCACTAAGAGTTGTATGTTGATTGTCAGTTGCGTTTTGCGTGGTAATCGTTGGTTGACTGGAAGGGCTAGCCGTATCAGCAAAATTAGTGTATTCGGCGTCGATATTTTTGTTTATTGATGTTGAGATTTCTGGTACAACATTGCGTTCAACTGCCAGTTTGGGCTTGTTTAGGCCGTCAGTATAGGCTGTCTCTTCAAAAGCAACATCAGATTGTGGTGTTGATGAACTTGGTTGGAGTGATATATCACTTTCTGTCTCTGCTGCGAGGACGTCAAACTCATGAAGAGTGACCGTGTCTGCTACGGCAACTTCAGTTTCAAACCTCTCTGCAGTAGTATGGTTTCTATTTTCGTTTGCTGGTGTCGGTTTTTTGCTTTCCTTCACTTCTTGCAATTGGTCGTGAAGCGCTATGTTTTGTATATTAACTTTGTCGGAGGTGCGCAGATGTTCACTGGGTTTCGTGCTCGGTGGGGTGTTTTCTGGCTTGAGAAATGTGATAGTATCAGCCTCGGATAAATCTGATTTTTCAGTTCTTGATGCAACGCGTTTTGGCACAGCTTCATTTTCAATCGGTGGTTCATAATTGGAGTTGTCAATTAGGTTTTTTTTGGAAGACGCGTTAATTGGATTCGATGTTTCAATTACAAGCTGATCGAGAGGCGGTTGGTCGGGTTTGAATTCAGTTTCTAACGTGTCTTTAACATTTTTGTTTATTTCCTGAAATTCGATATTTCGTTCAAACTCAACCTTCTCTTCGCTAGTTGCCATGTTCTGTCCACCAGTGGTATTAGGTTCATGCGGATACGGCCTATGGGTTGAATTGACTTTTGGTTGCCGCGACGCAGTTGTATAGTCAACAGTACTGGCTTCATTGGATTTTTCAGTTACTGATTCAGTGGTATTTTTGTTTGTTGCTTGTTCCAGAATGTTATTTTCATCATGAGTATGCTGTTCTTCAATGGTAGTATCTTCCATTGTTTCAATTGCAGGTTTGGGAGTTTTTGGTAAGTTAGGCTTAGCTATGCTCTCAAGCGATTCAGTTACTCCCTCATCTAATTGTTTAGATTCAGGCTCTTGGAAAGACTGTTCTATCAAATCATTTGGACCTTGCTGAGCTATTGGGTCGGCATCAGATTTATCTCCGGGAGCGCTAGCCAGATCTAAAGAATTTGGAATAGAGTCTTGGCCTTCTGCAGTTCCGAATTCACTACCTGTATGCAATTGATTAAAGTCAAAGCTGACAAGTGACGCTCGGATTGGTTTGGCTACATGCAATGTGTTCGGTTCATTGAATACACCCCATATCAACCACGATCCCAGTACACAATGACAGAATAGTGACATTGCTACGCATAAGGTGAATTTGAATTTGGTATGAGGCATTTTCGGCGGTAAACTCTACTGCACCAAGTTACTTTTAGTCATAGAAGGAGTTGTTGTGGCTATTCTGACTTTTTCCAAGAAATAGCACATTTTTTCTGCGCCGTCTAAGATCCTCACAGTGTGGCGTTGCAGAATATCCGGTGGTATGAAATACAAATGACCATGTTGAACAGCAGAAATCGAAGGCCAACGTACCCAATCATCTAGCCAATCCGGACGTTGTTCACCATGTCCACTTGCAATTATGACCTCTGGATTACTGCGAATAACAGACTCGGTGCTAATTCTTGGCGCCAAAGGCAATGCTTCTGAAAATACGTTCCTACCACCACACAAGCGCATTACACTGGATATTAGATGTTCTCCGTTTATGGTTATTAGCGGTTGATTCCAAACCTCATAGAACACACTGACTGTTCTTTGTTCGCGGTAGCGGTCACTAATTTTTTTATAACGCTCAGTAAAATCTTGAGCAGCTTGGCTTGCAATTTTTTCAGTGCCAAGTAAAATTCCGAAATTCTCTATCGTTGATGCCACATCTTCAAGCTCCCGCGGTTCATCGACGTAGACTGTAAACCCTAATCCTCGCAATCGATTGATCATCTCAATTCCATTACCGCCGAAAGCTAGAATCAAGTCGGGATTCAAACTAACTACCACTTCAAAACTAATTTTCTTATAGCCACCAATTCTCGGAATATCTTGAGCTGCCTGTGGGTAATTACTGTAATTTACAGTGGCTACGATTCGGTCACCACCACCAGCTGTATAAATCTGTTCAGTTAGGTGTGGTGCTAGTGTAATAATCCGTTGCGCTGGACGATTCAATGTCACTTTTTGCCCACCGTCGTCAATAACAACGATAGCGAGACCAGCATTCGTCTCATGCGATACACTATCAGCATTGCTGATTGCACACGTGACAAGAATGCAAAAGAACAAAAATAATTTCTGATGCCACTTTGTCTTTTGTCGCTCGCCCCACATAGATAGTCTTAATCCCATTTCGTCATTAGTGAGTGTTTTAGTTTAGCAGTAGTTGGCTTATAAGTCCGATTGCTATGCTACCTGTGATCAATACTATCAACCACCACGCTAGCGTACGGTGTACCAATCCCAGTGAACGAATAATATCCTCAATCTCAATCTTGCGTCCACAACCCAATTCTGGCCGGCGGTCAACTTGACCATTGTATATGGTCGGACCGCCTAATTGAATACCTAGGGCGCCGGCGCCGGCTGCCATCACCAGTCCTGCGTTAGGTCCCTCAGAAGGGGCAACTTGGTTACGCATGCACGCGAGTGAGTCCGAAAAACGTCCGGCTAATGCGTATCCAATTGCAGTCAATCGCGCTGGAATCCAACCCAATAAATCATCAATCTTGGCAGTTGCCCAACCGAATTGTAAATAACGTTCAGTTTTGTGTCCCCACATGGCATCCAATGTATTGGCTAAACGAAACAGCAGCGCACCGGGCGCCCCCAGTAACAGAAACCAGTAAATTGATGAAAATAGACAATCGTTGCCATTTTCCAAAACCGATTCCACAGTACCTTTGGCAATGTCACATCGACCCAGTTTTTCAGTGTCTCGGCTGACAATAAGGCGTACTGATGCCCTAGCTTGTTCAATATCCCCCAATCGCAATGGTTCATACACAGCCATCGCATGTTGTTGCATGCTACGCCACCCGATTGTGAAATAGAGGATTAAGATTTCAAAGGCATAGTTCCACCAAATTGGTAGCGCTTCCAATACCAGCCAGCTCAAAACCGTAGGTGGCACGACCAAAATCAACCAGCAAATTAGACCGCACAACTTCTCTGGTACGAAACGCTTCATCACACTCTCATTGAAATGCTCAATCGCAGTTGCAAGTACACCGAATGCTACAAGTGGATGAAAACGCCGCGGTTCACCCAGAATGCGATCCAATAAGAGTGCCAATATCACTATTCCGATAGTAATCATTACAATGTGTAATAAGCTACGAAAACTAATATCAGTGCCAATTCCGATAGTTCAGCCAACATTCCGATACAGTCACCAGTAAATCCGTGCAGCCATTTCATCATCATTTGACGCCACAGCAGAAAAATCAATACTGCAACTATTAACAGTGACAGCCAAAGGAGTATCGGTACAAACAGCAAAACGGTTAGTGCGCCACCAATAATGATTCTTTTGCACACAATTTGTTTTTCTAGTGATAGCGCTTGCTGAATTTCACCACCTAATCCACCTTGACCAACATAAGGCAACCATAAAAAGACCGGAATAAACATAAGTCGAGCGATTATTGGCACCACTAATAACATTGCCCATTGATGGGGTTGTGTAACAGCAACTGTCTTCAGCAGAATTAACAACACGATTGCAACGACACCCATTGTGCCGCAACGTGGATCTTTCATAATTTCGAACTTGCGAGAGTGGTCGCCATGACTCCCCATCCAGGCATCTGCGCAATCAGACAGTCCGTCTAAGTGTAATGCACCGGTAATGGTTACCCACGTAGTCACTAATATTGCTGCTTGTAATAACGGCGGCAAAAATGATGTGCAAAACTCAATGGTAACTAGCACGACACCAATCATTCCACCGACTACCGGATACCAATAGAGCATGTCCGTTCCGGTTTCGTTGAATTCCTGAGAATTTGACTTGATTCGAATGCTAGTCAGAAATCTGGTAGCTTCCAACAAAGATTGAATGTAGTGTGTCATGTCATGCCTATTCATTGACTTTCTAGAGGACAGTGGGATACTAACATCACGCTATCATTTTGTTTCATTTCTTGATCAAGTGAATGGTAAGCGCACAGTCGGGTGAGGCAGGCATACGGCACTTCAAGGCGGTTGATGTTCTCAATCGGCAGGCCTAAAACATGGGCTAGCAGAAATCGGATACTCCCGCCATGCAGAATTACCAGTGTGTGTTCACCTTGATGTTGTTTTAGCAAGTCAACAAAAGCTGCAACCACTCGGCTCATTGCGTTTGTAACCGGTTCACCGCCAGTTGGAGTTACACTGCTAGGATTACTGAAATACTGTTCAACTTGTGACCGATTTTCAGAATATATTTCACTGATTGGTTGTCCGTCCCAGATGCCAAAATCAATTTCTCGCCAGCGCTCATCGATCAAAAGGGGTAGCTGTTGTTGCGTTGCAAAATCCTGTGCAAACTCTAGGCAGCGACGCAATGGCGAAGTAACTATTTTTGTCCAGCCGCAATGCTGTTGCAAGGCTGTAGCCATTTGTTTTTTGCCTGTTTCCAGCAGCGGCACGTCGGTAGAACCGCGGAAGATTTCACCACCTTCACAAACTCCATGTCGCAACAGATCAATTTTGGTTGTTTTCATGGCTTAGCTAGTTTTACTGCTGACACTTGCTTGTTCAAATGTCGCCATATTGCAATGCAAGTTCAACGCGCTCTGAAGGAGTGGATAGACTAACGCAGCACCACTACCTTCGCCTAGCCGCAAACCGATTTTTAACAAGGGTTCAACTTTCATCAGCTCCAGAGCTTTCTCATGTCCTTTCTCGCCTGAGCAGTGTGCAATCAGTATCCAATTAGCGACTTGCGGATTCAAGCGAATGGCAACCAAAGCAGCCGCAGTTGCAATGAATCCATCAACTAAGCTTGGAATGGCGCGCTGAGCGCAGCTAATATAGGCTCCGGCAAGTGCAGCAACCTCCAATCCACCTAAGCAACGTAAAATTTCAAAATCACTTTTAGCAATTGAATTTTTGTGCAACTCCAATGCGGTTTTAATTGCCCGTAATTTTGAAGCTAGACCACAGTCATCGATACCAGTGCCGCGTCCAACCATTTCTTCCGGTAAAGCTCCCAATAATGCGCAATATAGCGCGGAAGCACAAGTGGTATTGCCAATTCCCATTTCGCCACCAATAAATAGATCACTTTTTACAGGTGATTGGTCGCGCCCAGTCATAAGCGCCAGCTTAGCAATTTTCTCTGTCATTGCCGGTGCACGGCAAAAGTTGGCGGTGCCGTGAGCAAGTTGGACATTGACAACTCCCGGAAGCGGTTCTATTGGTTCGATGGTACCGAGATTGACAACTGCGAAATCGGCATTGTATTGTTTTGCGAGAATGCTAATTGCAGCTCCGCCAGCAGCAAAATTACGCACCATCTCTGCGGTCACAGCTTGGGGAAATGCCGAAACTCCCTCTTCTGCCACACCGTGATCACCCGCAAAAACCCGAATACAAACTTTGTTAAGTTGTGGTTTTTCGCTGGCCTGCCAGCCGGCAAACTTAATTGCAATTTGTTCAAGCTCGCCTAATGCTCCGGGCGGTTTCGTCAGCTGCTGTTGCCGCAGTTCAGCTTGCCTGATGCTTTTCTCACAGATTTTAGCGACAGGCTGAGTCCACCATTCCATCTTATAATCCTCTGTTGCTACTTGATCAAGCATGTGTTACTGAGGTTTTAGTTCAGTAGGCAAGCCTGCTGTAACAAAAGTAACGCGTTGGCACAATAATGCCAAATCTTGATGCAGCCAACCAATTTCGTCCACGAATTGGCGGGTGATCTGTCCAGTGGGCACAACTCCTAGGCCGACTTCATTGCTCACCAGTAAAACACGTCCTGAAAGTTTTGGCGCGGCTGCTAACAAGGCTTGACGTTCGGATCGCCAACATTGCTCATGCAAACAATTAGTGAGCCAAAGCGTTAGACAGTCAACTAGAATGCAGCTGGTATTGGATGCAGCGCGTTCCAAAGTTTGCGCCAGATGCAACGGTTCTTCAATTAAGCTCCAAGGATTTTCAACTGATGCTTGTTGGCGGCGGTCTTTGTGAATTTGAATACGCGTTTTCATTTCACCATCACCAGCTGTCGCTGTCGCTATATAGATCTTGTTTAAACCGCTATCTATTGCACGTTGTTCAGCCAATCGACTCTTGCCACTACGGGCACCACCCAGTATCAGTTCGAGTTGTACAGCCATCGGTTCGTTTTCAGTTGAGTATGATTACTGGTTTTTGTGTAGTAGGGTGTTTGATGAATTGAAGATTTACTCCAAAGACGGATTGCAGCAACTCCGGTTTAGACAGTTCATCAGGCGTGCCGTTTGCTACCAATCGCCCGTTTGACATCAGAACCAATTGATGCGCACACTGAAAGGCGATATTGAGGTCATGCACGACCATAACCACCAGAACGCCGTCAGCCGTCATATTGTGAGCAATTTTCTGAAATAATTGTTGATGAGCCACATCAAGCGATGATGCTGGTTCATCAAGTAGTAACACCCGAGTTTTTAGTTTGTCATCAATCTTAACCGGTCGCCAAACTTGACATAATACGCGCGCTAGCTGTACTCGCTGTTTTTCACCGCCTGACAGCTCAGTGTATATGCGTTTAGCCAAGTGCCTGCAATCGACAATATCTAAAACCTGTTCGGTTATTTCCTGATCAATTTTAGTGCCAGTGTCATGCGGCATTCGCCCCATTGTTACCACTTCACTTGCGGTAAATGGAAAATTCAATGTTGAATGTTGCGGTAGACAGGCTAACATTTTCGCCCGTTCAATTGGTTTCCATTCGTTGATTTGACGCTCATTGAGCAAGACTTTGCCTTGGTTTGCTGATAACTCGCCGGAGAGTATTTTCAGCAGACTTGTTTTTCCAGCGCCATTTGGTCCTAAAATGGCAGTGATCGAACCCGGCCGACAACTCAAGCTTAGTTCACGCACTCGGTCAATGCCGCTGCTTGCAAGCGATACAGATTGTATGTTAAGCATAGACTTTATTCCGTTGCCGAATGAGGATAGACATGAAAAACGGCACGCCCAATATGGCAGTGACAACACCAATTGGGAGTTCAGCTGGTGCCACCACAATCCGAGCGAATACGTCTGCAAACACCATTAACAGTCCACCAAGTAGGGCGGATGCTACAATCAGGAAACGATGGTCGGGGCCAATCAATAATCGAATCAGGTGAGGAACAATCAAGCCAACGAAAGCAATCGTACCAGAAACCGAAACTGCTACGCCGACGCCCAACGCGGTATAAATGATCAAACGCCGCTTCAACCACTCCACACTTATGCCTAAATGCCGGCTCTCTGATTCACCAAGCAACATTGCATTCAAGGCTTTGCTCTCGCGTGGCAACAGCACCATCAATAAAACGCACACTGCCGCACATAAAGCGACTTGTTGCCAATGCGCAGTTTCAAGCGAACCCATTTGCCACAGACTAATACGTCGCAACATGTCGTTGTCTGCTATATAGCTAAACAATTGATTCAAGGCACCGGCCAATGCACTGATAGCAATGCCGGCGAGCAGCATGGTAGCAACAGATGTTCCTTCACTACTACTTGCCAGTTGGTACACAATCCAAACTGTAACTAACCCACCTATGAAGGCACCAATAGAAACCACTGGCAAACCAAGTACAGCCGAGGGAAACAAAACAGCACCAAATACGATTACACAACTTGCACCGGCAGACGCACCGGCAGAAACTCCAATCAGAGATGGGTCAGCAAGCGGGTTTCTAAACAAGCCTTGCAACACAGCTCCACAGCTAGCTAACACAACTCCGATGGAAAAGCTAAGGCAAAGGCGAGGCAGGCGAATAGCCTCAATGATCATCTGGTTGCGCAATGATTCTTGGTCACCACTGCCCAGAAAGTCAACCAAAACAACAGGTGAGATGGATACTGGCCCTATCAGCAGTCCGGCTAATGCGGCAAGTGGCAACAAACTAAACAGCAGCAAAAAGCAGGAATATGGAGACATTAGGCGCATTTTCTGTATCCATTCAAGAACTTAAAATTTACCTTTTAAGGCACTAGATGTGAAATATGAGCGCATTATGCGCAGTGTGGGTAATCGAACAAGAACGCCTTACTGCATGGTTCACTTCCCATAGAGTACCAGTAATCCGATTTACCGCATCTTGATAAACTTGTGGGCTCATTGCTGCAAGTTGATCGGTTGTTTTCGGTTGAATTTTGTGTTGAGAAAACGATAAGTTGTAATCAAGGTATTTACTACATTTTTTGGCGTGAACCATGGCTGTGAGACAACCAGAGCAAAGGCAAGGTTAATAGTTAAAACGTTATAACTTGCAATTCAATTGCAGCTAATCGTTTTGAAAACGTTAAGGTTAGCTATATCAGAGGTCAACGCCCTGACGAGCTTTGATTCCCTGTTTGAAAGCATGCTTGATTTCTTTTACCTCAGAGACAGTGTCAGCCAACTCCCTTAGATCTCGGCCTCCACCTCGCCCAGTAACAACGACGCTTTGTTCCCTTGGCCGGTTCGAAAGCGCCTGCAAAACTTCGTCGGTGTCAAGATATCGATAGCCGAGCATGTACGTAATCTCATCAAGCACTACAAGCTGGTAGGAATCGTTTGTCAACATATTTTGTGCGATTTCCCAAGCCTTTTTGGCCGCTTCGATGTCCTTTTCCCGGTCTTGGGTTTCCCAAGTGAATCCGGTGCCCATTTGGTAATAGTTCACTTCTGGGTGTAGATTACGTAGAAATAGCGCTTCACCTGTTTCGCGATTGCCTTTGATAAATTGGACAACACCCACTTTTTGGCCATGGCCCAAAGCGCGCAGTACCATACCGAAAGCGGAACTGCTCTTACCCTTGCCGTTTCCAGTCAAGAAAACCAATACACCTTTTTCTATTGTGGCATTTTTGATTTTCTCATCGACCCTCTTCTTTTGCTTTTGCATGTTCTGTTTGTGTTTTTCATTCAAGCTAGATTCAGTCATACGTTTACCTTGCTATATTAAATTTGTGTGGATAAGATTGAATTTAACGCACGTGTACACCTCATGGTTTGCAATGGCTTTGAAAGAACTGAGGTTAGAATCTGTACTTTGTTGACAACTCAAAACGTATGCCTTCGTTTTTGTACGGATTATCTGCTCCCGCCATGTTAGTGATATAGTCTTTGTCTGTTAGATTATCTATTCGGGTTGATATTTCGAAATTGTCATTTACATGATATCCGAACCCTAAGCCGACAACTGCATATCCGGGTAACTTAGTTAGTTTACTGCTTACTGTGTCGAATCGTGCATGTTCACCTCTAACATCAAAAGTGTAAAATGCCTTATCGAAATGTTTGACTAGTTCAAAGTTCGCCGAAAAACGAGCTCTGCCAGTAAGGATTTTATTGTCTTTGTCATTTCTAGCATCAAGATATTCCATATTGAATAATAGGCTTAAGTCTTCCCATTGTTTGTTCAATTCAAATTCTATTCCCTTGATCGTCACGTTTTCCGCATTGGTTGGTGTCAATTTCTCGCCAAGAGCAGGTGTCTTCCATTCAATTAGATTTTTGATTTTGGTTTGAAAAACATTGATTCGCCAGTTCAAGTTTCGTAAATTTTTGCGTAACGACAATTCGTGAGATTTACTTTCTTCGGGTAAGACATCTGGATTACCAACAGTCCAATCATCCTCGGGCCAGTACAAATCATTAAAGGTCGGCGCTCGGAATCCGGTGCCATAGCTGGCGATTATCTGATATCCGTTTGTTAACCGTATAGACTGCTGAAGGTTCAAATTTGAATTTGACCCGTATGCTTGATTGTTGTCATAGCGTACATTCGCGACTGTACCAAACTTGTCTCCTGTTCGTTGCCAAACTAGAAATAAACCTTTGTTGGAACGTTTGGTTTTTGCGTATGTATTCTTTGTCACAATCTTATCTTTGTGATGATCCGCACCAATCGAAATTTGGTTTTGATCGGACAGATTCATATCCCCTTGAATGGAATAATCGTATTTTTTTGTCTTAAAGTGGGAAACATTTGATGCAAAACGTTGAGACAGATCTGTTGTTGTCCCGAGTTTGAATGATATTTTGGTTGTGGTGGAAAAGTCATAATCAAGGCGCATATTGGTCATATTCAATTTCGATTTTAAATATAAGTTGTCCCCACCAGCACCGCAGTTTAAGGTATTATCATATTCGGTTTTAGATTCGCTGTGGGAATGGTTGATGTACCAATCCAAGTGGTCTTGCAAAGCTGATGACAGAGATAGATGAGCTGATTTATTTCTGTATAAATCTTCATCTTCATTCCCTTGTTCTTTACATGCTGTGCGATCAATGCCGTCAGTATTTTCATAGGACAGTGAAGCTACCAAGCCAATGTCCTCCGTTCCGGCTTTAAAACTGCCGCTAAATTTTGACGTCTTGTTGCTGCCGATTGTCGATGAGACGCTAGACTCCAAATCTTGCGCATCGTATTTTTTCGTGAATATCTGGATAACACCACCTATTGAATCAGCACCATAAAGACCAGACAATGGGCCTTTCACTACTTCAATACGTTCAATTTGCTCTAGCGGGATATTAATAAGGTTAGTTGTACCCAATGTAGCACTAGATGTTCGAATGCCATTAATTAAGATGATAGTGTGTGAGCTATTTGAGCCTCGGATAAACAAACTGCCTGCAGAACCGCGACCGCCGCTGTCTCTGAATCCTATACCACTGATCCTATTTAATAAATCACCAATTCCATCTGGTTTGATTCTTTCGATATCCTCAGTTGTGATGATTGTAGTAGCAGACAAGGTTTTGCTGATTGGAGTGGGTATACGTGTTGCGGTAACCACAACTTCTTCCATTTCAGAACCTTCATCTTGGGCGATAGAAACTAGTGGTACAGACCCAGTTAGCAGAATAATCAACAAGTACTTGCGAGCTTTTGCAATCCAACTGCTTAGTGTCGATGCTGCCGTCATCCATGCGGCCTCAAGGTAAATTGCAATCAAGCGCAAATAGTGTTTTGAGTGAAGGCTGTCAGATGCGCAAATTCCGGCTTTAAGGGAAAGTGAAATTAATCTAAGTAGTATCATGTGAACGTCTTCCTGTTAGAAACTAGATATTAATGCTTCAAGAGTTCACAGTTGAATAGGCTGTGTCACGATAATGCATATCGATTAACACTGCTTGCCGTTCCGAAATGACACGGAGACAATGCCTTAAAAAGAAGATAAGGAAACCCAATTCGCGGTGACCTCTTGCAGTTACACAAAAAGGCGCGTCACCATCAACGGATTTCCGCTCCACCAGAACACCCCGTTCGGCGGATGGGCAACGCTGCAACGGCAGGTCTCCTGGCTCGCGAGTCTTAGCGTTTGCTCAACCTTCCCAGTTTCCCAGTGGTATAACAGAGCAGACACTCACCGCTTACAGTTGCGGGGGCAGCCAAGGCTTCAACCGGATTGAACGATCAACCTTGTTCCCTATTGCTTCCCGATAAAATGGGAACCATTGCTTATCGCTAAGTATATACCAATATATTTTTATGCAATTGAAAAATTGCGTCGAAGAAAAAGTTTGCTGTTTTATGTAGAATCTATTTCAATTTTTGCCAAATCTTTGCTGTTTTCTCTGCCACTCAGGTTCATTTTCAAATCGGCTTGGTTCGGATCGGGTTTTAGTCGGCTGTAAATGTGTTTGCTGTCAATTTAATATCAAATACTTAAATATATAAATAACATCTCTCCAAGTATCGGAATCTGGTTTCCTGATTATGCTACAATATGATTTACCTATTCGCTGAGCAATGAAAATGAAGAAACTCAATCTTCCTGTCGGGGAGTCATCCTTTCAAGAGATACGGGTCCGGAACTGCTACTATGTGGACAAGACCCCGCATATAAAAAAATTGATTGATGGTGGCAAATACTATTTCCTGTCCCGTCCACGCCGCTTTGGCAAGACGCTCTTGGTGGACACCATGCAACAGTTGTTTGAGGGCGATGAGAAGCTGTTCCGAGGTTTGCACATCCATGACAGCTGGGACTGGACGGTCAGCAATCCGGTGGTGCGACTGAGCTTTGACGGCAATTATAGCAATAAAGCGGAGATTGAAAAGGACGTCATTGAACAGTTTGAAATGATTGAGCGCCAAAATCAGCTTGAGCCGGCTGTGAAATCCGACTCGGGTCCAAGACGATTTCGCAATATCATAAACCGTCTTCACTACACTATAAACCGTCTTCACTACACTACTGGCCAAAAGGTCGTAGTTCTGGTGGACGAATATGACAAGCCGATTTTGGATTTGCTTGGCAATCAGAATAAAGCGAAGGCCAACCGCGATTACTTGCACGGCGTTTACGGGATTATCAAGGGCTGTGCCCCATATATTCGCTTTGTATTCGTCACCGGCATCAGCATGTATTCCAGGGTCAACCTGTTCTCAGGGCTGAACAACCTTAATGATATCAGTCTGGATCCTCGGTATGCAACGATCTGCGGTTATACGGAAACGGACATTGACACGGTGTTCACGCCGGAACTTGAAGGGCTGGACCGGAACGAGATACGGCGCTGGTACAATGGCTACAACTGGCTTGGCGAGGAGAAGGTCTACAACCCCTTTGATGTCCTGCTGCTGTTTGACAAAAGACAGTTCAAACCCCATTGGTACCGAACCGGCACGCCGCGTTATCTGTATAACCTGATGGCTGGTGGCAAGCTTAGCACCTTGGAGTTTGAGGATCTAGGCATGTATGAGGAAGAGCTGTCAAATTTCAAACTTGAAAGTGTTAGCACCGACGCGTTGCTGTTCCAGTGCGGTTATCTGACGATCAAGCGAAGTGAAATTCGAGATGACGATCTGTATTACTTGCTGGATTACCCGAATCATGAAGTAAGACTGAGCCTGAACCGGGAGTTGTTGCTGGCGGCCGGGGCGAGTCTGAGTGAGGTGTTCAAGTTGGGCGAGAGCATGGCGCAGTTGCTGGTTGACAACGACTTTGAGCAGTTCGGGATCGAGTTGAAGGCGTTTTATGCGGGATTTCCAAACGAGTGTTACCTGCATGGCGACTTGGGGAATTATCAGGGTCATTATGTGAGTCTGCTGTATGCGTTTTTCCAGGCGGTGGGTCAGATCCATGACAAGCGTTATGCGCACAAGTATCTGACGGGTCGTCAGAGAATCCACTTGCTGTCGGTGGCATGTCGGCGCGATGACCGCAACGTGGTAGAGATTCGGGTGGAAGTTGCCTGATCGAATTAGTTTTTGGACGGCAGTTGACACTAGTCATGCGTTCATAAGTATATGATGTTATAAATATAAATAACCATCTAAATGACCCAATTCTTCAAGAGTTATCTGTTATGTAAATAAACTAGTTTTTTCTTTCCACTGTTTTCAGGCAAAAAATCCAAAATATCAACACACATTGACATATTACAATGTGTGTTTTATATTCAATAGCTTATGGAATAAAACACCAAATTCAGGTTCACTATCTGACAAGCTATTAGCACTGAGTCGAATATGCCAATCGCATATGCTAACATCCCAACATACAAGCAATTTGCTACACTGGCATACACAGGATTTTGTGTTGATTCGTGCTCAAAAATACAATCTGAAAATGCCTCTCAAAAGCAAGGGCGAATTTTGATAACAGATTGTAAAGATGGTGTAGTTGTTTCTCTATGTTAAAACGGGTTGTACGAATTTATTCGATCAGTTGCTGGAGAGTCCACCTAAGGTCGCAAATCATTGATAATCAAATCCGCGCGGTTGTAGCATCGGCCAACAATCCATTTATGTCAAGCACCTGAGTAAGTCCATCAGCCCACTCATCAATCAAATCCTCAACTGCCTGACTATACAACAATTCTGATGCTGTATTTTTACGCAACCGATTCAGCCAATTCGCGCGGAATGAATCACTCCAGAAAAGACCGTGAACATAACATCCCTCTACATTTCCCTCGCAGTTTATCGCACCATCTTCACCATGTTCAGAGCGAATCATGCGGCGATTTGTATCAGTACCATCAGTATCACCAATATGGATCTCATAGCCTCTGATTGCCACCTGAGTTCGAACACAAGTACCTGTCAATGTTCTAACAGTTTTTTCTTTCAAAAGATTGGTATTGACATCAAGCAATCCTAGCCCCTCAGCTTCCTCAGGTTGTCCTTCAATGCCGTGTGGGTCGCTGATACGTTTGCCGAGTAGCTGATAGCCACCGCACAACCCTAATACATATCCACCAGAACGAGCATGGGCAATTATGTCATGATCCCAACCTTGCTCTCTAATGAATCGTAGGTCACCCAAGGTTGATTTTGTGCCAGGTAAGATTATGACATCAGAGTCCCGCGGCAACGCAGTGCCGGGCGTAATAAACTGAAAATTGACATTCTTTTCCATTCGCAATGGATCAAAATCATCGAAATTTGCAATACGGGACAGCATAGGCACCACTATTTTCAAAAGATTGTTTGAATTTTGTCTATTGCGGCTGTGAGTTTGCTCCAACACCACTGCATCTTCTTGCGGCATTTTACGAGCAGCGGGCATCCACGGTATCACACCGCGGCAAGGCCACTTTGTGCGAGTCTCTATATCAAGCACGCCTTCACCAAACAACGAGACATTACCGCGAAATTTATTGATGATAAAGCTACGAATCATTGCGGCATCATTTTCTTCAAGTACCGCTTTGGTGCCTACTACAGAAGCAATGACCCCACCACGGTCAATGTCTCCTATAAGGCAAACAGGCGTTTGAGTCTCTCTTGCAAATCCCATGTTTGCAACATCTGCTTTACGCAAATTGGTTTCAGCGGGACTGCCAGCACCTTCAACAATAACAAAATCGTATGTGTCCCTTAACCGGTTAAAGCTCTCAAGCACGGGCATGAGCAACGAGCGTCGGTGTTTGAGATAGTCTTTCGCATCGAGTTTTGAGGCGATTTGTCCATGAACGATTACTTGCGATGTGTAATCAGACTGGGGTTTGAGCAAAACTGGATTCAAATCAACTGTTGGTTCAATACCAGCTGCCTGCGCTTGGAGTGCTTGCGCGCGCCCAATTTCACCGCCGTCGGCGCAGGCGGCTGCGTTATTGGACATGTTTTGTGGCTTGAAAGGAGCGACAGAAAAACCTTGCCGCCGCAACACTCGGCACAGACCAGCGACAATTGCAGACTTGCCGACATCTGACCCGGTGCCTTGCATCATTAAAACTCCATTTTGCATGGTATTGCGCAGTTGCACTATCAGGGGCGCAAGTTAATTTTCAGATTTCCTGATCAGTTTTTAGACATCCATCAACAATATCAGAACGTGCGGGTCAGCTGTCGATGGAATTGACTGTAACCGTTGCAAACAACCCCAAGTTGAAATTGAAGTAGACTATGAAGTGCTGGCAATCGGTGAAATGGCACAGATGGAAACAAATGATGTTCAGTGTGGTAGGGCATATTCCATGATAGCCATGTGACAAACGGCGTGGTCAAGGTCGTGCGTGTGTTTTTCAGCATGTTGTCTGAATACTCGCATCCGGTATGTTCAGCTAACAGAAACAGCCTGAGTGCTACCATGCCGAATAGCATCGGAATAATCCAGTAGGTAAGGAAAAATCCGTTAAATGAGATAATCGATACAGCAACAATGGAAGCATATAAGGCTACATGAACGCGAGCTTCTGTGACAATCGACTGATGTTTGGATTGTGGTATGAATGTATCTTCAACTGTACCGCGGGCATGGTTTGCAATGGAGCGTATTTGCGGTATCCAATAAGATTGGATACCGACAATATTTCGCAGGTAACCTGCAAAATCACTCGGTTTCTCTAATTGCAATTCGGGGTCTCGTTGCGGTTCATTGGTATATCGGTGGTGCTCAAAGTGAAAATGACGAAAATAGTTTGCAGGCAACAACAGCAATAACCCCGCGACTGCGGCAACCACCTTATTCAAATCTCTTGATTCAAAGGCAGTGTTGTGGATACACTCATGCAACGGAGAAAAAAGAAAGGCAAGTGCAATTCCGTAAGCAACCCATACTGGAAGTAACAACACAGAACCGTCCAAGGCGCCAACTAGCACACCAAGAAAGACAATCGCTGCGAGATGACCGCCCAACCGAACAAGAGCTGGCCGATCTGAACGGATTTGGAGCTGGGTTAAGTCTTCTCTGGATATTAAATCTTTGCGGTAGACGAAGTCATCCATCTTTTGTAGTTTTGATGATTGTAATTCGAGATTGTAACACTCATTTGCACACTGCTAATGTAACTTTTTTGAATCCTTGATTTCATAGTACTCGCCATTGTAAATCTCAGGGGATTTTACTTTGTATTCGGCGTGGACATGGGCCGTCAGTTTTCGAAGGACAATTGCAGCCAAGTGAGCTCGCAAATGCGGTGTCAAGCAGATAAACCCAATTGTATCAGTTACAAACCCTGGTGTAATAAGCAATGCCCCAGCGAGCAATAGAAACAGGCCTTCAACGAGCTCTAGTGCTGGCGGTGTACCAGCCTTAACACTACCAATAGCCTTATTGATGGTATAGATCCCCTGATACTTGAGCAACCATGCACCGATAACTGCTGTTGCTACGACACACGAAACCGTCCAAATCGCGCCGATTTGGTAACCGATCTTAATCAGTAAATAGATTTCAACGGTAGGGACAACCAGAAATATGACAACTAGAACAGAGAATGGTTTCATAACACCTCAGCTATAACCCGGCCAAACTTCATTGACTGCCTTGATAATATAGTCGATATGTCCGGTCAAGCGATGATCAGCTTTTGGCAGTTCAATAAGCTCAGCCTGCGGCCCAACGTGCCGTTGAAATTGCAGACTTTGCTCGGGTGGTACAACGTCATCCAAGTCGCCATGAATAATTCTAATCGGATAATCAAAACGAAAAGGTTTAGAAAAGTGATCGAAATTATGGCCGTCAGCAACTGCTTCGTACTGAAGCGTAAATCCGTCCTCAATATCTGAGCTGCCGAATGTCATAAAGCCGTCTTTTTCCCACTTGTCCTGATCGTTGGCGCACAGTGATTCATATATCTGCTTAGTGAAATTAAATGCAGGTGCTATCAGCACTAGTGCCTGAACATTCAGTTTTGGGTCCAATGCAGTTTCGGCGGCAACCCAACCGCCCATGCTAGATCCAACAAGAACTTTTGGGCGATTTGGGAATTGACCTAACACTTGCTTTGCATCTTCAACAGCGCGTGAGATCATAAACTCTGTAAAAATTCCATCTGACTTGCCATGTGCTCTCATATCGAATCTGATCCATGATCGATTACGCTTTTCAGCCTCATGCCAAAGTTGCATCGACTTGTCGCCCTCTGCATCGGATAGCAGTCCGTGCAAGAAAGCGCCGACTGCACCTTCGCCAGTGTCGCGGTAAACACCGCGAATGATTTGACCGTCAGTGGCGCCGAGTTCAAATGAATTTTCGTTATAGCTCATTACTGAAAGAGGTTAGATTTGAGAAGTCAAGTTGAAATTAGGTAGCGGCCTCAGTCCCATCGTCGATTTCGTCTTCAGAGTGAAATATGACCAAATGTTCGATATTGGGATTAATACCGATTGACTCTCCAATTTGGTGATTATGATGCGAGTCTGCCAAGCAGAATAGAACCTCTCCATTGTCTAAGCGTATTTTGTAGTGGAAATGGGACCCGCGAAAGGATTTTGCAAGTACCTTACCTTTTATTTCGCTATCGTCATCGTGTAGAACATCGTCGGGTCGCAGTAGTATTTTCACTTCTTGCCCCTTTTTCAGGCGTTTATTATTTCTGATGGGCTTGATTCCGAAAGGTGTGAAGAGTTTATGCTCCTCAATTGCAATTGCACTCATTAGCGTGCCTTCGCCAATGAACTTAGCCGTGAAAGCGTTACGAGGCCGATGGTATAAATTAAACGGTGTGTCCCATTGATGCAGGCAGCCATCTTCCATGACGCCAACTTTATCAGCGATCGCGAATGCCTCCTGATGATCATGGGTGACAAGAATTGCGCTGATTTTTTCGTGCTTGAGAATGTCTCTAACTTGTGAAACCAGACTGCGGCGCAGTTGCACATCAAGGTTGGAGAATGCCTCATCCATGAGTAGCAGATTTGGCTTCGGTGCCAGCGCCTGGGCCAAAGCGACGCGTTGTTGCTCGCCGCCGGACAAACAGTGTGGAGCTCGCTCACCAAAGTTTGGCAGTCCGACTATTTCAAGCAACTCTTTTACTCGCTTGGTTCGCTTTTTAGCGCTCCAATTCCTCAGCCCGAATGCGATATTGCGGGCTACACTCAAATGAGGGAATAAGATAATGTCTTGAAATACCATGCTGACCCCCCTTTTTTCCGGCACTACAGCGTACGCGGAAGATGACAGGATATTGTCATTCATCTTAATCGTGCCGGAGGTCGGCCGCTCAAATCCAGCAATGCCGCGCATAAGCGTAGTCTTGCCGCAACCACTTGGACCGACAATCGATCCAATTTCACCTTGTTGTAATGTAATGCTCACATCACAGACGACTTTTTTTCTCTCTCGCTCAAAGCATACATTACTGATGTCAAGTAACATTGGTTCGGCAGAGCTCCGTTCAAATTGCACTGACATAGTTCAACTACGTACTCGAGAGGGTTGTGAAATAGTGCGACTGAGGAGGATGACGGGAACGATACCGGCAGCAATAATCAACAGCGATGGCAGTGCGGCGTCAACCAGTCTTTCATCAGATGCTAGTTCATAGGCGCGAACTGCAAGCGTGTTGAAATTAAATGGGCGTAGAATCAGAGTTGCTGGCAACTCTTTGAGCACATCGACAAACACGAGTAGCAAGGCAGTCCACAACGAAGTGCGCATAATTGGCAAGTGAATAATCCTGAGTATTTCAAAAGTACGGTACCCCAAGCATTGGGCAGCTTTGTCCATGTTGGGTTTGATTTTCTCAAGGCCTCTTTGTGTAATGCTGACAGAGAGTGCCAAAAATCGAACAGTGTACGCGAAAAGCAGCGCTAATATCGAGCCAGTTAGCAACAGTCCGATTTCGATATCAAGAATCGACTTGGCAAACCGAATGATCCGATGGTCTACCCAAACAAGTGGAATGATGGCACCGACAGCGATAATGGCACCCGGAATGGCATACCCCAAACTTGCAATCACAACCAGTCCGTGTATGGTGCGCGAGCTGTTTCTTCGTTTGGCATAACTCAGAAGCAATCCAATTACTACAATGATTAGAGCTGCAGCAAAAGCCAGATAGAAAGTATGCCATATAAGCGTGAAAAAAGCTGTGGTTTCCCATTTAGCATCAAACACAGACCATTTTAGGAGGACCAGTGCCGGTAACACGAAGCCAAATATGACCGGTATTAGGCAGGTCAACCAGGCCCAAGCTGCATGTTTACCCTTGAGCTGTATGCGGCTGTTGCGAGAGGGTGTAGCGCTGTCTTGAAAATAGCGTGCCTTGCGCCGTGATTGGCGCTCGGCAAAAATCAACATTGCTATGAACATTAACAACATAGTGGATAGTTGGCCGGCCGCTGCTAAATCATCCATAGCATAAAACGCCTTGAATATGCCAGTTGTGAAAGTGTTGATACCAAAATATGCGACGGTACCGTAATCAGCCAGAGTTTCCATCAATGCGAGCGATACACCAGTCACAATGGCTGGGCGGGCTAAAGGAATTGCCAAGCAAAAAAAACTTCGTTTGGAACTATACCCAAGTGTTCTGCTCACCTCTAAGAACCTGACTGACTGATCGAGAAAAGCCGTTCTCGCGAGCAGGTATACGTAAGGATATAGCACAAGGCTCAACATCAAAATAGCTCCAGGTACAGATCGGATTGGTACATAAAGCAGGTCAAAGACCTCGCGCCCAGCTGTTTCTCGAATGAATGTAAAGATAGGCCCTGAGTAATCAAGGATGCCGGTATAGGTGTAAGCGATGATATATGCTGGAAAAGCCAAAGGCAACAGCAACAACCAAGCAAATGCTTTATGGCCAGGAAACTCGCAAACACTGGTTAACCACGCGGTTGGCACACCGAACAACAAGGTTAGGGTGCAGACGCCAAACATCAATAATAGCGAGTTTAAGACATAATCATCCAACACAGTGTTCCACAGGTAGACGAGTGTCTCAGCGCTGTCTGATAGTGCTGCCGAACTTACCATGATAATCAATGGTGACATAACTGCTAGTGCAATTGCAGGTGTAGACAATTCCAGCCAACCGATGTTTGACAGACGAGTTGTGGGCATACGATTACCGTCCGAAAACCGGAACGAATCCCCCGAAAAACCGAGAATTGAGTCTTGATATCAACATTGAACGATCAATATAGTAACAAATGTGTAGTACCCGCAAATGCACTTTGTGTATTCGCTAAGTTGTGAACAATCTATGATAACTTAAATAATAATCGTTATCATTAACATTACACATTTTTGACGTATTTTCGGGGTTAATATTGGGTTAGGGCTTTATGCAAAGTCACTAGTGTGATTAATTATCAAGATATGAACGTTTGTGCTCGGTTTTTTCACACCGGAGCCGATAGCCTGTCAGTTGGAGAGGCTATTTGCTTATATGACTCTATTACAAAATCGTGTGCGCAAGCGATGTAACAGGCGCTTATCAAGCAGTGACTTTCTATTAATGTGAACAGTGTTCATGAGATACCTGTTGAAATTGTTGATGGTCACAAGCACTAAAGGTATGCTAGTCGCTGGTCTTATCAAACGGTGTCACTTTCGTCACTATGCTTGAAATTCTCTCTCAGACCGCGCTACTTTCGCTCAGTAGGCAACAGTGAGTGATCCATACTCACGTGCAACTCGCTGGCTAAATTCAAGCCCGCCGGTCTGCTGAAACCATCTGCCATGTAGTCATCAAGCCAGACACCGCTTTGTTTCCGATATCATAGCGCTTTTCAATTGTTAACCATTCGTGCTTCTTGCCATTCGCATCGCGTCCGAGATTGCACCTAGATCTTGCTGCCGAGAAAATCAACGTTCACTTCCATCAGGTCCCTGACAAGTAAACCAGGTTGCAGTCCCGTCGCCCGTCTCAGTTAGTGCAACACAAGCTAACAAAAGTTGTACCGTCGGCCATGACTCCCCAACCTTGGTTAGATCTGTGGTCGACAAATACTGCAGACCGAAACGCAGTATTTGGATTGCATAGAATCATTTTCTCTTTAGCTATTGAGTGTTATGGAAGACGGTACCAGCCGGCACTGATACCTGATGCTGACAACTGCTATACAAACGGCTTCGCTATCGTTGGAGCACCTCGGCTTTGCTATAGTCACAACTCAGATACTTGCATCCATTTGATTAGCGACACCGGTTCAACTTTTTCACACAGGCTAATTCAGTGGGGTATTTGCTCTTTGGTTAATAACTTGCTGTTGCATGGTTGATACCCTCACATAGCCATTAAACTCAAACATCTCTACGAAAATCAATGGTGTAGCATGACATAATATGTTATGATTGAACTACAGTAAATTATTAGAGTTTAATACATCGCACATGCATCAAGCACCGCCAGTCACCATAGAGCAATACCGGAACCGGAGTGACAAGCAAAAGGCCATCTTCTTTGTCGGTCGCGGAGATATTATTGCCGGCATTGAGACCACCGTTGCCGACATTGAAAGCAGAATCAAGGCTGAAACTTCTGACACAGGGTTGCAACCCGGAAAAATACTGACCAGTCAAGACACATGGTTGATTCAGGGGGCACCCGGCGCAGGTAAATCAGCATTGCTGAGCCATCTGGAAAGCATTTGGGGAGCACGGGAAGGTGGTCCGGTGACGGTGAGAATCGACCCCAACAACCTGAGAAACGAGACCGTTGTCACGGGCATAATTGCTGATTGCATACTACCGGATTATGGTGAGGAACTACTCAACACAGTCCGTACCGTTGAAGCCAGTGCCGGGGTGAATGCGCTCATTCAGGCCGGAGGCAAAGTGATCGATAGCGAGCAGCCATCGCCAGGCTTGGCATTGGAACATCTAGGTCGACTATACAGTAAAAAAGCGGCGGCGGTGTCCAAGCGCGTGTTGAAGGGAAGTTCCCTAACGTTGCCGAAGTTGCGACCAATCGTGGTGATGATTGATGAGGTTCAGATGTTTGATCCAGAGGATGTGGCGTTGTTGCGCAAACTTCACAATGGTACGCACGGATTGCCAATAGTGGCGTTGCTGTGTGGACTTGCCTACTCCGAATCAATGTTAGCCAAAGCGAGAATCTCGCGCTTTGCCAAAACTAAACAGCTGAGCCATGTCCAGACCATCGCCCCGCTTGAATCTGGCGAGGCCGCTGAGTCTGTCAGGGCCATGCTGAACGGCTATCAAATCAAAAACAGACACAACTCAGATCTGCCAGAGAAGATAGATGCTTGGTGCGACGGCTGGCCGCAATTTCTGGAACACTATATGATCTCATTGACTGATCAACTCGGTGCTCATGGCTTGGACCTCGCGAGAATAGATGAATCTGCTGTGCGTAGCGATGGCGATGAGAATCGTGTTGACTATTACAGCAAGAGGTTGGGTAACTCACCAATCAGCGACAGCGAGGAATTGCTCGCAGATGTTGCACGGCTGATTGGCCCTGACGGTTGCAAGAGAGGAGAGGTTCTTAGCCTGCTGAGCAAGCGCAGATGGGTGGAAGATGAACACCTCACCACTATGCCTGAGGGCATGCAACCGGCGGATTTCGTAGAAGCGATGATTGTGGCGGGCGTGGTGCACCGCAAAGATACGATTTTGACGATACCGATACCATCGTTCCGAAAGTATCTGATTGAAGGAGTGATATGAGAGTAATAATTTTCACAATATTGCTGTTGACGGCATTCTCGGTATTCGCTCAAGGCGATGATGAGTTATTGCCGCCGGAAGAGGCATTTGCGTTCAGCTATGAGGTGGTTGATGAGCAGTTGGTAGCGACTTGGCGCATCGCTAGTGGTTATTACATGTATCAAGACAAGTTTGTTGTTGACCCCAAGTCTGAGGATGTTAAGGTAAAAGAGCTATTGCTGCCAGTCGGTAAAACAAAAGACGACCCTATATTTGGAGAGGTTGTGGTTTACACTGAACGAGTCAATGTTCAGGTTCCGATTGATGTAGAAAACTCAACAGAATATGTTGAGCTTGATGTATGGGGGCAGGGATGCAATGAGCCTATTGGTGTTTGCTATCCGCCAATCAAAAATGAAGTGTCGTTACCAGCTTCGCTTTTTCGCGTGGCGAATGCGGCAACTACGCAATCGGACTCTGCTATGTTTGATCGCGCAACAAATTTATTGGGCGGTCTGCTGAGTGAACTGCCGAGTGTCACTGAGGATGAATTGCTGGAAGTTGACGAAGCATTCAAGTTGAGTGTTTTGCAGCCGAATGGTGAAAGGTTGCTAGCCTATTTCGAGGTTGCCAAAGGGTACTACTTGTATCAGGATAAGATCAAGTTTGAAGCAGCTGGTGACGCTCAAGTGCAACAGCTAGAATTGCCTGAAGGGGAATCAATGAACGACGCCTTCTTCGGTGAAACCATTGTTTATCCAACGAGTTTCAATGTGGGTTTGCCACTCGTTCGCGCTTCACCAGCCGAAGGGAGGATGCAACTGAGCGCGAGCTATCAGGGATGCGCCAAAGATCTGATATGTTATCCACCGGTAACCAAAACTTTTGAGCTTTCTTTGCCCAGCTTGATTGGTGAGGCGCAGGCGGCCGAAGGTGGTTTATCGAATATGAGTGCCGCTGTTGGCGCAAGTTTTTGGTGGTTGGTCATCTCGGCGTTCGGAACTGGATTGTTGTTAACATTTACACCTTGTGTATTGCCACTTATTCCAATATTGTCCTCTATTATTGTGGGTAGCGGAGGCACTGAGAGTCGCACTAGAGGTGGTACACTTTCGGTAGTTTACGTGTTGGGCACTGTAATCGCCTACGCGTTTGTCGGTGCGGCGGCAGGGGCTACGGGTGAGCAATTGCAGGCTTATTTTCAAAACGTTTGGGCAATCGGCACTATGAGTGTGTTGTTCGTGTTGATGGCGCTATCACTTTTCGGGTTGTATGAAATACGAATGCCTACGGCTTTGGAGTCTAAACTACAGGAAGGCACAATGAAAATCGGTGGCGGACGATTCAGCGCTGTGTTGATTTTAGGGGTTCTCTCAGCTTTGGTTGTTAGCGCCTGTGTATCGCCACTTTTAATTTCGGTACTGGGTATTGCTATCGCCAAGGCTGACCCTTACTTAGGTGCGGCAATGATGACATCTATGGCGCTGGGCATGGGTGTGATACTAATTGCGATTGGATTTGGGTTTGGTGTAGTGTTACCAAAAGCCGGTCCTTGGATGGATCGACTCAAGCAGGGATTTGGTGTTATGCTGTTAGGTGTGTCTATCTATTTGCTCGGTACTATTCCTGAGGTTCCGGTACTTCTGTTGTGGGGTGCGCTATTCATTGTAGCTGGCGTTTTTCTTGGTGCAACACAAGAGTTGCCGGCTGTTGTTAGCGGTTGGAAACATTTTTGGAAGGGTATCGGTTTAGTAATGCTAATTTGGGGCATCTTGACGTTCATTGGTGGTGTGATGGGTAATCGCGACCCCTTGCGACCGCTGTCTCAGGTCGGGATTTATCAACCGATATCGAATTCGCCACAGACCTACAGTATAGATTTACATTTTGCATAAATAGTAAAATAGACGGGTTACTAAAATACGAAAAATGGAACGAAAACGCACCATTACAATCGCTGTTGTCATCTGTGTATCGTTGCTGGCACTAGTTTCTGGAGCAGTTTGGCGGACGTTTCTAACTGAGAAAGATTCAACACCAGCAATCGATACATTGGAAAAGCTGACCGCCTACGAGCCTAAATGGAAAGTTTTGGCTGGAAAATCTGTGGACACCAATTTGTGGGAAAATAAGGTTGTTCTCATAAATTTCTGGGCAACTTGGTGCCCGCCTTGCATTGAGGAAATGCCATTGTTAGATCAGTTCAATGCGGACAATGATTCAGTCCATGTTGTTGGTATAGCTGTGGACTTTGAGGAAAAAGCCGAAAAGTTTCTAGCTGAAAATGAGATTGAATTTCCTTCGTTGTTCATGGATGCGTCAACAACCAATGAGCTTGTTATCAATCTAGGGGATTCTGAAAATATTCTTCCATACTCTGTGGCCTTTTCTCAGTCAGGCAAACTGTCTTTTACAAAATTAGGTCCGGTTAGTCAGGAAGATCTGGCAAATCTGTTGCCATAATTCTTGAAATGTTTGGTTTTTCAAGAAACCCACCTTGGTGGAGTTTCTATGGAGTAAAAAGTAATTTCTATGAAATACCTTTGAAATGTTGCTAACTTCCAATATAATGCTTGTAAATTCTTAAACGAGTATCAGTTAAGTGGCAAAAATTCTAGTATTGCATGGTCCAAATCTAAATCTCTTGGGTTCAAGAGAGCAACAGTTCTATGGCGCCACTTCACTCAATCAAATCAATGATCGGATAACGCGCATAGCCGCAGAAGCTGGACACGAATTAGTTGCGAAGCAGAGCAACGCCGAGCATGAGCTAGTTGAGTGGGTTCATGCGGCGGTTGGTGAAGGCATCAGCTTTATCGTCATCAATCCAGCAGCCTATACGCATACCAGCGTGGCATTACGGGATGCAATGCTTGCTGTAGATATTCCGTTTGTTGAAGTGCATTTATCAAATATCTATCACCGTGAAGAGTTTCGACATCATTCCTATTTTTCTGATATCGCTGAGGGTGTGATATCTGGATTAGGTGGCGAAGGCTATGAGTTTGGCATACGTGCCGCTATCACTCACATTGAGAATTCTGAGTAAAAGTAGTAGCTATGGACCTTCGCAAAATTCGAAAATTAATTGAGATTTTCAATGCTTCAAATCTCAGTGAAATTGAGATCCAAGAAGGAGAAGACTCGATTCGTTTGACTCGTGCTTCATACTCAGTTCCACCAAGTGGTGTCCAACCTTCAGCACCTTCAACCGAAAAAGCGCCGGCATTGGGTGATATTGTGATTGAAGAAGATGCTGATGAGAGTGCCATTGACGGTTATACAGTTCTTGCACCAATGGTTGGTACATTTTTTACTTCACCTTCACCGGATGATGAGGCGTTCGTAAAGGTTGGCGATGAAGTTAGCCAGGGACAGCCGCTTTGCTTAATTGAAGCTATGAAAATTTTTAATCAAATTGAAGCGGAACGAGATGGTATTGTGGTCAAGATATTGAAAGAAAATGGTGACCCAGTAGAGTATGGCGAGCCGTTATTTCTGATGAGTGAATGATCAATAAAATCGTCATTGCCAATCGCGGTGAAATTGCACTTAGAATTTTGCGAGCTTGCCGGGACCTTGGTATCTCTACTGTCGCGTTGCACTCGGATGTTGACCGTTCGGCAAAGTATGTAAAACTTGCTGACGAATCGGTTTGTATCGGTCCAGCCGATGCCACTAGTAGCTATTTGAATATCCCGGCTGTCATCGCAGCTGCTGAGGTTACCAATGCGAATGCCATCCACCCGGGCTACGGTTTTCTTTCTGAAAACGCTGACTTTGCGGAGCGTGTAGAACAAAGTGGTTTCGCATTCATAGGCCCATCGGCATCTGCTATTCGAACATTCGGTGATAAGATTGAAGCGATTCGAACAATGGAAAAGATCGGTATTGAGTGTGTGCCTGGTTCAGCTGGTCCTATAGCAGAAGATGTTAATGAGATAAAGATGATGGCCAAAAACATAGGCTATCCAGTTCTGATTAAGGCTGCGGCAGGCGGTGGCGGCAAAGGTTTACGTTTAGTACAAGATGAATCTGAGATTGAAAACGCAGTGATGGTATCTCAGAGCGAATCTAATCACGGTTTTGGCGATTCGACTTTGTATCTTGAAAAGTATCTGCATAATCCTCGCCACATTGAGGTGCAGGTTTTAGCTGACAAGCAAGGCAATGTCATTCATCTCGGAGATCGGGATTGTTCAGTTCAGCGCCGACGTCAGAAGCTAATTGAGGAAGCACCTGCGTATGGCATTGAAGACCGTAAACGGTTTGAACTTGGTTCAGCGTGTGTAGAAGCTTGTAAATCGCTTGGTTACCTTGGTGCGGGTACATTTGAATTTTTGTATGATGGAAACGAGTTCTACTTTATTGAAATGAATACGCGTCTGCAGGTCGAACACCCTGTTACAGAATTTGTTACCGGCATTGATATTGTAAAGGAGCAGATTAAAATCGCCGCTGGTCTGCCATTGAGCTATGCTCAATCTGATGTGGGAATTTCAGGTCATTCGATCGAATGCCGAATCAATGCCGAACACCCGCAAACTCTGATGCCGTCACCTGGAGTGATTCAGCGTTATCATCCGCCCGGTGGGCCAGGTATTCGAGTAGATTCGCATATTTACAGTCAATATGAGATATCTGTTCATTATGATTCGTTGATCGCTAAGGTGATATCACACGGTAGCGATAGGGATGAAGCGATTGCGCGTATGCGAGGTGCGCTTGAGGAGATGGTTGTTGACGGTATAGACACAACGGTACCGCTTCACCAGTATTTGTTGAACAAAAAAAAGTTCCGACGTGGTGCGGTAGACATCAACTATTTAGAGCGCTTGCTTGATAAAAGAGATTTTCAGTGGGAATCCCTAAACGTTGGATCAGAATTACCGTCGATTGCCTGAGAAACGCTGATATTGCTGTCAGCGATATGCTGGAGTTGGCTGGCGCTATCTCTGTGTCTATTTCGTTAGACAGAGATACGCGATCTAGTGTGCAAGGGCTTTTCGATGAAGATTCTGTAGATGTTGATAAATTTCAAGAGCAGATATCCCCCAAGGTCCGAGAGGACGAACAGTTCAGCGTAAAAGTCGATTCAATTGAGGATAGAGATTGGGTCGCTGATTCACAACAAAGTATGCAACCGGTAATTTTAAGCTCAGGTTTGAATATCGTCGCACCGTGGCATGACTATCCACCTGATGACAGAAATACAGTTGTAATCAATCCTGGTCAATCTTTCGGTACTGGCCACCATGAAACAACTCAGCTATGCGCAGATATTATTTCTGAATTAGACTTGAATGGAAAAATTGTTATTGACTATGGCTGTGGAAGTGGCGTATTGGCGATATGTGCGCTTATATTAGGTGCAGAGCACGCATGGGGTGTGGATATCGACCCTAACGCGAGGCGAGAAAGTGTTGCTAACGCTCAGAGAAATTATGTTGAAGAAAAATATTGTGCGCTTGAAGCTGAAGATTTACCCCTTCATACACATGCAGATGTGACAGTGGCCAACCTGTTCGCTGATGCACTTGTCGCGCTTTCAGGTGATTTGATACAGTTGACAACTGACGATGGTTGGATTGTATTATCTGGAATACTACAACCACAAGTTGAGCGTGTTTCCAGAGCCTATTTTGGACATGTAGATTTCACAACTAGATATGACGGTGATTGGGTGGCATTACTAGGTAAAAAACAAACAACATTTTGCTGAATAGAGTCTAAAAAACCATGTAAATTTTGAAACAACGGATAATATTGTCAAATAATCATAATTTTATCACATTTTACTTAAAAATAATACTAATAAAAACAATATAATATAAACATTAAAACTTAAACCATGCAAATTGATAGTTATACTATCAATTTACACAAAAAGTAAAATGACCACGATAAAATATTATTCTACAAATTTTGTGATCAATGACAAATGTAGTAAAGTGATATTAAAACTTTTAATATACATATAGAATGATACCTCGTTTAATGCAAAGCAAGCTTGTTGACGCGATTGAGCATGTTCCAGCAGTCGTTCTGATAGGGCCTCGTCAAGTTGGTAAAACAACGCTAGCCAAAACAATCCAAAAAGAATGGAAAAAAAAGCCTGTTGAGTATTTAGATTTAGAATCTCCAGACGATTTGGCAAAATTAAGATATCCAGAGAGCTATCTTAAAGAACGCGCAAACGTTCTAGTGATAATTGACGAAATTCAAATTAGGTCTGAGTTGTTTATTTTGTTTCGGAGTTTAATCGACCGTCGAATCGAAGCGGGTGAAAAATCGGCACATTTTTTGTTGTTAGGCTCCGCTTCACCTGAAATAATCCAATCGTCCTTCGAGTCTCTAGCTGGAAGGATTCGATATCTTGAATTAGCGCCTGTTTCTGCCCAAGAAATTTGCAGAGAGACTATGACCAGTCAGAAAATCAGGGAACTATGGGTTAGAGGTGGTTTTCCTAAAAGCGTACTTGCGCCAAGTGAAAGCGAAAGCTGGAAATGGAGATCGGATTTCATTAGATCGTATGTCGAGAGAGATATCCCGCTGTTAATTGCAAAGATTGAGCCTACTAGAATGCGTCAGTTTTGGCACATGCTAGCGCATTATCATGGACAACAAATTAATTACACAAGTCTCTCAAAGAGTCTCAGTGTAAGTCACATGACGGTACGATCGTATCTTGACATAATGAATAACCTTTTCTTTGTGCGATATCTACCGCCGTGGGCTAGCAGTACAAAAAAAAGAATGGTCAAATCGCCAAAGATATATGTAAGAGATACTGGACTACTGCACTATCTCCTAAAAATTACCAACTACGATGACTTGCTAATACACCCCGTTTTGGGGCACTCATGGGAAGGTTTTGTGATTGAGAATATAGTGGGACTTCTATCGGACCAATGGAATTTCAGTTATTATCGCACGGCTTCTCAGTCTGAAATTGATCTTATTCTTGAAGGTCCGCGGTCTGAAGTTTGGGCAATTGAAATCAAACTATCCAGCTCGCCAGAAATTAGAAAGGGTTTTCATACGGCTTGCCGAGATGTCAAAGCAACTCGAAAGATAATCGTTTATTCTGGGAAAGAAGAATTTCCGATTGGCAGTAATACAACAGTAATGTCTTTGATGAGAGTTCTGAAGCTAGTTCGTCAGCAGTCAAATTTGTTGAAATCTGACTATATTTGAAATTATAGAGTTTCCGCAGTATGATTGTAAACTAGAGATGGAAACTAACAAAAATCAAAAAAACAAATGGGATTAACCAAAAAGACTCTAATGTTTCTACCTTCAAAAACCTGAACGGTACCGATTCATGCTCCGAAGCGACGCGACGGCGAGCAAGCGGCTAGCTCACTGCTTTTTCCAGTGCTTGCGGTTGAAGCAGCAAATAAACTCATCCAGTTACATCTGCAAGAACTGTTTGCTCACACCGTGAAAGGTGCCAATTAAAAACCCTTGAAATTGCCGATGATCAAATGCACCAATAGCAACTACTCGCCGGCTTGGTTAATCCCATCGACTGCCTTGGCGGTTATAAAGACAGCCATCGCTTTGCTTTTGTTGTCATAGCGCGCTTTTCAACTGCAAGCAACACTGGTGTCTTGCCTTGGGTACCGTGTCCGCGTTTGCCACCAGAGTACTTGGCATCGACACAGATTGATTATAAAAAGGAATAGGTGGTAGCAGAATAACACACAGGTTTGGTGTGGTTAATTCTCAAAGCAGAATTGCCTGTCGCCGCCCGGAGGCGCCAGAAACCGGCACATCTCCTTGTGCGTCCATGCCTGCGGCGGTTTAACCTGAGACGCTTCGTACCTGAACTGCTCCATCAGTTTTCGATGCCTTTCAACAGCGGAATTGTCATGCTGAATCTGAGGAACAGGGCCGCCGTAAGTGTAGTTTTGGTAATTAGTTGGCTTGTATTGATTGTTTGACGGCAGGTATTTATCCAGCCAATCGAACCCGTTATTGTCCAACACCCCATCTCCAGCATTCACGCTCAAAGGCATGATGACTGCCAATACTAATAACAAAATTGTTTTCTTCATGTCAAACTCCTATTGCATGTTCCATTGATTGCCATTACTTTTATTTCTTCCTTTTTGGTCAGCTCGTAGCCATCCTTCTGGATTGCGTCTGCGAGCTCGCTCAGTTCGTCTACCAGCAACTTGAAGTTGCGTCTGATGTCTTCCACAGACATGTCTAATTTGTAAGAGAATTGAAGCATGTATCCCATGAGCTGCCGGATGCGAACGCTCAATTTGTTTTCTATGATGTAACCTTGAAAGTCCCTGAACTCTTTCCTGAGCGAGTCAAGTTTATCTTGCTCAATATTGATTTTTTCAACACCATTGTGTTATTGATAAGATTTACAGTTAATTATACAATAAAAGTGGTAATTTGTCAAGCTCCTATGTAAATGGACGATAGCGAAGGGTGCAACCTGAACAGCGGTTTCAAGCGATCTATGCTGACTGACAAGGTGTTATTGCCCGCATGTTCGTATGCGTGGAGCGACTTCGGTAGCGTTCCTGACTGCTTAAAAATCTTGTCTATGCTTAACATACCTGCTATATATCGTAAGCTGTCTCCGCTTTCCTGTCGCTTGCGTTGCCGAAAGCTGATACAGCTTAAGCTTTGTGCTTTGCTCTCACCTGCTTGTCCCTGATTTTCTTGGCTAGGAAATCATCGTCAACCAGACTATGGACTTCAGCATATAGGTTCCAATGATCGAATAGAGGCCAAAGCTTTTCTAGCACCACTTCTTTAAATTCTTTCTTAATGTTCGGCTACGCACTCGGTTTGAACTAAATTCTTGCATTTTCACTCCAAATACGGCAACTGCTTGATTGGGAATACCTTGAACTCGTCAGAGTATTTTTTCAATTAATGTGTAGAACTTAACAGTAAATAGAAATGAATTTCTACTTCCTGCAAATTATAGGGATCATAAATAATAATTTAACATTAAATTAAATTAACATTAATAATACAACATAAAATGACATATATTTTTTATTGATTTGCAACGCTACAGTGCGATATATTCTGGGATCACAGAGCAAACCACCAACTCATCTGCAATCAAACTGTGGAAGTATCCAAGTTCTCAGTCCTTTATAATTAAAGTTTGTCTTGCTACAGCAATATGGACCAGATATCTATGAATTACAATGACTTCTTTGTTAATGCTATCGATGGGCTAAAAGCCGCGGGTAACTATCGAGAGTTTACAGATCTCGAAAGGCTTGCTGGTAATTACCCTCATGCAAAAAACCATTCGATCGGGCGTGAGATTACACTCTGGTGTAGCAACGACTATCTTGGCATGGGACAACACCCGGACGTGGCTAAAGCTATTTGCGAAACAGTGCAAAAAATCGGCTCAGGCGCTGGTGGCACTCGCAATATTGCTGGAACGAGTCATCCCTTGGTAGAACTTGAATCTGAGCTCGCGAGTTTGCACAACAAAGAGGCTGCGCTGGTATTTACATCAGGGTATGTCACCAATTCCACAGTATTGAGTACACTGGGGAAGATGCCGAATATGGTACTATTCTCCGATGCCCTGAACCATGCATCAATGATTGAAGGTGTGCGTTTCGGTAAATGTGAGCGACATGTTTTCAAGCACAATGATCCTGAGCACTTAGAAGAATTGCTATCTAGCGTTGATCGCGATCGACCCAAGTTGATTGCATTTGAATCGGTTTATTCTATGGACGGCGACATCTCGCCGATCAAAGAATTTTGCGATTTGGCTGATAAATACGATGCGCTAACTTATCTGGATGAAGTTCATGCTGTTGGTCTTTATGGGCAAAACGGAGCCGGTGTTGCAGAGCGCGAGGGGTTGGCTGATAGGGTTGATATTGTTCAAGGCACACTTGCGAAAGCATTTGGAGTAATTGGAGGTTATATTGCAGCCAGCGCTTTGCTGGTTGATTACATTCGTTGTTTCGGCAGCGGCTTTATATTCACAACCGCAATGCCGCCGGCAACTGCTGCTGGTGCCATTGCTAGCGTTCGACATGTTCGAAAAGATATCCAGCGCCGGATCAAACTTCACACTAACGTCAACAAAGTCAAAAGTCTTTTATTGGATGCAGGATTGCCAGTAATGGAAACTCCAAGCCATATTGTGCCAGTTATGATTGGTGATGCAAGCATTTGTAAACAGGCAAGCGACTTATTGTTAGAAAGGCATGATATATTCGTACAGCACATTAATTATCCAACAGTGCCAGTTGGTACTGAGAGATTGCGGATAACTCCCACTCCGTTGCATGATGACGAACTGATTCAGAAATTGGTTAGCGCCTTGGTTGATGTTTTTGACGAAATTGGTTTGAAGCGCACACCAGCTTTGGCAAAATCACATTAACCTTTTTCAATTCGAATTCCAGATTTGGTAGCGGTTGTAAATAAAGGTGCTGATCTTTTGTTGAAGCTGCTCAACAAGACAGGTACCGACACCTTTCGCTATTTGGGTGTTGGTAGCAATCTGCATAGTTTTCATTAGTAACTGAGCATGGATTTCTGCATTCAATTGTCAGCAGACTATCCAGTTAAATCATACGGTGGAGACCGAGTTTATCAGGATATGCTGGATCAGGCTGTTTTAGCGGATCAGCTCGGGTTCGATTCCGTAGCGATTACAGAGCATCATTTGATCAATTGTCTGATGATGCCAGCGCCGCTGCAATTCGCAGTTAAGATTGCTGAGAATACCCAACAAGTCAAGGTCATAACTGCGGTCATGGTTTTACCGTTGCATGACATGCGAATTCTGGCCGGTGAGATCGTTGCAACTGATATCTTTACAGAACAGCGATTGTTACTCGGAGTGGGGCGGGGTGCATATAAGTATGAAATGGAGCGTCTCGGTGTACCAATCACCGAAACTCAGGAACGGTTTGACGAATCGCTTGACGTTTTACAGGCATTGTTGTCAAATGAAGAGGTTTCATGGCAAGGTCGTTATTATCAATTTGAGCCATTGACTGTCATGCCTCGCCCAGTTCGTGACGGCGGTCCGCCAATTTTGATTGCAGTAATGAACCCCAAGAAAGTGTACGAATACGCAAGTAAAGGCATGCATATCCAGACTACACCACTAGCCGGCAACCAACAACTTCTTAGACAGCAAGTGGATGCATTTCAAAGAGCGAAATCCGAGCATTCAGACAGTATGCAAACATTAACGCTTTCAAGGGTTGCCTTTACCGCGAAGTCATCAAAATCTTGTCGAACCCATGTTGAAACAGCAGACAAATATTACAGCCGTTTCGATAATGTTTTCACTGGCCCGGGCATAGTTGACAATGGTATGATACGTCCGCTCCCCCGCAAACAGTCATTAGACGAGCTGGCAGAGAATGTTTTGATTTGTCCGCCAGCAGAAATGGTTGATCGACTTGCTCCATATGCTGAGTTGGGAATTGATCGAATGATCCTGAATATCAATTTCGGTGTAAGCCAATCCGAAACATTGGATTGTGTGCAATTGATCGCGGAAGAAGTTATGCCGCATTTCGACAATTAATATAGGTGGAGACAGTGTCAACTATAGATTGTAGTTTCACAGTTTCAGGCGGAGAAGGCCCGGTGCTTTTCCTGATTCATGGAATCGGTGCTGATCAAAGTGTATGGCGATTTATGATGCCAGAGCTTAACAGGCACTTCCAAGTCATAACCTACGATTTGCGGGGTCATGGTAATTCACCAATGCCGAATGGGGAATTTGGACTGTCCGAGCTGGTTGATGATCTTGAACGCGTCCGTGAACAAACAGGTATTGAGCGAGCACATTTTGCAGGTCACTCGTTAGGCGGCATGATCGCTCCAGCTTATGCTAGAAAATATCCAAATCATGTTCAGTCGCTTATTCTGTTGTCAACAGCTGCCGGGCGGTCGAAGGATGATTCTAAAAAAGTTTGGGCTGTTGTTAACGCAATGATAGAGCAAGGAGTTGACAAGGTACTACCTACACTTATTGATCGTTGGTTCACAGATTCGTTCATTGAATTGAGACCAGATATAGTAGAAGGACGACTGAAGCAGGTACTTGATACTGATACTGATGTTTTTCTCAATGTCTTTAAAATCTATGCTGGAACTGAAATGTTACCTTGGCTTGGTGAGATAGAAAAGGCAACTTTAGTATTGACTGGTGAACAAGATGGGGGTTGCAATCCGCGCCTCAATCGCCTTATCGCGGAAGCTATCGACAACTCAAAGCTGGTCATTTTGCCAAACTATAAACATTCAATTCTGCTAGAGGCTGGCCCTGAAGTCGCTTCCCATATCGTTTGTTTCATCAAAGAGCTAGGGTAGTGTTGATGCCGCAGAATTTGTCCGCTGAATGGTATGTTGATGAGTCGGTTTACATACGCGAACGGGAGAAAATATTTGCTCTTAATTGGTGGTTGTTCGCGCCTGAAGTTCTAATTTCCAAACCCGGTCAATATGTCTGTGACAACATTTGCGGTTGGCCTGTATTTGTGCTACGCTCAAATGATCGCAAGTTGAGAGCGTTTATGAATATATGCCGCCATCGAGGCGCGAGTCTATTGCCACAAGGTCACGGTGAAAATATTGAATCCATCCGATGTCCATATCATGGTTGGCTTTACGACGACAAAGGTTGTTTGCTCAAGGCACCTCACTTTAGTGAAGGTTCAAGTTGCTTATCTGACAGCATTGCCTTGATAGAACTTGATATTCGCGTTTGGAATGATTTGATTTTTATAAAGGTAGCGAAAGAACAAGGCCTTGGATTTGATGATTGGCTAGGTGAAGTTTCGACTCTATGTAAGGACTTCCCTTCACCTTCCGATTTAGTTTACAGTGGTGAGTTTTCAGTCAGTGGCGAGCTCAATTGGAAAGCATACTGCGACAACACGGTTGAAGGATATCACCTCAATCTAGTTCATCCGCGTCTCGGTCGTACATTGGCAAATGGCTGTGCCAAGCTGAGGTCGGTGAATGACGGACATTCAGTGGTTTTTGATGTGAGTTACGGAAGTGACAGTGAAGGTCTTCGAGGTAAAAAAGGGATGTGGATTTACCATTTCCCGGGATTTCAGTTGGTACTGGGTGAAAGAGCTTTCAAAGCTGAAAGAGTCAATGCCGTTGGGCCAAATCATGTTAGCTCAAAAAACTGGGCTTGGCACTGTGATTCGGCAGGTAAAGAAAAGCAAGATAATTTTGAATGGGCAAGGCAGATAGTAGAGGAGGATTTTGCTATTTGCATGGATGTCACCAACAATATGCGTTCTGGTGCATATGTACCTGGCCCGTTGTCACCAAAAATGGAGCAACACGTAATTCGACTACAGAAGATTATTCAAGAAGCGCTATTGCGAGATTAATTACGTGCTCTAATACTCCAGTTCAGCGGCCACCGGTAACATCTAGAATAGTACCTGTGCAATATGATGCTTTATCCGACATTAACCACACAATCGCTTCGGCTATTTCTTGTGGCTCACCAACTCTGCCTAGTGCGATGGTGTGTTTCAATTGCTCAAAACGTTTGCTACCACCGACGCTTTCATGCATTTCGGTATTGATAAAACCGGCTCTGACGGCGTTTACTCGAATTGCTTCATCTGACACTTCCTTTGCCAGTCCAATTGTGAAAGTGTCTATTGCAGCTTTGGAAGCGGCATAGTCAACATAATCGTTGGCGGCACCAATACGGGCAGCACCTGAGGTTAGGTTGATTATTGAACCGCCGTCGCCACCGTATTTAGTGGACATTCTACGAATGGCTTCGCGGGCACAAAGAAACGACCCGAGTACATTAACATCAAAAATTCGTCTGACTCGATTAGCATCAATGTCTTGGACTCTTGACAGTGGGGCTAGGATCCCAGCATTGTTGACAAGAGCTGATATGTTGCCGAGTTTTGCGTCAATCTCTTCAAACATTGAAACAACCTGAGATTCATTAGCAACATCAGCTTGTAGCGCGACAGCTTCACCGCCATTGGATTTGATCTTGTTAACAACATGGTTGGCGCGAGCTTTATTTTCAAGGTAATTGACCGCAACACTGTAACCTTGTCTGGCCGCTAATATTGCGGTTGCGGCACCAATACCTCTGCTGCTTCCTGTTACGAGTAGGATTTTTTTCATAATTTTACCGGATTGAAGTTGAAGACAGGAATTTTGCATATTTGTTGCCGATTCTGTGTTTTAAGTGAAAAATGAGGTCATTGAATTAGATTTGATTTAGAAGATAATAAGATATAACCTTGTTTGATTTTCGCATATTATCTACTGACTAAAACAATGGGTCGCAAATCTTACAACGTACTCTTCCTTTGTACAGGAAATTCAGCAAGAAGCATTATGTCAGAAGCTATACTTAACAGTATGGGCGGCAAGCAGTTCATGGGGTTCAGTGCTGGTAGTCACCCTCAAGGCAACGTCAATCCAGTGACATTCAGAGTATTACAAAAAAACGATATTTCTACCGAAAACTTACACTCGAAAAATTGGGATGTCTTTACGGATGGATCAATGCCTGTCATGGATTTTGTAATTACGGTTTGTGATAATGCAGCATCAGAGGTTTGTCCAGTTTGGCCACAGTATTCAGCAACTGCGCATTGGAGCATTACAGACCCGGCAGCAGTGTCTGGAGCTATGGAAGAAATCGACACGGCATTTCAGGAAGTATTTTCAACCGTCAGAAGTTGTATTGTTGCCTTAATTGAAGTGTTGTGTTCAGAGATTGAACCAGAACTGATCGCAAGCAAGCTGAATGCTATCAACCCTAATCCTGCCAACTGAGCTTAACTATAGGCAGGGCATTATTTTGATAGAACAGCATGTATTCGGGATAGATAGTGTTCAGTTTGCATTTCGTGCAATCGGCTGCGAGTTCGCTTGAATTCGCTGACTAATCGTTTACCGGTATAGAGGGAGTCGATACCAGTCGCTGCAGATGCTATCAAGTGTATGCCTCGGTCGTATAGTTCATCAATTAATTCAATGAAGCGGCGGGTTTGGTTTTCATGCTCCCGGTTTAAAACTGGAATGCCTGAGATCATGATGGTTTTAAATAAATTAGCTATTTCAATATAGTCAGCTTTTGAGCGCGGTCCGTCACAGATATCGAAAAAATCAAACCAAACCAGCTCTTCAGATTGTCGGATAGTTGGAATATCCCTATCTAGTATAGATAGTATGCCAGCTTTAGAACTTTTGCTTACACACCATTCATTAAAGTTCTTTTCCATTTCAGCCGCGGTTTCATCATTGAGTGAATCGTAGAACAGCGTTTTACCGGATAGGGACTGCAAGCGATAGTCAATACCAGCGCGCAGTTCAACTACATCAAACTGTGTGTTGATTAGTTTGATTGCTGGTAAAAAACGGTCCCGTTGCAACCCGCCTAAATACAAATTGTCAGGTTTGGTGTTGGAGGTCATCACTATCGCTACGTCATTATCAACAAGTGTATGCAGTAGTCTAGAGAGGATAACTGCGTCACCAATATCAAGAACAAAGAACTCATCAAGACAGAGTAATCGGTATTTACTTGCGAACTCTTTACCGATTTTTACAAGGGGATTTCGTGTGTTTTGATGGTTCTTGAGTTGTTGGTGAATTGATTGCATGAAGCGGTGAAAATGCTGTCGGGTCTTGAGTTTGATTGGTGTAGATTCAAAAAATAGATCCATCAAGTAGGTTTTTCCGCGTCCGACACCACCCCAAATATATATACCGCGCACAGTGGCTTTATTTCGTCTTAGAATTGTATTGGAAAACCATTTTTGTTTTCCATAATTGGAATTTATGAGCACATTATGCAGTTGTTGTAAATGTTTCAGAGTTTCCTGTTGCGTTTCGTCATCTTTGATTTTACCGTCTTTTATATCTTTGGCGTATTGTTCAGATGGAGTGAGGGTTTGCATTTTGGATGACGATGGTCTTGGTGTTGTTTTTGTGCCACAGTGCTGGATGGCTGAACACGATGCGGCTTGAGTTTGAATATAGTACAGAAAATTTAGGTGGTGGTAGTTAGCAAGTTGTTGAGTATTTTAATCTCAGGAATACTAGCCACATCATCGAAACCACTCTCGCCGAAAGCGAGTGCACCCCAATGACAAGCCTGAAAGAAGACATAACAAGTCTAAAAATTGACGTGGCAGGCCTTAAGTAGACATGGCAGTGCTGAAAGAAAATCTCTCAGATCTCAAAGAAGACGTGTTGAGTTTTGACAATGATGAATCAGTGCGAGAACCTCCTCTATGGTTGAAAGAGCCGCCACCATGGTGGAAGAAAACGTAAAAAAACGGATTCATACAATCGGAAAAAGTTCTTTTATCGACTCTTAGGCTTATTCCTGATATCGCGCACTATTTAATATATGAGTACCATTTTGCTCAGTTGCTATTAAGAAATTGTTGCATAATGAATATCATAATATTAACTAAAAACAATGTTTTGAATCTTATTCTGATAGTATGAATTGGTGCTATAGGTGTCACAATGTATCTAGCTTAACGTCTCAATTTGCTGTGGTACTGACATTGCTATCTAAACAAAATTGTTAATTCTTGAGTGGCTATCAAACCAGTTTACATACGGACGATGTGTTCGTTCGGTAATACGTGAGTGCATATAAATTGATACAGACAAAATTTGTTTGATTGTGAAGATAGCTAACCAAACCATGAAACCTGAAAATTCTGATCTTGGTCGCTGCACTCCACTCGCCAGGAATGAAAAATAATAGTTGAATCGTGATTGAAGGTGTTGTACACACATGAATAACACACTTTCCAAACAGGCAAATTCATACGTTGATCTTGTTAATGAAATTGCAAGAAATGCTGGAATTGAAATCATGCGATTTTATGAGACTGGATTCAGTGTTCAATCTAAATCTCCAAATAATCCGGTAACCGAAGCTGATTTTGCTTCTAATGATATCATTCATGCTGGATTGAGAGATATCAACGCAGATATCCCAATCATTTCTGAAGAAAATCAACTTCCGGATTATACAGTGCGTTCTAAGTGGTCGCTATTCTGGTTGATTGATCCGCTTGACGGCACCAGGTCTTTTGTAAACGGTGGTAACCAGTTCACTGTCAACATTGCTTTAATCGCCGACCACTCGCCCATACTCGGCACAGTGTATGTTCCGTTTGAGGATCAAATGTATTGGGGTGTTATCGGTGAAGGTGCCTATTGTCAACGAGAAAGCACCAGTCAGCCACAACCAATTCAAGTGCGTGAGTTTTGTGGTAAAAATGCAACTATTATTGCACCTGAAAATCGAACTCGGAAGCGGGTTCAAGCTTTGAGCGAAAGTCTACGAAAGGCCTCGATTGAGGTTTCAATTTTGAACTCATCTAGTTCCGTAAAATTTTGCCGCGTGGCCGAAGGAGCAGCTGATATCTATCCCAATTTCAACTCTATTCACGAGTGGGATTCGGCCGCAGCTCAATGTGTTGTTGAATGTGCCGGTGGGTCAGTCCAAGATTTCAAGGGCAATACTATTCGTTATAACAATGACAACCCCAAAATGTTGAATCCCCCTTTTATGGTTGTCGGCAGTGGTCAGTTTGATTGGTTCAAGTATTTGCCTGAAAGCTGATCCACCGGTTGCAAGCGAAATATAGCCTGCTAGTCAAGCACTCGGTGCAGGAGTCCCATGCTTCTTGAATATGCAAGTTCTGCCGCGGCTTGATTATAGCTGTCGCGGCCGGGTGTTGCAAATGCGTGATCAAGTTCCGGATAAGTGTAGATCTCTATATCCGAGCGGTGTTCAAATACACCGTGAATTTGCTCAACAGCTTCTGGTGGCACAAATCCATCAGCCTCGGCAAAGTGCATTACCATTGGACAGTCTATTGACATGGCTTCATCAAGTGATTGCTCAATTGCTACCCCATAATAGGCAACTGAGCAGTCGACGTCGGTTCTTGCGGCAGTCAAGTAGGCCAGTTTTCCACCAAGACAGTAGCCTAGTGATCCGACTTTGCCTGTACATTGCGGCAAAGTGCGTAGTGTATTGATAGTATCGGCAATGTCTTTGATACCTTGATCCACATCAAAACGTCCATAGTAGTCAAATGCTTGTTCAAGCCCTTTTTCGTCATAGCCGAGAACGATGCCGGGTTGCATGCGCCAAAACAGATCGGGTATCAGTACTACATATCCCTCCGATGAGAATTGTTGGGCCATGTCGCGCAGGAAGGAGTTAATTCCAAATATCTCCTGCAGAATCACTAGCCCTGAACCTGAACCTTTTTCAGGTAAAGTTAAGTAAGCTGAAAACTGCCCACCATCTGAAGCATTGATATTAATCATTGTGCCAGACATTTGTATTCTCCAATCAGTTTAATTTAGAATCAATCCAGATCTGACTATTTTACTGATTCACCCCTTTTTTGGTGTAATTTATCTGAGATGGGTGTGCTGATACCTCAACTGGTTGCCTTCAATGTTTTTCTACGTTTGAACCGTCGAACACACAAACGAAAATTGACATAAAGATAGCGCGCTAACCGATAGTCTGCTGATAGTACAATTAGACCAAGTGGAATCATCCAAAATCCGACTATTGGTAAAAACCCCAAAATCCCCAGACAGACAAGGAGGATACCTATCAGCTTTCGAAGCCAAGGTGGAAACGAATGCAAGGTTTCAATGAATTTACTTATTCGTGTTTCCGTCATAATTAATAGCGCCTAGGAGTAAAAAACTATGATTCAATTCACAAAGATGCAAGCTTTAGGAAATGATTTCGTGGTTATTGATGAGACTGATCAACTAGTAGGTCTTACTGAAAAATTGGCGAAGTTAGTCGCTCATAGACGTTATGGAATCGGATGTGATCAAATTTTACTTGTGAAAGCAAGTGATGATGTAAATTTGTTTGATTTTACAATTTTCAATGCCGATGGCAGTGAATCGATGCAGTGTGGCAACGGTGCCCGCTGTGTGGCCAAGTTCCTGTATGACCGCAGCTGTTCAAATAGAGAGCGAATTATGCTTAGAACCCGAGTTGACACAATGCATTGTACAGTTAAAGATGACAATGTTACAGTTGCAATTGGTGTGCCTAATTTCAATCCGGCTGATATTCCGTTTGTCTCGGATAGAGAGCAAACAGTTTATGACCTAGATGTGGACAATGAGATTTTTCAGATATCGGCAGTTTCAATTGGAAATCCCCATGCAGTGATGTTAGTTGAAAATGTTGAACACGCTCCGGTAGCGAAGACAGGTTCTGCAATTGAATTTCATACTCGGTTTCCACAACGAACTAATGTTGGTTATATGGAGATTGAATCCATGGACTCTATTCGGCTTCGCGTTCATGAACGAGGTGTTGGTGAGACGTATGCCTGTGGTAGTGGTGCTTGTGCAGCAGCTGTTGTTGGTCATTGGAGAGGTTTGCTTGCTAGCGAGGTTGAAGTTAAACTTGCCGGAGGTTCATTGTGGATCAAATGGGGCGGTCTTGGCGAACGTGTATTGATGACAGGTCAGGCAGAATATGTGTTTGAAGGTCAGATGAAGTTGGATTGATTTAGGATGGGATAAGTGAAACCTACATCAGCCAACCGCATGATTGATGATTTTATCATGCACCTAAAAACCGAACGGCGACTCTCACCACATACTGTTCTAAATTATCAGCGCGATTTGAAATTGTTATTGGAATATCTCACACAACGGGATATTTCAGATTTCGCAAAAGCAAAGCCTGCTGATGCACGGGGATTTGCAGCTGATTGTCATCGAAAAGGACTTTCTGGGTCCAGTATAGTTAGAATGCTATCCGCGATGAGGACTTTCTATCGCTATCTTATTCGTGAGAAAAAGGTAACAATCAACCCGTTTGTTGGTGTATCAGCGCCTAAGAGTCCGCGTAAGTTACCAAAAATATTGACTGCAGAGCAGGCAACCAGGCTAGTTGAAATAAAGGGCAATGATACATTGGCAGTGCGCGATCGAGCAATGGCTGAGGTGTTTTACTCTTCTGGTATTCGGTTGCAGGAGCTGGTTAGCCTTGATGTCAAAGATGTTGATCTACAAGAAGGTGTAATGCGCGTTGTTGGTAAAGGCTCAAAAACCCGCATTGTGCCTTTGGGTTCGTATGCTGTTGAAGCCTTGGTGCAATGGATAGAAAGGAGAGATTCGTGGTCCGCTTCTGAGGAGACTGCGCTTTTTGTGACTCGCCGAGGCAAGCGTACGAGTACTCGCACGATACAGAAAAGAATTGAGGTGCTAGCGGTGGAACAGGAGATTCCCATGCGTGTTCATCCTCACATGCTTCGCCATTCGTTTGCGACCCATGTGCTGGAGTCAAGTGGTGATCTACGTGCGGTACAGGAGTTTTTGGGACACTCAGATATTTCAACAACACAGATTTACACACATCTGGATTTTGGGCATTTGTCCAAAGAGTATGACAAGGCTCATCCGCGTGCGAAGAAAAAACCAACGAGCGATTAGTCAATTGGAATTTTTGCATTTTACGGACCGTAACACAGTCTTTGAGTTTGTCAGTTGTCCTTGATAAGGTTGCAGATGGCTTATACAAGAGGTAATAGCTGTCCAAGACTAGAAAATCAGCATGAGGTTAATTTTAATTCAGTGTGTTTCAGCTCCTTTTTGCTATTCTGCAAGATTTTTTATCTCAGTTTGTAACCGGTTACTTTGTTTCAAAAGTGCTTTCTTAACAAAATTCGCTCGTAGTGATGAGAATGTAATTCCCGCTGTAGTGCCAACACTAATATAATCAACAGTGCTTGTCCTTTTGTGCAAATTCTGATGATTCTCATTCCAGCTATCGATATCCAAGACGGTCAATGTGTCCGTCTAAGGCAAGGCCAATTGGCCAACCCAACTGTATATTCTGAAAATCCAGTTAGCCAAGCTGAACGTTGGGCGGCGGCTGGCGCAGCAAGAATCCACATTGTGGACTTGGATGGGGCTGTGCAAGGCCATCCTGTCAATGCTGAAATTATCGGTGAAATTGTGCATCAAACCCCAGGTGTTGAAATTCAGATCGGTGGTGGAATTCGAAGCTTGAAAATGGCGCAAAGCTATCTGGATCTTGGTGTAGCGTTTGCAATTGTTGGCACGCGTGCCGTCAATGAACCTAAATTTGTTGCTGAATTGAGTGCTGAATACCCCGGACAGGTCATCGCTGGGATTGATGTAAGGAATGGTGCAGTTGCAACAGATGGCTGGATGAGGTCTGAACAATCAGATGTTACTGATCTCGCAACTGTGTTGGAATCTAACGGAGCTGCTGCTATTGTTTATACGGATATTGAACGCGACGGAATGCTTAGCGGTGTTAATGCCGAGGCGACAGCTGTTTTGGCAGAGTCGGTGTCGATTCCAGTTTTTGCATCTGGGGGTGTTAAGGACTTGAATGATATTCGTTCTCTGTTGAATTTCAATAGTCGCATTGCCGGTGCCATCGTTGGCAAATCGCTGTATGAAGGGAGTTTAGATTTTGCCAAAGGTCTTGAGTTGATCCGAAATGCTCAGACTAACACCGTTCAACAGAGGGACTGGTGATGCCGCTTGCCAAGCGTATCATTCCCTGTCTTGATGTTGATGAAGGACGAGTTGTAAAGGGAGTTAAGTTTGTGGATATTCGCGATGCCGGAGACCCCGTTGAGGTTGCTTGCAAATACGACCGCGAAGGTGCCGACGAGTTAGCATTTCTTGATATTACAGCGAGTTCTAGCAATCGCGGCACTATATTGCACATTGTTGAAGCGGTGGCTGAGCGAGTATTTATCCCATTGACTGTGGGCGGTGGTGTTCGAACTGTTGGCGATATTCGCCGTTTACTAGCGGTTGGCGCCGACAAGATTTCAATCAATACTGCTGCCGTAGAAAACCCGGATTTTGTCTCCGAAGCCGCAGACCGCTTTGGGTCACAATGTATTGTTGTTGCTATCGATGCGCGTAAAATTAGTGGTTCTCACCAGCCAGCTTGGGAAGTTTACACGCATGGCGGCCGTACGCCGAGTGGCCTTGATGCGGTGCAGTGGGCACAACAAATGTGCACTCGCGGTGCTGGGGAGATTTTGCTGACAAGCATGGATCGAGACGGTACCAAACTCGGATTCGATCTGGAGTTGACGCGTACAGTTGCTGAGGCAGTGCCAGTTCCAGTAATTGCTTCCGGCGGTGTAGGCGAGTTGGCGCATCTTGGCGACGGCATTGAATTCGGTTGTGCCGATGCAGTGCTCGCAGCAAGTATCTTTCACTTTGGGGAGTATACAATCGGCCAGGCGAAGGAACATCTTAAACAACGCGGTATAGAAGTGTGCGAGATAATGTATGAATATGGAGCGTGAGCAGAATAGTTGGTGTGGCAGCTTGGAGTGGCCTAAAGATGGATTGCTTCCTGCAATCGCGCAAGATGTACACAGTGGCAGAATATTGATGCTGGCATGGATGACACCTGTTGCCTTGCAGGTAACAATCGATGAAGGTCGGGCTGTATATTGGTCGCGATCGCGTGGTCGACTATGGCGCAAAGGTGAGCAATCAGGTCATGTCCAACATGTTCGAGAAGTTCGGATTGATTGCGATGCTGATGCTATCTTGTTGCTGGTTGAGCAGGAAGGCCAAATCGCATGCCATACAGGTCGCCAATCCTGTTTTTACCGTAAATTTGAAAATGGCAATTGGGTAGAGGTAGACCCTGTCCTCAAATCGCCTGAGATGATTTATCAAAATGAAAAAGAATGAATCAATGGCAGAAAATGAGATTCTTGCTGCACTGTCGGCTGTAATTGAATCCCGTAAACAAGCTGATCCAAGTCGATCGTATGTAGCTTCATTGCATAATCAAGGCTTGAGTGCTATAAACGATAAAGTACTTGAGGAAGCAACGGAGTTGGTCCAAGCGGCAAATGAGGCGTCCGTGGATCATCTTGCGCATGAAGCAGCAGATTTATGGTTTCATAGTTTGGTGTTGCTATCTAAGTTCGATTTGACACATGAGGTAATACTTGATGAATTGCATAGACGATTTGGTATTTCTGGAATTGATGAAAAAAATGCACGCAATTAAGATGTCAGTGTAAAGTACTATTAGTTAATTTGAACCTATATTCATAAACAAGATTTAATTAGGAGGGACAATGTTCGGACCCGGAGGAATAAGCATTTGGCAGCTTTTGATCATACTTGTCATCGTGGTGTTGCTGTTTGGTACCAAAAAACTACGTGGGATGGGTGGTGATTTAGGCTCGGCCATAAAAAGTTTTCGAAAATCTGTGAAAGAGGACTCGGCTGAAGAAGGTGAGGAGAAGGCGGATGCTGCGGTTGACAGTGAAAAAACTACTGATGCCGAACCAACTGAAGCTGAAAAGAACAAAGCCTGATAACGCATTCCCGCTCGCTAGCGGAGTCTTTTCTATATGTTTGACATAGGATTTTGGGAAATTACAGTAATCACTGTAATCGCTCTCATTATTTTAGGGCCGGAGCGCTTGCCTCGAGCTGCGCGTACATTGGGCCTTTGGGTCGGTAAAGCACGTCGCACCCTGACCGAGGTGAAACGAGATATTGACCGAGAACTAGATGCTAGCGAGCTCAAGCGATTGTCAGAAGTCAAAGACGATATTCAAAGTGGCATTGCAGACGCCAAAAACATAGTTGACGATAGCGCCGTCAAAGGTGAACTTGATGAAACAAAAAAGGTGTTTCAAGATGCTGCTTCTGCGCTGAACGAAAATGTGTCAGGAACATCGCAGACAGTTGCGGTCAAACCTAATTTCAGCTCTCAACCCTTGACTGCCGGTGAGCAGGCTAAGGCTACAGATGACACTTCTGAATCAGAAGATCAACAACCGCAAATAAGCGAAGCAAAGCATGGCTGATAACGACACAAATCAAAACTCAACAGGCACTACCTTTATTTCGCATTTGGTTGAACTTCGCCAGCGTTTAATGCGGGCTATCATTGCCGTGCTTGTAGTATTTGTGGCTTGTGCTCCGTTTGCTAACACGCTGTATGAGTATCTTGCCCAGCCTCTTATGAGCGTGTTGCCGGAGGGCAACACAATGATATCGACCGAACCACATGGTCCATTTTTTGTTCCATTCAAGTTTGCATTCGCATTTGCGGTCGGTGTGTCAATGCCATACTTACTCTATCAAATGTGGGCTTTCGTTGCGCCCGGGCTCTACACCCATGAAAAAAAGGCAGTGATACCATTATTGGTATCAAGTAGTGTTTTGTTTTATTTAGGTGTTTTATTTTCGTATTTCATTGTATTTCCGCTCATATTTGCTTTTTTCACTGGCACAGCACCGGAAGGTGTGGCAGTGATGACTGATATCAATGCTTATTTGAGTTTTGTGTTGAAGTTGTTTTTTGCATTTGGGATCGCATTTGAAGTACCAATCGCAACTGTGCTCTTAGTCAAAGCGGGTATCACAACCCCGGAAAGCCTCTCTCGCAAACGCCCATATATCATCGTATCTGCATTTGTGGTTGGCATGTTCCTGACACCACCGGACGTTTTTTCACAAACTATGCTGGCGATTCCGGTTTGGATTCTATTTGAAATAGGGCTTTACTTTTCCAAAATTACAGCGCGGAAGAAAAAGAAAAAAGAAGAGGAGGATGAAGCCGAGCTGGATCCAACCGGTTAGCTATCTTCCAAAGCATTTGCCAACATTGTTCTGCTGAACTATGACACTCGCTGATCAACTTCGGAGTAGGTCGAATGCATCACCCCAACAATCTGACACCATATAACCCTGTTGATACGGATCAGATGGGTCAACGCCAATTTTATGCATACCATGAATCCATGCTCTGCCTTTTACTATTGGAACAACTGCTGGACGTTCGAATATTTCTGTAGTTCTAAGCAGCTTTACTTCGAATTGGCTGTCAATAATTGAAAATGCATTGAAGTTATCTCCTACTGAGGCTTCATTGCGTTTATACATTGTTGCCATGCGTGCTGAATTGCCAGTCCCACAAGGTGAACGATCAACGCGGCCTGGAGGCATAATAGTCGCCCCTTTTAAGTCGCCATTGCTGGTTTTTGACGTGAGCATGACGTATGTCAGTCCGTTTAACTCACTGTGTGCTGGATGGATAATGTCTATTTGGTTATTTATAGCCCGTTGAATTGTGATCCCGGCATCAACAATTTTCCTAGCATTCTTTGGTTCAATAGTAAGCCCTAGCTGTGCGGAATCGACTAGCGCGTAATAAATCCCTCCAAATGCTATGTCAATCTTGATAGTGCCAAAGCCATCGACATGCACTTGAGCATCAAGGGTATCGACAAACGAGGGTGTCATTTCGACTTCAACTGATTCGCATTTGGCGTTGGAGCATCTGGCGCACGCTGTTACAAGCCCAGCTGGTGTGTCAAGAACAACGGTAGTTTCCGGCTCGTGCATTTCTAAAATACCGGTTTCAAGCAGCACAGTGACGGTACACATTGCGTTTGAACCTGACATTGCGTGAGCTTTGTCTCCTTGCAACACAATCATTCCGGCATCCGCTCGCGGGTCGGTTGGTGGTAATAACAATACTGTGCTCATTTGGGCTACTCCTCGCGGTTCGAACACAAGGAATTTTCTTAAGCTGTCACCGTCTCGATTCATGTAGTCAAGTTTTTCCAACATGGTCGATCCTGGCAAATCGACAATACCGGCTGTGACAACGCGCCCGACTTCACCCTCAGCGTGGGCTTCAATCATGGTTACAAATTTTGACCAGTGCATATATGTTCTAAATAATGTGAATCAGAAGTAGTGAGTTTTTTGTTTGCCAAGTGTACAAGATTCTGCGTAAATGACTAGAAATCGTTAGTTTCAGCGGATTTAATTACACTGCCTGTAGTAGAGTATTAGAGTTTTAACGTATGATATTTCCTGTGTCTGACGTGGTGCCATTGACGCCGTGTTAGGAGATTGGTGCATTCACTCCCTGAATAACTGCACCCTATATTTATTTGACGCGCAGCTGTCACATGTTCAAATCGATGCATATCGCGGTAAAATTCAAAAGTTGTGGGATAGTATAGAACGAAAATTTGAAAATTCACATAACAGGTGACACGGCATCATTTTCTGATAAACCGCGGAGCGGTAGGTTTACAGTGAGTACCGAGGGCGTATTGCGAGTGCTGAGAATGATATCTCCATACACAATCGGGACTCAAGTGGCTAAAATCTGTGGGCAGTAGAATCGATGAATCAGTTTGGGAACTTTTGGTAGCTCTTAGATTGACAGTGGTTGACTGATTATTAGACGAAAATAATTCTTGAGCTGGCATGAGAAAATGTCACTGGTGCGAAAACTGGTTTGAAACCGAGTTTGTCGAATTCACACTGGTTAAACCTTGCCGAGAATTCATGAATTTCTTGTGGAGGAAAGGAAAATTCTCGGTTTTGCAAGTTTTTGTCGGTATCGGGCTTGAAGATAGCAAGATCGAAGCACTAGCCTAAATATTGTGGGCGTTGACCCGCCTCACTCGAATGAACGATATCTGTTTAATAGTGATTTGGCATAATAGGAATCTAATATCAGTTGATTGACAGATTGAATAAGATGGAAGTGAGCGGCAGTGAATTTGTTAACTCACAATACTTGTGTCTCAATTTGCTGTGTGACCTCAGCCTCACTTAAATTGACACAATGCTATGGAAAGCTGTTGCCTAAGTAACCATTTAAGCGGGCGGGGTGAATTGCATTCAATTCATGCGGCTACATCTGTGAAATATACCTAAGAATACCAATATGGTGATGCTTTGGACCGATTACTAGGAAAAAATGTCTTTATGACTGCTGCCGGAATGGGGATAGGCAGGGCTAGTGCAATTGCAATGGCCAATGAAGGAGCGGTTGTCTATGCTTCCGATATTGATCTCCCATCGCTTGATATCTTATCTAAGGAGAATGAAAATATCGTTTGTTTGGAGCTTGATGTTACAGATATAAGTGCCATTGAGACAATACCACAAAAAATCCCGGTGCCAAATGTAATTTTCAACTGTGCCGGTTACGTTCACGATGGAACGATTGAGGAAGCAGATGATGATATCTGGAAACAGTCTTTTGAAATCAATGTCTTTAGTCATGCTAGGATCATACGGCAATTTTTACCGCTTATGGTTGACAATGGTGGTGGCTCTATTATTAATATGGCAAGTGTGGCATCATCGATTACTGGGACCGCGAGTCGCAGTGTTTACGGTGCAACTAAAGGTGCAGTTCTAGGCTTGACAAAGTCGGTGGCTCGTGACTATGTCAAGCAAGGAATTCGTTGCAATGCAGTTTGCCCTGGTACAGTGTTAACACCGTCGCTTAAGGGCAGGTTGAAGGCACGCGGGGACTATGACCATGCGTATGCGGAAATCCTAACCCGGCAACCGACCGGGCAAGTTGCGCAACCCGAAGATATAGCCCCGATTGTTGTTTACTTGGCGTCAGATGAGTCTAAAGTGGCGACTGGGCAGTTTTTTGTTGTAGACGGAGGATGGACGATCTAGGTCGCATGAGTGACAAGGAGCGAATAGCGATGTTTGGGCTTGGTGCGATGGGTAGTGGCATCGCTACAAATCTAATTGATGCTGGTCATTTGCTGCATCTCACCTACCACAGAAACATGGAAGCTGTAGACCGCTTGGTTGCAACTGGTGCCCGTCTATCGCCAACTAGAACTTCAGCAGTTGAGAATAGTGATGTTGTAATTTTATGCCTGCCGCGCTCTGATGATGTAAATGAAGTAATAGATGAAATTCTTCCAGCGCTTAACGAAAAGCACCTCGTTCTAGACACTGGCACTTCGTCTATTGTGGAAACTTCGAACCTTTCAAGTCGTTTGCAAGTACATGGTGTACGATTTGCAGAGGCGCCAATGGCAGGTGGTACCAAGCAGGCTACAGAAGGTGTACTGGGTGCGTTTGTCGGCGCTGACGAGTCGGATTTATCAAGAATCAATGCAGTTCTTACAAGTTGTTGCGCATCTATTGAGTATTTCGGACCGGTTGGTTCAGGCGGCCGGGCCAAATTAATCAGCAACTATCTTGTAATTGGTATGATTCGGCTAATTCTTGAGACATTCACCGCTGCGGATTTAGCTAATGTGGACTTGGAGCGGCTTTACCGAGTCATTCGCCGCGGGTCAGCCGATTCGCCAGCATTGCAACGTATTGTTGGTTCAATTCTAGAGGATGAAAGTTACACAGGCTACACATTCAGCGTTGATAACGCCTTCAAAGATTTGCAATATATCGCTGAGCTATCTATAGCTGATGGTTTGGATGGTGTATTGAACAACTCATCTTTGAAGATGTTTGAGCTTGCAAGTCAACTCGGTCTTGGGAATAGAATGGTATCTGAGTTGTTACAATCAGAGATTAGTCAGAAGATTTTCAAAGCAGTGGATACAGACCATTAACTAGCAGAATATAGTTTGAGGTGAATATATCTAAGGTCAATTTCAAGTATTGAATAAACATTCAAATTCTGAAATGAAAATTCTGTTTTTTGAAATTCAACAAGACATTATCCTAGATGCTCAGTTTTGGATCTTGCGATTTCCTTCTCGCCTCGGAAAAGTTGAATTGACAGGCGGTTCACAGCCAGTGTCACAACATTGTCCAGGTTGTTTTGATTTGCCTTTTGCGTCACTGTGAATACCGCGCTCAATTAATCGCTGGACCAGCTCTGATTTTTCTTCTATTGGGTAGTTTCTGAATATTTCTGTCTTCATTGCTTGAGGTGAACCACCACCATGAATGCTGATAACAGAATACCAAGCTCCAGAATGTGAGGCTGTCAAATCTTCAAGTAACCGGACGATGGTTGCTCGGCGTTGCGGTGGGATATCGGTGCTTGTTGACATCAATGTATCAAGTTTGTCTTGTGTATCGGGGTTGTGATCATCCTCCGGGTGCGGTAAAGTAACGATCAGACCCCCAGATACCGAATTAGCTAACCGGTGCATGTCATAGATGGAATCCGCTAACATCAGCTTTCCAATGTTCGAAAAAACTGCATCTGGTTCTGTATTGCCTGCATCAGTTGTATTGCAATAAACAGACGCAGAAACACCGCAAGCGTAAAAGCTCTCAACCGTCTTGATAAGTTCCACCATAGATTCTTTGAGGTGCGGCTCAGTTTCTAGATTGAGACCATTGGTTTCGATCATCATTGTCGATGCGCCGATTAACAAATCCCCAAATCCTGCTCGAGCACCGATGCAGGTGTGTCGATGATGGTTGGCGTAAGTCTTGGTCAGGTACTCTGAATGCTCCCATTCTCCACACAGAAACACTCTGTTGTGCGGTACAAATACATTTTCAAATACACATACACCAGTTGATTGGCCAAAACGACTGCTAAACTCCGCTGCTTGTTCACCTGGTCGTCCGGCTGGGCGAGCGATAATGGTAAGTCCCGGAGCATCGATAGGCACTAGACAGGCTACCGCGAAATCCCTGTCTTCAAATTTCATGTTGCGACCAGGTAATACAAAGAGCTCATGAACGTAAGGTGCTGCGGTGACGATTGCTTTGATTCCGGATATCTCGATACCATCCGGCCTTCGTTTGGTGACGCGAAGGTGACTGTCTAAATTGGGTTGCTCACTGGGTCTCAGCGAACGATCACCTTTGGCATCCGTCATCGCGATCCCGACTGTCAAATCTTTATCTTGTATACGGTGCATTTGCTCTATAAGGCGGTCACTGTATTCTGTGCCCAGTTCTGCATCAACCCGATAACTTGATTGATACAGAGCATTCATACCGTCCATTGTCAAATATCGCATTGCGCATCCGGTCAGTTGGCATAGCGCTCGTACATACTCAAGTTTTGACAATAAGTCGTCAGAATTTCGGTTGATGTGTACAAATCGATTAACGACATTGCCGGATGTGTGCTGTTTGGCAAGTGCGTACTGGCGGTGCTCATTCATGCGGGCAAAGTCATAGCTCATACCAATTGCATTGACACCGGGTTTTAGCAATGGGTGGTTGACAACACATTCGACTTTCGAACCGCGGACGTAAACATTCGGCGTGTATTCTTTCAGAGATTCGCAGTAGTCCTGTGCCGACATTAGGTTCATAGAACTAGCTTTGGAATGTGAATTGTTTTCACGGGTTGGATTGAGCATTGTTAAACATTGTATGATGGTAGTATCAGTTGCATTTTACCATTATGTTATCAGGCGCTTTCGGAAGAAATGAATGCAACCTCTCCCGGTTTATGTAAAAACTAGATGTCTGCTGTATTTTTTGTGATATTATGAGATTGTTGTTAACCCTTCGGCACATCATGCGAACTGTCAACAGGCGCATGACATAAATGTGCGAAGGCGGCAAATGAACTCGCCATACCTGACGTCACCTGCTGCTTGCAAATCGCGCTTCACATGCGAACAACTCTGCTCGGTTCACAGCGATGCACCGTTGTCTCCAGCGAAACCGCGGTAGCCAATCACGATCCAGTTTCAATTCACATGGGAATGACAAATGTATTCAGATCAATCACCGCCTCCCGCCGACGCCGAACCATTGCCCGGACCTTGGCATGACCGCTACTTCAAAAGTAACTTCCAAACGCCCGAACAGGTTTGTGCACTGTTGCAACTCGTATTCAACCCGCTGTTGCTGGCGCTGTTTGACCTTGACACGCTGCGCCTGCAGCCGAACAGCACGTCCAAACCGGGAAGCCTGACTGAGTTCGTGTCCGACCTGCTGGTTTCGGTTCGGCTCAAAGATGGCGATGAGGTCGGCATTCATCTGCTCTTTGAACACAAGAGCGCCCCGGACCGTCACTTGATGTTTCAACTTGCCAGATACATGGTCAACCTGCTGGAAAACGAAGCCAAACTAGTGGTGCCGATCACAATCTACCATGGCCGCGCCAACTGGCAGCCGCGCTGGTTTGCCGATGTCCAGTATGCAAAGCAACCGGCTCAGTTCATGCAATACATCGGCAACTCGCTGCTGAACTTTGAAAATATTTTCATTAGCTTGCGCGAGAATTCGGTTCAGGCCCCGCTCAAGCGGCTACCACCACAACCAGCGCTGGCACTGGAAATTATGGCTTATGTGTGGGATGCCGACGCGTTGCAGTGTGCCAAGTGGATGGAGCGAGCTGCACGGTTAGAGAGTTCGTTGCGGGAGTCGTTCATCGCCACCACGAAAGAATACTTGTGGAACATTCGTCCATCGCTTAAAATGTCAGAGGTTGAACAGTTAATGCAGCAGGCTAAACAGCCGGGAGATGAGGAAATGCACGAAGCAATAGAATTTTGGAAGAAGCACCAGCCGGATTCGGCACAGGAAGTGTGGGACTTTGCCCTTCAGAAGGGCAAAGAAGAGGGTAAGGTAGAGGGTAAGGTAGAGGGTAAACAGGAAATGGCGGTTGAGTTTGCGAGACGGTTGATTGAAAATGGCAGCTCGGATACAGAGGTTCAAAGATATACAGACCTGTCATCAATTGATATCCGCAAACTGCGCAACGGCGTCTGAGAACACCTTGGGTTTGGTGAATTATGTTGCATGCACAGTATTCAACACAACAATCCGCAGACAATTTGCAACATGCCCTGATTGCCACTATGCGAGTGGTGTGGTAGTGAACCAAGCCATAATATTGACTGCAAGCTAGTTGGATGAGACATCGTATCAAGGCAAAGTGTCATTGAGCTGATGATGTTGGAGGAGGTGTTTACGGAGTGTGTCTTTGAGCATGATTTAATACTGAATCCAGTGTGCCGGTACAGCGAATTGGCTGTATATTCTAGATGCTATTGAAAATAAGACACGCATTTTAGGATGTGTGGTTCTGAGTCAATATATTGCTTGATATTATTTTCACCACACTAGCCTCTCCAATTGACAAGCTATAGGCTCTGGAATGAAGTTACTCAAGCCAAACGTTCGTAATCCGAAAAATAATTCAATTGTTACACTGGTTCCTGTATGAACAAAATAGACTTCGAAAACACCACTTGCTAAATTAGGGTTGTATTGTATATTTATTGAGTATAATCCAAACTATAATAAACCTGACTTATGGAGCTGTCACTTAACGGGCGGAGCATTACTCAGGAATTTTCAATCTATATTTGAAATAGAATTAATGAAACAAGAGGATTAAATTAAAGAATGAGTCATCGTACCCCCCCCCCCATAATATATTTATTTAATATCAATGTATTAAAGAGCTATTTTTTATCTTTCATTCATACCAGTGCCGCGTTAATTGCGGCTTTTTTGTGCCTGCATTTTGCTGTGCCGGCATATTCTGCTGACCCGACCTGTTTGCCATTCAAGCGGGGTGTTTTCAACGATGTCAGCCAAACATTTTCGCGCAACAGTCAGGGTAACGATTATCTGATAGAGTGCACTGGTAACAACGCGGATATTGACGATGCTAAAATCGAAATGTTGTTTGAAGCCGCAGCGACTGCCAGCTCAGCGGATAACATTGATTACGGCCCAACCAATGCCCGTCTGATTGTGAAACTCAACAACGCGTCACTGAGCGCTGACGTGGAAGATTCTTACCCTAGTAGTGACGATCCGAAAGGTGGTTACGTACTGGATGGCAGCAACATCAAATTCTACAGAATCAGTTTCCCTGATGAATTGGCCGGTGCTCTGAAGATAGACACTTATGGGACGGTGGTCACAGGTGGGACTGGAAAAGGTGGTATCCGTATATCAGTTGAAGATGCGACGACTGATCATAAAGTCACGTTGCGAAATTTCGGACGAGTTACGACTGATGGTGATGGCACTCAGTACGACGGGGTTGAGGTCTACTCGGAGGATGCGGATGTCGAAGGTCACAACGAAGCTAGCGGCCGCATCAGCACTACTGGTGATGCGGCCCGTGGATTGTATGTGATTTCAAGCGATGAAGCAAACGAGGATAGTGAAGGCAATGCGTTGGCAGTCAATCGAGGGTCAATAACAACTACAGGTGATCCTACTGTAGGGACATATTCCGGTGGTAATTTTCTCAGGCGTTCTTATGGTGTTCATTCCTATTCAGACAGAGGTAACGCTGATATAAAAAATTATGGCACCGTAACCACTTCCGGTACAGGTGCTCGCGGTTTGAATGCCTACGTGGCATCCGGTGATGGATCGGCGTCCATCTGGAATCATGGAACTGTCACCACCACCGGCGCTGTCGCCAACATGAGTAGCTTGACCGGTGCCGCTGAAGGTGTGCGTGCTAGTGCTGATGGCACTGGAGATGCTGATGCGGTCAATGAAAGTACTGGGACCGTCACGACAGAGGGTGTTGGCGCGGCGGGTTTGACTGCGTTTGCAAAGGCAGGCAATGCCAATGTGGTCAATCGAGGTATTGTCAAAACATCCGGCGGTACATTCAAGGTGGGTACAGAACTGAATAATAGGCCCTTGGGAATCTATGCGAATGTCTGGGGAGCGACTGGTGGTGGCAATGCGGACGCCCAAAACCGTGGCACAGTCACCACCTCTGGTGTGGGTGCCCGCGCTGTGTCGGCTAGTACGGAAAATGTAAGTGGTACCGCGACGGCAGTTAATCACGGTACCATAACCGCCACGGGAGGTGCAGTTCACGATGACGATTCGGTTGCCACGGCGGATGGCGTAGCCGCATTCACGAAAGGATCGGGTACGGCGACGGCAACGAATGAGAGCACTGGTACGATCAATGTTTCAGGCGACGGGGCGACAGGTGTTTGGGCGGCTGTCTATGATGAGGGAACCGGCAATGCCATTGCGACTAATAAAGGTAGTGTGACCACACGTGGGAACGTGTATTTTGCTGATCGAACTGGCCCGGCAGAAAGCTCATTTCGAATTGCCAGCGGAGTTTTTTCTAATACAGGTGGTACTGGTAGTTCCACCGCGATTAACGATGTCGGCGGGACGGTTGCCACGCACGGCACTGGGGCTATCGGTGTGCTTTCGAATGTTGATGGCACAAGTGGAAACGCTGTAGCAGAGAATCGAGGTACGGTCACCACCTCTGGAGGGACTATGTTCAAATCAGGCTCAAGATATAGTGCCTTGGGTGTTTTTGCCTTGGCAGCCGGTGGCAATACTGGCAATACACAGGCCACAAACCGTGGCACGATCACCACCTCCGGTGTAGGTGCCGTCGGCATGTATGCAGAATCGGAAAGCACGGCTGGAACAGCGACGGCCATCAACCATGGTACTGTGACCACCACTGGAGGTACGCAACACGATGGTGACAATGAAGATGTCGCCACCGCTGATGGTGTATTCGCGTCAACAGATGGATCGGGTGCGGCAACAGCGACAAATGAGAGCACTGGAACAGTCAGTGTGTCCGGCGCCGGCGCAAAGGGCGTGCGCGCAGAAGTTTACGGCACCGGTGATGCAACTGCGACCAATAAAGGTACTGTGACTACGCGTGGAGATCTGTATTTTCTGGATCGAGATCCTACCGACTCATACCGTGCTGCCGGCGGAGTTGCCGCCTTTGCTCAGGCAGGTGGTGATGCCACTGCCCTTAATGACGTCGGTGGTACGGTCACCACGCATGGCACCGGAGCCGCTGGAGTAATCGCATGGACAACGCATACTGACGGTGATGCAGTCGCGGAGAATCGCGGTACTGTGCGAACTACCGCTACAACCAACCCTGATGTGACGAATCCACAGTGGTCGAATTTTTACACAATGGCAACCAAATCGCATGGTGTGGCAGCAGTTTCAGAAATGGGCAACGCCCAGATCAAATTGACAGGTGGTACGGTGACTGTCTCTGGTGAAGCTAGCGGTCTGTTTGCGATGACAGCTGCCGAAAAAACCATCACTGTTGATGTCACTAACGGGGCTCAGGTTACCGGAGAAACGGCAGCAAGGTTCGTCGGTGGCCGAGCTACCGTCACTATGAAAGGAGAAGAAGCCCGAAAGAACATATTGCGTGGTGCAGTGCATTTCGGCGATAAACGCGACCGGTTGCTATTAAGGTTCAGTGAGATTTATGGCGATATCAGTTTTGGGCAAGGACGTGATCGTCTTCAGCTCAATGGAGGTGCTGTGATTCGGGGGGACATTGATTTTGGAGAAGATACGGGTGCCTACGTTACTCTGTCTGAAAGTGACTCTAGAAGTCTACCTAAAGGTTGTTTGCCGGATTCTGACAAGACAAGTCGACCACATGGCGATGTGCTACTCATCAGTGTGAGCGAGAGGAATGCTCCCACCGTACGCGTTGAGGGTGAGGTGAGCAATGTCAACCGCTTCTGCAAACGAGGCAAGGGAGCCGCGTTATTGCAGAAGGGGATCAGTTTCAAGGGCAGCCAAGCATTGATTGAGGATGGACTGCTGATCTTAGGTGGTCACATGGACTTGGGTGACAGTGGTACTCTGACGGTTTTGGACCGTGCGGCGCTACGATTTCAAGTCGGAGACATTCCCAGTAAAGACTATGGTTGGGTAACCGCGAAATCGGTCACTTTCGAAGATGATGACAGCGATGGCGATACAGATGCGACGCCAAATTTGCAAGTTGCGAAAAAGACTGGCGCCAGTTTTGACGAAACAGGTCTGATGGGAGTTGAGTTCATCAACGCGGAAAGTATTCTCAACAAACCACAGGATGAACAAAATGCAAAGGCACTGACCGGTACGCTGTCTTTCATGAATAAGGAGGGTGAAACGGTGGGTACAGCAGCATTGGGTGACGCTAGTGGTGGCGGTGACTCGCCGCGTAAAAAACTGTCATTGACAGAAGTTGATGTGGGCAAAATCACACAGGTGGAGACTTATGAACGTACCCCGGTCAACCGCCCGAGTACTACCACCGGTAATGGAAGTGGTGGTGGAAGTAGTGGTGGTGGCATTGTTGCTGTCGGTGGCATTGCTCTAATTATCGCTATGCTCAATCATAATTTTGATTTGGATCCGACTGATGAAGGTGAAGATACAGTGGCTGAGCTGGTTGTTACAGAAGTCGATCCGGAACACCACTATCGTTTTCGGCGAAGTGGTTTTGAGTTCTGGGCGCGATCTTTTCAAGGTGGCGTACCGACGGCACATGTGGCAGGGACCCAAGCCACCGCAGAAGGTTGGTCATTCGGCATTAATACCCGACCGGATCGAGGCTTCTGGGCTGGCATATCGGTCACGCCGGAGGTATCAATGGCAGCGCTGAATAAAACGCCCGACAGTCAGGCGAACACTCTGTTCATTGGTAACAGTCGTGCCATTCACGGCGGTTATAAAGGAGATGATTTTTTTGCTCGGGCAACGATGGCAGAAGGCGTCTATGACGCCCTCAACTCTCTCATTGATCCAATGTCAGCCGGCACAGTTGCCGGCGTAATGAAAGTGAGGCACAGACAAGCTAAAATGACAGCAGGATTGGTGCAGAATATCGGTCGCATGCGCGTAGTGCCGAAAGTCAGCTGGTTTACTGGTCAGCTTGATGGTGGTAGGTATGAGGCGGACAATTCTCTTATGCTCACAGCGGTACCGGCCACCACACACTCGTATCGTGGTTGGGGTGGCGAGCTCAGTTTAGCGTCACGCGGTTGGCTGTCGGCCACCGGCAGTTCTTGGAGTTGGCGTCCTCAGTTGAATTTGACAGCGCACCATCTCAGGGCGACTGGTTTTGTCAGCGAAGGCCAGTTAAGATATTCGGACCGAGCTGGTATTACGAATTTCAATGTGCCAGCCAAGGCTTCTGATTTACCTCGTTCGGTTATGGGCGTGTTTGCGACTATGAATGTGATGCAGTCCAAGGCAAGGAACAGTTGGCGGTTCAAAGCTGGTTATGGTGGTGCAATGGTAGATGGCGAATACTATCATGCGGTCGTATTTGGAGCACAACGACGGTTCTAGATAAATTTCATTGTAAAGCGGGATTCCGATCCGTTTTAATCATTGCGGGTCGGAACTCCTGCCAATACTATCAAGTTGATTTGGTGCTCTCAGATTCAAGGCTATCTTACCTGTCGAGGGCCGATATTTCAAGATTTTCACATAAAAAGAGCCATGCAATTGGATAATGGTTTCTGTAACTGATTTCATAGTAGAGAGTTGAAATGGTTTACAGTTGGGTCGGAAGCACTATCCGGTGACTTTTTGATCCACAAGCATAATGAATATTAGAGGTTGGATGCTACATTGTTCAAGTACGGATCAAGAAACTGAGCCGGTAGGTGTCATGATGACTGTGAATTGCATTTTGTGGACCTCAAGTCTAGGGGAGATGGAATGAATGAGATTCATCATGCCATAATTTAACATGAAAAAATGATTTGCTCAGGTTAGAATTGAGCAGGTTAAATACCCTTCTGTTGCTATAGGGGCGGTTAGGCGGTAATTGGTACAGCTATTACTGTGTTGACTGTTGTGAACGCAGCTAAGGAGAAATAAGGTTAGACTGCATCAAACTGCACTCTTGTTGATTGGTGGTTCTTGTCTATTTTCCAAGCAATACCGTAAATGATTTCAATACCCAGATGGAATCTATATTTCTCACCTTCACGCGGGCTTCGCGGGTAATTGTGTTTGAGTTTCGATAATTGTTTTTGTTCATTCAAGGTGGCAGGATTTTCCATGATGTGTTCGGTTATTGCAGCGTCAAGAACATCATCAATCAGTGATTGTAAATCCGAATACCACAGGTCGATTCTGTCGATATCAACTACGGGATCTGAAAATTGAGCGGCGAGCAACATATCTCCCAAATCATGCATGTCAAAATAAAAATTGTGAAAATTTATTCTGTCAATTGATTGGCAGGATGATCTCAGTTGATTGTAGGTGTTCGCTCCAAAACTTGAAAATATAAACAAGCCATCATTGCGCAGTATACGATTGGCTTCTGCCAAGAAATGCGGTGGATATTGTTCAATGAGTCCGAGGTTAGATACTACGACATCAGTGCAATTTGGCAGTGCATCAAACGTTATGGTATTCTCAGGTGAGCTTGATAAGTTGCCATTGCGGGACGGTGTTGGTACAGTTTTTTGTTTGTTCACACTGACAGATTGTATTTCTGTGTCAAGCCAATCGCTATTTGACAGTAAGGTTATCAAGCTGTCTTCAAGAAATTCTACTTGGGTGATTAGCTTTGGATTTAATCCAATCATTTCGATTCGTTCAAGTAGCTCTTTTCCGATCATATTGATAACTTCTTGAATACGAAGTTCTTGAGTTTGCATTATTCGCGTTTATCTGGATTGCAGTTTATGATTCTGGTTAGAAGAGCTTTGCGAGCTTCATATATTTTTTATGCAGCTGCGAAACGTACGTTTTTAATTCTTCAATGTTGCCAGTATTATCAATTACATCGTCGGCCATGGCTAAACGACTTTCTCTTGGTGCCTGTGCATTGATAATGTCTTGTATTTCCTCAGGAGATTGGTTGTCGCGCTCAGCAGCACGCATAATCTGAAGTTCAACCGGCACATCGACTACCAATATTCGATCTAAATGGTAATGCTTGTGGTTTTCAGTAAGCAGTGGAATTGAAAGAATAACGTAAGCCGCATCAATTTGGTTCAGTTGGTTTTGAATTTCAAGGCGAATGCGTGGGTGCAAAATATCTTCAAGTTGCCTTTTCTTTTCGGGGTTGCTAAATACAATCTTACGTAGCGCACTTCGGTTGATATTGCCATCAGGGTTGATAATGTCATTTCCGAACACGGTGGCTACTGCGTTTAACCCTTCGCTTCCAACAGCTACTACGGAGCGTGCTAATTCATCGGCATCAATGACCGGTACTCCAAGCGATCTGAAATGCGCAGAAACCGCAGTTTTTCCAGTTCCGATTCCACCGGTAAGTCCTACTTTGAGCATGTTTTTCAATATACGCCTTAAATAGACGTACGATCGATTACAGCGCCACCAAGGCAAATATCCCCGTCATAGAAAACTATAGATTGGCCAGGTGTAACAGCGCGAACCGGCTTTGCAAACTTGACTATGAAATCTCCTGCATTGTTGAGTGTAAGGATGCAGTCTTGGTCTGCACTCTGGTATCGAACCTTGGAGGTTATTTCAATTGGCAACGTCGGTGTTGATGCAATCCAATTGATTTGCGAGACGGTTGCTGTTCGGCTAAACAGGAGTGGATGGTTGTGACCTTGCACAGCTATGATTGTATTGGTGTCAATGTCTTTGTTGGCAACATACCATGGTTCACCAGGCCCACCAATACCCAATCCGGTGCGTTGGCCAATCGTGTAGAGAAATGCACCTTTGTGAGTGCCGATAACAATGCCGTTTTCATCAGTGATTGCCCCAGTTGCAGCTGGCAGATAACGGCTGACAAATGAGCTGAATTTTCTCTCGCCGATAAAGCATATTCCTGTACTGCCTTTCTTGTTATGATTGTTGAATCCAAGATTTTGAGCTTTGGACCTGACTTCGCCTTTTGTCATTTCCCCAATAGGAAAGATTACGTTCCGCAAGTTGTCAGAGCTAAGGCCATACAGAAAGTAGGATTGATCTTTTCCGGTGTCACACCCTTTTAAGAGGTTGAGTTTACCATCGTGTTTAGCAATTCTAGCATAATGCCCGGTGGCAGCTAGCTCGGCACCAAGTTTATTCGCCCAAGCCGGAAACTCCCGAAACTTGATCTCAACATTGCAAATGATGTCGGGATTTGGAGTGCGCCCAGCCTTGAGGTCGCCTAGAAAGCAAGTGAACACACGCTCCCAATATTCGTATGAGAAGTTGACGGTTTCAAGTGAAATTCCAATAGTTTTGCAGACGGCTTGAGCATCAGTGAGGTCTTGTTCAGCATTGCATCCGTCTTCGTCGTCATCTTCCCAGTTTTTCATAAATAGGCCGGTCACTTGATAACCCTGTTCTAGCAACAGGGCTGCCGATACTGACGAATCTACGCCACCAGACATGCCAACAACAACTTTTTGTTTTTTACTTAGCAATGTGTTGGTAGGTTAACCCCAAATATTGAGAATGTATTAGCTATTGCTATTTGATAATGATGTGGAGTTGCGAAGATTTATAGCGACGCGTGCAAGCCGTTTACCTAGTTCGGTGCAAAGTGTCTCTTCATCCTTGCTGAGTGAGGTATTGTTATTGAAGCCGGATACATGTGATGCGCCATAAGGGGTACCACCGGTGATTGTAGTATTAAGTGTTGATGAGGTATATGGGATCCCCATGACAAGCATACCATGATGAAACAACGGTAGCATCATCGATAGCAGGGTCGATTCTTGACCACCGTGAATGCTTGAAGTTGATGTAAACACACACGCCGGTTTACCGACAAGTTTGCCTGACAGCCAGAGGCTACTTGTTGAATCAAGAAAATATTTCAGTGGTGCTGCCATGTTTCCAAACCGGGTTGGGCTACCAATTGCAAGCCCATCGCTTTCAATAAGGTCATCAAGACAGACGTATGGATGTCCTTCGGCCGGTATCTCATCATCCACCGCTTCAGTTGTCGTGGATACTGGTGGTACAGTGCGAAGTATAGCCTTGCAATCGTCGATGTGATTGATGCCGCGAGCAATTTGAGTGGCTAAGCGTTTAACGCTACCATCTTGACTATAGTAGAGTACAAGCAGAGAGGTCAAGTCAGAAAATTGTCAAATGGTCAGTTTATCAGGAATGGTCTCAATTTTATATCACACTATTTTCGCTTACAGCGCCCATCTCTCTAAATTCACAAGTGTTCTATTGAGCATTAGGTAAAGGAGTTTGCCAAGAATGCTGTTTCCTCGCAACAGTTAAAACAAGCAGTGGTGCAACTCTTGTTGAGCGGCAATTTACTGTTTTCCACAATATTTACCGAAACTATCAGCCCATGTTTAACAGGATTAGAAATTTTACAATAAATATCAATATCTTAAAAACTAACGTCGGTTTTATGGCACTACTTTTTGCTTGTCAAGCCGTCAAACAATCTGACGTTCAAGCAATCAAAGATGTTACTGGTTAACTTGGTGTGAAATACCAAGTGTGTCATCAATTGCCTGATGCCTAGTGCTTCGCTCAACTTTCAAGTCATCAGCAGATCATCGCGCGAGATGAGGCGCTTCTCAGTGGCGCCGATACTGTACACGATTTTGACATTGCACATGATGCCTTTTCAATGGTTTAGTGATATATAAAATGTGGTAAATTACTCGTTGCAAGGCACTCATTGAGCCTTCATTGGTTTCTAGGATAATCTCTGGGAACAAGAGATTCTGATTTATTCAAGGCTCGATTATGATATTATCACTTGCAAATATCGAAGATCGTTCAGCGAAGCGATATTCGTTTTGTTCAATATATTGGATATTTCAGAAAATTCCCAAATACTAGTTTCCATTTAATATCGGTTTTCAAAGTATTTTGCATAGACTGCCTGCTTTAGTGAATTCTTACCCAATTGGTTAGTTTTCTCATATTGCTGCCAGGTCGATTACAAGTCGAAAGCGCCTCAAAATGTTGCAACATTTCATCAGACTTAGCGAATTTCACTTAGAACAGACCGTATCATCATCTCAGCCTTGTCAAGGTATCCATAACCAAACAAATTTATATGGTTGAGAATGTGGTAGATGTTATATACGGTTTCTCGCAATTCCCATCCAGATGGCAGTGGCCATGACCCAAGATATGCTTCGTAAAACTCAGAAGGAAAACCACCGAACAGTCGAGTCATCGCAATATCTGCTTCCCGGTCGCCATAGTAGACAGCCGGATCGAATATGACTGGCACACCTTGTTCGATGAAACCTATGTTACCATGCCACAGATCACCATGCAGAAGTGATGGTCTTGGATTGTGCGTTTTAAGTATGTTAGGAAGCTCATCTATCAAGCACTCTGCTAGGGAAAATAAATTTCTGGTTTTGGTGTTTTTTACAATAAAATCAAGTTGTTTTTCAAGTCTGTGGAGTTCAAAAAATTCATGCCAGTTGCGACTGCAAGTGTTGGTTTGTGGAGTTGCGCCTATGAAATTGTTATATTCAAGGCCATATTCAAGATTGACTATGGTGTGAAGATTGCCAAGTTGTTCTGCCAGTTTCGAATATGATGCCCGGCTTGTTTGCAAGTTAAGATGCTCCATGACAAGAATCTCGGTTGAGTCGAAACAGCCTAGTGCCACCACTTCGGGAACGCGAATCGTATTTGCACCTTGAATTATCTTGAGGTTTTTCGCCTCGGACTCAAGGTAATGTTGGCGTGTACAAATCTTGACGAAATAATTACACGCATCACATTGAATTCTGTAAGCCGAGTGAAATGGACCTTGAATTCGTTCACTGACTCGTTGTATTGGGCTGCCGATTAGTTCATGAACATGCTCCCAATTTAAGGGTATGTAAGTGGTGTTGTCCAAAATGAATATAACAAACAGGAAGAGGACAGGCAGTGAAAACATGAATTGAAGTCAACAGGAAGTCAACGTTAGCAATCACTGAAAAATTTATATCACGAAAATTACGCTAAATTGGAACATATTATTCGAGTCGCTGTCCCCATACCGCATCGGCACTTGTTTGACTACAAGTGTGATGCCGCTGTTGAGATTGGGAGCCGAGTACTGGTCAAGTTTGGTCGACGTCGGTTAGTTGGCATGGTGGTTGAGCACGCACAGCATTCAGAAATGCCGGCGGACCGAATACATAAAATTGAAAAAATTCTTGATCCAAAGCCGGCAATTCCTGAACAGTTGTTGAAGACGATTCGTTGGACAGCGGATTACTACCATCAGTCCATCGGTGAAATGCTTTGGACTGCATTGCCTGCTAGTCTTCGCCATGGTCGTCCTGTACAACCGAAATTGCAAATCGGTTGGAGATTGACAGATGCTGGCTTAAATACAGAATTATCCGATATGAAACGAGCACCAGTACAACACAAGTTGATAAGCCTGCTGAAAGCGAATAATGATCGGCCAACTAAGTCAGAAGTGTTAAAACAGGCAGGCAGTAGTTGGCGCTCGGCAATAAAGACACTTATTTCAAAAGAGTTGGTTGCTGAGGTGCCATTAGAAATGGTTAGTGAAATCAGTGGCACCAACCTTCTAGATGATTTGACTACAAGCCAGATTGCGGCCTGTGAGGAAATCATCAGCAAGTCGGATGAGTATTATTGCTTTTTGATTCAGGGTGTGACCGGTAGCGGAAAAACAGAAGTATATTTGCAAGCAATTGCTAAGGTGCTTGAATCGGGTGGACAGGCATTGATGTTGGTTCCAGAAATTGGGTTGTCACCACAGCTTGAACAACGAGTTCGCAGCGCCCTCGGTACTCAAGTTGCAACATATCACTCCGGACACACGCCATTCCAGCAACATCGTACTTGGTGGCAGGCTTATACTGGCAGGGTAAAGATTGTGATTGGCACGCGTTCGGCGGTCTTTCTCGCCTTTAAAAATCTTAAGATGATTGTGATAGATGAAGAGCATGACTCGTCATTTAAACAACAGGAACGCGTGCGTTATCACGCTCGAACAGTTGCCATTCATCGTGCAATGACCGGTAAGTTCCCGCTGATTTTTGGTACTGCCACACCGTCACTTGAAACTATTCATGCCGCTCGCAAGGGTCGCGCTAAAACGCTTGTATTGCCGGAACGAGCAACTAGAGTCGCAATGCCACATCTCAACTTGATGGATCTCAGTAACACACTCACCCATCAAGGCGTAGCCATCAACTTAATTGATCAGATCCAAAGTCGTATTGAGCAGTCTGAGCAGAGTTTAATATTTATCAATCGGAGGGGGTTCGCTCCGGTTACTGTGTGCTTAGATTGCAAGTGGACAGCAATGTGTGAGAACTGCGATACCAAACTGATATTTCATGCGAATGACGGCATGTTGCATTGCCATCGTTGCATGGAGCGATTTGAAAATTTTTTGGAATGTCCAGAGTGCTTGTCAATTCGATTACAGAGAATAGGCGAAGGCACCCAACGTATTGAGCAGGCGATACAAAGTGCCATACCAGGTGCTCGCGTAGTTCGAATAGATCGTGATACGACTCGTTCCTATACTGAGTTTGAGCGCAAACTTCACCGTATTCAGCGAGGTGAAGTTGACGTTCTCATCGGTACTCAAATGTTATCCAAAGGACATCATTTTCCTAGGGTAACGTTAGTTGGCATTCTGAATATTGACCAGTGTTTCTATAGTATGGACTTTCGTGCCATGGAACACATGGTACAGCAGGTATTGCAAGTCGCGGGCCGGGCTGGCCGTGTTGACAAGGCAGGTGAGGTTTATATTCAGACCCTTCATCCTCAAAGCGAGTATTTCCACTGGATACGCGACCACAATTATCTGGGCTTCACACTGAACGAACTCAAGCAGAGAGAAGCGGCCGGTCATCCGCCTTATACGCACTATGCCTTGTTACAAGCCAGTTCGATCAAGTCAGGTGAAGAGATTGTTTTTTTGGAAACTGCGCGGCAACATGCGACTGAAGTGTTGGAACAGATGCGCTTAAGTAGTGTGCAGGTGTTTGATATAGTACAGTCACCTATTCAGAGAATTTCCAAACGCTACCGAGCTCAGTTGCTTGTCAGCGGCGATTCAGTCCTGCAGTTAAAGAGTTTTCTAGCTGAGTGGATGCCGTATTTGGACAAAATTAGAAAGCGCCACCAGTTACGCTGGGCAGTGGACGTTGACCCAATTGATTTTTCGTAACCAAGATGAAATGAAAGACAAAATCATACAGCTTTTAAAAACAGCAATTGACGCTTTGGTCGATTGCGGCGAAATCCCCCAAGAGGTAGTGCCGAATCAAATCCCTCTGGAGCATTCGCGACGCAAAGATCAGGGCGATTATGCAACAGCTGTGGTACTCGCAATGGCTCGTGCCAGCGGTCGAAATTCGCGTGAGCTGGCTACATTGGTTCAGCAGCATTTACCAGCATCTACGTTTGTTAAAACGGTTGAAGTAGCCGGGCCGGGTTTTATAAATTTTTATCTTAAGAATACCGCACTGGCTGATACTGTCGCTGAGGTGCTTGAACAGCGTGATGCTTATGGTAATCGACCAGTTGCTAGTGGCGGTCGGGTGCTAATTGAATTTGTATCTGCAAATCCGACTGGGCCTCTGCATGTTGGTCATGGCCGAGGTGCTGCATTCGGTGATACACTAGCGCGACTTCTTCGCGCTGCAGGCAATGAGGTTGATACTGAGTATTACGTTAACGACCTGGGCCGGCAAATAGACATACTAAGCCTGAGTGTATGGATACGCTACCTGCAACTTGAGGGACAGCAAGTGCAGTTGCCAAGTGCATCCTATCAAGGTGACTACATTATTGATGTAGCGCGCGAGTTGCAACAAAAGCTTGGAAGTGATCTTGTGTTTGATTTGCAGACAAGGGGGCTTGATAAAGATCCTGATAGCATACTTACAGACATGATTCTTGAGGCGCGTACACTAATGGGAGTCAAGCGCTTTAGGTTTGTGCGAGATTTTGTCTTGGAGCGAATGATTAATATCATCCAAAGTGACCTTGCGGCGCTTGGTATTAAACATGACACCTGGTTCTTCGAGAGTCAAGTAGCAGAAGAGGGCGATTTGAAGCGTATTGTCGATCTACTTTGGCAACGCGATTGTCTAATTGAACGTGATGGTGCAACTTGGTTTAAATCTAGCGCTTATGGTGATGAAAAGGATCGCGTCTTGATTCGCTCTGGCGGTGAATATACTTATTTTGCGTCTGATATCGCATATCACCTGAATAAACTCCAACGGGGTTACGATTACATTATCAACATCTGGGGTGCTGACCATCATGGGTATATCGCAAGAATGAACGCTGCAATTGAAGCAGCCGGCAAGGACCCCAAAAGCCTGAAGATATTTCTGGTGCAGTTTGCCTCGCTATATCGTGGCAAGCAGAAAATTCCAATGTCAACCCGTGCGGGTGAGTTCGTTTCATTACAGGAACTAGTTGGTGAGATTGGATGCGATGCTGCTAGGTTTTTCTATGTGCTAAGAAAATCTGAACAACACCTTGATTTTGATCTTGAGCTCGCCAAGCAACAGTCTAGCGAAAATCCTGTATACTATGTGCAGTATGCACACGCGCGGATTTGCAGTATCTTTCGGCAGATGTCGGAACGAGGACTAGTGCGTGCGACCAAGTGCGATTTTACTTTGCTCAAGCAGGATGTGGAGCTGAATCTGATCAAGCGTATTTCCAGATATCCGGAACTCATTCAGGGTGCAGCACTCGCATTTGAGCCTCACCAAGTTGCATATTTCCTGCGCGACTTGGCAACTGAATTTCATTCATTTTACAACCGCGAACGCATTCTTGATTGTGACCCCCCATTATGTAACGCTAGACTTGGGCTTATCGATGCAGTTCGGCAGGTGATCGCCAATGGACTAAGGATTTTGGGAGTTACCGCACCCGAATCCATGTAAGATGATGCTAAGTTCAAAACGAAAATATCGCAAGAAGAAATCCTCATCTGGGTTAGGCATTTTTTTGATGGGGATAATTGTTGGAGCAGCTGGCACCTTGCTCGGCGTGAACACTATGAAAGATAGCTCACTGGATAATATAGGTACTGGCTTGATAAGTTTATTTTCTGATGATGACCGTTCTGACAGTACTGGGTTGAGTAGTCCAGACGTGCGGTCGGTGGAAGAGCCAGTTCCCGAGGTAACATTCAGTTTTCATGAGATGTTGATGGAGGAGGAGTATGTGCTGCCACCATCACAAGAAAAGCCAAAAGAAACTGCAGCCAAGAAAGAACCAGCAAGTGCTGCAACTGCAAAGTCACAACCGGCAGTCACACCTGCCCAGCCCGTTTCGGACAATGGCTATGAATTTGTCATACAGGTAGGTTCGTTCAGAAAATTTGAGGAAGCGGATAGCGTCAAAGCCCAGTTAGCGCTACATGGCATGAGATCATATATTCAAAAGGTGACGGTTGAAGGGCGCGGTGAATTTTATCGTGTACGTTTGGGGCCGTTCGCGAAGTATGAACAACTTGAGACGACAACGCAACAACTTGTAACCCAAGGTTATCGACCTTTGCGCTACAGGGTCAGAGTAGATAGTTAATTTCAATTTTGTGGGTTAACGGTCTTTAAGCCAGTTTGATATTCGAGTTGGAATATCCTTGCCAGCTTTGCTACTGACATAAATGCCGATGTGACCGGTGTCATAGATTTTTTCGGTATAGTCGTCGCTGCCAGTCAGATATTTCAGTGCCTGTGAAGATGAAGGGGGCACTAGATGATCTTGTCGCGCAAGCAAGTTAAGAATTGGTATTTTAATATTTTTCAAGTTGACTGTTTTACCGTTAATTGCTAGTCCGCCATTAATTAGTCGGTTGTGTTGGAAAAATTCTCGTAAGAATGTTCTGAACATTTCACCGGCTTGGTCAGGGCTGTCAAAGATCCATTTCTCCATTCGCATGAAATTCTCAACTTTTTCTTTTTGGTCAATAATTTTCATCAGATCGAGGTATTTCTCAATCCCCAGTCGGAAAGGTTTCAGTGATAAGAAAATGCTATTTAGCATTAAACCTGGTACATTGCCAGTTGTATCGACCAGAAGATCTACATCTATATTCTTAAACCAGTGGGCGAGCAGGTTGTCAGGGGTTTGGAAGTCTACCGGAGTTATCATGGTGATTAGGTTGCGCACTTTGTTTAAATGGTTTGCTGCATAGCAAAGGCTCATAGTGCCACCTTGACAAATTCCGAGCAGGTTAATTTTGGCGGCACCGGTGTGTTCGATAGTTTTTTCGACACAGCTGTGCAATTTGGTATCAACGTAATCTGGCAAATCTAGATAGCGGTCTGATTGCTTGGGATAACCCCAATCAACCAAAAAAACATCCAAGCCCTGATTGAGCAGTCCTTGCACCAGTGAACATTCCTCATACAAATCTACGATATAAGGTCGATTAACTAATGCGTAGGCTATTAGTATCGGTGTGTGCTTGCGTTTGGTTTTCTTCCGTGGCAGGTATCGATACAGCACCATGCCATCTTGGCTATAGATGATTTCTTTGGGTGTTGTCCCGACCTTGATTTTGTGAATATCTTCGCTTAACTGTAGACTTTGAATAAGTCGCGCTTGAAACTGTGAGGCGTCCTTTAGAATATTCTCGTTCATGGGAGAGCTTGTCAATCTAAGGTTGATTATCAACCCTTTTTTGCTGATTTTCGAATGGGAGATTTGGGGTTGCGGTTAGTTTTATCGCTAAGTTTCTCAACTGTCTTCTCAAGCTGTGCAATTCTTGCAATCGCCTCAGCATTCTTGCGATGAAGTTCATCAAGCTCAGTTCGGGTGGGTTGTCGATTCAGTTTTGCTTGATTTTCTTGAATGTTGGCGTAATGTCGCATCAACCGCAGCTGATCATTGATCATTTGTCCGAACTTTACTGAGTAATCTTCCGTTGAAGATATTTTTTGGAACTCAACCTCACAACAGTCAATCCATTTTCGGCATAAAGCGTCAAAGTCTTGCAGTTCAGTCGCGTTTGTAAGTATTGAGGTGTAGCTTTCGGTTGCAGATTGGACAAAGCTTTGAAGCAGCTTGATGAATTCCCGCTGAGATATTTCGTAGCGATGCATGAGACGCGAAAGCTCGGTCCAGTCTTCCTGAAACTCTCGCGTAATGCCGAGTGCCGGTGCTTGGGGTAAATTCGACAGCCAGGCTATTGCTGGATTTTGCAGATTTGAGGTATTGAGCGGTTGATAGTTCTGTAAAAAAGCCGACGTTTGAGGAAAGTTTGATAAAAACGGCTGAAGTGAAAAATTTTGGATTAGGTCTTCTAAGAACTTAGTGTTAAACTGGTTTAACAAGGGGTTATTAGTTGGATTGGCCATGGATGAAATAAACTTGGATAAGTCGAAAAGTTGTGCAAATACCGGCGGAATTGGCGGATTCGAATGCTGCTGACCCCAGTTTGTGGAAAACTGATTTGGATTGAAAGGGTCCCAAGGATTGAACATAGTTCTTATCTGCTATTTCTGGATCGATTTGTGTTTATTTCCAATAAGAAACATGCTAAATTAGATGAGCATGAGATAATTCTCAGCTTGAACTCAACCAAGTTTTGGCAGTTTCCGTGAAACGATGAGATTGACGACCAAATGGCGGTGGTTGCTCGCTAGTGAGAACGTTGGGCACCTGAAGTGAGAGGAGATTATCCGGAGACAGTGGTTGTCTAGGCAGGTATTGCATTGCCATTGCCATTGCCTTTGATGGTAAATCACCAAGTCCGATTATTTTGTGACGATAGTTGCACATCTTATCAATTTCAGTAATGAGCTCGCGTAGAGTGAAAACTTCGGGGCCTGCAACATCGCAAATTTGTGCTGGTAAGTGCTCTTCATGCACAGCAAATTCAATGCAATTTACAACATCATCAATGTAAACTGGTTGCATTTTTGCGTTTGGAGCGACAGTCGGAAAAATACCTAATGACATCCTTAGCAATTTCTGAAATCGTCGCGTGAATGAGTCATCTGCACCAAATATGATCGATGGTCTAATAATAATTGCATCAAGTCCATTATTGACAGCAGCCATGATTGCCTGTTCGCCTTGAGCTTTTGAGCGCAGATACGCGCTTGGTGCATCGATACTGGCACCGAGCGACCCTACATGCACGAATCGTTTTGCGTCTTTTTCGCGACATGCCCGAGCGATAATGGTTGGTAAGCGGACATGTGCAGATTCAAAACTGGTATGGCGAGTTTCATTCAAAATGCCAACCAGGTTGACCACTGTATTGTCGTTGTTGATCAGTTTTGAAATTGCGCTATAGTCCAAAGTGTTTAGACTGACAAACCGTATTGACTGATGTCTTTCGGCACTTAATTGCGCTTGTGGCTTTCGGGTTGCAACTGTGACTGTCCAGCCGTTATTTGACAAAGCGCGGGTCAGATGCTTTCCAACAAAGCCGGATCCTCCAAAAATCACCGCATGCTTGTCTGTTTCTGATATCACGAAAATTGCTGGCTAGTCCAACTGAGTAAATTACTATGAGTTTTGTATATTCTATACTGGTACAATGCAACTAGTTTAACAGAATACGGAGGATTTTTCTAAATGAGAAGTCATGTAGCAATTGTTACCGGTGGTACTCGCGGCATTGGTGCAGCGATTTCAAAGGCTTTAAGCGAGGCAGGTTACAAAGTCGCCGCCAATTATGGTGGAAATCATGAGCGGGCTAGCGAGTTCAGTTCCCTTACGGGCATACCTGTCTACCCTTTTGATGTTAGCAGCTATGATGAGTGTGTGGCCGGTGTTGATCGAATTACAAATGATTTGGGTTGCGTTGATATACTAATCAACAATGCAGGTATTACTCGCGATCGCACTTTGCACTCGATGAAGTTCAACGAATGGAACGAGGTCTTGCAAACCAATCTGTCATCTTGTTTCAATATGTGTCGTTGTGTTATTGAAGGCATGCGCGAAAGAGGATTTGGGCGAATTGTAAATATTGGTTCCGTTAATGGTCAAGCAGGGCAATACGGACAGGTAAACTACGCGGCTGCAAAGTCAGGAATTCATGGTTTCACCAAGGCATTGGCTAAAGAAGGTGCGGCCAAGGGCATTACTGTTAATGCAATTGCCCCTGGCTATGTTGATACTGACATGGTGCGTGCAGTGCCGGAAAAGGTTTTGGAAAAAATCATTGGCACTATCCCAGTTGGACGCCTTGGACGCGCTGAGGACATCGCGCGCGGCGTGTTATTTTTGGTTGATGAGAATGCATCATTCATTACAGGTTCCACAGTCGATATCAATGGCGGCCAGCACATGTACTGACCATGGTTGAAGAAGTTCGCATAATAAAAAAATATTCTAATCGTCGGCTTTACGACAAAGAAACGAGTCAGTATGTGACTCTTGCTGAGGTACGGCAGCTGGTCATGGATGGTGTCGATTTCAAGGTGGTTGATGTGGCTTCCGGTGATGATATTACGCGTCAGGTATTGCTTCAAATCATTTCTGAACAGGAAGCTGGCAACCAACCGATGTTCAGTAAAGAACTTTTAACTCATATGATTCGCTTCTATGGTGGAGCTTTCCAAAGCATGTTCACCGATTACATGAACCGGTCCGTTGAAATGCTGAATAGCCAGCAGCAGGCTTATCAGAAGAAATGGCAGGAGGCATTTGGTATGGATGGCCTTTCGGCAATGAATAAAATGGCTCAGGAAAATATCAAGCGATGGGAACAAATGCAACAGGAAATGTTAAGATTTTACGGTATTAAATCCAAAGATGGTGATTGATTTCCATGGCTGTTGTATAATGTGCTGTTGTTTTAGATAGAGATCTTAATGATGAAATCCACCTTGGCTACTATCCGTAGTCTATCAGAATTTTAGAGTCAAAGTCCTTTATGAAATCTGGCAGACCAGCGTGATATTCTAAAAGAACCTTCTCTAAAATGTTAAGCCAATCAGTAGCATGAATTTAGCTATTGGCTTACTTGGTTATAAAAGTTGTATGTGGTATACAAGTAGATTTTCTGACATTTGTAACTCATTTTACTAAATGCTTATCATTTCTATTGTGCGAGTGAGTGAAATAACAAGCAGTTAATTAATAGTGATATTCTTTTTATTTCAATACTATATAAACACTGAAACTCATAAAGCGCACGTCTTAAGCAAAGTGCCTTAAAATACAATCCATGGTGCAACATAATCCTTTAGAGAGATTTTGTAATCTCTCATAACGATTGACAGACCTGTCTCAGCCACAAAAATCTCTTTGACTGAGGACAGGTCTGCATAAACCGCTGAAGTTTCTGACTAGAATCTGACAGACAGGGCAATTTGTCCACTGGTGATTTTGTCGCCACTGCCCGAAGTGGTGTGATAGATCGCACCCGAAAAGGCTGACCGACCAGAATTCCAACTGGTTGAACCACCGAATCCCAACCGTATTTTCGTTGGCTTTGCCTCTGATTTGATCGTGGTTGGCGTCAAGTCACCGTTGGTGACCTTCACATTGCGTTCGGCGCTGAAGTTATGCTCAATGTCCAACGAACCGAACAGCTTGCAACAATCTGTTGAAGTCTCTCCGACCGTCTTTTCAAACAACGCACCATAACGTGCTGTCACACCTGAACTGGTTCCCGTGGAAACTTTATCTTGGTTTTGTTCAGACTCACCGTCAATGGCTGCATAATCATCCACCGAAACTGATGACCACGTCAGACCACCGCGCTGCGTCAGCGACAGGTTGTCAAGGCCCACGCGCTGTGAGATTCCCATGCCGATGGCATAACCGGTGCCTTCGGTTTTCTCATTCACATCAAGTGACTTTCCACCTACCATCTCTGATGACTTGACCTCAATGTCATCAAACTTGGTCACACCCGCCCAGCCATCAAGCAGCAGGTCGCCGGACATCTGACGGGCCATGCCGACGCCGACGCCGGTGCCGGAGATTTTCACACGACCGCCATTGGTCAAATCGGCTTTTCCCTGACGATGATGCAGTCCCACTCGGAACATCATGCCATCGCCGCTTGGCAGGTCAACACCAGCCGCAAATCCGCTGTAAGACAGATCATACGATTGACTGCCAGTCATGGAGTTTCGCAGCAGGCGTTCACCGCTGCCCGCTTCTATGCTGCCCCAAGTTCTGCGGTCGGTTAGCATGCCAGGGTCGGCAACAGCCATGGTTCCGTTTTGAGCGAGTTGCAGCGGATTGGACGCACTGGCAGTGCCACCTGACATAGCAGACGGCATGTAGGCGTCCATGGCACCGGCCATGTCCCAGACCACCGAAGGCACGGCTTCGTATACTTTGCCTCGCTTGGATGGCGTGCGCTGCTTTCCGGCAGCAGGGGCTGCCAGCTTGGTTTCAGATTTACGCTCACCATTGAAAGTCAGCGAAAACACGCCAGAGGCAGAGGCATGGTTTGGAAGCTCAGGAGTTACCTCATGTGTGACTGTAACCGTAGCTGTGCAGTCATTATAGAAACCACACGGCATTGACTGTGATTGTGACATCACAGTAACGGTTAATTTCACGCCGATTGTGAGATCTGTGTAATCTCCACTGTCTGTGGTTCTGTACTGGAATGCGGTATTTGCCTTGGCATTCTGTATGTTCTTTATCCCATTGAAGTTCCGGTCCAGCCTGACCACTAAATTGTTGCCGTTGGTAATGGTGTCTGGATCAGTGACCTTGATTGTCCGATAGCTGTCATTCGCACCAGATGGCATCAGCATGGCATTGCGTCCGATAGTGACGGTGCCGCCGCCTTTCAAGTGGATGGCACTGCCGCCGGCCGGTTTGCCAAAGACCTTGCCGTAGACGGTGACGCTCTGTTTGCGCATTCCGCCGGTGGCGACCAGATCGGGCGTGTTGAGATAGATGCCACCGTTATCTCCGGTGTCTTCGGAGACATGCACTTCGCCCTTCTCGCCAATGGTGAGGTAGGCGGTGCCGCCAGCATAGGCGTCAAGACTATTGGGTTCGTGTTTATGTTCAATTTTGAAGCCGCTGTTTTTCGCATATATCTTTCCATTATGGACAACAATCACTGTCCTTTTGGATCCCACTGAACTTGAGCGGAATCGGTTGCCGTCAATCCAGACGTAAACCCCGTCCTCGTCAATTTTGGCAGAGTCAGAGCCGATGAGTGTGCCTTCTTCAGTTGTCACTTTGATTTCTGCGTGAGTGCCTGCCTCATGTGCTTCTTCGTCATGAATGTAAATGCCATAATCCATGATACCGCCTTCAATTTTCGCAGTGTCTTTCAGCACCACATTCACATTCCCACCTTTAGATACACGCCTGTCGATTTCGATGCCTCGGGGTATATAGGTCGTGAGTGTGCGATCTTGAATAGCATATTGTTTCGGGTGACCTCGTATCACTGCAGTTCCGCCAAGGGTCACGTCAAAATTGCCGCGGTGGGAAATGTCTCCTGCTCCTGCTGCATTCTGCCCTTCAAGATGGATAGCACTTTCATTGCTTTGCAACACCCCGGCCGTTACCTCAACCTTGATATTATTATTTTCATCTGATCTAACCCATATCGGCGTGCCTGCATCGATATTCCCCTTGGATTTGACTGTTATGCCATTTGCACCTGATGCGACCTTATCAGCCCTAATTGCAATGCCGCTACGGAATCGGGAAAACGGGCTGTTCGGTACTCCACCTATTGTTTTGGTACCCACATCGATACCATCAATAAGAATATTCTCTACAATAGTTACAGTCAACCCGTTTGTGGTCACTCGATAAGGGTCAGCGTCACGGTCAGCGTCTATTGCATTTTGACCTGATGGGATGTCTTCGCTATCGCATACCACTACTTGCGGTGTTCCCGCTGTCGGTTCACCGCATATGGGTGGGGTGGCATGTGCCTGCAATGGAAGCAGTGCTAGCAATCCGACTAAAGCCACTGATGAAACTAGCCTTGAAAGAGAATGCATTATTGCCCCCCCCCCCTCAGAAATTCTAGGGAAGATTGGGACTTTATCGAGACAGATATCAATCCTGACCCATCTTCATGGTGTGCGGCATAAGCAATATACCGGCAAGTTGATACTCTAAACATTTTTTCTCCTTAAAATATGATTAGTATTGATAAATTGTATTCTACACTTAAACTTATTCAAAGGTCAAATTGAACATCATAGAAACTACGGTTTAATATCATCAGTAGCTGTAAATAATTGCAGTTAAATGGTAGTGTTACACTGTAGATAAGTGCTGAATCAAAACTTGCGCCAGAGAATACAGGCTTGAGACGCTTTATTCTAAATTTGAGATTTCTGAGAATCGCAGCAATCAAAAAAATCTATAATTGTCAGAATATATTCAAAACCTGAAATAATTTTTATGAACTATAAGTCTTACATGTGTGTTGTCTGTGGCTTCATTTATGAGGAGGAATTCGGATTGCCTGAAGAGGGTTTGCCACCCGGCACCCGTTGGGAAGATGTTCCAGACACTTGGTTCTGCCCGGATTGTTCGGCCGTGAAGGCGGATTTCGAGATGCTTGAAATTTGACTGATCGCAAAATCAGTTGGCGTGGAGCAGATTGCAGCGTGATGCTAGTTCCTGTTTACTGATTGATACAACTACGCTTTCGCCACTACGTGTAGTTAGCCAAAAGAAAGGTACTTGTGGGTAGTTTGCTTCAAGCACAGAAGCCGCTGATCCGAGTTCCATCAACAAAAAACCATTTTCGGTGAGATATTCCGCTGCATGCCTTAATACTAACTTCGCAATTTTAAGCCCGTCCTCACCAGCCGCAAATGCATGGCGAGGTTCATGTTGAAATTCGTTCGGAAAGTCATTCAAAGCCGATTCTTCAACGTAGGGTGGGTTGCATAGTATCAGATCGTATTGTTGGCCATCTAAGTTGCTAAACAAATCCCCTTGAATCAATTGAACTCGTTTATTACAGTTGTAGCGGTTAACATTGGTTTTTGCGAGTTCAAGAGCTTTATCATCGATATCGGTTGCATCTATTGAAAGGTGCGGGTACTTCAAGGCTAGCGCGATTGCAATACAACCGTTGCCGGTGCAAAGATCAAGTGCTCGTTGCATATGCTCCGGCCGGACCCAAGGACCGAAACCATCTTGAACCAGGTCACCAAAGTGCGAGCGAGGCACAATAGCGCGTTCGTCAATACTGAATTCCAGCCCTGCAAACCAAGCTTCGCCGATTAAATACGCAAGTGGTTTGCGAGTTTCAATTCGTTGCTCAATCAGTGCGTGGGCTTTAACCACCTGTTCATCAGGGAGTGCACAATCATATATCTCCTCATATTCCCGGTGCATGAGATTGGCGGAATGCATAATTGCCCAAATAGCTTCATCGCGAGCGTTGTCACAACCATGTCCAAAGTAAAGGTTAACCTCCTCAAAACGCGCTATTGTCTGCTCTACCAGATCAGAGACTGTTGTATTCACAGAATTTGATGATGCGAGCTGTTCGCAATATTGCTGGACTGTATCCAAAATTCTTTGAACGAGCGCTCAAAGGGTGGTGGAGTTAAGAGGTTTATGCGCCGCCAATTCCGTATTTTTGCTTGAATTTGCCAACGCGGCCAGCAGTGTCAACAATTTTTTGCTTGCCTGTATAAAACGGATGACAGACTGAACAAATTTCTATGCTTAAATCTTTTAGCAGCGTTGAACGTGTCTCGAAACAGTTGCCGCAAACGCAGGTAACTTTGATTGTTGAATAATCCGGGTGGATGCCTTGTTTCATTTTGTCGTTAAGTATTAAATGGGTAAAGTTCGGATAACATGAATGGCAAATGATACGGCACAACTGTTGAAAATTCAACTAGACAGTGGTAGATTTACCAAAAATAGATTTTAAGAGGCACGTTTAAGTGAAGCAAAGAATGCCTCATTGGTATCTGTTGCTTTTAGCCTCTCAGTTAGCAACTCAATTGCTTCTAGATCGTCAGACGAGTGGAGTAGCTTGCGTAACGCCCAAATCATCTTGAGTTCAGTCGGATTTGTCAATAACTCTTCGCGGCGAGTGCCGGAGCGGTTGATGATGATTGAAGGGTATACGCGTTTCTCTGCGATTCGTCGGTCAAGATGAATCTCCATATTGCCAGTTCCCTTAAATTCTTCATAAATGACTTCATCCATTTTAGAACCGGTTTCGATTAATGCTGTAGCGAGGATTGTGAGGCTGCCACCTTCCTCAATATTACGCGCCGCCCCGAAAAATCGCTTTGGACGTTGCAAAGCGTTCGAATCAACGCCACCAGTTAGAACTTTTCCTGAGGCTGGGGCAGCGGTGTTGTATGCGCGTGCTAAACGGGTAATTGAGTCCAACAGAATCACAACGTCATGTTTGTGTTCAACTAGACGTTTGGCCTTCTCAATCACCATTTCTGCCACTTGAATATGACGTGTCGCTGGCTCATCAAATGTTGAGGAAACGACTTCACCGCGTACGGAGCGTTGCATCTCTGTTACTTCTTCCGGTCTTTCGTCAATCAACAACACGATGAGCTCGCACTCAGGATTGTTGGCTGTTATAGAATGTGCGATCTGCTGCAACATCACGGTTTTGCCGGTCTTCGGTGATGACACGATTAGGCCACGCTGCCCTTTGCCAAGCGGTGCCACTAGATCAATGATTCTACCAGTAAGGTCCTCACTGCTACCATCGCCTCGCTCAAGCCGCATTCGTTGATTAGGATGCAGTGGTGTTAGATTTTCAAACAGAATCTTGTCTTTTAATCTATCAAGCGGCTCATCATTAATTTGCTCGACTTTTAGCAGTGCAAAATACCGTTCTGAGTCCTTGGGCGGTCTCACGAGACCGCGTACTGTGTCCCCAGTGCGAAGATTGAAGCGACGAATCTGACTTGGTGAGACGTAAATGTCATCAGGTCCAGCCAGATAGGAACTTGCTGGAGAACGCAGAAATCCAAATCCATCCTGCAGTGTTTCAACAACACCTTCGCCGGTAATGGTGCCACCTTTACGCGCTTCAGCTTTCAAGATGGCGAAAATCTGATCTTGCTTGCGCATGCGAGAGGCGCCGTTGATACGCGCATTGCGTGCGATATCGATTAATTCAGTTGGTGATTTGGATTTTAGCTCGGTTAGGCTTATTCCCATAAATGATGCCTCTGTTGAGTGGCTGGTTCAGCACTGAATGTGCTGTTAATGTAACTCTGGTAGTGGAACGTGATAGGTAAGGAAAGACGTGCGGTTGATGCGGAACGAGTTGCAGTTCACTGACGCATAATATATTACAAATTATACTCCCGTTTTTACTATTTGACAACTTCGTCAATAAATGTGGTTAGCTGGGATTTTGTCACAGCTCCAACCTTGGTTGCCTCTACGGCGCCGTTTTTGAAAATCATCAACGTTGGTATCCCACGTATACTGTACTTAGGTGGAGTTAACGGGTTTTCATCAATATTCAGTTTTGCTACTCTGATACGGCCATCGTATTCTTTGGCAATCTCTTCAAGCAAAGGTGCGATCATCTTGCATGGTCCGCACCACTCGGCCCAATAATCAACTATTACTGGGATGGGCGATTGGATGACGTCAATCTCAAAACTGTCATCAGTGATATGGGTAATTGAATCTGACATGATATTTAAATTACTACTGGTGTATGCGTGTCAAAATTGTACCTTAAAAAGGGAAGTAAATTGTATTCAAACAGAAATACAAAAAATTGTTTTTCTGAGTATTGGAAAACTAAAGAAAATGAAAGATCCTAATTTTGCGAAAACTTGAAGTTCTGCAAATCAAAAGACTGAGTATACACGCCGGCTGCTTAATGCATGCGGCTACATATTTCGTACTTATACAACACAAATGTTTGTCATTGTCAACTTTGTGAAAATATTGTAGTGATTTTTGCAATATAAATTGACTTTATGTTGCAAATATAATACTGTTTTTTGTTATTTTCATAGATTTTGTATGAACATCATTGATCGAATTGAGCATGTTTTCAAGTCCGAGGCGAATGCAATCCGCTCAATAAGAGTGACTCCAGCATATGAGGAGGCAGTTGGGTTGCTATATTCCTGTAGTAGCAAGATCCTAACCACTGGCATGGGTAAGGCTGGACTTATAGCCAAGAAGTTTGCAGTTACTTTGTGTTCAACTGGTACGCCTGCTTTATATATACATCCCGGCGAGGCTGCTCATGGTGATCTCGGGGTGATTTCTCATGCAGATTGCCTGGTTGCATTTTCAACAAGCGGTAAAACCCGGGAAGTCATTGAAATGCTTGATTTGGGCCAACATCTTGGGCTTGGCAAGGTAATTGGTATTACTTCGCATGCGCAGTCTGAACTTCGTCATTTTTGTGACATTATCCTTGAGATGGGCGAAATTGAGGAGCCATGTCCGCTTGGACTTACGCCGTCTTCTAGCATAGCTGTGATGAACGCAATTGCAGATGGTATTACTTTGGCCCTTATGGAGCAGAAAAGTATAACTAAAAAACAATATGGTTTGAGACATCACGGCGGATATCTTGGGCGAATCACACGGCTAGACAATGAATGATTTAGCCCGCAGTTAACAGTATTCTGGCAAAACCAGTGCCAGTATCATTGATTACTGAAATGCGAACAACAATGTGTTTGTGGTTCAGGCGGTGATTAGGTCAAGGATGAGGAATGGCAACTGTGCCGGCAGAGGGGATCAGGGATTAGTGCATCTATGTATTACCGGTTTCGAACACCAGGCATACATGATTAACACCCAAGCACGAAACCAGGCTGTCTAGTTTTTTGGCTTGACGGCATATAGACCAAAAAACAGTTGAAGTTGTTTCTTAATGGGAAATTGGCTGGGTTCTGTGGCATATATGAGTTATCATCAATAATCGCCAAATATGGATAGTGTAGTAATGATAGCTCTGAACTGAAAGTGGTTATTGAGTAAGCCAATTCAACGCTTTTTCGAATTAAGAATATTCCAGACGGTGTGAGGTGTTGCTGGTTCAGTAAGCACTCTAAAACTTTCTTGACTGAGTAAATCAGATATTGCATTCTGAATGGCTCCGGGAGCACCTAGATTCGCCACCTCTCCTGCGCCTTTGGTACCGATTGCATTCGTTTTGCAAAGCGTGGTTAGTTTGTCAAGCTTGAAAAAGGGCAAATCAAGCGCGCGGGGAAGCTGATAATCCATCAGCGAACCGCTTAGCACTTGGCCATTATTTCTCTCATCAAACCGTACGGCTTCCATCAGCGAAGTGCCGACAGCTTGTGCCCAAGAACCATGCAATTGGCCTTCCACGATAGCTGGATTTATGATTCGGCCGACGTCATCTACACCAGTTAGTTGGATGATTCGAATTACTCCGGTTTCGGGGTCACATTCAATTTCAGCTACATAAGCGCCGCAAGGATGAGTGGTTTTAATGCCTTCAAACTCGGCAACACCGACACAACCTTGCTGTCCTTGCGGCAATTCGCTCATGCGTTGTCCGATTTGCTTCAAGCTAATGCTAAGATCTGTTCCAGGCAATTGAAATGTACCGTTTTCATAAACGAAATCAACTGCTGCGACTTCAAGCATTTCTGCCGCCAAGGCGCTGGCTTGATTCAGCATTTTACGTGCAGCGCGCTGTGCGGTTGTACCGGCGACCGCAAGCATTGAAGATCCACCGGTCCCACCTCCGGTTTCAAGAGCATCGGTATCGCCTTGAATGACAGTTACATCATTTGCATCAATTCCAAGGGCTTGGGCGACAATTGTGGTTAAGCTAGTCAAGTGTCCTTGGCCGCTAGCTTGGGTGCCAGTGAGTACTTCAATGGTACCTTCACTGTTGATTTTCACTTTGCAAGTTTCAGCGGTTGAACCGCTAGTAGAGTGCATATACATGCCGAGTCCAATGCCGCGTGTCAACCCTTGGTTTCGAGCTTGGCGTTGCCGATTAGCAAACCCATTCCAATCTGAAATTTCCATGGCTCGGTCAAGCAACGCTTCGAAATCGCCGCTGTCAATAGTATGACCATTTGCCATGGCGTAAGGCAACTCGTTCGGTTGTACAAGATTGATACGCCTTAGTTGTATGCGGTCAATTCCGAGGTCGAAAGCTGCTTTGTCTATCAACTGCTCTAGGGTGCATATAGTCTCTGGTTTGCCAGCGCCTCGATAGGCATCCGTCGGTGTGGCATTTGTGAAAACACCTCGAGTACGCAAGTGGACGTGGGGGATTCGATAAGTATGGCCGATAACAGTGTAGGCGTAGACGCTGCCGATTGAAGGGCCAACGTGAGACAAGTATGCGCCAAGATCAGATATGGCGTCAATTTCAAACGCTAAAAACCTACCATGCTCATCAAGACTGAGACGCGCTCTATCGACGCGCGCGCGACCTTGGGCATCGGAAATAAAAGACTCTGCCCGAGTGGCAGTCCAACGAACTGGTTGATTAAGCATTTTGGTGGCAATTAAAGCTAGTGCGTATTCGTGATACGGAAAAATTTTCATACCGAAGCTGCCGCCAACATTGCGCGTAACAACTCGAAGCTGCTCTCGTCGAATATGCAAAATATTTTCAGCCATAACTCGTTGAATGACATGGACGCCTTGAGTTTGAACCTCAAGATAGTATTGTTCGGTTGCAGCGTCATAGCTGGCGATAGCTGACCTTGGTTCAATTGGTGTCACCGCCATGCGTGGATGGCGCACTTCAATTTCGACGGTGTTGGTGGCGGCAGACGTAGCGTTTTTTAACGCAGTGGGATCATTGCTCTGCCAGTCGTAGCAGACGTTCTGTGGCGCTTCTTTCCAAATTTCGACTGTATTTCCAAGTGCTATTTCTGTACTGCATGTTGATTCGAGTTCAGCAAACTCAATTTCAAGCAGATCTGCTGCATCAACTGCAGCTTGAAGTTGATCAGCAACGATGAAAGCAATAGGTTCGCCTACATACCGGACGCGACGATCAGCGAGAATTGGACGTGGTGGCTTAAAATAGTCTGAACCGTCTCGGTTAGAAAGATCTGAGGCGCAAGGTAAATGACCGATTCCTAGCTTTTTCAGTTGTGGTCCTATAAGGACAAGTCTGACACCGGCAACAGTGCGGGCCATCTTGTCATCGATACGCGTAATTTCGGCGTGGGGGTATGGCGAACGCACTACATAACCGTAACTGCAGTTATCAGCCCTTATATCGTCGGTAAACTGCCCAGCACCGGTCAGCAGATTGTCGTCTTCTCGGCGTATGGCAGGTATAGATAAATTCATAATTTCTTCTCGAAAGCAATTTTTTCGTGATGGCACCTCAGTAAATAATTTATCAAATTTACCTTTGATAGGAGCTCCTTAATTTCAGGCGCAATTCAAATTGAATTTGGATACTGGATTATTAATTGTGCTTATGTTATGGACAGTGATTTTCTCAGCACATCTGTGCTTTGTTGGTATATATGACGGAAGCTTGTCAAAATATGATTTGTTAGTTGTTTCAGTAGGATGGCTTGGGAGTTCTTTGGTGCTTTCAGTTTTATTTTTTATTTGGATGGCGGGTTGGTTTGGGTTATGCGTTGTTTTATTTTTTCGGGTGAGCCCAGTCTTTTGTCAAATAATCCATTTGGTTGTAGCATCAAGAAAGACGAATTGCTGTTGAGTAAATTTATAAAAATAAAAGCCGGAAGTACTAATATGCAAATTAATATTTGTAATCCCGTATGAACTTTTTGGAGGTGCAAAGCGTATTGAAGAACAATGGATTCAAAAATTTAAAGGCAAAGGTAGTCGTCGTAAATTTATTGCACAGAAGAATGGTGAGAAAAGAGTTGTAATTGTCCGATTTCATGGGAGAGGGACTGATACAAACCCAGTGTTTTAGCGGCGATAATCCGTCAGTCTGGGTTACCTAAAAAACCGTTTATGGCTAAGTGAGATGGACTCAGTTTAACCCATCAAATATTGTAGCCTGATTGATGTGAGTTTCAGTTAACACGGAAGTATTTTCGGAGCCTGTTATTAAACATGATTTCATACCAAATCCCGTGTAGCGATTCGCTCATTTTTCACAATGCAAATGACCACGCGTACTCATTTCACACCACCTTGGCTCATCAGGCTTTGAAACAAGCAATACTGCTCATTCGCCCAGCTGGCCTCCAACTTACCATCGAATCCGAGTGAATGTCAAGGGTGTCTGGCAATTCCATCGCCACTTGGCTCTGGCCATCTCATAGACTTTGTTGTGCGGCTTAGACACGCGCCGCACTTCGCTGCGTTACCGTTGGCGGTCAATCTCAAAACTGAACAGTTATGTCAGAGACGTATTACAACTAAATGTTTTGATTATGTTTTGTTTCGGATTATGTACTGTACGACAGGAAACGACATTCAATGCTTGCACTTAGTGAAAGTAGACAGCACATAATATTTCCCGTCCTACCTGCCGCGGACAATTAACCCTGCCACAGGAGACGCGACCGGCTCGCTTCATGTCTACTTGATTTTGTTGTTGAAAATTCAATTGCAATGTGTCAACCGACAGAACGTCATCGCGTGAAAAACCATCCGACTGACGTCTGTGTCTTTGTCAATTGCAACGGTCGTCTCTACATCCAATCAGGAATAGTTGGTTGGTGAAACGCCGAGTTGCACGGATATCTTTGCTTAAGGGAAGGACGGTAAAACCCCAGTGTGCCGCGCCATACCTGTGTTTGCCACCTGCTTTTCACTAGTATTGACATCAACACATTGTGGACCAATTTTGGTCATGTCAGTTTGAACGCTACCAATATCTAAGCACAGATTAATCTGCACCTGAAAAACAAAGCGCTGCAGTTGTATGAGTAAACCGCAGTCGAACCGAAACCTCTTTGACGGAAAGGCGGTTTGAAGAGCTGCCTCAAATCACTGTGAATGTGACGCAGGTGATGTTGTGTATTCAGGACTGTTGCCTCATTCAGGCTCTGCGGGAGAAACAAGATGCGGTTGCGAAATGAGTGAAAGTTCGCGATGCTGTCATGGCATCGGTTTCATCCGGTGTTGATTTGTCGGCCAACACATTACAATCGGCTGTTCAACGACAAATTCAAGTTGACATAAAGCGAGTCGGTCGTACCTTCTGTGTCAGAATAAATTGTTCGCGGCAGGTTGGACGGGAAATATTATGTGCTGTCTATTTTTACTAAGTGCAAGTATTGAGTGCTTTTTTGTCAAACACCACATAATCCAAGACAGAACATAATACTGGAACACTGGATTCTGTAATCAATCATGCTCCAAAACACACTCTGCAAACGTCTCTTTATATTCAACAAACCAGCAGCTCTTGTTGATGCTATAATTCAAATTGTTTATTCGCTGAACAATTGACCATGCACAAGCTCAAACTCCCGATCGGCTCCGCTTCTTTCATGAATTTGCGGAACCGAAACTGCTACTATGTGGACAAGACCCCGCATATCGAAAAACTGATCGACAGAGGTGAATACTATTTCCTGTCGCGCCCGCGGCGGTTTGGGAAGTCATTGCTGGTGTCCACGCTGAAAGAGTTGTTTGAGGGCAACGAGAAGCTGTTCCGAGGCTTGCACATCCATGACCGTTGGGACTGGACTGTCAGCAATCCGGTGGTACGGCTGAGCTTTGACTCCAAATACAGTGAGCCGGGAGACCTTGAAAACAACTTGGAAAATCAACTGACCTGGCTTGAAAAGTTTGCTGGCATTGAACCACCAGACATCACCGGACCTGATCGGTTCAACAATCTGATTTTGAGTCTCTACCGCAAAACCGGACAGCAGGTAGTGATTTTGGTGGACGAATACGACAAGCCGATCCTGGATGTGCTTGAAAACAAGCAGCAGGCGGAAGCCAACCGCGACTACCTGCACGGCGTTTACGGCATCATCAAGGGCTGTGCCGATGAGGTTTGTTTCGTTTTCTTCACCGGCATCAGCATGTATTCCAAGGTTAGTCTGTTCTCCGGACTGAACTCCCTTGAGGATATCAGTCTGGATCCCAGGTACGCCACCATCTGCGGCTATACGAACGCCGATATCGACACGGTGTTTGCCCCAGAACTCGAAGGACTGGACCGGGACGAGATACGGCACTGGTACAACGGCTACAACTGGCTCGGCGAGGAGAAGGTCTACAATCCCTTTGATGTCCTGCTATTGTTCAGTAAAAGACTGTTCAAACCGTACTGGTATGAAACCGGCACGCCGAGGTATCTCTACAAGATGCTGGCCAAGGGCGAGATCAACCCCCTGAACCTGGAGAACCTGGAAATGCCTGAGAGAGAGCTGGCGAGTTTCGATCTTGAGGCTGTCAGCGTCAACGCCTTGCTGTTCCAGTGTGGCTACCTGACCATTGCCAGCCATGAAACCCAGTCGGATGGCATTAATTACACGTTGTACTATCCCAACCATGAGGTGCGACAGAGCCTGAATCAGCAACTGCTGAGTGCCGTCAGCGGTGACTTTGCTAAAGCCAAGAAGCGCGCCAAGAGCATGGCGAGGTTTCTGGCTGACAACGACTTTGAGGAGTTCAAGGCCGGGTTGAGTTCGTTTTTCTCAAGCATCCCGAACGAGTGGTATGCCCGCAACCCCATGCAGCGCTACGAGGGGTTTTATGCGAGCATGGTGTATGTCTGCTTCACCGCCATCGGCGTGGATGTCAAAGGCGAGGAGTCAACGAGTCTCGGTCGTTCGGACTTGGTGCTGGTGCATGCCGGCGAGGTGTTCGTGATGGAGTTCAAGGTGGCCAAACAGCCGAAAGAGCAAGACAAGGTGGAGGCCGAGGCGGCAGATGCGATTGCGCAGATCCGGGAAAACGACTATGCCGGCAAGTATCGCCATCGGCGGGGTAAGATTCATCTGCTGGGGGTAGTGTTCAACGGTGCGAAGCACAATGTGGCGATGATTCGGGCGGAGAGGGATTGATCGCGGCATTGAAGCACCACGGCCGTCGGTTGCGGAGCTTGATGGCGACTGTTGATTTTGTGGGCCAGTAGGCTTGAATGCGACTTTGATGAAAGCATGTGTCGTTGCAGGCAGAAGAAGGCTTGACAACGGCCAAATCTTGAAGCGTCAATGATGCGGCGATCGCTTGGCTTGCTTGACATTCAAAATCCGTATAGGCTCATTCATGGCCAAGAATTTGTCTGGTTGTCATAATTGCCTCCCAGACTACATGTTCAGAGGTATGCCTTGAAACTTGAAAGCAAGCTGACAACACAAAACAAGCGCATGACTGTAATTGATGCAAAAAACGGGCGCCGCCTGTAATTTTAGGACTGCATTTTTGTCTAAACTTCAGACTTCCTGACCTGACCCATAAATCTACATTTGCCGTTGTCTGCTGGTGTTGTCATATTCTCTTTGATCTGTTGTACTTGCTGCTGAGGAAGTGAATCATTCTCGCAACTGCCATGGTGCCTGCTGTACAAAATGGGTGGCATACTATTTTTCACATGAAACCCTTGATTCCTGAGCAATCAACTGGCAAACCCAGCATTGCTTTTGGCCCGCTAATCTGGAGAGTAATGTCTAGTTTTGAATTGTACAAGGTCAGGATGTCTGAACTTAAGTTCCTCTGGCCATTGAGATGAGAGTTGTCTGCGTTGTCACCATCTGACTTTCACCACCTCAGCGAGCCGCCCAGCCTGATGCCATCGCCGCGGTCAGCGGCCGGCTTGTGCGTGTGCGTCAACTCCAGACTGAGGCGGTCGGCGCGCCGGTATTCAAAACCGGTCTCATAGATCCGAGAACCCGACTCTGCCGGCAGCAGCACCGACACCTTCGGCTTCATGTATCCGGCACCCATGGCCAGTCCATACCCAAACTCAAGCTGCGTGCCCACGCCGTCTGACCCTTCACGGTCGGACACACTGTCGTCAATCGCTGACTCGGCCCAGGCTGACTGCAAGGCCTCAGCCAACTCACCCTGAGTCGCCTTGATGCTCATGCTCGGCCCGAAGCCATTCGCCCCAGACCTCAGCTCCACTCCCACATACACGCCATTCTCGCGATAGCGCTTGCTTGCACGCGACCTCAGCACACTGCCGCCCGCCTCCACTGACCAGCGTCCGTCCGCATCCGTGTAGCGCACACTGCCGGCCAACACCATGCTCAGTCCCGTCGAATAACTGTCATCATCGTAACGCACACCGGCCTCGACCTTCGGCAGCAACTGTCCGCCGTCTGACAAGGCCTGCAGGCGACTCCACTCCACCACCGCCTTGTATTGCTGCTGGTTGCTCTTCATCGGCGTCGCCGACAAGCCCTTGCTGGTCGTCCTTGACGTCGACACCTCGCCCTTGAAGGCCAAATCGAAATCCCAACTGACGCGGGTGCCCAGCAAAGCCGACAGCAGCTCCATCCGACCCTTGCGATGCTCGGTTGAATCGGCAGCCAGTTGAAGTCGGCTGTCCGCCCGACCCGTGCCGTAGCCGAGCGTGCCCCACAGCTCCACCTCTTCGCTCGCCTGCCAGTGCACATACGGGTGCACGCTGTTCATCGTCACCTTCTCTTCCGACTTGGCACTGTCTCCATCTTTGGTCGTGGTCACATTGCCCTTGCCGCGGGTGCGGAAATACGCCAGACCGCCCATCCAGTCCGCCTGTGAAAACTCAAAGCCGATGCCGCCCACCGTCACGCTGCCGTCAATGGAACGACCCGCACCGTTGCGCTTGAAACTCGTCTTGCCGCCCCTGCCCCACAGCGTCATGCCGCCTTCAACCGCCGACTGACCCGTCGCTGACGACACATTGAACGAGCTGTCTGACAGCAGGTCCAGCACACTGTCCACCCGCTGGCGCGTCAGCTCCACATCCCCGTCCAGCCGCAACGGCTTGTCTGTGTATGCGGGCGGCAACGGCGCCGCTGACACAGGTGTCGGTCCGAACAGTATCTGCCGCCCGGCGATGAGCATGCTGTTCTGTCTCCCTGACACGGCGCCGCTGGTGCGGCTCACGATGATGTCGTTGGCCACCCCGATCATGGACTGTCCGAACTGAACATGCAACTCATGGATGCTGCCCTCATGCTCCTTGCGAAGCTCGACTGACAGCTTTTCGTCATCTGCCACCTTCACTGACACCATGCCGGCTGTCACCGAACCGTAGCCGGTCACCGCATGACTCACCTCGGCCGTGCCGTCAGCACTGTCATCATCCTGCTCCGCGGTCACGGTCACCGTCTGTTCCATACTCCAGTTGCCGGTGCTGAACGTCAGCGGGCCGGACACTGTCGCCACCGTTGCTGTGTCGCTGGCCGGTGTCACCGTCACACTGCCTGACGGCAACGCGCCTAACTTCACCGTGTAGGTCCCGGTGCCGCCTTCTTCCACTGTCAGCTCCGATGCGCTGAAAACCACTTCCTCCGTGTCATTGTCCTGTATCGTCACCGTGGTTGTCGCATTGCCCAGTGAGAATCCGCTTGGCAACGTGCCCGATGACAGCGCGATTGTCACCGTGAGCGTCTCATCGTCCTCATCCAAACCATCATCGGTGATCGGAATGACAATGTTTTTCGTAGTGTCGGTGGCACTGAAGGTCACTGACGTCACCGCATCATTGTCATAATCGCCGGCCGTCGGATCGTTCGCTCCGGTTGCCGTGCCACCGTAAGTGACACTCAGCGTCACCGCCGCTCCGATCTGGTTTCCCACTGTGACCGGTATTGTGGCATCGCCAACGTCCTCAGCCACCGTCAGAGTCGCCGGCACCTTCAGCATCGGCATCGGCGTGGCCTTGACCTCATCCGACCAGTTAGACCCCCGGCTGGTGCTGATATACCGCGCGAACATGTGGAACGTGTATTCTGTCATGTTCGTCAGCCCCGGCACCACAACTCGAAACTGTGTCTGATCCCGCCTTGACCGATTTACAAATCGCGTGGCGGACCAGGCGCCTGTGGTTTTGTATTGGTAGCCCCATTGCGAAACTCCCAACGGCCCTGTCCAACTCAAGACGACCGACCCGTCGCCCGCCTCCGCACTCAAAACCGGCGCTTTGGGCTTAGCTTTCGGAGTTGCAGTTCGTTTTGCCGATGGCGTTCCCGTGCCAGCTTTGTTCTTGGCGCGAATCCTGAATTCGTACTTTGTATTGTTGGTCAGACCGGTCACCGTATGGCTCGTTGTGGTGGCGCCCGAGCCGCTGATGTCCTCCCAATCGTCCCATGCAGCGCTCCCCGCCTTCAGCCGGTACTGCCAGCCGGTGATCGATGGGTCACTCGGGTCGTCCCAGGACAGCGTCACCTGCGCGGCGCCTGCCGCCGCCATAAAACCAGTCGGTTGGTCGGGTTTGCCCCCTACCGTCACCGACACCTGGCCGGCATTGGGAATGGCGGCGGCTGACGCCCCCGTCAGGGTGAACGCATGATCGATGGTGGCACTGCCGGCTTCCACGCCGGTCACCGTGACTGTCTGCGCCGTGCTGTAATTGCCGGCGGTGAAGGTCAGGACGCTCGGACTGACCGTCGCCTTGGCCGTGTCGCCGCTCGTGATGCTGAGCGTGCCTGCGTTGGCGTGCTTCAGCGCCACCGTGTAGGTGGCAGTTGCACCCGGTGCCACCTTGACAGTCGATGGGGTGAGCGTGAGTGCAGGTTGCGCAGTGTTCATGACTGTCGCTGTTGCTATGTCTGACCAGGGACCGAATAATCGAGTGCCTATGGCATTCCTGCCAACTACATAAACCTGATACTCCACCGCCGCGCCGTGCGGAATAACAGGAGGGGTGCGCTCGCTATAGACATGAGTGTAAGTTCGTACAGTGGGTTCTGAAGTGGTTGGTGTTATCACTAAGGCAGGCCATTCCGCTCCTTTCATCCTGAAATGCCAATTCCATTGTACAAGCTCTGTGGCACCGGTAACGAGCTTCGCGGGTGTGGTGTCCGTCACGGTCCAGGACAGAACCGTCCGTCCGTCCTGCGTCGCATCTACCGTCAGGACCGGTTTGATCAACTCCGGCGTGACGGTGACCACAATGGATTGGGGACTGTTGCCGACGACATTCACTGCGCGCACCCTGAATTTGTATTCAGTGCCATCGGTCAGGCCTGTAAACGTGTGATCTTTGGTGCTGGCTTGGGAGCCCGGGAAATCAGTCCAAGTGCCCCATTCCGCACTACCCGCCTTCTGCTGGTACTGCCATTTGTCAATACCGGCATCCTCTGGGTCGGTCCAAGTGAGCTTCACCTGCTGGCTGGCAAGCGACTCGGCGGTGAGGCCTGTCGGCGTTGCGGGCACCACTGTGGGTGGGGGAGGCGCCTCATCATCGTTTATAATGGTCAGTGTGATGGTTTCAGCAGTCCAGCCATCCGAAAAAATTGGTACACCGCCAACCCTCAGGGTGACAGTTTCGTCCGGCTCATGATCCGTGTCTCCCAGAATGCCCAGTGTGAATGTTCCGGTAGTACCTCCGGTAATGGCAATCCCTCTATTTTCATCAAACGATCCGACATAGCAGATATCTGCAGTGGTTGGATTTGGACTGGTGCATGAAGTGGTGCCTCTATTGAGGTTGTCAACTACTGTGCTGCTGCTGCTGGCGCTCACTAAACTGAGTTGGAGATGAACAGTTGAGCCTGATGACTCACCGAGGGTGACATTGATGACAACATCTTTCTTGCCGGAATCCCCCTCAGAGATTGTGGTAGTGGTAGATGACAGGGTGATGGTCTTGGCAGCATGAACCGCATCCGGTGCGGTGAAAGCCAAGATGGCAGCAACAGGCAGCGCCGCCGTCAGCAGACGGGCCAGGCGCTGGAATCTGCGGGGTTTTAATTCAGTTCTGTGTGAGGGGGGGGGCATCAGCCGAGGCGCTCCTGTCCTGCAGTTCTGACTTGATTTTTTCAATCGGTGTGCCAACTGTTTCAATCTCATTTTGCCAATCCATAGTTATAGTTTTAGAGTTCAACATTCGGTTTTTCGTGATGCCAGACAACAGTACTTAAACAGATGACCATCTTATCCGGCAACTTGAATTATAAGAGCTTCTGTTTTTAATTGTCAAATTTTTAATGACTGTCTTCACCGACATGCATGTCAAAGTGGCTTTGGGGCTGTACCAGGGTAACTCATTAGCGCAGTGTTTGAATATAAATGCTGACATCACGCAAGCGAGAGCTTGCAGTTGTCAGGTTAAATTAGCACCGTTCCGAGCCTCAGCTGTGCTGGTGCCGATGATCATTTACCACGGCTAATCGGAATAGTGAAAGGAAGATTGGTTTCGTTCGTTCCAGCACGCTGGTTTGCCGGATGAGTTCGTTGTGATTGGATTAGGCCGAAGTTCTAGCGGTGTAAACAGTGTAAGTGTTTATTATGATTGAAGCATTCAATCAACCACAAGAGCACTTGCTGGACAGGTTTCAGCTCATGCAGACGAAATGCCTCCATTTGCAGTTCACTTGGCGTGCTGAGCACCTCAATCTCGCCCGCGGTTTCCGATTTCGGTATCATACGCGCCTTTGACAACGTCGCAGATGCTTCATAAATCCCTTGAAGCTGTTCACCGGCAGTGCGTATTCAGTCCGTTTGGAAGCGGCGTTGCTCTGGCTCCGTTCGGAGCGCTCAGCCTTGGCCACCACCGAGTCCGACTCCGCTTTCCACTCGTCTTGGAACAGCAACGGGTTGCGGCAGACCATCAGACGCTCGCCCGGGTACAACTCCTCGCAGGCGATTTGCGCCATGTCGCGTTCATCGCACAGAGTGGTGTCCAACGCGTCATGGGCCACCAGTTTGCGAATGGCCGAGGTGTTCAGGGCGCTGATCCAGTCCAGCGAAGCCAGATTGAGATCTTCGTTGATGCGAACTTCGGTCAGCATGCCGCGGTCGCCTGCCACCACGATCTGCTGGAGACCGAAGCTCCGGTTGGCCCGCTGCACCACCGTGGACAACGTGTTGGGATTGGCGGTGTTGCCGTCAAACACCTTGACGGCCGCCGCGAAGTTGTGCTGGCGTGAGCGGCGAGTGGCGATGAGGGTGTCCAGCTTGAGTTTCTGCAGAGTGCCCAAGGTGGTGGCGACATAGCCATGTGGAGTGGTTTCGGCCACGGTGAAGGCTTGACAAGGGGCCTGGGTGAGTGTCCCTTGACGCAGAAGTCGATGTTTTTGATGAGGCTGTCGGGCAGTTTGGTGAGGTTGGCCAAGGTGCGTTTACGGGGTCGTTTGAGGATTTTATCCCAATAGGAGACTCACTCAGGAGTTTGTACGGCGGTGAGGAGCGGTTGGGCACGATTTCGATATACATGATTATGGATTACAGGAAAAAATAAAAACGAGGGGTAATATGAAAAAAGTTCAATTGCATGAACATGTTTGCAGGTCAAGAAAAATCGAAAAAACATTATAAAATATTGATAATAATAAGATATTATAGAAATATGGATTGAAAGCACTCAGAACTTCGATCTAAATTACCCAAAAGGATTCTGAAAATGACTGGTTCAATCATATGCCGCTCACAAAAGTCCACTGCAGGCGTTTTTCATCCCATCCCAAACGAAACTGTCCATATATGCAAGACCGGCAAGCCGCATCCTGTCCCTCTGTGCTAAGCTCGCCTTGGACCTGTCATTACTGTACCAATGCCGCCGTGACAAACACCTGCCACAATCAAGCCAAATTAGCACAATGCAGACCGAAACTCAACCTCAGATGTAACCAAGCCCATCGTTAAATCCTCAACAGTCTCGGAAGGACCGATGCACAGCACCTTGCCGGTTGAGAAACCTCCCATGCGCGAACTTGAGTTTTCATGAGGCGTTTGTTATGTATGTAAGTGGCTGAAATTAGATCTACAACACGCCATCTGAACCATCCAGTTTCCCACCTTATGTCCTGTTATCAGGCACCTCAGTCTGATCAAGTACTGTTTCTCAGGCAACGACCCCCCAAACTCCAACGCACACTGACATGATACGATGAGCATATTATTTTCAACAGGTGTGAAATTGCCAACCGCAGACGCTCACACCCCAAAACACAACCAGATTCGCTGGCACACTGGATTCTGTAATCAATTATGCTCTAAAATATACTTCTCAAACGTCTCACCACTGCAAAGTATCTATCCAAAGGTGTTTTCATGTATATTTTGTTTTCATATAGGGTTAGTGTGAGATAGAAGTGTGTTTGGAAATTCGATTTGGTTTTTAACAAGTACACATCTGGAACGCAAAGGCCGAGAAAGTGCAAGCTTCGAATACAAATAATGCTATTCAAGTGAGTGAGAGCGAGAGTCTAAAAAATAGGAGAAGTTTTATGGTTGACGTAGCTAATGGTGATAAATGGCCAAGAAAGGCAGTCCAAGACCTGTTTGATTTGCCATTCAGTGAGCTAATGTATCAGGCTCAAGTTGCACATCGCAAGCATTTCGATGCCAATCAAGTGCAAAAAAGCCGATTGGTGAATATTAAGACTGGTGGTTGTCCGGAAGACTGCAAGTACTGTAGCCAGTCTATTCGCTATAAAACTGAAGTCAGCGCAAGTCCGCTAATGAAAGTCAAGGATGTGATTGCGGATGCAAAATCAGCAAAAGCGGATGGCGCTACCCGTTACTGCATGGGCGCGGCTTGGCGTGGGCCAAAATCGAGGCACATGAATGAGCTTTGTAGCATGATTAGCGAAGTCAAGGCTTTAGGTATGGAGACTTGTATGACGCTTGGTCTATTAGATCGCGAGCAAGCAGTGCTTTTGAAAGAAGCCGGCTTGGATTACTACAATCACAATATAGATACTTCACCAGAACACTATCAGGAAGTTATCACTACACGTACATTTGAGGACCGGTTGCGAACTATTGATTACGTGCGAGAGGCGGGTATGAAAGTATGTTGTGGTGGGATACTGGGAATAGGTGAATCGCAAAGCGACCGCGGTAGTATGCTGAGAATACTAGCCAATATGAAACACCCGCCTGAAAGCGTTCCAATTAATATGCTAGTGCCGATTCCAGGTACACCGCTTGGTGACGCAGAGGCGGTTGAACCCCTTGACTTTGTCAGAACTATCGCAGTGGCTAGAATTATGCTCCCGAAATCAATGTTACGGTTGTCAGCTGGTCGCAGATCAATGTCAGAGGAGCTACAGGCTCTATGTTTCCTAGCCGGTGCTAATTCGATTTTTGTGGGTGACCGTTTGCTGACAACAGACAATGTTGAATATGATGACGACAGCATTCTGTTTGAGAAACTTGGTCTTGAGGACATGCCACTTGAAGCTGCGCCTTCCATCGGTACGCTGGATTCCGTACAAAGTGTAGCATAACCATGACAGCTATCAACACATTGATCAAGGAGTTCAACGCAAGCAATGTTGACCTGAGCTCATGGACCGAATCCGTATTTTCACGATTATGCACAAGTTCTGAATACCGATGGCGCTTCTTCAATACGCTTTCCTATATGGAGCATATTGGCAGCTATAAGATCATGGCAACCCAACGCGGCAATGATATCGACCATTCAACACTGAAACATTTGAATGAGGAGACCGGCCATGCGGTGATTTTCAAACGTCATGCAGAACGACAGTACAATAACAAGCTAGACTATTCAGTCAATTCCCTTATGGCGCCGGCATCAGCGCGAGCCTATTTCTCCCGCCTTGAAGTCTCAATGGTGAAATTGTTTCAGAGGCAAGCAAACTATCGCACGGTCTATCTTTATATGTCTCTTATTGTTGAATTCAGGGCTATTTGGGGTTATGAGATTTTGCAAGGCTGTATAAATAAGTGTGGGCTAGATGCACCACTTGAAAAACTACTTGCCGAAGAGCAAGGCCATTTATACAGCATGCTCCGAAGACTTGAAGAAGACGGCAATTTAAAAGATGAATTTGTCCGCAAGCTCTGGCAGGCAGAAAGAAAACTGTTTATCAATCTGTTATCGGCTATTGAGAGCTCGCTGGGGCAACAAATCTGTGAAGTTGCCTGATTGAAGTCACTATTATTTAACAAGTTAGATCTGATACTGCCTCAGCAATTACTTCATAGATTGTGTCAAGGTCGGATTTAGTGACACAATACGGTGGTAGCACATAAATGGTATTGCCGAGTGGCCGCAGCAAAACGTTGCTTTTCTGGAATTTCAGGTAGAGCTGGGTTCCAATTTGTGAGAGGTATCCTTCATCCGGGACCTGAACATCCATTGCAGTGATTGTTCCAGCCTGTCTAAGATTGATGAGTGACTTGAGCGCTGTCATCTGGCTTAGTTGTTCCTTTTGCAGTTTTTCAATTGCTTTAATTTTCGATTGAACATTGCCTTTTTTCCACATTTCTAGGTTTTCGGCTGCTACTGCGCAAGCGATTGGATTGGCAGTGTAAGAGCTCGAATGAAAAAAAGTCTTACTTCGATCGAGTGAATAATGCGCCTCAAAAATCCGAGCATGACACATGGTAACGGCCAGCGGTAAAAATCCGCCAGTAATTCCCTTTGAGTAACACGCGATATCGGGCACGATATTTGCTTGTTCACAGGCGAACGCGGTGCCAGTTCGGCCCCAAGCGGTCATTACCTCATCAGCTATAAACAGTACATCGTATCTTTCACAAATACGCTTCATCTCCTGTAAGGTTTTAGTGTCATACATCAGCATTCCACCCGCGCCGAGCACCAAGGGTTCAACGATGAAAGCGGCGACACCTTCACCGGAGTTGCATTTTGCTTCCAAAGCATCAAGTGTTTTTTGCTCTTGGCCGGAGTGTGGGAATGCAATACACTCTACGGTAAACAGTAACGGGTCATAAGGTCGATTGAACACACCTCTTTCGCCAACTGACATAGTCCCTATAGTGTCGCCATGATAGCTATGCTCAAGAACAATTACCCGTTGACAAGGCAAGCCCAGATGGTGCCAGTAACCAAGTGCCATTTTTAAGGCAACTTCAACTGCAGTTGAACCACTGTCTGAAAAAAATACGTAATCTAATCCATCTGCATTGAGTTCTTTCAACAATTTTCCAGCTCTTTCAGCAGGTTCGTGTGTGTATCCTGCAAAAATCACCTGATCTAGCATTTCAATCTGGTGAATAGCCGCCTGTTGCAACTGTGGATGACAGTGACCGTGGGTTATTACCCACCATGATGAAATGGCATCTATGATCTTGCGGCCGTCAGCCGCGTAGAGATAGGCACCAGCAGCACTGTCAATTTGTAAAAAATTTGGAAATACCGCATGTTGCGTGAAAGGATGCCAAATTGGAGATGGATTTTGTGTCATTGGGTCAACATTGGTAATCGTTGATATCGAAATATTGTTCAAAAGCGTGGGAGAGCGAGTCACCGTTCAATGGATCAAGCATTGGCAGTCTCCCAAGGTGCTTGACTTTACCTAGTATTGGAATGATTTGCTCATTTTCTTCATGGACTTCCCCCACAAATATCAGTCCGTGCACTTTGACCTCTCTTTTTCTTAGAGCTTCCAGTGTAAGTAAAGTGTGATTGATGGTGCCAAGTGTGGTCCTGGCGCATACTATCACTGGCAGTTGCCAGTTGCAAAACACATCGATATACAGTGTGTGGGAATTAAGTGGTACCATCACACCACCTGCTCCTTCAACGATTAGTGTTTCGTTCAAGTCCGGTAACTGTAGACATGAATTGTCGATTACCACACCATCAATTGCAGCTGCTAGGTGCGGGGATGCAGGTGTTTTAAGTCGATAGGTTTCTGGGGTGAAACAGGTATTCGGCAAATCTGTTAATTGACGAACGCGTTCAGTATCCGTCGGCTCATCAAGCCCGGCTTGTACGGGTTTGAAGTAGTGTGCTGACAGCGCTCGGGTTAGCATGGCAGCAACGACGGTCTTGCCTATTCCCGTATCAGTTCCGGTGATAACGTACCCTCGTGTATTAGCAGTTTGGTTTGACATGGGCGCGAATTATGGCAAATTTATCTTCATCTCACACAGAACTTTATCAATTGCTTCAAACAAGTCTGCAATTTGTTGCTTGGTAACATGCAAGGTTACTGAAATTCTTAAACGCGCAGTGCTTGGTGGCACTGTAGGCGGTCGTATGGCGCGAACATCAAAGCCTTCGGCTTGTATTCTGTGCGCGACTTCCAGCGCTAGCTTGTCATCGCCAATGACAAAAGGAATAATCTGTGAACCAGTGCCTTTGACACTGAATCTTCGTTCGATTTCTTCATTGGCGAACAAAATGAGTTCCCAGAGTTTGGAGCGTCTGTGCGAGTCACTTTCAAGCTGTTCTAGCGCAGCGCTTACTGCAACAGCATTGATAGGTGAGGGTGCCGTAGAATAAATGAACGGCCGACATTTGTTTATGAGATAGTCAATGATTGTGCCGGTGGCGCAGACCAGCGCTCCTGAAGTTCCTAGTGCCTTGCCGCATGTATGTATGACGATTAGGTTTGGCTTGCCAGAGTAAGGCTCTGTAAATCCGAAACCGTTTTTTCCAAACACGCCAGTTGCATGTGCTTCGTCAACGACCAAAAAAGAATTGAAGCGTTGAGCGATATCAAAAAGCGCTTTCAGCGGCGCCTGGTCACCATCCATGCTATACAGGCTTTCAACCACAATCCATGCGGTGGCTTGTGGCATTTTATTGGTTTGCCATTTTGACAATATCTGTTCAACGGTATAAACGTCGTTGTGGTCAAATTTGGCGGAATTTGCATGCGAGGCGCTAATGCCTTCTCGAATGCTAGCGTGGGACAGTGCATCAAAAATGATTAGGTCATGTCGTTTCGGCAGGGTTGTTAGAAGGGCGTAGTTTGCGCTGTAGCCATTTGCAAAATAAAGTGATCTATCACTGCCGAAAAGCTTGGCAGACTTGTGCTCTAGATTTCGGTGAATATCATGATTCCCTCGTAGAAGCCGAGATCCGCCTGAGCCTAGTTCCAAGCCATTCTGGAGAGCTTTGATAACAGTTTCCCTTATCTCGGGGCTATTGCTGAGAGCGAGAAAGTCATTTGATGTGAAATCTATACCGTTTTTTGGAGCTAACTCACGCGTAAGGTTTTTGCGCGCAAGCTCATCAAGTTCGCTTCGGTAGCGAACAATGGACTCTGTTGGCAAGTACACACCCTCCACTATATCTTCTTGAGGGGAAAAATTAGGTTGATTTAGTTCTAGATTAGCCAAGATTTGAGTGTTCAGATCAACCGGATTGTGTAATATTTTTTATTTCAGTATAGAATATGCAGCATTCAATTTACTGATTCTATCCATGAGGAATTAAATTATGTTCAGATTATCAAAGTTTGTTTCTACTGTTGTTGTAATTGGTGTTGCATTTTTAGCGCCTCCATTGCATGCCGAAATGATGCCTGGTAGTGTAATGTCTCCTCAAGAGGCCGAAGCAATCATGAAAGAGCGCTCCGAGTTTATGAAAGGTTTGGGTCGACATATGAAGGCGTTCTCGAATTTTTTGAAAAGAGGTGATGGAGAGCTGTTTGAATTGTCAGCTATGGCAACTGAAATTGCCGAAGATGCACCGAGAATACCTGAATTGTTTCCTGAAAATACCGGCATGGAACAATATGAAGAAGACAGTGAAGCCAAACCTGTCATATGGCAAAAATGGAATGAATTTGTTGATTCGTCAAATGCGCTTGTTGGATATGCTGAAGCGGCCGCAACTGCTTTTGATTCAGGTGACAAACGTATGATTGGTAAGGCTGTCAAGGATCTAGGTAGCAAGGGGTGCGGCGGTTGTCACAAAAAGTTTCGAGAAAAACGCAACTAGAAATCTGATTGTTTAACCGTACTGGACATAAATCCAAGTTAGCGATAATGCAATGATCAATGCCAGCACTACCGCTTTCCAAGTCGCGGCAATATTAGGTGGATTGGGTATGAGCGATGCTGGCAATTGCCGGTTGCCGGTAATCATCGCTTGAATTAGATTGTCATGTTTGTAGAAGTAGTAGAATGCATTTGCCGCTAGATGCAGTCCTATGAGAAACAGTAGCCACTCTTCATGCTCAACATGAATTTCGCTAGCCCAGCGACTGAGGTCATAGTCGATATAGTAGGCGAATGGTCCCTCAATCAATCCATCGACATCACTTGCTACGAGTCCAGTGGTTACTTGCACTATTAATGCAATCAGTATTGCAATAACTGCAAGTGCTCCGACAGGACTGTGTGCAGTGCTATAACTTGGGGCGCGTTTTGGCAATTGTTTGAGGTAATTAACATAGTCTCGGAGGGTGAAAACAAGAGCCGAAAGCCTGGCATTTGAGCTGCCGAAAACCCCCCATGCTAATCTTGCAATTAACAAGCCGGCTATGATCTGACCAGTTATGATGTGGACATCAAAATTTCCAATTTCAGCGCTGACGAACATCACAACAACACAGGCAACAAGTGACCAGTGGAAAATGCGAATCGGTAAATCCCAAATATGAACTGTCAAAGTCTTTGTATTGGGTGTTTGTTTCATCATTAAACAATCAGCAGGAAATAGAGGTGCGCAGTATTACAAGAGCCGTTTCAATTTTGGAGACGGTGCCGTCACAAAGTATATACTCAATACAATTGTAGTAGTTTACTGTATGACACAGGGCAACAGACAGCTAAATCCGGAGTTGGATGAACAAATACTGCACTGAAAAATCTTCTGTGCCAACAAATTGGTTATCATAAACTGGCTGTGAGGGTTCTAGTGTTTGTACTTTGGCTGTGGTAAAGCGTTCAAGTTAATTCGAATTTAACAACGTCAGGCATCCTGACCTTGTACAATTCAAAACTAGACGTTATTCTCCGGATGAGCAGATCAAAAGCAATGCTGGTTTGCCAGTCCATTGGTTAGGTATCAAGGGTTTCATGTGAAAAATGCATGCCACCCGTTTTGTACAGCAGGCACCATGGCCGTTGCTGGGATAATTCACTCCCTTGGCAGCAAGCACAAGAGATCAAAGAGAATATGACAACACCAGCAGACAACGGCAAATGTAGATTTATAGATCAAGTCAGGAAGTCTGAGTTTATACTTTAGATGATACAGGCCAGCTAACTCTTATTGAACAGGATAAATTGTGAATAGAATCCTGTCCACTAAATGCTTTTTGAATAATAAACAGTAATGTTATGAAATTAGGAGATATTTCAATTTTCAAGCTCACTGCTATAGTCTTTCTTTGCTTTCTAGTCGCAAGTTGCGGTGGGGGGGGGGGAGTAGTCCAAATAATGTAGATGGTAGCGGCGATCCAAATCCACCAAACAATGTTGGTGGTAATGATAATTCAAATTACATGAATTTCGATAACGAGCGAGCCCTAAAATTGATCAAAGCAGACATCGCTTATGCAAATTTAGAAGCGGTAAAAGTAAGCGGGCTATCGAGTTCTTTTCAAGCATCGACAATTAGACCGGGCGCGGGAATTACCATTGGTTTGATTGATTCTGGAATTGATACGCAGCATCCTGTATTTGCAGGTGTTTCAGTTGAAGAGCAAGTTTTATCTTCTGATTATACTGATGAAATTAATCTCGGTTTTTCTCATGGCACTGCAGTCGCAAGTGTAATTGCCGCTGCTCCACAAACTTCAGGTGTACTTCAAGGCCATAGGTTTCGCGGGATATCATGGGGCGCCCAAATTAAGATGTACGCTATTGAATTATCACCTCCACCAGATAGTCCAGATCCACTATATGAACCTTCTAACCTGTCTATACTTGCACCTTATGATATGAATTATGCTAGTTTATTTAAAACAGCTTTGAATGATCGGTTAGACATTCTAAATTTGAGTTTTGCTCAATTAGGTTTGATAGGAAGCTACAATGAGCAATCATTGAGAACGCATCTTTCACATCGAATTAGCGCTATGGCTCAAACGAGTTCATCAGATAAAACCATTTTAGTTTGGGCGGCTGGGAATTCCAACGGTTATAGATGTCGTGCAGGAAGCTTCAGTTGCCCAAATGGTCGTCTAAATGCTTCCTCGCCGGAATTCAATGCTGGACTTGCAGTGTATATACCAGAGTTACGCGGACATTCTGTGGCGGTAGTTTCGGTTGATTCTGATACTGGTGTCATTTCATACTTCTCAAATCGTTGCGGTGTTGCAAAAAACTGGTGTATTGCTGCACCAGGTGGGAATATATCTTTTGCGTATTCTTCAAAATCCATATCGGGTAATGTGGAACGAGACATTGGAAAAGGAAGTGGCACTTCATACGCAGCACCTTTTGTTTCTGGCGGATTGGCAATCATGAAACAGATTTTTCGCGGACAATTGTCCAATACTGCATTGCTAAAGAGGCTCTATGACACTGCAAACAAAACTGGCAGATATGCAAAACAGAATATCTATGGTCAAGGATTGATGGATCTCGGCAAGGCCACCAGTCCGCAAGGTCAGCAGACACTGGCAACTGGGAATACCGTTGGCGATGGCGGAGTAAATCTTCTGAGCACTAAATTGAGCACTGGTTCCGCATTTGGAGATGGTTTGCAACAGGGACTCGCTCAGCGTGAAATCGTTGCTTTTGACAATTTAGGAGCACCGTTTTGGTATAAACTGTCAAGCTTTGTTGAACAAAGACAAGCTTCTCACCACTTGCCCGATCGGCTTCGTCAATGGAACCAGAAGGTTAAATCGAGGGCAGGCGAAACAACTACGCTTTCATTTGCTTCTGACCTTTTGGGTTCGGCTTCAAATGACAATCAGGCTGGTAAGAAATTAAAGATTGGTCTTTTGCAAACAAAGCCGAATTTAGATATCGGGCAATTATCACTAGCTGAAAATGCACTTGGTTTATCCTATCAAGGATCCGACCGTATTTCACTCAGTGCATATACGACTTTGCCGACAAGGAAGTCCTTGCCGATAGCTGGACTTGCGTTGGCTTGGAGAATGAGATCAACGCCCTTGGCATTTCGTGTCGCAGGGCTACGCGAAAGTGAATCAGTACTTGGACTGCAATCCGAAGGTGCGTTCGGCGATATATCTTCCAATTCTATTACGGCTGGTGTGGCTTCTGGGTTCAACTTGTTTGATTGGCACATCAAAACCGAAGCAGAAATCGGTCGCGCAACTCCTAACACAAGCGGTGGTGTTATATCTGGAATGGGCACGGCTCTGACGACAGGTTTTGCTATTCACGGTACCAAGTTAATTGACCGAAACAAGCGTCTAACACTCGGCATAACACAGTCAATGCGGATGGAAAAGTCGATTTTGAACTTAACAGTTCCAAGTGGTCGCACCAAAGACGGCAAGGTTGTTCGGTCTGATATCAGTGCTAGCATCAAGCCGACTGGAAGACAAGTAGATTTGTCCTTGAATTGGGAGCATGAAACTTCGGCTGTGAGCGGTTTCATGTTGGAAGGTGTGTATCGTCGAAACGCGGGCCATAGTGCAAGCTCACCACCTGGATTTCTGTTTACTGCCGGTTGGCGACAGCAATTTTGATGTAGAAAACCATAGCCAGCAAGCTAAGCTTAACTCAAATTCAGGCATCCTGACCTTGTACAATTCAAAACTAGACGTTATTCTCCGGATGAGCGGATCAAAAGCAATGCTGGTTTGCCAGTCCATTGCTTAGGTATCAAGGGTTTCATGTGAAAAATGCATGCCACCCATTTTGTACAGCAGGCACCATGGCTGTTGCTGGGATAATTCACTCCCTTGGCAGCAAGTACAAGAGATCAAAGAGAATATGACAACACCAGTAGACAACGGCAAATGTAGATTTATAGATCAGGTCAGGAAGTCTGAACGTACCGATCGTTGGCATCAGATGAAGGTTATGATATCTATGATTTCAAGCGCTTACTGCTTATCAAGTAAGTTATTCATGCAACTGCCCTTGTTCCTGATGTGTCAAATGGGCGGTCCGCTTTTTCGCAAGTAACCCTCCACTCTCAAACTATGAACTGTTAAGCCAATGATGCTCTATACACCACTGTGCAAACCCAATCTTAATCCTCTACTTATGATTAGCTGTCGGTGGCATAACCCGTTGGTCCGTTCAATCTCAATTCTTGGCGTAACCTTCCAGCTCGTGATACCGTGTCAGACTAGCATCTGCCATGTCAAATTCAATGGCTCTTTTCTAGCAGTGCGCATTTCATAAGGGCAGAAGTTGTACAAGCATTGAAGTTAATTGTGATAATCATTGCTGGCCAGCGTCTGATCTTACATTCATGCACACGAATTAGTTTGAAATTTGAAGCCGATTTCACGCTATTATTCTGATTAACAGTCTGACATAATTACATCAATCAGCGTTTTACCGGATTTTGTTTTCTTGTTTTTATAGGCAATAACATGTCTTCAAACCATTCAGTTATGTATGTCTCAAAGATATTCTCCAAGCATGGCGGCGAATCCTATTGCTCCATTCTAGTCAAGTCTAGCTACCGCCATGAAAACGGCCGATCATGAAAACAAGCCATCGCTAATATCACCCGAATGCCTGAAACGTTTATCGACTTGACCTAGGCAAAATCAAGGTCAAGACGGGTTGACTCCGACCGGGTCTTTGAGACTGTCGGGGTTCAATCGAAATTTTGGCGAGTAAGTAATACAAGTGATTGGTAATGATTGAGGCACACTTCCTAAACAGTTTTAAGGTAATGCTCACAATCAGAAGATGAAACACCTTGCGCGGTTTGCAGATGCCACCAAGTGCTCCATCAGTCCCTTGAAACTGCCCATTGGCAGGGTGTATTCAGATTCTGTTGTAAGTTTAACCTGAACTTCCTAACAGAGATACTACTTATCATATTGATTATGATAACTTTTTTTAAATTCACAACAGCTCCCTACTGGCTACATTTCACGGTGATTTCAATCCAAGCAACTTAAATGCCTTGCTCTGCAATGGTGTCGGGCGGGTGACCACATCAAACGTCTTCGCCTCCGGCAGGTTCGGCTTGACGCGGTTTTTCACCACCGTCGCCAAGTCATCCAACAGGGTGCGGAAACTGTGGACCGCATCGCCCTCGGCATTGCGCTTGCACTGGGCCTTGTGCCGGGCCGCATCCGATACCGCGGCGGGTACCACCACTGAGGTTCGCGACCTGGCATCGCGGTCGTCATCTTCAAACAGCAACGGTCGCAACCGCTGCCGCATGTGCCATTCCACGTAATAGGCCAGCATGCACAGCAACACATGCGAACGCACCCGGTCAGCCCGGTAGTGAAACACCGGTCGCACCTTCAGGTCCACTGTCTTGAGGCTGCGAAAGGCGCGCTCAACCCGGCTCAGGCTCTTGTAAGCCGCCACCGTTTCACCGGCATCAAGTGTCGTCTCGGACACGCTGGTACGCACCGCATACAAGCCGTCCAGTGCCGCCTCGGCCGAAATCGACCGGGCCTCGCGCCGATAGCTGAACGACTCGTCGGTGATGCTCAGCGTGAAGTGCTTGGCCATCTTGTGTCGGTTGATCACCTTGCCTACTCGCAGTGCAATGCAAGACTCGCCGGCAAGACGCCGTTGCGGGCGGCAGGTGGCGGCGGCAATCGGTGCCAGCAGCGCCTCGGTGGCCTGGAGCAAGGCTTCGCGTTTTCGATGACGCTGTTGTGCCAGCAGGGGATTGCGGCACACCATCAGGCGCTCGCCCGGATACTCGGGGCTGCGAATCTCAATGAGGTCTTGTTCATCGAACTGTGACATCGCCACGGCACCGGCCTGCACCAGTTGGCGGATTGCCGTGCCTCGCAAGGCACTGATCCAGTCCAGGCCTGCAGGTTGCAAGTCCTGCCGAATGCGGGCTTCGGTCAGCATCCCTCGGTCGCCCACCAGCACCACCCGTTGCAAGCCGAACTGATGCCGCAGCTGGTCAACCTGCCGGCTCACGGTGGCGGGGTCGGCGGTGTTGCCGTCAAACACCTCCACCGCCACCGGACAGCCTTGGCGATTGCATAACAGCCCGAACTCGATTTGCAGTTTGCCGCGTTTGCCATCCCGGCAATATCCGTATTGGGCGAGTGAGCATTGGCGTCCTTCCAGATACACTGAGGTCAAGTCGTAGAGCACCAGTGCACCGTCTTGCAGATGACGCTTGGCCAGTTCGCGCTGGATGCGGTCCTGGCGTGCCAGCAGCCAGTCCATGGCGGCGTAAAGATGGTCTTCATCCAGCCGGCCCAGACCGAGTTCGGTGGCCAGTGAATCCCGTGCGGTGTCGGCGGCCAAGCCGCGGGCGGTGGCGAGTTTGGAGCCGGGGTTGAGGATGCGGGCGACAATGAGGGCCAGTGCGCATTGGCGCGGCGAGCTGCAGCGGTAGTCAAGCAGGCGGTGCAGTTCGAGTTGTTGCAAGGTGCCAAGTGTGGCGGCGACATGGCCGTGGGGGAGCGAGCGAGTAATGTCAAAGGCGGTGGGGAGCGAGTCGATGGCGATGCCGTCCTTGAGCAGGATGCGCAGGCCGTTGACCAGTCGCTTCGGCCAGTGGGTGATGTTGGCGATGGTGCGTTTGCGGACCTTGCCGTTTTCGCGGAAGGATTCGCGAAGCAGGAGGGTGGGTTCTGAGTTTCGATTGGGTACTGAGTCAATATACATGTCTACATATTATAGTTAAAAAGAAGTATAAACATATGTAAAAAATAGTATTATATATTATATTACATGTCTACACTTGTCATGCGGACAAATGACATTAGTTAAGCAATATCAACATGTTATTGTCAAAATCAGTAAATATAAGTCAGGAAGTTCAGTTTAACTCAGCCAAGGACAAAAAAACACCTTCCACAAATGCCTCTATAAAAACTCGATGATGGGGCTGCGATTGGCTTATAATGTTAATTTTAAACAATCACATTAAGGTTTAGGGCGGTCAGGTTTGGAAAATGCACCTGCTTTTACAGTAGCCGGGGCAGAGCGTTTTTTCGAAGAGCTTCAAACCAGACTAGATTAACCAGTTAACAGGAGGATTAGAAAATGAGTGCAGATACGCGCAGGGGTATGGAGCAGAGTTTCATGGATCATGTGTCATTGATGGGGGGGGGGGCAAACTGATGTCCTACACCTTTTCACGGAAGATCGACCATCTGAAGGTGACACTGCTTATGTGCTTGTTTGCGGCACTGGTTATCATGACCGCGAACCATCCGGTCCATGCCCAAGATACGGATCCGGAGCCGGTCTACACCATCACGCTGTCAACCTCATCGACTACGATCACCGAGGGCGATTCCGGCCAGAGGAACGTGCCTATCACAATTACTCTCAGAGAAGATGGTACCCTTGTCGGCGGGGGTGCTAGTCAGTTAAGATTTGCTTTTGAGGTGCTTTCTAGCAGTACGGCGACCGATAATACGAAAAAAGATTACAATTCCTGTGTAGAGCCGTCGGTAGGTGCGGATTACTGTTATGGCGGTCCTGGGGTTGATAATAGAAATGACCGCATTCAAGTGGGATTTTCCAAAACAAAAACCTATAACCTGAAAATCATCGGTGACACGGTGAGTGAGGAAGACGAGACAATCAAGATACGCGGCAGGATGATTGATCCTGAGGACGTCCAATCCATATGGATTGGTGTCGTCAGCAACACGCTCACCATAACCATTAAGGATGATGACAACCGCCCCGGCGTGACGGTCTCGCCGTCAGAGCTGACGGTGGACGAAGAGAGCAGCGCCACCTACACGGTGAAGCTGGCCACGAAGCCGTCAGGCAGCGTGACAGTGGCGGTGAGCGGGGCTTCGGGGGAGGTGTCGGCGTCGCCGACAAAGCTGACGTTCACGACCGGCAACTGGAGTGCGGCACAGACGGTGACGGTGTCGGCGAGCGACGATTCTGACACGACGAATGACAGTGCGACGCTGGTCAACAGTGCTGGAACCGAGTATGGCTCGGCTAGCAAGAACGTAGCGGTGACGGTGACCGACAATGACATTTCCTCCGTACCGGCCAAACCGACTGGTTTTAAGGCCGCGGCAGGCGCCGAGCAGGTGACGCTGTCCTGGACCGACCCGAGCGATGCATCGATCACCGGCTGGCAGTACCGGCTGAAGGCGGGGAGCGCCGCACCGGGCGCTTGGACTAATATCCCAAGCTCAAGTGCCACCACAACGAGCCATACGGTAACCGGCTTGACCAACAAAACTAATTACAGATTCTGGATCCGCGCCAAGAACAATGCTGGCAATGGAGCGCAATCGGCAGCACGAACTGCGACTCCGACAGGCAAGCTCAAAAAGCCGGTGGTGACCGCGGTGGCGGGTGACGGGGCGGTTGTCTTGAGTTGGCCAGCAAAGACGGAAGTTGCGTCTTGGGCTTTACAATACAAGGAAAGCAAAGAAATTTGGACCGACGAGTCAAAGGTGCAAAACAGAAACGTACTTCCAACAGGATCGGATCCGAGGCGGCGTGTGGTGTGGGGGCTGACGAACGGGACGGAGTACGCGTTCCGCGTGGCCGCTCGCCCCATGCCCAATAGCGGTCAGGAGCAGTCTGTTTGGTCTGATGTTGTGAAGGCCACGCCGATGCCGATGCTGAAGGTGCCGGCGACTCTGACGGTAGCTGAGGACGTTGGCGATGCCACAGTGCCCGTCACAGTGGGAAACCCAACCGGAAAGACAGTGACGCTAAGTGTCACTTACACCGATGGCACGGCGACCGGAGCGAACGATCCGGCGGCCGGCGATTATGACAATGATGCGGTGTCGTCAGTGACCTTCAGTGCCACCGCCACCACGATGAACATTGAGATACCGATCACGGACGATTTTGTGGACGAGAACGATGAGACATTCACGGTGACAATCGCGCTGTCATCGGGCACGTTCGCACTGGGCAACACGACGACCACGGTGACAATACAAGACAATGACACGGAGGGGGTGGTTCTCAGCGCGTCGGAGCTGACGGTGGAAGAAGGCGGCACCGGGACTTACACGGTGAAACTGGGTACGCTGCCATCGGGCAGTGTGACGGTGACGCCGACCAGCGACACCAAAACGGTGGCGACGGTGTCCGGCCCGCTAACGTTCAGCACCGGCAACTGGAGTATGGAACAGACGGTGACGGTGACCGCGGAGCAGGATGATGACAGTGTTGACGGCACGGCCAAGGTGAGCCATGCGGTGACCGGCTACCGTTTGGTGACAACAGGCGGTACAGTGTCGGTGACGGTGACAGACGACGAAAAGCTGTCAGTTGAGCTTCGCAAGGAGCATGAGGGCAGCATCCATGAGTTGCATGTGCAGTTCGGACAGTCCATGGTCGGGGTGGCCAACGACATCATCGTGAGCCGCACCAGCGGCGCCGTGTCAGGGAGACAGAACAGCATGCTCATTGCCGGGCGGCAGGTACTGTTCGGACCGACACATTCGTCAGCGGTGCCGTTGCCGCCGGCATACACCGACAAGCCGTTGCGGCTGGACGGGGATGCGGAACTGACGCGCCAGCGGGTGGACAGTGTGCTGGACCTGCTGTCAGACAGTTCGTTCAATGTGTCGTCAGCGACAGGGCAGTCGGCAGTTGAAGGCGGCATGACGCTGTGGGGCAGAGGCGGCAAGACGAGTTTCAAGCGCAACGGTGCGGGTCGTTCCATTGACGGCAGCGTGACGGTGGGCGGCATCGGCTTTGAGTTTTCGCAGGCGGACTGGATGGGCGGCTTGGCGTATTTCCGCACGCGCGGCAAAGGCAATGTGACCACGACGAAAGACGGAGACAGTGCCAAGTCGGAAGAGAAGGTGACGATGAACAGCGTGCACCCGTATGTGCACTGGCAGGCAAGCGAAGATATGGAGCTGTGGGGCACGCTCGGCTACGGCACGGGTCGGGCGGACAGCCGGCTTCAACTGGCTGCCGATTCAACCGAGCATCGCAAGGGTCGGATGGAGTTGCTGTCGGCTTTGCTGGGCACCCGGGTCAGTTGGGATTTCGATTTGGCCTTCAAGGGCGAGGTGTCGGCGTCAAGGACGACCAGCAAGGGCTTGTCGGCGACGCCGATGAAGAGCAACCAGCAGCAATACAAGGCGGTGGTGGAGTGGAGTCGCCTGCAGGCCTTGTCAGACGGCGGGCAGTTGCTGCCGAAGGTCGAGGCCGGTGTGCGTTACGATGATGACAGTTATTCGACGGGACTGAGCATGGTGTTGGCCGGCAGTGTGCGCTACACGGATGCGGACGGCCGCTGGTCAGTGGAGGCGGGCGGCAGTGTGCTGAGGTCGCGTGCAAGCAAGCGCTATCGCGAGAATGGCGTGTATGTGGGAGTGGAGCTGAGGTCTGGGGCGAATGGCTTCGGGCCGAGCATGAGCATCAAGGCGACTCAGGGTGAGTTGGTTGAGGCCTTGCAGTCAGCCTGGGCCGAGTCAGCGATTGACAACAGTGTATCCGAGCGGGAAGAGTCAGATGGCGTGGGCACGCAGCTTGAGTTTGGGTATGGACTGGCCATGGGTGCTGGTCACATGAAGCCGAAGGTGTCGGTGCTGTTGCCGGCGGAGTCAGGTTCACAGGTCTATGAGACCGGCTTTGAATACCGGCGCGGCGACCGCCTCAGTCTGGAGTTGACGCACACGCACAAGCCGGCCGCTGACCGCGGCGATGGCATCAGGCTGGGCGGCTCGCTGAGGTGGTGAAGTTCAGATGGTGGCAATGCAGGCAGCTCTTGTCTTAACGACTGGAGGTGCGCAGAGACTGTGCAGGTTTCACTAATTCCATGAGATTGAATTTTAGGGTTTGAGACCCCGTTCAAGCCTTGGATGCAAGGCGGGCTTAATCAGATTCCGGGCGGTTGTAGAAGGCTTTGGAGTATTGATGGTGTTCGCTATGAGAGTTTGTCAGTGGCATAGCACCACAAAGAGCATGCTTGTTCTGTAGTCGCTTGCCGCAATCCAGCTCAGCTACTCCGGCGGGTAAATTGTGGCGTTTCTGCAGACAGTTACCGCTAGGCGAATCGGATTAAGAAACGTGTTGTCAAATGGGGACTGACAACCAACTGCGCTGGACACCCACAAGGGTCGGAACGGTGACTCTATGCCTCAACCGAACTGGAATTTTGAGGCACAGCTGATGGCGCCTTTCTGTTCAATGCCTCCGACTATTCACGCACTGTGGTGGCCGCGATTACTGGCAATCCGCATGGAAAGGCCGGAACTACGAATTTCGGCGCTTTGCCAGCTGCAATACGTTCATAGACACTGAACTTCTAACCGCTACGTGAATGACTTAAGTGCCGACTCGACGCACACACAGTGATTGGGTTTGCTTCATCCATAACCTCGCCATGCGTTACCCGGGCGCCATAGGAATATCTCCTTGGTCATGAACAATCTGAACATGCACCGCTGCAGTTCTCTATGTCAGGTTTTCCACCGGCCAAACCCAAGGCTCATTGCGGTTGACTTGAGTTCATATACATGCCCAAGCAACTGGCTGAATGTAGCGTAAATCAAGTTAGGCATCATTACCCGTTAGTGGCTGAACCGGCGCATTGACAACATAGCAGCTCTGCGTAACTAGGTGGCGGCCTTGCAAACTTCCTGAGACCTTGCAAGGGCCATGTGAACTGACGATTCAATATAGCAGATGCCGAATCAAACCTAAACACCTTTATCCAACTATATCTGACTGACTTAATGCTAGATTGCTGCAGCCCGAGTAAGAGATATCACCGTCTATATAACCTTTTGAGTCAACGAGCTATTTCACACCATTTGAAGATGAAAACAACCCGTCTCCGATGCAAACCAATCTCTTTGAGTGCTCAGAGCCGAGTTTCAAAATATTATTCAATTTGCAGAGGACAGAAACTGGTATTTCAATCAAATGAGGTTCTAGTTCCGAGTTTGGCAAGGTAAATTAGTGATTTTTTGAAGGCCACTGGTATCCAAACATAGATCCCGTAGTTAAAATATAAGTATAGACTTAATTACAAATTAAAATTGCATTGTGAGAAACCCTATGAAAACTCTAAACAACGTGTTTCAGTCAATATTGCTGGCTAGCCTAGCATTGCTCTTAGTGCTTTGGCCTGCAACTGCCGGAACCGACAACTTTCAATCGCCGGCGTCTTGAAAATGCTTCTGTCGGCTTGATCCGAGACACTAAAGACTTCGCACCGACAAATCACGCTGACCGTTTTCCACCAGCTGCTTGAAAATCGATGCTAAAACGCCTGTCAATCCAGATTGCAAGATTGGGCACTATACTTTTTCATGAGTTTTGAATATGCCTGACTCAGAATGATAAACATTTAGAGGCGTTTTTTGGCATTATCGCAAGCTTGACAGAGAAGCCTATGAGATGATATAAGCTACAATTTGTAAATTACTATTGCCCAAATATCGCATTAGAAAATGGAATTGTTGTAAGAAGCATTGTGCAGCGGGTGATTCATGGGATGCCTGCTTTCACCCAATGGGTGAAATACAAAATGTGGAGAATTTGTTGCTGCACAGCACTTGATCGGCTTTCATTCATTCCTAATGAGATTTTTGGGTATTGACTTGAATACGAATTTGCATTACCATGAAACAAATAGTAAGAAAAATATTAATGCATATTTCCATACTACTTAAATTGATATTGTTTGCCAGCGGTCAGGCGTAGCTGGTTGCTTAAATCAATTAACAACAAAGGAGTAAAGAGCAAGGAGTTAAAATGAATAGTCAAGCCTTATTTTCAAATATTTACGGTACCCCCCCCCCCCAGAATTAAGCAATAGCAAAGCTATAAATAGCCTTTTTCGAATTTTTGCTAGTGCCGCGTCAATCGCGGCTTTTTTGTGCCTGCTTTTTATCACCCCGTTGGCAAATGGGGCTACTTGTGACCGTATTACACGGGGCACCTTGAGCGATGTTGGCGTATTTGTGCGAGATCCGAGCTCAGGTACTGATTACCTCATCAGTTGCACTGGCAATAATGAAGGAGTGGACGATGCCGAATTTGACGGACTCCTTGATAACCTCGCTCTTGATTCAGATGACAGTGAGATTGTTGAGAATGATAGTAGTCGAGCAGTAATCAACCTGTCAGGTATTGATCTGTCGTTTGATTGGGGAGAGCATCCAGATCCGGATCCGGACGAACCGAAATTCAAGGGTGGTGCTGTATTTACAGGTTCAAATGTCAGATACATACGCGTGGATATTGGTGATACGGAGGACGACTTGAATCACGATCTTAACATCGTCAACTATGCGACGGTGATGACTGGTGTCAATAACAATGGCGGTATAAGTGTGTGGGTAGCCGATCCGAGCACAACCTTCAAGGTGATACTTCGCAACTATGGTGAGGTCGCTACCGACGGTAATGGAAGTCGGCATGATGCAGTTGAGGCAAGTGCAGAGGACGCCGATGCGGAAGTCTATAACGAATCACAGGGCAGGATCACAACGAGTGGTGATGCAGCTCGGGGACTATATGCCAACTCAGAGACAGGTTTCGCACTCGCAGTCAACCGTGGGTTTGTCTCAACTTCCGGAGACACAATGTTGACAACTTTTGAAGGCGAGACTTATCAAAGACGATCTTACGGTGTTTATGCTTGGACTGGCGGAGACAGCGCCAGAGCTGAAAACCATGACACAGTCACCACCTCAGGCGATGGTGCCAGTGGTGTGAGTGCATCTACGGAGAGTTCGAGCGGGACTGCGGAAGTCAGGAACCATGGCACTGTGACAACGACTGGCGATACTGTCATCAAATCAGATATTACTGTTGCCGCCTATGGATTGAATGCGAGCACAGACGGTAGCGGCAATGCTACTGTGGTCAATGAACGCACGGGTACAGTTACAACCCGAGGCACTGGAGCTAGGGGACTGAATGCGTATTCAAATAGTGGCACCGCCAAGTCTGTCAATCGCGGTACGGTTAGAACATCGGGTGGCATCCATTCGGGCTTGTCTGAGTTGTGGAGAGTGTCAGTAGGTGTCAGTGCCAGTTCCGACGGTGGCGATAGCAGTTCTGAGAATCGTGGCAAGATAACTACCACAGGCACAGGGGCTCGCGGCATGTCAGCCAGTTCCGATGTTGGCTCTGTGCAGGTCAGGAACTATGGCACTGTGATCACCACAGGGGGCACGGTGCATGATGCTGATGAGATAGCAACCCCGGGCGGCATAGCCGCTTTCGGCATAGGCGGTACTGGGGGTGCCATTGCCAAGAATGAGCGTGGCGGAAGCATTGATGTCTCAGGTGCTGGGGCGAAAGGCATCTGGTCGCTTGTCTATAGCGATGGCACTGGTGATGCCTATGCTGAGAACAGCGGTACCGTTACGACACGCGGTAATGCCTATGTGGCAGATCGAACTGGCACGAATAATGACAGTTATCGTGGTGCAGCAGGGGTGTCTACGTATGCTCAGAACGGCAATGCGACTTCGGTCAACAGTGCAGGTGGAACAATCACGACAAGAGGGAAAGGCGCTCCGGGTCTGGCGGCATGGACCGACGGTGTGGGAGCTACAGCCCGGGTATCCAATTCAGGCAAGATACGCGTGCGTGCAAACGAGGCAATATCCACCATTCCGGGCAATGCTGCTGAAAAGAAAGCTGCACAGTCACATGGAATGGTTGCTGTTGCTCTCAAAGGCAACGCAAATCTGAGTCTCTCGGGTGGCACGGTGACGGCTGCGGGAGGCGGCAGCGGTTTGCATGCGCTGACCGGATCTGATGGCGAGATTACCGTCACGATGAAAGCGGGTGCGCAAGTCAAAGCGCCGGTCGCTGCCAGTTTTGTCGGTGGGGAGACTGGCTTGAAGATGACCGGTGGCAGTCGCCTGATTGGTGCAGTGAATTTTGGTAATGGCGTTGACGTCGCTGACCTAACGGGCAGCGAGATTCGGGGTGATATCAGCTTTGGCGGTGGTAGCGACGGACTGATTTTGCGAGCCGGTGCGGCGATTATTGGAGATATGAATTTCGGAGGGCATTCTGGCAATATTGCCAATGCGCCGATATGCGGCACGCATGAGCGTGGCGACGTGTTACTTGTCAATGTTGAGCGAGCTGCAGATGCAATGGCAGTTGTCAAAGGCGATGCGACGGGACTTGAGCGGTTGTGCAAGCAAGGTGGTGGAGCAGTGCTGGTGGACAACGCTTCGATGCATGGCGTGCGCGCAGCGATAGAGAACGGCACGTTAGTAGTGAAAGGGCACATGGACCTGGGCTCTGCAGGGATGCTAACAGTATACGACCGGTCAAAGTTGCAGTTTGAGGTGGGCGACCTGTCAACGCAGGCGAACAATCACGGCCGGATTACAGCGGGTGGTGGAACAACATTCGCTGATGATGACTCGGATGGGAACAACACGCCGAACCCGAATCTGGAGTTGGCATTTGCAGATCTTGCATCGACTACAAGTGCTCGTGGCAAGACAATCACGGTGATTAGCGGTCCGGTGACTGGTCTTTCGACAGGGACATCTGTAGGAGTCAAAGGCGGCAGTACCAGCGTAGGTACGACTTCGGTGACAGGAAGCGGTTCTAGCATGAGTACCAGTGTTACTATTGCCAGCAACGCAAGCTTAACATTTACGTCTGTTCCTGTGCGGCCAGATCCGCCGGCGAGTGGCGTTACCTGCGGTTCGGTAATGCGAGGCAGCTTGGGTGGAGCTGGGGTGTTTGCACCAAATTTGAATTCAGGTTCTGATTACATCATCAGTTGCACCGGAGACAATGACGAAGTGGATCCTGTCGAATTTGTAAGACTCCTGGATTTAGCTGACGTTCCGGACAATTTGGTAGATGATGACAGCAGTCGATCAGTAATTAACCTGTCGGGCATTGATCTGTCGATTGATTTGGGAGAATATCCGGATCCGATGGCTGGTGAGCTGAAATTCAAGGGCGGTGTGGTGTTCACGGGTTCCAACATCAGATACATAGACGCGAGTATAGGTGATACGGAGGACGATCTTAATCGCGATCTTAACATTGTTAACTATGCCACAGTAAAGGCCGGCGGGGGCAAGTACGGCGGTGTAAGCTCATGGGTGGCTGATCCAAACACAAGTCACAAGGTTGTGCTTCGCAATTACGGTCAGGTCGCTAGCGACGGTGACGGAAGTCGGCATGATGGAGTTGAGGTCAGCGCAGAGAACGCCGATGTGGAAGTTTACAATGAACAAGGCGGCAGGATAACAACAAGTGGAGATGCAGCTCGGGGGCTCCAAGCCAGCTCGGAAGGTGGCAATTCTTCGGCAGTCAACCGAGGAAATGTAGCAACTTCCGGGGACCCACTACTGGCTACTTTTGAAGGTGAGACATATCAAAGGCGAGCTTACGGTGTTTATGCTTGGACAGGTGGAGGCAATGCCAGTGCCAATAACCATGGCACGGTTACCACCTCGGGAGGGGGCGCCAGGGGTGTGAGTGCGACAACGGAGAGCATGAGCGGGACCGCGGAAGTCAGGAACCATGGTACGGTAACAACAACTGGTAATACCGTCGTCAAGTCAGGCATTACCGTTGCCGCCAATGGCTTGAATGCGAGCACAGACGGTAGTGGCAATGCTACTGTGGTCAATGAACGCACGGGTACTGTGACGACGCGAGGCACCGGAGCCAGGGGATTGAGTGCGTATTCAAATAGTGGTACGGCCAACTCCATCAACCGCGGCACGGTCAGAACATCAGGCGGCATCCAGTCAGGTATATCTGAGCTGTGGAGGGTGTCGGTAGGTGTCAGCGCCACTTCGGACGGAGGTGACAGCAGCTCTGAGAATCGCGGTCAAATCACCACCTCAGGCACGGGAGCTCGTGGCATGTCAGCCAGTTCGGGGGGTGGCAGTGGCACTGTGCTGGTCAAGAACTTTGGTACTGTGAGGACGACTGGTGGTACTGTGCATGATGCCGATGAGATATCGACCGCCAGTGGGATAGCCGCGTTCAGGTTTGGCGGTGGAGCTGGGGACGCCAGTGCGCGGAACGAACGTGGCGGAAGTGTTGAAGTTTCAGGTGCAGGAGCCAAAGGTGTCTGGACCTCTGTATATGGCGGTAGCACCGGCGCGGCCACTGTTGAGAACAGTGGCACTGTCACAACACGCGGAAATGTTTATGTGGCAGATCGAGCTGGCGCGGATAACGACGGTTATCGAGTAGCGGCGGGGTTGGCTGCATATGCGGGGACTGGCAATGCGACGGCGACTAACAATGAGGGCGGAACAATTGAGACAAGAGGTCGAGGCGCTGCTGGTATGCAGGCATGGACCAACGGAGAGGGCGCCACTGCTCGGGTTTCCAATTCAGGCACGGTACGCGTATTCGCGACTGACAAAATATCCACTATTCCGGGTGATGCTGCTGAAAAGGAAGCTGCACAGTCACATGGAATGGTCGCTGTTGCGCGTAAAGGTAACGTGCAAATGAGTTTGTCCGGCGGTACGGTGACGGCTGCGGGAGGTGGCAGTGGCTTGCATGCGTTGACCGGATCTGATGGCGATATCACTGTCACGATGGATGGTGGTGCCCGAGTGACGGCGGCAGTTGCTGCAAGATTTGTCGGCGGTGAGACTGATCTGACAATGACCGCAAATAGCCGCCTAATAGGGGCGGTGCATTTTGGTGATGGTGCTGACATGGCTGATCTGACTGGTAGCGAAATCCGCGGTGATATTAGCTTTGGTGGCGGTAGCGATGCTCTGATTCTACGCGCTGGTAGCAAAATTCACGGAGATATGAATTTCGGAACACATTCAGGCAATGCTGCCACTGGTCGTATATGCGGCAGTCATGAACGGGGAGATCTAATAAAGGTCAATGTGGCACAGGCGGCTGATGAGATGGCTAGCATTAATGGTAGCGCGAGTGGACTTGAGCGTTTTTGCAAGCTAGGTGCCGGAGCAGTGCTGGTGGAAAACGTCTCGATGCATGGCGTGCGCGCTGCGATAGAAAATGGCACGCTGGTGGTGAAGGGACACATGGACTTGGGCACTACGGGAATGCTGACGGTGTACGACCGGTCGAAGTTGCAGTTTGAGGTGCGTGACCTATCAGCGAATGCGGCCAATCATGGTCGGATTACAGCGGGCGGCGGGACGACATTTGCCGATGATGACTCGGACGGGAACAGCAGTCCGGACCCGAATCTGGAATTGGCATTTGCAGACGCAGCGTCGATTGCGAGTGCCCGTGGCAAGACCATTACGGTGATCCGTGGTCCGGTGACGGGGCTTTCGACAGGGACAGCAGTGGGAGCGAAAGGTGGCAGTGCGAGCGTTGGCACGACTTCGGTGACAGGAAGCGGCGCTAGTATGCAAACTAGCATAGCCATAGCCAGCAATGCGAGTTTGACAGTCTCGCCAGTGCAACCAGCGCCAGTCACCCCAGTGGCCGGGGTCACCTGCCAATCGATTGTACGGGGCAATCTGAGCGATACCGGGGATTTCGCACCCGATTCGAGTTCAGGCTCCGACTACCTTTTCAGTTGCACCGGAAACAATGTTGAAGTTGATGATGCAGAGTTTGAAAGATTGCTAGATTTAGCTGATATACCTGGAGATCTGGTTGAGGATGATAGCAGTCGAGTGGTGATCAACCTGTCAGGCATCGATCTGTCGTTTGATTGGGAGGAATATCCAGCGCCGGAAGCAAACGAACCGAAGTTCAAGGGCGGTGTTGTCTTCACGGGTTCCAATATCAGATACATCAGCATGAACATAGACAATGAAGAGCACGATCTGAATAGCGATTTGAAAATCGACAACTATGCGACAGTGATAACCGGTGGAAGCGGTGACGGCGGCGTAAGCACTTGGGTGTCCGATCCGAGCACAAGCCACAAGGTCGTGCTTCGCAACTACGGTCAAGTTGCCACTGATGGTTCTGGAAGTCGGTATGACGGAGTTGAAGTTGGTGCTGCAGATGCCGATGTTGAGGTTCATAACCAAGCAGGTGGCAGGGTTTCCACAAGTGGGAATGCCGCCCAGGGATTACAGGCAACTTCGGATGACGGTGATGCCTTGGCAGTCAATCGGGGGATAGTTACAACTTCCGGAGACACGATAGTGGCGACCTTCGAGAGCTCGGCATATCTGAGGCGCTCTTACGGTGTTTACTCTTGGTCAGACAACGGCAACAGCAAGTCGGAAAATCATGGTACTGTGACCACCTCAGGTAAAGGTGCCTCAGGTGTGAAATCGACCACAGAGGGTGCAAGCGGGACTTCGGAGGTCAGGAATTTCGGTACGGTGACGACGACTGGTGACACAGCCAGCCAGTCAGATTTAACCGCATCGGCGCATGGTTTGGATGCATGGTCAGACAGCAGTGGCGATGTTACTGCGGTCAATGAAAGTGCGGGAGCGGTGATCACCCAAGGTACTGGCGCAGTGGGTGTGTATGCAAGCTCGGGCGAGGGACTAGCCTTGTCAGTCAATCGAGGCAGCGTTTCAACCGCCGGGGCTATTGCAAAAACAACAGGGACGAACAGTGTGACAATACTGGGCAGCCGGGCTTTCGGCGTATATGCCAAGTCTAATGATGGTGATGTCAGGTCCGAGAATCATGGAATGGTGACCACCTCAGGTGAGGGTGCTCGCGGCGTAACTGCAAGCACAAGCGGTGCGAGCGGATCAGCCGAAGCCAAGAACTTTGGAACGGTGACAACCAGCGGGGGCACGGTGCATGATGCAAGTGCGATTGCCGCTGCTGATGGTTTGTCAGCATTCTCACCAGGTTCTGGTACAGCAGTTGCAACGAATGAACGTGGTGGAACGATCAATGTAGCGGGCGATGGTGCAAAAGGTGTATGGGCTGCTGTCCACAGTGACAGTGGTAGCGGAGATGCTACCGCCACCAACCGCGGAACTGTAGTCACGCGCGGTGATCTTTACATAGCGGATAGGGCTGGAACAGCCAATGATGACGACCGCGCTTCATCGGGTGTTTCGGCGTATTCGCGTTTGTCCGATGCCAAAGCGGTGAATGATATTGGCGGAACGGTGAGCACTCACGGCATCGGTGCTTCAGGTGTGATGGCATGGACCGAAGGGAGCGATGCAACTGCTGTTGTGGTGAACAAGGGTGTTATATCAACATCGGCGAGTGATAATCCGTCTTTTGGAGAGGGTGGTTGGTCTGATTTTGATAAGATGGGAGCCGGTTCACACGGTGTGGCGGCAGTTTCAGAACAGGGCGATGTGCAGATCACCTTGGAAGGTGGCTCTGTCAGTGTTGGCGCTGGTGGAAGTGGTGTGTTTGCGATGACAGCTGAAATGGCAACCAGCAGGATAACCCTGACCATGACCAAAGGCGCACAGGTGAGGGGTGATTCGGCGGCGAAGTTTGTCGGCGGACCCGCAACTGTACGCATGTTGGGTGATGAGAGCAATCGCAACTTTATGTATGGAACGGTGAGTTTCGGTAATCGCAACGATAGATTGAAACTGCGTTACAGCGAAATACACGGCGACATCAGTTTTGGACGGGGTCGCGACCGTCTGGTGCTGAATGCCGGCGGTGTGATCCGGGGTGACATTGATTTCGGAGAAGATAGCGGGGACTATGTCACGCTGAGTGAAGAGGAGGCGGCTAATCTGCCGAAGGGCTGTTCGACAGACCCAGATAATCCGAGTCGTGGCGATATGTTGAGCATCACCGTAAGTGAGCGCAATGCGCCGACGGCGCGCATATACGGAACGGTGAGCAATGTCAACCGTTTTTGCAAGCGAGGCAAAGGTGCGGCACTGGTTCAAAAGGACATCAGCTTCAAGGGCAGTCAAGCCATGATTTATGATGGCACATTGATTTTGGGTGGACACATGGATCTGGGTGACACGGGCACATTGACGGTGATAGACAGCGCAGCCTTGCGGTTTCAGATAGGAGACGTTGACAAGCAAGACTATGGTCGGGTGACGGCGAAGGCAGTGACTTTTGAAGATGGTGATGATGAGGACACTGTGGCGACTCCGAATCTGCAGCTGTCAAAACGAGATACCAGTCTCGCCGACGACGATGTGAGCGGGCTTGAATTAATCGATGCAGGTGAGATCAATACGAAGGTGGGGAAGACGATGACATCGACGGGTGACTTACCCATTTTCGGCAGCGAAGGCAATCAGGTGGGCATGGTTGGGACCCAGACTACGGGCGGTGATGGTCAGCAACGAATGACAATGGCAATTACGAGAGCTGATGCGAGTGATATCCCGCTGGTGCAATCATTCGTCGATCAACAATCGCCGCCCGACAGTGGCGGAGGTGGTTCTGCCGGGTCAGGTGGAGGCAGCAGCGGAGTTGGAGGCATTGCGGCCTTGGGCGGCCTTGCGGTGATTATGGCCTTGCTCAACAATCCGGTTGAGTTGCCTGAAAGTCCGGAGTCGTCGGAGGAGTCAACAGATCTGCCAGCTGAGGAGTTTGTCAGGACGGAGGTCGATCCGGAACACCGCTATCGCTTCCAGCGTGGCGGAATCGAGTATTGGGCGCGTTCGTTTTCCGGTGCTGTTCCGGCGGCAACGATGTCTAGCGGTGGAGCCAAGGCGCAAGGCTGGTCAATCGGCATGAATGCGAGGCTAGACCGGGGCTTTGTGGTAGGTCTGTCAGCGACGCCGGAAGTGTCGATGTCATCATTGCGCGAGTTGAGTCGCGAGCATGCGAATACTTTGGTTGTGGGCCGCAATCATGCGTTGCATGGAGGTTATGTGCGGGATAGATATTTCGTGCATGCGACGTTGGCCGAGGGAGTTTATGAGACGCGCAACTTTATAACTGACCCGATGACGGCCGGGGCAGTGGGAGGCGAGACTTGGTTGCGTCATCGTCAGGCGACTGTAGCGACCGGTTTTCGCAAGGATATCGGGCGCATGCGAGTGGTGCCGAGGTTGAGTTGGTTCAAAGGCGAGTTGGACAGTGGTGAGTACGATGCCACCAATGCGCTGATGCGAGCTGAGGTGCCGGCGATGAAGCATTCGTATAGCGGTTGGGGTTTAGGTTTGAGCTTTGCGTCGCGCAAGTGGTTGTCAAGCGCTGACAGCCCATGGCGTTGGCGGCCGCAGTTGCGCTTGACATCACAGCGCATCGAACCGGTGGGCTTTGGCAGCGAGAAACCGTTGCGCTATTCGGATGCAGCGGGTGCGTTGAGTTTCAATGTGCCGGCGGCGGCAGGTCACATGCCGCGCACAGTGGTGGGGATGACAGCGGCTGTGAGCGCATTGGAATCAAAGTCGCCTGACAGTTGGCAGGTGAAGATGGGCTACGGTGGTGCGATAGTTGATGGAGAATACTACCACGCGGTCGTGTTCGGAGCACAGAAGCGGTTCTGATCGCAGTCGGAATTCCGGCTCAATAACTCGTTGGGCCGGAATTGCTTTTCAGCAATGTTCAGGATTCATTCCTAATCGGTTGGTATTGTCAATGATTGCGTTTTTACTTGACTGTCTCGCAGTCGTAAAGATAAATATCCAAAGGCATTTCAAAAAACTTGCAATTCATTTATTTGTCCACATATCTCTCTGGTATAATCATGCTTCCATCAAATCAGCACGTTGATTTTTATTCCTGCATTCACAGTTGTCGCTTCTGAGGATATATATGGCACGAATTACAGTAGAAGATTGTCTTGACAAGGTTGAGAATCGTTTCCAACTGGTATTAATAGCAACCAAGCGCGCTCGCCAGCTGGCGTCAGGTGCAGAACCTCTGGTAGACCGAGATAACGACAAAAATGCCGTTATCGCACTTCGCGAAATTGCTCAAGGTTTGATCACAGAGAAAATACTTGATGAAGATGATTCAACTACTATGGACATTGATTTCGATCTTGCGGCGGCAACAAAAGGGATGGAGATGACACAAGACGAGCAGCTTGAATCTTCAGATGCCGATAGCAAACAATACACTGAACAAGCAGCCAAGCAGTAGTAAATCTGGACTCTATCGAATAGTATCGATAAGGGATCAAGAAAAAAAACAGTTAAAGCAACTCTGCGAAGCGCTTCACTATCTCAGCGAAGCACAAATTGATGAGGTGAACAAGGCCTATCGTGTCGGTGCCAAAGCCCATGAAGGGCAAGTCCGGCTCGCTGGTTACAAATATATTCGCCATCCTCTCGCAGTTGCTCAACTACTTGCCGAGTTGCACTTAGATAGCAAAACAATAGTTGCTGCTATTCTTCATGACACTATCGAAGACACACATCTGACAAAAGCGGACATGGAGCGTCAGTTCGGTGCCGAGGTTGCCAACTTAGTCGCTGGTGTCAGCAAGGTTGACAAAGTCAAATTTGCCTCGCCTGAGCAAGCGCAAGCCGAGAACTTCCGAATGCTTTTCCTAGCTATGGCGGGCGACATCAGAGTAATTCTGATCAAGCTTGCTGACCGCTTGCACAATCTTGAAACGCTTGAGGTGCATCGCTTAGAGAAACGCCGGCGAATTGTGCGCGAAACCGAGGATATCTATGCACCGGTCGCCAATATGCTTGGCATGGTTAATTGGCAACGTCAAATGGAAGATCTGTGCTTTAAAGCGATCTATCCCAAACGCTATGAAACCATTCAAAAAGCAATCCAGACCGATATTAAAGGTGGCGTCGATCAAACCATCAAAATCCATGTCAAGGCTGTTCAGGCAATGCTTGATGAAAAGAAAATTCCTGCAGAAGTTTCCGGCCGATTCAAGACGCCATCGGCCATTCATCGCAAAATGAAACGCAAGTCAATTCGGCGACTTAATGCCGTGCAGGACTTGTTTGCATTCCGAATTGTCGTTGAAACGACTGATGACTGTTATCGAACGTTAGGTCTGATTCACAGTCGCTACAAGCCAGTACTCGGCAAATTTGATGACTACATTGCGATTCCAAAAATGAATGGCTACCAATCTTTGCATACAACTGTCAATAGTGAGTTTGGAAGGGCGATTGAAGTGCAAATCAGAACTAAAGAAATGCACCGAATTGCAGAGTCCGGAATTGCTTCACACCTTCGTTATAAACTGGGTGGTCCGGCAAAATATGATGAGATTATGCCAAAGGTTGACTGGTTGAATGAGCTTATTCATTCACTTGAAGATCAAGAAGCCTCTAGCGAATACCTTGAGAATCTAAAACTCAGCCTGTTTCCGGATTATGTACACGTCTTCACACCCCAAGGCGATGTAAAACGGTTGAAGAAAGGCGCTACAGTAATTGATTTTGCCTATGCGGTGCATTCAGCAATTGGCAACGGGGCCAAGTCTGCAACAATTAACAGTCAACCCGTAGCTTTTCACACAGTGTTACAAAATGGCGACCGGGTGAAAATTAATCATAGCCGTTTTAGTCAACCAGATCCAATCTGGCTAAACTATGCAGTTACCGGCAATGCGCGTATGGCGATTCGCAAATCGCTCAAGCAGATTAAGCGCAAACAAGTAATCAAGATGGGTGACCGACTATTCAGAAGCGCCCTTAAAACTTTCGGGCACAAATATTCATCTTTGACGGCTGAAATGAAAGAAAAACTCATAGCAGATCTAAATGTCGATCAGTTAGATGATGTTTTCTATGAGATTGGGATCGGTGAGCGCATTGCTGCCGCCGTGGTAGGGCAAATCTATCCAGATGCGTTCGCAAGTTCAGATATGAGTTCAGCCCACAGCAATTCGGTACCAATATCTGGTACCGAAGGACTCGGTGTGCAGTTCGCAAAATGTTGTACACCAATACCACGCGACCCAATTGTCGGTCTGTTCCACCTTGGGCGTGGTATAGCCATTCACACCGAAGATTGCCCTAATGTCAGAGCGTCCAAAATTCCACCTGAACAATGGGCAAAACTGTATTGGTCAAGAACCCCAAAAGGACAATTCAGTGTTTCCATTCGAGTTGAAGCTGAGGACCGAAAAGGCACGCTTGCTAAAATCAGCTCGGTCATCTCCAAATTTGAAGCCAACATCAGCTACTGTTATATCAACACAGTAGATAGCAAAATAGCGATCATGGAGTCTAGCATTGAAGTTAGCAACACTAGACATCTTGAAAAGATAATGCGCGAGATAGAGAAGGTTCCAGAAGTCATCAAGGTGAATCGGATAAAGCTCAAGTAAACTTCAACTTGTCAATCTTCTGACAAGTGAGTATAGCATTTATATAATCTTTTCTGTTTGGTGGAAGCTCGCAATCATCAGATTCAACTTCGGCCCACTTTCCATTTTTTATTATTCGAATCGAGTTCATGAGTAGATGGTTAACAAGAAAATCATAGCTACTAAAAACGCCCCTGCTGCAATTGGCGCCTACTCTCAAGCTGTTAAACATGCTGGTACACTCTACATTTCGGGTCAAATTCCCATTGATCCTGTTACGCAGGAAGTAATTGAAGGCGATGCGCGAGCTCAGATAGAACGAGCATTCCTAAATCTTTCAGCTATTGCTGAAGCCGCTGGTGGCAGCTTCTCAGATATCGTTAAGCTAACTGTTTACCTCATTGACCTTGGCGATTTCCCTATTGTCAATGAGGTTATGGGCGAGATGTTCAATGAACCTTACCCATCACGCGCAGCTGTTGGTGTCGCCGCACTGCCTAAGGGTGTATCAGTTGAAGTTGAAGCTGTTATGGCTTTGCATGATTAGGTGGAATCGCCCAGCACGCAACCGATAGAAGAGCTTCCCGTAACGGACATATCTCGAATCGGACCGAAATTAGCTTCTATGCTTCAGAGACTTGGTATCTTCCAAGTCAAAGACCTGCTATTTCACTTCCCATATCGCTACCAAGACCGCGCTACCGTTGTGCCGCTAGGATCGCTTGGCGGTGGCCAGACGGTACTTGTTATTGGCAAAATAAGGCATGTAAATGTAAGTACGCGCTACCGCCGGACTCTGTCTGTTACGATTGAAGATAGTACCGGGATTATGAATGTTCGTTTTTTTCATTTCAATACCAAACAGCGTGAGAAACTGGAGCAGGGGAATTGGATGCGTTGTTTTGGCGAGGTGCGAATGTCTAACTACAACTATGAGATGGTTCACCCCGAATACTCAGTGTATGATAGCGAACCTTCGCGTTCTCAAGATGAATCGTTGACTCCCGTATATCGTTTAACCGAAGGGGTTAGTCAAACTTCGATGCGATCAATTGTGAGTGCAGCATTCGAACTGTGTGGGATACAAGCAATGCCAAATTTGTTGCCTGACACAGTAATGCACGAAAACAATTTTCCAGATTTTGACTCAGCACTGAGACAAGTTCACGCGCCGTCAATGAGTGAATCGCTGACAAGTGGGATGTCTATCAATCACCCGGCAATGCGCTGTTTGATATTTGAGGAACTCACATCATTTGTGATTGGTCAGCGACAGCAGAAAATGCTGCGAAAGAGTGTTAATGCACCGGCGATGAAGCCGATTGGCGATCTTTCAAAACGCCTTAAGGATTCACTGACTTTTGACCCTACTGAGTCACAGCGCAAAGTCATATTTGAGATCATAAGCGATCTCAAGGCTACTACGCCTATGATGCGCTTGTTGCAAGGTGATGTTGGTTCCGGTAAAACTTTGGTCGCAGCTGCGGCGGTGGCCTGGGTTGTGGATTGTGGTTACCAAGTTGCAATTATGGCTCCGACTGAGCTACTCGCTGATCAGCATTTCAACTCGTTTTCTGAGTGGTTTACGCCGCTAGGTGTAGAAGTTTCCATGTTAACCGGCAAAATGCCAGCTAAAGCGCGCCGTAAAGCCGAACAGGATATCAAAACCGGCCAGGCGAAAGTTGTGACTGGTACCCATGCTCTGTTCCAGGAAGGAGTAGAGTTTGAGCGTTTGGGACTCATCATAGTTGATGAACAACATCGTTTCGGTGTTGGGCAACGATTTGCACTACGAGAGAAAGGTGTTGGTGACACTTCGGTACCTCATCAGCTGGTACTCTCCGCTACGCCAATTCCACGCACTCTAGCCATGGCGTTTTATGCTAGTTTGGATGTATCGAATATTACTGAGCTTCCGCCAGGTCGAATTCCGGTCGCCACGCAAGTTGTGCCGGCAGCTGAGCGCCGCAAAGTAGTTGCCATGATTAAAAAAATTTGTGAGAAGGGCCAACAGGTGTATTGGGTGTGCCCGATAATTGAAAAATCGGAGGTGCTTGATGTTGAGTCTGCTGTTGAAGCTGAAAAGTACGTTAAAAAAGCTATGCCGGAACTGTGCATAGAGTTGATTCACGGAAGGTTGAAGAGCGCCAACAGAGATAGGATCATGAACCGATTTCGTGAGGGTAATATTGACGTGCTAGTTGCAACTACGGTGATAGAGGTTGGTGTTGATGTTCCGAATGCGAGCATGATGGTAATTGAAAGCGCTGATCAGCTGGGATTGTCCCAACTGCATCAATTGCGAGGAAGAGTCGGGCGCGGTGCAAATCAGGCAACGTGCATACTGATGTACCGGGGGAAATTGTCAGAGATGGCAAGAAAAAGGTTGCAGCTCATGCGAGAAACCAACGATGGTTTCAAGATTGCTGAAACAGATCTCAGTCTACGTGGTGCCGGCGAGTTGCTAGGCACGCGCCAGACGGGGGCGCAAATGTTTCGCATTGCTGAGATTCCTCGCGACCGCGAATTGTTTGGCGATGTGAGGAAGGCCGCCGACCTGATTCTTCAGGAATGCCCAGATTATGTACAACCGTTGATTCGTCGTTGGGCAGTGCGAGAAGGACAATACAGTGCTGTTTGATCGCCTATCGGCGTACGCTCGTCTGGCGCGGTTTGACAAACCTATCGGTAGCTTACTATTGCTATGGCCAACGCTGTGGGCGGCTTGGATAGCGGGCGAGGGTGAACCACATTCGCATGTTGTTTTGATCTTGATTGTCGGTGTTTTTGTAACGCGTTCGGCCGGGTGTGTTATTAACGACATTGCTGACCGCAAATTTGATCCACATGTAGAGCGAACTCGCCAACGTCCATTGGCTGCAGGTGAGGTAACTGTCAAAGAGGCGCTTGCAATATTTATTGGGCTAAGTTTGATTGGTTTCATTCTGGTTTTATTTTTAAACCGATTATCGATCATTCTTGCATTCATTGGCCTGTTTCTAGCGGCATCATACCCGTTTCTAAAAAGAGTGACAGGGTTGCCGCAGTTTTACTTGGGAATGGCCTTTGGTTGGGGCATTCCGATTGCTTTTGCGGCACATCTTGATACGGTCCCATGGGTAGGGTGGTTGTTATTGCTTGCCAATGTAGCGTGGGCCGGTGCTTACGATACTTTTTATGCTATGGTTGACCGAAACGATGATATCCGTATTGGTGTTAAATCATTGGCTTTGCTATCCGGATCATGGGATAGGGTTGTGATTGCTATTTGCCAGGCTGTGACATTGGTAATTTTGATTATCGTGGGATGGATGGAGCAACTGAATTGGTATTTTTACCTTGGGGTTTCATGCGCCGCAGTGACTGCTGTTTGGCACCAATATTATTGTCGGATTGATGATCGTCAACGATTTTTCAATGCGTTTTTAGGTAACAGCTGGTTTGGTGCGATAGTGTTCGGAGGAATTTTACTTGCTTATCTGAAATAAGTTCAGTATCACAGGCTGGCATTTACAGAAATCTCACTAAGATATTCCAGCCGAATTTTATGTGCATAGGTTGCAAGCGAGGATTTCTGTTTGCGTTCTAATGGCAGGAGTATATAATTGCTATCAACAAATTCAGCATTTCCTGTTTGTTCTTAGTATCCAAATAAGGATCAAGCATCTAGTTCATTTAATGTCAATGTAAAGAGGATGATAATGTATAGAGTACCATCATGCCAGCATGTTGCTGAACCGGCAGTCTATCAAGCCGGTGAAGCCGAGATGTCCGTTCGAGCGGTTTCTCCAGAATTTCTAAGGGGGGGGGGTACATTCTCTCATTCAACTGATATCATCAGTCGCTGTGGCTGGACTGATGGCAGTGCTTGCATTGCCAGTGAAGGCGGCGAATGAATGCGGCCCCATTCCCTCCACTGGGAGTCCGCCGGCGGTCGTATGCGATGCCAGCGATGACGATGCGCAAAAAACTGTATTTAAACCCGATGCAACTGGGAAATACAGGGCAGCTATAATTCAATATGACATCCATAAGCCTAAAAAGAACAGAAGCAGGCGCGGGTTGAAGATAACCCTCAACGACGACATTGAGATATTGCCGAGCTATGGTCCGTCAGGGACTGTTCCAAGCCTATATGGGCTCGCCGTGTACGCAACCAGAAATGCGCCGGATGGCATCGTGATCGAATCCAGTGCGGATAATACCGGAGATGGTACTTTCATTGGGGGCGCAGGTGCTGCAAATTCCGCGATTCTTGTCAGCACAGATGGCGATGGCATAACGGTTCCAATCACGATCAATGTTCGCAAAGGCATGTTGGGGACGTATGGGGATCACTCCAATGGTCCTGGCCAAGCCAATAACCGTGCTGGTGTCATTTTTGTGGATGACAAAGGAAACGATGGTGACATCACTGTGAATTTCGCCGCGGAGATCCGCAATGCTGTGGGACATGAGGGACAGAACGACGGGATCCGGATATACCGGGACGACGCCCAGGGCGGGGACGTTGCTGTGACGCTGGAAGCGGGTTCTCAAATCGCCAGTAACATCAATGACGGAGTTCACATCCACGACGACTTGGCAACAGTGGCGCCAAGCAATATTCAGGTGACGGTGGCAAAGGGTGCAACGGTCGGCACAGCCGATGACCCTGTGAAGATGGAGGGCATTCATGTTTGGGTTCAGGGGAACGAGCAGGTGGCGTCCAAAAAGGTGACCATCATGAACGATGGTACTATTTATGCGACAGGCACTGGCATCTACGTCAGCCATACCGCTGACCCTGACGCTGAACCTGGTACCAATTATGGCGGAGGCGAGGTGTCTGTCACCATCAAAAAGGGAGGCGTGGTGACGGCTGGCAAGGACGGGGTTTACATCAATACGCCGACTACGCTAACAATAACCGAAGGCGGTCGGCGTGCCCAGCAGGTGACCGTTGAAGGCGAGGTCAACGGTGGGATGGATAAAGCGGCTATACATTTGGTGGGCGGTGGAACAGTCACGGTCGGAAAAGAAGGCAAGCTGATGCCAAACGCCGGCGGCACCTCAAGTCGGTCGGTGAAGGTCACCAGTCCAGACACCCCTGCTGACAGCAAACCCAATCTGTTGATCAAGTTGGACCAAAACTTCATGGGACTGAAGGACATGGAGAACGCTGGGAAGACGGCCTTTGAATACAGAACAGCGGCCGATGGAGTTTACGCGGTTCTTACTGATGGGACGAAGATTGAAGGGGTGGAATTGACATCATTGCCGTGTGGCATCTACAACAACTGCACTGGCAGGGAAACCTTGACAGCTGAGATTACGGATCCAGATGGCAACAATGTATTTTCGCTGAGTTTCAAGAATGAGATCACCGAGCTTACTCCTCCTGCCGCCGGGCAGGAAACGGTATCGGTCTCCATGCGAGGTCGCGTGTATGAAGCCCTGCCCTCGGTGATGTGGGATATGGTCGGTGCCATGGGCACCACTTACATGCCATCGATGATGTCAGGCGGCACTGTCGCCAGTGTGTCTGGTCCGCTGCAATTAGCTCAAAACGGAACGATGGCTGCGGCTGACCCTGGCATGATGTCAGACCGAAGAGCTTGGGGCAGCATTGAAGCGGGCGACGGTGAACGCCGGTTGCGGAAGTCCATGAGTGGCGATCTTTCGTATGATTTTTCTTACAGCGGCTTTGCGACGGGTGTTGACCTGCCCGCTGTCAATGACATGATGTTCCGAGTGGGGCTGCATCATCGTCAGGGCAAGGCCGATGTGACCGATGGCGGTCGTGTGAAGGTGTCTGGCACCGGAGTCGGTGTCGGCATGGCTCGTGAATATTCCGGCGGTGTGATGATTGATGGTTGGCTGGGCGTGACCAAGTATGATGACATAGAGGTCAGGTCATCGGAGATGGTGAATGGGCAGTTGATTGACGTCAATCAAAAGACCGAAGGTGTCGGCTATGCCATCGGTCTGGGTGCCTCCAAGCACATGGGGTTTGGCAACCTGTCGCTGACACAACGCGGCGGATTGACATGGTCATCGATTTCGGTGGATGATTATGTGGTTTCATACACTTCGATGAATGAAAGTGCCACCCGAGGGACGGTGGCTCAACCAACGAAAGATGCTGTTTCCATGAAGAGCAGTTCGGGCGTGACGGGGCGTTATGGTGTGTTGTTTGAGGGTGAGATTGGGAAGACGGCGGCAGCCTGCTGCAAGTTGTTCAGTTCGTTGGACCTGGAGCATGATTTCAGCGTCGAGCGCAGTGTGAAGGTCGGCAACTATGACTACAAGTCAGAGTCGAAGCCGACAAGATTGCGTTTGGGATTCGGCGGTTCACAGTTCTGGAATGGTGATCGTTCATCGATTTCAGGTGCCATTTACCTGACTTCGGCGGGCAGTGGCAACAATACGGTGAGCGGCGGTGTGGCATTGTCCGTAGGGTTTTGACCGGCAGGAAACAATGTCAGCGTGAAAACGGGTCTTGTCTTAGTCGTCTCGGCTTTTTGTTAGAGGCGACCAAGGTAGGTTTTGTTCATCGTTTGGATATCAGTGAGAATCTGGATACAAAGCAGGGATAAAAATCATGCCTGACCTCTCAGCTTGTGCTCTACTATCGGGTGCTTGGAAAGGTGAATGGTCTTGTAGTCGTTCATAGCGATACTTGGCAGTCTTTGATGAACTGTTAGCTAGTAGCATTTAATGTTAGTATCATCACAAAATTCAGACAAAATGACCTCGTGCAATTAATTTAAAAGTTCTAGCAGTGTTCAAAACAAGCCGTTGCAGTGCAGTTTTCAGAGTCCATTTTTTGTTGTTCATGTTGCTCAGCTCGCAGGAAGCCGAATCGGATGACGGACTGGAAATATCAGGCGATATCCCACAATTTGGAGTGAATACTGCAAGGGATGATATGCGATGTAAATGCATCTGCGAACTGCGTTGCGGTCATCACCCCTGTATCATGTCGGGGCAGAATGATAATGCCGAGAACCATTGCCAAGAGATGCAAAGTCATGGGGTGTCATTGCGACACGGCGATAAGTGTTACCGAAGCTCATATATGGATACGGCTCTAATTGCAAGGCGAACTCACGGTTGAAAACAACTCGGGTTTGCAGTCTTATGTGGTGCATCGCATAAGCATTCATATATTCGGCATCTGTGTTGAGAACTTTCAACTGCAGTTCCGTGCCATAAAGAAATCAGCGCACAGCGCTCCTAATCAGGCCAACGGTTTTTGCCTTATGTTACTTTCAATATTATGTTAAGTCCCAGTTGCTTAGGTCGTTAGAATAAAGACATCTGAATTTACTCTGATTGGCAGATTGAAGCAAGTATCTCACTCGTTGAGTATTGTCCAAGGTTTGTTGCCAAGCCGAGGAACATAAAAAACTCAGACATCCTGACCTAGTGCAGAGGTCAGGTTGTCTGGACGGATAGAAGTCTATTCTAATATTTCACTGTTCAAGATTTAGAAGCATTTACAGGAATTAGCAATTGCTGATTATCATAGTATTTATGGCATTTAATGCTATAATTACAAGGATGATTAACCGCAGCAAATTAAAGGACATTCAATCTCTTTTGGAGCAGTTTCCAGCGGTGGTGCTATACGGACCGCGCCAGGTTGGTAAGACTACACTTGCCCAAACAGTTGGGAAGCAACAAGAAAGCGTCTACCTTGATCTAGAGAGCCATTCAGACCGCAGCAAGCTGTCTAGTCCTTTGCTTTATTTCTCCACACATCAAGACAAGTTGGTTATTCTTGATGAGATCCAGTATATGCCGAATTTGTTCCAAGAGCTACGCGGGGTGCTTGACCAAGGTCGTCAGAACGGGAATTACACAGGGCGCTTCCTTTTTCTTGGTTCAGCTTCTATTGATCTTCTCAAACAATCTAGCGAGAGTTTAGCTGGACGTATTGCTTATGTAGAGTTAAATCCACTTGATGTGTCAGAAGTCGGAGAGGATGATAAATATAGAGATAATTTATGGATACGGGGCGGATTTCCTGTAAGTTATCTTGCTGACAACGATTCAACTAGTGTGCTTTGGCGGGAAAACTTCATCAAGACTTACTTGGAACGAGATATACCGCAACTTGGACCACGAATACCGGCGGAGACCTTGCGACGCTTCTGGACAATGCTGGCATATTCTCAGGGTCAACTTTTGAATGCGGCCAAACTGGCCCGTAGTCTTGCCGTTGATGGCAAGACCGTGGCGCGCTATTTAGATCTTATGGTCGATTTGTTATTGGTTCGAAGATTGACCCCATATCATGGTAATTTGGCTAAACGATTGGTCAAGTCGCCGAAAATCTATATACGAGATAGCGGGCTTTTGCATACTCTACTTGGACTTGATAATCAAGAAGCTGTGCTGAGTCACCCGGTTACTGGGGACAGTTGGGAAGGGTTTGTCATAGAAAACATTTTACGCGCAGCACCGGGGCGGACCCAAGCAGGATTCTATCGAACCACAGCTGGCGCTGAAATTGACTTGCTTCTTGAGATGCCGATGAGAGGACTTTGGGCAATTGAGATAAAACGCAGTCTTGCTCCTAATCTTGAGCGAGGCTTTTTTCACGCGCGTGAGGATTTGAATCCTGAGCGTTGCTTTGTCATCTATCCGGGTAGTGAGCGCTATCCCAAAGCAAAGGGTGTTGAGGTTATTGGGCTTAACAGCTTCTGTGATGAACTGTGAAATGCGTTAATTCTGAGGAAACGAATAAATGAGACGTACTTTGATATGAGTTTCTTGTGACCTATCGGTACGAGAAAGGACTGGGTGAGTTCAGGAACATAAACTAGCAATTTTAACTTGTGAGCTCTTATAACTCACCTCACTGGTAATGCTTTGGTGACCAGCTGTTAGCGTAAGCATGCTTTTTACTTAAAGACAATCATTGCAGCTTGATTTGGGAAGCATACATTGAACCATCACACTTTGCCATAACCCGTAACACAGCGCGATATCGATCACTCGCCTCACGGGCCTCACGGGCCGACTAGCAAGTGTTTCTGATATCAAATACGAATTTGTGACTCATATATTATAGAATATGACACAACAAATTGATTTGTTGATCATACGTGAAACACAACGAATAAGTGCATGAAGAATATAAAGCCAGTTATGAGCGTCAAAGTTGTTCTTACGATACTGATCAGAGTGTTACATATCACACTATTCAAGATAGCGATTGTTATAACGCAGAAGAGTCCGTGTGTGACGTCAATTGCGTCTTTGTGGATTCACAAGCGCCGGTCAATTGGCGTAGAATTCACACATGGCCATTGCAGTTTTGGAGTGTCAAGCTACAGACAGTGACAGCAAGAGTTTGTTTTTTAAATATGATATTTTCGTTAACGGAGTAAATGGCGTGATTGTAATTGAGTTTTGGGAAGTGACGCTGAATAGCAATAGTGGAGTGCATGAAAACGGTGAACCGAGTAATCAATAGTGCTGGTTGGAAAAACGCAGTCGGATAGTTGCACTGGATGTGAACCCAAAATGAAGTTGTGGGTGATAGCCGGTGCACGTATGCCAAGGCGCATAGCCTACCGTGTCTATCATAAAATGGTAGCTGGAAGTAAGGTGCACAGTTCATTCACTAAGTGCGGGGAGAGAAGTTCGAACGAAATGCTAGACAGTGTTATAACTGCTAATTGTATAGTATCAGAGTTCAGGAGGAGTTGATGCCACCCGTTTACTACCATACTGGTCGTTTCCCACCCGAAGACCAGCTTGAATGGCGAAAGTTGATTCCGTATATTGGGCCAGCAGTTTCAGCGCTAGCGCGTTATGACGGAACACTAGCTACTATACCAAACCCTAGTGTACTGCTTGCGCCACTGACCACCCAAGAAGCAGTGCTCTCATCACGAATTGAGGGAACTCAGGCCACTATGGATGAGGTCTTGCAGTTCGAAGCTGGGCATAAACCAGATTCCTATGAACGACGCGGTGACATACATGAAGTGCTCAACTACCGTGTTGCCATGAAACAAGCGATAAAATCACTGGAAACACTACCACTTTCGCAAAGGATTGTCCTGCAGGCACACAAGATGTTGATGAAAGGAGTGCGGGGTCAAGGGAAATCGCCCGGCGAGTATCGACGCACCCCTAACTGGATTGGTCCGCCCGGTTGCACTAAAGAGGAAGCTCGGTTTGTGCCGGTTGAAGCGAACAAACTCCCTGATGCTATGAGCCTCTGGGAGCGCTACATTCATGCAGATGCACCTGACAAACTAGTACAACTGTCCATTCTTCATGCTGAATTTGAAGCTCTCCATCCTTTTCTAGATGGTAACGGACGCATTGGGCGTATGCTTGTGCCACTGTTCCTTTGGCAGAAAGGACTTATCCGTGCACCCATGTTTTATATCAGCGCTTATTTCGAATCTCATCGGGAAGCCTACTACGATGGTTTGCTTGCAGTATCCCGCGACAACGATTGGACGGGATGGTGCCAGTTTTTTCTTGAATCTGTCAGACAGCAGGCCGAAAATGACCTGACAAAGTGTGAAGAAATAATCAAACTTTACAATGACATGAAGAGTCACATTATTGAGCTGGCTCACTCTCAATATGCTATCTACGCCTTGGACTGGATTTTTGAACGGCCTACCTTTCGGAGCACTGATTTCGTAGCTAAAGTGAATATTCCTAATGCTACTGCACGCCGGATACTCAACAGATTGAGCGAGAGTGAAATTCTGAATATCATCTTTGAGGGACGCGGGAGCAAAGCCGCTATTTTTGCTTTTACCAGATTACTAAACATCATAAGGCGGCGCTAGGTAAAAATGTATTCGATTCTTGTTGGCTCGCACATTGCGTTTGCACTTGGGGCAGTTATGCTTGGAACTTACGTCCTGCTAACTCCGAAAGGAACTCGTTACCATAGATTGATTGGCCGTGTGTGGGTGATACTTATGGCTTTGGTTGCATTAGGATCATTTGGTTTGCGAGACCTCAACAACGGAGGGTTTAGTATGATTCATGTATTGTCCGTGCTGACACTAATATCGATTTTTTATGCAATTGTAATGATTCGGCGCGGTAAACGACGGGCGCACTATTCTGCGATGATCGGTAGTTTTATCGGAACAATAGTCGCTGGTATTTTTACTCTTGATCCGAATCGTTTGATCGGAGGATTCTTTTTCGGCCTATGATGTTATTGTTACCGACGAATATCATCTTGGGATGTTTGTAGTTTTATTAGCCTTGTGCAATATTCGGAAGTAAGTATTAAATCATGACAGCGCATGTCAGTAATCATCCTTTAATCAAATGTAAACTGACACTTATGCGTGACAAGAATACTGCATCGCACCTGTTTCGCCAGCTTGTGCAGGAAGTTACTATGTTGCTATGCTATGAGCTTACAAGCAACCTAGAAACGGAACTCTGTGAAATTGAAACGCCTCTTGAAACTACTCAGTCTCAGATTTTGAGTGGTGGCGAAATTTGTCTAATTTCAATTCTGAGAGCTGGTGAGGGTATGCTCAATGGTGCGCTTAAAGTAATGCCAAATGCCAAAGTCGGACATATTGGGCTTTATAGAAATCATGTCACACTTGAGGCAATTGAGTATTACTACAACGTGCCAACAGCAATCAAGGATATGCAGGTCATTATCATTGACCCAATGCTCGGAACTGCGAATACAGCAGTAGCTGCAATTAGTCGTCTAAAGCAAAGCGGAGTTAATCAAATCAGATTTGCTTGTTTGCTTGCTAGTCCTATGGGTATGGCAGCTATTGAAAAAACGCATTCAGATGTGGACCTATATATTGCTGAGGTTGACCGTGAGTTGAATGAGTACGGTTATCTTCTACCTGGTCTTGGTGATGTAGGTGACAGAATATTCGGCACGTATTGATTCGTTTTGGTTTGACTTGTTGTTGCGATGAGCGATTTGTTTGAATTTACACCTAGACCACAGAGTTATGCTGTTTTTGGCAATCCTGTTGCTCACAGCAAATCGCCAATGGTGCACACGCTTTTCGCAGCGCAGTTTGATATCAAGCTAGAGTACCGAGCGGTTCATGTAGACTTGGGTGGTTTTGATCAAGCAGTAAGTGGTTTCAAGGCCACTGGTGGTCGCGGGCTCAATATCACCGTACCATTTAAACACAGTGCATTCAAACTAGCTGACCGTTTGAGTAGCCGCGCACAAATTGCAAGAGCTGTAAATACACTGGTGCTAGGTGATGAGCTTTACGGTGACAACACGGATGGCATCGGTTTGATTCGTGATATTAAGACTAATCTCCAGCTTGAGGTCAAAAATGCGAACGTGCTTATAATCGGTGCCGGTGGCGCAACCTCTGGAATTGTCTATCCAATTCTACAACAACAACCTAATTCGCTCACAATAGCAAATCGCACTAAGGATAAAGCAGTTGCAATTGCTCACGATTTGTCTCAATATGGAACAGTCAACGCTTATGCCTTAGATGAGATTCCTGTTGCCACTACATACGAAATTGTTATTAATGCAACTTCTGCAACTGTGAGCGGGCAGCAGATACCGATATCAGATCATGTGTTCAAGAATGCTCAGCTTGCGTATGATTTGATGTACGCGCCAAAGTTAACCCCGTTTCAGTCAGTAGCGAAAAAAAATGGGACAGCGGTTGTGTCTGACGGGCTTGGAATGTTGGTGGAACAAGCGGCGGAGTCATTTTTTATTTGGCATGAGAAAAAACCAGCGACCGCATCGGTGATCGCGGCAATTCGGAATCAGTTTTAATAGTATTCGCTTAGTCTCGCACAGCCTCTTACAGCTTTTGCAGATCGCTGTTTGCAGGTGATCAGGCTCAATTGCTTGTAGTTCAAAACCAGTACAATATCCCTGCAGGCAATCGAATCAAAGCCTTACCTCATTGTTACGAACTCTTCGGATACTGTCGGGTGGATAGCAATCGTATTATCAAAGTCACTTTTGCGCGCACCCATCTTAACAGCAACCGAAAAACCTTGAATGATCTCATCTGCATTGTCACCAACAATATGACAGCCAACGATTTTCTCATCATCGCCGATGGTTACTAGTTTCATCAGTGTGGGCGATTTGCGCTTGGTAATTTGATAGTACATGTTGCTAAACTCGCTTGAGTAAATTTTCACATCATTGCCATACTCTCTCCGTGCGACTTCTTCGCTTAGACCAACAGTACCGATAGGAGGGTGGCTGAATATTACCGAAGGAATATTTTCGTAGTCAAGGTGCGCACCGGGTTTGCCACCGAAAAGGCGATCGGACAATTTGCGACCAGCGGCAATGGCAACCGGAGTTAAGGCGATTCGACCAGTCACATCGCCCACAGCGTACACACCGGCGCTTGAAGTTGCCTGAAATTTGTCCGTCTCAATATAGTTGTGAGTGTTTAGTTTTACTTTGGCCACTTCTAAATTGAGACCGCGGATGTTAGGGGCGCGACCAATAGCGAAAATGAATTTGTCAACGTTAGTGACCGGAGGAGCGTTATCAAGCTCAACGACTAACTTAGAATTAGAACTTTTGAGTTCAGTTGTCGAGTTATGCAATAAAAATTTGATACCGCTTTGCTCCATTTCTGACATAACCACTGCTGTGATGTCTGAATCAAACCCACGCAGCAACTTGTCTTTTCGGAGTACCATCGTAACCTCACTGCCGAGTCCATGTAACATCCCTGCAAACTCTGTCGCAATATATCCCGCTCCGACAATGACAACTTTCTGCGGTAAATTTTCCATCTCAAAAAAACCATCGCTGGTAATCGCAAGTTCTGCCCCTCGTATGTTAGGCAGTATGGGATAACCGCCAGTTGCAATTAGGATGTTTGTTGCTTCATAGATCTCTGAATTTACTTGAACTGAGTGCGGTGAAGTAAAACTGGCGGTACCGGAGATATGAGTGATATCAGCATTTTGAAGGTTATCGGCATAGATTTTGTTAAGTCTTTTCACATAAGCATCGCGTGCATGTTTAATAGTGCTCCAGTCGAATCCGTTGTTTTGAATGGCGAAACCATAGTCGGCAGCATCGCCTAAGGTCTCTGCAATACGAGAGGTTGTCCACATAACTTTCTTGGGAACACAGCCTACATTGACACAAGTGCCTCCCAAGCGACCGCTTTCGATAATAGCACACTTTGCGCCGTATTCACTCGCTCTTCGAGCGGCCGCGATGCCGCCGCTACCGGCACCAATTACAATCAAATCAAATTCTCTATTCATTGTCAGATTTCCGTTCGCATTTCTGTGAGTAATAATCAAAGCTGTGCTAGCTAAGGCTTAATTAATGGTTGTGATTCAGGTTATACGTGTAAAAGGCTGATAGTTTCGCGCCAAGTCTGCTATCCAAGTTTGCCATGACTAGAGATTATTCGAAAATGGATCTACTTGCACATGTTAGACATTGAATCGAATACGGATGATGTCACCATCCTCCGGCTGGTAGCCCTGACCCTCGAATCGCAATTCACCTGCGTTTTTTATCGCTTGTTCACTACCGTATTGCAACAGTTTCTGATAAGGCATGATCTCCGCGCGAATAAACCCTCTTTCCATGTCAGTGTGTACCATACCAGCTGCCTGTCTTGCAGTTGCACCTTGGGAGATAGTCCAAGCACGGACTTCCTTTTCGTTGAAAGTGAAGAATGTGCACAGCCCCAATGCTGAGAAAATCGATTTGCATATACGTTCAAGTGCTGATTCACTATACCCAGATTCGGAACGAAAGTCTTCCTGTTCCAACATCGGCAATCTAGCAAGTTCTGCTTCAAATTCTGCACATACTCTACACTGAGACGCATCTATGCTTAGATGTTTAAAGTTAATCTGGTTGGAGAGGTCGGATTCACTTTCATTAACAACATAGAATTTTGGCTTAATCGACAGCAAATGCAAGCTTTCAATGAATTCTAGTTCGTTGGGATCAAGTATGGCAGCACTTGCAGAATTTCCTTTTTCCAGTTCGGTTTGGATGCGCTTCATGGCTACTACTGCTGTTGCTTGTTGTTTGTCGCCGGTTCTGGCACGTCTTTGTGATTTATCTATTGCTTTATTGATGGTTTCAAGGTCAGCAAGTATCAGTTCCAAGTTGACGGTCTCAGCCTCGGATGATGCATCGTTTTCATGTTGAAACGCGCCTATGACATGTATGATTAAATCCATTTCGCGTATGTGCGCTAAAAATCGATTACCGAGCCCTTCCCCGCGCGAAGCCCCTTCAACTAAACCTGCAATATCAACAAACTCAATTGTTGCAGGAACAACTGTTTCCACACCAACCAAGTCGGCAATAGAGTGAAGGCGCTGGTCAGGAACTGCTGCAGTTCCGTAATTGGGGTTGATTGTACAGAAAGGAAAATTCTCGGCAGCAACGCTAGAGTTAGTCAACGCATTGAACAAAGTTGATTTGCCGACGTTCGGCAAGCCGACAATGCCGCACCGAATGCTCATGTTCGGAGTTATTCAGATTTGAATGGCTTGCCAGTCGCTAACCGGCTACTACTTGACTGCGGCTGTGTAAAGCAGTCATTGCTTTTTCACGGTTGCCGGCAATTAGTTCTGGAAGTGCACGCACCGTATCTGCAATTGCGATATCATTGAGATTGCGGTCAAAAGCGCTAGCTACGCTTAGAACAAATGGGGTAACTTGCATTGGCGGCGGTGGTCGCCCAATTCCAAAACGAACCCTGGGAAATTCGCTGCTGCCGCTTTCGGCCATGATGTTGCGTACTCCGTTGTGTCCGCCATGCCCACCCCCATGGCGTAATCGGACCGAACCGACTGGCAAATCTAGGTCATCATATGCCACAAAGATGTTTTGTTTTTTGATATTGTAGTAATTTGCAACCAAATTAAAGGCGATTCCACTACAATTCATGTAGGTCATGGGTTGCGCGAGATAAACAACGGCACCGGCAATACGGATTCGGCCTAAATTAGACTTTAGACGCGTATTCAGGCGGAGCACCGCGGTGTGTTTAGATGCTACAGCATCAACAAATCTAAACCCCAGATTATGGCGAGTATCCCTATACTGCTCCCCAGGATTGCCAAGGCCAATGATTGCGTAGATTTCGGACACAAGAGAATGGTTGCTCGCCTCCACAAGCTTTAGACTGAGTTATCTGTCCTTCAAAAAATCAAGTGCACAAAAGGCTGTTAGCGCGAGAACAGTGTTCTATTTGTTGATTTCAGTCGGCAGGTTCGATTTGTACTGTTCCTGATTCTTCATCCTCTAGCAGATCGCCTTCAATGTCTTCTTCCATTTCGTCATCAGTTGCGATTCGGGACGGTGTGATGGAGGCTATGGCAAAATCGTCAGATTCATGAAGCACTGATGTTAGCTCAACTCCTTCTGGCAGCTCAACGTCAGACAGGTGTACTGCTTCATTTATGTCCAAGTTACTAACGTCAACAGATAAAAACTCTGGTAAGTCTTTCGGCAAACACTGTACCTCCACATCGAGAACAAGTCTTGAGAAGATGCCACCGGCGATTTTGACACCAGGTGCAGTTGTGTCTCCAATAAAGTGTAACGGCACCCTAAGTGTAATTGCCTCGGTAGATTTAACACGTTGCAGATCAACGTGCATTATTTGGGGTTTGTACGGGTGCATTTGCACTTCTCGCAAGATCACGTCCTGTTTGCTTTTGCCTTCGTTTACGCCGATGATAGCAGAGTGGAAAGCTTCCACTTGCAAATTGTGGTAGAGATCATTGTGGCTGGTTGCGTAGTGCGCACTGTTTTTATCAGCACCATATACCACGACTGGTACCATGCCTTCTCGACGAAGTTTACGGCTTGTCGTGCTACCAAAGTTGTCTCGAGGTGTAAGTTGTATATTGAAATTGGTACTCATGTTAATTAGGTTTCTAATTGTTTAGTTGTCAACAGATCAACTATATATTCTCTATAGATGTCAGTCGACGAAAATTGAACTCACGGAGTCGCCGATAGAAATACGACGCATGGCTTCTCCAATAAGTTGAGATACGTCAAGTTGACGAATTTTATCGCATTTTTGTGCATCTGTGGAAAGATTTATCGAATTGCATACTACCAGTTCGTCTATACAAGAATTTTCAATGCGCTCAACAGCTTTTCCGGACAGTACGGGGTGTGTGCAGTAAGCCTTGACAGCGCGGGCTCCACGATGCATCAACCCATCAGCTGCCTGACACAAGGTGTTGGCTGTGTCAACAATGTCATCTATGAAAACACAAGTTCGGTTTTTAACATCACCAATTACATTCATCACTTCTGCGACATTGGGGCGCGGGCGCCGCTTATCGACAATCGCAAATTGCGCTTCGATTTGCTCAGCAATCGAACGAGCGCGAACAACTGCGCCAACATCGGGTGACACTATCGTGAGTTTTTTAGGACTGGCTTTCCATAAGTCGCCGATGATAACCGGGCGAGCGTAGATATTGTCGGTTGGAATATCGAAAAAACCTTGGATTTGGTCAGCGTGCAGGTCCATTGTCAACACTCGGTCCGCCCCGGCCCTGTCGATCAGTGAAGCAACCAATTTGGCGGTGATTGGTACCCGGGAATTACGCGGCCGTCGGTCTTGGCGAGCGTAACCAAAGTAAGGTATAACTGAGGTAATCCTACCGGCAGATGATCTTTTTGCGGCATCGATCATGACTAGCAGTTCCATCAGGTTGTCGTTTGTAGGCTCACAAGTTGGTTGGATGATGAAAACGTCCATGTTGCGAATATTCTCACTGATTTCAACTGAAATTTCACCATCGCTGAAACGACCAACGAAAGCGTTGCCAAGAGGGACCGATAGATAATCTGCAATATGATTGGCTAGTTCACGGTTGGCGTTGCCAGCCAGTATCATCATGTTTTCAATTGACATGGGATGTTTCAGTCAAATTAAGTAGCGATGATAGTGAAATAGCTGGAATATGCCCGCATTGGCTGGGGTGCCAGGATTCGAACCTGGGTATGCCGGAATCAAAATCCGGTGCCTTACCGCTTGGCTACACCCCAAATTAATTTTGAAATTATGGAAGAGATTCGTTTTGTTGAGATTTAGTCTTTAAATTAAATCCAGTTAAGGTGAAATTTTATTACTTGTGAAGGTTTTTTTGCAACTTAGTTTAAGGCTAAGAGTATTTTTTTGGTTGCAAGATTGTGAAAACGTGTGCAATTTTTGGTGTTTAACATTTGATTTTCTAAATTATCAGAATAAATATCAATAGCTTAGAACTTACAAAAGCAGCTTCTAAGATATTTTCACTATATTGTGAATGGTTTGTTTGTTATCGTATTTGCAATTTAGTCTGCTCTGATATCGACCATACGAATTCTTAAATATCGTGAAAATGAAGTGAATTGTCGCTTGATGAGATCTCATCAGCGAATTGGGTGAAGCTTGTTATGGTACTGTGGTCTGCTATAAGCGATGATATCGAAAGTTAAGAGACCCACGCAGTGCACAGCATGAAACCCCACAGGATGGTGTATCGGAACATTCGCTGTTTAGGTCGAACACCAATTGGTGCGCGACGGCGGCTGATGCTATCCAACAAGGGTGGCAAGCACTATCGGATGGACAAGGCAGTGCTGAAGTTGCTTGACGCCTTTGACATTCATTCGATTTCACCGGCAACTAACCAAGCTGGAACAGCAGACCGTGGTTGTCAGCGAGATGCTGAACGGTCAAGTTGAAACGCTCATGGAACTGTTGCCTTATTTCGGTCAGCAGCTCGGTTTCGATGGCAAGTAGGTGGCCAGGTGGGTGAATGGGCAGATGGTGGGCGAGGCGGCCAAGGCTGAGAGCACCTGCAAACCACTGCTGTTGGGTAGAATGGCTGGTTTCAGTGCCTAATGCGCTGAGGTAGTGTAAAAATACTACCCCCAAGTGTTTGCATTGCGTAAAATTACTGGGTTGCCGCACTAGATTTGGGTATAAAATTACGCTCCAAAATGGACTCCGCAAACGCCTTGTAAACGTTAACGTAATTGATTTAGGCAAAACTAACTTGATAATAGTTAGCTATCAGGTTTGTGAAATATCCGTTCTAGAATCCGAGATGCAAGCACTTGTGTTTCATTAATTTACCAAAATTATACGATCTGAGCAGTTCAAATTTATCACGAAAAAGATAGTGACAATACCTTTGGGTGTCTATGGGACAGTTGAAGTTACCAACACTGTTCGTTATGGAAGGTGGATTCGCGGTTTCTGATATCGATCTGAATACAGTCAATGTTTCAAACGGTTTTTAAGGTTCTTCAGTTTAGCGACTTGTAATATTTGTTACTTCGGTGGTAATAGGTTGGAGCAATTAATCGATGTGGACCGCTATCCGATTTGTCAGATTGACAGCTCGGAATATCGTTCATTAGTCAAGCGATTTAGCGCTCAATTAAGTAGAGATGGGTTAATTAATCTGGCTGGTTTCCTCACGCCACATGTGCTTGAGCAAAGCGTCAGTGAGCTATTGCCCTTGATTATGACTGAGTCTTTCACCCACTGTCGAGAACACAACGTATTTTTTGATGACGTTGGCGGTTTAGACCCAGATCATCCAGCGCTAAAAAAGCTGAGAACCACCAGCCATACGATATGCGCTGACCAGTTACACTCAAAGCTTGTCACCGAGATTTATGAGTCTGAAGAATTTGTTAAATTTCTTGCAGCAATAATCGGCAAACCAGAGCTTTATCCAATGGAGGATAGACTCGGTCGTGTGAATGTGATGGCCTATTACGAAGGCGAGGCATTGAACTGGCATTTCGATCGTTCAGAGTTCACAATCACACTATTGTTGCAGTCCCCTGAATATGGAGGTAAGTTTCAAGTTTGCAAAGGTTTGAGAGATCAAGCTGGATTCAATTTAGATGAAATTGGCAGAATGCTTGCTGGTAATGGTGGCAATGTGCTGACAAAACAGATATCCGCTGGTTCGCTCACCATATTTCAGGGGAAATATACTGCGCATCGTATTACACCTGTTCTTGGGAACCGTCCAAGAATAGTAGCAGTTTTTTCGTATTTTGAAGCGCCGAACGTGCGCTTTTCCGAGTTTGAACAGATAGGGTTCTACGGTCGGGTTGCGCAATAGAAGGCAAAGATTTTGTATTTCATTATGCTGTTAATCAAACAGCGGAAATGGTGGTTTAACGTTTTTGCAAAGATAAAACTACTCTATCTTCAGACAGCTTGGCCTCGTACAAAAAAGTGATAACTCTACTAGCATTTTGTAATGAGCAGTTCCCATTCGTTGCGAGATCATGACAGTCCAGTGTGGGAAGAGTAAACATGCCAATCCTAACGACTTAACGACCTGCCATCTGAGTTTGTGTCCCCGCGGTCAGGTTGAGGCCTAGTGCCAACGCCCCGCAGGGAATGTGCTGACGTTCACTGATGCCGGGCGACCTCCATCGCGTCAGAGCTTTTGGTCAACAGCGACTGGAAGTCATTGTGAGAACATTGCAAGGCAACTGGGTAACCATAATAGGTATCTATGACTAAGTGGCCATTGTAATTTTCGAAGTGACTGGGGTGCAAACCTGTCCACCATCGCCTCGCCAAGGGAAGGTTTCAATTGTCAGCGCGGCTTCATGGGGCAAACTAGGCAAGAATGACAAGCGCCACAGTGAGATGTCGTTCATCGCCTGTGGAGATTGAAATGACCGGTGCAAGCATTGAAACATGTCAATCTGATGCCGATTGTGGGCATCAGCACTCAAATGTCATGTCCAAAGCAAGTATCAAAGGGGTGAACAACGTTTGACATGCGCTTTTCTATTAGATCGGATGAGGCAGCTTAAACCGAAAACGTTGACACATGAACTTTGACAACAGATTGATATTATTTGGTTGTCAATGATATATGCCGAGTCAATCTAATCATGGGGTCAGGCTGCCTGAGCATCCAAAAAATCCGCCTTGACAGCGATCTAAGATGAAGTACAATACTTGCCTAAAAGCCGCCAAAACACTGCGGTCATTTTGCGTTAGCTCAGCTTGCCTGGATTTGGTGAGAATCTGTTTCGCAATATCAGCACAAAATGCAGTGTTTTCAGCTGCGGCGTTTTTTGGACTCGCCCCCGTTTGTATTGTCAGATGATTTCGTTTTTGAATTCCTTCCTGTCAAATCACATCCAGTAGCAATTCCAAGCGCAGACCGGGCTTGCCGGTCACTACGCAAAACCATGTGGCATCTGCGTCCAATGACGTTGATGCAACAACTGACATGAGCCGGCGCGTGTGACTCAGCACCGGTTCCTCATCCTCCACTTGACTTTAGGGAATTTAGCTTATGGATGACAAACATTCCACCTCAGAGCCGCAGCGCGAAAGGTATTTGGGACCTTGGCACGATCGGTTCTTCAAACACAATTTCAACACTGAGGCAAGCATATGGTCTCTATTGCAGATGGCGTTGACGCCGGAACAGTTGGCAACGCTTGACCCCGGTTCAATCGTCATCAAGTCAGGCAGTCTGTCCGATGACAACAATCTGGTGGAATATGTCTCAGACCTGATTGTTGAGGTCAAGTTGGCCGACGGCAGTGATATCGCGCTCACCGTGATATTTGAACACAAAAGCTATGTTGACCCAAACCTGTTGAGTCAGCTGTTCAATTACATGGCTCAGCTGTACCAGAAGAAAGCCAGGTTAGTGGTTCCGGTTGTGGTTTATCATGGTCGGTCCAAGCGGGGTCCGGAGCCGTCGTTTTACGAGTTGAATTATTCCGATTTGTCGCCGGATGTTTTTGACGCGTGGGAACCAAATCTGGTGAAATTCAGAGTGGTTCTTCTGAATCTTCGGGACAGTCAGGTTCAGGCGCGATTGGGGCTGGGTCAGCTGCCGTTGAGGGACGCGTTGTCGATGCAAGTCATGGGTCAGGTTTGGGAGGCGGACGAGAGTCTCTATATCAGTTGGATGGATCAATCGAATCAGTTGGAGGTGTCGGAGCGAATTCAGTTTGTCCAGATGTTGAGCATATATTTGACAGTGGTGATACCGGAGATTAAAATACAGAGGATGAGAGAATTGTCAGAGGTCTTAGGATCGGGAGATGAGAAAATGCGCGAGGCGTTGTTGAAATTATGGAGGGAAACTCAGCCTGAGTCGGTGGCTGAGTTTTATGAAATCGCCAATCAGAAAATTCTGCCGGAAATTCGGCGGAAAAGTTTGCAGGAGGGTCGGCAGGAG
>OZ219781.1:0-1170000 GCA_964291225.2 Arenicellales bacterium | reverse complement strand
CTAAGTTTGCGATAAGTAGGGCGGGACACGTGAAATCTTGTCTGAATATGGGGGGACCATCCTCCAAGGCTAAATACTACCTACCGACCGATAGTGAACTAGTACCGTGAGGGAAAGGCGAAAAGAACCCCTGTTAGGGGAGTGAAATAGAACCTGAAACCGTATGCGTACAAGCAGTCGGAGCCTCGGTCAAACCGGGGTGACGGCGTACCTTTTGTATAATGGGTCAGCGACTTACTTCTCAGTGGCAAGGTTAACCGTATAGGGGAGCCGTAGGGAAACCGAGTCTGAATAGGGCGATTTAGTCGCTGGGAGTAGACCCGAAACCGGACGATCTACTTATGGCCAGGTTGAAGGCGCGGTAACACGCGCTGGAGGACCGAACCAACCAATGTTGAAAAATTGGTGGATGAGCTGTGAGTAGGAGTGAAAGGCTAATCAAGTCCGGAGATAGCTGGTTCTCCCCGAAAGCTATTTAGGTAGCGCCTCGCGTCTCACTCTTGGGGGTAGAGCACTGTTATGGCTAGGGCTGCATCCAGCGGTACCAAACCATTGCAAACTCCGAATACCGAGAAGTGCAATCGCGGGAGACAGACTGCGGGAGATAAGTTCCGTGGTCGAGAGGGAAACAGCCCAGACCGCCAGCTAAGGTCCTTAAATCATTGCTTAGTGGGAAACGATGTGAGAAGGCAAAAACAGCCAGGAGGTTGGCTTAGAAGCAGCCATCCTTTAAAGAAAGCGTAACAGCTCACTGGTCGAGTCGGCCTGCGCGGAAGATTCAACGGGGCTCAAGCAATGTACCGAAGCTGCGGATGCGTGTTTTTACACGCATGGTAGGGGAGCGTTCTGTAAGCTGTCGAAGGTGTGCTGTGAGGCATGCTGGAGGTATCGGAAGTGCGAATGCTGACATGAGTAGCGATAAAGGGGGTGAAAAACCCCCTCGCCGGAAGCCCAAGGTTTCCTGCGCCACGTTAATCGGCGCAGGGTGAGTCGGACCCTAAGGCGAGGCCGAAAGGCGTAGTCGATGGGAATCAGGTTAATATTCCTGAACCGCGTATAACTGTGATGGGGGGACGAAAAAGGCTAGATCAGCCGGGTGTTGGATATCCCGGTTCAAGCGTGTAGGGAGCATTCTTAGGAAAATCCGGGAGTGCATATCCTGAGGCGTGATAACGAGAGCATTGTGACTCGAAGTGATTGATGCCATGTTTCCAGGAAAAGCCTCTAAACTTCAGGTTATACGTGTCCGTACCCCAAACCGACACAGGTGGGCGGGGCGAGAAGCCCAAGGCGCTTGAGAGAACTCGGGTGAAGGAACTCGGCAAAATGACACCGTAACTTTGGGAGAAGGTGTGCCCTCGGTATGTGAAGGCCTTGCGGCTGGAGCAGAAAGGGGTTGCAACAAAGAGGTGGCTGCGACTGTTTACTAAAAACATAGCACTCTGCAAACTCGCAAGAGGACGTATAGGGTGTGACGCCTGCCCGGTGCCGGAAGGTTAAATGCGGAGGTTAGCTTTAGGGCGAAGCTTCCAATTGAAGCCCCGGTGAACGGCGGCCGTAACTATAACGGTCCTAAGGTAGCGAAATTCCTTGTCGGGTAAGTTCCGACCTGCACGAATGGCGTAACGATGGCCACACTGTCTCCACCCGGGACTCAGCGAAATTGAACTCGCTGTGAAGATGCAGCGTACCCGCAGCTAGACGGAAAGACCCCGTGAACCTTTACTACAGCTTCATACTGGATTCTGATCATATCTGTACTGCATAGGTGGGAGGCTTTGAACCTGAAACGCCAGTTTCAGGGGAGCCAACAAGAGGAATACCACCCTGGTATGTTTGGGGTTCTAACCGAGGTCCGTAATCCGGATCCGGAACAGTGTGTGGTGGGTAGTTTAACTGGGGCGGTTTCCTCCCAAAGAGTAACGGAGGAGCGCAATGGTATCCTAAGTACGTTTGGAAATCGTACGGATAGTGTAAAGGCACAAGGATGCTTGACTGCGAGACAGACACGTCGAGCAGGTGCGAAAGCAGGTCTTAGTGATCCGGTGGTTCTGTATGGAAAGGCCATCGCTAATCGGATAAAAGGTACTCCGGGGATAACAGGCTGATACCCCCCAAGAGTCCATATCGACGGGGGTGTTTGGCACCTCGATGTCGGCTCATCTCATCCTGGGGCTGGAGTCGGTCCCAAGGGTATGGCTGTTCGCCATTTAAAGAGGTACGCGAGCTGGGTTTAGAACGTCGTGAGACAGTTTGGTCCCTATCTGCTGTGGGCGCTGGAGACTTGAGAGGAGCTGTTCCTAGTACGAAAGGACCGGAATGGACATACCTCTGGTGTTCCAGTTGTCACGCCAGTGGCATTGCTGGGTAGCTATGTATGGACGGGATAACCGCTGAAAGCATCTAAGCGGGAAGCCTCCCTCAAGATTAGGTCTCCCTGGACCGTCAAGGTCCCTGAAGGGTCGTTGAAGACTACAACGTTGATAGGCGGGATGTGGAAGTGCAGTAATGTATTAAGCTAACCCGTACTAATCGCCCGTGAGGCTTGACCATATAACACTTGAGCTGTTCAAGTGGTTATATGATTAACATAAAGCGCATATCTATTGCACTTTGACTGCCATTTTTTTCTGATTCAGTTGGTCTAAATGACGCTGAATCAAACGGTTTGCCCGGCGGCCATAGCAAACGGGTACCACCTGAATCCATTTCGAACTCAGAAGTGAAAACGTTTTGCGCCGATGATAGTGCGGAGGAATTCCGTGTGAAAGTAGGTACTGCCGGGCATATTATCTTATGTGCCTCGCGTTTCAATCGCAACCTATCCAAATTCACTAGCAGCTCTTCTTTCGGAGTTGAACCATTCAGTAAATGTGATGCAATGTGGCCATTTATCTACATGTAATAAACTGATGGGATGGAATATACGAAATTCTGAGACTGAGGAGATCGCAAGAATTGTCTTTGAACCGACAGGTGAAACTAAAACTCAGGCAGTCAAAGTTGCACTAAATGAGTGTCTTAATCAAATCCAGAGACAGCGAAGCAGTGATTTCAAATTTCAAGAACTTTTGGACATTGCAAGACATTGCAGTTTGTTGCCTGTTTTAGATGACAGAAGCGCAGATGAACTCATAGGTTACAAAAAAAGGACTACCGAGCTAATGGTTTAATGGCGATTGACACGTCAGCGGTTATTGCCTTCTATTGACAAGGGTGTCATTACTTGTCCTGCATTCTTCAATCCGGCGGAGAGCATCTGTTGCTCTGAAAATGGTAGGCCGAAATCATAGATCATCTGATCTTTGAAGGTCTCTGTGTGCGTTTTTGAATGAGCTTATTGCCGGTAATCTCTGGACAAACTGTAACCATGGCATAATTGATCAATATTGCGTTTGTTCTTATCCTCTTTGGATTCAACTATCATGGTATTTGCAACCGAAAATTAAAACCCATTCTAACCGTAATGTTGTTGTTTTTGCATACATTTCTCATGTTCACAGTAGACTTGTGAGTGAATTGTCCATAATTATTTTGTAAAAAATTGGGGAAGTGTATCCTCAGTATTTTTGCCATTTAGTTCATCTTCGAAAATGCGAATTAGTGTTGTATAGCGCAAACATTTACAACTCAATAGCGAAATATATACCAAAGATATTAGCAATATTCCCAAACCTATAGGATGGCCTAAATTGAGCTTTCAATACCAGCGTAGTGAATGATACCTTCAACAGTTAAATACATATATGTGCGCACATATGTATACGAGTGAGCTGGTCTAGTAGGCTAGTCGCTATTGATGCTGGTAGTTATCTTAACTAGTTGTTGAACAACAGTTGATACATTCTCAAGTGCGTCACTATTGAGTAGTTCCCCGTTGTCACCAAATAGAGTGGCTGCGTTGCCGAGCGCGAATTGTCGCGGCACAACTAACATACCGAGGTTGGTAAGTATTGAACGGACGCTGATAAGTGCCCTTAGTCCTCCAAGTTTGCCAGGCGATGTTGAGAGTAAGGCCGCAGTTTTGCCAGTGAAAGCGGCTAGTGAATGCTCGTCAGGTACTGGGCGGGATACCCAATCGATTGTGTTCTTGAGCACCGCAGGAATAGCACTGTTATACTCCGGACAGCTGATTAGGATGCCATGATGCGATTTCATTAGCTCTCGAATCTTGAGCGCGTTTTTCGGTATGCCTGATTCTTTTTCCAAGTCACCGTCATATAAAGGCATTGGGTAATTTTTCAAATCCAATTCAGTTGCTACTGCGTTGTATTTATCAAAAAAAGGCAGTGAGTTACGAACTAACATTTTGTTATAGGAGTCGTTACGGGTGCTGCCAGCAAAGGCAAGTATACGAATTTGAGTCATTATTTTTAATGTGATCAAGCAAATCGTCTTGTCAGATTGTATATGTTATATTCACAATTGAGTTTCAATAATGGAATTATCAGTTAGATTTGAATATTTTGCTAATGTGCATTTAATTTATGTGCTTGTTTACATTGGTGATTGCAATGGAGCAGTCTTTGGGATAGAAAGCACAGTTGCTTGAAGTAGACAGAGTTCAAGGAGTAAGGTCATCAAATTCTATCTGTCGTTGGGTAACGAATTCGTTGACAATGACGATTGCGCTGTAGATTGAACTTGCTTACCAATGCTCAATATTTGTAGAGTAACAAGCTAAACTAAGATGATTGCATTTCTGAGTGTTGTGGCACCTCTGATGTCGCTTTGGCACTTCGAGCTTCTACCATCCTGAAATTCAGATTCTTGACAATTCTGCTACCTGTTCGCTCAAAAACAAATGGCAAAATTGCATGGACCAGGCAAACAAGTGCCCCGACAAACATCCATCCTGCAAATCTGATTGCCATACCAAAATGTTGGAAATAAGTTTCGTTTACCTCTCTGAGATGCTGAGTGAATACCATATCAGTTATACCTCCGGCTACAAGTAAAAATAATATCACATTAATATAAAAATGCAGATTTATTGTCCTAATATTATATCTATAAATGAAATATATATCTAAATATTTTTTAGTTGATAGAAATTAGTGTTCTTATTTCACTGTAATTTTAGTTGTTACATTGCTCGCTGAATTAGAGCTCTTGATATCGAATATTCGTTAGAATGAGAGAGTAAAATATGTGCTATGTTGGATTTAGAGAAAACCTATGTTAATGCAGGTGGCCTGCGTATAACCCAGTGCCTCCATAAATTTATTGAATCGGATGCATTGCCTGGTACAGGTATTAATTCCGAGAGATTTTGGCAGTCATTGTGTGCCATTGTTGCTGATTTAGGTCCTCGCAATAAGCAATTGCTCGCTAAACGTGATCGTTTTCAAAAACAAATAGATGATTGGTTTGAATCTGAGCACGGCAGAAGCTGCTCATCCGAGCAGCACCTACAGTTCTTGGTTGATATTGGTTATTTAGTAACCAAAGGTCCATCGTTCAAAGTAGAAGTTGAAGATGTAGATCGTGAAATATCCGAGGTTAGCGCACCGCAACTTGTTGTTCCCGTTGACAATGCACGCTATGCACTCAATGCAGCCAACGCTCGCTGGGGCAGTTTGTATGATGCTCTATACACCTCAGGCATTGCCGAGCTTTCGGACGCGCCGTCGGTTCCTACAAACCAATATGATCCAAAACGCGGAGCGCGAGTTATAGATTGGGCTCGTGCATTTCTTAATAGAGTGGTTCCACTTGACTTGGGTAGTCACTCTGAAGCCGTTGAGTATTCTGTGGCTCCAGTTGGTAGCAAAATTCTAAAACTCGAAGTTAAGCTTAAGAATGGTCAGACGGCATCGCTTCGTTCACCAGGCCAATTTGCCGGTTTTAAAGGTTTGATGCACAGTCCATCTGAGATTTTGCTTTCAAACAATGGACTTTACTTTAGGTTGATAATCAATCGAGAGTCAGCTATTGGAAAGCAAGACGATGCTGGGATCAGTGACATTGCGATGGAAGCGGCAGTAACGACTATTCAGGATTTTGAGGATGCAGTATCAGCGGTTGATGCCTTGGACAAGACGGTTGCTTACAGCAACTGGCTAGGATTGATGAAGGGCACTTTAAATTCGCAACTTGAAAAGAACGGCAGATTGATAACTCGCTCATTGAATCCAGATTTTCAGTTTATCAGCCCCTATAGCGTACCAATGACCGTTCCGGCAAGAAGCTTGATGCTAGTGCGGAACGTAGGAATTCACATGTATACGGATGCAGTTACAACAGCATCAGGTGAGGAAATACCGGAAGGGTTTCTTGATGCGATGGTGACTGCTATGTGTGCCATTCACAACTTGAACGGAGAAGGTGGCAAGTCTTTTCCAAACTCGCGCTGTGGTAACGTCTATATCGTTAAGCCCAAGCTCCATGGACCGGAAGAAGTTGCCGCAACTGTTGAACTTTTTGTTCGTGTAGAAGATGCACTTGGGTTGAAGCGCAACACACTCAAGATTGGAATAATGGATGAGGAACGACGAACGACTGCCAATCTCCAAGAGTGCATACGCGAAGCGCGAAACCGGGTTATATTTATCAACACCGGTTTTCTTGACCGTACTGGCGATGAGATTCACACAATGATGACACTCGGCCCCTCAATCACCAAAAATGAGATGAAATCGGCCGATTGGCTGAAGGCTTACGAAGACTGGAATGTTGAGGTTGGCGTGGACACTGGTGTTCATAGCGTAGGCCAAATTGGCAAAGGGATGTGGACTATGCCGGACCTGATGGAAGCGATGTACGAAGCAAAGACGATTCATCCACAATCCGGGGCAAATACAGCTTGGGTACCTTCACCGACGTTAGCAGTGATTCACGCTCTGCATTATCACGAAATTGATGTGCAGGAGATACAGCAAAACATTGCCTCAAGCAAACCTCATACTGAGATTGAAAGGATTTTGCAACCACCAATTATGCAGTCAGAGATTTCACCAGAGGAAATTGCCACTGAGATTGAAAACAACGCGCAAAGTATTCTCGGCTATGTTGTACACTGGGTTGAGGAAGGTATCGGTTGTTCCAAGATACCGGATATCAATGATATTAATCTGATGGAAGATAGGGCGACTTTGCGCATTTCCAGCCAATTGATAGCGAGCTGGCTGAAGCATGGTCTAACTACGCGCCATCAGGTACTGGAAATATTCAAGCGTGTAGCCTCAATAGTTGACCGGCAAAATGAGAGTGTGAAAGGGTATCGTCCAATGACAAGTAATTTCGATGCAAGCATTGGATTCCAAGCCGCATTGGATCTTGTTTTCAATGGTGTCACATCACCAAACGGTTATACGGAACCCATCTTGCATCGACGTCGCCGCGAAGCCAAAGCTCAACACGCCTAAGTCAGTAATGGTTACTCTTCTGGCAGGCGAATAGAGTTTTTCACTTCTCTGAGAGTTTTAATCAGTTCAGGTGGCTCAATGACTTCCACTTGACTGCCCCAAGTGACTATGTGCCATGCCATCTCTAGCAGTCCACCAGCCCAAAATCGTACTTTGATTCTTCCGTCTTTGAGTTTTCTGATTTTCTGACTTTGGTGAAAATTCCAGCGCTTAACAGTATCCGCTACATCAGAGTTGAAGATCCACACCACTTCGTATACTTTATTTTCCTTGAATATCCCGAAACAATCTTTGAGGTAATTTTCCACAGTAAACCCCTTCTTAGGGATGAAACCCTCATTTTCATGGACTCTCAGATTTTCAAGATTTGTCAGAATGAAGGTGCGAAAATCGTTTACATTGGGAGTGTCGTTGAATGCGAGCAAGTACTGCCGGTTGGTCCTACCATGTAGAAAGCCATAAGGGTGTAGCCGGTGGTAACGTTTTGACGTGGTTTCACCAGATTTGAAATAGTCAAAACTGATTTTTTTGTAATCGTGTACTGCATTGCGAAGTTTTTCTTCTAATTTGTCATCAATGACCTGAATGGGCCCTGGGTTAAATACAAACGCTTCAGAATCGCCCATAGATTGAGCATCGGCTGCTGCCGTACGGTCGCTACCTGTACCAATGTGGTTTTTTATACCATCGTATAGCCTTTCCACCCGTTCTTGATATGACATCATGCCCCTTGAATTGAACATTTTTGCTGCAGTTTCAAGTGCTGCCAAATCATCAGGATTGACTTTTTGGCTGATTTCCAAAACCGAATTTGTATCTGAAATACGCCATCTTTTAGGTCTTCGTTTATCAATTAGACGGCAGTTCGGAAACTCTTTGCAGATGGCACCTATGATGCGTTCAGCTGTACGTCGGGAACATTGAAACTCTCGTCTTACATCGTTATAAGATACCCCTTCGATTGAAGTTTGCATTCTTTGCAGCAGCTGAAGAATCGAAATGTATTTCGAATACATGTCTTTCTGTTCAGTCATTTTTGTATTTTTGCAGATTTGTTTTTAGCCATAACACTATAATTTTAGCGGAAAATACATGCGGAGGTAGAATTTTGAAATATAAACGACTGTTAACGGCAATTTTAGCGCTGTTTTTGATAGTATTCAATCATGGTTTGCGCTCTGATATTTCAGGTGCTAAGAGTCTAGTAGCCAACAAAATCGATGTGTTGTACACCAAATTCGCTGCTCATCCATCTTCTGATGAAATGTCAGCCGAATGGGTTGAGCAGATTCTCAATCAAGAGCTCCTGCCAGCGATTGACGTCAGTAAAATTGTTAAACTTGTTCTTGCTAGACACTACAAGAAAGCGACACCGGAACAACGCGCGGAATTTTCCAGAGTTTTGACTGAGTATTTGATACGAACACTATCTGTTGCCATACTAGATAATCGGCATATCATCAAATCCTACAAAGACTCTATTGAAATACAAGATGCGGTCAAGGGCAAAAATGACAATCGGGCAACGGTGTCAATTGTAGTTGCTAGCCCTTCTCAGAGCTCCAGGAGTATTTTATTTCGCTTGGGCCGCAGTGATGCAAATGATGTTTGGAAGGCTTACGATGTAGTGATTGAAGGTGTCAGCTTTGCAATAAACTATCGCGCTATATTGGATGCGGAGATCAAGAAATCAAGTATTGAGGAAGTCACACTTGATCTCGCTAAAAGGCTTGATGGCTGATATAGATCAAAATTATCAAAAAGAGTAATTTTCTCTAAACAAATTTTTCTGCGATGCGGGTTAATCGGGTCGCATTGTTTAATAGTATCGAGTTGCGTGTGATTGCAGGCCATGGTTTGAAATCCAAGTGATCTAGCGCGGTCTTGCCCTCACTTGCGCCGAGAATTTTCTGTCCGACTTTCATACCGAAATAGCTGGATAGCGAGATACCTGAGCCACAATAACCAGCCGCGTAATACAGGTTGTCATGTACACCGATGTGAGGGATTAAGTCGGTTGTGAAGGCGACGTAACCAACCCAAGCATAGTCAATTTTGATACCTCGCAGTTGCGGATAAACTTCTATGAGTTGTTTGTATAGCAGTTTGACGGCATCGCCTGATTTAAGCTCGGTGAATGTTACCCGCCCTCCAAACAGCAAGCGCTTCTGGTCCGGTGAATAGCGGAAATAGTTGCCAATGAGTTTTGTGTCTGATACGACACGGGATTTTGGAATTAGGGTGTGAATCATATCTTTCGGCAAAATTTCTGTTGCGACCTGGAAACTGCCGACTGGCATGATTCGTTGTCGATGCCAGTTAAATTGTTGTTCGGTATAACCGTTTGTTGCAAGTACAACGTCTTTTGCATCAACAGTACCGCGTGTTGTATGTAGTCGAAATCCATTAGACTGACGTTCTATACCAAGCACCTCACAACCGTCCACCACCATCGCTCCGGACTGCATGACGCGTTCCAAGAGTTCAAGATGGTATTTACCTGGATCAAGGCTGCCGTGGTCCGGGATAATGAAGCCACCTTTGTAAGTGTCGGAGTTGATTTCCGCGCAGAGCTCTGATTTTGATATGAAGTGATGCTCAACTGCAATCTTTTTGGGCAAGGTTGCATAATGCTGTGATTGCTTGCGCAATGCTCTGGTAGAGTGTGCAGCTAATAAACGTCCGCACTGTTTCCAATCGCAGCTCAAATTCTCTGTAGCAATTAGTTCCTTGATATAGGTTAAGGCCCGATGGCCTTCAGAGATCATATCGACAGCAGTGGTTAATCCAAATTTCTTCTCTAATTGTTTTAATTTGGGTTTGAAACTGGTGCCAACTTGGCCTCCATTGCGACTGCTGCAACCAAAACCGCTAACGTCTTTTTCAAGAACCAGTGTTGATCGACCAGCACGCGCTGTTTGCAGAGCAGCGTTAAGTCCGGTATAACCTGATCCAACAATAGCGACATCTACACTGCGTACAAGATCAGCATTGGTCAACGGACGGCGCGCAGCGGATACCCACCAGTAGGGTAGTTCTTGATAGTTTGAAGAAAAAATCTTGGGCATGAACGTAGTTATTAAGCGGAGTCAAACTTGAATTTCGATTAGCGAGCATTATAGTGTTGTAGTATTTGATATTGTTTTCTAACACGCTTCGCAATTGGGTTGCTGTCCAAATTTGGATTTTATCTGCGCGAAAATTAAAAGTGTTTAACATTTCGTCAATTTAGATTAAAGCTAGGTACAGGGCATGAAAAGATATATTGGAAGCAGCGGCCTATCAGTTTTTGCAATCGGACTTGGGGCTATGCCACTTGGTATTCGCAAAGATGTGTCAGATGATGATGCGGTCGAAGTGATTCACGCAGCCATAGATGCGGGCATCAATTTTATCGATACAGCCAACGTTTACTGTCAAGATGATAGTGACGTTGGGGTGAATGAAAGAAGGATAGCCAAGGCCCTTGAAACGGTAGACAAAGATGGGGTTGTAGTTGGGACTAAAGGTGGTTTGGCTAGGCCGCAAGGGCGCTGGGAGAGAAGAGGCACACCGCAGAATCTAAGAAGCGCTTGTGAGCAAAGTCTGCGCGACCTCAAGGTTGATTGTATCACCCTGTATCAATTGCATGCGCCGGATCCTTTGGTACCGTTTGCAGAGTCGGTGGGCGAGCTTTCTCGGCTCCGGGTTGAAGGGAAGATTCAACATATCGGGCTTTCGAACGTCGGGCGAGTCAAACTTGATGAAGCGTTAAGTATTACGCCTATTGTGTCAGTGCAGAATCGTTGTGGTGTTTTTAACCGTCAATATCTGGAAAATGGCTTTGTTGATCACTGTAAACAGCAGAATATTACTTTTATAGCTTACAGTCCGCTTGGCGGTGGTAACCGATACTTAGAAATTGGCACTCAGCCGATTTTGTCGGAGATTGCTAGACGACACGGAGCTACTGCCTATCAGGTAGCACTTGCTTGGCTACTAGCCAAGGGGGAGAATATTTTGCCTATACCCGGAGCTGGACGTATTTCCAGTGCACTTAGCAGTGCTCACGCGATCAGCATTTCCCTCTCTGAAGATGAAGTGGCTCGGATAGATACGATTAACGACACTTGAGATTTATCGGCGAAGCACAGTTTTTTCATATAAATTGAGCAGTCGGCACTGGGGGTCGTATTGTTCTTTCAATAACCAGTATTTATCGCGGCCATGCAAGCTCCAAAATTCATCTTCAGGAAAAAACGAATCGGAGTAGAGAGATTTCTTACCTGCCAGTTCAATGGTTTTGCGCTCAATTTTTCGATTGATGTAACCTACTGGTTGGCGTTCGCGAAATTTGACTGAGTCCCAAAATCCAAAGTTGATATATAAGCTGTTTGGTTTCATTGAGAACAGTGAGAAACGTTCCGAGTTTTCGCTTGTGCCAATTGGGCAAATCCATATAGGGAGCACACCGACCTCTCGCAATAGGAAGTCTAGAAATTGTGGTGCATTGGAAATTGGTATATCAATATCCTGAATGACTGATTCCGAGTGCAAACCGGCAAGCCGGTTCAGTTTTCGTGTAAGCCCCCATTTAGTATTCCAGCGCATAACTTTGGTATAAGTTTCGGAGTTCAATCGATCTCGGCCAACGATTCTGCGCATGATACCATTTTGGACATAGAGATTTTTTGAGCACCAGAACCAGTCCGTATCCCATCGCCAAATGTAGTCTTTCACAGATAAGTAATCTTGTTGTTTGTTTCTTATTGATTTGTAGTAAATATCAAGATATGTGTAGTCGCTGACTGTCGATGCGTTTTCATCAAACCAACCACATGTAATGTAGTACTCACCGCGTGAGAATACACAACCGTCCAAAAAGTCAACATCAGAGTTTTGGAGTGTTTGGATAGCACTGAAAAATTCATCAGCATTGTGGTAGCAGGTGTGTTCTAGTCTAACGTAAGGTTTGACGGGCAGGGCAGGGGTTTTGAGCTTGAGGATATAGCCTAGTGTGCCGTAAGAATTTGGTATTCCGTAGTAGAGGTCTGAGTACTCATTAGTCGGAGTGCAACATACGACTGTACCGTCGGCAAGTAATACGTCCATCTCCAATACTCTTTCATGAGGTAAGCCGTAGCGAAATGATGTTGATTCTATGCCAATGCCTGACACAGCGCCACCAATGGTGATAGTTTTTAGTTGCGGAACAACATGCGGCATAAACCCATGTTTAAGTGTGGAATCGGTGAGTTGAGCGTAGGTCATCATACCTTCTGCAGTCAAGGTATGGTCGTTACTGTTGATCTCTAGCAGGTGATTGAAATCCTTGGCTTTTAATCGACCAGCTGAATCTTGTATACGATCTCGGAAAAGATTGGAAGTTTCCTTGCCAAGACGAATTTTAGGGTCTTTGAGTTGTACAACTTGCGCGGACAGCTGCTCTTTGCGCTCGCAATAGGATTGAGCGAATTCGGTTTGAACCATATTGGAAAATTTTAGAAGTCTACCATTTACAAGCTTTGTTTAACAAAGAGCGATTTGAAAACAACGAAACGGTTTTGCGGTTCCCAAACATTTGATTAAATTTTATTCAAGTGTATGGTGTCAATTAAAGGATCTTTGGTAGATTTGCTGTGTAACCAACTACAGAATTTTCTCGCGCAACCGTCTTCGCTCCATATTGGTTGAGGTCAACGCTTGTAACCCAATCCTATAGTATCAAGTTGCCAATCAGTGTAAGATTATAGGTGGATGGATAAGCAGATGCTAAGCTAATACACATGCGGGCAGTTTGTGTGAGCTCACAATTCATGAACGTTTATATTCACACATTGAGGGTCAGTTCAGGAGATTCAGGTTAACTGTCCGCCTGAGAAACAAGATGGTCCAGCTCATTACGGTAGACTAGCCGGTTATTCATTTCGCTCCGATGATAGGAACTGTAGTTTGCACCAAGCGCGCAACTGCGGACGGTATCGTAGGCGAAGTGATGTCTTATTAGAATGATCACGGTACAACCTCAGGAGGAGCTGTCGCCTGGTAAAAAGGAGGGTGATAGATCATATCTCTAGCAAGTGCGATGACTCTCGTTATTGTGTATAAAGCGCAGCGACGGTAAAGGCAATGGTCTCAATGAACGAAAACCATAAATCACAGAGTTCGAAATGCTCATGCTTTTCTGTCAAGCTGCAATGGCATGCCTGGATCAGATTGAACGGACTATTCGTCAATATAAATGAGTGAACCGATTAAGTGGTTTTACAGTTTCCTGTTATTCAAGATCTATAACGAAATCAGGAATTTTGATATTATTTCAATCTCGAATCAAAGTGATAAAAAAGCAGGTCTGGTGATCGAGGCGATGCCACCAGACCTGATGGGAAATAGCGAGAAACAGTTCGCGAATGTACTATGCTTCCTTATCTTTTGCGCAAAAGAATTTATCGCTTGAGAATTGGCATCCTCGTTTGCACATTTTCATAAGCGAAAACTACGTATGATGCCTTTGAGCCCAACTAGCCCAACACTCCGAAGACAATAGCTCATATCACTGTAAATGCCATAGTCGTATTGAATGCTCGGCAATCCGCTGAATATCAAGGAGATAATGATAATTTTGAAGTGAAGCTGTCCAACATAAGCCACAGAAACATTGCCAACCATTCTTTGCTCAATACGTCTGTAAACAGTGAATCACCTAAAACAACTTTAAATCCATTGCTGAGGCTGTTCGACGCGATAGAATAACAGGCAACTCTAGCTGGAGGATATTGACTGCGCAAGTGACGGTAAAGCATAGCATCAAATTTGCATGGAGTTTCTTGTTGCAACACGCTTAGCCTTAGATCAAGGAAGTCACGAGTATAACCATCATAAATGATCACTGATAACTAGATTGCGAGTGCTAGCAAAGCGCCGATGAGTTGATCTAATCCTAGTCTTTATAGTCTTTGCCTTAGATTGAACTAAATGGCACTGTCATCAATTTCTCCGGTTCGGATACGAATTACATTCTCCAGCTCAGAGACAAAAATTTTGCCGTCGCCGATTTGGCCTGTCAGTGCGATTCTTCTGATGGTATCGATTACATCATCAACCTGATTGGTTGAGATCGCAATTTCAACTTTAGTTTTTGGTACAAAATCGACAACATACTCTGCACCTCTATACAGTTCAGTGTGCCCTTTTTGGCGGCCGAATCCTTTTACTTCGGAAACAGTCATTCCAGTTACACCTATCTCAGACAACGCTTCACGAACATCATCCAGCTTAAACGGTTTAATAATGGCAGTTACGAGTTTCATGTCAAATCCTCTTGTTGAATTGATATCCTAATTTACAGCAATTTTCATGCCATAAATTTTGATGCTATTTCCTAGGTTCATGCACCAAATTGGTGCATTTTATGAGTTGATTTGGAGCTAATTGGTAAAAAATGCGAACAATTAGATGTGCTCGCTTGTAGATTTATCAGTAAATTTCCAATGGTTTTTAGGTCAAATGTTTCCCATTTTGCAGATTTACCACCTGTTTATGCTCGATTTGTGATATGTATTCCCTACAAGAATCGAGTCGTAAGAGTTGTTGTGTGTAATCATGCAGTATGTGAATCCAGAAAATTCAGCAGAATATCGTTGAATGTTTCGGCCTTTTCAACATTAGAGAGATGTGCTGAATTTAATACAACATCTAAAGTGGAATTCTTTATCAGTTTCTGCATAGCAGAAGCTTCTGAGACAGGGGTTATCTTGTCCTCAGAACCAACAATAATTTGTGTTGACGTGTTGATGCGATGCAGCTTGTCTAGATAATCGAGGTGGTAGATCGCATGGCAACAACCGATATAACCAACAACATCGGTTGCTAAAAACTGAGATCGAATTTGTTGGTAATCTTCTGAGTTCATGCTACGAAATGATTCAGTGAAAAATCCTTCCATGGCGAAATCCACCAATTTTGTCAAACCTAATGTTTCAGCGGCCTGAATGTGCTGCTTCCAAATCGCCTTCGATTCCCCGCTTACAACACTCATAGTGTCGCAAAGACTCAGGCTAGACAGACGGTTTGGTGCTTCTAGTGCAATACCCTGTCCAATCATGCCGCCCATCGATAACCCTACCCAGTGGACTTCATTGATTTCAAGTTCATCTAGTAAACCGATTGCATCATTCGTCAACATATTCATCGTATAAGGGCTTGTTGTCACCTCAGATTTTCCGTGCCCGCGCGTGTCATAGCGTAGTATGCGGTATTTGTTTTTCAGCGCATCCATTTGAGGATTCCAAATGTTGAGACTGGTTCCGAGTGAATGGCTCAATGCCACCACCGGTGCATCAGAATTACCGGTTAGTTCATAATTCAAGGCAGTGCCGTTGATTGATATTTTCATAGATTGTCCTCTTGTATTACTGTTGCTACAGATAGTTTGGAAGTTAGTCACAAACACACCTTCGCCCTAATTTGCCGAAGACAGTGTTTTCATATTTATCCTGTTGTGGGAATTGGCTTTGAGGGCGGCATTTTACGTAAATTTGGCCCAATGTTTCAATGTGCCGTGATGTTGTGATACCTATGTGTTCACCATTATAGCTGCTTTCGCAGCTACCAAAGTAGCTACATCATGCTATATGCTAGCGGAGTATGAGGCAATCGTTCATGCCTGTTTGATTGTGAAATGTTGGTGGACTAGTCGATTGTCATTTTGACATCGAATCTTTGGTTCAGCATGCCACTGTGACCAATCAATTTTCGGAAATCGAACTAAGCCAGTTTGATTGAAAGAGTCCGGAACGTAAGTTACATCAATAAATTGACAATAACTTATAGCGGATTTGTAGACAGCAGAACCGCCGATAAACCAAATTTTCCCAAATATTGCGTTCTCAATCGCATCGTCTATAGACGAATAGTGCTCAACTTGCGGTAGGTTGGAATGCGTCAGTACGATATTTTGACGTTTTGGTAGGGGTTTGATGGGTAGTGACTCCCAGGTTTTACGTCCCATGATAACTGTTGAATTCAACGTGATTTTCTTGAAGCGTTTTAAATCTTCGGAATAGTGCCATGGCAATGTTCCATTTAATCCGATGACACCATCAGCAGTCATTGCCACAATAATTGATCCGCGCCGTGGCATAGCCTCAGACTGCTACTTGGAACTTGATAGGTTCATGCGGTTGGTATCCAGTTAACTTGAATGCATCTAGAATTTCATCAAGACTGGCGTTAAGGATATGATTGATGTCCTCAAGGGATTGTATGGCAGGATCGATAGCGAGCTTTGGCAGTTTGCGAGGCGTGCGCTTGAGCTGCTGCATCAGCCCTGGAATGTGGTCGAATTCAGATTGTGACCCATCAGGTTTTGCTGTATAGACATGGGCGTCAACGAGTGAATGCGCGAATATTCCGGACTTGATTCCAGTCAGGTGCGAAAACAGCTCAAGTATCAACGCGTAGCCAGCAATGTTATATGGCACACCTAAAGCAATATCTGCACTTCGTTGTGTGAGATGCAAGCAAAGCATCGAGTCCCCATTTTCGTCTAATTGCACGTTCATCACCCAGAAAGCGTGACACGGTGGTAATACACTTGTTTGCGCATTGGAAGGTGCCCAGGCCGATACGACATGACGTCGACTCAAGGGATCGACTTTCAGCTGTTCAAGAACCCATGCAATTTGATCGTTAGTGGTAGTGCTAGATCCATTTGGGACTGGGAATGAGCGCCAAAAGTTGCCGTAAGCGCTTGGTACTAATCCTTCATTGTCAGCCCATGGATCCCAGAATTTGCAGTTGTGTTTGCGTAACAAGTCAATATTTCTACTTCCAGACAAAAACCAAAGGTTTTCGATGACTATATTCTTCCAGGAAATTTCCTTGGTAGTTAGCAGTGGAAATCCGTCGCGCAGGTCGATCTGGTAGTTGTAGTTGAAAGTAGAAAGCGTATCGACTCCGGTTCGGTTTTCCTTTCGCTTTCCGTGTTCTATTACATGCTTGGCGATATCAAGGTATTGTTGCATGGTTTTGATTTGTGGTCTACCTAGTGAATATATTTAGAGCTGTTGCAGGATGTAATTTGTATTGGGTGATTAGGCTTCAATTCTGTGCATTGCCGCTAATTGCGGCGTGTAGAGTTGGTAGGTTACCGGTGATTTGCACTTTGTACAGATGGCGTCTCTTCTGCGTTGCTGGCGACCGACATGCCATTGGCATCTTTCACAAGAAACAATATATCGGGGTGGGGTGAAAGTTATGCAGTGTGTACGGGTTGGTTTGCCGCCAATGCTCTTTACGGTGTGTTGCCAAACCGCATCATGCCCGTGGTTTTCACCGGCGAGCGCATGGGCGATTTCGTGCAAAATCGTTTCCGTGATTTCCTTGTCATCGACTTTGAAACAGAATTGTTCTGATATGCTTATGACTTGATCGCGATAGGAGCACTTACCACCGCGGCTTGGTGCATTATCAAAGGTAAATCTCCAATCTGTGAGATTGTGTTCCATCAACAATTTATCTGCTTGTTTGGCAATCAAGTCTAGTTTATTCTGTCGTTTGATTTGGTCTTGCTTGCTAACTGTGTAGTTATCAAGGTTCGAATAGGGAACAGTCCAGACGGATTGATCTAAATTGCAGACAACTTGAGCGCGTTTAGGGTTCAGGCGTAATATATCTGCGGTTCGCTGGGTTCCCGTTTTGTCAGTGAACTTCACTCTATCACCAACACTGAAGTTCAATCGAAGCAGCTGATCTTTGGTATAGACGCGTTGCATATCTACACCGTGGCGCAAAGCAAGTTGAGTGACGGGCACATGATACTCTGTTTGGCCTTCGGTTACAACAACCGCTTTGGTGCCATGCATTGACGCGATGAATCCATGCACCGGGCCGCGTCGATTTCGAAAAGTTACCGGATCATTGATTTTAAGGGTTGTCGATACTTTGCCCATAATTTATGGATCTCAATCAAGCAATTCTGATTGTAAATTGTTCATCAAGCCTGACAAAAGCATCAGCTACGAATTGAAAATCAACCTTTTGCCACCGAACTCTCAAAATAATGTTCGATGATCTTACGAGTGATGTAAGCTGGCTTTACACGCCATTTTTCTTTATTGACGATGACTGTTGCAAGAGCAATTTTGTCTGAGCCATATTCAGCGTAGCCGACAAACCATTCGGTTCTACCTTTTGGACTGGTGCCAGTCAATGAACCGGTCTTTCCACCAACGTCAATGTCTTTATATTTGCTATTGAAAAAACTCCTGAAATGTTTCCTGGCGGAACCTCTTTTGACTGTTGCTCGCATCATTACACGCATAGCTTTTGCGGTTTCTTCATTAATGACTTGTGTGGATTTTGGTATAGGATCATAGATGAGGGGTCCATCTGGAAGGTGTGCGAACTCAACTATTCGTGGCTCAACAAGCACACCATCATTTACTATGGCTGAGACTATCATTGCGGCATGAACCGGACTTATTGTGGTTTTCCGGGTGAAGCCTGAAGCAGCTTCGGCGATTGACCAATCGTCTGTAAGCTCAAATCCTGTTTTGCTAGGTTCAAGGTCAATATCGACTGGCAATGGCCGGTTGAATCCGAAAGTGTCAGCGTAGTCTTTGAGGATTTGTCCGCCGACATTATGTACACCAATTCGACCAAAAACTGTATTGATCGAAAGCGCAAAAGCGCGACTTAGAGACGCGTCACGTGTATATTTCGTGCGTTTGTGATTGAACACATTAGACTTGTATAGAGTTGTGGTTTTACCGTTGTATTGGTAAATCGTATCCGGCCGCGCTAAATTTTGTTCAACGGCGGCGGCGGCGGTTATTATTTTGAATATGGAAGCTGCAGGGTAACCGGCGTGGATTGCCAAGTTGCCGAATGGCTGGCTTTCTGCACTATAACTGGATAGGGTCAGAATTTTGCCATTAGTAGCGTCAAGTGCGATAACAGCAGCATAATCTGGTTTGTAGTGGGTGAGAAGCTCTCGGGCTCGTTCATCTATACTTGGATTGGTGTTGTAATGAATAACGGCATCAAGAGTCGATTCTTTGGTTTGAATTTGAGCTTGCTTGGGATAGGCATTTAATCTAAAGTCCGCGGTAACAGACTTTGCAATGTCTGCTTCTCTAACATTCCAGATATTTCGGTAATTAAGGTTGGTTTCAACTGGAGAGTGTGGAAACATCTGAAAACCGACAAAGAGGACACAGGCCAAGAAGGTTCGTAGTTTCCAAGGTTTAGGTGCACCATATTGTCGTGGTGCGGCTGGTAACCGAGGCCCTGTTTCAAATTGAGGCCTTTCAATTCGCGGATTGATTCGTCGATTTTTTTTCGCAGGCACTGTATCAGTACAGATAGACCAAAATTATTAGCGCAGAATACTTAGTTGAGATTGATATCGATTTCACTCGGCGGTTGTAAGCTACTTGAAAATCAGATCACAAGCCTTCTTTGATTTTATATCTTTGTGCTATTATTATGCAACAGTTTTTTATCCCAAAAATCTCATTAGGAATGAATGAAAGCCGATAAAGCGCTGTGCAGCAACAAATTCTCCGCATTTTGTATTTCACCCATTGGGTGAAAGCAGGCATCCCATGAATCACCCGCTGCACAATGCTTCTTACAACAATTCCATTTTCTAATGCGATATTTGGGTATTATGAAACGTTTTATAATTGATTTGCCATTTATTTTATAATTCAGCGAGAACAGATCCAGTTCATTGGATGTTAATGCAATTTCAGGGAGAATAAACAATGTTTAAGCAATCATCATGCCGACATGCCATTGAGCCGTCGACCCATGCAGATGGAGCGGGTGTGAAGTGCGAAGCCGGTTCCAAGAACTTCCTCAGGATATCTGTTGGGGGGGGGGGGGGTGCAATAATGCGCTCTTTCATTCAACTGATTTCATCAGTCGCTATCGCCGGGCTGTTGATCCTGCATCAATCGCCGGCGCAGGCAAAGGACGAATGCGGCATGCCGACCGCGGGCAGTCCGCCGGTGGTCGTATGCGATGCCAGTGATGACAATGCTGAAGGCACTGTCTTTATCAATGACCAGTCCGGAGAACGTGGCAAATGGCGGAAAGCCGTGATCCTGTATGAGATACACACACCTAGAAAGAACCGAAACAGAAGCGGTCTGAAGATCACCCTCATGGATGATATCAAGGTGCTGGGGGCTTTAAATCCCACCGTGGCTTACAGCAGCAATTACGGGCTCGGTGTATATGCAACCAGAAATGCGAAGCATGGCATCCTGGTTGAGTCCAATGCGGAGGTCAGTGCGGCACTTTCCGCGATTCTAGTCGATACCGACATCGAAGAGGGGGATGTTGTTCCAATCACGGTCAACGTCCTGAAAGGCGAGCTGAGCACACGCCGTGCTGGCAATCATGGTGTGATTAGTGTCAGTGACGCCGGGAACCATGGCAAGATCATCGTGAATTTTTCTGCGGAGATCAAGAATGTCAGGGATGACAACGTGGGCATCAAGGTGTACAAGTATGATGCTTCGGGCGGGGACGTTGAGGTGACGCTGAAGGCCGGTTCGAGAATCGGCGGCAAGATCCATCACGGGGTTCATATCGAGTCTGACGGAGCCGGTGTTGTTTCAGGTGTGGTTGCGTCCAGTGATTTTCAGGTGACCATCGAAAAGGGTGCGGTTGTCGGCACGGCCGCTGAGCCGGTGACGATGAGCGGGGTTTACGTTTTGGTCAGTGAAAACGAACTTTCGGACAAAACGGGCGAAGTTCCGGCCAAAAAAGACGTCACCGTAACACACCATGGCCATCTGTATGCGGGCGGTGACGGCATCAAGATCGAACATGACCACGGCGACTCTGAAGAAACCTTTGCCGGCGGCACGGCGTCTGTCACCATTGGCGAGGATGGAATTGTGAAGGTGACAGGGGACATGAATTTCGGCATCTCCCTCAACACGCCTGACACTGCGGGTGGCATGCGCGAGCAGAGCGTTGCCGTCTACGGGAAGGTGTTTGGCGGCAAGAACGGCGGTGCCATCCACTTGGTGGGAGGCGGCACCCTCACCATCGGACGCAATGCCATGCTGATGCCGGATGATGCGAGCGACAGCTATAAGACGGTGCAGGTTAAAGAATCAGACCCTGCCAGCGGCACGAGTCTGGTGATCAAGCTGGATCGCAACTTCCGAGGTATGAAGAACATTGAGAACGCCGGGGAGACAAGCTTCAAGTACAACTTGGCTTCGGACGATCCGGGTGATTCGGATTACATGGATCTGACTGATGGAACGAAGATTGAAGGGGTGGAATTGACATCGCTGCCGTGTGGCATCTACAGCAACTGCAGCGGCAAGGAGACCTTGACGGCTGAGATCACGGACAAGGATGCCAACAATGTGTTTTCGCTGAACTTCAGGAGTGAGATCACCGAGCGCACTGCTCCTGCTGCCGGACAGGGCACGGCATCCATGCGAGGTCGCGTGTATGAAGCCCTGCCCTCGGTGATGTGGGATATGGTCGGTGCCCTGGGCACCACTTACATGCCATCGATGATGTCAGGCGGCACTGTCGCCAGTGCGTCCGGTCCGCTGCGATTGGCTCAAAACGGAACGATGGCGGCGGCTGACCCTGGCATGATGTCAGACCGAAGAGCTTGGGGCAGCATTGAAGTGGGCGACGGTGAACGCCGGTTGCAGAAGTCCGTGAGTGGCAATCTTTCGTATGATTTCTCTTACAGCGGCTTTGCGACGGGTGTCGACCTGCCCGGTGTCAATGACATGATGTTCCGAGTGGGGCTGCATCATCGTCAGGGCAAGGCCGATGTGACCGATGGCGGTCGTGTGAAGGTGTCTGGCACCGGCGTCGGTGTCGGCATGGCTCGTGAATATTCCGATGGTCTGATGGTTGATGGCTGGCTGGGCGTGACCAAGTATGATGACATAGAGGTCAGGTCATCGGAGATGGTGAACGGGAAGTCGATTGACGTCAATGAAAAGACCGAAGGTGTCGGCTATGCCATCGGTCTGGGTGCCTCCAAGCGCATGGGGTTTGGCAACCTGTCGCTGACGCAGCGCGGCGGGCTGACATGGACCTCGATTTCGGTGGATGATTATGTGGTTTCATACACTTCGATGGATGGAAGTGCGGTCCGAGGGATGGTGGCTCAATCAGCGAAAGATGCTGTTTCCATGGAGAGCAGTTCGGGCGTGACGGGGCGTTATGGCGTGTTGTTCGAGGGCGAGATGGGGAAGACTTCAGAAGCCTGCTGCAAGTTGTTCAGTTCGTTGGATCTTGAGCATGATTTCAGTGTCGAGCGCAGTGTGACGGTCACCAACGGTGATTTTTCAAGCAAGGTCGAATCAGAGTCGAAGCCGACAAGGTTGCGGTTGGGATTCGGCGGTTCGCAGATTTGGAATGGTGATCGTTCATCGGTGTCGGGAGCCATTTACCTGACCTCGGCGGGCAGTGGCAACAATACGGTGAGCGGCGGTGTGGCATTGTCTGTAAAGTTCTAGCCGGCAGGAAACCATGTCGGTGTGAAAACAGGTTTCGTCTTGGTCGTCTCGGCTTGTTGTTTGAGGCGACCAAGGTGGGTTTTATTCATCGTTTGGACATCAGTGAGCATCTGGGTAATAGAGTTGGGACTGAATTTTTGCGTGCCTTTTAACTGGTTCTGCTACCAGTTGTATGGAATGGTGCATGCCAGGGTGTAGCCGTTCATGGCACTCAAGGTGTTACCACTTTTACCACTTGACGTGGACCGACGTTTGTCCATCCATCAGCCGCCATGATGGCTGAGATGTGGTAACGCCCGCAATTCAGCACCGTTGAGCAGAATGACTTTTTCAGTGCCTGAAGTGCTGGTGTGAATATGCTAAAGCTGCTGAACACGAAAGCAAGTTTGAATCTCTTGCTTGCGTCCAATGTCAACTGCTGTCATGCGGTGATGGCAAGTCATTTGACGTGGCTCATGAAGTAGTGAACTTATCAGCGAGGGCGAGGTGCACTTCAGAGATTTGGCGTCAAGTTATCTGGCAGTTACATGTGTTGGCATCATCTGCCCTCAACTGACAGTGTAGTCACAATAGCCCTGAGCCTGAGTTCGGCTTGCGAGAGACTGTGAGTCGTCTCGAAACTCCACAATACATGCGATGTGAATAAAGAGCTCTTTTACCTGTATTGCTACAAATTCAAACCCAAAAATCTCATTAGGAAAGAATGAAATCCGATAAAGTGCTGTCTGGCAACAGATTCACCGCATTTGTATTTCAACCATTGGGAGAAAGCAGTCATGCCATGAATCGCCCGCCGCGCAATGCTTCTTACAGCAATTCCATCTTCTAATGCGATATTTGGGTTTTATTGCAATGTGCAACAAAATGGTTAACACTTTGAAAAAAATGGGGATTACTAGACAATGAAAATAATCCATATTAGTAGCCATTTTGGAATTTGAGTTAAGAAGACAAGAAGAGTAGAATTTGAATGATTTTGAGTTGAAATTTGGCTCACATTGGAGATCGGATCAGTGCACAAATATCAGCAATGCAATGAGAGGCAATTAAATTAGAATCAGGATTACCTGAGAGGATAAATCCCAAATGGCAGGGCCACCTGACGTTGGTTTTTGAGGACGAAAGTTGGAAGTCTCTATACTGAAAGAGTCGTTATCATGAATCGTTTGGTGACAGGTTCCTGGAACAATCACAAACATTAAAGAATTCTAAGAACACTCTGCCTTGTTTGAGTTCAGGTTTTGCGCGAGGTGTCCCTATGAAGCGGAACCTACCAAAAGAATTGCATGTTACATCTTGTTGAAGAATATCTAGAATGTCTTCGCTATCAAATATTGAATGGACTGACGCAACATGGAACCCTGTGACGGGGTGTACCAAAATCAGTCATGGATGCAAACACTGCTATGCTGAGCGAATGGCCAAAAGACTACGAAAGATGGGCGTAGAAAAATACAAAGAAGGATTCTCGGTTGCTGTGCACGATTCAGTTCTTGAAGCTCCGTTGAAATGGAAACAGCCGCGATTAGTATTTGTCAATTCCATGTCAGACCTATTCCATCAATCGGTTTCAACCGAATTCATTGAGCAAGTCTTTGACGTTATGAACCGAGCTTCGCAACATAAATTTCAAGTGCTAACTAAGCGACCAAACCGCGCCCTACATCTGAATAATAGTGTTCTATGGACGCAGAATATTTGGCTTGGTGTCAGTGTCGAATCTGACAGGTGGTCTGGGAGAATTGATCTTCTGAGGCAAACTAATGCGACTTTGAAGTTTCTGTCTTTGGAACCTTTGTTAGGGCCTCTGCCCAACATCTGTCTTGATGGAATTGACTGGGTAATAGTTGGTGGCGAGTCGGGACCAAAGGCACGCCCTATGGAAACCGATTGGGTGCGTGACATCCGCGATAATTGTGCAAGAAAAGAAGTGCCGTTCTTTTTCAAGCAATGGGGCGGTGTTTTCAAGAAGAAAGCCGGCCGCTCTTTGGATGACAGAGAGTGGAACGAAAAGCCTCGCATCATGAATAAAAACAGATAATCAAGGTAGATTTATATTATCCTAATTGATCATACATTAAAAAGCCACTATATTGAAGCATATCAGTAGCGGTTTCAGCAACAGTTCATTTGAGTGGCTAGTAGGTGAATCGGAGTATTTCGAATTTTTATGATTCACCGTCTGATGTAATATGTGATGACTGAGGTAGAGTATGCTGAAACATCGCAAATGTATATAGAACCACTAATCCCCTTGGAAAAATTCGGACAAAGGAGCGACAAGAATAAGGCCATATTCTTGTTGGACGCAAAGATATCATCGCTGGTATCGAATCACAGTTGCAGAAATCGAAAGCAGAATCAAGTCTGAAACCTCTGATACAGAGTTACAGCCTGGGATGGTGCTATCTAACCAAGATACCTGACTGATCCAAGGAGCGCCCGGTGCCGGCAAGTCGGCACTGCTGAGTTATTTGCAGAACAGATGGATGGCAAGGTCTAACGGCCCCGTGGTGGTGAGGGTAGAACCGGTCGAACTGCGGAATGAGTCTGAGGTCACACGAACAATTGCCAACTGCATCGTACCAGACTATGGTGCAGAAATACTTAACTTTGTTCGCACTGTTGAAGGAGACCTAGATTTTAGCATGTTTATCAAGGGTGGAGGAAAAGTGACCGATAGCGAGTAGTCATCTAAATTAGTTTTGCAAGATCAAGCAAAGCTCTACAGCAAAAAAGCTGCGGCTGTGTTCAAGCGGATCATAAAAGGAAGTTCAGTTAAACCACCAGAGCTGCGGCCTATTGTAGTAATGATTGATGCGGTGCAAATTTTCAAGCCAGAGGATGTGGCGTTGCTTTTCAAGTTGCACAACGGTGCACATGGGTTGCCGATTTTGGCGATGTTGTATGGTCTCGCCTACTCCGAATCAAAATTGGCGGCGGAGAGGATCTCGCGCTTTGCCACTAGCAATGGAAAAAGTCATGTGCAGACGTTAGGGGTGTTGGAAGCTGATGAGGCGGCTGAGTCGGTGCGTGTCATGTTAGATGGCTACCGAATCAAAGGCAGAGATAATCTGACTTACCTGACAAGATAAGCGAATGGTGCAGTAATTGGCCGCAACATCTTTTTCACTACATGGCCGGGCTAGCCAATCAGCTCAAGGTCAACAACCGTGATTTGGCAAGAGTGGATGAGGCCGCAGTGCGTTCGTTTGGCGATAGGTGTCGCCTGCAGTATTACAGAGACAGGTTGGGCAACTCGCCAATAAGTGATTGCAGGCAATTGCTCGCAGATGTCGCACGGTTGATCGGGACAGAGGGTTGTTCCAGATTAAAACTTGTATCTTTTCTCAGAGGCAGAACATGGGAAACTGACCCTGATTCGGAGAGTGTTATGCTTGAAAACATGAAGCCGATAGGTTTCATAGAGGAGATGGTTGTTGCTGGGTTGGTGCACCGTTTGGACACAAATCTGATAATCCCGATTCCGTCGTTTCGACAGTACCTGATTGACTGGGCAGAGTGATTTCTGCGTGCTATTTGTCAAATTGGAATACTTGTTCAATGAGATCCGTCAGCGCATAAAACCAAATGCAACCGGCCACCTTCGAAGTCCACTTCCATTAGAGAGCTTTCGGCTGTCAGAGCATTAGCTGAACTGTCAAAAACTGACCAGTGCGCATCCTTTATTGAATATTTTTGAGTGCCGACTACAAGTCTAAACTTTCGATTTGTGTTTGCGTACGCTCGTATGAGGTTGTGTACAGTAGAGGCTTCCATTTTGGTGTGCAGTAGTAAATCATCTTCACATGGCATAGGTTGACTAGTTGCACTTCGCTTTGGTTGTGATCTAATTTGCCAATGCTCAATTGGTGTTGCACATAGATTGGCAAAGAGTTTCGCCGCTGATTCTGCTAACAAGTTGTTAATGCTTGATAACCTTGCTCCCTCTGGGAATGACACTGATTGGCTGGCGAGTATGTCGCCGCCATCAATCACATCTGTTGCGAAATGCAAGCTCACACCGGTAGCTTGCTCAGCGTAGAGCAGTTGCCAAAACAGCGGATCTGGCCCACGATATTTTGGAAGCAATGACGGATGAACATTGATGCATCCAAGTCTAGCTCGATTTGTGATTTCAGATGGAAGCTTACGTGGATAGCATGCAATTAGGTAAATATCCGCTGGGTTCTCATCAAGAAACTCACACACAGTTACATTGTGCTGGGCACAGTAATGTAAAGTGATATCATTAGCAATGCAATATTCCACAAGTTGCGGTTGTGGTGAATGAAAAATTGCAGTTGGGTGGTTTTCAGCAGATGGTGGGAATGTCGCAACTACAGCACTTGAAGGTCGAATTTCAAGTTGCGCAAGATGACTCAACAATTGGGTGGTGAAGTAGCTTAGATTGCCGAAGAGTAGAACCGAAGGGCGCAAACTCATCGTACAATTAGCCCCGGCAATATTCAGTTTAGGAATGGCACCTTCATGCCGCGTATGACTTGCGGCCGTGCAGAAATTTCATCAAACCACCGTTTTACGTTTGGGTAAATGGCAAGGTCGATGTTCTGCCACTCAAATCTTGAAGCCCACGGATAGATAGCCATATCCGCAATCGAGTATTTCCCTGCTACAAACTCCGTATCAGCAAGCCTTCGATCTAGCACACGGTATAGCTCATCAGCAATGCGGTCATAACGGCCAATGGCGTAGGGCAATTCAACATTGGCATATTTGCGAAAATGATGTAGCTGTCCGAGCATCGGACCAAAACCACCCATCTGCCACATCAACCATTGTGTAATACATGATTGAGTGGTGTAGTCTGTACTCCAGAATTTACCGGTTTTTTGGGCGAGATGAATCAGAATAGCACCACTTTCAAACACTGTAAGCGGTTGGTCAGCATTAAATTCCAAGTCAACTATTGCAGGAATTTTGCCGCCGGGGCTAATCTTGAGATAGGAATCTTGGAATTGTTTATTCTCTAATATATTGATCGGATGAACTTCATAAGGAATTTCCATTTCTTCAAGTGCGATAGAGATTTTCCTTCCGTTTGGTGTGCCCCAAGTGTAGAGCTTGATTTTTGGAGTTGGCATTAGGGTAGATCCCGCGATATAATAAAAAACTGATTGTGTTGTTTCATGCTTTTTCTGCTCTGATCTCCGCCAGGTTGCGCCTCAGACCATTGAATGCTAGCGCTAGCAAATGAATCGCCTTCCCGTTGTTTTCATACTTCTCCGCATAGCCGCGCTCACGCATCTGTCGCATCGCTTTGCTTGTTGCTACCCTTGCGCTTAGTCCAAGCACCACCTTCAACTCCAGCACGAACACCTGGCCGGCATGCAACACCACCAAGTCTGAACGACCGCGCGAGGTCGATTCCTCTGCTCGGATGTCAATGCCATTGGCCGTGAAACACGCATACAGTACACTCGCATAGAATCCCTCATGTCGGGCCAGCATATTGCGAATATGCCACTGATACGGTATTCCTGAAAACAACGACCTCAGCTGCTTCTCAAAACCCACGAAATCATTCTCAGCCAACAACCCGGCCAAGCTCTCGCCTCGCCTCATTGTTTCTGACTTATCACCGCCCAATGCCTTGAGCAGTTCCTTATTCAGGCTCAACCGCACTTCTTGATTCGGATAATACAGCGTGTAGAAGGCTTGTTCGCTTTGCACCTGTTGACCCGTGATAGTCAGATAGCCGCACTGGAACAGCAACGCGTCGGTGTTGACCTCTTCAAGCTTGAAATTGGACAAATCTGTCTCATACATACCAAGATTCTCTAACTCCAAAGTGTTCAATCTACCATCAGCCATCATGTTATACAGATAACTTGGCGTACCGGTTTCGTACCAATAAGGTTTGAACTGTCTTTTACTGAACAGCAGCAGAACGTCAAAGGGGTTGTAGACCTTCTCCTTGCCTAGCCAGCTGTAGCCGTTGTACCAGCGCCGTATCTCGTCCCGGTCCAGTCCTTCGAGTTCTGGGGCGAACACCGTGTCAATGTCAGCATCAGTGTAGCCGCAGATGGTGGTGTACCGGGGATCCAGACTGATGTCCTCAAGAGAGTTCAGTCCGGAGAACAGGCTGACCTTAGAATACATGCTGATGCCGGTGACGAAAACAAAACGAACCTCATCGGCACAACCCTTGATGATGCCGTAAACGCCGTGCAGGTACCTGCGGTTGGCTTCCGCCTGTTCCTTATTTTCAAGCACGTCCAAGATCGGCTTGTCATATTCGTCCACCAGAATCACCACCTGTTTTCCAGTCTTGCGGTTGATCTTGCGAACAAGGCTCTGAAAGCGTACATCGCCAGGGGTGTCTGATGTCAATGGTTCAATACCCGCGTCTTTTTCAAGTGCGGACAGTTGACTGGCCATGTGAATTTCAAGGCTACCTGGTTTGCTGTAGTTGGCGTCAAAGCTCAATCGTACCACCGGATTGCTGACGGACCAGTCCCAGCGCTCATGGATGTGCAGACCTCGGAACAGTTTCTCGCTACCTTCAAACAGTTCTTTCATTGTGGAAACCAGCAGCGTTTTGCCAAATCGACGGGGGCGAGACAGGAAATAGTAGCCGGGTTTTCTGGTTAATTTGAATATGTGGGCGGTTTTGTCCACATAGTAGAAATCCCATACCCGGATATTTTTGAAGGCCGACTCCCCGACAGGCAAGTCAAGTTTTTTCATGGCTATTGCTCAATGAGTTTATTGGTTGAATTATAGCGTCAAAAGAGCCTGTTAGTTTGTTGAATATAAATTGAGGTGTCTGTGGAGTCCATTTTCGGGTTGATTCAGTAAGAATCCGGTGTGCCAGTGGGAGCGAATTGGTTGTATATTGGAATGTGAGCGCGTGCGATCGGCAATTTCACGCCAAAGCTAGAAGTTTGCAGATTGGCGAGGTTGGTTTGGTTGTAATTTCCATTAGCTATTGAAAACGATGTCCCATCGTAATATGTAAGTATGCGTTGTGATTTGGGGTTCTTTGATTGAAAAACGGTGCTTGGGAAACCTAAAGCGCCTGCTATAAGGGCATAATATTGAAGTGTTGGATTTATAGCAAGATGTGTTGCAAATATAATATCAAACACTTATATGAATAACAAACACCTCTCTTAGTTTTTGACAAGTAAGCGTCGCGGATAGTTTGCTAACAATTCAGGGCCATTCTTTTTAATGATTAAACTTTCGGTGATCTCAAACCCCCAATCGTCAGACCACAGTGCGGTCATAAAATGAAACGTCATGTTTTCTTTGAGTTCTGTGCGATCGCCCAGGCGAAGACTGATGGTTCGCTCACCCCAATCAGGAGGATAACTCAATCCGATCGGGTAACCAGAGCGGCCGTCCTTTGATATCCCATATTTTTTTAACACGCGGTTAAAAGCGATAATAATGTCTTCGGCGACGTTCCCCGCGCTGGCCATCTCAAGTCCAGCTTTCATTCCTTCTAAAACTGCTTTTTCCGCATTCAAGAATTTCTCAGGCGGTTTGCCAAGGTATATCGTTCGACACAGAGGACAGTGATATCGTCGGTGGCAACCTGCTATTTCAAAAAATGTTCCTTCATCGGTTATAAATGGTCGGTCGTTCCAAGTTAGGTGGGCTGCAGAGGCTTCGATTCCCGAGGGTGCCATTGGAACAATTGCAGCATAATCGCCACCATGTCCATCAGCTCCGCTAATGGCAGTATGGTAGATATCGGCGATAAGTTCGTTTTTTCGTAGCCCGGGCTCAATTCGTTCATAGATTTTCTTGTGCATCTCCTCAACAATACGACCGGCGCGTTTCATATAAACCAGCTCTTGTTCTGACTTGATTGTGCGCTGCCAATTGACAAGAGTATTCGCATCTACAAATTTTGTATTTGGCAGCCCCGATTGCAGAGCAGCCAACGTTGCGGCGGAAAAATAGTAATTGTCCATCTCGACTCCACAGCGAAGAGAGCCCCAGCCTCGATCATGAATGATTTGAGCCAGTAGATCCATTGCATGACGGTGTGGCGTCATTACATAGTGATCTGAGTAGGATAAAATATCAGAAGCTGGCATGTGCACTGTTTGCAGAGCGCCTTTGGCATCCATTTCTCGGCCATACCAAATCGGCCCGTCAGATAAAGTCAGCAACACGCACTGAGGCGTATAGAATGACCAGCCATCATAGCCTGTCAGCCAAGCCATGTTTGATGGGTCGACTGTTATAAGCAGTTCAACACCGCTAGCTTCCATCGCAGCTCGGGTTTTGGCTATTCGTTTTTCATACTCTGCACGCGTGAAATTCAGTTGCACATTATCTGGCATAGTTATCCTCTCAGTCTGTCGGTTAAATCTAGTTGGTTGTATATTATTCTTGCTTTGGGCGAAGGCGCATCAAACCCTTGAAATCCCCACCGTCGCTGGTGATGTAGAGCCAACCATCCGGTCCTATTCCAATACCAACAGGCCGGGCCCAGCGCATGCCATACTGGTCTTGAAAACCAGAAATGATAGTTTCCACATGGCTTGCTTCACCATCTTTGAATTTAACCATGGCAACAGCTGGCACTCGCCTGCTAGCTGGAGAGCCTCCGCTAAATCCATCCGGTTGTGTAGCCCAAGAGCCACGCAATGCAACAAAAGCACTGTTGGAGAACCTTTCATCCATTGCGCCGGCTGGTACGAAAGCGACTCCCATAGGCGCGTTGCGCGCTGGAAAGGTTGCTACTGGCAGTTGCACTTGACTGACAGGGTAAGGTGGCTTCTTATTAATGCAGGAGTCACGCATAACGCGCTCACCGTTGGATTGATACCAAGGCATGCCATGAAAAGATCCTTCGGTCACTTTGGAGAAGTATTCTGGTGGGAAATCGTAACCAAGATGATCTGGTCCGTTGTTGCTTGCATATAGAATGCCAGTTGATGGATGCCAGTCAAAGCCTATCGGATTTCTCAATCCTGATGCATACGGAATTAATTTTGCGGGTGAGGTTGATTCGTCAAGCAATATGAACCCACCGCGCCGATCATCGAATTTGTATGTGTCGGAAACAAACTCATCACTGCAATTTCCAGTAATTCCAAGACTGACGAACACTCGGCCCTCAGGGCTGATTCCAACTGTGCGCGAAGAATGTCCGAACAGACCACCAGGTAGTTTTGCAACTAGTGTCAATTGTTCGGCTCTGATTTGTTGTAGTGATGGACCGTACGGAGCGCGATAAAGCCCAGAAACCGTAGCAACGAACATTTCGTTGCCGCGTATTGCAACACTATGTGGGTAGTCATTGTGTTGAAGAAAAATTTCCGACTCACGGTACGGTGGTTTGAGTCGATATACGAAATTTGAGGATCCAACAAAAATATCGCCATTACCTGCGAATGTAATCAGTCTAGGTCGGCGCATCGAAGCGTTCAAAATTTCCAGCTCATAGCCCGTTGGCACTATGACTTCGACTGTGCCAAAAGAGCGGTGACTGAGCTGTTGTTTCTGAGTTTGAATCGACTCAGCATTAGCTATTGCCGACACTGTTAATAGCAGTGTCAGTAAGACAACTGCCTTTTTAATTCGCAATTCCACTATGAGAGTAAGATATCTTTGGCGCGGTTTATGCGAGCTGCAAGCCAGGTTGAACCGCCACGGTCAGGGTGATTACGTTGCATCAGCACGCGGTGTGCTTCGATGATTTCTTGCTCACTAGCGTTCTCCTCCAATCCTAGTACTTGTAGTGCCTCTTCGCGAGTCATGTCATCAGAATCGGCCATGGTCGATTGCTCATCGGCATGGCTTTGGACATATTCAGCCCACTCATCGGTGCGCATTCGATCAAGGTAAGTCTCAAGTAGTGATGCCGATTGGGCATCTTTTTTGCGACAATAATTCATTAGCTCTGCCAATTGCTCAATGCTAAGGTCATCAAGTGAGCTGCCTTTGCAATCACCCGCAAGCACAGTTCCTGTTATTGTGCCATTGTCATGATTCAATTCCATCTTTAATATCTTTGAGTTGACACTGGAAGTTTGCCCTGGTTTTGAGCCGGGTACTGGACCGCCTTTGAATGATTTGAAAGTTTGATAAGCGCTTCGCACCATTATTATGCGTTGTATCCATGGAATTGCTGCAACGAGCAAAGCAAAAAGCGCCGGTAGTTTACCGGTTACGATAAGCAACAGCAGAATGATGCCACCTCCATACAGCGCTCCTAGTTTTAATATTTTGCTACGGTTTTGCGGGGTTGAACGGCCTAGGCTTGATACGAACCACATGAGAGCGCCGACAAGGACTAGTAATAGGAAAAGGCGAATGAACATAAGCTGTCAGCTACCTTTGATCTGATGGGTTAGCTGTGCAACAATGCCTTTGCGACGAGTGCTTAAAGCGGTCAGTGCTTTTCGCCCGCCGGCCGCATATACTGCGACGGCAGTCAACAAGTCGCGAAGCTGCTGGGCACTGGATGCATCAAATCGGCTGTATGCTCCACCACTCAGTTTAGCAATTTCGCGAAATGTTTTTTCAAACATTGGATTAAAACCTTCATGAAACATGAAAGCCGGAACACCCAGCAGTCCAAGACGACCGGCTTTGTCAGACAAGGTATCAACGCTTTCCTCAACTGCGTCGCCAACGAATACGAGTGCATTAACCCGTTGTTTTTGGGTTTCTCGGATTGTGTGATTGAACAGTCGCCCAATTTGTGTCAGTCCACCAACACATTTGACGCTATTCATCAGCCGCTGTAAATCGCTAGCAGCGCTGACCCATTTGCTAGCATAGAACTCATGAAAGCCTCGATAGAAACATAATTGGACATCTAGCCCGCCTATCGCTGCCGTTTCATTGAACATTTCGGATTGAATATGGCAGGCTTGATCCCACATTGGTTCGCGACTTGCAGTCGCGTCCATGCCGAAAACAAGTCGTCCTCGATTGCCAGCGGCATCTTGCCGCGGTATCAGTTCAACTTTTTTCAAGAACTCATCTATCTCAGCATTGCTTGATTGAGTGAGTTGCTTTTTATCAGACGGTGGCATGGCGAGATTGAAACTATAGCCTGATTGATACTAGGATTTATCCTCATCGAATGCAACCAGAATTCTTTCAGCAATTTCATATACGTTGTTTGAAAGATTTTTAACGGCTACAATTCGCTCAATTCTCTCCCGCATCATGTTTTGTCGGTTTTTGTCATACCGACGCACCTCAGAAAACGCATCGGCTAATTGTGCTGCACCTTGTGGGTTGAGGCGGTCGATCTTGAGAACATACTCTACCAGCAAATCATAGCCGTGACCATCCAAAGAGTGAAAACAATACGGATTGCCGTGGCAGAATGCGCCAACTAGTGCAAATAAACGATTAGGTGTGTGGATACTGAATGCCGGATGTTGTGATAGTTTCACAACCTTGGTTAACGTATCGTCTCGCGGGGCGGTTGCTTGAACTCGAAACCATTTATCAATTACACCGTGATCCTGTTTCCATTGGTTGAAAAAGCTGTCCAGTGCGGAATTGTGAAATGGACTGTTTGAATTGACTAGCGCGCCAAGTGCGGCAGCGAGCTCTGTCATGTTGCTGCTGTTATTGAATTGATCTTCTGCAATCTGATGTACCGGTTCGGTATCGAGTTGGATCAAATATCCCAAACACAGGTTGCGCAAACTACGTTTGCCGATGTCCTCAGGTGACAAAGATGTAGTGCCGCTCATTTCATGGTGCAATTCGAGCAACCTGTCATAGAAGCGTCTGGTTATTTCTCGGTTTAGGTGTTTGCGAGCATGGTGGATTGCAATAGGATCGATAATCGGCATAGTTTGCGCGATTGAAATATCAGATGGAGACTCAAGCAATAACGCTTTGAATTGGGGATCGTCTTCAGCATCTTCCAATACTGATCCGAAGGTTCTAAAAAACGCTCCATCCACTTCTGGTTTGCGTTTGTTTTGGATTTGCTCAATCAGTTTATTGACTTGTTTTTTGAATGTTCGCTGGCCTGCATCCCATCTACAGTAGGCATCATCGTCATTTGACATAATAAAGCCGAGTTCGCTTTCAGCAGCCGAATCCTCAATTATTACAGGTGCGCTGAAGCCCCTAAGCAAAGACGGTACTGGCTTGGAGTCCACATTATTGAAACTAAAAGTTTGAGTTTTTTTCGTCAGTTGAAGAATCAACTCAGTTTTGGCTTGAGGTTCGTCTTCACTGAGTTTAAGCGGTATTTTTTCGCCTTTGGGGTTCAGTAATGCACACTTGATCGGAATGTGCATGGGTTTGGCTATTCCATTAGAGTTTTTGGGTGGTATTTGTGTCAGCGTAAGTTGGTAGCTGTTTGAGTCTGGGTCGTAGTGTCTGTCAACAGTGATTTTCGGGGTTCCTGCAACCTTGTACCATAGGCGAAATTGCGTTAGGTTCAAATTGCCAGCTTGTTCCATAACTGAGACGAAATCCTCAACTGTAGCGGCGGTGCCATCAAACTTGTCAAAATATGCGTCGGTACCTGCGCGAAATGCTTGGGCGCCGAGCAACAAATGCAACATGCGTATCAGTTCGGCACCTTTGTTATAGACTGTAATCGTGTAGAAATTGTCAATTGTCAGGTATGATACAGGTTGAACGGGATGTCGAGTAGGTCCATCGTCTTCCCGGAACTGATGTAACTTGACAAGGTTTACGTCCTTGACTCTCTGTACTGAGGGCGAGCCCATATCGGCGCTGAATTGTTGGTCGCGGAAAATGGTGAAACCTTCTTTAAGACTGAGTTGGAACCAGTCTCGCAAAGTGATTCGATTGCCGGACCAATTATGGAAGTACTCATGGGAAATGACGCTTTCGATAGCATTAAAATCCTGATCTGTCGCGCTTTGCGGTTTTGCATAGACATACTTTGAGTTGAAGATGTTGAGTCCCTTGTTTTCCATTGCTCCCATGTTGAAGTGGTCTACGGCAACAACCATGTAACGATTCAAATCATATTCTCGACCATAAGCATGCTCATCCCAACGCATTGCTCTTTTCAAGCAGTTCATGGCATGGGTGCACTTGTCTAGGTTATTGCCAGCAGCATAGAACTCAAGTTTCACATTCTTACCTGATTGAGTTGTGAATTTGTCTTCAAGCACTGCCAGCGGCCCAGCAACAAGCGCAAACAAGTAGCAAGGTTTCGGATACGGATCAACCCAAGTACGATAGTGGCAACCACCATCACAGTCACCCTCCTCAGTCAGCTCGCCATTGGAGAGCAATACTGGAAAACTCTCCTTTGATGCACGGATTGAAACTGAATAACGACTTAGAATGTCTGGACGATCTGGGAAATAGGTGATGTTGCGAAAACCTTCGGCCTCACATTGCGTGCACAGCACATCACCTGACATGTACATTCCGGTGAGGGCTAGGTTTTCAGATGGATTAATAGTATTTCGAATATCTAATTGAAACTCAATGTCAGGGACTTGGATCCAGATTCCATCTTCATCCAACTTGAAGTTGTTAGATTGCAGTTTTTGGTTGTTAACGCTGATTGATTCAAGTTGTAGATTCTTGCCATTAAAGAACAGAGGTAGATCGTCATTGGCAGCTCTTTTCCTGACGGTCAGCGAGGTGTGAACACTGGTTTTATCTGGATGCAGGTCAAAACTCAGTTCAATCTGCGGGATATCAAATGCTGGTGGTTCATAATCAGCAAGGTAGGTGCGTTTAATCTGTACCTTGGTAGGAGAATCCATCACAGTTGAGTATTGAGTTCTAACATCGGTAAGTAGATTACCAGGAGTTGCACCAATTTTGCATGAATCGGTTGCACCATTCGGCCATTTTGTGGCCGTGCTGTGTTTCATCATTCAGTTGTCGTTCAGCGGAATGTGCGCCGGTTAAATTGAGGTATTCGCAACCGTGCGTTTGCCACTCTTGCATGATTGTGCGGGTGACCTCGGGATGAAATTGCACTCCGTAGGTATTGCTGTTGAAGCAAAAGGCCTGATTTTGGAAGGTTTCACCGCGCGCTAACAAAGTGCAGTTGTCAGGCAAAGTAAAGCCTTCACCATGCCACTGATAAAAGTGCATCGGCAGATTAAGAAAGGAGTTAGCTTCTGAGGTTGGTGTGACTTTGGCAAATCCGACTTCAACAACCCCGTCAGGGTGAGGTCCGACCTCGGCGCCGAGACATTTGGCAATTAGTTGCGAGCCAAGGCAAAGGCCGAGAGTTGGGCGCCCGGATTCTAGCCACTTGGTAAGCCATTTGAGCTCATCTTCAATGTAAGCTTGTTCATTTTCTTCATTGTCATTGGCACTTTGGACACCGCCATAAATGACAAGTGCGTCGTATTTTTGAAAATTGTCGGGCAATGGGATGCCACTTGCCGGGTTGACATGCAGTTGGTCAATTTCATTAGCATCAAGAAACTGCGCGACATGGTCGTCGCGTCTTTCTTGCATGTGGCGCAGAACAATCGCTTTTTTAGGCATATATGGTTTGGAAATTAATAGATTAACTTAAATGGGTTCCAACCAGAACAAATGCAAGGTATCAAGATACCATTAAGATCAGAACAATAACGAACAATATCACGGCACCGATTGGCAGTAGGAATCCAGGCCAGTCTTTTTCAGCATTTCGACTCCTTTCTATGGCGCGTTTGACGCCAGGGAAAAAGAAGAATGTCACAGCGATGGCGACTGCGCCCAGCGCGACCATTTCCCAAGTTTCAAGCGGTCCGTTCATATTGGTTAAGAAATCGATTTTGTGATGAGTTGTTTTACGTGTTGCAATTGTACTTATTTAGAGGCGGGCATTTTCGTTACAACGAAATTAAGCTAAATTTACATTGCCAACTTGCGTAATTCGGGTTGTCTATGGCAATGTGTATTTTAAAGACAAAAAAACAGGCAAGTAATGGTACTTGCCTGTGTCACAAAACCGAGTGTGGAACTCGGATTTCAAAAGGAGACAAATGAGTATTACTTTGTATGACAAGAAGTTTTAAATATAGTTACACCCACAACCGAAATATTACAAAAGTTTAACACTTCGTTTGGTATTTGCCAATAGGAACTAATCTGAATTAGTTTGGTGAGTAACCGTCACATATAGTGTTTTCTTGATGTCTTAAATGGCCTGGACAACTTTCGCAAGGTTAATATTCCCAACAATTCAATTTGCACGTTACTGTTATAACTAAATCAGTTTAGTACACATCTAGAACGCTGAAGGCGTCATATTTAAAGCGCAGCCTTACAGCTTGAGGCGCTGTAAGGCACATTCGCTTTCGTTGGAAATCAGATTACTGTCAATCAAGCAATGCGTATTGCAATGGCAGGGCGGTGGTGTACTTGATGCGTTCCATGGCAAAGCTTGATGAGACGTCATGAATGTCAACAGCCGAGATTAGACGCTTGTAGAAATGGTCGAACGCATCTATGCTGGGCACTACAACTCGCATCAGGTAGTCGATGTCGCCGCTCATGCGGTAGAACTCCACGACTTCGGGGAATGCGGTGACCGCGTTGGCAAACTTGGCGAGCCATGCGGCGTTGTGCTGGTCGGTGCGGATGGCGACAAACACATCGATGCCGAGGTTGAGTCGGTCGCGGCTAAGCAGTGCGACTTTGGCTTGGATGATGTGTTCGTCTTCAAGTCTTCGGATGCGGCGCCAGCACGGGGTGGTGCTGAGGTTGACTTTGTTGGCGATTTGGCTGGTTGAGAGGCTGACGTCCTGTTGGACGCAGTCTAGGATTTCAAGGTCGATTCGGTCCATGGCAGTGAATATCCAATGTTAAGTGAGTTAGAAATATTATTTCGCATTTGACAATAATATAGAAAAAATTGAAATAAAATCGTTATCAATGTAGAGTAAATAATAGAACAATTTAACTTTCAATCCGAAAATCGATTGCTTTGGTGTAACAAATTGGGCTGATGATACAGTTCAGAAAATTTGAAACCGCTGAGAATAATCCTGCATTGCATTGATACAGTCGCACGAATAATACTGCTGCGCTGGCGCACACAGCGACTTAAAAAGAAACTGTGCGAACACATTAGCATGACTACTGCGAAAAGGTGAAAGAATAGTAATTCGCGATCCAAAGGACAAGAACGTATGCGTTCAAGGGTGAATAATGCGGAGCACAGTTATGTCTGGAGATAACCGGCATCACCTCCCTTTGCGCGGCTGGGGAGAGCATTGGATACGCGAAAGCGAAGTACGCGAAGCGCGGAAAACACTTGCACAAACACACCAGGGCGCGTGGTGGTCGATCATACACCCCATCAAAGCTTGGCGGCTGTCATGCAAACTGCGAATGCTCAGCGAAGCGAAACGTAAAGCGCAAAACGAGCTCTACGTAAAAAAACGACTGACTGACCCGATTCTTGCTACACTCAACGAAGACCAACGCCGTGCAGTCCTTGTGCAAGAAGACCGCACATGTGTCGTTGCAGGGGCCGGAACCGGTAAAACCCACACCATGGTCGCTAAAGCGCATGACACTGTCCGCAGTGGGCTCGCACAGGCAAACGAAATTGCCTTTGTAACCTTCACCCGTAAAGCCGCACAGGAAATCAGTGGTCGTAGTTACGATTTGCCTAGAATGGAAATCGGAACTTTGCACCATCTTGCAAGAATTATCATTACCCGCGCGGAAGGCAAAGCACCAAGACTTTCACCATTCGCAAAAAACGAAAGCAAGCGACTTGAACAATTCGAACAATGGCTTCTTGAAGCAGTGCAGGCATGCCCGACGTTACTCGCTGATATGGAAACGCGCCGACAGGCGGTACACCAGTATGTGGCACCGAGGGGAGAAAAATCATCTCAAATACCGGTGCTTCCCGACCGGAAGCTTGTAAGAAGCGTCGGAGAAGCACAGATTGCAACAACTTTTTTCCTAGCAGGCATTCATTATCAATATGAAGCATATTTTTCCGTCCCCAAAATATATCGGTCTCGCAAGCATGGTCGATACAAACCTGACTTCTATCTCCCGGACAATGTGCGTAAATCATGCGCTGACGAATTACAACCCGGCATTCATGATGGAATCTGGTTTGAGCACTTCTCCCATGATATGTACGGTGATTTACCTGCGCGTTGGGACGTAGAAGAGACAAAAAACTATCGCATCAGCCGAGCTTGGAAAGAAAGGTTACACAAAAAACTTGGTACGCGCTTTACGTGGACGGAGTACGGGGATATACAACGGTCTCAATCTGAAGGCCAGTCATTTCCAGACCTTGTGCTTGCGAAGATAGCTGCACTCGGTAAGACTGATTTTAAGTCGCCATCGCAGTGGGATGTGCGTAGCATAGTTGAACAGATGAGAGCTGATCAGGCGGAAAACAGAAAATACATGCTTGTCACGCTTGAGATTGACGCTTGGATTCGCACTAGACGCCAGCAGGTGCAAAGTGAGCAGGCACTGGCGGCGAGTTTTAGCAAGCGAGGTGAATGCTGGGAAGAAGAGATGGCTCTCTACCGACTCGCGCAACCCATACTCAAACGCTATGAACGACACTTAGAGGACACCGATACCATTGATCATGAGAAGACAATACTAAAGGCCTTACGGTACCTGCAGGATGGTACTGTCAAATCACCATGGAAAGTTATCCTCGTTGACGAATATCAGGACGTAAATCCAGCCCAAGCCGCGTTTATTCACGCTCTGCTTGCGCCGCAGGATTCAAAACACCCAAGCACCCGGGGGCGACTTACCGTGGTCGGCGACGACTGGCAGGCCATAATGGGTTTCCAAGGCGGAGACGTTGAGTTGATTCGCAAATTTGACGATCCAATCAATACACAGGTCACGAAAGCGGAGCGAATCACATTGACACAAACCTATCGATTTGGACAGACAATCGCTGACTCAACAAGGTGGTTCGTAACAAAAGGCAAAAGAATTGGCGATCGAGAAGTCATTGGCAACCCGAATATCAAACCACACCCATGTTGGCCATCAAGCATAGTCATGACATCATCAACGCTTACACAGGAAGGCTTGAAACGATTTGGCAAGCGGCATGTGGGATTTACCGGTGCAGTGTGTGTCATTCTGGAACAAGTTGCTGCACAGGCACAAAATGCACAGGTGCTAGTTGTTGCGCGGCGGAACATTGAACTCAATCAGCCCTCAATGGAGGTGTCAACAACAATAGGTATCAACCGCGAATGCGTTGAGATGTATGCACAACGTTATGGAATTGAAATGCAGTGGTCTACCGTGCACAAAGCCAAAGGCACTGAAGCGGACTATGTCATTTTACTTGACGCAGGTCCACCCCAAGCTGGCTTGGTTGCGAGTAACCGAGCACTGGAACAGGCATTGTCAGTGTTGAGTTCAAGCAGAAAAGATGAAGAAAGAAGAATTTGGTATGTCGCACTTACACGCGCTAAACGTAAGGTGTATGTTATCGCACTAAGTGAATCGCAAAGTCACAGTCCGTTTGCTGACGAGCTTTATCAAAACGCAGGAGGGCACTACGATGTGGGCAAGGACGAACTGGCCGAATTTCTTGAACCATTTCGTCCAAGCGTGCTCTGCCCGAAGTGCAAAAAACGCGGACGCTCAGAAATGTTGCTTGTCATGAAGGATGGGAGGTATGGGCAGTTTGCAGGTTGTACTAGTTTCAGTATGGGGCCCGAATATCACTGCGGATACATTGAGAACGTCTGTGACTCTTGTGAAGCAGGGCTCATGGAGCGAGTCAGCGGCGGCTACGCACGATGTCAAAATCCAAGATGCGAGCGAAAAGTGCCTCTGTGCAGATGTATCGTGCCAATGCCGATGGCGGAACGCCGAAACAAAAAAACAGGTATGCCCTTCTGGGGCTGTCAGCGTTTTGGATACGAGGGAGCTTGCAGACACACACAGCCTTTAGCTCAGTCAAGAGACAGAACGAACCAATACCGGCCAACACAAAAGATGCGCAATATAAGACGTCTGGCGAAGATAGCACGCTACAGCAAATGGGTCTAATGCAACACCCACATATAAGAGAGCAGAATCACTGTCCAAAACCATATGAGCCGTCGAATTTCTATACGAAACTTCATACACGCCTTGCTCTAATGGTTATCTGGTCGGACCGACCTGTAAACTGTGAGTGACAAGTAGTGATTACAGTATAATAAGCACACATGACAGGAGCCTTAAGGGGTTTCATACATGTCTGACTAACTAATAGCGCTAATGGAGGTATGTCGGATTATGCCGACTGTTCAGGTACGGAAAGACAAACCATTTGATACGGTTTTGCGTTAGTTCAGGCGCACCTGTGAACGGGCAGAAGCGGCCATCAAACGCGAAAAGATGCGTATCAGTAGCCAACGGGCTACTGCTCATGACCTTATTGATGTGCTGAACGGTGCTGTCATTAGTTTCGGATGCTTGTTAAAATCGCTGGTTTGTCGTATGGTTTTACAATGTGACTTGAAAATTTACCTTTGACAAGATTTCATCAATATCGGTGTGCTTGGTAACTGACTTATGCTAAAACACTCATCTTTACAATGACAGTTAAGGGACGGTTGTTTCTTAACTCGTTTTATCCGCATTAGGGTCAACGAAATTGGCAGACAAAATTACATCTGATTTCATTCAAGAGGTTCTATCCAGAATTGATATTGTCAATGTAATCAACAGTCATGTGAAACTGACTAAAGCAGGTCGGGAATACAAGGCGCGTTGCCCTTTCCACGAAGAAAAGACTCCCTCTTTTTACGTTAATCCAGCAAAACAGTTTTTTCACTGTTTTGGCTGTGGTGAAAGCGGTACCGCGATTTCTTTTCTGATGAAATATAGCGGTTATCGGTTTTCTGATGCGGTTGAAGAACTAGCCTCCTCAGTTGGTATGGAAGTGCCTCGTAAATTTGCCTCGGTGCAGTCCGATGGAAGCTATCAGAAGCTGTTGGAACTGATGAATAGGGTTAGTTTAGACTACAAAAAAGAACTATACCGGAGTGAAGGTGCAGAAGTGGCCAGAGCATACTTGAAAGACCGAGGAATATCTTTTGAGATTGCAAAAAAATATGGAATTGGTTATGCCCCGGATGAGTGGGATTATCTTCTAAGTAAATATGGAACAACAGACGGCAGTAAAAATTTTCTTGAAAAGGCCGGTCTCATTGTTCGCAATGAGAAGGATAGGATTTATGACCGATTCCGCGGTCGCTTGATGTTCCCAATTCATGATCGCAGGGGTCGAGTGATAGCATTTGGTGGCCGAGTCATTGGTCAGAGTGAAGGGGGTGCCAAGTATTTAAACTCACCGGAAACAATGCTATTTAAGAAGGGCAATGAGCTGTTTGGTTATCATCATGCGCTTCCTACGATCCGAAAAACTGAAAAAGTGCTGTTGGTAGAAGGATACACTGATGTGGTTGCGCTTTCTCAGTTCGGTGTGGAGTATGCAGTGGCAACACTAGGTACCGCTGCTACACCAAATCACATTAAAGAGCTTTTGCGAACAGTGCCAGAGCTTGTATTTTGTTTTGATGGTGATATTGCTGGTGAGAAGGCGGCTTGGCGCGCAATGCAAGCGACTCTGCCTATGATGTTTGATGGCAACATGGCAAGCTTCGTATTTTTGCCGCAAGGTCATGATCCGGACTCCATGATTCGAGAGGAGGGCACGTCAAAGTTTGAGCAACGAATTTCGCAAGGTGAACCGATCGCTGAATTTGTCTTTAGGGTTATGCTTGAAAATATCGATATCAGCAGATCTGACGGCAAGGCTAAATTAGTCAAACATTGCAAGGATATTTTTTCACAACTTCCGGATGCCACCTTTCGTCAACTGATGATCAAAGAGTTGATGCAATACACGAGCCTATCAAAGGGTGAAGTTCGGCGGGCGCTTGGACTTGAAAGTCCGAGCGCATCCAGTCTAGGTGTTTCTCGAGATTTACTAAAAAGAAAGCAATCTGACCTAAAGCTTACCGCAAGAGCTTTGGCGATTTTGATCCAGCATCCAGAGTTATACAAGGTAATTGGTGATTATGATGAGTTAGCTGATTTAAATGACTCCAATGTTCAGCTGCTAGTTGAGTTGTTGCATTTTGTAAATGAAAAGATCGATGCCACAACTGCCAGCATAGTTGAAAAATTTAGATCATCTGATCACTTTGAGAAGGTACAAGAACATGCCAACTTTGAGCATAATGTGCCTGAAGGCGGCCTTGAGTCTGAGTTCAAAAGCATGATATCAAAGTTGCATCGGCGACTTGAAGATCAACAAAGAAGAACACTTAAATCAAATCTTGATAATGACGAAGCGTTAAAAGAGTTTAATCGCCTGTTGAAAGAAAAACACACGCGCAAGCAAATGGGGACTAATGATAGCGTGCACTGATTTGACAGGCTTAAATTGTAAGATGACTATTCACTAATTTCGGTTATTACGGGCCAGCTAGAGATTGTGGGGTTACAGTTAACTATTGTCTTTGATTTTCGAAAGTCTCTTGATACTAGGTGGTGTTGTGCTTGTGGGGGCTTAAAGACGCTTTGCTCTATTCTCAACTTGTTCAGCTCTTCGATTCATAATTGTGGCTGGTTCAATGGAATTGCCATAGATCTAGGGGAGGTATAACACGAATGTGTTACACAATGTAATCCAAAAGTCTCATTAGGAATTAATGGAAGCCGATAAAGTGTTGTGTAGCAAAAAACTCCACATTGTGTATTTCAACCATCGGGTGAAAGCAGGCATGCCATGAATCGTCCACTGCACAATGGGGTGTACTCGCTTTGGGTCATGTGAGAATACTGGGGCCATTGACAGAAGAAGAGTCGGCTGAAGCGGTGAGACTTATGCTTGGTGCGCATGACATCAAAGGATTTCGGGATGCAGAGATTGCTAAAAAGATAGCGGTGTGGTCTGATGGCTGGCCGCAACACTTGCAAAACTACATGTGTGCGCTAGCAGGGGAACTGGCAGAGAAGGATAGTAATCTCGCCAACATCAATGATGCCAAACTACGCGATGTTGGTGATGGTGACCGCAATACCTATTATTCGGAACGTGTTCAGGATTCACGCATAGTAGACTGCGTGACATTACTAACCAAGGTTGCAGAGAAAATCGGAGTCAATGGTTGCAGTGGATCAGAGTTGCTGAAAATACTTAATTTCAGTTTTTGGGAACAGGAGTCTGATCCTAAAGCTGTAATGCCAAAAAATATGGAATCGCAAGAACTTTTACTAGAGATGATTTGAGCAGGCATTGTTCACAGGGAGGGTGATCTCATCACGATTCCAATTCCATCTTTTCGGCAATACTTGATTGATAGGGGTAATAGGGTATAGAAGGTTGAATCACAATGTGATAGGTAGCTTTGTAAATTACATTTGTGGCTTGTTATGATTTGTGGTGATGATCTATGTTTACATTAACCGAATTCCAGATCGCCTAAACTACAAATTCGGAATAGCACTCCTTTAATTCTGAGTATTTTATCTATCTAAGCAACTGAAACTAATACGTATTCACTTTGTGAAATTGCGTTCCCGAACAAAGAGGTGCAAAATCAAGTTTATTTCGATATAAAAAAGATATATTTTTAGGTGGTTTTTACTCAGGGCCTGTAGCTCAGTCGGTCAGAGCAGTGGACTCATAATCCATTGGTCGAAGGTTCGAATCCTTCCGGGCCCACCATTGGTAAGATCCGTACCATTGTCCAAGTTTTTGCTGTTGGACAATACTTCAGTCAGTGCTTATCGATATCAAATTCTTGACTTTGACTGGTGAAGTTCATATTATTGAATGCCTAACATCTTTAGGAGAATAGCTCTTTTTTGGTCACGTATTTTAGCGCTTGAAACAACTGGAGGAATACTATGAAGAGAATTAAGCTAATTGCAATTGGCTTGGCTATGATTGTTGGAGGGTTGGCTACAGTCAGCGAAGATGTCATCAGCCAAATGAACTCATGGATGTCTACTAAAAACCACAACCGGATTGTACAGATTCAGAACGAAGGGGGTCTCCGCGAGGCAACAGGTTCTGTTGAGGTTTCTTTTTACAGCAATTCATCTTTCAAGATCACTTCACCTAGAGGGGTCACCATGTTGGTGGACCCTTGGCGTAATGACCCTTCAGGTGCTTGGGGGCTTTGGTATCGAATGGAATTCCCTATGACAGAAGTGGATATTGGCTTGTCCACTCATGCCCATTTTGACCATGATGCACTAGACCGTTTGGATGCTAACATGCTACTTGACAGGATGGCAGGTGAATTTGAACTTGGCGACGTAAAAATTACAGGAATTGCTGACAAGCATGTCTGCGTAGCACCTGGAATCATTCCTTGGACTGATGCAGTGAAACAGTTTGAGGGGAGGGATGATCCTTGTCCACCCACTAATATGAGGCACTTGGATAACAACCTGTACGTCATAGAGACAGGGGGAATGCGCCTGTTGATGTGGGGAGACAATCGTGCAACTCCACCGGCTGAGGTAATGGAGAAAATTGGACAGGTTGATGTGATATTTGTGCCAGTTGACGGTTCTAGACATATTCTAGATTACGAGCAAGCAGACAAGGTTGTTGAGATGACCGGTGCTAAAGTGGCAATTCCCCACCACTACCTAGTTCCTGAAACTACTTTTGTGACATCTACGCTGATGCCGGCGTTGGAGTGGGCGGAAAGACATCCGAACACCATACTAGATAGTCCAACAGTTCAATTGAATGCAACTGATATTGCAAACATGAAAGGCCATGTTATGTATTTCGGTTCACACAATATGGTATCGGCTGATAGTTAAATTACTATCGATTAAACATCATTAAAACATCTGACACCAAACAAGCCAGGAAATATTCCTGGCTTGTTTGTTATTGGCGACAGTCGATTGTTGCAAGGTAATGTGTAATGAGATATCCGCATCTCGCATCGTAATTTGGCTGGAACGATTTAATTTTGCGGATAAATGCCAGACATTCAAAACTTGATTTAGCCAAAGAACCATATACTCAATAGATTGTGTATGTGCCCAGAATTGTGTTTTGCTTCTGATTAACTGACAAAATCATAGTAAATAGTTGTTCAAAAATTGGCTTCTTGAGAGACCTGAATCGATGAAAGATATTATTTCTGTTAGACTTGGACTCTTGTCCATTCTGTTGCTAATTTCTTTATCTGTCCAAGCACACTTCAGGCTGGATCTTAATATCAGAACGATCCATGTTGTTCATACAAGTGATGGTTTGGATGTCTACATACGATTGCCGACATCGATTTTTTTGGCGGAGCTTGTGGGTAATATAGATGGCAGTGAATTGCCGGAGCCCGCACCATTTACCTACAACCGAATGGAATCTGGAGTGCTGATGCACTATCTTGATCTGAGTGCTATTAGGAAATCGCCGCTTGAATTCGCTTCACTAGCCGAGAAAGGGCAGGTATTTGAAGCGAACGGCAAAATTTTAAAAGCTGAAATTGTCAAAGTCGGACTTCACCCCGGGTTTGCACAACCCCCGTTCTCCACACTTGAGGTGGCTAAGCGTGCTATTGAGGGCGCTCTATTTCCTTATGATTATCCGGAGATCTATGTAGGTGATACGGTGACTGATTTATTTCTTCGCTTTAGTGATGATCAACCTATTGATAGCTATATTTACAAAAGCGAGTTCAATCCAGGATTGGAAGGTCAAGTATATACAGCAAATTTGATATTGGATCATTTCCCAGGAAATGTAAGAGTCTACCGGTTTACTGGCTTATTGAACGAACCAGTGCATATTAGAAACTCAGAATGGACAGCCATATCTACATTTATCCAGCAAGGTGTTATCCACATTCTGGAGGGCGTTGATCATGTTCTGTTCATTTTATGTCTGACTTTTGGTGCTGTTGGACTGACAAGTCTTTTATGGCGTATCACTGGTTTTACTTTGGGGCATACGGTCACACTGATACTTGGATTTTTTGGTTATGTGCCGAGCGGAGCTTGGTTTATTCCGACAGTTGAGACCGCTATTGCGGTATCGATAATATATGCAGCTGTAATAGCTTTGTTTTCCTTACGGAAAGCCTCGGAATCCATTTTTTCATTTGCAGTCATTACGGGAATTGGTCTTGTACATGGACTTGGATTCTCTTTCGTTCTGCATGAGCTGCTTCTGCCAGGTGATGCTCATTTGTGGAAATCTCTGATCACCTTCAATATTGGCGTTGAAATTGGACAGGTCCTAATTGTGTTAGTCGTATGGTGTGTGTTGCTCATTCTTAACCGTGTCAATATTCAAGCCATCACTCCAGTAAGATGGGTTGTTATGTTACCTTGCATCGGATTAGCAACCTACTGGACAGTTGAAAGGGCAATGATGTTGGCAGGTCTGTTATTTGGTGTTGGGAATTACAGTTGAGTTCGGATCATCCAAAGCTTCAGCCCTGATCTGACACAGTCAGTCATGATTTTTTCAAGAAATTGAAACGGAGCGTGCCTACGTCAGTCAAGCTCAAATTGAAATGGTGATTTATGCGAGGTATCGTACTAATTGCACCTTAACTATTTGGTTTTGAGAAAATACGAATACAATTTTAGATTTAATCTGCGTTGATTTATTAATTTTCAAATTTTGTCCATACGATCTTGGATTTTGAGCTCATATTTTGAATATTCCAATCCTGATAGAATTTCTCTGCATACGGAAACAGTGTTTTTTGCGCTAGCATTGCAATCAGTCCAGACGCCTGAAAGCACCTCATAAGGATCTTCTAAGAATTCGCTTGCTTCTTCTATTTTATTAAATCTATGAAATAAAGTTTTTTTGGGTGGATTCTTTCCTAAACTCAATAGCATATTCTCATTCACATTCTTCTTTTCAATTAGGATCTTTAGGAAAATTTTTTTAAATTCTCTCCAACTCTTGACTTTTTTATTTTCACCAAATAATTCAAATTCAATATACTTTTTCGTCGATTTGGGTTTATCTTTATCCTTAGTCTTTGGGAGTATTTTTTTTCCTGCTTGAGTTGAACTATCGAAAAGAAGTTTTACCCTAGACAAAAAATTCTCTACATCTGACATCGATGGAGTTACTCCGTACTCCTTAATTATTCCTGATCGGAATTTTTTGCGAATTCCCATATCATTGGCTAGCATTTTTGGCAAGTATTTTTGATATGAATTTACTAGGTAGTGCTGTTTTAGGGTTTCAACTGCCGTGCCGTTAAGTACAAACTCTCGTTTTAGTGTTTTTTGTAATTTTTCTTCGATAGCTATGCTTTCATGAAACTCCAGATCAACAATCAATCGAAGTTGGTTAGATGATTTGGAAAAATAGAATATTTCCCAAATTCTTCCATTTGTAAGCACTCCAAATTGAATATCGCCTCTTTTGCAGTAATCTTGCAGTTGATTACGATGCCCTTCTGTCAATTCAGATGAAATTGGTTTCGTTTCAATGAATACAAGAGGTTTTTTGCCTAGCATGAGAACAAAATCTACACGTCCCGGGTTATGTAGGCCAACAGGATACTCAGGTAGAAATTGCCTATGGTCAAAAATATCCCAACCAAGTGCCTGTAGTAATGGTTGAATTATTCCTGTCTGTGTCGCCTTTTCATTTCCCTCTCGCCGGAGATCTGGAATCTTATTCTTGGATGCTTCTATGACATCATTTAAACTCCTAGCCAAAATACAAGTCCTCCCTCAATTATTAGCCGCAGTTAATGTGAGCTAGATTCTGGAACTTAGTCAAATTCTCACAGAATTCATGAAAAAAAACAGACGTAATCAAATCTGATCCAGAAATCTATCTAGCCAAGATTCTACTGGTTTTGTTTATGAAATTGATTTTTCATTGAAATGTTTGCATTGTAAACAAATTATTAATTCTGAAATCAGAGAGTTTATCAAATAAAACCTAATGTATCTTTCTCAAGGTTTTAAGTCTTCAACGCTTTTCTAAACAATTCAAAAAACTCTATAGTTGTTTTCTTTGAGAATTTGAGTTTTGAAGAAGTGGGATGTACTCACTTTCGGTCACTATTCACATCTTTAGTAACTACTACTTACTACCCACTACAACGACTACTTTGAACTTTAGTTCGGGGCATGCCCCGAACTAAAATTTTTCAACAAATTCTCCTCAAATTCAATCGGACTCAGGTTGCCAAGCCTTGAGTGCAAACGCTCCAAATTGTAAAACCGATCGATGTAATCATACAACTTCGTGCGCATCCCTTCAAAACTCTCCAGCACCCCGTTGACCGGCAACTCGCGCTTGAGCGTCGCAAACACCGACTCCGCCGCCGCATTGTCATAACTGTTGCCGACACGTCCCACTGACTGCTTGATGCCGTGCTGCTCGCACCGCAACCGATAACTGTCGCTCAGATACTGCACCCCTCGGTCCGAGTGGTGCACCACACCGTCCGCCTGGCGATAACTCACCGCCTGCTGCAAGGCTCCCAGCATCAACTCGGTGTCATGGCTGCGGCTGAAACTGCGACCGATGATGCGCCGTGAACAGGCGTCCATCACCACCGCCAGATAACCGAAGCCTTCCTGCACCCGAACATAGGTGGAGTCGGCCACCCACAACTCGTCCAATCGCTCGCGACCGAATGCTCGCGACACCCGATCCTCAGGTGCCGGTCGTCCGTCAGAGCGCGTGGTGGTCAGCTTGCGCCGCCAACTGCGACCCACCAGAGCACAGGCACGCATCAGCCGTTGCACCCGCCGCAGACCCAGCCCCGGAAACTCCCGCCTCAGCATGGCCGCCACTCGCCGAACACCATAACGCCCGCCCGAATCCGCATGAATGGTGCGCATCCGCCGCATCAAACGCTCATCTTCAACCTGGCGCTCGCAACGCGGGTTCTCCCGCCACTTGTAATACGCACGCCTGCTGGCCTGCAACACCCGACACATCGCGGTCACCGAAAACACGGCCTGATTCTCCAGCACGAACTGATACACTCTCACGAGGTCGTCCCTGCTGCGTGACCTTTTGCAGCGAACCAGACCGCAGCTCTTTCCAATATGTCCCGATCCTCCTTTAACTGGCGATTCTCTTTCTTCAAGCGACGAATCTCGGCCTGTGCCTCGGCATCGCTGCCATTGGACTCCAACATCGCCCGCCTCCATTGGTGCAACGTCTGCGCCGAGGGCTCATACTCAAGAGCCAACTGCGACACCGGCACCCCGGCACGCATCTTCTCAAATAGCATCTGCTTGAACTCGGCTGTATACTGTTTTCTTTTCATGAAATTTACCTCCTCACTTTAGTTTATCATAGTGTGACCCTCAGTGAGTACATTCCAAAGCTCCCCTGTTTCAGAATTTGCTTGCTGTTGTTATTCTTCATATGTGCTATCTTGTTCACAGATAATCTGGAAATCTTCTTCAACTTCAGCAAGAAAACTGTCAACCATGTGTGCGCTTAGTTTTAAATCATACCTGTATTGAATTTCCGAACGAACTCTTTCACTAAACTCCGGATCTTCTACCAGTAAATATGAGAAAACATCACGAAAACAATCGAAAGTTCTTTCTATTTGAATAGCGCCAATTGCAGTTTCAGACACTATTGCTTCTCGGCCGAGGGTTTCGTTGAAACAATTGTACAGTTCTGAACTATTGAATTGCTGAATTTCAATACGAACCAAATGCTCATAATCTTCATCTTCTAAGTAGTAAACATTCCAAACCAATCCATTGGTTAGTACCGAAAATTTAATATTAGAAGCGCGGCAAAGTTTTATCAATTCGACCTGATGTGTTAATGTCAATTCATTAGAAGCCGGTTTGACCTCAACATACAAAACTGGCTTCCTATCAGACATTAGCGCATAATCAATCGTTTTGGGATTGTCCAGATTGTATTGATAATCACGAACTACCTGATTGCGATCTAGAATGTCCCAACCGAGAGATTGCAGTATTGGGTAAACAATTTCTGAATCCGTTGCTTTCTTATCGGTTATCTTTTCGAGAGCTGGAATTTTTTCTTTTATCTTATCAAAAGTTTCAATGCAGTTTTGCCTGTTCTCGTTATTCAACTTCTATCTCCAATTACGAAAATTTGCAGTAAATATATTTGATTTTCAAAAGTTTTGCAATTTATCTTGGTTGTGAGAGATCTCGCTGACTTGTTAACACAGGCAATAAATTTAGTATTTTCGCACTTAAATCGTTCCCATTGTCAACAGATTAGAATAAAATCACGTTTCAATTTCTAAAGTGGATGATAAACTCAACATCAATGGCATTGAGTTCATTCAGACAACAAACATAAGTTATAGGAGTAAAGAATGGATACTGTGAAGTATCAGTTGGACGAAGCTGATATTCCAAAATCTTGGTACAACATTGTTGCTGACCTGCCACAGCCCCCATCACCAGTCATTCATCCTGGCACTGGTCAACCGGTCGGTCCTGACGACCTTGCCCCGCTATTTCCTATGCAAATCATTATGCAAGAAGTTAGCGCCGAGCGCTACATTCCGATTCCCGAACCGGTCAGGGAAATTTTCAAGCAGTGGCGACCAACTCCACTATACAGAGCACGGCGTTTGGAAAAGGCGCTAGGTACGCCTGCAAAAATCTACTACAAGTACGAAGGTGTAAGCCCTGCCGGTTCACACAAGCCGAATACTGCGATTGCTCAAGCTTTTTACTCCAAGGATGAGGGTGTAAAGCGAATCACAACCGAAACTGGAGCTGGGCAATGGGGATCATCCCTCGCGTTGGCGGGGTCGATGTTTGGCTTGGAGATTGAAGTGTTTATGGTACGTATCAGTTATGACCAAAAGCCCTACCGTAGGGCCTTTATGGAAAGCTTCGGCGCCAGTTGCACTGCAAGTCCAAGTAATAAAACCAACTCAGGTAGAGCAATCTTGGCAGAGAACCCGGAGAGTGCCGGCAGCTTGGGAATTGCAATCAGTGAAGCCGTAGAGGCAGCCGCGCAACGCGATGACACCAAGTATGCGTTAGGAAGTGTACTCAATCATGTTCTGTTGCATCAGACAGTAGTGGGGCAAGAAGCGCTGAAGCAGTTTGAAATGGCTGATGATTATCCAGATATCATCATCGGTTGCACTGGCGGTGGCAGCAACTTTTCTGGTTTGACTTTCCCGTTTTTAGGTGAACAGTTTCGCGGTGGTAAGCATATCGATGTCATTGCAGTCGAACCAGCAAACTGCCCAACATTGACAAAAGGAAAATATGCCTATGATTTTGGCGATACAGCCAATCTCACACCACTGGTAAAGATGCACACATTGGGATCTAAATTTGTACCGCCAGCATTTCATGCAGGTGGTTTGCGTTACCATGGTATGGCACCGCTAGTAAGTTTAATTACAGACCTTGGATTTATTCGCCCGCGTTCTTATACCCAGGCCACATGTTTTGAAGCTGGTGTGACGTTTGCTCAAAGTGAGGGCATTTTGCCAGCACCTGAGGCAAATCACGCGGTGGCGGCAACAATTGATGAGGCTAATCGTTGCAAACAAGAGGGTGTTGAGCGAACAATTCTGTTCAATCTGTGTGGACACGGGTATTTTGATATGCAGGCGTACACAGATTACTTCGCTGGGAATATGCATGAGCAAGAGTACTCTGAGCAAGAGGTTGCGATGGCACTAGCCGGATTGCCTTCTGTTGCAAACGCTTAATCTGATACAGAATATTTTGCAATGAACTATTTAAAACCAGAAGGCTCAGTATAATGCCTATGACAGGTTCCCGTGAAAATTAAATGTTTCCGGCACTACAAATCAACAAAAAATAATAAGTGAGAGTTAGATGCAAGTTTCAACATGTTGACGCTATTGGCATTGAGTTAGATTTTGATTTGATCGGTAGTCCTTCACAATCGAATGCAGTGTTTATTTATGGGAATGATTCACGTATGAACTTGGAAGAGCACATTGAACAATAACGATTCAAAGCTTAAAGCTCTAATAAAAAAGGGTAAAAGACAAGGATATCTGACATTTGAGCAGATTAACGATCACTTGCCGGAGGCGATGAGTGACGCTGATAGTATTGAAAAGGTACTTGATCTGATTGAAGAGGTGGGTATTGATGTGTGCGATGTGGCACCGGATCCGGATGCTATCTTGATGCAGACCAACCACAAATTGGATGATGAGAAAGTCACAGCCGAAGAAGTTGTCAAAAGTGAGTTCGGCAATACCACAGATCCTATTTGGGTCTATATGCGGGAGATGGGTGGGTTTGAGTTGATATCTCGGGAAAGGGAGATAGAACTTGCCAAGCAAATAAGGGATGGATTATCACAGGCAAAGATGGCGCTTGCTTCGTGTCCGATCATATTTGAGTTGTTGTTCGATATGTTTGATCAAATCGAAAATAATAAAATTCGAATCAGTGAGCTGTATACCTCATTAAAAGTAGGTTCTGAGACGTTTTCTCCAACCAATGTCAAAGTTAATGGAGAGGTAAAACCTGATTTCAGCCACAACATAGACAAAGTCTACAAAGAGTTCTCACTGATTCGACGTCGCTACTTCAACTTCAAGCAAGCTGTTCATGAAGAAGGTATCCAGAGCAACAAAGCGCGGTTGCATCGAAATGTACTTTACAACAAGTTTATGAAAATGTCGTTTCCTCGACCACAGATTGGCATTATGTTTGAATATATTCATGAAGTGGACCGAGAGCGAAAAGAAAGATGTAAAACAATTGAAGAAATTTGTCTGAAACGAATTCGAATCCCCAGTCGAAAATTCCGTGAAATTGACCTCACCCACAGAAATTTGATATCACAGTTAAAACGAGCTTGCAACAAGCAACAGATTGAAGCGATTGAGCAATACCGTGACGAGCTTATCCATGCGCGTAGTAGATTAATTTGTTTTGAAAAGCGAATAGGTGTATCGTTTTCAAAATTCAAAGAACTGCATTTGCAGATCGTAAACGGAGAGGCGAAAGCGAATAAGGCTAAAAAAGAGATGGTTGAAGCAAACTTGCGTCTAGTTGTTTCAATAGCAAAAAAATACAGCAATTCTGGACTTGGATTGCAAGATTTGATTCAGGAAGGCAATATCGGATTAATGAAAGCGGTTGACAAATATGAATTTGAGCGAGGCTTTAAGTTCTCAACTTATGCGACATGGTGGATACGGCAAGCAATTACACGAGCCTGTGTTGACCAATCTAGAACCATTCGTGTACCAGTGCACATTTCGCAAATCTTGAGTGCGTTGGCTCGAATACAGCGTGAGGTTAGACAGGAAGAGGGAAGAGAAGCGACTATTGGTGAGCTGGCCGAACGCATGAATGTAAATGAGGACAAAATACGCAAGGTGTTGAAAATTCCAAAGGAACCACTCTCTATGGAAACTCCGACTGGTGAGGACGATGACTCACAAATCGGTGCTTTTATAGAAGACATGGCGACTAGAATGCCAGATGAATCAGCCACCCAATCTGGATTGTGCCAGGCGGCGGATCTTGCATTGAATTCTCTATCAGATCGCGAATCGAAAATATTGAGAATGCGCTTTGGAATTGGCATGTCAGCAGATCATACCTTAGAAGAAGTTGGGAGACAATTTGATGTTACCCGCGAACGTATACGCCAGATTGAAGCAAATGCAATTAAAAAACTACGAAATACATCTCGATCAGACCATTTGAAACCATTCTTTGATATATAGCAATTGATAGCACGCCTCAAAGCAAGATTTCAAACTTTTTACAACAAATTTAGTCTGTTAGTGTATCCAACACATTACAAGTATTTTCTTGAGAATACTTGGCTTATATATCAAAATGCTTGCCAATTAGATTAATAAAACTTGAAATACTGGCATTTGAGTTTATTTTAAGAAATAAGAATTTTTAAGGGTGGTTTTGCTTGTGGCTGGTCAATGAGATTAAGAGCAGTTGCCGTCCTATAGGAGTGAACATCCCCCATTACATTAAACGATTAGGTAAATAAAATAGGTATTGAAATTTGGAGAGAAAATTGGAAAACAACGCTAATCAGACGGACTTGAAAGGGCTCATTGTTACGGGTAAGTTGCAGGGTTATCTCACGTTTGAGCAGATCCATGACAGTCTTCCGGACTCCATGACTGACCCAGACACATTGGATCGGTTTTATGCGCTGTTTGAGCGCATGGAGATAGACATCTATGACGAGGTGCCGGATCTGGAAGACTTGCAAATCAGTGCCGATGAAACACTAGATGCTGATTTGGTTGCTGAGGAAGCAGAAGAGGCTTTGAAGAGCGAGTTTGGAACGACAACCGATCCAACGCGCATGTACATGCGGGAAATGGGGCAGATTAAACTGCTCACTCGGGACCGTGAAATTGAGCTTGCGATAAGAATTCAAGATGGGTTGCTTCAAGCCAAAGAAGCACTCGCCAGATGTCCGGTTATCTTCGATTTTCTAGTTAACAAGATCGCACAGGTAACCGATGAGAGCACCTCGACTAGAATCAGCATTTTGTGCTCTGGATACAAGCTGAGGTCAGGATTTGTTCCGGCATCAAAAATCAAGGTCAACAGTAATGTGGATCAGACTTTCGTTGAAAACTATGCCGAAATGAAAAAAGAGTTCAAGAAGCTGAACGCATGTTATCAGAAACTGAGGCGCTCAATGAGACTGAACGGCTTTGACAGTGAAAACGCTCAAAAACTGAAAGGTCAGTTGACTAGAATGATTCTCAAGTTCACTTTTGATCGCAACCAGATTGATGAAATGGTTGAACGAATCCAGCGCGCCGATGAGGAGCGTGAGGTGAAAGCAAGACAAATAGAGCAAATCTGCATAAGAAAGGCTGGTATCAAACGACAGCAGTTGCAGGATCTTGATTACACGCGTTTCCATTATATTTCCACCATAAAGAAAAGGTGTGACGAAGCACAGGCTAACAAGCTTGAGGAATATCGTGCTGAGATCGCTGAAGCACGCAAAGACTTGCTCAATTTTGAAAGGCGGTTGGGAATCAAGCTGGAGGAATTCAGGGAGATATGTCGACTGGTGTTTGCCGGTTCGGTCAGGGCTCGCCGGGCGAAAGATGAGATGGTGGGTGCCAACCTCCGATTGGTTGTGTCAATTGCGAAGAAATACAACAATCGAGGAGTGGAATTTGATGACTTGATCCAAGAAGGAAATTTCGGATTGATGAAGGCAGTTGACAAATACGAACATGAACGCGGATTCAAGTTTTCAACTTATGCAACTTGGTGGATCAGACAGGCTGTGTCTCGCGCTTGTGCAGACCAGTCTCGAACCATACGCGTTCCAGTCCACATGACCCAAAATCTCAGCGCGCTGTCACGAAATCAGCGTGAAATTCGTCAAGAAAAAGGTGGCGAAGCGACTGTTGAGGAGCTATCCGAGCGAATGGAGATCTCAAAAGACAAAGTACGAAAACTCCTGGATATACCCAAGGAACCGTTGTCTATGGAAGCCAAAATCGGTGAAGATGAAGATGCTCGAAGAGGCGATTTTATTGAAGACAAGTCAAGTAAATCACCAGTTGATGATGCCACTGAGTTGGGTCTGTTTTCAGCTCTTGAAACAGCTCTCAGCACTCTGTCTGAGCGCGAAGCTCAAGTTATCAGAATGCGCTTTGGTATCGGATTACCGAAAGACTATACGCTTGAAGAGGTTGGCCAACAGCTTGATGTGACCCGCGAACGTGTTCGCCAGATAGAGGCTAAAGGTATCAGGAAGCTGCGCCACCCATCGCGCAGAGGTGAACTGTTGCCGTTCTTCCTAGGAGTATAGATTCAAATTGCGTTTCATGCAAACGCATGAAACGCAAGTATCTTGTTCGTATGAGATGATTTCAGCGATTGAGCTGATAGCCGAATGTTGTTGGCAAGGTTATGGTCAACCTAAGGTTGCCATTGGAATGGGCGGTCTATTCCAGCCATCTTCACCCCGGTAAACGCTGACGCTTCGAATGACAGTGCCCGCAAGTCTTCGATTTCAAGATTGTGGACTGATGATTTGCCACAGGCTTTGGCGAGCATGGATATTTCCATAGTCATCGCGGTGAGAAACCGGAAAACTCGCTCGGCGCCAGCTGCGATATCCATTCGTTTTTCCAACTCTTGATCTTGGGTGGCAATACCTACGGGACACAGTCCAGTGTGACAATGATGGCAAGCGCCGGGTGTGGTTCCCAATGCAACGTAGTCAGCTTCATACCGAGGTGAATTGCATCCAAGTGCGATCATAGCCGCGTTTCCGATCATAACAGCATCGGCTCCAAGGGCAATGCACTTGGCGGCATCCACACCAGAGCGGATTCCGCCAGCCGCTACCAATGAAACCTTACCTGACATTCCACATTCATCAAGCGCCTCCCGGGCTGCTCGAATAGCCGAAAGGGTGGGTATGCCAGTATGGTTGAGTAGTAATTCCGGCGACGCACCTGTACCGCCTTCAGCACCATCAACAACAACGACATCAGCACCGGCCTTGGCAGCGATAGCAACATCGAATCTCGGTCGAGTCGCACCCATTTTCACTAAAATCGGTACTTTGTAATTTGTTGCAATTCGCAGCTCTTCGATTTTAACTGCCATGTCATCAGCACCTAAGAAATCAGGATGGCGCGTTGTCGAACGCTGGTCAACACCAACCGGCAAGGTGCGAATATTTGAGATACGTTCGGAAATTTTCATTCCTAGCAATAATCCCCCTGTACCTGGTTTGGCACCTTGGCCTATTACCAGCTCCAATCCATCGGCTTGACGCAAGTGATCTAAATCAAGCCCATAACGAGCCGGACTAATTTGGTAGACAAGGGTTTGACTAGCTTGGCGCTCCTCATCTAACATGCCGCCTTCTCCGGTACAGGTCATTGTTCCGGCCTTTGAGGCACCGTAACCCAAAGACGCTTTAGCACTCGCAGACAATGCACCGAAGGACATCGACGCAATATAAACCGGTATCTTAAGTTCGATCGGATTATCTACCATACCAGTGCCGCCACCGAGTATGGTGGTCATGTCACAGCTTTCTCGATAACCTTCCAGTGGTAAGCGAGTCATTGTTGCGGGCACAAAAACCAGATCATCGAACGTCGGCATTCGCTTATTAAAACAGTTGTAACCTCGAACTTGGTAGCGGCCAAGCTGTGCTAAAGCTTGCACCTCAGCGATTGCTTCTGGTGTCCAGCGCGTTGACCCGCCCTCATTGTAAGAAGATGGTGACCCGGCTGGCCGGCCAGGTATGGCGCCATCTTGATAGCGAATTTCATCCTCTCCCGGAAGTGGGAAGGGGTACTTGTAATTTTCTGTCATATCATCAGCCATGAATTTGCATCCCTGCTTTCAAAATACCATAGTCTTTCACCAGAAACGATTTTACGCCAGTCGCGTGATCGGTCTTCCAAACCTAATTCAGCTAACATTGTTTCCACGGCATCTACTTCGGTGATATCAGGCTCAAGTAATTTGCTGTCAACTCCGAGAGATTCAATATCGCCAATAAACCATACTTCACCTCTCCACAGTGCGTCTGCACATGATTTATCGGCACCAGATAGTGTAATGATACGCCCGCTGTGTGCCATAAATCCGGCTTGATATCCCAGCTTGCCTTCTACAATTATGTCGCCTCCTTTCATTCCTACACCGCATCTTGGTCCGCAATCACCTCTGATATGGATGCGCCCGCCTAGCATGGAAGCTCCTGTTGACATACCGGAATACCCGTTTACAGTGATGCTACCAGCTGCCATCGCTTCGCCGACACCCCAGCCAGCATTGCGGTCAATTGAGATCTCAGCCCCATTGTTCAGCCCACCACAGTAGTAGCCAACGCTACCTTCAAACCGAACCTTTGCCCCAGCTGGCAATCCAACTCCTAAATTGTGTCGGGATTGGGTGTCGTTAACAGTGACAGCGCATTGATTTGCGATTGCGGTTTGAATTTCATTGTTGATTTCCCGGATTGAGCGCCGGCCGGCACTGATGGTAATTTGTTTCATGGTTCAGGCTGCGGCTGGAAGTGTAGCAACTTCCCAGATTTGGGTAATTGCTGGTCCATCGTAATTGATAACCTCTGCCAGTTCCGACGAGATTGTCCTCACCGCTTGTTCTTCGGTTGCTGCGACCAGTTCGTTATTCTCTTCAATCGTAACTAGTGGCTTCATAGCAAAACGGTCCTTAGCCATGCCAATCCCATTTCTATCGCCGATCATGAATGTAAATACACCGTCAATTTCCTCTATCGATTTCCTGAGTGCCTGCTTTTGTGTCAGACCTTTGCGCATTTGATCTGATATCCACACTGCGATTAACTCACTGTCGTTTTCAGTCATGAATCGATAAGATTCACGCTCAAGTTTGTTTCGCCAGTTGTAGTAATTCGTGATTTGACCATTGTGCACAATTGCAACATCAGCAAAAGGACGTGCCCAAAACGGGTGACTCGCATTTGGTGAGACATTCGATTCTGTGGCCAATCGGGCATGACCAAGGCCATGTGTTCCTGTGAGATTGCGCACACCATGCTTGTCTGCGACAGCATTGGCATCACCAACGTCCTTGATGATTTCAAGCGACTTGCCGAATGATTGGACTTCCAAGCGGTCTGAAAGTAAATCTGCGTCTTCTATCCAGCGCGCAATATCTTTTGGTGAATCAATTACTGCACGGATACTGTAATGGTCAGTTGAAGCTTCATCGATTTCTGGCGATTCAAGCCAGTTTGATCCGTGTTGACACAAAACGTATTCAAATTCAGAAAGAAGTGAATCTTGCTGGTTTCGATTGAACCCCATCAATCGTATTTTGTATCCCTTTTCCACCGGGTGAGTATAAATAGCAAAACCGGTTGAATCAGCGCCACGATGTGACTGGGCATCCATCAGGCTTACCAGGTCCTTACCGACAGCTCCATAGTGATTCAAAATTCTGGATGCGATTCCACACATTTTTTTGTTTACCTTCCTATGAGTTTGTGGGCCTATTAATTTTCATGCACAGCCTTCTCAAGTAAATCTCCATTTTGAAGATCTGCTTCACGGGCCGCAATGGCATTGAGCTGTAGCTGAAGCCCATTCCTGATGTGATCTCGCATCAACTCAACTGCCGCCTGACGGTCTCGTTTTTTCACTGCTTCACAAAGCACCATGTGATTCTTGAGTGAGGTGGACAAATCTCTATCGTTGAATTTTGAGAATAGGCGAATAGCAGTGCTTTGATTCCATATCAAATCGAACATTTTCAATAAATTGTGATTATCAGTCTCTTCAACAAATGCGCGGTGAATGGTCTTGTTGGCGTCTAGGTATCCGCTGATTGTTTGAACTGGTTGACTCTCTATTGTTTCTACTATTTTAGCTAGTCTGTTCGCTTGTCCGGTATCCTCTATTTGGCACAGCAATCCGAGAGAATGGCACTCAACAGCTTCGCGAGCGCTATAAATCTGCTCTGCTTCTTTCCCTGACAGCCTTCGAACTATAAATCCGCTACGCCCGGCTCTTTTCAAAAAACCTTCGTTCTCAAGGCGCAACAAAGCTTCTCTTACCGGAGTTCTGCTAACTTCCATTTCATTTGCAAGTTTGTCTTGAATGATGCGCTTGGTGGGATCGATTGTTCCATCTGTAATACTCGAAACCAGCTGTTTGTACACTTCATCTGCCAAAAGCGTGGCGGGTTTGATTTTTGTATATACGCTCATGCTATTTGCTCGGGTTGTTCCTCAGTCCCGAAATATGCTTTACGGATTACGTCTTCCTTTTGCAGCTCAGCAGAGGTTCCTTGACGGGACATGATTCCTGTTTCTAGCAGATAGATATATTCAGCGAGATTAAGCGCGAAGTTTGCATTTTGCTCGGCGATCAATACTGTCAGTCCATGTTCTTGGTTCAGCCGCTTGAGCGCATGCGCAATCTCTTGACAAACAATAGGTGCAAGGCCAATCGTGGGCTCATCAACTAATAGCAGCCGTGGACTGCTCATCAAAGCGCGCCCCAAGGACAACATCTGTCTTTCTCCACCGCTTTGTGTACCAGCTTCCTGTCGTTGCCGTTGCTTGAGAATCGGGAACAGATCAAAAACAAGTTCAAGGTTTTTCGCAACGTCTTTTCGGGCACAATAAGCACCAGTGAGCAAGTTGTCTCTGACATTCATCTGTGTAAACAAATTCCCACGTTCAGGTGCATAGGCAATACCCATCTCAACAATTTTGGAAGTTGGCAATCTGCTGAGGTCTTGGCCATCGAACTTAATTGTGCCAGTTGATTCAGTCATGCCAAAAACTGCATCAAACAATGTTGACTTGCCGGCGCCGACTGGACCGATGATTGCAATTGCATGGCCTTCATCCACAGCAAGCGACACGCCGTGCAAGACTTTGGCCATGCCGTAAACCACCTTGAGTTGTTCGATTTTCAACATAGCGCTCATGTTGTTGCGCCGCCACCGGTGCCCAAATAGGCATCTTGAACTTGCGGGTTACTCACCACCTCGCGAAACGTTCCCTCAGTGAGCACTTCGCCCTGATGAATGACAAGTACGCGATCTACCAAAGGTTCCAGAGCTTTCAGATCGTGACTAATGATTACGTAAGTGGTATTGTGGGACTTGCGACGTTCAATTAGCAACTTTGAGATTTGGCTGATTTCTCCGTATGTTAACCCCGCAAATACTTCATCAAGTAGCAACACTTTTGGATCTGTAGCCAGTGAGCGCGCTAGTTCCAGTTTGCGTAGGTCACCCATGGCAAGTTGCGTAGGCAGTTGCTCAAGCTGCTTTGGTTCAAAGCCGATACCCTCAGCAACCCGCCATTCATTATTTGCGTCAGTTGTACCGGAAATCATCTTGAATATGCTGTCTGGCATCATGCTTACGCGAATGTTTTCTCTGACTGTCAAACCAGAAAATGGACGTGGTACTTGATAGGTTCGCGCTAATCCAACTCGGACTCGCTCATGTATCGACAGCGAATCAATGTTGATACCATCTAAAGCCACACTTCCGCCGTCTGCCTTGATTTCACTTGTAAGCAAGTTGAAAAGTGTTGTTTTACCAGCGCCGTTCGGGCCAATGATACCAACAGATTCACCGCTATCAGCCTGCAGTGACACGTTCTTTGCCACATGAAGACCGCCAAATGACTTCATCAGATTGCTAGCTTTAAGCGCTTTTCTCATACTACACTCGCGCTGCCCCGCGATTGAATAGCTTGGTTGTAAACAAACGGACTAGCTCATGTAAACCTTTCGGTTGCCAGGCATACAGAGCCAACGCGACCGCGCCATAAATCAGAAACCGCTCAGGTCCAGGTACATAGGGTCGCAACCATTCCAATAAAAATGTGAGAAAAAACGCACCGGCGATTGGACCAGTGATAGTACCCGCCCCACCTAGCAAGCACGCGACAAGAATCTGGAACAAGAAACCGATGTCAAATAATCCGCGTGGTGCGATCGACCCAAGATAATGGATGTACATGGCGCCGCCAATACCAGCTGAGAAAACACTCAACATGAAAGCGAACAGCTTTATTTTGGTGACATTCAATCCACTGGCGCGAGCTGAATCCTCATCAGTGCCGATTGCTGTCAATGCGATACCAAACCGTGTTTGCACTAGCAACCACATTGAAAATCCAAGTGCTAGCATAACAGTCAGTGCCAGGTAGTAATTTGGTATTGCGCCTTGTGTAATGCTTGGTAGTCCTGACAAGCCACGGGTGCCACCGGTAACCTCAGGCGCCACTACCTGAACGAGACCATACATCAATTCCATGAAGGCCAGTGTTACCAAAGCGAAATATGTGCCTCGAATACGTAGCGCAGGAAAGAAAAACAAGGTGCCGCCAACCATGGTGACTACAACCGCAATCGGAATTGTCACATACAGTGGCCAAGCCAAGTGATAGCTCAATAGTGCAGTGGTGTAGCCGCCTATGCCGATTAAAAACGGGTGTCCAAAGCTGATGTACCCCGTTCGCCCCGACATAATATCCCAGCTGATTGCAAAGATTGCCAGATACAATGCGAAAACAAATGAGCGGATCATGCCAGTGCTGGCGACAATTGGCAACAGCAGCATGATCATTGCAAATATGACCCATCTTGTGATGCCATTGCGATTGACAGAGATTAGATTAGTCATAGCTCTGATTTTCCGAACAGACCTTTCGGCGCTACAACCAAAACCAAAATTATTATCAGCATAGTTGCGACACCGCGCAGCTCAGCTGCGATCAGCGTTGTAGTGATGGTTTCTAGCATGCCAATGATGTGCGCTGCCACCATGCTTCCGACGATACTGCCGATACCCCCGACGATGACCACGGCCACCGCGATGATTAAAGGTGTCACCCACATGTTTGGATCTAGTTGAGTGTAAGTTGCTAGGAACACTCCAGCCAATGCTCCAAAGGCACCGGAAATACCCCAAGTAACGAGATTAACTCGGTCAGGATCAATGCCCACTATGCAAGCCCCTTTGCGATCCATCGATACTGCGCGAATCGCACGCCCAAGATGTGTCCTCCCAATAAATACCAACAGTCCACCTAGTACAACCCAGCTGGTGACTGCTGCAATCACAATGTTGTAACTGATACTTATGTCGCCGATTCTTAATACGCCCGGCACCAATGGCCACATGCTTTTGGGCGATGGGGAGAAAATTATCACCACAGTTGCTTGCACCACAACTGCCAGAATGAGCGTAGTAATCTCAACAGCCACGGCATTGCCTCGTAATCGCTTGACCAATATTAAGTAAACCAGAGAACCAAAAACTGCTCCGGCTGCGATGGCAATCGCCAAACTGGGGATTTTGGGCAAGCCTACAATCTGGGCGGCTTGGTAGTAAATGTAACCCCCTAACATGAGGAATGCTCCGTAAGCCAAATTGAGTACGCGCCCAACGCTGAAAATCATTGTGAAGCCTACAGCAATCAGTGCGTAAAATCCACTGAGCATTAATCCTTGTACTAATATCTGGCTTAGCATGCTGAATCAGGGTAACGGGTGTCAAACAAATCTCCCGCTCACAGCTTCGGTTGTGAAACTGTGAGCGGGATAGGGGAATTTACCTAACAAGACTTACTTGATCCAAGAAGGTTCTTTGAATTTGCCAGTCGCAAATTTCTTCGGATAAATCACCGCAGGGGTGCCGTCTTCATACCACTGAACGACAACCATTGCCGGACTGCCGTCATCAAATGGCTCTGTGATATCAAAACGTACGTTATGGGTGTACTGACGATTGGTTCGCGGTTCAATCTCGCCTGGTTTCCAGTATGCGTACCTAAACCAGAGTTTACCGTCCTTGTAAAGCTTGAGATCTTTGTTCTCCATTGCTTCCACCCACGCGTCGAGCGGTTCGAAACCTCCCGCTGCCTCAGCTGCTTCAAATGCGCCATATATTCCGTAGTAGGCATTAAATCCATTGAAATGCGGGTATACCGGTCGTTCGTTACCGTATCTTCCTTTGTAGTTGTCAATGAATTTCGCAGTTCTGTCATCAAGTGCCATACCAACAGCTGGCACTGGGCTGAGCGTTGAGGTTCCACCGCCCAAACCGCCGGTATCGTTCCAGAAATCCTGGCCGAACGCGGCTACGTTCACACCGGTCATAGGAATTGGCACCTGCAGTTTTACGTATTGTGATGCTGGAACTTGACTTCTAACTGATGAAACAAGGTAGATAAAGTCGGCTCCGGAATTTACCGCCTTATTGAACAACGGTGCAAAATCCACTGTGTTGGCATCGTAGGTGATCTCTTCAGCGATTGAAATACCGGCTTCGGGAGCTAACAGCTCTCGAACTAAGCCAGCAATAGACACACCGAACGCGGTATCTTCAAACATGAGCACTGTTGACTTGTATCCCATCTCAGCGGCTAGGACGTCCTTGCCAAAGTCGATATAAAGAGTTGCCAAGGCTTCATCGCAGGCGATATTCATGAAATACATCTTGTATTTTTCATAGTCTTCAACAACCTTGTCGATGATGCCGACGTAGGAAGTCCAAGTATCCAGAGTTGGTGTCCGGTATTCTGCCATGCGCTCAAACCAACCCAACGAGACATCGTCAATGCTGCCTGAGATGATAAAGTCAACATTTTCAACGTCATTCAAGTATTCATAGGCCTTGATACCTTCTGCAACATCTTCGCGTGTGTCAGCTTTGACAAACTTGATTTGGCGACCTCCTAAAACACCGCCGGCGGCATTGAGTTCATCAATGGCCATTTCGGCACCTCGGATTGTACTAAGCCCAGTGTCACTTGCGAAAGAGCCGATGTAACCTACAACAATCGGGTCTTTATCCTGCGCGTTGGCTATTGGTCCGGCAACCAAACTGAACGCGATCAGTATTGCGCTGGTTGCTACTTTCAGATAACGAGTAAATTTCATAAACTTTCTCCTCTATGCAATGGTTGATTCCAATCGGCACAATGCATTAATCATCAGCCGACTGTTCCGAGCTACGGCGGTGCTTTCAACTATACACCGTCGCAGACTTGGCGGATTGCAAATGCAGTCTGCCAATATTCTGTCAATACTCAATTTCCCCTTCCTGACTATGAATGATGGCATCGGCTTCAATCTCAATCATCATGCCCGGAGTCGTTAGCCCGGCCTCATAACCGGCTGTAACTGGTTCAATGTCTTTGAAAATCTCGCCGTGCGCTCGAACAAACTCACCACTGGTCTGCATGTCAGTCAGAAAGGCGCGGGTTCTGACAATATGCCGCATCTCAGCACCCACTTGTTGCAAGGCTTCTTGTATGCGATTGAAAATGTACATCGATTGTTCATAAGTGTTGTTCGGTGAATGCAATTTACCACTCGGTTCGATTGCAGTTGTACCGGCAATGTAGACAAAAGGTCCTACTCTTTTGGCTCGACAGTAAGCGCCAATTTTCTCAAAACGACCGCCACTTGAATAACTCATCAGGACCATATTAGTTGCTATCCAATCTTGACTGCACTGCTTCAGCAGCATTCATTAGCGCGTTCAACTCCTCATCTGCGAGTGGTATTTCCACAATTTCAGCAACGCCACTCATGCACAGTTTGCACGGAACACCTGCAACCACACCCTCAATCCCATATTCACCGTTCAAACGTACAGATGCCGGAACTGCGCCGGCAGTGGCGCCTCGCATGTGCTCAATTAATTCCAATACGGCGTGTGCTGGAGCAAATGTTGCGGAGCCGGTTTTACGTAAGGCGACAACCTCAGCGCCGGAAGCAATAGTTCGTTGGCGACAAGCCTCTATCGTTTCCTCATTCAGAAATTCTGATAATGGTAAACCTCTTATCGTTGCTCTGGAGGCGATGGGCACCATCTCATCGCCATGACTGCCGAGTGTGAAGGCGCTGACATCGGCAATTGGCACCCCGGCCGCTTGCGATAAAGCGCTCCGAAACCGTGCGCTGTCAAGTGTGCCAGCCATGCCAATGATGCGTTCTCGGGCAAATCCGGTAGCGTTCAACATCACATTTGTCATTTCGTCAACTGGGTTGGTGACAACAATCACCACACTATTTGGTGCAATGTTGGCAATCGACTCGCCGACTGTTCGGATGATACGTGCGTTTACAGTTTTTAAATCGGCGCGTGTCATGCCGGGTGTGCGTGGTCGACCCGCGGTGACAACAATGATATCAGAGCTTTCAACCAACCTAATCGAAGTGCTGCCGATTAGACGGGTGGCAGATCGGGTAACACCGCTTGAATGTTGCAAATCCAGAGCTGTGGCCTCAGCCGATCCGGGTAGCACGTCGTTTAGGGCGATCTCATGCGCGATTTCTTTCATTGTGGCGAGGTGAGCGAGGTGAGCGCCGACGCCGCCAACTCCTATGATTGCAAGTTTTGAGATTTTGCGCGCTAATTGCGATGACTGCTGAATGGGTGCCTGCCAACCTGGGTTTCTGCGATACAGAATGCGTTGCTGTGCTGCTGTGCCATTGGTTTTGTGGGGGAAGGGGCGTTCAAGCGGTTGTTCAAGCAGTTTTATCTTAAGTCGTTCGGCTGTGTCTCGCGCTTGGGCAGTTACGATGTCACCGGGCTTGACTTCTATTTGCACGCGCCCTCGTTGGTAGGCATCTCGGACAAGTTCGTCAACAATGACATTGCGAGTTTGTGTCAATTTGGCAACCCCTCAATTTCGTCTATACCGGCACATGCTGAATGAATCGCAGTTTTCACAGAATCTTCAGTGCCGGATACGAACAGACGGCCGTAGCGACCGACGGCACGAACTTGCACAATATCGATATTGGCAGCTTTTTCAGCTTCATTTGCGGCGATTGATATGTATGCGGCTGGCGCACACTCGACAATTCCAAGCGTTTGGCCAGGAACCACTAGCGAACCCGATGACCATTTGTTGAGCAGTTGTGCCTGATAGGGTTCGACTGAAGTGATGATTTGGGTGGATTCGACAACAGGCTTGATCCGATCCTCAAGTTTCATGTTGAGCTCTTTGAGAATGGCTTGCCTGGCAGCAGTGATTTGTGCATTTGATGGGGAGCGCAGAATGAAAAATCCGAATTCTCGTTCGACAATTTGGCTGGTCGCCTCAGCGCGGCTAGCCTTGAGTGCGATATCGATCAAACGAAACACTTCATTACCTGGTGCTAGCTCACCAATCAGCACGGTGTCACCAGCAAGTGGAATAGATCCCTGAACGGTTGCGCCGTTGTACGCTGCAAATTTTGGCTGCAGTCGATCTATTTGCATCAGGGCGCGTATGGTTGTTGTGTTTTCAGGCAAGTCTATTCACCGAACTCATTTAATATGTCGCGCCAGTCCCTCGATTCGTAGGCAACTCGTTTGATATTGATCAGGTGCAGTGCGGTTACATTATCGGAAGTAACTGAGCCTGACCAAGTGCCGGTACCGAGCATAAAGCTTGGTTCCAAATCGGTCGAATAGCCCATGCCACCGAGTATTGCGGGTGTGTTTACCAGCACGCGACCAACTGGAAGATCGCTATACCGAGCAATGGAGGCGCTATCGTCACTGTGGATGACAGCTGTATGGCCCCATCCGCCGAAGCGGACAATATCCCGCGACAGCTGATATCCGTCTGATTCGTTTTTGGCCTCGTACCAGGCCAGTATCGGATTTAGTTTTTCGTGAGATAGCGGTGCTTGCCAACCAACTTGCGATTGTGGAGTAACTAGGATTCTCGTTTTGGGTGGCAATTCAATGCCGGCGAGCTTGGCGATGACTTCTGGTGCTTGCCCTACTCGGTCGGGATTGATCATTTTTCCTGAGAAAATCACATCTGCAATTCTGTTGGATTCTCTTTCGGTGCAAAAATAAGCGCCGCGCAGTTTCATTTCAGATTGCAGTGTACGGCTAATCGGCTGATCTGCGATTACAGATTGTTCTGAAACACAAGCGGTGCCGTAGTCAAAGCTTTTCGACATGATTATCTGCTCTGCAACTTCATCAAGGTCTCGTTTTTTTGAGCGATGCACATAACAGGGTACGTTGCCAGGTCCAACTGCAAGCGTGGGTTTTCCGGATGAATATGCGGCTTTCACCATTTGCGGTCCACCGGTAGCGAGAACCAGGGAAGTGCGGCGGTGTTTCATCAACTCCGTAGTGCCTGCAATTGTCACTTCACTGAGGCACTGGATCAATCCCGTTGGCGCATTGAGCTGTTCTGCTGCTTGTGCCATGATCTCAACTGTTTCCATTCCACATCGAATACCGCGCGGGTGAGGGGCACAAATGATAGCGTTGCCAGATTTGATCGCTGAGATAACCTTGTAGATCACTGTAGAAGTTGGATTGGTGACGGGAATCAATGCTGCGATCACACCCATCGGTTCACCAATAGCTGCTATTTTGGTTATGTCATCTCGCCATAGTATGCCTCGGGTTTTTACGGTTCGTAGCCACTGTGCTACAGACAAGGAATTGAACAGGTTCTTGATGCGTTTATCTTCAACATTGCCGCAGCCGGATTCCTCAACTGCGATTTCTGCAAGCCTGCGTGCTTGGGGTTCAATAGCTCGGGCCATGGCGTCAACTATTGCATCGATATCCTCGCGGCTGAACTCGCGGAACTTGAGGTAGGCATCCCATGCTGATTCAGCAGCCCTTCGGGCTCCAGCTATCGACTGAAGGTCATAATCCACTTTCTATTCCCCCCTTACCTCATTCTCCATCCAACGTCTGGCTTCATCGCTGGTTTGCGCACTGGCTCCCATGTTTTCAAGTCGGCGGCCTATGGCCGTTAGATCTTGGCCTAACAACACGCCGGCTAGAGTTACAAGCGCATCCGTAATTGGTGTTGGAGTCCCGCTCAACTTACCTGCCGACTGCAGTGGGATCAGCGAACCGGTCACGGCTGAACGAAGCATGGACAAAGACTGTTGTTCAGACGGGACTGGCCGGATGCTGTCTCCTTTTGATGAGCTAACGTATACGTCAACCCAATTTTTATCATCCGGCAAGTTCCGTATTCCGTATCGTCTTGCAACGTCGCGTCGCTCGTTCATAACTTGATGGACTAGACGCTGGCCGCGCTCTGTGTCTATGAGCCCTTGCATGTTCTCATGTTCTGCAAGCGGCTCAGCACCTGGCAGATGATATTTGTCTGATTGAACAGCTCTACTCAAGCCCATCATGAGCGCTACGCTTTCAACTGCGCCGCTACCGTCGGCAAAACTACTGTGCGCAACGGTTGGAACGGGCTGAATATTTGGCAGTATCGGATGCAGTTGTTTAACATGGTTCCTGTGAGTGGAAGGCAGTGATGCCGCCACTGTTTGGTTGCAGGCTGAGAGCACTAGGACGTTACCGTTGAGGCGAATCCAGTAAGGTAGGTTTTGAACTTCCACTATAGTGATATCAGCGTTGCAACCGCCGCTTTTGAGTAACCAGCGGGTTTCCAGTGCTGCAAAACTTCTAGATGGCATGACAACCAGTGTTTGGCCGTCATGCAAATGATCCGCCAATACCATGGCATAAGTCCGATGCTTGTGAACGGGACCGGTAAGAAAAATCAAATCCGCACTCGCCACTGCTGAATCGAGTTCAGCAGTGGTATGTATAGACGGGGTTGATTGCTGATCAATTTGGTAAGTGCCAGTCGGACCGTCACCACGCAATGTAATGCCACCGGCGGAGCGCAGTGCATTCAACTCCGATCCGTAAGCGGTGAACAGGGTTACAGAGTGGTTTTGAGCTAGTGAAAGCGCGGCAAGCATACATGCTTCCGGGCCACCGCCGAGCACTGCAATGCTATTGAAGCCCGGAAGCGGTTCGCTATCGATTGTAGTTCGACTCGCCTGTTCCAAGGCTTTAGTAAAATCCTCGAATTCAGAACTCATCAAGCAATCTCAGCTTTGGAATAGGTTTTACTTGTGCGCATCTGTTAACAATGACAAGTTTTCGTTTTGCTATCAGACTTGGATTCAGCCAGCGCCCAAGTTAATTGGATAGTAAGGACTCTACTTCGTCATGTGGGCGCGGTATCACATGAACCGCAATCACCTCGCCGACTTTGTTGGCGGCGCTGGCACCGGCATCTACAGATGCTTTGACTGCACCGACTTCACCGCGAATCAGCGTTGACACGAGTCCACCGCCGACCTGAGTTTGTTTCAAAATACTAACGTTCGCCGCTTTCACCATTGCATCAGCCGCTTCAATAGAGGCGACCAGTCCTCTGGTTTCAATCATACCAAGCGCAGTTTGTGTATTTTCCATTTTTGCTGCCATATCAATATTCTCCTGTTGTCATTTGATAGATAGTCAATAATCATGTTTTGAATCTGTTATTTACCCACTGAGATTTCATCAACTATTGCGACGATTGCGGCATCGACTGCGATTCCGGCAATGGTAGTTGGCACTCTTGCGGCAGAACCGCTCACAATCAGGACAGTCTGTCCCACTCCGGCACCGAGGGTGTCAACTGCAACTACTGAGGGGTCAAGCACTTTTCCTTGGGCATCTTGAACATCAACGACCAATAGCGGATGGGCGGCGAGTTGATGATCCTTGACCGTGGATGTGACAGTCCCGATTACACGTGCTATTCTCATCAGAAATTCTCAAGGTAGCGGTCAGTTTCTGCTTGCGAGATAGGAGTATTGATGAACTCTTCCTCGCGTTCCGCTTGTTGAATGAGTATTGTCAGTCGGTCATCACCAATTACCTGCCGAAGCCAGTCTGACTGTTTGGCCAAAGAGATTGCTTGGCTAATACGGGTGGGTAATGCTTGTGCATCCTCTAGTGCGTAAGCATCACACTCAGTGATAGGCGTGGGTTCGAGCTGTTGTTCAACGCCATCAAGTCCGGCCGCAATCTCAGCTGCAAAATGGTAGTAAGGGTTGCAATCCGCTGAGCCGTCGCGTTTTTCGACTCTCACGGCGTTGTCAGACCCGAGTATGACTCGCAATGCTGTGGTTCTGTTATCAATACCCCAAGTGGTATTGATAGGGCAGAATGTGTAAGGCGCCCGTCGCTTGTAAGCGTTTGGTGTTGTGGCGGCTACGATTGAGGCTTCAGCCATGCGCTTCTGCAGTCCAGCAAGGTAGTGCAGGCCGAGTTGGGAGAGGTTGCCATTATCAGCAAATTGATTTGAGCCATTTTGCCAAATTGAATGATGAGTATGCAGGCCGTTGCCAGATTCTTCGGCGAAGGGCTTGGCCATGAAGGTTGCAATGTAGCCGTGGTGATGGGCGATTTCCTTGACCATCGAACGAAACATAACGACTTGGTCGGCCACTTCTAACGCTTTGCCGTAGCGGATGTTAATCTCCACTTGACCGGCCGCGTACTCAGGGTTAGACTGTTCAATTGGAATTCCAATAGCGTTTAGATTACGTCGCATAGGCCCCAGCACATGTTCAAGTTCAGAAGCGCGAGCAAGGCTATAGACTTGAATGCCTCGGTCTTTTGGTTTGTGAGTTTCGGGATCAAGCAGGTAAAACTCTAGTTCAGCGCCGATATTGATTTCATAGCCCAAGTTAGTTGCGCGTTCAACTTGCTTGATTAGAGTGCCGCGCGGGTCAACCGGCACCGGTTTATGGTCCATGCCTTCAAGGCGACCCATGCAAATTGCAACTCCAGATTCCCAAGGCACTTCTATCGGTTGGTTTAATGGTAGCATGTGCATGTCAGGATAGCCGTTTTCCATGTTGGCGTAAGGTGAATCCCAAATGTCGGATGTCATATCCATGACTAGCATAGCGATAGATAGAGCGTTTCCGTTCTGGCTTACGTTAGGCCAGTTCGATGCTGGCACTCGCTTGCCGCGCATGATACCATTTAGGTCACCAGCTCCCATTACTACTGTATGCGTACTATCCGGCAATTCTGAAAGTTTGTCGTTTGCGTTTGAACTCATTAGCTCAATATCCTCCATTTGGCTATTTGCTTCAAACATTATGCATGAAACAGAATATTTTGTATACTGTATTCAAAAATATTTTTTAGTATAACACAAAATAAATGCGAAATCGAAATAAAAGTCAAGTTATTGTTATTGGCGCTGGCATCGCCGGATTGATGTCGGCCCTCAGCATCTTGCGACGCGGGCATTCGGTTACACTGCTTGATCGTTGGCCTCCCGGTCACGCTCGGGCTTCATCCTCGGACTATACTCGCATCATCCGTTCCATTCACGGTAGTGATGCGCTTTACACCGAATGGGTGCGCGAGGCAAGATTGCGCTGGATGGAGTTGCAAGAGGAACTCGGTTCTACGCTCTATGTTGAATGTGGCGCATTGATTATTGCTGCTGAGCATGACTCAGGATGGGAAGATTCTACAATCGCGACATTTGACAGGATAGGTGTGCCGTATTTCAAATTTGATACAGGCGAGCTTGAGGTTCGGTTTCCTCAATTCAACTTCAGGAATACAGCATACGGGTTATATGAGCCGGAATCGGGTGTTTTGATGGCTCACAGGGCGCTTGTTGAAACTGCAAATTTGTTTGTGCGAGAGGGTGGTGAGATTCGAAGAGGAAGAGTGCGCACAGATGAATTTGAGCAGTTGTTTCTTGATGACAAGCCATTGCAAGCTGATCTTATAGTGGTAGCGGCGGGCCCATGGCTTGGTGATCTATATAAAAGAACTATCCAACCGATTTCGAAGGTTGTGCGCCAAAACATTATTTACACATCGACACCGGATTCGGACGCAAGCTTTGATTCTGACAAAATGCCGTGTTGGGTCGACCACGGATATCAAGCTTACGGAACACCTTCGATTGAAGGTCACGGTGTGAAGGCCGCTATTGCGTGGACCGATGCGATTATTGACCTTGACAACGATCCGCGAGTTGTCGATGAGGCAACTTTCAATCGCACTCGGCAGTACATCGGACATCGGTTTCCAAAACTTGCTGGTCAACGCGCAGTGGATCAAAAGGCGTGTCAAATTGCCATGACTCCAGATACTCATTTCATTGTTGACTTTCACCCTGAATTTGATAATGTACTGATAGCCGGCGGTTGTTCTGGACATTTATTCAAACATGGTCCAGTATTCGGTGACTATGTGGCCGGCGTGGGTTTGAAGGAGTTTGGAACTGCCGATAGATTTAAAATTGCAAAGCGCACCACGCTCGCAGCGCAGGAGTCGCCATCTGGGCGTTAGAAATGCGATTTTGCGTAAATGGTTAACACACAGATTATTGGAGGGTGATTATGAAACAAATGATGGACTACCGTGGTGTGCCAACCACTGTTCAGAGCCAGAGCGCTATGGATTTGTATGAAAAGGCGTTAGTTCAGTTGCAGAGCTACCATGGCGACCCTGTTGAGACTGTTGATGCTGCCATTGAGGAGGATCCGAATTTCGTGATGGCTCATTGTTTGCGGGCGCATTGTGGCAGTGCAATGGCCGATGGAGAGTTTGTAAGTCACCTGAAGGAGTCTTTGGCCGCGGCTGAACCGGCAACCCAGTACGCAGATGAGCGTGAGCAGAAACACCTCCGGTCAATACGCGCTTGGTTGGACGGAGATTTTGAACGATCAGTTGAGTGTTTGGAGTCAATACTGATTGATCATCCTAGGGACGTGTTGGCTTTGCAAATTGCACATCTGACGGATTTTTATCTAGGTGATGCAAACAACCTGAGAGATCGGGTGGCACGTGTGCTACCGCAGTATGATGAAAATACTCCGGGCTACGGTTATGCGCTTGGGATGTATGCATTTGGCTTGGAAGAATGCAATGAATATGCAAAAGCTGAAGAGTTTGGTCACAAAGCGTTAGAAATGAGTGCTGGTGATGTGTGGGCTATTCATGCAGTTGCACATGTTCTGGAGATGCAAGGTCGTCAAGAAGAGGGGATACGCTGGTATGAATCCCGCGAGCATGACTGGGCGCCAGAAAATGGTTTTGCGGTACATAACTGGTGGCATTTGGCACTGTATTACTTGGATTTTCAAAAGTATGACAAGGTGCTTGAAATTTACGATACATCTATTGCCGGTTGCTCAGTGGCGTTGGAGATGCTTGATGCTAGCGCACTTCTATGGCGCTTGCATCTAATGGGGCAGGATGTAGGCGACCGTTGGGGTGCGCTTGCTGACAAGTGGGCGAGAACCATTCCTTACGGGGGATATTATTGTTTCAATGACTGCCATGCCGTGATGGCGTTTACCGGCGCTGGCCGAACATCGTCAGCGCGAGAAATATTACAGAAGCTTGAGTCGTCGGCACAAGGCGAAAATTATTCAGCATGGATGACTCGACAAGTTGGATTGTCTGTCAGTCGTGCATTGGTGGCATTTGGCGAAGGCAAGTATGAGCGAGCGGCTGAATTGTTAGCAAAGGTGCGCTACACGGCAAATCGTTTCGGTGGTAGTCACGCGCAGCGTGATTTAATTTCACAGACGTTGATAGAGTCGGCAATACGAAGCAAGCAACACAACTACGCGCGAGCCTTGTTAGCGGAACGGGCCGCCAAGAAAAGCAGTTGTGCATTGACTTGGCAGAATACAGCGAAAGTGTTTGAAGGTTTGCAGTTGCATGATGAAGCGCAGAGGGCAAGCGAGCGAGCTGCAAGTCTGTTGAACTAGCCTTCATATATTACAGAGCTGTGGGACGAATTTAACTTGATCGCGTCAGATGCCATAGTCACGGTATTTCCAAGAAAAATCTACATCGAATGATATGAGCGGCCGATTTACATGTGAACTGAAGCTTGTATGTTAAATTTTTCAATGTCAAATTGAGATTCGGACATAATCATATCATGACAAAGATGCCTGTCTTAATTAAAGCTTTTGTAAGCCAATCAAATGCTGTCGTCCCATTGTGACATCATCTGTAGCGTTGTGTGTTACACCATGGTCAGTTCAAGATAGTCTGTGGCATTATCAGCGAGGCGTTTGGTCAGTCAGCCGCTCTTGTCAGCTTCATGCAACTTTGTTGCTTCGCTATCGAGTCTAGTTAGTTTTAACAACAAACTGGCTAGAGACAGCTTGCAGCCCGGCAAACAGTACAGAAGTGCCCTCCAGTAATATTTAGTTCCAGTTTCCTGTATTTCACTAACTCCAAATCAACAGTGTGGCATAATAATAGTAAACTGCAATTGTGGAGGTGAAATGACGCGCGAACCGGACATCAAGGGACTTGGGGAATTTTTCCGGGAAGGTGACAAGAACTCGCCCCGGTTCTTCGCAGGTCGACAGGAACTGGTTTTCGCCATTGAGGAAACCGTAGAAAGGTTGCGCGATGATATTGAGAAGTTTCCGATCTCAGAAGTGCACCCGAATCAGAGCACGTGGTTGATTCAGGGTGCGCCCGGTGCTGGCAAAACCACTTTGCAGTGGTACTTGCGCAAACGTTGGGCTGCGGAGCAGAATGGTCCGATTGTGGTTGATGCGAGGTTGAGTCAACTATCCGACCAGCATGAACTGACTGTGCAGATAGCGAATGCAATGCTTCCGGGCGGTGCGGATGTGTTGATGGCTGAGCGCACTGTCACGCACAGCATTGGTGTAGATGCGAAAATTAATGCAAGTCGCACGTCAACCGAGTCAACACGGCGTGGTCCGTTGGAACTCAGCGATTTGCTGAGGTTGTATCATAAGCCGCGATTGCGTTGGTTGCGAAAGCTTCTGCCATTCGGTCGTCGCAAGTCTGTCAAGCCGCGGCCGATTGTTCTGATGCTAGATGAGATTCAAGCGATGAGTGCTGAGGCTGATGAGGTTTTGCACGACTTGCATGTAGGTATCAAAGGCTTGCCGTTGATTCCACTGCTAGCGGGGCTAGCATGGTCGCAGGAGCGTCTGGCGCAAGCAGGTATTTCTCGCTTTTCTTACAGCAATCTGCACCATGTGCAAACCTTGGGACCATTGCGGCCGGAGGAGGCCGCTGAGTCAGTGAAACTGATGCTCAAGTCATATTATGTCACTGGCAAGGAGACAGAAGAAATCGCTGACTGGGTTGCCAGGCTGTCAGACGGCTGGCCGCAACACCTTTATCATTATATGGGCGCATTGGCCAGTGAGTTGGCTGCCAAGAGAGGGAATCTCAGTGAGATTAACAGGGACTCGGTTCAGGCTGTCGGCGATTCAAGAAGGCAGTCTTACTATCTGGCTAGACTGCAAGACAAGCTTGTTGTTGAGCATACAGGTGTGTTAGCCCATGTTGCGAAAGCCATTGGCGACAACGGATGCCGTTACAAAGAACTTGTAAAGATTCTGGATAATCTGAGCTGGCAGAAGAGCTCAGAACCTGATGAGGTTATGCCAGAGGGCATGAAAGCAAGAGAGTTCATTCAGGAGATGATTCGTTCTGGCATAGCCCATCGAATTGGTAAACAAGTGACAATTCCGATTCCGTCATTCAGGCGATTCCTGATTGAATATCACACCAGAGAGGATATTTGAGGACACTCAGCGTCAATTTGAAGGGAGCGACTAGTTGTCAGCTTGAAAGCGCAGTTTGAGAACAGCTACCACCCCGCATGCTAAGCGGTCTGCAATGAAAGAATTTACAGCAATATTGTTTTATCGCTCCCGCACATCAAATCTGCTGAGAATCAGCAGGTGTGGGACAATAAAAGAAACTGCAATTGTGGAGGTGAAATGACGCGCGAACCGGACATCAAGGGACTTGGGGAATTTTTCCGGGAAGGTGACAAGAACTCGCCCCGGTTCTTCGCAGGTCGACAGGAACTGGTTTCCGCCATTGAGGAAACCGTAGAAAGGTTGCGCGATGATATTGAGAAGTTTCCGATCTCAGAAGTGCACCCGAATCAGAGCACGTGGTTGATTCAGGGTGCACCCGGTGCTGGCAAAACCACTTTGCAGTGGTACTTGCGCAAACGTTGGGCTGCGGAGCAGAATGGTCCGATTGTGGTTGATGCGAGGTTGAGTCAACTATCCGACCAGCATGAACTGACTGTGCAGATAGCGAATGCAATGCTTCCGGGCGGTGCGGATGTGTTGATGGCTGAGCGCACTGTCACACACAGCATTGGTGTAGATTCGAAAATTAACGCAAGTCGCACGTCAACCGAGTCAACACGGCGTGGTCCGTTGGAACTCAGCGATTTGCTGAGGTTGTATCATAAGCCGCGATTGCGTTGGTTGCGAAAGCTTCTGCCATTCGGTCGTCGCAAGTCTGTCAAGCCGCGGCCGATTGTTCTGATGCTAGATGAGATTCAAGCGATGAGTGCTGAGGCTGATGAGGTTTTGCACGACTTGCATGTAGGTATCAAAGGCTTGCCGTTGATTCCACTGCTAGCGGGGCTAGCATGGTCGCAGGAGCGTCTGGCGCAAGCAGGTATTTCTCGCTTTTCTTACAGCAATCTGCACCATGTGCAAACCTTGGGACCATTGCGGCCGGAGGAGGCCGCTGAGTCAGTGAAACTGATGCTCAAGTCATATTATGTCACTGGCAAGGAGACAGAAGAAATCGCTGACTGGGTTGCCAGGCTGTCGGATGGCTGGCCGCAACACCTTTATCATTATATGGGCGCATTGGCCAGTGAGTTGGCTGCCAATGGAGGGAGTCTCAGTGAGATTAACAGGGACTCGGTTCAGGCTGTCGGCGATTCAAGAAGAGAGTCTTACTATCTGGCTAGACTGCAGAATACACGTATTGTCAAACGCACGGGTGTATTGGCCAAGGTTGCAAAATTTATCGGTGATGATGGTTGTCTCTATAACGAGCTTGAAAACTTACTTGAAGGGAAGCGCTGGCAACGCGGGGTGGAGTTAACTGATTTTATGCAAAAAAACATGGAACCTGATGATTTCATCCAAGATATGATCCGTTCTGGAATAGCCCATCGAATTGGTAAACAAGTGACAATTCCGATTCCGTCATTCAGGCGATTCCTGATTGAATATCACACTAGAGAGGATATCTGAGAACACACGGTGTCAATCCGAAGGGAATGAGTGGCCGCCTGCTCAAAGGCACAATCTGAGTACAACTACTGTCATGCTGCCTAGCGACCTGCAATGAAAGAATTTACAGCAGTATTGTTTTATCGCTCCCGCACATCAACCCTGATGAGAATCAGCAGGTGTAGCATAATAAGAGAAACTGCAACTGTGGAGGTGCAATGACGCGCAAGCCGGACATCAAGGGACTTGGAGAATATTTCCGGGTGAGTGACAAGAACTCGCCTCGGTTCTTCGCAGGTCGACAGAAACTGGTTTCCGCCATTGAGGGAACCGTAGAAAAGCTGCGCGATGATATTGAGAAGTTTCCGATCTCAGAAGTGCACCCGAATCAGAGCACGTGGTTGATTCAAGGTGCGCCCGGTGCTGGCAAAACCACTTTGCAGTGGTACTTGCGCAAACGTTGGGCAGTGGAGCAGAACGGCCCAGTCGTAGTCGATGTGAGGCTGAGTCAACTATCCGACCAGCATGAGCTGACTGTGCAGATAGCGAATGCAATGCTTCCGGGCGGTGCGGATGTGCTGATGGTTGAGCGCACTGTCACACACAGCGCTGGTGTAAATGTCAAAATCAATGCTAGTCGCACAACAAGCGAGTCAACACGGCGTGGACCGTTGGAACTCAGCGATTTGCTGAGGCTGTATCACAGGCCTCGACTGCATTGGTTGCGACGGCTTCTGCCATTTGGTCGTCGCAAGACTGTCAAGCCGCGGCCGATCGTTCTGATGCTAGACGAGATTCAAGCGATGAGTGCTGAGGCTGGGGAGGTTTTGCACGACTTGCATGTAGGTATTGCAGGCTTGCCGTTGATTCCATTGCTGGCGGGGCTGGCATGGTCTCAGGAGCGTTTGGCGCAAGCAGGTATTTCTCGATTTTCCTACGGCAGTCTGCACCATTTGCAAACCTTGGGGCCATTGCAGCCGGAAGAGGCCGCTGAGTCAGTGAGACTGATGCTCAAGTCATATTATGTCACTGGCAAGGAGACAGAAGAAATCGCAGATTGGTTTGCTAGACTGTCGGACGGCTGGCCGCAACACCTTTACCATTATATGGGTGCATTGGCCAGTGAGTTGGCTGCCAAGGGAGGGAATTTCAGTGAGATTAGCAGGGACTCGATTCAGGCTGTGGGTGATTTAAGAAGACAGTCTTACTATCGGGCTAGGCTGCAGAACTCGAATATAGGTATGCTTACGCGTATACTAGCCGATGTTGCGAAATTGGTCGGTGAGAAGGGTTGCAACTATGAAGAACTCATAAAAATACTGAATGGTCGGCGCTGGCAGGAAGACTTGGAGCCTGCCGATGTCATGCCTGAGGATATGAAACCGCAGGAGTTTGTTCAGGAGATGATGAGGATCGGACTTATTCACAGAGTTGACGATAAAATCATTATTCCAATTCCGTCATTCAGGCAGTACCTAATTAATCGACCCTACAAACGAGGCAAGGCTACAAGATGATGTGTCAACTTGGATTAGACAAGAAATGGCTATATTGCAACGCAGTTTAGTAAATTTGAGAGGTTGTACCTTGACAGACTAGATTTGAAAGTTAGGTTCTAATCTCTGGGGCGAGCATTAGATTCAATCTTCCAATTTTCAGATTTTTGAAGATGAAGGTGATTTGCTTTATAGCGGTTATTTGATAAAACATTAGGCTTGAGTTGTTATGTCAAAACTGTTGTATAAGTTGAATTGAGAGTTGACGGAAGAACACATTGAATCAGTATCCAAGCCACTTTTACTAGGCTGTTAGTTATTAGCTAAATTTTCTATTCATGGTTTTCTTATTGATTCTTCTAGGAATTTTCGATAAGTCAGTAAATGACGGGTAGTCAGCTTGGCATTATTTTCTTAATTGCGATAGGATAATAGAATATAATGGCATATATGATTCCTCATAAAAAGCACTTGCATTCTTGAGCAACGGCAAGATTGACCCGAAAGCCATCAAGGCTACCTCGGAGTTCCTGAGTCATCCCGAATCTCGGCATCGGAAGGAAGGCAACGTCCAGTCCGATCTAGAAGCCTTGCTCCGCGCGTTTGATGTCGGCACGCTTGAATCCCATTACTCAACCAAGGATGGCGAGGCAGACATATACCTACCAAACCGCCGGACGATCATTGAGGTAAAAGCGTACCCGCTGGCCGAGACACCAGATAAGCCCCAACAGGGCAAGTCTTCCGAATCGCCGAGAATGCAGCTCACCCGCTACATCATAAGCGAAATCGATCGGGAGCTCACGATAACTCCGCCTGATGATGAGAGTTTCGTTCACGATGAATGGTATGGGATCCTGACAGACGGCAGGAACTGGCATGTCTACAAATACCCTCATCGTTGGGGTTCTGAAGGGCGAGAATACTGCCCGCCGAAGAGATTCACAAATGAAGCCAAATCTTTGGCAGAATTTCTCCATCCTCTTCTGACCGCCAGAAGCATCGGCAAGAACTGGATACCCCGAGACCCTGGCTACCTGTTCGTAGACATGAAAGAGCAGCTTGACGAACTGTATCAAGAACTGCCGGAAGCGGCCCGCAACACCACGGCGACGAAATTCAGTCTGTGGCATGACATGATGAAAACATCGGGCATGGTGCCGAACGATGAGGAGGGGCAGAAACGTCTGTTTGTGGCACATTCATTTCTGATTGCTACTGTAAGGTTCGTGTCTCACTCACTGTTTTCCTCACAAGAGGAGAGAAATTTGGATTTTGCATTACGAGATGGTTTTGCATCATGGGTGCTTGATTTTACGCGCGGCAGGAAATGGGCGGAGGATCTGTTTGAGATGGTCAAGAACTACGATTGGAGGCGACGCGAGGAGGATGTTCTAAGGAGTTTGTATCATCATATCGTTCACAAGTTGGACCGGAAGCTGTTTGGTGAGTTTTACACCCCTGATTGGCTGGCAGGACTGATGGTGGAAGAAGTGCTTGACGATGAATGGATAGATCGTGCCATCAACGCGGCATTGTATGCTATGCGGGAAGGAAAATCGGTACGAGGGATAGGCGTGCTTGACCCCACTTGCGGTTCCGGCACCTTTCTCTACCATGCTGCGCAAAGGTTGCTGTCCGCACCTGGAATGGAAAAGTTGCCAAGTGTGAAAAAAGCTGATATTGTCACCCAGCTGGTGAATGGGATGGATATTCATCCTGTCGCAGTTGAACTCGCTAAGATCAACCTGGAAAGAACCTTGCCTGCACCACCTTCGGGAGGTGCATCGGCCTATCGTATCCATTTGGGCGATTCGTTGCAATCGGACTCCAACCGTACTGAAAATGTGATGTTCAGCCACACGGAAGAATATCTTCAGTTGACCACACCCCAAGGACGAGAAGTGAAGGTACCCATGTTTTTGGTTAAGTCAAGCAAATTTGCAGATGACATGAGAGAAATTGTCAACTCGGCAGAATCTGACAAGTCTTTTCCCGAACACCTGACAATATCACGGAGCGAAAGCGAAACTCAGAAATTGAGGGAGTGTCATCAAGCCCTTGGTGAAGTAATTCGCGAGGAAGGCAACTCGGTCTGGACTTGGTATGCAATCAACGTGTCTGCACCATATCTGTTGGAATTGCGCAAGATCGACCGGGTGGTGGCGAACCCGCCATGGGTAAAAATCTCGGACATACAGGTGGAGAGTCGCCGAAAGAAGATGGAATATTTCGGCGATAAGATAGGTGTGAGAGCAAGGGGAAAACAGGCACCGCATTCTGATATAGCGAGTTATTTTATCTTAGCAATACGCAAACTCTACATGAACAATCCCGAGAGTGATCCCGCTTCATGGTTGGTCAAGAAGTCTGCAATACAGTCCGGACAGTGGGAGTTGTTCCGCAAAAAGCACAGTGACACACTGAGACAGTCGGTTGACCTAGAGGCTTTACAACCCTTCGGTGGTGGTGACGCCAGGCGAAGCTGCCTGTTAATGGAACATCGTCCTATGGGAATATTTGACAAAAGCGGTGCCGAACGTCTTGAGTCTTTTCTGAAGAACGGGAAGAACCGTCCGCTCTTACATGATGCGCTTAAATCAGCAAAGGCGATGTTTCAATTTGAGGTGGCGATGAAGATGCCTCCTCAGCAGGAGTCGGAATATCTGAGCCATTCGACAATTAGCGAGGGCGCTACTCTCGTTCCGCATGTTCTGGCATTAATCGCTGAAGTGGAAGAGCCTGACTCTCAAAATTGGGTCTCTATCACAACCCATAGATCCATGAAGGAACCATGGAAGTCGGTCAGACCTCAAACCGGGTCGATACCATTGAACTGGGTGCGTCCAATGCTGACTTCAAAGCAGATGATGCCTTATGTGCCTGCACTCCGTCAGACACAGGCCATTGTGCCCGTTGATGAAAATGGTGAAATCCATCCAGACCCAGGAACGGTCTGTTCGTTTTGGAGCGAATTGGATGAGATATACGGTCATCGGGCGGGCATTGGAAAAGCGACACCGAAAGCCTTGCTACAGCGATTTGATTACCAATCGATGTTGTCAAACCAGCTAAAGGATTCGAAATCTGGTGGCTGGAGAGTTCTCTATCCCACATCAGGGGATAACATGCGCTCCGCCAGATTGCCTGTCGGAGGTTCTATTGCAGATTCAACCCTGTTCTGGTTTGCCGTGGCAACCCCGGAAGAAGCTGGGTATCTAGTTGCGCTACTGAACGCGTCTTGTTTGCGAAATGCGTTCAAGCATTGCAGGGATAGCGGTCGACACTTCAATCTGAATCCATGGAGAAGAGTTCCGATACCACTCTATGACAAACAAAACAAACAGCACGCCTGCCTGGCAGAACTCTGCACTCAAGCGGAAGACGTCGCGCAAGAGATCTCAAAAGACAAATTATCGGAACAACCTAGCATCAGTCAAGTCAAGTTATCGAATTTGATAAGAGAAGGGTTGCAGGCGAGTGAAACGGGACAAGAAATAGAACGCATCGTCGCAGAATTGTTGCCTGAGCAAGCAGAAACCAATCATCAATAGATTTATCGGAGTTTCCTGAAGCAATGTTGTTAAAAATTACGCAAAATCTCTGTGGATGCGATACTGCGATACAGCAGTTTTATTCATATTAGTTTCAAACCATATCTCTAAACCGAAGTTCTAAGCGAATTCAGCCTGTTTTCTCATAATATCATCCTAATAACAGCAGTTTATAAAGATCATTGGCGTTTTTTGAATGTCATGACATGTCCATGTTTTTGCAACTTGATTTTATTTTGTTTGTCCCCGTATTTCACATTCATGTGTGTTAAACCTGTTCCTGACCGTTCCCCCTCAGACGCAAATCTTGGCGGAATTAAACTAACAGCAAAATCTGAAAACGCCCTGCCAGTCGGTATTTTCAAGGGACTGATGGAGCACTTGGCACCTGCAAATCGCGAGGTATTTCGTCTGCTGAATGTGAACATCACCTGAAACCTGTCCAGCAAGTGATTCTGTGATTGTTGCTTGCTTCAATCATAACAAATACTTATATTGTTTCCTCGCCAGAACTTCGGTCTAAAGCTCAGTCTGATGCAGAATTAGTGGATTGAACTTGGCCGCACTTTACTGTCACCTTTTAGGTAGTCACTGATTCTGCTAAGGATGCAGTTGAGATAATAACGCCGAACTTGTACAACACCTCTAAGGTCGTTGCGTTTCATTGCAGCTAGCATTTCTGAAGTTTCAAGCACTTGGTCCGAAATTACAGATTCCCAGTCTAAATTGGGCAGAAAAGTTATCCAGATTCTAGCTGACCTGTAGTACAGGTTATCAGTTATCTCCCGTAACGGAATACTACCAATTAGCGAATTCAACACTTCATGCAAGTCGTTGCACAATTGCCCGTACGCTTCTGGCGAGCGCTGATTAAACAGTAATTTAGAGCGGTTAAGCAATGACTCCATTGCGTTTAAGTGTTCAGAGGTTATTTCATTGGGTGATAAATCAGCAATCAGCTCTGAGAGGTACATTCTCAGATCATAGACTTCCTTCATAGTCTTCAAATCAATATTAGTTACCACAGTACCCACACCATTTCTAATATCCACCAAGCCTTCAAATCGTAAACGTTGCAATACGTGTCTGATTGGTGTGCGACTGACATCAAACTCACGAGCCAACTCAATCTCACTTAGTACAGTGTTGGGTGGATAGTGTAATAGTGATATTCGTTCACGAATTAATTTGTAGATGCGTTGGTGTCGGTCGTTTGAACTTTCTCGAGTCGATTGAGACTCTGATTTAATCTGTTCCATTGGATTGATTGAATTTTCAGATTTCATTTTTCATCAATGATTCTGTGCAGTGAGTTTAGTGACAATTATTTAAATTTTCCATTGACTATCAGATTTTGTTATTGTACCATTTGTATACAGCTTGAACAAAGCTTTAAGGAATTAGTTTCTTGTATTCAGAATTTTAGATTTTAGGATTTCAATTGTTGAATTGGTAACTGCTTGAATCTGGAATTGACTGTTGAAGGAAATATATAGGATACAACTATTAGGAGGAGTGATATGTCAACGAAATTTACACGCCGTCAACTACTGCAAACAGCCGCCGCTAGTGGTGTGGTGACCGCATCTATGTCAACGCCTTTTGTCAATTTGGCCTTGGCAAATTCGCCGCTGTCAGTCGTCGATTGGGGACCGCCTTGGATCGACAATGCAAAAAAAACTGCCGCCGCCTGGGGCAAAAGCGAAATTAACTGGACGTTGCATTCCGGTGGTGCAGCTTCCATTCTTCCGAAAATTAAGGCTGCTTGGCCTAATCCACCTTATGATTTGGTTGACAACTGGAGTCCGGTTTTCCTGTCAATGTTGCGGGAAGGTTGGGCTGAAACTGTGACGCTTGATGATTGCCCGAATCTTGCTGATGTCCCAGAAAGTTTAATCACCAAAGATGTAGATGGCAATTGGAAGAATATACCACGCGGAACAAGTGGCGTATTTTTCACCTATGCGCCTGAGAACTGTCCAGTGGAAATTAAGACGGTGGACGATTTGCTGGATCCGAAGCTCAAAGGGCAAATTCTATGGCCTAATCCAACTCTGAACACTAACCTGCAGGTGGTGGCGCTAGCGAAGGCGCGCGGAGGAGACGAGTATAACATGGAACCGGGTTGGGAGTTTCTGATAGAGCTTGCAAAGTCGGGCAATATTGGTCGCATCTCGGCCAACACTTCCGATGTAATTACGTCTTTGGAAACCGGTGAAACCTCTGTAACATTTGTTGATCAGGGAACCCTAAGTGGTGTAAAAGGCACCAATCTGCGACATCTCACCAAGACTGACCCTTCGTTGAAGACTTTTCTTTTTGTGAGTGGTTGGGTGGTCTTGAGCAGTTCCAACAATAAAGAACTGGCTTTTGATTTCGCCAACTTTACAATTAACAAGGCCAACAGCGAGGCTTACTACCAAGAAGTTGGTGAAGTTCCGGTTAACGGCAAAGCGGAGCATGGTATCGAGCATTTGCGATTCACTAGTGCCGAAGCTGAGCAGTTTTCTGTTATTCCAGATTGGGATCATCTAGGAAGGAAGTTAGATAGTTGGAACAAACGTTTTGAGAAAGACATTGTTCCATTGCTTTGATCTGATAACTAGATTTTGAAAAATAATTTCTGTGCTGATTGCCAGAATTAAACTGGCAATCAGCCGGAATATGGTGTATTGCACCTAACTACAGGTTGGGTGCTTTTTGGTTGCCGGTAAAAATAAAATGGCAGTGAGGATATTCGTCTTCGCTAATATCGCTATCATGTTTAATTGGCTTAGAGTTGGCATTCACCATGAATTACCCTCAGAAAGAGATTAAACCGCGGCTATGAAGTTGAATCGCAATGCAGCATTGTTATTGATGCCAGGTGTCGGCATTCTGCTCGCGTTTCTTGTGTTGCCGTTGGCCAATGTTGTTGAAGAGAGTTTTCGTCTGTTTGAACCAGGTCGAATCGGAGCTGCCAAAGATGCTCCATATACACTGTTCAACTACACTGAGCTGCTTAATGCTACCTATCTATACTACTTTATCGAAACTGCCCGAATTGGTATTGTTGCCTCAATTGCCGGGCTTGCACTAGGTTTTCCAATTGCCTATGTTGTTGCTCGGCGATTGTCTCCCTTTTGGAGAAAAATCGCCGTCGGTTTTCTTATTGGCATCATGTTCCTGAGCACTTTGGTGCGAGTCTATGCCTTGCAACTCACATTTGGACCAACCGGGCTGGCAAAATTTCTTTCCGGCTTGCTTGGAGTTTCGATGAATGGGAGGTTCTATACTGAGCTAGTCGTTATATTTGGCTTGTTACATTATCTGATTCCGATTGCCGCGATTACTTTGCTTGGAACAATACAAAATGTGAATCCTCGGCTGAGCGAGGCTGGGCAGGCATTGGGCGCACCGCGTTGGGTCGCGCATCTCACCATTACAGTGCCTTTGTGCGTGCCGGGATTGCTTTCAGCATTCCTGATATCGTTTACATTGTGTCTATCGGCGTTTGTGGTGCCAATGATTCTAGGCAAAGGAAAAATACTGTTTGTGTCTAATTTGATTTACTCAAGATTCAGCGAGATAGCAAATTACCCAAGCGGTTCAGCAATTTCTATCATCATGCTGATTCTGGCAGTTGCTATCATTTACGGCGTGACTTACTTTGTTAGCAAGCGTTGGATCAAAACTTGACATGGAAGGATGCTGAGCCGTTATATTGACAGATTCGGTGCCTGGGTGGTGATTTTAGCCATAGTGACTACATTAGTTTTCCTGATGGCGCCAATTATTGTGTCGATATTAATGTCGTTTGATGCTCGCAGTTATCTCGGCCGGTTTCCACCGACAGAATTTTCTTTTCATTGGTATGAGAGATTCTTCTCAGACACATATTATCTGACAGGATTGCGAACGAGTGTCATCATCGCTGTAATTGCTGCAACGGTTTCAACATGTGCCGGTGTCTGTGCAGCAATCGTGCTAGACCGCTATGACTTTCCAGGTAAGCAGGCGATAGAGACCATTTTTTTATCACCGCTGGTTATTCCAGCTGTTGTCATCGGTTTTTCTTTGTTGCTGTTTTTTGCGTTGATAGGTGTATTTCAAGGCTACCCAAGATTACTTGCTGGACATATCATCATCACTTTCCCGTATACTGTTCGCACAACACTTGCCAGTTTGGTTGGCATTCGTAAAACGCTTACAGAAGCGGCTATGACCTTGGGGGCTAATGAACGTCAGGCGTTTTGGCATGTAACATTTCCCCTTGCTCGCACTGGGATGGTTGCCGGCGCTATATTTGCATTCGCTTTTTCAATGGACGATGTTGCAGTGAGCTTGTTTCTCACTTCTCCAAGCACTTATACCTTGCCGGTCGCCATGGTAAGCATGATGCGCACTAACTTCGATTTGACGATTGCAGCTGCTTCGGTCATATTAATGCTGTTTACCATTGCAGTAATTTTCATATTGGATCGGATTGTAGGACTTGAGCGAGTGATTGGTGGAGGTGTTTACAGGTCTTAGGGTAAGCTGCTATGGAGGTCGTGAAACTTAACAATGTAACCAAACGCTTTGGCGATTTCGCAGCAGTGGCCGATGCGTCATTTTCGCTTGAAAAGGGTGGCATATTGTCATTGCTTGGACCTTCGGGTTGCGGCAAGACGACAACGTTGCGCATGATTGCAGGATTTGAGGATCCTACAGAAGGTCAAATTTTCATTTCCGGTCAGAGCATGTCAGGTCGGCGCCCGTATGAGCGTAATGTCGGTTTATTGTTTCAGGATTACGCGCTGTTTCCACACATGAGCGTTGAGCAGAATGTAGCTTATGGTTTAAAGCGGCGGCGCTATGACGATAAACGAATACAAGAACGAGTTGGTGAAATGCTTGACTTGGTTAAATTGGAAGGATATGAGGCGCGCAGGCCTAGTCAATTGTCCGGTGGTCAGCAACAGCGGGTAGCGTTGGCACGTGCGCTTGCAACAAGTCCCGAGGTTGTTTTGCTTGATGAACCGCTGTCTGCTTTGGACGCCAAGCTTCGACAAGAGCTGCGTATTGAACTCAAGCAAATTCTCTCAGCAGTCGATGCGACAACCATCATTGTTACCCATGACCAAGAAGAAGCCATGAGTTTAGGAGACAAGCTTGTGGTGATGAACGAGGGTCGCATCGTGCAGGAAGGTCATCCAACTGAGGTTTATCGAAGTCCAAAAACAAAATTTGTCGCAGAGTTCATCGGGCGGTCAAATTGGTTCTCCGGCGCAATGGGGCAATCTGATGAAAATGGGCTATGTGAGTTCCAAATAGCGGAAAATTTATCGTTTTTGGTTGTACAACCAGATTTGAATGTTTATGGGTATGAAGTTTGTATTCGGCCGGAGCGGATAACAGTCAATGTGCCCCGAGACTATCAAAACTCATCGTTGAATCAAAATAGATTGAAAGGAGTTGTGCGCAATGTAGCGCATCTTGGTGCAGACGTTCACATTGTTGTAGAAATTGCAAGTGGTGACACTCTTACCGTTAGTGAAAAGTTTGTTGGCCAGTCACTGGAGAAAAACGGTGAAGAAATCGAATTGACGTTTCGCCCTTGCGATTGCATTGTTGTAGCCGCCAATTCGTGATTGGGAAGTAGCTGGGGAAATCTAAAATGAATATCAGAGAAGATCAAGGCAACGCTCCATTCAGGTCAATTCCTATTCGTCCTATTCATCCTCTTGATGACGGTCCAGGCAAACATCGAATCGGATTGCTCACGCTTTCAAACGATCTTGCAACTGAGAGGGATTTTATAAACATGCGCAGCAGTGATGATTTAGCTATTTTTGTGGCGAGGGTTCCCAATGCCAAAGTTTGCTCGGTTGAAAGCTTGCGAAAATTGGAGCCTGAGCTTACGCGCGCAACACAGCAGCTGATTCCTGAGTCGCGCTTGGATTCGATTGCGTACAGTTGCACCTCTGGCACTGTGGTTTTAGGTTATGAAGCAGTGGTTCGACGCATACATGCCGTCCGTCCTGGCATTCCTGTTGTTACTCCAATAACAGCAGCACTGGATGCATTCGATTTACTTGATGTGCACAAAATTGCAGTGCTCACACCTTATACTGATGAAGTCAACGCCAAGATTCACGACTATTTATGTCAGGCTGGAATTGATGTTTGTGGATTTACGAGTTTTCAAGTTGCTGACAATGAAATTATGGCACGAATCTCGCCAGAAGCGATCCGAGAAGCTGCACATGAGGCTGACCGCGCAGACGCTCAGGCGCTGTTTATATCATGTACTGCAATTCGGGCTGTCGATGTTATTCAGCGTATTGAGGCATCATTGGGCAAACCAGTTGTGACTGCCAATCAGGCTCTTTTCTGGCAAGCAATTCGCTTTGCTGGGTACAGTCATCCGATTGGTAATTTTGGAAGCTTGTTGACAATACCTGATTCTGGAAATATGTCAATTTCAAATCGATTGTGTTAGGGGTTGCTGTATGAAGACAAACGAGATTTTCTCTAATTCGCCACAACAGTTGAATCAGGAGCAGAGAATACGGTTCTATGACCAGGGTTATCTCGTGTTTCCAGAATTGATAGGTGATGAATGGCTTACGCCATTACGCCGGGCACTTAGCGATATTGTTGAGCAATCTCGCAGTCAAACTGAATCGACACAAGTGATTGACCTTGAACCTGACCATAGTGTTGAAAATCCTAGGTTGCGGAGAGTTGCATACGTTGATGATATTGCTCCGGTGTTCTGGGAATTGTGTTCGGAGTCAGTGCTCCCCGAAATTGCTGCCGATCTGCTCGGACCCAACGTTAAGTTTCGAGAGTTGATGATGAATTTCAAGTGGGCTGATGGCGGTGCGGAAGTGAAATGGCATCAGGATATCGTGTTTTATCCGCATACACATGCCGGAACACTGCAATTTCTGCTATTACTCAATGGTGTCACCTCCGATCAAGGACCTTTGCAAATTATTCCTGGCAGTCATAAGGGTGATATTTTTGAGCACTATGATGCGAATGGTCATTGGACTGGTGCAATATCTGAACACGATTTAGCGTCGGTCGCTCTAGATATGGCAGTTTCGATTGAAGGTCCACCTGGTACGGTTTCGGTACATCACAGTCGCACTATCCACGGATCTGCGCAAAACCTAAGTTCGTTGAGTCGGCCAGCTTTTGTCGTGACCTACAGCGCAGCTGATGCAATGCCTTATACAGCGCCGAGCTACAAGAGTTCTCACTACAACACAATTGTTCGTGGAAAGCAGCCTCGCTTTGCTCACCATGAGGATATGATAATGCCCTTGCCACCTGACTGGTCAGAAGGATACACATCGATTTTTGAGCACCAGCAGAAACCAAACGACGGTAATTAGATGATGTTAAAAGTTGTTGATGTGAAATAATGAATTCAACTGCGATTGATTTAGGTGCGATTGAAGCGGCGCAGAAACGAATTGCGACACTGGTAGTGAAGACGCCGTTGGTCGCATCGCCAGGATTAACTAGGCGAAGTGATAAGTCTGTATTCCTTAAGCTGGAGCATCAACAGATTACCCGAAGTTTCAAGCTTCGCGGCGCGGCCAATGCAATTTCGAATCTGTCTAATGCTCAGCGAGAGAGAGGGGTAATTGGTGTTTCGACTGGCAATCACGGGCGCGGTTTGGCACATGCGGCTCATCACTTCGGTATTCGCTGTGTTATTTGCATGTCGCGGCTTGTGCCGCAAAACAAGATTGAACGCATAGAAGAAGAAGGTGCGCAAATTCGAATTGTTGGTGATTCTCAAGATGATGCACAGGTTGAGGTTGATAGATTAGTTAATGAAGAAGACATGACAATGCTACCGCCGTTCGATCACTTCGATATTATTGCGGGGCAAGGCACGCTTGGTTTAGAAATCAAATCGCAGCTACCAGAAGTGAAAACTATATTAGTTCCCCTATCTGGTGGCGGATTGATTTCAGGAGTGGCAATCGCACTTAAATCCACTGTCCCTGACGTGCGAGTTATCGGAATATCGATGAGGCGCGGTGCTGCCATGTATGAAAGCCAAATGGCTGGCCGGCCGGTTGCTGTTGAGGAGTTGCCAACGCTTGCTGACGCATTAGGAGGTGGCATTGGTCTGGACAATCAACACACATACAATCTTGTAAGAGATTGGGTTGATGAGCTCGTATTGGTCGATGAGCGAGAGATTGCCGAGGCAATTCGCTATGCATATTGGACCGAAGGTCTAGTCGTTGAAGGATCGGGTGCGGTTGGGATAGCGGCGTTGTTATCACATAAAGTGCAAATCAGCTCACCAACAGTTGTGGTTTTAAGCGGAGCAAATATAGACATGAACCTTCACCATCGAATCATCGGTGGTGAGGATGTCGACGCAACAGGGAGTTAAATCAGATATGTCAAAACTCAAGCTTCTCACAGAAATGCAATTGCGGCAAATTGTAAAACTTGATAGCGATGCAATTGATTGCATCGAGTCGGCTTTCGCATCTTTAGCTAGCGGCAAGGTAGTCATGCCGCCTATCTTGTCAATGGCAATTGAAGACTACAATGGCGAGGTTGACGTCAAAACCGCATACGTGCCTGGTTTTGACAGTTTTGCGATAAAAATGTCCCCTGGCTTTTTCGATAATCCCAAACTTGGGTTGCCAAGCACTTCGGGGTTAATGGTGCTCTTTTCAGCAAAGACCGGAATGGTTGAAGCTGTTCTGTTGGATAATGGCTACTTGACTGATGTCCGAACTGCCGCGGCAGGTGCCGTAGCTGCGAGCTATCTTGCACCAGCCAAGGTAAGGCATGCGGCGATTGTAGGTGCTGGAAGCCAAGCTTATTACCAACTTGAAGCGCTTTGTCTTGTACGACCGATTGAATCAGCAACAATTTGGACAAGAGATTTTGAGAAAGCAACTGCAGCGGCAAATCAGCTCACTTCAAAGATAGGGATATCGGTGCTACCAACGAATGATTTGGAGCAAATGGTTCGGTCAGCTGAGATTGTTGTGACCACAACACCAACGGCGCAACCCTTGGTGATGAGTGAATGGTTAAGTCCAGGCCAGCATATTACTGCTATGGGATCCGATCAGTCGCACAAAAACGAATTGCATCCAACTTGCATTTCCAAAGCCGATGTCTATGTTGCAGACCGGCAAGCACAAACGGAAAAAGTTGGTGAGCTTCATCATGCCATAGCGGCGGGACTGATTGCCTCAGACACGAAAGTGCCAGAGCTTGGAGATATTGTTGTCGGAAAATCCAAGGGTCGCACCCACTCAGGGCAAATCACGATCTGTGATCTGACGGGCACGGGGGTGCAGGATACAGCAATAGCGACATTTGCCGCAAAACGGGCAGAAACTAATTCAACTAGCATGGAAATTGAGATCTGAGCCATGCCTAACGTTGCTGCCATATTTGAAAAAGTATTTACTGCTGATGAGTACGCAAGCCGAGTGTATGATGTCAAACAACGAATGGGACAAGGCGGATTTGATCTAATTATTTGCCAGGATCCAAGCAATATGTGTTGGTTGACTGGTTACGACGGTTGGTCGTTTTATGTCCCACAATGTGTGTTTATTCACCTGGATGAGGAATTGCCTTTTTGGTTTGGACGCGATCAAGATGCCAAAGCCGCGAAAGTGACCACCTATCTACCGGATGAGAACGTTTTGCCTTTCAGCGAAAGGACGGTTCAGCATCCAGTTGATCATCCTTATGATGAGCTGGCTGAGTATTTTCGCACACGAGGGTGGCACAAGGCTTGCATCGGAGTGGAGATGGATGCGCACTACTATACAGCTCGATGCCACGCCACGCTAGCTAATCAGTTGCCGGATGCTCGATTCAGGAACAACGGCGATCTTGTTAATTGGGCGAGGTTAGTTAAGTCTGAGCATGAAATCAAGCTGATGCGAGAGGCTGGGCGAATAGTGACAAATTCCATGGATGCGGCTATCGCCATGATGCAACCAGGTGTGCCACAAAACGAAATTGTCGCGGAAATTTACCGTACTCAGATTTCAGGAGTTGACGGCTGTGGCGGTGATTACGCTGCATTCGTGCCGCTCATTCAAGTTGGCGAAGGTACCAGTACTCCGCATTTGACATGGTCGGATGCACCCTTACCAGATGACACATTGGTAATGCTGGAGCTTGCGGGTGTCCGTCGTAGATACAACGTGCCGTTAACGCGTACAGCTTATCTTGGGAAGCCACCGAATAAAATAAAGGAACTGGCCAAGGTGATTGTTGAAGGGGTGGATGTCGGTTTGGAGTTGGCGCGGCCAGGTAATACTTGTGAGATGGTTGAAGCTGGCTGGCAAGCTGTGTTGAACAAAAATGGCATTAGCAAGAAAAGTCGAGTCGGATACTCAATCGGAGTGGGCTATCCTCCTGACTGGGGTGAACGAACATGCAGTTTGCGAGCCGGTGACAAAACCGAGTTGCAAACCGGGATGTGTTTTCATTTTCAATCGGGTGTGTGGCTAGATGATTATGGCTGTGCAGTTTCGGAGCCGTTTGTAGTGTCTGATAGCGGTGGTGTGAGACTGAGCAGTGTAAAAAGACAAATGTTTGTTATTGAATAAATTGGTACGGAATGATGGACCGAAATCTCATGCACGATAACCCTATAAACCCTACAATCCCATTTGACCAAGACGGCGAGCATCATGGATTTTTGAAGCTGCCTCACAGCAGTAATGATTCGGCTTGGGGTGCGATAATGATTCCGATAGCTGTCATTAGAAAGGGTTCTGGACCGACAGTATTATTGACTGGTGCCAATCATGGTGATGAATACGAGGGGCCGGTGGCACTGCAAAAATTGGCTTTCGACCTTAAAGCAACTGATTTATCCGCGGGTCGGGTATTTATTGTTCCGGCCTTTAACTATCCCGCGTTTCGTGCCGGATGGAGGAACTCGCCCATAGACAATGGCAACATGAACCGATTGTTTCCAGGCAATCCGCGTGGAACAGTGACTGAGAAAATCGCTGATTACTTCATGCGTTCGCTTATACCTATGGCTGATGTAGTGGTCGATATTCATTCGGGTGGGAAGACGCTGGAGTTTGTGCCAATGGCAGCTGCGCATGTTCTTGAGGACAAAAAGCAACAAGCTGCTTGCATTGATGCTATGCGAGCGTTCAATGCACCACTATCAATGGTATTACATGAGATTGATGCTGCGGGTATGTATGACACGGCTGTTGAAGAGCAAGGTAAAGTGTTTGTTTCAACGGAACTTGGTGGTGGAGGCACGACAAGGGCTAAGACTGTTGCTATAGCGAAGCGAGGAATTCGTAACGTGTTGATTCATGTTGGCGTTATAAGTGCCGACCCGGTTGTTGAGCCGTCACTGGACGTCAGCACACCAGATGATGATTGTTTTGTCTTCAGCGAGCATGAAGGTTTGATCGAACCATTGGTTGATCTTGGCAATGATGTCAAGGCAGGTGATGCTGTGGCTAGAGTTTGGCCAGCAGATCGCACAGGTGTAACCCCGGTTGAATATCGAGTTGGTTGCTCTGGTATGCTTGTTGGAAGACATTTTCCAGGATTAGTCAAACCAGGTGACTGTATGGCTGTTGTCGGTATTGTTGAAACTTGAATTGGTTTTTATGTCAGGAGAGCAGGTGGCCAGGGGGTGAATCGAACACCCGACACGAGGATTTTCAGTCCTCTGCTCTACCGACTGAGCTACCTGGCCAGTGATTGAAAGTTAGATTTGGTGGCTACACTAGTTGATTTGCTGAGCCAATCTGCCTCAAGCGATAAATAAAGCCAATCCAACGAGAATTAAGAAAGCAAATTATAGATATTTGGTTGTCAATTTGCTTGGAAATATTCAGTAAAAATTTTACAACGCAGCTCAGTCTTTTGAGTCATTTGGTGGTACATACCCTACTGGTTTATCAAAGTCGCCACCAAAAAAATACTTTTCCACCTGTTCCGTAAGATATTTCCGGTGCTCGGCATTGCCCATGCTCAACCTTTTTTCATTGATAAGCATAGTTTGGTGCTTTAGCCACTGTTGCCAAGCTTCCATCGATACGTTTAGCTGAATTTTGTTCCCTAAATCTCCGGGCAGTGGAGCAAAGGGGATAGCCGGCATTTCCTTGCCAAGTTTTACACAATTTACGGTGTTAGCCATTTTTTCAAGTATTGTTCAATTAAGTTAGATTGAAATTGTACATGGAAGCAATTGCTCATGCTCAAGAAGTGGTCAATTTGCCCAACAATTTCTTGATTGGTACGGGTAAGCCTACATCAATACTGTTTGCAATATTGAAAAATCGGTGTTCTGAATTGTTGGACTGTACCATCTCGGCATTGGTAGTTGAATATGCGACTAGTGGTGTGATATGTAGCCGATAGTGAGTAAAGTCATGGTGAATGGGTTGCCATAGTGAGCTTTGCGATATTAAGAGTGAGTACTTATTCTCAAACCAGGCGACGCTGTCTTTCACTGAGCCTTCAAATTCGGGAAAGCTCCATAAACCACCCCAGATGCCGTGTGTGGGTCGCCGCTCAAGCAGAATTTGCCCAGTTGAGTTGCGAAGCATCAGCATTACCACGAATTTTTGCGGCCTAGCAACGGATTTTTTCTTCACAGGCAACATTGTTGTGAGGTCATTTAGATAAGCACAACACGAGGTTGCGATCGGACAGCGATAGCATTCAGGTTTGTTCGGTAAACAGACGGTTGCCCCAAGATCCATGATAAGTTGAGTGTATTTTGCAGTCTGTGTCTCGGGCGTGTGTTCTTCAGCAAGAGACCAAAGCTGATGAGTTCGTTTTGAATCGGACTTGTCGTCAACACAGAAGTAGCGTGAGTAAACTCGCTTGGCATTACCGTCAAGGATAGGTGTTTTCATACCGTATGCCAGTGCGCAAATCGCCCCGGCTGTTGAACGACCGATACCGGGTAGTGCAATAATCTCATCAAATTGTCGGGGAAATATTCCAGCGTAGTCTCTAACGATAATTCTCGCAGTGGCATGCAAATTGCGTGCCCTTGAGTAATATCCAAGCCCTGACCAAAGATGCAAGACATCGTCTAGCGGTGCTTTGGCTAGTTGTAGGATGGTTGGGAACTTGGCGATGAAATTTTCAAAAAATGGTATGACAGTTTTGGCTTGAGTCTGTTGTAGCATGATTTCAGAGATCCATATTCGGTATGGATCCGACTCAAATGCCCATGGCAGTCCGCGACCCGGCTTTTCTTGATCCCAAGATAACAGCAGTCGAGTAAAATTATCATCTCGGATCAATAATATTGAACTTCTCTTCATATATCCTCGGCTTTAATACTACGAACTCTTAAACGAATATACCGGACAAAAATATGATTCTTGTGACATTTAATGCGAATGGCATTCGCTCAGCTGCTCGCAAAGGTTTTTTTGATTGGATGAAAGACCTGAATCCGGATATTGTCTGCATCCAAGAGCTCAAAGCTCAGGAAGACCAAATTCAAGATCAGATTTTTCAACCTAAATCTTATCATGGATATTTTAATTTCGCTACCAAGAAGGGGTATAGCGGTACTGCAATTTACTCGAAAGTAATTCCACAGTCTGTGAGCTACGGACTTGATTGGGATGATTTTGGTGGTGAAGGGCGTTGCGTACGCACAGAATTTGACAAGATAACAGTCATGTCAATTTACTTGCCATCTGGAACCAGTTCCGACGAACGGCAAGTGTTTAAAGAAGTTATATTGCAACGTCTTAAGCCAGTTCTACAGCAGTTCCTGAATGAAAATCGAGAATTTATTATTTGTGGTGATATCAATATTGCTCATCGGCCGGTTGACATAAAAAACTGGAAGAGCAACAGAAAAAATTCTGGATTTCTTCCGCAAGAACGGGAATGGATGGACTGGTTGTATTCGACAGCTGGATATGTCGATGCTTTTCGGGTAGTCGATACCCGGCCGAACCAGTACACTTGGTGGTCGAATCGCGGTGCAGCTTATGAAAAAAATGTTGGGTGGCGATTGGACTATCAGATTGTTACTCCTGGCTTAAGCGACAAGATTGAATCGGTAGTTGTATATAGGGATGTCAAGTTTTCTGACCATGCACCGGTTATTGGCAACTATGCGATTGATTTTCAATGATATTGTTGTAGTGAAGTTGGGGAATAATCGATAAGATTAGTGGCAGGATCGAATTCTTCTTAGCGGAGCTAGTCGGTGAGGTGACTTGACTAATAGATTCCTTCAAAGTCAGCCAAGGCCAGTTTTACCCGAAGTTTAGACGCATTTCAGTAGATACGCAAAACAACACGAAAAAAGCGCCGTCAGATCCCCTTAGACTAGAAAATTGATTAGTGCGCACATCTCTCAGCGGAATCTTTTGGATGAGTTGCTAGACCGGCATCACCATCTACCATAAATTGGGCTAATTGGTGAACATGCTATTTAGTATTTTTTCATGGCCTTGCATTGCGCAGATTTCGCTAATCTTCAAGTGCAAGTTAGAATTTTCTCTCAATTTGCTGCTGCAAGTTCTTCTACCGCTATTTTCAAAGTGGTGGCATAGATTGCTGACTTGTCAGTAGAATAATTTGGCTACAATGATTGAAATTCTTGTTAGCTAAAGAAGTTGTAGATCTGAGATAGAAACTAACCGAGTTTCAACTGAGGTCAGATCTCTATCATGGGTTTTGAGACCTCTAACATGATTCTCGTTGGCTAGCTGATTCATACCTATTGATAAGGTGTTGGTGGTGTCTCAGGATTGGACAGTAATCTAGATCTATGTGGATTGGGTTATTGCCACTATCAACATTTAACGCACGTCTAATATTTATTCTTGTTTCTTTTTACCAAAGTTCGGCGCGCTTTTGTTGTTGTGAACCGAGTTTTCGCTGTCTGCCGATAATTGTATTACATCAGAAAATTTGCACAAGGCAAGAAAGTATGTTTTGGTCTATTCCAAATTTTGGAATAGTAGTTTCATTGACTTAACGTCCATATAAATATACAATGTAAATCATAGCAACCATAATAGTGGACATAAAATGAATAAATATTCGTTGGAATTAATGATACCGATTCCGGTTGGACGAGTTCTGCGCAAGCTTGGGCAGGATATCCGTGATGCTAGACTCAGGCGGCGTATATCTACAGCTGTTATGGCTGAAAGAGCATCTATTAGTCGAACAACTTTGAACAAGATAGAAAATGGTGATCATGGCGTTTCACTAGGCAACTACGCCAAAGTGCTCTTTGTTTTGGGAATGGTTGAACGATTAGGTGAATTAGTGGATGTCCGCTCAGACATAGTGGGTCTTGAACTTGAAGAGGAACGCTTGCCGAAGCGAATTCGCACACGGAGTTTTGGGAAATCTGCGAGCAAATTAATTCGGTCTAGATAAAAAAAGGAAAAGCGTGATGGAGACTGAGATCCATGTCTGTGTGGACATTGCCGGTACGTCATATTTGGCAGGACGGTTGTGGGCGCGCGAACGCAGAGGTTTGGAAAGTGCAAGCTTCGAATATGATCCAAGTTGGCTTAAGTTCACAAATCGCTTTTCCTTAGAACCAACTTTCATGCTTGGCGCAGGTCCCTTTCACACACCATCAGGTAAAACTATGTTTAGTGCTATTGGCGATTCGGCTCCAGATCTTTGGGGGCGGATTTTAATGCGCCGAGCAGAGCGACGACGGACACAGTCGGCAGGTGAAACACCGCACACCTTAATGGAAATTGACTATCTGCTGATGGTCGATGATGAAGCGCGTCCTACCATTTACACACAAATAGAGCTTGACAAAACAGAAACCAGGGTGTATGCTATGTTTCATGTTAGCGGCACAGTCCATACCAGCCACACTGAAACAGCCGGCGAGTTTGCGGCGGCTGACATCGGTGTTGGCCCAAGAGCGGTTCAGCAGCCGTTTTGCGGTGGCCCGTCGGGTGTGCCAGGAGTTTGGGTTTGTTGATGCCTGCGGTCGTTTTCGCACCAGCAGTTGCCAGGCGGCGCTCAATGCGCTGGAGCGGCGCGGTCAGGTGGAGTTGCCCAAGCCTTTGGCCCCGGTGCCCAACAGCGGTCGCGTGCGCGGTCTTGAGCAACCGGTGCCGCCGCCGTCAGCGGTGCCGCCGCGGGTGGAACAGATTGAGGGTCTGCACTTGGTTCGGGTGGATCACCCTCAGCAGCGTCGCACTTGGAATGAACTTGTCGGCCGCGAACACCCTTGCGGTGCGGTCATTCATGCTGGAGCTCAAATGCGGTATCTGGTGGTCTCGGAACATGGCATGGTCGGGGCCTTGGGGTTTTCAGCACCGGCTCTTCGCTTGGCTGTCCGCGAGCACTGGCTCGGCTGGGATGAGACGCAATGTGCACAGCAGCTGAATCAGACGGTGGTCAACCTGAGCCGGTTTCTGATTCGCCCGATGGTGAGCTGTCGCAACTTGGGTTCCAAGGTGCTGGGGTTGTGTCTGCGGCGGTTGCCGGCGGATTTTGAGGAACGCTATGGTTATCGACCGTTGCTGGTGGAGACCTTCGTGGACACCCGGACGCATAACGGCGGTGTGTTTGCCGCCGCCGGCTTTGAGCGGGTGGGCGAGACCACCGGCCGCGGGCGGCACGCTGCCGACCGGACTGAGTGCCGCAGCGTCAAGTCGCTGTGGATGCGCGGCTTGTGTCGCCAGTGGCGACGCCGGCTTGGGGTGTCGCCACCGCCGTCGCCACCACCGGTGCTGGGGTTTGGCGAGGGCTTGGACCGGGCGTGCTGGGCCCGCAACGAGTTGGGCGGTGCACCGCTGGGAGACCGGCGCAGCAGTGCACGGCTGGTCACCAGTGCCCAAGTGATGTCCGAGCAACCGGGCGAGCCGTTCACCACCGCCGCCAGCGGCGACCGCAAACTGGTGGCGGGACACTACCGGCTGATTGACAAGCCGGCGGACTCCGAAGTCAATCCGCAGAACATCTTGGCTCCGCACCGCCAACGCACCGGTCAGCGCATCGGCGGCTGCCCGATGGTGGCGATGGTGCAAGATGGCACCGACCTGAACTTTGCCACTCATGCCGGTTGTGGCAACCTGGGGGTGATCGGTCGCAATCGCAAAGGTGCCAAGGGCACCTTGGGTCTGCATCTGCACAGCACCCTGGCCATCGATGCGGACAGCGGCACGCCGCTCGGCATCACGCGCCTGGAGTTTGACGCCCCCGATGGTCAGGCCGACGGCAGCAAGCCGCTGGAGGAGCGCAAGTCAGCCCGCTGGCTGCGAGGCTTGCGGGATATCGCACAACAGGCCCAGCCGGGGGTGACATATGTGGCGGTGATGGATCGGGAGGCGGATATCTTCGCCATCCTGGCCGAAGCCCGGCGACTGCACAAGGTGGAATTGCTGGTGCGGGCCAAGGTCAACCGCCGACTGGCGGCCGATGAGGCGAAGCTGTTTGAACAGCTGGCCGACCGACCGCTGCAAGGTCGCCTTGAGATCGACCTGCCGCGGGCCTCAGCCCGCAATGCCACCCGCACCCAACGCGCCAAGCCGCTGCGCGAAGCACGCACGGTGCAGGCCGACATCAGATGGGGACGGTTTGACATCCCGCCCACGCGCGAGTTCCGCGGCGAGTCGCCGGTGTCGATGACCCTGCTCAGCGTGTGCGAGCCAAACCCGCCCGAAGGGGTCAAGCCCCTGTGCTGGCTGCTGCTGACCAGCTTGCCGGTCGACTCCTTGGAACAGGCCGTGCAGGTGATTGACCTGTATCGGCTGCGCTGGCTCATCGAGGACTGGCACCGCATTCTCAAGAGCGGTTGCAAAGCCGAGGAGGTGGAACACAACCAAGCCGAGCGAATCGAGCGGGTGGTGGCCATCAAAGCCGTCATCGCCTGGCGACTGCTGCTGATGGTCGCACTCGGCCGCGACACCCCGGAACTGGCGGCCGAGGTGCTGTTCTCAGATGTGGAGCTGAGGGTGATCGAGGACTTCGCCTGTCAGCGAAAACTGACAATCAAGCCCGAACAGTTGAGCGGTGCGTTGACCATCATGGCGGTCATGGGCGGGTATATGCATTATCGCAATGCGCCGCCGCCCGGAGCCAAACTGCTGTGGAAAGGGTATGCCTATTTGTCAATCTGCACCAGCACCTATGAACGATTGATTGAACTGAACGGGGAAGACAACTTCTATCAGCTGCTTCGTCCAGACAAAGATGTGTGTAATAGGTAGAGCGCGTCAGGGTGCCTTGCGCTTTGCTAAACAGAAAGGCGGTCCCTTTCTTACCGAATATCAAGATTCTCGCATACCACCTTTAGTCGATTTGCCGCAGTTGCTATCGGCGTCTGAGCATGTCGTTGACGATACAGATAGCAACGAGGATTTACGTCTATTACTAGCACCTGGTTCGTCGCTTGGTGGTGCGCGGCCCAAGGCGTCTGTTCGTGACCGAGATGGGCATCTCACTATTGCAAAATTTCCACACAAAGATGATGAATACAATGTGGTTCGGTGGGAAGCCGTAGCGCTTAAGCTAGCAGCTAAGGCTGGTATATCTGTACCGAATTGGCGAATTGAGCTTGTGGCGAATAAACCGGTACTGTTGTTACGGCGCTTTGACCGGCTACAAGACGAGCGTATTCCTTTTTTGTCTGCTATGAGTATGCTTGGAGCAACCAATGCTGAATCACGTAGTTATCTGGAGTTTGTAGATGCATTGCGCTTGTATGGTGCAAGTCCATATCAAGATATGCATGAGCTGTGGCGAAGAATTGTTTTCAATGTTTTGATTTCTAACACAGACGATCATCTGCGTAATCACGCATTTCTCTATGCTGGAGCAGATGGTTGGCGATTGGCTCCAGCTTATGATCTCAATCCAGTACCGATAGAAATTAAGCCGCGTGTATTGACAACGACAATTGATCTTGATGACGGATCGGCTTCGCTAGACTTAGCACTGAGTGTATTGGAATATTTCGAGTTAGATGAAATTAAGGCAAAGTCAATTGCTGCTGAGGTTGGACAGGCTGTGGCAACTTGGTGTAAAGAGGCTAAGAGTTTAGGGTTGATGCAAGCTGAGATTGATCGAATGTCATCAGCTTTTGAGCATGATGACTTGAGTATGACACTTTCTTTTTCTTGAGGTTTTGTTAGTTTTTTGTATTTTATGTTTGGCAACCGAATCTAAATGAAGATTTACCAGTGGTTTTCATCGAACTTCACTTCAAAGATTTTTTCAAGGCGAGGTTTTGCATTAAATGGTAAAATATTTCCTTAAAATCGAATTCACAGAGAATCACCTGCTAACGCGGACATCGGTTTATGCGAGAATATGGTTAGGCCACAGGCCTATGCGGTCTCGGTCAACAAGCGTCACATTGTTTTTTCTGGCTAGTGATTGAGCTTCTTCATTGAAGCCGCTTGCGTTTGTTATGGCAACTAGTTGCACGTGATTTTGATTAAACTGGTCTTGTGCGCGCAACAGATCATAGACGGCCTCTGCTCCTAAAATTCGATTTTTTTGTGTAGTATGTTTGGATTGAACTAGAGCCATGGTGTCTTTCCGCCTGCGGTGTGTCAGCAGTGCATCTGCACCTCCATCACCTGATATCGGTGTATCTGCGACTTGCCAATCACCGCTTTCACGTGCTTTATCTATAACCCACAGCTCAAATCTGCGCCAGTCAAGGTCATCAAGTTCTGACGGATTAAAAGTTTCATTAGCATTAATTCTCGAAATCAAGTTTGCATTGTCATCGTTCATAATAGGAGGCCAAAGAGCTGCGCGTGCTAAAGATTTTTTATGATGCATCAATCCGTTTAACACGCAATCAAATGAGAGTTCACAATATTCCGGGTGAATTGCCAAGGGTATGTGAACTGTGACATCTCTTTCTTGGCCAATACGGTAGATACGATCGTTGCATTGCTCCTCTACCGCAGGATTCCACCAACGACTAAGGTGAATGACATGAGTTGCGGCGGTCAAAGTTAGACCAACACCAGCGACACGTGGGGACAAAATTAGAACATCAAAACCCATATCTTGTTTAAGATGCCTCTGAAATGCCTCTACGTAAGCGTTTCGTTTCGCGATAGTAGTAGCACCGTTAATAATACACACTTTTTCTAAACTGAACTCTGAGCGAAGCCACTGAGCTATAAAACTCTGTATTCTTAAGTGTTCAGTAAATATCAACGCTCGTTCACCTTTTTCATGAACGTCTTTGAGAATACGACGAAGTGATTCAAATCGAGCAGATTTTTCGAAATAGTCCTGCAAGCTTGAGCTTGATTGACTTTGTATTGTGTCCGGTGTTTCAGGATGAAGTGACACCCCACGAATGTGGTGGAGAATCTTCAGTGCTGAACCACGTGCTCCATCTTTTAAATAATTACGCGCAGTTTTGTAGGCATTTGCTTGTGAATTAGGCATAGTGACGGGGTAGAATTGATAATTCTTGCGTGGAAGTCCCTCAATCGTGTTCTCTTTTAAGCGACGTTGAGCAAATGGTGGATAAATTTCACCTTCCTCTGTTTTATTGGAAAAGAACATACGGGCATGCAACTCACTCATCTTCTCTGGGGTAATATTACCGTAGCGATTGATATAGTCTTTGAGTGTTCCCAACCGGCCGGGAAATACCGTATCCATGACAGCCCACAAGTCAGAAATATGATTTTCTAGTGGTGTGCCAGTCAATCCGATTCGGAAATCGGCTTTAACACTTCTAGCTGCGAGAGATATCAAAGTTTTAACGTTTTTTATCTTTTGGATTTCATCGAAAACTACAGCCGCGAATTCTATGCGTCGAAAACTATGCTGAAAGTTGGCCAGTGTCTCGTAGGTGGTGAGTACCAACCATTTGTGACCTTCCCCACTCTTGATCGAATATTTAAGTTCTTCAAATGCAAGTCTAGGTTTGCCATCATCGGTGTCATGACCCGGTAGGTTTGAAGCACGTAAACTTTTAATGCCAGAACCATAGGCCTCTACACGAGTTCCAAGCCCGTTGTTAATCATATGTTTCTTTTCTTCATTTTCCCAAATTCGAAGCAATCCGGTTGGTGCAACAACCAAAATCGGCAATCGCTTTTCAACAGACACCTTGGACATCCATTCTTGCAACCAAGCTAAAAAGGCAAGAGTCTGGAGTGTCTTTCCAAGTCCTTGGTCATCAGCATTCAAAATACCCAGATGGCCAGCGCACCAAGACTCAATCTGCCAATTAAGGGATTCTTTTTGAATGTTGAGTAATCGTGTTTGGACTGAGTTAGGGATGTTATTCACCGTGTTTTCAAGTAACATGCGCTTTGTTCGAATAGGAGCCCAATTCTCCTCAACAAAATTCTCATGAACATTGACAACAATTGTTGGAGGCGGTGGAGGTGGCGGTGGTGGCGGTGGTGGCGGACCCGGACTTACAAAACCAACAACAGACTGGACCTTATCTAGCACTTCTTGTGTAGCTGGAATTTGTTGACCATCGAATTGAACACTAGGTTTGCCTTTGTTCATTGCTTCATTAACAAGGTCAAGTAATTCCTGAGCTGTCTCCGGACTAATTTGAACCCAATTGCCTCCAAGGTTTAAAGAGAAAGTCTCTGGAAGCCATGTGTTTGGGGGGTATTTGATAAAGTCTAGTTTGGGTGGTTTCCAAATTCCTATGCCGATAGCACGATCTGCATATTCTGGTGTTTCGATAAATAGACTGGCTATCCGCAACGCCTCACTACCCTCATTCACTTCTTCATTTGTCCGTCTTGACAGGTGCTCGGCAATTGCAGCGCGTGGGTTAGCAGCGAAGGCTTGTCGCTCTTCCACACTCGCCTGCTGTTTCTCTCGGACAATCTCAAGCGCAGTTTTAAGATCTTCGTCAACGATGAGGAATGTTTTCTTTTCTAACAGATAACTTCTCTTAGCGGAACTAAATGCTCTAAATCCGATACGTTCGCCTGATTGAAAGTTTCTGAGGAGGTTAGTGGGTAGAATTCCATCCCACTCCCAAAGGGGTCTCCCGTCTTCTTCCGCTTTTTTTACTGTTTCGGTGTTGAATAAGACAGGTTCAAAGTTCAGATTCTCCTTAGTTCCATGTAATGTTAAAGATAGAGCGTTGGCTGTGTAGATGCTAAGGTCATTGAGATATTCACTCATCTGCACTGAGTTTTCTATATTCTCCTCTGAGCCAAGGATGTGTCGAAAATGTGCCAGTGCATCCCAGTGATCTAGAAAATCTACAGAGCCTGCGTGAAACGCATTGGCTAACTTCACCAAGGTAAACTGCACAATCGGGATTAGATACGTCTCCTGAGTTGTTTCTAGAAACGCACCACAACGCTTAGCAAGAACAGGACGGTCACCATCATACCAGCGGGCACTCAACTTGAAGTTTGAAGAGCCAATGACACCAGATGTGTCAGCAACAAGTATGAAGGGAGGACGATTCGGAAGCCCGAAAGATTGAGCCTGACCCACAGTTAAAGACGCGATGGCACTGTGACTAGCAATAATCCTGTCGTTTTCAAGGCTAACTTCTTCTGGAGACTTTTCGCTGATTTGACGAAGAGCGCCTAAACCATCACAACGAGCGGCATCACCTGCCGCCCAGTTATCAAGATTTATATGAGATTTTTCAGTCTGATTTACAGCCCGGGAATATAAAGATGAGCCTTCTACTTTGATATTGAAGTAGACATACTTATCATCATAGTTGTAATCAAGCATTATTACTGGTTTAGTGCCTGTATCACTTTGTTGCGCCAATTTCTATCGTGAACTATGCGTTCAGGTTTCTCCAAATCATTGTTTTGGCGTATCTGTTCGCAAGTGTAAAATTTTTCATAAGATTTCAGAGAAATAAATATTCCACTGGGATACACCCATGTCGGAAAATTATTTGATCCCTCTACTACCCAACGACCTTGCACCTTCATCAACAACAGACATTTATTTCGGTCTTGTGAATGTCTAGAACAGTTTTCCCCGTATGCCAAAGGGACACTTTCTTCTTGGTTTTGGTTTCGCTTCACCCATTTTATACCCTCCTTACTCAGTGCACACCAAGCCTCGGTTATTTTGTTTTCATGAAATAGATCCTTCCAAAGTTGTTTACGGTCCGTCCACATATGTGAGGAGTCAACCTTCGTTACTATGTCAAAGTATGTATTAATAGTTGTTTTTGTGAGCCATCTAAAAATCACTTCCCTGGATTGTTCAGATACAAACCTCCAAACACCATCAGCTGTACGGGGGTCGTTATAAATTCTACACAGACTAACCTCAATTAAATTCCGTAGATCTCTGTCAGGGTCGCTGTTTTTCCAAGGACCAAGCAGGGAATCCAAAGCTTTCGCAGCAGCACGTCCTTGAAGCGGCGATTTTCCTTTTTTATTAGGTGGATTCAACCAATTGAGCAATCTTTTGGTATCATCATAATTACCAATTGCTATTTTAGGGGAAATAGAGGAGACAAAAAAGTAATGCGCATCAGCCATCATACCAAGTCCATGCGGAGATTCAACTCCAATATTAAGCAATGCTTCAAATGGATCATTTTGTCCTCGCATAAAACTTGCGAGACTCTTGGATGGTTCACATTTAGGGTCGAAAATTCTGAAATCATTAACTAGAGTCTCAATTGGTAATGCCATCTCTCTCCAAAGACTATTCAAACTTTTCGCTAACGATTTAGTTACTTTTGATTTTGGGTCGTATGTTTGAACATACTTACGATACATGGTACGCAAAAACAGCCGATTAACTCCCGGGTAAATCTGGTCGATAAGAAACTCAATGAGATTTCTATAACGAATTAAATACTGCTTATCGCTCCACTGATCGCTATCAAATAATGCGTTAGTAGCATGAATTAAATCTTTCCAGAAGTAGTTGCTCCAATCTTCATTGTGTCGTCGCTTTTCTAATTCTTCAACAAGTTGGTCATTTGGTTCTTTGACATTAATATGGGACCATCTATTAGTTATTCGCTTAGAAGCTCGCAACAATAATATTGGGGGTGCTAACCGTACATTGGGAGAAACAGTTGAGATTCCATCTTTAAAACGTTTTGAGAGCGAATTCATGGGTAGTTTTATTCGATAATTGGAAGAAGGCCATTACGGTGACGGATTAGCTTTGAACGAATCTCTTCTACTTCTTGTAGGTTTCGTGGTGTATGAAGAATGAAGCGGATGTCAATGCGTCTGTTTTGTGCTCTCGCTTCTTTGGTATCTTTCTCATTGTTGTTGACGGGTCGATCTTTCCCATACCCTGCAAAGGACAATACGCGTTGCCTACGCAAGTTGCGAAAGTCTTCAAGTTCCCGCCGTTTCTGAATCATAACACGCAACGTTTCCGCAGCTCGACGGGCTGAAAGGTCATAATTGTCAATCATTTTATCTTTCAATTTAATCGTTGGGCCTAGTGGAACATAATCTGTATGCCCTTCGATTTGAATGGTTTCGATAGCAGTTGGTGGTCCTTTACATGAAACCTCAGTGTTAGGTATGGGAGATAGTGTGTAGCAGGGAAGTAATTCAATAAGAGCCTCACTAATTGCATGCGATACTTTCTCAGCCGGTTTGTTTGGAGATTCTTTCTCAGCAGGATTATTTGGAATAATTCGCCACTCTCCTGGTTTAAAAAGCTCATCAGCGCGAAAACGAATGATTCCATTGTTATCATGCACTGTTACTTGAATTCCAGGAATTTGTTTTTCGATGCGATTTTTCAACTGTTTCAGTAACCTCTCTCGCTGCTTGAATGCTTCATCAAGATAACTAGCTAAAGAGTCTTGTTCTCTAAGCTGGTATAGTTTTTGCAAACATTCTGTTACCTTCTCTTTGGTATCTTTGACTTGGTTTTTCAGATTTGCAGTAAGTTCGCGTTCATTCTGAAGTGTTTTCTCCGTCGCCTTGAGCTCATGTTGCAGAGCTTCTATCTGTTCAGAAAGAACCTCAATATGAATCGCAGATTTTTCTATTCCTGCACAAAGCGTATCAACAAGCGAATTTAATTTAGCAATCTTAAGATCAGCAGCAGCTTTTTGAGCGATAAATTCGCGTTGCTCTTGTTCAAGTAGTTGACGTTTCTGGCGCTGGTTGGATAGGGATTTTTCAAGTATATTATTGGATTTTTTTGACTCATGCAATTGTTGTTCTAATTTCTCACGTTCGCTGCGTAAATCCAAATCATCAATCTTAAAATGGTTAGCGAAAAATGCAAGAAGAACAAGCAGAATGAATAAGAAAGAAATTGTCAAATCTGTCATTGACACAAAGATGGATTCGCCCTCCTCTTCAACACGTTGGCTTTTCGTTCCAATAGCCGACATCATTCATCTTTTATCTTGTCAGTTTTTTTAGGAATGAACTGCTCAGCTTGCGATATAACGGATTCAAGAAGAGTGAGACTTTCAGCAAAGTGTGCGTTCAATTGTTTCTCAAATGCTTCCAATTCGCTAATACTAGCTTGTAGACCGTTCTCAATCGTATTGAACGCGTTTTCAAGATTGTCGTCAATTTCTCGGTAGTTTTCTATGACATTCTTGAAGTCAGCTACTGACTTGTTTAGCGCGTTTAATCCACTCTGTACTTCTTTGTTGGATTCTTGAAATACTTTGTACATCCCATCCAGTATCTGTTTTGTTTTAGTAGAAGTATTATTCATAGTTTCGCTAGATTTTCGGATGTCAGAAGTGCATTTTTGAATCTGTTCGATAGAGGCGGAAAGTGAGTCGCTTGACAACCGCAACTGTTCACTGGAGCGGTTTACTGTGCTAGCATTTTGTTCAATAGACTTCGAATATTTACCAATATGTACAGTGGATTCATCAATACTACTTGAAAAATTTTCGATCTGCTCTACTAGAGATCTCAAAAGCATATCTACTCTAGCTGTCATACTAACTGAAGATTTGTCAAGCCGATCAACAGATTCATGCAGATTTTTGCTGATAGCTATCATGCTTTCTTTTATTTCTCTCGTTGAATCTGAAACCCCTTTATTCAGTTGTTCGCTTGCACCTTTAACCGTAGAGTGAACATGCTCTGTGAGAGACTCCAACAGCACGTCAACACGATTTGTCATGCTTTGCGAGGATTCATCAAGTCGATTAACGGATTTTTTCAAGTTATCGCCAACGGCTACCATGCTGTCCTTAATTTCGCTAAGTGAATCTGCGACACCATTGGTCAATTGTTCGCTTGCGTTTGTAACCATAGAGTCAACATGATCTGCTAGAGACTCCAACAGTGCGTCAACACGATTTGTCATGTTTCGCGAGGATTCATCAAGTCGATTAACGGATTTTTTCAAGTTATCGCCAACGGTTACCATGCTGTCCTTAATTTCGCTAAGTGAATCCGTGACACCCTTGATTAATTGTTCGCTCGCACCTTCTACCAAAGCCTCCACACCTTTATTAGTACTACGTGAGATTTCATCGGTTAATAGTTTGATAGCATTCTCAATTGGAGCACTGATAGCTTTGGGTAAGTCTTCCTTGATTGGAACAGCAATTTGAGCGACTAATTCAGTACTGAATGCCTTGAGGTGAGCAGTCTGCTCTTCAGCCTGATTGAACATTTGGCGAAGAATAAATTGCTCACTCATAAAATCGCAACCATGCTCTATATTCACACATAAACCATGTAAAACTTTATCCATTTTTTTTGTGCGTGTTCTTAACACGATGGTAAATACGATTGAGCAGGCTAAACCTGTGAGTGACATGATGAATTTGGCACTTGCGATTTTAAGAAGGTCTTTTAAAGCACTAACTGTTTGGTTAGCATCTTTTTCAAGCGCCGTACCGGTCTCATTAAGTGCCGCTACCAAGCCAAGAAAAGTCAGTAGTAGGCCAACAGAAACGAACAGAGCGGGAACATTCCGCCATATACCTGCTTCAAGTCCGAGTTCATCTCGATTGAAAAAGACAGCAGGCCTTAACGTGTTGCGCAGAACGTCTTTGGTTGAATCATCTGCAGGCTGAATAGCAGTTTCAGAAAACTTACGCCATGCTTTTTCCAAACGACGATGATGTTGGCTATGTTTTCCAATTTTCTTTAATTTCTTTTCAATTTCGAATAATCGATCAAATGTGAATTTCTTTTCACTTTCAAAGTGAAAAATCTCCCAAAACGATCGGACTGTTCGAATAAAACGCTGAGTATAGGCCCAGTACCAGAGTGATAGCACGATTAAAGAGATAACCAAATAAAAGGATATCCAACCAGGCGTGTGAGCGCCTGTTTTACCCGTGCCCGTAAGCTCCTGCGCAAGATTTAAAATAAAGTTGGTTATTGTCTCGCCCATAAAGTAAGTGCTTTAACTGTTCTAGATAAAATTTGTTTTCATGTTCTGATTCCAAATGAGCATGTTATAGTTGCACTCATCTTCGGTTAAGATTTTGTGTGATTTTTTGGTTGCAAAGATATTACAGTAGTTGAGCCCCACAATGATAACCGATCAAAAAACTGTTCTGACTGGGTTCTTTCAATGTCTCAGTGAAACAGTTAGAAACCCATGCACCTCATGTTTATCCATTTAGAGAATAGTTTCAGACTTCCTGACCTGACCCATAAATCTACATTTGCCGTTGTCTGCTGGTGTTGTCATATTCTCTTTGATCTGTTGTACTTGCTGCTGAGGAAGTGAATCATTCTCGCAACTGCCATGGTGCCTGCTGTACAAAATGGGTGGCATACTATTTTTCACATGAACCCCTTGATTCCTGAGCAATCAACTGGCAAACCAGCATTGCTTTTGACCCGCTAATCTGGAGAATAATGTCTAGTTTTGAATTGTACAAGGTCAGGATGTCTGAGTTTATACTACACATATTGGTGTGGGGTGTACCCATACTCGTAGCAAAGAAATCCTGTGGTCTATCGACTACAAACCCATCGCCATAGTCGTATGTAAATACTGTCCCAGAATCCCCGATAAGCATAGTTTGATTCTTGTCAGATTCACATTGCCGTGACTGGTCTGGATTGCAAAATTTGTTTGATGTTAACCTGCTAAGGTTAATTTGCAGTGTGCCATAGCCAAGCGTTATTTTGAGACATGGTGCGAGAGTGTTCTTTTACGGCACCCTCAAGTCAGCGGACTTGTGAGTGGCAACTATCAAATAGCCAACAATACCAGGTTGCTTTGGGTTGCCGTGGTGAAGAGGTTGTAGAAAAAAGCTGCATTTAGCAATGAGAGCAGAATTAACATCAAAGTTGATACAGAGTAGATGGTGCAATAATGAAATTGAACTAACTTGACTGTTGGATGTTATTCTCTTGACATTCGCCTAGCTGAATGTTGAATATAACCAGTGAAGCTCCTTTAATTGTGACAGAAAGTGACTATCAGTTAAAACGGTGCAGCGGAGCTGTTCGCTATTTTTTGGTTGTTAGTGCAACTCTAAAATCAGGAGATATTGCCTGGTCAGTAATATTGCACCGTCCGGCAGGAATTAATTATGTTGAACTCAGGCCAATAATACACACAAGATTTCAAATTCAATGTATCTGGAACTTAAGATAGACTACAAAACCTATCTGTTCTTTTCGGACAATCTCACTTTTCAGTTGGTTAAAGTCGCGATTGTACGTTGAATTTTCCTCTGTGCTTTTCGGCATCGATACTTAACGCGAGCAGTCCAGTCGTTTTTTGGGATCTCTGCAAATGGGTATTTAGGCCTTCCATCTATACCGCGCCCTAGTCGATGGTGAGCAAACTCGCAAGTGTTCACGCACTGACCCGGATGTTCAAACATTTCAGTTTCTGTTTCCACAAATCGATGCTCAAACGACCATTGACCGCTGGTTGATGTGTCATCATGCCACCAATCACTGCCGACTAAGTAGCGGACAAGCATTCGTATTTGTTCAGCTGCCACAATGCTACAGAACGCAATAGTGTTTTGTCCCGGTTCTGACTTTGTCTTGACATCGTCTTTGATGTAGTGTCCTTGGCGTCTGATACCCATTCGCTCATCTCGGGCGTCACTAGTGGTGTATTGCCCGCGACAACGCAAGCATTGCATATTGGGACCAACTAAGTGAGCTTGCCACTTTGCGGACAACAATCGTTCGTTCGACTCCACTAAAACTCCGCCATCAATCAATGGAAGGCAATTTGAATAAGCCAGGTGATTGAGTACATCGCGTGCTTCAGCATTGTCAACGCAACTAATAATGATGTCAGAGTCAGCGGCCAAGCGATAACCCCGTTCGGTGCGAATAGACAATGGTACCGAGCGAATGATTGGGTTTTCTGCAGTGGCGATTCTGTGAAGATGTGACGATGCTACTTCTGTTTTGTACAATCCAATGCAGTGGCGGTCTGCATAAATCAAGCGATCAAGATTTTTGTACTCAATTAAATCTGGATCAATTACAGTAATTTCCTCAAATCCGATGCGCGCAAGACATTCAAGCACGATTGAACCGACACTTCCTGCGCCAACTACACAAACATGCGTTCTCGCTAATTTTTCCTGTGCTTCAATACCCCAACAGTCGATGGTCCGAATCAGATTTAAGCGTCGTGTGTAAGGTGGATATGCATCCGGATGCCAATCCGCCTTAGTGTGTCGGGTACCGACCCGTCGAACTTCCATGCAATGTGCGAGAGTAATTTGACCCGGTGTAGATTCCGACCAAAATCGAGCGCTCCAAGTGCTGTCGATACTCAAAGTCAATCCGAGCAGTGGTAAACCTGTTTCACGGATGTACGGTGTGATGATGTTGCGTTCGGTATTGTCATCTGTATTACTCAAATTTTGCCAACCTGAAGAAGGATGGCTATGTAGAACTGCAATGCCAGATTTAAGTTGAACTGCATGATCCAATACGCGGTTTAAGTATTCACTATTTAATGTCACGTTGCCATGTAGGTCGCGGTCATCGTCTTGGGGCAGAAATAGCTCGCCGAGTATGCCGGTGTGATAATTAAAACCTTCGGCACGGCGCCACAGCGCAAGACAAACCTCTTCCTGAGTTCCGCCGCATTTCATTCCACTCAGCAAATGGTCTGCAAGCTGTTGATGTAGAAATTCTCGCAGAATCACACGGTATTTCAACGAGCTCTCCATATTCTGCGAATGTGGTTTTCCAAGTAAGTTGCCATGTTCTTGCCATTCGGAAGTTTGATTTGATCCCAAAAGTCACGTGGCGGAGCGCTTATTACCATCCACTCTGTTCCCTCTTCATCTTGGTAAGCTGCAACAGATCCTGCGTAATTACTTCCTTCCACTTGCTCAGACAGAACAGTGTCTGGTGGTGAGATATATACCCAATGAGGTGCTACTTCAGGCCATTCTCCCTCATTTTCATGGACTGCGATTGCCAGGGTTACAGTATCTCCTGTGCGACTCCCATCTTTAATCTGGTATTCGAATCTAACACCAACTGCACTACCCTGTTGTGTCGGAGCTCTGAAGTGATTTGTTTGGTAATTTAGTTTGGTCAGTTCGTGCGTCATGCGTTGAGCATTCAAACTCACGCGAATGGAGCACCCTCCGTCGGTGCGGCCCTAAACACGTTATGCTCCTCGAGATTCACCAATTCGCCAGAAGCAAAAGTAGCTTCTGAATTTGGTGTCCTAAGCAAGTACCCGACTTTATCAGGATTTTCACCGATGGCTTTGCCCTTGAACGCAATATGTAGTAATACAGCTGCGTCCACTGACTGCTTCTCTGTAAAGAATGTTTCACCATTTACCTTAAATTCATACTTAGTCATAATAGTTCATTTCTAATCATTTAGTTTATTTGAAACAAAAATTTTATTTTTGGATTAATAAGTCAACTTATAGTTTACAATATAATACTTGTAATCAATATTGTCAACCAGAAGTTGAAAAAAAGAGGATTTAAATGTCAAAAGAAAAGTACATGTTAGGACAACGTCTCCGACTTGCTCGTAAGCGAGCGGGATTTTCAATGCGCAAACTCGCAGATGCAATAACTCCAAATGTAAGTGCTCAAGCTATTAGCAAGTACGAGTCAGGTCAGATGCTTCCATCTTACGCAGTTTTGATTGGACTTGTCAAGACTCTTGACGTCTCACTCGATTTCTTAATGAGCAGTCAAGTTGAGAAACTTGATGGTTTAGAGTTCCGAAAAACTTCCCAAGCTTCTGCCCGAGATCGCGCCAAAGCAGAAGCAATTTTGATAGACAGATTAGAGCGTTACCTTGCGATTGAGCAAATCTTGGAAATGCCGGCTGATTTGGGTTGGGCTGAGACGAAACGGTATGACAGCGTTGCTTGCGATGTACAGATCGATGAACGGGCCGATCAGCTACGCGAATCTTGGAATCTTGGGATGAATCCAATACCTAGCCTGTGCGATTTAATTGAAGACAAGGGTGTGAAAGTGATTGAGGTTGATCTTCCGGATACTATCAGTGGCCTTTCATGTCGCGCTCTGAGAAGTGGTGAAGTTGTCGCTGAAGCTATAGTGGTGTCTAATCAGATTAATGTTGAACGGAAACGCTTCACGCTTGCTCATGAAATCGCTCACAGGATAATTCGCTCTACGGGGAATAAAGCGATTGACTTAGAATCTGCTATGGATCGATTTGCTGGATCTTTTCTTCTACCTAGTCAAAGTATACGGGACGAGTTGGGTAGTGTCCGCAAGCGAATTAAGTACTATGAGATTGTTCGTTTAAAACATAAGTATGGTATCTCAGCTGCGGCAGTTCTAACGCGTATGAATCAGGTTGGTGTATTAACACACACAGATGTTGCGCGCGCATTCGCAACTTTCGCTAGCTCGTGGCGAAAATTAGAACCGGATCCTATCTGTGATAACCACAGCTTTGCAACTTCAGAAAAATCTTGTCGGTTTGAGAGATTAGTTTTACGTGCGGTGGGAGAAGAGTTAATTTCACCGGTGCGTGCTGCAAAATTACTTGACTGGTCACTTGACTCTGTAGAGCAAAAGATTAGTGGCCCGAAGATTAAATGACACCAGTTATCGTTTATGATGCTTCCTGCTTGATCGATCTCCAAAAGGGTGGTTTGTTGAATGTAATATACAAGCTTCCCCACAGAATAGTGATTCCGCACCCGGTGCGCAAATGGGAATTAACTAGACTTTCAGAACATGAGTGGAAAATGCTTGATGATGCTGGAACTATCACCCATTATCCAAACTTAGATCAGTTTCGCCAGTCTCTAAAGCTCAAGGCTCGCCACAATACTCTTTCTGAGACCGACTGCTTCTGCATTGTTACCACTCAAATATACTCTGGCATTCTTTTGACTGGAGATGCTCAACTACGTAAAGTGGCTGAGTCGAGAGGAATACAGGTACATGGCGCACTTTGGGTCATCGATCAACTCCATTCAACAGAGGTATGTTCAATACAGTTGCTAATACGAGCGCTCAAGGTTTGGTATGAGGAAAAACATGTTTTCTTGCCGAAGCATGAGATCTCCTCACGCTTGAATAATTGGAAATGATACACTTGGCTTGTAGTATTTTTTTGGCATTCACGAATAGAGGTGCACAAGAATTGCTGTTTGTACTATACCAAAGTTCGACCTGCAAGCTTCTAGTGTAGCCAGTCCAAGTTGTAGAGTCTATCAAATTTGCTATTCAGCCAGTCGCACAACGTCTATAAAATAATCGCTCTACAAATTACTGGGGTTTTGCTTATGCTGGTTTATACGCTTGTTCAGCTATTGCAAATGTTTGAGTTGAAAATACAGGTGTTTATGCCTTGAAACCATATTAGATGGCATTCTTATTATGCCTGTATTTCAATCTCGGCTTTTTCTGATACGGTTTTTAGTTTCGCAACCCAGTTTTGCACCCATAGAATCACTGCTATAACCGGTACTCCAATAACTGCAGTGATTATGAAAAAGGTCCCATAACCAGCAGCGTCAACCATCGTACCAGAATAGCCTGCGATTAACTTTGGAAACAGCACCACTATAGATGTGAAAATTGCAAACTGCATAGCGGTGAAACGAATGCTGGTTAGGCTTGAAAGATATGAAACGAAAGCGGCAGACGCGAACCCACCAGCCAAACTGTCCATCGCCACAACAACTAGCAGCATAGACTCAACTGGGTTAGCCGTCAATGCTAAAAAAAGCAAATTGGTGGCTGGCGCTAGTACTGCCCCAAGCAACAGCGTTCGCAACACTCCAAATCGAAGCGATAGCACACCGCCAAGTAAACCTCCCAATATAGCGGCAATCAATCCCCAAAACTTGGAGTAATGTGCGATTTGGGATTTTGTAAATCCCATATCCAGGTAAAAAACATTGGCAATGACACCTAAAACAATGTCTGAAATTCTATATGTGCCAATCAGTAGCAAAATGACAAGTGCTAGCCGTCCGTAGCGAACGAAAAAATCTGATACCGGATTAATGTAAGTTTCACGAATGTGATCGAGTTCAACTACTTTTACTTGAACTAAGATGAATGCCGTCAAGCTTGCAAGCCCAATAGAGAAAATCATGCGGATTGTCTCTAAAATAAACCCAGCTAATTTCGAATGTACTGACCAATTCTCAACCATTGCAGCTTTGGCTGATTTCACCCAGTCACCGGTTAATAAGAAACCACAGGCAAAGGCAGTTACAGCAATAGCGAAAACCAAAAAGAAACGGCTGTAGTCCCTCACTCCTTTGAATGAAGATTTTTCGGGTTGACTTGAAACAGGTTCAGGATTAAGAAGTGTGGTAACGATCCCAACAGCCATAAAGCAAGCCATTGCCTGATACACAATTGACCAGGCTTGAAAGCTGTATTCGCCATTGCCAATGATATCCACCGTCCAAAGTGCGCCTGCGCCAGCCAATATTAGTGCGATTCGATAACCAACAATGTAAGTGGCAGAGAGCATGGCTTGCATGTCAGGTGGTGCTGATTCAATTCGAAATGCATCTATAACAATGTCTTGAGTAGCGGAGGAGAAACCTATGCAAACTGCACCGATGACTGTGAATGCCAATAAGTCTGTTTTCGGGTCAAACATTGAGGTCCAAACAAGACTTGCGATGATAGCTGCTTGCGACACCAGCAACCAGGCGCGGCGCCGACCAAATCGTCGGGTGAGATAAGGAAGCGGTAGTCGATCAACAATTGGTGCCCAAACAAATTTGAATGAATATCCGAGTGCCGCCCAGCTTAGGAATGTTACTGTTGCTCGTTCGATTCCGGCTTCTCGTAACCAGACTGAAAGTGTGCCAAAGACAAGTAACAGGGGTAGTCCAGCTGAAAATCCAAGAAATAACATGCAAACCGATCTCGGATGAAAAACACCCTTGAGCGCATCTAACCAGTTGTGAGTTGTGGCTTGAGCGAATCTCGTTATCACGTTGATTTGTCTGGGCCGTTAGAATGGTAATTTAGCCCTTGCAATTCTTGCTAGCTCCTTAGTAGCTGATAAGCGATATTGGCTAGGAATCTAGTGATGATATTGCCACCCAACTCAAGTGCTAGCAACACCAAAATTGGTGAGAAGTCAATTCCTCCTAGCGTTGGTATCAATCGGCGCGCAGGGGCAAGAATAGGCTCGGTAAATGTCAGAATCAAGCGTGTGAATGAATTGGATTTGCGGTAAACCCAGCTCAGTATGACACGAATTAAAATAGCAAAAGTTACAATGTTCAAAGCAATTTGCAAAATTTGAACCAATGCTAGCACTAAAAGCGCAACGATTTGAATCGGAGTATCGCTTGCAGATAAGTACAGATATCTGTCAAAAGTGGCAAGTAGCAATGCAAGCAAAAAAGGCGAACCTAAATCTGAGCCTTGGATACGCGGAACAAAACGGCGTAAAACCATAATTGGGAATTTTGTCAGCTTATGGACAATTTGCGAGATGTTATTGTTAAAATCTGCGTCAGTATATTGCAGGAGTGCTCTTAATACAGCAATGACTGTCAGAGCAAAGAGTAATGGTTGCAAAGCATTCATAGACGTTGGAAATTCGTTGTCTAAATGTTGTTAGTTGCTAGGTAGTTGGGACATTTCTATTGATTTTTGTTCAGCAGCTTTAATAGCTTGAATAACGATAGCTTTGACATCTTGGGTTTCTAATACCTTGAGGGCCGCTTCGGTTGTACCACCGGGAGATGTAACTCGTTTACGCAATACCTCGGCTGAGTCTTGACTGTCGGCGGCAAGATGAGCGGCACCAACAGCAGTTTCGGTTGCGAGGGTGCGAGCAATTTTGGGGTCCAATCCTAAGTCTATTGCCGCTTGTTCAATAGCCTCTATCAAATAAAAGAAGTAAGCAGGACCACTTCCTGAGACAGCGGTTATAGCGTCAAGCTCACTTTCATCCTCTAGCCACACGGTTTTGCCTACGGCCGACAGGATGGTTTCAACTTGGTTTTTGTGAGATGCAGTTACTCGTGAATTGGTATGAATTCCAGATATCCCTCGTTGGATCAAAGCCGGTGTGTTCGGCATTACACGGACGATCGGCAACTCCCCGCCTGACCAATTTTCAATGCTGTCAATGAGAATGCCAGCAGCAATTGAAATTAACAACGGTTTGTGTTGTTGGAGTGATACCTGACAGGTTTCAAGTACATTTTGCATGACCTGAGGTTTAACAGCCAGTACGACAGTGTTAGAATTTGCAATTAGATGCTGATTGTCACTAGTTGTGTTAATTTGCCATGTGTTAGCAGCAAAAATCAAAGCTTCTTTGATGGGATCAGAAACGGTGATAGCTGAACGGTCGTAGCCATTTGCAATCATCCCACCGACTAGACTGCGCGCCATGTTGCCGCCGCCGATAAAGCCTATGGTCGCTGATTCTGAGTTTGATATTTGTTCTGACATTAAAAATTTGTATATGTTTTAAGGTAGGAAGTTATCAATCCGAAGCTGTGACAGTGCGTGATCTCTTGGTCACCAAAATAGAATGTGTAAGCACCATACCAGTCAAGTATGCCAAAGCAAACTGTTCAGGAGCTTGTTGATCAAGTAAATATTATATGTTCAGATAGCATCGGGGTTAGTTTCATTTTTACGAAAATTTCAATTTATGAGGTGTACTCGCAAGCAAAAATGTCTATACTTTCATGCACTGTAGGGTGTGGCAGTGAAGATTTTCATAGCTTATTATGAATTTCTGACGCGTCATTTTATTGAATGATTGAAACCTGGAACAAACAAGAACGAATGGGAATACAGATGGCAGCATTAGAAAACCTACTTAATACATATAGAACTGACACTGCGTCTCAACGCGAAAAAGGTACTGCATTTGAGAAGTTAGTCGCGGAGTGGTTAGTGACCGATCCCGTTCAAGCACAACGGTTTGAGACTGTGCAACTGTGGTCGGATTGGGCAAGGGATCGGGGCCAAGATCGTAGTGACGTTGGTATCGACCTTGTGGGTGTCCTGCACAGTGGCGGGTTAGTAGCGGTGCAATGCAAGCTGTTTGATCCTGAGCGGGTAATTCGAAAAGGGGATATAGACAGTTTCATTGCTGCGTCCGGCAAGCATGGATTTGACGATGATATTGAAGACAAGCTCTTTCCATCTGGATTACAGTTTATTGCTGACGATGAAGCACTGTGCGCTTCACACAATATCGTCTTGTGACTAAAGCAATGCAATTATTAGCAGTCTTTACCGTTTGGGTAGAGTTCTGAGGACTATATAAGCGAACTGAGGCACAATAGTTGCACTAATTCATTTCGCAGTTGATAATTGGCAAGAATAATTGTGCCCACCTCAGTGATGCATTGAAAACAGGTTAAGTAAAAACTGGTCAATGAGGGTATTCAAGCACTTCTTGCCGGTGGCATAGAAAAACAAACTGAAGAGAAGATTTAGCCGACAATTAATGAAGGCCTCAATCATTGTCATTCAAAAACCGTGAAAATTGAGTGCCTAGGGTTAAATCAGTTGCCGAGTAGCCTGAAGGCTGAATAGGCAATTGGAAAGTATCTGAAAATCAATGGTGAATCACATAATGTAATATGCTATGATTGAAGCTCAGAAATTTGTTTTAGTCTAAGATGTAGGTCATGCATCAGGCACCGCCAGTCACCATAGATCAGTACCGGGATAGGAACGACAAGGATAAAGCCATTTTCTTTGTCGGTCGCAGAGATATTGTTGCTGGTATTGAAGCCACAGTTACCAGCATCGAACGCAGAATCAAGGCTCAAACCTCTGACACAGGGTTGCAGTCTGGCATGATGTTGTCCAGCCAAGATACGTGGCTGATTCAGGGGGCACCCGGTGCGGGCAAGTCGGCTTTGTTGAGTCATCTGCAGGACATTTGGAATGCAAGGGCTAACGGCCCGGTGACGGTGAGAATCGCCCCCAACACCTTGAGAAGTGAGAACAATGTCACACGCATAATTGCGGACTGCATCATACCGCATAAAGGGGCGAGAATACTCAATTCTGTTCGTAGCATTGAAGCCAGTGCTGGATTGAATTTGTACATTCAGGCTGGCGGCAAGGTGACCGACAGCGAGCAGCTGTCATCGGGTCTGATGCTGGAAGATCTGGCGCAGCTTTACAGTACTGACATTGCGGCTGTTTCCAAGCGACTGTTTGAGGGAAGTTCACCTAAGAGTCCTGAGTTGCGGCCGATAGTGGTGATGATTGATGAGGTGCAGTTCTTCGAAACGGAGGATGTGCCGGTATTGAGGAGGTTGCACACCGGTGATCACGGATTGCCGATAGTGGTGTTGCTGTGTGGCCTCGCTTACTCCGAATCAATGCTAGCCAAAGCAAGAATTTCTCGCTTTGCCAAAACTAAGCGGCTTAGCCATGTGCAGACCATTGCCCCGCTTGAAGCTGGCGAGGCGGCCGAGTCCGTCAGAGCCATGTTGAACGGGTATCAGATCAAAGGCCGGCACAACACAGACTTGCCAGAGCGGATAGATGCCTGGTGCAATGGTTGGCCGCAGTTTCTGGAACACTATATGCTATCCTTGACTGAACAGCTCAGTGTTAGCGGTTTGGATCTGGATAGGATAGATGAGTCGGCGGTGCGTAGTGATGGGGATGCAAACCGGGCAGAGTATTACAGCAAGAGGTTGGGGAACTCACCAATTAGTGACAGCGTGCAATTGCTAGCAGATGTCGCACAAATAATTGGCTCGGATGGTTGCACAAGATTAAATCTGGCATCTTTTCTCAGGGGGAGGTCATGGGAAATTGACCCTGACTCAGAAAGTGTAATGCCCAAGAACATGGAGCCGGAGGAGTTCATAGAGGCGATGATTGTGGCGGGCGTGTTGCACCGCATGGGCACGGTACTGACAATACCAATACCATCATTCCGACAGTATCTGATTGATCGAGTGAAGTGATCTTGAGCGTGCTTTGGATGATATTAGAACTTGATGACTTGAGGATTGACGCTGAATATGGCAGTAGCTCTTTCCGACTAGATTGCAGTTTATTCATCACCGCAGGTTGTGTGTAGTCAGCTGACAAAATTACTGCGAAAACGAAGCGAAACCTTGAAAGTAATCTGATCAATTACTACAGAACAAGAGCATTCAAGCACATATTGACTTGTTCTAGTATCTTAAGGTCATTGTAAAAAATATATTACAGAATCACAACCGACCGCTTCTCTCTGGCTTTAAGATGAACTGGTTGCTGATGAATATGTTCACCAGCTTTCCAGACCCGAATGTTGTATTTTCCAGGTTCGATGTTCTTCCAGAATAGCCTGCTAGCTTTTTTGTTGACAATTGCATAGTGTGAATTGGTGGGTACAAACAGCCAGCTACGCATTTGTGGGTGTAAATCGCAACGAACTTCCAACATGCCGGTTGCTGTAAGCGTCTTTCGAACCGCGATACGTTGCAGCGGTGTTGCGACGTTGAAAACGGTATCATTGCCATCTATAACATGTGCATTGTGCAGAATCTCGTCTTGATTGACAAATTCTACTGTTGAACCAGCACTAGCAAGCTGAAAGGTGGGTTTGAATTGATTGTTTTCGATAATGATTTTTGTTACGTCAGAAGGTGCAGTCTGGGTATCCATGGGTGCAGAGTACCGCTCAATATCTAGATATATGACAACTGGATGATTTTGAATTGATTTGACAATAATCTCTAAATTCGCCATTTCTGTATCAGGATTTGGTACCGGTAAATCAACGTTGAATCGATACCCGAGATACAGTATTGTTATTACAGCTAATAGAATAGCAATAGCAATATTTCGTTTTGGCCCGTCAAATACTGCCTTTGAAAGAACTGCTCCGGATGTGTCCAATGATCGGACACGACGCATTTCCTGATTTTCGTGAATACGTTGAATGAGCAAACGATACAGAAGTCGCAACATTTAAGATGAACTCAATAAAATAGTCTATTCATGTTGGAATATACCAATAAATGTTAATTGATTGGGAAGCCTGTCACAGTTCCTGTTAAAATTTGAGTTATAAACTCATCTCAAATAGTTGTCGGAGAATGTTATGCAAGTCATACTAGCTCAACCTCGCGGATTCTGCGCTGGAGTGGAGCGCGCCATAGATATTGTTGAAACTGCACTTGAAAAATATGGTCCGCCAATTTATGTGCGTCATGAAATCGTGCACAATCGACACGTTGTAGACAGCTTGAAAGCCAAAGGTGTTAAATTCGTAGAAGAGATATCTGAGATACCTGATGGTGCTATCACTGTATTCAGTGCCCATGGTGTTTCAAAGAAAGTTGAAAACGATGCAAAGTTACGTAATTTGCAGTCGATTGATGCAACTTGTCCGCTGGTAACAAAAGTGCATAAGCAAGGTCAACAATATGCTGCCAAGGGCTCAGATATCATTTTGATCGGTCATGAAAATCATCCGGAAGTCGAAGGTACGATTGGGCAAATATCCGGAACTGTTCATCTAGTGAGTGATATTGATGATGTTGAAGCATTGGAAGTCTTAAATCCAAACAAGCTTGCTTATGTAACGCAAACAACACTGTCAGTCGATGATACCCGTAATATTATTGAAGCCTTGAAGCTCAAATTCCCAAATATTGTGGGGCCGAATACAAAAGATATCTGCTATGCCACCCAAAATCGTCAAGCTGCCGTGCGCGAGTTAGCCAAGCAAGTCGATGTATTGCTGATAGTTGGCGCAAACAACAGTTCCAACTCCAATCGTTTATGTGAAGTGGGTGAGTTCAGTGGTGTTCCAAGCTATCTAGTTGAGAGTTCGGCTGACGTTCGGGATGAATGGCTGAAAAATTGTGAGTCTGTTGGTGTCAGTGCAGGTGCATCAGCACCTGAGAAATTGGTGCAAGAAGTAATTGACCACCTTCGAAGCTATGGCTCAATTGAAATTTCTACGATGGAAGGCATCTCAGAAAATGTACAGTTTAATTTACCGCTTTCCCTCCGGGACTAGCTCAAATTAGCAAACTGTCGATTTGATTACAGGCGGTAAAGCAGTTGCGGCAACTGTGGTATTTGCCGAAGTTCTGCAAGAAATATCCTCGGCGTACTGAATGGCACTTTGCTTTTATTGTTACTATGAGTGATTCTTTAGCCCCTTTCTACAAACCACAAGGCCATGAAGTAGAAGTTTTCAAGTCGGCTTATCGCCGTGGGTTAGCTGTTTTGCTCAAAGGGCCAACTGGGTGCGGCAAGACTCGCTTTGTCCGACACATGGCGGATGCTCTGAATCGTCCGTTGTACACAGTAGCTTGTCATGATGAGCTATCAGCGTCTGATTTGCTCGGGCGTTATCTTATCAAGGACGATAAGACCGTATGGCAGGACGGTCCGCTGACTCGTTCTGTTCGCGAAGGTGGGATTTGCTATCTTGACGAAATCGTTGAGGCGCGCAAAGATACAACCGTTGTTTTGCATCCTTTGTGTGATGATCGACGTATGCTGTATCTTGATAAAACTTCCGAGGCGTTACATGCTCCCTCAGAGTTCATGTTGGTTGTTTCATACAACCCAGGGTATCAGAATATATTTAAGAACCTAAAGCAATCCACGCGTCAGCGATTTGTATCACTGACTTTTGATTTTCCAAGCAAGGAGCAGGAGATTGAAATTGTGGTTGCCGAAACGAGTATTAATCGCCAAGTCGCTACGCGATTAGTTGAACTAGGTCAACGCCTAAGGGAAGTGGAAGGGAATGATATCGAAGAACAAGCTTCAACTCGCTTGTTGGTGCATACTGCGCACTTGATAAGTGATGGACTTAGTGCTTATCTTGCGTGTGAAACCGCCTTGGTGGATTCACTAACTGACGATTCGATTGTACGTGATGCTCTGCTAGAGATTGTTGATGCCTACTTCACGCACGAATAAATACGTCTGGGATGGTATAGCTGCAATCTGGTATAGTCTGTTATTCGGGTTGGCAGGGCGATTGCGCCACCCCAAATCTGCTGTTTACGGTTATCAATTGTGGCGCGGGCTTGACCTTTACTACCATGTGCTAGGTGGAGGTTTGGACCGCAAGCTTGGCGATGGATATAAATCGATAGGAAGTGCAGAATTTTCAACACACGGTGGGATGGATTTACAGGCTTGGTCTGAACCTGGGATATTGCATTTGCCTCGCCGTATCAATCGATTTTCTTGCCGCGAGCTCAATCAGGAACTTTACTACTGGCTTGCTGGTGTGCTTGCATTCGAAGTGAGAATGCCTGAAATTGATTCCCAACCCCCGAGTATACAACATTTGATTCGGGGAGTAGCTGCTACTTCAAGATTACTTGAAACGTTCCCAAATCTTAATTCGAGATATGAGCGATTGTGCCGTGAAGAATTATCTCAACGTCGTAATGCTTTTCCCGATCCAAAATCTCATTCAGGCACTCTGTCAACAACCCTTGAATTAGCTATTCGACACGAGCTGGGTTGTCAGACCCCCTGCAACGATGAAGCTCTCAACAATATGATTGTTGAAGCCAAAGAGGGTAGAGTGGTCACTCCATCAGAGACGTTTGAGAATCGCACCATTCCTTTCTTACCAGTGCCGCTTTGGAGTTATCGTGCACCGGCGATTTCAAAGTTTCGATTGCCTTGGTTCAAAAGCTCTCGTAGGCCGCGTCAGGATGGTTCAATCCTACCTGAGCAATCAGCACGATTTGTTCCGAATTACCTGCCGGAAATTGAATCAGGGCCAGCAGCAGCGTCGGACTTTTATCGTTATCCAGAGTGGAACTGCTTCAAACAGGAATATTTGAAAAACTGGTGTCGCCTTGAAGAGAGCGTGCCCAAAAGAAGCAATCATTCTGAAGTAGATCCGTGGTTTGAGGAGATGGTTAAACGTGTACGAAAACAGTTCAAACAACTTCAGTTCGAACCACAATGGAAACGGTTTCTCAATGATGGCGATGAATTAGACATTGATTCTTTCGTGTCTAGTTACGCAGACCGTCAAGGTTGTGGTATTCATGATTCAAGGTTTTATCGGGAAAGGTCGCGCCAATATCGTGACCTTTCTGTCATTGCGCTTATGGACGCTTCGCGCTCTACAGGGGCTTGGGTTGGCAAGCAACGAGTGATCGATGTTGCAAAACAGTCCCTAGCAGTGCTTGCCGAAGTGTTTAACGCAACATCGGACAATTTTGCACTGTACAGTTTCTCAAGCGACAGTCGTTTGCGAGTTCACTGTGGTCGCATCAAGGCTTTTGAAGATCTTTACAGTCATGACGTGAGACAAAACTTACTTGCAGTCAAACCGCAGAACTATACGAGAATGGGTCCAGTTATACGCCATCTTGGCACAAAATTACAGGCGCGTAGATCCACTCAGAAATTGCTGCTTGTTTTGAGCGATGGCCGACCGCATGATCCCACCGACCGGTATGAAGGAAAATATGCATTGGAAGATACTAGAAAAGCGCTACTTGAGTTGCGAGCAAATGATATTCAGTGTTTTGGATTGACAATCGATCAACAGAGTCCACGTTATTTGAAATACCTGTTTGGTCATGGTCACTACGCTGTTTATTCACACTTTCACTCACTACCAAAAGTGCTTGCACACTTATATGTTCAAATGACAGGCTTATCCGAGTAGCAATTTGATGGATACAAAAAAGAAACATCAACTTGCAAATAACACATTGCCAAATTTGTATCGTCATTTCCTATGTGGAATTCGTCGTATTATGTTGGGTCTGCTTGCATTGACACTTAGTGAGGTAGCAGTGGCAAGTGAAGTGTTGATGTTGGTTGGCAATGTATTGCCTTTGAACAACAAGATTGTGTGGCGAAATATTGTAAACATTGCAGATCGAATTGATGGTGAGAATCTGGTCGTTGCTGCCGCTCATCGACGCCCCGCACTTTATGGTAAGTTTGCATTGCGAGCGTTCCAGCGTTATGGCGAATCAGCGTCCTTGCTGCCATTGGCGGAAGTATTCCAAGAATTTTCAACCGATTACCGTTATGTAGTTGAAGATCAGGAATTTAATGACCGTGTTCGTGCTTCGAGTTCTGTGTTTTTCGTAGGCGGTGCACCGCAGCGGTTGTCTAGGGTTCTGATAGATCGCAATAGACACCATTCCAGCATGGCGACTGCTGTGGTTGATGCCTATCATTCAGGCAGTTTAATTATTGGTGGTATTCCAAGCCATCAGGTACTATCTACTGAAGCCGAAATATTCGAAATTCTGCATGCCGGATCAATTCCTGCAGATTGGTTGCTACCAGGCCTAGGCCTTGTCAATGAGGATTGGTACATTGACCAAAACATGTTTGGCAGTGGCCGTATTGCTGGTGCGTTAGTTGCAATGCATCAGCTCGGTTTGAATCGTGGTATTGGAGTTGGGCTTGATACTGCCGTTGTTGTTCAGCAAGACCGTGTCGATGTTTTAGGCAATCGGGGTGTTTTGATTATTGATTTATCAGAAGCGTCATTCGCATTGGAAGAGGGCGGTATAGCTATGGACAAGGCAAAGCTAAGTTATCTAGAAAATGGCGATCGAATCGAAATGGCAACCATGCAAGTCACGCCATATAAGAGTAAAGAAGAAGGGTTTGAGTTGCTCCCTCAATTCGATGCATCCGGCCAGCTAGAAGGCAGTGCATTCATATCTTCTCAGGATGTTTTTCGTTCTGGTGAGTTTGTACGGTTGATGGTGAATGCCCTTGAATCAGAACATGGTGTGGAACAGGGTTATGCACTTCACCATGGCCAGCGTAATGGATTTGTCTTCAAGTTTTACACTGATAACAAAAGCCGAGGGTGGATTGCAAGTTCTTCCGGGGAGTATCGATATACATTGGTGAATATCAATCTTGACATTCGACCCATTCGGCATAACTAAATCTGAGACAAAACGAACTAGTTGTTTTCGTTTCGATTGATTGAATATCGTGGATTGTTACTAAACCACAACAGTGTTCCGCCTCATAGGAAACAGTGCGCAGAATTGTAAACTCACACACAAGTCAATATGAAAGCAGACTTATTCAACGATTTAGGATGGTTGGTCCTGCTCGCTTGCTAGTTTCCATCATCTCTATCGATTCGATCGTATTCAACACAAATATACCTACTACTATAAATACAGCAATCAAAATAATCGGCAATACGATACGTAGAAAAAAACCAGTGCTCATAATTCAGGGTACTATCTGGAAAATGTCTTTCGAAATTGCTTAACTTCTTGGAAGTATGCTCACTGTTCTTCATCGCGTAGGGACCGCCGACGCCACGCAATAATAATCATTATGAGAAAAGGCAGAAGAACACACAGCATGAATACAAAGTAAAGAAACCACGGTACTCCGAGTGACATTTTTACGTAGACGTAGGGGCTAATTTGAGCTGCGGCCAGACTTGAGAATAACAATGCCATTGTGGCCAGTGGCAGTTTTGTAAATATTTCTCGCATCAGCTTGTGCTTTCGTTTAGAATCTTGTTGATTTCATCTTCTAGCAATCCCAGTTCAGTCTGACCGGGTAGAATTGTCCGAATTTCACCTTCAGAATCGACAATGAAAGTCCAAGGTTCACCTTTGACTCCCCATTCAACCCAAACACTGTTGTCTTTATAGCCATCAATGTGCAGAAAAGCGAATTTATCACCGAGTTTTTCTTGCATTACTGCAACACGCGTAATTTGGTCAACACACATGGTGCAATGCTGTGGTGTGCCGAAAACCGCTAGAAATGGTTTGCCTTCATTGATCAATTCAGCGATGTTCCACCTATACAGGGCTACCTTGGTATCCATCGTTGAGATTTCGTACCATTTGTCAGGGTTTGCAATTGTTAAATTGTTGCTTTTAGGTGCTTTATCGCCAACTTTCAACTTAGAACCAATGCCCAATCCATTGTCACAACCAATTAGCATGAATGCTAGTAATATTGAAATGGTAGCAGTCTGAATTTTCTTGAAAATAATCATCGCATCGTAATAAAATAAAATGTTCCTATTAGTATAAATTGATTTACAGAAAAAATACATGCTTGAATTACCATTATTGACAATCTTGGCACTGATTGTATTTGGGCTCGGTGGTTGCATAGCGCTTGCCATTGTGCCTTGGGCCTGCATCGGAACAGGATTGTTTGATAAAAATAAACGCTACGAATCAGGTCCTGAGTAAACTGTTTTGCGTTGGTGATGCTGTTTATTCAGCCCTCCATCTTTTGCAACGCAGAAAGATAGCTGGCCAGCAACCTGAGATCCGTTTCTGACAAGTGGTCGGATGGAGGCATTCGTAGACGATAAGGCTTTGCACTTACTCCGCCCCACGGTGTCTTGATGTAACGGACCAACCACTCCTTGGTGCGTTTGCTACCAACACCATCTAGACTCGGTCCGTATGATGCGCCGTTTCCAAAAATTTCATGACAAGAAATACATCCCTCGCGCCTGTAAATCAGCTCACCACGCATGGTAGTTGGGGTTGCATTATATACGAATTGAACGGGCGGAGGTTTCAGATAAATGATGCTACCCACAATGACTGCAAATGCAATAATTAGAACAGAACCGACAATTACAATCCATTCACCTGCTGAGAGTTTGAAGTTCACTCTCAGCTGTAACGGTCGTCGTCGCCTTCCGTAAAAATTTGGTCCTTGATGTTTTCGTCAAACTGATCGTGTCGATATGCCCAATAAATCACGATAACAATCCCGACCAGCATAACAAGTCCAGTTGCGGCCCAAATAAACGGTATAAGTGTTTCAGCGTTCAAGAATATATGCCTTTGTAATATAGGTTGCTTGTAACCGATTATGAATCATCGTCTTGGATAACTCTAATTGGATAATTCGGGGAGTTTGGGTTAGCGTGTAGCCCGGCCAGAAAAGCTGTCAAGCGTTCACGCTCAGATTCAGTCAATAGCCTGAAGTCTGGTCCAAGATTTCCGTGATGGGCAGTTCCGTTTACCAGTGTGCCTGGATCGGTTAAATATTGGCGTAACCAATTCACAGATCTTCGGGTGCCAATCCCATCCAATACAGGAGAGTATCCAATCTCGCCAGTGCCAAGTGCGCGATGACAGTTGTTACATCCTTTCTCGCGATAAAGCAACTGTCCCTGAAGTCCGGTTTCGTCCCACTCGTAAAAGTGCTTGGGTACACTTGGTTCCTCAGCAGTTAGGAACTGATAGCCACGGAAAAATGCGAGAACAACAACAATGCCAGCAAATGCAAACATTAGCTTTTCACCGCGTTTCACAGGTAACAGCCTCGTGGTCAAGCATTCAGAATACCACATAAAATAGCAGTTCGGCAGCAGCATATACCACTACCAAGACAATGCCCACGCTGCCCAATGAAAGCACAATGCGCTCAACTTTTTTCAGTTTGGACAGCGGGCCTAGAACGAATCGGGACATGGTTATGTAAGTTAGCACACCAATTATGATTAACGCAAAAATGAGTGCTGAGACTTGGTCGGTAAAACCCATACTGTCAATGGATAGCAAGCTCTATTCTGAGTTGCCCTCCTCAGATTTGGTGGAGTTGCTTTCTCGTTTTTCTTTCCACTTTTGAGTATTGATGTACCAGATGATACCGGAGATGCAAGACATTATGACAATGATCTGAAACAGCACCATGTAATAGCCCCAATCCCACCAAGGTTGCTTGCCGGTGGCGCTGACAAAGGTTGTGGTGACGGTATCGTAGCGTTGCCCGAACCCTGGCCATGGCATGGTCCACAAGAACGCTTGGAATACCGTGACAGCGACAATTAGCACCAACCACCAAGGAATTTTGCCATTACCCTCTTTTATACCGTCATATTCTTCATCGCCGAATCGGCCGAAAACTTCTCCTCTATCCTCAAGTTCGTTGTGATCTGTCATGTACCTAGATCTCCGTATTTCAGTCTTACTTTAGTGTATCAAGGTATGCAATGATTGCGTCAAGTTCTTGATCTGTCAAATGTTTGAAAGCTGGCATGATTGAACCGGGTGTCACAGCTCGCGGGTCTCGATGGTGCACATAATGCCAAGCTTTGACTCGATTTCTGCTAGCAATGTGCAACAGATCCGGTGCCTTGCGATCAGAACCGAATAAACTTGGAGCTTCGCCTTGTACATCACCGGCAACCGGAGGTTCGCCGAAGTAAGTCCAGTCTTGTGTTTGTTCTGGCAGCAGGGTGTGACACCACCAGCAACCTTCTCGAATGAATAACTTCTTGCCTTTTCCAGCTAGGGTTGGCGTATCATCGCCTCTCATCCAAGGATCGTGAATTGTCCAAGCGCTGTGCCCGAGTATCGCTTCTTTCTCCTTGGCAAGTTCGGTTGGCGGAATTTCGTTCATATAAGTTGAACCACCTACAATCGTAATGGCAATTGAAGAGAAAATCACCAGCACGACAAGAACTGCACCGACTACATATTTTGGCATTGTCTTTTACCCCTAATATATCTGTTGCCGTTATCCAGCAACCGGAGCCGGAGCAACACGTCCACCGGCTGCAACCGGTTCAATCTTTTCGCCGTATTTTGCGGTCATCCACATGTTATATAGAAAGATTGGTTGCGCAAAAATTATCAATCCACCGAAAATCACTCGCCCAACCATGTACGGATGGGTTGCAATCACTGATTGAATGTAAGGAATCTCATAGACTTTGGCCGCACCTTGAACCAATCCAGCGGCAGTCAGGACTGACCAAAATCCTAGAAAGCCTATGGCCATCATCCAGAAATGCAAACGCGCTAGTCGTTCGCTGTATAGCTTTCGCTTAAGCAATTTGGGCAAGCCATAGTAAATGGCGCCGATCTCAATGAAACTTGAGAATCCGAGCAACGCTAGATGTGCATGGGCAACAATCCAGTGAGTGCCGTGGATATACCAATTCAGCGAGCGAGTTTGCTGAAATGCTCCTTGAATGTTTAGAGGTATGGCGAAAAGCACACCGGTCAATGCCCATTGCAATGGAATGTTTTTGGCGTACATCCACCACTTGTCTTTCATCGTCATTAGCATGTTTACAACAAATGCTAACGCTGGGATCATGATAAGAACACCAGATACGGATGCAAATGATTTTAGCCATTCTGGGATAGGTGCTCCCATGAGATGATGTGCGCCAGGTGTTGAATAGAATGCAGCAATCGACCAGAAATGCAAATGTCCAATCTTGTGACTGTAGAGCGTATTGCCAGAAATCTTGGGAATGATATAGTAGGCGATAGCAGCTGAGACAGGTGTGATCCAAAGTCCGAGAATGTTGTGTGCGTGCCACCAAGTCATATAGGCTTCAGCAAGCCCGGTTACCGGGAACAAGTCAGGTACTGCGCCAATGAAATAGCTAAGGATGATGAATAGCAGAGCTGCGCCAAAAAACCACATTGTGACATACAAGCCACGAGTCTGGCGATTAAGCATTGTCAACCAGATATTCACAGCCAATGGTGCGAATATGAACAGCAGAACATAAATGTCAAGCGGCCAAATCAAATCCTGATACTCTCGCCCGGAAGTCATACCGTTGATGAGTGTGAAGAAAACTGCGACCATACCGATGTTCCATGCCCAGCAATTCCACACTCCAAGGCGTTCGCTCCAAAGCTTGGTTTTACATAGCGCAGGCGCCATATAGCACATGGCACCAGCAAAGGCCATTGAGATCCAACCAAAGATCACGAAATGCACATGAACCGGACGGACTCTTCCAAAATGTAGCCAAGGAATGTCATTCGGGAACACATCAGGCCAAGCTAAACGCATGGACGTTACCAAAGCCAGGAAAACCCCTATGTTGAGCATCACAATGGATGAAAAGAAAAAATGCTTGGCGGCGGTTCCCTCCGCATAGTCATTGCGTGTTAAAACGTTGGTTGCCATATCTTTACTCCGCTAAAAAAAGTCAATTTGGCGAATTGGTTACTTCCCCTGTTTGATCATTACTGAGTTCATATACCAAAATGACAGTGCCGATATGACTCCAGTGCCAATTGAGATGACGAAACCCCAAAACAAAAGACCAGTCCATTCCTCATGGCTACGCATGCCGATCAACGGCAGAAATGCGAGCTGAAAAACGGTTCCAAGCCCAATGCCAACTAAAAATCCGCTATACAAAAAATTGAGTAACCGATGCATTATTTTTCTCCATTTCGCTTGAATACGGTAAGAAATATATTGGTAATGAACAGCCAGTATCCAAACCCCATTAGAATTGCTGTTGAGATAATTGTAATGTGATGAATTGGTCCCACCGCGTCAAGTGCTTGCTGGTATGTCATTCCGCTAAGCACCATATTGCCCTCAACGATACCAAAATACACCAAAGAGCAGAAAAATCCAAGTACGCCAATGGTGGAAAACCAAAATGAAGTGTTGGACAGGGTATAACTGTAAATGGGCCGTTCAAGAATTTTTGGTAGAACATAGTAGAAAAGCCCCATTATTGCCAAGGTGACGCCGCCCACCAGATTGATATGCGCATGGGCTAGCGGATCAATCATGTGTCCAGCTGGACCGGTGGCACGAATCCAAAGCGCAAATTCCGGCAAGGTTTGCAATACACCTTGAATGGTTCCTATTAGAAGGTTGGCCACTGACATCACCATGAATTTCAGTATCAAAGCGGAATCTGCGTTCAACGCGTCGCTTTTAGCTGGCGATGTCAGCCTGTTTTCAATCATTGCTTCATTCATGGATGCCATTTCACTGCTATAAATTCTATAAATTTTGCTGAAGTCCGAGGTATCTGATGAACTCAATGAGCTGTTGACGCTGAACATGGTTGAGAGTGTCGCCCCAGCCTCGCATTGCACTGCCTTTTATACCGTTTTTGATCACAGCGTCAAGTTCCGCGTTGGATTTGTTGGCGGTGGCAACTTGAGTCAGATTGGTAGGCTTAGGCATCATTCTGTAACTGTACTCGCCTTGACCGCGACCTTGAGCGCCGTGGCATAGTGCGCATAATTGAATATAGTAACTGCGCCCCCGTTCGATATTTGCCAAGTTCGCGCCATGCGGCAAAATCTCATAATTTACTGGCTTGTAGACAGCCAGTCCCATATTCACGCGATCTTCGGGGAGCAGACTCACGGCGGTCCAACTCAACAAGATGGCAAACAGTATTCCACCGGAAATCCAAAAAGCGACTGTCATAAGCTGTTCTCACGTTAGTAACTGAGTCAGCTGCTGTCAGCAGTGGCTGAATCGGCTAGCATTCGATCATTCGAATTCGATTGCATTTGCATTCGCGTTGCATTCAAATCGAACTCCGGACGCAGTGATATGACATACCACACCAATTGCCAGCGTTGCTCTTCATCTAGAAAGTCAGCATATGATGGCATTGGAGTGCCGTCAAGTCCGGTAGTGAATGTCTGGTAGATCCCCTTTGGATCGCTTGAGCCTACAAATTGGCTTGCATCGGTGAAGTCGCGGGGCACGATAGGTAGCCCGGAATCATCTTCAAGCCCGGGGGCCGAGGGGCCGTCACCTTTGCCGAGTTTGCCGTGGCATTGTTCGCACTGCATCATCGCATAGACATTTTTACCAGCATCGATCAAATCCTGGTGAGGTATGGGGGGATTGCTAATCTCAATCGGGTCTTCTTGCCATTCCGCTTCTTCTTCCCAGCGGTCTGAAAAACTCTTGATATAGGCCACAACCGCCCAGCGGTCTCGTTCTGGCAGAAACTTGAATGCGGGCATATCTTGGTTGTAGACTAATCCGCGCGAAATAGATATGAATAAATCGGCATCAGTTGGTAGTGAGCCGCTTGGTGTGGAGCGCAGCTTGTAAACGGCTTCGGTGAAATCTCTTGGTTTGCGCGGCAGTTGATGCTCTCGTGCATATTGCTCGCCAAGCTCCCACACCGCGCCGTTACCGTCGCCTTCGATGCCATGGCAGCCAATGCAAAGTCCGCGGAACACCCATTCTCCATGTTCCAATAGTCTCGGTGTGACTGGAATGCCGTCGCTTACCGGCTCAATGTTTCCAGTGGCGGCAGAGTAGCTGAAAAGCGCGCGCCCACTCGCCATTTCAGAATTTTTGTTACCGCCAACAGGCTGCAACGAAAGTCCAATTGCGGTGATAGCACCAATTGTCACAGTGATTGCTACTGTTGCGATTGTTTTCTTCAATGGTATAGCAGCTCCTTGACGACTGTGTGAATAGTATACAGTTTTAGATTGAATCTCTAATCAAGAAAGGGTGGCATGACATTGCAAAGGTGTCACGCCACCTATGCCCTTTCAAGCAATTCGGGCCACAGGTTGTCGTACAGATAACTGTGGCCCGGATATTGATTAATGTCGGCCGGGATCAAGTACTGACCCACGGTTTGACCAATGAATATAAGCTTCCAGAGCTTTCATTGCTTCACCGTCCGGATCGATTATCTCTCCTTCATTTGGTTTCTCAATACACCAGTTGATCATATCACGCAGTGTCGCGAACTCGCTCATCTGCTCTTGGAATTTTGGAAACTCATGAGGATGGACATCGGAGGCGAACGGATGACACATTGCGCAAGCCATACCAGTGCTTGACATGTTAATGCCTTCCATCGGCATGCCATGAAACAGATTGTCTCCTAGCACGACTTGCTCCATGAAGGCATCGTCGAATGCCTGCAAGGTTTCAGCGTCGTGAGCGACCTTGTGGGCAGCGGCTCGATTCATCATAAAGACAAATACAAGCGACACACACAATAGCGCTGCGATTAGGCCGACAAGGCCTTTTTTTGTAACACTTTGCATCGTTTTTTCCTCTCTATGTCAAATCAATCGCCGGTCCAGCCACGGTCTGCAATACGCGGTGACAATCTCTGGTTTTGATTATCTCCTGTACCGGAATCCGCTCTGGTATCAGCAAATACTTGCTCTCGCCACATCTTGTACTCATAGTCCATGCTGCCATTGTTCATGGCTAGGTTACCCCAGCCAACACCGTCAAAATGATCGCCTGGATCAACTCGCAACATTGGCTTGGTCAGCGCTGGAACACCTTCTGGCGCATAAGGCCAAGGCCATGAAGTTGCCAACATGCCAATGCTGCGCATGCCGCCAATTTCATTGTAGAGCGGTTGATGGACATGCCCATGAATGTTGGTAACATTCTGATAAGGCATCAGAATCTCATGAACTTCTCGCCAGTCTCGGATCCAGAAGTTCCAAGGCGCGTAAACCTCGTACAGTGGTGTGTGCGAGAAAATAATCACCGGATGGTCTTTCGGCCAATCGGAGAGTGTTGACGACAGCCATTGTCGATTTTTGCTGCCAAGACCGGACCAAGGACCTGCCTGAGAGCCGTCAAGTGCAGACATGTGTCCCATGCGTTCCTCGTTGGTCATGCCCCGGGCACTCCAATAGTCCGGTGCGCTACCAACTGTATCAAGGCCGATAATACGCACACCCTTGTGATCAAAGCTCCAAGGTGACTCGCCGAAATGGCTATTCCAGCTCTCACCAAGATCTAAATACCAGTCATGCTCACCAGGAATGAAATGCTTTTGAATTGTTACTTCTTTAAGCAGTTCAGCACCTAGTTCGATTTCGACCGGGTCACCGAGTTGGGCCAAATCGCCACCAAAGATCATGAAGTCAAATTTGCTTCCCATTGCTTGCACCTCAGAGAAGGCACGTGTCGCTTTATCGATGAACCGAGTATTCAGTGTGCGTGGGTACAGATGTGTATCCGATACCCAAGCGAAGCTGAAACTCTCACCCATCGCGGCGTTCGCCACCTCCATTGAGCTCAAGGTCTGGAAGAAACCAACCGCACTACCTGTCGCGACAGCCCCTCCGGTTAACAGCGATTTGTGTAGAAAGGTGCGCCTTGTTATATCGACGCCTTTGCCTTTCACCATATCGCCATTACACTTAATTTCCTGCATGATTACTCCTCCTGCTTTACAGCTTTTTGTGAAATATCTATTATTGGACTCCTTGTGGAGTTTTTTTGCTATTTGCCGAGCTCTATCATGAGCTCAGTAGTCTGGCCAGCTTTAACGCTGACCGGATATTCGGTTTCCCCCATTGTTTCCTGCCACACAACCAATGTGTAGTCGCCTGGAGGCACATCATTCAATGAATACATGCCATCGGCGCCGGTTTGCATGAAATACGGGTTTGACACAACGTACAACCAGCCTAGCATCCAGCCGTGAGCGTCGCAATCGGTACGAACCTCGCCGGTACGCTTTAGAATCTTGGTAACTTTTGCGCCTTCAAACGGTAGTGCCACGTTGAAGGCTGTCGCTTTACCGTAGTATCCGTGGGTGTTGTGGAGAACAGGGTCGGAATTGAGAAGATCTACCTTGCCGCGTCTTGTGACTTGAACGTGTGGTTCAAAAATGCAATTGATATTGTTAACAACCGGTTTTGGCATTTCCGGCCATGCTTTGCCTTTGTCAACGTCCTTAAGAAATACAACGCTGTCTTGGACTGCATTGCCTTCACCGACTACTACTGTAGGTACTTTGCGTGCTTTGCCACAGATTTCTTTGTCTTTGGTTGGCAGGACAGTCCGCATCTTTAATTTGCCAGAATAGGTGACCATACCTTGGATGGTGCCGCCATTGCTTACAGTATCCTCAACATACTTTGCTGCGTAGGTGTTAATTGTGAACGACAATGCGAATGCCATAGCACAGGTTAGGTAAAAAATTCGTTTCATACGTTTCCTCCAAATTGTTATTGATTTCTGGTTTTGTTTTTTGTGATTTTATAACAGTTTTAATTGATTCAGTTACAGACAATTTAAATATTTTTCACTTCTACTTGTACTTGCCTAGAGTGTTTGCTTAAATCTAAATACCCTTAATATACATAAAATCTATCAAAATAAAAAATATTTTTAGCTGGGTTTAAATATTCAAGTGCTTTGGGATTTTGTTAAACTTCCTCTGGAAATTGTTGATGCTCTGCTGTGACTGTATTATGAACAACTTGGCTCAGGTTCCTTTCATTTGTGCAACAATATCGTACTGTATAAAGTGAATTAGTATATGTAAAAGTAAGTAGAGGAAGTAGGTGTTACCGACAAACTGCCTTGACTTGGTTTGACAAATTGTGGTTTAGTGTTCTTTTCAATTCATGTTGTATAGTAGATTTTGTAAATACAGCTGGAGTTGATTCACATAGGATATCCCGCTAATTGGCAATCGACACTTTGCCGATAGTAGTTGCAACCTCAGATAGAATAGTGGATGAATACAATTCAATCCCTAGATAAACATGAAAATCAACATATATATGGATTGAATTATTCGCTACGCGCTTTGATTCCTTAAATAATATTTACCATGTTTAAGGCAATAATTTTGAAAAAATAAAAATAAATTTTCAACGCAGTTTATGTTGTATAATTTAATCGCAACCAGAGAAAACCGAGCCTCCATGTGTCTTAGAACACCAGAATTTATGGGCAAAAAGCTCTGAGTGGTTCTCTAACCACCATTTAGCAATAAATGTGAGCCATGGTCTCTGGTTGCATCATACCGTTAGTCAACATAGTCTGCCATTCAATCCACAATGTAAGGCAGATGCTAGCATGATCGATTCCTACAAACCAAAGGGGGTTTTGTGTTAATTTATATAGTCGATTTCACTACAGTATAAAATCTGCAGTGAAATTCAAATATTTGATTGTTTATCTTTTTACGCTGATTTTTTTGTTTCATTCAATTTGAAAATTTCGATATGAACCTACTCTTCGCTGATAAATTCCCGACTGAACAGTTAGAACAGCTTGCCAATGCTGGCCATGCGATACGTTTTGAGCCGGACTTGCAGGCTGAAAACCTGCCGGTTGCAATCGCAGGTGTTGACGCTTTGATCGTGCGTAGCACTCGCGTTGAGCATGCTACAATTGCAGCTGCTGATGAACTCCAAATCATTATCCGCGCTGGTGCTGGCACTAACACGATTGATAAAAAAGCTGCCACCGACCACTCAATTCCAGTTTGCAACGTTCCCGGCAAGAATGCAGTTGCTGTTGCGGAACTGACAATGGGGCTGCTACTTGCGATTGATCGTAACATACCTGACAATGTTTTGGAACTGCGCAAGGGGCAATGGAATAAGAAACAATTTTCTTCTGCCCGTGGTCTGATGGGGCGTAGCATAGGTATTATTGGTGCTGGAGCGATTGGCTTGGCTGTTGCTGAAAGAGCTCACGCATTTGGCATGAAAATTCTTATGATCGAAAAGCCTGGTCGTTCTGACACCTTAAAGAAAAAAATGGCAGAACTTGATGTCCGCCTGGTCTGTGGACTTGAGGCGCTGGTGTCCGAGAGCGATATAGTCACTATTCACGTTCCCGCTGCTGACAGCACTCGAAATCTGGTTGATGCACGGTTTCTTAGTTGGATGCAAGACGATGCAGTGTTGCTCAATACTTCACGCGGTGATGTTGTTGATGAGTCCGCTTTGCTTGAAACATTGAACTCTCGCTCCATTCGAGTCGGGCTTGATGTTTATGACGGCGAACCGGCCGCGGCACAGTCGGAATTCCACTCAGATATCGCCAAGCACCCTCAAGTATATGGTACGCATCATATTGGCGCGTCCACTGAACAGGCACAGGATGCCGTTGCTAAAGGTGTAATCGAAATTCTTGAGGCGTTTCAGAACGGTGAAATTCTGAACCGTGTGAACCCCTAACTTTTCCCTTGAAAATTCTGATACTCGGAGGTGTAGTTTGAGTAATCGCGTTTACAATTTTTGCCCAGGACCTTGTACTTTGCCATTGGAGGTGCTAGAGGAAGCCCAATCTGAGCTTGTCAATTATCAGGATTCGGGCATGTCTATCGTAGAGTGTAGCCACCGCGGAACACACTATGATCAAGTTCATAATGAGGTTGTCGGCTTAGTCAAGGAACTGTTGGAAGTACCAGATGATTTTTCCGTGCTGCTGATTCAAGGCGGTGCTACTTTGCAATTTACAATGACAGCAATGAATTTGCTATCCCCATCTGACAAAGCGGGGTTTGTTAACTCAGGCCATTGGGCGAAGCTTGCAATCAAAGATGCAAAAATGTTTGCTAATACTTATCAGGCATGGGACAATGCTGATGAAAAATACACGCGCTCGCCTCAGTCGTATGAAATTGAGATTGAAACCGATACAAAATATCTGCATGTCACCACCAATGAAACAATTGGTGGTGTTCAAATGCAGGAGTGGCCGGATTTAGGCGTGCCGCTTGTCTGTGATATGTCTTCAGACTATTTTTCTCGACCGATACCATGGAATCTTGTGGATGTTGCATATGGAGGTGCTCAAAAAAATATTGGTCCGTCTGGCGTGGCAGTGGTAATTGTGCGAAATTCTGTAATTGAAAAATCACCGCGCGAGCTCCCGAGCTATCTAGATTACCGAGTGCATCAGAAGAGTAACTCACTATTCAATACACCAGCCGTGTTTTCGGTTTTCGTGGCTGGAAAAGTACTAAAGTGGTACAAGTCACAGGGAGGTATTCCTCACTTCAAGCAGCTGGCAGCTGATAAGTCCGCTACCATTTATGATGTAATCGACTCCAGTGACGGTTTTTATTCCTGCCCTGTGCAACTGCAAAGTCGATCTCACATGAATGTCGTCTTCAACTTGCCAAGCGAAGGCTTGGAGTCAAAGTTTTTGGCTGATGCCCAAATGGAAGGGTTAGTCAACTTGAAGGGGCATCGAAGTGTTGGTGGAATTCGTGCGAGTATTTACAATGCAATGCCGGTTGCTGGCGTGGATAAGCTGGCCGCATTCATGAGCAATTTCCGAAATTCTCATTCCTAAAATCTGACTTTTTTTAGTGCTTGGAGAGTTCACAAGTGCCGCAGATTAAAAAATTTGATGGATATCTAGTTAATCCTGAGAAAGTGTCTGGCATTGTAACTCCCGCTTATGACGGTATGTTACCAGCGCATCGACGCGTGTTTGCGAGCGAAAATCCTGGAAATTTCGTAAATGCGATGCGCTCACTTGAGGAATTTGATTCTGACCCACCAAGCCTGAGCGAGATTTTAGATCATAATCGGCAACATCTTAACGAATTGTTGCAGAATGGGTCGTTTCGAAAGGTCTCCTCGCCTGCCTACTATTTATACAGATTGCAAGAAGGCTCACATGTTCAGACCGGTGTTATAGCAGACATTCCTGTGAGTGAGTATGTTGAGGGCCGACTAAAAAAGCATGAACATACACAACTTGAGAAAGAAAGTATGCTCACCAGCTATCATGAAGTTGTGGGTGCTACTTCAAGTCCGATTTGTGTTGCGCATAGCGAAAGTGAGGTGATAAGCAGTGCTATTGATGAAGCTTTACAGCAACAGCCTTATCTTCGGTTTAGTGCTTGGGATGATGTGATTCAAACAGTTTGGCGTGTTGATGACCCATCAACTTCTCGGCAAATTGAGAAAGGATTTCGAGAAATAGAGTTTACATATCTCACTGACGGTCACCATCGTTGCGCATCAACAGCCAAGTTTTCGCAAATAGTCCGCGTCAATGGTAATCGTAGCGTCAACTTGCTGGTAGCGTTATTTCCCCAAAGCCAAATGCGTATATTTTCGTACTTTCGTTGTGTTCGCGATCTAAACAATATGAGTGAGGGCGAGTTGGTGGCTGCAATTGAGGCGCAGGGGATTAAGGTTAACAAAAAATCTGACGAAGTCACTAACGGCATTCTACCCACTCAAGAACGCGATATCACTATGGTAGTCGATGACAGTGTCTATGGTTTGTACATTCCAGCTGACATGGTGCCAAAGGACCCGGTGCAGGCGCTTGATGTATCATTGTTGCAAGATAAGATACTATCGCCGATACTAGGCATACAAGATGCTCGTTCCGATTCTCGGCTCTCTTATCTGCCAGGTGTTGATGGAGCGCCGGCTTTGTTGCAACAATGCAGGAATGGCTGGCGCGTTGGATTTGCTTGTTATAATACAACTATTGAGCAAATGATTGAGGTTGCGGATGCTGGTCAAGTTATGCCGCCGAAGTCAACCTGGTTTGATCCTAAGCTTCGAGCTGGGATTTTTTTGCGGTATTGCTAATTGATTGGAATTGATTTTGCAAGCTCTATTCAAGCATAATTGGCAAGACAGCGGGAGTTTTCTGACCGAAACAGGGCTGTATTTACTGGAATTTTAATGTATTAAGCGGTTGTGTAATGACACCAAGACGAGCTCGTAGACTTGGAATGGCAGGCCTGATTGTGGCAGGTGTTTCAATTGCTATTGCGCTGATGCTCAATGCGTTTCAAAGCAATCTGCTCTACTTTGTAAGTCCAAGCGAAGTGATAGCAGGCGAAGTCCCGCTTGGAAAAACCTTTCGGGTTGGTGGACTAGTGGTTGAAGGCAGTGTAATCCGACCGGACAGTGACCTCACAGTGAATTTCGAAGTGACTGATACTGTCAATACGGTACCGGTTCAATACACTGGTATACTCCCCGATTTATTCCGCGACGGTCAAGGCATTGTTGCCAAGGGAAGGCTAAATGCAGACGGTGTGTTTGAGGCAAGCGAAGTCTTAGCCAAGCATGATGAGAACTATATGCCACCGGAGGTTGCTGATGCGCTTTTGGAAGCAACGCGACAGAAAGCTTACGATTAGAGGTGGTTTGCATTGATACCGGAACTCGGACAAATCTGTTTAATCCTGGCGTTGTGCATGGCTTTTTCCCAGACACTGCTTCCAGTAATTGGCATCCGTTTTCGCGCTCCGTCGTTGGTAGTTAGCGCAGTATTCGCAACGCGTGCACAACTGCTGTTTCTTGTTTTAGCTTTTCTCTGCCTGGTTTATTCGTTTGTAACCCATGATTTTTCAGTTAGGTATGTCGTTCAAAATTCAAATACTGCATTGCCATTAATGTATCAAATTGCCGCTGTATGGGGCGCGCATGAAGGATCATTATTGCTTTGGATATTGATGCTGGCTGGCTGGAGTGGTGCGTTATCATGGTTCAGTCGCGACGTACCGCCAGAATTTCTTTCAAGGGTATTGGCTGTGCTTGGCGCGGTGAGTATTGGTTTTTTAATGTTTCTAATATTTACGTCTAACCCCTTTAGCCGAATTCTTCCCGCCCCCCTTGAAGGTAAGGATTTGAATCCTCTGTTACAGGACCCTGGGCTAGTATTTCATCCTCCCATGTTGTACATGGGTTATGTCGGATTTTCTGTTGCATTTGCATTTGCAGTTGCCGCACTACTAAGCGGGAGACTAGATGCTGCATGGGCGCGTTGGTCGAAACCGTGGACAAATTTGGCTTGGATTTTCTTAACTTTGGGCATTGCTCTTGGCAGTTGGTGGGCTTATTATGAGCTAGGCTGGGGAGGTTGGTGGTTCTGGGATCCAGTTGAAAATGCTTCATTCATGCCGTGGTTGGTCGGTACAGCATTAATTCACTCGCTGTCTGCAACTGAAAAGCGCGGTTTGTTCAAGTCATGGACAGTTTTGCTGGCAATGCTCACATTTTCGCTTAGTTTGATTGGTGCGTTTCTAGTTCGCTCTGGAGTGCTAACCTCTGTCCATACGTTTGCTACGGATCCAAGCCGAGGTATTTTTCTTTTAATACTCATTTCATTAGTAATCGGTAGTTCACTTGCGATCTATGGATATCGGGCATCTAGCATTCGATCTGTCGGTAGCTACACTCTTGTGTCACGCGAAACTGGCATATTGATCAACAATGTTTTCTTGGTAACTGCAGCTGCCACGATTTTGCTCGGTACTTTATACCCACTGTTTTTGGATGCGATGGGGCTGGGCAAGGTGTCTGTTGGCCCACCTTACTTCAACTCTGTTTTTATACCGTTGACTCTGCCACTTGCCGCATTGGTTGGTGTTGGTGCAATCAGTCGCTGGAAACGTGATAATTTTGGTAGGTTAATGCGCTCGCTCTGGGTGTGGTTTGTTATAAGTGTGATCGTAGGTACTGGATTGCCACTGCTAATGGAGGGACCTTATCAAAGTCTAGCGGCCGTGGGGTTAAGCTTGGCGTTATGGACTGCTTCTTCAACTATATATGGGTTGCTAGATAGAGTGAAGCATCGACCAAGAAAGTTTCAAGCGCTTTTCAATCAACCGCGAGGCGTTTGGGGCATGTCAGTTGCACATTTTGGAGTTGCTGTTTTCATTGTTGGTGTAACCATGGTCAGTCTCTATGAACAGGAACAGGATTTAAAAATGGCACCTGGCGATTCGCATCAGATTGGCAATATGACATTCTTGTTTGAAGGTGTTCGACAGGGCGCTGTTGACAACTACATTACGTTTAAAGGTACAGTACGAGCGACGCGCGGTGATAAGCTGGTGGCTACAATGTATCCGGAAAAACGTTTCTATCCGATTCAAGCTGAACCTATGACCGAGGCCGGGATAAATCCGGGGTTGACGCGTGACCTCTATGTCTCTTTGGGTGAAAGACTAGATGACAGTGGTGCTTGGAGTGTGCGAATTCATACCAAACCGTTCGTTCGCTGGATCTGGGGCGGAGCCATACTGATGGCACTTGGTGGTTTATTGGCGGCAACTGATCGCAGACTCATGGGTTATTCTAAGCAGCGAAAGCTGGTGCTTTCCAGTTCAACGGTATCTAAACCCGCATGAATATTCGCTCATTTTTTGCTCGACCGAAGTTTCTGATTCCATTTCTGGTTTTCTTGGTAATAACCGGATTTTTCGCTATGGGATTGCGATTGGATTCGTCTTTGGTGCCATCACCATTGATTGGAAAATCAGCGCCACAGTTCAATTTGCCACTGTTGCATCTTGAGCAGGCTTCATTTAATCCGGTTCAAATGAACGGCCAAGCGTGGCTTCTAAATGTTTGGGCTAGCTGGTGTGTTGCCTGTCGCGATGAGCATGATGAGCTGGTTGCCATGGCCGATGAAGGAATTCCAATTATCGGTTTGAATTACAAAGATGAGTCCCCTAGCGCTCGCCGTTGGCTTCGAGATTGGGGAAATCCATATCAGGTAACGGCAGTTGATCAAGCGGGAGATGCGGCAATTGACTGGGGTGTTTACGGTGTTCCAGAAACATTCGTTATTGACCGGGATGGTATTGTGCGTTTCAAACATGTTGGCCCGATCACACAGGAAGTCATATTGCGAGAAATCATGCCGTTATTACAAGCGTCAAACTAGGTGATTAAGCGAATAGCATTGTGCCTCGCGTTTTCCGTATCGGTTGCTTTAGCCGCGGAGACTGCATTGGAATTTGATTCCCGAGATCAACAATTCAGATACTATGACCTGATTGAGGAGATTAGGTGCATGGTTTGCCAAAATCAGAATATTGCAGATTCAAATGCAGAGCTGGCTCAAGATTTACGTGATCGGGTTTACGATATGGTTCGTGCTGGCCGCTCAGATGAATTTATTATTGGTCATCTAGTGGAACGTTATGGAGATTTTGTTCTTTATCGCCCTCCGCTAAAATTAGCAACTCTATTGCTTTGGTTTGGTCCTCTGGTTTTCTTGATTGTTGCTGCGCTTACATTGTGGGTATATATTCGCCGCTCTCGCTATCAATCGAAGTCTGCGTTAAGCGAAGACGAGCGTCTGAGAGCACGGAAAATTCTAGAGCAGTGACTATTCGTCCCTAATACAGTTCGACATGACATTTGCATTTGTTTTTCTGGCAGCGTTGCTGGCACTGCTCGCTGTGGGTATAGTTGTGTCGGTTGTTCTCAAGGTTCCCCATTCAACTTCATCGGACCGCATACAGAAAAACATTGAAATTGCCCGTCAACGATTGGATGATTTACAACAGCAACAACAATCAAGTGTGCTAAGCGAGGTAGAAACTGATCAACTGCGTCAGGAAATCGAGCGTAGCATGCTTGACGATATTGCGCAAGCAGGAGATGAGAAAGAACCGGAGTTAAGCTCAGCTGCTATGCGAGTTAGCCGGTTCGTTGCCATTGGTTTAGCCGTAGTGATTCCAGCTGCTGCTTTTATAGTTTATTGGGTTGTTGGAGAACCAGGTGGCATTGGCACAACGGGTACGCCAGAGGCAGCTGAAATTGCAGGTGTGCAAAGTGATTTACCACTTGATCAGCAATCACTTCCATTCGACGACATGATTGAGGAATTGCAAGCGGGGTTAGCGCAAAATCCGGATGATTTGCGAGCTTGGACGACATTGGCTCAGATATACATGGTAAAGGAGCGTTTTGCTGAGGCAGTGGTAGCATTTGGGCGAGTGCGAGAACTTATCGGCGATTCAGCTGATGTGTTGATTCGCGAAGCTGATGCTCTTGCAATGGCAAATAATGGTGACCTTAGTGGTAAACCAGAAGAGTTAATAAAAAAGGCGCTTGAATTGAGCCCTGAAAACACGAGTGCTTTGTGGCTGGCCGGCCTTGCCGCTGCCGCACGCGACGAACATTTAGTTGCGTTAGGTTATTGGCGCAAGGCAAAGACTACTGTTACTAACGATGAGTCGTTGTTGGAAATAAGGCGCTTGATTAGAGCGGCAGAAGCTGCTGCCGGCTTAGCGGTTTCAGATGTAACAGATAGACCGAACCAAGCAGCCGAATCAATAAAGATACAAGTTGAAGTTGATCCGGAAGTTCTGGCGGCTGTAAGTCCGGAGAATACAGTATTTGTATTTGTGCGGGCATTGGCTGGGCCACCCGTGCCATTGGCAGTTACCAAATTGACCGTGGGAGAATTGCCAGCAGAAATAGAACTTAGTGACGCACAATCAATGGTGCCAAATATGAAAATATCTGCGTTTGATGAGGTGGTTGTAGTAGCGCGAATTGCTTTAAGTGGCACTGCACAGGAAAGTAGCGGGGACTATTTAGGTCAGAGCGAGGTAATTCGACCAGGAACTGTTCGCGCGGTAAACGTTAGAATTTCACAACGTGTACAGTAAGTTTTAATATTGGAGCGAGGTTAGTAGAATCGGATTGCAGTTAGTGATTGGCTGTACGTTTGCTAGATTCGAAATTGAATTTGCGGTGTTCTTATTAGATTAACCCATCATTTCTGTTATAATCTTAGGTCTAATAACTTGACATTCATGTATTTGTTGCCTCTTCAGATCCTTCGTATAAATTTGTGACACATCAACTTTACGTCACAAGTTCAGCTGTTGATAAACTTAATGGCAGGTTTAATTCTTACCTAACTATTGAGCCAATTTTCAACCGGACGGTTGTTTCGTATCAAGGTAACCGTACTGTCCCTGGTTTCCGGTGGATGAAATACAAAGAAGGTTTTTCACAGAATTTAGTTAAACACCTTGTTGAGAGTCATCGCCCCAGTGCAGTTTTTGATCCGTTCGCGGGTATCGGTACAGCTCCAATTGTAGCAGCCGGGTTAGGTGCAGATGCAACAGGGATCGAAATTATGCCCGTGGGTCAGCGTGTTTCAAAATCTATTACTGCCGCTGCGAATGGTGTAAGGAAGTCCTGCTTTGAGGCGGCTGCTGAATTTCTGATAAACCGTTTAGATTCTGCACAAGAAGCACCGGTTCAGTTTCGATTTCCACATGTACGTATTACTGAACACGCATTTCCTGAAGAAAATGAAATTCTAATTGCAAAAGCGAGACAGTTTATCGAGTCAATCACCAATCCAGATCTTCAGTTGCTTCTTGACGTGGCGTGCATGACAGTTCTTGAGTTATCGAGTTACACGAGAAAGGATGGCCAATGTCTTCGTTGGGACTATCGTTCGCAAAGAAGTCTCAGGTCAAGAGTGGATCTAGGCCGCATATACAATTTTAGAACTGCGCTAAGTAATCGCTTATCTGATATGTCCGAAGACATGGCAGATTTGAAGCGAGACTACGGAATTGCACGACCAAAGCTATTGATTGGATCAAGCTTGAAATTGTTGCGCACTATTCCGTCCTCATCCTTCGATATGGTGATTACTTCTCCACCTTACGCGAACCGATACGATTACACCCGAACTTATGCACTAGAGCTAGCTTGGTTGGGTTTTGATCAAAACAGGTTTTCTGCACTTCGCCAAGATTTGCTATCAGCCACAGTTGAGAATAAGACGAAAATCTGTTGGTTGAGAAATTTGTATAGATCTAGCCCAGCGGTGCTGGATTCTGCGATTTCTGCTTACGAGTCTCAACACGCTCTACATGATATCCTCTCAGTGCTTCGAAAACAGATTAAGGAGCTGAGTAATAGAAATATTGTCCAGCTATTGGAAGGTTATTTTCTGGAAATGGCGCTAGTTGTTGCTGAGCTGGGGCGTATTGTCTCCCCTGGTGGAGTTGTGATAATGATTAATGACAATGTTCAATACGCAGGAGTTGAGATTCCCGTTGATTTTATTTTAGCTGATTTTGCCGAGAAGTTAGGATTTGTTTGTTCAAATATTTGGATGTTGCCGCGTAGCAAAGGCAATGCTAGTCAGCAGATGGCCAAATATGGTAGACGTGAGATAAGGAAATGTGTTTACAAATGGGTGCGTATTGATGAGTAGCCTTGAAGATACTATATTGCGCGCCCTAGCAATTTCAAAAAGGATTAGATTGCGTTCTGATAAGCAAGTGGAGAGTTTAATTCGGAATTTTCCCAGTCAACTTGAGTTCGAACCACTGGATAATTTCATGATAAGCCATCAGGCATGGGACTCATTGATGAATGCTGAAATTCTGCCTCAGATTGTGTTCGCTCATCCGGAAATATTAAGTCAATATCCAGAAACTTCTCAACACTATCGAGGTATTGCACTAATACCTCAAAAGCGCATGACCGCACTTGCAACATCTGTTACAAGCTGGGAAAATGGTGAAAGAAAAAAACCGCCTTCAAAGCAACACTGCCTTAATGTAGCGCGAGTCTACAATACGGTAATCTCTTCGATTATTGAGAATTCTGATAATTGGACAATTGATAATGGTTATCGGAACATTATGGTTAATATGGGTAGCCAGTTAGAGGGGTACATTCGAAATACAATTGGTCGCAATGCGGAGAAGTTAATTAAGGACAAAATTCTAGATTGGTTGATTCCTAATGAAATTGTAAATTCGCGAGCTGATACACCCTCTGGTACATATGAGCTTCAGGAAGGTACTTTAATGATATTCGGGACTGAACCAGATATTGCGTTCTTGCGCCAAGGTGCCACAGTTGCAGCCGTAGAAATTAAGGCAGGCAAGGATCCATCTGCTGCTTTAGAGCGTTTAGGTGCAATGACAAAAAGTTTCGCAGAAAATCCGCCAAGGTTGCGCGAATTTTTTGGTAGCAGGTGTTATTACGAGCGAGATGCGTCGTAGATTAAATGCCATGGGTAATATCAATGTATACGAGCTAGATGAAATCATCGATAATGAGTATGAATGGGACCTATTTTTAACTGAGATATTCCATCATGCTCTAAGGATAATTTAAAAACTGTTCTTACACAAATCTGACAAAATAATTCTAAGCTGCTCAAAACAACTGTTATTTAGCACATTTCCGCGTTTGCGGTATTCTTAAGCTCACTAAATACAAAATCACTGACAAGGGGATCTCAAGTTATTGAGAAGTGGCGCGACAATCATAAGAGAGGTTTATCACGAATTTGACACTAATATAGACCTTATGTCTAAATGCCTAGACATCTTACTTGACTCTTCCAATTTTCTTGCTGTTAGCATAGTTTTCTTACAAATACGGTTAGGGACGGTGTTGTTAAACGCTCGTTGAGTCTTAGCAAAAAAGCGTATATCGTATCGTAGTCAAGCGTATATTGACTAGTCGTTATCGTGAGATTCCTGATCAACAGTCGATGGGCCTTTGCCGCGAAATGCTAGCATAATGACAACGCTGATCACAATCGGTAATACTATCAAGGATATTAATACAGTTTCACTCATAATTTATTGCTTTAAATAGTTCAGGGTTAGGAAGCTTCGCGCAAAAGTTGTTGCTGTATAGCGTGATGCGCAGGATCGTAATATTTTCGATCATGTTGCAAAGCTGGAATTCTTTGACGAGCTTTCGATACTTCTTCCACATTTATATCTGCCATTATATAACCGCGACCTTCTCCGCCGTCAGAAAGAACTTCGCCCCAAGGGTCAATAATAAGAGAATGGCCGTAGGTTCTGGCCTTGCCGTGGTCACCATATTGACATGGAGCAACGATATAGCAGCCCGTTTCGATGGCCCGGCTTCTCAACAAGACATGCCAATGTGCTTGACCAGTCGTGCGCGTGAAGGCAGCTGGAACAGAAATTATATCGGCGCCAGCCTTTGCCAAAGTTCGGTAAAGGTATGGGAATCTTAAATCATAACAAACTGTGAGGCCTAAGACACCCCATGGCAAATCAACAATAGCAGCACTGTCACCCGGCTCAAAGATCTCTGATTCGCGGTAGGTTTCACCATTTGGGAGGTTGACATCAAACATGTGTATCTTATCGTATCGCATTACGATTTTCCCCTCGGGGTCTAACACAATTGATCTATTCCGACGAGTTTCGTTGTCATTTTCGTAAACCGCGATCGAACCAAGTAGTATCCACATACCACGCTCCTCTGCTACGGTTTGGAATACAGCAAGCGTAGGGTGTTCATCTTCTTTGAAGGGTGCAACGTCCAAACCGATTTCATCAAGATGCAAATAGGAGAAAAACTCCGGCAGACACACTAGATCAGCCCCATTTTCATGTGCTTCTCGAGTGAGACCGGCGGCATCTTCAATTGTCGCAAGCAGGTCGTTTGATGCACAGTTTTGTATGCAAGCAACCTTGAATGTCATTAAATTACCTAAAGTCATTTGTTATTGTAAAATTCCGTACGGAAACTATTTTAACAAGACGTGATTCAAAAATTGAATTTTATCCGCCCGCCAAATTTGGAGAAAATCGATTTGTGGAATATTTGGGGTGACTAATTGTTCAATACGACTAGCGAAAGTACACCTCATGTTGCAATATTTAGAACTGCAAATCAATTCACAACCAATAAAAATCTGCTTTAATGGCATTGATAACGAAAAAATCACTATACTGTCTTACAACGATAGCGGAATGAAATCGCTGATTGGTGACCCAAATGATGCATTCTCGGAGAATCAATCAATATAACATTTGAAAAATCAATTTGCATCGGCAATAAGTGGACAAGAACCGGGATCTACGTAATCATTAATGACCACTTTTTTGTAAGCAGTAGCGACTAACAATTGAACTTGATCATATTCTATAACCGCAAATTTGAAAATCATTCAAAAATCAATGTAGTCTGCTTCTTGATTAATTCCAAAATGCAAGTAGAAATCATTTGTTGATTCGCAATTCCTAGCTCAGCCCGAAATCGTTATGCCAGAATTCATGGTTTTACAAAAATGGGAAGGACACGTGGTCAGTATCGAAGTCGATGCGGTTGTTGTTCAACTGATTGATTTGACAGCGGGGCATACCCATGAGAGTTTGGAAGCTGCTATTCCATTAACTGAATTTACCGATAATGATTTAGAAACCATGAAAGTAGGTGGCTTATTCCGTTGGACAATTGGACATGATAGGTCTACCGAGCAAACAACTGACTTGGTGTCGCAGATCAAATTTCTGGATTATCCAAAAGTAACTAAAAGTGACTTTTTGAACGGTAGGGTTTGGGCGCGTCAAATTGTGGAATTAATTGGACCTAAATATAGATTGAAATAAATCATCAGAACAACAAGTGTTTGAGCTATCGATTGTTGGCTATGGTAGAGCATTGTGACGCTATTTGCTTTTCAAATTACCATCATTCCAAAGCCTAGATTGTAGTACAACATCAACTTTTATAACTCGTTGTTTATAGGAGATTTATTATGCCTCGCAACCAAGTCCAATTCCAAAAAGGCATCAGCCTTAAACAGTTCCTGGAACTCTACGACACCGAACAGCAGTGCTTTGATGTCCTGTTCAAGTGGCGCTGGCCAGACGGCTTTCAATGTCCGCATTGCGGTCATGACAAGTCCTGCTAGCTCACGGTGCGTCAACTGCGACAGTGCAATCGCTGCCACCGCCAGACCTCCATCACCGCTGGCACCATCTTCCATAACACCTTGCTGCCTCTGAGGAAATGGTTCTATGCCATCCAAATGATGTGTTCCAATCCGCGCGACTTGTCCGCCACGGAGTTGGTCGCTTTGATTGAGGTGTCATGGCCGACCGCCCAGCTGATGTTGCGCAAGCTGCTGCGGGCGATGGGAGACCGCGACCGGGCTTACCTGCTTGGCGGTCTGGTGGAGGTGGACAACGCCTTTGTCGGAGGCAAGCGCGGACACGGTGCGTTATTTTGGGATTAAATAAAAAAACCCATAAAAGAGTGATGTTGAGTATATCTCAGCGTAGACACCCCAAAGTATGGCGTTTTCTATTCAACATGGGGTGTAAAGCAGGAAATTGCTGACTAATATATTAATAGCGTTGCCATTTTCTTAATATAATTAGTGATATCACCAGTTCTAAGTTCTAGTTTGCGACAAACACAACCAGGGGTGTTGATAAATAAGAAGTGCAATTAGCAAAATATGTTCATACGTCGGCTATTTCGCGCCAACAGTTACTATTTACATTGCTTGAGTCTATCAGCAAGTCTTATGGCTTTTATTTCAATTGAGTTATTGCCTGACATGATTGTTGTCTTCTCATAAATACCTTTGTTTTGAACTACGTAGTGTTAAATTTACGTGCGAGTTCAAGGAGCGTTACCAATTCGGCGATGCGCTCAATTGATAATTTTGAAAAGTTTTTGGAACAGTCATATCCATCGTGTCGGATTGGGAAGTGCGCAAACGAAACTCAATATCTGTTTCTTCAACTAAATTTGTGCTCATTCTCTACGAATGCCTAAATATCAATTATGGATCTTAAACTCCGGTGGCTGAATCGGCTGTCCAATTGACACCCGATATGATCGGAGTGCTAGCTATACTAGCATTTGCCATATTTCTATTTGTTTCAGATATCGTACGCGTCGATGTCGCAGCCATTCTGGTGATGGTTATTCTAGGGTTGACAAGCCTGATACCAGATTACCCTGGCCTAGTGCCTGCCGGCAAGTTATTTGATGGATTTTCCAGCAATGCAGTGGTTTCAATAATTGCCGTAATGATTCTTGGCGCTGGGTTGGATAAAACGGGTGCATTGAATCGACTCGCAGCACACATTCTCAAAATTGCAGGCAATACTGAAAGACGCGTAAGCCTATTGCTGTCTGGTACAGTCGGGGTGATTTCCGGTTTTATGCAGAACATAGGTGCTGCCGCTCTGTTTCTTCCAGTCGCAGATCGAATTTCAAAGAGAACCAGTGTATCGCCAACAAGACTTCTTATGCCGCTCGGCTATTGTGCGATATTAGGCGGAACTCTCACCATGGTCGGATCAAGCCCACTTATTCTGTTAAATGACCTCATTACTTTCTCAAATCCGCAACTACCGCCCCACATCGCACAGCTGGAGACGTTTTCAATGTTTTCTGTGACGCCGATAGGCATTGTTTTGCTAGTTTGTGGGATGGTGTATTTCTACTTTTTCGGACATCGGGTGCTCCCTGTAGGTACTGTCAAGACCTTGGAAACCGGTGCAGTAGCATCATACGTACAAGATATCTACGGAATTTCTGGGCAAATCTATGAGCTGACAGTCGGAAGCGATAGTAAGATAGTTGGTCGTTCAATTGGTGACCTTGAGGATGAAGGTGGTTATGAGGAGAGAATTATCGCTATCAACATGGACGGAAAGATTGTTGTTGAACCATCGCGCAACACTGTTATCAGAGAAAACTGTGACATTGCTATGATGGGACGTTATGAGCAAATAGCAGAAAATGCCAGAAAATACAAACTTGAGGTGAAAAACGAGATTCGAGTATTTCAGGAGGCTTTCAATCCGTCGGTTTCCGGTATTGCTGAGGTCGTTATTCCACCGTCATCGACCGCACTTGGTAAAACAATGGGAGACCTAGGTTTTCGGCGTAATTTTGGAGTGACTCTGCTGGCGATTTACAGAAATGAAAAGCCAATTCGTGAAAATCTGTTTCATGTTGCGCTTCGTGCAGGTGATACGCTCATTGTCCATAGCTTGTGGCGTGATTTGCAACGATTTGTGAAGTCGTTAGAGTTTGTAGCAGTGACAGATTATCCGCGTGAAGATTTTAGGCCTAGGAAATTTTACGTAGCACTAGTGATCTTTTTCGCGACGCTAGGTTTAGTACTTTTCAGTAGCCTTAAACTATCGGCGGCCTTATTGACTGGGGCTACTTTGATGATAATTACTGGTGTAATCAAGATTGAGGAAGCTTACCGTGCAATTGGTTGGCAAAGTATTTTTCTGCTAGCTAGCCTGATACCGCTTGGTTTCGCTGTTGAAAATTCTGGTACAGCGTTATGGATTGCACAACAATTTGTTTTACTAGTGCAAGGTGTGCCAGTGTTGCTGGTATTAGCAGCTTTAGGTTTGCTAACCACAGTCTTCACTCTGATCATGTCCAATGTCGGTGCAACAGTTTTGCTAGTCCCAATAGCGATCAATATCGCTGTTGAGGTTGGCGCCAATCCCTCTGTGTTTGCATTGACAGTCGCACTTGCAACTTCTAATTCATTTTTGATTCCAACACATCAAGTTAATGCGCTGATTCAGGCGCCCGGAGGCTATCGAGTTATTGATTTTATGAAAGCAGGGAGCTGCATGACAGTAATGTTCCTTACCATTGTGATATTGATGGTACATTTAATGTTTGGCATAAAGTGATCTTCGCTGTTTCTCAATGAAATTACATGTTCAGTTTATTTTGCAACCAAACTTATCAAATCTAGTTTGAAAATACAATAAACTGTCCGAGTAATTGAGTTTGGTGGCAAGAAAATGTAGCAGTAAAAAATATGCGGTAAATTCAATTCTTACTGTCAATGTATGATTGGTATAATTGGAGTTAAGTATCATGAATTCACAAGATTTAGCGGATAGATATCCAGGAATATTCAAAGTTATGAAAATTAAGTGCTTGAAGTTTATTTTGGGGGTTGCTTTATTATTTTGTTCAAGCTTGATGTTAGCACAATCTGCTTCAACACCATCGTTTCAAGCGCAAGCGCGAGTGATTGATGTATCTGAACGGTATATCACTGTGCGTGAGCTTCAACCGCGTGAGGAGTGTCGTCAAGTTCAGGTACGCAGAGGTGGAAAAGACACCTCATCTGACACACCGGAAATACTAGGTGCTTTAATCGGTGGAGCCGTTGGCAAGAATCTTGATGATGATAATGCCAGCGGTGGCAAGACAGGAGCCGTTTTAGGGGCGTTGCTCGGTGCTTCAATCGCAAGCGACATTGAAAAGCAAAATGCCCAAGGGAGCGGGGAAGTCGTAACAGAGCTGCGATGCACTACGGTTCAAACTGAGGTGGAAGTGCGTCGAATGAATGGTTATAACGTCAGTTATGAGTATGGAGGTAACATATTCAGCACAACTATGAAATCAAGACCGGGTGATACAGTAAACGTTAATGTATACGTTTTGCCAGTTAACTAAGAATTCTAGTTAATCTGACTAGAATAACATAGCGGAGTTTAGATCAACCTGTAAATAGTGGCAGTGAGCTCAGAGTATTAAGCCGATTTTGCGGCCTTCATAAGTGGCGGCAGGTGTTTGTCGTGGTGACAAGCAGTCGCCAATTGTGTGAACTTCAAAATCCAATTCATGTTGTTGGAGCTCCAATTCCAGATCTCTAACCGCAACATTGACAGTTGCGAGTACAAGGCTGTCAAATTGAATTTCACGTTTTTCACCATTCAGTAAGTCTACAATAATTGCATGGTCACCGAACCATTCGAATACAGCTGATTCAGTGCAGAAACAAGTGCCTGCCGAACGCAGTTTTTCTCGCACTGCAAGATCAGCACCAGTGCGAGTGACCTCCCGTCCAACGATCGGATATGGAGTAACAATTGAAACATCATGGCCTAGTTCGGTTAGATGTAATGCGGTGCCAACACCTTTCCAAGTGCCTAAGTCATCTAAGAAAAGCACGTTCTTGCCAACTTTTGCGCTGCGATTCATTACATCTTCTGCATGCCAAACGTTTTCCCGATCAATTCCCGGTAGAAGGTCACGCGTTGGCAGTCCGCGCTGGTAGCCAGTCTCAGCCGGGATGGAACCGGTTGCAAGCACTACAGCATCAGGTGCGAAGGAAATTACATCATCAGCAAAAAAAGGTGTATTGAATCGCAGGTCTGCGCCGAGCTGATTTAACTGTCGTTCAAACCAGGCGATATAGTCAATGATCTGTGCACGACGCGGCTGTAGTCCTGCTAATCTGAATTGACCGCCCAATTCATTTGAGGCTTCTACTAGAGTTACTGCATGCCCTCGCTCGGCAGCTACACGAGCTGCTTCGCAACCAGCTGGGCCGCCTCCGACTACTAAAACTCTGCGAGTTCTATTTGCTTTCGTAAAACGGTCACCTCCCCATTCAAATTCACGTCCTGCGGATGGATTGATTAAACAACTGATCCAATAGTCTCGGAATCTGCGTCCCCAGCACATTTGATTGCAAGAAAGACAAGGTCTGATGTCCTCTGGTCGTCCTTGCATAGCCTTGCTTGCTAGGTGCGGATCAGCAATTTGACCGCGTACAATGCTGACCATATCAGCATTTCCACTGCTAATAGCATATTCAGCAGCTTCTGGTGTTCGAATGTGACTTTCGGCTTGAACTTTAGCATTTTTGACAACTTCCCTGATTTTTCCTGCATATTGGACACCTAATTGATCTTCATGCATTGCGGTTGGGATAATCATGGTGTGATTGTAATAACCGCCCGTGCCAATTGTAACATAGTCGAACAACCCTTTTTCGTCATGGTAGGCAACAATTTCCTGCATTGTTTCAAGTGGCAGCACTTCAGGAACAATAGGATCGTAGCTGGTACACACGCCGATAATAAAATCAGGCCCAACGGTTTCTCGAATTGCTGAAAGCACCTCTACTGAAAACCTCATTCGATTTTCGAATGATCCACCGTAGCGATCATCTCGTCGGTTGGTGAATGGCACCCAAAACTGTTCAATTATGGCGTTGTAAGCGGCCATGAGCTCGCAGCCATCAAAACCGGCTTCCTGTGCGCGTCGCGCAGCCATTGCAAATGCCTGAACAATTTCCGTTATTTGCTGGGTTGACATCTGCACACTGCCATCGTGGTCATGCATTGATGGCAATCCTGATGGTGACCAATTCGGTGCAAAGGAGTTATCCCAATCGCCATGAGCTCCAATGTGGTATAACTGCTGAATCATAACTGTGCCATACTCATGGCAGCTATCGGTTATTTTTCGGAAATGTGGGATGACTGAATCATCACAGTGACGAAAGTTGCCGCGAGTTAGAATTGCGGTTTGGTGTATTGGAACCGGTTCGACCACGATCATTGCAGCTCCACCAATAGCACGCTCTAGGTAGTAGCCGTAATGCCGTTCAACCGGTAACCCGTCAACGGCCATGTTGGCGGTGTGAGCACCGAAGTTCAGACGATGCTTAAGTGTTAGGTGTCCCAACGACAATGGAGTGAATAGATGCTTGAATTGTGGTTGTTGTGTAGCCATTTTATTCGGGTATAGCAGTTAACTTGATGGATATCAGCAGACTATAGAAGATCACCTTGAAACAGGGTTGCTTATATGATAACTTCTATTTTTGACTGCCACTTCCGGGATTCTATATAAAGGGTCGAATATAAGCTTCATTCACTATGAAGTGGCAAACATGAAGAAGATAACATTTCCCTCAAACTACTGAGAAATTTAGAATTGAGTAATTCCAAAGCATACTGAGTGGAACCAGTATTTGCATCTGAAAACTTATTCGTATATGTTATGCTTAGATTTTAGGTTTGGTGAATGCAACTATGACGTCATAGTCAAGCTTTAGAAACTGAAGTTTAATAGCTGTTCTTTTTCCGTCGATTCACAATCAGCTTGATCAGCGGCAGAACCAGCAAAGCAATTGCGCAACAGAATATGACAGCAGCAATGGGCCTTGTGAAAAAGATAGCCGGTGAACCATGACTGATCAATAAAGATTGTCTCAAAGATGTCTCCGCCAAGGGACCAAGCACTATCGCAAGTACTGCGGGAGCCATTGGGTAGTCTAGCTTCCTCATCAGATAACCGACAACTCCAAAAAGCAACATCAACCAGACATCGTGCATGTCCTGTGTCGGAGCGTAACCACCTACAATACATAGAATGAAAATGACTGGCGCTAAGATAGTGAATGGGATCCTCAACACCCATATAAACGCTGGTATGAAAGCTAGATTGATTAACAGTGAAAGCAGGTTAGCCGCGTACAGGCTAGCAATCAGACCCCACACAAACTCTACCTGATCAGTGAAAAGCCGAGGTCCCGGCTCAAGTCCCCAAATCACCATCCCACCAAGCAAAATCGCGGTTGTAGGAGATCCGGGTATGCCGAGCGTGAGCATTGGTAGCATTGAACCAGTACTAGCCGAGTTATTAGCTGATTCTGGTGCGGCTACACCTTTGAGATTACCCTTGCCGAAACTATTCGGGTCTTTATCCATAGTTTTAGCTATGCCGTAGGCCATTAACGAGCCTGGTGTGGCGCCAGCTGCCGGCAATATACCCACAAAGAAACCAAGAAATGAACCCATTAACATTGTTGATATTGCTTCTTTCAGTCGAACTATGCTAGCAATGAATTTTTTAAAACCGAGCTCAATTGTTGATACTTCCACCTGTCCTTTATTGGATTCGAGAGTCCATAGAATTTCGCCAATGCCATAAATGCCAATCGCAAGCACTAAAAAGTTTACGCCGTGTAGAAAACCGGGAATATCAAAGAATATCAGGCGTGGTTCGCCGCTCACTATATCAAGGCCAATTGTGCTCAGTACGAGCCCTATCAAAATTGAGAAAAATGTTTTTGGAATGTCATCGCCGCTGAGTCCAATAAAGGTGGCGAAAGCAAGCAACATCAGTGCGAATTCCTCTGGAGCACCGAAAATCAATGCAACTTCTGCTAGTGGAGGTGCAAACATTGTGAATAATATGACCGAAATAGTACCACCCACAAATGAGGCAGTCGCGGCAGTGATCAGTGCTTGGTCAGCCTTGCCGGACTTCGCCATTGGACGACCATCAAATGTCGTGGCAACTGCTGTTGAGGCCCCCGGAATGCCCAGCATGATCGAGCTGATAGCACCGCCATACATGGCTCCGTAGTAAATTGCCCCTAGGAATATGACCGCGGATGTAGGTGGTACCAGAAACGTCATTGGTAACAGAATGGCAACACCGTTGACTGATCCGAGTCCGGGCATTGCACCTATGAAAAGTCCTATAACAACACCAGCTACAATCAATGCAAGATTGAGCGGTTCAAACGCGATAGCGAATCCGTCTAACAGCAGACCGAGAATTTCCATTTCTTAGAGGTGTGGCTAGGCACTAGTAGAAAAAATCGTATAACGGATAGAACAGCGGCTCAGTTAGTCCTTTGGGCAGTGTGATCGTGAGTGTGATTTCAAAGAACAGAAATGTAACTACGGGAAACGCTGTTGCTAGCAAGGCAGTCAGCGGCCAAGCATGTCGACCAATGAAACGCATGTAAAAAATCAGAAGCAGCGGAATAGCGCCATAGACACCGATCAGATAAATAGACGCAACCATAGCCGTAAGTGAAACTGCCCCAGTTAGAAATAACATAAGGGTTTCGCGATCCATGTAGGGTGCATCGCCATGGCTAACGAAATAGCCGCGAAACCAGCGAATGATGATCCAAACACAACAAACTAGCATTCCAGCTGATAGCCAAAAAGGGAAAGCCCCACCGCCCGGCCCCTGTCTAGGGAGCCAACCGATGGGGAGTTCTGCACTTTTCCACATCAGTCCGATTGATACTGCTGCCATGATGACAGCCATTATCAATTCGGCCAGTTTCATTTGTGGTAAATAGCTTAGTGTTGCAGTGTTGGGTTCACTGAGTAAAGAAGGGATTTTTGTTTAAATTTCGCCGATTTCCTTGAGCATGCCCTCATGAATGTCTCGCTCTCTATTCCAGTAGTCCATAAGCGCTTGACCGGATAAAAAATCACCAAATAGGCTTTTATTGGTTCGATATTCTTGCCACTCTGTAGTCTTGAAAACTTTTGCAAAAACGTTCTGATAATAGTTTGCTGCCTCATCGGACATTCCGGGCGGTCCAACTACGCTTCGTTGCATGTAATACACGAACTCGTTTCCCAATTCGCCAAAAGTTGGAGCATCTGGGAACATAGGCAAGCGGTTGTCAGTGAATGCGCCAAGCGGAACTGTCTGACCGGCTTCATAAAAGCCTAGCTGTTCAGAAGGGTTGTTCACAGTCGAATTGGCATTGTTGCCAGCAAGTTCTTTAGCGACTCGACCTCCACCTTTGTATGGGACATAGGTCATGTTGAGTCCATAAGTCCGATTCAGAAAATCAGTGATGAGCTGATCTTCCTGTGCCTTGCCTGTGCCAGCCATTATCCAGTTTTCACCAGCTGCTTTTGCGGCCGAAACAAAATCGTCAACATTGTTGATTCCACTGTCCTTGTTGACCCATAGTAGAAACGTATCTTCTGCCATACGACCAATAGGTGTGAAAGTGCTAATGTCAATATTTAGATTCGGTTGGCGTAATGGGGTGGTGTAAAAACTGTTCAAAGTAACCATAACGGTGTGGTTTTTAGCAGCACCGGAAGTGTTATTCATGTGTACCAGAGCTTCGGCTCCCGAGCCACCAGGTTTGTTGATTGGTACAAACGGTTTGCTTGCAAGGTCGTGCTTTTCAATAATTGACTGCATCAAACGCGCCATTTTGTCAGCACCGCCGCCTTTACCTGCCATGATGACAAAGTCAACTGGTTTTCTAGGTTCGAAATCCGCAGTGGCAACTTGTATTTGGGTGGCAGACAAACCAACCAACATCATTGCGCCTAATATTGCGGAAAATGATTTTTTAAGATTTCTCATACTAGCTCTCCATATAAATTATTTGATAATAAATTACTAAAATCGATAACTCATTGTATACCATATACCAAATTATTCAAAAATGTGCAATTGAATAATAGCAAATATTATTGATTAAAATTTGTGATTCCCTAAATTTGTGTTAAAAATTGCCATTAGCTGCAATGCAATAGACTTTTCATGTATACCCGTTTTCTCATTCAATGAGTGAAAGTTAAATGTGGCGCACCTTTTGCAACACGGCACTTACAAAGCTGGGGTGTGCCCGCTTGTGGGTGGTTAAACTAGAGCCAGTGAAATTAAAACCGAAATTTTGCTAAAACAGGTGCCATTTGCTATTAATTTTGTGTTATTTAGTAATCTGCGATTAACGCTTGGTTATGGTGCTTGGCCAAAAAAGCCGTACATATTGCTTATTCAATCTGAACTGACGAACTGCCCCGCACAACATAGTTTACAATTAGATTCAACTTAACACTAATTTTAGATATCTTGCAAATTTATGTTTGTTCACGAATACCAAGCGAAGAATCTGCTTAGTAAACTGAATTTAACTTTTCCACCTGGAAACGTTGCGTTTTCAGCAGAGGAGGCGGGTTCAGTTGCCGAAGCAATTGACGCGAGCGCGTGGGCTGTAAAGGCGCAAATTCTAGCAGGCGACCGAGGGCAATATGGCGGTGTTCGTGTAGCGAATTCAATTTCTGATGTTGTTCGCGTGACCAAGGACCTGCTCGGCAGCGTACTTGTTACACCTCAAACCGGCTCGTCAGGATTGGCAGTCGAAGCGGTTTATGTTGAACGTGCATGCGAAATAGAACGCGAACTCTATTTGGCTGTAGTTCTAGATAGATACAATAAGGAACTTGTTTTGCTGGCTTCTGATGCTGGTGGTACCGACATTGAAAAAGTGTTACAAGAAAAGCCGGACTCCTTGTATCGTAGTAAGATTTCGATCAGTCAGCCCCCAAATCAGAATGAACTTGGGCAACTCGCGCTTTCTATGGGACTCAACGGTCAGATTGCAGACCAGTATGTAGCGACTTGCCGCAATCTTTGTACAGCAATTGACAAACTAGACGCGCTCTCGATTGAACTCAATCCCTTGGCTTTGACAACCAATGGCGAACTGGTGGCACTTGATGTCAAATTGGAAATCGATGACAATGCGCTTTTTCGTCATGAGGAGTATCAAGAGATCAGGGACCGCAATCGGTTAGTTGATGAAAAACTTCGCGTACAGAGCGGTTACAATTATGTTCAACTTGAAGGCAATATAGGTTTGATTGTTGGCGGGGCGGGACTGGCGCTTGCAACCATGGATTTACTGGTAGAGCACAATTTATCACCTGCCAATTTTCTTGATTTACCGCCAGTTGCTTCTCGTAGAGATGTCGCAGATGCCTGTGAAACTGTACTGCAAACTCCATCGCTCAAAGCACTGCTAGTCAATGTTGTCGGTGGTGGCCTAACCCATTGTGACACTGTTGCCGAAGGACTGATAACCATGCACAATCGCTCGCCTTTATCATATCCAGTTGTCGTGCGCTTTGCTGGCACCAAGAAAGAGCATGGCGTTACTTTGCTGAAAAACTCCAAAATGCCATTTCAACTCGCAAACACGATGAACGAGGCGGTAGAGCTTTTAAAAATATGTTGACAGCATGAGTGTTTTGATTAATTTAGATACCAAGGTTCTTTGCCAGGGAATTACAGGTTACCGCGGAAGTTTCTTCTGTCATCGCGCAATTGAGTATGGAACGAAAATTGTCGGCGGAGTTGTTCCGGGACGTGGTGGTCAGAAACATCTAAATCTGCCAGTTTACGATACAGTAGCGGAAGCACGAGATGCAACCGATGCCACTGTTTCCGTGCTGTTCGTACCGCCTCAAGCGGTGCAAAGCGCAGTAATGGAAGCAATCGACGCTAGGCTTGAGCTGTTAGTCTGTATAACCGAAGGGGTGCCTATATTTGACATGTTGCGTATTCGAGAGCGATTAGCGCAATCTAAAACTCGCATGATTGGACCGAATTGTCCCGGTATCATTGTGCCCGGCAAATGTAATATCGGTATTATTCCATCTTCAATCTACCAGCCCGGTGATATCGGCATGGTGTCTCGCTCGGGTACATTGTTGTACGAAGCTGTCGCTCAGCTTTGTCGTCATGGGCTAGGTCAGTCCGCATGTATTGGAATTGGTGCTGATGCTCTGCCGGGTACGTCATTTACAGATTGTCTCAGGCTATTTAAAGACGATGATGAAACAAAGGCTGTATTGTTAATCGGTGAGATTGGCGGGGGTGCCGAAGAGGAAGCAGCGGAATATCTGCTAATTGAACAATATCCAAAACCTGTTATTGCGTATGTTGCGGGACGTAGCGCGCCGCAGTACCGTCGCATGGGGCATTCAGGCGCAATAATTTCATCTGGACTAGGTGCGACTAATCATAAGATTGATGCGCTTCGCAAAGCTGGTGCAATAATTGTTGAATCACCAGTAGAGTTCGGAGAGACAGTCCGGCGTACAGTTCGAAATTAGAACACGTAGCACTTTAGGATAATATCAAGTTAAAACAGAGGGAACCCTAACTTGAAAGTACATGAATTTCAGGCGAAACAGATACTGAGAACGTGCGGTGTGAGAACACCGCGTGGTGTTGTCTGTACGTCCGTTGAGCAAGTTCGGCCAGCGCTTGATAAGTTAGGTGGTTCCGTTTGGGTTGTGAAGGCGCAAATTCATGCTGGTGGGCGTGGTAAAGGTGGTGGGGTAAAAGTTGTGCAATCGCGAGACGATGCCGTTAAGGCGGCAAAGCAGATATTGAACAAACCATTGATTACGCCGCAGACTGGTGCTAAAGGACAAATTGTGCGCAATTTGCTCATTGAAGAAGGTGTGCCTATACGCTCTGAAATTTACGCCGGTTTGGTAGTTGACCGCAGTGCGCAAAAAGCCGTACTAATGATAAGCCCTGAAGGCGGGATGGAAATTGAAGAAGTTGCGGCCGCAACACCTGAAAAAATCTCTAAAACACACATTGATCCGCAAATTGGCCTGACTAGGGTTGAAGCTCGCAAAGCGGCTGAGTTTGCCGGTATCGATGCCCCTTCCGTAGAGGAAGCAGCTGGCTTTCTTCAGTCTCTGTATGAAGCGTTCTGGAAATATGATGCTTCACTTGCAGAGATCAATCCACTGGTGATCACAGAAGATGGGGAGATTATCGCGCTAGATGCCAAAATGACATTCGATGAAAATGCACTGTTTCGGCATAAGGATATCGTCAAATACCGAGATTTGAATGAGGAATCACCGGCAGAAATACAAGCTACAGAGGCCGGCCTTTCCTACATATCGCTAGATGGTAATATCGGTTGTCTTGTCAATGGAGCGGGTCTTGCCATGGCAACGATGGATATTATCAAGTTGTATGGCGGTGAGCCGGCTAATTTTCTAGACGTAGGTGGTGGGGCGACAACCGAGCAAGTGATTGCAGCGTTCAAAATCATGTTGGCTAATAAACAGGTTAAAGCAGTGCTAGTGAATATTTTTGGCGGCATTATGCGTTGTGATGTAATTGCTGAGGGTTTGGTTGCCGCCTTGAAGCAGATTGGAGTGACAGTGTCGATTGTAGTTCGCCTTGAAGGCACCAATGTTGATATTGGTCGGAAAATTTTGGAAAAATCAGGACTGACGCTGGTAACAGCTAGTACTATGGATGCTGCTGCTGACAAGGTTGTTAAAGCTACAGGAGCAAAGTGAATGTCAATTCTAATCGATGGCAACACGCGCGTTATGACACAAGGTATGACTGGAAAAACAGGTATGTTTCATACCCACAACTGTATTGAATATGCAAATGGAAAAAACGCTTTTGTGGCAGGGGTCACACCCGGGCGAGGTGGTCAGATGGCAGCAGACATTCCAGTTTTCGATACGGTGATGGAAGCCAAAGAGGAAACTGGTGCGACTGTTTCTGTCATTTATGTCCCGCCCCCTTTTGCAGCCGCAGCAATTGATGAGGCAGTTGCTGCAGAACTTGACCTTGTGATTTGTATAACTGAAGGCATTCCGGTCAAGGATATGATTGTCACTCGACACAAAATGCAAGGCTCAAAAACGAAACTGATCGGGCCGAATTGTCCAGGTGTGATTACACCAGATGAGATTAAAATTGGCATTATGCCTGGATATATACATAAGAAAGGACCAGTTGGGGTAGTTTCGCGTTCAGGTACATTGACGTACGAGGTTGTTGATCAGCTGACAAAGCTTGGTATCGGCCAGTCAACTTGTGTTGGAATTGGCGGTGATCCAGTCAATGGCACTAAACACCTTGATACTGTGAAATGGTTCAATGATGATCCGCAAACAAAAGCGATTGTTATGTGTGGGGAGATCGGAGGTACGGATGAAGAAGATTGCGGACGTTGGATCAAAGAACACTCTTCTAAGCCAGTTATCGCGTTCATTGCGGGTGTGACTGCACCGCCAGGCAAACGCATGGGTCACGCTGGTGCAATAATTGCTGGTGGGAAGGGAACAGCTTCTGAAAAAATATCTGTATTGCGAGAGTGTGGGGTACATGTCACCGAAAACCCTGCTGGCATTGGGCAACTAGTCAAAGATGTTTTAGGCCATTAGCCGACTTTTGCTCTCACAGACTTCAATACCAAACATCCGGCATTTCGTTTTTTCGCTTGATCATGAATTCTTGCAACGCCTCGTCAATTCCCGGATCCATGTCAGGCTGTTGGTAGTCCGCTAGCATTTGCTTCCACTTGGCGTTCGCGCGTTGGGCGATGTTCAGCGACCCTTCTTCCTCCCAAGTCTCATAGGGCGGTGTATTGAAAAGCTCAGATTCATAGAACGCGTTTTCGTAGTGTTCAAGTGTATGTTGGCACCCGAAAAAATGACCGCCAGGACCGACCTCCTCAAAAGATTCAATGGAGAACTGGTCTGGTTCCACCGAAATTCCGTTGGAAAACTTATGGAGTGCGCCGCAGTAGTCTGCATCGATTACGAATTTTTCATAGCTCACGGTCAGTGCACTTTCAAGCCAACCAGCCGAGTGCAGAATGTAGTTCGCACCAGACATAAGAGCGGCATTCATTGCATTAACGCTTTCAGCAAGTGCATGTGCATCAACGCAGGGTGATGAAGTGAAAGCTCCACTGCACCGAAGTGGAACGTTGAATCGTCGTGCGAGCTGACCAACGACATAAGATGCTGCCACTGATTCCGGTGTACCGAAAGTAGGTGAGCCGGCGCGTAAGTTGACGGTCGCGATGAAATTGCCGAATATCGCTGGTGAACCAGGCCGCACAAGCTGACCCAGTGCAACGCCAACCATAACTTCTGCCAAAGATTGGGCGATTGCTGCCGCGGTTGTAACCGGTCCGGTTGCACCGCTTAGAACAAACGGCACTACAATTGGGCATTGGTTTGCTTCGGCGTAAGCTCTGAGGGCGCCGGACATGGCCTGATCGTAGACCAGAGGTGAGTTCATGTTGATATTGCCGCTAATCACACAATTTTTATCTACGAAATCTTCACCAAACAGTACGCGCGCCATAGCAACTGAATCGAGTGCGCGTTCCCTAGTTGTAACAGATCCGAGAAACGGCATGTCTGAGTACCGCATATGAGCGTAAACCATATCAAGATGGCGCTTGTTGACTGGCTGGTCTACCGGTTCACAGACGGTTCCACCGGAGTGATGTAGCCAAGGTGAGGAATAGGCGAGTTTGATGATATTTGCGAAATCTTCAAGGGTGCCGTAGCGGCGACCTTGGTCCAAATCAGATACAAAGGGTGATCCGTAAGCTGGTGCAAAAACAACATGCGGGCCACCGACTTTAACATTTCTTTGCGGGTTTCTGCCATGCATTACGAAGGTATCAGGCACAGTCTTCATTAAGTTTCGTACGTGCCCTCGGTCAAACCGGACGCGTGTGTTTTGTACATCGGCACCGGCTTCTTTAAATATGCGAAGTGCTTCGTTATCGCCGAAAACTTCGATCCCAATCTCATGGAGAATATCCTCAGTTTTCTCCTCAATGATGTCAAGTCCTTCCTCACTCATCATTTTATATGGAGGAATTTCCCGTTTCAATCCATTGATTATGATTGGCGCAATGTTCTTGTCTGTGGCGGCTCGTCGTCTTAAACGTCCTCGCTCAGTGACTGTGGTTTGTTCTGCTACGGCCATATACCTATACCTATTCTGAAATTAGAAAGTTGTCAAATGGCAAAACTAAAATTGTGACTGATTATGTATGTGAGTACTTATATATGAAATCCTAGCCTTGGTAGTGGTTATTTAATTTGAGGCTTTGCGAATTAGTGCGCATGAGCGTATCACGTAAACACTCATCGAAAATATATTTCCTGCTTAATTTCATTATTTTAATACTGCTGACCGCATGAACCCCACGTCATGCTAAAAGAGTCATTAAACTAGATGTTGTCTAATATAATTCGGCGAATTACAACAGAGACTCTGAGTAAATATTCAAGACAAAAAGGAACTCCAATGAAAAATTGCACTGCTAAAGATTGGTTAGAAATTTGCAATTCGAAATCTGAAAATGCGGGAGATGGCATCTGGTTAGAAGAATTGGTGTGCGACTTAGGACACAAAATTCCTGAATGGGATTTTGATCAAGTAGTCAGATGGACTGACTGGAATAGCAGAGAATTGCATTTTCCGGGTTCTAAAGGGAATGATATTGGGATTGATAATGTTGGCATTCGTCCTGATGGGTCTGTGGTTGCCATTCAATGCAAAGCGCGAAAAGAAGGCAGTCGAATACTAAAAAAAGATGTTGAGTCCTTTCTGTCAGCCGTAGAAGATGACCTTTGGGTTGAACGATGGATAATTTCAAACGTTGAATTTTCTAGCAACGTTTCGCAGTTGCAAAAATTACGTCCAAATCGTCCTGTAAAGGCAGTCAACTTTGTGAATGAAGTTCAAAAACTTGCTTATCTAGAGTCGCATCCAATTAAAGATGATCCAGAATTGACTGAGATGCAAGATGAAGCTGTTCGGGAAATTGTTAGAAGATTAAAAGAACACAGTTCCGGCAACCGTCCTGAATGGAACGCAGGTGAATCGAGAGGGTACATGGTTTTGCCGTGTGGGACCGGTAAGACCCGAATTAGCTACCGTGTAATGAAGGAATTAGTTGATGCCGGTGAAATCGCTGTAGTATTGGTTCCTTCTATCGCTCTGGTTTCACAAGTCAAATCTGTATTTCAATCATTAGCGAGGGGAGATGATCTGCAGATTAGATCGTTAGCAATCTGTTCTGACGTTTCAGCCGGTCGTTTTCATACTGATGAAAACAAAATCGATCTTGAAAAGGATAGGACAATTGATACAGGATTTGTTCAATCTGATGAAGTTGTGGGTGAAACTGCATTAAACAAAGAAAAAGTTATAGAGTGGTTGAAAAAGCATAAAGAAGACAAAGTAAGAATATTACTATTTTCTACATATCAATCCGCTCACAACACAGCGGCAGCATTACTTGAACTTGGCTTAAAAGCGAAACTGATGATCGGGGATGAAGCACATCGTACAGCGGGAATTCGTAAAGTAAAGAAAACTGAGAAGGAACTGGGTAAACGAATTCGCAATTTTACGCTATGTCATGATAAAGACAAATTCCCTGCAAAATATAGGCTTTACCAAACTGCAACCCCGCGAATATATACAAAAAAACCTTTAGATGAAACAAATCATTCACTATGGGAAGTACGTTCCATGAATGATGAGGCGACATTTGGTTACGAATTATACAGACTTCAATATAGTGAGGCTGTTGAACGAAATCTGTTGTCAGATTATCGGATTATCGCATGGGCGATGGGAGATGAAGAAACTGATGTAGCCCATGAACTTGCAAATGAATTAAATGAGAAAGCAAGAGAAAAAGATGAAATTGAAACATGGACAACAAACCGCGCTCTACGAGCATTAGGCTTAGTATTACTCTTGGCTGGTGGAGTTCCAGAAGTGAATATTCGTTCAGTAATTGCATTTTGCAACAGAATTAAGAATTCCTATGAGTTGACACAAGCGGTCAAATCTAAAACTGTTGAAAAGTGGTTGAAAAACTACCTAGACAGTGAAAGTCCAAAGGCCTATCAAGTAGCACATGTTGATGCTACCTATCGAATTAGTATCCGGAACCGATTACTTAATAATCTAGCTTCAGCTTCAGAACAAAAACCTTACTGCATTTCAAACGTAGGGATATTTGGAGAAGGAACAGACAGTCCTGACCTGAGTGCGGTAGCGTTCCTTTAGCCTAGAAAAAGCCCGGTAGATGTGGTACAAGCTGTTGGAAGAATAATGCGAAAATCCAATAAGAAGCGTCTCGGATATATTTTCATTCCAATCATAATCCCACCATTTACAAATGCTGAACATTTTCTAAAACACAGTAGTAATCCTGATGAAGGATGGAAAGAACTTGGTCAAATTCTGCAAGCTCTTAGATCACATGACCGCCGAATTGAAGATCAATTGTTCGAGTTAATGGAAATTTATCTTCCATCAGAGATTGTTGATAATACGGGTGTGGAACCTGAGAATCCTAGTAAAACTGTTAATCACTTTCTTGTCGTTCAAGAGTATAGAAAACCTACTCAAATCTTCATAAAAAAGACTAATACCAAGAAGATCGATGATGTAATTGCACCATCTGACGAAAATGATTTCCGGTCGGTTGTAAAACGTCTGAAAGAACATCCTGGTGAGCTTACCAAGGTTACCGATTTGGCTGAGTTAAAGGAATCAGAGCCTCCATATGATGCACATGCTGTGCGGGTCACGCGTTCCGGTGACGTTCGTTTAGGAGGATACACGTAAAAAAACAGGATATCTGTTCAAGGGGGGGGGGGTACTGAAATGGGACCCTGTTTCCACTCATGAGGAAGGTAAGAAAATTATCAGTGACGATAAAAAAAGCAACTCCAACCGCATGGAGATTGTTAAACACAAATCTAGGAAACCCATCTTACCGGAACCTGAAGATATAGTAGAGCAGCTTGGATTAAAGCTTGTCAAACTGGGAGGAGATAGTCTCAAAAAAAGTGGGATACATTTGAATCTTCTTAAACAGTCTGGAATTCTGTCCGGTCCGAGTAGAGATGTGAACCTAATTCGCAGAACTGTTGAAGCAATTTCACAATTGCTAAGAGAGGAAGGGCTGGAATCTATCCTTGCAAAAACACTTGAGATGGATCAATTCAGTCTAAAAAACGACAATTTGGCTGATGCGTGTACCGTGACATCGGTAATTTGGACTAATGCGGCAATAATGCATGCTCGGCTAGACGAAGCAAAATTGCCAATTCTACAAAATGTACCTGCACTCAAATCTGCTGTAGCCGAACCAAATCCTGCTAGTGGAATTGCTGCTGCCTGGCAGAAAGTGCTAATAAAGGACTATGTACCGATTTTTGAAGTGGCACAACAACTCTTAATCAAAGTTGCATTCGAAAATCGGATAGGAGTCTTCCAGGCCTTAAGACGAATGGCGAATGATGCAGTAGAAATTGCAGATACATATGCAGACTTGGGAATGGACCATGCAGGCGAATTGTTCAATAAAGTAATGGGAAATCAAAGGTCAGATGGAGCATTTTTTACTAGGCCAATTGCGGCTTCGTTACTTTCTGAATTGGCTCTCCAGGCAACAGGTGAAACTAATTGGTCTGACCCAGATGTTTGGGAACGTCTGCGATGTTTTGATCCCGCTTGCGGGAGTGGTACGCTATTAGTTGCAATGATAACAGCGATTAAAATGCGTATAGAAAAATATGGTGGCAACAAGCAAGACTCGTTGAAGTTTCATCAACTAGCTGTAGAAGATTTGATGATGGGTGCCGACATTAACCCTGTATCACTTCAAATTGCTGGTTGCCAATTGACATTAGGTAATGTCCATGTGCACTATAAGAATATAAACCTGTGGTCAATGGAATATAGCGGCGGGAAGAATAATGTTAAAACTGGGTCGCCTGAAATTCTGGTTGACTCAAATTTCTGGGTAAATAAACCAGATGAGATTGAGCTGGATTATCATGATGATGCAAGCAGCCAATTAGAAATGCACAGAAGAACTCCTAGCAGCAACCAGCTTCATAGTAATAATGAAATTGTAGGACGTCTCATCAATAAGCCTCCTCAAATAATTATGATGAATCCGCCGTATACGCCATGGAAAGACATTGGATCAAAATTTGAAAAAAATCAACAAAAATCAGTCAGAGACCGTTTGGGGACGATTTGGGACTCAATCAGCAATAAAGAAGAAATGTTACGAATGAAAAAAACTTCAATTGCACCACTATTTGAAACCATTGGGATAGAACTCACCCACAGAAGCCATGGGGTTATCGCATTGGTACGCCCTCTTGTGTTTGTTACTATGGCTTCAGCAAAAAATCAAAGGGCTATACTCGCTCAAAAAATACACATAGACTATATTCTAGTTTGTCACGACCCAGCAAACATAAACATGAGCTGGGACACTAGCATTAACGAATGCTTGATTGTGGGAAAATATGACAAAAATAAAATGGATGTACCTACAAAGTTTATCAGTATTGATAGAATGCCTTCTAGTCCAGAGGAGTCACATGAATTGATTTCAGCTATATTTTCCGGTGTTCCATTCGATGGCTCAGTTTTTGATTGGAGTTACGATCACATGAAAAATGGAAACTGGTCACCTGGGGCTTTCAGAGAAGCAAATCTAGCAGGCTTACTTTCGAAATTGATTACCAACAATATAAATATTAATCAGAATTGGGGGGGGGGGGGCATGGAAGGTTACAAGATTCGATATTTAGAAGTTCTTTTGACTTCCAAGTTAACTTAAGCGGTGGTGATTGGAGAATGACTGGGCAGAAAAAATATGATCACTTTAAAAAACCAACATATCTATCTGAACCTGTAATTAGCGGTATCGGTAAAGAAAGTCAAAAATATCTGATTGCAAAAACAAATAAATGGGTTCGCCTATCTCGCATTGAAGGTGAATCGGATGATAATTTCGAAAAACGAATTTTTGTTGACAATCAACAAATGAAAAAATTCCGATCCCATTTACTCATGAGTAAATCATTTGACACTTTAGCCTCACGATTGACATGTGTTGTCAGTATTGAGCCTCACATTGGGTATGGTTGGATGCCGGTTACCGGAGACTACCTTTTGCCATTGAACATTGCAAAAGCACTCGCAATTTGGTACAACTCTACAATTGGTCGAGTGCTTTTAAGAACCGTAGGCGGAAGAAAATTAGCTTATCCGATGTATAACCCTGATAGTTGGCATCAACTCCCTATTCCCAATATGGAAAATGAGTTAGCAATAAAAGCTCTGGAAGACTGCTTTGACGTTACATCTAACATGACAGTTCCTTCGTTCAGATTTGGTCGGTGTGAAGTCCGTGAATTGTGGGATGATGCAGTATCCTCAAGCTTAAACATTGACAGAGATTCAATTGCAGAATTAGCAGACGGTCTTGCTTGCGAACCATCTGTGTCAAAAGAATCGTTTTACGATAGTGTATAACTTGATTTTAATTGTAAATTGTGCTAATTTTGCTGTTTAGCCCTTCTAAAATTTGAGCGCATAAATATCTCGTCCAAAATTGGCCAAATACAATTTTTACAACCTTCCCGCAGTTGTGAATTGACTTTGTGTTCTAATCACCTGATATCTTAATTCTACGTGGTTTTGAGTTGCCTATCGATGCGACATCATAGTTGCCCTTACGCGGATGCTAGAGTAGATTACATGCGGTCACTGTATTTTATTACGCATTTTAAATTGAATAAAGTAAGAGGTGTTTGCGGAGTCTTTTTCGGACGTGATTTAGTGCAGAATCCGGTGTGTCAATGCGCGAATTGGTTACCCATATAAGGAATTGAGATCATAACACCTCAGGCTTTAATATGCTCAAAAGGGGGTTCAGTAACTTGCTATAATCACTGCTTTTAATGAATTTGGTATACCAGAATTTATGGGCTATGATATTTAATATTAATTTACCTGAATCGAGTTTATATGCCTCAATTCAGTAAAGCAGGGCGGAAATTTACACGAGATCTTTCTCTTCCCAAAGGTCGGCAAGTTCGCCCCCAATGTGTTGACGAAGTCAAAGAATTGCTTGGAGAAGAGCCTTATCAGCGCGATTTGTTGATCGAGTACTTGCATTTAATTCAGGACGAATATAGCTGTTTGGCTGCTGACCATCTAGTTGCACTCGCTTCGGTAATGCGTTTACCATTATCTGAAGTGTTTGAGACGGCTACATTCTATGCCCATTTTGATGTTATTATCGATGACTCGGTCAAACTTCCTGCAATAACTGTGCGCGTATGCGACAGCTTAACCTGCGAAATGTTCGGTGGTAAGGATTTACTGTGCAAGCTCAAAGCAAAGTTGGCACCAACGGTTAGAGTTGTTAGGGCCCCTTGTATGGGACGTTGCGACACTGCACCAGTCGCTGAGGTAGGACATAAACATTTTGATAACGCGAGCATTGATACTGTATCTGCCGCAGTCAGTGCCCAAGATACTCATCCAGTCATTCCAAATTATCAGAGTCTTGATGAATACCGACAGGAAGGTGGTTATTTGCTGCTTGAGGAGTGTTTGAGTGGGAAAAAGTCGCGTGACAAGATTGTGGAGATTATGCAAGCTTCTCCACTACGCGGTTTAGGAGGCGCGGGATTTCCAACTGGGCTCAAGTGGAAAATTGTTAGAGGTTATCAAAATCCTAGACTTATGGCTGTTAATGCCGATGAGGGTGAGCCTGGCACCTTCAAAGATCGATACTATTTAGAGCGCGAACCTCACCGGTTTTTAGAAGGTATGCTTATAGCAGCTTGGGTGGTTGAAGCGCAAACTGTATATATCTACCTTAGGGATGAGTACCCGGCAATTCGAGAGGTGTTACTCCAAGAGATAGAAATTCTTAAGAAAACTCAGTTGTGTGAACATGTTCAAACACAGCTAAGACGCGGTGCTGGCGCTTACATTTGCGGTGAAGAGTCATCAATGATTGAATCAATAGAAGGCAAGCGCGGACTGCCGCGCCACCGTCCGCCCTATGTCGCGGAAGAAGGGATATTTGGACAGCCGACTTTGGTGCAGAATGTAGAGACATTGTATTGGGTGCGGGAAATGTTGGAAATTGGTGAGAACTGCCTTGCGAAAGACCGCAAAAACAACCAAGCAGCACTTCGCAGCTACTCTGTTTCAGGTCGAGTTGTTGCTCCAGGAGTAAAACTTGCCCCTGCAGGAATCACAGTTCGTGACCTAATCGATAATTATGCAGGTGGCATGTTGCCGGGACACAAGTTCAAAGCTTATCTTCCAGGCGGTGCATCGGGCGGTATTTTGCCGGCATCTCTTGACAATTTGCCATTGGATTTTGGGGCTTTGGACAAGTACGGATGTTTTGTCGGTTCGCATGCTGTTGTGATTTTGAGTGAACAAGACGACATAAACGATGTGGCGATCAATTTGATGCGTTTTTTTGAAGATGAAAGTTGCGGGCAGTGCACACCATGCCGAGCGGGTACAGAAAAAATAGTCAAATTACTAGAAAATGGCACAAAAGATGCAATTGTGCTGAAAGATATATCACAAGCCATGGCGGAAGCCTCAATCTGCGGTTTAGGGCAAGCCGCGGCTAATCCATTATTGTCTGCCATGAGATTTTTTCCGGATGAAATGAAATGTCTGATGAAATGAGTTTTATGTTTGAATTGGATGGTCGCGAAGTACAGGCAGGGCCAGAAGAAACAATCTGGCAAGTTGCCAATCGCGAAAACAACCAATTACCTCATTTATGTTATTTACCTGAACCAGGTTATCGCGCTGACGGTAATTGCCGTGCATGTATGGTTGAAATTGAAGGCGAGCGCGTACTTGCTGCTTCTTGCATTAGGAAACCGTCTCCAGGCATGAAGGTTAGCACGAATAGCGAGCGAGCTCAGTTTTCACGTAAGATTGTTTTTGAAATGTTGGCAGCAGATCAACCGCAAAATGGTCAGGCACACGATCCTCAATCAAGGTTCTGGAAATGGAATGAGATTCTTAACCCCGAAGTAGGCCGAATTCCAGCTCGAACATCACCTGATCCGGACCCCAGCCACAGTGCGATGCGTGTCTACCTAGATGCCTGTATTCACTGTAATCTGTGCGTGCGAGCTTGTCGGGAAGTGCAGGTCAATGATGTTATCGGTATGGCTTACCGTGGGTATCATTCAAAAATTGTTTTTGATTTTGACGACCCTATGGGTAACAGCACATGTGTGGCTTGTGGTGAATGTGTGCAAGCTTGCCCAACCGGCGCACTGGTTGAGGCTTCGCTTGTAGATGAGCAAGGTTATGCTAAAAACCTTGACCTGTCTGAGGTGAAGAGTGTTTGTCCTTATTGCGGTGTTGGTTGTCAAATTACTTACCAAATCCATGATAATGATATTGTTGCAGTGCAGGGGAGAGACGGACCGGCTAACAAAAACAGGTTATGCGTAAAAGGTCGATTTGGATTTGATTACATCAGGCATCCACATCGGTTGACCAAACCTCTGATTCGTCGCAGTGATGCAGTAAAAAGTGCAGACTCCAAAGTTGACCCAGCTAATCCATTGTCACACTTTCGAGAAGTTGAATGGGAGGAAGCATTAGATTATGCAGCCGCCGGATTTAAGAAAACTCTTGATGAAGTAGGTTCGGCGGGCTTGGCTGGATTTGGCTCTGCCAAAGGTTCTAATGAGGAGGCTTATCTAGTTCAGAAGTTGGTTCGCACGGGGTTTGGTACGAACAATGTTGACCACTGTACACGGCTTTGTCATGCATCCTCCGTTGCCGCTCTGCTTGAAGGAATTGGTTCGGGTGCGGTTACCGCTCCGTTTACTGCTTGTGAAGATTCGGATGTCATTATCATTATCGGTGCTAATCCGACTGAAAATCATCCGGTTGCTGCAACTTTCTTCAAACAGGCGCGTAAAAATGGTAAGGATCTGATTGTAATGGATCCAAGGGGTACTGCTCTAGTTCGTCATGCTACACATATGTTGCAATTCAAACCGGGTACCGATGTTGCGTTGCTCAATGCGTTGCTTAATACCATTATTGAAGAAGAAATTTATGATAGCGATTACATTGGGAAATTCACTGAGGGATTCGAAAATCTCAAACGTCACATTGCACCCTTTACTCCTGAGGAAATGTCAAAGATTTGTGGGATTGATGCGAAAACCTTGCGTCTTGTAGCCAGAAAGTTTGCAACTGCCAAGAGTGGCATTATTTTCTGGGGCATGGGTATCTCACAGCATACACATGGCACAGACAATGCCCGCTGTTTAATTGCGCTTGCAACCATTACTGGCCAAGTCGGTCGTCCTGGAACTGGATTACATCCGCTAAGAGGCCAAAACAATGTTCAAGGTGCTTCGGACGCAGGTTTGATTCCTATGATGTACCCAGACTATCAAGCCGTAAACTCTGTTGATATCAGAGCCCGATTTGAGGATGCATGGGGTACACCGCTAGATCCAGAAAAAGGTTTGACTGTGGTTGAGATTATGGATGCCGTACATGCTGGTCAAATTCGTGGCATGTATATCATGGGAGAAAATCCTGCAATGTCCGATCCTGATGTCTATCATGCAAGACAGGCCCTTGCTAAACTTAACCATCTAGTGGTGCAAGATCTGTTTTTGACAGAAACGGCTTTCCATGCTGATGTGGTACTTCCAGCATCAGCTTGGCCCGAGAAAGATGGCACGGTAACAAACACCAATCGTCAGGTGCAAATGGGAAGGGCGGCACTGCAATTACCTGGTGATGTCAGGCAAGATTGGTGGATAATCCAAGAAATTGCACGTCGACTTGGCTTGGATTGGAGTTACAGTAGCCCGTCTGACATTTATAAGGAAATGGCTGAGCTCATGCCGTCTCTGGACAATATCTCATGGAATCGGCTATGCTCCGAAAATGCGGTTACTTACCCTTGTGAAGGAGTTGATAAAGCTGGTAACGACATTGTTTTCGGTGATGGATTTCCAACACATAACGGGCGTGCCAAACTTAAAACAGCTGACATTATTCCTCCAGCGGAGCAGCCTGATGAGGCTTATCCCATGATTTTGACAACTGGTCGCCAATTGGAACACTGGCATACCGGTGCGATGACTCGCCGGGCGAGAGTGCTTGATGAGATTGAGCCTGATGCGGTAGCAAGTATGTCTCCTTATCAACTTGATGAGCTTGAAGTTGTACCAGGTGAAGTAGTCAGAATCAGCACTCGGCGCGGCAATATTGATATCAAAACACGTAGTGATCAAGCGGTACCCAAGGGGATGATATTTATCCCATTTTGCTATACGGAAGCCCCAGCGAACATGCTCACGAATCCGGCGCTTGATCCTATGGGAAAAATTCCGGAATTCAAATATTGTGCTGCTAAGGTTGAGAGAATTTAAGTTGATTGAATTGATCTAACTTTGCTGGCGAGAACAACAAATGGTCGAGTTGTACTTGCATTCAAATTTCGGCCATTTAGCAGATGAGAGTGGCGGGTATCATTGATCACCATTATTGTTCCACTGCTGTTTGATTTTGTAGGCATTGGGCGTATTATCATGGAATGATCATGCTCAGTTAGAGCAAATCTATGCCAATTGATAAGTAATGTATGGAAAATTTTCGGTTTTCGTGTTGTTGGAAAGCTTCGAAATACTATTAGCTATTAGCGCTGTGGGACAATTGTTTGTCGAGTCGCCATAGTTTTCAATTTTGAACGCTCAACGGCTAACTGGTCAGCATCAACGTTTCTAGTAATAGTTGAGCCAGCGCCAATAACCGCATTGTCACCAATTTCAAGTGGAGCTATGAGCGATGAATTTGATCCGACAAATACGCCATTTCCTATTTTTGTATGATGTTTTTGTTTGCCGTCATAGTTGCAGATAATAGAGCCGGCACCAAAATTGACATTGCTACCAATTTCGGCATCTCCAATATAAGCATGGTGATTGACTTTAGACTCCTCGCCGATGGTTGATGCTTTGATTTCAACAAAATTTCCAATTTTGCAGTTTTGTTTCAGAATGGTTCCGGGGCGAATGCGCGCATAGGGTCCTATTCTACATCCCGCTTCAACCTTTGCTCCTTCAATGATAGTGTTTGGCAACACCTTAACGTTGTCAGCTAATATAGAATTGCGGATTATGCTGTTGGCACCAATGCTGACGTTGCTGGCTAGTTGCACTTTGCCTTCTAGTATAGCATTCACATCGATGTGACAATCGTTGCCGGCATTGCATTCGCCTCGCAAGTCAAATCGATTTGGATCGGAGATTTGAACCCCTGCTTGCATTAGTTTTTTTGCATTTTCCAATTGGAGATGTCTTTCAAGTTTTGCTTGTTCAATTCGATTGTTTACGCCGATGGTTTCACTTGAATGTTCGGCATTATAAGCAGAGATTTCAATTTCATCCGCTACCGCATAGTTAACTATATCAGTCAAATAATACTCATTCTGCTGATTATTATTTTTTAATTGATTGAGCCAGTGTTTGAGTTGCTCAGCTTTTACTGCTAGCGGACCTGCATTGATTTCGTTGATATCAAGTTGTTCTACAGTTGCGTCTTTTTCCTCTACTATCTTCTTGATAACACCTCTACCGCTTCGAACAATGCGTCCGTAACCCGTTGGATCATTAACTTTTGCTGTCAACAATACAAGTGCTCCGTTACTAGCTTGACTAATTAGGGCTTGAATAGTCTGCGGTCGAATCAAGGGATTGTCTCCATAAAGTATGCAAATTGTTGAATTTAAATTGAGGAAAGGCACTGTTTGGAGAGCAGCGTGCCCAGTACCTAATGCTTCACTTTGCAGTACAAAGTTGATATCAATGTTAGGGAACAGATTTTGTAGCTGTTGTCCGTTGTTGCCGTAAACAACATGAATGCGGTCAACACCGGCTTGCACAACATTGTCTACGATAATTCGTATCATTGGTTGACCGCCGATATGTTGCATTGACTTCGGCATTGCCGAATTCATACGTACGCCCTTGCCACCTGCGAGTACGATGACCTCAGAAGTTGCCAATCAACACCCCTTGAAATTCATGGATAAAACAGTTTCAAATAGCGTGTTATACAGTGCGCTTTGCGATTGAATGTCTCCATCTGCTTCGGTGGCGAATTGGTTTAGAATGTTACCGCCAGAGAAATTTCAGATTAATGTCGAATTTTTCGTAGTTTTTCTATTGCTCGGAGTTGTGCTGTTGCCTGAATCAGCTCGGCTTTAGCGCGCGCCAAATCTATTTCTGAGGTTTTATTTTGCAGATCGCGTTCAGCTCTTTGAATAGCATCCTGCGCCTGTGCCTCATCAAGGTCAGCTGCTCGGACCGCTGTATCAGACAGCACTGTCACGAAGTGCGGTTGCACTTCAAGCATTCCACCTGAAACAAAAAAGAAAAGCTCTTCGCCATTCTCCTGTTGCACTCGCACTTCACCCGGTTTTAAACGCGTGATCAAAGGCGCGTGTTGCGGGGCAATGCCTACTTCACCCATCTCTGCCGGCGCAAATACCATGGTACCGGTTCCAGACCAGATCGCGTCTTCGGCACTGACTATTTCGATTTGAATTGTTGACATATCAATGACTCAACAATGATTTTTCTTGTTTTTGTATATATCAGACTAGGCGGCTTTCTTGTGTGCTTCAACGACTTCTTCAATCGGTCCGACCATATAGAAAGCTTGTTCAGGTATTTCATCGTAATCGCCATTTACAATACCCTGAAATCCTTTGATGGTTTCAGCAAGTGGCACATACTTCCCGGCGCTGCCGGTGAATGTCTCTGCTACAAAGAAAGGCTGTGACAGAAATCTCTGAATCTTACGTGCTCTTGAAACAGTCAGCTTATCTTCTTCTGACAGTTCGTCCATTCCAAGAATTGCGATAATGTCTCGCAGTTCTTTGTAACGTTGCAATGTGCCTTGCACGGCTCGCGCTGTGTCATAATGTTCATCTCCGACAACCAAGGGATCCAATTGCCGGCTAGTTGAGTCTAATGGATCTACCGCAGGATAGATACCTAATTCTGCGATTTGCCTTGATAGCACCAATGTAGCATCAAGATGCGCAAAGGTTGTGGCGGGTGAGGGATCTGTCAAATCATCTGCTGGAACATATACAGCCTGAAATGATGTGATTGAGCCGGTTCGAGTCGAAGTGATTCGTTCTTGCAATATACCCATTTCAGCTGCCAGAGTTGGTTGATAACCTACTGCTGATGGCATCCTTCCCAATAGCGCTGATACCTCAACTCCAGCTAGTGTATAGCGGTAGATGTTATCAATGAATAGCAATACATCCCGCCCTTCATCGCGAAAATACTCAGAAATCGTAAGTCCAGCCAATGCTACCCGCAGTCTATTCCCTGGTGGCTCGTTCATTTGCCCGTATACTAGCGCCACCTTGTTCAGAACATCGGCCTCCCGCATTTCATGGTAAAAATCGTTACCCTCGCGAGTTCTCTCGCCAACACCAGCGAATACTGAGTAACCGGCGTGTTCAATTGCGATGTTGCGAATGAGTTCCATCAACGTAACTGTTTTACCAACTCCTGCACCACCGAACAATCCAATTTTACCGCCTTTGGCAATTGGCATGATGAGATCAATTACCTTGATGCCAGTTTCAAGTATTTCAACAGATGTTGCCTGATCAGTATATCCAGGCGCTTTGCGATGAATGGCCCAATGCTTCTCAGCATCGATGGGTCCAGCTTCATCTACCGGTTCACCGAGAACATCCATGATTCTTCCAAGCGTTGGTTCTCCTACGGGTACTTTGATCGGCTCACCAGTATTGGTGACATCAAGTCCTCGTTGCAGTCCGTCGCTTGATCCCATTGCAATAGTTCGCACGACACCATCGCCCATTTGTTGTTGGACCTCAAGTGTCAATCCGGTACTATCCACTTTTAGGGCGTCATAGACTTTTGGCACCTCGGATCGAGGGAACTCAACATCGACTACTGCTCCAATGATTTCGACAATTTTTCCTTGCGTCATGTTTGCCTCTTTTTTACTGATATCTGTTCTACTAATATTGTTGATATAAAAGGCGTAGCCATTGAGTTTTCATTAAACCGCAGCGGCACCGCCGACAATTTCCGATATTTCCTGTGTAATTGCTGCTTGTCTCGCTTTGTTATAAACGAGATTCAACTCGTCAATCAGGTTGCCAGCATTGTCTGAGGCGGCTTTCATTGCCACCATGCGAGCTGATTGTTCACATGCGATATTTTCAACCACAGCTTGGTAAACCACCGACTCAATATAGCGGGTCATAATGGCATCAACGACTTGATGTGATTCCGGTTCATAAATATAGTCCCAGTGATGCGACAATGATTCGATTGGCTCATGCGCTTTGATTGGCAAAATTTGCTCAATCAACGGGCTTTGCGTCATTGTGTTTACAAAACGATTATTGACCAGATATAACAAATCTATGTTTCCATCTGTGTAGGCATCTAACATTACTTTGATTGAGCCGATTAAATCCACAATCTGTGGTGCATCTCCAAGATGTGATGCCTGACATAGTATTTTGGCACCAAATCTACGAAAAAATCCAAGTCCTTTGTTGCCGAATATTGCAAATTCAGCGCTGACACCCTGATTTTGCCACTCGGCGACTGATTCAAGCGCATTGCGAAATAGATTGATATTCAGTCCACCGCATAGACCGCGGTCTGAACTGACAATAATGTAACCAACCTTGGACACTTCACGCTCAACAACGAATGGGTGCTTGTATTCAACATTGGCGTACCGGATATGGCCCATTACCCGTCTTATCGACTCGGCATAAGGGCGAGCTGCACGCATACGCTCCTGTGCACGTCGCATTTTGCTTGCTGCCACCATCTCCATTGCAGACGTAATTTTCTGCGTATTCTGGATGCTACGTATCTTAGTGCGAATTTCTTTGGCGCCTGCCATATCAAATTCCAGTATCTTTCAATGCAATATCACAACTTGTAAGATTTTTCGCAAATTACCAAGAACCATTCTTGATGAAATCATCTAGCGCTTCTTTCATTTTGCCAGCCACTTCATCGTTGTAGCTTGTGTCTGCGTTAATCGCTGTCAAGAGCTCCGAATGATTCGATTTTAGGTAAGTTTGCATTGCGCGTTCAAAAGCTACAACTTGGTTAACTTCGATATTGTCAAGATACCCTTTGTCAGCGGCAAATAGCGAAAAAGCCATTTCAGCAACCGAGAGCGGTACATATTGCGGTTGTTTCATTACTTCTGTTACTCTCTGACCGCGTTCAAGTTGTTTACGGGTAGACTCATCTAAGTCTGAGGCAAATTGAGCGAATGCTGCAAGTTCTCGATACTGAGCCAGCGCTAGTCGAATACCGCCACCAAGTTTTCGTATGATTGCAGTCTGGGCTGCTCCACCGACTCGCGATACGGACAGCCCGGCGTTGATGGCAGGGCGAATATTGGCGTTGAACAGATCGCTCTCAAGGTAAATTTGACCATCCGTAATAGAGATGACGTTGGTCGGTACAAATGCTGATACGTCCCCCGCTTGGGTTTCAATGATTGGCAAGGCAGTGAGTGAGCCGGTGCAGCCCTTGATCTCGCCATTGGTAATTGATTCAACGTGATCTGGGTTGATTCGCGAGGCACGCTCCAATAGTCTTGAATGCAAATAAAACACGTCGCCGGGGTAGGCCTCCCGACCAGGGGGACGGCGCAGTAGCAAAGAAACCTGACGATAGGCCCAAGCCTGTTTGGTAAGGTCATCGTAAATAATAAGCGCGTCTTCTCCTCGGTCTCGAAAGTACTCACCCATTGTGCACCCGGCATACGGTGCGATATACTGCATTGCTGCACTTTCAGCAGCAGAAGCGGAGACGACAATGGTGTGTTCCATTGCTCCGTGTTCCTCAAGTTTCCTGACTACATTGGCAATACTAGATATTTTTTGGCCAATAGCAACATAAATACATTTGATGTTGGTGTTTTTCTGATTAATGATTGTGTCTATGGCAACCGCGGTCTTGCCGGTTTGCCTGTCACCGATGATAAGTTCGCGCTGTCCGCGCCCGATGGGAACCATCGAGTCAATCGCTTTAAGTCCAGTTTGCACGGGTTCGGATACAGACTGGCGCGATATCACACCTGGTGCCACTTTTTCAATTGGTGCTGACTGGTTGGATTCAATTGGACCTTTGCCATCAAGCGGACGGCCAAGTGAATCGACAACTCGACCTAGAAGCCCGTTGCCAATTGGGACTTCAAGGATACGCCCAGTACAACGAACTGTATCACCTTCCCTTATATGTTCGTAGTCACCGAGAATTACCGCGCCGACTGAGTCGTGTTCTAAATTCAATGCCAGCCCGAAAGTATCTCCGGGAAATTCAAGCATCTCGCCTTGCAACGCGTCGGCCAGCCCATGAATGCGCACGATGCCATCTGTCAACATCACGACAGTGCCTTCGCTTCGTGCCTCACTAGTCGCATCGAAGTCTGCAATTCGAGCTTTGATCAGCTCACTGATTTCGGATGGATTTAACTGAATCGCCATTTTCTATATCCCTCTGTGTTCATTAATGGCAGTAGTTTGTTACTATTTGAATATTCACGCATTCATACGCCTAGCGAACTTGACAGTTGGTCAAGGCGACCCCGAATTGAGCCGTCAATCACCCAGTCGCCGGTGCGCACAACAGCGCCTCCAATCAAGCTTTCATTAACTTCGGTTGAAAGTCGAACTTTGCGATTGAGCTTCTGCTCCAGCGCTGCAATGATGTTCGACTTCTGTTGCTTGTCAAGTACATATGCGGTTTCTATTTCTGCTTCGACGATTCCTTCTTCTTGGGCGCGTAACGACTCATACTGTCGAGCTATTGTTGGCACCGCTGGCAACCGTCTGTAGTGACTGAGAATTCGTATCAGATTCTTGATTGACTTGTTAAATGACTCCCCGCCTATTTCCAGAACAAGGTTGCAAATTTGATCGCGACCGATTCTTGGATCGTTGATCAATGTCATAAGATCTGGATGCTTTACAATATCGCTAAGGGTGTTCAAGCTTCCAGACCATTCATCAAGCTGCCCTGAGTCGTTTGCCAGATCAAAAACAGCTTGTGCGTAGGGTCTGGCTATAACTGAATAACTGCTCACAGTCTTACGCGTGACGGTTACAGATTTTCAGCCAGATCGGATAGTATTTTCTGATGCGCATTTGCATCTATTTCCTTGCCTAGGATTTGCTCTGCACCAGCGACAGCAAGTTGGGCGACTTGCACTCTGAGCTGTTCTCGGGCTTGATTGGTTTCCATTTCAATTTCACTGCGTGCAGAGTTCAAAATACGTTCACCTTCGGCTTGGGCTTCATTTTTGGCTTCTGCAACAACCTCAGCGCCGCGTTTCTCGGCGCGAGCGACGATCTCTTGGGCTTGTGCTTTGGCATTTTCAATCACCTCATTGGCGTCTTTCTGTCCGCGTTCGCGTTCGCGTTGACCTTCCTCCGCCGCCGCAAGACCATCGGCAATGGTTTTTCGTCTTTCTTCCAGCGCTTTCATAATCGGAGGCCAGATGAACTTCATGCAAAACCAGACAAAAATCACAAATGTGATCGTCTGTCCAATGAGTGTCAGATTAATATTCATATTTCTGATTTACAAAATTTGAATATACCCGGTCTGTAATAGTTGACCGGTTGCGCTCAAGCGACAGCAAAAAGAATATAAAAAGCGATACCTACACCGATCATCGGTACTGCGTCCACTAGTCCCATCATAATAAAGAACTGAACGCGTAGCATCGGCAGCAGTTCAGGCTGACGCGCGATGGCTTCGATGAATCTCGCGGCGAGAATGCCAATTCCAACTGCGGCGCCAACTGCGCCCATACCCAGCAGAACAGCCCCGGCAATAAAATACAATGCTGCTTCCATAATGTTATCTCCGATCTAGCAACCCATTTGTTAATTCAAGTCAGTTAATGTTGGTGATGTGCCATATCCATGTAGACAATGGTCAGCACCATGAAAATAAAAGCCTGCAGAAGAACAATCAGGATGTGAAAAACAGCCCATGCCCATTGCAGAAAGCCGCCTAGTATACCTAGCACCCAACCGGTGCTGAATAACAAGGCGATCAATATGAAAATCATCTCTCCGGCGTAAAGGTTGCCGAACAATCGCAACGAATGTGAGAGCGGTTTGGCAAGTAGACTTATGCCCTCTAGAAAAAGGTTGACTGGCATCATCCACTTGCCGAACGGTTGCAGAGTCAGCTCTCCGACAAAGCCACCCACTCCCTTATTTTTGATGTTAAAGTAGATCATAAGTGCAAAAACAGACAATGCCAACCCGAAAGTTATGTTAGGGTCGGTAGTTGGCACGACTTTCATATATTCGATGCCAATCAGTTGTGCGAGATGTGGGATCCAGTCGACCGGCACTAAATCCATAAGATTCATCAACAATACCCAGACAAACAGAGTCAGGGCCATTGGTGCGATCAAATCGTTTTTGCCTGAGAAGGATCCGCGCACGTTGTCATCGATGAAATCAACTATCCATTCGACGAAATTTTGAAAGCCGCTTGGTGTATCGCTTGTCACACGATTAGCAACAAATTTAAAGCTGACAAGGAATAAAGCACCAAGGAAGAAGGACCAAAACATGCTGTCCAAATGAATTGCCATAAACCCCATCTCGCTGGCTTCTTGGGCAGAATGGGCAATTGACCAACCATTTTCAGGGTGTTTGCCGTAAGTCAGGTTCTGCAAATGATGCTTGATATAACCCGACGCAGTTAGAGTTTCGCTGCTAGCCATTGTTACATAAATCTAGTTGATGCGTAACCCGGCTTCAATCCAACCGGCAAATGTTGCTATTGTAAACACAGCAAACATTGCGACAGGATTGATTGGGTCGAACAGATAAAAGATACCAGCAAATATCAAGCCGGTAATCGCAATTTTTACGATTTCAGCGCGTAGCATAACTCCGAAGATTCGAGGGTCAGAAGGGTGTAGCGCGTGATTTTCGCCGAATACGCGCCAGAGTGTATACGCGTTAGGAACTATGCAGGCCAAACCACCAAGCAGAGCGGAGTATGCTGCAATTAACCCCCCAAACAGACATGTAATAGTTCCAATTAGAACCACCACTCCTTGTGTGATAAGGATACGTCCGGTACCACTTTGAAAAGGCAGTTGCAATTGCGTTAGTCGCGACAAATTGAGTGTTTCGGCCAACTTCGGTTTAACAAATAGAAGAATTAGAAAATTAATGGGGCATAAAAATACAAAGCCGGTGTCAAAAACCGGCTTTACTGCCGATAGTAATTATACTGATATTTTACAAATTTTTATTAGTGAATTTTCGCGTGATTGTAATCACAAGAAATTTACTCAAATAATCGTTCAGTCGCCCCCAGAGCTAGGACCAATTGTCATCAGTTCTTGAGCGGCTAGTGTTGGTGATAAATTCTCATAAATTATGCGGTACACACGTTCAGTGATTGGCATAAATACGTCAAACCGTTTCCCGAGCTGGTAAGTTTCACGCGTAGATTGAACACCTTCAACCTCTTGGCCTATTTCCTTGATTACATTGGCCATGACTTTGCCTTGTCCGAGTCCAAATCCAAATCTTCGATTCCGAGACAAATTTTCTGTACATGTCATAATCAGATCACCGATACCTGATGGACCGAGCATAGTCTCGGAGTTTCCCCCAAGTGCATGATTGAGCCGACACATTTCAGCGAAACCGCGATTGATGAGCAATGAACGTGCGTTGATTCCGAACTCTAGTCCATCACAAATTCCAGCGGCAATTGCAATTACGTTTTTGGTTGAGCCACCGACCTGAACACCAGTCATGTCAGGTGTAGTATATACAAGAGTAGTAGGATTTCGAAAGACATTTGCAATTTCCTCAATCCGTAATTGATCATTTGATGCCAGTGTGAAGCCGGCTGGCAGACCGCGAACGACTTCATAAGCAAAACTTGGGCCTGATATACAACCGATGGTCATATTGCTGCCGAAGGTGTGATTTGCAACTGAACTTAATAGGTTGCCCGTATCTGATGCAAACCCCTTAGTCCCCCAAATTATTATTGGAGTGTTTTCAGAATCCATTGCAAGCAGATGCGACTTGATATTATCTAATGCCAAATGAAAAACCCGGCTAGGTACTGCGACAACAATAATTGAAGTGTTTTCCATTGCTGTTTCTAGAGAACCCAAGGCTTTGAGATTGCTTGGTAGTTTGCAGTCCGGTAAATAACGGTGATTGATGTGAGTTTGTGAAATATCTTTTATAACTGCATCGTCAATATCCCAAAGACGGACATCATGGTTATTGCGGGCGAGCCAAGCGCCAATTGCTGTACCCCACGAGCCGCCGCCAACTACCGCAATCTTCTTAGATTGTTCATATGGCTTGTTCATTGGATGATTAAGTTATCTTGGAGATGCAAATTCTTAATGATAATGCCAGATTCTATTTGTTAATCAATTTTCTTTTGACTGGGGCGTACTCACTGACGGTCACACCATGATAAACTATATCCCACTGTTTCTTTTCTGAAAGTAAAACGTTGACAGCAACAAATAATAGAATCCCTGTGAACTAACATAACGGTTTATTATTGTGGCCAATGCTGTTAAGTAACAGAATTAACGGATGTGCTGATGACATAGGATTCAGTGCAGGTTGCAAAATAAGCCTGAAGCTTTTAATATGATTGAGATTGACTTTTGCACAAAATCAAAAGCTATGTTAACAGCAGCATTTTAATGTTGTCGGGTGGTATCAATTGCCTAGTGCGAATTTCAAGGAATTTATTTTCATGGGGCGGCTAAACGGTATTGTGCTACAATGAAATCAATCAAATCTTCGGAAATAACCATGAAAAAACTTGACTTGCCGATTGGGGAGTCGTCCTTCCAAAACATCCGGGAGTGGGACTTCTACTATGTAGACAAGACTGCCCATGTATTCAATTTGGCAAGGAAACCCGGCTACTATTTTCTGTCTCGCCCGCGTCGGTTCGGTAAGACGCTTCTGGTGGACACGATGCAGGAGTTGTTTGAAGGCAACGAGAAGTTGTTCCGAGGTCTTTACATCCATGACCGCTGGGACTGGACGGTCAGCAATCCGGTGGTGCGGCTGAGCTTTGACGCCGGATATAGGGAACCGGACAGCCTTGAAAACCACATTTTCAGGCAGGTCGCAAAACACGAAGAACATTCAAGCCTTAAGGCATCGCCATTGCCAGGCGACGGACCTCAACGCTTCCAAGATCTCATTATCGATCTCCATGATGCTACCAAGCAAAAGGTTGTTGTTCTAGTGGACGAATACGATAAGCCGATTCTTGATCTGCTCGAAAGCCCGTCACGGGCCAGAGCCAACCGCAAATACCTGCATGACTTTTATGGGATCATCAAGGGCTGTGCCCGATACATTCGCTTCGTGTTCGTCACCGGTATCAGCATGTATTCCAAAGGACTAGTGCGCAAACTGCACTCAATAACAACCCGAAGGACACCTATTTTTCGGTAACCCATCCGTTCCACCCGCTGAGCGGGTGTCGTTTCAAATTGCTCGGATTGCATGTCAGGGCTGGAGAGGAGCGCGTCGAATTTATCGATGATGCGGGTGAGGCTCAGTCAATACGGGTGAAGTGGACCAGCCTGCGGGATTTGGACCCCTTCACAGCGCTGTCGGGCGGTCGTTCGCAGTTTCATATCCAAGCGCTGTTGGAGTTGTCTGAGCTGGTTGCGGTCTTGCGGGAGAACGGTGCATGACTGTAAAGACAATTACGCACAAGTTTGTAAAGTCATTTACGCACAGAAGATTGGCGAAGCCGGGTCAACACTCAATTTCATTCGCATCGGTTTGCAATTCAAGTGGTTGTAATGAAACGGATGTTTGGATTCGCTTGTGTTTTGTTCTTGAGGCCGTATATAATCATGTGCATATTTTTTCTTACACACACTTTCCGAGATGCTGTCATGAACCAGAAATCCGACAAAACCGCTCACCTCGCCAAGCATGGCACCTTGAACCGGCATGCCGAACGCATCAATGACCCGCTGTTCCAGACCGAGCCGTTCTTCGATCCGCAGGACCTGCTGCAGGTCCGCTACGAAATGCTGCGGCGGGTTCAGCGCGAAGGCCGCCCGGTGAGCGAGACCGCACAACGCTTCGGGGTCTCGCGTCCGACCTGGTATCAGCTCGCCGACGCCTTCCGCAAGAGCGGCTTGGGCGCCCTGATTCCCGAACGCCCGGGACCGCGTCAAGCCCACAAGCTCAACCATGCGGTGCTCCAGGAGTTGCTCAGCGCCAGACGCGACCGACCCGAGATCACCGCCGCCGAACTCTGTGCGCTGGTGCACCGGCGCTTCGGCATCGCGGTGCATCGCACCACGGTCGAGCGGGCCTTGAGGCGCACTCAAAAAAAAACATGAACGCCGGCTCAGCCCCCAAGGTCTGTTCAGCTCGGCTGACAGACGAATATGAGCGTCTGCGTCGCACCCGGGACGGCATCAGCCAGTGCGCGGACCGCGGCGGGCAGTCGGTGCTGAGGAATCGGGGCCTGGCGGACTGGCTCGCCCTGCTCAGCACCCTGTCTGAGCCGGTTTCAACCGTGCCGGCAACCTCCGCTGGCGGAGCCTGGCAACTGCCGGGGGAGCTGCACTCGGCGGTGGTTGATATCCTGGTGTCAATTGCCATGCACCCGCGCGGCGGCGAATTGTCATGAGCCGCGAACGACACCCCAAGGTGACCGGCAAGCATCTGGCACGACAGGCGTTTTTATATGTCCGCCAGTCAACGCTGCATCAGGCGGAGCAGAACCGGCAGAGCAGTCGCCGGCAGTATGCACTGGGCCAACGGGCGCACAGCCTCGGCTGGCCGAAGGCTCAGGTCACGGTGATCGACTCGGACATCGGACAGTCCGGGGCTGACCGCGACCGCGAAGGCTTCAAGATGCTGCTGGCCGAGGTGTCGCTGGGCAATGCCGGCATCGTGCTCGGACTGGAGGTCTCGCGTCTGGCCCGCAACTCCAGCGACTGGCACCAGCTGCTGGAGCTGTGTGCCTTGAAGAACACGCTGATCCTCGATGAGGACGGCATCTACGACCCCAAGGACTTCAACGACCGGCTGGTGCTGGGTCTCAAGGGTCAGGTGTCGGAGATGGAGTTGCACTATCTCAGGCTGCGCCTGCACGGCGGCATTGTCAACGCCGCCCGCCGCGGCGAGTTGCGCCTGCCGCTGCCGACCGGTCTGGTCTATGACCCGCTGTTCAGAGTGGTGTTGGACCCCGATGCCCAGGTTCGCCAAACCGTCATGGAACTGTTTGACACCTTCACCCGCACGGGTTCGGCCCGCGCCTGCGTGAAAGACTTCCATGCACGCGGCCTGTTGTTTCCCCGCCGTCAACGCCAGCGTGCGACGCGCGGCGAGCTGGTGTGGGAGAAATTGACTTGTGCCCGCACGCTGCAGGTCCTTCACAATCCGCGCTATGCCGGGGCGTTCGCCTATGGTCGCAAGCCGACGGGACGCCATGCCGATGGCGGACCATCCAGGCCGGTGCCAGACGAGGAGTTCAGCGTGCTGTTGCCGGACCATCATGACGGCTATATCACTTGGCAACGCTATCAAGCCAACCGGCAACGCCTGGCTGACAATGCCAGGCACCGCAGCCAAGACCAGAGCCCGGCGCGCGAAGGTGCGGCCCTGTTGCAAGGGTTGGCCATCTGCGGGCGCTGCGGCGGTTCGATGACACCCGGCTATCGCCACTCCAAAGCCGGCGTGTCAATTGTTTACCGGTGCTGGGCACACTTCCAAGATCCAAGCCTGAGTGCATGTCAGCAGGTGCCCGGCAACGGCATCGACAAGGCCATCGGCGAGTGGGCGGTGGAACTGCTCACACCGAGCGGCTTGGACGCTGCCCTGCAGGTGCAGCAGGAACTCGAGGCGCAGGTTGACAAAACTGAAACCTGGCTCGCACGGCAGCTGCAACGCGCACAGCATGAGGCCGACCTGGCTCGCACCCGGTTCATGAACACACACCCTGACAACCGCATGGTGGCCGACTTGCTGGAGAGCGAATGGAATGTGAAACTGAGCGAACTGCAACAGACCCGGAGCGAGTGTGAGCGCCGGCGAGCCGAATTGCATCGCCAGCTCGGCGATGAACAGCGACAGCGCATTGTTGACTTGACACGCGACCTGCCCCAACTGTGGAACGACCCGAACACGCCCAACCGCGAGCGCAAACGCATGCTGCGGTTGCTCATCGACGATGTCACCATCATCCGCGGCGAGCAGATCGAACTCGGTATCCGCTTGCGCGGCGGTGCCACCCATCAGATGACGCTGGCACTGCCGCAACCCGGCAGGAATGCCCATGTCACGCCCGCCGAAGTCATCACCGCCATTGACACGCTGCTGGAGGATCACTGTGTGGCAACGGTGGCCAAACTCCTCAACCAGCAGGGACTGCACTCCGGACATGGGAAAGCATTCACCGCCCGCCGTGTCAGCCAACTGCGCCATCAGTACGGCCTGAGGTCGCGTTATCAGCGACTGCGCCAGCGCGGACTGCTCACCCGGGATGAAGTGGCCACGCTCTTCGCAGTCTCGCCTCGCACCATCACTCGATGGCAACAGCGCGGACGGCTCATCGGCATCCCGTTCAACGACCGCAATGCATGCCTGTTTGAGAGACCGGCCACCGCTCGCCATGACGACTGAGGCAATGGCATCATCGTCCAGCGACCATGGTGAACACCGAAGACCGCACCGACAGATGGCAACACACGCCGAAATGCTCAACTGTAGCCGACTCGCGAAATCTGCTATCATATTGAGACGGTGTCTGCCGGCAATGTTGCTCTGGCAACACACCGCGGATGCTCTCCGCCTCGGTGCCGGAAATGCAACAAGACCTTTTATTTTTTATGCAAAAATGCTATCCATGTCCTTCACGGCGCTATTGAGTGCAGTATGATGGCGACTCCAAGGTCAACCTGTTCTCAGGTCTGAACAACCTTGAAGACATCAGTTTGGATCCTGAGTTTGGTACTATTTGTGGTTATACGGAAGCGGACCTTGATACAGTGTTCGCCCCAGAACTTGAAGGGCTGGAGCGGAATAAGATACGGCATTGGTATAACGGCTACAGCTGGCTCGGCGAGGAGAAGGTGTACAACCCCTTCGATGTGCTGTTGCTGTTCAAGAAAAGACAGTTCAAACCCCATTGGTATCGAACCGGCACGCCGAGTTATCTGTATAACCTAATGGCTGAGGGCAAGCTCAGCACCTTGGAGTTTGAGGATCTAGGCATGTATGAGGAGGAGCTGTCAAGTTTCAAGCTGGAAAGGGTGAGCACCAATGCGTTGCTGTTCCAGTGCGGTTATCTGACGATCAAGCGAAGTGAAGTTCGGGATGACGACACTTATTACGAGCTGGATTACCCGAATCATGAAGTGCGGCTGGGCCTGAATCGGGAGTTGCTGCTGGCGGCCGGGGCGAACCTGAGGGCGGTGTTCAAGTGGGGCGAGAGCATGGCGCAGTTGCTGGCTGACAACGACTTTGAGCAGTTCGGGATCGAGTTGGCGGCGTTTTATTCGGGTTTTCCGAACGAGTGTTACCTGCATGGCGACTTGGGGGCGTATCAGGGACATTATGTGAGTCTGCTGTATGCGTTTTTCCAGTCGGTTGGTTTGGATGTCAAAGTGGAGGAGTCGACCTCGCACGGTCGCTCGGACTTGGTGGTGCTGCATGCGGGTCAGGTGTTCATCTTGGAGTTCAAGATGGCGGTTGACGGTGACATGGAGAAGGCGAAGGGTGAGGCGATGGATCAGATTCATGACCGGGGTTATGCGAACAAGTATCGGACAGGTCGCCAGAGGATTCACCTCTTGTCGGTGGCGTGCCGTCGCGACGATCGCAATGTGGTGGAGATCCGAGTGGAAGGTGCCTGATCGGTTTAGTTACTAGATAAGCCTTCGCACGCTTCGAAAACGGGCTGAATTTTCAAATTTCAAGCGCTATACTCAAGTGTCTTATGCGTTTTGAGTTTTCTAAGATCATGCAACATAGTGCTGTAGTGTTCGGACTATATTGGATGGTTGTGTTGATTGTTCAGCAAGAATGAACTACGCTTTGTGCTTGGCCGATTCAACTGCCATGGATGACCTCGGTCTATTTTTCAGACCATTTTCTTCAAAAACGATAACATGTCAAAAGGTTTGGTTCCAAGCAGGCTGTCATAACAGTATTACTTAACAAAGGTAGTCATTTTTTTAAGATCTATGTACGATTTTTTTCAGTTAATCGCTGAAAATATCACCGCACTTGAGTCCGGATTGTTCAACAAATTCCAGTGCTGAAATCTTGCCGGCAGTATCGCGCACGCGTTTAATCACGACCTCACCGTTTGCTGTTGCGACGTTAATGCCATCATCTGAGATTTCTATCACACTACCCGGTGTTCCTCTTATGGCTGCGGATTTGTGACAATCGAAAATTTTTATCTTTCTACCGTTGAACACTGTCCACGCGCCAGGTTGGGGATTGGTTCCTCTTATCAAGTTGTACACATCATCGATGTCCCTGCTCCAATCAATTTTAGCATCTGATTGGCCACACCAGCTTTCATAGCTGCCTGCTTTTGGATCTTGTGGAATGCTAGTTGCATTGCCAGTTTTCACCATTTTTAGTGCTTCAAGCATTGCGTCTACACCGAGTGGGAAAATCTTGTTAAAGTAGAGTGAGCCCAATGTATCGTCAGCTCCGATTTCTACTTCCTTCTGTAACAAAATAGGACCGGTGTCCAAACCGTCATCCGGCCAAAAGATGGTTAAACCAGTCTTGGTTTTGCCTTGAATGATTGGCCAATTAATTGAACTAGGCCCCTTGTGATCTGGAAGCAGTGAAGGATGAAACTGAATTGACCCAAGTTTTGGTGTATTCAACACCGCTGATGGTACAAATAGCGTTACATAAGCCATGAGGCATAAATCTGCATTTAGTTTTCCCATCGTTTCTGCGACTTCGGGCTGTTTGTAGGACGTAGGTTGATAGACTGAAATACCAGCATCAATCGCTGACTGTTTCAGAGGGTCAGGTCGGTCGCCCTTGTCCGGAGCACAGTAGACCGCCACAACATTTTCATTTTGTTGAATCAAACGTTCAAAAACAGCTTGCCCGAAAGCTTGCTGGCCATGCACAATTAATCTCATCACTAAAATCTCAGACTAGATTGCACCATCGGCGCGTAATTGCTCAATCTCATTGGGCTGATAGCCTAGAACTTCCGTTAGAATCTCGTCAGTATGTTCACCTAACAGTGGTGAGCGTTTTACCGTAGTGGGTGAGTTTGACAATTTGATAGGATTACCGATGGTTCGATATTTTCCACGCGTTGGGTGATCAACCTCAACAACAGTGCCAGTTTTGACTAAAGATTCCTCGTTGATTAGCTCTTCCATTGAAAGAATCGGTCCGCATGGAATGTTCAGAGGATTGAGTATTTCCATCACCTCAAATTTGGTTTTGGTTTTTGTCCATTCTTCAATCATTGCAAAACACTGTTCAAGTTTTGGAAGCCGAGCCTCCGGTGTTGACCATTCTGGGTCATCGATCAACTCCTCGTGACCGATAACTTCCATTAGTAATTTCCAACCAGGTGGTTGAATGATTACATAAATGTAATCGTTGGGTCCACCGGGTGCGGTTCGCACTGCCCAACCTGGCTGACCACCACCGGACGCGTTTCCACCGCGCGGCACAGAGGTTCCAAATTCACCGTTTGGATATTGAGGGTATTCCGTCAACGGTCCGTGAGCTAGTCGTTGTTGGTCGCGGAATTTCACCCGGCAAAGGTTCATCACACCATCTTGCATTGCACACTCCACGCGCTGTCCAACTCCGGAATGTTGACGATGCAAAAGTGCGGATAGAATGCCAATGGCAAGATGCAGACCGGTCCCAGTATCACCAATTTGCGCACCAGTTACAGTGGGCGGTCCATTGTCAAACCCCGTTGTGCTTGCCGAACCTCCGGTACATTGGGCAACGTTTTCATATACCTTGCAATCCTGATATGGACCTTTACCAAATCCCTTTACAGATGCATAGATAATACGTGGGTTAATTTCATGGATTTTTTCCCACGGGAAACCCATTCGATCCAAGGCACCCGGAGCGAAATTCTCAACTAAGACGTCACAGGTTTCAATCAGGCGCTTGAATACTTCCTTGCCTTTCTCGTTTTTGGTGTCAAGCGTCATTGAACGCTTGTTATGATTCAGCATAGTAAAGTAGAGGCTATCGACATCTGGAATGTCACGTAGTTGACCTCGCGTGGCATCGCCAACAGCAGCGCGTTCCACCTTTATCACATCAGCGCCAAACCAGGCCAAAAGTTGTGTGCAAGTTGGCCCAGATTGCACATGGGTCATATCCAAGATTCGAATGCCATCCAAAGCTTGACTCATTAGCTGTCCTCCAGTTTCAGATCAATTTATTGATTATTTGTACATGGTCTGAGCTTTAGTTCCTGGCGCATATTCTGACGGGTCAACCCAAATGTTGATTACCGCAGAAAGGCCTGTTTTGTGAACTTGTTCTCTCGCCCTTTTTAGTGCTGGCGCAATCTCATTGGGGTCATGGACCTCTTCGCCATAACCGCCAAGCATTTCAGCAAATTTTGAAAACTGCACATCGCCAAGCAAGTTGCCGATATCACCGCGCTCCTCTCCATATTTTGCAATTTGTCCATAACGTATTTGATTCATGGCGCTGTTATTGCCAATGACTGCAATATAAGGTGCTCCAAATCGATTGGCTGTTTCCATATCAAACGCAGTCATCCCAAACGAGCCATCTCCATAGTAACAGAGTACCTCTTTGTGAGGATGCGCTAGTTTAGCCGCTAGCGAGAATGCAGTGCCCACACCGAGAGTTCCAAGGGGTCCTGGGTCCATCCAGTGACCTGGAGTATGCGGTTGCACTGCTTGTGCTGAGATTGTAACCACATCTCCGCCGTCGCCGATATAGATTGTATTTTTAGTGAGAAAGTTGTTAATCTCCCAAGCGACGCGGTACGGATGAATGGGTTTTCTCTCAGATTGAAAAAGCGTCATCAGTTTTTCAGTACGTTCAGATTCCTCAACTTGCAATTGACTGAGCCATCGCTTGCGCGAATCTTCGCTGGCACCTGTATTTGAACCGGCAGCATCAATAACACCTTGCAATATGGCACCGGGATGACCGCAAAGTCCAAGCGATATATCGCGATTCTTACCCACTGTACGATAATCCATGTCAATTTGAACTACGGCAGCATCGGATCTTAAGCGGCGGCCATATCCCATTCGAAAGTCAAATGGTGTACCGACAATGATGATAACATCGGCCTTATCAAAAGCGACTCTGCGTGTGCGATGGAAGTGATTGGGGTCGCCGGGTGGTAGTGTGCCGCGAGCTGAACCGTTGAAATAAGCAGGAATGTTGAATTTTTGTATGAAATCAATTACGGCATCAGTTGAACCGGAAGTCCAGGTTTGAGTGCCGAACAACACACACGGGCGCTCTGCATTGACAAGTAAGTTAGCAAGTTTATCGATGTCATTTGTGTCTCCGATTGAATGGGTTGATGCTCGATAAGACGCAGGCTTGGGAATTCTTGCATCTCGGATATCAACACTGTTATCTAAGACGTCACGTGGGATTTCAAGATAAGATGGACCGGGTGCGCCGCCATGAGATTCTCGGCACGCCATAGATACCATATCTGCTATGCGCTCCGTGCTACGGACGCCAGCTGAGAATTTTGTGATCGGCGTCATTAGATCAACATGTGGCAGATCCTGCAGTGATCCCATCTTGTGTTGGGTTAGCGAGCCCTGGCCACCAATATGGAGAATTGGACTTTCAGCTCGATACGCATTGGCCACACCAGTCACTGCATTGGTGCAACCAGGGCCAGCAGTTGTAACTACACAACCGGTTTTAAGCGTTTGTCGCGCGTAGCCATCGGCAGCATGAGCGGCAACTTGCTCATGGCGAACGTCTATGATACGGATATCTTCATCGATACAACCGTCATAGATGTCAATAATATGACCGCCGCACAATGTGAATATTGTGTCGACACCCTCGTTTTTCAGTGCTTTTGCAACTAGATGGCCACCCGAGATCGACTGAGTCGCAACTGAATCGAATTGTTTGGAGTCATTTGATCTGAGTGCAGTTGTCTGTTCCATCGTTAGTCTCTCGCGGTTTAAAATTGAAGATCTAATTTGTCAGTGTTTAAGATTGTATACAATATACCACGATTTTCAAGTTGAGATTGATATTTATTTCTGCTGTTATATGGTAGGCAGCTACGTAATCGTATAACAACAGATTTTGTTTTGACTTTGCGTGGTTTTGTCAACGACTGAAATATTTGATACGATTTTCGCAGGTAGACACATTTTTGCTGGAATTGTGCTAAAGCCTAGCAAGTTCTAGTTTTTTTCACACATTCCAGCAGAAACCTGATATCTTTGCAAAATCGATGATATCTTGGAACATAAATTGCTCAGCCCGAATATTTTTACCAGCATCTGACTCCAAACTGTTTAGGAAGCGGAGTCCGAGCTCTATTGATATAGCATATACATGGGGCTCATTGTTATCAGTTGCCCTTGATACCATGCCGTAGTTATACGTATTGTGTTTCACGTCGGGCGGTTTACTTAGGTATTGTTTCAGAGTAGATTGTTGCGCGCACTCTAAACAGGTATTTCTCTGTGGCAGGCCATTTCTTCCTAGGAAAGATTGGTAACCACTTAAAGTTCTGAAGTTCCAGACAAGCCGTTATCTGGTTGATCAGTGTTACTTCCCAAGACCAATTTAGCAATTTAGCCTTTAGTGGAGTCGGCTTGGGACAAGAAGTTAGTATTTGCGCCATGCGTTGTTCTTCCAGATTTGCTTTGATAATTCTAAAATACTTGAAATATGGCAATTAATTAGATATATATTCATTTCACAAGTTCAATTTAAATTAGGAGAATAATTGTTATGAAATACAGCAAGGAAAATTACGTTGAATTACTGGCCACTGGAAAAGTAACTCGTCGGCAATTCAATAATTATCTTGCCTCACTAGGTGTGTCTGCGGTGACTTTGCCAGCATTTTTAGGAGGAACTGCCCAAGCCGCACCTTCCGATCATCCCAATGTTTTTACGTGGGAAGGATGGGAAGCTAACGAGCTACATACGCAGTATTTTGAAAAGTACGGAGAGTATCCGAATTTTTCTATATTCGGCGATGAAGAGGAAGCATTTGCGAAAATTAGGGCAGGCGCTCAATTCGATTTGACGCATCCATGTTCATACAAGGTTGAGATTTGGCGCGATGCCGGAATAATCCAACCAATCGACACTAGCCGCTTGAGCCATTGGCCTGATGTCATTCCTTCATTGAAACGGATACCGGGCATGATGAAAGATGGTGATCACTATTTCGTTGCCGCTGACTGGGGATTGACGTCGGTAATGTATCGCCCTGATTTGGTCGATCCGAAATACCAAGAAGAAGAAACTTGGGGCATCCTCTGGGATGAGCGTTATAAAGGTCGTTTGTCCATGTCTGATAGCCTCATTGATGGAGTCATGGTAGCGGCAATTTATAGTGGTGCCGCTAATCCGTTCGACATGACCGATGACGAAGTTGAAGTCACGCGTGAATTGTTGCGTAAACAGCTGCCTTTGCTGCGTTATTATTGGACTAGTCCTACTGACATTGAGAATTCTATGGCAGCGGGAGAGTTGGTGGCGACAAGTTCTTGGAATGATGCATTCACTGCATTGAAAAACGCTGGGCACAACGTCAAGTACATGCAGCCAAAAGAAGGCGCTATGACATGGGTTTGCGGATTTTGCCTGATGACTGCCGCCGACCCTGCCAAGCTGGATAAAACCTACGATGCAATCGATGCCTATCTAGCGCCAGAATCCGGTGTTTTTGAGATTATGGATCAAGGTTATGGACATTCCAACATCAAGGCATTTGGCATGGTTGATCCTAAAGATCTTGCTGAACGAGGGCTCTCTAGCAATCCCGATGAGGTGTTAGGATCGGGTATTTTTCAAGTGCCGATCAAGAACGAACCTGTTCTTCAGGCTATGTTTGAGGAAGTCAAGGCTGGTCTATAGCATTAACTTTGCAGTATAGCTGATAATTTATCAGCATTGTGTCAAACTTCGGGACTGTTGTGCACAGTCCCGAAGGGCATACTTCATTCTCGCTTCAAATTACTTACTCTACCGTTGTTTGGTCAGGTGAACTATTTGATTTTTCCGTCTGACGCATAACAATGCAAAAGTCAGTCTCCGATCTTCCACTTCGAGAGAAGTTTCTTATACCATTTCGACGCAGCGAGTCACTGCGCGGTTATGCGTTGCTATCACCTACGCTCGCTGTTGTATTGCTAGGCCTGTTGTTTCCGCTGATTATTCTTTTCAGTCTGAGCTTTTGGAAGCAGGAATATGTAGATTTAATCCAGACGTTCACACTAAAGAATTATGCTGACTTTTTTCAAAAGAAAATTTACTACCTGATACTATACAGGTCAATCAGGATATCCTTGTTCGTGATGATAGTGACAGTTTTGTTGGCTTACCCGCTTGCCTATTTCATTGCGTTCCACGTAAAGAAGAACAAGATGATGTGGATTATCCTGATAACCATTCCGTTTTGGACTAGTTACCTGTTGCGCGTGTTTTCTTGGAAAGTGATATTGGGTTATAACGGTGTGATAAACTCCAGTTTGATGTCGCTTGGAATTTTGACAGAACCTTTGGAGTTTCTGCTATATAACCCCTTTGCAGTTGTCATAACACTGGCGCATGCTTGGGCTGCGGTAGCTATACTGCCAATATATGTATCGCTTGAAAAAATTGACCGTTCTCTGATTGAAGCTTCTCGCGACCTTGGCGAAAGCGCTGTTATGACATTCATTCGAGTAACATTGCCTCTGTCACTACCAGGCGTTATAGCCTCAGGTTTGCTAGTGTTTATTCCGACAGTTGGTGATTATGTTACGCCGGCACTAGTTGGTGGCACGCGGGGAATCATGATTGGCAACATTATTCAGTCAATGTTCGGCAAGGCACTCAATTGGCCGCTTGGTGCAGCGCTTTCGGTCATATCAATGCTAACGGTGACAATTGCGGTTTGCTTGCTCTTAGGGGCAACTCATTTATTTCGCAAGAAAGTGAGCTGATTTGAAATGACTACAAGAATTTCACGAATCAGATGGCTTTCGATCTATGCAGTGTTGTATTTGATTTTTCTATACGCACCGGTTGCAGTTCTTCCTTTGTTTTCGTTCAATGATTCGCAGTACATCACTTTTCCGATCGTGGGATTTACACTCAAGTGGTATGCGCAATTAGCTGAAAGTCAGGGTTTGCAAAACGCTCTCGTAAACAGTTTGAAAGTTGGAGTTTCAGTTGCATTTATAAGCACTGTGCTTGGCATCTTTGCAGCCAAGGCAGTTACACGCTATCGATTGAAACGCAGTGGCGCACTCATTGGATTTATTGTTGTTCCTCTGGTGATTCCTGAAATCATTCTTGGAATTTCGCTACTGATGACGTTCAGTATTGGAGGTATAAGCCTGTCGCTAGTTACTGTGAGTATCGGTCATATCATGTTGTGCATTCCCTTTTCAATGCTAGTGCTGATATCCCGAATGGAAGGTTTTGACAAGAGTTATGAAGAAGCCTCAATGGACCTCGGTGAGAATGGTTGGTGGACATTTTGGCGTGTTACTTTCCCGATTATGCTACCTGGCATAGTTGCGAGTTTGCTACTGACGTTTACAATTTCGTTTGACGAGTTTGTTCTGGCATTCTTTCTGGCTGGTTCTGATTCGACACTGCCATTGTTTATCTGGAGTCAGCTGCGATTTCCGGAAAAGCTACCGTCAGTACTTGCACTCGGTGCCACAATCGTAGTGGTGACGACGGTTGTTATAGTAGTTGCCGAGCTAATTCGTCGAAGAGGTGTTGATCTAAGTAGGAAAGCCAAGGTTTAATGTTATGTCTGATGTGATAATTTCCATAAACAATGTAATCAAGGAATTTGGTAGTGTACGCGCGGTTAATGATGTTTCATTAGACGTGATGAAAGGGGAGTTTTTTTCTCTTTTAGGGCCGTCGGGTTGCGGTAAAACAACATTGCTTCGAATGCTGGCTGGCTTTGAGTTGCCAACCTCAGGAACAATGGAGATTGATGGGCAGGATGTGACACTGTCAGCACCCAACCGTCGGCCTGTAAATATGGTTTTTCAGAATTATGCCATTTTTCCTCATTTGAACGTTGCGTCTAACATTGCCTATGGTATGCGTAAGTCAGGGTTGCCAAAAGAAGAATTGAATGAGAAAATTGAGCATATGCTAGACCTGATCAAGTTGCCAGGCTATGGCGAGCGTCGTGCAGATGAGCTGTCCGGTGGCCAGCGTCAGCGCGTTGCACTGGCGAGGGCTCTCATCAAACAACCGAAAGTACTGTTGCTTGATGAACCGCTCGGAGCGCTAGACAAAAAATTACGTGAACAAATGCAAATTGAGCTGCGTTTGCTACAGCAACACGTTGGCATCACGTTTGTGTTTGTCACCCATGACCAAGAGGAGGCGTTGACTTTGTCAGATCGTATTGCAGTTATGAACCACGGGGATATCATTGAAATATCAACACCAGCAGGGTTATATGAAAGTCCCCAGTCGCGTTTTGTCGCAGATTTTATCGGCACCATGAATTTCTTCGATTGTGTGCTTGAAGACTATTCTGATGGTGTAGCAATATGCAAATCAAAAACGTTAAAAACTGCGCGGGTGAAATGCGACCGGCCGATAGTTGGAATAGGTGAGAAACTCATATTGGCAATACGGCCGGAAAAGTTCTCAATATCTTTTGATGAGATTGGAAATACCCAAAACTCGATTTTTGGCCGTATGGGGCCATCAGCGTACCTAGGCGACCGCAGTCATTTCTACATTCACGTTGAAGGCCGTGAGCAACCGGTATCGGTTGCCCTCCAAAATTTATCCACAGCAATCGATGATATCAACTCAAAAGAACGCAAAGTCTGGCTGACTTGGCCGGACAGTGCGGCGATCATGCTACCGGTATAGCAATGATTTTAGATAGTCGACCAGCTGTATACATAGATGGGCAGGCTGGAACGACAGCACTTACGATCTATGAATATCTCCGTCGGCGAAATGATATCAAGGTTATTCGATTGCCAGATGAGCAACGAAAGGACCAAGCCGCGCGTCGCGAGGCAATTGATGATTCGGATCTGACTATTCTCTGTTTGCCCGATGATGCCGCTCTAGAAGCAGCTGCCTGGGCAGGGGATTTTGAGACAAAAATCATTGATGCGAGTACTGCACACCGAGTTGCCGAGTCGTGGGTTTACGGATTACCTGAAATGAGTGTTGATGCGAGGGCGGCGATTCGACGATCCTCGCGCGTTGCCAATCCGGGGTGTTATCCGACTTCTGTAGTTTTACTATTGCGCCCGTTAATTGAAAAGGGCATAGTTTCCGCATTGTGCCCGTTGGTGATTCATGCGTTGTCAGGGTATTCAGGTGGCGGGCGGCGGATGATGGAACGTTGGGAGAATCGTAACAATGGACTAATGGATTTGCCATACTCTGCACCTTATGCAACAGATCGTGTGCACAAGCATATTCCTGAGATGATGTATTATTCAGGATTGGAAGTCGAGCCGCAGTTTCTACCTAGAGTCGGACCATTTCCGCGTGGAATGAGAGTGGAATTGCCATTGCATGCTGCCTGGTTAAGTGGGTCTGGAGCTGAAAATGGCAGGGTAATATGGGAGACAATTCATAGTTATTATGAACATGAACAATTTGTTGATGTGAAGCCTCTGCATACCGAGCCGACAAATGAACATACATTTGATCCGATTCGATGTTTAGGTTCAAATAATATAGAGTTGGTGGTTTGCTCTCATCCGTCTGGCCATGTTCTTCTTGTAGGGATATTGGATAATCTAGGCAAAGGCGCTGGGGGTGTTGCCATTCAGAGCATGAATCTGATGTTAGGATTTGAGGAGAACAGGGGGTTGCTAAATTAGATCTGGTAGTGCGCTGTTTTCAAGGAAAGTTCTTTTATCACCTCAATACTCGATGTAGTGGCTGGCTTCATTTAGGGGACAAGTATGAACAACACCTTCGATTCAGTTATTTACTGTTCTTCTGAGCACCAGTTTCACCTTGTTTGGGCGGGGGATCAATCTAGTTTGACAGAAAAACTCAAACGTCGGTTGCCAAGGCTTTACACAGTCATTCAGTGTCTGGTTTGTTGGGAACGAATAGTGTCTGTTGACAGCAACACTTTAATCTTTGGTGTGACTATGACGAGTATTCAATATATCGGTGATTCGCCTTCGGGGCGAGTCTTGAATCTTCGATGTAACCAAAAATATTGTTCTGGCAAGCGGCGCACTAACTTTTCAATCGTGCTATTAAGATTTTTAGCATCGGTTTCAAGGTCACCAGTTACAAAGTTCTTTGGCAACAATTCAGTGTGCAGCTCATAGCCGCTAGCATCTGATAGCATCACAGCATAGCAAAGAAAAATACGGGATTGCCGAAACATAGCAAAGCGAGTCAGTGAACAGTAAGTAGCTGCTTCAACACCGAAAAACGGCGCAAATACAGTATGTGCTGCTATATTTGCATTACGGTCTGGCAAGTAAAAAAATGGTATGCTGTGTTGCAAAGCGCGGTAAAACGGTTTCATATCGCCAATTGCTGAAGCTATTTTTATATCATGCTGGCCGCGCTTGCTATAAAGTCGATTCAACCATTTGTGTTTTGATTCAATGCCGGTCAGAGCACAATGATACCCGTGATCAAAAACCGGGTTTCGTGGCGGCAGATACATTGCAATTACCGGTGTGATCTGACCTACTGCCCGCAATGTCAGCATCGGGGTAACAAAATGAGGACAGAGTAGTATCGCAGATTCATTAGAATTGAGAAAGTTCTGCAAAGTTTCACGCCCATGCCAGACGACTTCTCGGTGAAGTCTCTGTTCACTAGTAAATAAAGCGAATCCCCAACTGAAAATGCCACGTCCAGCGCTTTTGAAAGATTCACGCAAAATGTGATCACGTTCAGTTTGTGATTTCTCAGGGAAACACAATTCTAGGTTGCGTCGAACAACATCACGACGAGTAGAGCTGACTAGACGCATTGAGTTGCCCAATAGGCCGCCTAAAATCCATCGAAGACGCGGAGGTGTTAAAGAGCCGCAAAACCATATCACTGAACCTAACAGGCCAAAAACCTTTTGTTTAAATGTTGGTTCAGTAGGGTGACTTTTCATTATTAGGTCGAGTCTTAAACCAACGCAGAGTCCACATATACTGATCAGGTCTTTCCTTAATAATATCTTCAAATACGGCATTCATGCGACGAGCGTTGACATGTTCGTCTGCTTGTGGAAAATTATCAAGCGGTTCACTGATCGTGATGTTGTATATACCGGTATCCGGATCAAGATAGGAACGCATTGGGAGCACTTTTGCGTCGGTAAGTCGCGCCATCCTACCAAGAGTTGAAAGTGTTGCAACAGGCACACCGAAAAACGGTACGAAAACTGAGTTGGCAGTCCCAAAATCTTGATCAGGTATGTAGTAACAGCTGACTTTGTTCAACAAATTTCGAATTAGTGGCCGCATACCTCTGGAGCGACTGTAGAGTTTCAGTCCAAATCGGGATCGATATTCTTTTACCCTTTGGTTCATGAGTAAATTATTTAAGTCTTTCATCATCGTGCAGACCGGAACAAATCGGGCCAGTACCGTACCGGCAAGATCAACGGCAACAACATGTGGGGTTAGAAATATCACTGGGTGTCCTTCTCGGTTAGCCTTGTGCCAGTGCTCAATACCACTGACGTTCATGCAGCGGTTAAGACGGTGATCAGATGACAGCCATAGCATGCCAAGGTCGACCATTGCCTGTCCGTAGCGTTTGAAGTGTTCGCGAACGAGTTGTCTTCGTTTTTCCAATGGCCAGTGGGGGAAACACATCTCAAGGTTGATGTTCGCAATTCGTCGACGCTTCTGGTTGCTAAAATAGAACACTTGTCCAAATATAGACCCCACCATTAGTGTGGTTTTTCGGGGCAGCTTCCCGATGAGCGATAAAGTGCCCATGGCGAAAAGAGTTCGTGCAGATTTCAAACGCGCCATTATTTCGCGCGCAAGCGCTGAAATATAGGCGGGTGAGAGGTATGTGTTGAGATGCTGCCGAGTGTTATTCCAAAATGCCATGCTATAGATGAAATGTAGAATGCATATATGCTAAGTTAAATACAAAAACATAAAAATCAACAATTTTCAGTTTTATATTTTGCATATTTTGGAGATATTTTTACAAGATATTCAAAATCATTCCAAGTATCGATGTCACGAAGGCATGGTAAGATTGCATCAAATTTGAGTTTCTGAAATAAAATCTGGACGCTAGACAATTGTCTGCTGTCAGGTTCCCTGGTTTCAGGGGGTGAATTCTGAAAAACATTTGAATACCATTCACCAGCGGTCCAATCACCAAATTTTTGGTTGAATCCTGCTATGTAATAACCACCATCAATACTCGGTCCTAGTATGTTTTTGTTTTCTTTAAGCAGTTCGCTGGCAGATCTGAGAATTTTACCAGTCGCAGTTGGGATATCGCATCCCATGACAGCGGCGGCCGGTGCGTGTTGGAGAGACTTATGAATTTCAAAGGCCATATTCCGTTCCAAATCGTCAGTGGCCTGTTTATCTAATCGAATATTGAATCTGTTGGCAAGTGTAATGAGACTCGGGAAATTAGGATTTGGGTACACTGAAAGTCGAATACTTCCACGCCAATACTTGCAGGCTTTTTTAACTGTGTCCTCTATCATTGCAAGCGCGATATCAGCGGCAGTTTGTGCGGAGGCATGAGGAATGAAGCGTGTTTTGACGAGACCGGGTAACGGTTGCTTCGTCAGCAGGATGAGTTCCGGCCGACTCATTTTGGATTTACTATCGGTATAGTTTGGCAAGTCTTTGAGGAGAAACACCTAGCCAAAACAACAATCGCATAATCCACATCTGAACAATGGTCCACAGATAACCGCGTGTTTCCCAACGGCGTGCGGAGGTGGTAACAGGTTTATGTATTCGAATACAATTGCCGAATGATTTTAATTTTTTCGATAGTGCGACATCTTCCATGATTGCAATTTCCGGAAATCCGCCTAATTTATTAAATACCTTGCGGTCAACAAATATAGCTTGGTCCCCTGTACAGATCTCGGTTATCGCAGAACGTAAATTTATTAGTATTGCGACCAGTCGCATTATTAGTGTTGAGTTGGTGAATTTAACGTCAAAACGACCCCAAGGCCGTTGGCTAGAGATTGAATCCAGTATGATTTGAGGCGCATCCTTCGGAACACTAGTGTCAGCATGAACAAACCAGAGAATACCATTTTGTACATGTGACGCGCCAAGATTCATTTGGTAGGCGCGATTAGCTGTATTTGAATATATGACACGCACAATATCATGCTCGGATTGCAATTTCTCCAAATTGTAAATTGTGTCTTGGCAACTACTAGCATCGATAATAAGCAACTCCTCAACTCCCTCTATTTGAGCCAGTTCACAAATGTTTTGGAGGACTTCTGGAGTCTCGTTACAAACTGGCACGATGGCTGTAATCATCACTAGCTCAGAATAAAATATGAAGAATCTAGTTTAGCTGCGATTCATTCTAATAGGCGCGTCCGCGGGCGGCGGCAACACGCAGGCGGAGTGCGTTGAGTCTGATAAACCCTTCGGCATCTGATTGATCGTAAGCGCCACCGTCATCCTCAAAAGAAACAACTGCTTCGTCATACAGGGAATCGGTTTCTGATTTGCGCCCGACAATCATAGCATTGCCCTTATAGAGGCGCACCCGGACAGTGCCGTTGACACATAGCTGAGCCTCATCAATCAGTTTTTGCAGTGCCGTGCGCTCTGGGCTCCACCAATATCCATTGTAAACAAGCTCAGCGTATCGTGGCATGAGTTCATTCAGAAGGTGGCTGACTTGCCGATCCAGTGTAATGGATTCGATTGCCCGATGGGCTTTGATCAAGATGCTGCCACCTGGTGTTTCGTAGCAACCGCGGGATTTCATACCAATGTATCGGTTTTCCACGATGTCAATTCGTCCAATTCCATGTTTTCCACCGAGCTCATTTAATTTGTTTAATATCGTAGCAGGTGTACATTGTTCATAATTGATAGCGACAGCATTACCTTGCTCAAAATGAATGTCAATTGTTTCTGGCTTGTCCGGCGCTTGTTCAATCGAATTAGTCCAGCGCCACATGTCTGATGGTGGTTCTACCCACGGATCTTCTAGTTCACCACCCTCATATGAAATGTGAAGAAGGTTGGCATCCATTGAGTAGTCGGCTTGACCACTTGAACGTCGCTCGACAGGTATGCCTTCTTTTTCTGCGTATGCAAGCAAGTCAGCCCGTGACTTAAATTCCCACTGACGCCACGGAGAAATTACTTTGATATTGGGCATCAAAGCGTATGCTCCGAGCTCAAAACGGATTTGATCATTACCTTTTCCCGTAGCGCCATGTGCTATGGCATCAGCACCAGTTGATTTTGCGGTCTTAACGAGATGGGAAGCTATCAATGGGCGGGCAATTGAGGTGCCGAGTAAATATTCGCCTTCGTATAGCGCATTGATACGAAACATCGGAAACACAAAATCTCGCGCAAATTCTTCACTCAATTTTTTAACGATAATTTCTTTGCAATTGAGTGACTTGGCTTTTCTAGATACTTGTTCAAGATCTTCATTTTGGCCAATGTCAGCAGTGAATGCAACTACATCACACTGGTAAGTATTCTGTAGCCAACGTAGAATGATTGAAGTGTCTAGTCCGCCGGAATAGGCAAGTACAATTTTTTGGGGCATTCGCGGTTAAAGTGAAAATTGAGAAAGCAAGACGAAAAACAAATATGAATTTAGGCAGAAATTATGCCACAAAGCGTATTTGGACAGTGCAGAAATGTTAGGTCTGTGAAAATTACTATCGCATTGAGACAAGAAAAGTTGGAAAACAATTTAGCAAAGCAATGGTTGCTAAAACTCTTGCTGATCAAATCTAATTCACAGAAACTTTCCGCTTGCTCGGCATGAGGAACGTAGCAACATTGAGAGAATTTGTAAGCGAGTTAGGGGTTGGAGATGAACGAATTAGGTTTATATGACTAAGGGGCCAATACAGCGTCCAAAAATCATCTCCATAGGTTTGTTGTTACAATTAGCTCCAGCAATATTAGCTTTGGTCCATTCATGCTCAGATATTGATGCCAAAGAAAATTCATAATTACAATTGAAGTAGTTGGCATCGGCCAGTGCCTGGAATAGCTTGTCAGCTTGTGGTTCTATGCGTTTGCAGTTGCAAAAACGCGTGTTATTTTTGGAAGTATAAACGGTACGAATTTGACCTGCCTATTCGTATACCTGTTCGAATAGCTGCAGGTGAATTTTACACAAGTATTTCAGATCATAAGGTGGAGGTTTTTGCTCAATGTTAAGTGTAGCAATTTCAGTCAGGGCTTGTTCTGCATTTTGAAGCTCATCGTAATTTCTTATATTGAGCTTGTTTCGTAACACAGTACTGCTGTCATAAAAGTGGATGTTTTCACCGACGCCGTATTTGTCTAATGCCGCGACGTTCTCTTTGAACAGGAGTTGAACTACTGTTTTTGAACATATTTTTCAATCAATTGAGATTGAAGCAATTGTCTTTCGCGCTTGGTTAGCATGCTTATGTCAGGAGAATTAGTTGTTATATCAAACCCTTCCAGTCTCATACTATGTCTATAATTCTCCAACTTAGTCTCATCATAATAGATTTTCTTAATGAGTTCAATATCATAGTTGATGGTCTTATTCAGCTTATAAGTATTCAAGTCCAGTGCTAAAACTCGCCGACGAATATTATTTCCACTCTCAAAAGCTCCCCAAGATTCGATGCTGTAATAACCAGTCTTTTTTGTGCCTTGCCATGAAACTTGGACTTTTAGAATGTTTTTGAGATTTCTTATAGCAATAGTAACCCTCCGGGAGGGCATGCCGGTTATTTCAGCAATACTAGATTTAGTTGGCTTATCAAGTTGAAGCAAGGCAGCCAAAACAGCTATTTCTTGATGCATGGAAAATATTGGTCTAAATAGTTATTTTGCTCAGATATTCATTATACTAAAACACACTATGCCACTTTCGCACGATTCACAGTGAGATCTTTGAGATGTTGGCAAGTTTATGATATTCAATCGACCGCACTCTTGAAAAAATAGTATTTCCAAGCTTATTCCATATTTTCAACGACTTTATTTTTCGAATAAACCGTTTATCTGCTAAGCAGCCCAAATAGAATTCCGTTCAAAACCTAAGTACATTTTTTTTCAATTATTTATCTGATGCACTCCCGGATTCCAACATTGAATCTGACAATTGAATTATACGCAGTGAAAGGTTCATCGGCTACTTGATGGAAATGGATTGCACTATCTTGCAAACAAATTTCAGTCTCAAGCGAGTTTAACAAGTATCATATATAGTTTACTCAAACATATTGCAGATGATTTCTATGGAGGAAATACATGAAAAATCCACTTGACTCAATCACCGGCACCATAGTAGCAGGTTTGGTGTTGACAGTAATTCTCTACCTGTTCGCTAGTGGCGTACTGAGCCCTGGCGGAGCTTAGGTTGTTTTTTAATGACATACTGAAGGGTGAAAAGGTGGAATTATGGATTTGCTGATTGATCGATGGCTACATATTCTTGCAGGTGTAACGTGGGTTGGCCTGTTGTATTATTTCAATTTTGTTCAGGTTCCAGGGCTGGCCAAGGCTAAAGCGGACGGTACGGCGGCTGGGATAACTAAGCATATTGCACCGCGAGCATTGCTTTGGTTTCGCTGGGCAGCTGTTGCAACTTGGTTAACAGGAGCGTATTATTTGATGCGTGCCGGTACATTCGTTGATGCGTTCGTGCTGCAGGGACCACATGCTTATCTTGGCATTGGCGCTTGGTTAGGTACTATTATGCTGTTCAATGTCTGGGTGCTGATTTGGCCAAACCAGAAAAAAGTGTTAGGAATGGTATCAGCTTCTGATGAAGCAAAAGCGAAAGCCGCACGGGTGGCACTGTTAGCGTCAAGAACTAATACAATGTTGTCAATACCTATGTTGTTTTTCATGGTCACGGGGTCACTAGCTCACAGTGGCATGTTCTAACCCGAAAGTAGTTCCGGGTGAAATTTGATTGAAGCACAGACCGGCTTTCTTGCCGGTCTGTTATATGGTTTCATACCTAATTTATTTACGCCATGGCATCCAGGCATTTTCTTTCGCTGCAAGATTTGCAGCAAGATGAAATACTATCACTTCTTGATCGTGCCTTAACACTCAAGCGCTTGTGGCTTAAGGAGCGGAGTGCACCTCAAGTCATGCGCAATCAGTCCATTGCCTTGGTGTTTGAGAAGTCATCAACCCGAACTCGCGTGTCGTTTGAAGCCGCCTCATATCAACTCGGTGGCAACGCGATTTTTCTAGCGCCTGGTGACTCTCAGCTTAAACGCGGGGAGTCACCCGCAGACACTGCTAGAATACTGTCTGGCATTGTTGACGCGATTGTCATCCGCACTGATTGCCACATCGCTGTTGAAACTTATGCCGAGTATTCAACTGTACCAGTGATCAACGGCTTGAGTGACTTCTATCATCCGTGTCAGTTATTAGCTGATCTGCTGACGTTGCTAGAAGTTAGAAAGTCGATTCGTGATACTGTTGTTGCTTGGGTAGGAGATGGTAATAATATGTGTGTTACATGGGCCCAGGCCGCAGTGTTACTTGATTTTGACTTTAGGATTTGTACACCACCTGGTTATGCTCCCAACAAAGAGTTGATGGCGGACTATGTCCAAAACAATCGAATTGAGCTTATCTCAGATCCTGAAATTACAGCATGCAATGCAGATGTTGTGGTAACTGATACATGGCTCAGTATGAGTCAAATTGATGAAGATAAACAACGTCCTGTGGATTTCAAACCTTATCAGGTTACTGAAAAAATCATGAGCAAAGCGGCGCCGAATGCAGTTTTCATGCACTGTTTGCCGGCGTATCGTGGCAAAGAGGTGGAAGGTAAAGTTTTGGACGGACCGCAGAGTGTAGTCTGGCAAGAAGCGGAAAATCGACTACACGCGCAAAAAGCGCTTTTGGAATTTCTTCTTACCTGATTTCAAGCAAAAAATTCAAACTCTATGGCCAGCTGACCGTGGAGTCTATTTCAAGGCACCCGGTCAGCATTAAAACCCAATGTGATTAGTCTGATTCAAGAATTGACAGGCGCATCGTAGCCATTGCTTTCTGCTCTATCTGTCGAATGCGTTCAGCACTAACCTTGTATTTGTCAGCGAGAGTGTGAAGTGTAGATTTGCCGTCATCAAGCCATCGTTGTTGAATAATGTCGCGACTTCGTTCATCAAGTTCTTTTAGCGCATTAGTCAATTGTTCGTGGCGATGCGATTCATTAAAATTTTTCTCATAGACTTGCTCAGGGTCGAAAGTCATGTCACCAAGATATGCCGAAGGCGCGAAGTCCGTTTCATTGTCACTGCCTTCATCAATTTGGCTATCGTATGAAACACCACCGCCATTCATTCGAATTTCCATTTCTCGGACGGTTTTTTTGGGAACCTGTAAATCTTCGGAAAGTTTTGTGATTTCACTTTCGCTCATTGATTCAAGGCTTTCTCGGTGTTTACGCAAATTGAAAAACAGTTTGCGGTGTGCCTTGGTTGTTGCAATTCTCACGATTTTCCAGTTTCGAAGAATAAAATCGTAGATTTCCGCTTTAATCCAGTGGACGGCAAATGAAACCAAACGAATATTGCGGTTTGGTTCATATCTTTTGACTGCTTTCATTAAGCCAACATTGCCTTCTTGAATGAGATCGCTCAGGGGAATACCGTAGCCGGTGAACCCTCGTGCAACGCTCACGACAAACCGAAGATGCGACAAGATTAACTGCCGGGCAGCATCCAAGTCATTTTCGTCTTGAAATCGAATTGCAAGCTCATGCTCTTTTTCAGCAGTTAATATTGGCTGCTCTTTTACGGTAGCGAGATAGGAATCAAGTCCAGAGCCCTTAACGTTAATTGAAACAGGTAAATTTTCAGTCATATTGATTCAATAGCTTTTCCAGTTTGGATATTTTAGCACTCATTATATTAGAGTGCTAAATTTTTTGTAGGTTTCATACCAATCGTAAAAATTTAATGGGGTCATAATCCCTAAAATCAAGGAAGATTTTTATTATGATTCATTCAATTTCAGATGTTGATAGATTGTAAAGCGAATTATCACAACATTGAGGAGGAAGGCTATGATGAAAATAACTAACCAAGCCATCCAAATGTGCCAGTCGAATTCAATGTTGATTTGGTAGTGAAGTGCTAGTTGTGCGATGTTAGTTTTCAACAACTTGAGAATGCCAGCAACAATTGCTACTGAAATTGCAGTTCCGATTAGAGTTTGTAATATTGAAGTGTAAATCAGCGGTTTTCGTATAAATGCAGGTGATGCCCCTAGTTGATTGCAGACTTTGATATCCTCCAATTGACTGAAGACGATACTTCGACTGGAGTGAAAAACAAGTAATACGGGCAAAATAATGGCGATACCTGCTACACTCCAAAATATGATTTTTGACAAGTTATTAATAGTCAACAATACCACAGCCCAATTCGAGTCGTATTCAACCGCTTCGACAGAGGGCAGATTGCGTAATTCTGTAGCTAATAATCTAAGAGCGTCACTGGACTTAATTCCATCGTTTGGTTCAACTAGAATTGTCCAAGAAAACCCCGTGTTTTGGAAACTGTTAGACGACAGTGTAATACCGGTGACAGATTGAAATTCAATTTGAGCATCCATTGCACTTAACATAGTTGCCTGTTTTACACCTGGAACGCTTTTGGCCGATTCATAAACGTATGTAGCAGATTCATCATTTGTACTTTTCTTTAGAAACACAACTAATTCAGGTGCAGGTTTAAAATGACCAGACAGCTTTTGAAGGTTCTCAGAGACCGAGTAGAGCACCACAAGGAAAGAAAATGACAAGCTCAATAGCAATACAGTAGCAAATGTTGACAGCGGCGTATTCACTGTCTGCCTGAACGCAAGTGCGAGTGCTCGAATGTTCTTTTGAAACATGTTGGTAGCAGTCAGCTCAAATAGATGAGATCATTGAACCGTTTTTGAGTTCAATAAATCGGCCTTGCCGGTTGTGTACAACTCGTGAGTCGCTAGTTGCAATTATTACTGTTGTTTTGAGCGCGTTCAAATCACACAACAAATTAATGACTGCATCGGTATATTGTTGGTCTTGGGCGCTAGTAGGCTCATCAGCAACGATTAGGGCTGGGCGACCGACAATAGCCCGAGCAATGGTGACACGCTGTTGCTCACTGAGCGAAAGCCTGAATGGATAAACATTCTCCTTGCCGTTTAATCCAACTGAGGCCAAGGCATTAGAGACTCCTTGCTTGATTCGGGGTCGTGTTGCATTACGCAATTCAAGTGGCAGTCCAATGTTTTCTCCTACAGTTCTATTGAAAAGCAAAGAATGTCCCTGTTGAACGACACCAATTGAACGCCTATAGAGCATAAGATTTTTCTTAGATAGCAATGACAGGTTCTGCTTGTTTGCAAACACATGTCCTTGAGAGGGGGTTTCCTGAGTTGTAATCAAATTACATAACGTGGATTTACCAGCACCACTATGTCCATAGACAAACAATGTTTCGTGCTCTTGGATACTAAAGGAAACAGCTCGCAACGCTATTCGCCCACTAGTATACTGTTTGGTAACACTTGAAAATTGAATCATAAATCAGTCGAAACGCGTTGTTAATTTTCTGATCCTAGAAGCGAATCCACGTATTCCTTTGCCTTAAACGGTGTAATGTGGTCAACGCTCTCGCCAGTACCAACAAATACAATAGGCAATGAAAACCGTTGGTTGAGGGTTACAACGATGCCGCCTTTTGCTGTACCATCCAATTTGGTAACACAAATTCCGCTCAAAGGTGTATGGTCATTGAAATGCTTTACTTGCGAGATGGCATTCTGTCCGGTACCCGCGTCAATTGAAATGAGGGTTTCATGTGGTGCAGTGGGTTCAATCTTGCTAATTATGCGGTGTATTTTCCCTAACTGCCGCATCAAATCATCCCTAGTCTGCTGTCTTCCGCTTGTGTCTATAACTAGTATCGATGCTTTTTTCGCGATTGCCGAATGCATCGCATCATGCGCGACTGCAGCAGGGTCGGCGCCGACTGATTGAGATATGACTGGTATATCTAAGCGTCTACCCCATGTCTCAAGCTGTTCAATGGCGGCGGGGCGGAAGGTGTCGCAAGCTGCAAATATAATGGAGTATCCCTGTTGTTGGTAATAGCTTCCAATTTTAGCTACCGTAGTTGTTTTGCCAACACCATTGACGCCAACCATGAGAATGACGTGAGGGACTGTTTGATTTTCTATACGAAATTGGTAATCCGAGGGTTCCAAAATCTCAACAAGTTTGTCATGCAGTATATCAATCACTCTTGAATTTGAGTTCCTAGATTGCTTAAAATTCGAACTTACGGAGTCAATTAACATTTGTGCAGTGTCGATGCCAAAGTCGCTTTGAATCAGCGCATCTTGAAGATTGTTTATTTCATTTTTGTCTAGGGCCGATGACTTGGCAAAAAGGTTTGAGACGGTTGCTGAGATTGATGCTCTGGATTTTGCAAGAACCTTTTGAAAAATTGACTTCTTATGTGTGATTTGCATTATTCATTATTTGGGTTGGCAACGTAGTAAATCTGTTGCTTTACACCTAAGCTAATTCTGATAGAATATTTGCACTAGGCTGGGCGAATTGATCGGAAGGACAACGGGTATATGCTGTAATTTATGCGCGATGCAAATTTTATTTCCTCGGTCACATCCATTTGGAGTGAATTATATTGTTAAAGTGTACTGTGATTAGTTGAGTTTATAGGTGTCTGGCAAACTTAGGATAGTCGCGGGTAAGTGGCGGAGCAGGATTTTACGCTTCGACCCTTCGCTTGGCATCAGGCCTACCACTGATGCCGCAAGGGAGTCACTTTTCAATCGTTTGCAACATCGAATTGAAGGCTCAGCTTGTTTGGATTTATATGCGGGTAGTGGTGCTCTAGGTTTTGAAGCGCTTTCGCGCGGTGCTTCACGTGCTGTGCTAGTTGATTCAGATCGAAGGTGTATTGAGGCACTAAAGAAAACAGCGGCTGACTTAGGTTCCAACCAACACACCATTGTGCATTGCAAAGCGTTTCAATTTCTGAAAAACACAGAGATTAAATTTGACATTATTTTTGTGGACCCGCCTTTCTATAGGAATTTGTCAGTATCCTCACTCAAGGCAATTGAAGTTACAGAATGCTTGCAGCCAGATGGTATTGTCTATGTGGAGACTGAACGTAACTCGGTGGCTGCCGATTCACTAGGTGAGTGGCAGGTTGTGGGTCGTTATCAGTCAGGTTTTTTAAACTGCCGATTATTTCAACAGAGAAAATAATAATTTAGATTGGAAACCATATTCAATGAGACTGGCGCATGCTGGTTACATGCGATTCCGTTCCCGCTCGCCGCGTCGTAGCAGGGCTGTGCAAGTTGATGGTTTTGCATCCGTTGGTGAGGGTGCGACTTGTTCACCTCCAGTCAATTGCAGTGAGGTTTGTGCCGGTGTAGCTCAGTTTGGTAGAGCAACTGATTCGTAATCAGTAGGTCGGAGGTTCGAATCCTCTCACCGGCACCAAAGGTGATTTCAACAATTAGCTATATCCATTTGGCTTCTTTTCGAAATGTATTACTTGACTGGTATTGAATTTCATTAGTTACGATATCTGTTAGCTGATGTTGAACTATCTGTTTTTCTATTCGTTTATCACTAATATTACAAAAATCATGCGAATTGTATCTCTGACTTGCTCCAATACTGAGATTGTATGTGCTATCGGTTGTGGGCATATGCTTGTTGGCATTGACGATTACTCAGACTATCCCACAGAGATAACATCACACATTCCCCGTGTTGGCCGAGACTTGAATATTGATATTAATAAAGTTGCTAAACTTCAGCCTGATTTAGTGCTTGCTTCATTGACTGTGCCAGGGCATGAAAACGTAGTTGTAAATCTTGAAAAAGCTGGATTACCTTATATGGTCACTGAACCAATCAGGCTCAATGATGTCTATGAAGACGTGATTGCAATTGGCGATAAACTCAATGCAATCGAGCAAGCCGAACGCGTTGTTGAGGAGATGAGGCAAACTGTGAATCCTATAAAGAATGCAGATCAACCACCATCGGTCATCATTCAGTGGTGGCCAAAACCGGTTATAGCACCAGGTAAACTGTCTTGGACGGAAGATCTAATTCAAGCGGCGGGGCTGGTCAATCCAATTGGTAACAGAGATGTAAAAAGCTGTCCGCTTACCGATAAAGAAGTATGCGATTTCAACCCCGATGCTGTGGTAATATCATGGTGTGGAGTCAGTAAAAATCGACCCCACATTGTTTATCGGAATTCACTTTGGCAAAACACGAAGTTTGTCAAAAACAAAAACGTTCACGTAATTCCAGAAGCATATCTAGGGCGACCCTCACCTCGTCTTGTAGAAGGTTATCGGGCATTGGTAAAGCTATCTGAAAAGCTAAGTAGATCTGGGTAAATCAATGTATGAAATCTAGCTATTGAATACTGTCACCACAGTTTCATCACTCAAAAACGCGGTCAATAGCCGTTTAAAATTATAAGCATCAACGCTACCGCACAACTCTCGAATGGAGTGCATTGCGAACTGTGCCACGCCCACATCAACAGTCTTAATTCCAATTTTAGAAGCAGAAATCGGTCCTATTGTTGTGCCACAAGGCATATCATTCCTAGAAATAAATACTTGAGTGGAAACACCTATTTCATTTGCTATATTTCTTACCAGGCTCAAAGTCTCTCCAGTCGTTGCATATCGTTGGTTTGCATTGACTTTGACTACTGGACCTTGGTTGATGACCGGAGCGTGGTGGGCATCATGTTTGTCTGGGTAGTTTGGGTGAGTAGCATGTGCTCCATCCGCAGACAACAGGACTGATTTTCTAATAATTTCCGGATTCAAGCCAATAGCCCGATCAATTACGTTGGCTAAGAAATTACCCTGCGCACCTGAATCTGACATACTCCCAACTTCTTCATGATCGCTGAAGACAAAACCTCGGAAAGCAATAGGCTCAGACTCAATCAGTGCAATTGCTCCAGCATAACAACTGACAAGATTGTCTATTCTTGCACTTGCGATGAACTCTTGATTAACTCCAACTCGGGCTGGCCGGCAGGTGTCATATAGGCTAAGGTCAGCACCGAGCACAGATTTAGGTTTAGGCTTTTCTTTATCCTTAAATTCAATTGAATCTAAAACGTACTCATAGAATTCGAAGTCAGCATCTGCACCAAAAGCCGTTACTACAGGATTTAAGTGCAGCTGGCTATTAATCCGTTGTTTTGTATTAGCATCGCGATCCAAATGAATTGCTAAACTTGGTATAACACCAATTGGATGGCATAAATCTACCAGCTGGCTAGTGATGCAGCCATCTGCGCCTTTGAAATAGATTCGACCAGCTACAGATAAGTCACGATCAAACCAAGTACGAAGCAACACTGAACCGTAAACCTCAACATTAAGTTTTTGGTAACCGTGGTCTGAAAATATAGGATTAGGGTTAAGTTTCAGACAAGGACTATCTAAATGTGCACCGATGAATCGGATTCCGCTCTCAGACGGTGGTTTGTTACCACCTGCAAATGCAATAATCGAACTGTCGTTTCTAGTGATGAAGTACTTGCCGTCAGGCCTGACATCCCATTCTTCGGTTTCAATGAGCGGCTCAAATCCTGCCTGACTAAGCAGTTCTTTAAGATACTTTACAGCATGAAACGGAGTCGGAGAGTCTGATAGAAATTCTAGCAAACCATCCAGAAACTTGTCGTTCATTGGAACCTTAGAATTAAGTTCATTCATTTTCATTAGTCTTGGTCAGCTTCAAGTGAAGCGAAGTCAAACAGGTCACGGTCCGCTAGTTGTGATGGCACAACATTTTGGATGCTACGGAAAATATTCTCAACGCGACCGGGATATTCAGTATGCCAGTTCTTTAGCATTCGCTTTATTTTGACGCGTTGCAAATTTTCTTGTGAACCACACAGACTACAAGGGATTATTGGAAAATGTCGCTGACGCGCGTAGCGTTCGATGTCTGATTCTTGGCAGTAAGCTAATGGCCTGATAACAACATTGGCACAATCATCGCTTTTGAGTTTAGGTGGCATTGCTTTGATTTTTCCGCCGTGAAACATATTCAGAAATAGAGTTTCAATAATATCGTCGCGGTGGTGTCCTAATGCAATTTTGTTAAATTTGTTCTCCTTAGCAAATCTATACAGAATGCCGCGCCGAAGTCTAGAACAGAGACCGCACATTGTTTTGCCATTCTCAATAATTCGAGTTACCACACTATACGTGTCAACATTCAAAATCTGATATGAAACACCCAACGAATCAAGGTACTCAGGCAGTACGTGTTCTGGAAATCCGGGTTGCTTCTGATCGAGATTGACGGCTGTTAATTCAAACGATATCGGTGCACGAAGTTTTAAATCCAATAGTATGTCAAGCATCGTGTAGGAATCTTTGCCACCAGACAGACACACCATTATTCGATCCCCTTCGGCAATCATGTTGTAATCGCGAATGGCATTTCCAACTTCGCGACGAAGGCATTTGCGAAGCTTGTTGAATTTGTAGCGCTCCCGTTGCGAATCGAAGGTGACACGCTCTTTGTCTACACGCACAAACGGTCTGCTGTTATCAAGAAGTTGGTGCTGGTATTTCGTTTCCTGCATATTTAATTTCAAAAGTTCGTAAGTTTATACCCAAGTAGCTATCGGAATTTTCAGTATTCAATCAAACAACAGTTAAAATACTCATTTGTCCATATACCTATATTAAGTCCGACTCTGAGGAAATAGAACTTCATTATGCATTGGGTTATCACATCCGCTATTGTTTGCGTTGCGCTGATCACCCTCAGTTACTACTCGCCAAAAATTGCATTTAGTCTTCTCGGTGGGTTGGGTGTATTGCTTATTGCGCTATATTACTTGAATCTTGATGAATCGGAAACCGAGAAATTTCCAATTTCCCGGACTGATATAGTGCTCACAAATACAAACACCTCTAAATCGTATGCTGACAGCTGGGATTATTCTGGCCGATTAGCAAACAATTCTAATAAAAACGTTACTGACGTTGAAATCAGAATAAAACTATTGGATTGCCCGCTAACTGCCCAAGATACAAATGATGAATGCATTGTCATTGGTGATAGCGTAGATTTTGTGGCCATCAACATTCCAACAAGGCAAGCGCGCGATTTTCAGGACAACATCTCATTTAGAAACGCCAAGCCTAATGGCAAGCCAATGTGGGAGTTTGAACTTGTAGGAGTGCGAGTTTCAGATTGATTTGCCTAACTAGGCCACTGCTGTTCAACTTATGAGCACTTGGAATCTCCACAGTTCAGGCAAGTCAAGCAACCATCCATTAGAATTACGGAGAGTGTGTTGCATTCACCACATAACAATCCGTCTCGAATTTCCCCATTGTCATGTCGATCTTGCAGCAAGTTATGACGTTTCGCAAATTCCTTCCTTTTTTCGTTAAGAATGTTTTGTGTGTGCTGGGGCAAGCTCTCTGGATGAAGCATTCCGATTTTACTGAGGTGAGTTTCAATCACAGTTCCAATTTCTGCCACTAGTGATGGTATGTACTTTCGGTTGCTAAAATAACCGCCCCGCGGATCAAAAACCGCTTTTAATTCCTCAACCAAAAATGAGCTGTCCCCACCTTTTCTGAATATTGCGGAGATTATTCGAGTGAGGGCCACAATCCACTGGAAGTGGTCCATATTTTTTGAATTGATGAAAATTTCGTAAGGACGTATTCTTTCATAATCTGTAAACCGATTGATAATCAAATCGGTAATGGTTACATATAAAGCATGTGGAGTTGAGATTGAAGCCTTGATTTTATATGTAGAGCCGATAAGCACATCAGGCCGTTTGAAATCCTCAAACTGTTCCAAATCTGAACCATCAACAGGTAGTGACAACTCATTGGATACCATTTCACTAGCATCGTTGATTGCCGCAGATGGTTTGACAACGTTGTGATCGATAATTTTTTTGTCAATCTTTAGCACAATTAGATACTTCCTCAGAATCTACCGTAGTAACCTTCTTTCAAAGCATCATAGAGATTTGCCGCTGTATGAATCTCGCCATCATATTCTATTTTTTCGTTTCCCTTAGCCTCAACTGCCGAGCCATCCTCTAGAACGAACTGATAGATTGTGTTCTCAAGATCTTCCTCTCTAACCAGCACCCCTTGAAAAGCCTCAGGGTTAAATCGAAACGTGGTGCAACCTTTGAGTCCGCTCTCATATGCCTGCATATAGATCTCCTTGAAACGTTCAAACGGGTAATCTGTTGGAACATTCGCTGTCTTTGAAATTGAGGAGTCAATCCACTTCTGAGCTGCGGCCTGCACTGCCACATGCTCTTCCGGTGAGATATCATTTGCAGTCACAAAATATTCTGGTAATGTCTCTTTAAAAGTCGGAGACGCATTTGAGTCAATCAATGTGCGATAAGCAAGGAGTTCATAAGAGAAAACGTTTACGTCTTGTTTGGTCTTGCGTCCTTCTACAATAATATTTCTTGTGTATTGGTGTGCAAAGGAGGGTTCAATCCCATTGCTTACGTTATTGCCAATAGAAAGGCTGATGGTCCCGGTTGGAGCAATTGAAGTGTGATGGGTAAATCGGGCACCCACTTCAGCAATGCGGTTTGTTATGTGTGCAGGCAGTTTCTGCATGTAACGACTATACTTCGCAATCAACGTTTTTCCTTTGATACTGTCTCCAACTTTAATACCGTCTTCGGCCATTTCCGGACGGGCATGCAACATGCTTGGAGTAACCTCAAAATCTTCTTCGTAAATTGGAGCAGTACCTTTTTCTTCCGCTAGCTGTACCGCAGTATTCCAACCTGTAATCGCCATTTCTTTTGCTACGCGCTCGGTAAATTCAAGCGATTCAGTTGAACCGTATTTGATTTTTAACATAGTAAGGGTTGAACCCAACCCTAGAAATCCCATGCCGTGCCGTCGTTTTCTAACTATCTCATTAGCCTGTTCCTGAAGTGGCAAACCGTGAATCTCCACAACATTGTCAAGCATTCGTGTGAATACTGCAACGACTCTTGAGTAAAGATCCCAATTGAATTTTGCTTTATCAGTGAACGGATTCTCAACAAATTTTGTCAAATTGACCGAACCTAACAAACAGCTACCGTGAGGTGGGAGCGGCTGTTCGCCACAAGGGTTTGTGGCGCGAATATTCTCGCAAAACCAGTTGTTATTCATTTCATTGACACGGTCAATTAGGATGAATCCTGGTTCGGCGTAATCATAGGTTAGTTCCATGATAGAATCCCAAAGGTATTTTGCTGGAACAGTCTTGTAGACGCGAACTGCAACCATACCTTGTTCATTCTCAATGTAAGTTTGGGAATCTTTGCTATCAGGCCAGTATTTCCATTTAATTGTAAATTCTCCGCTTTCGATTTCATCTTGGGAGGCGGGGAATGTGAGGTCCCAATCTTCGTTATTGATCACAGCTTGAACAAACTCATCGGTAATCAAGCAGGAAAGATTAAACTGTCGTAAACGTCCATCTTGGCGTTTGGCGCGAATGAACTCTAGGATGTCAGGGTGGTCAATGCTGAAAACGCCCATCTGCGCACCGCGCCGGCCGCCAGCAGATGACACCGTAAAACACATGGCATCAAAGATATCCATAAACGAAAGCGGACCTGAAGTATAGGCCCCGGCACCGCTGACAAATGCTCCTTTGGGACGCAAAGTGGAAAATTCGTAGCCTATGCCGCAACCTGCTTTCAGCGTGAGCCCTGCTTCATAAACCGATTCCAATATGCTGCTCATTGAATCGCCAATTGTGCGTGATACAGTGCAGTTGATTGTGCTAGTGAATGGTTTGTGCTCACGCGCGCCAGCATTAGAGATTATTCGACCAGCAGGGATAGCGCCATTTTGCAATGCCCAGTAGAATTGATCAAACCAACTATTACGGGACCTCGGCTCCTCAACTTCAGCAAGTGCTTGGGCAACTCGGGCAAAAGTGTCATTGATATTCTGATCTACGATTTCACCGGTCTTGGACTTGAGGCGATACTTACGATCCCAAGTGTCCCGCGAAGCCAATTGCAAATCAGCAAGAGTACTGTTTTTTACCAACTGAGGTTGGCTATTATACCCAATTTTACGCATGGGTATTGTCATGTTCATTAATCATCAGAAAAGCGCTTACTCTTTCTTGTGTAAAAATTCAATATGTACTGCTTTGAAACTTTGTGTATAAATGAATTTGGTAAGTTGTCGTGACGGATTTCAACCGTTGACCTAGTGGTAAGAAGTGCTAGCAAGAATTAGCGTATGTAAATCTATGGTTCCTGTCAGTCCAAGCGTTGCATCGAACATGTTCGCGAGCAAATCAAAAGCTAAATTCGTGTTACGATTCATGGCGCAATTAGTGGATTTATCTACAGCTTACTAATATTTCAAGACAAGAAGCAAAACGCATATTTGCCTTGGTTCAAATGGTGTATGGCACTTAAAACACTACTGAATTGGAATGGCATTTATAGGAAATGCAAATCCAACGCCTTTTTGAAGAATGGCTCAGAGTAGATTGCTGCTAAATAAATCCGCGTAATCTGTTGTATGGATTTTAGCCTTCCAAAGGGCGTTCCCTATTGAGAATTGTCGTTGTTTCATATTCATAACCTCCTGCCTAGTATTGAATAAAATTTTGAAGTTGCTGGCTCGATTGCTGAGCTCAGCAATCATATCTGTAATTCTAACGAGTAGATAACCACAATCAACTTAGATTTATTGTGTATCGAAGTCATTTCACTTTTTTATCGCTAATTCAACTTTGCCCTCAATTTTGTTAGCAGGCAAAGTCAAAGTGGCATTGTCTCAGGAACAACCCGATATACAAAAATTTCAAACAAAGCTGGCTTGCATGTATCTTGCCAAATTTGGAGTTTGAGTTTCACGACAGTTCTTCGCACATCTATACTTGACGGATCGCTAATAAATCTAAATGACAAACCATGCACTGCCTTTTGCATCCAAGCAACTAGCAAATACAGTGTAATGACAGCGCTTAGCCCTTAGCACGTCAAAACTATCGCATCAAGTTGGTTCCCAATTCTCAAGCTCCGAAGTTCATGCACCTCCAAACCGGCTAACTGTTGCATGAGTCTTCCTTTCTGCGTTCAAAAAAGCTACTAATTTTTCGCTACTTTTACTTAAATCTTTTGTGGATTTTATTAAAAATTTTTTAGGTTGTCAATTTTCTATAGATATCCGAAACTTTGAGTGGTAGTTTCCTGACATCGCTCACAACTGTGTAGTTAACCTGACCATACATGTGTGGCAGGTAATCATGGGCATGTGTATCGATAGTGATGCAAAAAGGATGAATTCCAGCATACTTGGCATCTATTAACGCCTTGCGAGTATCCTCAATTCCATATTCACCACGATAGCCGTCATAGTCATCTGGTTTACCATCGGATATCGTGATCAACACCCTTGTCTTCGCGTCAATCTCTTGCAACTTTTTGGTGAGGTGGCGAATTATAACCCCCATTCGAGTATAGTCCTGCGGTTTCATACCAGCAATTCTTGACCGAATCAGATCACCATAAGGCTCCTCGAAAGTTTTAATGCGATACAACTCACAACGTTTGCGCGTCATACCAGAAAAGCCGTATATCGCATAGCGGTCTCCAAGAGTCTGCAAAGCTTCGCTCAGCAAAACTAGGCTCTCACGTTCAGCTTCATTGATCCAGCCTTTTGTTGAACCACTGACATCTACCATAAACACGACAGCTAGGTCGCGCTCAAGGTTTCTTGATTTGGCAAAGAGTCGATCTGACATTTCATTCCCGCCAACAAAGTCAACATAACTGTCAACAACAGCATCGATATCAATATCATCACCATTTTTCTGACGACGTAACACGCGATTCTCACCTCGCAATGCTTCAAATGATCGGCGAATATGTTGAATCAGATGTGCGTGCTTTTGTAAAATTGCATTAACCACTTCGCTTCGCCCGGGGTGCATATCCAATTCTTTCAAAACACACCAGTTCTTTCGAAAATGTCCTCGGCGATAGTCCCACTCATCGTAATATAAGCCGTCCTGGTCCATCTTTTCTATATGGTACTCCTCATAGTCAGGATCAGCATCTTTTTGATACTGTCCATCACCTGCATTGGTTAAATATTCTTCCGGAATTTCGCCAAAATCCGTCATGATGCTCTTGCCAATTTGACGCATTAGCTCCGGAGGCGTCACCGGTTCCCCGTCTATTGTCAGCGAAAATTCCCACTCACCATTATCATCTAATTCTGAATTAGCTTGAATTTGGGGTTTGCTAACCTTGCATTCGTCAGCGGCTATGTCAATGTTTTCTCGGTCCGTTAAACTCTCTGTTAGAACAGCCAAATCCATTTTGAATTTCTGTTTTTCACGCTCTATTCGTTGCTGAGTAACTATCTGCACTCTTTCCAAATTAAACAAGCCCTGATAACGAGCGCTTTTAGGTGGTTTGATTCCTGTTGAGTAAAGTTGTTTGACAACCTCAAGTGAGGTTTTAACATCACTGAAAGGCTGTTTGACTTGATCTAAATTGTTGTAAAACTCAACTGATTCCGGCAGGTCAGTCGTTTGCTCCATAAGGGCTCTTAACTTATTCGCTAGTCCAGGTAAGTCTCTTTCCAAACAGCTAAGAAGACGAATATTCTCGACTGCTTCAAACAGTTGTAACGCCTTGGATTGGTCTCTGTAAGTTGCGATTTCAGAACAAATTAATGGTATGCCTGTTGCCTTGTCAACTCGGAAAGTACCGAATCGAAATTGAGCCAACATATAAGCTGCCATAACCTTATATAGCTGAAAATTCTCTTGTTCCGAATTAAAGTCTTGCACCACTTCTGGCAGATAAATTGTCTCTGTATCAGTCCAGGCACAATTATCTTCCTCAATCGAAAAGTTTCGACCTGATAAACCGACTGCAAATTTGCTCAATATTCCGAACACATCAGCGAAATTAATAGAATATCTCTTTTGAGCTAATAGTTCAGCAAAGCTGTCAACGTTACGCAATGCGGTGCTTCCGGGGTATAGCCCTTCACGATCATATACATCCATTGCTTGGATAATCCATTGCGTTACTGAATCGGATTCCATCAGCTCAAAAGCACGTTTTACGTGATCAACGAACTGAAATGCCATTTCCGAGTTAGATTTGGCGATGACACTAGCCCAGTGTAACGAAAATTCTTGCGAGACTCGGTCAAGGCATGCGAGCTTTCGGGCTGGCCCATTTGCACTTCGGCGCGACGAGAGTACTGCGCTCAATATCTCGTCGAGTTGTTCCTCAATTTCAGGTACTTTAAGAGGCGTTGTCATCAACAACACATGTTTATGAAGATATAAGATAGACAGCTAAAACAGCGTTGCCGCCATTTCATTAATAGCACTCAGCATTTCTGGATCATCTGTCAGAGATTGGGAGATACATGCTTTGCATGCTTCAAGTGGTGGAATACCAAATCCAATCAATTTTGCGGTATGTACCAATAGACGAGTGCTAGCACCTTCCTCCAAACCGCTGCCCTTAAGATTACGAGTCATAGCAGCATATCGCACCAATAATTTAGCGATTTTTTTATCGACACCAGACTCGCGTATGACAATTGATTGTTCTACAGATTCAGCAGGATAATCAAACTCAAGTGCTATGAACCGCTGTCGCGTACTCTGTTTCAAATCCTTAAGTACACTTTGATAGCCGGGATTGTAGGAGATAGTTAAATTGAACGCTTCTGATGCTTGCAACAATTCGCCGGTTTTCTCTATGGGTAAAACTCTGCGGGTGTCAGCAAGCGGGTGAATGACGACAGTCGTATCTTTGCGTGCTTCAACAATCTCATCAAGATAGCAAATTCCACCAACTCGTACTGCTCGCGCCAATGGTCCGTCAACCCAACGGGTTTCACCGCCGATAATTAGGTAACGACCTACTAAATCTGATGCTGTGAGGTCATCGTGACAAGCGACAGTGACCAAAGGCAACTTTAGTCGCCAAGCCATATATTCCATAAATCGCGTCTTCCCACATCCAGTTGGGCCCTTCAACAAAACGGGAATACCACTTTCATGAGCACTTAGAAACAACTCAATTTCGGATCCCTGAGCCGCAAAAAAAGGCTCTGATTCAATTACATATTCTTGACTTTCTACTCTTTGCATTGATAATACTGAGGACAATATGAATGCTACATCAAAATTCAGTAGCGGACTAGTATCAGTACAGAAAATTACAGGCTCAAAAAGATGTCACTGAACTTAGTACCGAGTAACAAAAACAGAAATAATAAACTATTCACAGAAAACTTACCAATCAGTATTTGAATTTAAGGAGTTTCACTAGAATTTATGTTGCTACTGTATTCGCTACAAACATATTTCCACTTTCCAACAATGATTCCAACGACATGACTAATTCTAGCGAACCGGGCATGTCTTTCCTGAATATTGATTAGTTCACTGTGAATGATTTCATGCTTTAGGTCCGTCTGCTTCATAGATGCAGAGAGTAGAAGCAAAAACCTGTATCGGAAACGCGAACAATGTTATTTATATTACCAATGGTAGCCGGATTGTCTATCCACAAGTGAATCGATTATTTATGGTGTATAAGTCAATTGATTTGCCATAGTCAACATTTCTAGCTATATCTGCTTTTACATTGTCATACGCTTATATACTACAAAATTTCTACGGACCACCTTCTAAGAGCTTTTGTTTGCAAATTCTGAAATGACTTTTACACCAAATAAAAAAACAGCACAGAGAATTCCGTTGAATGATGCTCTCAGGCAACAGATTCAGAATAGATTTTCTATTTTTAAAAGAAAATCGAATACTAGCTTAGGATTGCGTCAGGCGGCAGTTGCACTAACCATTATTGATAACGGAACGAATGAAGAAGCAAGTTTTCTACTGACTCGGCGTCCGAAGAACCTCAAGCGACACGGAGGACAGTACGCGTTGCCAGGTGGGCGGCTTGACCCAAACGAAAATGCAATTGAAGCTGCACTTCGCGAACTTGAAGAAGAGATTGGCATCAACGTACCAAGTAATGATGTTCTAGGTTTGATGGACGATTATCAAACCAGATCAGGATTCAACATTACTCCTGTTGTGGTATGGGCTGGCATAAGAAAACGTCTATACCCTGATCCCAAAGAGGTGGCGCGAACTTACCGTATCCCTTTGTCAGATTTGCATTCACCTGACATTCCGATTCTTGAGTCAACTACCGATAACGCACAACCGGTCCTATCTACTCCACTTGTTTCAATCGGCCATCAAGTTTATGCGCCTACAGCAGCGTTTATATACCAATTCCGGGAAATAGCACTGTTCGGCCGCTCAACTCGCGTTGCGCAATTTGATCAACCGAAGTTTGCATGGAAATAGTTGACTAAGCAGCTTTATAGGATATTAGCTACCTGATACATTCAGCTTGGCAGCTAATGCCTCGTTTACAATTGGGTGCACAAACTGCGAAACATCGCCACCAAGCTCTGCAATCTCTTTGACTAGCGAAGCGGCTACGAATGCATAGTCTTCCGCAGGTGCAAAGAATAGCGTTTCTATATTCGGGTTCAGCTGCCTATTCATCCATGAAAGCTGAAACTCATACTCAAAATCAGATACTGCACGCAGTCCCCTAACAACGATATTTGATTTAATATTCTTGGCAAAATCGATTAGTAAACCGCTGAATCCAACTATCTTAATTCTACTAAGGTGGGTTGTTGTTTGTTGAATCAATTCAACTCGCTCTTCAAGGGAAAATAGTGTTTTTTTTCCCTTGCTATCAGCGACAGCAACGACCACTTCGTCAAAGAGATTTGTCGCCCGTTCAATTAGGTCGATATGACCTTTGGTAACCGGGTCGAAACTGCCTGGGTAAATTGCGCGTGTGTTAGGCAAAGAGTCAATCATTGTTAAGCCTTCAGGATTAAATTTAACCAAAAATTGCGATAGGGGTAGTGTGAATTCATAAGTAATTCCCATTGTTGCACCGCGAAATTTTACCCTGAACAGCGGGTTAAGTTTATCTGGAATTTAACTACGCGGTCGATAAATGCCTTTTTTGTTGAATTTTACGCGTTACATTAGCATTAGTTTAGGAATGTCTGATTCATAGTGTAATTTGGTGACCTGATCCGGGAAAATGAGCTGTTTTTTTGGCGATTCTTCTGAGCTCACGTACTACCGACACTAAGACTTTCTCGGCAGTATAAAATTCTCATGAACATTCGGCAAATCTAGCCAATCTGTATTTGAATAGTCAGCCGTCGCTCAAAGACTGCTACATGGCTGTATCCGGAATTGCAAGAATAAATGTGGAAATAGGGGTTCGGGAGAAAGGAGCGCATGTCAACAGTCAGTCAGGTGCTCGGTCATTCCCTCCAGATTTTATCAACGAGTATTTTTGCTGATTGAGATCTGTAGTGTGAAATAAATGGTCTGAACCGTTTCAAGTAGCCTGTCAGTCAGGTTTACATTATTTCATGTAGTTTGGACTGCGTCGTTAGCTGACACTTGCGCAACCGGTTTAGCGGGAGCTGTATTCTGGATCTTTGCGGCAGTGTACGGTCGATCCACAATGAACTTCCTGAATGATGGAATTGGAATAGTTATTTCATCGACCACTCTGTGAATCAGTCCGGCTTGGATCAACTCCTCAATGAACTCCTGCGGTTTCATACCTTCTGGCATGACCTCTGAGTGTTCCAGATCTCTTTGCCATAGTTTATCCCTAAGCAATCTGACAAGTTTATCATAGTGACAACCTTCATTGCCGATAGTGCTAGCCACCTGAACAAGTAGGCGCATATGCGTGCCTATGTGCAAGCTTTGCAGTCTGTCCAGATAGTAAGATTGCCTTTTTGCGTCGCCCTCCGCCTGAACCCAGTTCCTGTCCAATTCGCTTAGGTTTCCCTTGTTGGCGGCCAGATTGCCGGCCAAGGCGCGCATGTAGTGGCGCAGGTGTTGCGGCCAGCCGTCTGATAGTCCGGCGATCCAGCAGGCGATGTCTTCAGCCTCTTTGTCAGTGGCGGTGACATAATATGCCCGGAGCATGAGTTTCACCGACTCGGCGGCCTCTTTCGGTTGCAACGGTGTCAAGGTTTGCACATGGCTCATTTGGCCAGTGTTGAAGCGCGAGATCCCTGCTTCCCTCAAACGCTCCCGAGACCAGGCCAGCCCGGCCAGCAATGGAATTACAGGCAAGCCTGCAACCCCCACATGCAGATCATGCAACACTTCGCCCGCTTCTGAATTCATTGCTTGGATCTCATCGATGATCAGCACGACCGGCCGCGGTTCGGCGACTTTGCGGCGGCCGAACGGCAGGAGTCGCCGAAGCCAATGCATGCGGGGTTTTTGATACAGCCGCCGCAGGTCGGCGAGATCTAGCGCTCCGCGCGGGATCGACTCGCTTGTCGTGCGGCTGGCATCGAGCTTGGCTTGCACGCCGGCAGTGTGGGAGACCGTGCGTTCGGTCCGCAGCTGGTCCTCACCCTTTGGCAGAATTTTGTTCGCGATACTTGCGGTGAGCTTGTCACGGTCGGCGAGGTCGCCGAGCAATGCGTTGACAACGACTGGACCGTCCTTGTCCGCAAGCCAGCGGTCGCGCAGATACCACTGCAATGCTGTCTTGCCGGCGCCTGGAGCCCCCTGAATCAGCCAGGTCCTCTGGTCCGAGGTGACATCTTCAATTGAAAGTTGTCTGATATCGTTGCTCAACTCGTTCACGGTTGTCTCAATCGCAGAAATGAGTTTCTCCCGGCCAGCGAAGAATTGAGTCGAGTTTTTGTCACCCTTATAGAAAAATTCCTCAAGTCCCTTGATGTCCGGCTCGTGTGTCATACCGCCTCCTCAGATTTGTTCCTTTTATTATGCCATAGTTGCCGGTTTGTCTTCGGCTTGAATTGTCAAACCGGTGAAATAGAAGTTATAAACTTTGTTTCATTGCAAGTCGCCGGACTTGGTGACCAGTATCTGTTGTCAAGTTTTGTTTTTTAAGCTAGTGATTGCTCAGCTTGTTCAGGTTGACTTACGGTTTCAGATGTCATCTCTGTCATGGTATTCAATCAGGAATCGCTTGAATGACGGGATCGGGATTGTCACTTGCTTGCCGGTTTTGTGGGCAATGCCGGACCGAATCATCTCTTGGACAAATGCTCTTGGTTCCATATTTTCTGGCATGACTTCATCGGGCTCTGAGTTTTTCCGCCAGCGATGATTATCCAACATTTTTACAAGTTCTTTATAGCGGCATCCGATGTTACCGATGTTTTTCGCAACCTGAGCTAGCACGCCTGAGTGCTCAACGACTAGCGTGCCCTGCAGTCTGTCTAGATAGTAAGATTGCCTTTTTGCGTCGCCCTCCGCCTGAACCCAGTTCCTGTCCAATTCGCTTAGGTTTCCCTTGTTGGCGGCCAGATTGCCGGCCAAGGCGCGCATGTAGTGGCGCAGGTGTTGCGGCCAGCCGTCTGATAGTCCGGCGATCCAGCAGGCGATGTCTTCAGCCTCTTTGTCGGTGGCGGTGACATAATATGCCCGGAGCATGAGTTTCACCGACTCGGCGGCCTCTTCCGGTTGCAACGGTGTCAAGGTTTGCACATGGCTCATTTGGCCAGTGTTGAAGCGCGAGATCCCTGCTTCCCTCAAACGCTCCTGAGACCAGGCCAGCCCGGCCAGCAATGGAATTACAGGCAAGCCTGCAACCCCCACATGCAGATCATGCAACACTTCGCCCGCTTCTGAATTCATTGCTTGGATCTCATCGATGATCAGCACGACCGGCCGCGGTTCGGCGACTTTGCGGCGGCCGAACGGCAGGAGTCGCCGAAGCCAATGCATGCGGGGTTTTTGATACAGCCGCCGCAGGTCGGCGAGATCTAGCGCTCCGCGCGGGATCGACTCGCTTGTCGTGCGGCTGGCGTCAAGCTTGGCTTGCACGCCGGCAGTGTGGGAGACCGTGCGTTCGGTCCACAGCTGGTCCTCACCCTTTGGCAGAATTTTGTTCGCGATACTTGCGGCGAGCTTGTCACGGTCGGCGAGGTCGCCAAGCAATGCGTTGACAACGACTGGACCGTCCTTGTCCGCAAGCCAGCGGTCGCGCAGATACCACTGCAATGCGGTCTTGCCGGCGCCTGGAGCCCCCTGAATCAGCCAGGTCCTCTGGTCCGAGGTGACATCTTCAATTGAAAGTTGTCTGATATCGTTGCTCAACTCGTTCACGGTTGTCTCAATCGCAGAAATGAGTTTCTCCCGGCCAGCGAAGAATTGGGTCGAGTTTTTGTCACCCTTATAGAAAAATTCCTCAAGTCCCTTGATGTCCGGCTCGTGTGTCATACCGCTTCCTCAGATTTGTTCCTTTTATTATACCATAGTTGCCGGTTTGTCTTTGGCTTGAATTGTCAAACCGGGTGACAACAGAAGTTTAGAGTAATGTTTCACTGCAGGTCGCTATGGGATTGCGGAGACGGCTGGAATCGGGTGTTTCACAAGGTTTTATGTTTTTTGGGTGAAACACTATGGTGGATACAGTTTCAGGTGTAGTTGCGCTACATTTCGAATTATGAACAGTGGAACTCTACTTAACGTATCGGGATCTCCGCAATTATGCCAATGCTAACTAGCGAGTTGGATTCAAAATTACTCAAGATCTTGGTCTAGTTTGACTGTTGGCTCTCCAAGAACTGAAACTATCCGTATATCAGATAGAACAATGTTAAAGTTGTTGGTGTTTCTGAATGTTGAAGTGTCGCGTTGGAGTTTGGTAATTGAACCCGATGCCACATTCTGCAGTTAGATTAAGTCGATGAAGTATTGGGTATTTTTCGCACCCGCTAGTTAATAAAGAACTGGCACTATGCCCTCAAAATTAAGCACCTAAATTGGTGAGATGCTCCTTCATTCTGACAAACATTAACTGTTAAGGCTGATTCAATATGGCTATGATCTTCAAATTTCACAAGTAATCGAAATCAAGGTCCGTGTGGTCGCCTTTATGGATTTCAAGACACTGTTGTTAAAGATACACGTGTGCTATTTGTGAGTCAATCTAATAAGAAAACAGCACGGGTTTGGGGTTATTACGGTACAGTTCAATGCCTTCTGCAAGCCGGATCAAAGATATTTTAGCTCAGATTATGATGAATTTAACATGTTTGAGGAGAATATCAATATTAGTCTTTCAGGGCCTCAACATCAACATGTAAATGCACCAAGTTGACGTGACAGAATTACAGTCTGATATGTTGGGTGTGAACTTACATTCGCAGTTTGAATGAAGACAAGTTATTACCATAGGGTTGATTCAGTGCAGTTATAACCGTTTGAAAATTTTATTGTGCCATAACACATGTACAATTTTTCTGTATCAGATAGCATATCAATCGTTTGAAGATAAGCCTCTGCTTTTGTTCTTAGAATTAATGTGAAAATAAAAATATCCTGAGCTGTATACTTCTAGCTGGGATCCTCAGCAATCGATTGAATGAGCAATAACTTTATCATTTTGAACAACTCTGTCAAACGATTTTTGCGAAACTGCTGCTTCTTCCAACAACCACTTACGAAATGCTGCAATTCTTGGCTGACTTATGACCTTGGGTGGGCATACTATGTAATATGAGACAGGAGATCGGCTGTAAACACTGAATAGTTTAATCAGGCGATTGGAATCTAGATCATTTTCAACATGAGCGCTACGTGCAAGAGCAATCCCCTGATGATCAATTGCAGCTTGGATTGACATTGCCGTGTCAGGAAAACGAGAACCTCGTGGCAAGGCCTGAATTTTAAGCCCGGCGTCGCTAAACCAATCTCTCCATCGTGGGCAGATATCGTGAGCATGTCGATACAGCAAAGGATACCGAAGTAGGTCTGCAGGTTTTTCTGGTGGAGCGAGTCGTTTCAAAAACTCCGGACTGCAAACCGGAAACACATACTCTTGGAGAAGGGAGTCAACGTGGAGTTCGGGCCATTCTCCGTGCCCCAACCGAATTGCGATATCAACTTCATCGGTGCTGAAATTCACCAAATCATCAGTTGTTGATATCCACACATTAATATCTGGATACATTGCGTTGAATTTACCCAGTTTTGGCACTAGCCACTTCACAGCTAATGACTGAACGAGGCTAATGCGAATAGAAGCTCTGGTTCCAGTGTTGCTGATGTCGTTGAGAACTCTTTTCATGTTGTTCAGGAACTCGCGCACAATCGGTACGATCATTTGGCCTTCTTTTGTAATGACTAGGTGTCGGCCTTGACGTTCGAATAGTTTGAAATCCCAAAGTTCCTCAATGTGGCGAATTTGGTGGCTGACAGCACTTTGGGTAATCATCAGCTCTTCAGCTGTACGGGTAAAGTTAAGGTGGCGTGACGCGGCCTCAAGTGCACGCAAAGCTGCAATTGGCGGAAGTCGTGTTACCATTGGACTAGAAATTACATTTGGTATGAATGATTAGTCATCATTATAGCAGTTAGAATGTCGATATTACAGGCTATGATTTTGACTTCATCATGAATGTATTTACATTGTTGGAATAGTTCATAATATTCAGTAATTTGGCTAGTAATCGAAACCATGCTAGTGCCTGATCCAATTTATCCCATGTAACACACTCATAATTAACATTGTGCATAATAGCATAATCTATGAGTATCAACTTTTAATAGCTGATGCCATATCTTGTGTTTAGAACTTGAATTTCGGTGACTAATATGAATCTTTATTCTTTATTAAAAGACCGGGAAACTGCCGGTAACCCTATAAAAGTCGGTGTTATCGGCGCTGGAAAGTTTGCGACAATGTTCATGTCGCAAATCATTCGTACGCCTGGCATGCGTCTAGTTGCAGTTTGCGATCTAAATACTGAACGCGCCAAGCAGAATTTACTTGCTGCGGGATTCGAAAGTGACCAAATCACTCATAAATTCAAAGATGTAAGTAAGGTCATGTTGACGGATGATTCGGTGAACTTGTTTAATCGTGGATTAGTTGATGTAATCGTCGAATCGACTGGTGACGCTATCGCTGGAGTTAATAATGCTTCACAAAGCATAGAGAACGGCATTGATGTAATCATGGTTAATGTCGAAGCTGACGTATTAGTTGGTCCATCTCTCGCTACCAAGGCAAAAGAAAACGGTGTGATCTATTCGCTCGCGTACGGAGACCAGCCGGCGCTGATATGTGAACAGATCGATACGGTTCGGACTATGGGTTTGTCGGTGGTCTGTGCTGGAAAGGGAACGAAATACTTGCCAGAATACCATCAGTCCACTCCAAATTCCGTTTGGGATTACTACGGATTGACAAAAGAGAATGCCCAAGCAGGTGGAATGAATAGCAAAATGTTCAATTCGTTTCTTGACGGTACAAAATCCGCAATTGAAATGACAGCAGTTGCCAATGCTACTGGCCTGAAGCCCCCACAAGATGGACTATTGTTTCCTCCCTGCTCAGTTGACAATATGGTTTCCACGCTAATTCCACATGGCGATGGTGGGATTCTGGAAGAGAAAGGAATGGTTGAAGTAATATCGTCTTTAAATAGAGATGGCTCTGAAATAGAGCGTGACCTGCGCTGGGGAGTTTTTGTGGTGTTTGAAGCTGAAACTCAATATGTAAGGCGATGCTTTGCAGAATACGGATTGGTGACTGACAACTCCGGGAACTACTCCGCTTTATATCGGCCTTATCATCTAATAGGGTTGGAGCTCGGTGTCAGCGTGGCATCGGTGGTTTTAAGACGGGAGCCAACTGGTAGTCCAGTCTCGTTTTCGGCTGATGTAATCTCAATCGCCAAACGCGACTTGAAAGCGTGGGAAATGCTAGATGGTGAAGGTGGCTCAATGGTCTGGGGCAAAATTGTGCCAGTTGAAAAATCCTTGCTTCAGTTTGCGGTGCCGATCGGATTTGCAACTGGACTTGAATTGGCGCGACCAGTTGGAAAGGGTACGGTTGTTACTTGGCATGATGTAAGAGTACGCGACTGCCATAGCGCACATTCGCTTCGCAAGCAAATGGAGTTCGACCGACTTGGGTATGACCACTACGTCGGTCGATGATCAGTTAGATTGTTATTAAAAAAATAGCGCACTGCGCCAAATGGCTGACAATACCGTTATTAATTGTGAGTATTACGCGTTCACCGGTTTTAACGTATTCTCATATATGGCAGGTCAATCGCCTGACACAAAGCTATCTGCACCATCCATTGACATCAGTGCGAGAGTCGAAGTCATCTGGTTATCACCGCTAACTGTTAATTTAACTATTTCATCATGGGTTGACAAATTCTATAGTGCAGTATTTGCGCTGTCAGTCTTCACTGCGCTAGGGTGGGATTGATTTTATGATGTTTTAGGCATTTCAATGCAAGTGCATGACCAAGCTCAAGACATCAAAATACGAGCTTAGCTCTCCAAGAAAAAAAGCGTAGTCAAGTTCAATCTTGATTGAAAAGTAAATGTTTTTTTGCTACTAGTCAATTGTTCTTACAGTTTATTGCAGCTAAGTTGTAACCACAAAGTTTCCGATATGGTTCTTTTCAATGAATTTCTGCTGGGCGATATGCAATTCTTCAAGTGGGTAACTACCGGCTACCAATGGTTTGATTTCACCTCGCTCAATGTATTTGACAAGGTTGGAGAATATTCCACGCGGTACAACAGTACAACCAAAAAAATTTAGATCATTCAGATACATCGTTCGAAGATCAAATTTGACAATCGGTCCAGCAATTGCACCGGAACATGCGTATCGCCCTCTTGGGGCAAGCACTTCGATTAATTGCGGCCATTTGCCGCCACCGACAACATCAGCAACAACGGTAACTGATTCCATATTGATTGTAGCTAGCAATTCAGATTTCAGGTTTTCTGTTTCGCGATTGATAACTGCATCTGGTGCAATAGCAGATTTGAGTGCAGAGTGTTTGCTAATTGATGCCATAGCTATTGTTATCGCGTCGCGTCGTTTTGCGAGTTGGATAAGCGCTGAGCCAACTCCGCCAGTAGCGCCGGTGACTAGTACTGAGTCACCTGCCTTGACCTGAGCCTTGTTGAGCATGTTCTCAGCGGTAATATAAGAGCAAGCGAAAGTTGCAATTTCCGCATTTGACATTTCAGAGTTCAACTCATGTACTTGACGATAATCAACGACTGCAAACTCAGCAAAACCGCCATCACACTCGGAACCGAAAAATCCCCAGCTACCGAGATCATCAGAGATATCCCAGTTTCGCAACCAAGGGTCAACCATGACGCGCTTGCCCACCAATCCACTTGGAACCTGGTTGCCGGCACAATAAACAGTAGCGGCTACATCGGCACCTTGAATGCGAGGGAAGCTGAAAGGTTTACCACCCCATGATGCATCGTTGGTCTCAGCGGAAACAAAATTAGAACCGGTTGTTGCATCCTCCACAGTTTTTGAATACCAGCCGGTGCGAGAGTTGACATCAGTGTTGTTCAATCCGCAGGCATGAATCTCAAGCAAGACTTCATGATCACGGGGTGTGGGAACGGGACAGTCAGTTTGATATACGAGTTGATCTATGTTGCCGTGTCCTGTTAGAACGACTGCTCTCATGGTTTGTGGAATTTGGCTCATATATACAGATAATGTTGACTATTTGAAATTGGATGCTGATGTTATAACTTCACTTGACTGATAATAGCTTTGGGATATTGGTGTCTAAAAAAAGATGCCTAACATAAACTTGATCATTGAATTTTATATAAGTTGCAATACAAAACATGCGCATGAGCGTGATATTAGACACTGTTCAAGAAAGCAGCTTCCTTTAGATCTTAATGTTTAAATGCCGCGAGTTTGTCAAGTGCGTATGTTCTGTTAAATAAACCAACTATATTAAAAGTACATAGGATAATTCAAATCGTCAGCTAAGACTAAAGCGGTGCATAACCACCCATAGTATGCCAAAGTAAACCTATCAAAATATCATTCTATTTGACTGTAAACAGAATAAATTTTTGCTGCTTGAAGATTAACACAAATCTGAACTCGTTCGAATGCCTAAGGTACAGTACTACCAGCCACAAATGTTGACGTTTCCATCTCAACATCCATCTGTTCAAGAATCTATCTATCAAAGAAACGAAGCTGTTCGACACACTCCAAAGACAATAATGGGTCAGCAAACGGTATTCTACGATATTTTCTATGACTCCGCAAAAAAGCAAGTTATTGGGTTCGGCCCTGCACTGCATAAATTAGGTAAGCATAACAAACTTATGCGAGTTCTTATTGATAACCAGACTGTGCCGTTTTCATTGACCTCAATGAAAATGATTAGACTGTTGCAGGTTGAAATGAACGAACTTGACAGTAAGCCGAATGTTCAAGTCAAGTTGCAGTTTTCTGAGTTTGAAGAAACTTTCAGTGTCAAGACAACCCAAAATTTGCGGACAAAAACAACTGTTGCCAAACCCGAATTGACTCTGACTACCTTACAGAAAGACAACCCGGTTGAATGGATTGAAGATTGGATCAATTGGCATTATCGATTGTATGGGATTAACCGTTTGATACTGTACGATAACATCAGTTCAAATCGAAACAATCTCATTGAACATCTGAATAACATGGACCTACCAGTTGAAATAATATTGGTGGATTGGCCTTTCGAATATGGCTTGGGTGGAGGTTCATTTGGTCAGAAGGGCGCCCTTAACCACTGCCGCTTGGCATTCCCTGTTCCAGCAGGATACTGCATCAACATTGATATTGATGAGTATCTTGTATATCAGGGAAACAGTAGCTTGCTTGGCTACTTGAAAAATGAGTTTCAGACACACAAAATTGGATCGATGCGAATGAGGGAAAAATGGATCCCAAGACAACACCGTAAAGGCGAGGAGGACAGCAAAAGCCTAATGCGCGCGTATGATCATTATTTCCATAGACGCGATCAAGGTATCCAAGCTTCTGGAAAAACAAAGTACATTTATCAATATGACAGAGTTCTATACAACTCGGTACACATTGCTGTCGCTGCGTCTTCAAATGGTCAAAATCAGAAATTTGGCTGGTGGCATCAACTTATGTATGCCATTTCAAACAATAGAAAATTTGTAGAGAAGGTGGTAGGATTGTCGGATCAACCCAAAACATTGTTAATGATTCGATATGCCCCGACATCTGAGCTTTACTATTTTCACTTTCGCGGATTAAGGTTTGAACCGACTAAAGCGGATGATCCAACTGTCGAGAAGTTCGACCCTGCAATACATAAAATTGATCCGAGTATTGAAAAATGGTGCAAGAGAGCGGGGCTTATTCCTAGCAATACCCCCAAAGGACAAGAAATGGATCTATGAAGATGTTGTGCGGTACCATTCTTTCAGCTTTGAATAAATGGTAAGTAAAAAATAAAAACTTACTGATAGATCACACTTGTGCATAGTGTAAGATTAACATTTATCGGTTAGACAAAAGGCAGATCGCAGACTATTGCCTCTCATTCTTTGCCTTCTGCGCTTTGTACAAGCAGAGACTCGCCCGCGTTCCAGTAATTTCGATCTATCATCGCCAGAGCAATATTGACTTTCAACCTAAGAGACCATATTGCTGAGGTGACTACCCCAACTCTATTTCCATTATGTGGGGAGGTAACAGGCCATGGCTCAGCGCAAACTGGACATTTGTCACCATCAAACTGCAACCCCATGATTCGACGTGATATACCAGTGAGAGCAGTTGATTGCAGAGCGTCCATGCCTATGCAGAATGTTACTCATTCAAAGTGCTAGGGTAGAGTTGAAACCAGGCTTGTCTTTCAGACTCGCGGTAACAATTTTCAAGCGTTGTTGAGGCAATCTTCGCGAACATGAGGTCAGCGCCAGGCCAAACCATATCGCACATGCCCATAGGTGCGATGCCGAATGGCAAGCTCATTTCTCGATCTAGTACACTTTTATTTAGTGTGCGTGCTTCAACATTGACTAACACTCTCGGCATCAGCTGGTTTTTATTTCAAAAACCAATAGATTGGCGTGCGCTGCTCTTTCATAGCCTGCCGCGCCGCCAATGAAATCATAAATTAGCCGCGGTAACCAATGACGTGCTAGCTGTTTTGCATCATCGCTGGATTGAATTCGTTGGTTTAGTGCAGACATCATGCAATGTTAGATTGAAGCTCATTCAATGGCAGGTGGCAACGAATCGCGTGGCCTTCATGGGGAAATTGCCAAGGCGGTGCTGTGTCATCGCATATGTCTCCAATTCGATTGGCGCAACGTCTTTGAAACGGGCAACCCTGTGGTGGTGGAGATGACTCGATAATATCATTGGCTGTGAGTTGCGGTTCATGGTCTGGGTCCGGTTCAAGAACTGCGCTCAACAAGGCTTTGGTATAAGGATGTGAGATTTTCGAAAACACTTGCTCGGTAGCGCCGATTTCACACAATCGTCCCTGATACAGCACTGCAACGCGGTCAGCAAGGGCTTTGACAACTGCCAGGTCATGGGAAACGAAGATGCAAGTGGTGTTTTGCTTCTTGCGCAAACTGTCAAGGAGGCGCAGCACTGCCGCCTGCACTGACACATCAAGTGCAGAGGTGATCTCATCACATAATACGATATCAGGTTGTGCCACAAATGCACGTGCAATTGCGACTCGTTGTTTTTCGCCGCCTGACAACTGACTGGGCAAACGTTCAAGATAGTGTTCTCCAAGTCGAACGGTATTGAGTATCTCACAGCTCCGTTGGTGCAATTCTTCTTTTTTCAGGTTGAAATAATGTTTCAGGGGTTGCGCTAGAATCTCTGATACTGTTTGCCGAGGATTCAAGCTTTCGTCTGGATTTTGGAATACAAGTTGAACTACGCGCAGCTGGTTGGCTGTGCGCTGCTCGACCTTGGGCGCCATCGTCTCTTCTCGATTGAGGGTGATCGAGCCGAAATTGGTTGGCAGCAGGCCAGCAATTGTTTTGAGAATTGTCGATTTGCCTGATCCAGATTCGCCAACCAAGCCAATCGTTTCTCCCTTGTTTAAAGAGATGTTAATGCCATACACAGTCGGTATTGTGCTTGACTCGCGACCGAGCAGTTGTTCGATGATGGTTCGCTTGGCATAGCTGATAGACACATCGTCTAGTGCTAGTATAGTGTCTGTGAATGAGGTTTTATGTGCTGTTGTGGTGGTACTGCCTTTCGCGATTGGCCATTCGCTCGCAATGTCGGCAAAATGGCACCTTGAAATCTGGCCGTCCCCAGTTGTAATCAGGCGAGGATGCTCTTCATAGCATTTCGTTTCAGCGAGGGCGCAACGCGGTGCAAAGGCACAACCATCACCAGTCTGGCCCGGAATTGGCGGAATGCCTTCCAACGACGCAGGCAGATTTGAGCTGTGCAAGCGAGGGATGGAAGCGAGCAAGCCGCTGGCGTAGGGATGGACTGGATTTTTCAAAACTAAGCGAGCAGAACCTTCAAGAACAATCTCGCCAGCGTACATCACTACAATTCGTTCGCATACTCGGGCTATAGCACCGAGGTCATGACTTACATAAACCATTGCTGTTTGTTCCTGTAGCGCCAATTCACGCAGAAGCTCAAGTATGTGTGCTTGTGTGGTTACATCTAGTCCTGTTGTGGGTTCATCCAACAGCAGCGCTTGTGGTTCGCCAGCTAGTGCCATTGCTACTGCCACGCGTTGTTGTTGCCCGCCAGACAGTTCATGGGGATAGCGTTTGACAATGGATTTTGGATCGGGAAGGCGCACTTTGGACAACAGATCAATTACCTGTGCCGGTTGTTTGTCTTTGGGTGAGGTGGAGTGAAGTTCCAAAGCCTCAGTCAACTGGCTGCCAATTCGCATTGAAGGGGTCAGGGATTGGCCAGAGTTCTGTGGAATTAGAGCTAACCGGCTGCCTCGTATCTGTCTCAGTTGGTTCTCAGGCAGTTTGAACATATCGTTGCCAAGAAAATTTACATTACCGTCGATGACGCGCAGTCCGCGTTTGAGATAACCCATAGCAGCTAGTGCAACGGTGCTTTTCCCTGAACCGCTTTCGCCGACGATGCCGATACTTTCACCAGCATTGACAGCAAGGTTAACGTTGCGGAGAATGGATCGAGTTTCACCGGAAAGTCCGGTAAATCCGATCGACAGATCGCAGATACTTAACAGTGGCGAAGCACTCAAATTAAATCGGCGCTTTTTGTGCGCGGTCAACTCCGAGAGCTTTTGCAAGCGCATCGGCGGTGAGGTTGATGCCAATGATCAAGCTAGACAGAGCAATGACCGGAGCCAGCGCGCCCCAAGGGGCGAACGACATATAGCCGCGAGCATTTGCGATCATCAAACCCCAGTCAGGAGTCGGCGGTGAAACGCCAAAACCGAGAAATGACAATGAAGAAAATGCGAGTAACATCCAAGACCACCGCATAGCGCCTTCGACTAGCAAAGCATCGCGGACGTTTGGCAACAATTCTTTTCTGATGATGGTCATGCGGCTGTGTCCGCGGGCTCTTGCGGCCGCGATGAAATCACGCGCAACAACATCATGTGTAGCTGCTCTTGCAATTCGAATTACGGGGATCCCATAGAAGAATGCAAGTGTCGGGATGAACACCTCAAGTCCTGTGCCAAAGGTCACGATGAGCACCAGCATCTTGAGAATCCAAGGCAAAGACAGGAAGGCATCTACGAATCGCATAAATATATCGTCTAATCGGCCACCAACCAACCCAAAGAATATTCCAACGAAACCACCCCAGATAACGGCTATGGGAGTTGCGACTCCAGTCACAATTAGAGCTTCGCGACCACCAAGCATGGTGCGAGTAAATGTATCTCGCCCCAAGTGATCGGTACCAAACCAGTGCTCCGCGCTTGGGGCGCTCAAAATTATCAATGAGTTAACTTCTCGATAATCGAATTGCACCCACCAACCGGCTGTCAGTGCGATAAACAGGTGCATAGATAAAAGTGCGAGTCCGGTGCGACCAGATGGTGTGCGCATAATGTCTCGAAAGACTGTTACAACTGCGCTCAATACGCCGGTTCTCGGTGGGCTAGTATTCTTCCCGCCAGAGCTTAATGCAGTAGTGGTGTTGTTCATCCAGATCTGGTTTTGAGTGTTCTGAGGCGTGGGTTTGCCAGCATTGTGAAGATGTCAGCTAGCAAATTGACGCCGACATAAATACTGGCAATGATCAGTGCCAATGTTTGAGTTACTGGCAAATCCCGGTCTGATATTGAATCAATCATCATGCGGCCGAGTCCTGGATAGTTGAATACAGTTTCAATGACTACAACACCGCCAAGCAACCAAGCAATTGTCAATGCCACTACATTGATAGTGGGTAATAGTGCGTTTGGCAAGATGTGCCGAAACACAATTCGCCAATATGGTGCGCCTTTCAGCGTTGCCATTTGCACATAATCGCTCGCCATTGTTTCGATGACAGAAGAGCGAACAGTTCTCAGGATATGCGCAGTCATAACCATGGCTAGCACCATGATTGGCAAAATGATTTCAGGAAAAAATGCGGACAATGGAGCATCGGCCGAGGTCAGTACGATGCCCGGTATCCAGCCAAGCCAGACGCTAAAAACCAGAATCAGCAACGTAGCTGAAACAAACTCTGGAATAGTCATGGCAACTATCGCAACAGATGAGAATAACAAGTCCACTGTACGGTCGCGCCATAACGCGCATACGATCCCTAGAAAAAGAGCTAGTGGGATGCCGACCAACATTGCACAGCTGGTCAATAGAAGAGTGTTGGCGAGACGCGAGCCAATCATACTGGCAATAGTTTCCTGCTGATTGAATGACATGCCGAAATCTCCGCGTAAAGCGCCGCTTGCCCAATCAAGATAACGCACATAGGCGGGGCGGTTGAGCCCCAAATCTTCACGGCAATTTTCCAATAACTTGCCTTGTGCCTCGCGTTCAAGGAAAGCTGTGCAAGCATCACCGGGAAGTAGTTCAACGCCTCCAAAGATGATCAATGACACCATGCAGATGGTAATGAATCCAAGCGCCAATCGGCGCAGAATCAGAATTAGCATCTGTTATCCCTTGTTCAACCGCACCACACTTTTATGCTAGGTCAACCAAAACGCCCCGTCGGATTTAGTCTCAACGGGGCGATTAGTTGTTCAAAGGTATCAGTCAACTGTGAGCTTGTGCCAACGAATAGCTTCGTTTTTCACTGCATCGAGGTTTTTGACACGCGCAGTAACACCGACATTGCGAGTGACAGTGTAGGGAATTAAAGTGCCGGTGGTTTCATACAGGTGTTCTTGTGCTTTGACATAAATTGCACGGCGTTTTTCAAAGTCAAGCTCGCGTCGCGCAGCAGCCAATAGGTTGTCAAAACTCGGATCCTTGTAGTATGACTCGTTCCATTTGGCATTGCTTAAGTAAATTTCATGCAATGCCTGATCTGCTGGACGTTCGTTCCAACGGGTACCGACCACATCTTTTTTCATCCAAACCTCGTTCCAGTAGCCATCAGTTGGCACCTGAACGATATTTACTCGGATACCAGCCAAGGCTGCTTGTTGTTGGTATGCTTCTGCCAGCTGTGGCCAAGTCGGTTCAAGTGAGGAAACGTAGATATCGATGTCAAAGCCATCAGGATATCCAGCATCGGCCAGTAGTTTTTTTGCACCTTCAATATCCTGTGGGCAAGATAAGTTGGCACGGTACTGATCGTTCGGCTCTACTGGTGTGTCACAAGCGATTACTCCCCCACCGCCGAGAATTAGGTCGACAAGTTCTTGCCGGTCAACAACCATACGCATCGCCTTGCGTACCCTAACATCGTCAAATGGCTTGACATCGGTTCTAAATACCAGCCCGCGCCAATTGCCAGTTGGGATTTTGTGAACTTTGAATTTATCACCGCCACTCAACATTACCACTTGCTGCGCGGTCACATTGCGTAACATGTCAATCTGACCACCAAGTAGAGCTTGTAGTCGTGCTTGTCCGTCAGGTATGCCGATAATTTCCATCTTGGCAACTCCCGGGGGACCTTCCCAGTAATCCATGTTGGCGACGAGTTCAGTAATGCCTTGAGCATCAAACTTCTTGAGTTTGAAAGGACCTGTTCCTATGCCGGTTGCGCCGATTGTGTCTCCTGAACCTTCTGGTATCATGCGTAGACGGTAGTCCATGAGTTGCAGTGGCATATCTGCAAATGGCGTACTTAAACGAATGACAACCGTCATCGGCCCGGTTGCTTCAACGCTCTCAATCATTTTCACTGCTGAGCGAGCTGGGCTGTCAGAGTCGGGATCAAGCACTCGATTTATGGAGTAAACAACATCTTCGGCACCGAAATTGGAACCATCATGGAACTTCACACCTTCTCTTAAGTTGAAAGTCCAAACGGTTGCATCGGCATTTGCAGACCAACTTACTGCTAGATCAGGACTTGGTTTGCCATCATGAGCGGGCCGTACCAACCTATTCATGATTTTTTCTGTTATCGTAAACACACGTCCCTTTGAAATCGGGTCAAGACTTGAAGCGCTACCGAATCCAACTTCGTGGGATTGGCGGAAAGTGCCGCTCGGTGTGGCGCTCGCAATGGAAGTGGCAAGCATTGTCATGCAAACCACAATTATTTTAAATATTTTACTCATAATTAACATCTCCTTAGTTTATTTTTAGTATCAATTTACCATATTGAGTAGCTAGAAATCAATATTTACCGTAGTATCATTCAAATTCTATCATTCGCTAAAATAATCTGGCCGTTCACGGCCCGTTAGAAGAGCATTGGTTAGTTGCGGCTAGTCATATTGCCTTATATCTTTATGTTGCCACAAATTAAAACGCATCAAAACACAACAATCATTGCCATTGGCGGTGGTGGATTCACGCATGGTTGCGATGCTGATCTTGAGGAGTTTATCCTATCTAAGAGCAGGTGCATGTTGCCTAGAGTTGGCTACATTGGCATCGCTAATTATGACGATGAGGAGCGTATACAGCTGTTTTATGATCGGTTTTCTTCGCTAAAGTGCATCGCTAGCCACCATGCTGGTTTGCGGTCTGTGGAAGGTAGTGAATGGATTGCAAAACAGGATGTAGTATATTTCGGTGGGGGTAATACCGTGCATTTGGTTGAGCGCTTGCAAACCTCTGGTTTGGATTTTGCGCTTGCAGAAGCGGTGAAGCGTGGAACAATATTGTGTGGTGTCAGTGCCGGAGCTGCTTGCTGGTTTGATATTGTTCCTTCGGGTTTTGACGGTCAATTGCTGGTGCCGATTTTTTGTTTGGGAATGGTCGCCGGAAGTTGTTGCCCACACTACTCCGATGAGCCACATCGCCGACCTATGTACGAGTCTCAAATTGCTAAGGGTTTGATTCCACCCGGACTTGCTATAGATGATGGTGTAGCAGCATTGATTGAGTTTGGCCAACCAATCCGGGCATTTTCAGCGCGCAGAAACGCTGGTGCCTATTGGGTCGGTAGAAAAGGTGAAGTAGCCTCTGTTGAATGCTGTCCACACATTGAGTACTGATTGTGCAGGTGCCATTTTTTGCCCCAACAATTGTCTAATTACAACACAGTTAGCTGATGATGTCAGTGAGTAAAAATCCCCCCTCATCTACTAGACTAAGACGCGGCCGAAAGTTCCGCAGCAAGGAGCGCACCATGGGCACTAGGAGTGAAGTTTCGCTGGTAAACAGAGGGCTTATCAGTGGACGTTACGCACCGTTTTCAAGCGAGGAAGTGAGTCGTATAGATGCTGCTGTGCGTCGTATTCTGCAAACTGTAGGGATGGCAGAAGCGCCACAGGTGGTGATTGAACATTTAGTTCGTCGCGGCGGCAAAATAAACGATAACGGTCGTTTGTTGTTTTCAGAACAATTGATTGATGAGGCATTGGCCGGGTTGAATAAACATTTTACTCTGGCAGGCCAGTTGGCGCGGCACGACATGTTATTGCAGGGCAAACGCGTTTATCTTGGCTCAGGAGGTGCAGCGCCAAATATTGTTGATCTTAATACCGGTCGCTATCGTGCATCGACGTTAGCAGATCTTCACTCGGTAGCACGTCTAGTTGACAATCTTGAGAACATACACTTTTTCAGCAGGTCGCTAGTTGCAGGTGATCTGGCGGATGAGTTGCATTTTGATATCAATACTGCATACGCAAGTCTTGTCGGAACTTCAAAGCACGTGCTAACGAGCGCCTGTGCGGCAAAGCATGTGCAAGAAATAGCGCAAATTTGTTACGCCCTTGCCGGTTCCAAGGCTGCTTTTGTCGCTCGCCCATTTCTATCTTTTAACGTCAATCACGTTGTGCCACCACTTCGATATGCGGCGGATGCTTGCGAAGTGATGGCACAAGCTGTGCGTCTGGAATTTCCAGTTCATGCCAACTCATTTGGCCAACTTGGTGCATCAAGCCCGGTGACAATTGCCGGTGCTGTGGCACAGAATGTGGCAGAAACTTTGGCTGGCATGATTTTCGCTTGGAGCATTGACGAGAGTGTAAAAGTGACTTTTGGCACTCGTCCGATGATCACTGATTTACGAACCGGTGCATTGTCCGGCGGTAGTGGTGAGCAAGCTTTGTTAATGGCTGCTTGCGTGCAAATGGCACAGTATTATGATTTGCCGAATACATCAATCGCCGGTGCAACCGATAGCAAAATTGCTGATGCTCAAAGTGGCTACGAAAAATGTCTATCTGTAACTTTGGCGGCGCATACGGGAGCTAATATGGTGACTCAAGCCTGCGGCATGCTTGCAAGTTTGTCAGCTTGTGCGTTGGAAAGTTATGTTATAGACAATGATATGCTAGGTGGTATCATGCGTTCAATTGGCCCGGTGGAAGTCAATGATGATACCCTAGCTGTGGACGTGATAACTAGTGTCGTAGAAGGCGATGGCCACTTCCTTGGACACAAGGAAACATTGCGTCGTATGGAAAGTGATTTTCTGTATCCTGTGATTGCTGACCGGGGTCCATTTGAAGACTGGGAAGCGAATGGATCCCGTGATATTCGCTATCAAGCGCGCGATCTCGCGAAGGAAATTCTAACAGAGCATTATCCAACACATATAGACGATGAGATTGATGCAAAGATACGTTCTGATTTTGATATTCGCTTACCGAAACAGTTGATGAAGCCCAAATGAAGATTGCAGTTTTCGGTGTCGGTGCAATGGGATCCATCTATGCTGGACTGCTGGCAGAGGCAGGACATGAAGTTCACGCTATTGATCCTTGGCAGGCGCATATTGATGCGATCAAAGCGAATGGCTTGCAGATTGAAGGTGCGAGCGGGCACCGTATTGTTAAAAGTCTTAGGGCGAGTTCCTCAGCTGACAGCGCTGTAAATTGCAACCTGTATGTAGTTGCCACCAAAATTTCTGGTGTGGGCGAAGCCGCAAGCCAGATAGCCTCGTTGATGAGTCAAGACTCATTGGTACTCACCATACAAAATGGCCTTGGCTCAAACCAAGTTGCTGCCAAATACTTGCCTTCACAGGCTTTGCTGATCGGAGTAGCAGAGGGTTTTGGAGCGACTGTACGAAATCCCGGTCATGTATATCATTCAGGCATGAATCTTATTCGTTTAGGCGAGATCGAAGGTGGAATATCGGTGCGGCTTGAATTTCTTGTCAAAGTCTGGTCTGATGCAGGATTTAACGTTAAGGCGTTTGCTAACATCAATCAATTACTCTGGGAGAAGTTTCTATGCAATGTCACATTCAGCGCCCCTTGCACTGTATTTGGCTGCACTTTGGGTGAGTTGATGGAAGACAAGGCGATGTGGCGGATTGCCAAAGGTTGTGCGCTTGAAGCGTATGAACTAGCGCTTGCCAATGGAATAAGTTTTGCGTTCGACGATTTGATTACTTATGTTACCGAATTTGGTGCTCGTATGCCTGATGCGCGACCATCAATGTTACTTGATCATCATGCTGGTCGATATTCTGAAATTGACGCTATCAATGGAATGGTTGTAACTTTAGGGGATAAGCTTGGTGTTGCGACTCCGTATAACGAGACTTTGAGTACCATCATTCGGCGACGGGAAGCAAAGTTCCAACGTAATCAAAGGTAAAGGTAATTACCTCAGGCAGTGAGTAATTTTTGCTAGACAAATTGCTTTTAAGTTTGTAGGTGAGTTTCAGATTTGTTACCAGGTATATAGCTCAATTTCGTTGAGGTTGGTGAAGAAGTCATTCAATCTGTCTTAATATCAGGTTTGAATTGAGGTAATTGCAAGGTGATAGTGTGTTCACGAAAGAGTAGAATTAAGGTGGTTTTAGTAAAAATCGTATTTAAGTCATACATTTGTATGGAGACAACAGACGAAGGAAAGTACGGTAAGCGTTGGCTGGCTTCGGTGGGTGCAAGTAGTGGTTTTTAGATCAAGAAGTCTGAAATTAGGTAGGCAGGATAATGTTAACAAGACAGACTGAAGGTTTGGCGCTGGCTGACAGATTGATCCCGTCTTTGTTCAAGCACTGCACAATTCAAGGTGGCAGCCTTTGGATTAAAGAGAATTTTGTTGCTCCGGCAGTAGCGACAGCACTATTTGAGCGGTTATACGATGAAGTGAATTGGCAACAGCCGGTCATTCGAATGGGAGCGAAAACTATAAACTCCCCGAGATTAGCAGCTTGGTATGGAGATGCAGGAGCGGTTTACACATATTCAGGTTTGAAGAATAACCCCAAGCCATGGTCAGAGCCTATGCTTGAGATCCGAAGGGAACTTGAGGAGACAATTGGCATTCGTTTTAACAGTGTGCTTTTGAATCTGTATCGCGATGGAGGTGATAGTATGGGATGGCATCGAGATAATGAATCTGAACTTGGGCAAAATCCAACGATTGCCTCACTCAGTCTGGGCGAGGAAAGAAAGTTTGCAATGCGACATGTAAAAGACCGCAGTTTGCGTTGGGAGACAATTTTGAAGCATGGCATGTTGTTAATCATGACAGGTGAAACCCAGCACTATTGGAAGCACTCCGTACCAAAGAGCAAGGTACACAACAACATGAGAATAAATTTGACCTTCCGCCAAATTTGTGTGTGTGATGATTGAGTGCTATTGCTATCAATATGTTCAGAATATGGACAGTACGGTAGTGATGACTCTACAATAATGGTAATTGAGACATTATTTTAACGGTAGTACACTGCTAGTAATGCACCGTTCTCAGAGTAGGACCTGTGTTCAGTACCAGCCTCAAGCCATACCAAATCACCCTTTCGGTAGCAATAACCGTCGTGATCAATAATCTCTCCTTCCAAAACCAGAAATTCTTCATCGCCTTGGTGAATGTGAGAAGTGGTTGTGTGTCCTGGCGGCATTCTGTAAATGTGAAATCCAAAACCAAGCTTCTTGCTTGAGTTAAGCTGAAGAACCTCGCCATCCTCACTTCCTTCATCGTCAAACAATATTTGAAATTTAGCTTGATTGATATTTATGACACGTCGTTTTTCAGATTCAATTGGTTTTATCATTACTTGTAGATTCTCCTAAGTTTGCATAAGACTAGTAAATTATGGATTTGATTAAATCTGAGATATGAATTTTATTTTGATGCAAAATTGGAGATTTTCCAAATTATCGAACTACAACTGGAGGGAATAAGAGGTATGGATCAGAATTTGTTTGAAAAAGGCTTAAAAGCAAGAAGGGCAACTTTGGGTGAGGAATATGTGAATAAAAATCTTGAATCCGCGGATGATTTTTCAAGGCCCTTTCAGGAGGCAATGACCGCATTTTGTTGGGGTTTCGGCTGGGCTGATGAGACAATTGAGCCAAAAACCCGATCGATGATGAATCTCACCATGATAGGGGCACTTGGAAAAATGAATGAATTTGAGATTCATTTACGAGGTGCGATCCGAAATGGAGTGACTAAAAATGAGATTCGATCAATTGTCCATATTATTGCGATTTACTGCGGAATGCCTCAAGGGCTGGAATGTTTTCGCTCGGCTAGAAAAGTGCTTGAGGAACAAGGATTGCTCTAGCATTTGTGTGCTGTGGCTTAACTGAGCTTGCCCGCATCGTGGCGAAGGCCGAATATCCAGCGCTCTTCAGTGATATCTTCAAGATAGTGAAAGGGGCGATGTTTTAGGTTTGCAAACCCAGGCCCAGGCATTAGCAACACGTCCCCCGGAAGATTCAGGATTTCGACTTGGTTAGTTTTTTGCCGGTCGTCTGCAATGTAAAAACGCCCGTGGCCTTTGAGTACAAATAAACAGATGATGTGCCGATAGTCGGTACGATCACGATGCGGTGTGATGCCACCGCTTCCAGGTTCATACCGTTGAATGATGACATCATTGAAAATGACTTGGCCATCAAAGTGGTTGGTGACATTTGGAGCCTGATCAAACAGCTTTTGAAAACCGTAGACTAGTTCACCAAATACGCCGCTCATATCCAGCTGGTCTTGTAACAACATGTCCTGATAGACCGTGTTGGCGCCGCTGCCTACAGTTTCGCATGCTGGTCGCAAGGAGTAATGCCTTGCCTCAGCGAGCAGTGCCAGGCGAAATTTCTCAGTCAGTATAGGCAGGGAAACTGCGCGAATACATTTTAGAATATCAATTGCACCGCTGAGATCGGTTGGCATCGCATTAAAATTGGAACTGTTCAAGGCAGTTTCAGTAATCGGTTTGATTTAAGAATGAATGAGAGCATCAAGTTTTATTAGTGCGAGTTCAGCTGATGGGATCAAAAATTCGTATGGATTTTAGAGTAGGTGAATATTTCTCCCCAAATATTCGTTAGAAACCTAAAAAATACTTAGGAAACGCTGTGCAACGATGCGAATTCCAAGCTTTTGAGATTTCTTTCAATGGGTGCGATTATACCTTGGATCAAGTCTTGGTATTCTAGCCTGCCAGTCGCCCTCCTGAGTCCTGTTTTGGTTAGCCGACCGACTTGGGTTATTCGCGGTCGGTGTTCTGTAGGGCGTTTTAGGGCAAATGACTGGTGTGCCGTAATGCTGAAGATGGTACAGTGCCAGCTCAAGCGGTTAGCGGACGATTTTTCCTAGTGTCAAATTGGCTGCAGGGGGTAATTCCCCAGCGTTCGATATAACCCACTTTATTGTGAACGCTGTAGCGTTGTGATGTTGGGCAGCTCAGACTTCCCGCACCGTCTGCATACCGTTATTGCATTCTCAACATCAACTGAAATCAAGCTTGCACCTATCCATAATCCGGTCCGAATCAAACCGATCTGACGATAACGTATATCGGTTATCAATCGATACAAGTTCTGCCGGAAAAAACGGTAGTTTTTCTATCCGACGCGAAAATTGAATTGTTGAGCAATACAGCGTATCGCGACAGTGAGGCATATAATCTGTGGAATGATGAAGAATTCGCTGTCAAACTCGCAAATGATGCTCCGTGCTCGTCACATGTAGGTTTTTTTGGTTTATGGATTGGGGTTGAAAGGACGTGAAAGATTGGCATCTGCTAGGAAACGGTTTTGCCATTGGCAACTCATTGGATATCATTGAGTGCGCACATCTATCCGTTAGCTAAGTTGCCTTCTGGTGTGGACTTATATGAAACTACCAGTCTGTCCCCAGAAGTCGCCTTACATTGTGATGGTGGAGGCAGGCGTCGATTATGCTTGGTGTAGTTGTGGTTTGAGTAATGAGCAACCATGGTGCGATGGAAGCCATCGCGGTACCGGTTTCAAGCCAATCAAGTTCATTGCACCAATCTCGGGCGAGTTTTACATGTGTGGGTGCAAGGGTTCAGACAATGCGCCTTACTGCTTCGGCAATTGTATGGGGTACGCCTCGCCTAACAATTTTTAAACACCAGTGATCATTCTATATACTACCAGATAATGACCTGTCACAATGTTGTTGATGTAGTCAGACATATTGAGCGGTTAAATGAATTCCAGTCTGCGCTTATGTCCTCCCATTTGGAAGTTGAGAAATTGCTCAGCTTAATCTATCGAACCAATTGGTGCATTGATGGTGAGTATATCTTTGATAATTCAGAATGAACGGGATCATTTATCGATTTGTGTATGAATTTTATTGTCAGGGCCATTGATTGCTTAATGCTGAACGTTAGCGGTAAAAGTCTGCTTAACTATCATTGAGTAGCATTGCGGTTGTTTATGGTCATTTTGAAAGTGTTTAAAGCATTTGCTAAGCAGAGATGGGTCTACAAGTCCTTGTTAACAGTGATTATGTCGGCCGGCATTTATTCGTTTTGTTGGGCTGAACTGCTCCCAGACTATGAGCGCGAAGCGCGACTGATTGCAGAAGCAGAGGCCGGATTGTTCGATGGTGAGGTAATTTACTTACAGGCAAGTAGTCGCCAAGTTTTCGCATTGTTGAATGAATCAGGCAATGATAGGCCGGATGGCGCGTTGATTTTGCTGCACGGGCGGGGTTTTCATCCCGATTGGCCACAAGTTGTCGGCCCTCTGAGAGAGAAATTCGCCGAGAACATGGTATCTACACTGTCGGTTCAGATGCCGGTTCTGGCTAAGGATGCAAAATACTATGATTACCTTAAAATTATTCCAGAATCATTTACACGCATCGAAGCCGCGGTAAATTATTTGCGTGAAAAAGGTTACCGCTGGATTGGAGTAATTGCACATAGTTGTTCTGTGCACATGACAATGGCTTGGTTCAAAGATTCCGGCGATGGAATGATAGATGCGTATGTTGGAATAGGGATGGGGGCAACTGACTACCGGCAGCCAATGCTTGAGCCGTTTCCAATTGAGGCTATGACCGTACCGGTTCTAGATGTATATGGCGATCAAGATTATCCTGCTGTGACTAACAAAGCAGAAGAAAGGCTCGTTGCAATTCGCTCTGCTGGACATCCGTATTCAAGCCAGGTCAGTATCGAAGGAGCTGACCATTTTTTTGAGGATTATGAGGACGAGCTGTTTGAAGCGGTTTCGGGCTGGGTGTTGGAACGGATGCAGGACGAGAGCCTTTCAATCAATTGAGATAGCATCGATGTCAAGGTGTCGGAGGTCCTTACCTTTGACAAAGTAGATAATGTGCTCACAGATATTACAGCTACGGTCTGCAATTCGTTCCAATGAACGGATTACCCAAAGAATATCAACGCCTTCAGGGATCGAATCGGGTTCTTCCATCATCCACTCGATGATGTGATTGAGGGTGTTTTTGAACTTTTTGTCCACTTTTTTGTCAGTTCGGATCAGAGCGAGTGCCTTGGTATCGTCGGTCTGTTCAAATGCTTCGATTGTAGCGCTCAGTAGCTTGTGTACACGCTGACAGATTTTATTGACATCTTCATGAACGACAGTATCACCAGCACTATGGAATGAGCGACTGCCCATCATTGCCACACGGTTAATTTCATCTCCGATGCGTTCAAGATCGTTGACTGTTTTAATCATCATCAGAACAAATCTCAGGTCACTTGCAGTTGGTTGGCGACGAGCCAGTATTTCGGTACTCTTGCTGTCGATTTCGACTTCTAGGTGATTGACTAACGTTTCATTTTCTCCAACCTGTTGTGCAAGCATGCTGTCATTACGCATCAAAGCATCGGTTGTAAGTATCATTTGGTTCTTGACCAGGTGCGCCATTGAGAGCACGTCTTCGTTAAGTTCGGTTAGTTCGACATCGTATTTTGTAGAGTAGTGTCCTTCAATCATGCCATGTACTTTTAAGATATAAAATGAATTTATGTAATTAATAAATGAGTTTATAGACTAGATTCAACTGAAATCAATAATTGGGTAATAGTCAAACTATTCAGTTCTATACAAAAATAGTGTACCTAGCGCTTGGTTGAAAATTTAGAAATATTCAAACTGATATATTAGCAGAAAAAACGAGTGCAAATTAAATCTAATTTTTTTCAATTTAAGGGTTGACAACAACAAATTTTCCAGTAAACTATACATCGAACCGGTTGGTTCATTCCTTTTTGATCGTTCGGCTTTACGCGCCGAATGATCTTTTACATTAAACAATGGGAGTTGACTATGTCTTTTCTATCGTCAAGTCTCAGGGTTTGCCTGATTAGTCTAGCAGCAATGCTAGGGTCTCAATCGCTCACTGCAAATGCGAACGAAAGAGACTATATCAGTATCGTTGGATCGTCTACTGTGTATCCGTTTGCGACAGTTGTCGCTGAACGATTTGGAACTAGTACGCAGTACCGGACACCAATCATAGAATCGACAGGCTCAGGCGGTGGTTTGAAACTGTTCTGTGCAGGCGTTGGAGTATTGCATCCCGATATTACAAATGCGTCCCGACGCATTAAAAAGTCGGAAATCAATAACTGCGCTAAAAATGGCATTAACGATATCGTTGAAATCAAATTTGGTTATGATGGTATTGTTGTTGCGAACTCAGTCGATGCTAAGCAATTCAATCTGACTCGACGTGATATATTTCTCGCCTTGGCGAAAAATGTTCCGTCACCAGATGGCATGGAGAAACTCATTCCAAATCCTTATATGACTTGGAAGGATGTAAATGATTCATTGCCAAACGTTGCGATTCGTGTTCTTGGTCCTCCTCCCACTTCCGGCACCCGCGATGCGTTTGCAGAGCTTGCGCTTGAAGCCGGATGTAAAACTTACGACTGGATCAAAGCGATCAAGAAGAGTGACAAATCCCAGTACAAAGCAATTTGCCATGGTGTCCGTGAAGACGGTGCTTGGGTTGAAGCTAGTGAAAATGACAATCTGATTGTTCAGAAACTCAATGCAGACAAGGATTCACTTGGTGTATTTGGTTTCAGCTTTCTTGATCAAAATTCTGATCTGGTGCAAGGCTCAATCGTTGACGATGTGGCTCCTGAGTTTGAGAACATCGCAAACGGTTCTTATAAAATTTCGCGCCCACTTTACTTCTACGTGAAATCTGCCCATGTTGATGTGATACCCGGTATCAAAGAGTACATAGCGGAGTTCACCAGCGATAGAGCTTGGGGTGAAGACGGATATTTGGTAGACAAGGGTATGATCCCCATGCCAAGTTCCGAGCAAAATCAATTCAGAGCTGCAGCTATGGAGCTTACGACTGTTCAGTTGGCTTCTGAATAATCGAGCCTGAACGATTTTAGTCGTATTAGCCTTTTGGTTTCAGCTGTTTTGTATTGAGATGGTTGATTCAATCTGAAGGCTAGGTGTCTTGTTGGCATTGTTGTGGATATATTTTCACAATAGTGCCAGCTTGGCGCTCCATGATGAAACCTACTGCTTTAAGGCGCAATTTACAAGTTAGGAAAGGTTGAGAATCTGTGCAGACTTGGAACCTAGTCATTATTCTGCTAGCAGCATCGTCGCTATTCTATTTTTTTGCTAAGCGACGGTCATTGCAGATAGCCCGCACCCTAGGTGGTATTCGTTATTTACACTCAGCACCGAGTTACTATGGTGTTGTGGCAGCATTGCTTGTTGCTGTGCCAGCCTTAGCTGTACTAGGGATTTGGCTGAGCTTAGATCAAAGTATTATTTTGCGAATCGTTTTATCCGAATACTTTCCGGAAATGAAAACGGCTTCGCAAGCGGATTTAAATTGGTTGATTAGTCAAATCCAAATTCTCTCGCAAACTGGAAAACTCCCAAATGTGGAGAATGCCCAAGCGCTTCAGATAGCAGCTGATCGTTACGTGTATCTGACTGACTATAGTCACTCACTTAGAAATGCTGCAGTACTTGTGTTGGGGGCAGTAGCTGGATTTATCTTTACGGTAACAATTTCAGCCAAACTTAAAGCACGCCCTGTTGCTGAAGCAACTATTCGCTTTCTGATGTTAGGTAGTTCGCTGATAGCCATATTCACAACTGTGGGCATCATCCTTTCAGTCCTTTTTGAAGCCATAAATTTTTTCCGTCAGATCCCAATCACCCATTTTTTATTTGGGCTTGAATGGAGTCCGCAGATTGCAATTCGAGAGGACCAAGTTGGCTCTTCTGGATTGTTCGGTAGCGTTCCTCTTTTTACTGGAACAATACTGGTTGCTGGTGTGGGGATGGCGGTTGCAGTTCCAATTGGACTATTTTCGGCGATCTATTTAGCGGAGTTCGCTAACAGCAAAGTACGAGCATTTGCCAAACCGGCGCTGGAGATTCTTGCGGGGGTTCCGACGGTCGTCTATGGATTTTTCGCAATTTTAGTGGTAGCACCATGGCTGCGCGGAATTGGAGCTAGCGTTGGAATCGAAATAGATCAGGAAAGTGCCCTTGCTGCCGGCGTAGTTATGGGTGTTATGATTATTCCATTTGTTTCATCGTTGACTGATGACGTAATCACTGCTTTGCCTCAGTCTATACGCGAAGCGTCGCTTGCATGTGGTGCAACACATGCTGAGACCATCAGAAAGGTTGTATTTCCGGCTGCACTACCTGGGATTGTCGGCGCTTTGTTGCTTGCTGTGTCCAGAGCTATCGGAGAGACTATGATTGTATTGATGGCTGCAGGTTTGACTGCGAAACTGACTGCTAATCCGCTTGAATCCGTAACAACGGTAACGGTGCAAATTGTTACTTTGTTAGTTGGCGATCAGGAGTTTGACAACGCAAAGACGCTTGCCGCTTTTGCTCTGGGCTTGACATTGTTTGTTGCAACCTTGTTGCTTAATATAACAGCATTGTATATTGTTAGAAAATACAGTGAACAGTATGAATAATAGCGCAACGCTTGCAGTTAAGCCGGCTGGCAATGTTTGGAGTGATCCAAAATTCAAGCGACGATTGAAAAGACGTCATTTAGCCGAAGTTCGATTCAAGTTTTATTGTTTAGCGGCAGTTTTGGCAGGAATATTTTTTGTTGGATTACTGTTTGTGAGCATTGCTATTAACGGCATCGGCGCTTTTACACAGACGCAAATTCAACTTAATGTGTATTTTGATCCTGAGGTTGTTAATGTGGATAACATACAGCAGGCGAATTATGGGAAGATTGTAAAGCAATCTTTGTATTCATATTTTCCAGAGGTGACAAAGCGAAAAGACCGGCGAAAACTCGGTGCTATTGTCAGTGTTGGCGCAGATGTTAGACTTCAGCGTATGGTTGAAAATGATCCATCGCTAATAGGGACAAAGCAAACAATTTGGATGCCAGTTGATGATGAGTTTGATATGCTTCACAAGAAGAAATTCGGTCGGGAGAATGTAGGACGCTCTGGATCTAGGGGCATAAACAGCTCTCAAGCTGCTTGGTTTGATGCTCTAGTTGAGCGTGGTATCATTGAAACCCGGTTTAATAGAACATACTTTACGGCAGGGGATTCCCGGGAGCCGGAACTGGCAGGTGTGCGCGGTGCACTTACAGGCTCATTCTATACTATACTCGTAACATTGCTGATATCGTTTCCAGTGGGGGCCGCTGCTGCCTGTTATCTGGAGGAGTTTGCACCGAAAAATCGGTTCACTGACTTCGTTGAAATCAACATTAACAACTTAGCAGCTGTACCGTCTGTTGTTTTTGGGTTGCTAGGTTTGGCGGTTTTTATCAATTTCTTTGGTTTGCCGAGATCGGTGCCACTGGTTGGGGGATTGGTTTTGAGTTTGATGACAATACCGACTGTTATTATTGCCGGACGCGCTGCTTTGCGCGCTGTGCCACCATCAATACGAGAGGGTGCGTTGGCACTCGGTGCATCCAAGACCCAAGCTGTCGTACAAGAAGTTGTGCCGTTAGCAATGCCAGGCATGCTGACCGGAACGATCATCGGAATTGCGCAAGCATTGGGTGAAACAGCACCATTGCTTATGATTGGCATGGTTGCTTTTATTGTTGATATACCATCGGGTCCACTAGATCCATCGACAGCATTGCCGATACAAATTTACTTGTGGGCTGATAGCCCTGAACGAGCATTTCTTGAGAAGACTTCAGGTGCCATTCTGATTCTTCTCGGATTTTTAATCTCAATGAACATATTTGCAGTATGGTTGCGTAGACGTTTTGAGAACAAATGGTAATTGATATGGAAGAACTAAAATTGGACTTGTTGGGATGACTGAGTTGCAAAATACGTCACTGGCAAACAGAATAACAATGAGAACAGATACACAGCAGTTCGCTGATACAGGCGCTGAGAAAGTTCCTTTGGAGACAGAACAGAACGTTGAAGCACGCATGATTGCTGACAATGTGAATGTTTATTATGACAACACGCGTGCCATTAAGAATGTGAACCTCACTATTCGTGCCAATGAGGTGTTAGCAATTATCGGCCCTTCAGGTTGTGGCAAATCAACATTTTTAAGGTGTTTGAATCGAATTAATGACATTATTGAGAATTGCCGAGTTACTGGTAGTATCAAGCTTGATGGTAAGGAAATTTACGGTGGTGAAATCGATGTAGTGGAATTGCGAGCGCGAGTTGGCATGGTTTTTCAGAAACCAAATCCGTTCCCTAAATCAATTTATGACAACATTGCTTACGGGCCGAGGCTTCACTCATTGGTAAGCAACAGAGCTGAGACTGATGAGGTTGTGTATTCTTGCTTGGAGAAAGTTGGCTTGTTGTCAGAAGTTGAAGATCGAATTAACAAATCAGGTATGGAACTGTCAGGTGGCCAACAACAGCGTTTGTGTATTGCCCGTGCAATTGCGGTGCAGCCCGATGTGATTTTGATGGATGAGCCTTGTTCGGCGCTGGACCCCATTGCAACAGCGAGAATTGAGGATTTGATTGATGAATTGCGAACGCAGTATTCAATTGTGATTGTGACGCATTCAATGCAACAGGCGGCACGCGTTTCACAGAGAACAGCCTATTTCAACATGGGTGATTTGGTGGAACTAGGCGACACTGGCCAAGTTTTTACAAACCCACAACATCAGCTGACTGAGGATTACATTACTGGAAGATTTGGCTAGCAGAACATTGAATTAGAATCCAGTTTTCTGCAAATGCAATAAAACGGTCACAAATTTGAATTCTAAATTGTGCCACATGTTGTTGGAAGCACATCATGCAGGCACAGGTATCAGGAAGAATTAATTATTTCTGATTATCGCGTCTTATTAAATGATTGAATATTCTGGTTAGGTTAGAGTAGCGATTACAAATGCGATTGTAATGTCATAGATATATGATATTGCATTGGTATTATGTTATTGGAAATATCCGAGCCTCAAAATCCTTGCTGTAATCTCAACAACTTGTGTTTCCTATCCACCGTTTTCTCTACTAGCGATCCCAAGCCCCAAACCGTTCTCAAAATGGATTTGGCTTTTGTAGAAGCTACGGGAGCGATTACTTGACCTTTTACCGGTTGCAACCTCAGAATTTACCGCATCAATTTATTAACAACGTGAATCTGTCTCATGCAACTGCCTTGCTAGGTGTTTGAAATAGATGTCAAAGCTGTTCATCAGGAAAGCGCCATGAAAAAGATTGAATTGACGTGAGCGTTGCTAATGTTATAAAATGCTAAGGTCAGATGAAATGCTTGCATCGGGCAGACTCCTGTGCCTTGTTTGTGAACTCGCATTGCGCATTGCCACCCGTTTTTTGCGTTTTTTCGGCAAGGTGCCGAAACGTCTCAAATCAGACTGGAACGGGGAACAGGAGTGTCACGCTTTTCGTTCCTTGATGAAGAAAGAACAAACAAGGAACTTAAAACCCCGTGCAACAAATACAGATCAAATACACGCAACCACTCATCGGGCCGCATCATGTGACAACGACGTTGACGCATGACGGACAAAGATATATCCGTTCTGACATCTTAAATCTGTCCGGCCAACATCTCAAATATTGTATCAATCGCTATTGATACTGACCGCTAGTCTGTCCAAACGAAACGCTGGTGGTTTGTTTTTTTCAATTCAACCAACAAGGTAATGTAATGGTTAAATCCACTGTTCCTTTAGACTACATGAGACCGTTTCCAGGAAACTGGCATGACTTATTTTTTAAGGCTCATTTCAACACACCCGCTGAGGTGCGTTCGCTGATGCGGATTGCTCTGGTGCCAGAAGTGCTGGAACTATTTGACCTTCGGACGGTCTCCATCAAATCGTCCAGTTTACTTGATACGGAGAACTTGACAGAATATGTGCCTGATCTGGTAGTTGAAGTTAAAACCAAGCAGGATTGCCAGATTGAGATCTATTTGGTAATTGAACACAAGAGCGGCAAAGACCGTAAACTGATGCACCAGTTGCACCATTACGTGGCCGGCTTAAACAGGGATCATGCAAGATATGTTATTCCAATCACAATCTATCACGGTCAATCTGCTTGGGATGGCGAGAAACTGTACTCCGCCTTTCACTATTCAAATGTGCCAGAGGTTCTGGTGCGACATTGCAGCTTAGTTCAGATGGATTTGGGGACGTTGTTCATTGACCTGAGCGATGAAGAAGTTCAGGCGCTATTTGAGGTTCTGCCTCTGAAAGAAGCGCTGGTGCTGGAGGTGTTGTCAAAGGTTTGGGAGGCTGATGCCGAGATGTATGCTAAGTGGATAATGCGGATTAAGCATTTGAAAAAATCGTTGAGGCGTTCATTCTCGAAAAGTTTGCACGAATATTTGTATAGAACAAGACCATTTGTTAAAATATCAGACGTCAAAAAGTTGGTGCGTCAGGCTACTGATCCAGGAGATGAGATTATGCGGGAAATAATGACAGATTGGAACGGATTCCAGCCAGACTCTGCCGCTGAAGCGCGAGCGTTTGGTCAACAGGAAGGTCGTGAGGAAGGCCTTGTGGAAGGTCATGAGAAAGGCCTTGTGGAAGGTCATGAGAAAGGCCTTGTGGAAGGTCATGAGAAAGGCCTTGTAGAAGGTCGTGAAGAAGTCCGAGAAAAAATAAGAAGAATCGCTCAACGCATGTTACGTGCGGGGATTTCGGATCAAGACATTGAAACAATTACTCAGCTCAACAAAGACGAGATTACAAAACTGAGGAACGGCGGGGCTTAGTTCAGATACAGGTTGGCATTTTAGTGTTCTTGCCGAGGGGCTGTATATTACAGCCAACGATGGCAGAAGTGCGTAAATTGAGCGGTTGCAAATCGAATTTGACAGTTCTCCATTAGCTGGTTTGTTATCAAAAAGCTACCATCCATTACAATGTGAGGATGTCTAAGAGTCGGTTAAACAGGCTATTGATCCAGGAGATGAGATTATGCGGGAAATAATGAGAGATTGGAATGGGTTCCAGCCGGACTCGGCCGCTGAAGCGCGTGCGTTTGGTCAACAGGAAGGTCGTGAAGAAGGCCTTGAGAAAGGTCGAAAAGAGGGTCGTGAGAAAGGTCGAAAAGAGGGACTTGAAGAAGCCCGTGAAGAAGTCCGAGAAAAAATAAGAAGAATCGCTCAACGCATGTTCAATGCGGGGATTTCGGATCAAGACATTGAAACAATTACTCAGCTTAACAAAGACGAGATTACAAAACTGAGGAACAGCGAAGCTTAGTTCAGATACAGGTTGGCGTTTTTGTGTTCCTGCCGAGGGACTGTATATTACAGCCAACGATGGCAGAAGTGCGTAAATTGAGCGGTTGCAAATCGAATTTGACAGCTCTCCATTAGCTGGTTTGTTATCAAAAAGCTACCATCCATTACAACGTGAGGATGTCCAAGAGTCGGTTAAACAGGCTGTTGATCCAGGAGATGAGATTATGCGGGAAATAATGAGAGATTGGAACGGGTTCCAGCCGGACTCGGCCGCTGAAGCGCGTGCGTTTGGTCAACAGGAAGGTCGTGAGGAAGGCCGTGAAGAAGCCCGTAAAGAAGTCCGAGAAAAAATAAGAAGAATCGCTGAACGCATGTTCCGTGCGGGGATTTCGGGTCAAGATATTGAAACATTTACTCAGCTTAACAAAGACGAGATTACAAAACTGAGGAACTTTGGGTCTTAGTTGAGGTAAAGACAGAAGTTAAGTGTTTTTACTGATGGGCTGGATATTACAGCAAAGATGTCAGAAATACGTGAATTGAGTGACCAAATCGAATCATACCACTCCCCCTAACTAGGTGATGGTCACAAAACGTAAGAGGCGCAAGGTTGGTGCAACTAGTCCCTGAGGCAGGAGAGAAATCATGCTGGAAATGTCGAAAGAGTGAGGAATGGTTTAGCTGAACGTTTTATGTCAAAAATTAGACATTTGGTAGTAAGAAGGCTATGGACAAGGCCCTTACTTCAGATTACTGGTGAAGATTCTGTCCCGAAGTTCATGTTAGAAAATACTGAATAATATGTTGTGAGTTGAGTATCAAATCAAGGTGTTGAAACTTATATACAACTACATGAACGAGATTGCCAACCTGAATAAACCTTGGGCTTTGTTCAATTAGATTTAGATTTGTTCAGGTATTCCTCTTGATAGCCTGTATTTTAAAGAGTTGACAGAAAACCGCAATTGAACGGATTGAAACTAATTCAAACCGGTCCGTAAACACAGAGGTTTGTACAACGGTCAACGGCTGTATCGGAGAAGTATGTATATATTTGCCGTTTGATGAGACCAATTATTGAAATCAGTAATTCTAAATAACTGAACGGACTCGTAGGGGAAGGGCGCGAGAATTACGTCATGTCAAGGTGGATTAGGAGTTAGTTCTTCAACTTCAATATGGCTAGGTATCATCGGTGGAGGTTACCATCTTCTCAGCGAAAGAGAAATCATACAGATTCATGAAACAGTTCTTCAAATCCTAGGATCAGTTGGACTCAAACACGCAACTGATCGTTGCATCAATACAGTTGTAAAGGCTGGTGGAAAACTCATGGATGAAGGTCGGTTGTTGTTCCCGGAAAAACTGGTTGAAGAATCGTTACAAGTGGCAGGACGAAAATTCAAACTTCATGCGTTGAACTCGCAAAAGGGTATAGATTCTTCAAATACGCGCATTCACCTCGGCACCTCGGGTGCAGCAGTCAGTGTTATAGATTCCAAAACACGCGAAGTTAGGCCTTCAACTTTGGCTGATCTTTATGATATGGCGAAGTTGGCTAATGCTCTACCTAATATACACATGTTTCAAAGAGTGTGCGTGCCATGTGACCTGAATGATTCCAGAGAGATGGATCTGAATACGGCTTTTGCATGCATTGCCGGAACTTCGAAACATATCGGCACCAGTTTTGTTGATGCCTCAAATATGTACGAAGGTATACAAATGATGCAGATGGTTGTGGGTGGTGATGGCGCTTGGAGAAGTCGTCCATTTATGTGTGTGTCAACCTGCTTTGTCGTGCCTCCGTTGTCTTTTGCACCGGAAGCTCTAGGGGTCATTGAGTGTGCTGCACATACTGGAACTCCCTTGAAATTGATATCTGCCGGGCAAGCTGGTGCTACGAGTCCAGCTACACTTGCCGGTGCAATTGCCCTACAGAGTGCGGAAGTCATCGCAGGGTTGGTTTACGTCAATTTATTGAACCCAGGCCATCCTGCAATCTTCGGAGCTTTGCCTTTTGTTTCGGATCTTCGTACAGGATCTATGTCAGGAGGTAGCGCCGAGCAAGGATTGCTTATGGCTGGGTGTGCGCAGATGGCGCAATATTATGGTATCCCATGCGCAGTTTCGGCTGGGATGACAGACTCGAAAATGCCTGATTTTCAAGCTGGATATGAAAAAGGTTGTACGGAGTTGCTGAGTGCTCTGGCGGGAGCTAATTTGATATATGAGGCTGCTGGTATGTATGGTTCTCTACTGGCGTGTTTACCTGAGAGTTTTGTACTTGATAACGATTTAATTGGCGGTGTGCTTCGTGCAGCGCGTGGCATTGAAGTTAATCAAGATACGTTGTCCCTAGATGTCATCAGAGAGGTTTGCATAGAAGGTCCGGGGCACTTTCTAGGACATAGTCAGACACTTAATCGCATGCAAAGTGACTATTATTATCCGCAGCTGGCCGATAGGAATACTCCGTCGGAATGGTCTGATAAAGGGGCACCAGACATACTGGAAAATGCTCGGCAAAAGACAGTTGAGATTCTAGAACAGTCGATTCCAGATCATCTAGATCCCAGTATAGAAAATGCCATACGAAAACGATTTCCAATCAGGCTCAGCGCCCGTCGTTAGTTAAAGCTTGCGAACCTGGAATAACACTGAAAGGTTCAGTTTCTACGGTTTATAGTAGCCGTGTTTTGTCAGGTGCGGGAGTTTAGTGACTATCTGTGTTAAGAAGCATTGATGCGGCACGTTCTCCAATCATCAGACTAGGAGCGTTGATATTGCCATTTGTAATCAGAGGCATTATTGATGCGTCAGCAACCCTCAGCCGATCGATGTCATGGACTCGAAGTTCACTGTCCACGACAGACATTTCATCGTTTCCCAATTTGCATGTGCCGCATGGGTGATAGGCACTATTTGCGTTCTGCCTTATATAGGCATCGATGTCTTTGTCAGATGTGACATTGGGACCGGGTGATATTTCTGGTCCACGGCAAAAATCAAAAGCTTTCATTGTGGCAATTTCTCGTGCAATTCGTATACATTGGCGAAATTCTTCGATATCCTGTGAATTCGATAATCCATTTAACAGAATTCGCGGGGCGTCTAGCGGATTTGAGGATCTGAGTTTAACCCAACCACGACTTTGTGGTCGAACTGGTCCCACATCAAAGCAATACCCGTCTTTGTCTGGTGGTGGGGACCAACCTTCAAGGAAATAGGGCCAGAAATGAATCTGCATATTTGGATACTTGGCACGATCTGAAGTTCGCAAAAAACCGCCAACTCTGCTTGGTGGGGTTGAGGCTGGACCAGATCGATACAATAGCCACTTAAGTCCAGCTAATATCATTTTGTCTTTGCGCAACAAGCGGTTTCTTGACATACCATCGGGGCATCGATGCTTAACATGCACTTCAAGATGGTCCTGAAGGTTGGCGCCTACGCCAGGCAGGTTAATGATCGGTCGTATCTTGTGCTTGTTAAGATCATCAGCTGGTCCGATACCAGAAAGCATCAAAATTTGCGGTGACTGAAATGCTCCGGCGGAGACAATAATTTCTCGGTCCGCATAGACCAACTTTCGTTTACCGTTTTGTACATATTCAACAGCTGAGGCTTGATTGTTGGTAATGATCAGTTTGGTTACATGCGAGTCAGCGGCTAATTTGAGGTTAGGTCTTGATTGCACGGAATGCAACAGGCGAGCTGTTCCACTACGAACACCGTCGTCAATATTAACATCAAATTCGCTGACTCCATCCTGTTGTGCGCTGTTGTAGTCTTTGGTGTAATGATAGCCGGATTGCTGAGCGGCATCTAAAAAAGCTTGTTCAATTGGATGAATGTTAGAGAGATGTTCAACTACGATAGGTCCATTTTCACCACGATACTCAGATGCTCCCGACTGATAGTGTTCTATACTTTTGAAATACGGAAGCACGTCTCGGTAAGACCAACCGCTTATTCCCTCGCTCCCCCAATTTTCGTAATCAAGTGGATTACCGCGGACAAATACCATTCCATTCAACGACGAAGAGCCACCGATTACTTTCCCGCGTGGTTGAAACAATTGCCGATTGTTCAGATGTGGCTCAGGTTCAGTTTCAAAGCACCAGTTTCTGGGACCGCCCAAGAAATTTTGCCGAGCTGCGGCTGGCATGTGAATAGACCAGTGCATTTTTGCGGATCCGGCTTCCAGAACCAAAACTCGAATTGACTTATCCTCTGACAGCCTGTATCCAATCATGCCACCGGCGGATCCGGATCCAATTACAACGTAGTCATATTGGTTCTTTTTCACAGAGACAATCATCCTATATCCTCAATCCAAATGAATTAGGTGAAGTCAAACACACTCCGCGTGCCAATACTGAATTGTGAGCGTGAGCAAGTCGTCTAGAAGGTCAAAATAAAACCGCCAAGGAATAACAATTTGTCAAGATAATTTCTAAATCAACAAGAATTCTCAATGACTAAGATCAAAACCATGTTCTGGGCCGATTAGTATGATCTAACTCTACTTTACTCCATTTTCTAAATTTTCTGCTCCCTGCTGGCCGCAAAACATTGCGCTCAGATTGTTTTTTCAAAATCTCATCCATTCTTTTTTGTCTTTCTTCTTGGTGTTGGTTTTTCTGGTTTGAAGCTACCGAATTTGTAGTCATTTGTGCAAACCTCTTTCTGTGAATTAAGTTTAATTGTGAGACATGTTGTGGAATACATGCTATATTTGTCTGTTGGGATGTACTCACTTTCGTTCTTAGTAGAATCATCAACAAATTGCGCGGCATACGCAATAGTGAGTACATTCCAACGGCTCAGGCTCGCGATCAAGCGCCAACTGCGGCACAGACGCTCCAGTAAGCAAATTCTAGTAGATTTTCTACTTAAACTCCGCAGTACAATTATTTTCATGAAATTTACTTTTTCACTTTAGTTTATCATGGTATGATTCTCAGCGAGTGCATTCCATCTATTTGAAGCTCTAACATTTGGTATGTTTGTTTGTACCATAACCCAAAGAACAAGACGCACATATATTCATCAATTGCTGGTATTAGCACAACCCTAGTAATTTGGAAGAACAAAGTTAATTCAGTGAGTTAGATCGTGACAGAAGAACAGAAAAGAAAACTAGAACAGAAACTCTGGAATATAGCGAATGAACTACGCGACAAAATGGAAGCCTATGAATATCGGGACTATATACTAGGTTTCATTTTTTACAAATACCTATCTGAGCGAATGCATATTTACGCTGATAGCATTCTCCGGCAGGATAATTTTGATTACGATTCACTAAACGAAGACGCTGAGAGTCACAAAGCAATACTTGAAGCTATTCGTGAGGCTTCGATTGAGGAACTCGGTTATTTTCTGAAACCATCTCAACTTTTTAGCAAAGTCGCAAATCGAGATGAACAACATTTCATTTTAGATGATTTAGGTAGCATATTCAATAGCATTCAGCTTTCCACTATGGGAACCGAATCTGAGGAAGATTTTGACAATCTGTTTGAGGAACTAGATCTAACCTCAACTAAACTTGGCCGCACAGTTGAAGATAGGAATAAATTGGTATCGAAAATTCTTGGTCACCTAGAAAAAATAGATTTTCGACTAAAAGACACGAACTCAGATGTTCTCGGCGACGCCTACGAGTATTTAATCGCTCAGTTTGCTAGTGGCGCAGGTAAAAAAGCCGGTGAGTTTTACACACCGCAAGCCGTGTCAACTGTTCTTGCCCGCATTGTAACTAATGGCAAAAGCCGTCTTAGGTCAGTCTATGATCCGACATGTGGGTCAGGTTCGCTATTATTGCGAGTAGCAAAAGAGGTAAAAGTAACCGAATTTTTTGGACAAGAGATGAACAGAACCACGTTTAATCTTGCCCGTATGAATATGATTTTGCACAATGTTCACTACCGTGATTTCGACCTCAAGCAAGATGATACGCTAGAACATCCGCAACATGAAGGTATGTCATTTGAAGCTGTAGTTGCTAATCCACCATTTAGTGCAAATTGGTCAGCAAATCCGTTGTTCTTGGTAGATGACCGATTTAGTCAATTTGGGAAGTTAGCACCAAAATCGTATGCGGATTTTGCTTTTGTTCAGCACATGCTTCATCATCTTGATGATAATGGGATAATGGCTGTAATATTGTCACACGGTGTACTGTTTCGCGGAAAAGCTGAAGGGCATATAAGAAAATACCTTTTACACAATCGAAATTGGTTAGATGCTGTTATTGGATTACCAGCCAATATTTTCAATGGCACCACAATACCGACCTGCATCCTAGTTTTTAAGAAATGTCGGGAAACTGAAGATGTGCTATTCGTCGATGCGTCTAAGCTCTTTGAGAAGCGCATAAAAAAGAACATTCTGCGTCCGAACGATGTCAATTATATTGTTGAAATCTGGAAAACTAGAAAACAGGTGGAAAGCTTTAGTTACTTGGCATCTATGTCTGAAATTGAAGAAAACGATTGGAATCTGAGCATTTCTCGATATGTGGATAATTTGGAGCCAGAAGTAGGGGTAAACCTTGATGGAGTTATCTCTGAACTGAATGAGATTGATGAAAATATGGTTAGCCTTGATGACACTATCCGAGAATATTGCCATGAGTTGAGGTTGGATTCACCTGTATGACAGGTTTAACACCTAAACTCCGATTCAGATCTGATAATAGGAGACCTTTCCCAGAATGGAAGAGTATGCTATTAGGTGATGTTCTTCAGGAAGAGAAGCAACGCAACAAGGATGGCAAGATTGAGAGAGTGCTAAGTGTGACAAATCACAGTGGTTTTGTGTTGCCGGAAGTACAGCACTCCAAGCGGGTTGCTAGTGAAAACGTCAGTAACTACAAAATCGTTCGAAGAGGGCAATACGGCTATAACCCTTCTCGCTTGAATGTAGGATCATTTGCCCGATTGGACGCTTACGAAGAGGGTATCGTAAGCCCTATGTATGTCGTTTTTAGCATTGATACATCGCGAGTAGATAGTGGATACTTTCTCAATTGGATGAGTTCTGGTGAAGCAAAGCAGCTTATTGCAGGGAGCACTCAAGGTTCCGTGCGAAATTCTGTAAATTTTGACGCCTTGTGTGACTTTCCATTTAAGCTTCCGTGCCTTGAGGAACAACGAAAAATTGCCCAATTTTTGAATGTTATTCAATGTAAGTTGAGCATATTGAGGGAAAAGCAGAATTTGATGAGAAGATGCAAAAGGGGGTTAACCCAGAAGATATTCAATCAGGAACTCCGATTCAGATCTGATAATAGGAGACCTTTCCCAGAATGGAAGAGTATGCTATTAGGTGATGTTCTTCAGGAAGAGAAGCAACGCAACAAGGATGGCAAGATTGAGAGAGTGCTAAGTGTGACAAATCACAGTGGTTTTGTGTTGCCGGAAGTACAGCACTCCAAGCGGGTTGCTAGTGAAAACGTCAGTAACTACAAAATCGTTCGAAGAGGGCAATACGGCTATAACCCTTCTCGCTTGAATGTAGGATCATTTGCCCGATTGGACGCTTACGAAGAGGGTATCGTAAGCCCTATGTATGTCGTTTTTAGCATTGATACATCGCGAGTAGATAGTGGATACTTTCTCAATTGGATGAGTTCTGGTGAAGCAAAGCAGCTTATTGCAGGGAGCACTCAAGGTTCCGTGCGAAATTCTGTAAATTTTGACGCCTTGTGTGACTTTCCATTTAAGCTTCCGTGCCTTGAGGAACAACGAAAAATTGCTGATTTACTCAGTGCCATTGATATGAAAATTGTACAAATAGAAAATCAAATCAGATGTTTTGAGAAATTTAAACTAGGTTTACTGCAACAAATGTTTGTATGAAAAATAATTCTACTGATTATCTAAATACCTGATTTTCACAGGCTTGAAAACAAATGAATTGATAGACATCATTCAATTGACTTCAAGAGAAATCTCGCACAAAATTCAGGTCGTAAACAGTCCACTAAGCACAGTGCATAAAGTATTTCAATTTTCTGTTTGCCCAGTTCTCAAACTATCCATGTCAACACAATGCCTCAATCTGAAGCGCAACTCGAAACAGCCCTAGTCAAGCGACTTATTGGCTTAGGATGGCAGTCCGTAGCTATTAGCGATTCTGCAAGTCTTTGGGACAATCTCAAATCACAGCTTGCAGTTTTTAACAAAACACAGTTGAACAACTCAGAATTTTCACGCGTCCGCAACCACCTTGACAAAGGCAATGTTTTTGATAAAGCAAAAATACTCAGGGACAGAATGGTTTTGCAACGCGATGATGGCACTACTACATACCTGCGATTTTTTAACATAGAAGATTGGTGCCGTAACCTATTTCAAGTAACCACTCAGGTTACTCAAGAGGGTGCTTATAAGAATCGTTACGATGTGACCCTACTAGTCAATGGATTGCCCCTGATTCAGATTGAACTGAAAAGAAAGGGAGTCGAACTCAGAGAGGCTTTCAATCAGATCAACCGATACCAACGTCATTCCTACTGGTCGGAAGGCGGTTTATTCCAATATGTTCAGATATTCGTAATATCAAACGGAGTAAATACCAAATACTACGCTAATAATAGACATCAGGATTTTAAGCAGACTTATTTCTGGGCTGATGTCGATAACAAAAAATGTACCCGACTTGAACAATTCACTGATACTTTTTTGGAAAAGTGCCATGCCTCAAAGATGATAAGCAAATACATCGTATTGCATGAGAGTGACAAGATACCGATGGTACTCCGCCCATATCAGTACCATGCTGTGGAGGCTATTGTCTATCAAGTTCAACATGGGCGCAAGAACGGCTACATCTGGCATACCACCGGTTCTGGCAAGACATTGACAAGTTTTAAAGCCGCTCAACTGCTAAATGAAAGCCCCAAAGTGCATAAGGTGATTTTCGTTGTTGACCGTAGCGATTTGGATTATCAGACCACGCGAGAGTTCAACCATTTTAGTGAAGGTTCAGTTGACGGCACAAACAACACACGGGCATTGGTCAAGCAGTTATCGGGGGACAACAAACTTGTTGTGACAACCATACAGAAACTCAACAATGCCATTACAGCAGATAGATTTGCACAGGCATTAAAGGAAGTCAAGGACAAACGCGTAGTATTCATTTTTGATGAATGCCACCGTTCTCAGTTTGGCGAAACTCACAAACGAATTGTTAAATTCTTTACCCGTGCACAGATGTTTGGGTTCACTGGAACACCGATTTTTGCTGAAAATGCTGCCGGAGGGAACGCTATAAGGAATCGCACTACCAAAGATTTATTTGGTGAATGCTTGCATAAGTATGTCATTACTGATGCAATCAATGACGAAGCGGTACTGCGATTCTCAATTGAATACTGGGGACAACTACGCCGAAAAGGCGGCAGTCTTATCAGTGATGAGGAAGTTGCCGGAATTGACACTCGGGGATTTTTTGAAAGCGAGGATCGAATTAGTGATATTGCAGATTGGATTATTAACAATCACAGCCGAAAGACTTACAAGAATGATTTCACTTCTATTCTTTGTGTCAGTTCAGTAAACGCTCTGATTAAATTCTACGATGCTTTCAAACTCAAAAAAGATAACGGAGAACACAACCTTCGAATTGCCACCATATTTACCTACTCAGCGAATGAAGAGGATGCAGATGCGAACGGTTTAATAGGTGAGCCAGAGTTCGATTTTGCCAACAACACGCCAACCAATATTCATACTCGGGAAAAACTCGAAGGGTTCATTAATGACTACAACGCGATGTATCAAACTGCGTTTTCATGTAGAAACAATATTGGCTTTTATAACTACTACAAGGATATTGCAAAGCGGATCAAGGAGCGGGAGAGAAAAGACTTCCAAGACCAAGACCGCGTTGATATCCTGCTAGTAGTCAACATGTTTCTTACAGGATTTGATGCCCGAAAGGTCAATACTTTGTATGTAGACAAGAACCTACGTTATCACGGATTGATACAAGCCTATTCTCGCACCAACAGAACACTTGGTAAGTTGAAATCGCACGGCAATATCGTTTGCTTTCGTAATCTCAAGGACAAGACTGACGAAGCTATCACATTGTTTTCCAATAAAGAAGCAATAGAGACAGTGTTGATGGAGCCCTATGAAACTTACTTGGAGCGCTTCAATGAAGCGGTGATGGAGCTGCGTTCCATTTGTCCAACTGTTGATAGTGTTGATGACTTGATCAGTGAAGATGACAAATTGGACTTTGTAAAATCTTTTCGCAAACTAATCAGATTACGTAATGTGATTGAGACTTTTGTTGATTATGATCCAAATCAGCTTGATCTAGATCCACAGGAATTTGAGGAGTACAAAACCAAATACCTAGATATCTATGACCGTGTAAAACGCGAGGAAGAATCCGCTTCGATTATAGATGAGGTTGACTTTGAATTAGAGCTAATCCATCGAGACGAAATCAATGTAGCATATATTCTGGCTTTATTGGCAGAGTCGGTACAGGACGAATCTAGCTTAGATGAGAACACTCGCGAAGAAGGTAAACGTAAAAGGCGGATTGTCAGCGACTTGCTAAATTCTGAAACTCAACTTCGTAGCAAGCGCGAGTTGATTGAGCGTTTCATCCAAGATCACATGTCAGACTCTGTAAACCGTGGTAGTACCGTTGAAGAAGGTTTTTGTAATTATTGGGAAGAAGAGCGGAATAAAGCAATCGATACAATGCAGTCTGATCTCGGTATTTCCTCTGGTAATCTGATACAAATGGTTGAAGAGTTTCACTTCAGCGGCAGGGAACCGCGGCATGAAGATATTGTCGCATCCCTAAATCAGCAACCTAAAATTCTTGAGCGCCGTAGCATTATCCAGCGTGTAATCGATAGTATCCGGAATTTCGTGCAAACATTTGATGAATATATAGGTGATATCTGATATAGATTTACCGAATATAGGTATATGATTTTTCAATATGCGCAAAAAAGTGTATATTTGTAAAAAATCAAAATACATATAGAACAATAATCTTGATAATAGAGGATAAACTGTCGTGCCGGTCTCAACAAATTCAAAGGATCAATCCGTGCCTGCTTTACAAGTTGACGATATCTACAAAAGTTTTGGTTCTATTGAGGTTCTAAAGGGAATTTCTTTAGCCGCAAATGATCATGATGTCATTTCAATACTAGGTAGCAGTGGCTCTGGTAAAAGTACCTTGCTTCGTTGTATCAATCTGTTAGAAATTCCAACCTCTGGTTCGGTTCACGTTAAAGGTGAATTGATTAAGATGAAAGAACAACGAGATGGCAACTTGACTCCGGCTAACAGAAAACAGGTTGATCGCATACGTTCACGACTCGCTATGGTATTTCAGCAGTTCAATCTTTGGTCACATATGACAGTGATTGACAACGTGTGCGAGGCGCCAATCCAAGTTTTGAAAATACCAAAAAAAGAAGTGCGCGAGTATGCAGAAGTAGTACTTGAAAAAGTTGGTTTGATTGACCGCAAAGATTACTACCCCGCGCATTTGTCAGGTGGCCAGCAACAGCGCGCTGCTATTGCGAGGGCTTTGGCAATGAAACCAGATTTAATGTTATTCGATGAGCCGACATCTGCGCTGGACCCTGAATTGGTTGGTGAAGTGTTACGTGTAATGCGGAATCTAGCGCAGGAAGGTGCAACGATGTTGGTTGTAACTCATGAAATGGGGTTCGCTAAAGAAGTATCCAATCGGGTTATGTTCCTGCATCAGGGGCGAGTTGAGGAGGACGGTCCACCAAATGAAGTTTTCAATCAGCCCAGATCGGACCGGTTCCGAGAATTTTTATCTGGTAATCTTAAATAGAAATTATTTTTCAAACATCTCTAAAAGGAGCTTAGAAAATGAAAAAGACAATCATGCTGTTGACAGTACCTATATTCATGTTGTTCTCTGCATTAGCTGTGGCTGGTGATTGGGACAAGATTAGAATCGGAGTTGAAGGTGCTTACCCACCATTTAGTTCAGTAACCGCAAGTGGCGAGCTTGTTGGATTTGATATTGATATTGCAAACGCATTATGCGATGAGATGGGTGCTGAGTGCACATTGGTCCAACAAGACTGGGATGGAATAATTCCAGCATTGCTCGCCCGTAAATATGACGCGATTATCGCTTCAATGTCGATAACCGAAGAACGTAAGAAAAAAGTGGCGTTTTCGATTAAGTATTACAACACACCTGGTAAGTTTGCACAACCTAAAGGTGCTGGCAATGTAATAACGAAAGAAGGATTGGCCGGTAAAACAGTTGGTGTGCAACGTGCCACAACTCACGATAGTTTTATTACCGGCGAATTCGGAGAGGCTGTTGATATCAGACGTTATGGCACTCAGGATGAAGCCTATCTTGACGCAGTAGCAGGACGACTTGATCTTTTGCTGGCAGATTCAGTGGCAATTGATGATGGATTTTTGAAAACTGATGCTGGGGCTGATTGGGAGTTTGTCGGTCCAGGATTTTCAGATCCAAAATACTTTGGCGAGGGCGCTGGAATTGCAATTCGAAAACAAAACGAAGACTTGGTTGAAATGTTCAACAAAGCAATAAACGCTATTAGAGCCAATGGCACTTATGAGAAGATCAATTCCAAATACTTTGATTTTGACGTTTATGGTGAGTAACCGATCGGTTGATTGAGCCAAACCATTCAAGAAGAATGGTTGCTACTAGACTTTGATTCAAACATTTAATGAGTGAAGTCAGTGCATGAGTATTTAGTCAATAGCCTCAGCGGTATTTTGGGTGGATACCTTTATCCGTTCATATTGGAGGGGATGTTACTGACGATTGAGCTTGCTTTGGCTTCACTTGTTCTATCCTTAGCTTTAGGATTGCTTGGCGCTACAGCCAAGTTATCTTCTAATCGAATTGCAAAATTAATCGCCGGAATCTATACAACATTGATTCGAGGAGTGCCAGACATCGTTCTGATGTTTATTATCTTTTTCGGTGGTCAGCTAGGAGTAAACGCAATTGGTGACCGGCTCGGATTGGACTATATCGAAATCAGTGAGTTCACTGCCGGTTTTATCACTATAGGGTTCATTTTCGGTGCCTACATGGCCGAGACTTTTCGCGGTGCCATTCTAGCGGTACCTCGCGGTGAAATTGAAGCAGGCTACGCCTACGGCATGACATCGTTACAAGTCTTTGTGCGCATTACGTTCCCGGCATGTATGCGTCACGCCTTGCCAGGTTTTGGCAACAACTGGTTAGTGTTGGCGAAAACAACGGCCCTTGTGTCTGTGATTGGATTAGAAGATATGGTATTTAGAGCGACACAAGCGGGGGGTTCGTTGCGCCAACCGTTTACTTTCTACTTTGTAGTAGCCGTTCTTTATTTAGTGATAACGGCAGTTTCGGATGGTGGCTTGCGGTGGTTGAATAAACGCTATAGCGCTGGTGTTAGGCGGGCCTGATCTAGTATGGATATTGAAGCAATCACTACGAATTTACCGCTGTATTTTGACGGATTGCTCACGACTGTTCAGCTGGTATTAATTTCTCTTGTGCTAGGGTTAGCTTTGGCGGTTCCAATCGGACTCGCTGCAAGTAAGCAGAACGCTCTTTTCAGCCTGTTGCCAAAAGCTTATATTTACTTCTTCCGTGGCACACCACTCATAGTGCAAATGTACATGATTTACTATGGCGCAGGGCAGTTTGAGCTATTGCGAGAGAGCATTTTCTGGCCAATCTTCAAGGAAGCTTATGTTTGTGCATTAATTGCATTTTCTCTGAATACCGCAGCTTATACAGCTGAGATACTAAGGGGTGCGATTGTCGCAACACCGTACGGCGAGATTGAAGCTGGGCGTTCTTGCGGCATGTCAGACTGGTTGGTTATGCGGCGAATTATTCTCCCAAGCTCATTCAGAAGGGCTTTGCCAGCTTATGGCAATGAAGTTATATTCATGTTACACGGGAGTGCGCTCGCAGGGGTTATCACAATCGTTGATTTGTTTGGTGCGGCCCGGATTGTAAACTCACGACACTTTGTACCGTTTGAATCTTTCATCACTGCTGGATTGTTTTATCTCTTGTTGACGTTTGCAATTATCTGGTTTTTCAAGAGAATTGAATTTCGGTGGCACGCGCATCTACGACAGCGAGAAATCTAGTTACCGCTGTCTATGGCTGTGCAGGAAGGGTAATTTTATTACACAGTAAATCGCTACTTAACATTTGCCTGGGTTCGACTTCGATTTTCAGACATTATTGGGACTATGATGAAAATGACGGTATTGATAGCTGAGTGAGTAGCTCTGCAATTGATGACCAAAGCGAATTGGTGGCAGATATTTAAGCAGAGTCTATTCGCCTATGTTAGATAATGCACGTGCCTAATTTAACGAAAAGCAGTCTGGAAGTAAGCGAAGAGACTTAGCGTTCAGCGTTTTTGTTGGTTTGGTTACAGTTAAGACGACTATCTAAGCCGGGTTGAGAAATTTAATATATGCTCGCCTGATAAACACTCGCGTTCATATTCAACAATAGTTGAACTTGTGTAAGCAATTTCACCTTAAGCTCGCAAACCAGCGACTCTTTCAGTCAAACAAAATCTACATCAGAGTCTAGCATAGTTTCATCACATAGGGTTAAGAGCTTGTGTGGTTGCCTAGTGTGCCTAACAGAAAGAAAGCAAGGCTATTACGTTGAGTCAAGTGTTACATTACATGAATTGATTAAATCTTAATGACGATAGGCACAACCACTGAGACGCCTTTCGAATAAGTTTTCAGGTGTTCATTCAGCATTGGGAGCATCTCAAACATGTGATCGCGTTCGTGTTCCATAACAATGGCGATAATCGCTTTTTTGTTGTTCTTAAGCCGAACTTTTACCAACACATCACTGAATCGGTTTCTGAGCTTTTCATTATCGCATAGAATGTGGGTTTCAACTGTCATCGTATCCCAATCGAATTGTTCTATCTGCTCTGGTTTCAATGACATCTTTATCAGAGACATAACTTGCTCGGGTTTGCTAAAATTTCCGTAGAAAAAATCGTTGTGCCAAGTGCCTAACGATGAGTCTAGTGGGTATGTAAGGGTTTCTTTAACCATGGCAAATCACCGGTGATTGAAGGCTAATTGAATATATGTGTTGAGGCATATAGGCACTATTACGCTGTTTCAAGCGTATTGAGCTGTGAATACAACTTGGCATTATACCTGCCATGCATTTCCACAATTGTATTTAATTTGCCGCAATGAATAATATCTTTGTCTATATGTTTCTGGCATAAAGACGAACCGTAAGCTGATGAGGTTTTTGTATTTGAACTGATATAGGGCAAACGCCAGTAAAAACTCGATCGCGCCAGTCCAATTGAACAATAATCAGAGGACTATACCATCGTACCGGTGACATTTGATCCGGCAGTTCATCCGCTGTTCCATCTAACATTATCAATACAATAGCGCATCTCATGAAAATATGCATACAACGCGTGTCGCCTGTAAACGGAGCACGGGTTAGGTAGATGCACTGCTAAGCACTATAAAAAAGTCCCCTGTTTCTAATCTCAGATTCAAGCTCGCAGAACGATTCGTACTCGTTCACTTCAGTTCAAACGGCTTCATTTTGTGAACCAATTCCATGACCTTGAACAATTTTCGCCCTATGTTGATGATAGTAGATTGCAACGCATAGCGATCCGGGTTTACTAGTCTTTAAGCACGTTGCGCTGAAACTGTGTCAGTGCGTTTAGGTTACTTTGGGAGAAATTACTTCGTTTTGCTGCTCCATCGTGCTGTACCATGGGTGAATTTCAAGAATTTTTGTGAAGGAAATTCTGGATACCACTGAGCGCTCAAACGTTGAAATCAAGCAAGCTGGCAACATGCAACAAAGCAAGCGCAAGACTGTAATCTATGCAGACAGTAAAGCTTGTAATCTGAGGACTGCACTTCTGTCTAAATTGCCAGATTGGGTTCTGGAAATGTCTGATCCAAACACAACCACTCAGATAAACGCACTACAAGTTATTTTCAAAACACAACAAGCGAAAGTGAGGAATCGAAAGTTGATTATTGTCTTTCGGGCGGTGGTACCTTTGTCCAGTACCAGTCATTACTCGCCTGTTATGTTAAACACCAATAATCTTCAAAGCGCCGTTAAACAAAGCATGATGAAATTGAGATCTTTGAATGTGAACTCAAGATTTCAGGTCCAAGTAGCCCCCTCCGTTGATGGTATAATTCAACCAACAAACTCATTGGTCGACAACTATGAAAAAACTTGACCTGCCTGTCGGGGAATCATCTTTCCGAACCATCCGGGAGTGGGATTTCTACTATGTGGACAAAACCACCCATATATATAAATTGGTTAGGAAGCCCGGCTACTATTTTCTGTCACGCCCTCGCCGTTTTGGCAAAACACTTCTAGTGGATACGATACAGGAGTTGTTTGAGGGCAATGAGCAGCTGTTCCGGGGTTTGCACATCCATGACCGCTGGGACTGGACAACCAGCAATCCGGTGGTGCGACTGAGCTTTGACTCCAAATACAGCGAACCGGGAGACCTTCAGAACAACTTGGAAAATCAACTCACCTGGCTTGAGAATTTTGCCGGCATTGAACCGCCGGGCATCACCGGTCCTGATCGGTTCAACAATCTGATTTTGAGTCTCTACCGCAAAACCGGACAACAGGTGGTGATTCTGGTGGACGAATATGACAAGCCGATCTTGGACTTGCTTGAAGACAAGGAACAAGCGGAAGCCAACCGCGACTACCTGCATGGCGTTTATGGCGTTATCAAGGGCTGTGCCCGATACATCCGTTTCGTGTTCGTCACTGGCATCAGCATGTATTCCAAGGTCAGTCTGTTCTCCGGGCTGAACAATCTTCAGGATATCAGTCTGGACCCAAGGTACGCCACCATCTGCGGCTACACGGATTCGGACATCGACATGGTGTTCGCCCCGGAACTCAAAGGGCTGGACCGGGACGAGATTCGGCGCTGGTACAATGGCTACAGCTGGCTCGGCGAGGAGAAGGTCTACAACCCCTTTGACGTGTTGCTGCTGTTTGACAACAGACTGTTCAGACCGTACTGGTACGAAACCGGCACACCGAGGTATCTCTACAAGTTGCTGGCCGAGGGGGAGATCAACACCCTGAACCTGGAGAACTTGGAAATGCCTGAGAGAGAACTGGCGAGTTTTGATATTGAGACTGTCAGCGTCAACGCGTTGCTGTTCCAGTGCGGTTACCTGACCATTGACAAGCATGAAGTTCTGCCGGAAGGCATTGATTACACGCTGTACTATCCCAACCATGAGGTGCGGTTGAGCCTGAACCAGCAGTTGCTGGGTGCCGTCAGCGGCAACTTTGCGGAAGCCAAGAAGCGCGCCAAGAGCATGGCGCGGTTTCTGGCTGACAACGACTTTGAAGAGTTCAAGGCCGAGTTGAGTTCGTTCTTCTCAAGCATACCGAACGAGTGGTATGCTCGCAACCCCATGCAGCATTACGAGGGGTTTTATGCGAGCATGGCGTATGCCTGTTTCGCCGCTATCGGCGTGAAAGTCACCGGCGAGGAGTCAACGAGTCTCGGTCGTTCGGACTTGGTGGTGGAGCATGCCGGAGAGGTGTTCGTGATGGAGTTCAAGGTGGCTGAGAAGCCGGAGGTGGAAGCGGAAGTGAAGGCGGAGGCGGTTGATGCGATTGCACAGATACGGAGCAAAGACTATGCTGGCAAGTATCGCCATCGGCGTGGGAAGATTCATCTGCTGGGTGTGGTGTTTGACGGTGCGAAGCACAATGTGGCGATGATTCGGGTGGAGCGGGATTGAACCGGTCAAAATTGAGACATGGCCTTCAGTTTCGGGGCTTGATTGCGGTGATTGATTCTGCAATTGCTGGCCGAGCCGTCGTATTTGCAATCCAACTAGTTCGGATGCGAGCCTGATAAAAGCGTGTGTTCTGGTTTTGACGGTTTAGACTAACGGTATCTACGGATCAAACCCACAAAAGCCTTGTAAATAGGCGTATTCGATTTGTCAATTTATGAAAATGCCTTTGTAGTGCCTAGAACACATTCGCCTATAATAAAATCAATATGTTAGCAAAACTAACCGTCAAAGTTAGGACAGCAGAACGCGTGGTAAACAACCACATTTCTGACCAAGAAGCCAATTCGTTCGGGACAGATGTAATTATTTTGGCGGCACAAGCATTGACCTGGAAGAAACTGTACGTTTAATACGTGTAGTTTCCTTGCTTTTGATAAAGCGGCGGACTCGCAAGCTTCACTCTATTCCGATCCGATACACTTTGCCTGTGATCTGTCCCTATCCTGCCATCGCTTTTCTGACAAACACTAGTCGCAATCAAACTGAGTTGACAAACACAATGCGAACCGAATCCTGACCCAGACGTTATTGCGCCCGTTATGCCCAACACTATTGAAAGTGCCATTAAACAACGCCTTCTCAGCCTGAATGTCTTAAATGCGCAAACCTAATTTTCACATTCAGCAGGCTAAGCCATTGTTGATGCTATAATTTAATCAATTAATTCGCTGAACAATTGACCATGCGCAAACTCAAACTCCCGATTGGCTCCGCTTCATTCATGAACCTGCGGAACCGAGACTGCTATTATGTGGACAAGACCCCGCATATTGAGAAACTGATTGACAGAGGTGAATACTATTTCCTGTCCCGCCCTCGCCGATTCGGCAAAACACTTCTAGTGGATACGATACAGGAGTTGTTTGAGGGCAATGAGCAGCTGTTCCGAGGTTTGCACATTCATGACCGCTGGGACTGGACAACCAGCAATCCGGTGGTGCGACTGAGCTTTGACTCCAAATACAGCGAACCGGGAGACCTTCGAAACAACTTGGAAAATCAACTTACTTGGCTTGAGAATTTTGCCGGCATTGAACCGCCGGGCATCACCGGTCCTGATCGGTTCAACAATCTGATTTTGAGTCTCTACCGCAAAACCGGACAACAGGTGGTGATTCTGGTGGACGAATATGACAAGCCGATCTTGGACTTGCTTGAAGACAAGGAACAAGCGGAAGCCAACCGCGACTACCTGCATGGCGTTTACGGCGTCATCAAGGGCTGTGCCCGATACATCCGTTTCGTGTTCGTCACTGGCATCAGCATGTATTCCAAGGTCAGTCTGTTCTCAGGGCTGAACAATCTCAAAGATCTCAGTCTGGATCCACGGTACGCCACCATCTGCGGCTACACAGATACTGACATCGACACGGTGTTCGCCCCGGAACTGGAAGGGCTGGACCGGGACGAGATACGGCGCTGGTACAACGGCTACAGCTGGCTCGGCGAGGAGAAAGTCTACAACCCCTTTGACGTGTTGCTGCTGTTTGACAACAGACTGTTCAGACCGTACTGGTATGAAACCGGCACACCGAGGTATCTCTACAAGTTGCTGGCCGAGGGCGAGATCAACACCCTGAATCTGGAGAACCTGGAAATGCCTGAGAGAGAACTGGCGAGTTTCGATCTTGAGACTGTCAGTGTCAACGCGTTGTTGTTCCAGTGTGGCTACCTCACCATTGTCAACCATGAAACCCAGCCGGAAGGCATTGATTACACGTTGTGCTATCCCAACCATGAGGTGCGATTGAGCCTGAACCAGCAGTTGCTGGGTGCCGTCAGTGGCAACTTTGCTAAAGCCAAGAAGCGCGCCAAGAGCATGGCGAGGTTTCTGGCTGGTAACGACTTCGGGGAGTTCAAGGCCGAGTTGAGTTCGTTCTTCTCAAGCATTCCGAACGAGTGGTATGCCCGCAACCCCATGCAGCATTACGAGGGGTTTTATGCGAGCATGGTGTATGCCTGCTTCACCGCCATCGGCGTGGATGTCAAAGGCGAGGAGTCAACGAGTCTCGGTCGTTCGGACTTGGTGGTGGAACATGCCGGCGAGGTGTTTGTTATGGAGTTCAAGGTGGCCAAACAGCCGAAAGAGGAAGACAAGGTGGAGGCTGAGGCGGCAGATGCGATTGCGCAGATTCGGGAAAACGACTATGCTGGCAAGTATCGCCATCGGCGAGGGAAGATTCATCTGCTGGGGGTGGTGTTTGACGGTGCGAATCACAATGTGGCGATGATTCGGGCGGAATGGGATTGAGCCGGACAGCGTTGAGATGCGGCCGTCAGTTCCGGGGCTTTATTGCGGCGATTGATTCCGCAACTGCTGACCGAGCCGTCGTTTTTGCGGTCCAGCTAGTTCGGATGCGAGCCTGATGAAAGCGTGTGCTCTGGTTTTGACGGTTTAGGCCAGCGGCATCTACGGATCAAACCCACAAAAACCTTGCAAATAAGCATATTCGATTTGTCAACTTTCGAAAATGCCTTTGTAGTGCCTAGCAACACGTAAGCCTATAATAAAATCAATATGTTAGCAAAACTAACCGTCAAAGTTGGGACAGCAGAACGCGTGGTAAACAGCCGCATTTCTGACAAAAAAGCCAACTCGTTTAGGATAGATGTAATTATTGTGGCGGCACAGGCATTAACTTTAGAGAAAAACTACACGTTATTAATATGTGTAGTTACTTATTAATATGTGTAGTTACCTTGCTTATGCAGAATTGGATGCCTAAAATTAGTTTAGGCTAGTATATTGCAAGAATAAACTACTGAAATGACAACACTGGCCTGTGTTGCTTCGTTAAAAAGTTTAAAATGCAAGGATAGGATGCCTTGTTGATTAGGCCTTCTCTAGCAAAAAAACATAGATTCCGTCTTCTCGTTTAGATTCAAGCAATTTATGGCCAGTTTGTCGACACAGTGCTTCAAAATCTTTCACAGAACCGGGGTCAGTCGATAATACTTCTAAGGTTTGACCGATTTCCATCTGAGATATTGACTTTTTTGCTTTGAGGATAGGCAGAGGACAATTCAGGCCTTTTGTGTCAAGTACTTGATCCGGCATTTTGCAAACTCCTATGATATTAATGGCGGATGGTATATGTGTGGTTAAAGTTCATGTACGCGAGCCAGTGCTATGCGCCGCATCCGGCAAAGCCGTCAGCTTCCATTTTTGCTTCATAAGGTTCGGCGACGTTGTTGCCTTGCGTTAGTTGAGATTTGATAGACGGCCAATCTTCAATTTGCATTTTTAGTAGCCAACCTCTACCATAAGGTTCGGAATTAGCAAGATTAGGTGTAGCGACTATGTCATTATTAACTTCTATGACTTTGCCGCCGCTCAAAAGTTTTGCAGGACCGACCCATTTTCCAGATTCGACTGTGGCGCAGCTTCGTCCTGGTGAGACGTTCCGACCAGCTTTTTTTGGTGTAATGGCGACAATCTGTCCCGCCATTGCTGTGGCGATCGACGTCATGCCAACGGTAATAGAAGCATCTTCATTTTCACGATACCAGATATTGTTCTCAACATCATAGAGTAGTTCGTCTGGTAATTCACAACCGCGTACTTGAGTCATTTGGTATATTCTCCATTTTTGGGTTAATTTCTAGATACCTTAGAGTTGCAGCAGAACTCACCAAGTTGCTGAATTTCCATTTTTCCGCGAATGAACAGCAACAAGTGCATTGCAACCATAGCTGACAAACGAATCTGTTGATCAGTGTGGTGCATTCGGTACAGATTGATTTGATAAATTAATTCCCGACAAGTTTCACGGCAAGCGTGAAAAGTCGGGTCATGCTGTGCTCCTTGCCGGTGTAGGGCAAGCAGCCGAAATCCTTCACGTTCATCATTGGTGGGTGTTATATCATGCGCGACTAACCAGTTCTCCAATATTTTTTCACCAAGATTGAGCAAATGCACGTCAGGATCAGGAGTGTTCTCACACTTGGTTTTTATCTGCTCAATATCGCGCTCGATTTCTGCAAAATCGTTCATACAACACCTTGCTGCTTTAACAACCCCAAAGACTGTGATATGTTTTCGTGAATACCCAACTGTCGGTGCGATATGCCGAATGCAAGGCCGAGAATCTGAGTGAAATACAACATTACTGGTTGGGTTTTGACATTTAGTGTTTCTTCCGCTCGGATTTGGTGCATTTCTAGTCCGGTGTGGCAAGTTGGGCATTCTGTCGCAATCACATTGGCTCCACAAGCTTCTGCCGCTTGCAAGATATTGAGTACAAGGCGAGTAGAAGTATCACAGTCCGATAAGGTATGGGCGCCGCCACAACAAGCGGTTTTGAGTGGAAAATTGATGATTTGTGCACCTGCCGCGCGCAAAATATCGTCCATGAAATGGGGGTTTGAAGTTGACTCACTTGATTCACCTTGGTCTTTCTCAGGAAAAATATGGCGCGGACGGGTGTACATGCAACCGTAGTAGTTAGCAATTTTGAGACCACTAAGTGACTTTTTGACAAGATTGGAGATTTTTTGTTCCCCAATTGCATGTTTTATCCAATCAAGTGCATGAATGGTTTCGACATCACCTGCTTTATATTCCGGTTCGCCAGTCTTTTTAGTCATTTTGTGTAATGTAGAACGAGTTTTCTCGCGGTGCTTCACATCATGTTCCGCTTTCTTCAGATTGTGATAGCAACCATTGCAAGGTGCCATTACAACATCTAATCCCATCTTGTGTTTGGCAATAGACATATTACGCACGGAGAGATAATTTTGAACCTCAGGATCAATATTTTTGACTTCCATTGCACCGCAACAGTTCCAGTTTTCAATCTCAATGAGTTTTAGCCCGAGTGTTTTTGCAATTCGCTTTGTGGAGCGGTTATACGCGTGCCCGCTACCTTCAAGTGCACAACCTGGATAATACCCAACGGTTTGCAGGTCGTTTCGAAGTTTAGTATTGGCGCTCACTTTGATTTCTCTCCTTGCATCATTACTTCATTGATTTGAGCATGGCGCGATTCAATAAGTTCTTCAATTGATTGTCTAGATTTACTCCAGCGCTTAGTTCTGGGACGTAAAAGTGTCGAAAGACCCATTCGAATCAACAGTGTTAATGGAATGCCACGCACAAGATTTTTTGCCATTTGCAACAACCAGCTTTGGTTAAGAGACTGCGAGGTTCGACTGAAAAAGTTGCGCACGATTCGGCCTTCTTCTATTTTTCCAGTTGCTAACACCTGTTCATAAAACTCCTCATCAAAATGCTGAGACGGTGATTTTTCGGTATGCCCCTTGGCCTCAAGCCAATGTGATAGAGCTTTTATCACACCTTCGGGTTCAACATCTCGCGGGCAAACATGTGTGCATCGGTGACAAGAAACGCATTGCCAGATAATTTCTCGATCGCGTAATAATTCTTGCTCCATCCCCAAACGCACTAGATATATCCAAAAGCGCGGGTTGAAGTCAGGATTGATGGCATTTACAGTGCAAGAGTTGGTGCAAGCACCGCACTGCCAACAGCGGTGAATATTAGCGCCGCCCGGGAAAGCAGACACTTCGTTTTCCAAATTTTCGTTGTAATCATTGACAACGCGTGTCTCAATGAATGTGCTCCAAGTGCCGGAAACGTTGACACCTTCGATTTCAAGATCTTCCTGTTCACGCAGGTTTTCAGGTCGGATCAGCGATTTCTCATGAATCGGCATAAAAGTATTTTCCTTTTACTGTATAGTTGCGTCAATGACACAAGACAGTGTGTGACGTTTGCCATTTGGCAATAATAAGTGAGATTTGCTATCCGCCGTTAGCGCCGCGTCCAATCCAAGCATGCGAATCGCGTAATAAAATGAGCGTTCGGCTTTACCAAAGTCAGTCTTCAAAAAGCTTCCGCCTTGTGCCCCAATATATTGACTGTAAATCCATGCAAACAATACATCTATCATAAGGTTGAAATTGGCGTAAACTCCATTACCTTTCAGAAAATCGTGCAATTCCCGTCTGAGCTCAATGTGAGTGCGAATGGTGTGTGGGATCTCAAGATAATTGGTTTCAGTCTCCGAATACCAAATCTCTCGGAGTACTCCGGTGTTTGCGCGCTGATCCCAGACCCAGCGGGTCATCAATGGAAATTCATCAGGATTTCGGTAGTGCAGTATCTCAGCCGCCAAGTCGCGTATCCAACGAGATTTTGCATTAGGCATTAGTTTAGATTCAAACTGTTCCAGTTTGCTGTCGGCATTGTTCACATTAATATCGTCAAGCAGTTCCGTCAGCGTTTTTTTGATATGTTCAAACTCATGTTGCTCTAATAGCAATTTCAATCGCCTTCTTACTGTCGGCATGAACGTACACGCATCAAGAAACTCAGATTCGGACAGACAATTAGCACTAGAGGTGAATATACGTTGGTACAGAATTGATTTTGCATCCAACCCTTTGATTACACTTTCTATTCCTCCAATATCCTCAGCACAGTCCACCATTGACTCAAATGCAGATCTCAAGCGATGTCCATCAAGATGTAACTCAGGAATTACATCAAGTTGATTGTGTGTTGTAAGTTCAATCGCTGTCATCTTATCGCAGACTTACTAATAAAGCACACGCGATTAAGCTGCATTTCGAATCGTACCAAGTGCGGCGATAGCAGCAGCTTGACCTTGCGCAATAGAATCATCAATAGTTTCCGGGCCAATTGCTGCACCGGCAACAAAAATGCCGTTGCGGGAGGTTGCCGCAACTGAATCATAAGATGCCTTGCGTTTGATGAAGCCATGCGGTTCAAGCTCCACGCCGAAAATGGAAGAAATTTCTGAATTATCAACATTTGGGTCCATGCCAATTGCGTGAACTACCAAATCGAATGGAATTGATATCGGTCGCTTGACCAAGGTGTCTTCACCTTTTAACAGAACCTTGTTCCCATCGAACGTAACTTCGGCAATTCGTGCCTTAATGTACTTTACCTTGAACTCCTCTTGGCTTCGCCAATAAAAGCTGCCTTCGTAAAGTCCAAAAGTGCGGATATCCATATAGTAGATATATACGCTGCAATCCGGTAATTCCTCGCGAATTTCCATTGCCATGTTTGCAGATACTGTACAACAAATCTTAGAGCACCATTCCCGCCCGATCTGCCGGTCTCTTGATCCGACGCAAAGCAAAATAGCAACACGGTTTGGTTTCCGGCCGTCTGACGGACAATGCACGCCTTGGCCAGATGAGAACATCTGCTCAACCTGTGTGGTAGTTACCACATCCGGGTGAGATCCAAACCCCCATTCCGGTTTGTTGATCGAATCGAAGTGCGTGAAACCAGTCGCAAGAATGACTGAAGAAGCCTCTATCTCAGAGGCATCGTGAAGAGTGGCTTTGAAATTGCCGGACTCACCGTTTAGCTCTTTGATGTACGAGTTGGTGCGGATTTCAATATTGTTATTATCCGAAACTGCATTAACCATACGGCCAATTGCATCTTTGGCCCATTCACCGGATGGCACAAGACGGGCATAACCCGATAGAATGGGCGCACCGCCGAGAACACTCTCTTTCTCGACAAGAGTAACGCTTTCGCCAATATCGGCAAGCGATCTGGCAGCCGCCAATCCAGCGGGGCCGCCGCCAACAACCAAAACTCTACCTGTCATGCTACGCTCTGGCCTCAAACCCCGGTCCAGAAGTAATTGCGCGACGCGGGTCATAAAGCGTATCGAATCGTCCAGCTTCAACTTCTGTAAGGTAATTCTCAAATTCAGATTTTGCCAATTGCCAGTTGATCCCGAGTTTCTCAAGCAAAGGCTCAAAGGCTGAAGCATGCCAATGCAATTGCGCAATTTTGTATGGATGTGCGCCGCATAAAACAGCTGCTAGCTGACAGTCTGCGAGTATTGGCATTTCATAATTTTTGTCAACTGCTTTGCCAATCCACTGGTTTTTATCCAATGTGGTTATGCAACCGGTGTCGTGACCAATCATTACATCGGCTTTGGCTTCATCAACTGCAACTTTAATTTTGCGGTCGATAGCGAATGATCGTGTGAATTCCCGCTCTGAGATAATATGGCGGAATCCGAAACCACAACAATCGTACCAAGTTGAATAGTCAATCACTTGGGCGCCAAGCGCTTGTACCAATCCAGTTGACACAGCGACTCGATTACCTTCAAGCACATCATCGTCATAGATAACGTCCTCTGGAACCATTTTGTATACATGGCAGGCAGGATGTATGACAGCGCGAATATCGGAGGCATCGATCGTTTGTCTTTCTGCAATCTGATGGCGCATAACATGTAACCATTCTGAGTAGTGGACAATCTCTTCCGGTATCAAAATTTTGCCATCGACCAAACGCCCAATCTTGCCCAATATTTTCTTGACTTGCTCACGCAGTTCCGCGGAATGAAGCAGAAACTGGCGCATTTCTTTGTAGTTGCCAAACGAAGTTCCGCAATGAACTAACGGGTAGTAGTAAGCATTGTCAAGGTTTTCAGCTTGAGAGGCAACATAAGCTTGGTGGAAATTTCTTAGGAATACTGCCGCCAAGCTAACTACATTGCCAATGCCGGAGCCGTGGTAATTCCAAGCTGTGCATGAGGTTTGGTCGGTTTCATCAAGGTAGGTTGTCTCAAGCTCATTCATCAGCCACAGCAACGAGGTAGGGTAGCCCGGAATATTGCCACATTGCCCACATGACTTATGATGCCAGAGCCGGTTGGTAGGAATTTTCTTATCCCAACCGTAGAGAGTTTTTGTCATGACTGGATTATGCCCGTCGTTGACGCGGTGCACTACTATCTCACCTTCTTTTTCAAGTTGCCACATGATGTCTCGAACATCCTCAACATGCTCGCGGGTTGTCAGCATCGCACGACGGTCGATTTTTGCTTCAACCCATTGGGTTGCAGTTTGAGCTTCATCAGGCTTCAGGTTCGAATCTTGCCACTCAGCGCCATGTCCGGTGAATCGTTCGCCGTTGAGCTGGTTGCCGAAAGGGACTTTTATGCTCATACTATATGGTTCCTCCTGCTAATCAAATTTCTTAATTCAATCTTCATCTTGCTCTTCAAGCCAATCTTCATACTCTTCTCGTTTTTCTTCCATAATATCAAGGATGACATCAAATAGGTTTTCGTCAATCGTTTCAAGTTGCGTTAGCACGCCAGATTCTTCCCATATCGTATATAGCTCGATTGATGTTTTTAGATTGACCTCCCATGCTGTAGATGTTGTGTGCATGGTTGGCATTGGAATGGCTTTCCTGAGAATTTCAAGCGGTGCATCGACTTTGGTGATATTCGGTCCCCAATCTGCGAAATGATCGGGTGTAATCATGTTTGGGGCAAGTTGGTTGCCAGTTGAAATGAGTTTGAGCATGACGCGAGAAAATGGTCTGAGTACATCCTTGGCTGACTGCAAGCCATGTTTTATGGCTGTTTCTCGCATAATGCTGACAAGTCCACCAGGGGAATTTCCGAAGGGGCAACGTGCAGCGCAAGTATAGCACTGGGCACAAGCCCAGATTTTTTCTTGCATGGCATCATAAATACCCTCTAGATTTTCGGTCCACAGCAATTGGACAATTTCACGCGGGGAGTAATCGAAGTAGTGTGCTGAGGGACAAGTGGCAGTGCAGATGCCGCAATTCAAGCAACCATTAAGTTCGTGGTCATAGAGCGGATGTTCGCAAATATCGGAGAAAATCTCCTCTAATTTGTCGGTTTTGACTTCCGATTCGTGCGAAACTGGGTCGCCAATTGTAATGTTTGTTTGACTCATCGGTATTAATAACTCAGCACTTTGGTATCGTCGTCTTCCATCACCTGTTCAATGATGTAGGCACCACCGACTACGCCCTCGCATTCTGGAATCAGATCGTCTTCTGTCATATCAAATAGGTCCAGGTTAGGTGAACAACAATAGAACTTGACACCTGCTTCATGGGCATCCTTAATGAAGTCGTAAACAGACTTGTCTGAACCTTGTTTGACGTACAGTTTATCGGCAACTCCCTTTTTCAGCAATTTACCGGCTGTTGCGGTGCAGACAACTTCAACTTCATATTCCATTGCTGCGGCAACGGTTGCTTGAAATATTGGCGCACCCATCTCTTCACCATTTGCAGGGTCAGAGTTGACCATCATAATTACTAGCTTTTCTGCCATTGTCCGAACTCCTCTAATTTCGAAAGACTGCTAAACCTTCTATGTGATTTTTATGAGAGCAATTATATTAGCAAATTCTAATATAAGATGAATTCAATTTTGTTGTGATATCTAAAAATGTTATAAGTTTTTGAAATAAATGAGATTGAATGATAGTAAAATTCATGTGTTAATATTGGTATTGGGTTAATCGAAAAGGCTGTGTATAGCAAAAAAGCACTCAAGCAGAGATTTAGGCAAGTAAAATTAAGAATAAGCCAAGTACTTTACACGAATCTCTAAGACAAGTATTGCATAAAATGAAACTCTCTAATGAACCATCAGTCTAAAACCTCAGTTGAATCAGCTCTTTGAACTAATACTGCTTTATGCAACTGTGCGCATGAGTCAAATACGGATTTCTTTCAAAATGTGACTCCCGAAGAATTTTAACTCTAAAATGCCATTTAACTTATTAAGTGCTTGTTTTTAAACGAAAAAATCCTAAACTAATTCGATTTGTATACTTGACCGACAACGCAAGAGGTGATTCGGCAACTGATTTGAACTGACTCTTTGAAAGTGGTTTAGAATTTTTCACGAAACGGAGGATCGAGATGGAACTAAGATTTGATGAACAGGGCGGACCCATAGCAATAAAAGCCTCAAAGTCTCTGGAATGGGGCATTAACAACGAGCACTGTAAACTCAAAGATGTCTTATTAGGCAAACCTGAGTACTACAAGTGGGTAGATGCTGGTCCGTTAATCGGCCGGACGCTAGCTAATGCGCACAAAACCGGTATCAAATTCGACCTGCAGCTGGCGTTGAAGCAGCACGCTGAAATGGTTTCAATCTATGAGGAGAACGACGTAAATTGCCATTACCTTGACAGTGATGAGTCATTGCACCGAAATTTTTTCGCTAGGGATTCATCGGCTATGACACCTTGGGGCGCTCTAATTGCGCATATGCAATTGAAGTGTCGTCGAGCCGATTATGTTACTGCCATAAAGTTTTATCAGGAGCATGATATTCCGATTTGGAAATACGCTACCGCAGGGCATTTTGAGGGCGGAGATTTCAATATCATTGAGTCGGGCCGAGTGTTGATTGGATATTGTGGAGAACGTTCCGAAAAAGAAGGTGCCGAACAAGTCGGTGATTTTGTTAGAGCCGAAGGCTGGGAGGCGGTAGTTGCACCAATCAGTCGCGAGTTTGTGCATATGGACGGGCTGATAGTGGCTTTAGCAGAGAAGTTGGTTGTGGCCTGCGTGGATGCCATGGAGCCTTGGCTAGTTGAGGCTGTCAGGAGCTGGGGTATCGAAATTCTTGAAGTTGAATATCGAGAAGCTAGGAATTTGGGTGTCAATTTAGTGTCTTTAGGGGATGGTAAGGTGTTGTCAATGGCAGGTGCCAAGGATCTCAATGCAAAAATGCGTGCTATGGGTTTTGAAGTTTACGACCCAGACATGTCAATGTTCACTTTGGGCGGTGGTGGAGTTCACTGTCTGAGCCAAGCCTTGCGCCGAGAAGATGCATGAGTCAGATAATTTAAGTATTTTGATTTATACTATTTAGAAACGAGGCGACCACAGTTTTGCTAACCAAAGTTTGTATTTCACTGAAACCTAATGTGTTTAGCGATATTCGGTCAAATTTAGCTTGTGGCAATAGGAGCAGTTTGCAAAATACAATCGCGTACTGCGCTTGCATGGTCAAATCGATTCATCAGGTGTTCTGATCAAGCACCGATGATTGATCTACAAAATTTTGGTCAATTTTTTATTTTGTTTAGAGGACAAACTATGAAGACGCTAAAAAGCATTACGGCTGCTGGCCTAATCTTGTTGATGAGCGCAACAGCATTCGCTCAAGATGTCATCATTGGAGTTCCAAATTGGGCTTCAGTGCGCGGTACAGCACATATTCTAAAAGTTGCGCTTGAGGATAACTTGGGTTTGAAAGTCGAGTTGCAGAACGGTACCAATCCGATTGTTTTTGAGGCAATGGACTCCGGTGCAATGCACGTACATCCAGAAGTATGGATTCCTAACCAACAAAATCTGTTTGATACATTTGTTACAGAAAAAGGTACTGTTACCTTTAACCCGAACGCGGTTTTATCAGAGCAGCAAATTTGTGTAACTAAAGATACACAAGAGCGAACTGGCATATCTGCCTTGAGTGATTTGTCCGACCCTGACATGGCGGCAAATTTTGACACTGATGGTGACGGACGCGGTGAAGTTTGGATCGGGGCTGCCGGCTGGGCATCAACCAATGTGGAACGAATTCGTGCCAAATCCTATGGCTACGCTGAAACCATGAACTTGGTAGAAATGGATGAGGCGGTTGCACTTGCTCAAGTGGACAATGCCGTCCGGAAGGGTCAGGATATTGTGTTTTTCTGTTACACACCGCATCACATGTTTGCCCTTTGGGATTTGGTCCCATTGTCTGAGCCAGCACATGATCCTGATACATGGAATGTCACTCAACCAACAGATGATCCCAACTGGTTGGAAATGTCCACCGCATCAACGGCATGGGATGCAGCAAAATTGCACATTTTCTATGCAAAATCTCTTGCTGAAACACAGCCCGAGGCGGCTGAAATGTTGTCCAAAGTTCGGCTAACGACTGATGTAGTCAGCCAGATTGTCTTTGCAATTTCTGCGGAAAAGCAAGATCCAACAGAATTTGCTAAAGAATGGGTTGCTGCCAACTCAGAAATGGTGGATTCCTGGTTCAATTAATCAGTAATAGATTGCGTAGCGCACACCTGTGCGCTACGCATGCATCTGTATATTCACCTACCGCATTTGGACGGTACTGGAAAAATGAATACTAAAATTGACATTGGAACGGATGAGGTTATCGTTCTTGAAGGTGTCTGGAAAATTTTCGGAGACAATCACCCGGCTGCTATGGATGCGATCCTTCAGCGCGGGTTAAGCAAATCCGAGGTGTTGAAGGAATTTGCCTGCGTAGTTGGTATTGCTGACGTTTCTTTTTCAGTTAAACGCGGTGAGATTTTCTGCGTGATGGGACTATCAGGTTCTGGTAAATCAACTATGGTTCGACATTTGAACCGCTTAATTGAACCCACCTCGGGTAGTATTTCAGTTCTAGGTCGGGATATGCTGGCATTAACCGACTTGGAGCTTCGTGAAATGCGAGCTAAAAGCATCGGTATGGTATTTCAACACATGGCGCTACTGCCTCACCGCAGTGTTCGAGACAACGTCGGGTTTCCACTGCAAATCCGAGGTGAATCCAAGGCCAACCGCTGGGCGGTCTCTCAAGCTTGCCTTGATCGCGTTGAGCTGACAGGGTATGAGGACCGTTATCCACGAGAGCTGTCCGGTGGCATGCAACAGCGAGTGGGTTTGGCGCGTGCACTAGCTTCGGATCCAGAGGTCTTGTTGATGGATGAACCATTTTCAGCTCTTGATCCGCTAATTCGCCGACAATTGCAAGATCAGTTCATGGCGCTATCTTCAGAAATGAACAAAACAACTGTCTTTATTACCCACGATTTGGACGAAGCTATTCGGATTGGCAATCGCATTGCCATAATGAAAGATGGCTGGATTGTGCAGGTTGGCACGCCGGAAGATATTGTTACCCGCCCGGTTGATGACTACGTGCGGGATTTTGTCGAAGGCATTTCCAAGCTCAAACTAGTCTTTGCACATACAATCATGGTGCCGTTGTCCAATTATGCACCCGCTGCAAACGAAGACTTGAGTCAGAGTCCGCGTGCCAGTCACGGGACAGATTTGGACGAGTTGATTAATATTGCAACAACAACAGACCATGCAATTGTTATTACCGACGACAATGGGAAAGACGTGGGTGTAATAGACAAATCTACGTTGCTCAAGGGAATTCAAGGAGGCAAAGCATGACTGACGCAGAACGCGATTCTGAGATTCATAGCGTCGAACAATTTACCCAAACTAATGGTTCTTACTATGAAGCACAATTTGCAAAAATACAAAGCAAAACAGGATTCACTTGGACGTGGAACACAATGGCTGCTATATTCGGTCCTGTATGGGGGGCAGCTCGCGGTGTTTGGGGGTTTTTCTGGATTTTCCTAGTACTGGAACTATTTGCCCTTGTGCAGCTCGGGCGAGGGCTATGGGGTGAACTCGGCTCTGAGCAGTTACAGCGTTATGAGCGATTAATGGAGAATATTGCCCGACGCGAGTCGCAGGCGGCGGAGTTGATGGCTGCTGGTGATGTTGCAGGTGCTGAAGCGAAACTCAAGATTGCCGATAATCTTTCCAATGCTGCAGAAAAGGCGATGGCTGCGGCCAATGAGGCCGCAAGTGCCGGTTTGGTTGTTCTTATTACCGGCATCGTACTTTACTTGTTAGTTAAACTGATTGAAGGATTTTATGCCAATTTCGCATACGAGGCACAGTATCTGCGCTGGCGAGCGAATCCAAATGTGCAATCCGGTATTCGAACCTCAGGCATTGTTTTTAGCTTGATTGGTATAGCCGCGATATGGCCACTTACTGTCATACGCTTCACAGTTGTCAATCCCAATGAAATTGTCTCAAACATAACTTTCGGATTACTCGGCAATTCAATCCCAATTACAGAGTCACCTATAAAACGGGAGTACTTTGCCTACTTGTCAAAAAAAGGTGATAGCGGATTTGATTGGCTAGCAACCAGATTCGGAGATGTATTTGATGGTGTCACAGCTTCGATCAAATGGGTAGTTGACGGACTTGAGATAGTATTGTTGCAGACACCTTGGCCGGTGGTTATGTTTGTTACCGTTGTATTGGCTTATCGATTAGCGGGACCGCGGGTAGCGATTTTCACAGGTGCTTCGCTTGTCTATCTCATGTTTATGGGCATGTGGGAATTGTCGATGATAACAGTGGCGCTGATTGGTGCTGGGGCTTTTCTTTGCATTTTGTTCGGCATTCCGCTTGGAATTTGGTTTGGCAAATCAAGGCGCGCTTATACCTTCGCTGAACCAGTGTTAGATTTCATGCAAACTATGCCGGCGTTTGTTTACCTGATTCCGATTATTGCTTTTTTCGGTACGGGCAAACCCCCAGGAGTATTGGCTACTTTAATATTTGCAATGCCGCCGGTAATTCGACTCACTGCTCTTGGTATTCGCGGTGTTCCAGATACGACTAAGGAAGCGGCTGTTGCTTTCGGTTGTTCGCGTCGCCAGTTGCTTTTCAATGTTGAACTTCCGCTAGCGTTGCCTTCAATTATGACCGGTATCAACCAAACAATCTTAATGGCGTTATCTATGGTGGTAATCGCATCTTTGATCGGCGCAGAGGGTTTAGGGGCGCTAATTCTTGAGGCTTTGCAGTATGCAGCTAAGGGGCAGGGCCTGCTAGGTGGACTTGCGATTTTGTTCTGTGCGATGGTAATTGATCGGATTGCTCAGGGAATGTATCGGAAAAAAACCGGTATTAAGTGAATGGCTTTGGAAATTGTTTGATCAGGGTCTCCACAATCTATCAATCAACTGAATTTGGAGAGGTAGTGTTCACACAGATCAACAGTTTCAGCGGTGTACGGTAACCCCATGGATTGAGCCAATTCAGTCTCTGAATGGGACCCTATCCAAGCGACTAGCAACAGTCTTCGTAACATGACAAATGTAGGTATTTCCGCCTCATCCTCTTCACTAAGTTCCATCACTGTTCGATAGCCTTTAGCCCATGCATCAATCAGTTCAGGAACATCAGGTCGTGCTTCGATAAAACTGAGCGCTGTTGCACAGTCGTACATAAACCAACTGAACCCGCAATCATCAAAATCGATGACTTTGGTGATATCGCCTTCAATCAGAAGATTGGCCAGCCTAATATCGCAATGGACCAAGCCCCAACGTGTTAACCCTTGGCCGTAAATTTGGAGTCGTCGATTAATCAAATCAGCTGTTTTGCCGAACAGCTGCTCTCGTTCAGAATTTATGCCCATGCCATCTTGCCATCGTCCCCAGTGAGGTTTGTTACCAATACTTGTCACAAAATCCCACGCGTAGCGCTCAAACCACGTTGGACGTTGCCAATTCATAGAGTGTTTATGCATTTGGGCTGAAACACTTCCTAACAGTTCAAACGGTTTAAGCAGGTTAGCTTCCGGGGGTTCAATCCCCGTCTCCCAATCGAACATGACCACATGGCGAAAATCGCCTGGCAAACCTTCAGCTGTTACGGATTGTATATTCTTCCCATCTTTGCCAGGTACTATAACAGGAGTAATCACACCAGCATCATTGCGCAAAGCGTCGGTCCAGGCATGTTCAGAAGCGATGGCAGTTTTTGTGTGATAACCTTCACGGTGTACTCGTAGCGCCCATTTTTGATTGGAAGTATTGTCTGTTACCGAGTAGGTGGCATTTTCGGAAAGATTGATAAGAGCAACAGCTGCAGTCGATGGAATATTGTAGTGCGAAACTGCATTACGCGCGACTTTGAGCAGTAGTTCAAGCTGTTTTTCGTGGGGTAACGATTCAAATGTCTGCATAATTTTAGTTCTCCAATAGTTTTTGTTTTATGCGGCATCCGCCATATTATTTTCAGATATTTTACCGTTGTGGGCGCTGTTACCAAAAGCGGCAGCTTGGGCTATTTGTAGCGCGGTATCAAGTCGATTCAGGACATCATCGCACAGGTCTTTGTCAACCAAAATACCTGGTTTGAATTGCAAGACTTGTGGGTCCAGCGATGAAAAAATTGCCCATACGCCATTAGCAAACAGAGCTTTCATTACGTGAATTGCCCCTTGCGGATGGTTGAACTCCAACCCCATGACGACACCTCTTTGTCGAATTCCAACAAAAAAGTCAGGGTAGTTTCGGCGCAATTGCTCTAGCCCTTCTCTCATGTAGCGCGAAATATAATGCACCATGGAGCGGACTTCCTTACGATTGGAAATCTCAAGAACTTTGGCTGCAGCGATACAACCGAGTTCGGCACCGCCGAAAGTGGACATGTGGCCCCAACCATCTTCTTTTAACCAAGCGCCGGCGCGTTCATTCACGATGACCGCACCGATGGGATAAATACCGCCAGATAGGCCTTTGCCCGTGACTAGTATGTCAGGTTTTATGCCGTATGTGTCAACGCCCCAGATTTCACCACAACGCATAAGCCCGGTCTGCACTTCATCTGCGATATAGAGTGTATCGACTTTCTCGCATTCGGTTTGAATCATATTGAGATAGCCGTCTTTGGGCATAGGGAATCCGTAGGTGGCCGGGATGGTTTCAGTGATAACACAAGCTGCATCACCCATTCGAATCTCCCGTCGCATTGCCTCGAAGTCATTGAAGGGTACCTTAACAACCTCTTGGGCGGGGGCATCACTTAGAAACAGCTTTGAGAATCGATCATCGCCAACTTGTACTGCTAGGCCGGTATGCCCATGATAACAGTGATCAATACAAATGATCTTGCGTCGTTTGGTAGCATGTCTAGCACATTTCAGAGCAATGTCTATTGCTTCCCCACCACCGGAAGCGTAAATGGTATACTGTAAACCTTCCGGCGTGCATTCCGCTAGCATTTGGGCGACGTGGGTTCGCATCAGAGATGGGAAGTGGTGGTTGCCAATGTCAAAGTATTTCATACCTTCCTTCACAGCGGCCACAACTTCTGGATTTCGATGCCCAAGATTGTAGGTGCCACCGTTTAAGTGAACATCAATCAGCCTCTTACCGTCCATGTCATAGAGGTGGTACCCCTCGCGACGGTCAATGACTAGATCAACACCAAAGTTCTGCCAGTCGGTGGTCTTGCCGGGGTTCCAATATTGTTTAGTACGTTCAAGAAATTCCTGTTTGGATTCGGACATAGAATTCTCCTCCCATAGAATTCACGGATTTTGTTGCAGTGTAATTTAAGCCACCAACCAAATAAAAACTTGACAGTTCAATGCGAATTGTTGATAACACGTAAAAATTGCAAATTCTGTTGAGTTGCCGTTGAAAAACATGTAAATTATTTGTTCATTTGAATGAGTAAATTTTTTCACTGAAAGGAGAAGTGGTTGGAATATGTTGACATCTGTGAAGAATCGGTCTGTCATTGTGACAGGATCAAGCAAAGGAATCGGTAAAGGAATTGCGAAAGTGTTCGCAAAGCACGGGGCACGTGTGTTAATTGTTGCACGCGGACTGGAGGATGCTGAGGCAACAGCGACTGAGATACGCGATGAAGGCGGCACTGCGTCTGCAATATCAGCAGACGTAACAAATTCTGAGGAACTCGATGCCATGGCTGCTGCAGCCGCTGAGCGTCATGGTGGTATTGACATATTGTGTTGCAATGCAGGTATTTTCCCACAGAGCCATCTTGAGAATATGTCTGGTGACGAATGGGATTTAGTACTTGGAACTAATCTAAAGGGTACTTTTCTCGCAATAAAGAGCTGTCTTCCACAGCTGAAGGAGAGCGGTCGGGGGAGAATAATCTTGACTTCATCTATCACTGGACCTATTACCGGCTATCCCGGCTGGACTCACTATGGTGCTAGCAAAGCTGGTCAGTTGGGGTTCATGAAAACTGCTTGCATGGAATTTGCAAAGTATGGCATTACAATCAATGCAGTCATGCCAGGGAATATCGTCACAGAAGGGCTATTGGATTTAGGTGAAGACTATCTTGAGACGATGGCGGCTTCAATTCCATTAAAGCGTTTGGGAAGTGTAGAAGACATTGGAAATGCGGCGCTTTTCTTTTCATCTGATGAAGCTGGATATATTACAGGTCAGACTATTGTTGTTGACGGTGGCCAAACAATACCTGAGTCAGTCGAAGCGCTAGAAGAAGCCTAGCGGTTTAGTATCGAAGACACACAATGAAGCGCGATGGTTTTATTCGCGTGCTCAATCTCGGTTCGGTTTCAAATCTTGAAACTCAAGCGGTGTACCACGCGGTTGCGGCTGGAATGCGCGAACAGTCAGTCGATACGATTGTAATTTGTTGGCCAACGACACCGTATGTTTGCATAGGATATCACCAGAATGCTCGAATAGTATTGAACTTACCTGCGTTGTCGGAATTAAGTTTGCCGGCAATGCGTAGGAGGCTTGGTGGAGGGACAACCTACCTTGATAGCTCACAGCTGTTCTATCAATGCATTTTTCACCGTAGTCGTGTACCAGCCGCACCGGCAGCTGCTTACAAAATGCAGCTTCGCTCGCCAATCAATGTATTGCGGCAGTTAGGCGTTGACGCAGAACTTCGCCATGTTAACGAAATTGAAGTAGACGGCAGGAGAATTGCCGGTATCGGTGGTGGATACATCAGCGAGGCTAGTGTTGTAGTTGGTAATTACCTGCTAGATTTTCCACATGAAGTGATGGCAAAACTCATCAACGTGCCATGTGAGAGATTCAGAGACTGTGCTTTAGCCGCCATGAAAGACAGGATAACCACATTGAAGCAGGAGAATTATACGGAATCGTGGAGTGAGTTGCCACAACTTTTATGCAATGAGTTTGGGCGAGTGCTAGAGCGTTCAGTACATTTTGATGAGCTAACAGAAGTAGAGCGAGAAAAGTCAGAGGAATTGGCGGAGTTGATGACATCATCAAAGTATCTTGAGCAATATGAGGTTGCTGGTTCGCCAAGATTTGTCACACGATTGAAAATTGCTGCGTCAACTTTTGTTGAACTTTTGAAAGTTCAATCTGGTGAAAATATTCACTATGCTGTCGTGGTCATTAAAAATAGTGTACTTGATGAATTTCATGCAGTTGACAAGAGTTTTGATGACCGAGGTTTATCTGCTGTGCTGAGAAAAGTGAATCAATCTGATATTGTTATTGGCGAAAAGTTTGATTGAATGAAGCAAGAATCAGATCAATCTAAGTGTAGTGAATACATTGTGCCTGACGTTTTGAGGCCTGGGTTGATAACAGTTTTCTGTGGCCGCGCTCCAAGTACTGAATCGGCCCGCAGGCGAGCTTACTATGCACATCGCAGTAACAAATTTTGGGAGATTTTGGCGAAGACAGGATTAACTGACAGGCAACTGAAACCAGAAGAGTATGGAGAATTGCCGGCGTATGGTATTGGTTTGACTGATATCAACAAAGTCGAATCTGGCAGTGACCACGAACTTACCGGTAGTGGTGATGATCCAAGTTCAGTGCACCTGAAAATAGAGCGATACCAACCGCAGGTATTGGCATTCACTGGTAAGAACAACTGTCAAATGTATCTGAATTGGGCGCTTGGGGTGCCGAAATCCAAGCGACTTAACTATGGCTGGCAAGAATCAGCTTTTATTGGTGCAACAAGATTATTTGTGTTACCAAGCACTTCTGCAAGAGCTAGGGGTTATTGGGATGAGCAACCTTGGTTTATGTTGGCTGAATGGCATGCTAGCAGAATGAGTAGCATTTTGAATATTTAATCAAATTGGATTAAATTCGGTCGGAATACTCATAAGGAATAACAGAGCAGTCAGTGTATCCCCAATAGACTAAGGTTTGCGATACTATTAGTTAGTGTCTGCTAGAAAACCCCCCTTTTGAAATCTGATTTCCAGTCATTTTCAGTGTTTTTTTGTCAGCTCAGAAATCATTTTTCAATAAATCAGCCCGTTTCCGCGCATTTCTGCCCAAATTGCTGATTTTTAACAGGCCGAGCCGAATTCGGGCCATACCACCCCATCCCAGCCACATTTGACTGGGGATTTCGCATCCCCCTGGTCATCGCTGTGCTGTCAGGCGGCCAATTTCAGTCGGTGCCGCTCCTTTTCTCTCAACCGCTCGCGCACCAACTGCCCGTAGCGGTGCACATTGCATGCCACAACCGACAGCGCCACCGTGCGCTCAAAGCCCTTCGCACCATGCGTTCGCACCCGGTCCAAGCCGCGCTGCTCCAAATCGTTGATCTTTGACTCCACCGCCGGGTGCTGTTGCCGAGCCGCCTTGAACGGCACCTCCAACTCCCGCCGCTTGGCCGCCTGGGACAACTTGCCCTTGGCTGGCAACACATTGACCTCCAACAACTCATCCAACTGCTGGCGGTTGTCCGGACTGTGAAACCCGCGGTCAAAACTGCACTGGCGCAAGCCCGCATAACGCTGCTGAGCCGCCTTCACCATCGGCACCGCATAATCCACATCCTCGCCTTTCCACATCACCTTATGGTGCAGAATCAACCGATGTTGATCCTCCAAGATGCACACCGGCACCCCAAACTCCACCGGGCGACCCGCCTTGCCCTTGGCAATCCAACGCGTGTGCGGCTCAAACACCGAGAACAGCTTCTCCGACTGTGGGATCGTCTCGCCGAGCAACAGCCGCCGCTCCACCTGATCCGCCAACTTGTCCGCATAGCCCTTGAACTCGGCAATGTCCTCGCACAACTTGCCCTCAACGCCTGCATCCTGCAACTCGCCCAAGGTGCGCTCCGCCCGCTGGGCCAACTTGGCACAACAACTCAAATACTCGCGCACCGCCGCCGGTCTCGCCTGCCACTGCCGGGACTTGCGGATGCGGTTGTAGAGCCGCTTCAGTTTCTTGCGCAAATGCTTGCGCTGGCGCCACCCACCCACCTGATGTCGCTTGCACGCCTTGTGCATCAGTCGCAACAGCCGTTGCACCGCATCGAACAGCAAAGACACATCCGTCGGGAAATGCACGTCGGTCTCCACCACGAACGAGTCGCAGCGTCCATGCAACATCTCGCCCGGCGCCTGACCTTCCAGCTCGTGGCAAGCCTCCACAATCAGCGCCGACACCTTGCCCAGAAACTCCACGCTGAACAGAGCGACATTGTTTATCAACTGTTGCAGGGTATACCGCGAATCAAGCCACTTGCTGTGACCCAGCATCTGACGCAACTTTTCATGACAGTTCGCAGTGTCCTGCAACTCGTCAAAATCCATGCCCGCACCTTGCTTGACTATCGCCAGCACCAAGGCCTGCCACAAATCCATGGCCGGACGACCGTTGTTCAAGTCCACCCCCGGCAACACCTCGTCTTGCAACAACTGGTGCAACCGCTCGCGCAACCGCTCGTGGCAATACAACGCCTGAAGACCGAGCAGAATCTTCGGCAACTCATGGCGAGAATCCAGGTCGATCTTGATCTCTTCTATGAATATTCCACCGTATTCAGGGTCCACTTTCATTATGTCTCTCATGGTATCATTCTCATGGTAGATTACGTCGAAGATTCGCTGAAATTCAGGCCAATCATCGGTTTTTGAGCCTGATCCGAGCAAATCACTAATTCTTCGTTCGCTATTATATATCATATTGTGTTTGTTTTCATGGTTTTACATGGTTTTATAACAAACACTAGTTATACACAGTGCAAAGTAACTTAACGCGATTTTCTTTTTGAGTGTATTTCTCGGCTAGGTCTTCCAGACTTCCACGGCTTAATTTTAATAGGTTTTTTAACTAGTTTCTTTATAAAAGGTTCAACTCGACGCATAGCATCTTCGAATTCTTTCAATCCTGTTACATCTTTTTTTCTGACTTCAGTTTCACTCTTCAACATAAAAAGAATCCTCTATCGTCTCTATACATTTGTGGACTAGGTTTGATACATACCAATTTGTTCTGAAGTATAACTGATAAATTAGATTCCACTCATCGGAATTAATGTCAATAATTTGAACATCTAAGCCACATGCTGTTGCTTCATTATGGTAAATTGGTCTGCCATGGGAAATTGTTCCAGCACTTGGGTTAAGAAAAATTTCGATTTTTTCTTTTATCTCATTCTCAGGAAAATTATACAACATGCCGCTTTTTAATATTTTTACAGAAATATTTTCAGCTAACTCAATCAAAGACCGATATTCAGTAATTTCTCTATCGTCATAATATGCTAGTTGTTGCAAAAATGGTTCTATTGGGCCGGAAGCAGTCTTTGCTTCAGAGAATAGTATTTCATAGCCCAAAACAAGATTATGAGCAGAAAACGACTCAACAATCCCGCTTTCTTCCCTAAATATTTGAGGGTCAACCGGTCCTAATTCAGATGCGTTGCTCATGATAATTTTACTTGCACCCATACTAATTATAGAGGCAGCAGATTTTGCTTTCCCTGCAATTAATGCCCAATAATCATTTGTTCCACTATAGGCACGACATGTATTGACTATTCGTTCAGCGGCTAATCCATCACCACCTGGCGAGTCAATCATCAGAACTATTCCCTTGGAGCAATCAATATTTTGAAGAACGCTTTGCAACATGTCGCAATCCTGATCAGATATATTTGTAGGATAGGTAAAACTAGTAAAAAAAGTCACCAAAGCTCTACCTTCAAATATTTTTTGAATGTCTTCAAATAATGGGACTCTATTAGAATGACCCTGTTTAACCTCATTAAGTATCTCTTCAAATATGTTTGGCATCATTCATCCCCATGTTTGTTTTCACTGCCTAACTGATTTTGCGACCAATTTTTTTTCAAAATTAAAATGAATGTTTCTTGATCTTTAATGGGAACATGTTATAAAAATGTTACATGAGTTGTTGATTATTTGATGATGTGTTTTCGTTGTCTAGATCTTATTGCTAATCACAATCGCGAGTACACCCCAAATGGCAATTAAGTAACATAATAATTGTCAAACGCAAAATGAGATTGTGCGGGTTGATGTATCCAAAGAGCTTGTATGGCCATGGACTGAGAAACACGGTTTGATGGTAATTGTCGGTGGTTCTGGCGGCGATGGTGTCCGCGCGCGGTTCAATTTGCTAAAGGTTTGAATATTTTCAGTGCGGAAGGCGGTTCCGGTGGAAACGATGGTGATGCCTGCACACTTGATGATGGTAAGCTTATTGATGGAAATGGTGGGCTTGGGGCTATTGTTGGAAAAGACAATGATCTAATCGATTCTTCAAATGGTGGTAGCGTTGGCAAGGATTACTCTGGGGCGACTAAAGTTGAAAAAAATAATTTGAAAGAAGATGATAAATTTGATATCAAAATTGGTCAGAGTGGTCAAGGAAGAAGAGGTGGTAATGGCTATATCAAGGGTAAGCCAGGACCCGCAGCCGCAGGGAAAGATGGTATTGTGATACTTGCTCCACTAAGTATATAAGGTAGAGATGTTATGCGGAATGATCAGGCAGAGTCCGGAAGTGCTAGTAGCTTATTAAAAGTAAGATTTCAAATTATTGAAAGCGATGAGTCGCCCAGAATTACATGGTTTTCAAATGATGATTCGAATGCAATTAGTCACCGTGCATCAGAGAATAGAATTGAGTCGTCAGGTTCATTAGATCTAACTGGTAACCGTAAGATAGGTTACGGTGAATTAGCAAAGCGCCACAAATACGAAGATTACAGACCTCGTATTGAATATTTACAAAAAGCGGTTGAACAAGAAGGTTATAAGTTAAATCGAGAGTCTGAAAAAGACTTTGAAAAATTTGTTCGATCCCATCCAGGTTTACGAGAAGGTGAATTGGTGTTAATAGACAATGGCAACTTAAGAGCCGTTTGGGAAGATGGCCTAGATACGTTTTTAGGTTTACAGTTCCTCGGAAGTAATATGGTACAGTTTGCTATTTTTAAGCCGCGCAGGGCTGGTCAATCTATTTCAAGAATTGCTGGGCGTGATGTATTAGAAATGATTGACCTGCAAATTGCTGCATTTGAACTTGAAAAACTACTGTATTGAGTATGAACAGGTTCGTTCAATGTCGATATATAGACTTGATATCACACCCTTTAAGAATGCAATTCAACGTCTTGAAGAGGGGCTAGCGCGATTCCAGCGAGATACAGACGATGAGCAGATTCGTGACGGCCTTATTCAAAGATTTGAATTTACTTATGAGCTAAGCCATAAGACTCTGAAACGCTATCTTGAATATGCATCCGCTAATCCGAAACAGTTTGACGAGATGACCTTCCAAGATTTGATTCGAACTGCAAATGAACACGGGCTACTCTTGGGTAATTGGCCAAATTGGAGAACTTTTCGAAGTATGCGATCCATAAGTGGCCATACGTACAGCGAAGACCTCGCACTTGAGGTAATCGAATCTATCCCACGGTTCATTGAAGAAGCAATATATCTACGGGACAAGCTAGAGGAACATTTAGCATGAATGAAGTGCCTCCATATCTCAACTTAAGCCTGTCTAATTGGTTACTAGTGCGACTTATACTGCGTCAACATATTTCAGACAGGAAGGTGTTGGCATTTGGTTCGCGTGCAACTCAAACGGCCAAAGAATATTCAGATTTAGATCTTGCAATCTTGGGAGATGAACCCTTGTCGATCGATTCAATGTCTGCACTTGCTGAGGATTTTTGTGAGTCTGACCTACCTTTCAAAGTTGATCTAGTCAACTGGACTAGGGTTGATGAAACAATCCGAAATATTATTCGGCGTGATGGTATCGTAGTGCAGACTCCAAATGAAGTTTGGGAGAAACTTGAAGCAATTCAGTCGTAGAGTTAGTCGCAGCGACTACATTAAGGAAATATAGCTTTACTTGTAGTCTGAATAATTTGCAGGCTATGAATTTAAGAAATTTACAAATACCGCTATTTCTTATGCACGGACTGCGTATGGTTACTCCCTCAGCGTACTCAATTTAAAGAAAATGAGAGTTTTCAAAGTACATCAAATATTCGGCGATTCGGCATATTAGTGGACTGTTTTTTCGATTTAGTTAAAAGATGGTTAAACTCCGCACATTAATTGTGAAATCAGTCGTTGAAGTAGATACGTTTAGTGGTGGAGTTGAATTAATCAATTTAGACAAAGAGTTTGAATCAAGGTGTTAATTTATGAAAATCACTGATGAGCAAATTCGCAAACAGATTCAGTTGGGTGAAGACAGCCAATGGGAATTCAAGCAGATCGTATTCAAGGGTGATACTCCAAATTCACCTCGAAGAGAAGATTTAGCTGATGAAATCGGTGGTTTTGCTAATGCTGATGGTGGAATGCTTGTGTTCGGTGTATCTGATGATGGGCAAATTCAAGGTATGACTCGACCTCAAATTGAAAAGCTTGACAGCATGCTGGTGGAAGTTTGCACTGATACTATTAAACCTTCTGTACGCCCTAACATTTATCGTAGAATGCTGGACAGCAAGGCCTTCTTACTTGTTGAAGTGCCCAAAGGGTACGATGTACACAAACGAAGTGAAAAAGCATTTATTCGAGTGGGCTCAACAAAAAGACAACTAGGTGGAGATGAAGAACTAAGGTTGAGGCTTGCCCGCGCACAGAGTCGTTACTCTTGGTTTGATAAGCAGATTGTAGAGCAGACGGGTTTCAACTCGTTAAGTGAAAGTATATGGGAAAAGCACCTCAGTGTAACAGGAGCAATCGATCCGCAGAAAGGTTTAAAGAATCTTAATCTGTTGACGGAGGATGATTCAGGCGTGATTCGGTCTACGGTTGCTGGTGCTTTGCTTTGCGCACAATCGCCGCAAAAATGGTTGCCCCAATCTAAAATTATGGCGACACTATATAGAGGGAAAAATCGAGCCTCCAATCAATTGGATTTTAAAGAAATTGTTGGTCCGCTATATCAACAGATCGCCGAAGCAGTGAAGTTTGTCGCTAGAAATATGCGAGTTGCTGCAAGAAAGATCCCGCAACGCGAGGAATACCCACAATACAGTTTAACTGCTGTTTTCGAAGGAGTCGTTAACGCAGTCGCACATCGTGATTATTCTATGTCTTCGCGTAACATCAGACTCTCAATTTTCAGTGACCGTCTTGAGATTGATTCGCCCGGCCGACTTCCTAATGGGATGACTATTGAGGGGATGGAAGAAAGTCAATCAACGAGAAATGAAGTAATTGCTTCAGTTCTTGGCAAAACTCCGGTAGACGATACTCCAGGATCAGATCATCGATATTACATAATGGAACGGCGAGGCGACGGTGTTTCATTAATTAAAACGAAAACTCAGGAAACAGCTGGTGTTTTACCTGAATATGAAATTGTTGATGAGAGTAATGTCGTTTTGACAATTCCAGCTGCTAACCTTGAATTTAGTCAAGCCGATGCAACAGTTAAAGCGTATTCTGCTGGGAAACCTTTACCGAGTATAGAGGTACTGGCAATGTATCCTAACAAGGCATGGAAGCAGTCAACTACAAATGATGCGGGCGAAGCTGTGTTTGATTTGTACACAACAAATTTACCGATGACTGTTTATTTTGCAGCTAGTGGGTTTTCAGCTGGAATTAAGGAGAACTGGCTTCCAAATGAAGGTGGTTTGTCTATTGAACTCCAACCTATTGGAACAGGTGGCTCGGTGTTTTTTACCCGAGGCTCAGGGCAAATTCCTGGTTTAAGAGGGCGTATAAATCCTAAACGCGATGCTTTTAATAGGACTTATTTGTATGCAGATGATATTTCCATTGAGGAAGGTCGGCAACAGCCAGTTCCATTTCGGTTGGGCAAGGCAATGTATCTGGTGGACGCAAATGGTGCTGAATTTATGGTGACTATTGTTGCTATCATAGGTCAGTTGACTTTGTTAGAATACCGGCAGCTATAACCATAACGAGGTCAAAATCAGACTTGGTAATTGTCAATTTAGATCAGAAAATTCTAAATTGGCAATAATTCGGTCACTTTAATTTTTTTGAGTGCTAACTCTATGGATGGTATCACGGTTATGTGACCAGTTCAGAGTCGATTTGACGGGTAATTCTATATTGGCGAGTAGAAGGGGATGCTACATTCCAACTGTTCCTGAAGTCAAACTTGGTTTTACCAAAATCTGATTTCACATCTGGTTTATTTATAGCACGTAGAGCAGAGAACATTCAGTCAGTTCTGAAGAATTCTGAAATTGTTCTAATTGAACTTGAGAATGCTTCGTAGCGAAGTACAATCAATTTATCATGATTACAATTGTTTGACTTGAACTTGTGAATTTTTATGAGATTGCATATTACACTGGCATTTCTAACCATATTGATATTGGCACCTGTTGTCGCTCAGCAAACGAGTGTTGCCGCCACTAGTGAGGTGCAACCCGGTACTTTTTCAGGTGCAAAGCCCACGGATTATCCTTCCTGGTTCAAAGATAGTTTCCTAGAATTTGCTGACGATGTGGCTGAAGCAGCTGAGCGGGGCAAAAGAGTTATGCTGATTTTCCACCAAGATGGGTGCCCTTATTGCAATTTGCTAGTCGAACGAAACCTCAGTCAGAAACATATTGTTGATTTGGTGCGTGAGAAGTTCGATGTGATTGAAATCAATATTTGGGGTGACCGAGAAGTAGTCACGGTAGATGGTGTATCGTTTACGGAGAAAGAGTTTGCTTCCGCACTCAAAGTCCAGTTTACACCGACACTGCTATTTTTCAACGAACAGGGGAAAGCGGTGCTCAAGCTGAACGGTTATTTGCCGCCGAATGATTTTTTGATTGCATTGAATTTTGTTGCAAGTCAAAAAGAAACTGAAATGACATACCGTGATTTTGTTCGCACTCAAGTAGTTAAAACCGAGAGTCAGAACTCATTGCTGAGTGAGGATTTCTTTTTAGAAAAACCTTATAACTTAGATCGTAAACAATCTAATTCTAATCGTCCACTAGCCGTCTTTTTTGAGCAGAAGCAATGCCCGAATTGCGAGACTCTACATAAACAGGTTTTAGTTGATGAAGGGGTCCGAGAACAGATTAGAGAATTTGATGTAGTGCAATTGGATATGTGGTCCAATGATATGCTGACGACGATAGACGGGCGCAAGATAAGTGCGCGTGATTGGGCTGATAGTCTAGATGTCAGTTTTGCGCCAACAATTATCTTGTTTGACAGAAACGGTAACGAGATTATCCGGTCGGAAGCATGGTTCAAAAAATTCCATACCGAGTCTTTATTTGATTATGTGAGTAGCGGGGCAAACAAAACCGAGTCCAATTTTCAGAGGTACATTTCAAGTCGAGCTGACCACTTGATAGAACAGGGTATCGATGTTGATATTTGGAACTAGTGTCTAGTTTGGTTTTGTTGTGCAATTTGGTTTGCGGTGATTTGATCCAAGACAGATGCGGCGCTGACTTGAATTTCAAACTTTGCCCGAAGCATGTGCGAGAGCTCAACGGCGAGCAAACTGTCAATTCCAAAGTTGATTATCGGTTCGTCAGGGTCTAGTTCTGTTGGATTGATATCTAGCGCTTCAGAAATACATTGGACTATTGCGTTGGCATTTTTTTCAGGATTTTCCGTTGGATTTCTCCCCGATTGATTTGAGCTTTCATCAAGGTTGTTGTTCGCCATATTTGGTTCCTTTGCCGTCGAATTTATAGATTCTCTACCAGCAATGACAATCTGTTTGAGGTCATCGCGTTGCAAAATTCCGAGTAGCGGCTCTAGCAATTGATTTGCCGGCAAAGGATTGATGCCAAACTTTTCCTGTAGTGTGAGGACCTTGTCAGGGTGGTCACTAACATGACCGTGGTCGGACACGGCCCCCCAATTGATTGAAATTGCGCGAATGCCTTGTTGTTTAAGGTAATTAGCAAATGAATCTAGAAAACAATTGGCCGAAGTATACGCAGACTGTCCTGGCGGTGCAAATATACTAGTGACTGAAGAGTAAAGCGCAAAAAAATCCAACTGTGAGGACTTGGTTGCTCGATGTAAATTCCATGCGCCTAGAATTTTTGCTGCACTTACGTTTCGATAACTCGATTGATCAAGATTTATTAAAGACCGGTCTTCAATATCCATTGCTGAGTGAATGACACCGCGTATGGGAGGTAGTCTGTCCTTGACACTAGAGAGTTGGGTTTGAAGGGCGCCAAAATCAGTAATATCAACGTTAATAACTTCCAAGCGAACTCCCATGGAATTAAATTTAGGCAAGGCGGATTTGAGTGGATTGGATTTTTCAGCATTTCGGCTTGCTATAACTAAATTCTTCGCACCATGCTGGCATAACCAAAGCGCGGTCGCGAGCCCGAATCCGCGACTACCGCCAACGATCAGATAACTGGCCTCACTATTTATCATGCTGTTACTTTTATGATAGCTATTGGTGTATTCAATTTGATCAAATTGAAGTAGCACCTTACCAAAATGGTGAGCGCGGGTCATGTGTCTGAATGCTTCAGAAGCCGTGTTAGCGGGGAAAGATTGATATGGCAAGTAGGGCAGTTCGTTGTTTTCAATTTTTTCCGTGACCTTGCGAAAATAACGTTCAATTACGTCTGGTTGATCGCGCCACAGCTTATCAATGTCAATTGTGTGAATGCTAGCGGTGGGATTGCTAAGTTGAATTGACTTTAAAACACTGTCGCGTTCAACGTACTTTCCAAGCTCAATAAAGTGTCCGCCGGTTTTAAGCAGTTCGCGATTCGCCAATGCCAACTCGCTGCCGAGTGTGTTGATGATACAGTCTATACCGAGATGATCAGTGAGTTCATTGAAATGTTCCACAAAGGAATTGTCACGCGATGTACAAACACTGTCAACACCCACCTGAGACAGCAAGCTTCTCTTTTGAGAATTTCCAGCTGTTGCGAAAATTTTCAATCCCAGTTTTTTGGCAATTTTTAACAAACCGAGCCCAACTCCACCAGCTGCGGAATGGATAAGTATGCTATCACCCGGTTGTAAATCTGACAATATGTCAAAGCAACAATATGCTGTTATATATGCGACGGATACCCCAGCGATTTGTTCTAGACGTTTGGCATTTTTTACTGGTAACACGAATTGCCTGTCAGCAGTAACAAATCTTGCAAACGCATTCGGTGCAAGTGCAACAACGCTGTCACCTATTGCAACATGGGAAACTTTGCTGCCGACGGACGCTACTTTGCCGGCACATTCCATACCTATTGACTGCCCCATCATACCTTCGCGAAAAGCTGTTTTGGGAAGGTGGTCCAAGGTGAGCATTACATCTCGAAAATTCAATGCTGCCGATTCAACTTCGATGATAACTTCTGACTCAGCAAGTACTGGCAAGGATGGACCTTTTGAATTAAGTGGCCGCAGGTCACCATATTCATCGTAATCAAGTTTTCTGTTATGTTCTTCAGACGCAGTGAACGAATTTAGGTTCAACTTGCGTAAAGTCGGTACATAAACACCGGATTTTCTTATTGCGATTTCTGCAGTTTTTGAGTTGGAAGCCAACAGCTCAAGTAGTTTATGAACTGATGCGGGACAGGTTGAATCGACATCAATTAATTGGATTGTCGCGGTCAGAAATTCATTTCTGAGAGTGTTGGCAAATCCCCAAATGGTTGCCTGAAGGCAGTCGATTGGATTGATAGTGTTGTCAATATTGTAGGCATTTGAAGTTATGAATTTGATGTGTGGCAATTTTAGATGCTTCTTGTCATACACCTGTATTAAGTGCATCGCATCTATGTAAACTGTGTGATCAATGTAGTTGTCATCAATGGATTTGTCGCATGAGGTTTGTTTGGCAAAATTCCATAGCAGGAATATTTCATTTGGCAATTTGTTCAAATTCTGTAGCTCATCTAACAAGTCGTCCATATCTTGTGGATGATTACGGCGAATGACATAATTTCCGTCTTTTGATTCCCGCTTCTGGCCAGTAGTCACTGAGACTGTTTGGTTTTCACTAAACAGGTTTGAAATTTGTTTTGAAAATTTACCGCAGTCTGAGAAAATTAAGCGGTTGATATCCGTTGGCGCTACGTAGTGCTCAGTTGTATCTTGGTTTTCAGGTTTTCTAAGAATGAACACTGTGTGCTGTCCGTCGCGGGAGTTGATTTGGTCGCTCAATTCAGACACAATTTCGAAGCTGCCATCCTGAAATAGTTTTGACCATTCAGCTGCTGGTCGACATGTTGATTTTGATGGCGGGCCATTTTCGTTTTGTTTCCACCAACCAGGTAGCATACCAAAAACGATTTTTGCCCAAGCTGGTTCATTGGTAATTTCAATGATGTTGCAAATACCACCAGACGTCATTAACTGCTTGAGATAAGACAATGTTTGTTCAATACTGTGGGCAAGGTGCAAAGTATCAAAAGCAATTATCATGTCGTAGTGATGGGGCTGGAATCCTTGTGTAAAAGGGTCGGAATCTATATCAAGCAAGTCGAACTTTACAAAACTGTAGCCTCGGTATTTTGAGTCTAGTTTTCTCTGAAATCGCCTTGAAATATCTGTAAACGTGTATTCAACTGAATGCTCTTTAAGAATCGGCAGCAGGTAAGATAGCATTGCACCGGTGCCGCCGCCCACCTCGAGAATTCGGCAAGGTCGATCTAGTGACCACATACGAAGTGTCAGTTCAACTGACCTTTGAACTGTTTCGTTGTAAATTCGGCAAGTTGGTGAGCTGAGATAGAAATTCTGAAGATTTGCGATTGAGCCATTCGGGAATACTGCATCCAATCCGCTCATTTCACCACGTAGAACTTTCGGCAATTTGCGACTGCAACGTTCAATCAGAGCAGTTTCTAACACATATTCTGCGGATTCGTTTGAGTTTAGAAATTTATTGATCAGTTTATTGGGTTCAACCAACAGTGGTTTAAGCAATTTTATTGAAGGGAAAGTATTGCTTGATTCTAATTCTAAGTAGCCATGAGTAGTTAGAAGTTCCAGCAGAGCATGGAAAAAAGGCAACTGACTATTTTCAATGTTGCAACCACTAATCAATTCATTCAATGAAACTGGTTTGTTAATTTTGTTAAAGCCTGTTTCTTGGAGCGCTTTGCCTATGCTTGCGAGCGTAATCTGCGTCAACCACTCAGATTCAATTTTGTAATGCTGTTTTCGGTCTAATTGTTCGGTGCGTAAAGCTATAAATTCTTCTAGCTTGTCGTTTACAGATCGAAAATATTTGTTAAATGGAGAAATGTTTCTGTTGAGTTTGGCGCTCAATGCCCAACTCGGTTGAGCACAAGTCAACTGATTTGGATTGGAAACTGAGCTGCGTTTTTCAGTACGTAGTGCGTGCAGAACAACACTATTTAATTTGGCAATAACCAGCTGGTTATCAACACTTGTTATTGCCATGCTTAGTTTTATTTTGCTGCTTTCTGCGCTATGAAGTTTGATATGACAATAAACTTTGTTTACGGTTGAATTTGTAGGCCAATACTGGAGTTTTTCAATTTTGTTAGGAAGATATAGTTTATCTCCACACAGTGTGTATGCAGAGCGTATACACATGTCCAAAAGTGAAGGGTCCAGCAAGTAATTTTGTCTGACGTGCTCATCAATGCTTACGCGTTGAATGCAAGTGAGTAATTCCGAATCGTTAATCAAATTTAATTTCTCAACTCTCCACGTTGTCACATCACCTTCAACACCTAGTTGGTCAAGTTTATGGTGAATGCTATCTGCTGAAATAGCTTTGAAGCAATTTCGTTCTAAATTGCTTAAGTTTAGAGAAGGTTGCGTTTTATCTGAGTATTTTGCAGAGCCAGTGCAGTAAGTGGTGGAGTTACTTAATTTTGAGTTATCTGTAACTCTAAACTCAAACGACCCGTCTTGACCGACACTCTCTATCTCCACAGCTATTGACTGTGTGTCATTAGCTGACAGCATACTTAGAATGCTCAGTGATTCAATTTCGAAAGATTCAATGCTGTGAGTATGCAATAATTCAAGAGCAAGCTCTACGTAGCCGGCAGCCGGGAATATTGTCTGACCGCTAAATTTGTGGTGTTTCAGCCACGGCCACAGTTCTGTATTCAGTGGTATGATTTGGGTAAACTTCTGGGACGTTGTTGCGCTTGACAATAGTGCATAATTGTTTTTAATATTCTTAATTGGATTTGACCTGTATTCCATAGCGCTAGATTTCCAGTATGACTTTCGATTGAGTTTGATTCCTGGAAAGTCGCATTTTTCGCTTTTCGGGTTTATATTAGTCCAATCTAGTTCAAATCCCAATCTGAACAATTTTCCCGCAGCGATACGCATGCTCAAGCTGTTTTTTTGATTTTTGTTTAGGGAACTCAGGATAATTCCGTCATGGTTCATGTTTTGGAGGCATTGAGTCATGTCATAACGCAAGCTCGCATGCGGACCAACTTCGATAAAAAGCTTGTAGCCACTGCTTGCACATTCAGAAAAAGCGTTCGCAAAATGCACTGGATGTCGAAAATTAAGCCACCAGAAATCGTCATCGAGAGGTTTGTTAATTGCTGATCCGAAAACTGACGAAAACCAGTGTATAGGGCTATCTTTCTGAATTCCCATTTTGCAGAATTTACGTACATCCAACCCCGCGGCATCAATAATTGGTGAATGAAATGGAATTGGAAGATCCAAAATTCGGTGAAACACGCCGTTTGATTTCAGCCGTTGTGCGATCTTGTAAATAGCCTCGGATGTGCCTGCTAGTGTTACTGAAATAGAACTGTTGATAGCCGCAACACAAGTGGTTTCATTCATGTCTTGAATGAGTGCTTCTATATCATTGGAACTTGCTGCAGTTGCTAGCATTAAGCCACAACCGTAAAATTTCTCAAGCAGTTTAGCGCGCTTAATAATGACTTGAGCTGCATCAGGTAATGAGACTCGTCCGCTTGTGCAAGCAGCCGCAATCTCACCGATACTATGTCCTACAACGGCATCTGGCACAATGCCCCATGATTGCCACAATTCGCAAATTGCAACTTGTAAAGTGAAATGAAAGGCATGGGTTTGTACAACCCGATCCGGCTGAAATGATTGTTTACCAGCAAATGCATTACGAATATCCAAGTTTTGTCCAAATACTGTGTCAGCATTGTCAACGACAGACTTAAATACCGGTTCGGTTGCATAAAGTTCAACCCCTGCATTTGGTACTGCCATGCTCAAGCCGTTGAATACGAATACGACTTTCAAATTCGATGGAGCTAATTCTTTATTATTGATAGCTAAATCTGGTGGTACTGGGATATATTTTGATATGTTGTTGCTACTATCAGCCACAAATGGAAAGGCATTGCGATACCTAGCTTTTGGCATAGAGGTTGCCGTATGGCAAAGTTGATTCATAATTTTTAAATCAATCTCTGAAGTGACCTTGGCTATCCTTGACTCAAGTCCTTGCTCACATCTGGAGGTAAGCGGTAGGAGCAAGGTATGAGTTAAAGGCTTGCTAGGTTGATTGATTGGCTCTGGCGCTTGTTGAATAATGGCATGCGCGTTAGCACCGCCGAAACCGAATGAGTTCACAGCTGCGGTGCGCAATCCATTCTCGGTTGGTAGCCATGGTTCAAGTTCAACAGGTATGCGGATACCAAGAGAGTCAAAATCAATTGCTACATTTGGCTGATGAAAATGAATGTTTGGTGGAATCTGGTGGTTTTTGATAGCTAACGTTGCTTTTATCAGTCCAGCAATACCAGCTGCCGCTTCGGTGTGACCGATATTCGTCTTTACCGATCCAATGGGTAGTTGCTTCTTGCCGTATACTTCGCCTAATGAAGTTGCCTCAGCTTTGTCTCCCACTTGAGTGCCTGTGCCGTGAGCTTCAACATAACCAATTGCGTTGCGGTCCAACCCGCTTGCTTCTAGCGCACTTAACATCATGCTTTTCTGTGCTGCAACACTCGGTGCCATGATGCCGGCTGTTCGGCCATCTTGGTTAATACTGCTTGCAAGTATGACTGCATGAATGTTGTCACCATCAATCAGCGCATCAGATAATCGCTTCAGCAACACCATTCCTGCGCCTTCGGCCCTAACAAATCCATCAGCACGGTTATCGAAGGCTTGGCAGGCGCCAAATTTCGATAGCATTGAGGCTTGTGAAAATTCTATAAAGCTATCGGGGAGCAATATTACGTTCGCACCGCCAGCAAACGCTGCGTCAATACTTTTATTGCCAAGTGCATGAAACGCTGTATCTACGGCGGTAAGCGATGATGAGCAGGCGGTATCAACCGTTACACTGGGTCCCGAAAAATCAAAACAGTAGGAAATACGATTGGATGCAATGCTAGCCGAACGTCCCAAACTAGTGTAGGCTGTTATGCCCCGGCGATTAGACAGCATCATCCGTTCGTAATCATGATTGATAACTCCGACATAGGTGGCGGTGTTAACTTTACGCAATGTGTCCATATCAATAGCAGCGTCTTCCATGCAACGCCAAGTTAATTCCAACAGCATGCGTTGTTGTGGGTCAATATCAACCGCTTCGCGTGGAGAAATGCCGAAAAGTGAGGCATCGAATAAGTCAATGTCGTGAACAAAACCACCAACTTTAGCGTATTCACATTCAGGTGGGGTATTGATCCGGTTTAGCAAGCGCGGATCAAATCGACTTGTCGGAATCGGTTCAATGCAGTCGGTTCCGTTGCTAATGATCTGCCAAAATGAAGGAAGTGTGTCAGCCCCACCTGGAAATCGGCAGGCCATGCCGACAATGGCAACGGGAACCGTTGTACGAGAATTCATCTCGCTTGGCGCAATTCGCTTGAATGGAATTTTTGAGTTTGCGCAGTAGGTGAGCTCATTAACAGACAGGAGGATTCACACTGACAAGTCAGATGGGGTGCAATACATAGTATGTAGTAGCTCAATCACCTTCAACGCTTTTTCGTCAACGATTGAATAGTACTTAGACTGCGACTGTCGATCAGCTTGGATGATATTTTGTTCTCTGAGTTTTGCTAGATGTTGTGAAATTGCTGACTGTTCAAGCCCAACTAAAACTTGAAGTTGACTAACGGTTTTGGCGCCATCAATCAAGTTACAAAGAATCATTAGTCGCTGTTCATTCGCTAGTTGCTTGAGAAAACCACTTGCTTCCTGTGCAATTTCCTTAAGTTCTTCCTGCGTAATTTCCATGGTTCAGACAATAGTTAATTCGATGATACAATCCGATACTTTTTTCTTATCTCCAATGGGTTCACTTTGCTAATATATTGATTTTATTATAAGCAAACGTTTCTCTAGGTGGTGCAAATCCGGCCTTTTTCAACTTCAGAATTAGTTGGGTAGAGATAACTGAATTTGAAGCGGCCAATTCATCATCTCGCGCCTCTTGCTAGCTCAACACCTAGTGAAGGTACGCACATGCAATACACCAATACCTTGTTTTTACTGTCGGATGTAGCTCAAAGAAAAGCTTGACAGTCATAAAAATCGCTGTGATAAATTCGACTAGTGTCGGAATTATATTCATGGAATTCACAAGCATGAGCAACATTTGATCTGTGGTGTACTGGGGTGTACTCGCTTTGTACATTCCAATCTGATTTCGTTAAGATTTTTCTATTGCTAAATCAACTAAAGTGCAAACTTTGTAAATGATACTTTGGGGTGTATAGTTGGGTAATGAGTCAAGTAGTTTGAAGTTATAACAACTCCAAATATTGGAGTTTGAAAATCTAGAAACTAATGTTGCAATAATACTCTATGTGTTTAGTGAGATTATTTGCGATACCGCTTCGGCAATTTTAGTTCGAAAATCTAGTATGCAATCTACAAAAGAACCAATATATCATAATAATCAGTTACTTAAGAGTACGAGGGGTGTCATTGCCATTTTAACCTCTTTTTTTGGGAATTATATAGCGGCCCTTTACTTAAAACGCACATTTCATGAGGTCAGAAAATTGTAAAGTATTGAGTTAAAACTGATAATATTTTTGATAGGCGTTTAATCTTACACTCATGCGAACGAATTAGTAAAAGAACCTTTCAAGTAACCCACGAAATAGTGAGCCTGTCGGTAGGCAAGAGGGAGTGAAGTACACTTTACATTGTGACGTTGAACGGTCGGCACAGTAATTTTCAGCATTTGTTCAAGCGCTTTGAAGACGTGGCGTTAGGTTATCTGGATAGATGTTTGTATTGGTATTATCTGCTCGGTCGGCAGGGGGGCAACGCGAACTTGAATTTACAAGTATTAGATACAAGTATTAGAATGTGGTCTCCTGATTATGCGCTTCAAGGGCGTTGATTTCACTTGTCAGTGCCGGGTCAAGCGAGGTTTGGCGGGTGGGCCTTGGGGTTGTGAAGGCGTCGCTGGGTATTGCGGATGGTTTTCGGGGTGGCTAGGTGAGATGGATTGACCACTTAGGTGTCAAGGTTAAGGGTAACAGCGCATGTTCCGGCATGATATCAAGGTTGTGCCTAGTGTGCCATCTTAAAGTGTCATTGTGTTCATCAATTCGGAGTGAAGGTATTAATGAGTCCAAACTCCAGAATTAGTTACACGACAAAATACAAAAAAGCCAACTAGCAAAAAATTGTATACAATTTAACTGCAACTGACGTCAGTCTATTTAAATTTTATGGATTGCCGCTCTTAATTGTAAAATGGTGTCCAAGTTAAAATTCAGTAGTGTTGGACACTGAAATATAAAATATACTTATTGTAAGATTGTTCTTTTATCGTGATATCTGATGAGAAAAGCACTAGCATTATTTTTATTTGTTGCACTAGTTGCAACAGACGTAGTTACTGAAGATGTAAGTTATGCCAATACATCAGCTGATTTGATTGCAGAAGGGAAAAAGATTGCCTTTGACAGAAAGAAAGGCAATTGTCTTTCATGCCACATTATTGGCGATGGTGAGATGCCTGGAACACACGGGCCGCCGCTGATATTTATGAAACAGCGTTTTCCAGACAAGGAAAAATTACGTGCGCGAATTTACGATGCAACTATATTCAATCCAAATACCATGATGCCACCTTTTGGCCGACATGGTATTCTATCAGATGATGAAATAGATAAAATTACAGAATATGTATACAATCTCTAGTAGGTGATAATTATGAATAAAAACGATGAACAAAGGCGCAGGTTGCTTAAAACCGTAGCTGCGACTAGTTTAGTCAGCTTGGCTGCGTCTTGGGGATTTTTACCAAAACTTGCATTGGCCGCCAGGCCTCAGATGGCATTTGATGCTGATGATGTCGATAGTACATTGAAAGCCTTGTTTGGAGATGGCAGCATTGCCGATGGCAATGGCTCCATTGTTGTCAAAGGCCCTGACATTGCAGAAAACGGTGCTGTAGTACCGATCAAGGTTACTGCCAATGTTAGCAATGTCGAATCGATTGCGCTCATTGTTCCAGAAAACCCAGCGCCCATGGTTGCATCATTCGATTTGCATCCTAACGTTGTGCCGGAAGTTTCGGTTCGAATCAAAATGGGCAAAACCTCTGATGTCATCGCTCTGGTCAAGGCCAATGGAAGTGTGATGCGAGGTGCCAAGGAAGTCAAAGTCACAATCGGCGGTTGTGGCGGTTGATTGAAATAAATTTGAGAGGTATTGAACTATGTCAATAAAAGCAAAAGCGAAGATGGTCAGCGATGGCAACGTCGAGGTCAAAATGCTAATTAAGCATCCAATGGAAACCGGTCAGCGCAAAGACCGAAAAACTGGTGAGTTCATCCCAGCGCATTTTGTTGATGCGGTTGTTTGCCGCTGGAATGGTGATGAAATGTTCCGGGCCCACTGGGGACCCGCGATATCCAAAAATCCCTACCTTTCATTTAAGCTAAAAGGTCCGCAAAAGGGAGATCAGTTGGATCTGAGCTGGACCGACAATCAAGGTAAATCTGGCGAAAAACAATACACAATTAGTTGAACTAGTTGCTTTGAGATAACTACTTAAACGGAGAATATTGAATGAAGAAAATCATTTCGGGTCTTTCTGTTGGATTGCTTGTCACAAGTGCATCTTTAGTTGCTCTGGCTACGCCAGAGGAAGATCGTATAGCGTTTCAACGCTACTATGAGACAAAATTTCCAGATACACCTAAACACGATTTCATTAATGGCGTCTATTCTATTGATCCAGTATCAAGAGAACAATGGGACACTCTTGAAGAGTTCCCTCCGTACGAACTCGCGCTTCAGCGCGGTCAGGAAGTGTTTGAAACACCATTTGCTAATGGAAAAACCTATGCTGACTGTTTTGAGAATGGTGGTATTGGAATCCGACAGAATTTTCCCTATTTCGATACTGAGCAGGGGCAGGTAGTTACCTTGGAACTTGCTATTAATCAATGTCGGGAAGCAAATGATGAAAAACCATTCAAGTATAAGTCGGGTGATATTGCTGCACTCTCGGCATATATGGCTTTTACCTCGCGCGGGCAAAGGATCAATGTGGTTATTCCAGATGACCCTCGAGCATTGGCCGCCTATGAAGAAGGCAAGCGTTTCTACTATTCCAAGCGCGGGCAGTTAAACTTTGCTTGTGCTGATTGCCATGTCGGTGGATCTGGTGGATATATCCGTACTGAATTGTTGAGTCCGGCTTTAGGCCACATCAGCCATTTTCCAGTGTATAGATTGAAGTGGGGGGCCATCGGTACCTTGCATAGAAGATTCAGCGGTTGTAACCAGCAGGTTCGGGCCAAAGCCTTCAAGCCTCAAGGCCCAGAATATCGAAATCTTGAGTATTTTTTGACCTACATGAGCAACGGATTGGATTTCAATGGACCTGGTGTCCGTAAATAAAAATTCACTGAGGAAATAAAACATGCGAGTAATGAAAACATGCTTGGTCGCTGTCGCAATGACAGTGACTGCCATTTGCTCTTTATCCATCTCTGCTGCCACAGTAGATGAATTCAACGCGGCGTTTGCAGAGGCTAACGAAACCAGAAAAATGGCAAACTCACTCGGGTATGAATGGCGAGACACGGCTAAAATCCTTAAGCAAGCGGCTGAGGCAGCTGAGCAAGGCGATCTTGACAAAGCCATGAAATTGATTGAACAAGCAAAGTTTCAGAGCGAAGCTGCTATCACTCAAGCCAATCGTGAAAAAGATTTGTGGGTGGGGCGAGTCATACGCTGAGCCTTGGCCTCCATCAGTGAGCAACTACCCTGTACTGGTCTGCTACAGGAGTCTGCTAAGCTGTTGTTGCATCACAATTGGCAAGTCTGTACATGACTTGAACCTTTGGTATATAGTCAATGAATATTAACCGAAGGGAGTTCATTCAGGCTTTGGCAGCGGCAACTGCATCAGGTATATTGCCGGTAGCTTCGACTGCTGGCAACGACATGTACGACTTTCCGTCTTTTGGTAACGTTCGCCTGTTGCATATCACCGATACTCACGCCCAGCTTAATCCGGTTTATTATCGAGAGCCTCATAGCAACCTTGGCGTCGCTGGTTTTTGGGGTCATCCACCCCATATCGTCGGTACAGAATTTCTTAACCGTTATGGTATCAGTGCTACCTCACCAGAGGCGTATGCTTTTACTTACTCTAATTTTCCTGAGCTCGCCGTGCGATATGGCAAACTAGGTGGCTATGCACATATTAAAACGCTGGTGGATCGGTTGCGTGAACAATTTGGTTCTGATCGAACACTGCTGTTAGATGGAGGTGATACTTGGCAAGGTACAGGGACCGCGCTTTGGACTGAAGGCATGGAAATGGTGCAGGCTAGTAACTTGCTCGGTGTGGATGTCGCAACTGGTCATTGGGAGTTTACCTACACCCCAGATCAGCTAAAACGCAATTTGCAAGCCTTTGAAGGTGAGTTCGTTGCACAGAATGTCTTCTTGACTGAAGACGCTTTGTTTGACGACAAACCAGCATATGATGATTTTACCGGGCACGCGTTTCGCCCATATCTTATGAAATCGGTAGGCGGCTTTGACATTGCTATCATCGGTCAGGCATTTCCTTATACACCAATTGCCAACCCTAGGCGCAATGTTCCTGATTGGTCTTTCGGCATTCGGGTTGATGAGCTGCAGGAACTAGTCACTCAGATCAAAATGAGTGAGAAACCGGATGCTGTTGTTCTATTGTCGCACAACGGAATGGATGTTGATGTAAAAGTTGCCAGTCTAGTATCCGGTATTGATGTAATTTTAGGTGGCCATACTCATGATGCGGTTCCAGCGCCAGTTTCAGTAAAAAACGACAGTGGAACGACTTTGGTTACCAATGCCGGATCGAACGGCAAATTTGTCGGTGCGCTTGATATGCAGGTCGGCAACCAAGGTGTCACTGACGCTCGCTATAAATTGCTACCGGTCTTTGCCAATTATCTAGATGCAGATTTGCAAATGCAAGAATTTATAGATGCTTCAAGAGCGCCTTATGCCGATGTTTTAGAGGAGCAGTTAGCAGTAGCCGAAACACTGTTGTTCAGGCGCGGAAATTTCAACGGTACGTTTGATCAAGTTATCTGTGATGCGATGATTGATACAGGAAATGCGCAAATCGCATTGTCGCCCGGTTTTCGCTGGGGTACTACAATAATTCCAGGCCAAACCATTACCTTTGAAGATGTATTGGCTCAAACTGCAATAACATATCCAGAGACTTATGTGCGCGAAATGAATGGTGAGACTTTGAAGCTCATTCTTGAGGACGTTGCCGACAATGCCTTCAATTCTGATCCATTCTATCAACAAGGGGGTGATATGGTTCGAGTTTCAGGTTTGACTTATACCATTGATCCTGCAAAATCGTTTGGAAAGAGAATCTCAAATATTCGTTTGGATAGCGGTGAGTTAATTGAGGCAAGCAAGAACTATACAGTTGCAGGTTGGGCGACAGTGGGTGAAATCTCGCCCGGCCCACCGATTTGGGAATTGGTTGCTGAACATTTGCGATTTCGGCAGACTATAAGTGTGGAGAAGCTTAATCAGCCTCAAGTGATGATGGATAAACAAAATCCGGGTATTGGTACTTGGAGCATTTGAGAGTAAAGGGTGTCTGATATGTTTAGATCCAAGAATAATAACTATAGTAACTTGCGTGTAACAATACTTGCATTAATATTTTTATGTAATGTAAGCAGCGCAGGCGCAGAAGTCAGGGATCCGGAGGAATATTTTTTTCATCAATCGTTCGGTGATCTGCAAGAAGAAGTTGAAACGGCAAAGATGGAAGGCCAGAATGCAGTTATGGTGATGTTTGAGCTCAATGATTGTCCATGGTGTGAACGTATGAAGGCGATGATATTGAACCAGTCTGAGGTGCAGGATTTCTATCGCAATAATTTCAGAGTGCTCATGATGAATGTTGAAGGTGACAACTTGATAGTCGATTTCGATGGCACTGACATCGTTGAGAAAAACTTTGCATTAAGGCACAACAGGGTGCGTGCAACACCAGTTTTCTTGTTTCTTGATTTGGAAGGCAAAGAAGTAGCGCGCTTCACCGGTGCAGCAAAAAACATTGAAGAGTTTCTTTTACTTGGGGAATTTGTTGCAGACCGTCACTATGAAAGGACAAACTTTGTAAAATTCAAACGTAGTCGCAAGCAATCTGCGACTCAGTGAGCAAAATCACCGCATACTGCCGGTTCGGACTGAAATGATAAAAAAGGCAGTTTTTTTGGTAGCAGTGTTATATTTCTTGCCTTCTGTTGCACTGCCAGATTCTCTCACTATTCCTGCAAATCCTCTCAGCTTGGAGGAAGCTCTCAGTTTTGCGAATCATCCGCATTTAGAGCTCGCCGCCGCTGGCCTTGAGCTTGAACTTGCTATTGAGAAAGAGTCAAAATATCGTTTTCACAAACGTACGAGTCTTGAAGCAGAGATTGTGCCTCGATCTGCGAATCGGGCGCAACCAGGTATGGGTAGAATGGGAGACGGCCACCTTGCACTGCAATTGGAATTCCTAATGCACGATTTCGGGCGGCATCAGGCGGGACTGAAACAAGCTAGATCAGTGACGGGTCAGGCTTCGTTCTCAGTAAATCATGAAACGCGGCGGCGCGAAATTGAGATCATGTCACATTATTTCGCAGTTTTGCTTGCCGACCTTGACTATGCGGTTAAAAACGAAAAGATGACATTGGCATTTCTCCGTTTCAATCGATTACAAGAAGAAATGGAATTGCATGATGCGCATGCTGAGGTGGATGTGCTGGAGGCAGAAACTATCTACCGCGAGGAGTTTCACATTCGTGAAGCCGCTAATCTTAATCGTCAAAGTACACGTCGGGAATTGGGATTGGTGCTTGGCTTTCCAGATTACATTCCACGTGATTTGATTGAGCCTGATGTGTCAAAATTCGTCAAACGAGAAGTGCCTGAATACAATGAGCTACTAGAGCAGATTTTTGCCGGTAGCGATGTATTAGCAATAGAGAAACTGAAATTACAGCAAGCTATTGACGCGAAGGAGGTTACTAAAGCTAAATATCAACCGCAATTGAAAGCGATTCTAAGAGCGACTGAGTGGGAGCAAGAAACAGGAAGTCGTAATTCTGCGTCGGTTGCGCTTCAGTTCAAGATTCCATTGGGAGCTGGTGATTTGAGGAGTAAAGAGCTATGGATTGATGACATCGCTATTGAGCAGGCGAAAACCAATCTAGATATTATTGAGCACGAGCTCAGGAAACGTGTTTTTCAGTTGTGGAAACAACTTCGACTACAGCATATCGCATACACTGCTGCTAACGTGAGAACAGAATTTCGGGATCAGTATATGGACCGAAGTCGTGCACTATATGAGCTTGAAGAGCGTTCGGACCTCGGTGACGCGCAAGCTGAGCTATTACGCGCATTACATGAAACGCGGAAAATAGAATATGCAATTGCGATAACATGGGCCGAGATTGACGCCTTGCGCGGTGCTTTTCTCGCCGTAAATTGAAAAGGATTGAAGGCATGAAAACGATAAGTGAGTTTCCACATAAAACCAAAGTGATTGATGGTGTATTCATACCGCTGGGTGATGGCATCAAGCTAGCGGCAAAGATTTGGTTACCTGAAGATGCAGATATTAATCCAGTTCCGGCCATTCTTGAGTATCTTCCGTATCGATATCAGGATGGAACGGCCGATCGAGATGCTTTAACACACCCATATTTTGCAGGCCATGGTTACGCTTCAGTGCGCGTTGATATGCGCGGGTCAGGCAATTCTGAAGGTGTTTTGCTAGGTGAATATCTCAAACAAGAGCAGGATGATGCGCTTGAGGTAATCGATTGGATCACACAGCAACAATGGTGTTCTGGTGAGGTCGGTATGATTGGTATATCTTGGGGCGGTTTTAACGGGTCGCAAATTGCTGCTCGCAGACCTGCGGCGCTAAAGGCTATCGTCACGATATGCTCAACGGATGATCGCTATGCAGATGATATTCACTATATGGGCGGTGCAATGCTCTTAGACAATATTGCATGGTCTACGTATATGTTCTCAATCAACACGACACCGCCTGATCCTGAACTTCATGGCAATAGCTGGCAGGACATTTGGCGGGAACGTCTGACTAAAAGCGGTTTATGGCTTGAGAATTGGTTGGAGCACCAGCATCGCGATGAGTTTTACAAACATGGCTCTGTTTGTGAGAACTATGATGATATTGAATGCGCTGTCTACGCAGTTGGCGGTTGGGCTGACGGATATTCCAATTCAGTATTTCGTCTGATGTCAAACTTAAGTGCTCCATTCAAGGGGCTCATAGGTCCTTGGGCTCACAAATATCCCCACTTTGCTAGTCCTGGACCTGCTATCGGATTTCTTCAAGAATGTCTGAGGTGGTGGGACCAATGGCTCAAAGGTAGCGATACTGGAATTATGAACGAACCAAAACTTCGTTGCTGGACGCAGGACACAATTGCACCAAAAACGCGCTACGACTATCGCCCCGGTTGTTGGGTTGCTGAAAACCAATGGCCATCACCTAATATTCACAAACAAGTGTTATACATTCGTAGCGATGGGCTTGGCACACAGCCTGAATCCACCAATCAAAGCTTCATGATTCAATCGCCGCAAACAGTTGGTTTGCATGCTGGTGTTTGGTGCCCGCACGGCATTAATCCGGATTTACCGGGAGACCAACGGCAAGAAGCTGGGGGCAGCCTAAATTTTGACAGCGAAGTGTTGAAAGAGGATGTTGAGATTTTAGGAGCACCGGTATTTGAAGCTGAACTTGCGTGCAACCAAACCAATGGGTTGCTTGCTGTTTGTCTCAACGAGGTGTTATCAGATGGAGCATCTACTCGTATTACTTATGGTGTTCTCAATTTAACTCACCGAAATGGCCATGAGAATCCACAACCATTGATTGTGGGAAAAACGTACTGTTTCAAAGTTCAATTGAATGATATCGCGCATCGTTTCAAGGCTGGTAGCACTATTCGGCTGTCACTTTCAAATTCATATTGGCCAATCGTATGGCCGTCACCGCATAAAACGGTTCTCAGTTTGTCAACTGGTAGTTTGGAATTGCCAGTTCGGCCCCCAGTGGATTCGGACGCTGAACTTGCGGAGTTCTTAGGGCCGGAATCAGCAAAGTCACTTTCGAAAACAGTTGATAAATCAGGAGAGAATTTTTTCGCAATAACTGAAAATATTGACAACGGCGAGGTTATACTGAGAAACTCGATTGATGAAGGCCGTATAGTCTATGATGACTATGATGGTTGGACCGTTGAATCCGCTCACGTAGAAATATTCTCGATTCACCCAGATGAACCGAACTCAGCCAAGTGTGATATTACGTGGACCGAACGGTTTTCGCGTGGTGATTGGAATGTTTCATCTCGTACCAATACTATTGTAACTTCTACACCGACCCACTTTAATCTTGACGCAAGACTAGAAGCATGGAACGGACCGCATTTAGTGCATGAACAAAACTGGCATCGCAAATTCAAACGCCAACTTGTTTAGGAGCTAATCTTATATCCCCCGTTGCTTATATTCAACTGCTTGTGGTCCTGGTAATGTAGATAAGAGTCGCAAATCAACCGCTATATTAATGAGGTTGAATGGGAATTTGGTTGATTATTGAAGCATGTATATCAAGCATTTGGAGTAGAACAGCCAATATCAGTGCAATTCCCTGAGTCGGCCTTTTGTTTTTTCGATTCGATTTGGCGGGCGTCTTCTTGGATAAGAGACATAATCTCAGCGCCGAGTAGCAGATCATCTTCTTGACCGAAATGCTGTTTGCGCAACCGACCTTGGCGGTCGATCAATATAGTGGTTGGTGTGCCTTGCATTCTATAAGCGGCCATAGTCATGGGTATATTAGCATGTTCCGAAGGAGTGTCGATACCGACTGGGAAACTGATTCTGTATTCATGAAGAAAAGCTTTGAGCGCTTCTTTTGTGCCTTGTGCGCTGTGATGCTCGAAAACAGTATGTAAACCAATTACGGCGACATCATCTGGACGAAAGAGTTGTCTCACGCGCATCGCTTGTGGCAACGCGTGTGCAACGCATCCAGGGCAGAGCATTTGAAATGCCTCAAGTAGCACGACTTTACCAGCTAAGCTTTCAAGGGAGATTGGTTGATCGGTGTTTAACCAATCGGTGGTTTGCCAAGGTTCGGCCTGTTTAAAATTCATCTGTTTTTCCGATGGAATTACGGGATTTACAATAGAAATTAGGGCTCAAAAATTACACTATTGGTCTTGGCGCGTACGCGACTTGGTTATCAGTGCCGAAAAACTATATGCGGCGATTAACTGGCCACCATCTTGACAACGGCTCATTGGAATTGTGGGACTTGACCTCGATTTGGGTGGAATTTTGAAAATGTTCACTTGCTCAGTACTTTTTATCCATGAATGGAAAGAAATGCAAGCGCCAAATTCATTTCAAATTCTTATGTTGTACACAACAAAAGAGCCCGAATTTGAGCAGTCACAAACCTCAATGCACTCTGACATATAACGAAGTACCTTTTTTTCAATAGCTTGTAGTATAGAATAAACAAATCAGACTCGCTATCTGGCAAACCATTAGTTTTGGTGTGAAATTGCCGACCGCAGTCTCTTACATCCCAAAATACAACGACTTCGCTACGCTGGTAAACTGGATTATATGTTAAATCACGCTCAAAAATACACTTAGCAAACGCCACGTCATTGTATTACACAACAAATTGAATGTTTTTTCATTATAATTGCAATTTAGTTATTAACATAAAATGCTATTTATAAACAAATGTCAAAATATAAATCTTTGGAAAACTTTCTCAGTCAATCTGGTGAGAGTGAGATAGAAATGACTTTTGAGGAAGTGGAAAAAATTATTGGCTTCAATCTGCCGCCGTCTGCATACACTTATTCGTCATATTGGTCCAACAATGTCGATAGTTGTGATATCAAAGTAGCTTGGCTTTCTGCTGGCTATATATCTGAAAAAATAGATATGTCAAAACGAACTTTGGTGTTTCGAAAGTCGCCTGTGGGTAATGACTGTCTACCGTTTGATGGAGGAGCCTGGAATCGTTTAAATGCTAAAAAATTCAATAACTTGGGTGAATCAAGCTATTTTGATTCTGTGCGTGGTTCATTCAAAGATGTCATTACGATTCCTAAAGGCATCGACTTAACTCAGCCAACAGATTCTGGATGGGAACCGCTAGAAGAGAAATAGTACCTACATATCTACTTGATACTTGCGTACTAATATGGATTGCAATTGATAAGGAAATTCGGGAACCAGCGCTAAATCAACTTAAGGGCCTAAATCAGGGACAGTTATTTGTATCACCAATTTCTGCTTGGGAAATTGCACAATTGGTAAAAAGACAAAGGTTAATTTTAACCATTGAAACAATAGAATTCTTCCATAAATTCTGCGGGCAACACGATGTTAGAATAGAAACTCTATCCCCAGCGGTCTTGGTATCTGCTGTAAACTTACCACATTCAGCATCAATCAAAGATCCCGCAGACCGTATTCTTATTTCAACTGCACGAAGATTCAGACATACCTTGATAACACGTGACAAGCAAATTCTAGAGTATGGTAAATCTGGTCATGTCTCAGCGCTAAGGTGCTGAACGAACATCTAAATTTCTCTGCGAAGAGCTCGCATCTCAATCAAGGGGTACAATACCCAGAGTTAAGATTTTGACAATACGAATTACTTGCAAAAAGTCAATTGCATTGTATCTCCCATTTTGCTTTGTTTTACATGAGTAGCTATATATTCGCGTAAATCAATCTAAATTGATAATGTTACTCATTCCCAAAAATCTCGTTAGAAATTAATGAAAACCGATAAAGTGCTGTGCAACAACAAATATTACGCATTGTGTATTTCAACCATCGGGTGAAAGCAGATATGCCATGAATTGCCGCATATTGCACAATGCTTCTCACAGCAATTCCATTTTCTAATGCGATATTTGGCTCGTTGTCAATACGTTAGACAAGGCCATTCGCTTTTTCAAGCACTCGACCGTAGAGCAAAAGCTAAGAGGTCAGGCATTATTTTTATCCCTACTTTGTGTCCAGATTCTCACTGATATCCAAGCTATGAACAAAACCTGACTTGGTCGCCTCAAACAAAATGCCGGGACGACCACAAGATAAGGTCGGCTTTCACACTGACATTGTTTCCACTGGTTAGAACTCTACGGACAATGCCACACCACCGCTCACTGTGTTGTTGCCACTGCCCGCCGAAGTCAGGTAAATGGCACCCGAAATCGCTGGATGAACGGTCGCCATTCCAGAACTGCGAACCGCCGAATCCCAGCCACAACCTTGTCGGCTTCGACTCTGACTTATATTCATAGCTACCGACATTCACACTGCGCTCAACGCTGAAATCATGCTCACGGTCCAACGAACTGGACAACTTGCAGCAGGTATCTGACGTTTGCCCAGTCTCACTCTCAAACAACACACCATAACGCCCCGTCACACCCGAACTGCTTGCCATGGAAACGGCATCTTTCATTAGTTGAGCTACCGTTCCTCGGCTGGCACTGTTAGCCATCGCCGTGTATGAAACCACATAATCATCCGCCGAAATCGATGGCCATGTCAATCCGCCGCGTTGCGTCAGCGACAGGTTGCCAAGGTCCATGCGCTTGGAAGCAACTTGGCCGATGGCATAGCCGCTACCTTTGGTCTTTTCATTGACGGCAATCGATCGCCCACTCACCATCTCCAATGACTTGACCTCTATGTCATCATACTTGGTCACTGCCAGCTATCAACAATTAGACCGCCGGAATAATCATGAGCCATACCGACACCGACACCAGTGCCAAACACCTTCACACGTCCGCTATTGGTCACATCGGCCTTGCCCTGACGATGATGCAGTCCCACTGGGAATATCATGTTATCGCCACCGAGCCGCTTGACAACGTTGTTGACAGCTGGGTCCGAGGCACCGAAAGACCTCGCACCTGCAAATCATGCCACCCCCGGTTTCCAATAGCTGCTTGAAATTCGATCCCAAACTGCCTGTCAATCCAGATTGCAAGATTTAGCGCTATACTTTTTCATGACTTTTGAATATGCCTGATACGTTAGAAATTAGTTAACATATACTATATTCACAACGCTAAAATGGCAAATGCAGATTGTATCGTGTCAAAATAATATCAATGAAGAGTCATTTGGCGCGGTATGTTTCTGAACATTATTTACTCCGGAATTCAGTCTGTCAGCGTAGCGAAGTCGTTGTATTCCGGGATGCGAGAGCCTGCGGCTGTCAATTCCATACCAAAGCCAATAGTCTGACAAATGGTAAGGTTGATTTGGTTGTTCTATACTATAAGCTATTGAAAATAAGAAATATATTTTAACATATGAGAGTTCGTTTAGGTTTTGGGTTTTTTGCGCGAAAGGCGGTGCTTAGTCAAGCTGAAGTATCTGATTTAGAGGCATAGGCCTAGGAGAATGGATTATTCACGCGGCATATTGTAAAAAATATCAGATACTTAAATATATAGCAAACGCTTCTACAGTAAACGTACATTTGGTGGCAATCGTGTGAAAGGTGCTTTGTTCAACACGCAATAGTTCAATCCCGGTGTCTCTGCTAATATAACTGTCTCTGCCATCGACTCAAAATCAGCCCTAAAATGAAGCGTACTCTTGAGCACTACTAAAGTTTTCTCTTGTGGGTCAATTCCAAGATGAGTAAATATGGCACGATCAAGAGCTTGGTGACGCAAGCTAGTGACGACGATTCGAATTTCTGCTTCATTGTCAATCAGGTCCAATGCAGCAATTGGACCGAGATCAGCGGAACAGCCACCCATCATTTCGCCTTTGTATTTGAATATCCCGTTGCTGAGGGCCGAAACTTTGAATGTGCCAGAGTAGCCAGGAAAGTCTGGACCAGCCAGTTTACCACCTAGGATGAAGTCAAACTTACGGTTCACACCTAATTCGTGCGCTTTTTCGGCAGCTTCCTGATCACAGAAGGCTGCCAATATCGTATTTTTTACACCAGCTTTTACAAGGGCTGTAATTATGCCAGTTGTATCTGATGAGGCTCCGGCACCAGCGCTATCTTGAATGTCTGCGACGATAACCGGCTTGTTGCCTCGATACTGTTCAAGGGCGAGTGCAATAGCTGCGTCAGATTCATACACTGGAAAATTAAAATATGATTCTGCATCAAGAAACTGTTGATTCAGTTTGTCTGCACGAAGTTTGGCAGAATTTTCACAATAGTCGTAGACAACGACCGCAGGCCCGTTTTGAGCGATGTCTGATGGTGGAAACCCCAGTGCGATATCCGCAGCACCCAAGTGCAATGAATTCGTACTAGGCAGTTCTGCGTACAGTGAACGGCAGGGTTCCATATAGGTGCATTGTGTTTGCAATGGCGGTAAAAAAGGTATTTTTCTGTATTGAGTATAAGGTTTGCGTTTTGACTTGATAATCTCATGCAAAAGCTCGCTTGCTCTAAACCCGGCATTTGCCATGTCAATGTGTGGATAAGTTCGATAAATTGTAATGACATCAGCATAATCGACCATTTGTGAGGTGATGTTGGCGTGCAAGTCAAGGCTGACAGCGACCGGAATTTCTGTGCCAAAGCAATTTCTTAACCGCTTCAGGAACTCTCCTTCACCATCTTCATAGGATTCGGTGACCATTGCACCATGAAGGTCAAGGTAAATGCCATCAAGCGGAAGCGCTTGTTCAATTTCATTGATAATTCTTGAACTAATTCTGTCAAATGCGTCATCTGTCACTAGGCCGGCTGGTTCAGCGCTAGCCCAGAGAATTGGAATAATTTCACAGCGATTTTGAGCATGCTTGATGCAGCCGCCCAGTGGAATATTCGAATCTCTGAACATCTCAAACAATTCGGTGCCAGCAGTCAATGGCGGCCAACTATCTGCACGGACAAAGTCCTCGTACGTTGTTGGTATGGGACAGAAACGATTGGTTTCGTGTTGAAATCCAGCGATCGCGATTTTCATATTGTCTTTGGGTTTGATGTTGTATGTAATTTATCTCGTAAATATTGTCTTGATGACAATCATTAAATTCACTGCAGTTTCATGCGGCAAGCGGAAAATGACATCGTACTTTGCGTCCATTCGTTAAATTTACGTTTGACGGTGATTTTTCTTTACAAATGTCGCGGGCGTAGGCACAGCGCGGGTGAAATTCGCATCCACTTGGTCTATTGGTAAGGCTAGGCACCTCTCCTTCAATTGAAACCAAATCTCGGCGACGGGTGGGATCGGGATTGGGAGTGCCATTTACCAGAGCTTCACTATAGGGGTGTGCTGGAGTTGAGAATACCAGTTCACAGTCGCCTTGTTCAACAATGCGACCTAAGTACATAATTGCGAGTTTATCACTAAATTGCCGTACGACTGGTAGATTGTGGCTGATTATCAGATAACCCAGCTCATGAGTTGTTTGCATTTCAATCATCAGATTGAGGATCTCACCCTGTACCGAGACGTCAAGACCAGCTGTCGGTTCATCGGCAACGATTAGAGCCGGATTCAATGCTAGAGCTCGAGCAACACCAACTCGGCGGGCTTGACCACCGGATAATTCATGTGGGTAACGTGACAAGAAATTTGTTGGAAGACTCACCATGTCACATAGCCGTCGAACCTCAGCTTCAAGTGATTTATTGGCTATGCCATGAATCTTGAATGGTTCAATCAATATCTGTTCAACAGTTCGCCTCGGACTTAATGACCCAACTGGGTCTTGAAACATCATTGCAATGTGGCGACGAAAGCGCTTGTACTGACGTTGGGAAAGCCCGACAATCTCCTCATCTTTGAATCGAATTGAGCCGGAGTGAATTTTGTTTAATCCCAAAATCGCGCTGCCAAGTGAGGTTTTACCAGAACCGCTTTCACCAACTAGTCCAAGGGTTTCACCTTTGTGGACTGTAAGCGTTGCATTGAGTACCGCATCAACATAGGGATCGGTATTGCCTTTTATAAATGCACGCACTTTGCCCATGGTGGGGTAACGAATACGAAGTTCATCAATGTTCAGCAGTGGCTGCAATGATTGTTGTGCGTTAGATTGCCAATCAGTCGGCTGTGATTTTGAGCTCTGCGTGAATTGGGTCTGTGGTTGCTGAAAATGAACTGAATATTCATGATCATGGAGATGACAGCGCACCTTGTGGGTAACATTGCTGTCATCAGACGGAATTGACAACTGGCGCGGATTTTCTACAGCACACGGATCCTGAGCATGGTGACACCTTGTAGCAAATACGCAGCCAAGCGGTGGGTGGTGCAAATCCGGTACGTCCCCGGAAATAGTGGCAAACTGTCGAATTTGCCTGAGTTCGAGTGCCGGATTACATTCAAGCAAAGCTTGAGTGTAAGGGTGTTTGGAGTTGAAAAAGATATCGTTGATCCCAGCATGTTCAACAATTTCACCAGCATACATCACAACAACCTCATCACATAGTTCGGCAACTAATCCGAGATTGTGCGATACTAACAAGATAGTGGAATTAAACTCTGATCTGGCTTCGCGTAACAGATGAATGATTTGCGCTTCCATTGTAACATCAAGTGCCGTAGTCGGCTCATCGGCTATTAGCATAACGGGGTCCATTAGCAAAGCCATTGCAATCCCAGCACGTTGGCGCATACCACCGCTGAATTGATGAGGGTAATGCTTGATTCGTTCTTCAGCATCTGCAATACCAACTTGACTCATCATACGCACTGATGCCTTTACTTTTTCTTGATTTGAGAGATTGCTCCGACGGTATAGGATGTCGCGCATTTGAGTACGATAGTCTAAAACCGGAATCTGCGAGGTCATAGGATCCTGAAAAACGATGGATACATTCTCGCCTCGGAATTCGCGCAGCTCATCAGAATTGTATGATAATACGTCTGTTTCTTGAAATTTGACAGTGCCAGATCTCACTGTTGAATTTTTTGCAAGGAGTCGCATAATAGTCCAAATAAGCGTACTCTTGCCAGAGCCACTTTCTCCGACAACACCCAGTATTTTGCCTTTCGGCACTTTTAAATTGATATTGCGCAAAGCGTATACTTGACCTTGTGCAGTTTCAAACTCCACATTTAAACCGGTGATATCAAGCAATGTCTCAGTCATCTAGCGCTTGCCTTGTAGTTTGGGATCAAAAACATCACGCAAGCCTTCGCCGAGCAATGTGAATCCAAGTGTTGTCAGTACAAGTGGAATGCCACCCGCAATTACTGGCCAAGGTGAAGTTCGGATAATGAGATAGCCTTCATTCAGGATCGTTCCCCAACTTGCCGTCGGTGGCAAAACTCCCAGACCGAGAAAACTCAAGCCTGCTTCTATTGTGACAACGACTGGCACATCCATAGCCGCGAGAATCAATAGCGGACCAATGACGTTTGGCATAATGTGATGGAACAAGGTAGTGGTAGCACTGGCACCAAGCGACTTTTCGGCCAGAATAAACTCAGTGTTCTTAAGCGCCAGAGTACTTGTTCTTGCTAGACGCGCGTATCCCGGTATGCTTGTGATTATCACAATCGTCAGAACCAGGTTAAGACTTGGTCCTAGCAATGAAACTGCGGCCAATGCTAAAACAATCGTTGGAAATGAGCGTATCGTATCAAAAACCAATAGTAGCAAGTTATCCAGCCAGCGAGGTCCGTAGCCGGCGATCATACCGAGTATAAGGCCTACCAGAAGTGAAACGGAAACACCAATTGCAGCGACTTTGAGTGCAACTCTGCCACCATATAAGACACGCGAATAAGTATCTCTCCCGAGTTGGTCTGCACCTGCCCAATGTTCAGCGCTCGGCCCGCTCAATCGAGCTGGGATGTCAAGTTTCGCAGGATCGTGGGTTGCGAGTTGAGGCGCGAAAATAGCACTAGTGAAGAACAGCGCAACCAAAGCTAATCCGATCATGCTCTGGCCATTGCGTACGAAGCGCCGCAGTCGTCTCCACTTTTTTCGTTCTGAGATAGCTGATGTCCGGCTAGTTGCTGAGTCCTGCATTCTCAGAGATTTCCTCGTACGCGCGGATCCAGCAGTGAGACTGCGATATCGGCAATTAGTGTTACGGCTACATATAAACTGACGGTTAGTAGCACAGCACCTTGCACAACTGGAAAGTTTCGGTTGAGTACCATGTCATAAATAATTTTTCCGATACCGGGGCGGGCGAAAATGATTTCGGCAAATACCGTACCTGACAGCAGGGCGCCGAAGCCAACGCCAATGAGAGTAATGGTAGGTAGAATGGCAACTTTCAGTGCATAACGGAAAATAACGGTGCGAGTGCGTAATCCAAACGCGTATGCCGAACGTATATAGTTTTCGCCCATCACTTCCAACATGGATGCGCGCACCATTCGTGCCAAATAACCCACCCAGCCCAGCCCGACAGCGAAGGCTGGTAAGATAAGATGAACGGCTTGATCTAGATAGTCGCCTTCATCACCAGCGCCGATCACCGGTAACAGGTCAAGATGAATTGCGAATACTAGAATCGCCCATATTGAAACCAGAAAAGAGGGTACGGCAATTGTGCCGATTGAGATGAAGCCTGTAATTCGATCCATCCAGCTATTGGGCCGAACTGCTGAAAGACAACCCAGTGTTGTACCTAGCATGACCGCCCACCCTAGAGCAGCCACTGACAGTGAAATTGTGAATGGAAGTTGTTCAAGGAGCGTTGTAGTAACGCTTCGATTATTGAAAATGTCAGTTCCGAGGTCACCTTGAATAACATTGCCTAAAAATATTACAAAACGAGTTATGACATGTTTGTCAAGGTGCATTTTTTCCGCATAGGCGGCTTGCACTTCAGGTGTCGCACGGGGGCCGAGTGCAATACTGACCGGATCACCAGGTATCATGTTGAGCATTAGGAACAACGTCAGGACTGCTAAGAATATGATCAGCACTGACAATCCGATGCGTTTTACGATGTAAATCAACATGACGCAGCTAGCGCTAGTATTAAAAACACCTCCCGATATAAACTACCGGGAGGTGCGCAATAAGGCTGGAATCAGGAAAAATAAGCGAGTTGCATCTCACCTGAAGGTGCAAATCTCGCAGTTATGTCGTTGCGATGAACGTAAGCCTCAGGTTCGTGTGTTAGCCACACATAGGCGCCAGTATCTTCCATGATCTCTTGCATACGCAGATAGATGGCAGATCGTTTAGCTGGGTCAACCTCTGCGATGCCTTTGGCATGGAGATCTTCAAACTCATCAGATGACCAGCGCTCCCAGTTCCAAACTCCGATTTGATCTCGAACAAACCACTGGAAAGGTTCAAAAGGATCTGGACCTGAGCCAAAGCGCATGAGCCAAATTTCAAGATCTTTCCACATATCGCCTTTGCTCTCTTGGCCCATTTCCCAAAACGGTCCCGAGTCTAGTGGCAGTACAGTCACATTAATACCGATGTCAGCGAGATTTGCTTGAATGATGGTTGATGCCAGGACTCTTTCCTGGTTGTTGAGGGTGCGAAGTGTCAAACTGAGTTCCCCGATACCAGCCTCATTCAGAAGTTCGCGGGCTCTGCCCGGATTGTAGGAGTATTTTGATTCTAATCTACGGCCAAGTAATCCTGGGCTGACGATTCCGAATGAAGGTTCAGCTGTACCAGCGTAGGCACCTTGAATGACAGCGTTTTTATCCACCGCATGCTGAATTGCTTGCCGCACCATTTTATCTTGCAGTTTTGGATGCTCGGTGTTCATGCCAAGCCACATGTACTGCAAAGCGCCGGCAATGGTAACCGAACTGTTTGGCGGTGGTTCTGTGCGATAGCGCGCTAGTGTGTTTGACGTGATTTTTGTGCAGTCAAGTTCACCTGCTTCATAAGCTAGAGCCGCCGTTTCGTCTTCAGTTACGATTGCTGCGGTAATTGTATCGAAATAAGGAACCTCGCCGGTCCACTCAGGGTTTCTAGTCAATATGACATTTTGACCTTGTGTCCAAGTAAAAACATAAGGTCCGCAAGTGGCGGGAACATCCATAGTGAACTTGCCACCAACACTTTCAGTTGCAGCTTTACAAATGATGACACCGGTGCCGGATGCAAGAGTAGTGTTCATAAATGGCGAAAATGGTTGATTCAACACTATTGTTCCATTGTATCGGTCCTTCACATCGACTCGGTCAAAGGCCGAGTAATCACCTTTCCACTCGCTAGTTTTCATGCGGTCATAGCTGAATGCAACGTCATCTGTAGTCAGCTCACCAAAGCCGTTTGACCACATGAGTCCTTGTTTCAGAGTGAATTCGATGTGTGTGGAATCAACTTGTTCAATACGTTCAACGAACGGTGACGGAATCCAAGTGCTGTTACCTCCAGGAGGTCCGTAGTGAGCCAATGCAGGCATGCAACACCAGTTGATATCGTTGTTGGGATGCCCTCCAACGTAAAAACCTGGATCAAGGCTATCTGCATCGCGATCAAATCTCACAGTTAGATTTGTTTTGTTAGCTGAGTAAGAAAGTCCGGGATAGATTCCGGTGAAACCAGCTGTACTGGCAAATGCGGCTGCCTGAATAAACCGGCGCCGTGAAATTAAATTGTTATTCACTGTAATATCCTCCTTCCGGATGCGAATTAATTTAGGATTTTGTTCCCTTACAAAATCAGATATTCTGATTTTGTTGGATAATGATAGTATACTATTAGCTATCAGTGATCACTACATTTGAATAAATCAACTGCAGATCGAGCTTGGGTAGCAGGGATTGCTTGTTGGCGTTGCTAGCTAGTTTGAATAATTTGAAACCGTAGCATGTTGTTATCAGTTTTGTTATTCGGATACTGGTAGAATTGACTTCTGTTTTTGAAAAGCGACTCAAGCGGTTTGTTGTCGGTGTAGTTTTTGATATTGTTTGCGTCAATTATTGTGTTGATCGTGAAGTTATGTGCATTCACATCTTATCAAATCATCAAGATTATTTTGCTGAAACCATAATTAATATTACCAGTATTGGAATGTACTCACTTCGTAAAACGAATGAACTTGGAGGAATCATAGTATTGAAATCAAATAAGTAAATTTATCATACAGTGACTTTCTTTTTATTTCAATACTATACAGCCAATAAGCTTATTAAGTGCGATTTGATAAAAGAGCCATTCAGAAAGTGTTTTAAGATACGTTCAATTTTGATAGAACGAAAGCTTGTTTTTGTGCATAAAGTATGTAGAATTAATTGTTATCCAATAAAAACTGTATGTTAGAATCCAGTACCGTTTATGAATATATTAAGCGAATGGAAATGGTTTCTATAGTTTCCCAAACAATCTTGTCAAAGATTGGGATTCGCATTTTGACAACCCAACCGCCTAAATTTAACTAAAATCGTCTCCTCCATTTGCCATACTTACCAACCGAGAAACAAGACAAGGGGTTGTTAGATCGGCGCTATATATCTACCCAGTGTCGCTATATTAGGTAAGTCAGTCACGCGCAACGGGTGAGATATTCAAGACGTGAATAACAGTATGCTCAAAATCGGGAAGGTGGTATGAGTGACTCAATCGAAGACACCGTTGAGCAGGTTTTTGATTGGATACGTGTACATCTTTTATTCACAGTATCCGTAGCTGTTGCGAAAATTGTTAGGAGGTTTCTCAAGGCGTGGAACTTTGATATTAGTAACTTAATATGAGAGCACATATACAGCACCACTGTAGCACTCGTTCCCATAGAAACTAGTAGACGATAGCAAGATAAGAAACTGAATTCTGTGAACATCTCAGCGCATGACGAACTCAAGACTAAGATCTGGGAAATTGCTAATCGACTCAGAGGCCCGTACCGACGTCCTCAGTATCGACTAGTAATGTTGCCCATGGTTGTCTTGCGCCGGCTTGACTGTGTGCTAGAGCCTACTAAGGATGTAGTCCTCAAAAAGCGTGATGAGCTTATGGCTAAGCAAACACCAATACCCGAAGCTGCGATGGAGCGCATGCTTGGTAAAGCTGCAGATCCGAACAGAAAATACCCGCTCTATAATACAAGCCCTTACACTTTTTCCAGATTGCTTGATGATTCCGATAACATAGCGTCAAACCTTATATCGTACATCAATGGCTTTTCCCCAACTGCGCGTTGCATCTTTGAGCATTTCAAGTTCACTGATCAAATTGAAAAATTAGACACTAACAACCGTCTATTCATAATTGTTAAGGCGATGGCCGACATCAATCTACACCCTAACCGGATAGACAACCTCCAGATGGGTTATCTGTTTGAGCATTTGGTGATGCGTTTCAACGAACAAGCCAACGAAGAAGCTGGGGACCACTTCACACCGCGTGAAGTTATTCGCCTCATGGCTAACTTGATCTACACTGGTGAACAAGATGTCTATAAACCCGGTATTTACCGCACGATATACGATCCTGCTTGCGGAACAGGAGGTATGCTCTCTGAATCCGCCAAGCTGATTCTCTCGCAAAACAAACGGGCGGTACTCGGATTTTATGGTCAAGAATACAATGATGAATCATGGGCGATCTGTTGTTCGGACATGCTCATAAAAGATGAGGACACAGTCAACATAGTCCTTGGTGATACCCTCGGAAATGGCAAAACTGAAGACGGTTTCAAAAACGAGCGTTTTCACTATCTGATGGCCAATCCACCATTCGGAGTCGAATGGAAAGATCAGAAAGACATTGTTGAGTTAGAGCACAAAGTTGAGGGTTTTTCGGGTCGATTCGGTGCTGGGTTACCTGACATAGATGACGGCTCACTTCTGTTCCTTCAGCATATGATTTCTAAGATGCACCCTTGGGATGAAGTGGACGATGAGCAGCCAGGTTCAAAGATTGCTATTGTTTTCAATGGTTCGCCGCTGTTTTCAGGCAAGGCCGGATCAGGGCCGTCTAATATTCGGCGCTGGATTATTGAGAATGATTGGCTTGACGCTATTGTTGCATTACCGGATCAACTGTTTTACAACACCGGCATCTTTACTTATGTTTGGCTTTTAACGAACCGTAAACCGTTAGAGCGACGCGGCAAAGTTCAACTAATCGATGGCTCTAAATTTTTCAATAAGATGCAGAAGAGTCTAAATAAAAAGCGCAATGAGATTTCCGAAGAAAATATCCGCTATCTTGCCCGCGTGTACGGTAACAACCAAGACGGGGAGACTGCTGAGGTGTATATCGATGGCGAAACTGAGACCTGTGTGATTTCACGCATTTTTGAAAACAGAGAGTTTGGTTTCCTTGAAGTGACAGTTGAGCGCCCGTTAAGGATGAATTTTGAGGCAACATCAGAACGGATTGCGAAGCTTGAAGATCAGACTGCCTTTGCGAATCTATCGAAAGTGAAGAAACGTAAGAATAAAAGTGTTACGGAAGCTGAGAGAGAATCTGAGGAGGGATCAAGAACAGCAAAAAAAATTCGCAATTTGCTTGCAACACTTGAAATCAATGGACGCTACATGGATCGGGAGATATTTGAAGCGGATATAGTGAGTGTTTTCAACCAAGCCGGACTTAAGATATCCACCCCTATCAAGAAGGCGATATACAAAGCCCTTGGTGTGGGTGACCCTTTCGGTGAAGTTTGTTTTGACAGTAAGGGTCGGCCTGAGCCCGATAGTGAACTTAGATACACAGAGAATATTCCCTTACCGTCCGGAACAGAACTACCTCTGCCAATGGATTTTGGATTGAACAGGCCCAATGATCGTCTTGTTGATGCCTTTCGGAGTGAAATCGACGCATACATGGAGCGTGAGGTGCTACCTTATTTGCCGGATGCATGGGTGGACTTCAACAAAACCAAAGTCGGTTATGAGATTCCGATTAACAAGTATTTCTATGTTTACAAGTCACCGCGCTCGCTCAACGAGATTGAGGTGGACATAACCGAAATCGAACAGAAGATCATCAAGCTTTTAGAGGGATTGTTTGCATGAGCGAGTTTGCACTGCCTGAAGGCTGGTCTTTGAAGCGATTGAAATACCTCGCCACTTATAACGATGATGCTCTAGCTGAAAGTACAGATGAGGAAAAAGAGATTGATTACATTGAAATCTCTGGAGTCTCTCTTTCTCGCGGTGTTGAAAAGATTGAAAGCATAACATTTGGCAAAGCGCCTACAAGGGCTAGGCGAAAGGTAAGGGATGGCGATATCCTTATTTCAACGGTTCGGACATATCTTCGGGCAATTACAAGGGTTGAAGAAGTATCTTCAGACTTAGTTGCGTCTACCGGCTTCTGTGTTATCCGACCAAATAGCAATGTAGATGGCAAATTTCTTGGGTGGGCCGTACAATCAGAGCCGTTCATTTCTGAAGTAGTAGCTCGCTCCGTAGGTGTTAGCTATCCGGCTATCAACGCTAGCGAGATTGTTAATATTAATATGTTATTACCCCCACTTGGCAAGCAACGACAGATTGCACTGTTTCTAGATGATAAGACTTCCCGAATTGATGCACTGATTGATAAAAAACGAGTGCTCATAAATTTGCTGAATGAGAAACGCCAAGCCATCATCACTCAAGCAGTTACTCAGGGCATTGACACAGTTACCTCCGTGCAACATGATGGTTTATCGAGCAAAAATCATCTTGGAGGGGTTAGTGGCATGACTAAATTTCCAACGCGTAGATTAAGATACGCTTGCAAAGAGCCGTTGAAATATGGGGCCAACTTTTCGGCGCAATACGATGATCGTGAATGGCCTCGGTTTATCCGTATCACAGACATCACTGAGTCGGGGCAATTGAGAGATGATACCTTCAGATCCTTACCAAATGAGTACGCAGTGAATTATCTCCTTCAAGAAGGAGATATTCTCTTGGCGCGCAGTGGTTCCATTGGCCGTAGTTTTATCTACAATTCAGGATGGGGGAACGCATGTTTTGCAGGTTATTTGGTACGTTTGAGGCTGTGTAAGGATTTTGACCCGAAGTTCATATACTGGTCTTTGAATTCAGCATGCTATTGGTCTTGGATTAATTCTACTGCTATTCGATCAACGATCCAAAATATTAGCGCAGAACGATATGCAAATTATGTTGTACCTGCACCATCAATTTACACGCAGCAGAGAATCGCCCAGTTTCTGAATGAGAAGACAGCCCGAATCGACAAACTAAAAAAGTTTCTCACCAAGTCAGTCGATAAGCTTGTTGAATATCGTTCAGCTTTGATTACAGCTGCTGTCACTGGACAATTGAAGGAGTTACAATGACTCTGACAACTTTACAAATTCTGCACCCTATAATCATCAGATTGGTTATTGCACCATGCAGTTTTGGAATAGTTCCTTCTGTATTGAAAGCGATTTAAAGTCGTTTTTTTGAAGCTAGAACTAGCAATGTTTATGGTGGTGAGAAACGATGCTGTGAGCTTTTGTTTATAAGTTAGTCTTTCTTTCATTATCAGTATCCTGATGTTTAGTCATTCAAAACAAGTGGAAGGTGCGGGGACTCGCTTCTAAGAGTTGAGACTGCATTAATGGTATTGACGGTCTATCAAATTAGACAGAGATCTAGAGCAATAATCTGTATGTTTTATATTGGACTTTCAAACTCTATGGTAAGGCTATTAGCAAGAAAAGTTATATCGCGGTATCAGCATGCCCTTTCTGTGTTTATTCAAGAACAAATGCTGTGAATCACTTCAATGATACGTAACATTCCAATATGAACCGAATAGCAGTTAGTCCGGAAGTTCTTTGTTGGGCCCGTAAGCGCGCCGGTTTAGAATTGACTGACTTAGAAGTCAAATTTCCAAAGTTGGCAGATTGGGAGAACGCATCTATTCAGCCCACGATGAGACAGTTGCAAAATTTCGCCAAGGCAACTCGAGTGCCGTATGGATTTCTTTTCCTACCGGAGCCGCCGGAGATGAAATTACCGATTACAGATTTTCGCGCGGTAGAAAATCAACGACAGCAAGGCGTCAGTCCAGAACTGATGGATACAGTCTACCTCATGCGACGACGGCAGGCTTGGTTGCGTGAAGATCTAGTAGAAGTTGAAGCGGATACGATTGGTTTTGTTGGTGCAGCGTCGCTTTCAAATGATCCAGCGGCTATCGCCCGAGAAATGCGTCGAGTGATTGGGCTAGATGATGGTTGGGCGAGACGGGTACCGACTTGGACAGCAGCCGTTGGTGAACTACGCAAAGCCATTGAAGCACTCGGAGTCATGGCAGTTATCAACGGCATTGTTGGAAACAACACCAGTCGCAAACTAGATGTGAGCGAGTTTCGTGGTTTTGCCATGAGCGATCCCTATGCTCCGTTAATTTTTGTCAATGGTGCCGACGCAAAGTCCGCCCAGATGTTCACACTAGCGCATGAATTGGCGCATTTGTGGTTAGGAAGGGTGGGTGAAGGTTTGTCAGGCTTCAAGGGACTACAACCAGGAGACGGAGAGGTGGAGAAATTTTGTGATCGGGTCGCGGCAGAGTTCCTTGTACCTTCCTCTGAAATTCAGAGAGCTTGGCGTTGGGCTAGCAATAGTGAGGCACCTTTGGAGAGTTTGGCTAAGCGTTTCAAAGTCAGTCCGGTGGTGGCCGGGCGTAGGGCAATGGATTTGGGTTTGATTGAACGTGATGAGTTTTTTAGATTCTATCGCGATTTCGCAAAAAGAGAACACCAGCAAACACGGAAAAGGACAGCTGGCGGAGATTTCTACAACAATCAAAATAATCGCGTTGGTCAACTGTTTGCGACTAGCTTGATAAGGGCAGCTATGGAGGGACGCATCGGTTTCAAGGAAGCCTATGATTTAACCGGACTGAATGGTGGTACGTTCCAGAGATATGCTAGTAACCTCGGAATTACATTACCATGAGTTTGACACACGGTTATCTGATTGATTCTGATGTTCTGATTACAGCAAAGAATCGAAATTATGCGTTTTCAATTTGTCCTAGATTTTGGGATAGTGTTATGCATTACCATTCGATTGGATACATTCACAGCATTGATCGAGTTAGGCAGGAGTTGCTCCTTGGCCGTAAAGACGATGAATTAGTGCATTGGGTTAGTCAGTCTGTGCCCGAAAGCTTCTATCTTAGCAGTGATGTTGTAGAAGTCGTTTCCGCTTATACTCAAGTTATGTTGTGGGTAACGCGCCATACACAATATTACGATGAGGCCAAAGCTAGATTTGTCAGTAGTGAAGATGGTTGGTTAGTTGCTCATGGTATGTCAAGTGGAAAGATAGTTGTAACCAATGAGAAACCGCGCCCGAATTCTAGAAATGCAATTAAATTACCTGATGTCTGTCATGCTTTCTCAGTCAAATTTGAAGATACCTTTGCAATGTTACACATGGTTGGAGCTCAATACCAATTTTTACCAAATTTTTAACTAATGGTTGCGCATACTGAAAAGATTTTTGAAGCTGCAATCGAGTTCGGGTTGACCGGATCTGGTGGCTACGAGACGCGACCTCCAAGTGCTTATGAACAATCACAGGCTTTCTTTCCATCTGACATAACGGGTTTTATCAAGAACAGTCAACCGACCAAGTGGCAGTACCTGGAAAAATTACTTGGAAACAAGACTTCTACAACTGTGCTAGACAGCTTATCAAAGGAGCTGGAACACAAGGGCACGCTACATGTCCTGCGCCACGGTTTTAAGTGTTACGGCAAGATATTTCGCATGGTTTGGTTCCGACCTAACACCAGCATGAACCCTGAGGCTGCTGAAAATTATGCTAGTAACCGATTAACTGTCATTCGTCAAGTCGAATTTACATCGGTTATGAAGAAGCCTGACGGCACGAACCGCCGTTGCGTTATTGACGTTATACTTGCAGTCAATGGTATACCAGTCGTAACCGCTGAGCTTAAGAACCCCCAGACTGGATCGCGTGCCGTCGATGCGGTTCGCCAGTACCAGAATGATCGCGATGGGCGAGACCTTCTTTTTGCGTTCAAGAAGCGCACACTTGTTCACTTTGCCGCGGACCCAGATGAGGTGTGGATGACAACTTGTCTCAAGGGTAAGGAAACCAAATTTTTACCCTTTAACCGGGGCAACGACCACGGGGCAGGTAATCCACCAGTAAAAGATAACTGGAAAACCTATTACCTGTGGGATGAGATTTTGCAGGCCGATAGCCTGCTAGAAATACTCCAACGCTTTATGCATTTGGAAGAGAGGAAGACGCAGGTTACCACCGACAAAGGTGTTAACACCAAGCTTTCAGAGACAATGATATTTCCGCGCTATCACCAACTCGATTTGGTTCGAAAACTAGTTGCACATGCCAAGGTTAACGGCACAGGCCGGAATTATCTTATCCAACATTCTGCTGGATCTGGTAAGTCTATCTCAATTGCTTGGCTCGTCCACCGATTGGCTAGCTTGCACGATAAATACGATAAAAAAGTGTTTCACTCCGTTGTGGTTGTAACTGACAGACGTGTGCTTGATCAACAGCTGCAGAATACGATATACCAGTTTGAACACAAAACAGGTTTGGTTGAGAAGATTGATGAGAATACCCAACAGCTTGCCCGCGCTCTTTCTCAAGGTACACCTGTCATCATAACGACGATTCAGAAGTTCCCTTTCATCTCCCAGGCACTCTCAGCTCTTGAGAAGAAGGGAGTTGACGTGAAAATCGATACAGCGGGGAAGCGTTTCGCCGTTATTGTCGATGAGGCGCACTCATCTCAAAGTGGTGAGACTGCAACGACGCTCAGAGGTATGTTGAACAAGGATGGAATCGAGGCGGCCATAGCTGCACAGATTTTGGATGAGGAAAATGATCTGCCTGATGAGACAAAAGTGGAGGTGTTACGTGACTCACTGCGACGCACTAGACAGCAGAATCTAAGTTTCTTTGCATTTACGGCCACGCCAAAATTCAAAACAATGGCACTATTCGATGAGCCTGGCCCGACCGGTAAATCTCCATTCCATGAGTACACCATGCGGCAAGCCATCGAAGAAGGTTTCATTCTAGACGTACTTCAAAATTACACAACCTACAAGCGATTCTATGGACTGATAAAGCAGATTGAGAATAATCCCGATGTACCGCGTAGGGAAGCTGCGAAGGTTCTTACACGCTATTTGGAGCTTCATCCATTTAATATTGAGCAGGTAATATCAATTATCGTTGAACATTTCCGTCTCCACGTAAAGCATGAGATTGGTGGTCGTGCAAAAGCGATGGTGGTTACCTCATCCCGCCTTGCTGCCGTTAAATATAAGCTGGCTTTTGACCGCTATATCAAGGAAAAAGAATATAAGGGTATTCATTCACTAGTTGCATTCTCAGGGACAGTGGAGGATCCAGAAATATCCGGATCGTCATGGACAGAAGTTTCAATGAATACTGGGCTTGCCGAAAGCGAACTCCCTGAAGCTTTCAGAAGCGATGAATATCAAGTGCTTCTAGTTGCTGAGAAGTATCAAACCGGTTTTGATCAGCCGTTGCTTCAGACGATGTATGTTGTGAAGCGTTTGGCTGGCGTTCAAGCAGTTCAGACACTCTCTCGTTTAAACCGTATCGCACCTGGCAAGTCTCGCACATTTGTTCTTGATTTTGTCAATGAGGAGGACGAGATTTACAAGGCGTTTAAGCCCTACTATGAGACGACACCTGTGGGGGAGAGCATTGATCCACAGCGCATGTCAGAATTGCAACACCGTCTACTAAAATGGGCGATTTTTACTGAGGACGATGTGAACTCGTTTGCAGAGATTTGGTATCGCAACAAACGGAACCACTCATCAAGTGATCATCGCATGATGAACGCCATTCTTGATATTGTTGTTAAACGTTTCCAAGAGCACAGGGAGGAAGATCAAGAGGTGTTTCGTGGACAGTTGAAGGCTTATAGAAATCTCTACGCTTTTCTTTCGCAGATTATTCCATATCAGGATAGTGATCTGGAGCGGTTTTACGCATTCGTTAGGAACATCCTAGCGAAGCTACCACCACTAGGTGATGGCCATGCCTTCGTTTTAGACGATGAAGTGGCATTGAAATTTTTCCGTATTCAGCAAATAGCCAACGATACTATCAAACTCTCGGAAGGCGAGACAGATCCTTTGCGTGGTCCAACCGATGTTGGCACCGCAGGCATAAAGGATACAGAAGTATCGCTTTCAAGTTTGATTGATCGTCTTAATGAGCGTTTCGGTACCACATTCACTGAGGCTGACCAGTTGTTCTTTGATCAGATACGGACTTCGGCGGGGAACGATGAGAGCATCGCAGAGGCAGCCCGGGCTAACAGCTTTTCAGATTTTGTCGCTTATTTAGATCGTAAGCTCAACGACTTGTTCATCGCGCGAATGGAAGGCAATGAAGAAATTTTCTCAAGAGTGATGACGGATGTAGCATTCCGAGAAACCGCGCATGAACATCTAGCCAAGGAAATTTTTCAGGCGGCCCGTGCAAAAACAAACTGCTAGATAATCAGGTTGTTTGTCAATTTAGAACAGTGAATAAGCTTGATGGATTACTTCCTTTTCCTTGCGTTAAAAGCCAGTGCTTGATGTAGTAACTGCCCTCAACTCTCAATGTTGTATTTACAAAGAATTTTCTCCAGGTATTTAGCATATTAGAGAATCCAGAAAAAAACTTGCACTTTACCACAACCGAAAATAACACTGCACTATAATTTCAATTTCTTCGATTGATAGAGATAAATAATATTAGACTTATAGAGGAGAGAGATGGATTCTACAGACCTTGAACGACACGTTAACCAATCGGAACGAGCTGACCTTGTCAAGCAAGTACGGGAAAAGATCAACGAACTGAAAATTGATTACATTTATTATCAGTTCATTTCCGTTACCGGTCGGATTGTAGGCAAAGGCATTCCTGCTGACCATTGGGAACAAATAGCCGAGCGAGGATTTCAATTAGTCTACGGCTCAACTGCAAACTTGTTTATTGACCGCCATGGCGAATACATTGGATACGGACCTGAGGCGATGGAACTTGTTGGTATTCCTGATCCAGAAACATTTTGCCAGTTGCCGTGGGATAAACGGGTAGCTCGTGTTTACTGTACATGTTTTCGCAACCGTGAGGAACGCGTTGACCCTGGTGCACATCTTACCTCAGATTGCCGTGGCAATCTTAGAAATTTGCACGATGAGTTCCAGCAAAAACATGACAGTCTACATTTAAGACATGGAATGGAGCCGGAAATGATGTGGCTGAAACGAGGTGAGGACGGTAAACCCGATGGTGGTTTCTCAAAACCATTTTGCTACCACATTGATCAGTTCGAAAGCCTGCGACCAGTATTTATGAAAGTGATTGAGTACTCTCGATTCATGGGGCTAGACATGATTCAAGGTGACCATGAAGATGCGCCAGGTCAATTGGAGTTAAACTTCACCTATGACGAAGCACTCAGAACTTGCGATAGACTATCCACTTATCGTCAGATTTGCGCGCAAGTGGCGCGAGAGAATAATTTAATCGCTTGCTTTATGACCAAGCCATTTATGGGTGTATCAGCTAGTGGCTGCCATACTAACATGTCGCTTTGGACTGGTGGGAGTGACTCAATCAATCGACTCGGCAATGAGGTGCTGAACGGCACAGATGGTGTATACGAGTATAGAAGCGGTGGAGAAAACAAATTTATGCCTGATACTGATGATTTGCAGCTTCCGGGCCAAATCGGGCTGTATGCTGTTGCTGGGGTGATGAAGCATCTCGATGCATTGACTGCCCTTGGATGTTCAACTGTGAACTCTTACCGGCGCTTGTGGGATACAGGTTTTTGGGCACCTGTTTACAAGGACTGGGGATTTCAGAATCGGACGACTGCGCTTCGAATTTCTGCCCCCGGACGTTTCGAATTCAGAGCTGTTGACTCCATGGTCAATCCTTATCTTCTATGCGCTGGTTTGCTGAAAGCGTTTGATGATGGCATTAGCAACAAACTTGATCCGGGTCAACCTGAAGAGCGCAATATTTATGAAGCGATGGAAGAAGGCAAAGAAGTTACAAAGCTTCCGATGTCCCTAGGTGAAGCGATTGAAGCGTTGAAACAGGATGCAACGATTCTTGACGCACTGCCCGGTGATATGGCAAGAGTATTCTTGCACTACAAGGAAGATGAATGGGCGAAGTTCATGGCCACAGTCACCGATTGGGATCTGGAAACTTACATTGACTGTCTACCATAAAGGAGTTTGATATGTGTGGAATAGCAGGGCTAATTCATCGTGGCGCTACAGCAGACATTGGTACCGAACTGCTGTCAATGTTGCAAGCATTGAAACATCGCGGGCCGGACTCGACGGGGCTTGCGATGTATGGCTGCTCAACCAGAAACCAAGATGAAAATGAATACGTGATGCGGTACAAAGTTGCAGAAGGTGCGGACCTTGCGACTGGATTTAAAATTCATGACGATATCAGCGAGCGCTTTGCAGAAGTCAGGAACCGCCTTGCAGAATACAAAGCCGAGGTTGTCATGGTTGAAGATGCAACACCGTACGCTCGTCGTTGTCGATTTCGATATAACGGTGATATGCGACGATTGGCTGACTATCTTGAAGACATTGAGGGTGTTGAAATTCTGTCAATCGGTAATGCCTTGGAGCTGATCAAAGACTTGGGCGATGCTGAAACAGTTGGCGACCAATATCGTTTGAAGGATTTTCAAGGTACACACGCAATCGGTCATACTCGAATGGCCACTGAATCTGATGTCGATATTCGGTCGGCTCACCCATACTGGGCCTATCCATTTCTCGATGTGTCTGTTGTTCATAATGGACAACTTACGAACTATTGGAACTCTAGGCGGGCACTAGAGCGTCGCGGTCATCGCTTCATGTCAAATTGTGATTCGGAATTGATAGCAGTGTATCTTGCTGATGCGCTTGAGCAGGGTGAGGATTTGGAGGAATCAATGCATCGCTCTCTGACAGATTTTGATGGCGTATTTACTTATGTTGTGGCCACCAATGATAAGCTTGGGATGGCGAAGGACTACATGGCCGCCAAGCCGATGGTGCTGTATGAGTCAGATGATTTCGTTGCATTAGCATCAGAGGAAGTGGCAATTCGGAGCGTATTTCCCCATGAAATAGATACATTTGATCCGTACGAAGGTGAGGTAAGGGTATGGCAGAGTTAGAACAGATGGGTTCCATGCATGCTGAGAAACTTGCGGGGCGAACTCAGCAAGTCTTTTTTCCGGCAATTGAATCAGATCGCTTGGCACCGCCGCAGGCAATTGAAGTTGACTTCAACAAACAGACTGAAATTGAGGCAGAGGGCATGAGTGCGCGAGAAATCAACCGCCGCATCATGGAACTGATGCGTGAAGGCTTTGGTTCAATCACTGTGCGTAATCCAGGCGCTAAGCATTCGCTCGGAGTAGGCATACTGAATCGACTCAATCTTACATTCGATGGTAGTCTCGGTTATTTTGGTTGTGGTCTGATCGATGGCCCCAATGTTCGCATTACTGGCCGAGTGGGTTGGTCCTGTTCTGAAAACATGATGTCTGGTACAGTTGTTATTGAGAAGAACGCAGGCTCGACTTTTGGTGCGGCAATTCGCGGAGGTGACCTTGTGTGCAAGGGTGATGTTGGTTCCCGAACTGGAATTGACATGAAGGGTGGCACAATCATTGTTGGAGGTCGAACCGGTGCATTCAGCGGGTTTATGATGCAACGTGGCCGAATGATCGTGCTTGGTGATGCTGGTCGCAACCTAGGTGACTCCATGTATGATGGAGTTATTTATGTCGGGGGTGAAATCGAAGAGCTCGGTGTCGATGCGGTTGATGGAGAAATGACTGATCTTGAATGCGACTGGATCGAGAACAAACTCGCACTGTACGGACTTGAGGCGCCAAATGGCGCCGCCAACATGCGTAAAATTGAATCCGGCAAACAGTTATGGAACTACGATAACTTAGAGCCGACAGAAAAGAAACTGGTACTCTGAGGAGATAGCTATGGAGCCGAAACCAAAATCAACACCACCTGAACCGCCAAAAATGTCTCGTAATACAAGCAACTTAGGCCGCAGCTCAATTTTCTCACCAGAGGTAATTGACGATATTCATATAAAGTCCGAACTCGGTCGATACCGCATGCGCGGTTTTTCATTGTTCAAGCAAATTCCAAATTTTGATCATTTGACATTCTTGCCTGGAACACTGACGAGATTTGTGATTGAAGGATATCGTGAACGCTGCTTAACAAAAACCGTACTGGGCCCACGGGCAAAAAAACCGTTAGTGCTGGATATTCCGGTTTACATCACAGGTATGAGTTTTGGAGCCTTGTCATATGAGGCCAAAACAGCGTTGGCGCGAGGTGCTACTATGGCCGGGACTGCAACTTGTTCTGGTGAAGGTGGGATGATCCCTGATGAGCGACGTTATTCAAGCAAGTGGTTTTATCAGTGCATTCAATCCCGCTACGGATTTAACCCACATCACCTGAGATTAGCGGATGCTTGTGAGTTTTTCATCGGACAAGGTTGCAAAGTCGGGCTCGGTGGTCACTTGATGGGTCAAAAGGTCACAGATCAAGTTGCTGAAATGCGCTCGTTGCCAGCGGGAATTGATCAAAGGTCGCCAGCAAGGCACCCCGATTGGTTAGGACCTGATGACTTGGCTTTGAAGATTGAGGAAATCAGAGAAGCCACAGACTGGCAGATACCAATTCAACTGAAGCTCGGTGCTGCTCGTGTTTATGATGACGTGCGAATGGCAGCCAAAACTGACCCTGACATGATTTATATCGATGGTATGGAAGGTTCAACCGGCGCCGGTCCGCATCTGGCTACCGAGGAAACCGGTGTCCCCGGAATAGCTGCAATTCGCCAGGCGAGAAAGGCACTTGACGATGTCGGAAAGACAGGAGATATTTCACTTATCTACGCTGGAGGAGTGCGCAACGGTGGCGACCTCGCCAAAGCTATTGCGTTGGGTGCTGATGCTGTTGCGATTGGGCATTCTGCACTGATGGCATTGAATTGCAACAAGGATATTCCCGAAGCGGATTATGAAAACGAAATAGGAGTTGAAGCTGGATACTGCTACCATTGTCATACTGGACGTTGCCCGGTGGGTGTGGCAACTCAAGACCCACTGCTAAGGAAGAGGCTTAATCCTGATGATGCGGCGGAGCGAGTGTATAACTTTTTACATACGCTTGCCATTGAATGTCAGATGATGGCCCGTGCCTGTGGCAAAACCGATGTCCACTCATTGGAACCAGAGGACCTGGCGGCTTTGACCATGGAGGCTTCAGCGATGGCGATGGTGCCCTTAGCAGGTACACAACATACTGTCGGTCGACCTGATATGACGCGTTATTGATAGGAGGTACGCAGCGATGGCAAAAGTCACAGATATCAGCAAGCAGGTAAAACAAGGATTGACCACTGACCGCGAGCAAGAGATTGGTCAACATATTGGTTATCGTTATGATGTTAATTTAGTTCCAGACTATTCAAAACTCACTCCATTCCTGAAAAAATACATTGAGTTCATGGGATGGAGCGATTTAAATTGGCTAGAGGATGTTCATCTTGGTTACGAGGAGGGTCAACCAGCGGTTTTCGATCGTAATATCAACGGTTGGGTGCAAGTTCCTTCAGACATGGTTTTGCCAGAAGGTCAACAGGAACGAGATATGATTGCAAGGGAGTTGCTAGTCAAATTCCAGTCGTCTGAACAGCATCCTCTTGTTGAACTAAACCAAGAATATGGTAAAGTTTAATATTCTCCTTAATGAACAACAGTAATCCTGTTGAATATAGAACCTTAAGTGCTAGAGCATTACGCTCTAGCACTTTTTTACAGTTTCGTATTAGTTGAGGTAACTCTCTATAGTATCATCCATTGCCTCTATCCAAGGTGTGTGGTGGACAGGCTGTGGATTGCCAGTCATTAGAGAATTGTGACCATTGTCTCGATAAGTCATGATGTCATCATGTTTGTGATGTTCCCAGTCCATGAACATTTTGTTGATTTGTTCAACATCAAATCTTGGATAATCACTTTGGTTGAGCAGGTCGTTGACATAGTCGCCTTGGAACCAAATTTCATCTTCATAGTTTTCCAAGGTCGCTTCTCGTTCTAGCCATTTGGCACTGTGCGCTTGCATCTCTTGCTTAGATGGCAATTTAATGCGACCCATAATGACATCGCGCGCATACCATGCTTGAGCATCAAACATGTTGAAAGTGTAGTATTGGTCTTGCATACCGAGATACATGACCTTTGGGTTATTTTCCCACACTACTCCCTGATAAAGATCCGGAGTCCACATTCTGTTGGTGGTTTTGAGTCGAAGCTCCTCAGCCATAAATGGAAAATGGTGAAGGTATCCGGTACATAGGATAATTGCGTCAAATTTTTTGCTACTACCGTCTTTGAAGTGTGCTGTCTTGCCTTCGACATGAGTTAGCAACGGCACTTCTTCAAATGTGTGTGGCCAATGGAACCCAGTTGGCGCAGTGCGATGACTAATAGTCAGCGATTTAGCTCCGTATTTGTAGCATTGGGATGCGATGTCTTCAGCTGAGTAGCTGGTACCAATAATGAGTAGGTCTTGCCCTTCAAATTCGCGCGCGTCGCGAAAATCATGTGCGTGCAGAATGCGTCCGTTGAACGTTTCAAACCCCTTGAATTGCGGGACATTTGGCACAGAAAAATGTCCGCTAGCAACTATGACATAATCAAACGTGTCAGAGGACATTGAGTTATTTTCAAGATTCTTGGTAGCGACTGTGAATTTGTCAGTGGTGTCAGAATAGCGCACCCAGTATGCAGCTGTATTGAATTGGCAGTATTTACGAACGCCAGACTTTTCCACCCGTCCTTTAATGTAATCAGTCAGGACAGCGCGTGGTGGGAAAGAAGGAATGGGTTTTCCGAAATGCTCTTCAAATGTGTAGTCGGCAAACTCTAGACATTCTTTGGGGCCGTTCGACCAAAGATACCGATACATGCTGCCATGGACCGGTTCGCCGTATTGGTCAGTTCCTGTTCGCCAAGTGTAATTCCACAATCCGCCCCAGTCATTTTGTTTTTCGTAACAAACGATCTCGGGTATTGCAATACCGTTTTTTTCGGCTGTAGCAAACGCCTGCAATTGCGATAGGCCGCAAGGCCCGGCGCCAATAACTGCAACTCTAGTCATATTAATCTCACTCCTTCAACTCTGTTTGGATTTATTTCTTTATGCCTTCGGAAATGGTTAGAATTAGCTTGCTGATAGTTCTCTAATGTTTCAAATTACGTCTGATGCGAGAACATTTTCAGCTGCAATGCTTGTGATTATATTGAGTGGTGATGTGCAGGAACAACTGTTTACTGTCGATTCACCATAACCCATGCTGTTTATCAAATTGTGTTCAGATAATTCGATATCTTACACGAATTTTGAAGCATTTGTTTCATTGCATTGAGCTCCACTAAATTTGAAAGTTCCTTTAATGAATTCGTAACAGATATTTCAACATATCACATATATGCACACTTAACTCTAGTCTCAAATGAAAAGGGTGTTGTAATCAAATTTCTATATGCCGCAAGAAAAGCCGTTGATGATTCCAATTTCAGATGATTAGTATATATTCACGTCCCGTTTTGTATTCTACTACAGTCTGGCTTTTTTCAAATGGAGCCGAAGTCTTGAGATCAATTTCAACGCCTAGCGGATGAACCCAAGAAATTGAAAAGTCAAATCTGAATTTTTACAGACTCACTTCTACCAGGATCAACTTTGGTCACACCATATGCGCGCGTAGAAGGTGCGTTACGCAATGCACTGGTTGTAATAAATTTAAGTCAATAATTAGTTTTGAGCATCATACAGGCCGAAACCTATCAAATCCATGTAGGCAAGTGGCGTTAAACAGTGCTAAATTAAAATTGAAGACAGACTAGGAAACCGAGATAGGCCAAGCAGTGTAGCACTCACCAGGTGAAATACCAAAAACTATGAAAAAAACTACAAAACGCTTTTTGGTACTGAGAGATTTCTACCCCAATATTTGACAATCATGTATATCGAACCTATTGCTAATCGTTTTTCCTCTGCAAATCTTGGCCGAGTAAAACCTACAACAAAGTTCAAAAATGCACTGCCAGTGGACAGTTTTAAGGGACTGACAAAGAATTTTGGGCCTGCTAATTGCGAGATATTTCATATTCTGAAAGTTAGCATGAACTGAAACCTGTCTAGCAAATTATTCTTTGCTTGTTGATTGCTTCAATCATAACAAATACTTATATTCTTTCGACACCAGAACACTGGTTTAGAGTGTATAATATTAGTTGACAATTGAAAATTCAAAGGAGTTAAACCAATGAGCAACCAAACACAAGAAAAGAGATTAAGATTAATACAACCCGATCTATTTATTACACTCAGCTTGATTGGAATAATTAGCTGGTTACTATTTACTGCTCATTCTCATGCGCAGGATATTACTGAGATTAGAACCTCAGCGAGTTTGTCAACATGGCGATTAGATCAAATTGACCAAAACAGGGCTGATATCAAAGAAATTAGAACAAATGTACGAGAGAACAAGGCGGCAATTCAGGCTTTGACTGAGAAATTGAACAGTCTGAGTGACAAGGTGAGCAGCTTGGATGATAAAGTGAACAGGTTGGAGGCTGGACAAAATAACATAATAAACATACTGCAAATTCTTGTTAAAAAAGAAGAAGAAAGAGAGGATGGCTAATAGTCAATCAGGTAAAAGATCTTTTTTTACCAATTGAATCAGCTCCAAATTTATGCTACAACCTTCCTCATAGAGACGTCGAACCAGAGATTAAATTCCGCAGTACCAACTTAACCGGAACTTTGATAACCTGTCTGATGTTTGAGAATTAATTCACGTTTGATTTGTTCAAATGATCAGCAAATTTTCTGTATATAGCGGATGTTATAACTGACTGTTGTGGTCTCAATTTATGTTGTTTGGGTCAGTCTGTATGAATAAGAAAAGGGAATTATAAAGAAAGGTTGACATAGTTGGCCGCCCGGAAGTCAAATGTTTGAATTGCATAATAAAAAGCGATATACTGGCAACCGGGACTCATACAATCAATTTAACAGCGCTGGCAACGTTCATTCCGGTTCAGATATGATTGGGATTGAAGGCTATGCATGTCAGCTGTCAATGTCAAGGAGGACAATCGTGAAACCCATGGTTGAACCGCAAAAAGATCTCAAGGGAGCGACACCGGAATCACTGGCCAAGGCTTTGCTGCACAAGCGTCGCGCCGGTGAACGCGTTGCCGGCGACCAAGTGCCGGTGCAACAGGCAACGACCGACCAGACGGGCAACCGTGTCCCCCATTTGCGCCCTACCATTTACACACAAATAGAGCTTGACAAAACAGAAACCAGGGTGTATGCTATGTTTCATGTTAGCGGCACAGTCCATACCAGCCACACTGAAACAGCCGGCGAGTTTGCGGCGGCTGACATCGGTGTTGGCCCAAGAGCGGTTCAGCAGCCGTTTTGCGGTGGCCCGTCGGGTGTGCCAGGAGTTTGGGTTTGTTGATGCCTGCGGTCGTTTTCGCACCAGCAGTTGCCAGGCGGCGCTCAATGCGCTGGAGCGGCGCGGTCAGGTGGAGTTGCCCAAGCCTTTGGCCCCGGTGCCCAACAGCGGTCGCGTGCGCGGTCTTGAGCAACCGGTGCCGCCGCCGTCAGCGGTGCCGCCGCGGGTGGAACAGATTGAGGGTCTGCACTTGGTTCGGGTGGATCACCCTCAGCAGCGTCGCACTTGGAATGAACTTGTCGGCCGCGAACACCCTTGCGGTGCGGTCATTCATGCTGGAGCTCAAATGCGGTATCTGGTGGTCTCGGAACATGGCATAGTCGGGGCCTTGGGGTTTTCAGCACCGGCTCTTCGCTTGGCTGTCCGCGAGCACTGGCTCGGCTGGGATGAGACGCAATGTGCACAGCAGCTGAATCAGACGGTGGTCAACCTGAGCCGGTTTCTGATTCGCCCGATGGTGAGCTGTCGCAACTTGGGTTCCAAGGTGCTGGGGTTGTGTCTGCGGCGGTTGCCGGCGGATTTTGAGGAACGCTATGGTTATCGACCGTTGCTGGTGGAGACCTTCGTGGACACCCGGACGCATAACGGCGGTGTGTTTGCCGCCGCCGGCTTTGAGCGGGTGGGCGAGACCACCGGCCGCGGGCGGCACGCTGCCGACCGGACTGAGTGCCGCAGCGTCAAGTCGCTGTGGATGCGCGGCTTGTGTCGCCAGTGGCGACGCCGGCTTGGGGTGTCGCCACCGCCGTCGCCACCACCGGTGCTGGGGTTTGGCGAGGGCTTGGACCGGGCGTGCTGGGCCCGCAACGAGTTGGGCGGTGCACCGCTGGGAGACCGGCGCAGCAGTGCACGGCTGGTCACCAGTGCCCAAGTGATGTCCGAGCAACCGGGCGAGCCGTTCACCACCGCCGCCAGCGGCGACCGCAAACTGGTGGCGGGACACTACCGGCTGATTGACAAGCCGGCGGACTCCGAAGTCAATCCGCAGAACATCTTGGCTCCGCACCGCCAACGCACCGGTCAGCGCATCGGCGGCTGCCCGATGGTGGCGATGGTGCAAGATGGCACCGACCTGAACTTTGCCACTCATGCCGGTTGTGGCAACCTGGGGGTGATCGGTCGCAATCGCAAAGGTGCCAAGGGCACCTTGGGTCTGCATCTGCACAGCACCCTGGCCATCGATGCGGACAGCGGCACGCCGCTCGGCATCACGCGCCTGGAGTTTGACGCCCCCGATGGTCAGGCCGACGGCAGCAAGCCGCTGGAGGAGCGCAAGTCAGCCCGCTGGCTGCGAGGCTTGCGAGACCTGGCACAACAGGCCCAGCCGGGGGTGACATATGTGGCGGTGATGGATCGGGAGGCGGATATCTTCGCCATCCTGGCCGAAGCCCGGCGACTGCACAAGGTGGAATTGCTGGTGCGGGCCAAGGTCAACCGCCGACTGGCGGCCGACGAGGCGAAGCTGTTTGAACAGCTGGCCGACCGACCGCTGCAAGGTCGCCTTGAGATCGACCTGCCGCGGGCCTCAGCCCGCAATGCCACCCGCACCCAACGCGCCAAGCCGCTGCGCGAAGCACGCACGGTGCAGGCCGACATCAGATGGGGACGGTTTGACATCCCGCCCACGCGCGAGTTCCGCGGCGAGTCGCCGGTGTCGATGACCCTGCTCAGCGTGTGCGAACCAAACCCGCCCGAAGGGGTCAAGCCCCTGTGCTGGCTGCTGCTGACCAGCTTGCCGGTCGACTCCTTGGAACAGGCCGTGCAGGTGATTGACCTGTATCGGCTGCGCTGGCTCATCGAGGACTGGCACCGCATTCTCAAGAGCGGTTGCAAAGCCGAGGAGGTGGAACACAACCAAGCCGAGCGAATCGAGCGGGTGGTGGCCATCAAAGCCGTCATCGCCTGGCGACTGCTGCTGATGGTCGCACTCGGCCGCGACACCCCGGAACTGGCGGCCGAGGTGCTGTTCTCAGATGTGGAGCTGAGGGTGATCGAGGACTTCGCCTGTCAGCGAAAACTGACAATCAAGCCCGAACAGTTGAGCGGTGCGTTGACCATCATGGCGGTCATGGGCGGGTATATGCATTATCGCAATGCGCCGCCGCCCGGAGCCAAACTGCTGTGGAAAGGGTATGCCTATTTGTCAATCTGCACCAGCACCTATGAACGATTGATTGAACTGAACGGGGAAGACAACTTCTATCAGCTGCTTCGTCCAGACAAAGATGTGTGTAATAGGTAGTTTGCGCCAGCGTGTCTAAATCCCGGATGTTATGCTTGCCGGCAAACTCATGGGCATAGCGGTCCAGATGCTTGGCGCTGAGCTGGTGAAAGGTGCCTTTGTGGGCGCGTTTGAACATTGCCCAGAACGATTCGATGCCATTGACGTGCACTTGATTGCGAACATACTCGCCGGCTGAGTGTCGCACGGATTCATGCTCGCAAGGCAGACCGGCATAGGAGGCGGACTCGTCCGTGTAGACCTTGGCTTCACAGCTGGCATGGTCGGCAATGAAGCCCTGCAGGGTGGCTGCGTCGGTGCTGCTGACCACCTTGGCACGCACTTGCCGGGTGGCACGGTCCTTGACGCCGACAACCGCAGTTTTGCCGACGGTTCCGCGCCCGGCCCGAAGTTTCTTGTTGGCATGCTTGTTTCTTTCCTTGCCGCCGACGTAGGTCTCGTCCGCTTCAACGGGACCGTCAAATGGTTGTTGTGAATACTGCATCCAAGCTTCGCGGATGCGATGCAGCATGAACCAGGCGGTCGGTTGCGAGACACCGATGTCGCGGTGAAGTTTCATGCTGGACACGCCGGTCAGGCTGGTCAGGCACAGATAGATGGCGATGGCCCACTTTTGCATGGGTACTTTGGAGTTTTCGATGGCGGTGTTGGATTTGACGCTGAAATAGCTGCGGCAATCGGAACACCAGTAGGGCATCTTCTTGTGGGTGGCGGTTGTGGTTCTCGCCGAGTCGCACTTGGAACACCGCCGGCCCTCGGGCCAGATGATGTTTTCAAACCAAGCGATGGAGGATTGCTCATCCGGGAACTTGGCGAGCAGTTCAATGACGGTCATGCCTGTTCGATAGGATCGACCCGGGGATTTTTTCATGTTTGAATCACTTGCCTGTTTTCGTGATTTGGTTCCAGTCAAAGCCAATTTATATTTGAATTGGAACAGTTTGTCAACCTTTCTTTATAATTCCCTAAGAAAATGCCAGTCACAATCAGCCACTGAACAGAATTGGCAAGAGGTTTGAAAACTTGGAGGTGTTAATTGCACCGCAAGAAGGTAATGCGTTGCGCAAAACATCGTAAATGCTGTATTCGCCTCTCAATCATTTTAGTTGAGATCAGAACAATTTATAAAAATCGGCTAAAACAGTGTGTAGACACTTTCATTCTCAGCAGATGGCTTGTTCCAAGATACTCAAATATCGGTGCGAAACAGCCATAAAATAAGGAAAGTAAGATACCGACTTTTTGATTACAGTTCTCAATTTGTGTATATTTGAGTAGCGTTATATTTTTTTGGAGGAGAACTATGAATAAACATTCTGTAAACACTTCGCGACGTACATTTATGAAGCAAATCGGTGCAGGCGCGACTATTGCTGGGGCAGCTGGTGTTTTTCCGAGCCGTGCTTTCTCTGCGAATAAAAAACTGACAGTTGGCATGAATATCCCGATGACTGGTGATCTCGCCCCTTGGGGGTTACCAGGGTTCTATGGTTGTCAAATCATTGCCAACAACATTAACATGTCCGGTGGTGTGGAAATTGGTGGGGAAGTCTATGATATAGAAATTGCAACCTATGACCATGCTTATGAAAATGATAAGGCGCTTCAAGGAATGAAGAAGCTGGTGCTTGAAGATGACGCTAAGATGGTTATGATGCTTGGCGGTTCTACAGTGGCAGCTGTTTTGCCATGGGCGATGCGCAAGAAAGTGTTGACTACTACTTTGTTACCAAGCGATATTACACCAGATTCCAACTATTTGGTTGCAACTTGTGAATCGCATCCTCTTTATAACGTAACAGGCGTGGAGTGGTTAGCACGAAATCACCCGGACGCGAGAACTGCTGTCATCGTGACCAATAATGATGTTGAATACGGATTGCAATCTACAGCTACCTATCAAGCTGCATTTGAAGTGGCCGGCATCGATGTAGTCGATACTAATTTACATGGTTTCGATGTCACGGATTTTGCGCCGATTGTTAGTTCAGTGCTGGCGAAAAAACCTGATATCTTCTGTATGGCGACAAGCTTCTATGTTACTCCGATAATGGAACAGCTATATCATCAGGGCTTTGAAGGTAAAATTATTTCTTGCACACTAGATTTCTATCATGAAATTATTGCCAAGACAAGCGTCGATTTTGTCAATGGAACAATATACCAGTTTCCAGATTTCGATGACCCGGCTTTGAGCGATGTTAACTTTCCAGATCCGGGCGGTTTTGATGCGGCTTTTCGTAAAGATCACCCAAACGACTGGTCAGCGGTTGCATGGGAGTATCCAGTTATTCTCTTGAATTGGCTGGAGAATGCCAAAGTCGCTGGCAGTGTTGAATCTGAAGAAGTCATTGAGCAAATGACAGCAAATCAGCAGAATTTTGTATTCGGTGGTGGTGATTGGTGGGGCAGTCAGCTGTGGGGGTTAGACAACGTGTTAATTGGCAAATGGCCGGTTGTTCGAATTGATGATGGTAAAGCCCGTATACAAGAGTACGGAGATTTGGCTGCTTGGCTTGACAACAATACAGATGTTTTGATCAAGCACATGAAAGCGCTTGGGCTTCGTACAGTATAGACAGCACCAATTCAAGCAAAGGGGAGAGCAATTTTCCATGCTCTCCCCTTTTTTAGTTCTAACCCAGACATTTGTAATCGGATAACGTTTAGATTGGAACTATTTATTCAAACCATAGTCAACGGTCTTATCCAGAGCGGTTTTTATGCTTTAGCTGCTATCGGTTTGGTGTTAGTATTCGGTGTTATGCGCGTGGTCAATTTTGCCCACGGTGAGTTGGTTATGGTGGGAGCTTACACTGTATGGCTAGTGCATGCACAGAATGCGTTTCCTTACTTGCTAACTGTTTTTCTTGCTGTTGTTCTAGTAGCTGGTATTGGACTTGCTATGGAACGATTCCTGTTTCGACCAATGACAAACGACCCTCTCGGCGGGTTAATTTGCTCAATAGGTGTGCTTTTTGTATTGCAGGTAGTCGCTACTTATATCGGCGGTGAAGGCCCCTCAAAACAAGTGCCGCCTCCCTATGAAGGCACATTAGTCATTATGGAAGCTGTACGCATTCCATACCAAAGGCTGTTCAGCATTGGCGTTTCGGCGGCGGCGCTGGTGGTATTGTGGTATTTTCTCACTCGCACTAAACTTGGCTGGGCGATGCGGGCAGTTTCATTGGACCGCGAAGCCGCAACTCTTCAAGGTATCAGTTCAACTCGTATATCGATGGCAGCAATTGGAGTCGGTGCAGCAATGGCAGGTCTTGCCGGTGCGCTAATAGCACCATTGACTAATATCAATCCACACATGGGGCACAACGTCATTATCACCGCTTTCATAGTTACCATTGTAGGTGGTATAGGCAGTTTGACCGGTGCTGTGATTGCATCGGTGCTCTATGCACTCTTTCATACTTTTGTTACGACTTATTTCAGCGGCACTATTGCTACAATTTCCGGGTTGGTGATCATGGTGTTAATTCTGATTGTTCGCCCAACTGGTATTATGGGGCATCGTTTCAGTGAATAGAGTCCTACCAATAAACATGAAATTAACAATCGGGCTTGTTTGTTTATTCGCAGGGCTCATTGTTTTGCCGCATTTTCTCAAGTACCACCATCAAGATTTCCTCATATTTCTGACTATCAATATTCTGGTTGTTGTGAGTTATCGGTTGGTTACATTGACTGGCGAGTGGTCACTAATTCATGCTGTGATGATGGGCGTTGGTGCTTACACAAGTGCTTTGCTAAGCAAAAATCTTGATATTTCATTCTGGATATCGATGCCGCTAGCGGGCATCTCTGCTGGTACTGTCGCCGCATTGCTCAGCTACCCGTTATTTCGTATGACACAGTTTTATTTCCTGATTGGGTCATTTGCAGCAGGTGAGGCAATTCGTCTATGTTGGATTCAATTCATAAAGCCATTCGGAGGCACCGGTGGCATCAGTGCAGTACCTTCGCCTGAATTGCTGAACATCGATTTCTTGGAACCGATACCATATTTTTATTTAGTGCTCGTGATTGTCAGTATTTGTGTCTTCTTGCTATATCGAATTGAAAAATCAAGGATTGGCCTAACTTTGCATGCGGTACACTGGAAGGCTGTACTTGCCGAGTCGGTTGGCATTAACACTTGGAATTACCGTACGTTGGCATTTGTTGTTGGCTCCCTATTTGTCGGTATCGCCGGTGCGCTCAAAGTACATTATCTTGGTACTGTCGCACCCAAACAGTTTGACATTGGATTTATGGTGTTCATTTTAATTTGGGTGATTGTAGGTGGTTACCGAACTTTTTATGGTGCTATCGTCGGAGCGATTGTGCTATCTGTGTTGGATGAGGTATTTCGCGGTGTTGAACAGTTAAGGCCTGCTATCTACGGTGCCACGCTGATATTTTTCATCCTGTACCTACCTGGTGGACTTGAAAGTTTACCTCAGAAGATTCAGCGCTTGTTTCAAGCAAAGCGACAAAAATTACCTATATGACCGAAATACTGAAAGTTCAATCATTAAAGAAACAATTTGGCGGTTTGCTTGCTGTAAATAACGTCAGTTTCAGCGTGAAGGAAGGGGACATTCATGGTTTGATTGGCCCCAATGGAGCCGGTAAGAGCACGATTTTCAAAATGATTGCTGGATTCATTGCGCCTAGCAGTGGCGAAATAACATTCCGAGAAAGGAGCATCCGCCATAAAAATCCTTCGCGCATAGCGGCCGCTGGGGTAGCTCGCACGTTTCAAGAGACTACGTTGTTTCAGGAGCTCTCAGTAATTGACAATATACTGATTGGCACTCATAAATACGCGCGTACAAATGTTGTGTCCGCAGTTCTCGGCCTTGATAGGAACAAGCAACAACGAGCGCTCAAGGCGGCTGTTGAAGTCTTGAATTTCATGGGACTAACTGATCGCCAGGACCAACTAGCCCGGGAGATTCCGCTCGGTTTGCAACGTGTTTTAGCAGTATCAATTGCGCTTGCCTCAACCCCTAAATTGCTGCTTATGGATGAACCATTCGCCGGTATGAATCCAGAGGAGACTCGGCACATGATGGAACTAACAGAAAAAGTCCGCAGATCAGGGGTGACAATTGTCCTTGTTGAACACAATATGAAAGCTGTGATGGGTCTTTGTGATCGCCTGACAGTATTGAATTTTGGAAATGTTTTAGATGATGGTACACCAGAACAGGTCCGACGCAATCCGGAAGTCATTCAGGCGTATCTCGGGGGGAGTTGAGTGCAATGGAGCTTGCAGTTAGTAATTTAGAGGTCTATTATCACAAAATTGCCGCTCTAAAAGGGGTGAGTTTTACGGCGCCATCGGGTTCATTCATTACGTTGATCGGTTCCAACGGGGCCGGTAAAAGCACAACTTTACGAACCATATCTGGATTGGTAAAACCGAGCAGTGGTCAAATTACACTTGAGGGAAAAGACATTTGCCATGTTGATGCTGACAAGTTACTAGCAATGGGAATTGCGCACGTGCCTGAGGGACGTCGCATATTCAAGGATTTATCGGTGTTTGAAAATCTGTTTTTAGGTGCTTTTATTTATAAGGATCAGAGACGTATTCGCAGGGATATGGATGAGATTTATGAGCATTTTCCAATTTTACGTGCCCGAGCAAAACAGGAAGCTCGAACCTTGAGTGGAGGTGAGCAACAAATGCTCTCAATCGGACGAGCCTTGATGTCTCGGCCTCAGGTATTGTTGCTTGACGAACCATCTTTGGGATTAGCACCGCTAATTGTGCAGGAGATTGGCGAAATTCTCAAAGAGATCAACAGAAAGGGTGTAACCGTCATTCTAGTAGAGCAGAATGCAGATTTAGCCCTCAAGTTTGTTGACCATGGTTATGTACTTGAAAATGGTAGAATCACCATACACGATACAGCTGATAGGCTCGCTAACAACGAACATGTGAGACGAGCATATTTCGGTGTTTGACGGAACTAGCCAAGGTAGTTGACTGTTAACTTAATTGGCATAGTTACCACGCACTCTTGACTTGTTTGGATCAAAGTGTGGGAAGGGGACGACTTCAGCCGGAATTCGTTTTTGGTGCTGATCTAGTTTCCCCACCTCAACTTTGGTACCAATATCCACATACTCAATATTCATGCGACATAGAGCAATTGATTTGTCAAGTATCGGTGAGAGGCAGGCGCTAGTGATTTCACCGACTTTTTGGCGACCATCGAAAACACCATCGCCACCAGCGACCTCTTCACGACCTTTCATTTCAAGTCCAACAAGCTGTCGTTGAGGACTTGAGTATCGACTTTCCAAGGCACTACGCCCGATAAAGTCATCTGTTTTTGATTTGAGTGGCACTGCAAATGGTATACCGGCTTCAAATGGATCAGTTTGATCGCAGAACTCCACGCCCGCGAATACAAGACCAGCTTCGATACGTAGCAGGTCCAAAGCTTCAAGCCCCATTGGTGTTATTTTGTTTTCCCCTTCCTGATCAATCAAAATTCTCCAGACCTCCGCAGCATCTCGCGGATGGCAAAAAATTTCGTAACCAAGCTCGCCGGTATAGCCAGTGCGGGAGATGACTATTGGAATTCCGTTTGAGTCTAGCATACGCGCAATTGAGAATCGAAACCATCCAAGTTCCTCTACCGAGGCTTGGTCTGGCCGAGTCCAAACAACTTTGCTTAGTATTTGGCGGCTATTAGGACCTTGCACTTGCACATTGGCCAGCTGGTCAGTGGAGTCTTTTACCCATGCTTTGAGATCAAGTTTTCTTGCTTGTTGTTGTAACCATAGTCCAGAATCATCACTGCCTCCAACCCAGCGAAAGTTGGTTTGACTGAGTCTGAATACTGTACCGTCATCAATCATTCCGCCGGAGGCGTTGCACATCGCAGTGTACGTCACTTGACCAACTGCGAGTTTTTTTATGTCGCGTGTAACGCATGTTTGCAACAGCGTTTGTGCATCGGGTCCAGTGACTTCATATTTTCTCAAAGGTGAGAGATCAATCATGGCCGCTTTTTCTCGACAGGCCCAGTATTCACTAATAGCACCTAAATTGGTGAATGTATTTGGTATCCAGAAACCAGCGTATTCAATAAAATCCCTGGTCAGTTTTGAAGTTTCAGGATGAAATCCAGTTTCTTGTGTCATAGTAGGCTCCGCATCGGCTGTTTTGCGCACTGCGACTGCGCGTTTAAAAAAATGGTTTTTATCATAGACTCGTACTTGCATATCAGTTGGATTCCAACCGTTTGCAGCGTCAATGTCATCTGGGCATGAGGAAGATACGCATACCAAATCCCGCATAGCCTGAAACAAGACGTAGTCACCGGGCCTGGACCATGGCTCATCAAGATAAAGCTGGTGATTATCCCCAATGAATGTATTAAAAAACAGGTTCATAGCCATCCAACCTTTGCGTGCGGTAATTGGATACTGCTCAAGAGCATAGTTGAAATTGTCTGAGCAGTTGCTGTGCCCTGGATACCCAAGTTCGTCGTAGTATTTGCTGGTGCATGCAAGACCGAAGCTGTCATGGCGGCCACAAGTATCCTGAATAACTTCAATAAGCGGTTCCAAGTCTACGTCATAAAACTTGGAGTGAAGTCCGGGTGTTGGATAGATTGCTCCCATTAGCGAACGAGTCGCTGTAGCGTCAAGGCAACGCTCAATGCCTCGGTCAAGCGCTTTCACATCGAAGCATTGAAAGTCTGAGCACTGTCGGCCTTGGATATCGATTATTTGAATAAATTGCCCAGCTTTGACTTCGTAGCTGGTGGCAGTTGCAGCTTTGATAGTGAAGTCTTGAATCGGGTTGGCCAAAGGGTCTGGTGGTTCAATCAGAAAGTTCTCATTTGGAGAGGCGCGGGTAATCCACACAATCAGATCAGTTGGTGGGCAATGTTGATCGACTCGCATTGCGCCACAAGGAGCACCAACTACAATTGTGCAATCTGAGTCAAATGTGAAAGATACTCGGCTATTCGCTTCCGTCTCACCGTTGAGTAGCAGGGCTGCTTTAAGGTCAGCAAGATTGCTATTGGATTGCTTGATCTTGGATTTAATGTTTGCGGCTACTAGGGTATTGGTATGAAGCATCTTTACGAGCTCAGCCCCGGGTACGGTGGTAGTGGGTGAAATTTGTGCAACACAATCATTGCCTTCTGAATCGAATGCCAGCAAGTGAGCACATTGCAGTCCATGGGGATCGACTATCTCAATTTCATCGCCAGATGAGATTGGAATCACAGTCAAGGCACCGCCGCGGACAACGTAACGTTCGCAGCCAATACCAAAATTAGTCAGGCCTGGCTCTCTGGTTTGATTCGTACTGTACGGCGCAGGTTTCAAGTTGGGTTTCAAACTCAGACTAGGAATATATTGATATGGACGAAGGGGTTGCTACACGCTATGGTTTACGTATTTTGAATTTCGATTTAGCTCAAGCAAGGCGAATTGATTGACATTTCAATCAACGAATTTTTAAAACAGCTTACTAGCGATTATATGTATATAGCAACAGGTGTTTGTTAGTTTTTGAGGTATTTGTGCTATTGAAACAGAATTCAATTGTCACTTCAAAGCAACTTTTGATGCCAATCTTGACAAGTTTAAGCAATTTTGAAACAAACACTGGACAGTGAAAAAAGTGTCAATCTAAACTGAGTTAGCCCTATAAAACCTTTTCATTGTGAGTGCGGTAATTTTTCAAAAAAAGAGAAGAATTCAAACAGCGGCTTTCATAACAGGTTTATCTTTCACAAAAAGCTTGCCACTCTTCATAGGTTTATCTTTTTTAACTGGCCTAACAACAGTGGAAAAATCATCTATTGAGTTGAATAAACCTAGAAGACTATCAACCTTTTTGTGCTCTTCCAAGTAATCGGTATAAGCTGCAAGCGTGTTGTGGATGATATGATCGTAAAACACAAGTTGTGCACCTAATGCACCTAAGATTTGTTCAACTCTCAAGCGGCCAGACTTACTATTCCATTCAGGCGGTGGTGTGCCAACTAAAACAATTATTCGCACTGGCCAGTCTTTCCAATCAGTAGTTGCAATGATATTTTCCACACCTTCAAGATACTTGTTGATTTGCTTTACAAGTACGTCAATGGGAGTGGCCACAGAATTTCGCTTCATCTCAATGATTACATGGGAGGCTGAAACAGACCGATAAGCGATATCTATGCGTGCCTTGCGCTGTTCAGGTGGCAATGATTTTGTGTTTGCCTTCAGAAACTTGGTGATGCTAGTCTCGATTGCCTCAGAACCGCGTGTTCTTTCCCATGATGGATCGATTAACCACAAATGCTTGAATATGAAAGCCTGCAACTGTTTTTCTTTCACATCCTTGTCAAGCATTTTTTTCAGCTTCCGAATAACTCCAATCCGCATCAGGACAATTTGACCGTAATAACTCAACTCCAAGTCATCAATGTCCCCGAATACTGGCAACAATCCAGCAAGATTGTCATCCGAGAATTCATCCAATCGATCAATCTGTTCTTTACGGCGGTAGCTCTCAAACGCTAGGATTGAGGCTTTCAACAGCTCTGTTCTGTCATGCTCATCCTCAATTCTAAGCGTGTTGAGACGCCCGATCCAGCGCTTTGCTTTTGTTCGAGTATCACCTTGTAAGCCATTCAGCCAATAGGAAACAGCGGGTACTGATTTTACTAACTGGGCGCTTCCATCCTCGCGGCGCCATTTACTCCAACAGCTGGAAACGTGGTGAAGTTCTTTGCTGATTGCGGCTCTCAAGCTCCGAAATCTCTTGTCATCAAGCTTGAGCGATTGGCGATTGCTAGTTGCGATATCGTTACACTTGTCGTTATCCAAGTCGTCGCAATGTATCTCGCCAACAGCATAGACTGCATAGATCTCCTTTAGGTTAAAATCTTCTAATATGTCTTCTTGGGCCAGCTTGCCTCGCATGAAAATGGCGATCCGATTCAGATTGTCACCTTCCTTAGCTAATTGCCTAGGGCTCATCACAGTACCGATCCAGCCTGAGATTTTCATGCCATTCTCTGGTAATTGCTTGCGAATCCAATCATTTCGATCCACAGGCGGTCTTTTCAGATTCTTGCATAGTGTACTGAAGTCTCTTGATTCGCCATAAGTCCACACATATTCGAGCGAGTTGTAGTAGCTGCGGTCTTCTGGTTTTAACTTCAAACCGTTTACTAAAACTTCAAAATCATACTTCGGTCCGATAATCGTAAACCGTCTGGCGATACGCCTCCTCAATGCGCTGATTGTCACTTCGGTCAGATTTTTTTCCACATCCGACAAGACAATTCTAGTTCCAGTCGTCAAACCATCCGGCCAACCTTGCAATTCCTCTAACAGATAGGATTGATTGTCATTTCTAGTGTTTTCGCTCCGAAGTGCATTTCGGTCAATACGAAAAGCAGTCTTCTCAGTGCTACTGCAAGTGAAAACATCAACTACACTGGCCACTGAGAAAGCGGAAAGTTTGCCGATCCCTTTACGTCCCATTGGCTTGCGTCCCTTGTCAGTTGTTTCACCCTGCATTTTTCGTCGCTGGAATCCGACTACTAAGAATTGATCGATTACTTGATCTCTGGTCATCCCACATCCGGTGTCATCAATGGTAATGGTATTTGCCTGCTTGTCAATATTGATTTCCACTTTACTAGCATCAGCATCCCAGGCGTTCGCAACTATCTCTGACAAAACTGCCGGCACATTGCTGTAAAGGTTCATGCCGAGATGCTGAAGTGTGTTCATGCTAACTTGCATTTCAAGTGGTCTTTTGTTTGATTTCATGTTAGTATTCTATTGAGGTGTGAGATTAACAGTTCATGCTGGATGTTTGTAACGGGAATACCGCTGAAATTTTTTAGTTCAACCACTGAAAAATTGGCGTATCTGCAAGTGAAATAATGGGTATGCAATTATCCATTGTTTTCGTGTGTTGCTGATTCTATCACATGTTCATTGCATGTTATGATATTTGGAAATGTTGTTGTCTATATTTGATTGCGATTTCACAACGATTGGTTTTTATGGATTACGGTATTACTCGCCAGGAAATTGATGTCTGGGCTTCCAATATTGCTGGCTGATAATTCTGCAGAGTGGTGAGGTGCGTTTTTTCTAACTCGCCAGTGAACTGTCTACTCAATTTGGTGGATGGTCAGTATTTGGGGTGTTAGCGCCAACGAGGTTTGAACTCAGGTGGTCGTGGATAACGCGATGTGGCATCGAAGTCAGATAATTCCATGTGACTGCGTGTAAATTCCTCGCTAGCATTTCGTAATGGGTTGAAATCCCAGCTATGGCGATGACCGACAGCTAGCGCAGCATGCACAGCCCGCCGCCTTTTTTGTGACGCGATAACATCTTCTTTGATTTGTTTAACGTCCCAGTGAGATCTGGCTTGTCTCTGAAATTCACGCAACACACTGTCGTATTGAGTTTTTAGCGCAAGATTAGTCAGTTCGTTGGGATCGGTATTTAAGTCGAAGAGTAGATCCGGGTCACCAGGACAGTTTATGTACTTGTATTGCTGACGGCGGATCATGAGCATTGGTTCAACGGTGCCTTCGCCAAGATATTCGCTGATTGCAACTTGTTTGTCAGAGTCCTCAATTTGTTGCATGTTGTCGCATGCCGGGATAAGACTGCGTCCATCTAACGGGTCAATTTCATGGGGTTTTTCACATTGCATAGATTCGCTGGCAAGTTCAAGTAAGCTTGGAAGCAGGTCGACATGTGAAACTGGCTCGGCAACTCGTCTTTTGGAAAACCGAGATGGGTGGTAGATTATCAAAGGAATTCGGTTTGACCACTCCAGGCATGACATCTTGTACCAGATTCCGCGTTCACCGAGCATGTCCCCGTGATCAGATGTGAATATTACAGTGGTATTGTTAGTCATGCCACATTCCTCAATTGTATCAAGCAGTCTGCCAAGCCATTCATCAATGTATGAGACATTGCCGTAGTAAGCGCGTCTTGCATTGCGTATTTCATTGTCGGTTATGTCAACGGAGTCTAGAGCAATGACTTTTTCCAAACGCCTGCTGTGGGCATCTTGTTGATCAGGTGATAAGCGTCCCACTGTCGGTAGAGGAATATCTACATTATCATAGAGATCCCAAAATCGTTGCCGAGTAGCGTACGGATCGTGTGGATGTATAAAACCGACTACCATGCAAAGCGGACGACCATCAGTACCGCGCGCATGATCGTAAAGTGCTTGTATTGCGCGAGCGCCGACCTCATCGTCATAGGTAAGTTGATTGGTAATTGCTGCAACCCCGGCTTGCTTTACACTAGACATGTTGTGATACCACAAATCAATACGTTTATCTTCAGATAACGACCAGTCTGGGACCCAACCGAAGTCAGCCGGATAGATATCAGTTGTAAGTCGTTGTTCAAAACCATGTAATTGATCAGGCCCGACAAAGTGCATCTTGCCACACAGGGAAGTGCGATAGCCCATGAGCCGCAGATAGTGAGCGAAAGTTGGTTCGGTTGCTGAGAGATAAGCGGCATTGTCATATCCACCACAATTTGATGAAAATCGTCCGGTCATGAAGGCGTATCGTGCTGGAGCGCAAAGTGGGTTGCTGCTGTATGCCGCATCAAAGACCACACCGCTCGCAGCCAAGCGGTCAATGTTTGGAGTGATTGTCGTTTTATTGCCATAGCAGCTAAGCGCTAGCGCACTGAGCTGGTCGGCCATCACTATCAGGATATTCTCATTTGATCTAGATGGTTTCATATTGAGGCTTAATATTGAGAAGTTATGAGGTTTACGACCATGGTGAACAAAGTTTACTTCAATCTGAGTTGAAATTGATAGATTGTTCGAGGCAAAGCTCTTGTTCTGAAATGGTATGTCAAGGCAAAAACTACATTTAATTAGGGATACCTGTCTCCAAACAACTGGACAAGACAATCAATGGTATTTTCAGGGTTTTGTCAGAGTCGATTTTGACAGCAACATATTCATAGCAAATAACTGCTGAGGGCTTCATCGGGGTGTGGGGCAATGCCACTTGAAATTGATTGCACCTCAGATATGTTAGGTTGATATACGCATTCGTTTTATGAATTGATTTATCACATTAAGCGTTGATCATTTCATTCGTGTTCTTTGGTGTTTTTGTTTTATGCGATTCTCTTGTTAGGCACTTGTATGCATTTCTGATACGTCCGTTGTTATTTAGTCTGTCTAGAATCATTTCATAGTATTGTTGGTTGATTTCACATGAAATATATGTTCTTTTCAGTTTCTTTGCCAATACAATCTCCGACCCACTCCCACCAAACAAAATAAGTACGCTGTCCTTGGGTTTTGTGGATGCGCGAATTAGCAACTCTGTTAGACCGAGCGGAATTTGACAAGAGTGAAATGTTTTATCCTTAGATACGTTTTTAACCAAGTCATAGTAAAACCACGAATATGGCATTCGACCTTTATCTCCCTTTTCCATTCTTGCTTTTATTCTTGCATCATTAAGATTCTTATAGGGTTGCGCTACTTGGTTTTTATAGAAAGCGTTATTTTTGCTTTTGGTTGCATGAAGTATAGACCTGTGAGCTGTTGTGAATCTACGTTTTGAATGACCGACATTCGTGTTGAATATCCAAGCGTAGTCGTGGACATCATAAGCCAAGTCATCCAAACATTTGACTCTCAAATAGGCATTTTGGCGTGGGTAGTTTATTGTGAATAGATTGCCAGTTGGTTTCATAACCCGCATTGATTCAGCAATTAATTCTGAGTACCAGGCAACATATTCATCCCATGTCTTAGTAAATGTTTGCCCTGCATAATTAACACCGACATTGTAATCTGGGTCGGCATAAATCATGTCCACACTATCCGTCGGGAGGTTTCGGATAGTTTCCATAACATCGCCGTTAATGACTTGATTGTGAAATTTTGCTGGAATTTCGTTCACTTTCATTGTGAATGCTATGGTGTTATGGGATTGAACGAGTATTCAGCCTTCCGAATTAGTTCGATTGAAGAGATATCATTGGAGTTGGAAAACTTGTACAAATAAAGACGAATAAATATGGATTGTTCTTTTGTATTCGGATTGTTAACCCGTTTTTGCAATAGATAACAGCATTCCAAACGTTTGAACCCTCGTATATGATTATGATAGTAGAGGAATGGATGGAATAACTGGTAAACACTAAAATCGCCTGAAAAATTTTTTGTGTTTTTACCCTCAACTACTGTTATGATTCCATTGTGTTCAAACGTGGCGTCAATCTCCATTTGTAAACCGTCAGTTTCAATTATATGATCACCAACTATATATTCGGTGGATATTCTTGTTCTCCGGGACAAATAGATTTTTGGATTCACTGCTATATCTCGATAAAGAAACTTATGTATTATTCTTTGGTTATAAACCATTGAAATTATGTTACTCTCACTTGTATCTGTGTGATTTAGAAGACTTGGCTTGTAGTCCCACGCGATTCTTTCTGATTTTTCAATTTCTTCAAATTTGTGATACCACCGTCCAATCTCCTTTATAAATTGGTGGTTACCTTTGCCCAAGTTTACGATGCAATATCCTTCCTTCAATAATTCGTCTGGCAATATATTTGATTGATCAATTTTGGTAACGTCAAAAGGATTTTTGTACTGGTGCTGATTTGATAGTTTCTTAACTAAATCATTATCAAATTTCATATCTGACTGTTCACGGCAAGAATGAAACAAGTCTGAAATAATCGCCTGTTTTTTATGCAAATTACCCAAAGAATTAGTCTCTCATATTTCAAGCATTCAACTTCGCAATTTTATTCTATGTTTCTAAATTTCCAATAGCCAAACAGATTTCAGTATTTACCGTTCATTGATAATAGTGAACTAGCATTGTGCTAACTTACCTCTCTATAAATTTCTGTTGAATCGGTATTACAAACTCAACAACTTATTGTTTATTAGAATTAATTTGAGCAAATGGCAGACACTATGATGGCCTATGAGTTGCGTAATAATCGCTGAGAATTACAAACACCAACAGGTATTAGTTCTGCTGTTTTGCTTTGCATTAACATGAACACGTAGTAAAATTTGAGTCCTATCATTAAACCGGTATTTAGTTTTGCAACCATACAAAGAAGCCCAAAAGAAATTTAGTGGAAATTCGATTGCGATGCTGGTTTTGCTACTAGTAGCTTCGCTGCCTACTTATGCTGAAACCTTTGATGCGAGCATAGATTTTCACAACCGAACACCTATCTATGCAATGACCGAAGGCACCATTAGCGCGGTTTTCGTTGATGTAGGAGACACAGTGCGTGCAGGGGCGCTGTTGGCGGAATTAGATGCTACAGCGCACAAAGCGAGTGAGCGGGCTCGAAAACAGAGAGTCTTTCGTACACAGGTCAGGGTTAACAGTCTGAGCGAAAAATTCGACCGTCAGCAGGAATTGTTTGATCGCGGTTCGCTGTCTCTATTAGCGTACGAAGAGTCGCAAAATGAATTACAGATTGCTGAATCCGAACTGTTGCAAGCTCAAGCATATCTGAAAATTGCACAGCATCGCCTGGAACATACGAAACTTCACGCGCCCAACGACTCTATCGTTGTTCAGAGCAACGTCCAACCTGGTATGCAAATCCTGTATGACTTGCAAAACAAGCCGCTGTTTGTTCTTGCTGAGAAAGGCGGGTATGTTGCCCGCATCTCGGTTCCCTATGAGCAGCGGATAAAATTCAAGAAAGCCGATGTGTACCAAGTTCAAATTGAAGGATATCAGTACGCTGGCAGGGTTGAGTTTCCCAGTTTCGATCCGGTTTTAATAAACGGGACACGAAAGTACTTAGTTGATTTGTACTTCCAAGAAGACACAATTGTCTTCCTGCCGGGGACCCCATCTGTTGTAGAGATGAGGTAAAGCTTCGGAATCCGTTTCACAAGTTGAGTTCATTTCATCTTTCGGCACAGTTTCCTAGCCAAGTTCAAGGCTAGAGCGTAGATGAATCGGGCACTCATTTGGATGAGCGCAACTGTGGTTTGCTATTCCACAGTCGCCATTGCCACCCGAGAAGTATCGTTTGAAATTGACACTCCGTCCATACTATTCATTCGCTCGCTGGTTTCGATTGTTTTGGTAACATCATTATTAGCGTTATCGCATGATGGATTCGCACAAATCAAGACCGAAAAGTTGAAGGTGCATATCGTTCGAAATGGCATGCATTTTGTTGGGCAGTTCGGTTGGTTTTTTGCTATCGCTAGCATCCCGCTTGCGCACGTATTTGCACTTGAGTTTACAGTTCCAATCTGGATCGCATTGCTTGCGCCAATATTTCTCAAAGAACATATGACCAAACAGCGTTTGCTGTATATTGGGATTGGTTTTGCTGGTATTATTGCAATTGTTCGCCCGTTTGGCATAGATTTAGAACTCGGTTCAATAATTATGTTGATTGGTGCGATTGGATTTGCCGTTGGAATGCTTACAACCCGTCATCTAGCGCACACTGACAGTCCACTATGCATTCTGTTTTATATGGCTGTATTGCAATTACCGTTATCCGCTATTTTGCTATTTACAATCGGTCCAATTCAAACCCCGAGTTTGGTGAATTTCGGGTTGATAGTTTTTATTACTGCCGGTGTGATGTTCGCTCATTACTGTATGACAAGAGCGTTTAGGTTGGCAGAGATAATTTCAGTTATACCTGTGGAGTACATACGCTTGCCATTGATTGCAACGGTCGGAGCATTGATTTACGCGGAACCGGTAGATGCTGCAACAATAATTGGAAGTATTGCTATTCTTATTGCAAACTACCTGAATGTGAGGTACTCGGCTAAGAATAGTCCGGTTTAAAAGATGCGCAATGGTGGGCGATACTGGGGTTGAACCAGTGACCTCTGCCGTGTGAAGGCAGCGCTCTCCCACTGAGCTAATCGCCCTAATAAGTCAATTATAGAGTATCATCCACTCGGACTTGGACTCCTGTTTGCAGATTTGCACTTGGGTTGTTGCAGTCTTTCACCACACCAAGGAATCACTTTCAAAATACACACTCAAAATTAAACCGATGAGTTCTCAACCACAAGCGCTTCTTTTTGATGTTTTCGGTACTGTTGTAGATTGGCGGTCTAGTATTGTCAGTGAAATTAAGATCATTCCAGAGCTTGCAGGAATAGACGGCGAAGAGTTTGCCGACCGCTGGCGAGGGAAATACCAACCAGCTATGCAACGTATCCGTAGCGGCGAGAGGCCGTTCACCAAACTTGACATCTTACACTATGAAAACCTGAACGAATTGCTAATTGAGCTTGGCATTAAAAACATGGATGTCAAGACTAAATATCACCTTAATCGGGTCTGGCATCGTTTGCAACCTTGGGATGATGCAGTTGAAGGTCTTAATCGATTAAAACGAAAACACATCATAGCCACATTGTCAAACGGAAACGTGGCTTTGATCGTCAACATGGCTAAAAATGCAGATCTGCCCTGGGATATGGTTTTAGGCGCAGAGGTTGTACAACACTACAAGCCACAACCAGAAGCTTATCTCAGATCAGCGGAGATGCTTGATTTGTGTCCAGCACAGTGCATGCTAGTTGCCGCCCACAATTCCGATTTGGTTGCAGCATCACAGTGTGGTTATCAAACTGCTTTTGTTGCAAGACCGCTTGAACATGGAGAAAACCAGAAAACTGATTTACGGCCAAGTGCTGATTTCACGATAATTGCCAAAGATTTCATTGATCTCGCTGTGCAACTTGAATGCTGATATGGGATTCGTCTCATACGCTGTAATTTATGGCAAGCCCCCGACTGCAGTTGGTTTGATTATTTTCTGATGCGTATATTCTCTCACAGCATGAATGTTACGTTGGCGATGATGTTAACCATGGCGGTTGGCAGCTCATCTATTTTGGCAGTTGCAGTCAGTGCTCCGGATGCCGCTCCTGATATTGGTATTGATGCTACCTACGTTGGATTGTTTACCGGTTTAGTTTATTTCATTTCAATGTTTACCGGCAGTTTCTGCATTGGTTTCATTGTTCGATACGGACCAATTCGGGTGTTGCAGGCCACTGCAGTTCTTGCTACCTCAGGGTTGCTGATATTTTCAATTGCTACGCCACTAACTGCGATAATTTGCGCAGTATTGCTTGGCTTGGCGTACGGTCCAATCAATCCAGCCAATGCGCCCGTGCTACTGAAAGTTACCAATCCAAACAATCGCGCTTTCATGTTTTCAATCAAGCAGTCAGGTGTCACTGTCGGCGGTGCAGCCGCTTCGCTAATAGTACCTCTGGTTGCTGTGGCATTGCACTGGCAGGGTGGCGTGATAGCCATCGCCTTGCTTGGCCTCCTGTCATTTTTCATTTTGCAAACTCTACACGCTGAATTTGATAGTGATCGGGTTGACACCAAACTTGACTGGTCATTCTTATTTTTGATCAAGCCGGTTCGACAAATAATGAAGATACCATTGTTAAGGGGTTTTGCTTTAGTTGGGTTCACCTATGCCGGTGTGCAGATTAGCGTTAGTAGCTTTTTTGTAGTTTATTTGGTTGAGCAGGGATTCAGTTTAGTCGATGCCGGATTGTGTTTTCTATTTGTAAATTTCGGTGGAATAATAGGCCGCGTTGTTTGGGGTAGCCTTTCGGACAAGTGGTTGACCCCCAAGTATACCCTTACCGTTATCGGCCTTGTTTCAGCAATTTCACTATGTTGCATGTATTTGATATCAGGAAGCTGGAACACTTTTCTTTTATTTATATTCTCGTTTGTGCTAGGTGCTAGCACGCATGGTTGGAACGGTGTATTTCTTGCAGAGGTCGCAGATCAGGCACCACCGGGCGAGTCGCATAACTGGACTGGAGGTGTGCAGTTTGTGATTTATGGCGGTGTTGCGGTAATGCCGCCGTTGTTTGGTCTGATTATTGTTTTATCTGGAGGTTATGTTTTACCATTTTTTCTAATAGCGGGATGTGCTCTTGTGGCTAGTATCGCGTTACTGGTTTTATACAGAGTCTATACTGGGTTTAATTAGCTGTCAATTTGGTTTGCTGTTAGCGCAGATCTACCCAACTACACCGAAGAACTGTCCCTGTATTCATTTGTATAAGGAAGTCTGTTATAGAGTGTTTTGACTTCATTCAAATTCTCTAGAAGCAACGACATTCCGTCCCATAAACCTTCCTGCAGTGTCCGTTTGTGGTGATCTGGCATATTAAAGTTCATTGTAATGTCGGCACTAGAGACAGTTGATGTTGCAAGGTTGAGATTCCAAATTTTGTTCGCATGTTTGTTTGTGTGTTGCTGAAGAGTTTTAATTTCACTCGCGCTCACAGTCACTGCAGGAATACCAATAGCTATACAATTGGATGCAAAAATTTCTGCGAAAGACTCTCCGACAATTGCATCAATGCCCCAGCGTTTGAGTGCCTGTGGCGCATGTTCGCGGCTTGAGCCACACCCAAAGTTTTTGTTGACAAATAGCAGTTTGCAATCTTGATTCTGCGGATGGTTAAACGGGTGTGCTTTCTCAGTAGAGTCTTCATTGAAGCGTTCGTCATAGAAGGGATATTTGCCAAGATTGGCAAATGTGATCTCTTTTAAGAAGCGGGCTGGTATTATTCGATCGGTGTCAATGTCATCACCATTTATGACGATGGCCTTGCCGGTAACTTCGATAATTTTACGATCATTCATGGTTGTGTACTCAATTTAGGATAGGGCGAACATCAGTTACTTCACCGTTGATGGCTGCTGCGGCTGCCATTTGCGGCGACATTAATAATGTTCGACCGCTTGGGCTGCCTTGCCTGCCGATGAAATTTCTATTGCTAGTGCTAGCGCAAATCTGGTCTCCGATTAAACGATCAGGGTTCATGGCCAGGCACATTGAGCACCCTGGTTCGCGCCATTCAAATCCTGCATCAGAAAATAGTTCCGGCAATCCCTCTTGGCGGGACTGAGCAGCGACTTGTCGTGAGCCAGGAACAACTAGGGCGCGAACGTGTTTGGATACTTTTTGGTTTTTTGCAATCTGCGCGGCCGCGCGCAAATCTTGAATTCTGGAATTCGTGCAACTACCAATAAATACTACATCGACTTTGACACCTTGCATGGATTGGCCAGGTTTGAGTTTCATGTGCTCAAATGCACGCATGGCATTTTGGCGCTCTCCGTCCGGGAGGGATGCAGGATCAGGCAATCTCTCATCGATGCCGATACTTTGTCCGGGATTGATGCCCCAAGTGATGTGAGGTGTTAAATTTTCTACTGAAATATGGGTCTCTTCATCGTATGTGGCATTAGTGTCAGAGCGCATCGATTGCCAGTGTTTTCTAGCGCGGTTCCAGACCTCTCCTGATGGTGCGTGGTGTCGCCCTTCAAGGTAGTCAAAAGTAACCTCATCGGGATTGACATAACCAGCTCTAGCCCCACCTTCGATTGACATGTTGCACACAGTCATGCGCTCTTCCATGCTCATGCCTTCAATGGTTGATCCGCAATATTCGTAGGCATGGCCAATCCCTGCCTTGACACCGAGGTGGCGGATGATATGCAGAATCACATCTTTGGCACTGACGCCGCTGGCCAATTGGCCGTCAACTTTAATCTTTCGCACTTTAAGCGGGTCCATGCTTAGGCACTGTGTCGCGAGCACATCACCTACTTGTGTTGTGCCAATACCAAAGGCAAGTGTGCCGAAAGCACCTAGGGTTGAAGTGTGAGAATCTCCACAGGCCACAGTCATACCTGGGTGAATCATTCCCAGCTCAGGACCAATGACATGCACAATGCCTTGTTCCGATGATTGTTGATTGTAGTAGCGGATATTGAATTCTTTTGTATTTTTTTCAAGCGCCTGTGTCATGGCTTCAGCCTGTTGGTCTGCATAGGGGCGATGCAGCCTTGTAGTAGGAATGATGTGATCAATGGTTGCAACGGTCCGGTCTGGAAATGCAACCTTGAGGCCACGTTCGCGCAGCATGTCACAAGCTTGTGGGCTGGTGACTTCGTGAATGAGATGTAATCCGATAAAAAGCTGATACTGCCCGGTGCGCAGTTTGCGCACAACATGCAAGTCCCAAATCTTGTTGTAAAGAGTGCCAGTTGCCATTGCTTGACTTCCAAAAATAGATTATTGATTAATTTACGCGCAAACTGAAAAAGGTATCAGCCTGGGCGTGCTGACAGCATTATATGTAAGCCTAAAAAAACAGGGTGCGACATTCTTTCGTAGCCGTTTTTGTGCAATGCAACATATTATCTTGTTCTATGTCAAATCAATTTTATTAGAATGTATATACTAGCTGTTCACTATATTCAATATAAAATAAACATAAACAATAGAATACAGAAATATTAGAAAATTATTACCATGAATAAATATTCATGGTATTAGGAAAAAATATCCATTGAAATTTTATAAAAATACATTATTCTATTATCAACTGTAAAAGGTAATTCGGTTTCACTTGAAGCCGAAGTTTAAACAAGTAATTTTCATTGCAACATATAGAGGGTTAAAAGAAATGTTCAAGCAAGTTTATGACAGAGTTGGTATTGCGTTTATCGGTGCAGTTGTGCTGGTTACGTTCGTCGTAAATTTGGCCGGCTAGCCATCGGGCAAACCAAACACACGTTGAATATTAGAGCAACACAATTGTTAGAGGTCCTGAGATGACACAGCACAATTTAGTTGATATTCGTCCGTTTCAGCGGGCGCAAACATACATTTCATGGGGCAATGCAATTGGCAAATTCCTCATGAAATACAAAGTTTATCGAATGCGCAAACAAGCGGTTCGAGAACTTGAGAGTCTGAATGACGCGCAGCTATACGATATTGGTATTCCGCGTTACATGATTCGAGAGACAGTTGCAGCTCAAATTACAGCTCCTGCTCAGCAAACAGTATCTAAGCGGCCGGCGAAAACTCAGCGCGTAGCTAGAGTGATTAATGTAGCTGGTGAACCCAAGAAAGCCGCATGAACGATTAATTTCATTCCTAGCTTTATCCTCCTATAAGCTTGGCCGCCCTCATGGGCGGCCTTTTTTTGGCCTTTTTTTGGCAAATCTGAATACAGAAATTAATTTGATGGGATATATTAGCAAAAAAATTGTTTTATAGTGTGTGTTGGTAGATATCAGAATAAGGTTATCTAATTTAAGAGAAATTGTTCGGAACATTGAAGCAGAGATGTGAATAGATGGTTTGGAAAAGAAAGTTTGTCTTGTCAGTAGACTTTCAAGTATAAATTTGGCAATGCAAGGCTGATATCAGGTCATCAATACACTCTGACTGGCGCAAAAGCAGATTTGCAAATGCGACACGGCTATGAGGTAAGATATTTCACCTTATCAATTGTAAAATACCAATTGATTGCTATTGCAGACGTCAATTGACTTGATTCGCGGCATCGGTAACCATTATTAACTGTGGCAGCACGTTTTTTTGCTGTCTTAATCAAATATAGGAGGAGTAAGCACATGCTTCGCACTGGTAATGAATATCGGGATTCGCTACGCGATGGCCGAAATGTTTGGATTGAAGGTGAGCGTGTTAAAGATGTGCCTTCACACCCTGCGTTTAAGCCGCTTGTGGACGTTCGGGCTGAAATGTTCGATATGCCACATACGGATGAGTTCAGTGACCTGCTTGCTTATTCCAGCGGTGGTGATGAGAAATACGCTAGATTGCTGAAAATGCCGTACGAACAGAATGATTGGGACATTAGGCGGGAAGGCGTAGATAAGATTCTCAATCACATCGGAGGAGTCGTGACACGAGTTGGCGATGAGACGGTGGGCGAGATGTGGTCACTCTATGATGGTAGCGATGTTCTCTCGGAGATCGATCCTCAATTTGCAGAAAACATCAAGAATCATATAGACCGAGTGATTGACAAAGATGTTTTCCATGTATCTGCCAACACCGACCCAAAAGGTGACCGCTCAAAACGACCACAGGATCAGGACCCTGATATGCTTTTGCATGTTGTGCGCGAGACTGATGCCGGCATCGTTGTGCGCGGAGCTAAGTACGAGACCGCTTCTGCTTACGCCGACCAGGCATTCGTAAAGCCAACTATTGCTAACTGGGGCGATCAGAAATTATCGGATTATGCGCTTGGCGCAATCGTGCCAATGAATGCCGAAGGGTTGACTCATATTTGTCGCACCGGTTTCGCCGGAAACGGTAATAAGAAAGATTACCCACTCGCTAATCAGTTCGATGAGATTGACACCTTGATGATTTTTGACAACGTGTTGATACCTTGGGAGGATGTTCTTTTTTATCGTCACACGCGTGCGGCGACTTTTATTCGCGCTACGTTACATCGTTACAGTGCTTTTTCTTTTGTTCAGCGAATTCAGAAAACAGCAGATATGATGATTGGAGCCGCGCTTTTCAACGTGCGTCAGACAGGGCTTGACAAGCAGCAGGCGGTGCGAGAGAAAATCACTCAGCTAGTATGCTATCGAGAAGGCATAAATGCGCATCTTACCGCATCGATTGCAACAGCCAAGCGCAGTCCGAAAGGATTGTTGATGCCAAACCCATCGTTGCTTTACACTGGGCGTGTATTGGCGTGTACTCAACTGCCGCATATGATGCATATCGCGAGAGAGCTTTGTGGTGGGCAGATTTGCCTGACACCTGACAATGTCAATTTCGAAACCGAAGAGCTTAAGCCTTGGCTGAAGAAATACTACTCAATCAACGATGAATGGCAGTATGAGGATAGGCGAAAACTTCTTGCGCTGGCGCGAGACCTTTTGAACTCGGACTATGCGGGGCACAAGCTGACTTTCCAACTATTTGCACAATCGCCCCCATTTGCTCATTTGAATGCGGTTTACATGAACTACGATTTTCGAGAAGCACTAGATTTTGTAAAGAAATCTGCTGGCCTTTCCGATCGAATCACTATAGACTAATAATGGAGTAAGCACAGTGGCTGAACATATCAGGCTTCGAAAGTTTAATACGCGAAATACCTACAAGGAACAATCAATAGACAATGATCTCTGTCAGGTTGTCAAAGCCGGAAATTTGATTTTTCTGAGAGGGCAGGTCGGCAGTGATTTTGATGGCAATGTCATAGGCCTAGGTGATCCTGCAGCACAAGCTGATCAGGCCATGCGCAATGTTAAGCAGCTGCTTGAAGAGGCAGGCTCAAGCTTACAGGATATTTGCAAGATGACTGTGTATATCACAGATAGAGCTTACCGAGAGGCGGTTTACAAGACTATCGGCAAGTGGCTCAAAGGTGTATATCCTGTTTCAACCGGGCTTATAGTGCAGGGCTTGGCACGGCCGGAATGGGTAATGGAAATTGACGTTATTGCTGTAACAGATAAGCTGAATCAGAGCTGAGAGGAGAAAATCATGGCACTTAAGACAAAATACAATACACAGGATTTGTGGGAGAAAGACCGAGACCACTACATACACCCGTGGACAGATTTCTCTGTTTTTCATGACCAGGGGTCGCTAGTTGTGGCTGAGGCTGAAGGTGCTCATGTTTTTGACAGTGACGGCAAGCGGTACCTGGATGGTATCGGTGGACTGTGGTGTGTAAACATCGGTTATGGCAACAACGAGATGGCACAGGCGATTGCTGATCAGGTTCGGGCAATACCTTACTATTCGTCTTTCAATCATTTAACAACACCGCCGTCAGCGGAACTCGCCGCCAAACTTTCTCAGATTGCGCCGAGCAATCTGAACCACGTGTTTTACGGTACTGGCGGATCACAGGCCAATGATTCAGCAGTCCGGATTATTCATCATTACTTCAACCGACTCGGCAAGAACAGCAAGAAAAAGATAATCTCGCGAGTCGATGCTTACCATGGTAGCACTTATCTAGCTATGACGCTCACCGGGGTGGCGGCTGATCATTCAGGCTTCGATCTAGCTCCCAATCTAGTTAGCTATGTTTCTTGTCCGAATCCATATCGCAAGCCTGACAATATGACAGACGCTGAGTTTTGCGATTTTTTAGTTGAGGAACTCGATCAGGAGATTCTGAAAATCGGCGAAGATAACGTTGCTGCATTTATCGCAGAACCAATAATGGGAGCGGGTGGTGTGATTGTTCCTCCGCATCACTATCAAGAAAAGACGAAAGAAGTTTGTGAAAAGTATGGTGTCTTGTATATTTCGGATGAAGTTGTCACCGGATTTGGGCGTTTAGGCCACATGCTCGCATCAGAACCAGTATTTAATCTACGGCCCGATGTGATAACAATGGCGAAGGGTATTTCGTCTGGCTATCTGCCAATGTCAGCGACGATGCTGTCTGACGAGATTTACGAAGTAATTAGCAAACCAGCCGATGATGGCTCTCTGTTTACCCATGGTTTCACCTATTCGGGGCATCCAGTATGTTGTCGAGCCGCTCTTAAGAACATCGAAATTTTGGAACGAGAGAAAATATGCGAGCATGTTCAAGAAGTTGGCCCCTATTTTGAGCAAAAATTAGATACTTTACGAGATTTGCCAATCGTCGGTGATGTACGCGGACGTTGCTTTATGATGTGTGTGGAAAATGTCAAGGACGTATCAACCAAGGAACTTTTTGATGATGAGGTTGGGATTGGTGACCGTATTGCAAACCATTGCCAATCTCTCGGTTTGATAGTGCGTCCTATCGGACATTTGAATGTACTGTCGCCACCGCTAATCTTGACTAAAGACGATGTAGACGAAGTCGTTAGTATTCTTAGGAAAGGCATTGAAGCGACAATAGATGATTTAGTGCGTGAAGGTATTTCAATCGGCTAGTTTAAGTTGATGTTCCACCCTAGTTTGAAGATCTTAAATATAGACGTTTAGTGCCCCGCGACCCTCGCTACGATATCTTGTTTGAGCCTGTCCAAATTGGACCGGTTACAGCACGCAATCGTTTCTATCAGGTACCGCATTGCATTGGCATGGGTTACGCTCGGCCGCATACAGCCGCTGGGATGCGCGGTATGAAAGCTCAGGGCGGTTGGGCAGTTGTATCCACTGAGGAATGCGATATCCATCATACCTCTGATATTACGCCCTATATTGAACAGCGTCTCTGGAACGATGAGGATAATTCTCAACACTCACTGATGGTAGATGCTGTACATGAGCACGGCTCGCTTGCTGCTATTGAATTGGCTCACAATGGCATCAATGCGCCTAATCATTACACTCGTACTGTACCCATTGCTCCGTCCCCAGGTCCGAATCAGGATTATGATCCGGTTTCAGCGCGAGGCATGACTAAGCAGGACATTCGGGAGATGCGGTCAGTTTATCGCAAAGCTGCGATTCGCGCGAAGAAAATTGGCTTTGACATCATCTATGTTTATGCTGCGCATATGCTTACACTGCCATCACAATTCTTATCGAAGAGGTTCAATCAACGCACTGATGAATATGGCGGTTCATTGGTGAATCGTGTGCGATTTCTGAAGGAGCTGATCATTGACGCCAAAGAGGCTGTAGGTGATACTTGTGCAATTGCGGTACGGTTAATGCTTGATGAGCTGATGGGTGCCGACGGATTGGAGTGTGATGGCGAGGGCTTGGAGGTTGTCAGCATGCTAGCTGAGTTGCCTGATATTTGGGATGTTAACATAAGCGATTGGGCAAATGATTCTGCCACATCAAGATTTCAGCAGGAAGGATATCAGGAACAGTTCATCAAAGGTGTCAAAGCGTTGACATCAAAGCCGGTTGTAGGTGTTGGACGCTTTACCTCACCAGACACGATGGTGTCGCAGATTCGGCGCAACGTCCTTGACATGATTGGAGCTGCGCGTCCTTCCATTGCTGATCCTTTTTTACCTAAAAAGATAGAAGAAGGCCGGCTTGAGGATATTCGCGAGTGCATTGGTTGCAATATATGTGTTACCGGTGATTTCACTGCTAGTCCTATTCGTTGTACTCAAAACCCTACTATGGGTGAGGAGTGGCGCCGCAACTGGCATCCAGAATTTATCCAGCCTGCGAAAAATCGGGACGGCGTTTTAATTGTTGGAGGCGGCCCAGCCGGGCTTGAGTGCGCAGTCGCTCTCGGCAAACGCGGCACCAAGGTCATGTTAGCTGACACTGCTGATGAGTTTGGTGGCCGCGTTGCACTTGAATGTAATTTACCTGGGCTTGCCGCTTGGGGGCGAGTTCGGGATTTCAGAATGCAACAGTTACATAAACTGAGTAATGTTGAACTATATCCATCGAGCGAGCTCAACCTCGAAGATATTGCGGAATGTGGTATGCAACATGTTGTAATTGCAACAGGTTCGACCTGGCGCCGTGATGGTGTTGGTAAGTCTCATTTTCAGGTAATTAATGGGACAAATCAACCTCATGTTCATACTCCGGATGATCTAATGCAAGGCGTGCAGTTGACGGGAAATGTAATCATTTACGATGACGACCATTTCTATATGGGTAGTGTGCTAGCGGAACTTTTGCGAGAGCAAGGAGCAGATGTTACCTTTATCACACCAGCAGAAGCAGTATCCTACTGGACTCGTTACACCTTGGAGCAGGGGTTTATACAGGAAAGGCTAGCAGAGCTTGGTGTAGAAATGATCACCCATACAAAGCTATTGTCCGTTGGAAATAACAGTGTTGGTTTGAAGAGTGTGTACTCCAACGGTACTCAATCGATTGCATGCGATAGTTTGATTGTTGTTAGCTCACGGCAGCCAAATGATAGTCTTTACCGCGATTGCGTTGAGGATGTTGAAATGCTGAAAAAAGCCGGAATCAATTCTATCGATCGAATTGGGGACTGTGTTGCACCAGCAACGATTGCTGCTGCGGTGTATTCGGGACATTTGTGGGCGCGACAGTTAGGTGAACCGGCGGATCAGCGTGAAGTGCCATTTCTGCGCGACATGATTCATGTTAAGTAATGTCTGCACAGCTTTAAAGTTCAGTAGCTTTGCAGTTCAAGTTGGTGCGCATTTACCATCTCCACCAGTGATTCAAAGCGAAAGTCAACAGTGACCTTGCTGTCAGTCGTTGGTGTTGCACCACTGCCCGATTGGCCCGCCCTGCGGTCAATCCAACAAGTTGCCATCCCCATTTCAGTCGCTGGCACCATGTCATGATAAAGGCTTTGCGCAGTGTGTAAGATATCTGATTTTTTGATGCCCATAGAACTTAGATTTGAAAGCATGTAACGAAAGTTGGCTGGGTTAGGTTTGTATGAACCAATTTGTTCAGCGGTATAAATCGCATCAAAATCGACTTTCAAATGTTGATTGCTCATTGCGAAGCTGGCATTGTCAATATTGGAGAGGATGATTAGTCTGAAATGTTGTTTCAGATACTGGAGGGATTGTTGACAGTCTTCAAAAGCCGGCCAATTCTTAATTGAGCTTCCGAATTGCGAGTCCAGTTCATCAGTTTTGACTAAATTAAACCGAACGGCAATTTCGCTATGAACTTTTTTCAAGACCTCAGGGTAAGCAAGATTTGGAGACTCGGATTGAACTTTGGATTCTACCTCCGCAAACATTGACAACCACAGACCGCGGTCGGAATGTGAATTGGCTTTGACAATCAATGGGTTCAAGGCGTCAAAAATACCGCTCTCCCAGTCGATCAAAGTCCCATAGCAGTCAAAAGTCAAAGTTGTAAACTCAGATAGTTTTTTGTTCATCGTAATTGATGCTCCGGTTAGTTTATATTGATTCAGTATATGTATAATAACACCTTTATTTCATTAGCCCATGATTTGCCAGCGGTTGCGCATTAACTAGGTGTGCTTTATTCCAAACAATGCAGCGAGTTGCGAAAGTGGCGAAATTGGCAGACGCGCTGGCTTTAGGTGCCAGTGGGGCAACCCGTGGGAGTTCGAGTCTCCCCTTTCGCACCAAATTTTAAAACTAATCAGATATGGATATCAAAACAGAAGAAGTCACAGATGCTGTAATCCGCTTCAGGATGAAGATTTCTGACGAATCAATGAAGAGCCAATTCCGATCCAAAGCCGTGGCCATGGCTAAATCCGCTTCAATTCCAGGTTTTCGTAAAGGCAAGGTTCCGTTTAAAGTCATTCAAACTCGCTATGGTGATGAAATACAAAACGAAGTTCTGAATAAGATGATCCATGACGGCATAAATCCTATTTTGCAAGAACGAGGTGTCACGACAGCTAGCGAATACTACATTGAAGAACGGAGCATCGCCGAAACTGATGGTGCACATGAGTTGACTATAAGAGTTGAGTTTATACCAAAACTTCCTACTCCGAACTTGTTAGGTTGCAAAATTATTGTGCCGCAAGTTGAAATTACTGAAACGGATTTAGACACAGTCATTGAGCTTTGGAAAGTGATTTTTGGAAAATGGGAAGTTGTTGACCGAGCAGCGCAGGAAGCTGATAGGCTCGTTGTTGATGTAGAAGAGTTGGACAGGGACGGGGTGGTGACCAGATTACAGGAAAATCAAACTTACCGATTGAATTCGTTAGATATATCTGATGAATTAAAGGCAGCTAGTTTAGGAAGTTTTGCGGGTGACAGTATCGAAGTTAGCGCGATTTATTCTGATAACTCTGATGACTATGAAGAATTTGAAACCTTAGACAATGAAACAAACGAACCCATTGAATATGAGAATAACCAATTTTTAGATGACAAAGAGCAATATGATTCATATCATGAAGCCGCAGAAGAATCATCTGAGTATTCTTTCCGGTTATTTGTCAAACGTGTTGAGAAACCACTAGGCCAATTTAAAGATGATTTCATTAAGTTGATAGGTGCAGAAAGTGAAGAGCAAGATGATTTTCGAGAAATAGTGTATGGTATAGTGGAAAACGAAGTTGATTTACAACTTTCAACATCCGTGACTAATCAAATCAACACTACACTGTTGGGAAAACATTCCTTCAGTTTGCCAAAATCGATAATGTTTAAGCATATTTCAGACCGTGTGGACAGTGATAGGAACTTTCGAAAGTGGATTAATGACGATTCTGGATATGCTGATGGTATAAACAATAATTTCTTGACTTATTATGGCGAAGCATACACAAAAATCAAGATATCCCTGCTGCTTGAGAAGGTGAAAGAACATTATGGTATCGAGTCAAATCAGAAGACACTTAAAGAAGCAGTGCGATTCAAGCTAACAAACTCACCTGAGATAGATCCGAACGATTCAGAGCTAGAGTATGAGGTTGAGAAGATTATCCAAGAAGACAAGGACAGAGCGGAAATGTATTTACACGAATATCTTTCACATAAGAGTTATGATGTGTTACTAAATGAATCTGAAATTGTAGAACCAGAAATGACTTGCATGGAATTCCTTGAATGGTTAGATACTCCGCTTGAAGGCCTTAAAGAGTTTGCAGATATTAATAATAAAAATAGGTGGGAATCATTTTTTGGAAGTCGATTAGATATTACTGAATCAGAAGAGAGTGTTGCTGATGAGAAATCGCTATCAAAACCTAGCCTTATAGTGGATGAGTATGGCGTTCCGTTTGCAAGATAATAAACCAACCAGCAAAAAGTTCGATTTGTGAAACAAAGTAAATTTGAAGATTCAGTAATGAATCCAAGTGCAACACTGGTGCCAATGGTCATAGAAAGCACGGGCCGTGGTGAGCGTGCTTATGACATTTACTCTAGATTGCTCAAGGAGCGGGTGATTTTTTTGGTTGGGCCGATAGAGGACCACATGGCAAATCTCATCGTTGCCCAGTTGCTTTATCTTGAGTCTGAAAGCGCAGAGAAAGATATTCACCTGTATATCAATAGCCCAGGTGGCGCTGTCAACGCGGGGTTGGCAATCTACGACACAATGCAGTTTGTCAAACCTGATGTGAGTACAGTATGTGTCGGGCAGGCTGCGAGCATGGGTGCGCTGGTGTTAACCGGAGGCGCCAAAGGCAAGCGTCACGGATTGCCGCACGCTAGAATTATGATTCATCAGCCAATTGGAGGAGTGCAGGGACAGGCATCTGATATTGACATTCAAGCCAAAGAGATACTACGCTTGAAGGAAAGGTTGAATCGAATTATGGTGAAACATACTGGAAAATCATTAAAGACAATTAACCGAGATACTGATCGCGATTTTTTTATGGAGAGTGGTGAAGCTCTGCAATATGGTATTATTGATTCGGTAATTGAGAACCGAAAATAATTCGATATACAATCACCACTGAAATATATTTGAACAGTTAAGCGACAAGGAGAGCATTTATGGCTACTGGAAAAGGTGGCAAGAGTGACCGCGGATTGCATTGTTCGTTCTGCGGTAAAAATCAGCATGAAGTGAAGAAACTAATTGCCGGACCTTCAGTATTTGTTTGCGATGAGTGCGTGGCACTGTGCAACGACATTATTCGAAGCGAAACAGCAACTGAGGAACTGGAATCGGAAATCGCTCGACCACAGTTTCCGAAACCAAGTGAGATTTGCAAAATGCTTGATGATTATGTTGTGGGTCAGACCGCGGCTAAAAAAGTGCTGTCAGTCGCAGTTTACAATCACTACAAACGGATTGACAACACCGAGAGTGCTGATGATGTTGATATCGCCAAGAGCAATATTTTGTTAATTGGCCCTACCGGATCGGGTAAAACACTATTGGCAGAGACCTTGGCTCGCGAGTTGAATGTACCGTTTACCATGGCCGATGCAACTACGTTGACCGAAGCGGGTTATGTCGGTGAAGATGTCGAGAACATCATTCAGAAACTATTGCAAAAATGTGAGTATGATATAGAAAAAGCACAAGTTGGCATAGTCTATATTGATGAGATAGATAAGATATCTCGAAAATCAGACAATCCGTCCATCACTCGCGATGTTTCGGGTGAGGGAGTGCAGCAAGCACTCCTAAAGTTGATTGAGGGGACGATTGCCTCCGTCCCCCCGCAGGGCGGACGCAAGCATCCGCAACAAGAGTTTCTGCAAGTCGATACCCGCAATATACTGTTTATTTGCGGTGGTGCGTTTTCTGGACTAGAGAAGGTCATTCGCACAAGAATGGATAAGAACAGCATTGGATTCGGTGCTGAAATTTCAGTTGCTAGCGAGGAAAGTCTAGCAGTGACGCTAAGGCAGGTTGAGCCAGAAGATCTGATTAAGTTCGGTTTGATACCCGAGTTCGTGGGGCGACTTCCAGTGGTTGCAACTCTTGAAGAGCTTGATGAAGAAGCTTTGATTAAGATTTTAGTGGAACCTCGCAATGCTCTGCTTAAGCAATATAAGAAATTGTTTTCACTTGAGCAGGCTGAACTTGATATTCGACCGGATGCGCTGATGGCGGTCGCCCGACGGGCAATGGAAAGAAAAACCGGTGCCCGGGGATTACGTTCGATTCTTGAAAATGCACTCCTTGAAACTATGTATGAACTGCCATCGATGCCAGAGGTAATGAAAGTTGTTGTGGGGGCAGAAGTAATAGATGAAGGCAAGCAACCATATTACATATACAATGCCGAAGAGGATGAGAGCCGACAGGTAAAGGTATCTTAGTTTTATCAAACTGCGATATGCACTGCGGTTGAGAGTGTCTTGAGTATCTCATAATAGCGCCTATATTTTGTGTTATTGACTTAAACAGACTAATTCAGAGCTTATGAATGACAGAACATCAGGATAAATTTTCACCGCAAGCGCTCAACTTGCCATTGTTGCCGTTGCGAGATGTAGTGGTTTTCCCCCATTTTGTGATATCACTTTTTGTTGGCAGGGAAAAATCCAAGAAAGCGTTGGAGCAAACCCAAAACGATCGGCCGTTGGTAATGCTAGTGGCCCAAAACGAATCGTCAACTGATGACCCGCAAGCCAGTGACATGTATCAAATTGGGACTGTTGCGTCAGTAACGCAGACTGTGGTATTAAGTGATGGCACAAAAAAAGTGATTGCTGAGGGACTGTGGCGAGCGAAAATAGAACGAGTTGTTGAAACCGACGGCTACTTGCTCGCTGAAACAACACCAATACCCACTGTACCGCTTAATCCCAACATCGCTGGTTCGTTGCTCAAGAGTTTGCTGACGCAGTTTGAGCAGTTTGTGAAAACAAGCCAGAAAATTCCGCCTGATTTGATTGAGAAGCTGTCTGAGATTGATCAACCTAGCCAACTGATTGATATCATTGCCGCACATTTGATCAGCCAAAGTGTAGATGAGCGGCAAGCAATGCTTGAGACTGCCGATGAGAAAAAACGTTTGGAACAAATCATGGCGGCGATGGCTGCTGATGTGGAGTTGTACCAGGTTGAACGTAAAATTCGCGGGCGGGTCAAGAAGCAAATGGAAAAAAGCCAGCGTGAGTATTTTCTTAATGAACAGTTGAAAGCAATTCACAAGGAACTAGGCAGTTCTGAGGAATCGGGTAGTGAAATTGAGGAACTCGCGCAAAAGATAGCTGAATCAGGAATGTCAAATGAAGCTCAAGACAAGGCCACCAGTGAGCTAAAGAAGCTAAAGATGATGTCACCTATGTCGGCTGAAGCAACAGTAGTACGCAATTACATAGAGTGGTTGCTAGCTGTGCCTTGGAAAAAACGGACGCGAATACATAAGAATCTTGATGTCGCTGAAAAGATACTTAATGAGGACCATTACGGGCTAGAGAAAGTCAAAGAGCGAATTCTTGAATATCTAGCTGTCCAACAAAGAGTGCGTCAGAACAAAGGTCCGATCCTGTGTTTAGTTGGGCCTCCGGGTGTAGGCAAAACCTCACTTGGCAAATCGGTTGCTAGGGCGACAAATCGCAAATTCTTGAGAATGTCGCTAGGTGGTGTTCGTGATGAAGCGGAAATTCGTGGACATCGACGCACCTATATTGGCTCATTACCCGGTAAGATTATTCAGAATCTTGCTAAGGTGAAGCGCAAAAATCCACTTTTCATGCTTGATGAAGTGGATAAGATGTCTATGGATTTTCGGGGAGATCCGTCATCTGCGTTACTAGAAGTATTAGATCCAGAACAAAATCATACATTCGGTGATCATTACATGGAAGTTGAATACGACTTATCTGAGGTGATGTTCATTGCTACTGCGAATACACTCAATATTCCGTCGCCGTTGTTAGATCGATTAGAAGTCATCCGTCTATCTGGTTATACTGAGGAAGAGAAGATTAATATCGCACAGCAGTATTTAATACCGAAGCAGCTAAAAAACAATGGATTGAAACAGAGTGAATTGGAAATTACGGAGTCTGTTCTGTATGACATTGTCCGATATTACACGCGCGAGGCAGGAGTGCGCGGGCTTGAGCGAGAGATTTCAAAAATATGCAGAAAAGTCACTCGAAAATTTGTACAGGGTAAAGATAAAATTACGCATGTTCGCGTAACAAAAAAGAATTTGCAAAAGTACCTCGGCGTTCCTCAGTATCGTTATGGACGCACTGACAATGTCAATCAAGTGGGACAGGTTACCGGTTTAGCTTGGACTAATTCAGGTGGTGACTTGTTGAGCATTGAGGCGGTTGTTGTTCCGGGAAAAGGCCGGCATATCTATACTGGTAAACTAGGTGATGTTATGCAGGAGTCCATTCAAGCTGCATTGAGCGTTGTTAGATCGCGAGCTGCGCAATATGGTTTGAAACCTAGCTTTTATCAACGCAAGGATATTCATGTCCACGTCCCTGAAGGAGCTACACCAAAAGATGGTCCGAGCGCAGGTGTGGCAATGTCTGTTGCTATAATATCTTCTCTAACACAAATACCTGTTCGTGCAGATGTGGCCATGACAGGTGAAATCACGTTGCGCGGTGAGGTTCTTCCAATTGGAGGATTGAAAGAGAAGCTGTTGGCTGCGCATCGCGGCGGGATTGAAACTGTTTTAATTCCAAAGGAGAATGAAAAAGACTTGGCTGAAATACCGTTAAAAATACAGGAAGATCTCAAGATTATTCCTGTTCGGTGGATTGACGATATTGTCCGCTATTCTCTAGATACACAACCAGAAGCACTGATTGAATCCTCAGAAATGGGATTAGATATTGACGGTGACCATTCTGCTGAATCAGGTGTGGAGGTTGTCACTCATTGAGTTCAATTGGGTTTAGCCACTCAATTTGAGCTGAATTGAACATAATTGGCAGAATTTGTGGCAGTCAAGCGACTAATTTGCTAAAATTCTGACTGTTTTTGTGTTAATTAATTTGATTAATGTGTTTATTTATAATTTTACAAATTTTAGGAGGATACAGAGTGAATAGGTTAGAATTGGTGAGTAATGTAGCAGATGCAACGTCCATGTCTAAAGTAGACGCTGAACGGGCAGTGAATTGTGTATTTGAAGAAATTCGGAACTGTTTAATTAATCATGACTCTTTAACGATATTGGGCTTTGGTACTTTCACAACGTATGACAGGGCCGCTAGAACAGGTAGAAATCCATCAACTGGGGAGACGTTTCAAATAGAGGCTTCTAAGGGCATAAAGTTCAAACCTTCGAAAAAGCTCAAAGATGAAGTGAAGTGATGAATTTCAGGGTGCTTAGCTCAGATGGGAGAGCATCGCCCTTACAAGGCGAAGGTCGCAGGTTCGAGCCCCGCAGCACCCACCATCAGAAATTTGTATTTGTGGAGTGGTAGTTCAGTTGGTTTAGAATTCCGGCCTGTCAAGCCGGGGGTCGCGGGTTCAAGTCCCGTCCACTCCGCCATATTCCCACTATCCGTGTTTTATACTGCAGTGAACTGTGAAAATTAGATAGTGGGAATAAGGTTTTAACTGTATAGAGGCGTATAATCTAGCTCATTTTGTTCGCTAATTGAAAGAAACTAACAAAATGCGCTCTCCTACGAATGAAAATACGCAAGTCCATTCCATTCCTGAATCAAACAAACTGGTAACTCCAGCAAGCATATGTTAACTGCAATCCGTGATCGTGCATCAGGCTGGATCGCTTGGGCTATTGTTATCTTGATTTCAATCCCTTTTGCGCTCTGGGGCATAAATGCATATTTTGAAGAAGGTGTCAATGCTAATGTTGCTGAGTTCGACGGGGAAGTGATTGCTTATCCAATTTACCAGCGAAGTCTTTACAATTCACGTAATCGTATTCGGCAAAATACTGGCAATGAAGTGGATGCAGAAATGTTGTCAGGTGAGGTTTTGGGTCGACAAGTCATAGACGATTTGGTTGGTGAGTATTTAGTGCAACGAGAAGTTGGTTCACTTGGCTACAGGGTTAGTGATAGACAGCTTGCAGAGGCTATTCGTTTAGAAGCAGCATTTCAGGATGAAGCAGGAAATTTCAGCAAAAGACAGTATGAGCAGTCTGTACGCATGATGGGATATTCGACTAATGAATTCGAAGATATGCAGCGTGGGAATGCTGAGGTGCAACAATTAGTAGCAGGATTTATGGAATCAAGTTTGCCGGTGCAAACGGCTGTTGACGAAATTTTGAGCCTATTGTTGCAGCAAAGAACTGGAGAATATGCGATTATTGAGTCAGGTCCTATTCTAGAAGAAATTGAAGTCAGCGAAGATGAGATTGTGGCTGAGTATGAAAGCGATGAAAGTCGATATACAGAGCCTGAGAAAATCAAAGTTCTTTTTATCGAACTCAACCGCAATGAATTTGCAGTTGATTTTGAGCCAAGTGAAGAAACCATCACAGATATCTATCTGGCTGATAGAGATCTATTCCGTAGTGAAGAACGACGAGACGTAAGTCACATTTTGCTAGATGCTGATCAGGCGAACATAGCCGATGACCTCCTTGCTCGATTGCGAGATGGAGAAGATTTTGAAACACTGGCAGCGGAATATTCAAGTGATCTGGCATCTGCCGAAAACGGAGGCAATATTGGTTGGATTTCGCGAGGTGCATCGGCGCCGGAGTTTGAAGCATCTGCATTTTCACTTGAAGTTGGTGAGATTAGCGGTCCTGTTGAGTCATCGTTTGGTACGCATATTATTCGTGTTAACGAAATTGAAGCCGAGGAGATATTGCCATTCGAAGAAGTTCGCGACGAACTGACGATGCGAGCAAAACGCGAACATGCCGAAGCTGAATTGTTTGAGGCCACAGAAGAGCTCAGCAATATAGCATTTGAACAGCCAGACTCCCTTCAACCCGCTGCAAATGCTCTTGGCTTAGAGATTAAAGAATCGGACTGGTTCACTAGCACTGAGGGTGCCGGGATTGGTTCACTGGCAGCGGTGCGTGCAGCTGCGTTTGGAACTGAGGTAGGGCAGGGATACAACAGTGATGTGATTCAGGCCGAGGATGGACGTGTTATTGTGCTTCGTATTCAGGATCGGCAGCCGTCAGTATTATTGGCTTTGGATGAAGTGAGAGATCAAGTAGTTGAGTCAATTCTCGCTGCGAAAGGCGCTGAATATACCAAGCAAGTAGCTGAAGATATTATTATGCAGATAGATGCTGGCCAAGACTGGAACTCAGTGTTAGCAGACAATGGTCTGGAAACAGTCGAGCTACCGTCCCGAATTGAAGGGGGTGGTGAAAATTCTTATGTAGCTGAGATATCAAGAATTATTTACGCTTGGAATCGCCCCACCGAAGACTCTGAAAAAGACGTACATGGTCATAGGGAGCTGAACGGAGGAAACCACGTCGTATTCAGGATAACCGGTGTGGAACCAGGTGATATGAGCTTAGCAACTGATGAAGACCGACAGCAAGTCGAGAGTATCGTCAATTTTCGTTTTGGACCGAATCTATTTGAAAGTTTTAGAAGCGGATTGCGCGAGGGCGTTCAGGTTAATATTAACGATGAGTTGCTTTGACAGAGGTTGTAGTTATAACAATGCTTGGCTGAAACCGACCGAATTGAATCCACAATCTACGTAGATAATCTCTCCGGTGATGCCTGACGCTAGTTCTGAACATAAAAAAGCAGCGGTTGAACCTACCTCTTCAATTGTAGCGCTGCGACCAAGTGGTGACGCTTTTTCATAAAAATCAATCATAGATTTCATTCCGCGAATTCCGGAGGCCGCTAAGGTTCGAATAGGTCCCGCTGAGATTGCATTGACTCGAATTCCATAACCACCTAATGATTGAGCACAGTATCTTACATTTGCCTCAAGGCTTGCTTTTGCCAAGCCCATAACGTTGTAACCAGGCATAGAGCGCATTGCGCCAATGTAAGTCAACGTCAATAGAGCACCGTTTCTGTTTGCTAACATAGGTTTGAAACTGCGTGCCAAAGCTGAAAAGCTGTAGGAACTGATATCATGAGCTGTTTGAAAGCCATCGCGACTTACAACATCCAGAAATAAACCCTCTAGCTCTTCGCGAGGCGCATAGGCAATGGAGTGCACAACAATATCCAATCCTTCATTCCAATGCTGTTCAACGTTTTGTCGTAAATGCTCAATTGCTGAATCAGTCGATACGTCACAAGGTGTTGTGAATTCGGCTCCCAAAATTTCGGCACAACGTTCAACCCTGGCTTTGAGTTTCTCGTTCTGGTATGTCAGTGCGATTTTTGCACCTTGTTGTGCCATTGCTTTCGCAATGCCCCAAGCAATTGAACGCTCGCTCGCTATGCCAGTAATAAGAGCTCTTTTTCCTTCAAGAAATGCCATGTGTTGATACTAAGTTGCTATCGCTTTTATTGGAATCTATATAAACAAGCATTATTATAGAAATCACTAAAAGAGAAAATTCAAATTAATTGCTGTTGAGGTTTGATTGATAAAGATATGTTGTCCAATTTTGTAGATGTCGCCGGTGGTATCATCAATGCGTCCACGTTCACCGGTGGTGCCAAAGTGTGCGCCTTGCTAACACCAGAATCAGAATCAAAAATACAAGCTATGTCTAAAAAATACGGGTTGCTTGCAGTTTCTGATGAGCGCACGACTGAATTTGATTATAGGTTGGAGTATCGGGATGGGGGGCTTTGTCTTGTGGATACGGCTAATCTAAAACTACGACCGATTGCAATGCAAGTCAAGCAAGTATCACGACTTTCAAAAAGAACCGCATTAGGATCTGCAATTGGTAGAAAGTCCAAGTTTATCATTGACGCTACCGCAGGTTTGGGTGCAGATACATTGCTGCTCGCGAGAATGGGCTATTGTGTGCATGCGGTTGAGAGGGTGCCGGCAGTAGCAGCTTTGCTGCAAGATGGTATAACAAGAGCGAAAAATTTGTCGGATAGCATACAAATTGTACATTCGTTTGAGGATGCAAGATCGGCGATTCAACGATTGATTGATTTATCAGATGTAATTTATATGGATCCGATGTACCCACCTCGGCGTAAGCTCTCGGCAGCGCATGCCAGGCCTTTGAGGGTTTTGCGAGACCTGGTCGGAGAAGATGACGATGCTATGGGTTTGTTGCAAATTGCATTGGATTCTGGTTGTGCCCGTGTTGTAGTCAAACGACCACATGACTGTGGCCCGCTTGGTACACGGCAGCCTACGTTTAGCGAGAGTGGGAAACTTGTGCGTTATGACGTGTATTTGAGCCCAAGGCGGAAACGGCCATGCTAAAAGAGTATATGGGGCCGCCTAGGTTCAATACAATTGTGATGATAAGCGACAATGCAAATTAGTTTGGCATTCTGACAAAGATTGTTAATTCTTAATTGCTTGAAAGTTTGTGATGACGTGATTTCAGTTGTTCCAGTGTTATTTTAGAGTCAGCCAGCCGCTTTTTTTCTTTTTGTATCACATCCTGTGGTGCTTTGGCTAAAAATTGCTCATTGTTTAGTTTTGAATTTGACCGTTTGACTTGTTGATTGAGATCATCGATTTGACTTTCCAATCGCCTAATTTGTTCTGCAAGATGCGAAAGTTCATTAACTGAAATGAGGATAACGAAGTTGCCAATTTGCGTAGAGACGTAATTATTGCTCTGAGATTCGATAGCATCAGCGCTTGACTGCTCAAACGATCGAATTCCTGCAAGCTCCTTAATTAGTTGTTGATTGGAGGTAAGATAGTGCCTCTCATCAACTTCGGCATTCAGTCCAAGTATTTTGATTTTCTCGCCCGGTTTGATATTGAGTTCACTTCGGAGTGTTCTCACCTCAGATACCAAAGCCTTTACAAATTCAATTTCCTGTGTTGCACTATCATTTGAGAATTGACTACAGTCGTCTGAATAAGGTTGAAACATTATTGAGTGACTACTGTGATCTGAGGAATTAATTTTCTGCCAAATTTCTTCAGTTATGAATGGCATGAACGGGTGTAACAGGCGTGCCGAGGCATTCAAAATTGAAAGTAATGTAATTTTCAGACTCTGTTTAATATCTGTGGGTATTGAATCGTCTCTGAGTTGAATTTTTACAAATTCAATGAACCATGCGCAGTATTCGTTCCAAACAAACTCATACAGATTTTTTGAGACAAGATCAAAGCGATAAATCTTGAAGCTGTTCTGTATCTGTTTTATCGTATTATGTAGTTTGTTGATAATCCAATATTCACAAGCGGTTTTCGGTTTTAATGTGTCAACTGGTTTAGGAGCAATTCCTTCGCTATTTATAAGCGCGAACCTGGCAGCGTTCCACAACTTGTTGCAGAAATTTCTGTATCCCTCGATTTGTCCTAGATCAAAGCGGATATCTCTACCTTGTGTAGCTAATCGGGCGAAGGTGAATCTCAATGCGTCTGTGCCATAGGCTGGAATACCGTTATGAAAATTTGTACGTGTAGCTTTCTCTATTTTTGGTGCGAGCTCGGGTTGCATTAATCCTGTTAGACGTTTTGTAACAAGTGCTTCAAGTTCAATACCGTCGATTAAATCAAGCGGATCTAAGATATTACCCTTAGACTTAGACATTTTTTGTCCTTCCGAATCACGCACCAAACCATGAATGTAAATTTCATGAAATGGGATATCGCCGACGAATTTCAAACCGAACATAATCATTCGCGCCACCCAAAAAAAGATGATATCAAACCCAGTTACAAGAACACTGGTTGGGTAGAAGTTTTTTAGGTCTTCTGTTTGTCGTGGCCAACCAAGTGTTGAAAAAGGCCAAAGTGCTGAAGAAAACCAAGTATCAAGCACGTCCTCATCTTGTTTTAACTCAAAATCAGAATGACCGTAATGTTCGCGTGCTTGACGGTGCGCTTCTTTCTCACTTTCGGCAACAAAAACATTGCCGTTGGTATCGTACCAGGCAGGAATGCGATGTCCCCACCAGATCTGCCTGGATATGCACCAGTCTTCTATATTTTCCATCCACTCGAAGTAGGTTCGCTCCCAGTTTTTTGGAATAAATCTGATTTTTCCATTTTTTACGACTTCTATTGCTGGTTCGGCGAGAGGTTTTGTTCTGACAAACCACTGGTCCGTCAAATAGGGTTCGATGACTTCTCCGGTTCTGTCACCGCGCGGTACTTTGTAAATGTGATCTTCTAACTTTTCTACGAGATTGAGTTGTTTAAGATCTTCAACAACCGACTGCCTAGCTTCTGTTCTTGTCATGTTGTGATACTTGCTGTCAGGCAAATCAATAGCTGCAGTTGGTGTCAGAATGTTAATCATATCAAGATTATGTCGCTGACCAATTGCATAATCATTGAAGTCGTGTGCTGGTGTGATTTTGACACATCCGCTACCAAATTCAGGGTCAACATAGCTATCAGCAATGATAGGAATTTGTCTGTTGACCAGCGGCAGATCAACAGTTTGGCCAATTAGGTGGTAATACCGTTCATCATCGGGATTGACTGCAACAGCTGTATCACCAAGCATGGTTTCTGGTCGAGTTGTAGCGATGACTACGTGTTTATCGCTACCTGTTATGGGATATCGAAAATGCCACAAATGCCCAGTTTCTTCTTTGGAAATGACCTCAAGGTCGGATATTGCTGTCAATAGCACCGGGTCCCAGTTAACCAATCGCTTTCCTCGGTAAATCAGCCCTTCTTGGAACAATGTTACAAACACCTTTTGCACAGCATTTGACAGTGATTCGTCCATTGTGAATCGTTCTCGGGACCAGTCTAAGGAAGCGCCAAGCCTTCGCAATTGATTGGTAATTGTGCCACCTGAATTTGTTTTCCACTTCCAAACGCGGTCTATGAATTGGTCGCGCCCCAGATCTCTCCTTGAAATGCCTTCGGTTTGCAACAATCGTTCCACTACCATTTGGGTTGCAATGCCAGCATGGTCCGTTCCAGCTTGCCACAAAGTTTGATTATTGTTCATTCGGTGAAAGCGAATGAGCGCGTCCATGAGTGTATTCTGGAATGCGTGCCCCATGTGTAAGCTTCCAGTTACATTTGGCGGCGGAATCATAATGCAGTATGAACGACCATTGCCTTGCGGTGAGAAATTACCATTTTCTTCCCAGCGTTTATAGATCTCAGTTTCGATTGAATGCGGGTCGTAGACGCTGGCTAGATTGGTTTGATTCATTTTGTATTGAAGTTGGTTTAGGTGGTATCAGTCTAAATGTGAAATATTTTCGGTTCAGTGCCGAAAATCTTTTCGTATTCTTGATATTTAGACTCAAAATTATTGGATTCACTAGGGTTGCCATTGATAGGTTCAACAACCCTTTTGAATCGCTTTGCATAGACCGGAATCGCAGTCTGTAAAGAAATCAAAACGTCATCAAAAATCTCAGGTGGATTAACACAGCCGACAATAACTGGAAACTTTTCAAGATTAGGTATTTCGCCTTCATTCAAAATTGAGTGTGGCACATAGCTGTTCGGTGAGAAAGTCCACAATAGCTGATTCATAATCATGCAATCCTCGCTATTCTCAGCATTGACATAGACTTTATGTCCCTTGCGGAACGCGGTATTTGCCAGATGGCATGCAAGTTGGCGCTTGCCATTTGGTTTGGCTGCCTTGAGGCAATAGAAAATAACTGAAACAGGCATTGATAGAATTGCCAATTCGGCAATTACCTTTGCTCCAGTCGATTCAGTACGAATTGGACAAATAAACTGACCGGTCGTCCAGTAGAACCTTTGTCCTTACCTGTATTCCAAGCTGTACCTGCAATGTCAAGATGCGCCCATCGGTATTTCCCCGTAAAACGGGATAAAAAGCACGCTGCTGTTACAGCCCCTGCATCTCGCCCGCCAATGTTTGCAAGATCTGCAAAATTGCTGTCTAGCTGGGATTGATACTCATCCCAAACCGGCATGCGCCATACTCTATCGTTGCTGTCGTTGCCAGCTCGTATGATCTCATCTGCTAGATCATCATCGTTAGTAAAAAGCCCGCTTGGGTGCTTACCTAGAGCGATGACACATGCACCAGTGAGTGTTGCCGCATCAATTACTGCAACTGGTTTAAATCGTTCAATATAGGTCAAAGCGTCACACAGTATCAATCTGCCTTCTGCATCGGTATTTAAGATTTCAATTGTAGTGCCTGACATGCTTTTAACGATATCGCCGGGTTTGTTCGCTGCGCCATCTGGTAGGTTTTCGCTCGCAGCGACCACTCCGATTACATTAACGGGCAATTTGAGCAATGAGATTGACCGTATCGCGCCGATGACACCGGCGCCGCCGCACATATCGAATTTCATTTCGTCCATCGCCGCGGCTGGTTTGATTGAAATACCGCCAGCATCGAATGTGAGGCCTTTCCCAACCAATGCAACTGGTGCCTGTTGTTCGTTTGCACCACAATATTTCATCAAGATGAGTTTTGCCGGTTCGCGACTGCCGCGCGAAACTGAAAGCAAGGAGTTCATACCGAGATCAGACATTTGCTTTTCGTCAAGCACTTCTACTTCGAGATTGTTGTCTGAAGCAAGTTTGAGAGCAGTATCAGCTAGATAAGTCGGTGTGCAAATATTACCGGGTAAATTGCCTAAATCACGGGATAGTCGAACGCCTTCACTGACAGCTTTGCCAATTTTTACGCCTTGTCGCACTGAGGTTAAGTCTTTATTTTCTTCAACTACAATTTGAATTTGCCACTGCTTGGCTGTTTTGCTAAAGCCTTCCTTCAATTGATCAAACTTGTAGAAAGTAGAACTGGTTATTTCGACAACCCGCCTTGCGAGCCAGCTGAGGTCTCGCCCATCTATTGCTATATCATCTATACAGAAACAGACGCTATCTGCGTTAAATGGCGATAAAGACTTGGCTACACTTTGGATGGCTTCAATAAAACGTGTCTCGTTGAATTCGGACCTGGCGCCAAGTTGCATGACAAGTATACGCTCGGATTTAGTGTTTGAAACAGTATGCATTAAAACACAGCTGCCAGCTTTTCGTTGTAGGTCGCCTTTGTCGATCAACGCTTTAATCATACCTTTCGTTTTGCTGTTCAGCTTGCTAGCGACGGGTGTGTAGTCATGTTTGTCATATACACCAACAACAAGATAGCCGCAAACGCTATTCAGGGCATCGGTACATTTGGATGTAAATTTAACAGGCATTGGTTTCTCCAGTTTAGATATTATTCTGATGAAAGCTGCTATTGGCTATCATCTATGTTGCCATGAAATCAAATGAACTAGTATTATAGGAAGCAGATTATGTGATGATGAAATCAAGTAAGGTAAAAATGTAAGATTGTGTGTGATTGAAATGCGATTATGAACTAAAGGACAATGCAAATATTCAGAAAAAGACTTATTGTCGAAACAATATCATACTGCGCCACTGTTCTGTTTATGACAGTGGGAATTATCACGGTTGTCAAACTATTGGCATTATTGCGGAGGGCCGTTCAGGGACATTTGCCAGTGGATGGTTTGGGTATGATATTTGCATTGAAGCTTGCAACATTTATTGATGTTATCCTAACCCCGGTGCTATATATCGCAATTCTTTTGGTATTGATACGTTGGAATCGAGATCATGAAATTACAGTTTATTCCACATCTGGGATAGGACCACTCGGTTATTTAGTACCAGCTGGTATTTTGTCAGCAGTGGCGGTTGTCTTGATCTCAGTGTTTTCGTTGGTCATCTCGCCGATGGCGGAACTTGGCTATCTAAAGGAGATTGAAATTTATAAGCAAAGTGTTAAGAGCCTGCCGTTTGAGAAAGGTCAGTTTCGTCAAATCGACTCCGAACAGGATGTCATCTATTTCGGTCAACACGATGAAGGTCAAAAGGATCCGATTCGTATTTTCTATCATACTGGTAGTGCTAGTGAAAAAATAGTTACAGTTGCCGAATACGGAACATATTCTTTTGATTTCGGTTCAGGTTATGAGTCTATTGAAATTTTGAATGGAACACAGTACAACTTGCGACCATCAGATCGAACTTATCGTCGCGCTGATTTTTCGGCATTGCGAGAACGAATACCAACAGGGAAGTTTAAGCTTGATAATATTCTGCCGAAAGCGAAACAGACAAGTCAACTAGTCAAATCAGATGAAATAGAAGATCGCGCTGAGTTAGCTTGGAGGTTGTCAAAAATCATCACAGTACCAATAGTCGTGATGCTAGCATTCATATTTGGGAGCTCACCTCGGCGTTTTAAATCTACATTGAATCTGGCGGGGCCGATTCTTATCTATTTCATTTACAGCAGTCTTTCAGGTTTTACGAACGATGCGATTCGCAACGAGTCTTTGAATTCCATTCACTATCAGTGGTTGCCCCATTTGGCAGTGCTTGCAATAATGGTATGGATTCTCGTTTGTGACTATGGTAACCGGTCAATTTCATCGTTCAGCCTCAAAATTCGACGTTAATTGAACTTGGCATGAAAATTATTGACCTACATATAAGCCGGGAAATTTTTGGTCGGTCAGTTGTTGTTGGGATTTGGCTGGTTGGCATTTACTTGTTTGTGACTATGCTTGACCTGCTTGAAAACTCTGGTGGTGAGTCAAATATCATCGGTTTTGTTGAAACCTTAGCCTATTCTCTGCCAAGAATGATCTATGAGCTATCTCCGATGATTCTGCTAATAGGTTCGATGCTAGCATTGTCCAACCTTTCTCAAAAACTGGAGTTGGTTGCATTTCAAGCAGGTGGAGTTTCAAAAATGCGGATTACCGCTTCGGTTGTCGGTTTTTCAATGCTGGTTGCCACCTTTATGTTTATATGGGGCGAAACAGTTGTCCCATTGAGCGAGTCAGTTGCTTGGCGCAATCGCACTTCAAGTGACTCAGATATGCTATTGTCGCAAAGTGAAAACGGGATTTGGGCACGTTACGGCAGCTCATTCATTTTCATTGGACAAATTGATTCGGACTGGGGAATCAGGAACATCAGCATCTACGAGTTTGACGATGATGGTAATTTTGTTAAGCAGATAAATGCTGCCCAGGCAAACTCAATCGACGGAAGAGATGTACTTAAATTAGAAGAGGTTGAGGCATTGTCATTTGCAGGGAATAGGATTGATCAACAGTTGCTTAAAGAATTAGATTATCCAATCAAATTGGAAATTGAGACTTTACACATGCAAAGACGCGATCCTAATGAGCTCGGTATGATCGACCTACTGAAATCAATTGAATATCGGCAGATTAATGGTCTTAAGTCTGATTTCTTGAGACTGACTTTTTGGAACAAGATAATCATACCGCTATCGATGATCATCATGGGGATATTCGCAATGCTATTCACCTTTCGTCAAAGAGCCGGATTGGGTACGGGACATTTTGTGTTTATAGGACTCTTTTTTGGATTGGTTTATTTTGCTATTCAGCAGTCTGTTGGATACATAGCACTTCTGAATGGAATTTCCCCGGTAGTCGGAACATTTGCAGTCTTGATAACTTCTCTAATGGGTGCCTGCTATCTGCTATTTCGAACTTGACAAATTCGTATGGAAACCTATGGAGAAATGGAGTTGTCCAATTTCAAATCAAGGTCAAATTTAGTTTAGATATTCACAATAGCTGAGGTGGTAAAAAACATAATATATTCGTTGCTTCTATATAACAAGTTAAAAAATGCCATATAAATGATTGAATAAATTAGATAAAGGTAAATACTAACGATATTCACTCTTAAATACAGAAAATATTGTGAGCCGAAACAATTTCAAAAACCATTTATTCACAGAGTTATTAACAACTGTGATTTCATTGTAAATTGCACAATAAAAACGACAATTTGAGCTGGCCAATGAGCTTAAGTTTGGCCGTTATAAGCTGTATAGAAATTCTTTCCCAAGCTTGTGGCGATTTGGTCATTCAAAAAACCGCTTTAGTGGCGCCCCGAAGATGATTCGAACGTCTGACCTGCCGCTTAGACCTTATGAGGCGTTTGTTCTGTATGTAAGTATATGATATTACATTTTCAACACACCACGCTGAAAATCCGATCCCCCAACACGATGCCCTTAGATCAGGCACTTTGGCTTTCCGCAGCGCCAGTTTTGCCGCCAAAAACCCCAAGCCTGGATCCAGCCCCTGTGTTTGCAATATTATTCTTTTATTCAATAGCTTATCGTATATAATGCCGCCCTGAACCCGAACTCATCACAACCTGCTATGATCATGGTGAAAGAAGATGACGAATAACATTGTTCCCTTGTTCCAACCGAAGCCTGACCAGCGTTGCCAAGACGAGCAGTTCGCCCAAGATGGCTTGGCCAACTTGGAACTGGTGCTCAGCGTGTTGCCGCTTGACACGCTCGCCGAACCGCTGCAGCAATTGCGCGGACACGGACGCAACGACTATCCGCCCAAGGCAATGCTGTCGGCTCTCATCGCCCGCATCGTGTTGCGGCTTGACACCATCGCTGACTTGGTCAGGGCACTTCGTTGCAATCCGTATCTGATGCGACTGTGCGGCTTTGAGATCGACCGTCAACTGGTGACCCGGCGGCGGCCGGTGCGGCTCAAAAACAATGGCAAGGACTATCGGATGGACGAAGCCAAGTGGCGCTGGCGTTGCCCGACGTCATCGGCTTTCACCCGGTTTCACCAGCAACTGGCCCAGCTGGAGCAGCAAACCGGGCTGCTCAGCGAGCTGCTGGCCGGTCAAGTGGAAACGCTCATGGAGCTGTTGCCGGACTTCGGTCGGCAGCTGGGCTTCGATGGCAAGTGGGTGGCCAGCTGGGCGAACGGGGCAGGCGGTGGGCAAGAACAAGTCGGTTGACCAATGCGGCGAGCAGTCGAAACCGTGCCGGGGCAAGGGTGGCCAAGCCGACGCCAAGCCGGCCCGCACCGGCGACCCGGATGCGGATTGGGGGGTCAAGCGCATCTACAGGAAAGGGGTTGAGAAAGTGCTCACCAAACGCTGTTTCGGCTACAAGTTGCATGTCATCTCGGATGTCAAGTATGAAGTGCCGTTGCAGGTGAAGGTGACCCCGGCTTCGGGCAGTGAGATGAAGGCTCTGGAGTCCATGCTGCCACAGTTGTTCAAGCGGCATTCGCAGTTGCCCGAGCGTTGCGACTACCTGACCGCCGACCGCGGCTTGGACAGCGGGCCGTTCAAGGCTCAGCTGTGGGATCAGTGGCAGATTCGTCCAATCATCGACCAGCGCGAGATGTGGCGGGTTGACGACAAGCAACCGGATGTGGTGAAGGGTCTGTCGTACAGCAAGGAACTCAAGGGTCAGTTCAACATCGCCTACGATGAGAACGGCGAGTTGCACTGCTACTGTCCGGAAACCGACCGGCGGCGTGCGATGATCAAGTCCGGCTATGAACAGGACCGCGGCACGCTCAAGTTCCGCTGTCCGGCCAAGGACACTTGCAAAGGGTTTGAAGAGTGCTTGCAACACAGCGGCAGCAAAGCCTACAACTACGGGCGCGTGGTGCGGGTGCCGCTGGACCTTGACCGGCGGCTGTTCACCCCGACCCAGCGCAGCTCGCCGACTTGGAAGCGCCAATACCAGACGCGCTCGGCGACCGAGCGGGTCAACTCCCGGCTCGGCAAAGTGTGCGGGTTGGACTCGCGCACCACCCGCGGCTTGGCTAACACTCGGCTCAAGGCTTTGCTGAGCATGGCCATCATGCAGGCTGCAGCCATTGGCTCCGTTCGCAACCGACAGCCGGAGCGAATGCGTTCGCTGGTCAGCCCCGGATTGCCGCAGGCGGCCTGAGACAAACCCACATCGCAGTTGCTCGCCCATCAGCCATCCAGGCTGAGGGTTGAGAGCGCCTGCAAATCACTGCGATTGGGCAGCACGGCTGTTTTCAGTGCCTTAGATGCCCGATTGGCTTGAAAACAACACACTCACGCGCTGGCTTTGCGTAAAATGACTGGTTCGCCGCACCGGATCGGGTGTGAAATCATGCCCGAAAATAGACTCCGAAAACGCCTCCTTATTTAACATATTATGTGATCACCACATAACCTGTTAAACTAAGGTTAAGGTTTTGACTGAGTTAATTACAAGGTGATAGTATGTTCACGAAAGGGTAGATTTATGATGGTTGGTGTAAAAATTGTATATGTCATGAACTGTACTGAGAAGACAACAGGTAAAGGAGATTATGACAAGCATTGTGTTAGATTCGGTGGGTGCAGTAACGGTTATATGATGAAGTGAATTGGCAACAGCTGATTATTCGAATGGCGGTGAAGAGTATAAACTCCCCGAGACTAGTGCATAATCATTCTTCTAATGTCGGGTAAAGGCGTTTCAGCTTGATGCGGGCATCCGCCGTGGTGAACCGCCACTCCACTCTCGCCTTCGCTCGGTCGCGTGCCGCCTGCCATGCCGCAACTTGCTCATGCAAAGTCTCCAGCTGGTCTATGCGCCGGTTCAGGCACTGACGAATCATCACGCTCAGCTCAATCTCAGCCACATTCAGCCAACTGCCGTGCTTGGGGGTGTATACAAACTCAAAGCGCTCAAGCAAGGCCTTGGCCTGCGCCGCCTCAAAAGCATGATACAAGGCACTCGCCCGGTGCGTGTTCAAGTTGTCCATCACCAAGGTGATGCGCTTGGCCTTGGGGTAGCGTTCCGACAAGTCGCGGATGAAGTGGGCCCAATCAGTCCGGGTTCGGCGTGCCGTCACCTTGGTCATCCGGGTGCCGGCCAGCGGCTCGGTGGCCAAGAACACATTGCAACTGCCCAGACGCCGATACTCGTAATCCTCTCGGGCCGGGCGTCCCGCAACCGCGGCAATGGGCTGGCGAACCTGACCGAGCAGCTGGCGCGGGGTCTCATCCATGCACACCACCGGATACGCTGCATCGTAAGGTCGCTGGTAGACCTCCAGAACCTGCTCCATCGCCGCCACGAACTCGGCACTGCCCTGCGGCGGAATCACCCAACCGACACGCCGCCACGGCTTGATCTCGTTTTTTTTAGAACCCGCCTCACCGTCTCATACGAGACACTGTCAACATGACCGAGCTCCACCATCTGATCCGCCAGCAGCTGCAGCGTCCACTGCGAACGACCGTCCGGCGGCTCTGAACAGCTCAGGGCCACCAGGTGCGCCTCAAACTCCCCGTCCGCCTTGCGCTCATAATGCTCGCGCCGACCCTGACGACCGCCCAAGGCCGCCTCCATGCCTTCTTTCACAAAGCGCCCCTTCACCCGGTCCACCTTGCGGTAACTGATCCGAAGCACCTTGGCTATATCCTCTCCGCGCACCCGCCGTTCATTATATTGACCTTCGTCACAGTTCAGCAGAATCAGGGCGTTGAGCACCTTCTGCGACGAATGCGAACCCTTGCGAGTGAGCTGCTCCAACTCTTCTCTCTGCGCACGTTCCAAAGTCACCACATATTGCTTCATGACTACCTCTATCATCAGTGTTGAACAATGTGTCCACCATGATTATACGACATTCCATCGATGATTGAACACTAGCGACTTGGTATGGAGATGCAGGTGTGGTTTACATATATTCAGATTTGAGGAATAATCTCAACCCATGGACAGAGCCTTTGTTTGAGATTCGCAGCGTGCTTTTTAATCTATATCGCGATGTAAATAGGCTGGCATGATGCCAGTGCGCTTGTTTTTGTTGTAGAAAGAGAGGCTTGACAATCACAAACATTACCGCCCGTGTGCGTTCCGATCAATTTGTGGGGTCATGTTAATGGAATCCGCGTTATCTGAGCGACATTCAAGCCTGATATCGCTCAGAAAGATACGGATTGTTTATTGCCAGACTGGAGAAAAAAGTCCAATGTCCATTATCTCGCATGGTGTAAAATGAAAAACCTCTTGCAGATAATAATATAAAATAAACGATTGTCGCTAATTCAGGGCAACGTCCTCTTTACAAATGAGATATTCCAATGAACATGTTGAATCTGAAGAATCTGTTGAATTGTCATAATCAATCCCTGACAGTCGGACTGAGAGATGGTGTTGCTGTTCAGTTGCTCAAGAAGCGAACTGTGGATTCAATCAGTCGCTTTGACGCTTCCAACAAACTGATGGGGGGGGAGCCATCTGGCCCATCTGACCAGCTAGGGCGGACTCTTTGTCGCCTGAGCGCGTCATTCGCTACCCTGCTTCTGCTGACATTCGCTGCCGCTCTTGCGCCGCAGGCTGTGCAAGCACAAACGGCAACCACCCCTGTCGCGCCGACGTCCGGGGCCGACCCCGGCGTGATTTTCTCTGTGTCTAAGCTGACGGTGGTGGAACAAGGGGAGAGCAGCACCTTCACGGTGAAGCTGAACACGCAGCCTTCGGACGATGTGAAGATCACTATATCCCAAACCTTACTACCTGTGTTAGTGGAGGTGCCGGGGACGAACATCTCAACGACGTTGACTTTTACGACCGGCAACTGGAATGTGGCACAGACGGTGACGGTGACGGCGGGATCGGACCCGGGCAAAACCGACCATACCGGGTTCCTGTTAATTGTTACGATAACCGAAGACACCGATTATCAGTTGGTTATCCCGAGTATCCCGGTAACCGTGTTGGATGATGACAAGGATGCTGGCGTGACGGTCACGCCAGCGACGCTAACGGTGGATGAAAACAGCAACGGGGCTTACACGGTGCAACTGGCTTCAAGGCCGTCGGGCAGTGTGACAGTGACGGTGACAGGCGCTTCGGGGGAGGTGTCGGCGTCGCCAACGAAGCTGACGTTCACGACCGGCAATTGGAATGCGGCACAGACGGTGACGGTGTCGGCGGGCGACGATGCTGACACGGTGAATGACAGTGCGACGCTGAGCAACAGCGCCGGTGGCGAGTATGGTTCGGTGAGTACCAATGTGTTGGTGACAGTGACAGACACTGATGCGCCGAGTCTGACGCTGAGTGTGACAGAGCTGACAGTGACCGAGGAAGGCAGCGGTATGCCTTACACGGTGCAGCTGGCGACGGAGCCGTCGGCCAGCGTGACGGTGACGGTGAGCGGTGCTTCGGGTGAGGTGACAGCGTTGCCAACGAAGCTGACGTTCACGACCGGCAACTGGAATGCGGCACAGACGGTGACGGTGTCGGCGGGCGACGATGATGATGCGACCGATGATACGGCATCGCTGGTCAACAGTGCCGGCAGCGAATACGGTTCGGTGAGTAAGAGCGTGGCGGTGACGGTCGATGACGATGATGAGGAAAGTCTGACGCTGAGCGTGTCGGAGCTGACGGTGAACGAAGAGGGCAGCGGTGTGCCTTACACGGTGCAACTGGCCACGATGCCGGCGGGCAGCGTGACGGTGGCGGTGAGCGGTGCCACGGGCGAGGTGTCGGTGTCGCCGGCGTCGCTGACGTTCACGACCGTCAACTGGAATGCGGCGCAGACGGTGACGGTGTCGGCGGGCAATGATGTAGACACGGTCAATGACAGTGCGACGCTGGTCAACAGTGCCGGGGCCGAGTACGGTTCGTTGAGTGCGGATGTGGCGGTGACGGTGGAAGACAACGACAGCCCCGAACTGACGCTGAGCAAATCGGAGTTGACGGTGGCCGAGGAGGGCAGCGGGACTTACACGGTGCAACTCGGCACGCTGCCTTCAGGCAGTGTGACGGTGACCGTGAGCGGAGCGTCGGGGAAGGTGTCGGTGTCGCCGACAAAGCTGACATTCACGACTGTCAACTGGAATGCGGCGCAGACGGTGACGGTGTCGGCGGGCGATGATGTAGACACGGTCAATGACAGTGCGACGCTGGTCAACAGTGCCGGGGCCGAGTATGGTTCGGCGAGCAAGAACGTGGCGGTGACGGTGACCGACAATGACACGGAAGGTCTGACGCTGAGCGTGTCGGAGCTGACGGTGGATGAGGACAGCACCGGGACTTACACGGTGAAATTGGCCACGCTACCGTCAGCCAGTGTGACGGTGACGGTGAGCGGTGCTACGGGCGAGGTGTCGGCGTCGCCGACGAAGTTGACGTTCACGACTGGCAACTGGTCAACAGCGCAGACGGTGACGGTGACGGCGGGCGGCGATGATGATGCGATCGATGACACGGAAACGCTGGTCAACAGCGCCGGGACCGAATACGGTTCAGTGAGCAAGGACGCGGTGGTGACGGTTGATGACAATGACACGGAAGGTCTGACGCTGAGCGCGTCGGAGCTGACGGTGACAGAGGACAGTAGTGGGACTTACACGGTGAAGCTGGCTACGCTGCCGGCAGCCAGTGTGACGGTGACGGTGAGCGGTGCCTCGGGCGAAGTGTCGGCGTCGCCGACGAAACTGACGTTTACGACTGGTAACTGGTCAATGGCGCAGACGGTGACGGTGTCGGCGGGCGGCGATGATGACACAATCGATGACACGGCGGCGCTGATCAACAGTGCCGGCAGTGAATACGGTTCGGTGAGTAAGAGCGTGGCGGTGACGGTCGATGACAATGACATGGAAGGTCTGACGCTGAGCGTGTCGGAGCTGACGGTGAACGAAGGCAGCAACAGGACTTACACGGTGAAACTGGCCACGCTGCCGTCGGGCAGTGTGACGGTGACGGTGAGCGGGGCTTCGGGGGATGTGTCGGCGTCACCGACAAAGCTGACGTTTACGACGGGCAACTGGAAAGCAGCGCAGACGGTGACAGTGTCGGCAGGCGGTGATGTTGACACGGACGATGACACGGCGACGCTGGTGAACAGTGCCGGCAGCGAATACAGTTCGGTGAGCGAGAACCTGACTGTGACGGTCGATGACGATGACAATGACGGCCTGACGCTGAGCGTATCGGAGCTGACGGTGGCCGAGGGCGACAGCGGGACTTACACGGTGAAGCTGGACACGCTGCCGTCGGGCGGTGTGACGGTGACAGTGAGCGGGGCTTCGGGTGAGGTGTCGGTGTCGCCGACGAAGCTGACGTTCACGACCGGTAACTGGTCAACGGTGCAGACGGTGATGGTGACGGCAGGCGGCGATGATGACACAACCGATGACACGGCGACGCTGGTCAACAGCGCCGGTAGCGAATACGGCTCGGTGAGCGAGGATTTGGCGGTGACGGTCGATGACGATGACATAGAAGGTTTGACGCTGAGCGTGTCGGGTCTGACAATAGCCGAGGGCGGCACTGGGACCTACACGGTGAAGCTGGACACGTTGCCGGCCGGCAGTGTGACGGTGACCCCTTCAAGTGACACACCAACAGTGGCGACAGTGTCTGGCCCATTGACGTTCAGCACCGACAACTGGAATGCGGTGCAGACGGTGACGGTGACCGCTGTGGAGGATGATGACAGTACCGACGGTGTGGCCGGGGTGAGCCATGCGGTGGACGGCTACGGTTCAGTGACAGCTGGCATGGTGTCGGTGAAGGTGACGGACGATGGCCAGTTGTCAACCGACCTTCGCGAGGAGCATGAAGGCGGCATCCATGAGTTGCATGTTCAGTTCGGACAGTCCATGATCGGGTTGGCCAACGATATCATCGTGAGCCGCACCAGCGGCGCCGTGTCAGGGAGACAGAACAGCATGCTCATCGCCGGGCGGCAGATACTGTTCGGACCGACACCTTCGTCAGCGGCGCCGTTGCCGCCCGCATACACAGACAAGCCGTTGCGGCTGGACGGGGATGTGGAACTGACGCGCCAGCGGGTGGACAGTGTGCTGGACCTGCTGTCAGACAGTTCGTTCAATGTGTCGTCAGCGACGGGTCAGTCGGCGGTTGAAGGCGGCATGACGCTGTGGGGCAGGGGCGGCAAGACAAGTTTCAAGCGCAATGGTGCAGGTCGTTCCATCGACGGCAGCGTGACGGTGGGCGGCATCGGCTTTGAGTTTTCGCAGGCGGACTGGATGGGCGGCTTGGCGTATTTCCGCACCCGCGGCAAGGGCAATGTGACCACGACCAAAGATGGAGACAGTGCCAAGTCGGAAGAGAAGGTGATGATGAACAGCGTGCATCCGTATGTGCACTGGCAGGCGAGCGAAGAGGTGGAACTGTGGGGTACGCTTGGCTACGGCACGGGTCGGGCGGACAGCCGGCTTCAGCTGGCTGACGGTTCAACCGAGCATCGCAAGGGTCGGATGGAGTTGCTGTCGGCCTTGCTGGGCACCCGTGTCGACTGGGATTTCGATTTGGCCTTCAAGGGCGAGGTGTCGGCGTCAAGGACGACTAGCAAGGGCTTGTCGGCGACGCCGATGAAGAGCAACCAGCAGCAGTATAAGGCCGTGGTGGAGTGGAGTCGCCTGCAGGCCTTGTCAGACGGCGGACAGTTGCTGCCGAAGGTTGAGGCCGGTGTGCGTTACGATGATGACAGTTATTCGACGGGACTGAGCATGGTGTTGGCTGGCAGTGTGCGCTACACGGATGCGGACGGCCGCTGGTCAGTGGAGGCGGGCGGCAGTGTGCTGAGGTCGCGTGCAAGCAAGCGCTATCGCGAGAATGGCGTGTATGTGGGAGTGGAGCTGAGTTCAGGGGCTGACGGCTTCGGGCCGAGCATGAGCATCAAGGCGACGCAGGGTGAGTTGGTTGAGGCCTTGCAGTCAGCCTGGGCCGAGTCTGCGATTGACAACAGTGTGTCCGAGCGGGAAGAATCAGACGGCGTAGGCACGCAGCTTGAGTTTGGATATGGCTTGGCAATGGGTGCGGGTTACATGAAACCGAAGGTGTCGGTGCTGTTGCCGGCAGAGGCGAGTTCGCAGGTCTATGAGACCGGCTTTGAATACCGGCGTGGCGACCGCCTCAGTCTGGAGTTGGCGCTCACACACAAGCCGGACGCTGACCGCGGCGATGGCATCAGGCTGAACAGCTCACTGAGGTGGTGAAGGTCAGATAGTGGCAATGCAGGCAACTCTCATTTAATGGTTTGGGAATTTAGAGATTGTGCAGATTGCACTAAAATTCGTTTTGTTTCATTGGAACACATATATGGACTCGGCTCTGATTAAGCGCACATATCGAGAAAGAACCAAAGACGATGAATGCTGGGGTTGATATCTTAGCAGTCTTCGCACTGCAGCCTCCTGAACTAAAAGTGATTAGAGAAAATCCATCATATCGTTGTCTACTTGCCACGGAAGCTGAGGCTTGACTGACGTCAGCTAACACAATTGCATCGGGTGGTTTTCATTTGCAGATTAATCTGTGTGTAGACGTTGGTGGTGTTCAGGCTGATATGGCCAAGCTAGACGCACACCGTGTTGTTGATGCCGTTGCCAATAAGACACAGGTGTGGTGCAGTACAAGCGGTGTGACCGTTAGTCCCGTGAGCGAAGGCGCTCAGGCGGCACAGAGTTTGACGACCTGATTGAACCCGAATCGCGTGTACGGACAAGCATTGCATTTGATAAAGATGATTCACATGAAATTGCGCTAAGCCAGCGATTAGCGCAGATGTTGGCTGTGCTATAGAGACACTGTCGCATCACTCACATTCGCAATTCGTCTTGTTCGGGGCTGAAGTATCAGCAGATTTATGAAGCGCTAGGCGTATATCACACGGTTGGTCCGAATCAACGGTTGACAGTCTGAGCTTAAGCTGAAGTTCTGGCGAGGAAATAATATAAGTGTTTATTATGATTGAATTAATAAATAATCAGAGAATCACTTGTTGGACAGGTTTCAAGTTATACTTACATCCAGAGACATAATACCTCGCGGTCTGAGGTTGTCGAATGCCCTATCAATCCCTTGAAACTACCCGCCAGCAGTGCGTTTTCAGACTTTGTTGGCAGTTTTACTTGGTCAAGATAGGCACCAGACAAGGAACAGTCAGGAACAGATTCAATATACAAATAGATGACAAATAATCGTTCTAACTTATTGTTATTAAGATCATATTATTAAATATTCAGCTAAAAAATTCAGAACTTCGATTTAAGTATCAGCACTTTAGCTAGTGCCAAAATCAGGATTGTAACATCCTCAAGTAGTTGATGTTATGCTATTATTTATTTTTCTGTTAAATAAGTTTAAGTTTGGTTGTTATAAGTTGTATAGAAATTCTTTCTCCAGCTTGCGGGGCGTTGACAATTTAAAAGGTCGTTAGTAGTGGCGCCCCGAAGACGATTCGAACGTCTGACCTGCCGCTTAGGAGGCGGCTGCTCTGTCCTGCTGAGCTACCGGGGCGTTGAACGAAATAAAATCGCTAAAATTTGTAGCTACTTGATATCAGCATATATGCTAGGAAATCAAATTGTAGCATTTACGAATTTGAGAAGGGCAATCTCATTTAAATCGCCTGAGGTTGGATCGTTCGATCAAGATAGATCAGCGCGACACCTCCGACCACAAATGCCATTCCAAGCAATTTTTGCCAAGATAGAGTTTCGTTGAATACAAACCAAGCTACAAAAATACTGACCACAATTGTCCCGCTGACGATAAAAGGAATAGCAACGCTAGCAGCTATGGGCGGTATATTCAACATTCCCCGAAACAGGTAAAAATAGAGAATTTCAGCCGCGCCAATGCAGACACCTGCGGCAGCTGCCCACCAGTAAGCCGGTCCGGGCAATGTCAACACATTGCCCCCACGGATAATGATTGTCAATGCAAATAAAATAGATACCGCAATTGCTGCAAATTGCAGCGTGATTGTGGCTAGAATTGTTGAGCTCAAGGCTGTGTTGGCGTAACCGCTTGATACCTTGATTAATAGATTGTATCCTGCATATAGGAACGTGATTGTCAGTAGTAGGATTAATGATGTTGACATTATTCATCGCCTCCGTAATGTGAATAGAGTTAAGGGATTGCGCAGCAATTAGCGATTTGTCGCTGTTTGATAGTATTGCAAATATTCGATGGTTTTCTGGCCTGCTTGAAGGTAATATGCGTCATGGAACAACAAAAATAAGCAAAGTGTACATCGCGGATTTGTTTCGATGTGCTATTATTGGGTTTGTTAACCTAGTAGGATGGTTATCATGCGCAATTTATCCGAGGAGATTGGTATGAGAAGAATACTGAGCTGGTTGAAAGGCAAGGGCGATACACAGATTGAATCGCAAATTGAAACAGAGAAAACTGAGGAGTTTGAGGGATTTACTATCAAACCTTCGCCCCAAAAACAACAAAATGGTTATGCGACTGCTGGTTATATTTCAAAGCCGGACAATAGTGGTGGGATTCGCGAACACTTTTTCATACGGGCTGATACACACGCAGATTTCGAAGAGGCTTGCCAACACTCAATATTCAAGGCGAAGCAGATTATTAAGGAGTCTGGCGAGCGGGTATTCGACAAGAGTAGATAGATCTACTTCTAAATTAATCAGTCAATTGATTTCTGATGTTCGGTACCTCGGCTATTTCCGATAAGAACCGATTCGCAATTTCATCAGGCGAGATTTCACCAGACTGAATATGTTGCAGCAATTTATCAATTGCCGGTGTTTGGAGTTCGATCAACTGTCGTTCGATGCAATCTGCAACAACTCTTGCTGTGAACTTACGAGTAAGGTCTAAAACGGTTCTTTTTCGCTTGGCAGTTGCCCCTTTACTGTGATTAATGATTTCGGTTACAAGCTCTGATACGCCTTTCCCGCTGACAGCTACTGTCTTCAAAATTAGTGGCTTTAGATCAATGTGACGTAAATCAATGGCATCAGAGATCTCGCTTATTACAAGGTCGGAATGAGGTAAATCGGCTTTGTTAACTGCGATAATGTCAGCTGTTTCCAACAATCCCGCTTTGACTGCCTGAATGTCGTCACCCAGCCCTGGAGATTCAACCACAACGGTGGTATCAGCTAATTCGGAAATTTCAATTTCAGATTGCCCGGCTCCAACCGTCTCAACAATAATAGTGTCCCAGCCTGAGGCATCTATAACATTGATTATGTTGAGAGCAGTTGCTGTTAAACCGCCAAGATGTCCGCGAGATGCCACTGACCGAATGAATACCATCTCATCGGTTCCGTGTTGTGACATCCGAATGCGATCTCCAAGAATAGCGCCGCCGCTGATTTGGCTGCTGGGATCAACAGCCAAAACCGCGACAGTTTTCCCAAGTTCCCTAAATATTGGAATACAACTGTCGATCAATGTAGATTTCCCCACTCCAGGAGGTCCGGTGAAACCAACAACATGGGCATTTCCAAGTTGGTCCTGTATATTGCGTAGAAGATCCTTGGTACCATCCAAATTGTTTTCAACAGTTGTGATTTTTCTGGCTAACGAGAGCCTTGTTTCTCGTGTAGGATTGCTAGAGAGCAGAGGGTTTATCAACATGCTGTCGGTTTCAATTCGTTGAGTCTCAAAGCCACCTGTGGCTGACTAAATTATGTACTTGGTGTAAGATGTGAGTTGCGTCTCCATGTGTCAGTTCTAAATTGGAGACTTTGGCTACTACGCCAAATGATATTTTTAATTTTGCTTTGGCCAGTTCGCTGAATCTGAGTTTGAGCGCACGTGCAATCAAATTGATTGGGAGTGGATCTAAATGAATAGTATTTTTCTAAATGTTTTTCAATGACATGCGGTTTGGGGCGTCCAATCGGGCTTGCCATTGACAATTTGTTTTCACACTGATAATTGTCAATACCGGCAATGATTTGTTTACCATAGTCAACTTGTTTCTCAAACTGCATGGCCGGTTGCTGAAATTCACATTGGCTTAAGCCAAATTCAAAGGCCTTGAATATGTCGGTGTCATCGATTTGCTGAATAATCGATGTGTGTTTCTGTTCCATTAAATTAGTAAGTGATTCGATTTAATATCAACCAACGAGGGAATCAATGGCATGTCATATTATCTGATCGTAATTGCTGTTGATATTGCTTTTCCCATTGGCAATGAGCGCTTGTCTGCTTGGAGGTAGGCTATTTATCTTACTTGTTTTCATAGTACACCCCAAGTCCTTCAATCCGTTGACAGTGTGTTTAGCAAATGAGTTGACAAAATTTGTGACGGTCTCTATGCCAGAATCGCGCAGTGTTGCGATACCAATGCGGCTGTAGCGGTTATGATCATTCAACCCACATTTGGAGATTATGACTTTAGAATGGTAGCTCCCAAACACTGCTGTCATGTGATGGATGAAGTAATTTGAGTGCTAATTTTAAGCGAGTAGGGTAAACTCTGTTTTATATAACTGAACTTATTGCTCGTTAATCAGATCGCGGATTATTGCGAGAATACCATCGGAAGCGTAATCCCTGGGGCCAACAGCAGAGTAGCGGATTCGTCCATGACGGTCAATTAAATACGTTGTCGGCAATGGGCGGACTTGCCAATCTCGGTAGATCGAAAGGTCTTCGTCCAAAGCGAAATTGAAATTGAGTTTCACAGGCAGTCGTTCTAAGAACTGTTGGATCAATTCGATGTTTTCACCGACATTGACTGCTACAACCTCAAAATTCCTGCGATCGAAAGCTTCGTAGACTTTTTGTATTGAAGGCAGTTCCTCAACGCAAGGTGGACACCAAGTTGCCCAAAAATTGACAAGAATAACTTTCCCTGTCAAAACTGTCGGATCTAGTGGCTGACGCAACCAAGTTGTATTTTCAAATTGTGGTGCCGTTCGGCTGTCCGCCTTATTCAGCGAATCGTGATCTGTTGAATGTCCTATTGCGGGTAGTAACAGAAATATGCAAGCGAATGCAGGTCTAAGTTTTCGTAGCATACTTAACATAGGAAATTAATTGATAAGAATTATGATTGGTTTGAATTCAAACATGAGTTGCTCTTTAAAAGTGATTTCTGGCACGTTTGTGCACGCTTAATCATAAAACAACCATCTAGCTGCATATTGTATGTAAACGTTAAGTAACCTCTCCAGCACCAGATAATAGATTCTCAAGGTTGTCGATTTCCATCTCACGTGATCGAATGACTTCTGCAAGTAAGTCGTTTGCTGACACAACACCAAGCAACTCACCATTTTCAACTACTGGTAGATGCCGAAATCCCTTGCTAACGACGATTTTCATACAATCTTCTATGTTGTCATCCGGTTTAACAGTTTGCACATCTTTTGTCATCACCTGAGAAATCAGTGTGTCTTTTGAAGCGCGGCCTAGAAGAATGACTCTACGAGCATAGTCTCTTTCGCTGAAAATGCCGATCAGTTGATTTTCTGCAACTACCGGCAATACACCAACATCCTTCTCAGCCAGAACGTGCAGCGCATCTAAAACGGTACTGTTAGGGGAGACTGTCCAAACTACTCCTTTTGAGCGAATCAATGATGAGATAGTTAACATGATTTACCTCCTGCCAAGTTTATATTTCAATGTTTAACATGTTATATCAGTTTGGTCTTCGATGCGCTATGTTAACAGTGGGTAAGAATTTAATATGCTGAACCATATTTTCAGAATTTCAACCTTAACTTTACTGAGTTGTTAGATTGATTCGTGATTGAACCTACAACGCGTTGCTATTTTGCAATAGTACGAGGCATTCGCAAGTTTGATTGAATTCAGATCGTGGTATGTTTCGGATTTGGTGTGTTGCCCGAAACTCAAATTATGAGCTGATAGTATTTTATTTCTTGTATGGTGCATGAAAAGATTCTCTGAGAATGCCTATGTAATATGTTAACGAATCATAGAGTTACTTATACTGATTTTAACCCATGTCTAACTGAATCATTCGATGAAATTAGACAGTAATTTCTAACCCGTTAAAGTTTTTCATGCCTTTAGGATGCTGTGGAGTGATTTGGAACGTGAGGGATGCACAGTTTACGCATAATGCGAATTTAGGGGGCATGCAGCGTTTGAATAGAAGTGAAGTCAGGTAAAATGCTGGTATCAGATAGCGCAGGTGACTTCACCAATTGAGCATCCATTGGATGAATTGTCTGACATCGCAGATTGCAGTCTATTCAGAGCTTTGCAGGTGTTTTGAATTTCTACTGCTAGTTTAAGGAACAAATCTAGCAAAATTAGTTGTCGGATTCAATGTAAAATAAACACATCACCTCCTCTAACTTCCCGCGAGACTCCAGTTTGTTTGGGATTTTAAAAAACGATGGCAAAGTAATGGTTCAATGCAGGCTAGCATAATTGTCGGAAATTGGAAGATGAACGGAGATTTCGAACTGGCGCAATTTCTAGTGAATAATGTCAGAGGAAATTCTCTTCAAATTAGCTGTGTTGATGTGGTTTGGTGTCCACCTGCGGTTTATCTGCAGCATGTCGGCGCATTGATCAAAGAGGAAAGGGATTTTTATTTAGGGGCACAGAACGTCAGTGAACATGAATCTGGTGCTTTTACGGGTGAGGTATCATCTAAAATGTTACAAGAAGCCGGTTGCAGTTACGTGATAACCGGGCATTCAGAACGACGGCATTTGTTTGGCGAAACCAACGAAGTAGTGGCGAAGAAAACCTTAGCAGTTTTGCAACAAGACATGATACCAATTGCTTGTGTTGGAGAGACACACGCAGATAGGGAACATGGCAATACTCAGATGGTTATTGAACAGCAATTGAGGCCAATACTGGAACTCTGTTCAAGCCATTCAGCTAATGATATGGTAGTGGCCTATGAACCTGTTTGGGCAATCGGGACCGGGAAAGTCGCCTCACCCGATATGGTTGCCGAAGTGCACGGCGGGATTCGAGAGATGCTAACAGAATTAATTGATGACATTCCAATTGAGTGCAGAATCTTGTACGGCGGTAGTGTGAATAGCGATAATGCTGAAAGCCTTCTTAGCCAGCCTAATGTTGATGGTTGCCTCGTAGGAGGTGCATCTTTGAAACCGGCTCAGTTTGCTAAAATTTGCCAAATTGCAGCCGCAGAATCGAATTAAAGAATATGGAACTTGTAACACAAATCTTGCTTGGACTTTTTTTTACAATAGCGGTTGCCTTGGTGGTGTTGATCCTGTTGCAGCGAGGACGAGGTTCTGACTTAGGCGCCGTATTTGGCGGGGGTTCAGGGTCTGTATTTGGTAGCCGCGGCTCTGCAAACTTTCTAACACGCACAACTGCGATACTTGCTACTGTCTTTTTTGGGATTGCATTGTCGCTAGCCTATATCTATACCGGTGCGCGCACTCCAACAAGTGTAACTGAATCCATTGTTGAGACTGTTCCCGAATCCTTGACTCCAGAACTACCCGAATCGCCGGCTATTTCATTGCCAACTGAATCAGAGGAAGCAATCGAGTCGGAAGAGTCGGTGGAGGTTGATGCAAGTAATGTGCCTCAAATACCGGAGTGATATTGAAATGTCAGGAATTGCCGAAGTGGTGGAATTTGGTAGACACGCCGTCTTGAGGGGGCGGTGGCGCAAGCCGTGCCGGTTCAAGTCCGGCCTTCGGCACCAATCAGTTCAAATGGTTTGTCGTCAGAAAGGTAACGCCTGTGAGAGAAGCCAATTGATATGTTGAGCAACTATTTTCCCATACTCATTTTCATTGGTGTTGCAGCAGTTATGGGGCTGGCATTATTGAGTGCAGGTCGGGTTATCGGCCCTAACAAACCAGATCGTGAAAAACTTTCTCCGTATGAATGTGGTTTTGAGGCTTTTGAAGACAGTCGAATGAAATTTGATGTTCGATATTATCTTGTCGCCATATTGTTCATCATTTTCGATCTTGAAATTGCCTTTCTATTTCCATGGGCAGTTGCACTTGATCAAATAGGGATGTTCGGGTTTGTAGCAATGATGATATTTCTGGCAGTGCTGGTTGTCGGGTTTATATACGAATGGATGAAAGGGGCATTGGAATGGGAGTGACTTATGTCGATTGAAGGAATTATGAAACAAGGTGTCGTCACGACATCAGTTGATAAACTAGTCAATTGGGCTCGTACTGGTGCAATGTGGCCGATGACGTTTGGGCTTGCTTGCTGCGCAGTTGAAATGATGCATGCCGGTGCGTCGCGATATGATCTTGACAGATTTGGTGTCATTTTCCGGCCAAGCCCTCGTCAGTCAGATGTCATGATTGTAGCCGGGACCTTGGTTAACAAAATGGCACCGGCATTGCGCAAAGTGTACGATCAAATGGCGGAGCCACGTTGGGTCATTTCTATGGGCTCATGCGCCAATGGCGGTGGCTACTATCATTATTCCTACTCTGTAGTTCGCGGATGCGACCGCATTGTACCAGTGGATGTTTATGTTCCCGGATGTCCACCAACTGCAGAAGCGCTTGTTTACGGTATTTTGCAGCTTCAGCGCAAAATCCAGCGCACTAATACGATCGCCAAGTAGTTGCAGGGATGGCATCCCTATTACAGCTTAAAGAGTCCGTAGAGAGGATTCTTGGCTCCAATCTTCTCAACTCCATACAGGCTGATAATGAATTCACTATAGAGGTGAAATCCGCTGATATCGCAGATATCTGTCGCCAGTTGCGTGATGATAGAGCTACTGACTTCCAACAGTTGATTGATCTTTGTGGTGTTGACTATTCAACTTATGGAGCGGAGGGCCAAAATCGGGCTTGGCACGGTGACCGTTATGCTGTTGTCTATCATTTGCTGTCGGTGCACCATAATCACCGTTTGCGCGTTCGAGCGTTTGTCAAGGGTGAACCGCCAGTCATTGCCTCAATTACGGATGTTTGGCCTTGCGCTGACTGGTTTGAGCGAGAAGCTTTCGATCTTTTTGGAATCGTTTTTGAGGGGCATCCAGATCTGCGCCGTATTCTTACCGATTATGGCTTCATAGGTCATCCATTTCGCAAAGACTTTCCGTTGTCAGGCTATGTTGAGATGCGTTATGACATTGAGAAAGGGCGAGTTGTTTACGAGCCAGTTTCAATTGAACCTAGAACCTTGGTACCGAGGATAATTAGGGAGGACAGTTTTGCCGACCGAGATTCGTAACTACACCATGAACTTCGGTCCGCAGCATCCCGCCGCTCACGGCGTGTTGCGGCTAGTTATGGAAATGGATGGTGAGGTAGTTGAGCGCATAGATCCGCACATTGGCCTTCTTCACCGGGCTACCGAAAAGCTGGCTGAGTCAAAACCGTTCAACCAAAGCATCGGCTACATGGATCGACTTGACTACGTCTCCATGATGTGCAACGAACATGCTTATGTAATGGCAATTGAAAATCTGCTTGGGGTTAAGGTGCCAATCCGAGCGCAATATATTCGCGTGATGTTTGATGAAATCACACGCATACTCAATCATTTGCTGTGGCTAGGAGCACACGCGCTGGATATTGGCGCGATGACTGTGTTCCTTTATTGTTTTAGGGAACGGGAAGATCTGATGGACTGCTATGAGGCTGCGTCAGGCGCTCGCATGCATGCCACCTACTACCGTCCGGGTGGAGTCTATCGAGATTTGCCGGACAAAATGCCACAATATGATCCCTCAAAGCAACGCAGCAAAGCAAAACTGGCTGAAATTAATAAACACCGACAAGGTTCCTTGCTTGATTTCATTTGGGCTTTTACTGAGCGCTTCCCTAGTTGTGTCGATGATTACGAAACATTGCTTACGGATAATCGGATTTGGAAACAGCGCACCGTTGATATTGGTGTTGTTAGTCCGGAAATGGCTTATGCGCGCGGTTTTACGGGCCCTATGCTACGAGGTTCCGGGGTTGAGTGGGATTTGCGCAAGAAACAGCCGTATGAAGTCTATCACAAGCTTGATTTCGATATCCCGGTTGGAGTCAATGGTGATTGTTACGATCGATATCTGTGCCGCATGGAGGAAATGCGACAATCCAATCGGATTGTCCGACAATGCGTTGAATGGTTGCGTAAGAATCCAGGCCCGGTGGTGATTGAGGATTCTAAACTGATTGCACCTAGGCGAGAGACGATGAAGCAGGATATGGAGTCGTTGATTCATCACTTCAAACTGTTCACTGAGGGCTACTGTGTAAAGCAGGGTGAGAGTTATGCAGCTGTAGAAGCGCCAAAAGGAGAATTCGGTATCTATCTCATATCAGATGGTGCGAATAAGCCTTATAGGTTAAAAATCAGAGCGCCGGGTTTTGTGCATTTGTCAGCTATTGATGAGATGTGCCGAGGTCATATGCTGGCTGATGTGGTGGCAATCATTGGCACCCAGGATATTGTGTTTGGCGAAGTTGACCGATAATGCTATCCCAAAAATCGCTGTCTCAAATTAATACGGAGATTGAAAAATATCCAAAAGATCACGCGCGAGCAGCGGTAATGGCAGCGCTTCGGATTGCGCAGGAAGAGCATGGTTGGGTTAGCCCTGAAATCATGGAATATGTCGCTGAGCTAATTGGTATTGAACCGATTAAAGTAGCCGAAGTTGCAACTTTTTATACGATGTATGACCGTCAGCCGGTCGGACGTTGGAAAATCTGTTTATGCACAAACATATCATGCAAGCTGAGAGGGTCTGATGCGATAGCAAAACATCTGTTTCAACGGCTTGGTATCAAATTTGGAGAGACGACTAGGGACGGCCGGTATACTCTGCAAGAGGTTGAGTGCCTAGCGGCCTGTGGTAATGCACCAGCAGCATTGGTCGGCGTAGAGTACCATGAGAATTTAACTCCAAAACGTATTGATGAAATCTTAGGGAGCTTAAATTAATGGTGAAAGAAGTTCGAGTTTGTTTGCCACAGCTTGGTTTGAATGAGCCGTGGGCTATTGATTCTTATCGTAGCACAGGCGGTTATGAATCTTTGATCAGCATATTAGAAGGCAATATGTCACCTGAAGACATCGTCAATGAGGTGAAAGCATCAGGATTGCGTGGCCGCGGTGGTGCAGGTTTCCCTACTGGCCTTAAGTGGAGTTTCATGCCGCGCAACGCACCGGGTCAAAAATACATTGTTTGCAATTCCGATGAAGGTGAGCCAGGTACATTCAAAGATCGTGATATCCTCCGCTACAATCCCCATGCTTTGATTGAAGGTATGGTAATTGCTGGAATTGCTACTGGTGCGACAGTGGGTTACAACTATATGCGTGGTGAGTTTGTCGAACCTTACAACAGGGTTGAGCAAGCGATGCAAGAAGCCCGTGATGCCGGTTTATTAGGACAAAGCATGCTTGATAGTGCAATCAGCTTCGAATTGTATTCTCATCTTGGGGCAGGTGCCTATATTTGTGGGGAGGAAACGGGTCTGTTGGAGTCACTAGAAGGCAAGAGCGGTCAGCCGCGGTTCAAACCGCCATTTCCAGCGCAATTCGGTGCTTTTGGGCGACCAACAACTGTCAATAATACGGAAACGATCGCATCCGTTCCTAGAATTCTTAGAGAAGGCGCAGACTGGTTTGTTAACCTAGGACCGAAAAACAGCGCTGGTACCAAGATTTTCTCAGTTTCGGGGCATGTTGAAAAACCAGGCAACTATGAAGTTCCGCTCGGTATATCATTTCGAGATTTGCTAGAAATGGCGGGCGGTATGTTAGATGGCAGTCAGTTAAAGGCCGTCATTCCGGGCGGGTCTTCGGTTCCTGTTTTGCCAGCCGAGATCATTATGGAGTGCAACATGGATTACGAGTCGCTTCAAAACGCAGGTTCGATGATAGGCGCAGGCTCTGTTATTGTCATGAATGATTCAGTTTGTATGGTTGAAATGTTAGAGAGAATATCTGCATTCTATTGGGAGGAATCATGCGGGCAGTGCACACCTTGTCGGGAGGGAACTGGGTGGCTCTATCGCATGCTAAAGCGTATTCGTAGCGGCCAGGCCGATTCGTCTACTATTGATCAATTGGTTGATGTCGCTAATCGAATTGAAGGGCGAACAATTTGCGCTCTGGGTGATGCAGCAGCTTGGCCAGTACAAAGTTTTGTAAAGCATTTCCGGCATGAGTTTGAAGCTATGGTAAAAACTCAGCGCAAAGCGGCATAGCGATAAGAGAGCAAATGAACGATACTGCATTGAAGATTGAGATTGACGGTAGCGAGTTTGATGCGTACCCGGGCGAGATGGTTATTCAGGTTGCAGATCGCGCGGGGATTTATATTCCTCGTTTTTGTTATCATGAGAAACTCTCTGTTGCTGCCAATTGTCGCATGTGCTTGGTGGAAGTTGAGAAAGCGCCAAAGCCTCTGCCAGCTTGTGCCACACCGGTTGCAAATGGGATGAAAGTCAGTACTGCGTCCAAGTATGCAGTCGATGCGCAGAAAGATACGCTTGAGTTTTTGCTGATCAATCATCCTCTGGATTGTCCAATATGCGACCAAGGCGGTGAATGTCCGCTACAAGATCAGGCGGTTGGATATGGTGGCGACTCCTCACGCTTTACAGAAAAAAAGCGCGTGGTTGCTGACCACAGTGTCGGCCCTCTTATTAAGACTGAGATGACTCGTTGCATACATTGCACGCGCTGCGTGCGCTTTGGGGAAGAGATTGCTGGCATCATGGAATTTGGCATTACAGGGCGCGGTGAGCATCTCAAGATAGACACATTTTTTGAAAGTTCGGTTGATTCTGAGGTTTCGGGCAATGTTATTGATTTGTGTCCGGTTGGGGCATTGACATCGAAACCCTATCGATTTACAGCAAGATCGTGGGAGTTGATCAACCATGAATCAATCAGTCCGCATGATTGTCTTGGTACTAATATCAGCATCCAGACGTTGCGCGGGGAAGTAAAAAGAGTGTTGCCGAGAGTAAATGAGTCGATTAACGAATGTTGGATTTCTGATCGCGACCGTTACAGTTATGAGGCCTTGATTGGAGAAGATCGGTTAAAGCAACCGATGATCAGAACCAAAGAAGGTTTGATCTCTGCAAGCTGGCAAGACGCGCTTGAACGGACAGCAGGCAGTTTGAAATCTGTGATTGATCGACAGGGTGTATCCGCTTTGGCTGCGCTGGTTTCGCCGACTTCCACTTTTGAGGAGTTTTACTTGATTCAAAAATTAATGCGTGCCATCGGATCTAATAATGTCGATCATCGGTTACGTCAGATTGACTTCTCTCAAGATGAAAACGCACCGCTTTATCCTAGATCGGAACTTCCAATTGAAAAATTCCCAAGCGCGAGAAAAATTGTGCTAATTGGCTCTAATGTTCGCAAAGAGCAGCCACTTTTGGGATTGCGCATACGCAAGGCGGCGCTGGCAGGCGCCAAGGTTATGGCAGTTAACCCTATGGCATGGCAGTTTAATTTCCCTCTGGCTTCGAGTGCAGTTGTTTCTCCCAGCATGATTCCATATGCTTTGGTGCAGATTTTGCAAGAGTTGTGTGTATTGAAATCCCGGGCATTTCCGTCAGGCGTTTCTGATGAATTTCTAAGCAGCGCTAAAGGTTTTTCCCAGAGTGAGGATTGCAAGGAAATCGCGCGAATTCTGTCAGGGCAGGAAGGTGCAGCAGTATTGGTATTGGGACAATCGGCGCAGTCACATCCCATGCGCAGTTGCATAGAGCATTTAGCGCGTCTGATTGCAGGTGTATCGGGGGCGTCTATTTCTGTTATGTCAGCAGGCAATAGTGTTGCCGGTTGGGTCGCAGGATGTCTGCCACACCGAACTATAAACGGCAAAGAATGTGAGAATCCTGGCTTCAATGCGCGTCAGCTGATACACAACCCACGTTCGGCCTACTTGCTGTTCAACGTTGAGCCAGAAAAGGATATGGCAGATGGTATGCATGCGGCAGAGGCAATGGGTAAGGCTGAACTGGTAGTCAGTTTCCAGACATATGCGCAGGTGCCGGATTATGTAGACATCGCACTTCCCATTGCCCCGTTTACGGAAAATGCTGGAACCTTTATCAATTGTGAGGGACGGTTGCAAAAATCAACTGCTGCAATTGAGCCAGAGGGTGAGGCAAGACCGGGTTGGAAGGTATTGAGAGTGCTAGGTAATTTTATGAATTTGCCTGGCTTCGATTATGTCTCTTTAGACGAAATTGTTGCCGAGGCACAACCGAAAGTTGACATAGAAGAAACTGGGATTACTGAAAATGGCAAACGTGTGCCATGTGTACAGAAACATACGAATTTGGATGCTGGTCGATTTGAATTAATCTCAGATCCATTGATCTATTCTGTAGATCCAGTTGTGCGACGTGCAAATTCTTTACAGCTGACAGCAGATGCGTTGCCACCTCAGGTCGGCTTGAATCCGAAAGATATGAAAGCGCTTGCCTTAGACAACGGATCTGCCGTGACTTTGCGACATGACCTTTATTCCATTCAAATCCAAGCAGTATCAGATTCAAGAGTTGTTCCGGGGTGTGTTTATTATCCAGCTGGTTTGGATGCTAGTCCATCAGCTGCAAATGCGGCAGAAGTTCGACTTGAGTCAGGAGTGTCGGAATGAGCTGGGCCTTGTCAGTTTGGTCTGGCATGCCCATTGGGGTACAACTAACTATCGAAAATCTAGCCAAGATCATTGCAATTTTAGTCCCACTATTGATTTGTGTGGCTTATCTCCCCTATGCCGAGCGCAAGATCATTGGTTACATCCAAGTCCGTGTCGGACCGAATCGAGTAGGCCCGAAAGGATTGTTGCAACCGATTGCGGATTTCCTGAAACTGCTGCTGAAAGAAGTTGTGGTACCGACGAACGCAAACCGGTATTTGTTTCTCATTGCACCGGTACTAGCGTTGATACCAGCGCTCGCAGCATGGGCGGTTGTTCCATTTGCAGATGGATTGGTTTTGGCCAATCTTGATGCGGGATTGCTTTACATATTGGCGATGACATCGCTTGGCGTTTACGGGGTGATCATTGCGGGTTGGGCTTCAAATTCGAAGTATGCCTTTTTAGGGGCAATGCGGTCAGCTGCGCAGATTGTCGCTTATGAGATTGCGATGGGATTTGCCTTGGTTGGATTGTTAATGGCAGCTGGCAGTCTGAATCTAGTGCAAATTGTTAATGCACAAAGCGGCGGATTACATCAATGGTACGTATTTCCGTTGTTGCCACTGTTTTTAGTCTATTTTATTTCCGGTGTTGCAGAAACCAACCGAGCGCCATTCGATGTTGCTGAAGGCGAGTCTGAGATTGTCGCCGGATTTCATGTTGAATATTCGGGCGTCACATTTGCTGTGTTTTTCATGGCTGAGTACACTAATATGGTGTTGATAGCCGCACTAGCTGCCATTATGTTTCTAGGTGGTTGGCAGGCACCTTTTGATATTGCACCGTTTACTTGGATTCCTCCATTTTTCTGGCTTTTTGGCAAAGTAGCTCTGTTGATGTTTGTATTCCTGTGGTTAAGGGCGACTTTTCCCCGCTATCGTTATGATCAGATTATGAGGCTTGGCTGGAAGGTGTTTATTCCGATCACATTAGTTTGGATAGTTGTAATAGGTGTATTTCGGTTTCTTACGCCGTTTGGGTTTATTTTTCGCTAGCTTGGACGAAGTTAAAAATGGCATGGTTGAATAGATACTTGAAGACTTTCCTTTTATTGGAGCTTGTGCGTGGTTTGAGTGTAACTGGCAGGCATTTGTTCAAGCGGAAAATTACAGTGCAGTATCCGGAAGAAAAGACACCGAAGTCCCCTAGATTCAGAGGTCTTCATGCACTTAGACGTTACCCCAACGGTGAGGAGCGTTGTATCGCTTGCAAGCTGTGTGAGGCGGTTTGTCCGGCCCTCGCGATTACAATTGAATCGGAAGAGCGTGCCGATGGTACACGACGAACAACTCGTTATGATATTGACATGTTCAAGTGTATATACTGTGGTTTTTGCGAAGAAGCTTGTCCAGTTGACTCCATTGTCGAAACCGACATCCATGAATTTCACTTTGAGAATCGCGGTGACAACATTTTGACTAAAGATATGTTGCTCGCGCTAGGAGAAGAGCATGAAGAGCGGATCGCAATGGCCCGCAAAGCTGATTCCGCTTATCGTTAAGGGCGGCCACCGTGCAATTTCTACAGTTTTCGTTCTATGTGTTTTCAGCGTTGTTGCTGTTCGCCGCCACTATGGTGATTGTCGTTCGCAACCCTGTTCAGGCTGCGTTATTTTTGGTTTTGGCGTTTTTTAGCGCCGCCTGTGTCTGGATCACGCTTGAGGCAGAATTTTTAGCAATAGTTCTTGTTCTTGTTTACGTAGGGGCGGTGATGGTATTGTTCCTTTTTGTTGTGATGATGCTTGACATTAATCTTGCAAGACTGAAGGAAGGATTTATTCGTTATCTTCCTGTTGGTGGGTTGGTAGCGATTTTGCTTGTGATAGAGATGGTCATCATTCTGAGCACTGAGGTTTTTGGGCCGCAAGTCATGCCAAGACCGTCCAGCCAGCCTGAAACTTACAGCAATACACAAGCGTTAGGTGAGATTCTTTACACCAAGTATGCTTATCCGTTTGAAATTGCTGCTGTAATTTTACTTGTTGCAATCATTGCTGCGATTTCATTAACCCTCAGGCGCAGACCTGAGACTCGCTATCAAAAACCAGCCCGGCAGGTGCAAGTGCGAAAGAAAGATCGCTTGCGCGTAGTTTCCATGCCATCCGAACGGCTAGATACAGATACCGGTGATACAGTAGAAAAATGATCCCGTTATCTCATTACCTGATTCTCGGCGCAGTACTGTTTTCGATTGCTGTTGTCGGTATATTCCTTAATCGTAAGAACGTGGTGATATTGCTTATGGCCATTGAACTGATGCTATTAGCAGTCAATATCAACTTTGTAGCGTTTTCACACTACCTGCAAGATTTGGCCGGTCAGGTATTTGTCTTTTTCATCCTCACTGTTGCCGCGGCCGAAGCGGCAATTGGCTTAGCGATACTGATTGTGTTGTTTAGAAGCAGAAGAACAATAAATGTTGATGATCTTAACCGACTAGGTGGCTGAGAGTAGCTGAGTAAATAAGCAAGTGCCATGCTACTGATTTACACTCTGATACCATTTAGCTGCCTGATTGCAGCAGTCATTGCCGGATTATTTGGTCGAATCATCGGTCGCACTGCAACACATCGGATAGCTATTACTGGTGTCACCGTCAGTTTCATACTTTCATTGTATGTTCTTTTTGATGTGCTGAAGGGCAATCATTTCAATGGCACACTCTATACTTGGGGTGAAAGCGGTATCCTGAGTTTTCAAATTGGTTTTCTGATTGACGAGCTGTCAGCAGCTATGTGTACGGTGGTGACTTTTGTTTCACTGATGGTACACATTTACACAATAGGCTACATGCGTGAGGATCCTGGATACCAACGTTTTTTCAGCTACATTGCGTTGTTCACATTTGCAATGTTGATGCTGGTAATGTCCAACAACTTCCTGCAGCTATTCTTCGGCTGGGAGGGTGTTGGTGTGGTATCCTACCTGTTAATCGGTTTTTGGTTTGATCGAGATTCGGCGATTTTCGCCAATATGAAAGCGTTTCTTGTCAATCGAGTTGGTGACTTTGGTTTCATACTCGCAATAGCTGCGATCGCATTTGTGTTTGGCTCTTTGGACTACGCGACAGTTTTTGGTCAAGCTAAGATTGCCTCCTCGTTGACAGTCGAGGCATTTGACGGTGTTTATTGGAGCTGGATCACGATTATCTGTTTGTTATTGTTTTTAGGTGCGATGGGCAAGTCTGCACAGGTGCCTCTGCATGTTTGGTTGCCTGATTCAATGGAAGGTCCGACGCCAATTTCTGCCTTGATTCATGCTGCAACCATGGTAACCGCCGGGATATTCATGATCGCCCGGATGTCCCCCTTGTTTGAGATGTCGGAAGTCGCACTGACTGTTGTGATTGTCATTGGTTCCATTACTGCACTATTTATGGCGTTGATTGGCCTTGTTCAAAATGATATTAAACGAATTGTCGCTTATTCAACGTTGTCTCAGCTTGGCTATATGACAGTTGCGTTAGGTGCTTCAGCTTACGCGGCTGGTATCTTTCATCTGACAACACATGCGTTTTTCAAGGCCCTTCTGTTTTTAGCGGCAGGCTCTGTTATTGTCGCGTTACATCATCAGCAGGACATCCGGCATATGGGTGGGTTGCGAAAGGTGATGCCGATAACGTATTGGACAACTTTGATAGGGTCATTGGCGTTGGCCGGTATTCCGCCGTTTGCCGGATTTTTCTCTAAAGATTTGATTATAGAAGCTGTCCATGAAAGTTTGCTGCCTGGTAGTGGTTTCGCTTTGTTTGCTGTTACGCTTGGTGTGTTTATTACAGCTCTATATTCATTCAGAATGTTATTTGTTGTGTTTCACGGTAAGCCGCGTATGGGCGAAAATGAGTTTTCGCATGTACGGGAATCACCATGGGTGATAACTGTTCCACTTATAGTTCTTGCAGTGCCTTCGATTATATTTGGCGCGCTATTTGTGCAACCGATGTTGTTCGGAAGCTTTTACGACAGTTCAATCACTGTGTTGCCACAACATGATTCGCTTGGAGGTGTTGGCGAAAGCTTACTTGGAAATGGGGGTAAGTTGGCGCTGAATATGTTCAATCATAGTTTTTTGACGCTACCGTTTTGGCTTGCGGTCGCGGGGATTGCCACAGCATGGTTGTTTTATATTCGCTTTCCGGAGTGGCCGGAGCTTATGTACCAACGTTTCAGGCTAGTATGGTTTATTCTTGACCGCAAATACGGATTTGATGAGTTCAACAAAATCGTTTTCATTAATGGTACCCGCAAACTCAGTGACCTTTTATGGAATGTTGTTGACATTTTCGTAATTGACGGAATGATTGTCAATGGTGTGGCCAATTCTGTCAAGCGCATTGCTAGTAAAGTGCGAGTAGTTCAGTCCGGATTAGTTTATCACTACGCATTCGCAATGATCGTTGGAATTGTGTTTTTAATTTCATGGTTTGTGATGGGGTAGGTTCGGTGTTACCGATACTGAGCTTAAATATTTGGGTGCCGATTGTTGGTGGTGTTGCCGTTTTGTTCGCTGGCAAACATTTTGGTTTAAATGTAACTCGTTATACGGCACTCACTTTCTCAACTGTAGCTTTTCTGCTCAGTATAGTGCTTTATACAATCTTTGATGTCAATCAGGCAACATTCCAGTTTGTTGAATCACAACAATGGGTGCCAGCTTTCAATATCAACTACACGATTGGAATAGACGGAATATCACTTCCTTTGGTGATGCTCACGACCTTTTTGACTGTTCTCGTTGTAATTTCTGGTTGGAACGCAGTTCAATATAGAGTCTCTAATTATTTTGCTGCATTTCTCATACTAGAAGGTTTGATGATTGGAGTCTTTACAGCTCTTGATGCAGTGCTGTTTTACATCTTTTGGGAGGGTATGCTGATTCCGATGTTTCTAATCATCGGAATTTGGGGTGGCGAAAATCGAGTTTATGCGACAATCAAGTTTTTTCTTTATACCTTGCTTGGCTCACTATTGATGCTAGTCGCTTTTGTTTATCTTTACAACATCAGTGATTTGTCATTCAGCATTCTAGATTGGTATGTTTTGCCGATTGGGTATGTTGCCCAAATTCTGCTATTCATAGCATTTTTCACCGCATTTGCAGTGAAGGTTCCGATGGTGCCGGTGCATACATGGTTACCAGATGCGCATGTTGAGGCTCCAACTGGTGGTTCCGTCATATTGGCGGCAATTATGTTGAAGATGGGCGCATATGGATTTCTTCGATTTAGTCTTCCAATTTTACCGGATGCCTCGCATACGTTAGCAGGTGTTATGATTGCATTATCGCTGATTGCGATTGTTTACATAGCGTTGGTTGCATTGGCTCAAACTGACATGAAGAAACTCATAGCGTATTCGTCAATATCGCATATGGGTTTTGTAACACTTGGGTTTTTCATTTGGAATGTACATGGCATTGAAGGCGGTCTTGTTCAGATGATATCACATGGGTTTGTGTCTGCGGCCTTGTTCCTTTGTGTTGGAGTACTGTATGATCGGTTGCATTCGCGTAAACTTGACACTTACGGTGGTGTTGCGCACAGCATGCCGATGTTTGCAGCATTGATGATGTTGTTTGCATTGGCCAACGTCGGGTTGCCTGGAACTTCGGGATTTGTAGGTGAGCTGCTAGTGATTATAGGAGCATTTCAAGAAAATGCGATATACGCCGCGGTTGCTGCGCTGACTTTGATTTTGGGGGCGGCTTATACTTTACGCATGTATAAACGCGTCATCTATGGTAAGATAGTCAACGAAGCGGTTGCGACATTGAAGGGTCTGAATATGCAAGAAAAGATTACACTTGGTTTGATTGCAATCTTAGTATTGCTATTGGGAGTTTGGCCGTTTCCATTGCTTGAAATCATGCATCCAGCTGTAGAGTTGTTATTCGAACAAATATCTATTTCAAAGCTGTAGTATTTCTTCTGAAAGCAAGGGCTTCACAACTGTCCTTCTTGAGTATGGTTCAAGCTGATTTCTTGCCTGTATTGATTCTCAGATTATTCATTCAGCAACACGGCATTGAAGAAGCTGGGCTAGACGGTATTCAATGCAGTCGGTGGGTTGAGAATTAATTCTCTATTTATTGTATTTCATCGTGTAACACACCATGTTTGAATGTCTGATGCGTTAATATGTCAAGCTTTCTTTATATTTCCCAGTCAAAATTGTCCCTTCAAAAATAACATCTGGAAAGAGACACCCATAGCTACATCTGCCTTGGCATTTCTGCAGTGTACTGATACAAAATTTTATTTTTATCAATTGCTTTCATTGGAATGCACTCGGAGTTCAAATCCCACTTTTTTTAAGTATTGTTTTTCTTGGATTAAATCTGCGCGAGTCAACGGATGTTGATTGAGCCAATTCTCTGGAAAAATGAGCTCTATTCTTTTCGTATTAACGCGGCAAGTTACACGAAGATCAAGTCTATCTGTTCGAGGTCGGTGGAGAAGAGTTGCGATACGCAAAACAGTACACAGTCTTTTTAGTATTCGTTTGGGTAAGTGAGTGCTGTGATTTGGAAAATGCTCAGGCAGTTTTCGACGATGCCATCGAACGAGTATACCTAATGCGAGTTGTTCATATCTTGAAAACCCTGCCATATCTGAAAACTCCAAAATATAAGATCCGTGGTCTTGGTACTTAGTATGAGAAATTGACAGTCCAATTTCATGCAGCATTGAAGCCCAACCCAACAATCTTCTTGCGCTAGAGTAGTTTTCAAACCAATGGGGTTCAATTTGATCGTAAATTTTCAAAGCAATGGTTCGAACCCGATTAGCATGTTTGCGATCAATGCTCCAATGATCGATAAGAGAGTTGACTGTTCGTTCTCTAGCATCGTTGTTACGCAGTCGGCCAAGCAAGTCATAAAGCACCCCTTCGCGCAGTGCCAAATCCGAAATTTCCATTGACTCTATATTCAATTGTTTGAACATAGCGCAGACAATGGCAAATCCACCAGGTAATACTTCACATCGATTCATCTCAAACCCTAAATCAACTAAATCCGAGGTGTGTCTGCACTCAAGCAATTTGTCTTGTAAGCTATTAAGCGAATCACTGGTAATAGAGGTATGATTCGGATTTAGGGAACAAATCGCGTTTCCGACAGCGCGAATTGTTCCTGAGCATCCAATTGTTTTATTCCAGCCATGGTCGCAAAATTGTCGTCGAACCGACCGTATTTCAAGTTGTGCTTCCTGTTCAGCTCGTTGAAGTCTATCCATAGATATCCGTCCGTTGGCAAAATGTTTCTTGGTAAGACTGACGCAACCTATATAAAGACTTTCAATAATGTTTGGAGAATGTTCATGCCCAGCAATTATTTCAGTGCTGCCGCCGCCAATATCTGCAACTAGAATTTTATCTGCTAGTTCAATGGAATCACCATAGCAGACGGACTCAAATATCAATCTAGCTTCTTCTCGTCCAGTTATTACTTCGATGTCATGTCCGAGTGCGTTTTGTGCATTTATTAGGAAATGATGAGCATTTTTTGCTTTTCTGAATGTGTTGGTTCCAACAGCGCGGATGTTTGACGTTGGAATTTCTCTGAGTCTCTGTCCGATGCGTCGTAAACAATCTAACGCTCTGTTTTGCGCATTGACTGTAATATTTGAGTTGGCATCAAGCCCACCGCCCAAACGTACAATCTCGCGAATTCGGTCAATGATGATTAAACGTCCGCTACTCTCTAGTTTGCCTATGACAAGATGAAAGCTGTTAGAACCTAAATCAACAGCCGCAACAAACTGACTGCTGTCGCTAGGGTCTAGCTGTTTTTCGGTCACGAATTGCCCAAACGATGTAGAAGAGTGGGATTTAGAAACCAATGTAGTTGGCCAGAAGAATCTTCCAGCGGACCTTCAAATTCTATTAAGCAAGCGCTTGTTGGCTTAAATTTAACCCTAATTTCACCGCTACCGGTGAATTGTTGCATCAACCAACTCATATCAGGTTCATGTCCAACCACTATCGTTGTGCGGGTTTCTCCTTTTAACCATCTGCGAACGGTTTCGAAACTTGCTCCCGGGGTGAGAAGGTCGCTTATTTCCAAGTCTGGGCGTGTATTTTCAGAAATTGTTTCAAGCAGGGTCTGTGCAGTTTGAATTGCTCGGATATAGGGACTAGAGACTATTCGTTGCATGTTTCCATCCAAGGCTTTGTACAAACCCTTTGAAACAGTTTTCATTTGCTCAAGTCCTGAGGCAGACAGTGGTCGTTTTGAGTCAGGCGCACCATTGCTAGAAACATGAAAATCATACTTGTCTTCGGCGGTAGCATGCCTGAATAAAACCAACTGCATCTCTGAGTAAAATTAAATAAATAAAGTATTAAAAATATTACAAAATTCTCAATCACCGGTTGGTTTGCAATCGTCAGATTGAGAAGAAGTATGAAGTTGTTTTGGGCGCCGAGAAATTAAATTTACTCGTGTCTTAGAAAACAACGATTTCAGGCATTGGGCGGCCTAATTAATTATGTGAAACTTGTTATTCTAGTTCAACTTGATAAATAAATATTAATCTATTGTTATTAAAGGTTTATTAATTTCTAAGTAGCACTGAGTCTTAATCAGTTCTTCAAAAGCAAACATACTAGAAAAAATATTTTTAAGCATTTCTTTTAATTGAATAATCATCTTTAATTATCAAATATAAATCAAAATATGTATTTTTTTGTAAATAAACAAACATTTTGATGCTTGTTTTCAGTTTTTGTTAATTCACACTAATCAATTCTACATTAATTGATGCTTCGATAATTGAAATATCTTTCAATTGCTCCAATTATCAATTTCTGTGAGACAGAATAGCCTTTTTGTACTCGATTTGTCAATACTACTGGTGAATTTTTTTATATTTGTCAAATATCATACTCCAACATTAGATATTTTGCAACATTTTGCAAACAAAATGTGTCAATTTGTGAATTATGCTAGAGATTGACCAGCATAATTCATCGTTAGTCAGTCATAAAGGGAGGAAGTACCTAAATGCTTCCGAGAGGACACGGTTTTTAGAGGCCGTTCGTGTTTCTGACAATCCTAAAATACAAACTTTTGCGCTTATGCTTGCTTACTCTGGTTGCCGAATATCTGAAGCTTTGTCAATCAGATTCTGTGATTTTGAAGTCGAACAGTCCTCAGTGATAGTGCGAACACTCAAGCGGCGACAGGACCATTGGCGAGAAGTTCCACTTCCACCTGAATTTGCAAGGGACATGGAACTTGCGCATCGTATTCGAAGAACAAGTTCATCGCCCAAACGGAGTCAAGAGCGCATCTGGTCGTTTGCACGGTCTTCCGGTTTTCGCTATATCCGCCAGTTTATGCGAGAGGCTAATATAAAAGGACCTCAAGCTTCACCCAAAGGCTTGCGGCACAGCTTCGGTATTGCCGCTGTAGAGGCCGGTGTGCCATTGCCTACTATAGCCGCTGTACTTGGACATGTAAGCATAAAAACTACTGCCATTTACACGACTGCAATGGGCAGTGAAGCCCGAGACCATTTGAGTCGGATGTGGTGAATAACGGTTTTGGAAAGGAATATAGTCATGTCAAACTTCGGTCAAGCATTTCAGCATTTGCTTTACACTTGACCGAAGCTCGTTATCGCTTTCTCGAATATTGACTCCTACAAAATTATTCGAAGACTGTCCAGCATTTTTCGCATCTGTTCGATTTGAGGATGAACGTAACGCATTGTCATGCTGACACATGAATGCCCAAGCAACTCCTGAAGTTCCTTGTACATGCACTGTTGCGCTAGATTGGTTGCCATGGTGTGGCGTAGCTTGTGTGAAGATATCGACACCCCAGTTGCCTTGCTAACCCGAGTGAAAAAGTTTGAAATCGCCTTCTCATTGATGTAGTTTTCTTGCTTGTAGTTCGAATTGAACAAGCTTATGTCATAGACATAGCGCTCGGCCAAATCTGTCTCTTCGCAGTCCAAAACTTTCAATGTCTGCTTTTTCATTTTCGTCATTGCAATGTTCATCTGCAATGACATTGGGATATCCCAACTCCGGTAATTTTTGCTCGATTTCACTGACATATGAATTTTTTGCCCGACGAAGTCTATGTCCTTCCATTGTAGCAGGGCTAATTGTCTGCGGCGCATTCCAGTGTAATAAAGTCCTCGCAAAAGCGACAACCAAAACCATCTTGGTTTGAATCTTGATTCCTTGCTTGCCAAGTAATTCATGACTTTTTCCAAATCCTCAAATTTTATGATTTTAGGGAGCTCTTTTCGATTGGGGGCGCGCATCAACGATACGTCAGGAGATTGTTGAATTAAGCCGTTCTTCACGCCGTAGGCCAGAATAACTTTCAAATGGCGCAAATAGTTGTTCCAAGTTACTGGACTGGTTTCCCGGTTCATGACCATTTCTCTCCATGTGCTGATGAACTCTTTGCTCAGATTTCCAACATCTGACACCCCCGTGTCCTTCACAAATAGGTTGCTGACGAACCGGTAGTGTATTGCTGTTGATTTTGAAACGTTGCGTTCGAGAATATATGCCTCGGTTAATTCTAATAATTGCATGGCTAATAGCCTCCTAAGTTAACTTAAAAATTTGAATTAAATCGTCTGCATAAGCTCGATAACAGAGCAATATTCAGACGATGTATTAACTGTTTTAATAAAACAGATCTGAAATGATACAGTATTTAAATCTAAAAATAACTTTAATAATATGTATTAAATATAAAAAAATAAATATAAAAAACGGTGTATTATTGAAAGATTTTTGATTTTTCACAAGGTTGTTTCAAACAGCTGTTGATATTGTGTGAGATTTTGCTACTTTTAAGTCAGACACCGCGTCTCCGATACGTTGACAACGCAATGTCTGCGCTTGCTTTGGTACTCGATTCCAGTGAGCTGTTCATCGCTGACCAACCACTTGATAACAGGCCGATTGCCCTAGAGCCGATTGTCCCCATCAACATGAACCAAGCGATTGGTAACGAAAGGTATGAAAACAAGGTGATGAGACTTAACACAATATCTGCAGTAGTTCCACCACCACCAAATTCAAATAGTCCTGAATCCGGGTACATTGTCATCAACAACTTCTCATCAAGAAATTCGGCCATGGCCCACAACGCCGTTAAAAAACGAAGTGAGAAAAGGAGTAAAACTATTCGGACTAGGATTCCTGGATTGATAATTGCATAAGGTACAAGCAACGGAATCGCGATGTACATTAGCATCAACATGATTGCCTGTGTCATTGGCAATCCAATTACAACCAATTCCATAACAATGTGGAATATGCCAGATGCTATTAACGCGCCAAGTGAGCCAATGAACTGTTGTATTCCGTCGATTGAGAACCAACCCATCGAATCCCAGAATAAACCATCACCACGATCAGCCCTTTCAACCATCATTCGCGGAACTTGATTGATCATCCGGCGCAGTACTCGATCTTCAAACTGTATGACAGTTGTGGCGCTATTCTTTGCTGATTTATTGTCACTGATGCTCTTTATCAGACGTTCAGTGTTTTTCTTGAACCATGGTGCCTGTTTATGAATGTCTTGCAGAAGCTTAATTCTAAGCCCTCTTTGGGGATCAATCCACCAAGCGTTGCAGTAGGGCAAGCCGGGTTTTACGACGTTAGCACCACTCGCAGCCTGCCAACCGGGGACTTGTGTTTTTGCGTGATAACTTGAACCACAGATAGATACATTCGTACAAGGTTTGTAGTAGCCTTCGGTATTCAGAAAGAAATGCGAACCCAGCCAATCAACAGCGGCAAATATACCTTTGGGTTCCATTCCTTGATTGTTCCGTTGAAATTTCGCAAGCGAGGGTTCATAGCATTCCTTCCGAAAAGCTCCCATCTCTGTGATCAGTTTGCTATCAGAAATTGATAGCTGCGCAATTCGCAATAGATTCCAGCGCAGTGCGCTTGGTTGGTGCAATCGATCTATGACTGCAACAATTGAATTTGTAAATTTCGAAGAAACCGTATATACAAGCCACCAAGTCAACGGAATTAGAATTTCCTCCAATCGTTGACTATCACTTGAATATGGCAAATCCGGTGTTTGCGCGTTGGTTGGTGTTGTTGTGTAGGGCTGACTAAACTGAATTTCGGATGGTGCGACTGGTACAGCAGGTAAAAAACAAAATCCTAGTATCAGAGCTGCTATCCAGAAGTCCTGCTCCATTCGCCTCAAGGATACATATGCTGCGGATTTTGATTCTTGACTCCTTAGGGGTTCTGCCCAGTTGCGATAAAGAGCGATTCCAAATGGTAGAAAAACAAGTCCACTCGTTACTAATATCTCGGCAATGCTGTTTCCAACATGCCAGCCGATTAAAGTAGTTGTCAGCTCAAGATAGGAGTGGACATCCATGTTGCTGTATCTATCTCAAAAGCATTGGAGGTGTTTGTTGCGTGGTAGGCATGGGTGTGATGAGTAATTGATGTGCACCAAGTACGTGCAGTATGGTTTTGGAAACGAATCTTTGATTGAATCGCATCTCAAATGTCGCTCGCTCAATCTCGCTTTCAAGTACATCAATTTGCTTCTTTATTGTCTTGGAAACACTGCCTGCACTCTGGACGTTTGGTTCCATAACACCACTTAACAGCATGCGTCTCGCTAGAAAAGCTTTTTCTACTGTTCGTGCCAACGCAATCTCGTTGGAAATTCTCGCAATTAACAGATCCCGATCAGGCAGATCACGTAGCGCATCAATAAGCGATGGTGAAATCGAGACGTTTTCAGATTGGACCTCTTGCAAATCAATTCTCTCAGGTGAGGTAGCTGAATAAACCAATGTTCTCAGCTTAGATTGAATCGTCTCAGTTTCTTCATCGATCTTTGATAGTAATCCAGCGCCAGGTATGGTTGATTCACTTTCACCCACGTGAACTCGATAGTCCCCGACAACATCGATAACCCAATCACTTGCGGCATCAGGTGTGGGCCAGATTTTTTTCAATTTCGCTTCTGCATGATTTCGTGTTGTAGTAGCAGTGCAATTGCTATCACTGTTCATTAGCAAACACCAACCAGCCTTAGCTGTGTCGCGAACCAACCAAATGGGCGGCGCAGATTTGCAACCTGCTTTTTTGCCGGCTATCCAAATGATGCAACCGTCTGATTCATCCGCCTTTCGTTTGGCCTCAATTGCACTACTGCTTTTATTTGCTTGTTGTTCCCAAATTTGTGCTTTGGATACGTTGACAAGATTGGCAAATGGGTCGTTTCCACTGTCTGCAAATTCCATGGTTTGTTCGCATGACTTGACTGAGAGATTCCATTGTTGCTCAGCGCGAACTACATAATGCTGTAGAAGTTGACAATGGCCAGGTTTTGCTCGGCACAAAATTGAACCAGGCAATGCGCTATGAACGGCACTAGGAATGGAAGTAAGAGCAGTTAGTGATTCTGTAAGACGATTGGTCAACATATCTTGTACGTCAAGCGTAGGCTGGAAGCCACTGCAACTTGCTCCTTGATGTGATAGGGCTCGCAGTTTGGGAGAAAAAGTGGAAAATTCCGATGCGGCTGAATCCGTGACTTTGCCCCCACCTAAGGAATAATACAGTGAGTAGTTAGTGATGGGATTATCACTAAGCAAGGTCGTACTATAAAATTGGCATACTATAGTCAAAGTTGTATGCCTCAAAAAGCTGACAAAATACTTTCGCAAAAAATGTTGCAACAACCTGCTCCTGAGTAATGTGTGGAATGCATGTTCATTTCATGACAAAGACTATTACAGTACGTGCTTGAATCAAAGAAATAATTTATTTTCGATATGTTTCAATTTTTAATGGAATGTGCCCTTCAGCCGAGAACGAGTTTTGGTATGAAAAGAAACCCCTATAATTTGATCTTCATTTTTGTAATTGACAGACAGGGGTAAGATATGGTTTTGTATTCACAAACACCAACAATTTCTCTGGCGAAAGATCTTATATGCCGTCCTTCGGTAACACCTGATGACGCTGGTTGCCAGCAGGTGATTAGCTCTAGATTAAAGATGTTGGGATTTACTATTGAACATATTGATTGCGGTGCTGTAAAAAACCTTTGGGCGCGCAAGGGAGACAAGAATCCCCTTTTGGTTTATGTTGGACACACAGATGTTGTTCCAACGGGTGACCCCAAGGCTTGGTCATTTCCACCATATAGCGCGACGCTTTCCAATGGATATCTTTATGGTCGTGGGGCGGCTGACATGAAAGGAAGTGTTGCTGCAATGGTTACTGCTTGTGAGAGATTTTTCAATAGATGGGAGCGAATAGCTGGCTCTGTAGCGTTATTGCTGACTAGTGATGAAGAAGGTGAAGCTGTTGATGGTACTGTCCGAGTTGTAGGTAAACTGATGGAACGTGGCGAGCAAGTTGACTATTGTCTAGTTGGTGAACCAACATGCGAATCTGTGTTTGGTGATACGGTGAAAATAGGGCGCAGAGGTTCCATATCTGGCCGAATTACAGTCCATGGCAAGCAAGGGCATGTCGCTTACCCGCATCTAGCAGATAACCCGATTCACAAATCTGGAAACTTAATTGCAGAGTTGGGGAAATTGAAGTGGGATGATGGTGACAATGTATTTCCAGCCACTACTCTACAAGTATCAAATGTCAAATCTGGTGTGGGTGCCGACAATGTCATTCCTGGGAAACTATGTCTTCAATTTAACATACGTTTTTCACCGAAAAACACTGTTGAACAGTTGATTGAACAAATTGAGCAGATCCCCAAAAAGCTTGATATGAATGTTGATTTAAATTGGAGTTCGGTAACAAAGCCATACTATACAAAGGAAAGGGAGTTTGCGGAACTAGTTTGCAATGCGATTAGCGAAATTGTTTGTGTGGCACCAAATTTGTCAACAGCAGGGGGTACATCAGATGGAAGGTTCGTTGCAAAGACCGGAGCACAGGTTGTTGAATTCGGACCGATGAACAAAACCATTCATCAGATTGATGAGTGTATTAGTGTAGATGATTTAAATCGACTGTCCAATATTTATGAGCAAATTCTTCAAGATGCACTTGTACTATTTCCATAGCTGGTTCGATATGTAAGATGGTCGGCCACCTGCACAACAATATCATTGAACTAGGTCATAGTTCTTACACACCGAATTATCATCCTCGAGACGTTGTGTTCAAGTATGGTCAGGGCAGTTCTTTGTGGGACTTAGATGATCGAGAATATTTGGATTTTGGTACGGGAATTGGGGTTAACTGTCTAGGTCACCGAAACGCTGAACTGATTTCAGCAGTTGCAATGCAATCGGAGAATTTGTGGCATACGAGTAATGTCTATTTTAATGAAACCACAGTGCGGCTAGCTGCTGAGATTATCGAGCAAACATTTGCAGAAAAAGTATTTTTCTGCAACTCGGGAGCTGAGGCAAATGAAGCTGCAATCAAGGCTGCAAGGAAGTATGCGCATGACAATTGCCCACCTGAGAAAAGGATTATCATATCGTTCAAAGGTTCATTCCACGGCCGCACTTTAGCGACATTAGCTGCCACCGCCCAACCAAAATATCAAGAAGGATTTGCTCCGTTGCCACAAGGCTTTCGATACTGTGAGTTTGCAGATGTGGAAAGTTTCAAAGCAGCTTGCAAACCAGATGTATGTGCTGTCATTCTGGAGCCGATTCAAGGTGAGGGTGGGATACGTCCGTTTCCCAGTGAGTTTCTCCGATATGTAAGTGGAATGTGTAGCAAGAATGACATTACGCTGATTGTAGATGAGGTTCAGTCTGGAATTGGAAGAACTGGTAAATTGTTTGCTTATGAGTGGACATCGGATTTTGAACCTGATATTGTCACTGTCGCAAAGGCACTTGGTGGCGGTTTGCCAATTGGTGCCGCTTTGTTTGGACCAAGAATGAAGAATACCATGCAATTAGGTAGTCATGGTTCGACTTTCGGTGGCAATCCTTTGTGCTGTGCGTCCGCCAGAGTAGTGTTTAGAAAAGTAAACTCCGTGAATTTTCTTTCTGAAATAAATGAAAAGGGAGCCTATCTGCGTGATTGTTTGATGAATATCAATAAAGATGAGCGGTATTTTACTGATATTCGCGGCAAAGGCTTAATGGTGGGCGCTGAGTTTCAACCCAAGTTTGGTGACTGTGCTGGAAAAGTCATGGAAAAATGCCTTCAGGAAGGGTTGATGATCCTACAATCAGGTCCGAATGTTATGCGTTTGTTGCCAGCATATACAATCAGCAAAGCACAAATACATAGCGGGATGAAAACCCTTGCCAAAGTGCTGAGTGAAATTTTATGTTGAATTAATGTTTGGCTAGTAGTGAGTTGATGTGTAGATGATGTCGATTTAAGAGGGAACATCTAGAGCATGGCAATCTTCTGATTGCCATCCAACGTCGATTTTCTGCCCGGTTGCTAGATTCACGTGCCCGCTTGAGTTCGGAATCTTGATGATGAAATCATCATGACCGCACAAGCTTACACGCGTGCGTACGTGGTCGCCGAGGTAAATGATCTCCTGAACAGTTGCTTTAATGTTATTTTCACAGTTGCTTGGGTCTGTGTCTACCTTTACTCGTTCTGGCCTCAAAGATAGTGTTGTTGGTTTGTCAACACCTTCAATATTAACGACTTTCGCTTTAATAAGCTCACCACCTTGTGTTTCAACATCGCAAACACCATTAGTAACGTGCTTGACAATTCCAGTCAAGACGTTATTTTCGCCAATAAACTGGGCAACAAATGAATTTTCAGGTTGTTCATAAAGCACCCCTGGTGCCGCAAGCTGCTGGATAATTCCATCGTTAAATACTGCGATTCGGTTTGACATAGTCAATGCTTCGCTCTGATCATGTGTGACATAAATGACAGTGACATTCAAGTTTTCATGGATGTGCTTGATTTCGTATTGCATTTGTTCTCGCAGCTGTTTGTCTAGCGCTCCAAGGGGTTCATCCATCAATACAAGTTTAGGCCTGAACACCAAAGCCCTAGCCACAGCAACTCGTTGTTGTTGACCGCCAGACAATTGAGCCGGTAGTCGCGCTCCAAACTCACCAAGTTGTACCATGGCCAATGCTTGTGCGACTCGTTCGTCAATTTCAGCATTGGGCAGTTTTCTTACCCGCAATGGGAATGCAAGATTTTCACTAACTGTCATATGAGGGAAAAGGGCGTAATTCTGGAACACCATTCCGATTTCTCGTTTATGCGGCGACACATTGTTTATTGGCACGCCATCTAGAAATATTTCGCCATGGGTCGCAGTTTCAAATCCTGCTAGCATCATTAGGCAGGTAGTTTTTCCAGACCCGGATGGGCCGAGCAAAGTTACAAACTCACCCTGTTCAACTGACAGATTTAGGTTTTTTACAACCAGTGTTTCACCGTCATAACTTTTTTGCACGTCAACAAACTGGACGTACGACCTCTTTTTATCCATATATCCTCACTATCCGAATTAGAATTCAATTTTTAGGTAAGTATAAGCGATAAAACATCAATTAAGTCGTAATTTTGGTAACTATATTGTGATAACCCTCCCATAGCATTGATATTGCCACGAATAAGATCAATATCAAACCGACATATCCAATCCACTTATATTTTTGCAACAGGTTTGCGATCATTGTCGCACCAGCTAGCATCAAAGCTACTGATAAAAGAAGCCCAAATATCAATATTACCATGTGGTCTTTTGCAATTGCAGCCACTGCAAGCACATTGTCAAGCGACATGGTAATGTCAGCTATCAATATCTGGAGTAATGCAGATTTAAATGAACGGGCTTCGCCAGTATTTATACCTTCTGTTGCATGTTGTGAGCTTGGTTCGTGACCTATGTCTTTGAAAAGTCGCCAGCAAACCCAGAGCAAAAGCAAACCGCCAACTATTAATAAACCTGGAACTTTCAACAGTTGAACTGTAACAAGGGCAAGAACAATTCTAAATAAAACGGCTAGTAGAATCCCTACTGCGATTACTTTTTGACGTTGTTGTTGAGGCAATCCGGCTGCTACCATTCCTATTGCAATTGCATTGTCGCCAGCGAAAAGCAAATCTATGAGTATAACTTGTGCTAGAGTAGATGCTTCAAACATAGATTTTCATTAGTAGGGATTTGTAGTTGAATATTTTTCATCGTGTTAAATACAAATAGACTAATTTAGGGGTACGTCTATAACCCCAATTCAACCTAGTATCAAACTACGCGGTCATGGGTTATATAGGTTAGTTTCTAATTCAGCCGAAATCAATAATAGCTATATCGCAATTGTCTGTCAGCAATTGCTCAGGTAACCGTCTATTGATTGAATTAGAGTTTATTTTTATTCGGAGGTTGTTTCTCTCTAATTATATGGTTTACGAGGTTAGGAAATCGATACCCTTAAATAAAGGCTCTTTTCTTAAAACGTGTTTACTGAGTTCGGTAGTTGTATAGTATTGAGGTAGAAAGCTACTGCTTAATAAGTGCCTGTTATTACGTTCATGCGCACAATTTCGTAAAAAAGCCTAAATAATAATCAATCCCAAAAGAAAACTCAGATCATTTTTCTGTGAAGCGTAAGAGTAGAACTATGCTTTGAGTGGATATTTTACTACAGCGTACCGTTGTGTTTCATCTCTATTAGAAATCAAAGCGGCTGAGTAGAGTGCCACTGGTATGAATGCAACATTTATATTGTCTCCAGTAGTTCCACACGTATTTACCATTTTCCGCGATTAAATCGTGATTCCACTCCTCTTGTTTACCAAATGTTTCGCAGCGTGTATTGTGCTTCGGTAACAGCATTTGCCAACGGTCTGTTTGTTCATTTGAATTTGTAAGCCACTGTCTCCAGCTTTGTTGAGTACATTTACCGCGAGATTCGTGCTTTGGTGGTTCAATCCAATTGCCGCCGCTATTTTTACATGAATCCTTGTTTATTGCATTTCGGTCTCCGCGAATGACCGAATATTCTCCGGAACGTGTGCGTTCTTGGGTGATGTGCCCGGAAGAGTCTCGCAGAAGTACGTCAATTGCTCGCTGGCAAGAGACTGCCGCTGCTTTTCCAGGATGCCCTTGAATTAGAAAACCTATCCGAGGGTAAATTGATCCCCATGAGAATTTCGGCCAGTTTCCAATTTCTCGAATACCAGGTGTTTTTGCTTCAATGCGGTTTGCGTCTGGCAAACCACTTCTCCACGCTTTACTATCTGCTGTTGAAAGAAAATAAGGTTTTATAGGTTTAGAGTCTGATTTACACAGAATTTTTCCGTATTTGTTGAGGTCTGATATTGGATTGCCGATGATATCGACCTCATGAAATTGCAGTGAGTCATGCTGTAAAGCACTTGTGGTTTTACCGGCAACACTACCACCGGAAACTTCAAATCCCGAATCATTAGCAATTTGATTCAAAGCGCGAGTTTCTAGCCATGGGGATTGTCCAGTCTGCGGGTAAGCTGATACTACAAAATCTGGAAGATAATGAGATATTCTAGGTGTTGTAACGGTATAGCATCCAAAGAAATTGCACTTTAACCATACACAAGCTCCGATTATTTTCCAATCTAGGCAATCTAGGCTGTGAGACCGTTTCGCAATTTCAAAAGTAGACAAGCTACCAGCTAAAGCAGATACTGGGTATGCGTTTGCGAAGGCCAACAATCCCAACAACGCTAACTTTAGATTCCAATATCTCATTAAATAATTAATAGTTGAATATGGGTATCGGCCTTCATCGGAATTATAGGTGTCTTATTACCTTGTAAATAGCAACAAATTAAAGAAAAATCTTTTTCGAATGCCAGTTGGTTTAGGAGATGGTGTGAAATAGGTTGTTACGTTAGAGTGATCAAATCTATGCCTGTCCTGAATTTATTCTTTGCTGCCTGATTTCTTCTGCTATTAGATAAGCTGCTTCTATTTCACTGATTTGGTGTTCTTTCATCAATTGTGATCGTCTTGCTTTTTCATTTTTTTCGGTTTGGCCTAGTGCAAGAGCTAGGGCCGGAGGTGTATTTCTGAATAGAGTAACAAGACGAGGTGAGATAAGAGTTCCTTCGGTGTACTGACCGGGTGATTTTCGAGTTGACTGCAATAATTTCTGCTGCGGTTTGGTAAGCGACTTGAAGCGGCTGATTTGATCAATTTCATCCTTATCCATTGATAAGCAGTACCACCACTCAGGTTGATTTAAAAGTTCTTTGGCATTGTCAGGAAACTGACGAATATTTTGTGTGGCGATCCACAACCATGCTCCAAATGTTCTCCACATTGCCGAAATTCTGTTGATGTATGGTGAGATCAATGGGTTTTGAAGAAGTACATGTGCTTCATCTATGACAACAATTGTTTGCCGGTTTTGATTCTGATAGCGTTCAATAAGGTTGTTGATCGAAGAGAAAAGACCAGTCAATGCTACTGCGAGGCGGTCCTCATACCCACGTCGTGCTAACAAGTCCAGCTCAACAATACTAATATCTGATTCAGGCCAATAATCGCCTTCTTGATCAAACAGCATCCCGTTCATACCAGTGCAGAATACATTTATCGCCCCCGCCATTTGTGCAGCACGTTCTTTCTGTTTTGCTGATAAGTAGTGGTCAGCAATTAGACCTTTAGACGCTGCATCGTGTAGTGCATTTACCAAATCGGAAGTAAGCGTTTGTTCTCGGCCATCCATTTTTGAGCGTTTGGCTGCCTCGATCAGTGCGCTCCTCACAATATTTAAATCGTCGCGCCGTAACTTTGCTTCTTCATTTGGTTGGCCACCGGTTATCATCAGGCGAGCTTGTATTTCCATTTCACCCAGTGCATCACGATGGTTCGTATTTATCAAGTCAGTTTGCTGATAGTCATTATTCAACAAAACCTGAGCATGTTTGAATGGAGGTAATGACACTTGATGTTTACCATCTACCTTTAAATGATGGACGCTTAGCCCCATACGTTCGCAATGTTTCGCAAACAATCCGAATGTGGATAACGCTGACAGCAATACAACACGCGGTTTATGTATCGCCATGATTTGAAGCAGAAAGTAAATCAGAAAGGCTGTTTTTCCTGAACCAGTCGGTCCAAGAATTAAAGAATGTGCATTTTTCTCACGGTCGCGGGAATCAAGTGGATCGAACATTAGTGGTTCAGCACTTCGGTTAAACAATATGCAACCTGGGTTTGATGAACCCATTGATCGGCCAAATACTGGAATGACTCTGGCGATATGACTAGAATACCACAGTTTGGCTCTTCGTGTGTAGGGGCGGTCATCTTGAACAGTGTTATACCCGAATGGCAATGCGCGAATATAACTGTCAAGTGCGATTGGATCGTAGCGAGGCGCCACAGGTCTGAGGTGGTGAGCAGTCAGCAGGCCAAGCACTCTTTCAGTGCGTTTGTTTAACTGTTGCAAATCGGAACCAAATAAATACACTCCAGCGAAAACTCTGTATATTGGATTGCCTTTGACAATCTCATTCAATGCTGAGTTAGCAAGTTTACGTCGTTCAATCGCTGCGGCATCATCACCCACGGAATTTTTCTTAACTTTGATAATTTTGTTTTCGATTTCATCTTTTGAGATGTAGACCACCGTCATAGACCATATCGACTTTTCAGGCATTTGATCCCAGAGTGTCGCTAACGAATCACCAAATTGCCTCTCAACCGTTAAATGTCCAATTTCTGGTTCTGCTGTGAGTTCATCTATTGAAACAAAGCGACTTGGTTGTTCTCGAAACCACCAAATTCCAGGTGATTTCCATGTCCAAGGTGCTGTACCGTGCAATGAAGCACGACTAATATCGGCACTTGAGGAATTTGATAGCAATGACATAGCACGGTGTTTATCATCAGAATTCCAAGGGTATGCGTTAAGCAATTCGAATGTACTCGTATATCCAGTATGCGGTTCAGGGTGGGGTACAAACCAATGAGTTAGCCATTCATAGAGTTCTTTTGCACCAACCGATTTCAGTTCTATGTCCGCTTCTGCTAGTGAACTGATTAACTGCTCACACACTTCATCAATGTTGTTATCCTCATTGGTGTTTTCAATTTGTGATTTCCGCCAAATGCACATTCGAATACGGCGATACTTGCCACGCCACGTTTTTCGATAGTTTCCTTCACTGGGAAACAGTCCTTTCGGATGCGTTAAGTCTGTGAAGTGCTGGTTCAATACACTAAGCCAGTGTTCGTAGTACGGTAAGTTTTCCAACGAGTTCTGCCTATAGCTTGACATTTTTTCTGTGATTGTGCGTGGCAGTTCCTCACTTTCGTCCTGAATGAACCACTGCACTATCCATGGATCTTTTGGAAGTGTAGGAATGCAGTTTGAGATAGCGCGGTGCACTCTTTCTTGTATTGTCGTTGCGGTATTTTCACTTTTTGCTTCAAGACTGGTGCAATGCACCTCGAAAATTCGTCCGACACTTGTGAGGTCCTGCAAGCCTATGTATCCGTTGTCAAGATCGATGCGTGGTGCAAGCAAGTCTGCAAAGGAACGCGTGTTGAGCACCATCTTACGATTATTATTGTCCGGGTGTAATTGTGGTTCCATATACTGATTGACAGTAATTGGTCTGGTTTCGTTCCCGTTCCATTTGGTCAGCGGTATGTCACTAGCAAAATCGCATTTGAATTGACCTTCGGTTGCACTTTTTTCATGCTTAGGTCTCATGAATAGTTTAGAGAATATCATTCAACATTAAACTCGCCGGGTAAGGCGTATTCGATTCTCTCATATAGTTGGAACATTGTGGAATATCCAGGCACAGGTGACTTTTCTAAGGACAAATGCGGAAACACATACATAATTATGGTTGGATTCGGTAAACGAGGGAATTGAACGGAGAGTTCATCGTATACAGTTCTTGTATACCCTTGAAGACTGGAAGCTCCATCAGGCAAAGGGCGTTTTTCATTGACTCTTTGAATTTGTTTTGCATTTGATTCTCTGTAGATTTCTTCAATTGTCTTTGCACTGCTTGGAATCGGAGAACGAGTCGAAAACTGATTCGAGCAAGCTGCAAGACTTATCGCAAAACTAATCAATCCAACCTTGATGAGCACTTGTGTCCAACCCGCTTTCATTGAACCTTCGGACTTTTCTTGCGTTCGGATCTCTGTCAATCAGAATTGGTTCCTCAATATGGATTGCTATTGCCTGACCAGATGGAACATAAATCGCATCAAAAGAATTCAACTGACGGTTAGCAAGCCATTGTGCAACACCGTCTAGCGATTCCTTTGTAGCAAATCCTGCGATATATTCATTGACATCACCGACTACGGAAGTCACATCTCTCGTGCCATTTCCAGTAGTAGAAACCTCGGTTTGAGCGTTTGCAATTGCTTCTGCAGTTGCCCGTACAGTATTGACCAAAGCGGTTTGTTTCAGAAATTGAAGGGCGTTTGATTTCAGTTCACCTGGTATACAGGGGTTCCCGAACTCATCGGATATCCAGCCAAGTCCAGATACAGTGCTTTCTGAATTAGCATAGTTTCGGGTTGTTTGAATGGTACCGTCGGAAAAGATAAAAGTTACCGTATCGACATTCCCCGATACGCAGGAAAGTGATAGGTCTCCGCGCGCGGTTCCTGACCAGAGCATTCCAACTAGTTGAGGAATTTCATGTCCATTTGCAGCGAGATTGTCCGCCCCAGTGATGACCTTAAAGCGCCATGGATCTTGAAGCTTGCCGCGAATAGGAATTCTTCCAACTAATGCTGTCAAAGCGGTTGAATCTATTAACGTGGTTGTTGGGGGAATGGTATAGTGGGGCACCTGTTTGTTGTGTGTGTCGTCAAGGTTATTTCGGTCTTTTGGTGCAGACTGAATAGTGTTTTCACTGTAGTTTGAATACCCGCTTAATCCCAGCTCATCCGATGTGTACCACACCATATTAGAATTAGATGAGGAACCTTCATCAGATCCAGCACTCTGATTTTGTTCTTGGTTTTCAAGTGATGCTACTCTATCGGTGAGTGATTCGATAGAATTGTATGCTTGTTCATAGGAAGACTGATATTGGAATTCTTGAACTGCCAGCATGATTTGTTCGAATTTTTCATCAATTACTTCGCGAATCTGTTCGCGCGCTAATGAGTTAGATCCATTCTGTTTGTCTATTACTTGTTCTAGGTTATTGATTTTAGTGGCGATCGCTCGTACTTCCTCTGCCGCATTGTCTCGATCTGCCATCTGAATATCGTAAGAATTTGGATTTTCACCTTCTGCGGAGAATGCTTTGGGTTCAGAATTTTTATCTGCACTCAAGTTGAACCAAAGAACCCCTCCAATTAACACGGCAGCTAGAAGCCAAACAAATATTCGTAGATTCAATTGTTAGATTTCTGGTTGTTCAAACGGGAAGTCGCTTATTAAAACCAACACTGTGCTGTCGCCAATTTGCCCTTCAGCCTGTAAAATCGTGTGCACAAATGCTGCTGTGCGCCAGTTGCCGCGAATTTCTCTCGGATCTAGAATAATCGGATCAGGGAGGTTATTTTTTATGTTGAGAGCAGTTGCGTAATGATTAGGGCTTTGCCAGCTTGCAATCGGTGTTGCTACAATTCCACCGCTACAAGGTGTTGGGATTCTGCGTCCACACCGAAAAATATCAATTGGTTGTTCAGAGACAGGAACTCTAGAAACGCCAGAAAGTCGGTTCAACAGTCGTTGAGGAGAATATAGTTGTTGTACCACCCAACGAGTGAGAGCAATAAAACCAATTGAGTGTTTTTCAGTATCATTATTATTATGAATATTCACTTGAGGTTGCTGCTCAAATATCAACGGCTGATTTGAACTTTCGGTTTCATTTGATTTTATTTCCAATACGATTCGTCCTAGAGGTTCTGCTATCAAAATCACCCTGGTTCTAGCAAATTTCTCATTAGCCGTGACCCATATCTGGTTGCCGATGATCTGTGGTATTAACTTTCCGCGAATCTGTTTTGGAATTCCTAGACGAATCACACTTGCGGCCGGTATTAAGATACTTTGCTCCATGCCTACAGTCAGATCAAGTTGGACAGGAGTTCTCGGCCAGAAATATGACAATGAATTTGCATTTGATCCCAGAGATAAACAGCATGGGCTTGTTATAAAAAGTCCAATCAAGATTTTTATGTATTGTTTAGTCATGAACTTGAAGTAACAATTCTTTCAGGCATGCGCGGCATAGTGTCAAGCATCAATCCCCACGGGTTAAACTCTGGATCAACGCGTTTAGCAACTACTTTCAGATGATAGCGGAGTTTCGCTTGCTTGACGGGCACGCCATCAATGTTTTCTTCAAGTTGAACGTCTAACTGCACAATCCAAGCACCTGATTCGTCTTGAGTGACCGACTCGTAAAAATTTGAATTGGCCAAAGGAAGTAAAAACCTTGTTCGACCAAGAAGCTCACCTGAACGATTATTGCTATCAAGTTTTAGCCAGACCTTGAAGGCTGGAGTGAGAAATGCAGTCAAACGATCAAGATTTTTTGGATAGTCACTGAAACAGTCCTGTGAACACCTGTTTACTTGTTGCCAAACATAGCCCGCAAAATTGTAAACTTCCCAAGGATTGATTGAGTTAAGAACTATCTGTCCTCCATAGTTTAAATTCGGAGGTATGCTTATGCGTTGCACCTGTGAAGCTCTGTGCCATCCCACAAGTGCGGCAATCAGACAAATGGATAATATCAATGATATAGCCCGAAGAGATTTTATGTGCGTATATAGATTAGGGTCTGCGTGGACGTAGCGGGGCATTTAGTCAAATCTCACGAATTGTTGACCAGTATCCCGATTTGTATATCAGATCTGGAGACAATAGCGGATGCACAGAGCAACAAAATTGCCGAATATGCCAACCTTCAGGCTTATCTTGCTTGATGGTTTTATAAGTTTGAGCAGTTGCAGCGACAAACAGCAAAGTGCCGGCGATAAATACAGCAAAACTGATAAAAAGAGCGTGAATTCCATTGAGTGCGATTGCTCCAATAATGAGCGCCAAAGGCATCCAGAAACAGCTAGTAATGATTGTGATAGAAATCAATTCCGAAGCTCCGCAACCCTTGTAGAGCTTGGTTTCATAGTCCAGAAGTGTGCAAGGTGGCAGATTAGTCATACATTTAAGATTTCAGAGAGTCTTTCTGAACCCCACCAAGCTCCGAAAATCACAACTAAAATAACGAGCATTCCAGCTCCAAAGTAAATGCTGAATCGTCCCCATTCTCCCATTTTTCTAGCTTCATTAACTTCTGCGATCAAGCCACTAGAAAACCCAATGAGTGAAAATACAACCACAACTGTTAGACCCAGAAAAATAATGTAGCGAATGCTTGCGACGATGTAGCCGATTGGGTCGTCCTTGCTGAATGTTTTACTCCCGATCTTAGGTGGGGTTGGCAAAACGTTTTGTGCATTGACGAAATCACTCAAAAAAAGTAATGCAATCAATAAAGTGAAAAGAAATAAGAGTCGGGCAAAATTTTCAGATATAAGCTGTTTGTTCATAGAAACACCATGATTGTGAAAAAAACAAGTATGGTGACTAACCCTCGAAAGCACTCAAACACTAAAACAATAAAACTAATATGGTTGGATCGAAGTTGTTCAAGCATAGATTGAACAATCCAAATCCACCATGCTATTGAAGTAGCCGACAAAGTGCTTAAAACAATAGTTCTGAGGATTTCGTACCCAAAATCTGACCCGGTGGCAATAGTATTGAATTGCTTAGCGACCATATTGCCCAGCAATTGGTTTTAGTGAACGAGGCAAATAGTTTGGTATTAGCACATGTGATTTAATCCCATGGGCAATTGAAAAGAGGTCCGAGCGTAGTTGTTGGTAGTCAAACTGAATTCTGGAGTCAGGATTGGCATTGGTTTCAGCCTCATCGATTAATATTTCTAATTCTTCAAGTCCTCGGGCGAGCCTTATCAGCACTTGCAATTCCGTGGAGTTTGTCTGCGCGATTATCTGAGGTTTTTCGGTTTCTAAATGGGCAATTAAAGGGGACTCTGTTGCAGGAGCATAGATTGGAATATCCTTTTTTGGAGCGCAACTGTACTGCAAGCAACACAAGCAAATAATTGACATCAATGTTAGGCAACTTCTAATAGTCATAAATTCTTATATAGATATTTGCGTTTGGGTTAGTCAAAATAAATTAAATTTTCGTTTGTCTCAATTTTTAGTCAGAAGGAGTGTAACGGTTATTTGCACTCAAATAGACTGAATTTATTTTTGCTGATTAGCTTGATATAGGCCCAAAGGCATGCCAATTATTCGTCTATTCCCTGAATCAATTCTAATGCGGTTCTGACTTGCAGTGTCAGTAGGCACACCCTTCAAATTCGCCCAACTTTGAACGCCTTGCATCGATATCTTCTCTTGAATTGCAACTTCTAAAAGGCCACCGCGTTCTGCATGAGCCAGTGCTAATTCAAGGTCTTTCTCACATTTCCCACTATTGCAGTGAATTGATGTAATGAGTAAAAGTTTGTTGTTGGTAAATTTAACCGATTTTTTGTTTTGTGTTAACTCCTTGAGAGCATGTGCATATGCAGTTTCAAATTTTAGGATGGCATTTGTAATTTCAAGCTGTCGTTGCGCAAATAACTTTGCATACCGCATTCTACTTGATTCTGAGGTTGCAAAAATCCCGAGCCATTCTAATGGTGTGAGATTTTGTGATAAAAGCCCGCGATTACGTCGCTTTAAATCTTTTACAAATTCAAATTCTTCAACTGACAGTTCCCAATACTCAGCGGTTTGAACATCGGATTTGATTGAATCTGTGTTATGTATTGGAGAAATCTCTAATTCGGATAGTTCGGCTGCTGGAATTTGATTGAATGGCGTTAACACAATGAATCCTATGAAAAAAATAGCAAATTTCATTATCTGCATTTTCATTGCTATATGGTTAAACGAATTTAATTTGCTTTCGTTAACTGTCTGTTGCATTAGTCGTAGTATCACCAATTTTTACATCAACTATCTTTCCATCGCTTTTTCTGAATTTTGCTGAATGTCTGATAGGGTTGATGCTGAGTAGAGACCACCCTGCAAGTGAGGCTTTAGGTCTTGCTGCCGTGACCCGCCCATCCATTTCAAGAACTGCATTCCATTCGTTGTTCCATCGGTCAATGGCAATTAGACGAAAAGGGGGATAAGAGGGATGGGCATTTTCAGAAGAGATAGTTTTTTTTGAGTCAGTCATGGCGCGTTCCATGCTTTCAACTCTCGCCTCAAGTTGAATCATACGAGATTCAAGTAGTTTTGCTAAATTTGTTTGAATAGTGACAGCAGTTTCAAGTTGTGGTTTTAACTCATCTAAAGGGCTCAGTCTTTCGTCAAAATACAAAAAAGCGTCCTCATGTTTCATTAGAAGATTTTTAACTTCTTCCAAGAGGGATAAATACTCAGGATTTAAACTCTGTTCATATGCAATAGATTTGGGAAAGACTGACGAGTCAATATTTTTATGTTCTGAAAATTGATCTGTCTCTGTCCCAATAGTGTTTTCTTTGGTACTATTTTCAATATCTACCAATTCTTTCACGCTTATTGCGGGTGTTTCTTCTTTAAATACAGTTTTCGGATACAACAACGAAGCACCGGATGCCAAGGTGACGAATGCCATTGCCAAAAAAATCGAAATTTTGATTTTCGGCGAGGTGGTGAATCGTCCACCATGTTTACGCGGTTGCTTTGGATTTGGATTTTCAACTGTTTTTGCTGATACATTGTTTTCATTGTCAGATTTGCTTCCAATCATAGTAGTTTCCATATGTGAGTGAGAGGAGATGGGTGAGGACCTGCTAAGCATGCCTCATAATTCTGTTAGTTTTGCAGTACTTGCAAATTGTGTTTCATATAAGAGCAATGTAGTAGCGGATAAACTAAGCCCTACACCGAATGGTTTCATTTGTCGTTTTTGATAACACAATAGCATTAAAATTGATGATCCAACTAACAAAAAAGGTATTGATTGCCAACCTAGCCATCCAGCAAGTGCACCAAGAAATTTTGCGTCCCCCAAACCTATACCAGGGCTACGTTTTGTTCTAAGTTGCAAATCATGCAGTAGACGGATACCACAATACCCAACAGCAACACCAGTAATTGAATCTTGGGTTGTTACAATTGTTTCACTGTAATTTACAAGCATTCCACCGACTGCAAGTGGTAAGGTCAGGATGTTGGGAAGTAAATTGGTTCGATGGTCGATTATCGAAAGCATGCACAAAATTGAAATGAAAGTAAAAATCAACCACGTTGACATTTCCCTGTCCTGAAAGTTGTTTCTATGCAATTCATGGTGCATTAGCGCTTGTTTTAGTTGTAAACTTGAGCGAGCATGTAAGGTAATCAGTACAGTGCCTCATTCTTAAGCAACTGAGCTCCGTATTTGTGGTCTTTAACAGTGAGTTTCAGCATTTGCACAATAACCGTCACAATTACCATTGAAAACCAAACAGCAATCAGTGTGCAATGTGACCTGATGCGATGAACATCTTAAGCTTGTTTCATTGCGAGTTTTGTAGGTATAAGTGGTCTGGGTAGATCTATAATATCCACAGTTCCAGAAACAACTGCCACAACTGCGAACTCCAGGATTGTTGTTAATTACCTGATCCCACGTAGGTGTACAAATTTCGAAAGATGTGAAGTTCGAGATTTTGTTAATAGCAATTGAATTTTGTTTAATATTTTCACGGTTTTCCGCAATTTCTTTACGATTCAAAGAAATGTCTGATGTATTTGTCGCGACTCTGCTATCTGTAAGGCTCAAGTTGGTTGTATTTGTGCCTATTCGCCGCCTGTTTTCTGTAATCTCCCGTTTGTTTGAATCAATATCAGTCTTATTTTGTGAAATTCTAGCATCCAACTTTGTGATGTTTCCATCTATCCGTGTTATATCTGGCGCTTGATTAAATCGATTGAATCCATCACCGGTTACCCCGTCAAGCGGGTTGACGTTGAGCCGGTCTATGTTTGCCCGAGATGAGCTCAATTCGTTCGCCTGCACTTGGCCAGACACTGTGAGTTGGCCTGTATCAGTTTGTACTTCTAAGTCGCCAGACCCCTCAAACACAAGATCTTGCAAATTCATGTTAATTTGCATTCCATTTTCAAAGCGTATACCGCCGGTCATCTCGTTGCTTCCATCAAGCATTAAGAATGGTGCTGTATTGGGAATACTACCAAATATAGCTTGTAATCTGGCGAGATTGTCATAATTGTCTTGATCAAAGCTGGGATCTTTAGAATCTGTCACAATGTTGGCGGGGTTGGCTTCGGCAAAATTGATTTCAAAGAAATCTAATACACCTGCTGCTGTCTCCTCTGATGCGGTTTGCAGTGCCGCGGCAGCCAAATCGATGCGTGAATCTGGCATTCCATCACCATTACCATCCCTACCAGAACGAAACACACCAAAGTCAATGGTGCCGATTGCTCCGTTTGGCGATAAAACGACATTGATTGAAATATCGCCTAAATGCAGAATGTCCCCAGAATCGGCATGAGCATGCGGAATGGAAGTGTTTGCATTGTATGAACAGGATAAAAATCTCGCTCCATTAGGATCAAGGCAGTTCTGCAATTGGGTGATATCGTAAACTCCCGAGGCATTGGGCGGATTCTCAGCCAGCCAAGTAGAGGCTGCACGGGTGTATTGAGCGATGACACGGCCGGCAGCACGAGCATTTTGCACTTCCATCTCTGAATATTTGCTACTCGCCCATACAGTCAGCACAGTAAGTCCGATCATAAGAACAACCAAGGTCTCGACTAATGAGATCGCACCAAATTGTGTTCTTCCGACCCTAGATTTATTGAACAGACTCAGTGAAATCAAATTCATCCGCTGAATGTCCAGACCACATTGTTTGGAGGTGTATTGTTACAGAGTCTTGCTATGTCAGCCGCTTCTGATTCGTCCTCACCTTGCGTATTTACATCGTCTACTGCATTTAAGTCTAAAACTGTTTCTCCAATTTGAATTGATACTGCCATTTCTGCTGTTGTTGCGACGATAGATGAACATGCATCATCGTCCATTTCCGAAAATCGGATAGTAAATTCTTGTCCGTTCCCTGTTATTTCAATATCACCGCCCCAAGGGTGTTGCGGTGCATCTTCACCTGCAATGAGAAAGTGTTGAGGAAAACCAGCCAAATTTCTAGCAAGAGCTGTGTTTAATCCTCCGAAATTGTTTCTCACGCCAAATGTCATACGAACGCTTGATACAATTTGCGTTAAACCGTTCATTCCTGTTGAGGCGTTCCGTGCAGAAACTAGTGCCGGAATTCCTGCAAATACTACAGCAATTACAGTTGCACCGACACCGAGAGCTATCAGTGTTTCGGCTACCGTGATTGCACCTTTTTGATTGTTTAAAGCTGATGAAGTTTTTTGAGTTTTTAGAAAGTGTCGGATTAGTTTCATAATTAGAATCTCATCTAAGTGGTAATTAAAAATTAGCAACTTGCACTACAAAAGCCACACGGGCAATTCCGATATAAATCCAAACTGCCATTGCGCCAATTGCAATAAGAAGAATGGATGACAGCATTTTTGTATTGGATTCGAGCTTTGTTATTGCTCGATTGATATCGGCATCTGCGATTCGCTCTGAATAGGAACCAAAATCACTCACCCTCTCATAGACTCTGAGGTCATCAAGGGTTTCAGTTGAAAACAACCCTGTATTGAGAGCTGATTCTACTGTTTCGCCACGATACAGATTTGAACGCATCATTCGTATATGTTCGGCTAGATACATCGGTAGTCTGCTTTCAAGTTGGCTGAGCGCGCGAATACGTTGCACTCCAGTTTGCATCAGTGCTAACCATGCGGAGAGAATTTCGGGACCAGTGAACTGGCGATATAGTACAAATGGTGGATACCAATCAAGTTTTCGTCGGAGTGAGCCTGACCATCGAGGTGCAGCCCACACAGAAATTGCAAGTAGGATTAAGAACGAAGTTGCGATTAATAATCCCCAACGACTAATGAAATTTGAGAAAGCAAGAACACTACGTGAACTTGTAGGCCAATTGTTAACATCAATGATTTCCGTCATAATAGCAAGCGCATAACCTGGTAAAATCGCAACAACCAACCCACCTCCAAAAAGTAGCAGAGCTGGGTATGTAAGTCCTGCACAGAGTGTTGTTCGCAATTTTGAGCGAATACTTGCTATACGAGCAGCTTGAATGAATCCTTCTCCTATACGACCTTCTTGTGAGACAGCAATGACAACCAACTCTTCCTGCGGAACCCATCCAGTTGCACCATTGGCGAATATACTCGTGCGCATAGCAAGACGCTGGTGTTCAATGAATTTTGCAGTTACCAAACTGTTTGACTTGCTCATATGCAAGAACTCCAATGTGTTGTTGATGGTCACTCCTGCGAGAACTAATGAGCTTATGCGATGCCAAAGCCTCGCACGTGTTGCTGATGACCATCGAAAACGTAAACGGTGAAAGTTTGCTAATACTGATTCAAGCATGTATTCCAACAAATGCAGAGTTTGTTTTTTGTTTTTCAACAAATGAAAATACCGAATTGTCATTTGTATCTGAGTAATTCGTAATAGAACTGCTAGCATTACTTGGCAAAATCTCGTCAAATGATCCGATATACCATTCAATATCAGGTGGAGCGACTTTGCCAGCGGCAATTAGTTGAATACCATGTTCGATTGCAGGTTGTCCCTTGAGATTTTCAATCCAGTGGAGCTTGGCCTTTCGGTAATCGCATCTACTGAGGTAATCTAGCATTTTGTCATCTGGGATAACAATCTCTGCCATGACTGTTCGTCCGGATACTCCACTTCCGTAACATTTCTTGCATCCTACATCAGATCTATAGTGCACATTTTTTGTCTCTAATTTACGAGCTGCAAGTAAATTCGTAACTTGTCGAATGCTGGTTTTGAGGCGTTGGTCTCGCCCTAAATTATTACGTTGCCATACCTCAGCGCTGACTCGACACTCGATACACAAAGTAGGTACAAGAGACTGATAAACTAGACCCTTGATAACGCCCGGAGTGCATAGAAGAACCGGATCAATTCCGAGTCCAATCAAACGACTGATAATTCCGATTGCGTTAGAAGCATGGACGGTTGTATAAACGCGATGCCCAGACTGTGCGAACTTTACGGTTAACAAAGCTGATTGCAGATCTCTGATCTCACCCACCATGAGTGTATCTGGGTCACATCTAAGGGCACCTCTAATAGCAAACGAAAATTCATCTTCGGCACCCGGCGTTGAACCTCTCTTGCGTATTACTGGCACCTGAGTTGCTCCATAAATCAGGTGCTCTGGTGGGTCTTCGACAGTAATAATTCGAAGTTGATGTTGGTGCATTGCCAGTTCCTCATGTAGCATGCTGACAATTGATGTGCTCTTACCACTGCCTACACTACCAGCCATTACTACTAACCCAGATGGCCTTTTTGTAATTGTATTTAGTGCCTTAATTTGCTTTTCATGGTATCCCAGCTGATTTAGTTTCATGATATCATCGCTACCGGGCAGCATTCGAAGAACCATGTCGTACCCATCAGGTGAAGCTGGTATTGTGCCAACTCTAACGCGCACTCGTTTGCCTTGTGGCAATGCTGTATCCACTACGGCATCTTGAGGCTCATGACGGTTCCAAGTGACTTGTTGGTCATAACCCATGACTTCATAAATGAAACGGCAGGTTTGATCAGCCATATGTTCAGTCCAGTTCGCATGAGGTACAATTCGCCCGTCTACACGAAAGCTAACCGAGGCACTGATACGTCGGCGCACTATGTGGATATCTGACGCGTTTTCTGAAACCGCCTTTGCAAGCAGTTCTTGCACTACATCGCGACCGCGCTTAAAGTCAATATCATTGCTATCCGCCTGAGTAAGCTTCTTTAGTGAAGAGGCATATACATTTTCAAGTTCAGATGGAGACACTTCAATTTGATCAAGAATGGATACACCACGTTGCCTCAAGCTTTCACGTAACTGAGCTTTCAACCGCGCTGGGTAGCGCAATTTTGTAAATAGAATATATGCGTTAGTTGGAGGGTCATCTTCTGATACTGCGGCGAAATACGATCGTTCAGATTCGTGAATTGGAATCCATGAATCTGAGCCACCAGTCAGTACCACTTTGTGAATGGGAATTCTAGTCTTTGCTATCATAGTTCTTAGTTCTACCTGACAACCCAATCGATATGTTTCTACCGGATATGTTGAGTTGCACTCCTCTTGAGTGAACTTCTGTTACACGCGCGAGGCGAAATGAGTCTCCTTTCTGTAATCGGTACTCGCGCCCGTCAAGTCGAGCATATGCTGTCAAGTTGTCAGGAGAACCAACAATCGCGTAAACCTCCAGTTGCTTATCAAACCAGTTTATTCGTTCGATCACAGGGTCAGCTTCTTTCGAGGGCGATTGCATAGGGTCATTTGGAGCGACAGAATTTTCATTTAGATTGACCAAATTAGCAATGTCAGCTACTAGTTGTTGGTAACTCAACACTTGGCGAAGCACGTCCTGTTGTGTTTGTAAGCAATCGATTATTGCGATGGTGCTAGTGTTTTCCATGCATTCAGGAGGTAACTCAGCGGTGCTTTGGCTTTCTACAGGCATCGCTAATAGTAAACACTTCAATGCAAAGAAACTAATTGCTGTGCGCATAAAATTCTCCTTCTACCTCCCATGAATACGTTTCTCCAAGAGTGACTTTTAGTCGATTGATATGAAGTGGAAAGTCATTGAGTAGGTGGGCAGTAGCAATTATTTCGTTTAAATGGTTGCTCGCACCGCTAATTTTCGATACGAACACAGGGTAGGCATTGCCGTATTTCCTAGAGGCGTTCAAAAACCACTTTCCTGGCAAGAAAGAGAGTGTGTCAAGGAGTTTCATGCGTTGAGAACTGTCCCCTATAAGATTATCTACCGAAATGTCGGTGGTTTTGTGTACATTAGGAAAGGAAATTGTTTCAATGACAACTCCGCTATTTTCATTTAACTTAAAATTGCGTTTTTCCAAATGATCTGTTAGGCTCCTGATATTTCCATGCGAACGGTACCAACCTATACTGATAGTTTCGTTTTGCCACTCATAAAATTGAATTCTCCATCCAGCCGCCCGTTGCGGTCTTCCGTAAACAATATCTGCAAAATTTGCTAGTAACACGCCTGAGTTTTGATTGAGCTTTGCTAGTAATGCATTTTTCTCCTGTTCTACAAGTTGTTTTTCTATCTGTTGTTGATCGACCTCGTCAAATTGTCCAACGCGATTGGGACTAAAGGCGTATGACCAGAGACCGAATGTGCAGACAATAAGTGTAAGTCCTGAGAAAACACTTAGAACAGGCTTCTTGAAGCTTCTTTTTGCTAGCTTCTGACACCTGAGGTCAACGTCCAAGTCAGTGTTTTTGACTAAATCAGTGAATCCAAGTCGAGAGGATTCTTCAATATCGAAGGTACCTTCTCGTTCAAAAATTTTGATGTCAGTGCCTTCAATGTCACTGTGAATTTCATTCAAACGGCTTTGTACGAGTTCCTTGTTGCCTATCATGTCGCCCGCTGGGAAAATCGCCCCGTCTTCTATGGCACATAACCAGTACCTACCATTGCCGATATTTTCAATTAGCACTGCGGAGTGTTGAATTTGTGCCAACCATGCCGCTGCGCTTTTCAAGCCAACGTCATCTTGATTTGGCGTTGTTCCAATCTGAAAACCCAGTTTTGTTGACATGCTTACATAGGCAAGCGGTGTTGGCTTAACTACACTGAGTCTCCGTATCTGGCGATTTTCTTGTTTTCGCGTTGACCAGTTTTCTGGTGGCAACCAAGATAGTCCGATTGCTAACATTTCATTCCCTAACTTTATGGCTGTCATAATTTTCTTTACGAATTGCTTTCTTCTATGTTGGTTGCAAGTGGACGAATAATGTCCGGTTTTATCAGCATGACCAAACTGTTGCGCATTGATTTGAATTTGGAGTTGTTTGAAAGTATTCCCTTGGAGTTGTCATCATCCATGCGTGTAGTTTCGAATCCTGCCACTAGTAACATTTCACCTGAACGGAGTATGACAGGTAACAAAACTGAGCGAGATTCTAAGTCTGGCAGCTGGATAGAAGGTTGTTGAGTACCAGGTGAATTGGGAAATTGAGTGATTTTCTTGATTCTAGTAGTGCGCAGGGTTATGTTTAGCATCAGTTTGTTAGTGTTTGCGAGAACTTTAGGAACAATGTTAATCGCAATACCATCCTTTAATTTGCCTGGTACCAAGCTCACTGTTGTAAAACCTTCCCGATTTACAACATCCCGACGTTTAACATAAGAGGTTTCATCTCCAAAAAAGACAGGAACAGGAAATCCGTTGATACCCCGTAGAACCGTCGATGTCAGTTTTGTCACTCGGTCATTACCTAATGAATTTCTCAAAATTATCTCAATGTCGCTGGAGTCTACAGAGTCTTTAGCCGAATGACTCAGTTGCAATCCTGCCAGTCGACCAGATGTATCTTCACCGAATTTAACTTGAATTGCGCTTTTGCCCAATGCTTCTTTCACCATTCCTGACAGATCAAAGCCAGTGACCGCATCTTTGGAATGTGAAATTTCATACAAATCTATACTAACCAAAACTTGGGTAGTAAGATCCCGATTTTTTTGTGTAACCCAATCGTCGATTCGCTTCAACACCGCAGGTGTATCAACCACAGTGAGCTCACCAGAATGTCGGTCTAGTATGGAAGTACCTGCTGCAGAAAGTATTCCATCTATGGTTTCTATTAGATTGTCCCAGAATGCGGTTGTGTCAAGAGATAACACTACCTCATCTTGTGCTTGTAAATCTGAGCCGCCGTCACCACCTTGAACACTGCCTGTAAGACCTACTGTTGCTCGCCATTGCGCTGTAATCGCAGGAGTGTGAATGGTCCATCTCTCAAGTTGAGTATGAAAAATATGGATTCGATTGTTGTGGAAACGCCAGCTATAACCCAGTCTGTTAGCCAAGTGATCAAGTGCATCTGCGGCGCTACCAAACCAAGTAAAATCGGGCAGTAATGCCCACTCGATATTGTCTTCAACGTAGACAGCAACCCCTGTTTGAACTGCAATAAGTCTACCCAGTTCACCGAGTGAAATTTCCTCGACAAATGTCAGATCCAATTGTTTTTTCAATTGTTCAGGAATTGGTAGATCCACTTCTAGAATTTCGATTGGAACCAGTGAGCCAATCCATGATTGATTATTTTCTTGGACGATGGGAGCAGTAGTGCTTTTGGTAGTCTCTTTAGTTGTGTCTTGATACACCAATATTGCATCATCGGCAAAATCATTAGACAACTCAACAACATCCGTAGGTAGTTGGCAAGCCATCTGCACTGTCATAAGAAAGGAAACCGACGCAAACTTTGTGAAACGATTGTCAGTCATTTTGTAGTGCCGTAGGTGATGGGTGTGCTTCAATTACTAGAACCGAGTTTCCGGCATAAAATTTTGCAATAAGAGGAACTGGCGCATTTCGGTAATGCTGCAGTGCTGCCCCTACTGCTTCTTGCAATGAGCCAAGAAACGTCGCCTCATGCGTAATCGAATAATCATGATTACTATTCCATTGAAATGTCCAATTTGCTAATTCAGACCACATTTTTAAGTTTTGCCGTAGAGTCTTAGATATATCTAATGTCCATTCTGTTGGAAATATTCGTTTTTGATTAGATGTAGATTCGCTCAAACCAACTAGTTCAGTAGAGTCATAGTCAGCTGTGAGTCGTGGTGTGGTTGAGTATTTTTCTATATGACTATCATCCATTGGTGCTCCAGCCAGTTGAAACCAAACCACCCTATGATGGTTGTTTTCATGCAAGCGCCACGGTTGACCTGCAATTGTGGTTAAAGCTGTTCGTATGTCCACTGGTCCTATTACACGGTGTGCAGCCGGTAATGGCAGCAGAAGGCTGTTTTTGAATGAATCTGTTGGAATGTGACGAAAGCCTGATCGTACCAGTATGAAATCAACCGCTTCGCCGACTGTGTCGATAGAGGACGGGAGCTCGGTTTGGATCACAGATGATAGCAAGTCAGTCTGATTAGCATCCGCAGTGAGCAGGCGCATAGAATATCGGTTGAGCCGTTCATTGTCATTTGCATGTGATAAAGCTGCGGACCACGCCAATGCAGCTAGAGCAAATTTAAATATAGGAGTTGCCATAATAAACTATGACTCCTTTACCTGGTTTTGAGGCAATATTACTCCGGTGTCACCAAGCGTAGAATCTGAGTCAGGCAGAGATTTCATTAACAAATTATTGTATTTGTTTCTGCTTGCAACTTGATTTGCGCTCTGATTTTGCAGAAGATAGTTATACGCTTTCCAGGCGCGAGCGCTTGTTGTAAAAATTGATTTAGGATCATTTTGGAGTAATTTAATCCAATCGTTTACATACGCTTCATGCCGCAGTTCACCTTTTATTTGGTATTCCGCACAAAGGAAGGCAGACCCTATTTCTGCAATTAACTCTTCAGTAGCTTCAACTGCGCTACCTGCACCAATTCTATCTACTATCCCAGGCCTATTGAGCCGGGATTTGTGCCCTGTCCAATGTGTCAGCTCATGCATGACTGTGCTGTAGTATCCCGCAGTCGAATGGAAACTTGATTTTGGTGGTAAACAAATCAAGTCCGCGCTTGGCCAGTAGCATGCGGAGTTGCCCGAAAATCGGATACGTGCGCCGCATGATTCAATGAAATGGTCTGCCGACATTTTCGTTTCCCATTTGTGCTTGTGTCCAAAGTTAGTTTGCTGACCTTCGATAACATATTCAGGAAGGCCGATGCATTGATCAACATTGAATACAGGGAATCCTCGCGCAATTTTGTACTCGTCGTGTTCTGGTTTCACTCCATTTTCAGATTCACTATTGTCATTCTTACGCAATACTTTGACATTGAGATACCTAATAATCGTAGTGCCTTTTTCACCTCGCTTGATATGCCCACCTAAGCTTGCGGTTTGTTTGAAAGTTAACCATCGGTCGCGCTGGTAGCCTTTTGAAAGCGCTGCAGCCCATAAGATAGGTACATTGATACCAGTGTAGCGGCGCTCATGTTTGGCATTGACCGGTAAAGTCGAATAGGTTCTAGATGAATTCCAAGGTTTGATCCAAGGTGGGGTATGTTCTTTTAGCGCATCCACGAACAGGCGTGTAATACGCAAGTAAATATTTTCAGATTTTCGTTTGGTCATTGTTCCGAGTCGTAATTTTCATCGGAACAAAAAATAAAGTGATTTTCAATTTACGTAACATTGAAAATTGAAAATTCAGTCTGAGGGATTTTATTCTAGTCCTAAATATTTGTAATTATGAAGATCATATAAACTACCAAAATACTGCGGATTATTTATATATCTAGCTAATCCACTATCATTTTTTCTCTCCGAACTTGTTAGCTCTGTCAAGAGTTCGTTGCTGATAGCGTCGATGAGCTTCTTCATAAGCTCTACTGTTTGCTTCCTTTTCGATTCTGTAGAGCCTTGCAGATTCAGCGTTCTCAATCTGAAATTGTCCATCCTCTCTGAGTCCTAGACCGCAAGAAGTCAATCTCTGGCAGTAGGTAGACATTAGCGACACGGGATTCCAAACTCGGAAGCACTGGTTTTTTTCACCAGCGACAATTCTACCACTGAGTTCATCAAGCAATAGCTGGTGCCAGCTTGTCCAAGGCAATGGTGCGGGTGGTAGTGAGTCAGGAAGCCTTGCTAGAATTACTTTAATGAGGTGTTTCTGATTGTCTGTAATCGATTTCGGAAATGTCAGTTCATGCAAACTTTCGATTTTTTTCAGATCCTCTGTATTGTTGTAGTTGTTATTGTTAAATTTTAAATTTCTACTACTACTATTACTACTACTAGTATGTTTAGAGTCGCGATGAACTGGTCTACCGTGGTTCACGTGGTGAACCACGGTAGAATCGCCATCCAATTCGCGACTAAAATTCACTGTGCTGTTCTCAGCTATGTGCGAAGTATCTTGGTCATAAAAGTTGCTACAAGCTTCACTTTGTATAGTAGCCCAAGCCTTTGCTCGTCGCTCAAATGGATGTTGATTTTCAAGAATATCTCTACCTTGTTCCATTTCTCTGCTCAACGAGGCAACAGTCAGTCCAGAGAGTTTTCTAACCTCTGGGTTTCGGTGCTTACCGCATTCCTGCAAATATGCCATATAGTTGGCATCCAACTCAAACGTATCTGCTAAACTTAATTGTTCACCATGGACCATGTAGACGTTGCCATCCCTTTGTATTCGACCAGATTTATTCCGGACTTGATTACGGCAGAGCAAGGTAACCCAGCGAGTCACTCTGAGCTTAGCAATGCAGTTAGAAACTGTTCCCCTTGAAATGTTCAGATACGCTTGAATCTCATCATAACTTGGAAAAGCAGCTAGAGAAAAATCTGGCGAGCATTTTGACCGAATGGTCAGCCATACAAGTTTGTCATAAGGATTCAGAACTGGGTCAAATATGAGCAATCTTGGGTGGGAATCGTACCAATTGTCGGTATATACCATTCCAGTTGAATTTTTATTTTGCTCCCGATATCGATCAACAGAGGATAGAATGCTCGATAGATCTAGTTTGTTTTTATTTTGTCCCAAAAATTCTGACATGAGATAAGCACCATAGTTCTCTGTGAATAAGACAGTAACTGTTCAGCTAAAATGCCCAACAGGTTGATTTATATATTTCATATAAAAGAATATTAAGCTTGTTTTAATTTGTTTATGGTGCCATCTTGACTCCACTGTTTGAACAATTGCCAGATGTCTAGTAGTGACACTTTTTGGTCTAACGCTCTGAACAGATCTAAGAATTCCTTGGCACCTACATGTCTAGATTTTCGCATCACATTTTCCAATTCATTCCAGACTGAAATTGCATCTTGTTCTGAAGGATTGCAAGGACGACCTGCTGAGAGGTTGGGCAGTCCGAACTGATGGCGCTTCAAGTGATATTGCCGACTACCAATTCCACATAATGAATAGACCATGGTTAAAGGGGCTCCATTACTGATCAGGTCGTCTATAAGAGTCTCAAGATTGCTTTCACGTAGTATGTAATCAATCATTCTCCAATATACTGACTGATTAAGGTCTATCTTCAAAAAGTGTGATTTGGTTGAAGCAAGTCGCAGTTTTTCTGCTTGGGTTAATGAGGCCATAGCACGCACTTCGCGTGGGCCAAACCCCATTTCTTGAAGAGCTGAGAAATCGCCCTCATCATGGCATCGTTGAAAATAAGTGATTGCAGCTTGAATAAGTTCATTTTCCTTATTGATAGTCATTGCTCTCTCCGTTTTTTATCGTTGAGTTGAAACAAGTGAACATTGCCGGATCTGGCTATTTGATGGAGTGATCTATAGATTTCCGCCAGATCTCTGACATCGTTCCAACTATCTTGATCGAGTTGGCGAAGACAGAAATGGATTAATCCCAACTGGGGTTGTGAGCATTTCATCTTGCCCTTGGCGTATTGAATTAGAGTTTTGATATCACCAGTCCTGACATAGTTGCTTATGTCTGTTGAACCCACAATTTTTGCAGTCAGAGGTCGCGCACATTCAATTGCCCATTGCAAATCGCAACATTCGACCAGATACCACCAAAGTGCATCTCGAATGCCAATCTTAGTCAAGTTCAAATTACTGACCTGAGGCGGGTAGTCAATTACAAGAAAACCAATACCCCAATCCCCGGTTTTAGATATTATTTTGCGTAAAGTTTTGGAGTGTTGATGGAAGCCGTGTTGCTTTGCGAGTTTCCATGCGATCTTGTACATGTGCGTGCGAAGGTTATCTATTTTCTGTTCGATTTCTGGTTTCTCTGGGTCAGCACTCGAATGAGCTTGTCTGCCATCATTTTTTGAGATATTTTTATCGATATCGATACCTTGAGAGGGCGTCACTACAAGGGGTTCAGAATTGTGATGCACCAAATTAGTGCAGGTGTTTACAGTGTAAACACCCTGTTTTGCACCAAAATAGTGCATTTTTTGCTCCCAACTTGAGTTTTCCTCGCTAGAAAGCTGTTTATATATCTCATCAGGTGTACGGTCTAAAAGAGTCTGCGAAAGATTGAGATAACCATCAATACGAAGGGAAATGTCGTGTATTGAGATTGATGTTTGCTCAGCGAGCTCGCCTTCAAGTGAACGTCGAAAAATGTGTAAAGACCATTCAGGCCTTGAGTAGGTTTTGAGGGTGTTATGAAATACGAAATTGTCTGACTGTTTGGTTGAATCGAATTCTTCACAAACTTTATCGAAAGCGTTATGCAATGCTTGTAGCTTTTGAATTTGTGGACGCCCTAGGCTGCTGGAAATATCACGCGGCAAATTAGGCTCAACCGTATCAGCCGCATATACCATTATTGAGAGGGAGCTAAGCGTTACACTGTATCCCTTCTCAACCAGCAAGGATTGACATTGGCGTAAGGATAGCTCGTCTTCTGTTTCAGATTGTAAAAGTTCAATTGCTAGCTTGACTCCATGTGCTCTATCAATGAAGCAAAGGGATTTGCGCATTTCATTTTCTTGCAGATGGCCGATGAGAGCGTCAGATTCAAATCCTGACCACGGTATATAAGAGCATGAAACCAAACGATATTTTCGATCTCCTGATTCTTGAAACAACTCTTGTATTGCCTTGAGTCGCGTATTGCCGCCTTTGTATATGATGAAGTCATTTTGGTCAGGGCGACGCGTAACTACAAGTGGTTGAGTTAACCCGGTATTTGCAATAGATTCTTTGATTTTGAAATAGTTTGGGTTTTCTGAGCGTCGCGGATTTTTTTCGTAAAACTGTATTTTTGAAAGAGGTATGGCAAGGAATGTTGGTTGAGAAAAATCAAATTCCGCGTCAATGAAATCTTCTATCTCAGTAGCTAACTCTTGTTTTGGAAGTAAGGTGTTTCTGATTTGTTCTGAAGACGGGCGGTTTGGCATTGTAGTTCCTAAGTCAATTATTGTTGATATTAGAGTTGATTTTCAGTTCAGGCAGGAGTTCCGCAGCTAAGGCACGCATGGTTTCATTAGCACTAATACCTTTGCGCCGGCGCTTTTCATATCGATGGACTGGAACTTGCGCTGTTGCTGCATCTCGATAGACGGTTCGGTCTGGCACACTTGTTTTTAGCATGCATATTTTCGGTGTTTCCCTAATCAAGTTTTTTATCTGTTGAGTTATCAGGCGGCAATCCACAGTGGGACGGGTGCGGTAAATCACGCCATTTAGAGAATGCGGTAGTTGGGAGTAACCGTGAGTGTTTTGAAGCCGGTCGATAGTTCGTGCAGTGCCTCTTAGAAACTCTCGTGCTGACATTACATCTGGAACGATTGGAGACAGTAAGAGATCGCTTGATAGTATCGCTGAATCAACTTGAGCATTGGAAGCACCCTGCGTATCGATGATAATGAGATCGTATTCTTTCAGATTGCGCAGAGAATTTTGAATACCATTGAGATAAATACGTGAATTATGGGTGTTTCTGTATGAGAGCTTATTTCCATTTGAAATCACAATATCTAATTGTGGGATTGCTGTATTATTGATATTTTCAGTGAAATTTGCGTTTTTTCGGGCACGGTTGGAACAATACTGTTGCTGATCTGGCACAAAAAAGTAGTTACTGAGGGACATTTGGGGGTCAGAATCGACTAAAAGCACCTTAAATCCACAGTCTGCTACGAATCCACCAAGGTTGGCACAGAGGCTGGTTTTACCGACTCCGCCTTTACTATTGCAGATTGTGAGTATAATCATTAGTCGAATTTTGCAACATTACTGTAGCGAAATGTAGCACTGAGTCTTAATCAGTACTCAGAGATTTCATGAATTGATAAGTTGTTGTGTTTGTTAGCATCAGATAATTCTTGTGAATTGGTACCAAGATAAAAATGTGTATCGAATGCTATGGAATTGGAACATAAATCTGTTGAGACTCATAACTAACAAATTAACTCGGATTCGTTGTGATCTAAAATAAACAGGTAAAATATCAAATGCGTTGATTTGACGATCAGCTTGCCGACGCAAATAAACAGGGCTAAAGCGATTCTTTGGTTTAGCTCATTTCATTCTAACGGTTGAATCAGAATATGAGTGATTACAGACAGAAAACCAAGGCTATAAGAGCAGGGCAAACTAGAACGTCCGAACGCGAACACAACGACCCAATTTTCACAACCTCTAGTTTCGTGTTCGATAGTGCTGAGCATGCAGCACAATTGTTCGCAGAATCAGAATCTGGAAATATCTACTCTCGGTTTACCAATCCCACAGTTCGGGCATTTGAGCAAAGGCTCGCTGCTTTGGAGAACTCTGACTACTGCATTGCCACTTCATCTGGAATGTCGGCGATTCTGTCGCTTTGCTTAGCGACCTTGCATCAGGGGGACCATATTGTTGCATCACGTGGTTTGTTTGGATCAACAATTAGCTTATTTACCAATGTTCTAAGTCGATTTGGGGTGGGAGTAAGTTATTTTCATCCGTCAGAGGTCGATAGTGGGTTACCTGTTCGTGACAATACAAGATTAATTTTTATTGAAACACCTTCCAATCCAATTTGTGAAATCGTTGATATAGCCAAATTATCGGAAATTGCTAGCATGCTTGACAATTGTATTTTTGCAGTTGACAACTGTGCTTGCACTCCAATATTGCAAAAACCAATAAATCTCGGTGCAGATGTTGTAGTGCATTCAGCAACCAAATTTTTGGATGGTCAAGGGCGGGCGGTTGGTGGTGCAATTCTTACTAATGACAGAGCGTTAGCTGAGAGTATCTTTAGTTTTTTGAGGACAGCTGGCCCTTCAATGAGCCCATTTAATGCTTGGATTTTTCATAAAGGTCTTGAAACTTTGCCAATCAGAATGCAAGAGTCTTGTCTAAGTGCTATGAGAATTGCTGAATGGTTAGAGAGTAATCCCAGAGTAGATAACGTGTATTACCCTGGACTGGAAAATCATAATGGGCATAAGCTTGCTAAACGCCAGCAAACTAAATTCGGTGCTTTACTTTCATTTGAGGTGACTGGTGGGCAGCAAGTTGCATGGAAACTAATAGATTTGTTGAAAGTATTCTCAATAACGGCTAATCTTGGAGACGCAAAAAGCACGGTTACCCATCCGTCCTCAACAACTCATAGGCGTATCCAACTAGCACAGCGGGAGCAGATGGGGATTAAAGATGGATTGATTCGATTGTCAATTGGTCTTGAAGATGTTAATGATTTAATTGAAGATTTGGAATTTGGGCTTGAGAATCTTTGATAGCGAATTGAACCGTAGTTCATCTAGTGAACTACGGTATACGGTAGTATTAGCTGTGAGAATAAGGGGTGGAATTGTAAGCTTTCGGTATTAATTTTGCTTTGACATAGTTGCAAGTGCAACACGAGAAGATGTTTTTTTTTGTAGGTAAGAAAAGACAAATTCGTTGACTTTAATCAAATCTTCAAGATTGACTCCAGTTCGAACCTCCATGCCATTAAGCATGTATACAACGTCCTCAGTTGCGACGTTTCCACCTGCGCCTTTAGCATAAGGGCAACCACCTAAGCCTCCAATTGAACAGTCAATTATAGAAATTCCGCGATTCAAGGCAGTCAATATGTTCGGCAAAGCTTGTCCATAAGTGTCATGGAAATGTACGGCAATAGATTTTGCATCAGAAATAGCTAACACAGAGCGAAGTAACTCATCTGTTGCACTGGTTGTACCCACTCCGATCGTGTCACCAATTGAGACTTCATAGCATCCTAGTTTCAACAGTCGTTCGACAACAGATGTCACTTGTTCAACTGTAATTTGGCCCTCATAGGGACATCCAAGTGCGCATGAGATGTAGCCCCGAATAGGTATGTTACAGTTTTTGGCGAGTTCAACAACAGGTGCGAATCGGTCAAAAGATTCCGCGATACTGCAATTTATATTTTTCTGTGAAAATGTTTCTGATGCTGCTGTGAATATTGCAACTTCATCAACTTTTGATTCTATTGCTGCACGCATTCCTTGTAGGTTTGGTACCAATGCCACCAAACTTACGCTATTAGATCTGTTTACACGATTCAACAACTCCGATGTGCCAGCCATCTGTGGTACCCATTTTGGGGATACAAAGCTACCAACCTCAAGTGTGCGAAAACCGCAAGCTGATAGTCGATTGACAAGTTCAGTACGAAATTCCAGATCGGTTTTTACAGATTCATTTTGAAGGCCATCTCGGGGACCTACTTCTACAAGACGAACATCAGCCGGATAATTCATTGGCAGTCTGGTTTCAAAGAGATTGGGTTAATTAATAGGTTCAATCACCACGCAAGTTTCACCTTCTTCAACCTGATCATTTTCGTTAAATGGTAACGAACTTACTTTACCATCAATCGGGCTCTTGATTTGATGTTCCATTTTCATCGCTTCAATAACGACAAGATTTTGGCCTGGCACTACAGTTTCGCCTGGTTTGATCAGAATACGTGAGATTCGACCTGGCAATGGAGCTATAAGTGAGTTGGAATTCGCGGTTGACAGACGTGCGTTGGAGATTCTGTTAGTTAAATTTAATTCGTATTGAGTGCCTTTATAGAAAACGTAATATTGCATACCAATCTGAACCAGGCTAACTTCGTATTTTTGCTTGTTAATTGTGGCGCTGACTCTCTTGTTGTCAGCTTCAATATTGTCACAATGCATTGTTTGGGAATTGCATTTGATCAACATTGTGTTAGGACGAATAATTGCAAAAACATTGAGTAGTTCTCCGTTAAATGCAAAATTCTGAGCGAATTCAAGTTGAGAATTTAGACGCCAACCGCTTTGTGATTTCCATAGTGAATTAGTTGAATAGGGGGTAGATGGACTTCGAATTAAATCAAATTCATGTTCATTAGTTATTGTGTAGAGCATGAGCAGTGCTGGAATTTGCGCAGGTAGTGTAGACTGGTTAGCAACAAGTTCTGGCAAATGAGATTCGACATATCGAATATCTATCACGCGCTCTTGGTATGCATCTGTCTGTAGCAAATTGAACAAGAAGCCAATGTTAGTTTGTACACCAACAACATGAGTGTCCTCAAGCGCAGCTAGCATGCTGGAAACTGCTTGATTTCGACTGTCTTCATGTGTTATCAACTTGGCTATCATAGGATCGTAATTTCGATCTACTTTGTCTCCTTCTCTTACGCCACTGTGAACGCTAACGCTTTTAGTTTCCTTTGGCAATTGCAAATGTTGGATACTTCCAGGAGACGGCAGGAATCCAGTTGTTGGATTTTCTGCATAGATACGCACTTCAAGTCCATGGCCACGCGGCACATCTGGGATCTCCATTGCCTTAATACTATGTCCAGCAGCTATCCGCAACTGCCATTCTACTAGGTCGATTCCTGTAATTTTTTCGGTTACCGGATGCTCAACCTGTAACCGTGTATTCATTTCCATAAAATAGAAGTTACTACTGTCAAACAAGAATTCAATAGTACCGACACTGTGGTAGTCAATAGATTTGGCAAGCGATATTGCGGCATCGTACATTTGCTGACGTATATCTTCATTTATTTCTGGGGCAGGGGCTTCCTCAATTATTTTTTGATAGCGCCGCTGGGCCGAACAATCTCTATCAAATAAATGAACTGTATTCCCATACTTGTCCGCGGCTATTTGCACTTCGACGTGTCTAGCGTACTCCAGATATTTCTCAATGATTAAAAGATCATCACCGAAAAACTCCTTAGCCTCTGAGCTGGCAGCCACCATTGCTTCGGTAAGATCGTCTTTAGTTTCAACAAGGCGCATACCACGGCCGCCACCGCCTAGCGCCGATTTAATCAGTATTGGAAAACCAATGCTATCTACAACGCTTAATACCTTATCTGCATCAAGACTCGATTGTCGGACACCGGGTAATATTGGAACATTTGAATTTTCGGCGATGCCAGCAGCAGTCGATTTTGAGGCCATAAGTTCAATCGCTTTTGCTGAAGGTCCGATGAACTCAACTGACGCGTCATTGCAAGCTTTAGCAAATGCACTATTTTCCGATAAAAATCCATATCCTGGATGAATTGAGTCTGCATTTGTCTGAGTTGCTGCGTCGATTATTTGTTCAATGTTCAAATAACTTTCAGACGGACGGGCGGCACCGATCTCTACAGATTCATCTGCAAGCGCAACATGCATAGAACCTTGGTCAGCTTTGGAGTAAACCGCTACCGTCGGTATTTTGAGTCGATTCGCCGTTCGAATAATGCGGCATGCAATTTCCCCGCGATTCGCAACTAGCAATTTATCAAACAATTAGGGCACCCTATTATTGGCTGCGCCAGACTGGAGAGCGTTTCTCAAGAAAAGCGTTGATACCTTCTTTACCTTCATCAGAGGAGCGTACTTTTGCGATTAAACGGGCTGTTTTTTCTTGCAAGGCAAGTTCCGGCCAAGTTGAATAGACTTCATGAATTAGTGACTTTGCTGTTTTCTGCGCATTAGGCGCGCAGGCCAAGAGTTCGGATTGGTAACTGCTCTCAAAATCGGCAATTTGTTCTTGCTCAACACACTCATGGATAAGCCCATCTCTTAATGCAGTTTTGGCGTCAAATTTTTCTCCACTTAAAAAATATCTCTGTGCCACACGCAGTCCCACGGCTTTGACAACATATGGGCTAATAACTGCTGGAACTAACCCAAGTTTCACTTCCGACAGGCTGAATTTTGTTGTACTAGCTGCAAAAACAATATCGCAAGCTGCAACTAATCCAACTCCGCCGCCGTAAACCGCACCGTGCACTATGGCAAGTGTTGGGCTTGAGAATCGGTGCAATAAGCTCATCATTTCAGCAAACTGAAACGCGTCTTTATAGTTTTCGTCTTCGTTGAACGAAGCAGTTCGACGCATCCAGTCCAGATCAGCACCAGCACAGAAGCTTTTACCTGCGCCTTTAATGCACAACACTCTCAATTCTTGACTATCTTGCAACTGTTCCAAAGCGGCTTTCAGCTCAGTGATCATTTTTTCATTGAAGGCATTGTGCACTTGGGGTCGATTCAGCATAATCGTACCAATACCGGACTTTAGAATTTGCACTTCGATTGTTGAATATTTCATCATAGAACTCACAATTTATTACCTACATTCTGAATATACCGAATCTCGTTTGTTCTACTGGCGCATTGTATGATGCTGATATAGCTAGGCCTAGTATGGTTCTAGTGTCTGCAGGATCTATGACACCATCATCCCATAGGCGAGCGCTTGAGTAAAGCGGGTGCCCTTCGGTTTCATATTTCTCAATCACTGAGTGTTTAAATGCAGATTGTTCTTCTTCTGGCCATTCGTCTGTTCTTAGACTGTCAAGCTTGACTTGGGTAAGAACGTTACCAGCTTGTTCACCACCCATAACAGATATTCTTGCGTTGGGCCACATCCACAGAAATCTTGGCGAATAGGCCCGACCACACATGGCATAGTTACCAGCTCCAAAACTGCCGCCAACAATAACTGTAAATTTTGGTACTTTTGCACAAGCGACGGCTGTCACCATTTTGGCTCCGTCTTTGGCGATTCCGCTAGACTCATATTTTTTTCCAACCATAAATCCTGCAATGTTTTGGAGAAATACCAGCGGGATATTCCGTTGACAACACAATTCTATAAAATGAGTGGCCTTTAATGCGGATTCCGAGTATAGTATCCCATTGTTGGCGATTATGCCTACTGAAAATCCCATGATATGTGAAAATCCACATACTAGAGATTCACCGTACAACGGTTTGAATTCATCAAATTCACTGCCATCAGCTATACGAGCAATGACTTCGTGGATATCGTATAGCTGGCGAATATTAGTCGGCACTATGCCGTACAATTCCTGAATATCGTATTTTGGTTCCCTGACTTCCCGCAAGTTCTCTGGAATGCTCTTGGTTTTGTTTAGATTGCTGACGATGTTTTGCACAATCGAAAGTGCATGCGGATCGTCTTCCGCGCGATGGTCAACAATGCCCGATACTTGCGAATGGACGTCTGCTCCCCCTAATTCCTCTGCCGATACGGATTCACCGGTTGCAGCCTTCACCAAAGGTGGCCCGCCAAGAAAAATAGTCCCTTGGTTGCGAACAATGATTGATTCGTCGCACATGGCCGGCACATAGGCACCACCAGCAGTGCATGAGCCCATCACTGAAGCAATTTGTGGTATGCCTTTGGCGGACATGTTGGCCTGATTGAAAAATATTCGGCCAAAATGCTCACGATCAGGAAAAACCTCATCCTGTCTTGGCAGAAATGCTCCGCCTGAATCTACTAGGTAAATGCAGGGCAAGTGATTCTGGGCGGCAATTTCTTGTGCTCGCAGGTGTTTCTTGACTGTCATCGGATAGTAGGTACCACCTTTGACAGTTGCATCGTTGGAAAAAATCATACACTCTCGATCGGAGACCGAACCGATGCCAGTAATAATACCAGCACTTGGCACCTCATTTTCGTACATATTGTAGGCAGCGTAGGGTGCACATTCTAGAAATGGTGAGCCTCGGTCAAGTAACAAGCGAATTCGGTCCCGGGCTAACATCTTGCCGCGTGATTCGTGACGTTGACGGGCTTTTTCACTGCCTCCTATTTGCACTTTTTCCAACACCTGAGTAAGGTCGCAGACTAATTTCGCCATGGCCTGTTGACGCGCCTTGAACTCAGGTGAGCCGGTATCGATCATGGATTCAATGATCGGCATAGGATACTGCTATCAGCGAATGACTTGGTTTCAGTTTGAAGGTGTTAATCTTAGCGGAAAGTTTAGCGGCATAAAGAACCAGTGGCTAAACAGTCTACCAGCCGCCGGTTTTAGCCCATGCTTCAACTGTCTCAAGACGGTCATGTCCCCAAAACGGTTCGTTGCCAACAATAAAAAATGGTGAACCAAAAACACCTCGTTTGATTGCTTCGTCATTAACTTGCCGGAGTTTAATTTTGATTTTTTCATCTTCTAGCGCACTTGATAACTCTTTTGTGTCAATTCCATTTTCATCTGCAATCTGTATAACGATAGCTGGGTCTGATATTAATTTATCTTTTTCAAAATAGGCACGAAATAGAGATTTGGCAAGTTTTTTTGCGGCATTGACATCTTGAGCTGCTAGCCAGTAGAACGCGCGGCAAGCTGCAACTGTGGCGATCGGAAATTTTGAAGGTGTTTTATATGCTACTTTCATGCGTCTCGCAATGCGATTTAAGTCGCGGGTACTGTAATCATTAATCATAGGTATGGAAACCAATGGCTTGCGTTCGGTGATCTTCATAACTGCCCCCATTAGATATGGACGCCAAACAACCTCGCAGTTACACCGGTTTTGTAGATCATCTACACTGTGACTTGAAAAGTAACCGTAGGGTGACGAAAAATCGAAGTAGAAATCTATTGATGTTGACATTGCTAAAATAAGTTAGTCTCGAACAACACCAATTGCTGTTGCCTCGCCGCCACCAATGCACAAAGATGCGATTCCACGTTTCAAATCGTATTTTTCCATCGCCGATATCAGAGTGACAAGTATTCGGGTACCGGATGCGCCAACAGGGTGCCCTAGTGCGCAAGCGCCACCGTGGATATTCACCCGATCATGGGTTAATCCCAGTTCTTTCATGGCAACCATCGCGACCACTGCGAAGGCCTCATTGATTTCAAACAAGTCAACATCATTCAACGACCAGTTAAGCTTTTCAAGCAACTTCTTTATCGCGCCAATTGGAGCAGTTGGAAACATGTTTGGTTCTGCTGCATAGGTGGCGTGTCCGGCGAGTCGTGCATGGATTCGGGTTGCGCGTTTTTCAGCTTCTGATTCTGACATCAGGACAATTGAGGCGGCGCCGTCAGAAATCGAACTAGAGTTAGCCGCGGTAACAGTGCCTCCTTGCCGAAAAGCTGGTTTTAGCAACGGGATTTTCTCAAAGTTAGTTGTTTCAGGTTGCTCATCTGTTGTAACCTCATAACAGTCTTTATGTGTTGTTACTTCAATGGTTGTGACCTCATTGGAGAATGTTCCATTCAATGTTGCTTTTTGAGCTCTTGATAACGACTCGATCGCAAACTCATCTTGGGCTTCCCTTGAAAAATTGTGAGACTCAGCGCAATTTTCTGCAAACTCTCCCATTAGTGAGCCTTTTTGATAAGCGTCTTCAAGTCCATCAACAAACATGTGATCGAAGATCTTGTCATGACCCATTCGAATTCCTGCGCGTGCTTTGGAGAGTAGGTAAGGAGCATTGCTCATACTTTCCATACCGCCAGTAACGACTGTCGAATTTGTTCCTGCAATAATTGAATCGTAGCCGAACATGACAGTTTTCATTCCGGATCCGCACATCTTGTTGACAGTCGTGCAGCCAACAGATTTTGGGATGCCCGCTTCCAAAGCAGCTTGGCGAGCTGGCGCTTGACCTATTCCAGCTGGTAACACACAGCCCATGAGAACTTCATCAATATTCGTGCCAGATAATCCAGCGTCAATCAATGCTGCTTCAATTGATGCGGATCCCAACAGTGGCGCAGCGAGAGGCGATAATCGCCCTTGAAATCCACCAATAGGGGTTCGAGCTAATCCAGTAACAGCGACGGAGGTTTCGTTCATGACAATAGCATCCTATATATCCAAAGTAAAATAAGATTATCAGTCTTGTGTTTCTTCAAAAAGCTCACGTCCGATGAGCATGCGGCGTATTTCACTAGTACCAGCGCCTATTTCATATAGTTTTGCGTCGCGCAATAACCTACCAGTTGAAGTGTCATTGATGTATCCCATTGCGCCGAGAGATTGAATAGCTTCTAAGGCACACCAAGTGGCCTTTTCCGCTGAGTACAGGATAACAGCAGCTGCATCTTTACGAGTGGTTTCACCACGGTCACAAGCTTGGGCAACCGCGTAGGCATAGGCTCGGCAAGCGTTAAGTGTTGAGTACATATCTGCTAGTTTACCTTGCATGAGCTGAAACTCACCAATTGATTTACCGAATTGCTTTCGTGTGTGGATGTAGGGTACGACAATATCTAAGCAGGCTTGCATGATACCAATTGGCCCGCCCGCAAGAACAACTCTCTCATAATCTAGGCCGCTCATCAAAATTTCCACGCCACCACCTGTTTTTCCAACAATGTTTTCGGCCGGGACGCGGCAATTTTGAAATACGAGCTCACCGGTGTTTGATCCTCTCATGCCAAGTTTATCTAGTTTTTGGGGTGTAGTGAATCCTTCATATCCGCGCTCAATTAGAAATGCAGTTATGCCCCTAGAACCGGCATTTTGATCAGTTTTTGCATAAACAATTAGCACATCTGCGTCCGGACCGTTAGTAATCCACATCTTACTGCCATTCAATATGTAGCAATCATTATTCTGTTTGGCATCAAGTTTCATGCTAACGACATCAGAACCGGAGTTCGGTTCAGTCATTGCAAGAGCGCCGACATGTTCACCACTAATCAATTTTGGCAGATATTTTGCTTTTTGTTCTTCAGTTCCATTCCGGTAAATTTGATTAACGCATAAATTCGAATGAGCTCCATAAGACAGACCAACTGATGCTGATGCTCGGCTGATTTCTTCCATTACTACAACATGCGCAAGGTATCCGATGTTAGTGCCGCCATATTGTTCACCGGCAGTAATTCCTAATAGTCCCATTTGCCCGAATTTTTGCCAGAGATCCATTGGAAACTCGTTTGACCGGTCAATCTCAGCAGCTCGCGGAGCAATTTCATCAGCACAGAAATTTTGTACACTATCACGCAGTAGATCGATAGTCTCGCCTAATCCAAAGTTAAGTGATATGTAATCGGAGGGCATAGAAAATCAAAGAATATTCTAGAGTTTTAGAATGAATAGCTATCAATTATATCAAACTAGTTTTTGCTTGAATTTAACTGAGAGAAAACAATCAGACTTCACTGCGGTAAGCAAATGGTAGTCTGTTGCATCATAGCGCACATGAACGACTTATTATCGGAACGGCAGTACACTTTGACTTTTGCAACAGTCACTGTACGCCCTGGTTTGATGACATAGGCTTTTGCCGATAGACGATCACCGTTAGCTGGGGCCATTAGATTGATTTTAAATTCAACAGTAAGCACTCGACTATCAGCTGGCATTAAAGTTAATGCAGCATAACCGCCTGCTGAATCTGCGATGGCACTCGTTGCTCCTGCATGAAAGTAGCCATCTTGTTGTGTTAGCTGATTGTTGAAGGGTAGGTCAACAGTACATTTTCCTGGTTTTATTTTCCTGATAGTCGCTCCGAGTAAATTCATAATACCCTGCTTATAGAAGCTGTCTCGGGCATCCCTTTTGAAGTCTGGGTTGAGTGGTTGGAATTTTTTATTAGATGGCATAAGATTAGAAGGGTGCATAATTAACGATTTAGAAAGATTGCACTCTATTTGTCTGATAGTTATTTTTATCTTTCGTATATCTGCAAGTCGCGTCTTGCTGAATAATATATTTTAGCGAAATAACCACTAGCTTTTCTTCAAGCTATCTGAATTTGCATTGGTATAGATTCTGTGTTATTTAGAACCGTTCTCAGAATCAATTTGTCGGCTTTCAATCAGATCAATCTAAAAGATGATCAATTGCAGTCATAGAGCAGCTTTCAACGCGTCACCAAAGCTGCTTTTATCATTTTCACTAGCAAGCCTAACAAGTCCCTCAACAATTTGTTTTATGACAGTTGGACCTTGAAATACCATTGACGAATACAGTTGTATAGCGGTTGCGCCAGCCGCAAATTTGCTCCAAGCATCGTTAGCCGAGCTGATACCACCAACACCAATGATAGGTATGTCACCGTCGGAAATTTGTGCAATTGTTTTTATTGTTTGTGTTGACAGCTCGTTGAGCAGGTTTCCACTTAACCCTCCGGTTTCTGCAAATTGTCTATCAGTGCAGTTACCAGTTCGTGCAGTGGTTGTATTCGTTGCAATAATAGCGTCTGTTTTCAAATCCATTGCTGTTTCAATCGTTTGCTTCAGTTCAACAGCACTAAGATCGGGTGATACCTTTACAGCAATTGGCACTATTTTGCCTTGATTTTCCAATGCGAGGCGGTCTCTTTTCTGCAAAATCGCTTCTAATAGCTGTCCGAATTGTGATTTTAGCTGTAATTGAACCAAACCCGGCGAGTTGGGTGATGACAGATTGAGAACAACATAGTCGGCAATTCGATAAACTTGTTCTAAGCATTCAAGATAGTCCTCAATGGCTCGTTCGTTTGGCGTGTCAGTGTTTTTTCCTATGTTAACTCCTAACATTGCTCCTTTCATGCGATGTCGAAAACTGCTGACATTTGAACAAAACTCATCAAGACCTGAACTGTTGAAACCGAGTCGATTGATGATTGATTGGTTGCTTTCAATACGAAAGATACGCGGCTTGGGATTGCCAGGCTGTGGTTTGGGAGTTACAGTTCCAATCTCTACAAATCCAAAACCTAAACTGGCGGCAGCTGGAAAGGCAACACCGTCTTTGTCAAATCCAGCAGCTAGTCCAACCGGATTCTTAAGGGTTCGACCAAAAAGACAGACCGGTAGGTCTGGTACACGGTTTCCATAAAGATTCTCGCATAGAGTTAGCAATTTATCATGATTTGATACACACTTCAAAGTACCAATTGTGCGCTTGTGTGCAGTTTCTGCATCGATACTCGCCAATACTGGCCTAAGTAAACGGTAGGGGTCAAAAATCAAGGCTCTTTTCGTAAAACACTCTTGGAAATATCAGTGATTTTATAGCATTGAAATAAAATGAAAACTACTTATATGAAATACCTGTTATCATACTTAATTGGCGATTTTGCAAAAGTCAAGCATTACCCATACTCAACTACATCAAGACATTTGGAAAACTAATACAAAGGTTGCCAAGCGCTATTGGCCGAATTATCAGCTCAAAAAATCCTTTAATGATTGTTCGGCACCCCAAAGTCACAATTCATGGTGCAGCATGATCCTTTAGGGAGATTTTGTAATCTCTCATACCGATGGACAGACCTGCCTCAGTTACAAAAATCGCATTGACTGAGGACAGGCCTGCATAAACCACGCTGAAGTTTCTGACTAGAATCTGACAGACAGGGTAATCTGTCCGCTGGTGGTTTTGTCGCCACTACCCGAAGTGGTGTGATAGACCACACCCGAAAAGGCCGACCGACCAGAATTCCAACTGGTTGAACCACCGAATCCCAACCGCATTTTCGTTGGCTTAGCCTCTGATTTGATCGTGGTTGGCGGCAATTCACCGTTGGTGACCTTCACACTGTGTTCGGCACTGAAGTTATGCTCAATGTCCAATGAACCGAACAGATTGCAACAATCTGCCGAAGTCTCCCCAACCGCCTTCTCAAATAACGCACCATAACGTGCCGTCACACCCGAACTGGTTCCCGTGGAAACTTTGTCTTGGTTTTGTTCAGACTCACCGTCAATAGCTGCATAATCATCCACTGAAATCGATGACCAAGTCAGACCGCCGCGCTGTGTCAGCGACAGCTTGTCAAGGTCCACGCGCTGTGAGATTCCCATGCCGATGGCATAACCGGTACCTTCGGTTTCCTCATTCACCTTGACTGACTTTGTACCTACCATCTCTGATGACTTGACCTCAATGTCATCAAACTTGGTGACACCCGCCCAGCCATCAAGCAGCAGGTCGCCGGACATCTGACGGGCCATGCCGACGCCGACACCGGTGCCAGACACCTTCACACGACCGCTATTGGTCAAGTCGGCCTTGCCCTGACGATGATGCAGTCCCACTCGAAACATCATGCCATCGCCGCCAGGCAGGTCAACACCAGCCGCAAATCCGCTGTAAGACAGATCATACGACTGGTCGCCGGTCATGGGGTTTCGCAACCGGCGTTCACCGCTGCCCACTTCTATGCTGCCCCAAGTTCTGCGCTCGGTCAGCATGCCAGGGTTGGCAACAGCCATGGTTCCGTTTTGAGCGAGTTGCAGCGGATTGGCCGCACTGGCGACAGTGCCACCTGACATCATCGATGGCATGTAGGCGTCCATGGCACTGGCCATGTCCCAGACCACCGAAGGCACGGCTTCATATACTTTGCCTCGCTTGGATGGCGTACGCTGCTTTCCGGCAACAGGGGCTGCCAGCCCGAATTTGGATTTGAAACTGGCATCGCGATTGAAAGTCAGCGAGAAAACAGTAGAGGTAAAAGTGGTATTGGTATGAGGCTTAAGCATAGCAGTGAACTCATCCGTTTTCGTGGCCAAGCAATCGTTGTAGAAACCGCACGGCACTTGCGAATCCAGAGTGATAGTCAAGGTGATTTTCTGGTTCATTGCAAGATCAGTGTATTCTCCATTGCCTGTGGTTCTGTACTTGAAGGCAGTCTTGTTCTTGTCATTCTCTATGTTCTTTATCCCATTGAAGTTCCGGTCCAACCTGACCACTAGATTGGGCTTGTCGTTGGCGGGGGTGTCGGCACCAGCGACCTTCACTGTCCGATAACTGTCATCACTCGCACCAGACGGCATCAGCATGGCATTGCGTCCGATGGTGACGGTGCCGCCGCCTTTCAAGTGGATGGCACTGCCGCCGTCCGGTTTGCCAAAGACCTTGCCGTAGACGGTGACGCTCTGCTTGCGCATGCCAACAACAACATCATCGCCCTCATCGCCGTCCTCAAACTTGTCAGGCGTGTCAAGATAGATGCCACCATTATCTCCGGTATCTTCGGAGACATGCACTTCACCCTTCTCGCCAATGGTGAGGTAGGCGGTGCCGCCGGCATAGGCGTCAAGATTATCGGGTTCGTGTTTGTGTTCAATCTTGAAGCCGCTGTTTTTCGCATAGATCTTTCCATTGTGGACAACAATCGCTGTCCTTTTGGATCCTACTGAACTAGAGCGGAATCGGTTGCCGTTAATCCAGACGTAAACCCCGTCCTTGTTAATTTTGGCAGAGTCAGAGCCGATGAGTGTGCCTTCTTCAGTTGTCACTCTGATTTCTGCGTGAGTGCCTGCCTCATGTGCACTTTTGTCATGAATGTAAATGCCATGGTCCATGATACCGCCTTCAATTTTCGCAGTGCCTTTCAGCGCCACATTCACATTCCCTCCTTTAGATACATGCGTATAGATTTCGATGCCTCGGGGCACATAGTTCGCGAACTGACTAGCTGGTTCACCTTGTACACGTTGTTCACGGTATTGTTTCGGGTGACCTCGTATCACTGCAGTTCCGCCAAGGGTCACGTCAATATCGCCGCGGTGGAAAGTGCCTTGGCTTGCTCCTTCAACTTTGATTGCACTTTGATTGCTTCGCAACACACCGGCTGTAACCTCAACCTTGATATTGTTATGGTTTCTTGATAGAATCCCAATCGCTGTGTTTGCATCGATATTCCCCTTGGATTTGACTGTTATGCCATTTTCACCGGATGCGACTTCTTCAGCCTCAATTCGAATGGCATTTCTGAAACGAGAAAACGCAGGAGTTTGGGCTACACCACCAATTGTTAATGTTCTGGTACCCACATCGACACCATCGATGATAATATTCATATTCTCTGCATTCTCTGCATTCTCTGCGATAGTTACACTCAACCCGTTTTCAGTCACTTTATAAGGTACGGTGATACGAGGAGCATCTATGACTTCTTGACCTGATGCGAAGTCTTCGCTATCGCATACTACCACTTGCGGTGTTCCCGCTGTCGGGTCGCCACATAGGTTGGCATGTGCTTGCAATGGAGGCAGTGCTAGCAATCCGACCAAAACCACTGATGAAACCAGCTTCGAAAGAGAGCGCATCATTGCCCCCCCCCCCCCCGTCAGGAATCCAAGGGAAGATAGGGACGCTGTTGGAACAGACATCACGTTTGATCCGTCTTCATGGTGTGCAGTATGAGCAATATACCGGCAAGTTGATTTTCTAAACATTTTCACTCCATCATAATATTTGGGAAATACTCAAAATTAATATTTTACACTTAAACTCAGCTAAAAGCAGAAGTCCCAAAAATCTCATTAGGAATGAATGAAAGCCGATAAAGTGCTGTGCAGCAACAAATACTCCGGATTATGTATTTCAACCATCGGGTGAAAGCAGTCATGCGCCCACTGCATAATGCTTTTTACAACAATTCTATCTTCTAATGCGATATTTGGGAAAATTGATCATCGTGGAAACTGGGCTTAATTTTATCAGTAGCTGTAAATAATTGCAATTAAATGGTAGTACTACTGTAGATAAATGCTCAATATTGACTCAATATTGAGCTTTATACTATTTGGCATAAGATCTTAAATCAAAATATTTCTCTTTCACTTAACAATCGCCATTTGCCAATTGGTAAGGAACCTAGGCGGAGTTCACCGATTCTTACTCTTTTAAGTCCAACTACCTTAAGCCCAACTAATAAGCACATTCTCCTGATTTGACGTTTTCTACCTTCAGTCAAAATCATTTGGAAATATCTTTGATCTAGCAATTTGATTTTCGCTTGCAATAGTTCTACTCCGTCAAGCTTGAGTCCATGCTCTAGCTGTTTAGCGTGGTGAGCAGTTACCGGTTTGTCAACTCGTACCAGATACTCTTTTTCTATTTTTGAGGTTGGAGCAATTAAACTACGTGCAATCCGACCATCTTGGGTCAAAACTAAAAGCCCGGTAGAATCAATGTCTAATCTGCCAGCAGGAGCTAATCCCCTGATTGGCCAGTCAATTTTCGATGTATGCCGGCGGCCTTCACTCTTGATTTGATTTTTTCTGGTTATGAGAGAAACAGCGGGCTTATATCCTTTTTGCGGCTGTCCGGAAACATAGCCAATCGGTTTATTCAACACAATGGTCAGAAGTTTTTTTTGGTGCTCTTTTGCTTTACAATCAATTGTGACCTCGCTATTATCGTCTACCTGCATCCCCAGTTGGGTTACGACTTCACCGTCTACTCGTACCCAACCTCTCTGTATGAATAGCTCAGCTTCTCGTCTTGAACAAATACCATCATTAGCTAAAAGTTTCGATACTCGCATGCTAACCAAGATAATTGTTCAAGTATTATTTGAGCAAAGAAAATTGTCAATAATTCTGCTTCTTGGTAGCAAAATCAGACAGTTGCTAGCTATCGTTCGAACGAGCAAGTTCAGTTGCCAATCCAGTATAGGTTGCAGGTGTTAACCTTAGTAGCTGGTTACGGTCGTCTTCTGGTAAGTTCAGGTCAATGATAAAACTGCTTACAGTGGATTGGGAAACGGTTACTCCGCGTGTGAGTTTTTTCAGCTCTTCATAAGGTGTTTCACGTCCATGTTTTCGAAGCACTGTTTGAATAGCTTCGGCCAGCACTTCCCATGCCTGGTCAAGATCACTGTCAATAGCATTAATATTTACTTCAACCCGTCCAAGACCGGAGCTCATGGATTGATAGGCAATAAGGCTATGCCCCAGTGGCACACCAAGGTTTCTCAACACAGTTGAGTCACTCAAGTCGCGTTGCCAGCGGCTAATTGGAAACCTCTCAGCAAAATGTCCAAGCAAGGCATTTGCAATACCAAGGTTGCCTTCCGCATTTTCGAAATCAATGGGGTTAATCTTATGGGGCATAGCGGAAGAGCCGACCTCAGATTTCACAACTTTTTGCTTGAAGTATCCTATTGCTATGTAAGACCACATATCGCGGCATAAATCTAGCAAAATACTATTGATCCGATGAAGGGTATGGCAGTAATCCGCAATATAGTCATGTGATTCGGTTTGTGTGGTAATAGCGCTGTAGGTTATGCCTAGTGATTCGACAAAGCCCTGAGCTACTTGCGGCCAGTCTACTTCACTGTATGCCACATGTAACGAGTTGAAGTTTCCAACTGCGCCGCTAAATTTACCATACAGCGGAAGCTCAATAAAGTGTGCCAGTTGATTTTTCAACCGATGTGCGAACACCCGCAATTCTTTGCCAACTGTGGTCGGTGCAGCTGCTTGGCCATGTGTTCTTCCAAGCATTGGTGTGTCGGCATATCTTTGTGCCATATCTGAGATTGTTGCTGTCAGTTTTCCTAGCTCCGGCAACAGCACATCTTTGCGTGCGGACTTTAGCATCAACGCGAAGCAGTTGTCATTAATATCATAGGAAGTGCATCCGAAGTGTATAAATTCAAGTGATTGTGAAATTTCTTCTATTTCTTTCAGCCTATCTTTCAGAAAATACTCAACGGCCTTTACATCATGCTTAGTTGAAGCTTCAATTTTTTTTATCTCGATCGCGTCTGTAATTGAAAATTCAGAGATGATCTTGCGAATCAAGACAATAGTATCTTCAGAAAGTGGATTTAACTCCTTAATTAAGTGATGATTAGCTAACGTGATAAACCATTCAACTTCAACTTTGAGGCGGAATTTAATCAAGCTATATTCGCTAAAAAGCTGGCGAAGCGGACCGACTTTGTCAAAATAACGCCCGTCTAACGGAGACAACCCCGTAAGTGCTGAATTTGTTTCAGAATTATTCAACAGAGGTAACCGGTTGTATGGATATTATTCTTGGATTAGTCAAGGAACGCAATTCAAAATTAAAGCACTGGCAGGTAGTGATCAATCAGCATTGCTGTAAATAGCAACGCGAGATACTGAATTGAATATCGAAATATCCTTCTTGAAAGCGCATCGCTGTAATGGCGGTAAAGGCGAGCTGTGAAAACAACAAAGCCAATTCCGAGTGCGACTGCTGAGATCAAGTAAACAAAACCAGACATACCAGTCGCAAAAGGCGTGATCGACGCTACTACCAGCAATACCGTATATAACAAAATATGTAGACGGGTGAATTTCTGTCCGTGAGTGATGGGCAACATAGGGATTTGCGCGTTCTCGTAATCTTTGGCTCGATACAGAGCTAACGCCCAAAAGTGTGGTGGTGTCCAGCAGAAAATGATCAAAAACAATAAAAACGCGTCAGAATTGAGCTCGCCGGTAATTGAAGTCCAACCAAGCACCGGTGGCATGGCACCGGCGGCACCGCCAATCACAATATTTTGGGGCGTAGCATGCTTTAGAAAAACTGTATAGATGATTGCATAGCCAATCAATGACACAAAAGTGAGAATCGCAGTCAGTGTGTTGACACCGATTGTCAAGATTAGCATTGATAGCACAGCAAGAATGCATGAGAACACAAGGGCTGCACCGACAGTTAACCGCCCGGTTGCAACGGGGCGAGATTTTGTTCGCAACATCTTGCTATCTTTATCTTCGTCAAGAATATGATTGACTGCCGCTCCCGAGGCGGCTGCTAACCCAATACCAAGCGTTGCCAGTAGCAATCTCAAAGGATCTGGCAATTTTGCAGTGGCTAAAAACATACCGGCAATTGCAGTGAACATGATGAGCGCAACGACACGTGGCTTTGTGATATTGTAATAATCTCTCAATGTTGCCGGTCCCGGCAATATTTGTGATTCGGCTGATTGAATAGTAACGTTTGAAGCCATTAAGCTATTTTATAGAGAGTCAAAGATATTAGATTGTTGTCGCTTGATTTTTAGTGCACAATGAATCATGAGAAATTGAACAGTATTGCATCAGTTTGCAGATTTTCTGCTTGGGCGGACAGTTACAAGAAAGTATATCACAACGAGCGCAGCACTCATTGCAAACCACTGAAAAGCATACGCTTTGTGACGATAAATCCAATCGTCTTCAAATTTTCGTGGTTTTCTTGCAAAGCCATTTTCGTTGTTTGGGTCAAGCTCAATCACAAATCCTTGGATTTTGTAGGGAGCTGCTTCGCTAAATCTCGTTAGATCGATTGTTTGCCATATCCGTTGCCACCGGTCAGGCTCAAGTGGAGGAGGTTCTTCAAGCACAAATGGATTTGAATCTGGTATGACTACCAAACCTGAGATTGTTGTTTCGCTGTTGTTGACAAAAGTGTCTGGCAACTGAGTGCGGTCGGGTGAGGCGGGAACCCAGCCTCTGTTAACCAAAACAGCGGATTTGTTGCCACTGAATATGAGAGGTGTGATTACGTGAAACCCGACGCGGGAATTCAACACTCGATTATCCAGCAGAAATTCCCGTTCTTGGTCCCAGGTACCACTTGCGCGTACTCTTCGAAACTCAAGTTCGGAAGTTGATTCAATTGTTGTGCCAATTGTAACTTCGGGCTCTACGCTGCGCGTGAGAAGTAAGCTGCGAACTTCAGTTTTCTGTTGTGCGCGATCCAACTGCCAAAACCCAAGACCGACTAATACCGGTAATATGAGTAATGTGGCAATAGTGGGTAGTAGTTTGAATTTGAACTCAAGGTCCATGATCCAATGTAATCATCAATAGCGAGTAAAATTAAGTCTAGATTTCAATCTCTACACGTATTAAATTCATGGATAAACTCATTATTGCAATTCTGTTTATACTGATGTTGATCACATTAGCATCAGCATTTTGGTATATGTATAAAGACCGAGGGGACGGCACGCGTACCGTCAAAGCCCTCACTGCTCGAATATCAATTTGGTTTTTGTTGTTTGTAATAATCGTTGGAGGAATTTACACTGGTTGGATCACACCTAGCAACACTGTTCCCATACCACCGGTACAAACCTCAGGTGAGTAAATGCCAATCAGGCTTTAGTACTCAGACAACATATACAAATATAAACAAGCCCACCCATACAGTGTCAACGAAATGCCAATACCATGCGCCTGCTTCAAACGCGAAGTGTTGATCGGGTTTGAAATGACCGCGAATGCAACGGATTAAGATGACCAACAGTATCAAGGCGCCAATGGTCACATGCGCACCGTGAAATCCGGTTAGCATAAAAAAGGTTGCCCCATACACGCCGGTACCGAGTGTCAGTCCGAGTTCGCTGTAGGCATGATAGTATTCGTATCCTTGCAGATATAAAAAGATAAAACCTAAAGCAACGGTCAATGCTAGCCAGAAAATGAGTGAAAAGCGTTGATCTTTTTTGAGTGCCCAATGGGCAAAAGTGACTGTAACGCTTGAAGACAGCAGAATCAGTGTATTCCAAATTGGAATTCCCCAAGCACCAATTGTTGAGAATTGGCCAGCACCAGCCACAGTGTCAGCTGCCAGCACTTCTTGTCCCATTGGTCCGGCAGTTGGCCAACCTCCCTCATAGCCCATCCACAGCAGATCAGTTTCAGCGAGCCAAGGTACGGCAAGATTTCTAATATAGAACAAAGCCCCGAAAAACCCTGCGAAAAACATCACCTCGGAAAATATGAACCACAGCATGCCCATGCGGAATGAAATATCAACTCTAGCGTTGTATTTTCCAGCTTCGCTTTCGATGACGACAATGCCAAACCAGCCGAACATCATAAATGCGATGATCAAAGCCCCAATGAGCATTACCCAAGGTGCAACTCCGACATCGTTGAGGAGCATGACAAATCCGCCCGCCAGTGTGAATAATCCTACAGATGCCACCAAAGGCCAAGGACTAGGATTAGGTAGATAGTAATCGCTGTTTGTAGCACTCATCGTTTGTCCTCGTAGTGATTGAGTTTTTTATGGGATTGATAAGAAGTAAAATCCATTCAACTGCCGCGTTCGTTTTTGAGTTCAAAAAAACTGTAGGACAGAGTGAGTGTCCTGATCTCTTTGGGCAGTTCAGATGCAACGTAAAACCGTACTGGCATCTCGCGTTCTTCACCTTCGTTCAGTGTTTGATTGGTAAAGCAAAAACATTCAAGTTTAACTAGGTGCTTAGCTGCCTGAATTGGTGATACGCTAGGTATTGCTTGCGCGACAATTGTGCGATTCGCGGTATTCTTGACTCGGTAGTTGATTTCATGAATTTCACCAGGATGCACTCTAGTTTTCTTGACCATTGGATTGATTTGCCACTGCATGTGGTTATTGGAGGTGCCGGTGAACTCAATCGTGACATCCCTGAGCAGGTCGATGGATTGGGGTGTCGCGCTTTGCAACTTGGCGATCGTTGGTTTGCCGCCAATTCCGGTAATCTCACAAAAAATATCATAAAGCGGCACTAGGGCATAGCCAAATCCGAACATCGCGAACACTGCGACTGCCAAGTACATTGACAGTCGCAAATTTGATTTTCTGATTAGCGAGGATGTCACTGTGAGATGGCTTATTGCGTGTACTGCGCAACCATGACAGCAAAGAAAAACACTAGTGCCACAGCACCTAGTATCCAAGCATTTCTGCGAATATTATCGCGTGGATTTTTTGCCAATTTGAATCTCCTCAAATGCTTATTTGACGACTGGAGGAGTCGCAAATGTATGATATGGCGGAGGGGAGTCTACTGTCCACTCAAGGCCTTGCGCACCTTCCCAGACTTGCGGTGTCGCTTTCTTCTCTTTGCCACGGACCGCTTGAATGATGATATATACAAAAATCAGCTGTGACAGCCCTAGGCCAAATGCCCCAAGCGAGGAAATCAAGTTGAATTCTGCATATTGTGTCGAGTAATCGGGGATGCGTCGCGGCATGCCGGCCAAGCCGAGGAAGTGCTGCGGGAAGAATGTGATATTGAAAAATATTGTTGTCAACCAAAAATGAGCTTTGCCGAGCCCCTCCCGGTACATACGTCCCGTCCATTTTGGCAACCAGTAATAAGCAGCGCCCATCATAGCCATGATTGAGCCGGCGAAGAGTACATAGTGAAAGTGTGCCACCACAAAATAGGTGTCATGATACTGAAAATCGGCTGGCACGATCGCTAACATAAGACCGGACAACCCACCGATTGTAAATAGAAATACCACGGCCAATGCAAACAGCATTGGCGTTTCGAAGGTTATTGAACCGCGCCACATAGTCGCCACCCAGTTGAACACTTTCACGCCAGTCGGTACTGCAATCAACATAGTGGCATACATGAAAAACAGCTCCCCAGCGAGTGGCATACCGACTGTGAACATGTGATGAGCCCAAACAATGAATGATAGAAATGCAATACCGGCAGTCGCAAAAACCATCGAATCATATCCGAAGAGCGGTTTGCGAGAGAAGGTGGGAACAATTTGCGAAACAATGCCAAATGCCGGCAGAATCAGAATGTATACCTCAGGATGTCCAAAAAACCAGAATATGTGCTGAAACAACACAGGATCTCCGCCGCCCGCCGGATCGAAAAAAGCAGTGCCGAAATGTCGATCAGTCAACAGCATAGTTACCGCCCCCGCTAAAACCGGCATGGCAGCAATTAGTAGGAAAGCTGTGATTAGCCAAGTCCATACAAAAAGAGGCATTTTCATCAGATTCATGCCTGGTGCTCGCATGTTCATAATCGTGACGATGACGTTGATAGCGCCTAGCACCGAAGAAATGCCCATCATGTGTATTGAGAGAATTGTCATATCGACACCAGCGCCGCCCTGAACGGATAGCGGCGCGTAGAGCGTCCAGCCGGAAGCCGGTCCGCCGCCAATTGTGAACAAGCTGCCGAGCAACATCGCAAATGCAAACGGTAGAATCCAAAAACTCCAGTTGTTCATGCGCGGTAAGGCCATGTCCGGTGCTCCGATCATCATCGGAATTAGCCAGTTTGCAAATCCCACAAAGCCGGGCATGATGGCACCGAAAATCATAATCAGCGCATGCATGGTAGTCATAGAATTGAATAATTCTGGGTTGAGCACCTGAAGTCCTGGTTGGAATAATTCAGCCCGAATAGCTAGCGCCATGACGCCACCAACGAAAAACATGGTCAGCGAGAAAATGAGGTACATCGTTCCGATGTCTTTGTGATTGGTTGTTGTCAACCAGCGCATGATGCCAGTTGGACGATGGTCATGGTCATGGTGGTCGTGAGAATCAGTATGTGCAACAGCCATAATGTGATATTCCTGAAAAGTTGTTAATCAAAATTCAATTTAATATGGTCAAGAATTTAGCGCAGTGCTTTAATCTGTGCGGGTTGTACCAAATCGCCCACGCTATTGCCAAGTGCATTACGCTCATAAGTGATTACTGCCGCAAGATCAGCATCGCTGAGTTGCGCCTTGAATGCAACCATTGTTGTATTGGGTCGCCCATTCATGACGATATCAATATGTTCTTCTATAGGCCCGGTAGTGATAGCACTGCCTGTTAGCGGCGGGAATGTGGGTGGCACTCCTTGCCCTTGGTCGCCGTGACAGGCCAAGCAGTTCACGTAAACTTTTTTACCGCGCTCCATGAGCTCATCCATACTCCAGTCGCGGTCGGCTTCAACAACCGAAGCGAGTTGTTCACCTTGCTGTTGGGCAACCCAATTATCAAAGTCCTCAGCGGCCATGACATCAGCGACGATCGGCATAAAGCCATGATCTTTGCCGCAAAGTTCGGCACATTGACCGCGGTATGTTCCAGGTTCCTCGACATAAGCCCAAAACTCATTGATGTAACCTGGAATAGCATCTTTCTTGACACCGAACTTGGGGATCCACCATGCGTGAATTACGTCGTTAGATGTCAGTAAAAACCTGACTTTCCTGTTGGATGGCAGAACAACAGGGTTATCCACCTCAAGCAGGTAGTGTTCACCTTTGGGTTCGCGCCCCTCAATTTGGGCACGCGGAGTGGATAAATTGCTGAAGTAGCTGATGTCGTGATCAAGATATTCGTACTGCCATTTCCATTGGTAGCCGGTAACCTTGATAGTAAGGTCTGAATCTGTGGTGTCCTCCATGAACAAGAGGGTGGCTGTCGAGGGAATTGCCATTCCAACTAGAATCAAGAAAGGAATAACAGTCCAAACCACTTCAACCTTGGAGTTGTGACTGAATTGACTTGCTTTGTGCCCGCGGCTTTTGCGGTGGGCGTACAGTGAGTAGAACATAACACCGAACACGACAATGAAAATAATCAGGCATATCAACATAATTGCATTGTGCAGATCCAGTATTCGGCTGGCAATTGGTGTGGATGGTGGTGGGAGGTTAAGTCCCCATTCTGAAAACGCACTGAACGGAAAAAATATTGCTGCGGCAACAGTGTACCGCAATATGTTCTTAACTCGAAATGGCATTGCTATCATCAATAGGTATCTCCCTCATGGGTTGGTAGTTTCTAAGCTGCAATGTATGTCTAAGCGCAGTGTATGTTATCACTAATCCAGTCATTCAAATGTTGATAAAGGCGAATTTTTGAAGTCCTGACCAACTGCTCACCAACTTCCTGATACTTGCCATGGCAACCCACAAGCAGTCTGGGAAGTGTATGAGCTTTGTTTTCACAGGTTAACTTGACATCCGTCCATTGCCGAACAAAAGAATGAACACTTACATTCGGATGGCGTTTTCGAGTCAGGTGAACATGTGTATCGCTAACCACCAGCGAGTCGCAGTCGTTCTTGCGTGATCTAAGTATCAACGCAGTGATTGTCAATAACAGAACTTCTGCGCCTGCAAATGGAGCAATAAGCCAAGCTCCTAAGAATGCCATAATTATACTAATAAGAGTGACGGTTGCTGTGATAACTGATACACAAATCAACAGTGAGCGTGAATTTGATCGATTATTGCCAAAAATTGTAACTTTCTTATAGTCCTGTTGTACCTCAACTTTAACATTTGAACCGAAAGCTTGGGCATTGACACATTGATCTGACCAGTTGAACGGAATCATTTACTATTGTTGAGATGTGGAAGATTAGCTGAAAATTCTGGCTGTAATAAGCTTGCGCACTAAGCTAATCCTTGGACTCGATGTAATTTGGCAACAACTGATCAATCACATAAGCCCATTCCATAGCAGTTTCAAGCAGACTGTCGTAACGGCCAGAAGCTCCAAAATGTCCGGATCGCATTTCAGTCTTAAGGCACAACATTTGGTTGCTTGTGTTCATAGTGCGGATCTTTGCAGCCCATTTGGCTGGTTCCCAGTAACCGACACGCGGGTCATTAAATCCAGCAGTGATGAGTAGTGCAGGGTAGGGTTGTGCTTTGACGTTGTCATAAGGTGAATAAGATTTCATATAGTGGTAAGTTTCGGCATCATTTGGATCCCCCCATTCATCGCGTTCATGTATGGATAACGGTAACGAATCGTCAAGTATCGTGGATACAATGTCAACGAATGGCACCATAGCAAGAGCTGCCTTGCATTTGTTGGGATTATTGTTTAGAAAATTGCCGATAACCAAGCCACCGGCACTGGCGCCGCAAATTGCCAATTTATCAGGTGAAGTTATACCCTTAGCCAAAAGGTACTCGGTACAATCCTCAAAATCGTAAAAGGTATTCTTTTTTTTCAGGCGACGGCCATCGTAGTACCAGTTTTTGCCTTTTTCTCCCCCACCTCGGATGTGAGCAACTGCAAAAATAATACCACGATCTAATAATGACAATCTTCGCGCCGAAAATCGGAGGGGTAAACTAATACCATAAGATCCATAGCCGTATAGTAGCAGTGGGGCGGGTCGCTGATTGTCAATGTCATTTTTGTAAACCAAATTCATTGGCACTTCAACTCCGCCGCATGTTTTGACAAAATGCGTTTCAGCTGTGTATTGATCAGGATCAAAGTCACCCCCGATCGGTTGAGTTCTGACTAAATGATGGGTTTTGCTTTCTACATTAAAATCGTAGTCTGATGTCAGCATGGCTAATGCAGTGCCCCGCAAGCGGCAAATGTTGGTATCGTATTCCCGATTGTCGCCTATGCGCAATTCTTGAATTTTTTCAGGCTTGCTTATCCGATATGACGACTTGTTCTGCAAATGAATAACACTGACTTCGGGCAATCCATTTGTGCGCTCGTCAATCAGCAAAAATTCATTGAACATTTGCATGGAAGTCAATGTTGTGGATTCTGAGTGAGCCACCAATGTTGTCCAGTTTGATTTAGATGGATTGTCAAGGGCGGTTTCCATTATTTTGAAATTGATAGCGTCTTCGTTGGTCAGTACAAACAACGAATCGCCGTGGTCAGCCACGTAGTATTCAATCTCAGGACAGCGAGAGAAAATCAAGCGCGGTTTCGCTGTATCATCAGCAGCGTCAATCAAATAACACTCTGTAGTCACGGCGCTTGCTATATCCACACAGATGAATCGATAGCTGTCAGAGTTTCTAACATTAATATCAAACGCTTCATCGGATTCCTCAATCAACAATTCGTCTTCATCTTGATTGGTGCCCAATTGGTGCCGGTAGAGGCGATAGGAACGATGAGCCGAATTTAGAGTTGTATAGTAGATGCAACTATCGCTGCTCCATACAAAATCGCCAGAGGTTTGATGCAGAACTTCGGTAGGTGGTTCACTGCTGAGACTTTGAATATGAATTGTGTAGATCTCATCGCCCTTAGTATCGACTCCGTATGCTAGTAGGCCATGGGTTGGAGAAGGCATGTATTCATTCAAGCTGAAATAATTGTGTTGTGTGGCAAGCTTATTTTCGTCAATAAGCAGTTGTTCTGTTGCTGGGTCGTTTATCAAACGTCGATAATGCGCATAGTAGTCATCTGCTTTGTTAATTCGGCTGTAATACTCATAATGACCGTGTCGAACTGGCGCAGTCTCATCTGAATCAGCTATTCTTGATTTCATTTCAGCCACTAGTTCCTTTTGTAGCGCTTCGGTATGTGCCATTGATTGGCTGGTGTGTTCGTTTTCAGCCTCGAGATAGGTGATGACTTCCGGGTTATCTCGCTCACGCAACCAGAAGTAATTATCTTCTCGGCTGTCGTTGTGAATAGTCAGTGTGCGAGGTTTTTTTGTCGCTTGTGGCGGGTTCGATTTCATAACTAATCGGATATGCGGTCACTCAGCAAGACTGAGATCCAACGGGCATTGTCGCTGCTTTCTGCCACTAAGCGAACCATCATAGTCAAAGGCACTGACAAAAACATGCCAACTGGACCTAGTATCCATCCCCAGAATATCAAGGACATGAATACAACCATAGGTGACAATCCAAGATGACGACCGGCTATTCGAGGTTCAATTACAGTGCCGACTACATTGTTAATGACTAGGTAGCCAACTGCAACCCAAGTTGCGGCCGCTAAATCAATCTGTAACAATGTAATTAGAACAGCTGGCAAGGCGGCAATGATAGAGCCGATGTTCGGTACAAAGTTGAGAAAGAACGCCAACACTGCCCATAGCACTGAAAAATCGACTCCGAAGAACTCAAGCAAACCAAATACTAATGCCGCAGTTGCCATGCTTGTCAGTGTTTTAATGACAAGATATCGTTGCAAATTGCGCTTGAACTGTGACAATCGCTCCATTGAATCCACCGGTTTGGCAATGATTCGTTCAAGTTTCTTAGGTAGTGTGGAAACCTCAAAAAGAATGAATATAACCATCAAGAAAATCAGGAACGCATTGGCGATGAGTCCTCCGAGCTCGTTGACTACCCGGCCGACACCAGTAGCTATCGAATTCGGATTGATGAAGCTGGCTATGTCCGAAAACCGAATTTCAATCTCAAACTGCGCCGCTGTTGAATTTAGAACTGCAAACAGGTTTTCAAGCCGTGCTTCATATATCGGCAGCTGACTTTGGAATTCGGCCAGTGATTTTCCCATCAGTGTTGCAACGAGTAACCCAACACTAAGGATTACAGCAATAACCGTCAATAATGCCAAGACTGTAGGCAATCCTCGCCGTTCCAACCAAAGTAGTGGAGGGGCGCTGATCGTCGCGATGAATGTTGCCAGCAAGACCGGTACCAGAATTGGGCTTGCCACTTTCATGCCAGCTACGATTATGACGAAAGCGGCCAAAATCAATAGCGTATTTAAACTTGTGTTATTACCGGTGATTTGCATAGGACAAAAAGACGCTTAATTACAATCATTCATAAGGCACAATTTTTGTACAACATTTATCTCTAAAACACATTGATAGCTAATAAGCCAATACCACTTAAGAAAGTTCAACTGCAATTGAAACCAGTCTTAATTAAATTCAAAACTCCAGTTTACCTTAGTAGAGCGCTTGGGTACATTCTTTCAATAATGCTGTATTCCAAACTTCAAACATTCATAGTTTGGACAAGAATTGACAATTTTTCGATCTTAATACGATACAGTACGATAACATTGTAATTGAGATTACAAACGAAGTTTAATATCCGCGCTGAGCGCCACTTAAATTAAATGGTACGAGATAAAACAAGTCTAGAATTGATTCGCGCACTCGTTGGTTTTGATACAACTAGCCGTAACTCTAATTTGGAGTTGATCGAATTTGTTAAAGGTTATCTTGAAGATTACGGTGTGTCATCGGAATTGGTGTTTGATTCCACCAAGCGCAAGGCGAATTTGTTCGCTACAATTGGCGCTACTGACAAAGGAGGAGTCGCACTTTCAGGACATACAGACGTGGTGCCGACTGATGGTCAAAATTGGGATAGCGACCCGTATGAAATCATGCAGGATGGCGCGCGGCTATACGGTCGCGGTACCTCAGATATGAAGAGCTTTATCGCAGTGGCACTGTCCAAGGTGCCACAGATGATCGATAGCAACTTAGAGACACCAATCCATTTTGCGTTTTCTTACGATGAAGAAATTGGGTGTGTAGGCGTACGCACGTTACTCCAAGAATTGGAGAACAGACCTCACAAACCGCGGAGCTGCTTGATAGGAGAGCCGACTGGTATGCGGGTTGTGCGGGCACATAAAGGAAAAATCTCGAAGCACTGCCAAATTCATGGATTTGAATCGCATTCCGGTTTGGCGCACCTTGGTGTCAATGCAGTTGAGGCTGCGGCAGAAATCATTGCCTACCTGAAGAACGAGGCACGTCTATTTCGAGATGAAGGCCCATACGACTATGATTTTGACCCGCCATATACCACAGTCCACACTGGATTGGTGCGTGGTGGAACTGCGTTGAACATAGTCCCGAAGTTTTGTGAATTTGAAGCTGAGATCCGTCACTTGCCCAGTGATGACCCGGATTTGGTATGGAAGCGGTTGCATCAGTTTATTGAGAGCGAGATTTTGCCTGAAATGCGGGCTGTGAATCCAGAGTCAGCAATTGTTTGGAAAAAGATCTCCACAATTCCTGCACTTGGGTCAAGCGACAATAATCTGATCCAATTGGCTCAACAATGCTCACAAACAGATGGTACTAACTGTGTTAGTTTTGGTACTGAAGGAGGGTTGTTCGAAGGAATCGGCATTCCGTCTGTTGTCTGTGGCCCAGGGCACATTGAGCAGGCGCATAAACCGAATGAGTTCATTGAAATCCAGCAAGTTGAAAGGTGTGAACAGCTAATTGACAATTTAATCCAGCATTGCGTTGTCGGTGCTTGATGAAGATATCTAGTCAGCTGACATATTATTTTGGCGGAGAGGTTAAGTTGGCATAAAATTTTACTGATAAATTTCACTTACTTTACGATTCTACGGGAAGGTTATTATTTATGAAATATCTCATTAAATCGCTGATGCTTGCGGGGGCCATAAGTGGCTTGACCGGCTTGCAAACAGCTTACAGCCAAGACAGTATAAAAATGGGTTTTCTCGGGGGGTTCACGGGGCCTATTGAGACTTTGACACCTCCAATTTTTCAGGGGGCACAAATTGCCTTGGACCATGTCAATGCCAATGGTGGTGTTCTGAATGGTATGTCAATTGAATCGGTAAGTGCCGATACAACCTGTGTTGATGCGACCGAGGCCGCTAATTCAGCTGACCGTTTGGTCAACTCGGAAGAGGTGGTTGCAATCGTGGGGGCTCTATGCTCCGGCGCGACAATCTCAGCTGCCAACAATGTAGCGGTGCCCGGCGGAGTGGTGATGGTCTCGCCAGCATCTACAAGCCCAGCTATTGCTGAGTTAGATGACAACGGTCTTGTATTTAGGACTGCACCATCTGACTCTTATCAAGGTCAGTCTCTTGCTAAATTGTTGGTTAACAAGAATATCGATATGATTGCTATTACCTATATCAACAACGATTACGGCAAAGGCTTCTCAGATGCTTTATCAACTGCGTTCACTAAACTTGGAGGTCAAGTGGCTGCTAATGATGCGCATGAGGAAGGCAAGGCAGACTATCGTGCAGAAATTGGTTCACTAGCGTCTAGTGGAGCTCAACATCTTGTGGTTCTTGGTTATGCCGATGGAGGGGGGCAGACAATTGTCCGACAAGCCGTAGAGAGCGGAGATTTCACTGATTTTATTGGCGGTGATGGCATGATTAGCGATTCGTTTATTGATGCAGTCGGTGCAGATGCAGTCGAAGGTATGATACTGACCAAGTCTGGAACACCCGAAGGAACTGGGCTGGATATGTTCATCGCTGAGCGCGAATCTGCTGGTGTTATGGAAAACAGTGTTTACATGCCGCAAGCATACGACGCTGCATTTATGTTAGCGCTTGCGATTCAGAAAAATGGCTCTGGCATGCGTGAAGGTATGTCTATGGCTTTACGCGAAATTGCCAACCCGCCAGGCGAGATTATTTATCCAGGTCAATGGGACAAGGCGCTGAAAATTTTGTCAAGTGGCGGTGATGTAAATTACGAAGGTGCCTCTGGCAGTCATGATTTTGATGAGCAAGGTGAAGTTAGAGGGATTATTATTGAGGCCACGGTCAGAAATGGTGAGTTGGTAGATATAGGTGAAATTATGTAGTGTCATACTACATTGATTGAAACAAAAAGCTGTGGCGCGTATTTGCGCCACTGCTTTTTTTATAAATACCGGAAATTTCGATTATCGAGCTTTGCTACCACTTTCCGGTATTAGACCGTTGGGCATGAAGCGAAGGGCTAAGGTGATCGTTAAACCAATAAAAAATACTCGTGCTTGAAGCGCTCGCGTTGCAAGATCATTAGGTGCTTCCCAATCGAACCAGATGTTGCCATAGTCAGCTGCGAACTGAAATAGTAGCAGTGCGAATGGTTCCCCCATTAACCAAATGATATAGACACCAACTGCGCCAAAAATTGCACCGAGATTATTCCCTGACCCCCCGACAAGCACCATCACCCAAACTAAGAAAGTATGTTTGAGCGGTGTGAAACCAGCCGGGTCGAAAATTCTGGCAAATGTCAGGAGAGCCGCACCGCCTAATCCCATCAGTCCAGAGCCGAGGACAAAAATTTGCAAGCGGCGGTAATTAACATCCTTGCCCATTGCTGCGGCTGAGATTTCATTATCGCGAATGGCTCGTATCATGCGTCCCCATGGTGCATGGTAGGCACGCTGCAGAAGAATAAATATCACTGCTACAACAACGGCAGTGAGGCTGAGATAGGCGGCTCGCCCGGCAACGAATCCTATGTCATTAGGGGTTGGCACCGGCCAAGGCAAGGGCGAAACTGTAAGGGTGCCACGCGTAAGCCAGTCGGCATTTTTCAACACTGCCTTGATGATCTCTGCAAATCCCAACGTAGCGATTGCAAGGTAGTCGCCGCGCAAACCTAGGCACGCTTTACCGATGTAATAGCCAACGAACGCTGCAGCTATTGCTCCCAGCACCCAACCAAGAAGTACCGGTAACCCGAATCCACCGATAAAACCGGCTTCGGATTCGATCAGGCGGGCAACCGGTTCCAATTCATGGTTGAAAAAGAAAAATGCCAGTACTAAGCTGATAACCAGCAGAGCATTTTTGACTTTGTGGCTGATACCGATGCGGTGAAGTTTTGTTAGGCCGTAAATGGCAGCTACAATCAAAATCACCTTTATTGCCAAAAAACCGAGTTCAGAAGGCCCAGATGAGTTCCAGAAATCATTATTGACTGGATACGAAATCAGCATGGTAACAAACACACTGATCGCTATGAATCCCATACCGCCAGCATTGAATAATCCGGCATAACCCCATTGCAATGAAAGTCCTAGGGCGAGAATGGCGTAACAAGCCGCTTCTGTCAAAGCTCGCAACGTATAGGCCTCCCCTAGGGCAAGGAAAAGTGCCGCGATAACAACCGCAAGCCCAGCAAATAGTAAAACCTCTCGTTTGTAGGAATACAGTCTCACAGCACCTGACCTTTAAAGATACCAGTTGGCCGCCAGATTAATACTGCAATGAGAATAACAAAAGGGACGATTATCTTGTATTCGGTTGGAACGATAGCGAGGCGTGCCGGTATTTCCATCCAATCAGGCAATATGCCTGCAAATGGTCGTAAGAGTATTGACCAATTGAAAACTGCGAGGGATTCGGAGTAGCCGACCAAAAGCCCACCGGCAATAGCGCCATAAGGGCGACCGACACCGCCGACAATCGCGGCTGAAAAAATGGGCAATAGCAGATTGAAGCTAAGATCAGGCTTGAGTGTCACATCGAGTGATAGCATAACTCCACCACCGGCAGCGAGCACTCCAGCGATGATCCATGTTGTGTTAGCAACCTTGTCGGTGTTGATGCCTGAGATTAATGCCAAATCAGCGTTATCAGACATAGCTCGCATTGCTTTACCCAAACGGGTTTTAGTCAAGAACTGATGCAAAGCGAAGACACTGATTACAGTTGTAACAATCAATAGGATCTGGGGTTCTGTTATGACTAGCTTGCGTGTAGCCAGCTCAAATGGAATCTCTATACGGTAAATGTCCTTGGTTTCTGTGGTAAAAAAACTGCGCGCTGAGGTTCCTGCGAATAGTCGCACCAACCCTTGCATCATTAGTGTCACACCAAGCGTGGCGACTAGTAATATGATAGGTCGGACATTTTTCAGACGAAGCGGGCGATAGAACATGCGGTCGATGATTACCGCAGTGACCGCGGTGGCGGCAGCTGCCAATGGTAGCACGACAAAGCCGGTTGGTAACCCGACGATTGGCCCGGCTCCAGCAAATAGCGAGGCCAGCATCAGCGCATAGAAAGCTCCAATGGTCATGAGATCGGCATGTGCAAAATTCGCAAAGCGCAATATCCCAAATACCAAAGTTACTCCAACTGCACCAAAAGCATATATACAACCGATAATTCCTCCGGAGATTATGACTTTGTTAATAAAAAAAATGAGTTCATTCATGTGCAGTCAGCCACCAAGAAAACTTTTTGCAACTTCCGGATTGTTGAGGAGATTCTCACCGGTATCAGTATAAAGGTTGTGGCCACCAGCCAGTACGAAGCCGACGTCTGCGATGTGCAATGCTCGCCATGCGTTTTGCTCTACCATTAGAACACCTACGCCATAAGCTGAAATTTCAATGATTCGAGCGATGATATCTTGTACAAAGGATGGTGACAGGCCCACGGTTGGTTCATCAAGTAGCAACAACTGAGGTTCTATCATCATAGCCCGTGCGATAGCAACCATTTGTCGTTGGCCACCGGATAGTTGTCCGGCTACATCTGCATGTTTTTCTTTAAGTGGGGGGAAAAGCTCATACATTTTTTCAATAGATGAGGAGCAATCTTGACGTCTTATGTATGCACCCATTTCAAGATTCTCTCTCACAGTCAGAGAGGGGAACACGTTCATTTCTTGGGGAACGTATGCAATGCCCATTCCAACTCGTTTATCTGGAGGGATGTTGGTGATATCCTTTCCCTCAAACAATACCGAACCACTTTCAGGTTGGATTAAGCCGAAGATACTCTTAAGGGCGGTTGATTTTCCAGCACCATTGGGGCCGACGATTACACCTATCTGTCCAGCTGGCAATTCAATGTCAACACCCTTAAGAATAGGTTCTCCACCGTATCCAGCTGTGAGATTTTTCGTCGAAATCAGCATTATCGGCCGGATTTGCGCTTGATTTGTTCGCCGCCTCCAAAGTAGGCATCTTCAACTTGCGGGTTAGATAGCACTTCTTGGGGAGTACCTTCAATTTCAACTTCACCTGCGATCATCACTAATACCCTGTGGCAAAGCTTGGAAATGAAGTCCATATTGTGCTCAATAATAAAAAAAGTTCGATTAAACTCCCGGTTAAGTCGAATAATGTTGTCTGAGAGCGTGTTTAGCAATGTGTGGTTGACTCCTGCGCCTAATTCGTCAAGCAGTACAATATTGGATTCAACCATCAATGAACGTCCGAGTTCCAGTAATTTTTTTTGTCCACCTGACAGGTTGCCGGCAAGTTCGTTTTTGACTCGACCAAGGCCGATGAAATCAATTACTTCATTTGCTTTTTGTACCAAATTCTGTTCTTGCTTGTAAAAATGGGAAGAGCGAAACAGTGCGTTTGACAGTTTCTCACCGAGTTGTTGCGGGGGTACCATTAACAAATTCTCAACAGCTGTTAAGTTTGAGTATTCGTGTGGAATTTGAAAGGTTCTAATCAACCCTTTGGCGAACATCTTGTGAGCTGGCAATCCGGTAACATCGAAATCGTTCAAGTGTATGCTACCATCATCAGGTTGATGTGTGCCGGCGATTATATTGAACAAGGTGGATTTGCCTGCTCCATTGGGTCCAATGAGACCGCAAATTAAACCGGATTCGACGTCAAGACTGCAATTGTTGACGGCAAGGAGTGGGCCAAAACGCTTGGTTATGTTGCGAACCTTTAGGATGGCTGGCATATCTTGTTAAATGGTGGCCACAGTATTAAAGTTTGCACTTACAATCAACAACAGTTTCATGGTGAATGATGACACGTAGACATAGATACTCTACATTTTCAGGTCTAATATAATGCATTTATATATGAAACTGCTGTAAAAATTATTATCAATCTAGATCAAAAAGCGCATCACAACATGAATAATACGGCGGATAAAAGCACGCCCTACCAAAGCCCTATACAACCGACCGAGCTCAAACTGGACTCAGTCATTCGTTTTGATTGTCATAAGAATATCAGTTGTTTCAATGCCTGTTGTCGCAGTATTGATATTACGTTGACACCTTATGATATCTTGAGATTGAAAAGGCGGTTTGGAATGGACTCGCGCGAGTTCGTCGGCGCATACACCACACCGTTCCCAATGGATTATCACGATTTGCCAGGGTTGAAGCTAAACACCAAACCTGGTACTACGGAGTGTGTTTTTTTGTCAGAAGAAGGTTGTACGGTATATGAAGACCGGCCTGCCGCGTGCCGCTATTACGCGCTAGGTAGCATGGGTGTGCGCAAAAAAGACGCCGCTAGCGTTGAAGATATCTATTTTATTGTCAAGGAAGATCACTGTCGTGGGCATGAGGAACCCAAAAAACTAACAGTTGAGGAGTATCGTCGTGAGCAAGGTGTTGAAATCTATGACGAAATGAATCGGGAATGGCGTGATGTCGTGCTCAAAAAGCGCTCAAGCGGTCCAACTGTTGGTCGACCAACTGACCGTAGCATGCAACTATTTGATATGTGTAGCTATGATTTAGACAGTTTTCGCGAGTTTATCAAAACGCCTGGATTCAGTGAGATATACGACCTTGGAGCCGAAACAACATCTATTTTGCTTGAAGATGAGGAAGAGCTACTCAGATTTGCAATGCGATTTTTAAAGCAGGTTTTATTCGGTATGATGACTATACCAATGAAGACTGATGCTAGAGAGCGACGAATGGAAGTTATGCGTAAGCGTCTTGCTTCCAAAGAAGACAAGTAGTTTTTGTCCAGTTGCCTTAGAAGGGCAACTGTATAGTTGAAATGGTGTAACTGCGACAGCAAAGAGCTGCCGCCAATGTTATCAGTTTCGAGTTCCTTGTACGCAACCAAGATAGGCATGCATGACTAATGAAGGATCGGCCATCAGTTTTTTTTTCCACTTTCCTAGTCTCACACCAGTTTGCACCAATCCGCGTAAAACACCGACGTGCTGAGTAAGCCCGATTGCCAATGCACCGACTAAAACGTCATCTTTGAACTCTAGTCGGAGATAGCGGTTGTTGTTAGAGTCTTCCACGCTTGCACGTTCACCTCCGTCAATACCACTCCAGAGCCCGAACGAACTTGTAATCAACCCAAGAGTGTTCAATACATTCATTGACAGGCTACCACCATAAGGTGCTGACATACCTGCCATTTGGCTAGCTGCAATTCGGCCATGTTCGCTGGCGGTTGGCTGAATGGCATGTACTTGCTGTTCACCAGTGCTACGATCTGGACCTTGAGCCACGTCGCCTGCCGCGAAAATTCCGGTGATATTGGTTTGAAGCGTATGGTCGACAAGAACACCTGTGTCTGTCTCGACACCACTTTCTTTGAGAAACTGAATGTTTGGGCGCACACCAGCTGCACAGACGACATGATCAGCTGAGATAATTGAGCCATCTTTGAGAGACAAATCAAGTTCTTTACCATTGTCTGCAACCGCAACGACCTCTGCATTGGTTTTTACACGAACTCCCTTTTCTTCGCACCAGTTTTGAATCATGCTTCCACCGACATCATCCATCATTCTGGCCAGCATTCGGTCGGCGAGCTCAACAACTGTAAGTTGTAATTGCATAGAGACTAGAGCCTGTAACACGATACAACCGATAAATCCAGCTCCAAGCAACACAACCCGGTCACCTGCACTGACACTTTTAAGAAACTGATGTGCATCTTCAAGCGTCCAACAATTGTGTATCCTAGGGGAATCCATGCCACTTATTGGCGGTCGGACTGCGCTTGACCCCATCGCCAAAAGTAATCGATCATAATCGACAAGATTACCGTTTGAGAGTGTGACCGTTGATTGTTCAGGGCTAATACCAGTGACTTTGCCATTGACAGCCTCAATTTCAAGTCTATCGAAGTGGCCGTCTGTATGGCGCAGGTAGGTGCCGTCTTCTGCGATAGCACCAGCGAGAAAGTAAGGTAACGCCATGCGAGAATAAGCAGGATACTGCTCATCGCCAATGATGGTGATCTTGCTTTGTTGATCTAGTTTGCGCAGAGTTTCTGCTGCGATCACACCGGCGGGGCCCGCGCCGATAATTACATGGTTCACTTCTGATAACCGCCTAATTAAAGTCTCATGAAATCAACTGTGTGCCTCAGTTGCGGAGGCTTGCATTCGGGATAAACCAGTCCAATTCGAATCGACATAGGTAATAGCGCCGGTAGGGCATGCTTCGGCACACTGAGGGTCGCCGCCGCACAGATCGCACTTGATAACCTTACCAGAGTCAACGTTGTAATTCACAGTTCCGAATGGACATGCGATGGTGCAGACTTTGCAACCGACGCAGATGGCATCGCTGACCTCTTTGGCACCTGTGATTGTATTGATGGTGATCGCCTCCACAGGGCAAGCATGGAGACACCATGCTTCATCGCATTGTGTGCAGGTGTAAGGAATTGACCGTAAACCATGTTCAAACTCAAAGATCTTGATCCGCGATTTAGCCGGGTTGAATATGCCTTCGTTCTCAAATGAACAAGCGAGCTCGCACTGCAAGCAACTTGTGCATTTGTCTGGTTCAATCAGTAGGGATTTGTACATGATGATTAATACTCATATTGTGGTCAATGACGTTGAATTTAATATATTCATATTTTAACAAAGTAGAATAATTTTTGAGAAACCAATTTCAAGGCATTTATGTTGTCTAGCAATTTATTTGATGTACTGCATAAGATCTCAATCACCTGGTGTGATCACACCAGCGTACCAAGGTCTTAACCTCCTCAACCCCAACGCTACTTTCGGTGATCAGTACAACTCAATGCCAGGATTGTTCACCTTCCGACAATGCGATTTCCGTTACATTCATCACTAATACCCAACGCAGTGCAAATTCGAACGTGTATCACAACACAATTCGAATGATATTAAAGAATAGACTTGAGTACATTTCACTTACTGATTTTCAGAAATAGGTATCTTGTTAACAAATGGTATAGCGCCGTATCGTCCCGAAAGGTAGGCTCTCTCCAGATTATCACTTCCATTCCGCGGGCGAAATTCAGCAAGTGAGAACAACTCAGTTTCTTGGCGCCTATTGCGTTTGCAAAACCAAATTTGATCTCGTCGAAGCACGTCTTGGCTTAGTAGAGAGGTGCCATGCGTCGAAAATATTAACTGTGCGCCATTGCGATTTATATTCGGATCATGAATTAGACCCACTAAGAACCGTACCAAAGTTGGATGCAAACTTTCATTCAAGTCATCAATTACCATCACTTGACCATTTTGCAAGATGTCTAGCCACGGACCAGCTAATGCAAATATTTTTTGTGTTCCTTTAGACTCCTGTGATAGTTCAAGTTCGACAGGTTCCGAATGCTCTACGTCATGGCCGCACCAAAGCCCAAATTTCTTCTGTCCAATAATATCTTTAGAAACTAATTCTTTCACAACAGAAGGTTCGTCTTCCGGAATCATATTTGAATTAAATTCTTCCTCAGAAATTCGTAGATCACTAATGCCTAAATCCGCCATTTGCAAAAAGTTGATTATCTCTGACTTGTCATTTATTGATACCTTCGAGATTGAAAATCTATTACTCCAATTTCCAGTTGTTACCACATGTAGAGTCTTTTTGAACCAGTCGAACAGTGGGCGCAATTGTTCGCTGTTGAGTGAGACTGCAGTTGACAGGTAAAGGGTATCTGGGCGTGTTGATTGCCTCCAGATCTCTCTATTACCTGAAAGTTTGGCGCCCAGCTTCCAAGAGTCGTTGCTACGTTGAAACCAAATTTGTGTACGCCCCTTAGGAAATACATAAAGCCATTCTTCTGCAACGCGATCTGTTGTTACTGAAAATCCGTACTGGTATCGCACCCCGTTTACGATGCAAACAATCTCGAAAGTTGATGGTTTATTCTTACAAGCTTGATCGAATAAAAAAGGTACGACTGGGATAGTTTCATAATCGCGGTGTTGACCTATCACAATTTCCCGCATTGTAGACAGTGCGCGAATTAGATTGGTTTTACCGGACGCGTTTGCTCCATAAACTGCAGCAGATCGCAGAAGGTGAGGCGATGAGCTTCTCATTTTCTTTGCTTCAGGTGCTACAAGATGTGTTTGCATACTATTTTTGTCTGAACTAGCTACAAGACTGAGACATGCTTCGTTCTTTATAGACCGATAGTTCTCTACGAAAAACTCAACTAACATTGTGCAACTCTCTAATATTTAATGCTTGGCTTGCCTCATAACTATTCAATTCTAGCTCATGAATTAAGTCCCCCAAATCCGTATCAACGTATTCCAAACGCTCAGAGAGTAGTGCGGGTAGTACGCACTGTATTGTTTCCATACGATGATTACAATTGTATGTTGTGCCTGTTATAGACTTAGACTTTGTCATAGGCTCTTCCATGTATTGTCGAATTTCATTTGGTCTCAGCATTTTTTTATGGGTGAATATTCTGGAATGTGCTTACTAAGAGTTGCAACATGTTAAACTCAAGTGGGGTGTAAAACAGAAAAACAATATGCAGAAACGTTCAAGCAGGTGACTCCCGATAAACTGAGTACAGGGTGCCGCTGTCCAAGATGAAAATTCGCTATTCAAAAGCCACAACATTGATTGTAATTTTCTTGCGATATTAGCTACTGATTCGCATGAAGGTTGAATCGGTAAAAGAAATGTTCGGAAAATCAATAGTGAGTCGCAAGATGTAGTATGCTATGATTGCAGAATAGAATTTTATTTAAGTTTAAGATATTCGCTCATGCATCAGGCGCCGCCTATCTCCATAGATCAATACGCAAACAGGAATGACAAGGATAAAGCCATCTTCTTTGTCGGTCGCAATGATATTGTCTCTGGCATAGAGACCACCGTTGCCGGAATTGAAAACAGAATCAGGACGGAAATCTCTAATAAGCAATTGAGACCTGGGAAGATGTTATCCAGTCAGGAGACGTGGCTGATTCAAGGTGCACCCGGTGCTGGTAAATCAGCGTTGTTAAGTCATTTGCAGTACATTTGGACAGCAAGGGCAAAGGGTCCAGTGGTGGTGAGATTAGAGCCGAACGACTTGAGAGATGAGTCCTCGGTTACACGAACAATTGCAGACTGCATCGTACCGAATTATGGTGCGGAATTACTCAACACTGTTCGCACTGTTGAAGCCAGTGCTGGGATAGATATGTTCATTCAGGCTGGCGGCAAAGTGATCGACAGTGAACAGTTGGCAGGCTTGGAGTTGAAAGATCTGGTAAAACTCTTCAGCAAAACAGCTGTTGCAGTGTCAAAGCGACTGATGAAGGGAAAATCGCCTAAGCGCCCTAAGTTGCGACCCATTGTGGTGATGGTTGATGAGGTGCAAATGTTTGAGTCGGAGGATGTGGCGATGTTGCGCAAGCTACACAATGGCACGCATGGGTTGCCGATATTGGCGTTGCTGTGTGGACTCGCCTACTCTGAATCAATGTTAGCCGAGGCGAGAATCTCGCGCTTTGCCAAGACTGGTCAGCTGAGCCATGTGCAGACCATCACTCCGCTTGAAGTCGGCGAGGCGGCCGAGTCCGTCAGAGCCATGTTGAACGGGTATCAGATCAAAGGTCGGCACAATACAGATCTGCCTGACAAGATAGATGTCTGGTGCGATGGTTGGCCGCAATTTCTGGAACACTATATGATATCCTTGACTAGACAACTCAGTGCCAACGGTTTGGAACTGACGAAGATAGATGAAACAGCGGTGCGTAGCGCCGGAGATGCAAATCGTGCTGAGTATTACAGAGACAGGTTAAAAAACTCGCCGATATCTAAGTGCACTGAATTGCTAGCAGAAGTGTCGCAGACTATTGGATCAAACGGTTGCGATCTGACAGATTTGGAAGAAATGCTAGAGGATCGGTACTGGCTGAAAAGCAGTATCCGTTCCACCATGCCCAAGAACATGGAACCGATGGATTTTATAGAGGCGATGATAGTAGCGGGTGTGGTGCACCGCTTGGACACGACATTGACAATACCGATACCATCTTTTCAGCAATACCTGATTGACCGGATGAAGTGATCTCATACGTCTGTGGTGCGCTTGATTTCGGACAAATCTAACACCCTCAAGATCTTATTTTAAGTTTCAAACATCATGGAAGTCCCTAGGTGAGTAAACCGATAACGGCCGACGATGGTATGAGTCAAGATTGGATTAACTGATACAGATAAGATTACATGATGACTACACTAAGTCAACCTATTCAGCTGGTGCGCAACCCGGTTAAGGTTAAAGTAGTATAGAAAATACATACTTGTCGCGAGACTAATGCAAAGCTCCAAAACGGAGGGAAACTCCCTCTGCCAACGAGCTAGATCGGGGTTGTATATGCAAAAATCAACGCTTTCGGTGCAAATGCGTGAAAATTAGCTGATTTTTTGCAAATCACTCACCAATCTGGTTGAAAAAGTATCAATATCAGTTTTTTTGCTATACACAGCGTAGGTCAAAACCCAACCGCGCAATTCCTCACTTACACTCCGCTGTTAATTTCAACCCGAAATACCCTGTGATCTTTGACGGAGATTTATAAATCTCTTTATATTTCGTTTGTCCACTCACCCCAAGGTAAAAATTCAGCGCGATATGCTAAATCTCTAGCGTACTCTCTAATAGCATTCTTCCTGTCATCTGTTTCCAGTATGACTGGTATGACAATATCAGCGTGGTATGGATTTTCTTTCAAGGGAGTCGGCTTTACATTGCAGCCGACCTCTTTGATATCTTCTGCAGTTAATGTGTACCAACCCCAAAACTTCTTACCGACTGAGTTTGCATTTCGTGCACCGGTCTGAGCCAATATGGTTGTTGGTGCAATATCCATACGATTAACTGATATTTCGTTAGTATTAGTGGATGGTTCAAATTTAGAGGCACGCACATTAACTTTACCTTTTGTCCTCAGCTGATGAAAAGAGCGCTTGGCCGAAGTTTTTGATCGCTCCTCTCTGCCCAATTTCTCGCTGTTTCCAAGAGAGTTGGTTTCTCGTTCATTCACTTGACTCGCCATTATCGGATCCCTACTCTTTTCAGTACCCTAATGCCACCTTCTTTTATTAAGTCCGTAGCGTCATCAACCCGTATGCGCCCTTTCGAATTACTGGTTCGGTAAAAAAGCACTCCAGACCCATCTCGCTCAACTAAAAACAAGACACCATTTTTGCCGTTCGGGCTACAAAAATCAATTGCTATACTACTGTCTTGCATTGGGTAAACGTCAGGTTGGTCGATTACATGTTTAGCAATTTTTTCAAGCAAATTCTTTGCTTTATCCAAAGCAATATCCGTAGGTTCATCCATTTCATCTTCAAGAGCACAAGAAGGGCACTCTGACAACTCCGTCAATGATTCCTGCAACCAGGCCCCGAATTCAGGAGACGAGGTTATGAGACTGGGTAGGATAAAAGGAGGATTAATCGCTGAAGCGCGCGTAATAAGTGGATGAAACTGTGGTGTGTATTTTTGAATCTGCATTTCATCAGTATTTTGATGAAATTGATTTTCGCTTATTGACTGCTGGTAGATGTTTTGATTTCGGGAATTGCCGGTAACTGGGAAGAATTTAGAATGGCTAGCCGAGTTGGCATTTTTGAAGGCATCTCTTTGGTCATCATGTTGCAGTTTACCGCGGGCATAACCCATCTCAGATTGATCCGAAAAATACTTCAACGGGTGAGAAGGAGAAGCGTTCAATATTCTAATTTGTTACTCAATTGTTAAGTTCAGTTTATCAATGACAGCTTGTGAGACAGTCAAATGATGGACTGCCATTTTGTCAAAGCTATCAAATTGGGAGCCATACGTATACTCGCTAGAAATCTCCAAGAACAAGTCGGCTTCTGACATAACAGACTTGTCCACTGTTATGCTAGTGATCCAATTTTCATCATTGTTTAAACAGTCGAATTTGATACGTGAGTGAATTTCTGTTGCTCCGATTTGAAACGGATCATTAGCTTCAGGAAGCCAAGTCAGACTTCTAACAAGAACTTCCGTTGCGATTTTCCCCCCGTCAACAGCTAACCATGATGGTGTTGCTAATTTTGAGTATGCGGGTACGCTGTCAGTTAAGAACTCGCATATAGCGGTCTCAAATAGCTTGGCATGACGTCTGGCTCTTTCAACATCCTCGATGGAATGAAGGTCAAAAGAGTGTGCCTTGTATCCATCGAGTCTTGCTTCAAATACACTGCGCCCTGAGAATAAAGTTAGGGTCACAACTGAAGTCGCTATTGTGTTCCCATTTTCTACGTTAATCGCATCTGAAGGAATTGACACTTCAGAGCTAAATACATCGTAAATTGGCTCTATGATATGTGTGAACGACGCTATTTGTTCAAAGGCGGGACGGGAAAATGTTACGTCATAGTGCGAGTCAGACCTGACTATACGAGCTTTCATTGTTACAATCTAAAATACATGCTTGGGGGAATATTATTTCGTATTTTTGTCAAAATATTAAGTAATTGTACTCTGAATTCACAAACTCTAACCACTACACATTCCTAAATTTCACATTAGAGATGGACTCTGCTAATTTTGGTTCAGTCATTAGTTTAAATATCAAAATCTTACGCCTTGCTAATTGACGATTGAGACTAATTAAAGCCGAGTCATGGATGTGGATAGCGTTTTTCAGTTGAGTCTGAGATTCCGCTTCAAGTTTTTTCGTAACTCTGTGCAACTCAGATTGCTTCGCTGATTGAACCCATGGTAACTTAATCGGCAACTGAACTGAATTTTACTAGAAAACCTACAACATTAATCCTCTAGCAATTTTGGCATCTTGCCTGAGCGAATCGCTTTATCCAATTCTAAAAGTTTGGAAATTAGCGCGAAAATATCCGCCTCCAAGTCCTTCACAGACAAAACTTCCATCTCTTTTGGCACCTGATTAGTAAATGTTATCCGAGGGACATACCCAAAGTAAGTACGCCCTCAAGGCATACTGCTTGCTAAATCCATCTGAAGTACTAATTCTACGAAAACTTCTCATTCATTCCTGTGTCTGATTTTGACAGTTCAATTTCAGATTATTTAGCCGAAGACAATCATTAACAAAAGTCATTATTGCGCTAAAATTTCACTTTAATCTAAGTCTTGTATAAGACTAAAACTATTATGATTATTCTTATGATCTGACAATATCAATTAAGGGGTAAGCTATGAAGCGAACTTTTGTAACATCGATTGCACTTGTTGCATCGCTAATTCTGTCTACTGCGTCTTTCGCCAATGATCCGGCAAGTTGCAAACAAGTCAGATTCTCTGATGTCGGTTGGACCGATATCACTTCCACCACCGCCGCTGCCTCAGTTGTTCTAGAAGCGCTCGGCTATGAACCATCAGCAACGGTGCTCTCGGTACCAGTAACTTACGTTAGTTTGGAAAATGGTGATATCGACGTATTCCTAGGCAATTGGATGCCAACCATGGAAGCTGATATAGCGCCATACCGGGAAAAAGGCACGGTTGAGACAGTTGCCGAAAATTTGGCTGGTGCAAAATACACACTGGCAGTCAACAAAATCGCAGCTGATATGGGTGTCAGTGACTTTGCTGATATTCAGAAAATTCGCGACGCTGTTGATGGGAAAATCTACGGCATTGAACCCGGCAATGATGGCAATCGGCTAATTCAGTCTATGATCGATTCCAATGCGTTCGGCCTTGAAGGTTTCGAAGTTGTTGAATCTAGTGAGCAGGGCATGCTAGCGCAAGTGGACCGCGCCAATCGCCGTAATGAAGCAGTTGTGTTTCTTGGTTGGGAGCCACATCCGATGAACGCCAATTTTGAGTTGACCTATCTAACAGGCGGTGATGAATATTTTGGTCCCAATCTAGGTGGCGCCACTGTTTACACAAACACCCGTGCCGGTTTTAGTGATGATTGTCCGAATTTGGGGATGTTCCTTAAAAACCTGAAATTCACCTTGGCAATGGAAAATGAAATCATGGGTGCAATCCTAAATGATGGCGCAGAGCCGAATGATGCGGCCCTTGCTTGGCTTAAAGCCAATCTGGACGTAGCCTCCAAATGGGTTGAAGGTGTAACAACCATGGACGGTGGCGATGGACAGCAAGCCGTCAAGGCATCGCTAATGATGTAGCCTGACTAAAATCCTAACATAGTATCTTCAAACTCAGCACTACATGACCGGTGGTGCTGAGTTTTTTTCATATCGTATGCCGCATTGAATTGGCTGACTGACAATAAGATCCCTCTTGGCAAGTGGATCAAGTCTTTTGTAGACATTCTGCAAGACAACTTGATTTACGCTTTTGATCTGTTCTCTGCGGGAGTTGAGTTTTGTGTCAGTGGTCTCATTGACATCATGTTATGGACACCGCCATTGGTGTTGCTTGCGATATTCATTCTCATAGGCTGGTACCTCCATCGTTCATGGAAATTAGTCGTACTTATTGCTAGCTCGCTGTTGCTTGTAATCAATCTCGGCTATTGGGAGGAGACGGTACAAACACTGGGCTTGATGATAGCCTCAGCATTTACCTGTGTTGTGTTAGGTATTCCTATTGGCATAGCCGCAGCCCATCGAGCGCGGCTTTATACTGCGTTGCGTCCGATTTTGGACCTGATGCAGACAGTGCCAGCCTTTGTCTATCTCATTCCAACAATGATCATGTTCGGACTCGGTCTGGTACCCGGGTTGATATCAACAGTAATCTTTGCTATACCGGCGCCGATTCGGTTGACTTATCTTGGTGTGACCAGTGTGCCGAAAATGTTGCTTGAGGCGGGTGAGTCTTTTGGCGCAACAAAACGCCAGCTGCTTTGGAAGGTTGAGTTGCCGCATGCTATGCCAACTATTATGGCTGGTGTTACCCAATCCATAATGCTATCACTGTCAATGGTGGTTATCGCATCTATGGTGGGTGCACCAGGTTTGGGTATACCGGTGCTTAGAGCTTTGAACACCGTGAACATTGCCAAGGGGTTTGAAGCAGGGCTTGCAATCGTGATCGTCGCAATATTGTTGGATCGTATGTGTCGGCAACGCGAAAAAGATTGAATAGCACCTTTCCTATTGACTGATCTTGAATAATCAATCTAAGCCTGAAGTCGAACTTCGCAATGTAGATATTACATTTGGCAGTCATCCTCAAGATGCTGTTGAAATGGCAGCTACGGGCGCATCGCGCGAAGAGATTCTCGCTGCAACAAACACTGTAATTGGTGTATACGGTGCCTCAATAGTTGTCAACAAGGGCGAGATTTGCGTGCTAATGGGGCTTTCCGGCTCTGGTAAATCGACATTGCTTCGAGCTGTCAACGGTCTAAACAAGGTTGTCAATGGTGAGGTTTTGCTGCACTGCAATGGCGAGCGCAAAGATATCACCAAGATTGATGCCAATCAGTTGAGAGAGATTAGAATGAGATGGGTGTCAATGGTATTCCAGCAGTTTGCGTTATTGCCGTGGCGCACAGTAGCTGAAAATGTGGCGTTCGGCCTTGAAATCAGAGGATTATCTAAATCTGAACGATCAGCGATTGTAGATGAAAAGCTGAAAATGGTGGGACTGATTGATTGGCGTGACAAGTATGCGCATGAACTGTCTGGTGGCATGCAGCAACGTGTAGGCTTGGCGCGAGCATTCGCAACTGATGCTGACATTCTCCTGATGGACGAGCCGTTTTCAGCATTGGATCCTTTGATAAGATCGCACATGCAAGATGAGCTGCTTGAATTGCAGTCTAAGCTGCAAAAAACAGTCCTGTTCGTGAGTCACGATCTTGATGAAGCGATCAAACTTGGCTCGCGAATAGCTATTATGGAAAGCGGCAGAATTGTGCAGTTTGGCACACCAGAGGAAATCGTTTTAAACCCGGTAGATCAATATGTTTCCGATTTTGTTGCGCATATGAATCCAGTTGGTGTTCTGCGTGCGAAATCGATTATGAGGCCAATTGGCGATCCTCACAGTAAAGAAGGAGTTTATCGTGTTGATGGCGACAAGATTGGATTGTCATTGTCCGCGGATGGAAAATCAATTTCTGCCAAATGCAATTCAATTGAGATTGACGTTGTGAACTGGGAGTTGGGTCAGTCGGTCGAATCTGGCAAACTCCATTGTGCATCCTTTGATACATTGCTGAAAGACACGATTGAAATCCGCCATGTCAGCAAATATCCAGTCATTATGCTTGATGAGGAAAAGTCCGTATGCGGAATTGTTGGTGACAACGAAATATATAGCGCAATATTGCACAAAAAAGGCGCACAGTCGGAAGCGTAGGCCAAGGTGAAAAATCGTGTTTGTGAGGCAAGATATCAACTATCATTTTAACACTGTCATTAATGTTATTTTCTAGTTAGGACGATGCAATGAACAAAAGCTCAGCAAAGGTATTGCAGGCAGATTGGCATACTGTCAGCAGTGAAGAGAAACAGACTCGAATCGATTTAGCCGCTTGCCACAGGTTGGCTGATTTAAACGGATTCAGTGATATTGTGTGGAACCACATCAGCGCTCGTGTGCCAGGCTATCCGAACCGGTTTTTAATCAATCTATTTGGATTACGATTTGACGAAGTTACTGCTTCTAATCTCGTTACTCTGGATGAGAACAGCGAAGTCGTAGTTCCACCGCGCACTGTTGATGGTGACATCATTGATACCAGCGGTATGAATTTCACTGGTTTTGTAATTCACAGTGCGATCTACAGTCATCGACAAGATGTGAATTGCGTGATGCACTCGCATCCAAAGGCAGGTTTAGCAGTTTCTGCCCTGAAAGAAGGGTTTGTACCAGTGGTTCAGGACGCCTTTCAGTTCTATGGGAAGGTTGGTTATCATGAATACGAAGGCTTGTCACTAGATCTTGAAGAACGCGAGCGGTTAGCTGCAAGCTTGGGAGACAAGCCGGTCATGGTGATGCGCAATCACGGCTTGATGACAACGGGGGAAAACGTTGCAAATGCTTATATCCGAATGTACTACCTTGAAAAATCTTGTCAAGCGCAGCTTGATGCTTACGCAACTGGTCAACCGATTCATTTGCCGCCAGCGGACGTTTGTGAGCGAGCGGCTGATCAATATGAGCAATCTGCACCGGCTGGCACACACGAATGGGCAGCTTTGTTGAGGCAGTTGGATAGCATTGATCCATCCTACCGTAACTAATTGAAATTTGAACTTTACATAAACTTGCTATGGAACACTCTTTAAATGTCAACAATGGACGACTTTCAGAACAACAGATTCAAGCATACTGGGAAGATGGATTTGTTTATCCTCTGACTGGGTTAGATGAGAATTATGCGAAATCACTTGTTCCTCGTTTTTTTGATATCAAGGCGCGTATGGGACATTGGGTTGATACTGCCCAACTACTGAAGGTGCACTTGGTTTCCCGTTGGGTATTTGATGTGGCGAGTAACCCTAAAATACTTGATGCAGTTTCTAGCATACTTGGCAATAATATTTTGCTTTGGGGTGCGACGTTCTTTGCGAAAGATCCTGATAAGGCAAAACATGTTGGTTGGCATCAGGATTTGTTGTACTGGGGCTTGCAGCCAGCGGATAGAGTATTGACTGTGTGGCTTGCGCTGTCAGGCGCTAATGCGGAAAATGGTGCATTGCAAGCTATACGCGGTAGCCACAAGGCAGGACTCAGGCAGCATCACAATCAGCTTGATGAGAAAAACATGCTAATGAGCGGTCAGAAAGCACTGCTTACTAGCGAGGATGAAAACGAGCGAGTCATGTTTGAACTTCACCCGGGTCAGTTTTCTATGCACCATAGCATGACATTACACGGTTCAGGTCCCAATTATTCTGATCAGCCTCGGGTTGGGCTTTCAATCAACTACATTGCAACCGATGCCATGCAACTCAATAACGACGGATGTGACGCCGCAATGCTAGTACGTGGTGAGGACACATTTGGCAATTTCCAGCTTGAGCAGATCCCACAAGCAGAGTTTACAGCGGATTCTATTGCTCAATATAGAAGTTCAATCACGATGCCGTCGGGTCTTGCTACCGCTAACGATGTAAGCAATTCAATCGTACATTTTGACAAAATCGCTTAGAGGGAGCGTTACATATTATGAAGCAACATGCGAGAGTTGTTATTATTGGTGGTGGTGCGATGGGAGTCGGACTCGCATACCACTTGCCGAAAGAAGGCTGGGATGATGTGGTGCTCATTGATAAAGGTGAGTTAACATCGGGTTCAACTTGGCACGCTGCCGGTCTCATTCCGAATTTTATTGGTAGCTTGAACATGGCAAAAGTTCATGCCTATGGTGTTGAGTTATACCGGCAGCTTGAAGCGGAAACTGGGCAGGCAACGGGTTGGCATCAATGCGGCGCGTTGCGACTTGCAGTTAACAATGATGAAGTGGAGTGGTTTCATTATGTCAAAGGCATCCTTGACTATCTCGGAGTTGAGTGTTATCTAGTCGGCCATGCTGAGATGAAGGAAATTCATCCGCTACTTGTTACCGATGATGTGAAGCTTGGGTTCTACACACCGAATGATGGGCATACCGATCCGGCAAGCAGTACTAATTCAATGGCAGTTGGTGCCCGCATGGGCGGAGTGGATATTGTCAAGCGCGATCGAGTGATCGGTGTAGAAAAGACGTCAGGCGGTGAATGGAGGGTAAACACCGAGCAGGGTCAGATAACTTGTGAGCACATTGTCAACGCAGCCGGCAGTTTTTCGGATCAAGTGGCGCAAATGTCCGGTTTTCGATTGCCTATAGTCAACATGGAACATCAGTACATAGTTACAGAAAACCTTCAAGAGATAGAGCAACTTGATAAGGAGCCACCGGTTGTTCGCGATCCGGTTGCTTCTTGCTATATCCGACAGGAACAACAGGGCATATTGGTAGGACCTTATGAAACTGCCAATGCAGTTGCGTGGGGCGTTGATGGTATCGATTGGGGATTTGACATGGAATTGCTGCCGGAATCCCTTGACCGGTTGGTAACTAGTTTAACACTAGCGGCACAGCGCGTACCGGCGTTTGGCAATGCTGGTATCAAGCGGGTGGTAAATGGACCGATTACACATACCCCGGATGGCGGTTATTTGATGGGCCCGGCGGCCGGGCTAGAAAATTATTGGTTGTGTTGCGGAGCATCCATCGGCATTACGCAGGGACCCGGAGCTGGTAAGTATCTAGCGCAATGGATGGTACATGGCCAGACTGAAATCAATGTACGGGAAATGGACCCGCGCCGATTTGGCGATTATGCCAACCTGCCAAACAAATACGTCGTTGCCAAATCAATCGATGAGTATCAGCAGATGTACCAAGTACATTATCCGGGTGAGTTTCGAGACGCAGGGCGACCAATCAAGAAGACGCCTATCTATGAGAATTTAAAGAATAAAGGAGCAGTGTTCGCCGATGTATATGGCTGGGAACGGCCGAAATGGTTTGCACCGGCCGGAGTGGAAGAACAATTTGGCTTTAGCCGTACAAATGTTTTTTCTCATGTCGCAGCTGAATGTGATTGTGTAGCTAATCGGGTCGGTTTGTCTGATATGACGGCATTTTCAAAATATTTTGTAACAGGTTCAGGTGCTGAGGCATTTCTCAATCGTCTTGGCGCCAATCGAGTACCCCAAAGAAAATATGGTGTTGCTTTGACTCACATGTTGACTGAACTTGGGGGCATAGAGTCGGAAATGGCAGTAACGCGGCTTGCAGACAATCGTTTTTTTCTTACGTCTGCAGTTGTTGCCCAGCAACATGACTACGATTGGTTGGTGCAACATATAAAAGAAGGTGAGGACGTTAAAGTTGAAGATGTAACTGACAAGACCGGAATGATTGCTGTAATGGGTCCAGATTCTCGAAAACTACTGAGGAAACTCACAAATGCGGACCTGAGCAGTAAAGGGTTTCCTTGGCTGTCTGCAAAGCAGATGGTTGTTGCAGATGTAATGGTTACTGCATTGCGAGTGTCCTACGTTGGAGAGCTGGGATGGGAGTTGTATTCTCCAATCCGCGCGATGCCCAAGCTTTTTGAGAGGCTTGGATACGAAGGCGAGCGATTCGGTGCAGGTCAGTTTGGTTCGTATGCTGTCAATTCAATGCGACTGGAAAAAGGCTATAAGGCTTGGGGCAGTGAACTCACAACTGAAATTACTCCGATTGAGGCTGATATTCAACAGTTTGTTAAGCTGGATAAAGATTTTATAGGCCGAGACGCTGTGATCCAGAGGAAAGATAAAGGTATTGAAACCAAACTTGTTCTTGTTTCAGTTGATTCGGACAATGCTGATTGTTTGGGTAATGAACCAGCTTTTGATGGCGACCGACCGATGGGCATTGTTTGCAGTGGAGGTTACGGTCATCGTGTGGGTATGAGTCTAGCGTTTGTATATGTTGAACCTCAGTTCTCTAAACCCGGCTCCACATTTGAGATAGGAATTTTAGGCACACGTAAAACGGCAACAGTTTTACCAGAAGCACCTTATGATAGCGCTAATGAAAGGCTCAAGGTCTAGCAATTTTGCCAGCATAATCGTTAGTGAAATCCATTCGTATTAAACAACTACCGAATAAAAATAAATGGAAGGCGATTAAGCTGATTCTGATCGCTTATAAGCATTTGGCTAATGACCATTAACCATCATATAGTTAATCGTAACAGGGATTGAGATAAACATTCTATGACACCAATTACCAAGCTGTAGCAGACTATTTCTTAGTTCTTGTCGTTGAAAGGCATCGATTATTGAATGATGCTAGCGGTTTTAGCTGCTGATTCGTATGAAGGTCAATCGATAGAATGAATATTCAGAAAATCAATGGTGGGTGGCGCGAATTAATATGCTATGATTGAAAAGTAAAACATCAATTAAATCTAGAATAACACTTATGCATCAAGCACCGCCAGTCACCATAGAGCAATACCGGAACCGGAGTGACAAGCAAAAGGCCATCTTCTTTGTCGGTCGCAGAGATATTATTGCTGGCATTGAGACCACCGTTGCCGACATTGAAAGCAGAATCAAGGCTGAAACCTCTGACACAGGGTTGCAGTCTGGTATGATGTTGTCCAGCCAGGAGACGTGGTTGATTCAGGGGGCACCCGGTGCGGGCAAGTCAGCGTTGCTGAGTCATCTGCAGGACATTTGGAATGCAAGGGCTAACGGCCCGGTGACGGTGAGAATTGCCCCTAACACTTTGAGAAGCGAGAACAATGTCACACGCATAATTGCGGACTGCATCATACCGCATCAAGGGGCGAGAATACTCAATTCTGTTCGTAGCATTGAAGCCAGTGCTGGATTGAATTTGTACATTCAAGCTGGTGGCAAGGTGACCGACAGCGAGCAACTGTCATCGGGTTTGATGCTGGAAGATCTGGCGCAGCTTTACAGTACTGACATTGCGGCTGTTTCCAAGCGACTGTTTGAGGGAAGTTCACCTAAGAGTCCGGAGCTGCGTCCGATAGTGGTGATGATTGACGAGGTTCAGTTCTTTGAGTCCGAAGATGTGCCAGTATTGAGGAAGTTGCACTCCGGCGAACATGGATTGCCGATATTGGCGTTGCTGTGTGGCCTCGCTTACTCCGAATCAATGTTAGCCAAAGCGAGAATCTCGCGCTTTGCCAAAACTAAGCGGCTTAGCCATGTGCAGACCATTGCCCCGCTTGAAGCCGGCGAGGCGGCCGAGTCCGTCAGAGCCATGTTGGACGGTTATCAGATCAAAGGCCGACACAACACAGACCTGCCAGAGCGGATAGATGTCTGGTGCAATGGCTGGCCGCAATTTTTGGAACACTATATGCTATCCTTGACTGAACAGCTCAGTGCCAATGGTTTGGAATTAGCGGGGATAGATGAGTCAGCGGTGCGTAGTGATGGAGATGCAAACCGGGCAGAGTATTACAGCAAGAGGTTGGGGAACTCGCCGATATCCAAGTGCACCGAATTGCTGGCGGAAGTGGCGCAGGCTATCGGACCAAGCGGTAGCGATCTGACAGAATTGGAAGAAATGTTGGAGGACCGGTACTGGTTGAAAGGCAGCATCCGTTTTACTATGCCCAAGAACATGGAACCGATGGAGTTCATTGAGGCGATGATGGTGGCAGGTGTGGTGCATCGCTTGGACACGACACTGACAATACCGATACCGTCGTTCCGACAGTATCTAATTGAGCGAGTGAAGTGATTTGATGCGATCACAGGGTGATGTTGGAATTTGATGTATTTTAGTCTGACTTGAGCTTCGTTAGAATATAATTCCATTTGATTGCAAATTATTGATAATACAAGCACTGTTTGTTTCAGAATTCATCTTAATACTAACGCAAAACAAAAGATAAGTTAGTGAGATTTTGAACAATGAATTCATTGCCGAAGTGTGACTGTCATCAGCTGACAAGAATTACTTTGACCACAGTGACGCACTGAAAACAGTCGTTTAAAGCATTACTAGTCAAGTGACCCAGCTACTGTTCTTCTGTGGGCATAAAAAACAGTTGAAGCTGGCTGTTAATTTGAAAATTGACTTGGTTCAGTGGAGTCGGATGGCTGATATTATCAAAACACTCCAAATAAAGATAGTACAGCAGTAATGACTTTACAAAGATAGTAATTGAGAAACATTTTGACGACATGCCAAAGGCAATACAAACATACATCAAATACGTTGACGCATTCAATCGACGAGTAGGGCGGTTGGCTATGCTACTAATCTACGCGATGATGGGATTATTGCTTTTCTCATCAATTTCCAGAACTTTCTTTGATGTCTCATTTATATGGGTTGTTGAAATGGCTCAGTTTATGCTAGCGTCTTACTATTTGCTTGGCGGTGCTTATTCGGTGCAACTCGATGCCCATGTACGTATGGATTTACTTTACGGTCGCTGGACCCCAAAGCGCAAGGCATTTTTTGACTGTATCACATGTTGTTTTCTCATCACATATCTTGTTGTGATGTTAATAGGTGGTATTTCTAGCACGCAGTACGCACTAGAGTATGGCCAGAAAAACTATTCGTCTTGGGGGCCTCCGCTTGCTCCAATCAAGATCATCATGACATTTGGAATATTTCTGATGTTATTGCAAGCCATATCAATGTTCTTCAAGGATCTGGCAAGCGTCCGCAATAAGGATATCAATGAACTATGAGCTGATAGCCTTATTGATGTTCGCCCTGATGATGTTGATGCTTCTGACGGGTCAGCGAGTCTTTGGTGCAATTGGATTTGTTGCGGCAATATCTGCTTTGTTTCTGTGGGGCGATGGTGCCGTTGAGATTCCATTCAGTGCAAGTTTCAAGCTGCTGAACTGGTATCCCATGTTGACTTTGCCACTTTTCATATTCATGGGTTATATGCTTTCGGAATCTGGAATTGCAGATGACCTCTACCGGATGTTTCATGTTTGGGCTGGACCTGTGCGCGGTGGTTTGGCAATTGGCACAATCGGTTTGATGGTCGCAATATCGGCAATGAATGGGCTTAGTGTTGCTGGGATGGCCATTGGTGCAAGTATTGCATTGCCAGAAATGCTTCGTCGAGGCTATGACAAAATTATGGTGACCGGTGTTATTCAGGCAGGGAGTTCTTTGGGAATTTTGGTGCCTCCGAGCGTGGTGTTGGTTCTTTACGGCATGATCGCACGTCAACCTGTCGGGCAGTTGTGGTTGGCGGGGGTATTTCCGGGATTGATGCTCGCCGGCTTATTCATTATCTATATTGCTGTGCGGTGTCGGTTGCAACCTAAGTTGGGGCCTGCATTGCCGGCAGAAGAGCGTAATATCCCACTACCAGAGAAACTTAAATTGTTGCGAGCGGGGGTGCTTCCATTTTTAATTTTCTTTTCGATGACAGGGTTATTTCTGTTGGGCATTACAAGTTTAGTTGAAAGTTCGGCAGTTGGAGCTGCAGCTTCTATTGTTGCGGCAGCTCTCAAGGGACGACTCACGCGTAAAGTTCTTGAAGACACAACGCGAAAAACACTTTCAATCAGTTGCATGTTTCTGTGGATTATTTTGGCAGCTTTGTGTTTTGGTGCTGTATTTGATGGGCTCGGTGCAGTTCACGCAATTCGCTCGCTATTCATTGAGCGCTGGGAACTCAGTCCGTGGGAAGTTCTGGTAATGATGCAGCTATCGTATTTGCTGCTTGGGACTTTTCTAGATGATACTGCAATGCTTGTGATTGTGGCACCACTCTATGTGCCACTTGTGATTTCATTGGGGTTTGATCCGATCTGGTATGGAGTACTCTATACGATAACTTGCCAAATCGCCTATATGACACCGCCTTTTGGTTACAATTTATTTCTTATGCGAGCCATGGCACCGAAAGAAATAACAATTGTAGATATCTACCGTTCTATTTTGCCATTTGTTTTTGTGATGATAGTCGGATTGGTGCTAGTTATGGTGTTTCCACAAATAGCTCTATGGTTACCGGAGTTGCATTATGGCAAGTAATAGTGTTATGCTTATAGACATTGATTGAGATTCAGCCGTTAAGGCAAATTATTAATCGAAGTAGTTTTCATTGTGATTCAGGAGGGATGAAATGACTAATAGAAGAAATTTTCTCAAGAAAACTGGTTCTGCAGCAGTCGGCGCTGTAGCAGCTGGTGGGGTTGCGGCACCGTACGTGCATGCGCAACGAACTATTCGCTGGCGCTTGCAAACTTATGCAGGTCCGGCTTTAGCCGAACATGTCATTAAGCCATCTATAGATGCGTTCAACAAGGCCGCGAACGGTGAGATGTTAATCGACCTTTACAGTTCAGATGAGTTGGTTCCGCATGGAGAGCTGTTTAGGGCGTTACAGCGCGGCACGATAGATGCCGTACAAAGTGATGACGATTCAATTGCTGCACCAGTTGACGTTTCAGTATTCGGTGCATATTTTCCATTTGCTACCCGATATGGTTTAGACGTGCCAGTTCTCTGGGAGTGGTATGGTCTAAGGGAGATATGGGAAGAAGCATATGCTGAGGTAGATGGGGTCGAATGGTTGAGCACCGGCGCTTGGGACCCATGTAATTTCGCAACGGTGCAACCAATTCGAAGCCTTGAAGATTTGAAAGGTTTACGAGTGTTCACTTTTCCGACTGGAGGTAAGTTTTTACAGCGATTCGGAGTAGTTCCGGTTCAACTGCCATGGGAAGATATTGAAGTTGCGGTACAAACTGGTGAGCTAGACGGTGTTGCTTGGTCCGGCATTACTGAAGACTATACGGTTGGTTGGGCTGATGTGACAAACTATTACCTGACTAACAACATTTCAGGTGCATGGGCTGGTTCTTATTTTGTTAATTCTGACCGATGGTCTGAGATGCCTGATCACTTGAAGACGATATTCAAGCTGTGTATGGACAGCTCACACTATTATCGGCAACATTGGTATTGGTGGGGTGAGGCTCATTTTCGTTCGACAGGAACTAAGCTTGAGTTGACTTCAATTCCTGAGTCAGAATGGAAGGTAGTTGAAGACGAAGCACTGAAGTTCTGGGATGAGATTGCTCAGACTAGCGAGCGCAATGCGCGGGTGGTAGAAATACTCAAGGGCTATGTTTCAGCTATGACTAAAGCAGGACCACCTTATCGCTACGCATAGGCAGGTAGTTGCCATCGCTTTGTAAAGTAAGTTAACAGCAGAAAACCGGCCGATGAACGGCCGGTTTTCTTTTGAAAAGTAGTGGCTTCTTGTCTTTGAGGTCAACGATTAATTGACAAAGCGTTTAATGTAGTGTGGTGTTTCTTTTTTATCGATTAATGTGCACTTCAACAATCTAAACACCGTATCAGGCTTCAAAATTACGTATTGTGGAATTTCAACATGTCGGCACATTAGTAAAATTCTTGTGATCGATGAAATCGACCTTTATCCAAATATCTGATGAAGGAATAATATAAGTGTCTGTTATGATTGAATAAGTTAACTATAGCAGAATCGATTGATGGATAGGATTCAGTATAAGCTTGCATTCAGAAGACGAGATATCTAGGTTGACAGGTGCCAAGTGCTCACATACCGAAAAATAACCGGCTCACTATACTGGTTTCTGGATAAATTCATAATCAAATATAAACTTCCTAAACGCGTCGTTTTTAAATTCAAGCAATCTGAGCTCCTGTTGATGCTATAATTCCATCGATAATCTAGCTGAATAATTAGACTATGAAAAATCTGGATCTGCCTATTGGAATACCAGCTTTTCGAACCATCCGAGAGTGGGGTTTCTACTATGTGGACAAGACCGCTCACATATTCAAATTGGCTAGAAAACCCGGGTACTATTTTCTTTCGCGTCCGCGTCGGTTCGGGAAGTCTCTGCTTATATCCACACTGAAGGATTTGAGGGAAATGAAAAGCTGTTCCGAGGATTGCATATTCATGACCGCTGGGATTGGACAGTCAGCAATCCGGTGGTGCGACTTAGCTTTGACGCCAAATACAGCGAACCGGGAGATCTTGAAAATCACGTCATCAGGCAGATCGCCAAACATGAAAAACGCGCTGGGATTGAACCATCGCCATTGCCTGGCGATGGAGCTCAACGACTAGAAGATCTTATTTTCAATCTCTATGACGCAACCAAGCAACAGGTTGTTGTTCTAGTTGACGAATATGACAAGCCAATCCTAGATTTGCTTGAAAACCCGGAGCAGGCGATAGCCAACCGCGAATACTTGCGCGGAGTTTATGGCGTCATCAAGGGCTGTGCTGAGGAAATTCGCTTCGTATTCGTCACCGGTATCAGCATGTATTCCAAGGACTAGTGCGCAAACTGCACTCAATAACAACCCGAAGGACACCTATTTTTCGGTAACCCATCCGTTCCACCCGCTGAGCGGGTGTCGTTTCAAATTGCTCGGATTGCATGTCAGGGCTGGAGAGGAGCGCGTCGAATTTATCGATGATGCGGGTGAGGCTCAGTCAATACGGGTGAAGTGGACCAGCCTGCGGGATTTGGACCCCTTCACAGTGCTGTCGGGGGGTCGTTCGCAGTTTCATATCCAAGCGCTGTTGGAGTTGTCTGAGCTGGTTGCGGTCTTGCGGGAGAACGGTGCATGACTGTAAAGACAATTACGCACAAGTTTGTAAAGTCATTTACGCACAGAAGGTTGGCGATGCGGGTCAACGCTCAATTTCATTCGCATCGGTTTGCAATTCAAGTCATTGTAATGAAACGGATGTTTGGATTCGCTTGTGTTTTGTTCTTGAGGCCGTATATAATCATGTGCATATTTTTTCTTACACACACTTTCCGAGATGCTGTCATGAACCAGAAATCCGACAAAACCGCTCACCTCGCCAAGCATGGCACCTTGAACCGGCATGCCGAACGCATCAATGACCCGCTGTTCCAGACCGAGCCGTTCTTCGATCCGCAGGACCTGCTGCAGGTCCGCTACGAAATGCTGCGGCGGGTTCAGCGCGAAGGCCGCCCGGTGAGCGAGACCGCACAACGCTTCGGGGTCTCGCGTCCGACCTGGTATCAGCTCGCCGACGCCTTCCGCAAGGGCGGCTTGGGCGCCCTGATTCCCGAACGCCCGGGACCGCGTCAAGCCCACAAGCTCAACCATGCGGTGCTCCAGGAGTTGCTCAGCGCCAGACGCGACCGACCCGAGATCACCGCCGCCGAACTCTGTGCGCTGGTGCACCGGCGCTTCGGCATCGCGGTGCATCGCACCACGGTCGAGCGGGCCTTGAGGCGCACTCAAAAAAAAACATGAACGCCGGCTCAGCCCCCAAGGTCTGTTCAGCTCGGCTGACAGACGAATATGAGCGTCTGCGTCGCACCCGGGACGGCATCAGCCAGTGCGCGGACCGCGGCGGGCAGTCGGTGCTGAGGAATCGGGGCCTGGCGGACTGGCTCGCCCTGCTCAGCACCCTGTCTGAGCCGGTTTCAACCGTGCCGGCAACCTCCGCTGGCGGAGCCTGGCAACTGCCGGGGGAGCTGCACTCGGCGGTGGTTGATATCCTGGTGTCAATTGCCATGCACCCGCGCGGCGGCGAATTGTCATGAGCCGCGAACGACACCCCAAGGTGACCGGCAAGCATCTGGCACGACAGGCGTTTTTATATGTCCGCCAGTCAACGCTGCATCAGGCGGAGCAGAACCGGCAGAGCAGTCGCCGGCAGTATGCACTGGGCCAACGGGCGCACAGCCTCGGCTGGCCGAAGGCACAGGTCACGGTGATCGACTCGGACATCGGACAGTCCGGGGCCGACCGCGACCGCGAAGGCTTCAAGATGTTGCTGGCCGAGGTGTCGCTGGGCAATGCCGGCATCGTGCTCGGACTGGAGGTCTCGCGTCTGGCCCGCAACTCCAGCGACTGGCACCAGCTGCTGGAGCTGTGTGCCTTGAAGAACACGCTGATCCTCGATGAGGACGGCATCTACGACCCCAAGGACTTCAACGACCGGCTGGTGCTGGGTCTCAAGGGTCAGGTGTCGGAGATGGAGTTGCACTATCTCAGGTTGCGCCTGCACGGCGGCATTGTCAACGCCGCCCGCCGCGGTGAGTTGCGCCTGCCGCTGCCGACCGGTCTGGTCTATGACCCGCTGTTCAGAGTGGTGTTGGACCCCGATGCCCAGGTTCGCCAAACCGTCATGGAACTGTTTGACACCTTCACCCGCACGGGTTCGGCCCGCGCCTGCGTGAAAGACTTCCATGCACGCGGCCTGTTGTTTCCCCGCCGTCAGCGCCAGCGTGCGACGCGCGGCGAGCTGGTGTGGGAGAAATTGACTTGTGCCCGCACGCTGCAGGTCCTTCACAATCCGCGCTATGCCGGGGCGTTCGCCTATGGTCGCAAGCCGACGGGACGCCATGCCGATGGCGGACCATCCAGGCCGGTGCCAGACGAGGAGTTCAGCGTGCTGTTGCCGGACCATCATGACGGCTATATCACTTGGCAACGCTATCAAGCCAACCGGCAACGCCTGGCTGACAATGCCAGGCACCGCAGCCAAGACCAGAGCCCGGCGCGCGAAGGTGCGGCCCTGTTGCAAGGGTTGGCCATCTGCGGGCGTTGTGGCGGTTCGATGACACCCGGCTATCGCCACTCCAAAGCCGGCGTGTCAATTGTTTACCGGTGCTGGGCACACTTCCAAGATCCAAGCCTAAGCGCATGTCAGCAGGTGCCCGGCAACGGCATTGACAAGGCCATCGGCGAGTGGGCGGTGGAACTGCTCACACCGAGCGGCTTGGACGCTGCCCTGCAGGTGCAGCAGGAACTCGAGGCGCAGGTTGACAAAACTGAAACCTGGCTCGCACGGCAGCTGCAACGCGCACAGCATGAGGCCGACCTGGCTCGCACCCGGTTCATGAACACACACCCTGACAACCGCATGGTGGCCGACTTGCTGGAGAGCGAATGGAATGTGAAACTGAGCGAACTGCAACAGACCCGGAGCGAGTGTGAGCGCCGGCGAGCCGAATTGCATCGCCAGCTCGGCGATGAACAGCGACAGCGCATTGTTGACTTGACACGCGACCTGCCCCAACTGTGGAACGACCCGAACACGCCCAACCGCGAGCGCAAACGCATGCTGCGGTTGCTCATCGACGATGTCACCATCACCCGCGGCGAGCAGATCGAACTCGGTATCCGCTTGCGCGGCGGTGCCACCCATCAGATGACGCTGGCACTGCCGCAACCCGGCAGGAATGCCCATGTCACGCCCGCCGAAGTCATCACCGCCATTGACACGCTGCTGGAGGATCACTGTGTGGCAACGGTGGCCAAACTCCTCAACCAGCAGGGACTGCACTCCGGACATGGGAAAGCATTCACCGCCCGCCGTGTCAGCCAACTGCGCCATCAGTACGGCCTGAGGTCGCGTTATCAGCGACTGCGCCAGCGCGGACTGCTCACCCGGGATGAAATGGCCACGCTCTTCGCAGTCTCGCCTCGCACCATCATTCGATGGCAACAGCGCGGACTGCTCATCGGCATCCCGTTCAACGACCGCAACGCATGCCTGTTTGAGAGACCGGCCACCGCTCGCCATGACGACTGAGGCAATGGCATCATCGTCCAGCGACCATGGTGAACACCGAAGACCGCACCGACAGATGGCAACACACGCCGAAATGCTCAACTGTAGCCGACTCGCGAAATCTGCTATCATATTGAGACAGTGTCTGCCGGCAATGTTGCTCTGGCAACACACCGCGGATGCTCTCCGCCTCGGTGCCGGAAATGCAACAAGACCTTTTATTTTTATGCAAAAATGCTATCCATGTCCTTCACGGCGCTATTGAGTGCAGTATGATGGCGACTCCAAGGTCAACCTGTTCTCAGGACTGAACAATCTCCAGGATATCAGTTTGGATCCTCGATACGCTACAATTTGTGGGTATAGGGATTCGGATCTTGACACAGTGTTTGGCTCAGAGCTTAAAGGGTTGGATCGAGATGAAATTCGGCATTGGTACAACGGTTACAACTGGCTTGGCAAGGAAAAGGTCTACAATCCATTTGATGTCTTACTGCTGTTTGATAACAGGATGTTTAAACCATACTGGTTCGAAACCGGCACGCCGGGTTATCTTTACAAAATGATGACTCAGGGCAAGATCAACACCTTGAATCTGGAGAACGTAAAAATGCCTGAGAATGCTTTATCGAGTTTTGATATTGATACTATCAGCGTCAATGCACTGTTGTTCCAGTGTGGCTATCTGACACTTTCGAATCGTAATATTGAACCAGATGCCATCCGTTACACGCTGGAATATCCCAACCATGAGGTACGACTGAGCTTTAACAAGCAATTATTGGGCGCTGTCAGTGGAAACTTTGCGGAAGCCGAGAAGCGGGCCAAGAGTATGGCGCTGTTTCTGGGAGACAACGATTTTAAGGAGTTTGAAGTCGAATTGCATTCGTTTTTCTCGGCGATACCGAATGAGATTTACAAACACAGTCGCATGCAACACTATGAGGGATATTATGCGGGCATGGTGTATGCCTGTTTCAACGCCATTGGAGTGAAAGTCACCTGCGAGGAGTCAACGAGCCGCGGTCGCTCTGATTTGGTTGTGGAGCATGCCGGTCAGGTATTCGTGATGGAGTTCAAAAAGGCTGAGACTTCTGATGTGGAAGCGGAGGTGGTTGATGCGATAGGCAAGGATTATGCTGGTAAGTATAGGAATCGCCGAGGGAAAATTCATCTGCTTGGTGTGGTGTTCAGCGGTGATGATCGTAATGTGGCGACGATTCGGGTGGAGAGGGACTGAGTCGGTAAAGTGTTGCAAATATGGCGGTTGGAACTTGTTGCATGACACAAAGGTAATCTACCCTCAGTTTGACAGTCTGTTTCAATCGTGTTTTGTTCGATACAGTCGTTAATGCAGATGTGACCGATAGCAGCCAGTTCAGTGGCTTGATTGCTGTTTTCGAATTTTACAACTGCTGACAAACAACCCCTTTGCAGTTAAGCCAGTTTGGATGTGAAATTGTTAAAACATGTGTTGTCGCACGCAGATGATCGACTTGAAGTTTTTGAAAGTGACTTGGCAACCTGATACTGCAAAATCCTATGAATATCACCTTTTATTGCTAAATAAGAGTACTTCTTACGGTGTCATTCTTGGCGACGAAAGGTTAAAATTGGCTAAAAACCGTGGTGTTGCTGGATATTGCCCGTCAATTGGCACAGATCGCAAATTGTTCATTGTCAATTAAATTTGATATTCTGTTTAATTTCATATTTTTATGGATTTTTCTGGTAAATATTATATATACAAAATCCAATTGCAATTCAAAAAACAAGCAGATAAAAGTAATATGAATCACTTCAGCTTTCAAATATTTTCTCGCACCCAAGGAACAAATTCAAGCTCATATTTACCTTCCCAATTTAAGGTGATTCGGTTAGAGTATTGTCCTTGATACTTGAATATCCACAACAACAGCAATTCAACATACCACAAACCTAGGTCTTTAGCTTGTAAGTAATCTTTAAATGAAAAGTTGTTTTTTTCGTTTCTATTTGAATGAATTAGGTGATTTCGTATATCTACTAGCAATGCAGGGGCGCATTGCTCATCTTTTTTTGTAGAAGATAACCCACTGAATACTAGTGGAACATTCAAATTTATATTACATTTTTGGAGAGCCAACTTTAACCTTCTTTTTAAGCTAGTCATTTTTATCCATTCGAAATCGGATAGAATTATGGACGATAGTCTTTCAAGAGCAATTTGAGCTAGTACAACAGAAGTATACGGACTATCGGATTGGTTCGCGCGTAAGTACCAGTAAAGCGCTAAGTAAATCGGATCTTCTTCTTCGTTAACATTCAATTTATCTTTTAACTCATGCCAAAAGCCTGAAAATGCTTCTGCGTGAAGGTCGATATTGAAATAGTTGTGTTTTGACCATGAATCCAAAGAGAGCCATCTATGTATAGGAAGACCAACCAAAAAATACTTCCATGCAAAATTTCCTTTATTATCTATCCCAGCTGCAGTACCGATACCACACGACCCGCCCCGAGCGAATGAAAGAAATAGTTGTAAAATTTTAAGTTGCACTTTGGCTTCTTCTGAGGTGAATGTATGACCATCAGACCGCAATAATTTGCCAGTATGGGTAATTCGATACTCACTATATTGATTTTGTGATTTTTTTACACTCTCATTTTTTATTGAAGTAATTTCTATTGTCCATTGTTTCACAGTCAAATTCGTGTTTTTGCATTTACTCAGGCTCAAACAATTAATGAGTGTAAATTCGACTGACTTTATAGGTTCTCCTGTATCGATTAGAGTAAATGGATATTCATTAGGTATGAATGTTTTAGCGATACGGCCCTCAAGGTCGATATTAGATTCCACTTCAATGACTTGAAACTTAGCGGAGCTATCGGGCAAGCACACTTTGGAAACTTTCCCAAATTCACGTAACGTACTGACAATTGCAAGTGCTTGCCTCACATCATTTAGCTTGAACATCATATTTGGTCTTGGCGATAGTGAAAAATAAACTGTAGCTGGAACAGGACAAAACTTGTTCTCATTATCACCGTAGATAAATTCTATTTTGATTTTTTCCTTATCCGGAAAGTTTGAAGTTATATCTTGCATTTTTGCTGTACTCTCAACTAGTTGAAAATTACTAAAAATCTAGATTGCAAAACCACGAATTACAACATCCTTTAATTCGCATGTTAATCATTGCTTTCTGAAGCTATTTTTTGTTAAGGTTACCTCATCTCCTACATAAATACCGTTAACAAGTGTCAGTTTTACTATCACATTCTTTGTCATATTCTATTCTGGCAGAGTCATGAACTTCTGCTATTAACCATATCTAAGGTTCATGTTTGTTTTGGTGTCTTAAGGTTTCTCGATTAAATAGTTGAGCTTTCATATTGGCTCTTTATTCAAAACGCATGCATCTGCGGGGGTCGCAAGCGACTCACAGCCGCTCGCAAGCAGATCTCAGGGCTGTTGTGACCGCCCTGCCGGCTGAGCAGATGATACCAGCGCATGTAACTGTCCAGATAACTTGATGCCACACCCATGAAGCGCCTGAGCATGTGCTTGAACCCACTGTGCCGGCTGTTGACGGTCTGGATGTGCACCGCCCCTCGCACCCGCTCGCCGGCCGACAGGTTCACCATTTCATGCGCCACGCCCAACGACTTGGCCACCGCGGCATAGCAGCGGTTGGCATCGGACACCAGGAAGGCATCCGACTTCACTCTCGCCTTCAGCAGTTGCACCATGCTGTCGGCATCGGCATGACTGAGCGTATGGCACAGGGTCGCACCGCTGCGGTCGGTGGCGAACAGCATCGGCACCAGTTCCGCAGACAGACCCCGCTTGGAGGCCTGACCGCCACGCCGGCGTGCCGCACACCCGGACTTTCGCCGGGCCTCGGCCTGTCCCTTGTAACTGTGCAGCAGGCAGGTCTCGTCGGCCTCCACGATGCCTTCCATCACCGGCGGTGCCTGTTCCACCGCCTGCAGGAAACGATGTCGCCAGCGAAACGCCGTGGACGGTGCAATCTTGCAACGCTCAGCCGACTGATGCACGGTCTCGCCGTTGGACAGCGACTGGCCATAGGTCAGCCAGCGCGCCTTGTGATGCAAGCCCTGCAAGGGCGTGTTGGTGGTGGCGTTGAAAGTCCGACCGCAGACCTTGCACAGATAGCGCCGCAAGCCGCGGTTCTTGCCGCGTGCCACGGCCCCGGGACTGTTGCAGCGCGGGCAGGTGCGGGCTTCGTCCACGCTCAGCTCGATCGCCGCCATCGACTCGGCGGCTTCGTTCTCGGTTTGCAGCACCTCGCTCGCCTGGCGCTTCTGCCCTTGGCTCAACTCGCCGAATTGGGATACCAGATCCCGAAATTGATCATGACTCATAGAACTCACACCTCATTTGTGTCGATTGGCTTGATAAACCCATGATGTTGCTTGGGTTCTTGTATTATACATGCGTTTTGAATAAAGAGCCTTCATATTAGTAAGTCAACTATTTTTAACGCCAGAAATTATTGAGCATAGCTTTGATTCGATTCGTAGAAACTTTTTCGTGACATGCTAATTTCTAAAAGAATACATTTACTCTGAATAGTAGAATTTCTAATTATTATATCGGTTGAGTTCCGCAAAAAGATTCTGCTGCACTTTTGAAATTAGGGTGTTTTGATATCAGCCAGATTTGGTAATTACTCACCAATTGCCGATCTAGGGGCAATAGTGCAACACAAACTTCTCACATAAAAATTGTTCTATTGACTTTCGAGTTGATTTGTTAGTTGCACAAAACGTTTAAGACTAGATTTCGTGGTATTGACAGGTTACAAAGGGATTCTAACCTTTATATAATGCACCACTCCAGAGACTATATTTTAACCAGCTTAATTTCATCGTTAGATTGAATCAACCTGAAGCTGCATCGAGTGGGTTCAGAAAGTGTAAGCGTAATCTTGCAAACATGTTAAAATCCGTCAATTGTAGACGAATTATTTGCATTGACTGAACTGTTCTGTGTTATTATGTAAGGAAAAACAAAGCAAAATGCTATCTTATTTCAAGTGTTTAACAGTGTCGGATGACACGTGTGCCGCAGAGCAGAAAATTAAATACTAGATTATTAGTGTTAGATGTAGCCAAAAGCGAACACTACCAATATTCTTTATGTTCAGCACCGTTCTGCTTAAAAGTAAATGAAGTGCAAAGTTATGCCATCTCACTAAGTGGTTTGACAGCAGAAGCTCATAAAAACAGAGGTTGATGAAAGATGACAAGGTGGTGAGAGCAATTATGGATGAAACGATTAAGAAGGGTAATCGCCAGAGGCTTAGAGAACGCTTCTTAACTGGAGATGAGGGAGCGTATTCTGATGTACACCCTAGCTTGGAACTACTTCTAAAGTATGCGATAACTCAAAAAGATACCAAACCGACCGCCTTAGAACTACTTCAAGTATTTGGTAGCCTTTCTCAAGTTCTCGCTAGTTCACCAGAGCAACTAGACGCATGAACGGTATCAGTCAATCGTCTTTGGCACTGTTAAAGTTAGTTCATTCGTTGAAATCTGAACCTAATTTGCCAGCTCATGGCGAGAAGCGCAGTGGTACATCAAATCATTCGTATTCGGTTGAAAGTTCAGCAGATGAAACAATGGTTGACAGTAAATCCGAGAGAAGAGCGGGAGGAAAATTGAAGTATGTTCAGTTGCCAAACATAACAGTTTCCCTAGGCTTCAATACTGGTTAGCCCTCTGGCAACTCATCTACCCAAGAGTCTTCAAGTATGATGGAAAGAGAGGTTGGCAAGAAGAAATCTCAGCGAAAGTTTCAGATTAGTGATGGTTATCTCTTGGAATTCGACCATGTGGCTAGGGTGCTTAATTTTTTGCTGAAAAACCAGGATGCAAAAAAGATAAATCGGAAGGCTTTACAGGAAAACACCGGGCTTACATCTCGGCAGTTAGCAAGTCTTATTAGTATAGGATCAGCTATGGGTTTAATTCGGAATAGACTTCAAGTACTTACACCTATAGGTGCCCTCATAGCGGAGCATGACATATATATTGAGAAAAAAAGCACTCTTGAATGGTGTCATTACTCCGGGGCTGGTTCATACCAGAACATAGTTTGGTTTGAAATCTTCAATCACCTACTCCCAAACAAGGACAATATGACTAAATTGGGTTGGAGGAACTATTTTCATAAAAACCTTTCAGGTCAGTACTCAGAACGAGTGTTAAAAAAGAAAATTCGGGAGGAAGTCGGCTTTGTGGTGGATGCTTATATGGAACAAAACCTAAGCAAGCTGGAGCTTCTTCAAAAAACAACAGATGAGCGACTTTACATTCAACGATACCCTAGCTTTAACCCTCTTGTGCTTAGTGCTATGCTCTACGATTTCGGATCTAACATAGGTTCGCAATTGTTGCAGATAGGTGATATGATTGGTAAGGCAGGATCACCCGCACTGCTGTTTGGGTTAGATGCAGCCACTTTTCAACAACAAATTGAAAGGCTTCATGAGAGAGGTTGGTTACGTTATGAGACAACCCATAATTTAAACCAATTGCGACTTAAGCCGTCGTTTTCTGAATATGAGTTCCTAGCAGCTCATTTTGAAGATAGAGAACCCTGTGAACGTGATGACATTTACAACTAGAGAGTCGTTCCAGTGAGCGAGTTGATTAACATAGTGCAACTGGTAAAAGAACTGCCGGAACGCCCGCGCGGCCGCTCCTGTGTCGTGTTAACAAATGACTATAATCAACAAAACATATGGTCTGCCCGGCTAGCCCAGCAGACTAATTCGGCTCACATAAATCTTTTGGAACGATTTTCTAAGGATGACAGCCTCAGTTCCGCTATCAGCCAGTTTCTGATTCCGAGGCTATTTGATTTTCTAAGAATCGAGTGTCAAAATCAGATCTCGATTGTTTCGGGTATGGAGTTTCTAAAAGCTACCTGGAGTAGTCAGACAAATGTGATGAATCAGTTTGCGACGCGGGTGGAAACTTGGAATCAACCACATTGTTTGGTTTTCGTTGTACAGTATGACAAGATGTTGGCAACATACAAATTTAGGCGATTCAGGCAGTATACCTTCGTTGTGGATCAAAGAGAAACTCTAGCACTAACATGACAGTAGTCAAGTAAACAAATAGAAAGGTTAGAACGCATGGTTCAGTTTATTGCGCAGGTGAGAATTGTATGAAGAACAATGGATTATTCAGTTCACTGTTCATCAAATCTTTGGGAGACGAAGTTGAACTGGATGATATTGCCCAGGGACGAATGACTACATTTGCTCAGACATGGCGTAATCATGAATTATTAGAAGCCTCCACCCTCTGGACTTCTTTCATGAAGCCGGCACTGAGTTACTTGCAGTTTGTACCTCCGAACAAACCAGAGGCTAGGAGTGTCTATCCTCTTTTCGAGGACTATAGTTATTCTGAGTGTATTGGAGTGTTGTATCTTATTGAACCGGGTGCAAACATCGATGATACCTCAGTAGGACGCTTCTATCCAGCGAAGTTACTTGCGCAGTTGCGTAAGCGTGATCTTAATTGGGGAATCCTATCGAATGGTGCCGCATGGCGACTGTATTCAACCAAGAGTTCTCGGCCGTATGAGGATTATGTAGAGCTGCAATTGGAAAACGCGCTAAATGAAAATGATAAAGTTGAGTATGGACTCTTTGAGCGATTTTTCCATAAAGATTCTTTTGTTCCGGAAACTGGTGACGACGATTTAAAAGTAAGCGATGTTAAGTCAACTAGGATTTACAGATGTCGACTAGACCATGACAAACAAAAGTCTGAGGAGATTCTGCAAGACTTGGTAAAGGCGCCTCTACTCCATCAGCTTAATGAAGTTTTGCGTTACGTCTGTAACGGTTTCATCCACAATACGGCAAAAACTGGAAATGATTACACTGAAGAAGAGAGAGCTAAGATTTTTGAAAGTTCAGTAAAGTTTCTATATCGCTGTTTGTTTCTTTTCTACGCAGAATCGCATCATTTGCTCCCATCGGAAATTAAAAAAGAAAAAAACTACAAAGAAAATTATTCCATTCAAACACTCTGTTATGAAGCGAGAAAATTCCGATGGGACAAGCGCACAGACACGGATAAGTATGACCTATGGAAGCACCTCAAGGGATTGGTCAATGCCGTCAATGAAGGTGACAAAGAGTACGGAATCATGGGTTACAACGGTGGATTATTTGACGATACAGAGGAGCGTTTCTTAGGTGAGCACGAGCTCCGTAATGATTTTCTTTCCAAGGCTTTGTATCTGCTGGCCTATGTTGAGCCCTATGAAAACGATATGGATGCTGAATATTTAATTCCGTATCAAGATCTTGAGGTTCGTCACTTAGGAGAAATATACGAAAACATTCTTGAGTACACCGTAAAGCTGGCAGAGGTGGATTGGGTTCTCCGGCGTGCCAAGAAAAATCGTGGGGGGGGGGGGGGCTCGCTCCTATCTGCTAACACACAAAGACAAAGTGGCGATATACTTATTCGCAAAGGGAGTGTCTTTTTTGGAGAGTCAGCGCTAGAGCGTAAACAGACAGGTTCCTATTACACACCAGAATCGCTAGTTCGATTTTTGAATGAGAAGACCATTGTCCAACCACTCAGGGAAAAGTTCAAGCAAAACTATCGCCGGCGCTTCGATGAGCTTTTAGAAGTAGCTCGGATTGGATATGACTCAGGTGAGCGTTGCGGAGCCGCGCGGTCAGCAACAGCTATCATAGAGTGTTTTGCAGATCAGGAAGTGCTAAGCTTCAAAGTTTGTGATCCAGCCATGGGTAGTGGTCACTTCTTGGTTGATGCTGCAAATCAGATGGCCGGACTTGTGGTTGAACTACTAGAAGAGATTCCTGATATCAACAACCTTTGTGTTTCGGCTACTAGTCAACCAAACTACTGGCGCCGTTTGGTTACTCGTCACTGTCTCTATGGGGTAGATCTCAACCCATTAGCGGTTGACTTGGCCAAGCTCTCCCTTTGGCTTAACTGTTTTGCAAAGAAGCATAAGCTAACTTTTATTGATCATCACCTTCGCCAAGGGAACAGCCTGATTGGTCTGCAGTCTTTACAGAAGCTCAAAACCATTCCCGATCGCAAATCCACCGGCAGCAAAGTAAAAAGTAGACAAGCTCTGTTATTTGATTTCAATGATATGTCGCAGTCCTTTGAAGATGTGGCCAAGGGGTTCGCCTCCATAACAGAGATGAAGGAAGACGATACTGATGCCCAAAAGTCTAAACTGGAGGAGATTGACAAAGACATAGAACAGTTTAATCCGCTAGCTAACCTATTCACTGGATATTTGATGGATGGCGACATGACGCCTGCAGACTATCGCGAGATCTTTCAATGCTTAGTGGATGGAAGAGCAGTCAGAAGCGGGTTACCTGCAAATCTTACTGAAAAATGGGTTCGTTTACAGTCATACCATAAACGGCATAAGTTCTTTCATTGGCCGCTGGAATTTCCTGACGTTTTTGGCAAGCGCGCAGGTACTGGCTTTTCAGCAACGGTTGGCAATCCGCCTTGGGATGCAGTGAAGACAAACTCACAAGAGTTTTTTAGCTATTATGATTCAGATTTTAGAAAGTACACAAAACAAAAAGCGAATACAGTGGCGGAAGAACTAATGGAGTCTAACCCGCAGATAAAGCAGAACTGGGAACATTACTGCGAAAGATATAAACAACTTAGTAACTACTATAGAGAACCAGCTGCTTTTAAGGCAATAGGTAAAAGTGAAATAAACACTTATCGTCTTTTCTTGGAAATATATTTCACCTTGGTGCGTAAAGGTGGTCGTATGGGTATTGTTGTTCCAAGTGGTGTGTATACAGATCAAGGTTGCATGCCAATTCGACAACTGTATTTCGATGAGGGTAGTATCGACTTCATTTACAGCTTCGAAAACCGGAAAGGAATTTTCAATATTCACAGAATGTTCAAATTCGTATTGCTAGGTGTTGAAAAAGGCGCAAACATTGATACGTTTAAATGTGAATTTATGGTACATGATCCAGAAAAATTACCTATGTATGAAAAATCCGCATTGCAAATGTCTGAATCGCAAGTAAGACGATTCTCACCAAATAGTCTAAGCATCATGGAGTTTGATAGTCAGAAAGAGATAGAAATTGCGGAATGTATTTACAGCAGAAATCCTTTTTTAGGAGATTATCTGAGAAATTATTGGGATACAGGGTTTCAAAGAGAGTTTGAAATTACAGAACATAGCCACCTGTTTCTGTCAAGTGAGCAAGTTAATAATGTAAATTTGCTGCCATTATGGAGAGGCAGACAGATATGGATATTAACCAATGAGTTCAGCAATCCAACAGATTGGATGGAACGATCCTATGCAGAGACAAAAGCAACCACTCAAAGGGTGAGATTTGTATATAGAAGATTGGCAGGTAGTAGCAACGAGAGAACTTTCATTCCAACAGTTATCCCAGCTGCAATTCCAACTGGAAGTTCAATCGTTGTAAGTCCACTACCGGAGCAAGCGGCGGTGATAGTCGCTGCCATAGCAGGTTCTTTCATTTTTGATTGGGTCATACGTGGCAAGGTTAACACGGCTGTCAGTAAGTTTTTTGTAGAACAATTGCCAATAGTGGACTTCGAAAGGAGAGATACAAGGACTCAAGAAATAAGAGTTTCTGTATTAGCACGAGCATGCCGATTGATATGCACCTCAGAGATTTTCTCAGAAATATGGAATTCTTGCTTTCAAGAGGATTGGACACGACCTGAATTCTGGTATTCCAACATTTCTTCCTTGAACTACGGCCCAGCCCACGAGTGGGATATACGCCATAACATAATTGAACATACAAAAGTTTTACAAAAGAATTGGAGTGTTGAGTGTGGAGCGAGGGATAGACTTCCGGACGCCAGAGATACCGGTGACCGCGCACAGCTCAGAGCAGAAATAGACGCTTACGTAGCCCATTTATATGGTATCAACCGAGAGCAGTTTGCATACATTTTAGATGACTTTCCAGTTCTAAGAAAGAAGGAAGAAAAAGCTTTTGGTGAATTTACTAGCAGACGAAAATGCCTTGAAGAATTTGATCGTCTAGCGCCAATCTTGGGAGAAAAACTATGAGGCAAAATCTAGTATGGAATTTGAGGCATAGTCGAAATAAAGGTGGTTATAGATTGGCTAATCAAGCAAAACTGAGCGTAGTAAGAATCAGAGGGACACACAGTAATAAATCTGGAGTAATTTTATGTCCACAATAGGAGATTTCATTAAACTCAAGTCAGGCTATGCGAATTTTGTAGAGCTCAAAAGCGCGTATGAAGAGACGCAAGAAAATGCAGATCGGATGGAAATGTATCGTCCTACCAAATCGCACCGACAGGCATTTGAACGAATTTGTCGTGGAATCTATCAACCAAATGATAAGAAATTTTATTTGCTGAGTGGCTCATACGGAACGGGTAAATCCCATCTATGCTTGATGACAGCCAACTTTCTTAGTCGTTCAAGTGGTGATCCGGAAATGAAAGGGTTTTACGAAAATTACACTCAGTTGGATCCAGAGCAAGGAAAGTTACTCAAGAATATTCGTAAAGATGGCCAGTATCTAGTCGCTATTTGCGATTATCACTCAGGACGACGATTTGAGGATGTGGTACTCAAAGCGGTGTTAGAAGCTAGTAATAGCCGTGGGCTCAATACTGCTATCAATACAGAGTTTGATGAGGCAGAGAATTTGCTCAAAGTGTGGTTTGAAGAAGGTGACAAGGGAAATATTCGCAATTTTTATGAAGATTTCATTAAGGCACTTGCGCAGGTAGCACCGAGTCTGTCCATTAAACAGTTGCGAGCAAGACTTGTTGACTGTGACTCCAATGCTTTGAGTGACTTCCGGGCCGCGTTTAGAGAGATGATGGGTGGTTTGGAATTTCAACCTCAATCTGGCAACCTGATTCAAATCCTTAAGAGCTTTCTGAAAAGTGCAGAATTCAAAGAGCGATTTAAGGGCTTAGCAATCTTCTTCGATGAATTCGGATTCACTTTAGAGAAATCTGCGTACTCAAAAGACGTCCTTCAGGGGTTCATGGAATCGATTTGCCAGAATGAGCCAAATGTGCTTTTCGTTGGTTGTATACACCAAAACTTCAAGGCCTATGCGGATAGGTTTAGTACAGAAGATGCGTCGGTTATGAATGCCCGGATTACACATGTTGACTTGTTCAATGAAGGCGTTGAAGAAATCATCAGTGCAATTGTTGAAACCGATAAGCAATCAAGTATTTGGAAAAATAGTATCGAACCTAAGACTAGTATTTTTGATCATCTTGTCCCTCTGTGCAAATCGTTGAATCTGTTTCCATGGATAGACGATGTGAATCGGATACGACAACGAGTGCTGGAAGATATCTATGGTATGCACCCCATGGCGTTGGCTTGTCTGTTGAGGTTATCTTTGGAAATTGGATCTAATACTCGAAGCACTTTCACATTTTTTTCAGGTGACGTAGGAGGTGAGAAAGGTTCATACGCGGATTTTATAAAAACAGCCGATATTACAGTTGATGGCGGTAATCTCAACTTATATACAGTAGATCGTCTGTTTGACTTTTTTGGTAAGGAACTGTCTGTCAAGAATTCTGATTTGAAAATCATTCAAAGCCAGTATGTCACCGGTTTTTACGCAAGTATGGATGCATTGCGAAAGGTAACAAAGGATGAACTGTTCAGATTAGATAACGATGAACGAATAAGAGTGTTAAAAACACTTTTGATATATCAACTATGCCAGATACCAGCGAGCCTTGAGAACATCCAGTTTGGGCTTTACTGTTTCAATCCGAGTGAAAAAAAACTGGTAGAAAAATACTTGAAAGACCTTGGCAAGAACGGAGTGATCTTTTACCGACAACAATCTAAGACCTATGAGCTGGCAGCGAGTACAGGTGAAAATCCATATGATTTAATTAACCGATACATTTCAAATAAGGATTTGCATCCGGAAGATGTTGTTTCTGCTTTTTTGGAGGAAGCAGGTGTTAAACAAGATCTTAAATTCCAAAAAGCCAAAGGTTACAACCTGCCATTTGGTGAAGACAAACGTTTCCGGATGCAATTCGTTCGGGCTAAAGATATAGGGATGTTGTTGTGGGATAAACTTCGAAAAAACCAAGAGGAATCACAAGGGAACGACAAAGAAAGCTATGAAGGTAGCCTTGTCTACGCATTATGTGAGGATCAATTTGAGGTTGAACAAGCAAGAGAGGCGAGTAAACTTATCACAGATTGTAATATTGCGTTGAGCGTACCCCACGCACCGCAACCCTTTCTAGATACACTACTAAAAGTTAAAGCTTGCCGGCATTATCTATCTACTATTAAGTCTAAAAAAATCAGTGTTCAGACGGAGTCTCGGATCCGTGACATTTTAGAAAATCTTGAAGATGGGTATCTACCGGACCTGAAACGCAAACTAGATTCAATTATTGAAGGAGATGAATTCTGTTGGTATTGGAGAGATGGGAAAGTGTTAGTTGATAAACCAAAGCAGTCTCATAAGCCAGCAGACATGCTGTGCGAAAATTTGTTTAAAAGGCGTTGCAGGATTAAGCATTCAGATTTGAATTACAACCATGATGATAAATGGCGAAGAAAACATTCATCGCTAAAACAAGCTGTTGATGTGCTGTTGAAGGCAGAGAAGGTTTTGATTGATAACGGCAATCCAGATAACCATGGAGAAAAACGTTACCTTGAAAAAGTTTTGTTTAAGGGGGCAGGTGCTTTACAGAAATCTGGATCTGAAGGTTCGGTTACATATTTTAAGTGTATTGATAATCCAGAAAAAATTGACGATGACTTTCCTGTTCTAAAAGCGCTTTGTGAACGATTGGCTCAACTTAATCCCGAAGAGACATTGGCTATAGGGCAATTCTTGAACGAAGTCCGTCAACCTCCATTTGGAGCTGGTGGGACTTCATTAATTCTATCTCTTGCACACGTAATACGAGCGTATGGAGAACGTCTTGTCATCTATGAGGATTCTACAAAGACAATGAAGCAGACGATTGAGTCGTATGATGATATTGTCAGCATTGTAGGGAATTCAATGACGAAAATTGTATTTAAGATACGAGAATTTACTGAGCCACAGAAAAGGCTAGTGGAATTAATCGCGGAAGTCATGAAATTACCTTCACTCAAACATGGTGAAACGCGGTCCATTGGTGATACTTTTGATGCTTTAACCGAATGGTGGATGGAGTTGCCACAGGTTGCGAAGGTAATTGAATTATATGCGAGTGAAAACCAGCAGCGATTATCCGCACTTAAAGGAATTTTTGATGGGCAGTTGAGTAACGCTAACAGCTTTGAAGTTCTTCTAGAATACATTCCAGCCATATATATTGATAATGTAGTCGGGAATAATCTAACAGAATCTGCGGTAGAATCTGTTGCGAAATTATTTGAAGAAGACGTGAATCAGTTAAATGGCGGAGAGCATGAAATCAACAGACGCGTTGCTGATGCGATTTGCAAAGTATTTGGAGGATCAGGTGACATGGTCGAGTGCGAAAATCTTGTCACAAATTGGTACGAGAGTTTAAATGCTAACCAGAGAGATCCGCGTCGGGTCGATAATGAGGATGCTAAACATTTTCTAGAAAGTCTAGCCACTCACTCCAATCAGTTCGATACGAAGATTGTGAAGTTATTACCAAAAAAGTATGGATTTGGGACTGTAGCGGATTGGACATCACTACACATTGAGGATTATGCAGTAAAAATAAAACAATCGAAGGCAGAGATAGATAAAGCAAAACCCTCAGTTCCCGCACCTCCTATAGATGGTCGAATTTTTGTAATTCGTAAGACTGATAAGAAGACAGTCAATATTCCAGAGGGTACGGTAAGCTTGATTTTTACTGTCGATGGTACGGACCCACGCCTATCGAAAACATCGGAAACGGCCTCCAAAGATTTAGATCTGCTAGATCTTCTTAACAGTAAGTCAAATGTGAACATAAAAATGCGTGCGGTTGATAGCGAAGGGAATATGAGCGATATAGTAGCCTTTGAGGTGGTAAGTCATGAGAGGAAATATGACGTTCAGATAGAAGGGGACTTAGTAGATGAGCACAAGGCAAAATTTATATGGCCTTCAGACATTGATGGGTTGATGGCTGTGTTGAAATCGTTAGTAAGTATTGGTGTGAGCAAGAACCTACTGAGCGAGGAACAAGCTGAATTAGTGTTATCTAACATTTGTAAGATTTTAAAGAGTGACTGAGGAAAGCGCAGGTGGGTGATGAGTCTGAAAAGGGTTTGGAGGTCAATCTAGTCGGCGATTACCGAGAAACAGTTCCTAACGATGTCATGTTGGTCGAGTGCGACAAGGATTATGTAAAAGCCTGCCAAGAAATTATCAGATATGAAAGTAACGGGAACAAAAAGGCAATATGGGTTAAGAATCAGTTCCATTATACTTGGTTGAAGAACTTTGTTGACCAAGTGGGTGTGTCCTGTAAATTCCAAGAGAAGACAGCGCGACTGATCTTAGCAGACACGTGGAATTTATTGCTACCACTCCCAGACTGGCTTGAAGATGGAGATGTACTAAAGCAGAATCTGTTGAAGTTAGACATCCCCAATGCGTCTCCAAGAATTTTTTCTGAACGAATACTGAGCTATCTAATAAGTCCTGTTTTTGAGTGTGCATCACTGGATGAAAATAATCTGTCTGAGATTCTTGAGTCTCTAGTAAAAGACAGTAATCTTAAATTCTTTTCAGACTACCCAATACTCCATCGATGCCTGCAAGAGATATGCAATAATTGGGTTAGAAATACCAAATTGGATTGGGTAAAGGATATTTGTAATCAGTTACCCAATGGCGCAAACGGCTTATGGAAACAACTAAGCGCGTGGTCAATTCTAAATGGTTATCCGTCTGAAATGCTTGAGTTTGTGCTAACGCCAAAACAAGTGCAATTTGTTCAAAGTGTTCCAAGCGGTGCATTACAGGGATTATCGATTTCGCAGTCCATCCGAGAGCAAATACTAACCCAGATACGACTTTTCTTTAAAAGAACTCGGTCGGAAGAGGTCACGACCAGTAAAGACTTTCAAAAAGTTCTGGATCGTACCTCTGGTCGGTTATCAGAAGAGTTCAAACAAGTAACCGCTCTTCTCAAATCCAATCAGTTCGAACCTGAGCAGAATGACATTGAAAGAATAAAAGAAAAATTTAAAACTTGTTCCGGAGTCAGCGAAATTCAGTTGAAGCAATTGGAATACCACATAAAGCCGAAAAAACCGAACCGAGTAGAGCTTGATGATAAATGGAACAAAGAAGAATGGATTGGATGGACTATTGATGAATACCTGCCTTACCGAACTTGGCAAATACATGCCAAGCAATACGACCCAGAGGTAGAGGAAGACGTTAAACGATTTTCGGAGTGGTATGATTCTGAATATGTTTCTATCCAACAGGATCCAGGGTGGAGTCTCGCATTGGTGCTTAATAATATTGCGCAGAACTGGGATGATGCACTGGTAGTTATTGCGGTGGTGGATTGCTTGCCAATATCTTTCATGGAGTTGGTAGATGATTCCTTGATAAGTGCTGGATTCAGTCGGCATGAAATGTCATATCGATTCTCTGCGTTACCGACTGTTACCGAACATAACAAACCTCAAATGCTGAGTGGCCAATGGTCAATCAAGAAGAACAAACCATACGAATCTATCTTAACGGAAAGAGTGCAAGCGGATTGGCGAGGTCGGAATGTATTGTATGCAAGCAATCTGAAAGGGTTGTTAGAAATAGAGATGCCAACCAAACCTGCGACAATTGTGCTCAACTTGGTTGATGGTGATAAATCGTTTCATGAAGATATGGAAGCAAAAAATACGACGCATGAAGAAGAGCTCGGACGGCTTTACGTTAGAATGGCAGAGGCGTTACACAAGATGGCAAATGAATGGATTGGCCCGCAGGTGAACTTCCATGTTCATGTAGTAACAGACCATGGGGCGTGTCGTATCCTTAAAAAGGAAAAAACGTCATTCGACTCAAAAATTGTTAACCGTCTATTTGATGAGGAAAAGTATCGGTTCGCGACGATTAGTGAAGATAGGGCGGGCGAGATACCACAAAACCTATGGGACTTAGGGTTTCGCTTTAAGCCCCCGTTTGAGGATACTGATACAGTATTTTTTATCCCGAAGGGGCATAACACAGTCCGAAGTGGAATGCAGGCTGGAGGTTACACACACGGTGGGGCTACTCCTGAAGAGGTTATAGTGCCAGTTGCGCTATATAAGCCGGTCAAGCTAGCATGGGCATCACCTGCTTGGAGATTTATTGATTTGGACTGGGAGAAGGGTACAAGTAAAGCAAATTTCTTTATACAACGGGTAACCAATGTGGATCTGAAAATTCAGAACCCTAATTCGTCTGAAATTCGGATACTTAGGGCAAGCATACTATTACCAGCAGACACAGACTTAAAAGAATGCGGGAAACCAGTTGTGCCGGCTAGAGGTGAAGCCGTGCTGACATTGAATTGCTATTTCCAAAATTCAGCATTGACACAATCTCAGCTTGAGATAGAGATTACATACGAAATATCAGGAGAAAATCACACCATTCTTGTTTCACTAGAAAGTAAATTCAAATCGGCTATGTCAACAGGGTTTAGCATAAAAGACCTATAAGATATTGATTAGATTCATGATGAATTCGTTTGAACAGAAAGCAAAGGACTACTACGGTGAAGTAGTCATAAACAAGTCGTTAATGGGCAAGGCTGGATTTGGTTCCCGTTCAATACCAGTCTATGTGGGAGAATGGATTATCAGTCAATTTATGGATGGAGATGATCTTTCAGAGGATGGCAGGCAAGAGATTGTTGAAACAGTCTCCCGGTTTCTTCCACAGAAATCTGACAAAAACTTGATTTTGAACAGATTGATGGAGCAGGAAGAAGTCAGGATCTTGGATGACTTTCGTTTGAATGTTAACCTATCAAGAAACATCTATGAGCTAAGTATACCGCTCTTGGACATAAACAATGGAATGATTCAAAAGAATATTGTCGATGACAATTCAATGTTGCTGAAAACCGGAATGTGGGGTTTGGGGACGCTTCGTTATGTGCCACCTGATGGTGAGGATGTGAAAGCGGGGCAAATTTGGATGGTCGATTTCAAACCGTTCCAGAGCCCTGGAGTTGAAATGGAATACTTCAAAGATTCAAGAAAACACTTTAGTATCGAAGAGTGGATAGATTTTCTAATTTCAAGTTGTCAGTTCAATCCTGACGTTCATAAGCTATCGCAAAAGCTATTGTTGCTTAGCCGCATTATTCCATTGGTTGAAGCGAGGGTGAATCTTGCAGAACTTGCCCCAAAAGGTACTGGTAAGTCATTCGTATTTGACAACATTAGCCGATACGCAGCCGTCATTCCCGGAGGCAAGCTGTCGGCACCGGCTCTATTTTTCAACAGCAATACAAAGCAATTAGGATTAATTCCAAGATATGACGTAGTAGTGGTGGACGAGATCCAGAAGATTCATACGGACTCGGCTGGAGAGGCAATGGCGTCGCTAAAAATGTATCTGGAGAGCGGGCGTTACCGAAGAGCTACGGGCGATTTAGGTACAGCAGAAGCCGGCTTTGCCATGCTAGGTAACATAACTCTCGGTAAAAATCGTCTGCCACTCTACGAAAGTGATGGAATATTTAAGGAGTTGCCACCAGCTCTTCAAGAATCCGCGTTCATTGATAGGATACATGGGTTGATAGAAGGGTGGTATATGCCTCGTATTACACGCGATACACCGTCTAAGACACTTGGATTCAAAGGTGATTTCTTTAGCGAAGTGCTTCACGAACTACGTGTCGATTTGCAATTTGCTGACTATGTATCGCAAAGTCTTCACTTGCCACAATGTGAGGATATGCGAGACAACAAAGCAATTGCACGATTAGCAGAAGGGTATCTCAAATTGTTGTTCCCTGACTTGAACGTGACAGATGATCAGTTTATAGAGTATTGTGTTAACCCGGCAGTTAGAATGAGGCAGCAGATTCGAGATGAAATGGCCAAAATTGACCAAGAGTTTAAGTGGGTCACAATCAAAAGTGAGAAACCGGATGAATTCCAGATTTCTCATCCTGAAGAACGACCAGACCCCCAGATTGAAAAAGAGCGGCAGATGATCGATGTTCTATCGATAGACCGAAAACCCGAAGAAAAAACAATAGATATTTCCGAAGGGCAAAGTGGAGTCTCGTACGAGAAGTTATTTTTGCCATGTTTGCAGGGCGCGCGACACGTTAAGGTTTGTGACCCATATATCAGGCTTCAGTATCAGATATTCAATTTTATTAGTTTTTGCGAAATATTAGATACCACGAATGGGCCGGTACAACTGGAACTATTGACAGGATATGACGAATACAGTGAATCGGAAACCAGAGAAAAACTAGATCAGTTGAAGAAAGGTTTAAGCAACAATAACATTGAATTTAACTATGAATTAAATGAAAAGTTGCATGATCGTTGGATAGAGTCAGATACCGGATGGAGGATTATTCTAGGGCGTGGCTTGGATATATTTCAAAAGCCGGTTGACAAATTTACATTGGGATTTATGGACCAGACCAAAAGAAAGTGTAAGACAACAACGATCACCTATACAAAAAGGGAACAATGAGCACAAATTTGTCCTGAAATTAGAGAATATTTGAAGGTTAGCGGGATCAAGATTGAGTTACCAAGAAAGTTGGAATGAAGTATAGTTACAGGCCATTAGTCGCTGATGATTTATTCAAAAGTCATCTCAAAATTCTTGTTTTATGTTCAGTAGAGTCATGTGACTAGGCAGGCTTACCGAAACAACGCTGACGAGGATGTTGTTTATAGCGGTTGCATTAAAGGTTCGGTGTACATAGTATCTTGCTAATCATTACATCTGAGACGAAAGGTAGATTCTAGACTCAATCAGTGATTCAATATTCCATTCGTTGGCTTCAGAGGAGTCAAGCGTTTGATCAGTCCCTTGTTGGTTGCTCGATAGTAATGGCCAACCAAGCTAAATTCCTTTTAATAGGATATCTTTGACTGACATATCAATATTGGTCAAGTTAGAAAAATATTGAAGTTTGAGTTGTTTTGAGTTATAGTTTAACATTCAACTGCAAATCGAACTTTGAGTACACCCCATAGTGTTGTCAAAACTATTTACTTTTGCATAGGCGTAAACAATAAATCCAATTCACATCAGGTGGTTCGCTAGATTGGCCGTCAAATCAAGTTGGGATTAGCTCCCTGCAGCCGCCAAAAACCAGTTCTTAGATAGCAAGCAAGTACTTATGTCCAATTCCTCATCATCGAATTCTCAGAATACAAACATTGAATCAGCCCATCTGGCAGAGAATGCTGAAGAAACCATTGTCCGTCAAACCGAAGACGCAAACTATACGAATGTTTCAGAAGAGGCAAAGGACAACGTAATTGAAATTGCTGACCAAGATTTGGTATCGGATAAGGCTACCACAGTACAAGTTTCTGAGAGCTCGGAGGAAGCAGGTGAAACTGAAATCAGCGAAAATGAACCTAAAAATACAGATGCTGAAACTGAATCTGAAGTAGCTACTATACAAACACAATCTGAAAGTCCATCAGAGCTAAGCTCTGATGCGTCCGACGCAAATTTATCTAAAAATGAAGATTCATCTAGTGTCGTCCCCGAATCTAAGAATTCCGATTTGATTCTAGATGAAGTCAAGTTGCTAGCTGCTGACCTTGAGAATGCTCTTGAAAACGGTCAATTGAAAAAGTGCATCTCAATCTATGAGAAATGTCAGTCTAGGTTACGAAAATTAATTGAGCTAAAACATAAGAAAAAAAGTACGGAAAACCTTCAGCAGAAAATCAACAGCCTGTATGTTGGGGTTCGCGCCCTCAAGGACTGGCGGCACTGGGGAATGGATCTGGCTCGACAGGATTTGATTAAGAATCTGGAAAATCTCAAAGGGTCCGAGGAAGACCCTCGCGTTATCTATAACAAGCTGAAAGACATTCGGGAAACCTGGAATAAGTGGAACCAATCAGGTGACTTTCCAAATCGCGAACTGCGAGAACAGTTTTCAACTGCCTACGATGAAGCATTTAAACCATGTAAAAAATTTTTCAAAGCTCAGAAAAAACTGCGTAAAAGCAACAAAAAAGCTCGTAATAGAATTTGTGCCGAGTTGGAAGAACTCTATGAATCCACTAATTGGAACCGCGCGAATTGGGTATTAATTAACGACACTGTTCGCAATGCGCGCAAGCAATGGTTCACTGCGGTTCCACTTAACAAGAAAGATTGGTTGGTAACCAATTCCAAATTTGATGAAATCATGGCAAAGTTTCAACCTCACTTGGAACGAGAGAAAGAGAAAGGTATTCGTATTCGGCTTGAGTTGATTGAGCGGGTCAACGCGCTAGGCTCCCTCAATATTAACGAAGCAATTGAGAAAACCAAGCAGTACCAGAAAGAGTGGAATACTGTTGTCATACGCGACCGCAAGAAAAAGGAAAATGAGCTCTGGAATAATTTTCGTGCCGCTTGCGATAAGCAGTTTCAGCGTCGCAAAGATCAAAACAAAGCTGTTAATGAAAGCAAGCAGGAAGCCCGAAAGGAAAAAAAAGCATTGCTTAACAGATTGGAACAACTGAGTGAACTACCAACCGATGAAGTCAGCAATTTCGCTTCAGAAGCAAAAGAAATTCAACAGAAATGGAGCAAAATTTACACCGACCGACGCGATGATGCTAGCTTTGCATTGGAGAAACAATTTGGTCGCGCTCAAAAGAAATTCAAATCCAATATCCGCTCTGCTGAAAAAGTGGCTAAACAGGAATTACTCACTATCCTAGCATCGAAAGCTGAGATTTGCGAAGAGGTGGAAAGTAGCACTGATTTAGCAGAAGCGCAAGAAGTACTAGCTAACTGTAAAATAAAGTGGGATAGCATACAGGAAAAATGCGGTGAACATGAGCCGGCGATTTCTCAACGTTTTGAGAAAGCATGCAAGGATATTGAATCTAATGCCAACACTGGACAACAAGCTGAACTTGAAAAAAACCATGAGTCAAAGCAGCACCTTTGTTTACGCTTGGAAGTTCTGGCTGAAATAGATTCACCGCCTGAGTTTGCCAGGCAAAGAATGCAGTACAACGTCGACCGCCTCAATGCAGCAATGATTCAGCGTCAAGAGCAAATGGACGCGGAAACTGAAATAGAAGAATTGCTGATTGAATATTGGCTTACCGGCGCTGTTCCAACTGATAGTTACCTTCAGTTAAAACAGAGATTTGAGAAAATTCGAAATGAATTTTTCAAAAATCTGAAGAAAAACTAGTCAGTAACAATCACCGATGTGATATATATAAGATCTACTCAGATAGATCCAACTATACGGTTAGGTACATAGCAATCGTAACCATGTCAAAAATACTAGCCGAAGATCTCATTCAAAGTGTGGCAGATAGTCTTCAATACATTTCATACTATCATTCGCCGGATTTTGTCAGTGCCATGGCAGATGCTTATGAGCGTGAAAAATCACCAGCCGCTAAAGACGCTATCGCACAAATTCTAATTAACTCCCGCATGTCAGCGGAAGGTCATCGTCCTATCTGCCAAGACACCGGAATTGTTGTTGCATTTGCCAAAATTGGAATGAACACAAGCTGGGAGCCTGGGTACACTTTACAAAGCATGATTGATGAAGGTGTTAGACGCGCTTATCTAAATCCGGAGAACCCGTTGCGGGCCTCTATAGTTGATCCACCAATTGGTCTCAGAAAAAATACAAGGGACAATACTCCGGCTGTAGTTCACACCGAATTAGTTGAAGGTAACTCAGTTGAGATTACAATTGCTGCCAAAGGTGGAGGCTCTGAGAACAAAGCGAAATTTACCACCCTCAACCCCGGTCAAGATATTGTGGAATGGGTATTAGAAACCTTGCCTACTTTGGGATCTGGTTGGTGCCCGCCAGGCATTCTAGGAATTGGTGTCGGTGGTTCACCAGAGAAATCTCTGCTAATGGCCAAACAATCGTTAATGGATACGATTGATATTCACAAAATAGCTGAGAAAGGTCCGAGCAATCCCATAGAAGAACTCCGACTGGATCTATATGAAAAAATCAACAAGCTCGGAATTGGAGCCCAAGGACTTGGTGGCGTGACCACTGCCCTAGACGTGAAAGTTCTGATGTACCCCACTCACGCTGCATCCTTGCCAGTGGCTATGATTCCAAATTGTGCAGCAACTCGACACATACACTTTAGTTTGAATGGTTCTGGACCAGCAAATTTACCATTGCCATCACTTGATATTTGGCCGAAGGTTGTTCGGGATGAAACCGCTGTACGGCGTGTAAATCTTAACACTATCACTAAAAACGATATTGTTGATTGGAAAGTTGGTGAATCGTTGCTAATTAGCGGAAAGATATTGACGGGACGCGATGCGGCTCACAAACGAATGATTGAATATCTGAACCGCGGGGAGGAATTGCCCAATGGTGTCAATCTTAAAGGTAAATTCATTTATTATGTGGGCCCGGTTGATGCTGTTGGGAATGAAACAGTTGGACCAGCAGGACCAACAACTGCGACACGCATGGATGTATATACAGACCAGTTGATTTCTGAGACCGGATTAATTGGAATGATTGGCAAAGCTGAACGAGGAGATGATTGCGTGCAAACCATAAAGCGTCACGGTGTGGTCTATCTAATCGCTGTCGGTGGTGCTGCGTATCTCGTTTCTAAAGCCATTCGATCGGCCAAAGTGATTGCATTTGAGGACCTCGGTATGGAAGCAGTTTATGAGTTTGAAGTTGAGGATATGCCTGTTACTGTTGCCGTAGATACTAATGGAAATTCAATACATGTGCTTGGTCCGCAAAAATGGCGCAAAATTATCTCAGAATTTCCAGTCAAGACTGCATAATTGGCTATTCTTTCAATGTCTGATACTTATTCTCTAATAACTCGCTTACAATTTTTTCACTAAACTGTCTGCGCCAACCTGCGAACAACCTTATACTTCTCAGTCCACGTGCCAATTCATTGGCTTCACGTCGTGTACACAGCAATTCAGGGGGTATATTCAGGTTTTGAGCTATTTCAGCAAAACCGGTCATAATAGAATTTGACAATTGCTTTTGCTGTGAAGTTAATTTCGGATGAATCTTCCAAATAGGTTTCACGGCCATCGGTCTGTCAGTTTGCAATATCGAATTTATTTGGCGCAACCAGACAGGAATGTTTTTCTTGCGCTTACCGAATCTACTTACTGTGTCATTTAGCGAAGTGGGTTTGTTCTCAATCAACTCAACTATTTTTCGGTCTGCGAGCACCCATTGGCGCGGAATATCAATATGTGACGCGCGATTTTCACGCCAGACAAGAAGATCTCGGGCAATTTGCTGATCTCTCGGTGAAAGATGCTTGCCAGCTCCAAACCGTTTCCAGATTTCTTCAGATTTATTTTCATTTGCATAATATTCAAGTGCCTTGTTGCACTCCTGTTGGCACCAATCAAGTCGTTGATGTTTCCTGAGCCGTGGCAGCAGTTCTTTATTCCACATTGGTAAAATATAGCGCACGTCATCTAATGCATACTTAATCTGCTCTGTTTCAAAAGGTCGTTTATTCCAGTCCGAACGCGTCATATCCTTGGCAAGCTCAACACCAATAATTTCATGGACTAGGTCTTTATATGACAGCTTACCATATCCACTGAGTTGTGCTGCGATTTGGCAGTCAATGGCCTGTTTTGGTGTTAGTTCATTTAGCGCGAGAACTTCATAATCTTGTTCTCCAGCGTGAAAAACAAATGTTAAGTTAGCGTTTCTAAATAAATCTTTAAGAGGTGCCAGATCAGAACACTTGACAGCGTCAACGCACAAGATAACATCCTCAGTTGCTAGCTGAACCAACTCAAGCTTTGGGCGGTATGTTTTGATTCGCGTAAACTCTGTATCTACTGCAACATGGTTATTTTGCGCTATTCTTTCACACAAGCGAGACAACTGGGAGGGGTCTACAATTGGATTAGAAATTTCCATTGCGAATTAAGAGATTGGTGGTGCGGGACTTAAAGCGAATAAATTTAATAGGTAATAATAAATGACTGTATCGATTTGTATTAAGCAAAACTGGTTTGTCAAATTGCCTATATCAATTACCAATTCTTATATGACATGAATGGGGTAGGGTAGATGGTGAAAATCAATTCAAGTGTTACTGCTATTACGTGAAGGAGGAGATAATATTTCTTAGCTGCTATTATTGTGAAGCCGTCATTATTGCAATATCCATATTTGGAAAATACTGATTATGGTTACAATGCAGACTATGTCTTTTTTGCATTTTATTTGGTTTGGCACACAATGCGAACCCACATGCACTGTTTATACTTTAGTCGCAGCAACGATTTAACCTTGGCTAGTAAGCCGCCTCGGCAATTGCCAACGTATCAATTGCGTTCGTTCTAGTTGGCCTGTACTTAGGTTTTGATTACTTTGGGCGTAACAGCTGCTCTTCATGACAATATTAAAGTTCATAAACATGAGAAGATCATCTCAATGAAAAAAGCAAATTTTATGCGCCAATGGGGGCACACAAAACTCAATAGTGAGCATCCCTGCGAACTTAGAATTGATCTACTAGCCTTGCTCTACTGGAGTATCAACTGAATTGCCCCATTCCGACCAAGAACCCGCATAGCCGCGGACTCGACCATAGCCTAGTGATTTGAGCATTACATAGCTGTGTGAGGACCTATGATGAGATTGGCAATAGGTGATTATCTCTTTGTCAGGTGTTAAGCCTTGCTCTTGCAACATTTTTAGAAGCTCACTATTTGGTTTGAAACGATTGTTGCGCGAGGTGTCTATTGTATCAAGCCAATTTACATTGCGAGCACCTGGGATATGCCCACCCCGTAGTGCTCGTACGTCATAGCCTTGGAATTCCATAGGAGATCGAGCATCGAGGAGTCTAGTGTTGTTGTCATCCAGTCTTGAGAGTATGTAATCCTTATCCGCTTGTGAGCAACCATTAATATGTACTGGATACTCACTTCTCACTGGTTTAATTGGCTGGTATTTTTCAATTGGATGACTTTCATTCTTCCATGCCGTAAATCCACCATTCAAAAGTGAAGTTGAACGATGCCCTAAAACATCAAGTGTCCATAGTAATCGTGCAGCACGACCGTTGCCCTCGGAGTCATAGGCAACAACGTGCATATCGCGTTTTAGTCCAATCATAGAAAAAGTATTTTCTAGCGCTTCAATAGGCGGTAAGGTGCCGCTTGCCGGTGGTAAACCAGACACAAGGTCTAAATAATCCACATGTACTGCACCTGGAATTCGCTCTTTTACATAAGCGTCGGAATCTCCAACATCCACGATAATTAAATGAGAATTGCCGAGTAACGGTTCCAATTCAGCCGGTTCAATTAAGAAATTGAGATCCAGTGTCATTGCAATAATTTACCTTTTTTATCAGAATAATTAAAAAAATATTTCAAACAACTGCCATTTTTAAGCCAAATAAAGAATGTTTAGCATTAATATAATTTCAAATTGAGTATTGTCAAGCAAAATATTGGAAATTATTAGATCATTTCTTCCATATCGTAAGATTGTTAATACTAATGTGAGTCAATTAACCGATAATTGTCTAGCTGGAGTGTGGTGAATTTCGGAGATTGAACAGCATGTAACTGAGGAACCGCCGTGGAAAGCAATTGCCTATTTATTGCGTTGCATTTTTTGAATTGTTGAAAATTTATCATTTGTAAGCTACCAAGAATTTATCAACAATTTTTGTTGAAAACCCTGTTAGTAAGTTGATAAATTAGTGTAGAATCGCCATTTAGTAACTGGCCAATAATTTACCACCATAGGAATTTGTACCAGTCAGTATTTCGATTATAAATATTAAATATTGTATTTAATACAAATAGTTATTAACAAGATCTGAATAGTCAAGTTAGAAACAAACACTATATTGTGAGAGCTGTAAAACCAATAACGTAGAAGTACATTCTGAGCCGAAGTGTCGATGCAGCAAGCAGTTAGTAAAACAACCATAAACTCTTTGTCGAGTTTACCGTGGCCTCCAACTGACGAAAACTCACTAAAACAATTGGTGAGCACCGTTCTTGATGCATACGGAGGTGAGTTTGCAAATTTTCTAAGTGAACCGTCCGAGGTCTTGCGCCTATTAGCTGATACCGAATTCGACCTTGACTCAGCGATTGTTGCTACATTGCGCAAAATTAGCGACGATAAACTAAATTCAAACCGTATTAGCAAATGTTTTGGACCTTCGGTATGTGAGCTTTATCTTGGTGCTGCTAAACTAGATGGGATTTCCCTGGCAATTGGTTGTGGCGATGTTCAGCAGACTCTATCTAACAAGAAAATGGATTTCAGTAGGATCTTGGTTGCAGTGGTGGATGATGTTCGGGTTGTTGGAATTCATCTCGCTGAATTGCTCGTTCGGATGCGGCACATCAAGGAATTGTCAGATTCAGATCAGAAATTTTTCGCTAATAGTGTTTTGTCCATTTACTCACCACTAGCCAATAAACTCGGCATGTGGCGGTTCAAATGGGAACTTGAGGATTTGTGCTTCAAGTGCCTGAATCGTCCCGAGTTCGATCGAACCGCCTGTCAACTAGCTGAACGTCGTGTGCAAAGAGAGAGCTATATTGAAAATTTTGTCAGAGAGTTGCAATCGCTTCTTGATCGTTCAAACCTAAGTGGTGAAGTGAGCGGAAGGGCTAAACATTTGTATAGCATTTGGAATAAGTTGAATCGTAAGGGTGTCAGTTTTGAGAGATTGTTTGACGTTCTCGCTGTTAGAATATTAGTCGATGATATCGAATCTTGTTATGCGGTATTGGGAATTACACACTCAAATTGGCAACCGATTGCTGAAGAATTTGATGACTATATTTCAGCACCAAAGCCAAACGGCTACCAGTCGATACACACTGCAGTATTTGGCCCTGAGTCTAGGGTAGTAGAGGTGCAAATTAGAACAAGACAAATGCACCAGAATTGTGAATTTGGAGTTGCCGCTCATTGGCGGTATAAAGAAGGTGCAAAATCTGCATCTTATCAGGATGGCAAAGTTCGCTTGCTCCGTCAAATGATGGAATGGCAGGAGGAAGTCACGGAGTCTATCGGTGGTGAGCATCACGTAAATTCACATTCTTTGGCCTTGAGTGTTTATGTGTTTACTCCGCTAGGGAAAGTTGTTGAGTTGCCTGTAGGGTCAACACCAATTGATTTTGCTTATGCGATTCATACCGAGATTGGGCATCGTTGCCGAGGTGCTATTGTCAACGGCCACATAGTTCCATTGGCACATGTATTGAATACAGGTGATTGGGTCGAAATTCAAACTGCTAAGTCTGGAGGCCCTAGCCGTGACTGGTTGAGTTCTAACCAAAGCTTTTGTGTATCAACAAAAGCCAAGGCCTGTATTCGCCGTTGGTTCAAGTTGGAGGAATATGGGCGCTATCAGACTCAGGGAAAACAATTGTTGGAGAAAGAATTAAACAAACGCGGGCTATCAAAGGTGAATATTGATAAGCTGGCGGCGGAAAACGGGTTTCGCAATTCCCAAGTATTACTCACTGCTATTGGAATGGGTGAATTAAAGCCTGTACATGCTGTTGCTCACCTTGTTGAAGAGTTACATCAGCAGGAAGTTGTATCACCTTTAGAATATAAGCCGCGTCGCCAAATTGATACTACCTCACCTGCTTTAACCATTCAGGGTGTAGACAACATCCTGACAAATTATGCATTTTGCTGTTTGCCACTACCGGGCGATGATGTGGTTGGTTACATTACAGCATCACGAGGAATCTCGGTTCATAAGAGAGATTGCGAGAACTTGCATCACATGGGTAAATCTCATCCTGAGCGGATTGTTTCTGTAGATTGGAGACAACGAGCAGATGCGAGTTATCCTGTTGACTTGGAACTGTTAGTTGTAGGTAGAACTGAAGTCTTTCAGGAGGTCACTGCAGCAGCATCCACACTAGGGATAAAAGTTATCGCTGTCAACGCTCCGAAAATAAAGATTAATGAAGTGGGGCGAATTCAATTGACAGTCGATATTAAGAGTGCAAACGAACTTGGCAGATTGTCAAATTCGCTTCGCCGACTTGACTGCGTGTTGAAGGTGAGACGAATTAGCAATTCTCACTAGCTTGCAGTTCATTTCAACGTGAAGGCATATTGCCGTTGACTAAGGTGGCTCTCTGAGGAATCATCATAGGTTCGCTCTTCAAAGTAGACTGCGCCGGATTGTTCCACGATAATGACTGTCGCGCTACGTGTGCCGAAATCCTTAGAACGCAGAAACATTGGCATATCCGGTATGTTCGAAGTTGATGCAAATTCAGAATCTTGGCATTCTGAGAATTTACCAGTACCTTTGACATCAAGGAGAATGTTGAATAGTATTTCAGGAGTAATAGCTGCTTCTTGCTGAGCTTCTCTTTTGAACCATTCTATGCCTTTTTGAACTCTTGGCCAAGGTGAGTTCAGGTGGTGATTGCTAAGGCCGTGAATGCCATTGGTTAAATCAGTCTGCATTTCGTGTTTGTTTGACATATACCGCACACACGTAAAACTACCGAACAGAAGGCCGTAGCCATTGTATTGATTTTTATTTGCATTGACGTAACTGCTGTATTGTTTGATTGTTTGTTCAGAGGTAAGAAAATTGCTTGTGAGATTGCCGCGACTTCTCAGATTTGAATTAGCAATGCCAATTTCGTAGTAGTTGGTTACAGCAGCAAATTTGCCATTGCGTGTAATACCGAGCCAAGTGCCATTTGCAGTTAAATCTCGTCCGGCAAGTAGACGTGGGCAATCCACCCAGAATTTAGCTGGTTTGGCTGGCCGCTTGTAATACTCGTCGCGGTTTGCGGCCACTATAAAGCGATAACGCGGATTAGGCTGGAGTGCAAGAAGTATTAAACACATTTACACTTAACTCAGACAATCTTATAAAAGTGAGTTTACGCCAATATATCTTCAAAACCAGACAGCGCAAATGCCTTCGTCCGCAAGTTACTTAATAAAGAGGTGACACGGGTAAGTTACCCAGCTTAGATACTGAGCGTAGGCTTAAATCTGATTGGTGGAACGTCAGGCACCAGAAAAAGCAGGTTGACACTATACTTTTCAGACATTTTGTAATTTCTATTTCTATATTGAACTAGGTTCAGCACCACAGTTTGAGAAGTGGGAAAATTTCAACCCAATTCTCACTCACACGGTTTTCTTTGAGCATCGCAATCGAATATTGGTGAACTCATGATTTCTCTTCACTTTTCACGCTTTCTCTACCGTGATTGTCGCCAAGTTGCGCTTAAAACGACTGAATACCAGCGCCAGCAGGTGTACCGCCTTCCCGCTGCCTTCATACTTCTCCGCATAGCCGCGTTCTAGCATCTGTCGCATCGCGTCCCTTGTCGCTGTCATTGCGCTCGGTCCAAGCACCACCTTTAACTCCAGCACGAACACCTGACCCGCATGCAACACCACCAAGTCTGAACGACCGCGTGAAGATGATTCCTCCGGTCGGATGTCAATGCCATTGGCTGTGAAACAGGCATACAGCACACTCGCATAGAATCCCTCATGGCGGGCTAGCATATTTCGAATGTGCCATTGATACGGTATCCCTGAAAACAATGAACGCAACTGCCTCTCGAAACCTACGAAGTCATTCTCGGCTAACAACTGGGCTAAGCTTTCACCCCGTCTCATCGTCTCCGACCAATTGGTTTTCAACGCCTTGAGCAATTCCTGATTCATGCTCAACCGCACTTCGTGGTTGGGATATTCTAGCTTATAGTAGTTTCTCTCACTGCGAACCTCACGACCTGTGATGGTCAGATACCCGCACTGGAACAGCAACGCGTAGACACTGACATCTTCCACCTCAAAACTTGACAGCTCTTCCTCATACATAGCCATATTCTCCAACTCCAAGGTGTTGAGTTTGCCTCTTGCCATCATGTTGTACAGGAATCTCGGTGTGCCGGTTCGATACCAATGGGGTTTGAACTGCCTTTTATCAAACAGCAGCAGGACATCGAAGGGGTTGTAGACCTTCTCCTCGCCGAGCCAGTTGTAGCCGTTGTACCAGTGCCGAATCTTGTCCCGATCCAATCCTTCGAGTTCCGGAGCGAACACCGTGTCGATGTCGTTTTCCGTGTAGCCGCAGATAGTGGCATATTGAGGGTCTAGGCTGATATCATTAAGATTGTTCAACCCAGAGAACAGGTTGACCTTGGAATACATGCTGATGCCGGTGACGAAAACGAAGCGAATGTATTGGGCACAGCCCTTGATGATCCCATAAAGACCGTGCAGATAGTCGCGGTTGGCCTTCGCCTGTTTCTGATCTCCAAGCAAATCCAAGATCGGCTTGTCGTATTCGTCAACAAGTATCACGACCTGTTGCTTGGTTTTATGGTAGAGGCTTAATATTAGATCATTTAACCGTTCTGGCCCGATATTGTCTGATGGTTCAATACCTGATTTTTTTTCAAGCCAAGTCAGTTGATTTTTGACATTGTTTTCAAGGTCTTCTGGTTTGTTGTATTTGGAGTCAAAGCTCAATCGCACCACCGGATTGTTAACCGTCCAGTCCCAGCGGTCATGAATATGCAGACCTCGGAACAACTTCTCATTACCCTCAAACAACTTCTGCATGGTGTCCACTAGAAGCGTCTTGCCAAACCGGCGAGGACGGGATAGAAAGTAATACTCACCGTTGTTTATCAGCCTGTCTATATGTGGCGTCTTGTCCACATAGTAGTAGCCTTGGTTCCGTATATTTCCGAAGGCGGCGGATCCGATTGGCAGTTTGCGCTTTTTCATAGACATTGCTCAGTGAGTTCGTTTATCAGATTGTAGCATAATCAGAAGTACACAACCCGATACTTGGAAACCTCAGTTCGCTTGTAAATCCCCAAGTCTGCAAGGCGTTGTTCAACAGCACTGTTAGTGTTTCAATGCAAGCACTGTCATAAACACAGATTCCTATTGTTAAATTACAACCTGCCACATGAGATACCTCGCCTTGATTTTGCAGCTCAATTTGGGATATGCTTTACACGCTCAAAGTGGCAGGTAGGAGTACACTCAACCACACTGAATTTCATTCAAACCAGTTTTCCCCTTTTTTGCAATTATTAATGCATTTCAGTCAATGGCATAAGCCCAAAGGGTCACCTTCAAAGCATTGCCATTCGGTATCCAATTTATACCTAAGAGTTGACTAATCCAAATTCTGACAATACACCCTTAAACATGTTTTACACATGATGTTACTTCTCAAACTAGCTTGGTTTTTTGAGATTCGCGCCTCGTAAATTGTTATAGTAGGGTAAAGGATATGTGCAATTAAACTAGATGGATGATTGAAACGTTTTTCCAATTCTCTTGCAAATACTCAGCTACAAGTCGCCTATGGCAATGATTAGGCTCATGCTCACTGCACAAAAGACAACCTTCATTCAAGATGCTCTTATTAACTTTTGATTCGATGAGGCGTTCTTTCATTAACTTGTTGAACTCTTTCTCATACACATCCCAATCACCTTTGTATTTCTTATAAGTGTCTAAAATGTCTTTTGTAGGTGCTAAATCTGGTAGATGAATATAGCCAATATTTCCAATTTTTTTCAGTAGATAAGGTAGATCCCCATCGGATTTAGCTTTGGCGAAGCCGGACAGCTGGGAGTCGTTTTTCAAACGAATGTCAACAACTCGTTGCACTTTGGCAGCTTTGAGACTTTCAAAAAAGTGTTCAGCTGTTTTCTTTGTAAATCCAATTGTGAAAATTTTAATTTCAGACATTTCAGAACTTCTTCTTAGTAGTTAAAGGTTTTTTTACGTATGCAATTTTTTCGGCTTGTAGGTTGTAGGCTTCTTCGACACTCTGCCATTCAGTATCGATAAACATATCTTGTTGTTCAGTGCGAATAAACACGTCAGACTTATTCTTTAGTTTTTTCACAAGTCTTTCTTCAGCTTTTGAATGTGCTTCCAAGCTACCATCAGCAAGTATGTGAGAAATTTCGATGTCAGGCGATCTCAACTCTCTACATACTAATATCGTTCGATGACAGGTAAGGGGATCTTTCTCAGCGCACATTAGCGCGGCTCGATGTTTTGCTATGCCTTGTTTTACTGCGTTAAGGCCTGTTTTGAACAATGGTTCTTTGGTCAAACGATCATATTGAATCTTTCCGTTTTTGTAGCAAGCTGGGTTGTCACTTCGTGCACCTAGTTCTTTTCCAAAAAAGACATACGAAATACCTCTCGTGAGCAGTGCTTGTTCCAATTTTTCACGATTGAACTGTGAATTGAATCGGCTATATGGAATTGAGCGCACATCATAGACTGCTTTGATTTGGTGAGCTTGCAGTAATTTGATGAAGTCTTCGACAGTGTGAGTCGAGTGGCCTATAGTGAATAATTGATTGCTCATATATTATTCTGATAATGGGAGGGATGGGGTGTACTCATTCCAATTCAACTTGATGAAGAATATAATAACTTGCCATAGTGCTACATTACGCTTCACTTGAGGTCGTTACCTAAATTTTGATGCGCTAGCTTGTATTCAGCGAGTTGTTGTATTCAAAATGCCTTGAACTAGCTGAATGGCAATTGTTGCTACGCCGGCTTTTTGTCTTAACTCGGTTGTTGCAATTCACCTGACAATTCATGAGTTTCTATTATGTTTGTTAAATATGGAGTTCATAGAGCGAATCTTAGAAATCAATTTAATCCGAAAGAACGATAATAACAGATTGTTTGAACCATCAGTATTAGAATTAGCCGTTATGAGGCGACCCCAACCGAATGCCACGCTTTTTTGACTTCATATCTCACGATATCGCTATCGATCTTGGCACTGCCAATACACTGATCTACGAACGCGGTCGTGGCGACATTATTCTCAACGAGCCTTCTGTTGTTGCAATTTATGTACCAAACCAATACGGCCAGCAGCGCGAAAAGAATCTCAATGACTCCGTAGTTGCTGTCGGTGCTGAGGCCAAAGAAATGTTAGGCCGAACCCCATCAAATATTCGCGCAATTCGACCGCTTCGTGATGGTGTTATCGCAGACTTCACTATCACCGAAATCATGTTAAAGCACTTCATCAGTAAAGCTCATTCGCGGCGACTATTCATGCGGCCGCGAACCGTTATCAGCGTGCCTTGCGAGTCCACACAGGTTGAGAGGCGGGCAATTCGAGAGTCTTGCCTCAGCGCCGGTTCGCGTGAAGTGTATCTCATGGAAGAACCGATGGCAGTGGCAATTGGCATGAATTTACCAGTTGCTGAACCCGTTGGCACGATGGTTGTCGACATCGGCGGCGGTACAACAGAGATAGGGGTCATTTCTCTTGGTGGTTTAGTCTGGTCGCGCACTTTGCGTTGTGCTGGAGATTTGTTTGATGTTAAGATCAGATCTTATGTTCAGGACCGCTACGGTCTGCAAGTTGGTATCCCAACTTCCGAGCGTATTAAGAAACTAATAGGCACAGCTTGGTCTGGTTCTAAAGAAAAATTGCTTGAAATACGCGGCCGGGACCATCGAGGTTCAATGCGCCGTCACACATTAACAAGCACCGAAATCTATGAAGTTTTACGCGATTCGATTGATGAGATCATCGACGGTGTGCGTAATGCTCTCGAAAACTCACCGCCTGAGCTTACCGTTGATATCGTTGAACGCGGTATATTGATTGCCGGGGGTGGAGCGTTGCTAAGAGATATTGATAAAAGATTCACAGAAGAGCTTGGAATTCCAGCAATCATTGCCGAAGATCCGCTCACTTGTGTCGCTCGCGGTTGCGGCCGGGCGCTTGAGCATACAGATATACTTAGACAATTCGGTTCTACTTGATCTGACGTTCGTTTGCGTTAATCAGATTTAATTTGATTGCAGATATCTTAGATACGCGAAGCAGTTATGAAATTGATCGACTTGCGATTCATTTTGGCGATAGCAAGTGCGGTTGTGTTGCTGACATTGGAAAATGATTCTGCTGTTCTTTACACCACTAGAACGGTTCTTTTTCAGAGCGTAAAACCTTTGATTGAAGTTGCACAAGTTCCTTATCACCTTGCAAATAATTTCTCTCACACATTCTCTGAACGAGAGCAGTTACGAAATCGACTACGGGAAATTACCGAGGAAAACATGGCATTGCGCCAGCGTATTATTGATTTAGAGAACGAAGAACAAAGGAGTAGATGGCTTGCTGAGCTGCTTGAGGCCAAAGAGAGATTTCAGTATCCCGTCTCATCTGCAAACATTCTATCGATTCAGTTGCAACCGCGGTCGCGCAAGGTAGTGTTGGACCGTGGGCAAGTAGATCTTGTGTTCATCGGACAGCCGGTTTTTGATCACCGTGGGTTAATAGGCCAAGTCAGCGAGGTCACACTGTCTGACAGCGCGGTAACGCTAATTACAGACGCGAATCATTCGGTACCGGTAAGAAACCAACGCAATGGCCAAATTGCTATTGCACAAGGGCTTGGACTTGCTGATCAACTTGAAATCGCTGGCATCCGCTCCAAACAAGACATCGAAGTTGGTGATATTCTGGTTACATCTGGCCTTGGCAACCGTTTTCCAGCAGGCTATCCGGTCGCTGAGGTTATTTCGGTTGTTCGTGATTTAAATGCACCTTTCGCTGAAGTAAGAGCGAAACCGCTTACAGCAATCGACCCTTCGTTTGAAGTGTTAATGGTCTGGAATGACAATCCACAGATTATGAACAATACGACAAGCCTGACATTGAATGATGATTTTGGCTCGAATTGAAAAATCACTTACAGTGAGTTATCTGCAAATCATGGCGACATTTGCTGTGGCGATGATGGTCACTGTAATGCCATTACCTGAATTGATGGCGGCATACCGCCCAGATTTAGTTTTGTTGGTTTTAATCTACTGGTGCTTACAACGGCCAGATATTGTCGGCATCGTATTAGCTTTTCTGATTGGGATCTTGCTTGATTCGCTGTTATTCGCTACTCTTGGCCAAAACACTTTGGCCAAAATTATAGTGGCTTATTTTGTTCTCAGAATCGCCGCTGGAATGGGAAGTATTCCTTATATTTACCAATCACTTTTAGTGTTATTTTTACTTTTGGTCAATTCCTTAGTCATTGTTGCTGTAGATTTTTTTACTAACCAGAGCACTAGTCATTTCTTGCCGTTGTGGTTTTCGCCATTTGTTGGTGCGATCTTTTGGTATATGTTTGTAAGCTTGACACGCGTACGATTTGAGAACGATCATGCCATTTCTCACTGAAGCTAATTTATTCGCGAGCTCGTTCTTTCAAAGAAGACAAGGTCAGCGTCGAGTGCTGATTACAGTTGCTGTATTGCTTGTCCTTTCGATAGTGCTAATTGGTAGGTTGGCATATTTGCAAATCATTTCATATTCAGATTACGCTGCTCTTTCAACAAGCAACCGTATGCAGATTATTCCAGTCCCACCGGTGCGCGGCTTGATATATGATCGCAACGGTACACTGTTGGCTACTAACAAAGTGGTGTTCGGAATCGGAGTCAACACCAGTCTTGTGGACAGCATCGACGCATTAGTTGCCAGTCTTGGCAAAATTATCATGATCGATTCAGACGATATTAATCGATTTAAAGAAGCGGCTGCTGCAACTTATGGGGCTGGTAAATTAGTTCTGAAAAACGATTTAGGGCACGATATGATTGCCAAAGTCGCTGTTGACCGTTACCGGTTGCCGGGTGTGTCTGTAATTGCGGGTCTGCACCGTTATTATCCAACCGGTGACCTTGCAAGCCATGTTGTCGGCAGGCTTAGTCGTATTGATAGTGAAGATGTAAAACAGATTGATCTTGTTCGATATCGAGGAACAGATTTTATTGGTAAATACGGCGCTGAACTTGCCCAAGAAGAAGCGTTGCTTGGCTGGCCTGGCCATGAGCAAATTGAGACTAATGCACACGGGCAAAAAGTGAGAGCAATTTCTTATGATTCGCCTGTTGCTGGAAAGAATACTTACTTAACTCTTGATCTTGAGTTGCAGAAATTGGCCTATGACGCCATTGGTGACAACAAAGGTGCCTTAGTAGCGATTGAGCCTAAAACTGGCCAAGTCTTAGCCATGGTTAGCAAGCCTTCATTTGATGCTAATCAATTTGGTAGAACCTCATCCGCTGAAAAACGAATTGAACTGTTGAATGCTGAGGACAGCCCGCTATTGAATCGAGCTATTCAAGGCCGTTATTCGCCTGGATCTACAATCAAGCCATTCCTTGCGCTGGCGGCGCATAATGCTGGACTGGCGGACAAAGAATATTACTGCCCAGGTTGGTATTCTTTACCCAATTACAGCAGAAAATTCAGGTGCTGGAAACCACAAGGGCATGGGAAGGTGAGCTTACGCCAAGCGGTGGCTGAGTCCTGTGATGTTTATTTTTATATTCTTGCCCGTGAATTAGGAATTGACCAGATGTATTATGAACTGTCAAAATTCGGGTTCGGCCAACCTACCGGCATTGAGCTTAGTAACGAGCATGCGGGTATTCTACCATCAAGAGAATGGAAGCTCTGGAATAAAAACGAAAGTTGGTATGAAGGCGAAACATTGATTACTGGCATCGGTCAAGGGGCAGTTGTGACAACAATGATGCAATTAGCTAACGCCGTCTCAATCATAGCTAACAAAGGTTTGCACGTCAAACCGAAAATCGTGTTAAAGACTGTCGATGTCAATACCGGACAAGAAACTGTGTTTGAACCTGAGTTTGGAGAAACTGTTGATGCAAATCCAGAATATTTTGATTTAGTTACAGATTATATGGTAGACGTGGTTCACGGCTCACACGGCACTGCTAACCGACTCAAGGCTGACCTCAATTACAAGATGGCTGGTAAAACAGGAACTGTTCAAGTCATACAAAAAGCCCAAAATGAGATTTGGGATCCAGACAAAGTAAAAAAGAAATTTCACCCTCATGGAATATTCATTGCTTTTGCACCTGTTGAAAACCCTGAAATTGCAGTTGCAGTTATTGTTGAAAATGGTGGTTCCGGTAGTGCAATTGCGCATATTGCTAAAGCAGTAATGGATCATCATATACTTAAAAGAACTCCAGAGCTTTGAAATTAGCATTCGTAAATTTCAAGAATTTCGCATCAAGGTCGCATGTCGATAGTCATCGCAGACAGCTTGATTATTCATTGCTCATTTCTGTGGTGGTACTTTGTGTCATCGGACTGTTAGTCCAGTTCAGTGCAAACGGTGGTGATAGTGACAGCTTTGTTCGGCAAGGCATCCGCATTGTTATTGCATTGGCGGTGATGCTAACTTTAGCTCACATTCCACTTGAAAGAATTTTGAAATATACACCGCACATTTATGCTATTGGAATACTTCTTTTGGTATTGGTGCTGTTGATTGGGTTGACTGGTCGCGGTGCCCAGAGATGGTTGAGCCTTGGTTTTGCAACGTTTCAACCGGCGGAACTCATGAAATTAGCAGTTCCATTGATGGTTGCTTGGCTGCTGTCACACAAATACCAAAATGATCGACCGTTCTTGATTCTTGCAGCTTGTTCAATTTCAGTTTTTTTGCCAGCGTATCTTGTTTACCAACAACCGGATTTAGGAACAGCGATTATGGTTGTAGCGGTTGGTGGATTCGCAATTTTTCTCGGTGGTTTGGCTTGGCGTTGGATTGGCATATTGAGCTTAATTGTTGTCATGATAGCGCCTCTGATCTGGCCCTTCCTACATGATTATCAGAAAACCAGAGTGATCACACTATTTAATCCTTGGAAGGATCCATTTGGTCAAGGCTACCATAGTATCCAGTCTATGATCGCCATCGGTTCCGGAGGTGTATATGGAAAGGGTTGGTTGAATGGCAGTCAATCACAGCTTGAATTTTTACCAGAACGGACCACTGATTTCGTATTTTCAGTATTTGCTGAAGAGTTTGGATTTATCGGAAGCTCGCTGTTGATTTTGATTTTCCTTTATTTGATTTTCCGTTGTTTTTTGATCGCTTATAAAAGCGAAACTGAATACGCTAGAATAATTGCCGGTAGTGTGGCTATTATGATTTTTGTTCACCTCTTTGTGAACATTGGCATGGTTGCAGGCATACTTCCAGTTGTAGGTTTGCCGCTTCCGATATTAAGCTATGGTGGCACATCGATGGTCACTGTGATAGGAGGTCTTGGTCTTGTCATGGCGGCAAAGCACACACAAAAGGGTCCTTATCTATGAATATTAAATTAAAACTGAACTGTCTGAATGCGCTGTTGACCTTTATATTTGGAACATTGTCGCTACCTTGCATTGCTGTGGATTTCAATGAGCACCCTGAAGCTGAAAAACTTGTTGCGGAAATCACTCGCGAACACGGTTTGGATCAAGCTTGGGTGGAAGCGGTTATTCGTGATGCCAAATATGATGAGTCAATTATCAAGGCCATCACCCGTCCGGCAGAGAAGTTCCCTTGGTATCGCTACCGACCAATTTTTGTTACTCAATCAAGTGCAAAACGTGGCCGAGATTTCTGGAATAGGAATGAGGCAACGCTTCAGCAGGCACAGGATAAGTACGGAGTGGACGCGGCGGTTATTGTTGCTATCATAGGGGTTGAGACACGCTACGGAAAAATAACCGGTCGTCACCGTGTAATCGATAGTTTGACAACTTTAATTCTTGGTTACCCTCGGCGTAGTGAGTTTTTCAAGAAAGAACTAATCGAATTCCTGAAACTAACTGAAGAGGAAAATCTCAATCCATTTTTTATTCGCGGTTCATACGCTGGTGCCATGGGAATTCCACAGTTTATCTCAAGTAGCTATAGAAATTATGCTGTGGATTTCAACAATAATCAAACACGGAATCTCCTGACTGAAACGGACGATGCGATTGGCAGTGTGGCAAATTACCTTAAAGTACATGGTTGGATTCCTAATGCCCCGGTTTTTTCACCGCTTATCTCGGTAAACGAGGAGCAAGTATCTGCGAACGCAACCGATGGGCTTAAGACCGACCGTACATACGGCGACCTTGTTTTGGCTGGGATTATCACGAATACCGAAATTGGCATAGAAGATGATCAATCAGTTGGTGTTGTCAAGCTTGAAACCGAGGAAGGTAAATTTGAATACCGAGCGGCGTTTTCCAATTTTTATGTTATCACCGCTTACAACAGAAGCACACTTTATGCTATGGCAGTTGCTGAATTAGCGCGATTGATCAGCGAGGTAAAAAACGAGTGAATAATAAGCGAATCAAACTTTTATGGGTGTTGTTTTTAGCTGTCACTATCGAAGGTTGCGGCACTAACCGAATTGATCTTGACTCATATATTGATACCAGCGTGCTTGAAGCTCATAAAGCTGCAATTCGCGATGCCATTCCGAAACGTGAACCACTGTGTCAAGCTTGTAACAACCCGTATCAAATCGATGGAAGACGGTATTTTCCGTTATCGACAGCAGCCGGCTATCAGAAAAGAGGTATTGCTTCATGGTACGGACCGAAGTTTCATGGCAAAACCACTTCAAATGGTGAAATTTATAACATGTATGAAATGACGGCAGCCCATAAAACTTTGCCATTGCCAACGTATGTATCAGTTACCAACGTCAACAACGGAAAAAAGGTGGTTGTCAGAATAAATGACCGAGGTCCTTTCGTTGATGACCGCATCATCGATTTATCATACGCAGCGGCTCTGAAGCTTGATGTTGTCAAACATGGTACAGCACCGGTAGTTGTCAAAGCAGTTGCCCCGCTTGGTTATGGTTTTGACGCAATTAGTGATCAAAAGTACTATCTAGCTGTCGGATCATTCAGAAACCGTAACAATGCAAACAATTTTGTCGGGCGTCTTAAGACAACTGGTTTTGATAACGCTCATATCAATGAAAAGTCAGTGTCAGGTGCTATTTTCCATCAGGTACGCATAGGACCTTTTAAGAATAGAAATGAAGTTGAAATTGTAATTGATACTGTTAAAGCGAGGATGCGTGTAGAGCCAATTGTCATCTCTGAGTGAAAATACAGATCACTCGCAAGATTGCGCTTCGGTAATTGTGCGTGATCTTGGGTTAGTTAACTACCATGAAGCCTATATTGCCATGCGTAGATTTACTGATCTAAGGAAAAAAAATACCTTTGATGAGTTTTGGGTGCTTGAGCACGCTTCCGTCTACACTCAAGGTGTATCTTGCAATCAGCAACCATTCATTTCAACTGATATACCGGTAGTAAAAACCGATCGTGGTGGTCAAATGACCTATCATGGCCCTGGACAGCTCATCATTTATTTAATGTTGGATCTCAAGCGCCGGCGACAAGGGATTCGACAATTAGTTGCAATTATGGAGTCTGCAATCATATCCACGCTGTCTAATTTTGGTATTCATGGCGAAACCCTTCTTGGTGCACCGGGCGTATACGTTAACGGACTAAAAATTGCTTCTCTCGGTCTTCGTGTGCGAAGGAGTTGTACCTATCACGGACTAAGTCTCAATGTCAGTGCAGATATCACACCGTTTGAATATATAGAAATTTGCGGTGCCAAAGATCTCAAAGTGACGACAATGGCAAAATTACAACCGAATTGTAGGTTAGATGATGTTAAGTCGCGTTGTGTCATTGAGTTGCTAGAAGCCCTCGGTGACTACAAAGAAAGAATAGACTCTTTTCTAAAGCCGCATGCTTGGAATTAATATCAGACGTATATGGACACTTGCCTAATTTCAAGGTCAAGCGCGACAGGTTTCATAGTTAGATTGCGTATATATTTCGGGGGTTGCGGGTTAAACCTTCAACCCTGTTCCATATAAAAGCACCTTTGCACAAAGTACGTCTTCATACGTTTTTAAGATAAATCCCTTGGTAACTAGTGTCGGGTTTAAGGTTTGCATCATGCAGGTTTAGTTTCATCTGGCTTCAATCGCTTGCGAGCCAGTGCGAGTGCGAGTGTTTGACCAAAATGTAATGGAGGTTTCAATCTTGCAACCATACTATTCTGTTAATTCACCGAATCTTAGCCAAAATTTCTGAAGATTTAAGGCGCACTTGAGTTTCAAGCCAAATTGGTACAAATCATCATGTGAAAGTTTGACGCGCTAAATGTAGATCCATATTTCTGCCTCTTATTTTGCGAACATATACAAATACTTGGCAAAAATTGCTTCTTATCAAAATAGGTAATTAGCTTAGATAAACCACACGATTATCCTGTACAATCTGTTTGCAGACCTGATCTTGAAAGAAAAGTTGCGCATACATTAATGAGATTTTGAAATTTAGTATTTCACTTAATCAAACTATACCCAAGTTCATTTTTACTGAACAAACAAAATGCCAATTATGACTAGCAGGGAACAGCTCAGAGATATGGACATGCTATCTGTTCTAAGGTTGTTTCGGTCAGCACTTCTGATTGAATAGATAAGTATCCAAGAGAAAGTACTACTAAAAGGATAATGATACGAGAAATGTTCCTCTCGCAATGTGTCGTTTTTTTATTTCTCTTTGGGCCCGAATAAATGCTATGAGCTTTAATTGCAGCGTTTTCAATGCATCATGTGCCAAGCATCGCTACATTAAACTGAATGCTGTTGTTTTTCTTACAGTGTTCATGGTGCTGCCAGCTTGTGTGGCGGTTGCAAATTCGAACGATAAAGCACAGATGGCTTTCAGCAGAGGTCATTTTCTTGAAGCGGCAAAAATTGCTGAAACAGTTGGAACTTCAGAGAGCTATTCACTTGCTGCGAAATCGTTGACACTTTACGGGCAATACATTGCAGCGGATAGTGAGAAAAAAAAGTTGTTTGAACAGGCAATAGAGCTGGCGAATAAGGCCATTGAGGCCAATCCAGATAACGCCATAGCATACTTGGAATTGACGCGCGCATTAGGACAGCATGCATTTCAAGTCGGTTTGATGAAAGCTGCAAGGGATAATTATGCCGGGAAGACTCGTGAAGCTATCGAAAATGCTATTCGAATCAACCCCAACCTAACTTTGGCTTATGTCAAACTAGGACGGTGGCACGTGGGAATAATTAGCAGAATTGGTTCGCTTATTGCCCGTGCTACATACGGCGCAAGGAAAAAAGTGGCCATCAAGTCTTTTGAGCACGCAGTTGAATTGAGTCCGGACACCAAAGAGGTTTTTTTCTTACTCGCTATTGGCTATGCGACGCTTGACTACAAAAAATTCCGAATCAAAGTACATGACCTGTTAAAGCGGGCAATTGAACTGCCAGCAAAAAATGCTCATGAACGCATCATTCATGAAGAAGCTGTCAAACATCTGAAATTCCTTGAGGAGAATCCAAATGTTGAGAGGATTTAACCCTTGTTTAAAAGACCGTACTGATATTCACTGGATATCGCCATTTTACGCCTCAGTACCATCATTCTGACAAGTGATTGTTTTCATGTGCTTTGATAATTTCAACTCACCGTTCCAGTGCCATAAGGTGTAAAATCAGTTCCATTCCCGTGCTAGCCTGCTGTATAAACTGCAGGCATTTATATCAGACAAACCAAAATCGACTCCAAGTCCACCCGCCAATTCTCGCGTGCCGAATGAGAGCATCAGCAGATTTATGATGCGCTGGGCGTGTCGCACACGGCAGGTTGACGCCACCGGCTGACCGTCTGAGACTGTGTTGCGGCACTTTAACTAGTGCCAAAATCGACATTTCACTTTTCGCAAGTGATTGATATTATAATATATTATTATTTTTCTGTTAAATTAAAGTTAATATGAATGACTTGGCCACCGCTTAATGGCGGTGACCAAGTTTCAGTTTGTGGAATTCTTGTTGGATATAAATTGAAAGAAAGACAGTCCAATTTTGGAAATTGATATTTATTTCAAGCAACTCTCAGAGAGAGTGCTCGTTATCTCCATCACGATTACATATATGAACACTTAACGCACAATCTTCTTCACACATATACCCTAGTATTACGACTTTAACTACTGTTAACCAATACTTCTTCATTCCAGTCAGATATTATCATTATTCGGTAGTCGCGTTCGTCGCTAAGTGCTGGTTTTGCCCTTGGATTACAACAACAGCCAGCGAGGTATTTAGTCTGTTTCCGGCCCTGTGATCGACATTGCGGTTAAGGGCAGGTCAAGCTAATACAAAGGCTGCCAAGCGCTATTGGTCGAATTATCAGTTCAAAAAATCCTTTAATGATTGTTCAGCACCTCAAAGTCACAATTCATGGTGCAACATAATCCTTTAGGGAGATTTTGTAATCTCTTATAACGATTGACAGACCTGCCTCAGCCACAAAAATCTCTTTGACTGAGGACAGGTCTGCATAAACCACGCTGAAGTTTCTGACTAGAATCTGACAGACAGGGCAATTTGTCCGCTGGTGATTTTGTCGCCACTGCCTGAAGTGGTGTGATAGATCGCACCCGAAAAGGCTGACCGACCAGAATTCCAACTGGTTGAGCCGCCGAATCCCAACCGCATTTTCGTTGGCTTTGCCTCTGATTTGATTGAGGTTGGCGTCAAGTCACCGTTGGTGACCTTCACATTGCGTTCGGCGCTGAAGTTATGCTCAATGTCCAACGAACCGAACAGCTTGCAACAATCTGTTGAAGTCTCTCCGACCGTCTTTTCAAACAACGCACCATAACGTGCTGTCACACCTGAACTGGTTCCCGTGGAAACCTTGTCTTGCTTTTGTTCAGACTCACCCTCAACTTCCACCATGTAACGGGCCGCATAATCATCCACCGAAACTGATGACCACGTCAGGCCGCCGCGTTGCGTCAGCGACAGCTTGTCAAGGTCCACGCGCTGTGAGATTCCCATGCCGATGGCATAACCGGTACCTTCGGTTTCCTCATTCACATCAAGTGACTTTCCACCTACCATCTCTGATGACTTGACCTCAATGTCATCAAACTTGGTCACACCCGCCCAGCCATCAAGCAGCAGGTCGCCGGGCATCTGACGGGCCATGCCGACGCCGACGCCGGTGCCGGAGATTTTCACACGACCGCCATTGGTCAAATCGGCTTTTCCCTGACGATGATGCAGCCCCACTCGGAACATCATGCCATCGCCGCTTGGCAGGTCGACACCAGCCGCAAATCCGCTGTAAGACAGGTCATACGATTGACTGCCAGTCATGGAGTTTCGCAACCGGCGTTCACCGCTGCCCACTTCTATGCTGCCCCAAGTTCTGCGGTCGGTCAGCATGCCAGGGTCGGCAACAGCCATGGTTCCGTTTTGAGCGAGTTGCAGCGGATTGGACGCACTGGCAGTGCCACCTGACATAGCAGACGGCATGTAGGCGTCCATGGCACTGGCCATGTCCCAGATCACCGAAGGCACGGCTTCGTATACTTTGCCTCGCTTGGAAGGCGTACGCTGCTTTCCAGCAGCAGGGGCTGCCAGCCCGGATTTGGGTTTGAAACTGGCATCGCGATTGAAAGTCAGTGAGAAAACTGTAGAGGTAAGAGTGGGATGAGGCTCAAGCATGGCAGTGAACTCATCCGTTTTCGTGGCCAAGCAGTCGTTGTAGAAACCACACGGCACTTGCGAATCCAGAGTGATGGTCAAGGTGATTTTCTGGTTCATTGCAAGATCAGTGTATTCTCCACTGCCTGTGGTTCTGTACTTGAAGGCAGTCTTGTCCTTGTCATTCTCTATGTTCTTTATTCCATTGAAGTTCCGGTCCAGCCTGACCACTAAATTGTTGCCGTTGGTAATGGTGTCTGGATCAGTGACCTTGATTGTCCGATAGCTGTCATTCGCACCAGACGGCATCAGCATGGCATTGCGTCCGATGGTGACGGTGCCGCCGCCTTTCAAGTGGATGGCGCTGCCGCCGGCCGCTTTGCCAAAGACCTTGCCGTAGACGGTGACGCTCTGTTTGCGCATTCCGCCGGTGGCGACCAGATCAGGCGTATTGAGATAAATGCCACCATTATCTTCGGTATCTCCAGAGACATGCACTTCACCTTTCTCGCCAATGGTGAGGTAGGCGGTGCCGCCGGCATAGGTTTCTTCTGAATTTTCTTCGTGTTTGTGTTCAATTTTGAAGCCGCTGTTTTTCGCATATATCTTTCCATTGTGGACAACAGTCACTGTCCTTTTGGAATGATTACCATTAATCCGAACGTAAACCCCATCCTTGTTAATTTCAGCAGAGCCAGAGCCGATGAGTGTGCCTTCTTCAGTTGTCACTTTGATTTCTGCGGGACTGCCTGCCTTATGTGCAAACTCGTCAAGAATGTAAATGCCATGGTCCATGATACCGCCTTCAATTTTCGCAGTGTCTTTCAGCGCCACATTCACATTCCCTCCTTTAGACGCATACGTGCGGACTTCGATGCCTCGTGGCACAATCTCCTCAAACATATTAGCTGGTTCACCTTGTACACGTTGTTCACGGTATTGTTTCGGGTGACCTCGTATCACAGCAGTTCCGCCAAGGGTTACGTCAATATTGCCGCGGTGGGAAATCTCTTCTTCTGTCTGTTCTGGTGGTTCAAAAAGTATTCCTTCGATTTTGATGGCACTTTGATTACTCTGCAGCTTACCGGCCGTAACCTCAACTTTGATATCGTTATGATTTTTTGATATAATCCAAATCGCGGTGCCTGCGTCAATATTCCCCTTGGATTTGACTGTTATGCCATTTGCACCTGATGCGACCTTATCAGTCTCAATTACAATGGCACGCCTGAGTCGGGAAAACGCAGGGTTTTGGGCTTGACCACCAATTGTTAATGCTCTGGTACCCACCTCGACACCATTAATAAGAATATCCTCTGCGATAGTTACACTCAATCCGTTTGAGGTCACTTTATAAGGTTTAGCGTTCGGACCAGTGTCTACGTTGCTATCGCATTTTACTATTTGCGGTGTACCCGGTGTCGGCGCACCGCAAATGTGGGTATCCTGTGCCTGTGCCTGTGCTTGCATTGGAATCAGAGCTAGCAATCCGACCAAAGCCACTGATGAAACCAGCTTCGAAAGAGAATGCATCATTGCCCCCTTTCCCGTCAGAAATTCAAGGGAAGATCGGGACGTTGCTGGAACAGACATCGCGTTTGATCCATCCACACCGTGTGCAGTATTTGTAATGTATTTTAACAACCCACTAAACATATTTTTACCCCTATATCCCTAAAATTTTTAAATGCATAATGATGAGAGCGCCACTTTACTGTAGATGTTTAGACATCAAATTATTTGATTAGACAAGCCAAGCTCTAAAAAGTTTAGCGCTAAACTTGCAAACTGGATTGACAGGCAGTTTGGCATCGATTTTCAAGCGGCTGTTGGCCGCATAGTCAACCTCATGGAGCTGTTGCCGGACTTCGATCAGCAATTGGGTTTTGATGGTAAGTAAGCGGCCAGCTGAGCGAACGGGCAGGCGGTGGGCAAGCGGCCAAGAATGAGTCGGTTGACGAACGCGGCGAGCAGCCGAAACTGTGCGAGGGTCATGGTGACCAAACCGACGCCAAGCTTTCACCACAGCTGCTCGCCCATCAGCTATCAAGGCTGAAGCTTCAGAGCGACCGCAAATTACTGCGATCGGGTCAAACGGCTGAATTCAGTGCCTGAGATGCCCAATTGGCTTGAAAACACTACACCCGCGCGCTGGTTTTGCGTAAAATGACTGGGCCACTGCTCCGGATCGGATCCGGATCGGGTGTGAAATCATGCCCGAAAATAGACTCCGAAAACGCCGCTCATATTCTATTGCTAAAATAGCGGTATTGAACCATGGTAAAATCTACGTTTTATGTGCTTATAAACAATTCGGTTTGCCACAGGTAACCATTGTTTCACACTTATTCAGCGTGTACAATGATATTTTTTGCCATCTAACTTGAAAAACGCAAGCAACTTGCCCGCAATGCAATCAATTGCCGCATATCCAAGTCATAGGGGTCATAGGGAATTGTAGTAGGACAAGCAATTTGCTTTGCACTAGCGACTCCAATGTTGTAATTTCACAGTGTCATCTTGTCTGTCACTGGTGATTGAGCGGCAAACAATCGAAAATTCCTTGCAGTAAAAAATTGAATTTGACTGAAAATATTTTGCAAACTGAGTTGACCACTCAACCATCGAAACTTCGTTATTTTGCATTTGTTTAGCCGACCAAGACAAGTTTAAGCCAATTTGTTTAGCTATATCAATTATTATTTTGTTCTCTCATACCTTCGAAATGAGTTATCTCTAAGGAGTTTAACCTAATGCTCCAATCGATTAACATGCATGACTGTATCTAAGAAAAACAATAATAACCGTTCTTTGCAATTGCGTGGAGCTCGACACAACAACTTAAAAAATATTGATCTTGATATCCCACTACATGAGCTAACTGTTGTCACTGGCGTTAGCGGCTCAGGAAAATCGTCGTTAGCATTCGACACCATCTACGCTGAGGGTCAGAGGCGGTATGTTGAAACATTCTCGCCTTATGCGCGGCAGTTTCTTGAGCGAATGGACCGCCCGCAAATCGATTCAATAGCTGGGGTTCCTCCGGCTGTGGCTATTGATCAAGTCAATCCGATTCGTACATCACGCTCAACTGTCGGTACTGCGACGGAAATCAACGACCATCTAAAATTGCTATTTGCGCGTGCGACCGACTTGTACTGTCCTGAATGTGGAAGTCATATCAGGAAGAACTCCAGCTCTGATATTGCAGAGCAGATTCAGGTTGTTTTCTCCGATAGCAAGTTCGGTTCAAGTATGGTGCGAATCATGTTTCCACTTCAGGCGCCATCAACACTTGAAAGTGATTTTGTGGAAGAGTATTTGGCACGTCAAGGCTATCAGCGTTCTGAGCGAATATCGGATAGTGAAGTTTGGGTAGTGCAAGATCGCGTGCGACCATCATCGGAAGAACAGGCTAGAATAACCGAAGCAGTCGAAGTCGCACTGATTAAAGGAAACGGCACAGTTGTTGTTCAATGCATAAATAAGGCCGGCGCAGCGGTAGGCGGGCCAACTTTCTATACAGACCAGTTGCGTTGCTCAAAGTGTGGCATAGACTACTCGGAACCCACACCAAATCACTTCTCTTTTAACTCCCCAATTGGTGCTTGCGAAAATTGCCGAGGTTTTGGCAGAACAATTGAAGTAGATGAAAATTTAGTTGTTCCAGATGATAGCCTTACCCTTGAGGAAGGTGCGGTGCGCGTTTTCAATTCACCTGCCTATGAGGATTCTTATGAGTTAATGCTTGAATATGCGATCGATCGCGAGGATATTCCGATAAATGTCAAATGGCGAGATCTCACTGATGAGCAAAAGAAGTGGGTCATGGAAGGCGATGGCAAGCACGGCCTGAATGGATGGTATGGTGTCCGGGGATTTTTCAGGTTCTTGGAGTACAGCCGGCACAAGATGCATGTCAGAGTGTTCATGTCACACTATAGAACTTACGCCGTTTGCGCTGTTTGCAATGGTGCAAGACTCAAGGTGCAGGCTTTTAACTGGAGATTGGGAAGGCAGTTTGTCAAATTTCCAGGCTATCAGAAATACCGTCATTCTGAATGTGTCATGCCTGATCCTGTATTGCAGTCATTGCCGGGACTTACAATGCATGATGTTGCATCGTTACCAATCAACCTGTGCTTGGAGTTCTTTAAGAATCTTGAACTACCGTCCCCGTACGACGAAGCCACACAGCTGTTGCTTACAGAGATTAGAGTGCGTCTTCAGTACTTAGTCGATGTAGGACTCGGTTATCTAAATTTAGATCGTCAATCTCGCACTCTAAGTGGCGGTGAAGTTCAAAGGATTAATCTAACAACGGCACTTGGTACAACGCTAACCAATACACTGTTTGTTCTAGATGAGCCTACAATTGGCTTGCATAGCCGTGACATTGCTAGAGTGATAGGAATTTTGCAACGTCTGCGTGATGCTGGTAATACCTTGTTAGTGGTTGAGCATGAAGATCAAGTCATTCGCGCCGCTGATACAGTGGTTGATATGGGACCTGGCCCCGGTGTTGAAGGTGGCAGTATAGTGCATTTCGGTACCTTGCCGGATTTTTTCAAGTCTAAGCGCTCATTGACTGCAAAATGTATGAAAGATCGAAACTACCTTCCAGCGGAGAGGCGAAGGTCAGAGGTTAGCGACGAAAAGATTGTAATCTGTGGTGCGCACCAACACAATCTGAATATTCCTTCAGTAGAAATTCCGCTCTCCAAGCTAGTGTGTGTGACAGGTGTTAGTGGGTCAGGCAAGTCAACCTTGGTAAATGACATACTTTATCAGGGATTGAATAGAAAACTAGGAAATTCTGGTGAAGAACCTGGTGCACACGAATCGATTGAGTGTTCAACACAGATATCAGAAGTTGTCATGGTTTCGCAAGCGCCAATTGGTAAAACCACGCGGTCTAATCCAATCAGTTACATCGGTGGGCTTGCATCGATTCGGGAACGGTTAGCGGAACAGCCGTTAGCGAAGGCCCGTGACTATCGACCTGGTCATTTTAGTTTCAACTCCGACCTAGGTCGATGCGAGACTTGTGGAGGTAACGGCTTTGAAAGGATTGAGATGCAGTTTTTGAGCGATGTATACCTGCCGTGTCCGGATTGTGAAGGCCGCCGTTATAAAAATGAAGTTTGCGATATCACACTTAAACCTGCCTTGAATAACAAATCTGGGCGCCAGTGGCAACCGCTGTCTATAGTTGGTATTCTTGAACTCACTGTTGACGAAGCTTTGGATTTTCTTCACGGCGACAAGGCCGTCAGGGTATTGCAAGTGCTATCTGATGTTGGACTTGGATATTTGAAACTAGGTCAGCCAGTGCCGACCTTGAGCGGCGGTGAAGCTCAACGCCTTAAACTGGCAGCGCTCATCGCAAAACGGGCATCGAAAAATCCGCGTCGCGGAGAGCGTTTCCTATATTTTTTAGATGAACCGACAACAGGGTTACATTTTTCCGATGTGGCTAAGCTGATTGCATCCTTGGATAAGCTCGTTGATGATGATCATACTGTTATTGTCATTGAACACAACTTAGATTTCATTTCGCGTGCAGATTGGATTATTGATTTGGGTCCGGAAGGGGGTGATGCTGGTGGTAAATTGGTGGCTGAAGGCACGCCGCGGACAGTGGCCGATAAATATGACACGCCGACCGCGCAGGCACTCGGAACTTATTTCGCATCTGAATCCGAGAGTGGAATTCAAGATTTAGCGCGATCAAAACCTATGATTGAGTCATCAGATAGTATCGTAGTGCAACGGGCTCGTGAGAATAATCTAAAGAACATCTCAGTTTCTATTCCTCAGAATAAGATGACGGTAATTACTGGCATGAGTGGAAGCGGGAAGAGCACATTGGCATTCGATATTTTGTTCGCGGAGGGACAAAAACGCTACCTTGCTACTATAAACGCTTATGCTCGTCAGTTTGTCCAACCTGTTGGAGGTGCTGATTTTGATTCCATTTCAAGCTTGCCGCCAACGGTGGCAATTGAGCAACGCACAAGCCGGGGCGGTTACCGAAGCACTGTGGCAACACTCACCGAAGTCTATCATTACATTCGATTGTTATTTGTTAGGTTTGGAGTTCAATTTTGCCCGGATTGCGCGATTGAAGTGCGCGAAAGGACGGTTGATTCGATATTGAATCAAGTAGAAAAGAAGTATTCGGGAAAGAATATCAGCGTACTGGCGCCGTTTATTGTTGCAAGAAAAGGTTACTACACTGACTTGGCAACATGGGCGCGTAACAGAGGGTTGGAATATTTGTTGGTTGACGGACAATTAGAAAAGACTAGCAATTGGCCAAGGCTAGATCGCAACTATGAGCATGATATCGATATGGTGGTTGATGAGATTAAAGTTGTCCCCAATTGTGACTCATCGAAATCCCAGTTGCGAACCGCGATGGAAGAAGCAGTGTTGGCCACCAAGGGTCATTTCCGAATAGTTGAACCGGCAGTAAAGCCGGGACACAAGGTAAAGAATTTCCAGCTTTACTCAACGACACGGTCATGTTCCCGATGCCATCGTTCATTTGAGAATCTAGACCCTAGGCTATTTTCGTACAACTCACGGCATGGTTGGTGCACCGCTTGCAAGGGTACAGGTTTAACTATCAGTTTATCTGATGAAGATGAGGCTATTTTGACTGATGAACACAAGCCAATTGAAACTTGTCCTCAATGCTCAGGCAGGCGCTTGAATCCCATTGCCCTAGCAGTTAGATTTCAATCACTTACGATCGATGAGATTACCAATTTCACCATTGCAGAGGCTAGAGAATTTTTCAGCAAAATCAAACTCACCGAACGAGAGCAGTTAGCGACAAAAGATGTGATCTCTGAGCTGCTATCAAGGTTGTCCTTCTTAGAGTCAGTTGGTCTTGCATACTTATCGCTGGACCGTGGTGCACCTACATTGAGCGGGGGCGAAGCACAGAGAATTAGGTTAGCAGCGCAGTTGGGGTCAAGTCTATGTGGTGCGTGCTATGTTCTTGATGAACCGACTATTGGACTTCATCACCGTGACAATGAGCGTTTATTGTCGGCACTTTCTACACTGCGTGAAAAGGGCAACACAATCATTGTGGTTGAACATGATGAAGACACTATCAAGGCTGCGGATTATGTGATTGACCTCGGTCCCGGTGGTGGAGCCCAAGGCGGAGAGGTAGTCGCGGAGGGTACAGTTCAGGAAATTATGGAGAATCCAAACTCAGTAACTGGCACAATGCTATGTACACCGCTTGATCATCCGATGCCGAGAGACCGAAAACCACCAAATTCGAAGCAAATGTTAAGAATTGAAGGCGCGAAGCGTCATAATTTGAAGGGTATTGATGTCAATTTGCCGTTGCAATCTTTGATTTGTGTTACTGGTGTGAGTGGTAGTGGCAAAAGTACTTTGGTGCGGGATGTTCTGTATTCAAATCTGGTCAAAGCGCTAGCTTTGAAAATAAATAAGAAAAATTATGTAGAATGGGAACATTGTGATCAAGTAAAAGGCTGGCAACAAGTTCGTCGAATATTAGAGGTTGATCAAACACCGATCGGTAAAACACCTAGATCTTGTCCTGCTACGTATGTTAATATTTGGCAGAAAATTCGAAAGTTGTTTGCTGAAACGCCGGAAGCTAGGGTTAGGGGATATGGCGCTAGCCGATTCTCATTTAATGTTGAAGAAGGGCGTTGCGCGGTTTGCGGTGGGCAAGGAGAACAAAAAATTGAAATGAATTTTCTGCCGGATGTGCGAGTTAAGTGTGACACTTGTAAAGGTGAACGATTCAATCGGGAAACGCTTTCAATTCGCTATAACAATAAGACCGTGGCCGACGTGTTGCAAATGAACATTGATGAAGCGCAGGATTTTTTCAAGGCAATTCCATCTATCAGCCGGGTGCTGAGACTTTTAGTGGAAGTGGGATTGGGTTATCTGAAGCTTGGGCAACCGAGCCCAACACTAAGCGGAGGTGAAGCACAGCGTATCAAGCTTGTTTCGGAATTATCAAAGGCATTGCCAAATAACCGTGCGAGAGTGAACGTTAGTAGAAATGATACAACGGGAACTTTTTACATATTGGATGAACCTACGGTCGGATTGCACGCTGCCGACGTAAAGAAGCTGTTATTTGTCATTCATGCCTTGGTCGATGCTGGCAATACCATTGTTATCATAGAGCACAATCTTGATGTGATGCTAGAAGCTGATTGGATTGTCGATTTAGGACCCGATGGTGGTAGTGATGGTGGCAACATTGTTGCAGAGGGTATACTACCAAATGTATTGCGTTCCAAGAACTCACACACGGCAAAAGTGTTGAGGGAAATCCAGGCGCACCGAAAGTGTACAACATAAATTTAAATTTCTAATCTCATTTTCAATGGAGGCAAGGCCATGATCCCAATTGCTGGTTACGCGAACCGATGGTCTGTCGGTCCTAATGAACAGATTGAGTTCAAGATCAGCAGCACTTTTGCTGAACCTTATTTAGCAAAGCTGATGCGAATCACTTGTGCAGATCCCAATCCCGATGGACCGGGAATTATTGAACATGATTTGTCTTCTGTTTTCAGCGGACAATTTCAGTCTAGATTTCAGGAAGTAAATGCTGGCTCCTATGGAGTTGTGCCTGTCGATGGGAAACTGCCGGACTTTGATAAATTTGGTATTGGATTGACTTTTTGGCCAACTCTGTTGGAGGGGGAACATCAATCTTTGATTAGTCTACACGGTTCCGATGGTGAACAGTTGCTTGACATATTTATCAACGAGGAATCTGTACTATGTGCTTCTGTGCGCGGCGAAACTACATTCTCATCTTCAACAAAATTAGAGGAAAGATGTTGGTACGGGTGTTGGATCATTATATTTGGTGTCGAAAGTGCCTTTGTCTTGACAGCAATTCCTAGGGAGAATGGATTAGCAGCTGATTTTAGCGACATTAGTTCTTTTGAAAATTCAGAATTGCCATCACTAGGGGAAATAGACAAAATAATATTTGCTGCATCTGACGATAGTCCTGCGCGTGGGTGTTTCAATGGCAAGCTTGAAATGCCCTCAATATTCGATATCACTTCCGTATTGGAATCTTTGTTTGAAAACGAAAATAAGAATTTGCAGATTGCAGATGACGATATTATTGCCTCATGGGATTTCTACGATGGTATTGAAACACAAGAACTGTACGACTCAGGATTAGGTGAACTAGATGGTTATTTAGTTAATTGTCCAACCCGGGCTGTACGCGGATCATTTTGGTTTGGCCGAGAGATGTGTTATAGGTACTCACCAGATGAATATGGTGCGATCCACTTTCATGATGATGATCTGTCTGACTGTAAGTGGGAAACTGATTTTACTTTCACGGTACCAGAGATATTTCGAAGCGCCATGTATTCTATGCGCATCGAGTGTGGTGGGGTAGTGGAGGATATCCCGTTCTATGTTCGGCCTAGGCTTGGCAGGCCTAGGTCAAGAATTGCTGTGCTTGTTTCTACACTGACTTACACCGTTTACAGCAATCAAGCGCGCGGAATTGCCGGGCCTGATTATGACAAGCTGGTTGCTGAACGCAAAACTAGGCCATGGACTCCAGATGAGATTAAAACCTATGGTCTGTCAACTTACAATCTTCATCGTGATGGAAGCGGGATATGTTATGCTTCGATACATCGTCCTTCATTGACTATGCGACCGAATTACATGACGGTCTGTCGTCCATATGCCGGTTCGGGTATGCGCCACTTGCCGGCTGACACTCATCTGCTGGCATGGCTAGAGCACTTGGGCTACTCCTACGATATCGTAACGGATGATGACCTTCAAGAAGACGGCTTTGAAATAATTGCACCTTATGATGTCGTAATGACGGTTAGTCATCCAGAATATCACACTCCAGAAACTCTTGATTCTATTTACGAATATTCTAGAACCTGTGGACACTTAATGTATCTGGGAGGCAATGGATTCTATTGGAAAGTTGCGGTGAGTGACGAGTTGCCGGGCGTGGTGGAGATTAGACGTGCGGAAGGTGGAATCCGTGCGTGGGCCTCGGAACCTGGTGAATACTACAACTCTTTCGATGGCGAGTATGGGGGGTTGTGGTTGAGGAATGGCCGCCCTCCACAGGAACTGGTTGGCGTGGGGTTTACAGGGCAAGGGGACTTTGAAGGAACTTACTATCGCCGAAATCCAAATCTCGATTCTAAGTATGATTGGGTATTTGAAGGAATTGATGATGAGGTTCTAGGGGATTTTGGTTTGAGCGGCGGTGGTGCAGCAGGGTTTGAGCTGGATCGAATTGACCATTCACTCGGCACCCCTGCCAATGCTGTGGTGCTCGCTAGTTCAGAAACTTATCCAGATCATTTCGTATTAGTGCCTGAAGAGATGTTAACTCACCAAAAGACAAGAACCGGTGAACCGGCTGAGAAACTTATACGTTCGGATATGGTGATATTCCCAACTGATTTTGGAGGGTATGTTTTTTCTGTCGGATCAATTTGCTACTGCGGCAGCTTGCCATGGAACAATTTTGACAACAACATCTCAAAACTGACTCAAAATGTTTTGCAATATTTCCTAGAAAATTGACAAGTTCTGTGTATAGGCAACTCGGAGTTGTGTCTAAAATTACTTTTCCAGTAGTCGTTGTGGTTTTATGCGGTATTGTCGCGTATTTCCTAAACTGGGACTTGTTGTTGTCATTGGACTTTTCCGTAGTCTGGGAATATCGGCAAGCTTTGCTGAAAGGTATGTCATTGACATTGGCATTAACAGCTTGCGCCGCTGTACTTGGATTAATATCGGGTACTGTACTGGCAATTGCTTCCCAGACATCAATTGCACCATTGCGTTGGATAGTTGCTGCATTTGTTGAAATTTGGCGCAACACCCCACTTTTAGTTCAACTGATATGGATACATTTTGCATTACCATTGGTCACTGGCATTAATACGACCGCGCTTGAAAGCGGTGTCATTGGGATCACACTGCAGGCCAGTGCTTACTTTACAGAAATAGTACGCGCTGGGATAGAAACTGTACCCAAAGGACAGTGGGAGGCGGCATACTCGCTAGCACTACCTGCCAGAATTCGTTGGACCCGAGTAATTTTGCCACCAGCTATTCGTACCATGATTCCACCTTTAGTGAATTTAACAATCAGTTTTTTCAAAGGCACGGCAATACTCTCCATATTGCATGTTAGTGAGCTGATGACGGTAACTAATCGAATTAGCAATGTTACTTTCAAACCTGTTGAGCTGTTCAGCGCCATAGCAATAATATATTTTGTTGTTGGTTACATTATGAGCAAAGCGACATTAAGAATTGAATACATATTACAACGCAGGGAAAGATGAGATTTGAGTGGGATCAGTTAGTTCGCTACTGGCCTGATTTGCTACAAGCACTTGGGGTGACCATTGTGATCTCAGTTATCGCGTTGTTCATTGGTGTTGTGATTGGAATGTTGGCTTGTCTTGGAAAATTGCAAAAGAGTGGTCCGCCATTTTGGCTTGCGAACGGATTCATAGATTTTTTCAGAACCATACCTGAGGTTGTGCTGATTTTTTGGGTGTATTCATGCTTGCCGTTGCTGTTGTCAGTTCGGATATCCAGTGAAGCTTGCGGTATCATCGCGCTCTCACTTTTCAGCGGCGCTTATCTCGCGGAAATTTTCCGCGCCGGTGTGCTAGCAGTTCCCCGTGGCCAAATTGATGCTGCTCATGCATTGGCCATACCCAGGTTCCATATTTGGAAGCAAATTATCATTCCACCAGCATTCAGGAAAATGATGCCGGCATTTGTGAATTTTCTTACAGAGTTGCTCAAAGCGACAAGTCTTTTGTCTGCAATTTCAGTTGGTGAGATGGCATATACTGCGAGTGTGCTAGGAGCTAAAACATTAAGCTATTTCGAATTCTTGAGTGCTATCGCAGTTCTATATTTTCTACTGATCTTTCCTTTCAGCTTATTGGCGAGGCGTTCTGAGAGAAAGCTGCTGAGTCGAACCGGTCATTGATATTGAAATCTCAATCAAAAAATACTGATTTGCCAGAATTTGACTGTTTCATCTCCTGTCAGAATGTTTCTAAGGCATTCGGTGACTTTAAGGCCTTAGATGACATAAACTTGGATGTTAGCGAAGGCGAGGTAATTGCAATAGTTGGTCCTTCGGGTGGAGGCAAGTCAACATTTTTACGCGTACTGAATGGACTGGAGAGCATCGATGCAGGTTCAATTGTTGTTAATCGTATAACCCTGCCTGGAAGTAGACGAGATGTAGAACGAATTCGAAGTGAAGTTGGTATGGTATTCCAGCAGTTCAACCTGTTTGAGCATATGACGATTCGTGAGAACATCACGTTTGCTCCTCGGGTGGTTCGTGCTGTAGATCGCAATGAGGCGGACAGTCTCGCAGAGAAGTTGTTAGCGCGTGTCGGTATCGCCGACCAGATTGACAAATACCCGAATCACCTTTCCGGTGGTCAGCAGCAACGGGTCGCGATAGCGCGTGCGTTAGCAATGAACCCCCGCGCGATGCTATTTGATGAACCGACATCGGCACTGGATCCCGAAATGGTTGCTGAGGTGCTTGATGTCATACGGGAACTTGCTGATTCTGGTATGACAATGCTTATCATTACACATGAGATGGGATTTGCCAAAGAGGTGTCTGACAGAATGTTGTTTATGAGGGCCGGACATATTGAGGTTGATGCATCGGTTCTTGATTTTTTTGCTGGCCAATATAATCCAGAACTAAACAGGTTCTTGTCCAAGATACTATGAAAATTAGATTGGAATAAGCGAGAACAAAATGTTATGTATAAAACAATTTATATTATTCACGCATACAATTAGGTGTTCTATCACTTTTCAGATGGAATATGCCAACTGGTTGTTAGCACGCTTGATTTAGATTGAAAGGTCATAGAATATGAGTTGCGAGTATGTATGAATTCAATTTTTATCGCATTTCGTATCAATACTACTTTCTGAAATTCAATGGAGGATACTGTTATGAGAATCAGAGAATTTGTTAAGTTACTATCCATTTCTGTCGTAATAGCTGCATTTAGCTCAGTAGCTGTTTATGCTGCTGATGATAGAATAGATATGATCAAGAATCGAGGTGAGTTGCTAGTCTGTCATGCAGAAGCGTTGCCTTGGGGAGCAAAAGACCCTAAAACAAATGAATGGGTTGGAACAGATATAGAAGCTGCAAAACATCTCGCTGGAGTAATGGGAGTAAGCTACAAACCGGTAGATTCCCAATGGGGAACTTTGATTCCCAGTCTTGAAACAGGTAAATGTGACATTGTGATGTCACCGATGTTCCGTACTGCGGAACGGGCAATGAGAGTGCTTTTCTCAAATCCTTCTGGCTATGAAACCCAAGGCACGGCGGTACACATGGATTCTACTGCACAGACTCACGCGGACCTTGATCAGGAAGGAATGGTAATCGCAGTGGGCTCCGGCACGGCTGATGAAGCATTTGCCAATCGATACTTCAAAAAAGCGACTGTCAAGGCACTAGTGAGTGACAAGCTTTCAACTTATTTTCTTGAAGTTGCAAGCAGGCGAGCTGATGCGATACTCACGGATAGTTCATCGTTGCGCAACTTTATCAAGCAAAATCCCGGAATGAATCTTCGCATCATTGACGATGCGCCCTTGAATCCACAGGGATATGCCTATGCGGTATTACCTGGCGAATATCACTTTGTGAATTTTATCAACGTATGGCTTGAGACTATTGAGCAGCAAGGTTTGAAAGATCAATGGTATGAAATGGTTACCCAGTAGTTGAATCACTTCTGGTTGAAACTGGTCTGCACAGATATTTAGGAGCGTAATTGAATGGATTTAGCGACTGAGCAGATCCTTAAGGAGCAGACTTCCATCGCCGGCGGTGTCATGTCGCTAAATCGTCTAATTGACCCGATGCGCGTATTTGTTCGCGCATCGGGTGCTTATTTATGGGATTGTGATGACAAAAGATACATTGATTATCACGCAGCTTTTGCGCCATATTTATTAGGTCATGGTGATGAAGATGTCAATCAGGCAGTAATTGACTCGATACATCGGCAGGAATCATTAATTGGAGCCGGGACAACGCCATGGGAAAGAGAGATTGCAGATTTACTGGTCCAATCTGTGCCCTACCTTGAACAGGTTCAGTTGACTAATAGTGGCACTGAGGCGATTGGGTTCGCAATTCGAATAGCGCGAGCCGTTACTGAACGCAATGACATCGCTTTTATACAAGGTGGGTATAACGGGTGGATGGATTCAGTCGCTTTCAATCTGATGGACCCAGCATCAATGTTAAAAGGTCACAATGAAGGTGATGAGCATCAACTTCGACCAATATCAGCTGGTATGCCGGTTGCCGCCACGCATGGTGCGCACGCTGTCGAGTTTAATGATAGGCTAGCGCTTGAAAGAGTTTTAAGCAGAAACAATGTTGCAGCGCTAGTTCTTGAACCTGTCCTCCAGAATGTTGGAATCGTGCGGCCGAATCCCGGTTATCTTGAATATGCGCGTGAACTGTGCACACATTATGGTACTTTGCTGGTATTCGATGAGGTCAAAACTGGATTTCGGCATGCTCTCGGTGGTTATCAGTCTATCTGCCACATAGAACCCGATTTGAGTGTTTTTGGCAAAGCAGCTGCTAATGGGTATCCATTGGGTGTTGTAGGTGGCAAAGCCAAATACATGTCGTTTTGCTGCCATCCTGATCCTAAAAGAAGAGTACTGATCGCAGGTACGTACAATGCGCATCCAATGGTTGTGGCAGCTGCAATTGCGACAATCCGGAAACTGCGTGACCGCGGTGTGGAGATATATTCGCATCTTGAACGACTAGGCAAACGAATGGAAGATGGCCTGCGAGCATTGTTAGCGAACCGAGTATATCCTGCTACTGTTGTTCGGTTAGGGTCCGCGTTCGTGGTTTATTTTATGGAACATGAGCCGGAGTGTTGGTCTGACATTGCTTTTAACAACAATACGGAACGGGATGTTCGATATCGGAAAAATCTAATTGAAAAAGGTGTATTTCATTTTCCAGTGGCTACGAAACAAGGTAGTATCTCATTTGCTCATAGTGAGAAAGATATTGATGACACACTATCAATAACAGAAGATGTTCTCAAAAGTTTGAGATAGTTATCCTGTTGAATCAAGCAGCTTCAACATACAAACGCTCGTTGGCAAATCCGTTTTTCCAGACTTTAATGCAGTTTTTTGCAAAATTCTCAAGCTCTTCAATATCGGTGGCGGTAGCAAAAATATTGCCTGTATTACCACCATTGGGCCCATAAAGGTTATTCCCTCGATCATAGAAAAAAGCGATGTCAACGATTCGGTGGGCACTTTCAGGTGTCCAGACTTCTGATGGTAATAGTCCGTCTGGGTGAAATATGTACATTAAGTCACCAGGTGCTGGAAACATACACAGCCATTCTTTTGGAGGGTCTTGTCCAAATGTTGGTTCAACTGGTAATAAGGTGTAAATTTCATGATTGGCGTATTTAGCATGCCACAAATCACCCTCAAATGGCAGTGCTTTGCTAACCAATTCGCAAGTTTGCGGGGAGTTGTCCCAACGTAGTTTTAGTTTGACATTGGCACCGCAATTACGCATACCAACTCGAATATGTTTCAATTTTTCAGTCATGGTTTGCTCCCATATATTTCTAGAACAAGTTGTCAAGTTTAAAGTTTAGCTTTGCTGGCTGGATAATTCTCAAGTAATTTTACTTATTACTAATACGACTATATATGCATTTCAATTGCTGGCTTACATAGATGAAATCACTTCAACAATGACAGCTTATTTGTAATAAATTGATGAAACTACGCATTGCAATTGGTGGAATTTGGCATGAGACGAACTCGTTTGCTTCTGGATTGACTGAACTGGACGATTTTACCGCTTATCAGTTTGCTCAGGGCGATGAGTTGATAGAACGATACCGATCAACAGGTACTGAGATCGGTGGGATCATTGCACAATCTGCAAAGGATGGGCATGAGCTTGTTCCGGCCCTTTATGCCGCAGCAGTGCCTTCGGGAGTCATATCACGCGAAACTGCAACTTTCTTGGTTGACGAATTAGTCAAAATGATGGTTGTCCAATCCGGTTTGTTGGATGGTGTGATACTCTCTTTACACGGTGCGGCTTCTGCTGAAGGAATTGCAGATTTGGATGGTTACATTCTTGAAAGGATCAAACATTCATTAGGAAATACGATCCCCATAATTGCAATATTTGACTATCACGCGAATGTAAGTGAATCAATGGTGGACAATGCTACAGTATTGATTGGTTACGATAGCTACCCGCACACTGATATGGCCGAAAGAGGTGCTGAAAGTGTGAGGGTAATGGCTAAAATTCTCAATGACGGCATTTTTCCACAAAAAGCTTTTCTTCGTATTCCATTGTTATCACAACCGCTCAAGCAAAAGACAAGTGAACCCCCGATGCTTGAAATTATGGACTTGCTTCATGAGTTGGAGAAATGGCCAGGAGTGCTATGCGGTTCCGTGGCTATGGGGTACCCATACAGTGATGTACCGCATCTCGGTGCTACAGTTTTGATATATGGTGATCAGCTGGATTTCTTAACACCTATTGCTGAGAAACTTGCGTTGAAAATTTGGAAGTTGAGAGATAAGTTTTTACCAACTGTTATGTCAGTTGAAAACGGGGTGACCTGTGCTGTCGGTTCCAAGTTGTATCCAGTTGTTATTGTGGAGCCGGCAGACAATATTGGAGGTGGCAGTGCGGGCGATGGTGTCAGTGTTCTAAGTGAGTTACTAGTAAGAAATGCTGAGCGTGCAACAGTTGTGATTGCCGACCCTCAAGCGGTTGAGACTATTGTCAGTGCCGGAAGCGGCAAGTTAATTTCAGTGTATATAGGTGGAAAAACTGATAATAAACACGGACCAACTATCGAAATTACTGGGCGTGTGAGATCTATTTCAAATGGGGAGTATGTGCATAAGGGCTCTTACATGACGGGTTATACAACCTCAATGGGTACAACTGCGGTAGTTGATGTCAATGGTGTGAACGTTGTGATTAGCTCTAGGCGGAGCATGCCATTTGACGCTGAGCAATTACGCTGTGTAGGGATTGAGCCGGCCGAACAAAAAATCATTGCAGTAAAATCAGCAATAGCTTGGGAGGCTGCCTATGGAGAAATTGCAAAGAAAGTGGTTATAGTTGATTCACCCGGAGTTTGCGCAATTGATCCAAATCGATTTGATTATCAGAATAGGCCACGGCCGCTTTACCCTCTTGAGACGAATTTTGACTATTCACCATAGAATACATTTATGACAATTCAGCGGGAATTTGTATTTGACGAACGGGAATTTGAGACGCGTTCCCAGAAAGTTCGCCTAAAGATGGCACAACTAGGTATTGACACGCTAATCTTACATTCTGCGCCAAATATTTATTACATGTGTGGGCACCACACCCTGAACTTATGGGACTATCAGTGCTTGATTGTACCTTTGGAGAAATCACCCGTTATGTTGATTTGGCAATTTGAGAGAGGGCGATTTGAAGCTTCAGCGTCTCATTCTGTTGATTTGGAGCTATATGAAACGCACACCGATCCGGTTGAATCGACTTGGCTTCTTCTGAAAAAGCGAGGTCTTTTAACAGGTACCGTGGCTATTGAATCTTCCACACGGTACCTAGTGCCAGATGTTCATGCACGGCTTCAATCTGCTTTGAATGAGACTAGAGTAGTGAGTGGGTCCGGAATAGTTGACAATGTTAGGAACATCAAATCTGAAACTGAACTTGACATGATACGTTCGGCCGCTAAAATCACAGACCAATCTGTAATTGCCGGAATTTCTGCTATCCGGGAGGGTGCTACTGATTCTGAGGTTGCGGCTGCAGTTGCAGGGGAGCTCATACGAAATCATAGCTTGGGTTTTTCTGTATATCCGATTGTCTCAGCAGGATACCGGGCCGGAATTCCCCACAATAGCAATTGTGGTCATGTTATCTCAGCTGGCGAGACAGTTTTCATTGAGTGTTCACCTAGCTGGCATTGGTATCATGCCCCACTAATGCGAACGGCTGTCCTCGGTGAAGTAAGCGATCAAGTTGAAAAATTTGCGAATCTGGAGCAGCAAATCGTCTCGGCGATGTTAGAATCTGTGCGTTCGGGTGTTCTAGCTTCTGATGTTGCTTTAATTGCCGAATCTTGGATCAAGCCCATTCGAAACCAAATATTGTTCCATGAAGTATACGGTTATCCGGTAGGTATAGGTTTTCCACCAACTTGGGGTGAGGAGTCCGGATTTGCAATTGTTACAAACAATCATCGTCAATTGGAAGCAGGGATGGTATTTCATATTCCGATGACGTTGCGGATAAACGGTGAGATTGGTGTCGGATTGAGCCAAACTTTTATAGTTAACGAGAATGGTGCCGAAGTGTTGAGCGAGCTACCAATGGAATTGTACCGAGTGGAACTATGAGCTTGAAGTGTGACAGATCTATTACGCTCTATGAGCATGGCAGTAAATTTCTCGCCGGTGGGGTTAGTAGCAACTTTCGCTATACAGGTTACGGCGAAAGCCCAGTCCCACTGTATTTCGTAAAGGGAGAGGGTTCGAGAATCACTGATGCTGATGGTAATGTGTATATCGATTATGCGCTAGCAAATGGTCCTGTTATTCTTGGGCATGCGCCTGCTGTCGTTTTGGATAAAGTCAAGCAAACCCTATCACTGGGCCAGCTATTTGCCGGTCAAACAGAAATGGAATCCCAGCTGGCTGAGAAGCTGGTTAAACTCGTGCCGTGCGCAGAACTAGTGCGATTTGCATCAAGCGGTACCGAGGCAATTCAAGCCGCGATCCGTTTAGCTCGAGCATTTACTGGAAAAACTAAAATCCTCAAGTTTGAGGGGCACTACCATGGCTGGACTGATAACGTTTTTGTAAGCGTGCATCCGTCACTCAGAGATGCTGGCGATGAATCGCAACCGACAAGCGTTGCTCAATCGACAGGTCAATCTATAAGAGCTCTTGATGACATCGTTACCTTGCCATGGAATAATATTGACCTGTTTGCAGATATGGTGCGAACCCGTCATCGACAAATTGCGGGCGTAGTTATGGAGCCGATTAACTGCAATACTGGTGTAATGTTTCCATTGCCAGGTTATCTTGAGAGTGTGCGAGAGATTACCGAGAAATTCAATATTGTTTTGATTTTCGATGAGGTAATTTCTGGCTTTCGAGTTGCGCTTGATGGTGCTCAGGGTTTACTTGGTGTAACGCCTGATTTGGCGATATTTGCCAAGGCGCTGGCCGCTGGATTTCCGCTTGCTGCCATAGTTGGCAAAAAAGATATTATGGAGTTGTTGCATACATCTGGTGTAATGCATGGAGGGACTTACAATGCGAATGTTATGTCAGTTGCAGCGGGATTGGCCTGCATTGAGAGGTTGGAAGCAAATGAAGGTCAAGCATACCAAACAATGAATGAGGTGGGAGCGAAACTGATGGATGGTTTGCAGAAAATCTCCAAACAGTTCAATCGTCCAATGTCTATTCAAGGCTTGGGAACTATTTTTCATCCACTCTTTGAGGAAGTTGTCGATGTGGTAAATTACCGTCAATTTCAGGCTTTGGACACCACTGTCAAGAATCATTTTTACGCTAAATTACAGTCCTTGGGCACACGCGTAACTGCTCGTGGCAGCTGGTTTTTGTCTACTTCACACAGTTCGGATGATATTGGCGAAACGCTGGAACAGGTAGAAAATACTTGGAGATTGATTTCAGATGGGCAATAAGCAAAATCGGCTGGGATTTATATGGCCAGGAGGCGGAGCCGAGCAGGATTTTTACTGTTTTTTTGAAACAACTGGTGATAGTACAAGACTGTTTCTCTCTTGCACTAGGGTTGGTGGAGATGGCACCAATGATCATGATATCGCAGCATTACAACGCACCGCGAGTTTGAGCTGGCTAGTTGAAGCAGCAAATCGCTTTCAATCTCTTAATCTCGATTGTATTTATTGGCCATGTACGAGTGGCAGTTTTATATTGGGACGCGCTCATGCAGAAAACCAGATTAAGGCATTAAGAGAGACTGTTGGTGTTCAGGCTGGTAGCACATCTCTGGCGTTCATTGCCGCCGCAAAGAAGTGCAGATTTAGCAAAGTCAGCGTGCTGTCAACCTATCCTGAGCCTGCTTCACGAGCGTTTATTGATTTCCTAGAAGAATTTGACATTGCAGTTCTAAAAATGATTTGGCTGAATGCTGCGTCAGGATGGGATGCCGCAGTGTTTGAGCCCGAATTTATCATTGAACAAATCCCAAAGGCGATACATAAAAACTCTGACGCGTTACTCATACCTGATACGGCGATGCCGTCGTTGTTTTCAATAGATGAATTTGAACAAGTAGCAGGAATACCAGTATTGACTGCAAACGGTGTGACTGTGTGGGATGCTATGTTACTTATGCAACAAGACATTTGCTTTTCAGGATTCGGTTCATTGCTATCTGGCAGCCGGGAGTAATCAAAACTGCTCGCACTACCAGTTTAACATGTTCAATGATTTTGGGTTGTCTCACCAGCATTGTTTAGTCCACTTTCACAATGCAACGTAATTTGCGCTTCTAACAGGGTTGCATTGAAACTATTGTAAATATTGACAAGACAGTCAATTTGAGTTTCATAATAAACCTCGATTTAGTTGGGTATCAGTCCGAACAGTCCAGAGCGGGACATTTTGGGTAACATGGCTGAACTTTCAAGTAGTTTCACAGGAATGCTATCATCATCTAGTAGTTTAAACAAGGGTGCTTGGTCGGTTAGATCCCATTGCACTTGCTTACCGTCAATAGGATAGGAATATCCCGGGCCCAAACGACGCGAGATGCGCATGCCGTTTTTCATTGCCCAATTGCGAACAATCAGCACGAACTGCTTGGTTGCATCTTCTATACCCATCCAAGCGGCTGACTCAAGAAATAGAGCTTCGATCAGATTTTCTTCATCCATCCATTTTTGGGTTTGATCATCTATGCCGCTACCAACAGTCAGCGCAAAGACAATGGCTCGGTGACAATTGCTGAGATATTGATTGAAAATTGGACTTTGCAGGCGGATACCACCGCCGAGCACTGCTGCAATTTCGTCAACTGAATTTACATCAACGATGCGATAGCTAACCGTTGGTTTTGTTGCTTTGATGAAAGCTTCAATTGCATGTTGTGCACTTTTTTGGATAACGGCGCGTACTTTTGATGGGTCTTTGTAACCTTGAATTTTCAACACCGAATCAATACTTGGTATTGGGGTTTCAAGACCCAATTTTTGGGTTCGACCGTAGGTCAAATCGAAGTTTGTATTCATTACCACATTAGGATCATATAAATATATTCAAGACATATCAAATCGAAGTTTGCAACGTTGGGCAGTTCTGAAAAATGTCTGAGCTATGAATGAATTAGTGATACACTGAGTCAAATCCAATTTCTCAACTATCTGCTTTAGGTAAACGGCTAGCTGCCAAACGATAAATTCCTCCACCGATGATTGCACCGATTAACGGGGCTAATATGTAGACAAAAAACCATCCATCTCGTGGTCCCGGAATAGCAATATCGCCCCAGCCAGCAAAGTATGCAATCAATCGCGGCCCGAAATCTCGCGCAGGATTGAGTCCGGCTTGGGATAGCGGGGCTAGAACAGAGATAATAGATGCGACACCAACACCAATGACTATTGCGGCACCTGCTGTGCGCGGACGTGCATGATTACGGCCATGTGTGACGACTGAAACAATGAAAGCCAACATCGCAGTACCAAATAATTCGGCGAAAAAGCCGGTCTTAAAGCCGATCATTTCAAATGCTTCACCGGTTGTACCGTATATTGCGGGATTTGGGAAGTATTCGCCGTAGACCATTCCACTCAGTTGACTTCCTGGTTCGCCGCGTACCAAATTGTGCTTGATCTCAAACAAAGCGATAGCCTCAGCATATAGCAGATATAAAACTATAGCGGCTAACATGGCACCAAGCACCTGAGCTAGCCAATAGGGTACTACTCTGCGCCAAGGAAAGTTGTCATAGACAGCGACTGTGAGTGTAATTGCTGGATTGATATGCGCACCCGAAAATGAAGCTGCCGTGTAAATGCCGAGGCTAACTCCAACAGCCCAGACTGCAGCAACTTGCCATAACCCGATTTGGGCACCAGAAATAACTGCGGCATGGACAACACCAATACCAAAAAACACCATTACGAATGTACCAAGAACCTCGCCTGTCAACGCATATCTCAGAAGCGGTAACTTGTCTGCTTGACCCTTTTGCAAGGGATGATTCAGCAATTGATAGAAGCCGTTAGGCGAGGGCACTTGGGGCTATTCGCGTGGGCAAGGGTAGTTAGAGTTCAAGCTACTATCTTGTGTCGGATGCTGTACTCCGATTTTGCGAATTCGCTAAACCAGTCAACTGATTTTCTGAGTCCACCAAGAGGATAAACGTGCACCTTTTCAATCAGTGAATCAGAATTTTCGGATTGATAATCTGCCAATTCTCGCAAAATTCGTTCAGGTGTGGAATTCATGAGCAGCTTAGTGGCGCTTCTTGCTTGTTTTCTCAGGAATTTAGCCGATGCACCGACGCCGCAGGCAGCGGCATGCTTGAGTAATGTGCCAATTGTCGCCACACCGGGAATGCCAATGTGCACAGGCAAAGTAATGCCATCAGCTACAAGTTGTTGTTCCCATTTAATGACTGCTTGTGCGTCAAAGCAAAACTGGGTAATGATGAACATGTTTGCATCGGTGCGTTTGCTGAACTCGTTTTTCCAATCTAAGGCGCGTTTAACGGTCGCTGGCGGGATGTCTGGGGTTCCTTCAGGATGTCCGGCCACCCCGATTTGACAGACACCCATTTTGTCAAAAAGTCCGGTTTCAAGCAATTGCATTGAATTTTCATAGATACCGACTGGTTTGCTAGAACTTCCGGCTAGTACTAAAATTTGTGTGCCACCGGTTTCATCGCGAAATCGTTGCAGGGAAGTTTCAAGCTTTTTTTGATCTGGGATATGGCGTGCAACGTAGTGCGGAACAGGAACAAACCCTTCTGATGCCAATCGTATGCATATCGAGATGGTATCGTCGATTGATGACCCTGGAAGGAGTGTCACATAGACAGTAGTATTTGGTGGCAGTATGTAGCGATAGTCCGGTATCTTGGTAGCGGCTCCGGGAGTTGTTTCTACTGAGTAATTAGCGATTAGCTGGTTTATAGCGGTTGAATTAGAATTTGACAATCTTCAGTTACCTTTGGCTAAGGGAATTCATAAAATTCCGCATATTTTACTATCACTCAAAAATAAAAATAGCATCATTTAAGTCGTTTGTTTTGGTTTCATTTGAAGACATGATTTAGAACCAACTGTTAAATTTGACGCATACTTATTATCAAGCAATATGCAATTGGCGATCATTTGTTTAGCGATCTTGTGTTCGGATCAGAATATAAATTTCTTGCTGTCAAGACAGATTGAACAACGATAAACAGCTGAAATTATAGGGTTGTCTATAGTCATTTAATAAATAATCTGATCATCAGTTCAACAAATTTAAAGTTGCCTGGAAGGACGCTTCAGTCAGAGGCTTGGTAATTCGAAGCGATCAGATAAATCTCCTTACTGTTGGGCAGTGATGCTTTGGGTTTGTGAAACCGGCATTGAGTGAAGTTTTCTATACACTTTGCTTTAATTTGTGAGATTGATTCATCCTGAAAAACCTTGAAAACCAATGTTCCCCTAGCTGAGAGTACGCTGTGGCAAATACGGAAAATCGATTCATATAATTTTGCGTAGTTGCTCGCATCAATGCTTGGATTGCCTGTGATATTCGGTGCCATGTCTGACATCACAACTTCGAACTTTTGGCCATTGATTACATTGTATAGTGAATCGATTGAATCTTGTTCGTTAATATCGCAGTGTACGAATTTTACGCCTTTTAATGGTTTCATCGCAAGAATATCAGCTGCAACAACAATTCCTTGATTACCCACTCTTGTCAACGAGTATTGAGACCATCCACCAGGTGCAGCACCTAAATCCAAAACGCGATGGCCCAGCTTTAGGATTTGATATTTTTGGTCCAATTCCTCTAGTTTGAAATATGATCGAGATCGCAAACCTAGGCGCGTAGCATTTTTAACGTAAACGTCGCGCGAACGGGCATCTTTCCACCTTAAAGAACGGCCCACAATAACACTTTTTAACTGCAATAACTCTGATAGGGTGTTCTCGCCTTGTCTTTCGTTGTGTTCAAGAAAAACCAGACAGTATATGCGAGACCAGTAATATTTAGATTATAGTAATCTGCCGTTGGCTAGCGTATTTCGAAGACGCTTTATCAATTGAGAAGTACATATACGTAAATTTCGGAATTCCATCGTAAAATGTGAATTGTTTATGAAACCAGTTTATCGAAATTTACTATTTACTTGCTAAACGACCGCTGACAAACGGAATCTTGATTTTGTCAGCTAGTTGTAGAACTGCTAGTCAAAGCGGTTGCACAATTAATGTCAAATCCATCTATTGCAAATTAGATGCGGATAAATTGACACTCCAATTTTAAATACCATAGGACTATAAACGATGGCGAAAGTGACAATTCTATATTGGGAAGAGATTCCTTCTGTTGTTGAAGCAAAGCAGGGCCGGTCTGTGCACAAGGAGATGCTAAGCGAGCGTTTCCAAGAGTTAATTGATATGATTGCTATGAAAAAGAAATTAGCCGGAACAGATGAATATCTGACACAATGGAACAAGGGGCAACCGTATGAGGTTGAAGGTGCTGTTGAGGAAGTTGTCAAACAAGTGAAAGAGGATATTGAATCCAAATACAAAGAAATCCAAAAACGGGAAATGGAAAAAGTTCGTAGCAAAACTTAAAGCTCGCTTTTGGAGCCTTAGTCTGATTTATACCACAATACAGCTCTAAAGTCATTCACATTAGTCAGTGTGGGGCCAGTTATCACCAAGTCGTCTATTTGTTCGAAAAATTTGTATGAGTCGTTACTTTTGAGGTGTTGCTCAGGATCAAGGCCTTTCACCCAAGCACGCGAAATAGTTGTAGGTGTAATTAGTGCGCCAGCATTGTCTTGTGTGCCATCTATGCCATCTGTGTCACAAGCAATTGCATAGATATTGTCAGTGTCTCTAAGCTCCAGTGCTAGTGCCAATGCGAATTGAGTGTTGGGACCGCCTTGTCCTGGACCGGTAACATTCACTGTTGTTTCACCGCCAGATAGGACTACAAACGGTTTGTCATCAGTGCGTTTGACAATTAATTTTCGAATTTGCTGGGCATGTTTTTTGGCGGCAAGGTTAGTATCACCTTCTACCTCATGATTGAGAGCGACAACTTTGAGCCCGAGTTTCTCGGCAGTATTTGCGCTCGCAACCAGACAATCATTTGGACTAGCAGCAATGATAATTCTTGATTGCTCAAATGCTGAATGACCAAGTTTCGGAGTTTCAAGTTCGCCGGATTCCAGTAAAGAGTATGTTTTTTTGGAAAATTTGATGTTGTAGCGAGTCAGTATTTCAAGTGCTTCAAAACAGGTAGTTGAATCATAAACTGTGGGTCCTGACCCGATAACTGAAGGGTCATCGCCAATAACATCGGAAATGCAGATTGTCAGGGCGTGCCTAGGAGCGATTTTTTGCATTAATTTGCCGCCTTTGACTGCTGACAAGTGTTTACGGACACAGTTCATTTCATGAATACTTGCGCCTGATTTCAACAACTGAAGAACAATTGATTGTTTCTCTTCCATCGAAATTGCGGGATGAGGTAAACTCAGCAACGCAGAAGCGCCACCGGATATCAAGCAGAGTACCAACGTATCCGAACTGAGTGGTTCCAATGATTGAAGTATTCGTTTTGTTGCCTTGGCACTTGTTGAATCTGGAATTGGGTGGCTAGCTTCAACGACTTCAATCGAATTGCATTTGACAGAGTGACCGTGACGAGTTATCACAATACCAGTTATCTGATTATTAATATTGTTCTCAATTGTACTAGCCATTGATGAAGCAGCTTTGCCAGCACCAATTACATGCAATTTACGATTTGAAATATCAGCTAAAACAGGTGGCAGGCAATGCTGTGGCAACCCGCATTTGACTGTGCTATCAAATAATCTGAGCAGAGTTTGCCGAGGGTTCACTGTAGTGGAAATAATGATTGCTAATTAACACGTATTCAATAAGAGATTTAAATACAAGACATCCCAAGTGCCGTAAAACCGTAAAATAGACATAAGTTATAGAAATTCACCCGTTAATGATAGATTTAGTATGTCACAATATCAAGCACCATTGACAGATATGCACTATGTTTTGCAACACGTTGCAGGTCTTGACGCTGTTTTACAACTCGATGATTTCCAGAACATGGATGATGAGTTGGTATCTGCGATTCTAGATGAATCAGCAAAGTTTACTACTGAGGTTTTAGCTCCGCTTAACCGCGTCGGTGACGAGCATGGTTCGATTTGTGAAGATGGCGTCGTTACGACACCACCTGGCTGGAAGGATGCTTACATCCAGTTTATCGAGGCTGGTTGGAATGGACTCGCGTTCGATATAGAGCGGGGTGGTCAAGGTTTGCCTTGGCTCGTAGCCACCGCGGTTCAGGAGATGTGGCATTCAGCCAATATGTCATTTGGCCTTTGTCCACTGTTAACTCAGAGCGCTATCCGAGCACTAGAAGCACATGGTTCAAAGGAGCAGCAGGACTTGTACATGCCTCGTTTGATTTCAGGAGAGTGGTCCGGGACCATGAACTTGACTGAGTCACACGCAGGTACTGATCTTTCAATGATACGCACTCGCGCCGAAGCAGAAAACAGCCATTACCGAATCACAGGTCAGAAGATATACATTACTTATGGTGAACACGACTTGACTGAAAATATTATTCATTTCGTGTTGGCACGCTGTACGGATTCGCCGGAGGGTGTAAAAGGAATATCGCTTTTCATTGTTCCAAAGTATCTTGTTAATGCAGATGGCACACTCGGTGAGAAAAACGATATTCGTTGTGTTTCGGTTGAGAATAAACTTGGCATTCACGCCAGTCCAACTGCGGTTTTGTCATATGGTGACAACGGTGGTGCGGTTGGCTATCTTGTGGGAGAGAAGAACCGCGGTCTTGAATACATGTTTACCATGATGAACCTTGCACGTCATGCAGTTGGAGTGGAAGGGCTTGCCATTGCTGAGCGGGCATATCAACAGGCGGCTGATTACGCCAAACATAGAATTCAAGGTAGTATCGGTCGCTCTAAAGAACGAGTTCCAATAGTTCGTCATCCTGATGTACGGCGCATGTTGATGACTATGCGATCGTTGGTTGAGGCTATGCGTTGCGTTTCATATCTCGCTTCTGCGGTTTTTGACTTGTCGAACAAACATCCAGATGATGTTGCCAGAAACAATCACGCAGAGCGTTTAGGAATTCTGATTCCACTGGTAAAAGGTTGGTGCGCTGAAATGGGCAACGAAGTTGCATATTTAGGTATTCAGATACATGGTGGCATGGGGTTTATTGAGGAAACCGGTGCGGCGCAGCTTTATCGAGATGCGCGTATTACTCCTATTTATGAGGGGACAACTGGCATTCAGGCCAATGATTTGATAGGTCGCAAGCTTTTGCGCGGGGACAAGAGTGTAGTTGAACGCTTAGTCTCTGACATCAGATCTGATATCGCCGCGGCTAAAAGCAAAGCTTACAGTGAATTGACGGAAATCATTCAATCTGTACAGAACGGTACTGAAAAACTGGAACAGGTCACGCAGTGGGTTTATGAACAAGGTGAGAAAAATGCTTCTGTACCCGCAGCAGGCAGTGTTGATATTCTACATGTTATGGCTATCGCAGTAGCAGGTTGGTTGATGATGCAGTCAGCTGTAAATGCAGCTGAAATGCTCAAAGCAGGTGCAGATGACAATCAGTACTTGGATGCTAAGCTGGTTACAGTTCGATACTATGCCACACATATAATGCCTAGAATCGATGCTCATGCCGAGGCGGCGATGGGATCGTCATTAATCTGTTTTGAATTGTCAGATGACTCTTTCTGACAAGTAATCAGGCGATTATAGATTATTTAATGGTTAGGGCAGAGTGAATCTGATTTACTCAGCTTGCTACTTTTCACTACATTAGGGCACTGTTTTGAATTCCTGCACAGACAACGAAAGAATAGAACTTCAAGTTGAAAATTTCGGACCAATTGCCGAAGCAAAGGTTGATATGCGTTCTCTGAACGTATTTGTTGGCCCTAGCAATTCAGGTAAGTCGTACTTAGCAACACTTATCTACGCAATTCATCGATTTTTGCGCGAATACGAGTCAATAGACAACTTTAACGATCTGTTGAATGACACCAGCCCCGAAAGTATCATCGAAGAACTTGCAGAAAACCAAGTAATCGTTGATTATTTCCAGACTTTTGCTGATTCACCCATATCTAACATTGTACCTGCGCAAGTAATTAATGAAATCTGTACAGCGTCTATCAAAACTGCTTATCGTTCTTTCACCTTTCAACTTGAGCGCTACTTTACAGTAGATCATTTAGGTGAGTTAATCCGAAGGCGTGCTAAGGCTGCAACCATTCGATTTGTCAAGCAACAAAGCGACAGGTCAAAAATGCCAACCATGGAACTTAAATTGGAACGCGCATCAGGTGATGCGCTTTTCAAAATAGAACAACCTGATGAGAATTCTGTAGTAATTACTGATGAGCAAACCGAATGGATCAGAAAAAATTTCACGTCATTTGGTAGTGGGGAATCATTTTTAGACGTCGAAAATGAATTTCAATTTCAATTTATCTTCAAGATCCTAAAGCAGACGTTTCATGCGATCGCCGCCCCATTTATTACAGAGGCATTTCATCTTCCAGCGGACAGAGCAGGTGTAATGCGCCTGCAAACTGCGCTATTAGTTTCATTAGCTGCAAAACTTACCGATTATGGAATATCCGAATTAGAAGCAAATGCTTTAATTACTGGGTTGTATGCTGATTTTCTGGGTGTTTTAATTGGAATTGAAGATGAATCGAAACAGACATCAGAAGCTAATCTTGAAATCGCTAAATCGATAGAGAGCAACATACTCAAAGGTTCAGTTTGCACAAAAAATTTAAAACCTAAATTAACTGAAATTTTGTTTCATCCCGATGGGTGGGGATCTGATCTAGCGCTGACAAGTGCCTCATCGATGACTTTAGAACTTGTTCCCTTGGTTTTGTATTTGCGCCATTTAATCCTACCAGGTAATGTTCTTATTGTAGAAGAACCGGAATCGCATATTTATCCCCAAATGCAGGTCGAGTTGATACGTCAGCTCGCGATGGTTGCTAATTCAGGTGTGAGGGTGATAGTCACAACACATAGCAATCTGATTGTTGAAGAGCTTGCTAATATTGTCCTACGCTCAAAGGTGCAACCAAAAGGACCAATACCAACCAATAGCAACTTGAATTACGCACTAAATCCAAATCAAGTAGGAGTTTGGCGGTTTGAAGAAGGCAAGAATACTTTAGGTTCAAAATTGACAGAGATTGTGCTCAATGAATCCGATCTCTACCCATCTGGATTTGATTCGGCTGAAACTGAAATTCACAATCAATGGGCCGTTATCACAGACAGTATTGAGAACAATTCATGAGCAATGTGATAGCAATTTTTACTGAAATACAGTATAGTATCCGCTTAATCTAGAAAAGCGATTTAATTAAACAAATTAGAATAATGAGTCGCGATTATTCGGTTGTCAAGATAGTTTGGCACCATTTTCCACAGGGCGTTCTGGTCGAGCGATAATGACAGCGCCATCTTTGCGTACAAAACCTGTCAGTAAAAACTGTGACATAAATGGCCCGATTTGCTTGGCTGGAAAATTTATGACAGCAATAATCTGTTGACCAACTAGATCATCGGGTGAATAAAGTTCGGTTATCTGTGCGCTTGATTTCAATACACCTATATCATCCCCAAAATCAGCAGTAACTTTATAAGCCGGTTTTCGAGCTTCAGGAAACTCGTCTACTTTAACAACTGTTCCAACTCTTAGCTCAACCTGTTCAAAATCACCCCAGTTAATAGTTTTCAATTTCAAGTTCTCCCATATCGAAATAAACCAAAAAGCTTTGAGTCAAGATTGCATAATTATATTTTCACCGTCTTTATTTCTATTTACCAATGCAATTAACAGAAAACAAAAATAATTGTTCAGAAGTTGACGATCTGCTAGAAAATGCAAAAAAGGCATTTTCGCAGTTTCAAAATGCTGATCAACAACGTGTTGATGAGGCTGTAACTGCAGTTGCATGGAGTTTGTACGAAGACAGTCGATCTAGACTGCTTGCGGAACTTGCAGTCAAAACTACTGGACTTGGCAATATAAATGATAAGATTGTTAAAAATAAGCGCAAGACATTCGGTACTCTTCGCGACCTGATGCGAGTACGGACAGTTGGAATTATTGAGGATGACCCGGTCAAAGGGCTAGTGAAATATGCTAAACCCGTGGGAATCGTAGCTGCTATTACACCTTCAACTAATCCTGCGGCAACACCTGTGAATAAGTGTATGATGGCGTTAAAAGGTCGAAATGCCATTATTGTTGCGCCGTCACCAGCAGGTTGGACCGCAACAAGCAAGGCGGTTGAAATGATGCGTGAACAGCTTCGAATTGTTGGTGAACCACAGGATTTGATTCAGGTTTTACCCCATCCAGTTAGTAGAGAATCAACAAAAGCTCTAATGGCAGCAGTTGATCTTGTAGTGGCAACTGGCTCACAAAATAATGTTAGGGGCGCGTACTCAAGTGGCACTCCGGCGATCGGTGTTGGCGTAGGCAATGTGCCGGTTATCATTGATGAAACAGCTAATCTTGAAAGCGCTGCAAGATTGATTGGTAACTCTAAAACTTTTGACAATGGAACTTCATGCTCATCCGAAAATTCGGTCATTATTGTGGATTCAGTTTATGACAAGATGATGCAGGATTTTCATAGGGTGGGCGGTTATCTGGCAAGTGCAGACGAACGAGAGAAAATTATCAGTGCGATGTGGCCAGCTCCTGGCAAATTGAATAGAGACTTATTGGCTACTGATGCTGAGGTGTTGATAAGAAAATGTGGTTTGAATGCTGATGTAGCAACGACTAGGTTTATTATTGTTGAGGAAACCGGAATAGGCTCCAATTTTCCACTTTCAGGTGAAAAGTTGTCTTTGGTACTGACCGCATATCGCGCAAGCGATTTTAACGAAGCAGTCAAAACAGTAAATTCGATTCTAGCCTATCAAGGTGCAGGGCATTCCTGTGGTATCCACACCTCAGACCTTGATAGAGCAAGAATGATGGCAGAGAATCTTAATGTAGTTAGGGTACTAGTTAATCAAGCTCATACATTTGGTAACGGTGGTGGATTTACAAGTGGTTTGCCATTTACATTAAGCATGGGATGCGGCACTTGGGGTGGAAATAGTATCAGTGAAAATCTAAATTATCGCCATTTTATCAATATTACCCACTTAGTTACCGAAATACCTGAAGACAAGCCAAGTGAAGCGAGTCTTTTTGGTGAATTTTTGGATAAATATCATCCCAATAACAATTAGTGAGTCTCGTATTTTGCACAATACCTTCAGAGCATTGATTGATCAGTGTGCAACAGAGTTGCCTGACAATCAAGTAATTTATGACCCCGATGCACAACTTTCTATGACCTATGGTCAGCTACGCACATTGTGTAGGAAGTTTGCACATCACCTAAGTTCAATAAGCAATGAACAAGATGCCCATATTGGATTTATGCTTGACAACAGCTATTGGACTTTTCTTATATTCATGGGAACAATGTACTCAGGACGAACAGTCGTTCCGTTGAATGTTGTCGCGAGTCACCAGAATTTGCAATTTGCCTTGACCAACGCTAAAGTTTCTGTGGTCTTTGTCAGCGAACGCTATCGGCCGCTCCTAGATGATTTGTTATCAGACATGGACCACAAGCTAAGGATCGAAATGGTTGATATGGATACCGGCTTTAATATGCAAACTGCAGACAAAGTGAAAGCGGAATTTGCACTATTACCGGTAAATCCAGATTCGCCAGCGATGATTTTGCATACCTCAGGTACAGTTGGTTTGCCCAAGGGCGCAGTCTTGACGCATAAGAATTTAATCACCGGTGGGAAGAATGTTACACTTGGCCATCAGCTCGTTCAGCAAGACGTGGCATATTGCGTGTTACCACTCTATCATGTAAACGGTCAGGTGGTTACTTGTGTTGCACCGCTGATTAGTCGTTCTAAGGTTGTTATGCCGCACAGATTCAGTGTGCACCGGTTTTGGGAACATATTCAAGACTGTGGTTGCACTTGGACTAGTATTGTTCCGACTATAGCAAAATACTTGCTTGACGAATATGACCACGCTTGTCAAAAGGGGATGAACGTTGATATTCCTCAACTTCGATTCGCACGTTCTGCATCATCAGCGATGCCGGCAGGTATGCATCATGACTTTGAAGAAAAATTTGATACACCCATGATTGAGACCTTGGGTCTAACGGAAACGGCTGGTACCATCATTGCCAACCCCATGCCGCCTGCTATGCGAAAACCTGGTTCCGTGGGTATCCCTTTTGGCACTGAAGCTAAGATTATCGGTGACGATGGTTGCGAGCTTCCGAATAACTCGGTTGGGGAGATTATTGTCAAGGGAGACAACAATATTAGCGAATATTACAACGCACCGGAAGCAACTGCTTTGGCATTCACTGCAGACGGTTGGTTTCGTACAGGAGACTTAGGTTACCAGGATGAGGATGGATACTTTTTTGTTTCAGGACGTAGTAAGGAGCTAATTATTAAAGGCGGTGAAAATATCTCACCGCGTGAGATCGACGATGTGCTGTATCATCATGATAAAATTCTTGAAGCGGCAGCGTTTGGTTTCCCTGATGAAAATTATGGAGAGGTTGTTGCGGTTGCAGTTGTTCTCAAAACTGGTTCGCAATGTACAGTTGATGAACTAGTTGAGTATTGCAGGCATTCACTTGGTGACTTTCGGGTTCCGAGCCGAATTTTCTTTGTAGATGAATTGCCGAAGGGACCGTCTGGGAAAATACAAAGACTTGAAGCAGCACGCAGTTTAATTGCGGAACATCACTCCTAGATATTTCAATGGTATATTTTGTATAATTTAGATGAGATTTCAGTGATTACTATCGCTACCTCAGCAAAATTAGATTAGCAGCTTAGTGAGTGTGCTGTGCTCTATATCGATTGAAATTAGTAGATGGTAATTCTGCTTAAGGTCATTAATCAAGAAGTTTTGAGCTCTGTCATAGAGTTTGGAATTGATTTGCTAGAACAAGATGATCTTTAAGCCCGTCTTATTTCCTTTGTGGGTTAATCATTAGCATTTCTGGATGTCAACCCATTAAACCCTCCGAGTCGTTCATTCAAGGCATGGAAGGTTGACAAATTCAACGACAGGAGTTAGCAGAATGGCGGTAACTTCCATTAACTGGCATAATCAAACCATCTGGACAGCAGATAATCTGCCGATTATGCGTGGTATGAACAGCAATTCCGTAGATCTTATCTATCTTGATCCACCGTTCAATTCGAAAGCAAATTATGCCGCACCAATTGGTAGTAAAGCGGCTGGTGCGGAGTTTAAGGACACATGGACTTTACAAGATGTGGATATTGCTTGGCTGGATCTAATTGAAGCTAAGCATTCTGCGCTAAACAAGGTGATTCATGCAGCTATGAATTCCAGTGACAAATCATACTTGATTTATATGTCAGTTCGTTTGTTAGAAATGAAACGGGTTCTCAAGCCAACCGGAAGCATCTATCTTCATTGTGACCCAACAATGTCACATTATTTGAAACTGGTCATGGATGCGGTGTTTGGAAGGCGTAATTTTCGAAATGAAATTGTTTGGTGTTACACTGGGCCAGCGAATACAAAAAAGCGCTTTCCAAGGAAGCATGACATAATTTTATTTTACTCTCAATCTGATAACTCGCCATTTTACCGTGATTCGGTTAGAATTCCGTATGGTGAAGAAACCCTAGCTAGGCGTAGTAGGGTCGAAGGTGAGAAAAGCATTATTTCTGCTTCTGTAGATAACTCGAACAAGAGAACATTGGAGGAAGTAAAAGACAGATTCGGAGATGGGAAAGTTCCAGAGGATTGGTGGCGCGATATTGGGATTCTTACGAATCAGAGAGAGCGCATAGGTTACCCTACCCAAAAGCCATTGTCATTACTCCGCAGAATTATTTCTGCGAGTAGTGTTGCGGACAATGTAATTATGGACCCGTTTTGTGGTTGTGCAACTGCTTGCATCGCTGCCGAGGAATTAGGTCGTCAATGGGTGGGTATTGATATATCTTCCAAAGCGGCTGAACTGGTTGATATGAGGATGAATAAAGACCTCGGTTTGTTTTATAAGGGTATCAATCGAACAGACATACCCCAGCGAACCGATATAGCGAAACTAAAAAGGTATAACCATCTTGATAACCGGAAATACTTATATGGTGAGCAGGGTGGTTATTGCAATGGTTGCAATGAGCATTTCCAACTGCAGAATCTAACAGTAGACCATATTATTCCAAAATCAAAGGGCGGTACTGACCACTTGGAAAACCTTCAATTACTTTGTGGTCACTGTAACTCTGTAAAAGGCGACCGAGGACATGAATATCTAATTGCTAGGCTAGCGAATTAAAAATTTCTAGACAAAAGATTTGGGTTATAAGGGCATAGACCTCTTTAAACAGCGTCTTTGAGAGCTTTCCAAGCACTCTTGATGTGCCGCATCTCAGTTGAAGCTGAACCAGGTACGAATCGTATCACATAAGTGCCATTCAATATGGTATGCGTCATATAAGCTTTTCCCGACGCGTTCAATCGGTCAAGTACATCTTTTGTTTTCTCATTTCCATCTTTATGAGCAAAGCATACTAAATTCAAAACTGTTGGTTGAAACAGTTCAAACTCAAGGTCTTCTTCAACCCAACGAGTAAATATCTCGGCTAATTCAATATGTGAGCGAATGTGGGCTTGCAACCCCTCCACCCCATAGTGTCGAATAACAAGCCACAACTTTAGCGAACGAAAACGTCTGCCAAGCGAAATCTGCCAGCCGCTATAATCAAATACAAGTCCGGAGTCTGTTGCTTTGTTTTTCAAATATTCCGGGACAAAAGTTAGCGCATTTACCAACTCTGATTTTTTTGCAACATAAAACAGGTCACAGTCGAAATTGGTTAGTAGCCATTTGTGGGGATTGAAACAATAACTGTCTACATGCTCTAGTCCGTCAATCAGGTATCGAAATTCTGGACAAACAGTAGCATTACCAGCATAGGCACCGTCAACATGAAGCCAGATATCATGTGCCGAACATATTTTTGCTATCTTAGGAATTGGGTCCAATGCAAGTGATGAAGTTGTACCAATAGTTGCGCATGTGCAAGTTGGTATCTTGCCTATGGCTAAATCTTTTTGGATTTCATCTGAAAGGTGTTCGGTATCCATTTGGAATTTATCTTTGACATTGATACGGCGAATTTGTTCGTCTCTGAATCCGGCAATTTTCAAACTCTTCTCAGCTGATGAATGGGTATGATCAGTAATGTAGGCTGTAAGGTTTGAAATTTGGAATGATTCGGATTTTCCCATTGCTCTCTCTCGAGCGGCGACAGCCGCACACAAAGCGGCAGCTGATGCTGATTCTTGAATGACACCGCCACCGGATTGTGAGGAGTTAAAATGTTTCGGCAAGCCAGCGATCTCCACCATCCAATCAAGAACCAAGGTTTCAAGTTCGGTGCAAGCCGGGCTAGTTGACCATAGCATACCCTGAATTCCAAAACCTGATGACAGCAAGTCCCCAAGTACAGAGGGTCCCGAAGAATTGCTTGGAAAATAAGCGAAAAAGTTTGGTGACTGCCAGTGGGTGAGTCCCGGGATAATATGTTCTTTTACATCATTGACCACAGCATCAAAATTTTCACCTTGCTGTGGCGGGCTAGAAGGCAGCTTGCTATATAGTTCGCCTGGTTTTATTTGGGATAAAACAGGATATGACTCAACCTCCTGCATGTAGTCTGCGATAAGATTGATGATTTCATAACCCTTGGTGCGAAATTCATCAGCAGTGAAGTGATTAGGTCTGTTTTTTTTCATTTGCGATACTTTGGTAGAAAAAATGCGATTCTCAAAGCTGTTAATTCTAAAAGGAACAGGACGTCACGTTTGGCGAGTGTTCTCATCTCAAAATTAAAATTATTTAGCCCGCCGGGTTATTTTTTGACCACAGCGCACGCACTCTACAGTCTCAACTTTACCGGAGCCGCCAAATCCAAACTTCACTTCGATGACTTTAAATTTGTGCAGACCGCAACGGCACATCAGTTTTCCGACGATTTCGGATAATTTTGACAACAATTTGCCACCCTGTGTTCGGTGAACACGGTGTATACAAGCGACAATAACTTTTCACATGGTTATTGAAAACATTGATCACATATTAGGATAATTTGGTCCGCCACCCCCTTCCGGCACAACCCAGTTGATATTCTGTGTAATATCCTTAATGTCGCAAGTTTTGCAGTGTACACAGTTCTGGGCGTTTATAACAAGTTGCGAATTTTTTGAATCCTCATCATGTGCAATTTCATAAACACCGGCAGGGCAGTATCTTTGTTCAGGTGCGTCATAATCTTTCAAATTTATCGAAATAGGAACAGTATCATCCTTCAGTTGCAAATGAACCGGTTGGTTACTCTCATGGTTGGTATTTGAGAGAAATACTGACGAGTTGCGATCGAAACTTATAACACCATCAGGTTTTGGGTATTCAATAGGTTTGCACTCGGTAGCTTTTTTCAGTTGAGTGTGGTCATCGTGATGGTGAAATGTCCACGGCGCCTTGCCTCTTAAAAGATAAGTATCAAATCCAGAATACATCAAAGCGGTCCACAAACCTTTATTAAAAGCAGGCCGAATGTTCCGTGCTCGATAGAGCTCATCCCAAAGCCAGGTTTTCTTTAGGGAGGGCAGGTAGTCTGGAATTGAGCTAGCGGTGTCTGACCTCAGCTGCTCAAACACTGTTTCAGCAGCAGTCATACCGGACTTCATAGCAGTGTGTGTGCCTTTGATTTTTGGTGTGTTTAAAAAACCTGCACAATCTCCAATTAGCGCTCCACCCGGAAAAGAGAGCTTTGGAATGGATTGAAATCCACCTTCACTCAAGGCTCTAGCACCATAGGCGATGCGTCGCCCGCCTTCAAATATAGGCGAAACGGAAGGGTGGTTTTTAAACCGCTGGAACTCTTCAAATGGGCTCATATAAGGATTTTGGTAATCTAGTCCTACAACAAACCCGACTGACACTTGGTTATTTTCTAGGTGGTATAGAAACGAACCTCCATATGTTTTCGTGTCAAGTGGCCAACCAATGCTATGCCAAACAGTACCTTGCCGATGTTTGTTTGAGTCAACTTCCCACAGTTCCTTGATGCCTAGTCCATAGGTTTGAGGGCCAACGTCCTTACGCAATGAGAATCGTTCAAAAAGCCATTTGGTAAGGGAGCCTCTGCATCCTTCTGCAAACAGTGTGTAACGAGCTCGTAACTCTGCACCGGGGGTGTAGTTGGCAGTTGGCTCACCATCTTTACCCACGCCCATGTCACCGGTAGCAACACCCACTACCTGTTCGTTTTCAACTAAGACTTCGGAGGCTGCGTAGCCTGGGAAAATATCAACTCCTGCTGCTTCTGCTTGTTCACCTAGCCAGCGACACAAGTTGCCTAAGGAAATGATGTAATTCCCGTGATTATTCATCTGTGGAGGCGTTGGCATGCGAAAAGATGACTTTTTTGTAAGGAATACAAAGCGGTCATTGGTAGCTTGTGTGTTAAGTGGTGCATCTTTATCTTTCCAATCTGGTATCAGTTCATTTAGTGCGGTTGGTTCCAGTACTGCACCTGACAGAATATGAGCACCAACTTCTGAACCTTTTTCCAGTACGCATACGCTAAAATCTAGATTATTTTCAACGCAAAGTTGCCGCAATCTGATACCTGCGGCAAGGCCGGATGGACCAGCGCCTACAATCACGACATCATATTCCAACGATTCACGCTCTGACATTCAATAGACCTCAATAAAGCATCAAAATAAATAAAAAACAATAATTAAATTAGAAAATTTCAACTAAAATATCACTAGGAGTTCCATTGTTGCATGGGTTGTTAACTTGCGGGCAATTCGAGATAACAACAAGTACACAATTCATTTGCGCGCGCAATTCTACGTAATCACCAGCTACAGAGGCGCCGTTTACGAACACACTTTGGGCGGTTTCGCCATTTTCATAAATTGGAACACTACAGAAAAAGTTGATATTAGGAACAATGTCTCGCCAACCAAGGCCATGCTTGCTGAGCACTTTGAGAAAATTCTCACGGCAACCTGGCACATCAGTAACGCCATATAACATTTCATTACTCCAACTTGAGCAACAACCAGCGATTGTGTCATGACCATTAACAGTGCTGTCGGCAGTTACAGTCATCATTGGCCTGGCGTAGTCAGAATAAAGAACTGAACCTTCTTCAATAAAAATGTTTCTAGCAGCTTTTATAGTGTTAGGCGCATGATAACGCTCTTTTGGATTTTCCCAATTGTAACAAATGAAATCTACACCTTGTTGACCGTGGATATCAACAATACGCAGTGTTTCTCCACCGTTGACTACAGCATCCCAACGATAACCTGGCAGTATAGTTTCTTTAATTCTCATAGAGGTTTTGTCGTCTATGTTGCGCACTTCAAAGGCAGGCAGATAAAAATATGTATCAATGAGAGACGTTGGAATTAGTTCTAAAAGTATACTGTATCACAGCAAAACTTTTCACAACACAACCCGAGCAATTGCCTTTTACTATCTCAATATACGATCTACATTAGAACATCAAATGATAATATATTACTGCAAGTAATTTCTTAACTATATTGTTTTAACAGTAATTAGTGATAGATTCTCTGGTTACAAATCAGATAATGGTTCAACTAGTTTTTAGCTTGTAGGGCTTATGAGTTATAGCCTTAGGTGTATAACATTTGTGCAATATTGTTGCTATTACGCGGCGACGAAGTTTGTTCATAATTTTCCATGCTCAAGGTTTGTATGCGAGAATTTCAAATATTGATTTTAGGAGTTTTTGGGATTAGTTACAAGGAGACAGAACTTTCGCAGCAAAGATATTGTGTGAAAAGGCTCAACGGGTAATTTACTCACTAACCTGTCTCTCGTTCTTTATGACTGATTTTTTAGGGTTGTAGCCGCAATTGATATTTAACTGATAAACAAGCAGGCAGTTTGGCAAATCAACATGAAGTGGAATGGCACTATCGAGAATATGTTGCTGGTGCAATTCAACGCATCCATCCAGTGATTTTTATGATGCCAGCCATCATTAATAATAATGACTGTTCAAGTTGATTTTGACATCGGCGTACAGCTGTTAGAAAATTAACATCAGCAAAATTGTGCTCGGGAATCTGTACGATACTGTCCTCAATCATTGCTGTTTTAATCCCTGGATGTCCGACAAAGCCAAAACTGTTTTCGTTGATTTGATAAAGCATTGCCTGACCATTCGCAGTTTTAGATAAAACTATGCTATCTGACGGCAGGAGTGGCAAGTCTCGCATCCAGAATACAACTGGGTAAGATTCGGGTAGGTAACCGTCGAGCACAGATTCGTTGCTGCGATTAGCAGTCAGAATTGCGGTTGATGGTTCCTTCACCATTACCGATCCGCCGATAGCTAAGGACAGAATTTGCAGACCGGTGCCAAATGCAAGTAACGGAATTCGTTGATTTAGACAAGATTCGACGCATTCAATTTTGGCTTCTAAAAGTGGAATTTTAGGTGCAGAAACAGTCCCGTATGGCGAGGCGCCAAGTAAAATAAGTCCGTCCTTGGGCTGATTTAGTTTTGTTTGCCAGTTTGCATCATGGGAAGGCCGAATGTACTTGAAGCGAATATTGCGGCCTTCAAGATGGTCTTCAATCAGTCCCAGATGCTCTGAGTCTGTGTTTTGCAAAACTGCTATCGTCCGCATTAAGGGATCAATTGGCAACAGCTTGTGGTAAGCCAGCTGATAGCTTATCAAACATTATCTTGAGAATTTGGTTTGAGCGTTGTGCTATGTTGGTACCGACAATGACTGCTTTAACAGAATTTCTAGAAATTTTGACTTGCTGGCTACTAGTGAATGTGGGGTTGCGGTGTATGCATCGCAAAGTTAACACTGCCATTCCCAATGCCCATAGGCAGTGTCGGCGAATACCAGTTTCTTGACGGGGAATCAATTGTATATAGCGCAAGGCATTTTTCTGGTGCTTGTGGGCAATGGCAATCAGACAATTCAAGCCTTTCACGAAAGATGCGTTAGATTGGCCAGATGCGAGGTCTCGTAAATCAAAACCGACATCAAGAAAAATGTCGCGCGGCAACCAACAGGCACCGCGTTTACTGTCTTCCCAAATATCTTTAAGTATGTTTGTCATTTGCAATGCCTGCCCAAAGGAAGTTGCAAGCGAAAACAATTCATCTCGATTATGTGAAATGGCAGGTGAATGGTCACAAAAGAGTTCTGTGAGCATTTCACCAACAACGCCGGCAACGTGATAACAGTAACGGTCCATTTGCTCTATATTGTCAAGACCTTTGGGAGATGCATTCAGTTGAAATTCCGTCATGCCCTTTGACATGATACTGACACAACGAAGTAATGCGCTATGCTGAGTTGGATTGCAGGCTTTTGTAATGCGAATAACTTTGTCGGTATTGAGTATGAGATTTTGTTCTTCGGCAGTAGTTGTTTCTGACAATAAAGGTGCCAAGTCTTCTGCAAATGCTTGGGGATGTTCGCGATTGGCAGTGACATTAACAAATCGTTCAGAAAACATTTTTTTCTGTGCAGGTGACAGCTTTGTTTCGTCTTCAATGGTATCAGCGATTCGACACAGAAGATATGCATTGCCAACAACGTCTCGGAGCCCTTCAGGCAGCTGCGGTATTGTTAAAGCAAATGTACGCGATACGCCATCTAGAGCTTGATTTTGGAAGTCAATATCCTCCTGTCGCAAATTATCAATAGGATTTACCATTTTGTTTATCCGACAATCATTGATTCAATATCCTGAGTGTGAATGTCTTGTCAAATTATTAGTGTATTTTAAGTTATATTTGCCAAGAGTAGAATTGTGCTGATATCATGTAATTATGGTTGCTATGTTTGGCCTTGGTTTTGAAATACTTACGCTGCGAATTATTTACTGATTCACATTGGCTGCTGTGAGCATAGGCAGTAAAATCGGATAATGATATTTACTATTCCAGCCGCTTCGTTTACCATCAAAACAAGCGTTATTGAGTTGCACCAGTATTTCTAGGTGAATGTAATTGGTTGCGTTCCATCATCTTTATCATCCGTGCTTCACGCTCCAGTCTGCGTTGTAGGTTTTGCCTTGGTTGTTATGCAAATTAATTGTTAAGACGTATATTCTCACTCTGTATCTGCCGGGAGAACTTGAAGCCCCACAGTCAGGATCAGCTACATGAAGATGAATATAGTGCCGGCTGCTATCGAAATTCGGTAGTGGCAACAATCGCTCTACTGTTCGGTACTGTTGAACTTAGGAATCTGATTGAAGCTAAATTTCTTATGAGATCGGACTATGTTATGTGTGCTATGGGATTACTATCATAATCAATATTTTGAGGACATATTTACTACACTATAATTATGGTTTTTGTATGATGGTAATTAAGAAACCAAATTCCAGTCTGACATTTTTTGATCGAGTGAATGAATTTTGTTGTATCAGCACATACGACTGTCCGCAAAACTCGGTCAGCAAATTTGAGTTCGTCAAATTGTGAATTTGATTACAATTTAAGCCCAACTTACAGAATAGTTTATTTGTCAGGTCGGTCTATTCCGCAGAATTTCATTTAGAGCATTTATAGGTACAACGATATGGAGAGTTTCATTGGTCTTCCAGTGCTGTTTGGATTTTTTGTGGTTGCAGTGGTAATGGGTGCTGTGATTAGCAGGACGAATTTTTGCACTATGGGCGCAGTATCAGATTGGGTGAATTTGCACGATTTTGGGCGACTTGGCGCTTGGTTGCTAGCTACTGTAGTTGCTGCACTAATTGTTGTTGTAATGGAAATTACTTCGGTTGTTGATATTAGTGGTGCCCGCCCGCCGTACCGTTCATCAACATTTGCATGGTTGCGATACTTGCTAGGTGGCTTGATGTTTGGTGTTGGCATGACTTTAGCCGGTGGGTGTGTAAGCCGCAATTTGGTGCGGTTTGGAGGTGGCAATCTGAAAAGCCTGGTGACGTTGTTGATAGCGGGGGTGTTTGCCTACTTTATGACTAAAACTGCATTTTACGAAGTTGGATTTTACAGTTGGATTCATCCTATATCAGTAGACTTAGCACCGCTTGGAATACAGTCTCAGGACGTCGGTTCTATTATCTCCGCTATCTTGCCTTCTGTAAGTGGATTGGGGGTCAGAGTAACAGTGGTGGTTTTATTAGCGATGTCTGTTGTTTGGTTCGTACTCAAGACCCGAGGCATTCAAGGTAATATGGCGAATATTTCCGCTGGCTTGGTCATCGGCGGGGCGGTTGGATTTGGTTGGTATCTGACTGCAGGACCGATTGGTATGGAGTGGTGGGAAGCTGCTGAATGGGCAGATTCACCACCAGTTGGAGTTGGTGCACAATCTTATACGTTTGTCAATCCTCTAGGTGAGTTTATTAGTCTTGCTCTTGATGTAAGCAATTTCACAGTTTTGTTGACTGTTGGTATGATGGCCGCAGTGGGACTTGTAGTCGGTGCCGTTGTCGACTCGTTGTTAAGCCGGAGTTTCAAGGTGGTTTGGTTCACCTCATTTGGTGACTTTGTTGCAAACAGCGTTGGCGGAGTGTTGATGGGCATTGGTGGTGTGTTAGCACTGGGTTGCACAGTAGGGCAGGGTGTTAGCGGGCTATCGACTTTGGCACTAGGCTCAGCGTTGGCATTGGGTTCGATTATATTTGGTAGCGCAGCCACACTTAAAACTCAATACTATAAACTAGTGTATGAAGATGCCAATGTATTTGATGCTTTGATAAGCGGGCTTGTCGATTTGCGGGTGTTGCCTAGCTCAATGCGTCGGCTTGAAGCAATCTAAATTTACTTTGTCAAGAAAAAATGGTAAAACAAATACGAATTCCCAGCGATAGATCTTATGACGGTACATCTCAAATGTGGGTACAAGAGATGACGGAAAATAACCGGTTACGTTTGGGCTTGAGCGCGCCAGCAATTGAATCACTTGGTGATTTAGCTTATCTGACACTAGTACCGCCCGGTACAGAGATTAAACGCGGTGATGTCATCGGTTCAATGGAGTCAGCAAAAATGACCAGTGAAATATTGAGTCCTGTGAGTGGCAAAGTTGTTAGTATAAACGAGCAAGCGCTAGTTCAACCTCACCGCGTCAGCGATGAGCCGTATGAAGATGGGGCGTTGTTGCAAATCACCCCTGACCGCTGGATAAGTGAAAGTAGTCTTTTATTGGATTCCGAGGCTTTTGCAAGCGCTTTACCTGAAAATTAAGTTGATGCTTGGTTGAGGGTATATGTGCACGTGAAGTGGAGGTTGTTAACCGACAACAATGTTGGCCATTCCCAAGGTTTGGCATTAGACGATGCCTTGACACAAAGCGCAATGGATGGATGCGCTGGAACACTCAGGCTTTACACCTATGAGAATTGTGTCTTGCTTGGTCGTTTTCAGCATGCACCTAGCCAAATCAATTTGGATAGATGCCGTCGCTTGAATATTCCAGTTAATAGACGACCTAGTGGTGGCGGTGCTATTGTCATGGGTCCGCAACAGGCCGGAATCGCTCTAGTTGTTCCCGCACGTAGCCCAGGTTTTTCAAACAATACTTCAAGGTTGTTGCAGCATCTTTCTTGTGGAATCGTAAATGCGCTTCGGGAACTTGGGATTGAATCCGAGTTGGTCGGTAAGAATGACCTTAGTGTGGGTGGTAAAAAAATTTCCGGGCTCGGTTTGTATCGCGCACAATCAGGTGCTACATTATTTCATGCTTCGCTATTGCTTGATTTGGATATAGAGCTGATGCTGAGTGTTTTGCGCACTTCGTATGAAAATTATGCTGATAGAGTTGGTTTGGTTGGTTCCCGGTTGACAACTGTTCGCAAGGAATTGGGTAGCAAAATTGGCATGTGTGATCTTATGAATTTGTTGCGATCCGGTTTTGAGCGCATGTTAGAATGTGAATTTGAAGCAGCTGGTGCAAACGGATCAGAATTGGTGTTGGCTGAGCAACTTTGCAGGGACCGATACGGGTGTGATAATTGGGTAATGCAAAATGCATCACAAGTAATCGATCAAGTTGGGAAAAGCCTGCACCGAACAGCTGGTGGCAATTTAGAATGTCGAATTATTGTTGCCGGTAACTTGCTAAAGTCAGTTTTTTGGGGCGGTGATTTTATAACCTCTGATAATGCTGTTTCAGACTTGGAAAGTAGTCTACGTTGGCATACGATCGATCTCAGTGTGTTGAGAAACACTGTTTTCAAATCAATGTGTCGTCACGCTGGGGTTTGGCATCGTATAAACGTTGACGACATTGTTAAGGCACTTGCAAAGGCGCTACAAGAAGCCCAAAGATCCGAATGTAATCAGGAACCTGACCCCTGCTTTGCGAGACTAAGGAGTGAGCAAGTTGCCTGAGAGAGTGGTTTTCAATGGGAATAGTCACATCTCGGACTTAGACGCAGTTGCCGATATCCCACACTATAAGCGCACTGATGATCGTATTGTTTTTCATGCTCCAGGACTCAAGCGATATGAAACCTCAGAGTACAAGGCTCACAACAGTGCTGAATTTGCGTCAGTGAGTATTACAGGCGAAGCTTGTTCGCTAGGTTGTGAGCACTGCAAGAGCGGTGTGTTGCGTGGAATGCATGATTTGAAGTCAAGCCGCAGTACACTTTTTGAGCTTTGTTTAAGGCTGCAGGATCAAGGTGCTCGAGGGGTTCTAATTTCAGGTGGCAGCGACCGTTTAGGTCGTGTGCCCTTGCTTAAGCATATTCCGGATATGATCAGAGTTCGCCACGATTTGAATATGACTATACGTGTACACCCCGGATTGCCGGATGAAGAAACCTGTTCCGCATTAGCCGATGTGGGGATTGACGGTGCTATGGTAGATATTATTGGTGCTGAACGAACTGTCAAGGAAGTTTATCATCTTAGCTGTGGAGTAGGTGAGTACGAAGCGGTACTAGAAAGATTAGAGCGTTATGGTGTACCTTGTGTTCCACATATAGTTCTTGGTTTGCAATTTGGTCAGATGTTGGGTGAGGAAAATGCGTTAGCGATGATTGCAAGACATTCTTTCAAACTGCTGGTACTAGTAATATTAATGCCTCTAAGTGGTACACCAATGGCAACAGTTTCGCCGCCACCACTAGATGAGATTGCACAGTTTTTTTCACTTGCGCGCCACACTCTGCCACAGGAGAAGATTATGTTAGGGTGCGCTCGGCCAATCGGGACAATCAAGCGTCACATTGATCGCGTTGCAATTGATACGGGTCTAGATGGGATTGCGTTTCCGGCAGATGGTATAGTTAGCTATGCGAAAGAGCAAGGACTAAAACCGGAGTTTATCAACGCCTGTTGTGGGGTTGCTTGGTAAGTTCGAACAAACAACAGGGAAGATATATGGCAACTACTGGAATTCCAACAAAACTACAAGACGAACTGTTTCAAATTAGCCCAGACTATGTGCGCATCAGCATCGCAGCCGCGATTGAATTAGGACTGGCAAGAGGCAAAATTAACGGTTGCAGTTGTAATTGCATCAACTTGCTGCAGAATTATCCTCAAGGTTGTGCTGCCAATTGCTCTTACTGTGGTTTAGCTAGGGAGCGGCCTGGATTGGCTGAGGATAACAGTTTCATTCGCGTAGACTGGCCGCTGTTCAAGACTGAGTTGGTTGCTGCAAGAATTGCTGAAAAGGAAGCTCGGGACACAGTAGGACGCGTGTGCATTGCACAAGTCCAGGATCATCGGGCGACAGCTGATTTGATTGACATGGCGGCCTGTGTCCATCGGGCGGCGCCAATGGTTCCTATATCAGCTTTGGTGACCGCTACCTTACTTGATGAAACTGCCTTACATGAAATCAAAGCTGCAGGGGTCGACATAATCGGAGTGGGGTTGGACGCAGTTTCTGAGGATGTATTTCTTCGTACAAGAGGTAAATTGGCAAAAGGCCCACACCGATGGGACCAGCATTGGGAGATAATTCGTAGTGCTCGGCGAATCTACGGACCTATGAAAGTTAATTGTCACTTGATTGTAGGGCTAGGGGAGACAGATCAAGAAATGTTTGACATGATTTATCAGTTGAAATCAGAACAAATTGCTGCTTACCTTTTCTCGTTCAATCCTGAGCCAGGTACTGAAATGCAAGATGTACCGCGTGCTCCAATTAAACGGTGGCGGCGAATCCAATATGTCAAACATTTGATAGAAGAATATGACTTGAAACATGACTCTCTGGAATTCAACGAAAGTGGCAATTTAGTGCAGATTAATACACCAGCAGATGCGTCAGCTCTAAAAGCTTTTGATAGCGGCCTAGCATTCATGACGAATGGTTGTCCAGACCGTCAAGGTGAAATGGCGTGTAATCGACCGTATGGTTCCTATCGACCAGGGGAAATTTATCGAGACTACCCTTTTTTACCAGGTGATGAAGAGCGAAGGACTATAGGTAAGCAAATACAGATGGAAGAAATTATGCCTGGTTTCTCAATAGTGTAGTCTGAATATCAGCCAGTCTTGTGCGCACAGTATTAGAGGTGGAGGATAGTCTCAGTCAAGGTTTGAGGTCTGACAGTGTTCCTCTATTCAGCGAGAATCAATCAAAAGGCAATTGGAGTATGTAGCAGAGACTTGATTTGAAACGAGATTCTGAATGAAAGACGTCTACGACCGAGATAGATGCAATCTTTGTAGTGAAAGATTGATGCCAAGTTGTTGGGTGTTGTTTTGAATCAGATTTCAGAAGTGACGGGAAAAACGGGTGCGTCCCACAATTACCCGGTCTTCAATTTCATTGGCACTGACAAAGCCAAAAATAAAATTTAGCGCCAATGGGCTGATGAGTCAAATCAAGCCGGCAAACAAACGTTGGTACACAATTGTATCGTCTGGCATACGAGCTAGCAGAGTGGAATTCTTGGCTGTACCAATAAGGCACAAATTACCTCCTATTCGCAGTCTGGCTCTTCTTCCTCTAATTCGGCAATGCTCGGATCGATTTTTACAACTGAGACCTGTTCAGTTTGGGTTTCGGCCCCTGTATCTGATTGGGTTATGTCCTCACTATTACTGTCTGCAAAAACGTTGACTGAAAACAACGCTATAAAGACAGTAATTGCCCCAAAGCTCTTGATTATGGAAATCATGTAATTAATTGATATATGCAAATTCATCTGAGTGTTCATTTTACATAAAAAACCGCCAAAATTCAAATATATTCTAGCATGTTTTTTGACGGGTGTTTAATATGGATAGAAAAGATAGGCTTGGTACTATTTTGATTGATATATTTGAAAAAAGTTCAAACGGATTATCTCATTTGGTATTTTGCCACTAGATTATTAACATTCCGCATTTCAGTGCGATGTGAGTTTGGTTTACATTCAAACATTAGGTCTCTTCAATAGAAAACTCCAACTTCCTAACTTGGATGCAAGCTTTTATCAATCTGTTTTTGTCGCCAATTGCATTCAAAAACGTCTTTAATCGCTCTTCCAATCCATAAGGTTTCGATGAAAGTGCAACTGAAATAGGAATCGTTTTTATTTTGGATGATACGATTATCAACAATTTCGTTCAAAAGATATGCAGGTTCCATTTTCTCAAGCAAAATGGAGATGTTGTTTTTGTGTTTAGTCCATCCTCGTTCGTGGAACATATTCAGAATTTATCAATTCTTACTTTGCTAATAATATTAGTTATTTCAGTCACTACAGAAGATCCCAATTGAGTAATCTAATAACAATATTATTCCATGAATTGATGCCCAACTGGATTTGCTAAGAGCGTTAGTGACTTGGCTATGTAAATTTTGATATTCAAACGAAAATTGTCTCTAAAATACTCACATTTGCGATAAGGCAAACATGTTAAGTAATTTGTGTTTGGGATGAATAGTGATGAGAAAAGGTAGATCTAAATGCCGAAACCACCAATTTGCCACACCACGGCAAGTTGAGCAAATTGAGACAAGACGCATCGTAAACAGGTTTCCACCGCTTTGCGCGTTATCTGATGACGAAGTTGAGTTTATTCACCAGTCATCTCTGCGGGTGCTAGAAGAAGTTGGCGTTGAAGTTATGTCACCAGTTGGGCGCAAGATTCTCGCTCAAGCAGGTGCTGCTGTTAATAGCAGTAATGATGTCGTATTCATTGATAGGGGACTTGTTGAGGACTGTCTAAAGACTATCAGGCCAAGTTTTCGAATACATGCGCGCAATCCGAACCACGATATTGAATTCGGCACAGACCAAATCAATTTTGCAACTGTGGGTAGCGCTCCCCATGCTTCAGATTTGGACGAAGGAAGGCGTACTGGAAACCTTAAAGATTATCGTAACTTTCTACGGTTAACCCAAACACTAAATATCGTACACTTGATTGGAGGTTATCCAGTTGAGGCAGTTGATGTGCATCCGTCAGTGCGTCATCTTGAATGCTTGCGGGATTGTGTCATTTTAACGGATAAGGTGTTTCATGCTTATTCACTTGGAAAGCAGCGAAATATTGACGCCTTAGAGATAGTTAGAATTGCTAGACAAATTGATGAAGAACAGTTGAGCTGTGAACCTAGCTTAATTACTGTGATCAACTCCAACTCTCCGTTGAGGTTGGATAGCAACATGGTTCAAGGAATTATTGAAATGTCAGCTCGCAATCAAGTTGTAGTACTGACACCTTTTACTCTTGCAGGTGCAATGGCGCCAGTCTCACTCGCCGGGGCAATTACCCAACAAAATGCAGAAGTTCTGTCTGGGTTAGTGATTTCACAGCTTACTAAGCCCGGCGCACCGTTTGTGTACGGGGGCTTCACTTCGAATGTTGATATGCGTTCCGGTGCGCCTGCTTTCGGCACGCCTGAATATATGAAAGCGGCTTTGGCAAGCGGGCAAATGGCGCGGCGTTATCGTTTGCCATTTCGCTCATCTAATACTAATGCAGCTAATACAGTTGATGCTCAGTCAGCTTATGAATCAGTCTTTTCTCTGTGGGGTGCAGTCAATGCTCATGCTCATTTGGTATTGCACGGTGCTGGTTGGTTGGAAGGTGGTTTGACTGCTTCTTTCGAAAAGTTTGTGTTGGATGCCGATCTACTACAAATGGTTGCGGAGTATCTCAGGCCAATTGACATCAATGAATCGGAAATTGCCATTGAGGCAATGACGCAGGCTGGACACGGCGGCCATTTCTTTGGAACTGATCATACCCAACAGCGTTACCGAGACGCGTTTTATTCGCCGATCATTTCAGATTGGAGAAATTTTGAAACATGGAGTGAAGCCGGCTCTCCACAAGCGATGGAGCACGCTAATCGAGTCTATAAGCAATTGCTTGCTGAATACGAACCGCCTCCTATCGACCCTGCGGTAAAAGAGGAGTTAAACGAGTACGTGGATAAACGCATTAGGAAGGGTGGAGTAGCTACTGATTTTTGAGTTTAGATGAGAGTATTCTCGTTATTATTCTAGGAAGTTCTCTGAGAACGGGGTGCGAACGAGTTGTTTACCTATGTTTCTTGAATGTAGCAAGTTCAAAAACGCATCTGGCATTAACTCAAATTCATTAATAAAATCTGTTTTGAACTTAAGCTGATCTTCTGCGTACATGTTTGCAAGTGAGTGTCTTGCCTCATCATACTTGTTCAGATGATCAAATACCAGAAATCCTTGAATCTTGGCACGGCTGACAAGAATTTGACGCAGGAATCGCTCGCCATAGTCGGGCTCCTCCAATTGGCCGGCTAGTGCTATGGTGCCGACAATGATCACTCTGGCATTCAAAGCTAAATTCTGCATTGCAGCGTCATGTATCGCCCCAGCAGTGTTGTCGAAAAACACATCTATGCCATTGGGACAGGCTTCACTGAAGTCGCGTACAAGATCATCTGATTCACGGTAATTGATCGCAACGTCGTATCCGATTTTGAGGCACCAGTCAATTTTGTCCTTTGAACTAGCTATAGCAACTGTACGACACCCCATTGCCTTAGCAATTTGGCCTGCTACTTGACCAACTGCACCTGAAGCGGCTGATATCAGTACTGTATCTCCGCTTTTAGGTTGGCCTATCTCATGTAGCGCGCACCAAGCAGTAATACCAGGCATGCCGAGGAAACTGAGCCATGCATGAGGCGGACCTAATTCAGGGTTAACTCGGGTGACGCATTGTGGGTCAAGAACTGCAAATTGTTGCCACCCGTAATTTATGGTTTCACAAAGATCACCAGTTTTCCAATCTGGATGTTTTGATTGGATGACTTCTGCAACGGCACCACCAGTCATCAGCTCACCGATTTTCACGCCTTTTGCATAACCTTGTTTCGGGCTGATACGCCCGCGCATATAAGGGTCGACTGAAAGATACAGGGCCCGGGTCAGAATTTGTTGCTCGTTAGGTTCTGGAATTTCTTCATGTTCAAGACGCCAGTTGTCTCTCACTGGCATGCCTTTAGGATACGATGCTAGTACCCATTTTTGATTGTGTAGCTTGATATTCATTCTAAATGTGAGTTTTTGTATTTTCCAGATTGGTTATTTTTCAAATGATTCAATCCAGTGCGAGAACAATTCATTAAAAGCTGCGGAATACAGTAAATTCAGACTTCCTGACCTGACCCATGAATCTACATTTGCCGTTGTCTGCTGGTGTTGTCATATTCTCTTTGATCTGTTGTACTTGCTGCTGAGGAAGTGAATCATTCTCGCAACTGCCATGGTGCCTGCTGTACAAAATGGGTGGTATACTATTTTTCACATGAAACCCTTGATTCCTGAGCAATCAACTGGCAAACCAGCATTGCTTTTGACCCGCTAATCTGGAGAATAATGTCTAGTTTTGAATTGTACAAGGTCAGGATGTCTGAAATTATAAATGCGAGTGGATATCGCTATCATTGTGACTGAAAACATTTGAGGAGAACCGTACATGGATTTTGTTATACCTGAATTTAAGAATTCTACGTTGGAAGTGGATGGTGAGCAAGCACTTTACCCAGTTCGTAGGATATATTTGGTTGGACGAAATTATGCAGCTCATGCTCGCGAGATGGGTCATGATCCTGATCGGGAAAAGCCATTTTTCTTTCAAAAACCTTCCGATGCAATACTTCCAAGTGGCTTACCGTTTCCATACCCGTCGTTATCGAAAAAGGTACACCATGAAATTGAAATGGTTGTCGCTTTGGGATCAGGTGAGAAAAATATTGAACAGCATAACGCTATTCAGCATGTGTACGGTTATGCTGTTGGTATTGATATGACTCGCAGGGATTTGCAACAGCAGATGAAGCAACAAGGTCGTCCATGGGAGGCCGGCAAGTCATTTGATTGTTCAGCGCCGATTGGCAAGATTATTCCAGCGAAGATTTGTGGCCATCCTGACCGTGGCAGAATATGGCTTGATGTTAATGGTGAATGTCGGCAGGATGGAGATTTAAGTCAACTGATATGGTCTGTTCCCGAAATTATCGCTGAACTGTCAACTCTGTTTGAACTTGCTGGTGGTGATTTGATATTTACCGGCACTCCCGCTGGTGTTGGAGCGATTGTTGCAGGTGATCTAATTACAGGTGGTGTTGATCAGGTTGGTGAGATTTCGGTTCAAGTGGTTTGAGCTGGAAGTTAGCATGTAATTTTGTGAACGATAACTATTCTCGCCATGATTGATAGAATGGGTTTAGATATGAAAGGGTTAATAGCAGCTTGTGTTTAAGTTTTGTACATGTGATTGATAATTCGAATTTAGCTATCACTTGAATTGAAGTCGAAATGTCGAATTCTACCGTGTTAGTTTCATGGAGGTTCATGCACCTGAATTGCAGATGAAGTCTTTGGTTGGCTTAGACCAGTGCATTGCCACTTGTGTCTCATTTTCTACTAGATTGTTCTTCCAATAGTGCGAGAAAATTGATTAGCGGCATCGCAGTAGCCCCATTACTCATCGGATATACATCTTCCCCTCTGTAAATTACGAATCTCCTTGATGCCTGAATGTCTTGGCAAGCATCGTGAAAACTATTTGTCAATCGTGGCGCAACTCCGCTCTTGACTTCGACTGCCCAAACTGCTTTTCCGGGGCCTTCAAGAATCAAGTCGATTTCGGTTTGAACTGTCGTTCGGTAGTAACTGTAAATCCATTGACTTGAAATGACACTCAGGATATTTTCGATGACAAACCCTTCCCAAGAATATCCAATCACTGGATGACCCCACAAGTCCTCAAACTCAGAGATGTTCAAGAGTTGATGCAATATACCGGAATCTCTCAGATATATTTTTGGGGACTTAACAATTCTCTTTTTTGTGTTACCTGACCAGGGCGGCAATCGTCTAAGGAGATGCAAGCCTGTAAATACGTCTAAATAGTTGCGTACCGTTGTGTGGCTCAGCTCCAGACCTTTTCCGAACCCAGACAGATTTATTCTTTGCCCGTGATAGTGGGAGAGCATTGACCAGAATCGAAGCATTGTGTTTGCATGTATATTGCCAACTAAAAGATGTATATCTCTCTCTACAACTGATCTGATGTAGTCCCTGCGCCATTCCCAACTTTCATTCTCATCGGTTGCTAAATAGCTTTCGGGATATCCTCCCCGGAACCACAACTTATCTTGGGTTTCTTGAGTCGAATCTGTCTTGGAAATCTCAATTAATGACAACGACATTAACTCCAGATAACGAATCCTTCCTGCTAGAGACTCAGCTGCGGCAGTCATTAGTTTTTGAGACGCAGAACCAAGCAACAGAAAATGAGCTGCTTTTTCTTTGGACCGCCTACGAATATCTACAAGACTTCTTAGCAATGGAAAGATATCAAGCTTAGTTTGCGCTTCATCTATGATGACTAGTGTGTTGTCAAATCGTTTGAGGTATCCTTCCGGATCATCAAGCTTTGCTAAATCGCTTGGTAATTCAAGATCTAAGTAAACAACTTTTTTCTTTTTCCACTGTGTCAATATTTCAGTGGCAAGTGTGGTTTTACCAACTCTGCGCGGACCAACAATGGCGACAATTGGTGTGTTTTCTAACGCTAGAGTTAATTTGTGATATAATGATCTTGATATCATTTACTGTAAATTGAATATTTTCTTTTCATTTTACAAGAATTATAACTAATATTTACATAACATCTAAATGCAGGTTATCGCGGTGCGCAGCTGCTGACGCTACATGATGCCATGGCGACCAAGACTGTGGCGCTGTTCAGGCTCTGAGTCTACAGTTGAGGCGAGCTGGATGGGTGCTGAGGCAGTCCGTCTGGCTTAAACAGTGTGCATATCCGTCACCGCTGTATACCCGACGTAAGATAGCGGCCGCAGCGTCTGTTCTCCGGCCGAACAGGAAACGGATTCTGACAGAGAATTGGTTGTATTGGATGACACAAATACTGACTAAGTTGACACCGCTTCTGCGGAAGGTTGACTTTATTCTGTACTCCTTGATGGAGATAGAAGTGGAACGCCGGTTGTAAACTATTATTGTGCACCGGGCCTGCCTGATTGAACGTGAACAAGATATGTGGAAATCTTTCAGACGGAAAATCCAAGTGCTTACTTGGTGCAGATAACAACGTCGGATAAGAGTCAGGCTATACGCTGGTGGTGTCGGTATAGTGGCTATCAGTTTGAGCTGTCAATTTTCCTGCTTGATGCGACGCAAGATGTCAAGGCTATGCATCTAGTTGCAGAGCAATCCTGACTTGAATTCAATTACATGCTGTCAGCAGTACTGATTTTGACGGTTGAACTCGGTGATATCCAGAATCACTTTCACAAAAGCCCTGTAAATCAACACATTCTATTTTGCAGTTTCTGAAAGTGCATTTGTAGTGCCTGGATATCCGTTCGTTTGTAATCATATTAATGCTTTAGCGAACTTAACCGTAAAGGTCAGGAACTAGTTTAGGAGACAGTCATGGCAACAAGTTAATTTCTTGGTCCTGAATGAACGAATGTGGTGTTTTGAATGTCAAGCAAATTCAAGATAGCGACAGCTGCATCGTTGACGCTTCGGGATATAGTCGTTGTTAAGCCTTCATCTGCATACAACTACGCATATTCTCATCAAGTTTGCATCCTAACCATTTGCTCTGCAAAAATGCCAACCCAGTCAGCAGCTGCAAAATCAACAGTCGCAAATCAAGCCCCGGAACTGATAGCCGTGTTTCAATGCTGTCCAGCTCAATCCCGCTCCGCCCGAATCATCGCCACATTGTGCTTCTCACCGTTGAACACCACCCCAAGCAGATGAATCTTACCCCGCCGATGGCGATACTTGCCAGCATAATCGTTTTCCCGAATCTGCGCAATCGAGTCGATCGCCTCGGCCTCCACTTTATCTTTCTCTTTTGGCTGTTTAGCCACCTTGAGCTCCATCACGAACACCTCGCCAGCATGCTCCACCACCAAGTCCGAACGACCGAGACTCGTTGACTCCTCGCCTTTGACATCCACGCCGATGGCGGTGAAGCAGGCATACACCATGCTCGCATAAAATCCCTCGTAGTGCTGCATGGGGTTGCGGGCATACCACTCGTTCGGGATGTTTGAGAAAAACGAACTCAACTCGGCCTTGAACTCCTCAAAGTCGTTGTCAGCCAGATACCTCGCCATGCTCCTGGCGCGCTTCTTGGCTTTAGAAAAGTTCCCGCTGACCGCACCCAGCAGCTGCTTGTTCAGGCTCTGTCGCACCTCATGATTGGGATAGTACAGCTTGTAATCAATGCCTTCCGGTTGGGTTTCATGACCGACAATGGTCAGGTAGCCACATTGGAACAGCAAGGCGTTGACACTGATCTCTTCAACCTTGAAACTGGACAGCTCGCTCTTTTCCATTTCCAGGTTCTCCAGATTCAGGGTGTTGATTTCACCCTCGGCCAGCAACTTGTAGAGATAACTCGGTGTGCCGGTTTCATACCAATAGGGTTCGAACTGCCTTTTTTTGAATAGTAGCAGGACATCGAAGGGGTTGTAGACCTTTTCCTCGCCGAGCCAGCTGTAGCCGTTGTACCAGCGCCGAATCTCGTCCCGGTCCAGCCCTTCGAGTTCCGGGGCGAACACCGTGTCAATGTCGGTATCTGTGTAGCCGCATATGGTGGCAAACTCAGGGTCTAGACTGATGTCCTCAAGGATGTTCAGCCCTGAGAACAGGCTGACCTTGGAATACATGCTGATGCCAGTAACGAAAACGAAGCTAACCTCATCTGCACAGCCCTTAATGCTGCCGTAAACGCCATGCAGGTATTCTCGGTTGGCTTCTGCTTGTTCCTTGTTTTCAAGCAGATCCAGGATCGGCTTGTCATATTCGTCCACCAGAACAACGACCCTTTGTTTGGTCGTATCGTAGAGATTGATTATGAGATCTTGCAGGCGTTGTGCGCCATCGCCAGGCAATGGCGACGGTTTTATTCCAGCACGTTTTTCATGTTTGGTGATTTGCCGGATGAGGTGACTTTCTAGCGTTTCCACTTCGCTGTATTTGGAGTCAAAGCTTAGTCGCACCACAGGATTGCTAGTTGTCCAGTCCCAGCGGTCGTGGATGTGCAGACCTCGGAACGGTTTTTCATTGCCCTCAAACAATTCTTTGAGCGTGGATACCAGCAGAGACTTCCCGAAGCGCCGCGGGCGGGACAGAAAATAGTATTCACCTTGGTCAATCAGTTTTTCGATATATGGAGTCTTGTCCACATAGTAGCATTTTCTGTTCCGCAGATTCATGAACGAAGCGGAGCCGATCGGGAGTTTGAGTTTGCGCATAATCAATTGCTCAGCGAATTTACTAGTTGGATTATAGCATTAACGGGGGTTGGGATTTGCTGACTGTGGAATTTCATGTTCGCGTGTTGGATGCTTTCAGCTTGACAGAGCATTGTGTAAAGGTGTTTTCAATGCTGTTAGTGTTTTATTTATGGAGTATGGCTGGTATTGGGTGTCAGATTTCGGTCTGCATTATGTTTGACGACTCAGTTTGGTTGTAACCGTTTTTTCGGGGAGCGCTGGTACAGCAATGACCGCCTTTAAACGGATTGGCAACATAGGGATAAGATACAGCTCACGATTCCGTAGTTTCGTTTGGGTGTGTGAATAATGCTTGCAGTGGACTTATATAAGAGGCGTATGATTGAACCAGTCATTCTCAGAATTCGGTCCGGCAGTTTAGACCGAGGTGTGTAGTCCTAGAATTATAGGTTTTGCCACTTGCAACACTCAAATTCATGCGCTTGTTTTATTGGGCGTTGCCGAATTGATTTCAAGTTTCAAGGCTTTCATATGAACAACTTGTCTTGACTTTAACGGTTGAGCTCAGCGGTGTCCAGAATCACTTTCACAAAAGTCCTGTAAATTAACACACTCCCTTTTCAGTTTCTGAAAATGCGCTTTTAGCGCATACCAATCGACTTTTTTCAAAATCCCTTGTTTTCATCCCGTGATATCGCATGGTGGTATTACAACAGGGCTCAGCGTTTTCTCCCAAAATGGTATGCCGCGCGCTGACACGGGTTTAGCACAGCATGTTTGAAGACTAGCAGATCTGGTGTTCTATGCATTGCCATTCACCACCGCCGAGACGGGACAGAATTTGTACAAGGCCATGGGATTGACTCACAATATTGATCTATTTGAACTCAAATGAACAAGTACGGACATTTCTGTGCATTTGAATCTGAGATTGGAAAGGTATTTTGTAGTGTTTAGTGACATACTCAACTATATTATATCAATGCTTTAGTGAAATCAACCGTCAAAGTCAGGGGGAGGTGTTTGCGGAGTGCCTATTGACATGCTCGCCTATAATAAAATCAATATGTTAACGACATTAACCATCAAAGCTAGGAATCAGGATTCAATCCAGTATTATATACTATAAGCTGTTGAAAATAAGAATAATATTGCAAACACAGGGGTTGAATTTAGGTTTGGGGTTTTTGGTTGGAAAATCGGTGCTGGGAAAACCTGGAGTGCCCGATCTAAGGGCATCGTGTTGGGGGATCAGATTTTCAGCGCAGTGTGTTGTAAATATAATATCAAACACTTACATACAGAACAAACGCCTCAGGGGTAAGGCTGCGTATCTCGTTGCAGAGCAATTCTAGCTTGAGTTCAGTTACATGCTGTAATCAGTCGTCGCTGAATACCATCGACTCCGAGACTAGATTATGTTTGACTAGGCGGTACGAACTGTTGCACTAAGTGCTGAATATATATCCGCGCAACCCAGCTGGGGCATTCAACCGTCAAGAGCCGGTGACCACTGACGGAACGCGAGTTCCGCCTATGACAGAAATTCAGTTCTGTTGCCAGTGCATTAGGGATTCACGCTTTAGTCAGTCCGACGATAATCGTAGTTCTTTCACGCACAAAATATGAAATCAGTTGTTTTTCGTTTGTGTTTTCAATGCATACAAGGCGCGCGGTTGGTCACCTTGTCTAATGTATTGTTCGCAAGATTTAAGCGTCGCGCTAGATGCTCCCGAGTAAGTTTTTCAACAGTGATTTTCAGTGTTGCGAATTGTTCGGTAACATTACTGGCTGAAATACTTCGCAATGCTCTGAACTAAGATGTTTTTTTATCGTTTGCAATGGTGTTTTCAATAGAGTCGGTCGCGTCAAACTCATTGCTGTATTTATACACCGGTTTCGGGATAACTATCACCTGATTCTTGATTCTTGCCGAATAGCAAGACCAGTTCAATGTGTCAGACAAATGAAACCTTGGAGCGGCAGTCCCATCAGGTGAGTGTTCCTCCAAAGGAATAATATGTTTGGGAACTTTCATAGTATTTTCCTCCATCCTTCAAAAATTCGTCGATCTTGTATGGTAGTTTCTTGTGGGGTGCTTCCCTTGTCGTTCGGTATAGATTCAATAATCCCTTCGGTTAGAAAATGATGAGCACCGTATTTACTGCTTTCGATCATAGCCCGTACAAAGCAATAATTGCTTATTCGGCTATTTTCAGCTAGCAATACCAATTCATTTATATCAAACCGCTTTTGTAATTCCATCTGACTAGCATAGCTAGAATGCAATTTACGCAATATACCGTAGAGTTTTGCTGAGCACTGTTCAATGTTAAGACCGAGCTCTTTAGCTTCACGTCGATTGATTGTATAGTCATGGCTCCCAGAATCGGAACACAGAAAGTCGGTAATTTCATTAATGACGTTGTCAGGGTAACCTTGTTTTTCTAATAATCGGCAAGCAAGATCTCGGATCTGTCGACGTGACCTGAAGATTTGGCCTAATAGTAAAGGGTGCACTTTGTTAGATAAATCCAAAAAAAGCCTGCCTCTAAGTTCTTCATCAGATACATACTCTTTCAATGAATCCAAATACCCATAAACCGCTTCTACGCTTACGCTAGCTCGTGCTTCTGGATTTGCGCCTGGGATTTGCGGTCCAAGCGGATGATACAAGCTAGGGTCTATTGGTCACCAATGTTGCTTGTTTCGTCATCACAATTTGTTTTGCACCTAATGAAATTAATGTACCGGCACTTCTACATTTCCCAGGTGTGATTATTTCAAGTTCGTCGCAGTATATTTGAAGCAAGTTGACTAGATTCCAAGCTGCTGATGTATTTCCTCCCAATGTGTAAAGTATCAATGTCAGTTTTTGGACTGGACCCAATGTATCCAAATGTTCAACAAACAGATCTACTGCATCTTGGCCAATCTGTGTATCCAAGCCTACACGATCGCCTGTCACGTATAGAATCGCCTTGGACCCGCGCAAATTCTCAATTTGTTTTAAAATTGAAATTCTATTTTTTGCTTCATCCATTGATACGCATCAAACTGGTTGTTGCTTGAGTTTGCACTGCATAATAAATGCGTATGAGCCTCATGCATACCTCTTGAAATTGATTAAAATAAAAATTGACAGCAAAATGTACCCCCAAACCTCCACTGTTGCAGACGCCATGATAGCAATGGCGTCACTTTGTTGCTTGTATCACCCCATATTATATACCATTGGAAAGTGCATGAAAATTGCATAAATTCATGATACATTTCCAGAGTCTATTTTTTGGGGAGAACCGAATTTTGATGTATGCCCGAGCTCTAGTTTAATGCCTTAAAGGTAGTTAGTTTAAATGCAGCTGAAACATCTTAATCCGATTAGAACTCAACAGAAAATGCTTTAACACACGTTGGTTGGTATCCACTGGATTTAATCAGATTTGCCAAAACCTCCGCCACCGGGTGTTTCGATGACAATCATATCGTCAATATTCATCTCAGTGCGATCAGTCGATCCTAATTCTTCAACTGTGCCGTCTGCGCGAATTACCGTATTACGGCCACATTCACCTGGTTTGCCGCCATTTGAACCGTATGGCGGTATGATTCTGTGACCGGATAGAATCGAAGCTGTCATAGGTTCCAAGAAACGAATTTTACGGGTGCATCCGTCGCCTCCGCGGTGTTTACCGTGTCCACCACTTCCTTTGCGAATCTTAAAACTCTCGAGCCTTACTGGAAAACGCCATTCTAAAACTTCCGGGTCTGTGAGTTTGGCGTTTGTCATGTGAGTATGTACTGCATCACAACCGTCAAAATCTGGACCGGCACCAGAACCGCCGCAAATGGTTTCATAGTACTGGTATTTATCGTTGCCAAAGGTGAAGTTGTTCATAGTGCCTTGTGCAGCGGCCATCACCCCTAGTGCGCCGTATAGAGCATCAGTGATGTACTGAGAAGTCTCTACATTGCCAGCAACAACGGCAGAAGGGTAAACCGGTTTCAACATGCAACCGTCTGGAATAATAATTTTGATAGGTTTAAGGCAACCTTCATTCATTGGTATGACTTCATCCACCAAGGTGCGAAACACATACATAACAGCGGCACGCGCAACCGATGATGGCGCATTGAAATTGTTTTCTGTTTGTGCGGATGTTCCACTGAAATCAACAACTGCCTCTTGCTTTTCGTTGTCAATTGAAATAGCGACTGAAATTACGCAGCCGTTGTCCATTTCATAGCGGAAATAGCCATCGCGTAGAACTTTGATTACTTTTTTGACAGCACCTTCTGCATTGTCTTGCACATGCTGCATGTAGGCAGTCACCACGTCTAACCCGAAGTGGTCCACCATTTTCCCAAGCTCTTGAACACCTTTTTCATTGGCAGCTACCTGAGCTCTGATGTCAGCAAGATTCTGCTCAATATTGCGAACCGGGTAAGGTGCACCGAGTAGCAGATTTCGTAGTTCAGTTTCTAAGAATTTTCCTTGGTCAATGAGTTGCACATCATCAATGAGTACACCTTCCTCATCAATAACATGGCTGTCTGGTGGCATTGAACCTGGTGTTATTCCACCAACATCAGCATGATGACCGCGTGAAGCAACATAAAACAAAATGTCGCCTTTGCTCTTCTCGAATACTGGTGTTATGACGGTGATATCTGGCAAGTGAGTTCCACCGTTATAAGGGTTGTTCAGTATGTACGAATCACCTGGTTTCATGCTTCCTAATCGATTGCGCATGATGATTTTTACGGATTCGCTCATTGATCCCAGATGCACTGGCATGTGAGGAGCATTAGCCACCAAATCACCACTCGTATCAAAAATTGCACACGAAAAATCCAAGCGTTCCTTGATATTCACTGAATATGCGGAGTTTTCAAGTGAAGCCCCCATCTGTTCAGCAATAGACATGAACAAGTTGTTAAATACTTCAAGCATCACTGGGTCAGCGTAGGTACCGATTGCCTTGCGCTTGGGGCGTGGTGTAGTTCGTTTTAGCACCAGATGGTTATAACGTGTAGTATCCATTGTCCAACCAGGCTCTACAACAGTTGTTCCAGTTGATTCAATGACGATTGCTGGCCCAACGATCTGATCTCCGGGTTTCAGGTCATCTCGCATATACACTGAGCTATTGACATATTGACCAGCATAGTAAAACTTTGTCTGCTTGACTGGTTCCGGTGAGTTGATTTTGATGGTGTAGTCAGCACCATGCTCTTGATGAATTTCGGTTTTGCCGACCGCTTCAACAGAAATCGCTTCAACAATAATGTTTTTGTGTGGCATGGTAAACCCAAATCGGTCCTGGTGACTTTGTTCAAAACGAGCTCGAATTTCTGCACTGCTGCCGGTCTCTACGACAATGGCCGCATCGGTACCTTCGTAACGAACGTGACTTCGGCTTTCGGTTGTAATGTTCTCAGGTTGCACACCTTGGTTTCGAATTTCGGTTATAGACCTGTCAATGAGCTTTTGGTAGCTCAAGACAAGCGAAGCTACCAGACCTTCAGAAAGAACGTCTTCGACTGCCTCTTCGAATATTGCGCGAATGTCAGCAAGTCCAGTACCATAAGCTGAAAGAACACCTGCATAGGGATGAATAAAAACGGTTTCAATCCCAAGTGCGTCGGCAACTAAACAAGCATGTTGACCACCTGCGCCACCGAAGCTGCACAGTGTGTATTCTGTAATGTCGTACCCACGTTGAACTGATATTTTCTTTATGGCATTTGCCATATTATCTACGGCAATATTCAGAAATCCTTCGGCAACCCCTTGTGCTGAGCGTGTGTCCCCTGTTGCCTGCTGAATTGATTTAGCCAACCCCTCAAATTTGTTAGTGACTATTTCAGCATCCAATGGCTGGTTGCCGTCAGGCCCGAAAATTTTTGGAAAGAAATCGGCTTGCAACTTGCCTAGCATAAGATTGCAGTCAGTGATGGTAAGAGGACCGTTACGCCGGTAGCAAGCGGGCCCGGGGTCGGCTCCAGCTGACTCTGGTCCCACACTATATTTCAAACCATCGAATTTGAGTATGGATCCTCCGCCCGCGGCGACGGTGTGAATGCGCATAATCGGAGAGCGAATTCGTACACCAGCTACATGTGTGTCATAAGCTCTCTCATATTCTCCGGCGTAATGTGAAACATCGGTAGAAGTTCCACCCATATCAAATGCGATTATTTTTTCGAACCCGGCAGTTTTGCTTGTACTGACTGCGCCGACAACACCTCCTGCCGGTCCTGACAGTATGCTATCTTTGCCTTGAAACTTATAAGCATCAGTTAACCCGCCATTGGATTGCATAAACATCAGCTTGACTCCAGTCAATTTATCAGCGATCTGGTCAACGTATTGCCGAAGTACCGGAGACAAATATGCATCAACCACTGTTGTGTCTCCGCGTCCAATCAGTTTCATTAACGGACTGACTTCATGTGACGTTGAGATTTGAGTAAAGCCAATATTCTTTGCAGTTTCGGCAACCTTTTTTTCGTGTTCATGAAAACGGTAACCATGCATAAACACAATAGCACATGATTTGATGCCGGAGTCGTAAATCTTTTGCAGATCAGACGTTACATTTTCGATATTGAGTTCAATTAGGACATCTCCGGAAGCACTGTGCCGTTGATCAACTTCAACGACAGCATCATAGAGTAAGTCAGGAAGAATAATTTGTCGAGCGAAGAGTGACGGTCTGGCCTGATAACCGATTCTTAGAGCGTCTTTAAATCCTCGGGTGGTGATTAAAACACAACGACTTCCTTTACGCTCAAGCAGGGCGTTAGTAGCGACCGTAGTCCCCATTTTCACCGTGCTGATAAGATCTGAACTGGTTGAGTCAGAATTGGCTTTTAGGATATCGTTAATACCTTGTATTGCGGCATCTTGATAACGTTCTGGATTTTCAGAAAGTAGCTTGTGAGTATGGATTGCACCATTGGGTTCAACAGCGATTACATCGGTGAAGGTGCCACCGCGGTCAATCCAGAACTGCCAGCGTTGATTTCGAATAGAATTGGACAAATTTGGAATTCAGATATCTAATAGTATGAGTTGAAATTATGGGAATTATAGACAACTTGTCAGCTTGTAAATTCGCGTTAGAAAACACAAATATTCTTTGAGGTGTTTTGCTATGAAACTTGCATAACATATTAGCGTTCACCGAAATGTTAATAATAAATATTTCACCCATCGCCACACAGCAATTCACAGGTAGAAACAGTTTAGCAGAATGAAAGATAGTGTAAGCTGTGATTGAAGTCTGACGGTGATGAAGATCGAACTACTAAGGGTAGAGCGCGGTGACTTAGTAAGGTTGACTGTGAACGCAATGAGAATATTCAAACCTATCGGAACAAACTCAAATAAAGTGTCGGAAGCGGGTATCAAATTGCTGTGCTTCGGCTCCTTAAGATTTCGAACGTTAGTATCGCTCTGGCCTCATTGGTAAAATTTCGATATGAGCCAATTACATTGCAAATTCAGATTCAGATGACTCCAAGTGAATCTCATCAATCCTGACCGCGTCGATATGCTTCAAAATATATCAATGGAACAAATGAATATGTTATTGCCCCAAGGCTGGTTGAAAGGTGTCAAACAGATTAAATCTTCCAACTACGGCGAACGGCCAATGGGTGTAGTGCCTGAGGTGATAATTGTTCACGCTATCAGTCTTCCACCGGGAAAATATGGAAGCAGTCACATTGAAGATTTATTTTGCAACAAGCTGAACTTTAGTGAGCATCCATATTTTGACGGTTTAAGAGGGTTGCGAGTGTCGGCACATTTTCTGATTCGAAGGAACGGGGAAATTATCCAATTCGTGTCAACCGAGAAAAGAGCTTGGCATGCTGGTAAATCTTTTTGCCTAAATCGCGACAACGTCAATGATTTTTCCATAGGAATTGAGCTTGAAGGTTGTGACTATGACAAATTCGAAAACGATCAATATAAATCTCTAAATTACGTAATCACACTTTTGCGGAAGATTTACCCTGCTATTCGTGCTGATAATGTATTTGGGCATTCCGATATCGCTCCGGGTCGCAAGACTGATCCTGGACCTCATTTCGACTGGTCAAGACTGGAACGAAAATAAGTTCAAATTAGTACCTATATCAACGTTTGAACTTCTGTTTGCTACGATCGTGCTCCCAAAGGACGTCTGGTTTTCCGTCTTTTTTATTGATGTAACGTGCGGCTACAAACAACAAGTCAGACAGTCGATTCAGGTATTTAAATGATATTTCTGAAATATCTTCGTTACTTGCTAGTCTATGCAGTCGTCGTTCCGCGCGACGGCAGACAGTTCTTGCAATATGACAAGCCCCAGCAGCGAATGTGCCGCCAGGCAAAATAAAGTCTTTTAGGGGTTCAAGTTCAGCGTTAAACGAATCAAGGCAATTTTCAATATACTCAACACGTTCAGCTTGTACCATTCTAAAACTTGGAATGCAAATTTCACCACCGATATCAAACAACGTGTGTTGGACACTCAGAAGACATTCCTCAACTTCAGCCGGAACTTGATGACACAGTATTTGGCCAATAAAACTATTGAGCTCGTCAACTGCGCCCAGCGCCTCAATTCGATCTGAGTCTTTATTTGTACGGCTACCGTCGCCTAAGCCAGTTGTTCCGTCATCGCCTTGTCTAGTATAGATTTTTGATAGTCGATTTCCCATATTCGCAATCCAATTTGCCGAGTAATTAGTTAGTAGTCACAAATTTGCAATTTTATACACGAAAAGTGATGATGTCGCATGTTACAGTTGAGAGGAATTTGCGTTGTTTAGTCCACTATCATTGCCAGCAACACAAAACAGGAGTCAGAATAGGAGTGTGCAGTGGATTAAGGAGCAACTTCATTTTCTGTTACCATTGACCGCCATGGTAATTTTCGCTTGCTAGCAGACCGGTTTTGATGGTGATGCTGTGCTGATTAGCACAACTTGTTAGGCACATAATTAAAACGCCTAATATTCAACTATCGGTTTGTATTGATTGATGAATTTCCGAACTCATTTATTCAGCTGTCAAGCGCTGTTCGGGGCTGATTTATGCTGGCCTGACTTGAAATTTATTTCACAAAAAGACGCGCAACCCGAACACTGTGATTCTTTATACACTTGGAGCGCCACTGTTCTGGTTGGTACCTGAGATCCATCATTGGTTGTTCTAGTCTGTTTGATTAGGATTCAGTATTTTCGTACATAGTATCGATGCGGGTAGCAGATACCGCCTCTGCTTTGTTGAACACAACAAATTGATTTTGTATCTGATGACTCTCTAAAACAGTGCGGAATCGATAGCAGACGAACTGGATTGATTTACGACACACATATCGCGGAGATGTTAATAATTTAAAAATGTTGTGACAAACTGCGATTTTGGTACCAATGTATTATGCAAGGAGATGTCGGCATTCGTCATTGCCTTCGAAATTCGCTCTATGCGGAAAGAAAAGTTCATAGCAACGGAGCAACAGCATCGCTCAATTCTGGCTTTCACACTCACGTAAATGCTTGAATCTTAAAGGACTGGAACATGATTCCATATCATCAAAACAAGCGCTCGCATTTTTTGAAAATTATCACACTAAACTTCAAATCAATGTCGTATAATTAAGTGTAAGGATTATACATAGGGCATAGAATCTTCTATGTGGCAACAGATTTGAAAAACGTACGTAATTCATGTTATCAACTGTTGCCAGCAAGACGGTGCAATTCTGTTTCAACGTGCCTCGGCATGGGACAGCAGCCACTCTCGCATTGATTTCCCCGCCGCAAGTCTGAAGATGAAAAAATACAACTTAAAACGAGCAGGATATTGCGATGACAGACAAAACAGGGTCTGACAACAAATCAACAAATTCCAACAGGGGTTCCAAATCTAAGAGAGGTAAACAGAGATTGGACTACACCAACATCATATTGGGTACGATGCTGACGGTAATCGGAGGTTTAGTGGGAGTTATGGCTTTGGTTTTGAATCATAGTTTCGATCGAAATTACGAAGCTATGCTATCTAAAATAGATGGGGTTGAATCAGTAATTGAACGTTTTGCATCAGCAACTGAGGATAATTTCAAAGAAATACGCAAAGAAATTGTCAAGATAAATGAAACCAACCATAAAATGTTAATTCAAATAAACAATAACAGCAATAAAATTGACAGGAATGCTGAAGGCATAGCTGAATTGAAAACACAACTTGCAGCTACCAATGATAAGTTCGACGCCAGATTTGATGAGGTTGATGCCAGATTCGAAAAGGTCGACGCCAGATTTGATGAGGTCAATGAACGGATTGACCAGACCAATAAAGAGGTTGTGAACACTAATATTCAGATTGAAGAAATCAAAGTTGATATCAAATTAATTAACAACGAGATCGTGCGTGTTCATGAGCGACTTGACGATATTGAAGGTAATCAAGTTGCGATTAGCGAGCGATTAGACCGGCATGTGAGGTTGCCCTCCCATGCGCCACTTCAATCTGAGAGTGATGTCACAGATACTAATGCCACTGTTCCATGGCAGCAGTGTTATCCAAAATCTTTCGGTGTAGCGATATTATTGGACAAGAGAAATTTGGTGTTAGGTTGTGACAGATTTTGTCGATATAGTTGACTTGGTTCTGTTTGTATTCTGATATCCAAGAAAGCGGACATTTAAGGTGTACTCGTACATTCCGAGAGAGGTTGCGCGGAAAATATTCGTTAGGAACTAAAATTAACTTGAATTTCGTTTGGAAATGCCTATACTACAAATAATGAATTTTAGTGGGGGTGATCTTGGTTTCGACGAGGGTCGCAAAACCGTTGGAGCATGTCGAGGTGCAGATGCCTCGTTAATCAATCTGCAAAACTATAGTTGCCAACGACGACAACTACGCCTTAGCAGCTTAGCTGCTAAGCCTCGTGATTGCTTGGTCTGGAGAGCATGATTCGGGGTCACTTAAATCCAGCTTAGCTTCTTGGGGAGTGTTCTGTAACTCAAGAGGTGAAATTCTGCTTATGCAGACAGAACCACCACAATCAGGTTAGTCTATCCGAGCTGAATGTGGTTGATTAAGGGGTAGACTAAACATGTAGTTGCCAGCGAGCGGAGGGCTCACGGACGCGGGTTCGATCCCCGCCACCTCCACCAAATCTCACATCGATTTGATTGCCAATATCGAAAACACCAAGAAACTAGTTGAAACTTGGCCTCGTTTTTTCTATATCACGAGGGTAGCGGATTCTTAGATTAATCCTTTTCAGACTTTTGCCTCATTATCGCTCATAAGACGAATTTAAATCAATCGATTGATTTGGCGCTTTATCAATTGCCTTATCGTCAGGGGCGATTATGTACGGCTATTAATAATTGCGAGTTGGGCTGTTGGCAGATTATTTACAATTGGGGAAATTTGCCAAAAAATTCGGTCAACGTAATTTAAGATATTCAATACATATCAAATTATCCAGTCTAGTGTATTACAATACGCATATTAATTGATATTTCACTAAAACAAGCGTGCTTGGAGACAAGTTAGATATGATTACGGGTAGTATTGTGGCATTGGTAACACCAATGAACGAGGATGGTTCGCTGGATCTGGAGTCATTGTCAAGATTGGTTGATCATCACGTTTCCTCAGGTACTGATGCGATTGTGTCGGTTGGAACAACTGGTGAATCCGCAACGTTAAGTCACGAAGAACACTATGAGGTAATTAAACACACTATTAAGGCTTCTGCCGGGCGCATTCCCGTAATAGCAGGTACTGGCTCTAATAATACGGCTGAAGCTTTAGATTTGACTCGCGCCGCTCACGACCTTGGGGCTGCCGCTTGTTTACTTGTAGTCCCATATTACAACAAACCAACACAGGAAGGTCTGTACCAACATTTTAAGTTAATCGCAGAATCGGTTCCAATTTCGCAAATCCTATATAACGTGCCCAGTCGAACTGCAGTAGATTTGCACAATAGCACCGCAATTCGATTGAGTCATATTGATAACATTGTTGGAATAAAGGATGCAACTGCTGATATTGAGCGCGGGCAACAATTGATAGAGTCAACTTCTGATAATTTTGTTTCATATTCTGGGCAAGACACAGCAGCAATGGAATTGATGCTTGCTGGTGGCAAAGGTACTATTTCGGTCACTGCAAACGTTGCACCTTCATTAATGCATGAGATGTGCGTTGCGGCGGTTGCAGGCAACCATGAAACGGCAAAAGCGCTCAATGAAAAGTTGATGCCTTTGCATGAAGCAATGTTCATAGAGTCAAATCCGATTCCAGCTAAATGGGGTGTATCGAAGCAGGGGTTGATTAAAAATCATCTGCGATTGCCTATGCTTCCGCTCTCAGAGAAGTCAAAAGATCACGTACTGGCAGCAATGTCAAGCGCTGGTGTAGTATAGGCTCGTTCCAACAGACAATTTAATTTACTCACAAGGGAGAATACAAATTAGCAATGAAACAGGGTGAACTGTTGTACTCGGGAAAGGCCAAATCGGTCTATCGAACAGATGATGAAGATCTGCTACTCATGGAATTTCGAGATGACACATCGGCATTCGATGGCCGCAAAACTGAGGCACTTAATCGCAAGGGTATGGTTAACAATCGTTTCAACGCGTTTATCATGCAAGCTTTGGAACAGGGCGGTATTCAAACTCATTTTGATTCGCTGGTTGATGACACGAAGTCACTTGTCAAGTGTCTAGACATGATTCCAGTTGAGTGCGTTGTTCGGAATATCGCAACTGGATCAATTTGCAAGCGATTGGGCGTGGAAGATGGCTTGGAACTCAGGCAACCAACATTTGAGTTTTTCCTAAAGAACGATGAGTTGCATGATCCCATGATCAACCAATACCATATTCGCTCGTTTGATTGGGCGACTGATGCAGAAGTTCAGCTTATGACTGAACGCACCTTTGCGGTTAATGACGTATTGGTGCCTTTGTTTCGAGATGCTGGAATAATTCTTGTTGACTTCAAATTAGAATTCGGTCGATACAAAGGCGGTCTCCTGTTAGGGGATGAATTTACGCCGGATGGTTGCCGGCTATGGGATATTGAAACCCGAGAAAAACTAGACAAGGACCGATTTCGACATGGACTTGGTGATGTCGTGGAATCATACGAAATTGCCGCTCATCGACTAGGTGTCAAAATATAGCGATAATATTGAGCCGGCTGCATTAAAGCAGTCTTATAGTTGACACGCGCACAAAATCAAGCGCTTTAAGTGCTGTCTATGCCAGTAGAACAGGGTGATTACACTCAAAATGTGAGAATCTCGTGTGTCATAGGCGGTCAAGCTAAATCCGCATTCAGAGTTAATCAGCTAGTCAAAAAGATTCAGCCTCTAGTCCCCCAACTAGAATCGCTGAGTGCTTCCTATTTGTACTTTATTAGTGCCCACTCGTCTTTTTCGGATGATGAACAGATCTTACTTTTAGATTTGTTAAGCGGTAGCTCTCACGACCCAGTTAGTCTGTTTAGTACAAAATCAATTTTGATTGTGCCTCGATTTGGAACCATTTCAGCATGGTGCACCAAAGCGATGGAAATTCTAAAGAGTTGCGGTTTTGGAAGTGTGCAACGTATAGAACAAGGAATTTTTTGGGAAATAGAATCTAGGTCTGGCTTAAATCAGCATGAGAAAGCGAAGCTGTTGCCATTTTTGCATGATCGGATGGTTGAATCGCAATTAGAGAGCCATGAACAGATTGAATTAATTTTCAAGCAAGGTGAATCAAGACCTGTTTCTGAGATAGATTACATTGCCAATGGCATTGAAGCGATCAAATATGCAAACATGGATTTGGGATTGGCGCTATCTGATAAGGAATTGGCCTATTTCTCAAATTGGTATGATTTGCAGGGAAGAAATCCAACTGATGCTGAAATCATGATGTTTTCCCAAGTTAACTCGGAACATTGCCGGCACAAAATTTTCAATGCCACTTGGCAATTTGATAGTGAGAAACGTGAGCAGTCTATGTTCTCTATGGTTCAGGAAACCCACAATCGTTGTTCTGATAGAACCCTCGTTGCATACAAAGACAATGCTTCGGTTATTGAAGGTCGAAATTCAACAATTTTCTCACCATTGCCTCAAAGCAGGCTGTATCGGTCAGAGCCAGAGCCGGTACACATAATTTTCAAGGCAGAAACTCATAACCATCCAACTGGAATTTCACCATTTCCAGGTGCTGCAACCGGGGCCGGAGGTGAAATAAGGGATGAGGGGGCAACTGGTGTTGGTGGTAAGCCGAAAGCTGGGCTATGTGGATTTTCAGTTTCAAATTTGAGGGTTCCGGGCCTAATCCAGCCTTGGGAACAAACACCACAATTTCCTGATAGAATCGCTTCACCACTTGAAATCATGTTGGAAGCTCCAATTGGCTCAGCATCTTTTAACAATGAGTTTGGACGGCCTAATATTGGCGGTTATTTTCGAACCTTTGAAACATCGAGCGAAGGCCGGGAATCTTGGCACGGTTTTCATAAGCCAATTATGTTTGCAGGAGGCTTGGGTAATATTAGGCACTCTCAGATAGAAAAACGCAAAATTGAATGTGGTGATTTACTCATTGTAATTGGTGGACCTTCGATGTTGATCGGCTTAGGTGGTGGCGCTGCATCGAGCTTGGGGCAAGGATGCTCAAGTACCGAGCTTGATTTTGCCTCTGTTCAGCGTAGCAATCCTGAGATGCAACGTCGTTGTCAAGAAGTGATTGACAGGTGTCGTGAGTTAGGCGATCAAAATCCTATTCGATCAATACATGATGTCGGAGCTGGTGGATTGTCTAATGCCTTGCCTGAAATCGTACATGCAGCCGGGTTGGGTGCCAAGATTGAACTAAGAAAAATACCAACTGTAGATTCAGGAATGTCACCAATGGAAATTTGGTGCAATGAAGCTCAAGAAAGGTATGTACTAGCCATTTCCCAATTTAATCTTGATGTTTTCTCAGCAATATGTCAACGCGAACGTTGTCCGTTCGCAGTTGTTGGCGAAGCCACGCTTAATCAGCATTTGTCAGTGTCTGACAGTAACTTTCTACATTCATTTCCGGTGGATATTGATATAGATTTTCTTATGAACGGATTTATTCGCACCGAAAAATCTGATAAACAGATACGAAGTAATTCGAACAAATCCGGGTTGGATCTGTTGGTTTTTGATGACTGTGTGGAACGTGTAATGCGATTTCCGAGCGTCAGCGATAAGTCGTTTCTGATAACTATAGGAGACCGAACGGTTACTGGATTAATTCACCGCGATCAAATGGTAGGTCCTTGGCAAGTGCCAGTGGCTGATGCTGCGGTAACACTTTCGGGTTATCACACTGTAACGGGTGAAGCAATGGCTGTTGGTGAACGGTCGCCGGTTGCCATTTTGGATGCGCCAGCAAGTGCGCGACTAGCAATTGGAGAGGCATTGACAAACTTGCGCTCCACTAGTGTTTTGAATGTTCGTGATGTTCGGCTCTGCGCGAACTGGATGGCAGCTGCGTCACTTGAAGGTGAATCATACCAACTATATGAAGCAGTCCGCTCAGTTGCATTGGATGTTTGTATTAGGCTTGGCATATCTATACCGGTAGGTAAAGACTCGCTATCTATGTCAACTACTTGGGACCAGCCCAACGGAATTTCAAAGCAAGTGCATTCACCATTGACGTTGATCGCAACAGCATTTGCCGCAGTTGATGACGTTCAAAAATCCCTGACGCCGCAATTAATTCCTGACTTTGACTCCGAAATATTGTTGATTGACCTTGGTGGTGGTAAAGACCGACTTGGAATGTCAGCTTTATATCAGACATATAACTACCTTGAAGGTGTAGCACCTGATATGGATTCGGTGGGGCGGTTAGGGGCTTTTTTCAACGCATTGGGAGAATTGATTAACGACAACAAGGTGATGGCGTATCATGACCGATCAGACGGTGGTTTATTTGCTACATTGTGTGAAATGTCATTTGCGGGCCGGGTTGGATTGAGAATTTCAGTTGAAAGAAATTTTGAAATCGATCCAATTAGTTTCTTTTTCAATGAAGAGCTTGGCGCAGTGATTCAAGTATCACAGGATCATGCGGATGATGTACGACAGTGTTTCAGAAGTTATCAGATTTTAGATCATGTTTATTCAATAGGTCAAGTGACTGAACTGGACGAAATTAGTTTATCGTTGAATGGACACACTATCTATAAACGATCCCGTACTGAGCTGCATCGTATCTGGTCTGAGCTTTCGTGGAAAATGCGATCCTTACGCGACAATCCGCTGTGTGCTCAAATGGAGTACGATCGAATTTTGGATATTGAAGATCCGGGTTTGAATGCATCCGGAGTAGAAGTTTGTTCTGTTGGTGATTATTCAAATTCATCCGTTTTATCCGAGGCTCCAACTGTTGTTACAGGGAAAAATCCAACTGTTGCGATTTTAAGAGAACAGGGTGTTAATGGTCACGTTGAAATGGCGGCTGCATTTGATAAGGCTGGTTTAGATGCCTATGATGTGGTAATGGCCGACTTAGTCGCAGATGAAGCTACGATTGAACGATTTGACGGTCTGGTAATGTGTGGTGGGTTTTCTTTTGGAGATGTGTTTGGTGCAGGACAGGGTTGGGCAAGTACGATTATGTGTCAACCAAAGGTTCGAGACATGTTCGAAGCGTTTTTTGCAGATTCCAGAAAATTTTCACTTGGCGTGTGTAATGGTTGCCAAACAATGGCTGAGTTGCGGTCCATCATTCCAGGTGCAAGGCAATGGCCAAGATTTGTTCGCAATCAGTCAGAACAGTTTGAGGCTCGATTGGTATCTGTCAATGTTTGTGAGAGTGTTTCTGTTTTGAATGGCGGTCTAAGCGGCGAGACACTCCCTGTTGCTGTTGCGCACGGTGAAGGTCAAGCTGTGTTTGAAAGTGAAGAGGTGTATCAAGATCTAAAAAATAGCAATCAAATATTTTTGAATTATGTTGACAACCGAGATCGCATAACACAAATCTACCCTAACAACCCGAATGGTTCTGAGCATGCGGTTGCTGGAGTGACAAATAGTGATGGACGCATCACAATATTAATGCCACATCCGGAAAGGGTATTCAGACGGGTTCAACTGTCATGGGCCCCTGACGATTGGTTAGCAACTAGTCCTTGGTTAAATTTGTTTGTTAGCGCCAGGGAATGGTTGAAATGAGTGGCTATAGTTTTAGACATTCTGAAATCATACAAAATAGTCTCTGGACTGATGGACTTAATTTTCAGTATCATTGCAATCTGACATATTACGATATACTTTTTATTTTCAATAGACTGTAGTCTAGAAAAACCAAGTATATTTCGCCATGTGGCAAACCACTATCTTTGGTGTGGAATTCACGGTTGCAGGCTCTCACATCCCTAAATTCAATGATTTTGCTACGTTGACAGACTATATTCTGTATTAATATCATGCCCAAAAACAGACTCCGCAAAAGTCTCAGTTTTCATATTCAGGTAATCTCAGCCCTTGTTGATGCTATAATGCAACCAATCAAACTCGCTTAGCAATCATCATGAACAAACTTGACCTGCCTGTCGGGGAGTCGGCCTTCAAGAACATCCGAGAATGGGACTTCTACTATGTGGACAAAACCCCCCACATATACAAACTGGCCAGAAAACCCGGCTACTATTTCCTTTCCCGTCCTCGCCGGTTCGGCAAGACGCTTCTGGTGGATACCATGCAAGAGTTGTTTGAGGGCAACGAGCAGCTGTTCCGAGGTCTGCACATTCATGACCGCTGGGACTGGACCGTCAGCAATCCGGTGGTGCGATTGAGCTTTGACACCAATTACAGCGAACCTGGTGGCCTTGAAATTCACATGGCCAGCCAACTGTCTGCACTTGAAGAAGATGCGGGTATTGAATTGTTGACATCAGACACGCCCGGTGATATACGCTTTCAGAATCTTGTTCGCAAGATTAACCGCAAGACTAGAAAGCAGGTAGTGATTTTGGTAGACGAATATGACAAGCCGATCTTGGACGTGCTAGATAACAAGAAGCAGGCGGAAGCCAACCGCGACTACCTGCACGGCGTTTACGGCAGCATCAAGGGCTGTGCCCGATACATTCGCTTCGTGTTCGTCACTGGCATCAGCATGTATTCCAAGGTCAGTCTGTTCTCCGGGCTGAACAATCTCAATGATATCAGTTTGGATCCCCGCTATGCCACCATCTGCGGCTACACGGATTCGGACATTGACACGGTATTCGCCCCGGAACTCGAAGGGCTGGACCGGGATGAGATTCGGCGCTGGTACAACGGCTACAGCTGGCTCGGTGAGGAGAAGGTCTACAACCCCTTTGACGTCCTGCTGCTGTTTGACAACAGGCAGTTCGAACCTTACTGGTATGAAACCGGCACGCCGAAGTATCTGTACAAGATGATGGCCAAGGGGTTGATCAACACCTTGAATCTGGAGAACCTGGAAATGGAGAAGAAACACCTGTCCAATTTCAATGTCGACCGGGTTCGCATCAACTCGCTGCTGTTCCAGTCCGGCTACCTGACCATCAAGAAGCATGAATTTCGCAATGACAAACCCTATTACACCTTGGAATTCCCCAACCATGAGGTACGGTTGAGTCTGAACGAGGAACTGCTGGATGTTATCAGTGAAGACGTTGAAGAACTTGAAAAGCGAGCGAGCAACATGGTGCGGTTTCTGGCGGCCAACGACTTCGGGAAGTTTGAGGCGGAGTTGCACTCGTTTTTCTGTGCGATCCCGAACCAGTGGTATGTCAAAAGCGGGATGCAACACTATGAGGGGTTTTATGCGGGCATGGTGTTCGCCTGCTTCATTGCCATCGGCGTGGATGTCAAAGGCGAGGAGTCAACCAGCCGCGGTCGCTCGGACCTGGTAGTGGTGCATGCCGGTCAGGTGTTCGTGCTGGAGTTTAAGGTGGCCAAGCAGCCGGACGACAAAGCGAAAGTGGAAGAGGAGGCGTTCAAGTCGGTAGCGCAGATCCGGGAGAAGAAATATGTCAGCAAGTATCGGCATCGCTGGAAGGATATTCATCTGCTTGGTGTGGTGTTCGACGGCAAGGAGCGCAATGTGACGATGATTCGGGCAGAGAGGGATTGACCTGGCCAAGTCTACACTTTTGCGGGTTATACGGCATGAATGCGAGCTTGATGAAAACATGTGTCGTTACATGCAGATTACGACTTAACAATGACTTGATCCCGAAGTATGAATAATGTGGCAGTCGCTATCCAGACAATTAAAATCCTATCCGAGGCGTTTGTTATTTATACAAGTGCTTGATATTAAATTTACAACACATCATGCTAAAATCCATTACCCCAACACTATGCCTTTATATAAGTTGTGTTAGGTTTCCCAAGCACCGTTCTTTGCGTAAAAACCCCTAAATCTCAACGCACGCTGAAGATTATGATAAGTATATTATTTTCATAGCTGATGGTATTCAACTACCAAACCAGCCGCCTTGCAAATCTGGCACACCGAAATTTGTTTCAAATCATACCAAATAATAGACTCCGCAAACGCATCATGTTTGGTTTTCGGAGCTTGTCTCTAATAATCTATTTGCAACTAAATTTAGGTGAATTGAGACTAAATTTTAGTAATTGAAAATTAACCAGAAGCCAGTTTACATTCTGTCCGTTTAGGTAACAGCTACTTTGGTTCGTATTAGGCGTAATAACACAGCAATATTTACGCTTGAATGTTTTGTCGGGGATTAGCGGGTTGCTTGGATTCTGCCATCGCCTTGAGCTTTGCTTCGGTCTCTTCTACCTGTTGCAACCACCACATTTCGGCAAATAAGCCGTTTGCTTCAATCAATTCAGCATGAGTTCCCTGCTCAATGATTCTGCCATTGTCAAGCACTAAAATCTGATCTGCATCAGACACTGTTGAAAGTCTATGGGCTATGATCAGAGTAGTCCTGTTTTCAGATACCACATCGAGCGCTGCTTGAATATGTCGCTCAGATTTTGAGTCGAGTGAAGAGGTTGCTTCGTCTAAAAGCAAGACTGGCGGATCTTTTAGAATTGTTCTGGCAATTGATACTCGTTGCTTCTCGCCACCTGACAGCTTCAGCCCGCGTTCTCCAACAATTGTCTTGAGATGTTCAGGAAGTGCTTCAACTAAACTGTCAAGATTGGACTGCTTAATTGCTTTGTCGAATTCAACTTCTGAACAATTCGGAGCACCATAGCGAATGTTGTAGCCAATGGTATCGTTAAATAGGACTGTATCCTGGGGTACAACGCCAATGGCTGCATGTAACGATTCCAGGCTAACTTTGCGGATGTCTTGGCCATCTATAGTAATGGCGCCACTGGTAACATCATAAAACCGAAAAAGAAGGCGTACGAGAGTTGATTTTCCAGAACCACTTTTTCCAACAACAGCGACTTTGTGTCCAGCAGGTATCTCAAAACTCACATCTTCTAGTATGGTTCGCTTTTTAGAATATCCAAAGCTCACATTGTCAAACTTTATACTAGCGCCATTGATTTTCAGTGCTGGAGCATTTTCTAATTCTGGAATTTTGTCATCGACATTTAGTAAATTGAACATGCGGTTCATGTCCGTCAAAGCATGGTTGATCTCTCGGAATACTGTTCCAAGAAACCGAAGTGGTAAATATATTTGCATCAGAAACGCATTGAGCAAAATGAAGTCTCCAAGCGTTAGCTCACCGTTGACAATCCCAGCTGCTGCAAGATAAAGCAGAATGAGTGTACCAATCGAGATAATTGCTCCTTGTCCAATATTAAGCAGCGCCAGTGTTTGTTCGCTAATAATCGATTGCTTCTCCCATTGTTGCATATGTTCGTCAAAACGATTCGCTTCATGTTCTTCATTTCCGAAATATTTGACCGTCTCATAATTCAATAGTGCATCGACGCTAGCTGTGTTAGCTCGCGATTCGGCTCGGTTCATACGGACTCTGAATTGTGTTCGCCAAGCCGTTACGTAATATGTGAATATTGAATATAGGATAATCGTCGTTGCAGTTATTAAGACAAATTTCAGTTCGAAATTAACTGCAAGAACGCCACATATAACTGCAATTTCAAAGATAGTCGGAATAATGCTAAACACGATGTACCACAAAAGGGTGTTGATACCACGTGTGCCGCGTTCAATATCTCTAGATACACCTCCGGTTTCACGGTCTTGGTGAAATGCGTGCGATAGTCTGTGCAAATGCTGAAACACTCGAAGTGCGACGTTGCGCACTGCCCTTTGCGAAGCACGCGAGAACAATGCATTACGAATCTCCTCACAGAGTGTTGTAGCGAGTTTTAAAGATGCGTAGGCTATCACTAAAAAAGCCGGAATTATGAGAACCTCTGCCGGATTGAGAGATTGATCAAACCAATCAACTATCTCCTTTAATACAAGGGGAATAAGAATTGTTGAGACCTTAGCAAGTATTAGAAATACGACTGCGATCGAAATTCTAACTCGAAATTCCCACAGATAGCTGTGGAGGTTTTTCAGTGTTTGCCAAACTTCAAGTTGGTCTTCATCTTCTGTTTTTACGGCTAACTGTATGTCTTCCATGCAGGAATGCTGTGGTTAAATCAAAGCATGGGGCGCAACAGTCAAAGCATTAGACTGCCATTGCCCGAAATTAAGTATTTTTCCTCTTAGATAGCGATTTTTGTTGATATTTCCATAAACGATAGCCAAGAAGCACCGCTAAAATTGCGCCGTGAATAACGGGGGGAGTGATATCAGCTTTGACAAGTAGGTAATAGTGAACAATCGCTAAAATTGAAATTGGATATACAAGTTTGTGTAGTTTGTTCCAGCGAGCACCGCCAACTCGACGAACCATGCGATTGGTTGACGTGATGGCTAGTGGTATCAAAAGAATAAAAGCAATAGAGCCAAATAATATGTAGTATCGCTCAATGACATCTTCAATTATGCGCTGGAAATCAAAGAAATTATCGATGACCAGCCAGGTTAGGAAATGCAACACGATATAGAAGAATGCAAACAACCCGAGCATTCTTCTTAGTAAGATCAATTGATTGACTCCGGTTATCGACCGAATCGGTGTAATAGCGAGCGTCAACAGCAATATGCGCAACCCCCACTCGCCAGTTACTTTGGTAAGGTCCTCAACTGGGTCGGCACTGATTTCCCCGGTAAATATGTCAAGAACCAGCAATAGCAGTGGGATCGAACACAGAATAAATACGGCCGGCTTTGATCTTCGAATCCATTTTGACCATTGGCTTGATGATATTTTCATACAAGTGCGCTGGGGTACAAAACAATCGCGGTTGAATGAGATTAATCAACCGCGATTGCGAGAATAGTTACTGGAATACTAGCTAGAAATTAACTGTGAGGTCCATTCCACTATACATACTAGCAACATGTTCCTCATATCCATTAAACATCAAGGTTGGGTGCCGTCCAAACAACTCACCTACATGCCTTTCGGAGGCCTGACTCCATCTCGGATGATCAACATTGGGGTTTACGTTAGCATAAAAACCATACTCGTTCGGTGCCTGTACTTGCCAAGTGTTTAGCGGTTGTGTTTCAGTAAATCGAACGGAGACAATTGACTTTATACCTTTGAAACCATATTTCCAAGGCACTACCAATCGAATTGGTGCGCCGTTTTGATTGGGAAGATGTTCGCCATACAATCCTGTCGCGAATATTGTCAATGGATTCATAGCTTCATCGATTCGCAAGCCTTCAAGGTATGGCCAATCAAGAACAGGGCCGAATAACCCAGGCTTTTGACCTACCATTTCTTCCGGCCTGACCAAAGTCAGCATTTCAATGTACTTTGCTTTTGATGTTGGTTTGTGAATTTTGAGAAAATCTCCCAATGGAAATCCTACCCAAGGCACAACCATTGACCAAGTTTCAACACATCGATGGCGATATATTCTCTCTTCTGTTGGAAATTGTTTTAAGATGTCCTCAATATCCCAATCTTTAGGGGCCTCACACTCACCGGATACGGACAAGCTCCAAGGTCGGGTATTCAACATGTGTGCAAATTTGGCTGGGCTTCGTTTATCAGTGCCAAACTCATAGAAGTTGTTATAGCTTGTTATATCGTCGTAAGAGGTTTGCTTTTGTGAAGTAGAGTAGGGTGATTTGACAAGATTGTCGAATTTCACTGCAGCCTGTGCCTGAGAGGCGCTGAGCATAATAATTGGTGCTGCACCACCTATCGCAAAAGCTGCTGATGACTGGATGAATTTCCGGCGATCCAAGTAAATTTCATGGGGTGTTATTTCGCTCGGCTTAATATCGGTTTTTTGCTTGATAAGAATAGCTCTTCTCCTTCAGTGTTATGTATCAATTGATGAGACAAATATACTTCAAATTAGTTCAAATGCTGCCGCAATTCCTTGACCGCCCCCGATGCACATTGAAACGATTGCATGTTTGCCTTTTGTGCGTTTGAGTTCGTGCAAAGCTTTAACAGTCAGTATACAACCGGTTGCGCCAATTGGATGCCCGAGTGAGATGCCACTGCCATTTGGGTTGGTTTGTTCTGAGGACAGTCCTAAATCTTTCATCACTGCCAAGGCTTGAACTGCAAATGCTTCGTTGAGCTCGATTACATCGACATTGGCAAGATCAAGACCTGTTCGATCAAGTAGCTTGCGAATAGCCGTAACCGGTCCAATTCCCATGTAGTCAGGATCTACACCAGAATGTGTATAGTCCATTAGTCTCGCTATGGGTTGATAGCCTGCTTTCTCGGCTGCTTCTGCTTCCATCATAACAATGGCAGCGGCGGCATCATTAATACCAGAAGCATTGCCCGCAGTTACCGATCCATCTTTTTTGAATACAGGCCGCATCCCAGATAGCGAGTCAATGCTGCATTCCGGCCGTACATGCTCATCAGTTTTGAACTCAGTTATGCCTTTTCTTGTTTTGATTTCAACAGGGATAATTTGCTCATCAAAACGGCCTTCGGCGGCGGCGATTGCAGCGCGCTTGTGGCTTTGCACCGCCAACTCATCTTGCTCATCGCGCCCTATACCCCATTTTTCTGCAATATTTTCAGCAGTAATTCCCATATGGCAATCTTTAAATGGATCGCTCAGGGCACCGACCATGATATCTACAAACTCGGAGTTTCCCATACGCTGACCCCAACGCATACCAGTTGCCCAATAAGGCGCACCACTCATCGACTCAGCACCACCAGCAATGACTGTTTCAGCATCTCCAAGTTGAACAATTTGTGCGGCATTGACGATGGCTTGCAATCCGCTGCCACATAGACGGTTAACAGTAAGTGCTGGTGTATGAATTGGAAGTCCGCCTTCCAAAGCCGCATAGCGAGAGATGTACATATCCCGCTTATCTGAATGCAGCACATTGCCGATAACGCAATGCCCGACAGAATCCGGATCAATGCCGGTTTTGTCAAGCACACCCCGCACAGCAATAGCTCCGAGTTCGCAGGCTGACTTGTTTTTTAGCGCACCGCCATAATCTCCAATCGCGGTTCTTACACCGTCTAACACGACTACTTCTTTTCCTAACAAGTTGATTCTCCTGTTTTGATTTGATGACAGTTGATATTAATGATATTAAGTTTCATTCAGACAGTGGTATTTCTAACATTAGATAGTTCGTTTCTTGCATGCCGAGCGAATTGTAGGTTGCAATTGCCTTGGCATTATTTCGGTCGACATAAAGCCGTACACCGCAGACATTTCTTTCTTTTTTTGCAAGGTCGATGACATATCTGTACAGTTTGCTAAAAACGCCTTGTCGACGAAAATTCGGATCGACATACACACTTTGCAACCACCATTGTACACCGTTGCGCCAATCGCTCCACTCGTAGGTGACCATCAGGCAACCGACAATCTGCATGTTGTATTCGGCGACAGCATAAAAACCATATTTAGAGCTGGCAAATGCATTGGTAACTCCACCTAGTACTGTATCGGGATCAAGTTGCACAGACTCGGTTTCTGCCGCTATTGCGGCTGTGAATTTTGCAATTTTTGGAGCGTCGTTTGCATTACCCATGCGAACCGAAATATTGTTGTTTGTTGTTTGATTCATCAAGACTTACTGCAAAATTGAGTTTCAAATGATAAAACTGAGACGGTTGACGTCAGGTCAAAAATTAAGATGGAATTTTGTAATATTAAAGTCTACTTAACGTACCATGTCAACTTGAATGTAGTTTTGGCAACACCACTTGAACTTCACACCCAAAAATCTCATTAGGAATTAACGAAAGTCGATGAAGTGCTGTGTAGCAACAAATACTCCGTATTGTGTATTTCAACCACTGGGTGAAAGCAAGTATGCCATGAATCGCCCACTAAACAATGCTTTTTTTGCAAAAATTCCGTTTTCTAATGCGATATTTTGGAATTTTTATCGACCTCTCAGAAGCACAATCGACAGCAATGGTAACCAAACACCTGTAATTGAAACGGACGGTCAACTTGCGCAAAGTCCCCTTGTCACAGCATACAACAAGTCCTGACTGCTATTTTGAACGTCTGTCCTGCTCAGTCTCGTTCCGCCCGAATCATCACCACATTGCGGTCCTCACCGTCAAACACCACCCCCAGCAGATGAATCTTCCCCCGCCGATGACGATACTTGCCAGCATAGTCGTTTTCCCGAATCTGCGCAATCGCATCTGCCGCCTCGGCCTCCACCTTGTCTTCCTCTTTCGGCTGTTTGGCCACCTTGAACTCCATCACGAACACCTCGCCGGCATGCACCACCACCAGGTCCGAGCGACCGAGACTCGTTGACTCCTCGCCTTTGACGTCCACGCCGATGGCGGTGAAGCAGGCATACACCATGCTCGCATAAAACCCTTCGTAATGTTGCACGGGGTTGCGGGCATACCATTCGTTCGGGATGTTTGAGAAAAACGAACTCAACTCCGCTTTGAATTCTTCAAAGTCATTGTCAGCCAGAAACCTCGCCATGTTCTTGGCGCGCTTCTCAACTTTCGCAAAGTTCCCACTGACGGCACCCACTAGCTGCTGGTTCAGGCTCTGTCGCACCTCATGGTTGGGATAATACAGCGTGTAACGGATGCCAGCCGGCTGGACTTCATGCTTGACAATGGTGAGGTAGCCACACTGGAACAGCAATGCGTTGACGCTGACGGTCTCAAGATCGAAGCTTGACAGTTCTCTCTCAGGCATTTGCAGGTTCTCCAGATTCAGGGTGTCAATCTCACCCTTGGCCATCAACTTGTAGAGATACCTCGGCGTGCCGGTTTCATACCAATAGGGTTTGAACAGTCTGTTGTCAAACAGCAACAGGACGTCAAAGGGATTGTAGACCTTCTCCTCGCCAAGCCAGTTGTAGCCGTTGTACCAGCGCCGTATCTCGTCCCGGTCCAGCCTTTTGAGTTCCGGGGCGAACACTGTGTCGATGTCCGAATCTGTATAGCCGCAGATGGTGGCATACCTGGGATCCAGACTGATGTCTTTGAGATTGTTCAGCCCGGAAAACAGACTGACCTTGGAATACATGCTGATGCCGGTAACGAACACGAAGCGAATCTCATCGGCACAACCCTTGAGGCTGCCGTAAACGCCGTGCAGGTAGTCGCGGTTGGTTTCCGCCATACCCTTGTTTTCAAGCAGGTCCAAGATCGGCTTGTCGTATTCGTCCACTAGGACAACGACCTGTTGTTGGGTGGCGTCATAGAGATTGACAATGAGATCTTGCAGGCGTTGTGCACCATCGCCAGGCAATGGCGACGGTTTAATTCCAGCACGGTTTTCATGTTTGGTGATTTGCCGAATGAGGTGACTTTCAAGCTTTCCCGGTTCGGTGTAGGTGGTGTCAAAGCTCAGTCGCACCACCGGATTGCTGGTTGTCCAGTCCCAGCGGTCGTGGATGTGCAGTCCTCGGAACAGCTTCTCGTTACCCTCGAACAGCTCTTTAAGTGTGGACACCAGAAGCGTCTTGCCGAAGCGGCGGGGGCGGGACAGGAAATAGTAGCCGGGTTTTCTAGCCAATTCGAATATATGGGCGGTCTTGTCCACATAGTAGAAGTTCCATTCCCTGATGGTTTGGAAAGATGAATGCCCGACAGGCAGGTCAAGTTTGCTCATGGCTATTGCTCAATGAAGTTTGTCGGTTGAATTATAGCATCAGCGAGGGGTGAGCTTACCTGAATATGCAAACATAATTTTGCACCCGGGAGACCTAAAGGCGGTTGGTGTTGGTTGAGTAGCGCGGGTTTCAGGCAAGGTGTGGCGGAGCGGAACAGGGCTTGATATAAGTCAAAACAAAGTTATGAGTGTTCTTAGCTTATAATTTCATAATATCATATTAATAATAAAAAGTTATAATGATTATTTGCTTTTTTCAAGTGCGATCACGTGTCCATGTTGTTGCAACTCTTTTTCTTTCGTTAATCCCTATATTTCGTCTATCATGTATATTGAACCTGTTTCTGGTCGTTCCTTGTTTGGTGCCAATTTTAAACAAATAAAATAGCCAACAAAATCTGAAAACTCACTGCTGGCGGATAGTTTCAAGGGACTGATGAGGCATTTAGCAACCTCAAACCGCGAGGTGTTTTGTCTCTGGATATGAGTAGAACTTGCAACTTGTCCAACAAGTAATTCTGTGATTGTTGATTGGTTCAATCGTAACATACATTTATATTTATTCCTTTGTTAGAACTTCGGATTAAATTATTGATATAATATCATTATTCTGTTATAAACAGATCGATATTTTTAGATTTGTAGGAAGTAAAAATATTTCCATTCTCAAGAGTTGAAGCTGCAAGGATAGATCTGCGTCCTGCTGTTTTCGCACCTTGATAGAACATCTTGAAGAAATGCGTCTACATCGACAACAAAAGCTGACAGAACACGCTGATCAACCTCGGTGCCAGCTACTACATTGACCGTCAACTCTGCTAGGCCTGTGCCAACGGGTGGAGCAACTGCTCAACTCGCAACAGCAAATGCTAGAGCCGATAATATTGCCGGACTTGGTTGAGTACGAAGCGCAGCACATCTACAAGAAATTCATCAGTCGGTCACCGCCGTGCAAATCTAACCAAGACTTCCAGTTGGTCAACCTGAGCAACGTATTTACTTTTTGGTGCGACAGCAAAATTCAATTCTGAATCTATGGATAAAATCTGGCAACTAAACCTGTAAAATTAGTTGCTGGACATTCCAGACAATCGAATCGGTGAAGACTAATTTACAAGATTCGTTCTATACTTGCATCTTATGAAAAAAAGATGCCATAAACATTTAACAATTAACTACTTAGTAAAGAATATGAACCCTAGCTTACCAAACAAAGAACTGAAAATCGCTTATCTCGGACTCGGAGTTATGGGCTACCCTATGGCTGGTCATTTGTCCAAAAACGGGTATGATATTTGCGTATACAACCGTACACCTTCCAAATCCAAAACTTGGCTTGAACAATATGATGGGCAATCTGCGTTCACTCCTGCGCTAGCAGTTCAAAATGCTGATATTGTATTTTCCTGTGTTGGCAACGATCGCGATATAGAACAGGTTTGTTGCTCTGATGATGGGGCATTCAAAAGCATGAAACCTGGTTCTATATTTGTTGATCACACCACTGCTTCAGCTGATATAGCCCGAAAACTTGCCTCCATTGCTGCCGATAGTGAGCTTAACTTTATCGATGCGCCGGTTTCTGGTGGCCAGGCTGGTGCCGAAAATGGCGTGTTAACAATTATGGCCGGTGGTGAGAAAACGGTATTTGAACGTGTTGCCCCAGTGATGGCAAGCTACGGTAGGGCTGTCACTTTGATGGGGCCCGTAGGAAGTGGGCAGCTAACGAAAATGGTCAATCAAATTTCAATTGCAGGCTTGGTTCAAAGTCTATCAGAGGCACTTAATTTTGCAACTCGCGTTGGATTAGATGAGAAACTAGTATTAGATGTTATATCAAAGGGGGCTGCCCAGTCTTGGCAGATGGAAAATCGAGGAACAACAATGGTTGATGATGAGTTTGAATTTGGATTTGCGGTAGACTGGATGAGGAAAGACCTGGGAATTTGCCTGCGCGAGGCTGATCAAGCTGGTGCCAGACTTCCAATAACAGCATTGATTGATCAGTTTTATGCTCAGGTGCAAGCAATGGGTGGAGGCCGTTGGGACACGTCTAGTTTGATCAGGTTGCTTCGAAAACCTTAGTTGTTTTTTCTGCGCGAACCCCCTGCAAGTCGCGCAATATCTTTGTCCATTTCGTCTCTTAGCTTAGGTCCTCTGAGATTGGATGGGCTTGATTTACGAACTCTGAAGAATCTTTTGTATATCTTTCGCTTGGGTGCCGGTCGTGCGCGAGTTCGTATAAATACAACTGTAGCAGTAACAAAGTAAATCAACGCGATATAAGGAAATAAGGCCTCTACACCGAACAAGTCCATTCCTGTTGCGGCAATAATCGGGCTAATTACTGCACCGACACTGTAAGCAGTTAGCATACCTGCTGCCGCGTACAGTAATTTGCCTTCAGGTGCTGAATCATTCATGTAAGCAAGCGCGACTGGATAAATAGTAAAAGAGAATGTGCCATATAGACCAACGAAAGATAGAAAAATAATAATATTCCAGTTAGCGCTAAACATGACTACAATTGCAACTGCCGCGCTTATTAAGCATAGCACCACCATAAGTTTACGTCGGTCCATGCGATCAGATAGTTTGCCGATTGGCCACTGCAGAATTACTCCGCTAAATATGATTAAAGCCATGAAAAGCGCAGTTGTTGTAGTAGACATGCCGATGCCTTGAGTGTAGACAGGACCTAATCCGTAAAGTGCGCCTGACACAAGTCCAGCGCTGAAAGAACCAGAAATTGCGGTTTGAGAATAGCTATAGACCTGCCGAAATTTAAATTTTTCTCGGCCTTTAAACTCCGGAACTGCTATTCGAGTCAGGGAAACGGGGACAAGTGCCAAGCAGTATCCAATAGCTGCTATGGAAAACAGTTGATAACCTGAGGGGTCCCCAAGTGGTATCAACAGTTGCCCACTTCCGGAAGCGATAAAGTGTGTAATCATATACATTGACATAACTTGACCGCGATTTGTTCTAGTTGCGCTAGCATTGAGCCAGCTTTCCGTGATCATCATCAATCCTGCGACGCAAAAACCGGTGGCGAGTCGAATGAAAACCCACGAAATTTGATCGATGGCAATTGCGTGCAATAAGGCACCGACTGCGCCTAGGCTAGCGAAAACAGCGTAAGCGCGCCCATGGCCGGCCCTCGCTACGAAGTGGTCACAATAATTCGCTCCGAGGTACAGGCCTAAAAAGTAAGCAGCATTGATGATGCCTATCGCAAGAGTCGGAAAGTCTTCCAGCCCAGCCCGTAGCGTGACCAGTGTCGATAGCAAGGCGTTGCCTACGAATAAGAAGACATAGGCAATCAGTAGAAAGGCAATTGAAACTAAGGTACGAAACAACGCATCGATTTTTGGAAAAAGGTGTGGCCGTTTGTGTTAACAAATAGGCTTGAATCAACGTTGAGTTGCGAAATTGATCAGTCCGAGAATTAAAACGGAGAAACGAAAATCTGCCCTTTTGATATTGATAATTTCCATAGGCTAAAGAGTCTCAATTTTGAATCCGATTTGCCACTAGGATTGAAAGCGCAAATTATAGATTGCAATGAATTGCTGTAGATACAGTTATGAACTATTTTTGACAGAAAAAATGAAATTAGTTTCATTATTTTTCAAAGATCCGCAACAAATGCTTAAGAAATTGTCTTTCTTCATCTTCAATAGCATTGTAATCCAACTAATATATATATGATTGATATTAAGTGAGTAAAAATAATGCAATAGAAATATATTAGTTTTATGGGATGGATAGATAAATTCTGTGCCAAAACCCCGGCGTGAATGATTCTGCTTACAGGCATTGCTCAGATGGGTTCAATTGTCCCCGTAGCGGTCACAACGAGGCTTATGTACTCAAGCGGAGTCGTGTTCGCCAATTTGTGAGTTGCCATCATCAAGTGTCACTGACTGTCAGCACCATCTTACATAACATCTTGGTGCTATTTAGAAAATATTTGGTTGGATATTCAGAAGATAAGTGCCAACCAGAGCGGAATGTTATCTACTGAGTTGGCAACATCCATTGTGTGGTATCTTGACCAACACTCGGCTCGAAACTGTGCTGATTATGGCCATCTTGCAGGCCACCACTATTGATTTGGTTCGCAAACTCATGCCGGAGCGAATGTGTTCGCTGGTCAGTCCTGGATTGCCGCCGGCCGTCTGAGCCAATCTCGCATTGCAATTGCTCATATATTAACCATCAAGGCCGAGTGTTGAGAGTGCTCTCAAATCACAGTGGTTGAGGGGAATGGCTGGTTTCAGCGCCTGATATGCTCAAGCGGCTTGAAAATGCTACTTTCAAGCGTTCGCTTTGCGTAAAATGACTAGGTTGTCGCACTGGACTCGGATCCGGTATGAATATCATTTCCGAAAATATACTCCGAAAACGCCTCATACGGCGCAAATGAAGCATTAAATTGACAGATAATTTAGTAGAGGTTAGTGTTAATAAATTGAAAGCAATTAGGTCATAACAAAATGCAGACGACTGTCACAACTAGCTCTCGGAACTCAAGAGAAGCATTTGAACGATTGAAATCTCTATTGCGGGAGATGTTCCAACTTGATCGGGGCGACTTGGATTACGGGCTCTACCGAGTAATAAAGAATAAGGCATCTATGATTGGGGAGTATCTTGATCGCGACCTCCCATCACAAGTTCAGAAAGCTATTGAGGGTGTTACGGATGAGAAGCGGAAACAGGTTGAGTTAGAGCTTGAACAAACAATTAAACAGATCAAGGAACTGAAGGCAGAAGTAGAAGGCAATGAACGTATTGCTGAACTGCGCAATAGTTTGGCAAACATGCGGGAAGACAAAGAGGCAGAAGCTGAAGTTTATAATCACCTCGCAATTTTTTTTGGGCGCTATTATCATGAAGGCGATTTCATGTCATTGCGGCGTTACTCAACCGCTGGACATTCAACCTATTTAATCCCATATGATGGCGAGGAAATAAAACTTCATTGGGCAAATTCCGACCAATATTATATCAAGACTACTGAGAACTACACTTCATACGCATTTTCAATTGATAATTGTGAATCTGTGTTTCGTGTTCGCTTTGAGGTTACGGTAGCTGAAAACGAAAAAGACTACACAGAGCAAGCCAAAGACAACAAACGCCGTTTTGTGCTTGCTAAGAGTCAAAATAATATTCTTCTTGATGGCAATGATATCGTTGTGCGTTTTGAACACCGTCCACTTACTGATGATGAGAAAAATCACTGGAAAGGTAAGGGTGGTCGCCAGCAGGAGCAGATAGACAAGGAATCGGAAGCATTAGTTTTGGAAGCTTTGGAACGGCTAGTGCCTGATCGAATACCACATCTGATTGCACTCTCTCCAACCGAAGCAAATCCTAAGCGTACGCTACTATCTAAACACATACAGCGTTACTCATCGAAAAACAATACCGATTATTTTATTCATAAAGATCTTGGTGGTTTTTTACACCGTGAACTCAACCTATATTTGAAAACCGAGGTTCTTAACGTAGATGATTTGTCAATAGAAGACAATGATCGGTTTAGTCGCACGTTAGCTCGGATGCATGCCGTACGATTCGTCGGACGTAAAGTTATTGATTTTTTAGCACAATATGAGAATTTTCAAAAACGCTTGTGGCTAAAGAAGAAATTTGTGTTAGACACTCAATGGTGCGTGACGCTGGATCGAATACCTTTCAGTCTTTACTCTGAAATTGCTGAGAATGATAATCAACGAGAAGAATGGATGGAATTGTTTGCCATTGATGAGGTTGTGGGCGATCTGGCTAACGGTGGTATAGGATACAGCGAACCACTGAGCGTTGCATTCTTACAAACAAATCCATATTTGATTGTTGATACACGTCATTTTGATTTGAAATTCAAAGACAAACTATTGACAGCAATTTCTGATGCTGGACCGCTTGATGAGCAGACCGATGGGTTGGTGATTCATGGTGAAAATTTTCAGGCGTTGAGCCTATTGCAAGAGCGTTACGCGGGTCAGGTACAGTGTATTTATATCGATCCACCATACAATACAAAATCATCTGAAATACTATACAAAAACTCATATCGTAACTCAACTTGGTTATCGTTTATCGAAAATAGAATTACTAAATCTCGTATTTTTGAAGCAGATAGAGCTGTTGTGGTAGTTGCGATTGATGAAGTTGAGCAGGAATACCTTGGATGTCTTTTGAATTCAGTGTATTCTGACCGAACAAAAACTTGTGTTACAGTGATTCATAACCCCAACGGCCAGCAGGGCAACAATTTTTCAACCACGCACGAATATGCTTATTTTCTTTATTCATTAGATGGAAGGAGTATTGGTATGCAGGAACGTAGGGAAAAGCCAGATATTCGGCCATTACGCGATGTCAGCAAGGGAGAGCATTTACGTGGTAATGCAGCAAATTGTTTCTACCCGATTTTTATACTGAATGGTGAGATTAGTGGTTTTGGTGTCGTGTGTCCTGATGATTTTCATCCGCTAGGGAGAAATGTATATCGAGATGATGGAACAATTGAAGTTTATCCCATCGATTCATCAGGTATTGAACGTAAATGGGTATTAAGTCGTCAGAGCGTTGAAAACCATAGGTCCGAACTTTTCACTAAGAAAGATAACAAATCGGGTGAATGGGACATCAAGCGGAAAAAGACAAAATTCAATTTCAAGACTGTGTGGACAGATAAACTGTATTCGGCTAATTCTTGGGGAAGTAAACTGCTTAATGATATTCTCGGAACTAATGTTTTTACATTTCCAAAGTCAATAAACACAGTTAGAGACTGTATTGATGCTGCATTAAACTGCAAGTCCTCAGGTATTGTGTTGGACTATTTCGCGGGATCCGGAACAACCGGCCATGCAATTATCGATTTGAATCGTAGAGATGGCGGTCAACGCAAATACATTCTTGTTGAGATGGGAGAGCATTTTGACACAGTTACTTTGCCGCGAATAAAGAAAATTATCTATGCACCAGATTGGAAGCGCGGCAAGCCAAAATTGCATCGTGATCAAGGTGTTTCACAACTAATCAAATGTATTCGTCTTGAATCCTATGATGACACACTTGAAGGACTAAATTTTACCTCTTATCAAAATGATATATTTTCAGTTGGTGAATCAGCATTGGCTGAGGACTACCAACTTCGCTACGCTCTAGAAGCTGAGACAAATGATAGTCCATGCTTGCTAGGAAAGGACTTTACAGATCCTTTTGCTTATAGGCTTCCAGTTGTGCGCAATGAATCATGTTGTGAAACAATGGTTGATTTGCCTGAAACTTTCAATTTCCTACTCGGCCTGCACGTAGAATCCCGACGCCGAATCGACGATGTGATAGCTATCACCGGCAAAGATCCTCAAGGGCAAAATTGCCTTGTACTTTGGCGCAACTTGACAGTCACAGACAACACCAAACTTGAGAACTGGTTTGAGTGCAACCGGAGTCGCTTTTCTGAGTTGCTAAATTTGATTTATGTCAACGGCGACCAAACCCTCAATGCGATTCGAAAACACGATGAAATTTGGACCGCGGAAACAATAGAGCCGCTATTTCGTAAGTTAATGTTCAACGCTAACAGTTAATGTTTAACCCATTCGATAAAATTTGTCAACATTTCATATTTTCGCAACGTTTCGGATATGAACCTTTGCCAGAACCTATGCGTCTTGAACAAATTTCACAAGATTTACGACGAGAAATATGGAACACGGTGATTAGACTAATTGCAGATTATAAATATAATGACGAACATGGATGTAACAGGCTAGTTAGACGCGTCTCAGGGAATTTAAGAAAAATTCCTGAAGACGAAATCTCATTGGATTTAGATAATAATTTATCTGAATATCGAAATGTTATTCTAAATTTAAAATTTAATAAAGTTATTGATTTTATTGAAATTATTCTTCTTGAAATTTATTTAAACCATCAAGAATATTCGCATTCATTTACGTATCAAATTGAGTGCCTATTCGAAACACATGCCGCGGCTTACAGACTAGATACATCTAAACCGCCATACTGCTTCCAGCCTTGCGCTAGTAAAGAACAGGGAGACGCAATAAAAGAAGCCATTAAGATTGTTAACAATAGTAATATGGCCGGTGCGAAAACTCATCTTCGGAAGGCATCGAAATACATAAATGCTAAGCAATATGCTGAGTCTATCACGAATAGCATCCATGCGGTTGAATCAGTTGCTTGCAAACTCAACTCAGATTCTCGAAAATCGTTAGGGCCGGCACTCACATCATTACAAAATGCAGGAATACTTAAACATGAAGCGCTCAAAAAAGCATTTCTACAACTCTATGGTTATACAAGTGACGAAGAAGGTATGCGTCACTCTTTAATTGACAAGGACAATGCTGACGTTGGCTTAGATGAGGCTATTTTCATGTTTGGTGCCTGTGCATCTTTTTCTGCTTATCTTTCAGAAAAGCATCGGAAAAATAGCAAATTATAACTATGCTAGAAAATCGTCTTGTTCTACACAGATTTTTATGCCAGGAATTCGGCTACGATGACCTTACATCTATGCTCGCTAAGCTGAAAGATGCTCCAATTGGTTGTATTGCAGGCAAGGAGAGTGAATATGCTCATCGGATTTTTTCAAATCAAACCAGAATTGATTGGCAGAGATTGGCTGATTACGACATCGAAATTACGGAATTAAGCCAGCGATTGAACATGAACGGGAACTACGGTCTTAGCTGGCAGCCACACCAATGGCTAGCTATGCTATTTGTTGAGCATTACCTACATCGCTATTTTTGGAACTCTGAGATTTTATGTTATGAGCTGAACGAAGCGAAAAACCAACAAAAATTAACTAAAGCATTACCTGATTACACAATTGAAGATTTGAGTGCTATCGCCATACAATCTGCCACGGGTTCTGGAAAAACGTTAGTTATGCACGCCAATATTCTACAATACCGACGCTTGTCTAAATTAGCGGATAAATCGCCAAACAACGTCATTTTGGTAACTCCGAATGAGCAACTCTCGGCTCAGCATGAGCGCGACTTTATGAAGAGCAGCCTACCCGCTAGGGTATTTTCAAGCGAAGCACGGGGCGAGTTGATGGCATCGGTAGAAATACTTGATGTTAATAAGCTGGCAGAAAAAAAAGGGGTGAAACGGGTCGCAGTAAGCGATTTTGGTATCAATAATCTTGTAATGGTGGATGAGGGACATTTAGGAGCTTCCGGAAAGGTTTGGCGAACTTTCAGGTCGGAGCTAGCAAAAGGAGGTTTTACATTTGAATACTCAGCTACTTTCAATCAGATAGTTCGCAAGGACAATGAGCTACGTAATTCGTACAGCAAGAGTATCTTGTTCGATTACACGTATCGCTCATTTTATACGGATGGCTATGGTAAGGACTACGCAATTTCTAATTTACCCCAAGGCGACGAAGACGCAAACAGCAACATGTATCTACTAGGTTGCTTGTTAAGCTTTTACAGGCAATACCGGATATGGCATGAAGGACGTTCCGACTGGACAGAATTCAATGTTACACAGCCACTTTGGGTATTTCTCGGCAAGACGGTGACCGGTGGTAACCGTACTAAAGCGAATCAGGAGATTCACTCAGATGTGGTTCGTATTTTGAAGTTTTTTGGATGGTTTCTGGCTCATGGTGATAGTGTAGTTCTCATGATTGCCCGTCTTGTCTCTGGTGAGAGTGGTTTAAACGATGAAGCAGGATTGGATTATTTTTCTGATCAATTCACTCATTTAGAGAAAGAAGGCGCGAACAATATTTACGACGATATTTGCCAAAAACTGTTTCATGGTCAGGGACGGTTGCGAATTCGTTACCTAACTCAGGGGGAAGGTGAATTGCATTTGCATACTTCTGATAACACGGTCTTTGGTTTGGTAAACGTCGGTGATTCAGCTGCACTTTATAAGCTGCTTCTTGAAGGTAATCATACCGACATGATTGTTGAACGTGAGTCTGGGTTTGCTCGTCGACTATTTGCTGATGTTGACCACGCAGACTCGCATGTGAATGTAGTAATTGGCGCGAGACGTTTTCTAGCTGGTTGGAACTCTTGGCGAGTAAGTACAATGGGATTAATGCATGTCGGCGTTGGTGAAGGACCAGAAATTATTCAAATGTTTGGACGCGGTGTTCGTCTAATGGGCTGGAAAATGAGTTTGAAACGGCATCGCGAGAGCGGGGCTGAACTACCGGTGAATAGCCACCTTTTGGCGGAGCTAGAGACTTTGCGAATTTTTGGACTGCGTTCGAATTACATGCAGACTTTTAAGGATATTCTGGAGAAGGAAGGTATAGGTGTAGAAAGGAAAACCTTACAGCTTCCTGTCACATGGAACTTTGCTAAACAAACGGATTTGAAGGTTATTCGACTTAAAGATGACCTTAAATACGAGCACTCTGACGACAGACCTGTTCTTGGGGAGCTAAATGGCATTAAAGAACCGAAAGTCAAGATAGATTACTATTCTCAGCTCCAAATTATAAGCAGTGACAATAATATAGAAAGAATAGTGAGGGAAAAGAAATCAGTAAATATTCTCTCATATTCCAGTGCTGTATTCAACCGTTTGCGAATCTATGACAAACTGCTTGCACGCAAACGGCAAATGGGTTGGCATAATCTTTCAATTCAACGAGATGCTGTGTATGCGTTATTAGATAGGGAAGATTGGTATGAACTATACTTACCTCCGGAAAAACTTGAAGTAAATAGCTATTCGGATTTGCAGAAGCTGGAAGATATTGCCATTGAACTAGTTTCAGAATATATCACGGAGTTCTGGAAAGCGAAACGACGCCGTTGGGAACTCAAACACCTTGAGATTAGGGAGCTAAACAAATCCGACCCTAACAACATCGGCGAGTACTCGTTGTCAGTAGATGCTCGAGAAGAAGCGTTGATTGAGTATGTTCGGATGCTCATTTCAAATCTCCCCAAAAGCGCGAATGTAAACGCTAGCATCGAATCATTTACGCGCGACACAAACAAACGTTTTGGAGAGTTGCCTAAACATCTTTCGTCAAGGTTAAAACTATGTCAAGTTATTAGTGATCTGCATGCTTATAAACCACTATTGTACACTACTGGGAAAGGAGAAGTTACAGTTCAACCTGTTCCCTTAGATATCAATGAAAAGGAAGTCGTTGAGAAATTGACTGATTTTGCATACTCAAACGCTGATTGTTTGCAGAATAGAAAATTGTATTTAATCCGAAATCTTAGTCGAGGTCGAGGTGTATCTTTTTTCGATGATTATGCCTACTACCCTGATTTCATTGTATGGGTAGTGAACAATAAGTGCCAGCACATTATATTTCTTGACCCAAAGGGTCTAGTTTGGTTTGGCTCCAAAGAAAGCAAAAAGGTAGAATTACATAAAACTATAAAAAAGATTGAGGGACGGTTGAATGAGAAAAATCCTAACCTGTACTTACATGCCTATGTTTTATCAATAACTCATCCTGACAAAATTGGAGACAGGTTGAGGACTAAACAAGAATGGGAAGAACTCGGTGTATATTTCCTAAAGCAAGATAATAATTGGCCGCAGCGAATTTTGAAGGACGCTTTACAGGATGAGGTAACTAAATAGTGTTTATGATAAGACTACAAAAAATACGGACACAGTTCGAATTGCAAGGCCAATTTGTGGCTGAAAAAAATAGGATTTGAAGTCACATATTCGTCATCTGTTCTTTGTTGGGAACTTTACACTGCGGTTCCCGTACCATGAAAAAAGCAGTGCATGACACTCCTAATCAGATTAAAGGTTTTAAGGTTTTTGTCAATGGATAACCTGTGTTTGGGTTCTAGGTTCAAATTCATATAAGATTAGTCTTTTGTGTATTCAATAGCTTTCATGCCATCGCAATATCCCTGCCTTACCGTATCTTTTGTATTTACCTCGTAATCTTGTCTGTCCCGGTTTATCCGAAGTGCTAGCAAAAGAAATAGCTCTTTTACGGAATCGTGAGCGTTAGTGATATAACAGACACTTATAAAACAGTAACTTCCTTTTTATTTCAATACTATACAATCATTTAAGCCATTAAGGCGCGTTTTAAGAAAAGAGCCAAAGAAATAGAATAAGCGTTTGTTATGATTTAAGTAATCAACAATAACAGAATCATCTGCTAGACAGAATTTAGTGTTTGCTTACATTTTGAGGAGAGATATTGAGACATTTACCATTGGCGGGTGCCAGGTAAATCTATCATTCCATTGAAACTATTCATTGGTGTTGTTTTTTGGGGCTTTATTAGGATTTCTATTCCGCCAAGATTGTGTCCCAAAGTGAGTACACCCCAGATTTTTGTATGTTTCTGTAGTCTCAGTTGATGATGTGTGATCGATAAATCGGTAAAACAGATCTTTCTGAGATTCAATCATAACCCGTTTAATGTAATATGTTATGATTGTGGCGTTGAATACTATTGGTCAAGGCTTAGCACATGCATCAGGAACCTCCAATCACGATAGATGAACTTGCCGCTGGAGATGATAAGGACAAAGCCGCGTTCTTTGTCGGACGCGAAGACATCATCGCTGGCATTGAGTCCACCGTTGCCGGTATTGAAAGCAGAATTGAGACTGAAATCTCTGACATAGGGTTGCAACCTTGTCAGACAATCGCAAGCCAGAAGACTTGGCTGATTAAAGGGCACCAGGTGCTGGCAAATCAGCTCTGCTCACTCATATGCAGGACAGATGGAAGGCAAGGGAAAACGGCCCTGTGGTGGTGGAGATCGAACCGAAGGACCTGAACGATGAATCCTTGGTTACACGAACAATCACCGATTGCATCATACCGGAATATGGTGCAGAGATACTCAATACTGTTCGTACCGTTGAAGGCAGATTAGGTTTTAGCTGGTTTGTCAAAGGCGAAGGGAAGGCGACTGACAGCGAGCAATCGTCAAGACTAGTGTTGCAAGATCTGGCGAGACTCTACAGCAAAAAGGCTGTTGCGGTGTCCAAGCGTTTTTTGAAAGGATGTTCACAGAGGCACCTGAAGTTGAGACCAATTGTGGTGACGATCGATGAGGTGCAAGTGTTCAAATCAGAAGAAGTGGCGTTGCTGTTCAAGTTGCACAACGGCAAGCATGGTTTACCGATATTGGCTGTGTTTGCTGGTCTCGCCTATTCCCAATCAAGACTGGCGGAAGAGAGAATCTCACGTTTTGCCATGAGTAACGGACGCAGTCATGTACAGACATTAAACCCGCTGGAAGCAGGAGAGGGTGCTGAGGCTGTACGAGCTATGTTGGATGGCTACCGAATCAAAGGCCGAGCCAACTCCGAATTGCCTGACAAGATAGGTGAGTGGTCGAATAATTGGCCGCAACATCTGTTTCACTACATGGCTGGGTTAGCTCATCAGCTCAAGGAAAATAACTTTGATCTGGCTAGAGTAGATGAGTCTGCGGTGCGTTCGTTTGGCGATGGGTGTCGTATGCAGTATTACAGAGACAGATTAGACAATTCGCCGATCTTTTACTGCAAGCGGCTGCTTGCTAAAGTCGCAAGACTGATTGGGCCTGATGGTTGCAAGAGGGGTGAGGTTTTTAAAATGCTCAGCCAGCGCAGATGGGCTAAAGGCCAATACCTAACCACCATGCCGGAGGGCATGAAACCAATGGAATTCATGGATGCAATGATCATAGCAGGAATGATGCACCGCGTGGACGCAACACTGACAATTCCGATTCCATCGTTTCGACAGTATCTGATTGACAGGGGTAAGTGACCACTGGGTGCATCTAGTGTTCAATCATCGATGGAATGTCGTATAATGATGGACATGTTGTTTAACACTGTTATTAAAGGGGTAGTCATGAAGCAATATGTGGTGGCTTTGGAACGTTCGCAGAGAGAGGAGTTGGAGCAGCTCACTCGCAAGGGTTCGCATTCGTCGCAGAAGGTGCTCAACGCCCTGATTCTGCTGAACTGCGACGAAGGTCAGTACAATGAACGGCGAGTGCGCGGGGAGGATATAGCAACGGTGTTGCGGATCAGTTACCGCAAGGTGGACCGGGTGAAGCGGCGCTTTGTGAAAGAAGGCATGGAGGCGGCCTTGGGCGGTCGTCAAGGTCGGCGCGAGCATTACGAGCGCAAGGCGGACGGGGAGTTTGAGGCGCACTTGGTGGCCCTGAGCTGTTCGGAACCGCCGGACGGTCGTTCGCAGTGGACGTTGCAGTTGTTGGCGGATCAGATGGTGGAGCTCGGTCATGTTGACAGTGTCTCGTATGAGACGGTGAGGCGGGTTCTAAAAAAAACGAGATCAAGCCGTGGCGGCGTGTCGGTTGGGTGATTCCGCCGCAAGGCAGTGCCGAGTTCGTGACCGCGATGGAGCAGGTTCTGGACGTCTACCAGCGACCTTACGATGCAGAGTATCCGGTGGTATGCATGGATGAGACGCCGCGCCAGCTGCTCGGTCAGGTGCGTCAGCCCATTGCCGCGGCTGCGGGGCGCCCGGCCCGAGAGGATTACGAGTATCGGCGTCTGGGCAGTTGCAATGTGTTCTTGGCCACCGAGCCGCTGGCCGGCACCCGGATGACCAAGGTGACGGCACGCCGAACCCGGGCTGATTGGGCCCACTTCATCCGCGACTTGGCGGAACGCTACCCCAAGGCCAAGCGCATCACCTTGGTGATGGACAACTTGAATACGCACCGGGCGAGTGCTTTGTATCATACTTTTGAGGCGGTGCAGGCCAAGGCCTTGCTTGAGCGCTTTGAGTTTGTATACACCCCCAAGCACGGCAGTTGGCTGAATGTGGCTGAGATTGAGCTGAGCGTGATGATTCGTCAATGCCTGAACCGGCGCATCGACCGGCTGGAGACCTTGCGCGAACAAGTTGCGGTCTGGCAGGAGGCGCGTGACCGAGCGAAGGCGAGAGTGGCGTGGCGATTCACCACGGCGGATGCCCGCATCAAGCTGAAACGCCTTTACCCGACATTAGAAGAATGATAATGCACTAGTAACTTTAGTGTTCAGGCTTTGTGAAAAATCTCTATGGCATATTAGCAGTTATGCGGGTTACTGAAGCTAAAGGGTAGTTTCATATAGTACGGTTAAGCGATTTGGAAACTTTTCATAGATATTTAGCAGTGCCACATGATTGAGCGATGTGCCCCCGCACCTGAGGGCAATGTTCCGAGTTGGTCTTTTCACCCTGCAGTGCAAACGTGGTTTGATCAGCAATATGAACAAGCGACTAGTTGCCAGCGCGAAACTTGGCCAGCCGTTCAAGGGCAGCAAGATGTACTAGTTGCGGCACCTACTGGATCAGGTAAGACACTAGCTGCATTCCTTGCTGTAATTGATGAGCTCGTAAAATTGGCTCTTTCAAAAGATGGGCTCCCAGATACGACACAGGTTGTTTATGTATCACCACTGAAAGCACTGTCGTACGACGTTGAGCGCAACCTTGAAAAACCACTTGCAGGCATTCGCCATCAGCTGGGCAAGGATGGTTACTCAGATATTGAAATTAAGACTGCGGTGCGTACAGGTGACACCCCACAGTCAGAGCGGCAAAAAATGGCGAAATCGCCACCTCATATCCTGGTGACAACTCCTGAGTCGTTCTATTTATTATTAACCTCCGAATCAGGTCGGCGTATGTTGCAATCAGCACGGCGCTTGATTGTTGACGAAATTCACGCGCTCGCAAGCAATAAACGCGGCGCTCATTTTAGCCTTTCAGTTGCACGACTTGAACGGTTGCTGAATGCCTCGGTATCCAAAATCGGACTTTCAGCCACTCAAAAGCCAGTTGATTTAATTGCTTCGTTTTTGACCGGCAAGGGATCACACGGTTGCACGATTGTAGATACGGGACATGTGCGAGAGTGGGATGTGAAAGTCAATGTACCTTCACGGCCGCTTGAACCGGTTATGTCAAACGAATCATGGTCAGAGGTATATCAGCAGATAGCTAATTTGGTCATGCAAAATCGTACCACTTTGATATTTGTCAATACGCGTCGTCATGTCGAACGTGCTGCGCGTCATCTCACCGAGTTGATTGGTGAGGACACTGTGGGTTCTCATCATGGCAGCTTATCAAAAGAACATCGCCGTGAAGTTGAGGAAAAACTTAAATCAGGACAATTACGAGCGCTAGTTGCGTCGGCTTCTATGGAACTTGGTATTGATGTTGGTGAGATTGATTTGGTTTGTCAGGTATGTTCACCGCGATCTATATCAGTATTTCTTCAGCGAATTGGCCGCTCAGGCCATGCCGTTGGTCGAATACCGAAAGGCCGAATATTTCCGACTACAAGAGATGAATTGGTCGAAAGTGTTGCGTTGCTGAAATCGGTTTATAGCGGCGAATTGGAATCCATTGAGATATGCAAAGGAGCAACCGATGTGTTAGCACAGCAGATTGTAGCGGAAGCTTGTGTCAGTGATTGTGGAATCGATGAGTTGTTGGATTGTTTCAAGAAGGCATACCCTTATCGATTTATCGATGAGAGTAAATACTATGCTGTATTGCGTATGCTCAGTGAAGGTTTCAACTTCAAACAGGGGAATCGCAACGCACATATTCATTTGGATGCTGTCAACAAAACAATAAGAGCTAAACGCGGCACCAAAATCACAGCGGCAACTAATGCGGGAGTTATTCCTGATCAGTTCGATTATGACGTTGTGCTTGAGCCAGATGGAATTCGCATTGGAACACTAAACGAGGATTTCGCATTTGAGAGTCTTGCTGGTGACATATTTCAATTAGGCAATGCTTCATACCGAATCTTGAGGGTTGAAAAGGGGTGTGTGCGGGTTGAGGACGCAAAAGGATTGCCGCCAAACATACCATTCTGGTTTGGTGAAGGACGGGGGCGAAGTAGTACACTAAATGAATCTGTATCTGAACTTCGGGAATTTGTGCAGGCTGAGCTGGAAGACGTTGATGTTGATGCAGCAATCAATCGATTCTGCGAGCGTTATCCAGTGAGTGAATTTGTTGGTCGCCAAATCGTTGAATATTTAGCAGCTGCAAAAAAAGCGCTTGGACAATTGCCTACTCTAAAGAATGTCGTGGTAGAGCGATTTTTCGATGAGGCCGGGGACGCTCATGTCGTAGTGCACAGCGTACTCGGATCACAGTTGAATCGAGCTTGGGGATTAGCGCTTCGCAAGAAGTTTTGTGTCCGTTTCAATTTTGAACTTCAAGCAGCGGCTTTGGAAGACAATTTTGTACTTTCTCTTGGTCCAACTCATAGTTTTGCATTGGAAGAGATTGAAAATTATGTTAAGAGTGAAACTGTTGTTGACACATTGACTCAAGCTATATTCGGTGCGCCGATGTTTCCAGTTCGTTGGCGCTGGGTAGCTACCACTGCATTGGCTTTGTTACGATTCAGGTATGGTAAAAAAGTGCCGCCTCCCTTGCAGAGGAACAACGCAGAAGACTTGTTGTCGCTGGTGTTTCCGGATCAGGTTGCATGTCAAGAAAATATCACAGGGCCTATTTCAGTTCCTGACCACCCGCTGGTTATGCAAACGATATCAGATTGCCTCTATGATGTGATGGATGCGAGTGGGCTTGAGCAAGTGCTTGGGTGTATTGAGCGATCTGAGATTGAAATGAGTTTTCTGGACCTGCCGGAAGCTTCACCGTTAGCGCATGAGATCCTGACTGCTAAACCGTATGCCTTTTTGGATGACGCACCTGCTGAGGAAAGACGAACATTGGCAGTGCAGTCTAGGCGATTGACCAGTCCATCTGACGTAGTGGAATACGGGCAACTTGATAGCGAGGTTATTGTTGAATTATGCAATCAATCTTGGCCAGATCCTCGAAATGCTGATGAGTTGCATGAAGCTCTGGTAAATCTGGGATTTATCGCAGAAAAAGAGATCGAAGCTAAATTGTCTCGTAAGTCTCTAACTTGCTTAGTATCTGCTAGTGAAGGTTTGTGGGAACAGCACTTTAACGAATTGGCTGCAACTCGAAGGGCAACCAAAGTTACTACTCTAAACCAAGTTAATCTATGGGTTGCGGCTGAACGACTAGATGAGATCATGCTTTTGCACTCTAATGCGAATATTGGCCCGAAAATTGAACCGGTTTCATTTTTCAAAGATCAAGTACAGGATCCCGAAATTGCACTAGCCAATTTGATTCGTAGCAGATTGGGGGTTATTGGCCCTTGTACGGCCAATGTGCTCGCTGAAACCATAGATGTTGAGCAAAGAAAAGTTGACCAAGCTCTGCTTGCGCTTGAGACTGAAGGCAGTGCAATGAAAGGAGTTTTTGCACTTGTCAATGGTGAAATTGAGTGGTGTGAACGACAGTTTTTAGCTAGAATCCATCGCGGCACGATTAAGCGCTTGCGTGATCAGATTCGTCCAGTTGACACCGAACAATATTTGCGTTATTTGCAGCAATGGATGAAATTGAGTCCGGACACCATGGGCGAGGGGGTTGATGCGTTGAACAGTGTGCTTGAGACAATGGAAGCTTACGAAGCTCCGGCAGTGTTGTGGGAATCCGAGCTGTTGCCTGCGAGAATATACGGCTATATTCCAGAACTGCTCGATTATTTGAATGCTTCAGGTCGTTTTGTATGGTGTAGGTTGTCCCATTCGGAAGGGTTGACAAAGAAAAATGGCAAAATTCATGGGAGATACCGGTTTAAGGGATCAATCAAGAAAATTCCTTTGACGTTTCTTCGCAGGAGCCAGCTAAAGGTTTGGAGGAAGTTGGCAGGGGACAATAATGCCGTAAAATTTATTTCTAGCAGTACAGCGCAGGTAATCTTGGAGGCACTACACGATGTAGGACCGCTTTTCTTCGACGAGATTCTAGATCAGGTCAGTTTGCTTCCAAGCCATGCTGAACAAGGTTTGGTTGAATTGTTCGCTATGGGAAAAGTGACTTGTGATCATTATGGCGGTGTGCGAGCTTTGCTAATACCTGAACGTCTGCGTAGGAAAAGAGCACGTTTGAATCGTATATCCAATTTGGGTATCCAAGTTTCAGGAAGATGGTCATTAATAGACAGCTCAGCACGCGGCAGCTATTCAAATATCAGCGACGATGATGTTATTCTTGAAGTCGCAACGACGTTGCTCAAGCGTTGGGGTATCATTTACCGTACACTGTTGTTGCGTGAAGGTCGTTACATGCCAAGCTGGAGTCAATTGAGACCGGTTTTCAGGCGTCTTGAAGATCAAGGAGTAGTTCGCGGTGGGCGATTTGTAGAAGGTGTGCCCGGTGAGCAATTCGCACACCCACAAGCAATTGATATATTGCGGGCTGCAAAAAAACAGATTCCGGTACAAGTTGTACATGAAGCTGATCCGTGTAACTTGACTGGTATCTTACAAAACAATGTGAACAGAGTTTCGCGCCAATTAGACTCACTGCCCGGTGAAACCAAAATCAGCAACGGCAGTGTATTTGTAAAATAAGATTTTCAATTGGTCGAGTCAATTCGAATCGATTTATGTGAAAATACGTAAAATTTTTAATTTGAGTAGGAGTGAACAATGTTTAGTAAGAAACTGCAATATATGGCATCAGTTGCGGCTCTTTTAATATCACCAGTTGGTGCACAGGGCCTAGGTGAGAATGAAGGCTACCTTGATATTGTCGCATGGCCCGGCTATGTCGAACGCGGTGCAACCGATCCGAACTTCGATTGGGTTACTGGCTTTGAGCAACAGACTGGTTGCCAAGTACGTGTAAAAACTGCCGGTACATCAGATGAGATGGTAGCATTGATGAACGAAGGAGGTTTTGACGTGGTAACCGCTTCGGGTGATGCCAGTCTTCGGTTGATTGCAGGTAAAAGAGTACAGGAAATTGACACAAGCTTGATTCCTAGTTGGGGTACGATTGACTCGCGTTTGCAAAATGCCCCTTGGCACACCGTTGATGGGAAACATTACGGGACACCATACCAGTGGGGATCAAATGTGCTGATGTACAGCACGGACGTATTTCCAGAGCCACCAACTAGTTGGTCAGTGGTTTTCAATGAAACGACTCTACCTGATGGACAAAGCAACAAGGGACGCGTTCAGGCATTTGATGGACCAATCTATATCGCAGACGCTGCACTCTATCTGATGACGCATCGCCCTGATCTCGGAATTAAAGATCCTTACGAATTGAATGAAGACCAGTATAAAGCGGCACTTGAGTTGCTTAGAGGTCAACGTCAGATTGTCCATCGATATTGGCATGATGCATTTATTCAAATGGATGATTTCAAGAATGAAGGTGTTGTGGCATCCGGTTCTTGGCCATTTCAAGTCAACTTATTACGTGCTGACAACCAACCAATTGCTTCTGTAGTGCCTGCCGAAGGCGCTACCGGTTGGGCTGATACGACGATGATGCATGCCGAGGCACCGCACCCGAATTGTGCATACCGTTGGATGGAGTGGACTTTGTCTTCTAATCTGCAAGGAGATCTTGCGGCATGGTTTGGTTCAGTACCCGTTGTGCTAAGTGCTTGTGAGACAAGCGCTCTTTTGGGTCCGAATGGTTGTGATGTTAACGGGTTGGGAAATTTCGAGCGAATTCACTTTTGGAAGACACCACAATCAAAGTGCAAGACTCAGGAAAGTTGCGTGCCTTATTATCGCTGGGTAACTGACTATATCGCGATTCTTGGCGGTCGTTAAATGACGGGCGTGCGCGAAAGCGGCACGCCGGCAATCGAACTACGGGAAGTTTCCCGTCATTTCGGAACGGTACGCGCTATTGATGGTGTGTCGTTCTCAATTCGGGAGGGCGAGTTTTTCTCTATGCTCGGCCCTTCCGGATCCGGCAAGACTACATGTTTGCGCTTAATAGCAGGTTTTGACGAACAAACCAGTGGGGATGTTATGTTTTTTGGTGTCTCTCTGATGGGAGTGCCACCTTACCGACGTAGCATTAATACGGTTTTTCAGGACTATGCGCTTTTTCCGCACTTGTCAGTTGTTGACAATGTGGCTTATGGCTTGATGATACGAAGCGAAACTCGCAATGATCGTCTGAGGAAAGCTCGCGAGATGCTGGAACTTGTGAATCTGTCAGGTTTTGAGTTGCGACGACCGGCAATGCTCTCAGGCGGGCAAAAACAGCGTGTTGCATTGGCACGCGCTTTAATCATGCAACCGCGTGTGCTGTTGCTGGATGAACCATTAGGTGCATTGGACTTGAAGTTGCGCGAACAAATGCAGTCTGAATTGAAATCTCTACAACGACGTCTTGGGCTAACGTTTGTTTATGTTACCCATGACCAGCACGAGGCACTAGCGCTCAGTGATCGCATTGCTGTATTTAATCATGGTAAGATCGAACAGATTGATTCTCCTCAAGTCCTCTATGACAAACCACAGACGGAGTTTGTAGCGCGGTTTGTTGGTGCTTCAAACGTCATTAATGAAACCTTAGCTGAACAACTGACTGGGAAACGAGCTGCATTTTCAATTCGATCAGAAAAGTTGATAGTTTCACCTTCGGATGAAAACGAACTTTTAAGATTCAATGCCTGCGTCAATGAGGTGCTTTATCACGGAGCAAATGCCCGTATAGAGATAGGAATTGAAGGTGCGGAAAAACTAGCGGCAGTGTGTGCTTGGGACGCTGCTTCGAACTATACTCCCGGCGATCCGATCGAAGTCGGCTTTCGATACAAAGACGCGGTGTTTTTTAAATCGTGAAAGCTGCCATACTTCCACCATCAGGAATCGGTGGGCGATTGTCGGATTTTTTGTTCGCACGGCGAAACTTGCTCACGTTCCTGTTATTGTTGTTGCCATTAGGATGGATCGTAATTGTTTATCTAGGTTCTTTACTCGTTTTTCTATCTCATTCAATATTTTCTATTGATGAGTTCAGTGGTGTAATTCAGTATCAACCAACAACTTCGACCCTACTTGAGTTGCTTCGTTCAGCAGCCAATGTCGACATCGTTCTGAGAACTGTATCAATGGCAATTTCAGTGACTTTGTTTGACATGATGTTAGCGTTCGCATTGGCATATTACATGCGTCGGCAAACAAATACTAAAATTCGCACTGCGCTATATCTTGCTGTGGTAATGCCGTTATGGTCGTCATACCTAGTAAGAGTTTATGCGTGGAAACTGTTGCTTGCTAAGGAAGGTGCTATTGTTTGGGCCACTGATCGGCTAGGACTCAGTGGTTTGTTAGATGCAATTTTGGCAATTCCCATGATTGGAGGGCCTTCACTTTCAATTTCTTATCTTGGCATGTTTTTGGTTTTTTCCTATATCTGGCTCCCATTTATGGTGTTGCCAGTATATGCAGCGCTTGAGCGTGTTCCTGACTCACTTCTAGAAGCCTCAGCTGACTTAGGCGGCAGCGAGCGCAAAACCTTGCGATATGTAGTATTGCCTTTAGCATTGCCAGGTTTAGCAGCCGGATCAATTTTTACTTTTTCTCTAACTTTGGGTGATTACATAATTCCCTACATCATTGGGAATTCTAGATTTTTCATTGGTCAGGCAGTCTATGTTCATCAAGGCACTGCTGGTAATATTCCGTTGGCAGCGGCGTTTACATTGATCCCGATTTTAATCATGGCGTTTTACCTGTATGGAGCCAAACGACTCGGAGCTTTCAAGGCGTTATGAAAACTAGTTTGACTCTGAAATCAGTTGCGGGATTCACCCTGCTATTTTTACATGGTCCGTTGTTATTTATTCTCCTTTACGCGTTTACAACTGAGGAGAAGAGTTATCAGTTTCCTCCACCAGGTCTTACGCTAAAGTGGTTTGCTGTTGCTTGGCAACGTGAGGATATTTGGCAAGCATTCTTTCTGTCGGTGAGAGTCGCTAGTCTCAGTGCATTGATTGCATTGATACTTGGTACATTAGCGGCAGGTGGGCTTTCTCGCACCCGTTTTTTTGGCAAAGAGACTATTTCTTTGTTTTTTATTTTGCCGATCGCTCTGCCTGGAATTATCACAGGTGTTTCATTGAGGTCTTTTTTCGGAGTGACCGATATCCCTTTTGGGTTCTGGACCATTATTGCAGGGCATACAACATTTTGTGTTGTAATTGTTTACAACAATGCGCTTGCTCGCTTGCGCCGAACTTCTAAACACTTGTTTGAGGCATCGATGGATTTGGGCGCGAACAGTTGGCAAACTTTGCGCTATGTGATTATCCCTAATATTTCCGGGGCGTTGTTGGTAGGTGGGCTGTTAGCGTTTGCATTGTCATTTGATGAGGTGATTGTTACCACTTTCACGGCTGGTCAGCAGACAACGTTACCAATTTGGATGTTGAGTGAGCTAATACGTCCACGTCAGCGTCCGCTAACTAATGTAGTTGCGGTGTTTGTTATTGCCGCTACTTTTCTGCCAATACTCGTTGCGCACCAAATAGCTCGTCGCCAAGAGGAAGCTGGGCAGCCTCGAAAATAAAATTTTAAAGTGACCGAAGGTGTTTTTCTGAACTGCAAAGTGTCTGAGAATGAAATTCAGTTTTTGGGTAGCTATTCAGTTGGTGTGAACAGAGGGGAGTCAAGTTGCGAATAGTACGCAGCGAGGTCTTCAATATCTTTGTCGCTAAGTGTGGCAACAAATCCCATCATTATGGGGTTATTGCGGGATTGGTTTTTATAACTCTTCAAAGCTTGAACTAAGTAATCCTCATATTGTCCAGCAATGATCGGTGTTCCGGCACCTTGAACTGTACCGTCTGCGCCGTGGCAAGTTAGGCAGAGCGTTGCTTTGGCTTTTCCGGCGATAGGGTCACCGGCTGAAACTGTTATGGGATTCGCACTAACGGTAAAAAATAACGAAATACTTAAAATTGTTGAAAGTCTATATTTCATGATTGCAACTACTGTTTGACCATTGTTGAGAAATATTCGGCAATATCTGCAATATCTTCATCGCTCATTTGTGCGATTTGTGCATGCATAGTGCTGTGTTGGCGCGTGCTATCTCGGTAGGCCTTGAGTGCCGATTCAATATAATCCGCCTTTTGGCCACCGATCTTGGGGACGTTGTAGCCAGGGTAGGCGTTGCGATATCCGGGCGAACTGTGACAACCAGTACAAGTGAAAGACTTGTCCCGCCCAGCGGCTACATCAGCTTGGGTACTACTGACAGCAAAGGTGGTAAGCCATGCGATTGCAAGCAGAATTTTAAACCAAAATTTCACGTCAAATTTCTCCTGATAAAAGGGGTGATTTTCAGCTGACCAATTGCCCCGACTTCTGCGTTAGGTTTGGAGATGGCCAGCAAAATAAATTATAAACTTAAATTTCGTTAGGGTAATCAACAATAACAATCGAATTTACCATATATCACCGCGAAAAACTATTTGATCAAAAGCAAATGAAACTGGAGTGGTTAAAATTCCAATCAGTATGTTAATCATTCAGTTATCGCATTTAGAAATTTCAGTTTCTAGTGGCGTGCTGTATTTTGTCAAATACAAAGCGGTTAGTTCATTCCAATGTTGTGCTCTAACTTGGAATTTAAGTGCGCCATAGTTTTTACACAGTTCATTTTATTACAGTTTCCGCAGGACAGCTGAAGGTTTGAGCCATCATCTGGACCACCTTTTGATTTTGGGACAACATGGTCAATTTCTAAATTTCTGTATTCGAAATGTCTGTTACATCCCTGACAATAACCTTCTTGCTATTCGTATAGTACGTGTTTGATACCTTTCGATCGTACAACACCTTCAGAACGAACCGGGAAATCTGTTCTGTGAATAATTTTCGGGTTATAGATTCCTAAGTCGTTTTCAAATCGAAGTTTTACCAAATTTATTTCTTTATCTGATATGTCAATTCCAATCCAGTTTCTGTTGAGTACTTCGGAAGCTATATATGCTGTAGCACACCCACAAAACGGATCGAGAACCAAATCATTTTCATTGCTGGACGCTTTGATAATTCGCTTAAGCAGTGTTAGTAGTTTTTGTGAGGGTTACTTGTTTTTCATTGCTTCTTGTTGCAAGATAGGGAATATCACCGTTCTAAATATTACCAACAGGTTTTCCTTTATATTCATTTAGATATATATTATATCTAGGTCTACCTGACTTAGTCCAGTGTGCTATGTTGGGATTTGCATTGAGTCGTTCGTCAAATGTTTTCTGATGCCATCGCCAACCACTATCTGAAATGATTTCTCTGCCTTGTATTATTCGAATCTTGTTAGCACTTGAACTGTTGAAATTTACATCCAGTATCAGGCTATAGATGCGGAAATATTTCAACCGTTTTTTCAACATTTAATTGTTGGTAAACCTTATTCCAAAGGGATTAGTGATGCCCTTAGTGCATGTATTTGAAGCCTTAGCATTTTCACGTTCAATTATGAAATTTTGTGGAGCACGGCTTGTTTTTGGTCTTCAGGATGCCTTGGTTTACCGGCTCGGCGCCCTCAGACAAGCTAAATCTTGAAGCGCAAGTGGAAAGCGCTAAAAGTTTCAACGGTGGTAGATTCAGAAATTCTGACCTCGTATTATGAAGATGTCAAATTAATTTAATAATAGGGACATTCCACTGTTGATAGCATTTCAATTCATCTGCTGAACAATCTCAACAAGCACATCAGATGATATGGGTTACTTGATCTGAAAATAAAGACACCGAGATCATGAGGTGTCTTTTTCTAACTGTGTTAAAATTCCAGTAAATAATCTCGCTGAGCAATGAAAATGAACACACTCACTCTTCCCATCGGGGAGTCATCATTCCAGGAGATGCGGAGCCGGAACTGCTACTATGTGGACAAGACCTCGCATATCAAAAAATTGATTGATGGCGGTAAATACTATTTTCTATCCCGTCCTCGCCGTTTCGGCAAGACGCTTCTGGTGGATACCATGCAGCAGTTGTTTGAGGGCAATGAGAAATTGTTTAGAGGCCTGCACATTCACGACCGCTGGGACTGGAGTGTCGTCAATCCGGTAGTGCGACTGAGCTTTGACTCTAAGTACAGCGAACCGGGAGATCTTAAGAAAAACTTGGAAAACCAGCTGACTTGGCTTGAAAATTTTACAGTAATTAAACCATCGGACAATACTGGACCGGAGCGGCTTAATGATCTAATACTAAGTCTCTATCACAAAACCAAGCAACAGGTGGTGATTCTTGTTGACGAATATGACAAGCCGATCCTAGATCTGCTTGAGAGTCCGAAACAGGCGGAAGCCAACCGCGACTACCTGCACGGTGTTTACGGTATCATCAAGGGCTGTGCCCAATACATCCGCTTTGTTTTCGTCACTGGCATCAGCATGTATTCCAAGGTCAACCTGTTCTCCGGACTGAACAACCTTAATGATATCAGCTTGGATCCACGGTATGCAACCATCTGCGGCTACACGGAAACCGACATTGACACAGTGTTCGAGCTAGAACTTGATGGGCTGGCTCGGGATCAGATTCGGCACTGGTACAACGGCTACAACTGGCTTGGCGAAGAGAAGGTGTACAACCCCTTTGATGTTCTGCTGCTGTTTGATAAAAGAGAGTTCAAGCCCCATTGGTATCGAACCGGCACGCCGAGATTTCTGTACAACATGATGGCAAGGGGCAGATTCAACACCTTGGATTTAGAGAATATGGCAATGTATGAGGAAGAGCTGTCAAGTTTCGAGATTGAAAATATCAGTATCAACGCTCTGCTGTTTCAGTGCGGGTATTTGACCATCACAGGTCATGAGATTCGTAGCGAGAGAAACTACTATAAGCTAGAATATCCCAACCACGAAGTGCGGTTGAGCATGAATCAGGAATTGCTCAAGGCATTGAAAACGAATTGGTCGGAGGTGATGAGGCAGGCCGAGAGCTTGGCCCATTTGCTAGCCGAGAATGATTTCGTAGGTTTCGAGAGGCAGTTGCGGTCGTTGTTTTCGGGTATACCGTATCAGTGGCACATTCGCAATATGCTAGCCTGCCATGAAGGTTTCTATGCGAGTGTGCTGTATGCGTGTTTCACGGCCAATGGCATTGACATCCGACCGGAAGAGTCCACCTCGCGCAGTCGTTCTGACTTGGTGGCGTCGCATGCGGGTCAGGTGTTCGTGCTGGAGTTGAAGGTGGTACTTGGACTGACGGCTAGGGCGGCGACAACCGGCGCGATGCGACAAATGCGAGAACGCGACTATGCTGAGAAGTATGAAAGCAGCGGGAAGGCGGTACACCTGCTGGCGCTGACATTCAATGGTCTGCGACGCAATCTGGCGGCGATAAAGGTGGAGAGGGTGGAATGTATAACGACAGTTTTAGAGTGAAACAAAATCCTATATCTTGTTTCCTTCTAACCTAAGTTTACAGAAATACAAACGCTCATGATCAGCGAATCAATTTGCACTGATTGCCTGTATACAACAGCTTGACTCTGCGTGGGTATATATATTTTTGCTGGATAGGCCAGCTTGATATCACTGGCGAGTTGAGACGCCGAGTCTAAAAAAAGCCGTACGGCATATTTTAGGCAGTTAGCTTTGTCAACAGTTACAGTAGTTTAATCTGCTCTAGACAGCGACAGTGCGTCATATAAACCATGGTAGTTATATATAATTCGTACGACTTGGAATTCTTCTAAGAATTCAAACTGACAAAAGTATAGATAGGACTCAATGGATAACTCTTATTCCCGCGATCTAGTTGGTTATGGCCAAAATCCACCACATCCACACTGGCCGAATAATGCGAGATTAGCGCTTCAGTTTGTGCTGAATTATGAGGAAGGTGGCGAGAACTGTATATTGCACGGAGACAAAGCGTCTGAAGCATTTCTATCGGAAATTATCGGAGCTGACGCTCGCCATGGAGTTCGCCATATTAGTATGGAATCGATTTATGAATATGGATCAAGGGCTGGTGTCTGGCGGTTGTTGCGAATTTTTGAAGAGTATCAAGTGCCGCTTACAATATTTGCTGTTGGTATGGCAGTTGAACGCAATCCTTCTGTAATTCGTGCAATGGTTGAATCCGGTCATGAGATATGCAGTCATGGTTATAGGTGGATTGACTATCAACACGTTGACAAAGAGGTGGAGCGTCAGCATATAAAGAAGGCTGTTGATGCGATTGAAAGCGTAACCGGTGAACGTCCGCTTGGTTGGTATACCGGTCGTACTAGCCCAAATACCCGAAACTTGGTAATTGAAGAAGGCGGTTTTGTTTATGACTCAGATGATTACAGTGACGACTTGCCATTTTGGGATTACCGATACTCCAGGCCTCATTTAGTGATACCTTATACACTTGATGCCAACGATATGAGATTCGCAACACCTCAAGGTTTCAATACGGGACGCCAATTTTTCAACTACCTGAAAGATGGTTTTGATTTGCTATACTCTGAAGGCAAGGAGTGTCCGAAAATGATGTCAGTTGGCATGCACTGCCGCTTGCTTGGGCGACCCGCGCGGGCTGTTGCAATTGCCCGTTTTCTGGAATATGTAACTCAGTTTGAAGACGTATGGTTTTGTCGACGAATTGATATAGCTAAACATTGGATTAAGAAATTTCCACATTCAAAGTAATACGAACAACCATGAGTGATTATTTAAGTTTAAATGGCTTTGTGAACCTGGCGCAAACAAGCCTAGGTGCCGAAGTGCTAACGGCAACTGATGAATTTTTCGCTGAGAAAGAGAATTTACTCAAACCGTCAGAACCGGTTTTTATTGAAGGCAAATACACTGATCGTGGTAAATGGATGGACGGATGGGAGTCCCGACGCAAAAGGGATGCAGGCCATGATCACTGTGTCTTGCGAATTTGCCGGGGACAAATTAGAATCATTGACATCAATACAGCGCACTTCTCAGGCAATCAACCTGAAAGTGCAAGCCTAGAGGCTTGCGATAGTCCGGTTGACCCAGGCCCCATGACGCGTTGGCAGGAAATAATCGCAGCCAAACCAATGCTTGCTGATTCTAACAATATTATCAGACTTGAAGATGATAAATACTGGACACATCTCAGACTGAATATTTATCCAGATGGCGGAGTGGCTCGTCTTCGTGTTTATGGTTTAGTTGCAAGGGATTGGACTGCGGTCGAACCTGATGAGACTGTAGATCTGGCAGCTATTGAAAATGGCGGTACAGCGTTGGCTTGCAGTGATATGCACTTCAGTGATATGTGGAATTTAATCAGGCCGGGCCGGGCGGTTAATATGGGAGACGGTTGGGAAACAGCACGACGCCGTGGGCTTGGGCATGATTGGGTTGTCTTGAAACTAGGCCATCCCGGACAAGTAAAGGAAATTGAAGTTGATACACTGCATTTCAAAGGGAACTTTCCAAATAGTTGTTCTATTAGTGCCATCAATTCACCTGATTCGTCAATAGATTCTTTATTAGATCCGTCGACTGAGTGGCAGACTTTGTTGGCTGAATCATGCTTAACAGCTGATAATAATCACAATTTTGTTGATGAACTTAGCAACGTTGGCACAGTCTCACATGTGAGACTTCAGATTTATCCTGATGGTGGTGTCGGACGCCTGAGGATCAAAGGATGTATCAATGGCTGATTTTCTGCTACCTCAACCTTTGACAGCAGAGGTGTTTCGACCATTTGGAGATGTGATTGAAACTGCCAATCGCCAATCTAGACAAATTAATCAGGGTTACGCTGACCGATATGAGAATTTAGTTGATCTTGATTTAACAGACGCTGGGCAGCCTGCATTGAGTATTTTTCGGGCGCGGCCAATTTCACTGCCATTTGCAGTATCGCAACTAGAGTGTCACCCACAATCTAGTCAAGCCTTCATCCCCAAGGCAGAAGGGCAGTTTCTAGTATTGGTTGCTGAACCTTCAGGACGACCTCAAATTAGTGATTTGCATCTTTTTGTAACCAATGGTCAGCAAGGAATCAACTATCGACGCGGGGTTTGGCATCATTTTCTTATGGTGCTTGATGAGGAACAGGAGTTCATTGTTATCGATCGTGACAACCCAGATGAAAACACCAAAGAATTTCAGTTGCAGGCGCCTTGCCCTATAATCAACGCTTCTGCCTTGAGCAGTGTGAAGTGAGTGCTGACAAGGTTTGCTTGAACAAAATATAGGAGGATTTGCATGGTATACACTACCCAGGATATTCGAAATATTGCGTTGTTCGGTCAAGCAGGTTCGGGAAAAACCATGCTTTGCGAAGCGATATTATTCGCTGCGGGCGCTATTTCGACCAAGGGCGAAATAGCGCGAAAGAACACGACCAGCGATCAGGATGTGCTTGAAAAGCAGCACCAGCGATCACTTTCATCATCAGTGTTGTCATTCGATCACAAAAAATCTCATATCAATATCATCGACACTCCAGGATATTCGGATTTCATAGGTCCAGCAATCAGTGTTATCAACGCAGTCGAAACTGCTGTTATAACCATCAACGCCCAAAATGGAGTGGAAACCATGACCCGCCGCTTCATAGAATGGGCTAAAGAAGCGAACGTCAATATAGCCATTGTCATCAATAAAATTGATCTGAGTGACATCAATCTTGAACAAATTTACACCGAAATTCAGGAAGAACTAGGCATTGAGTGCTTAGCAGTTAATCTTCCAGCTGAAAACAGTCAATCAGTTACTAGTTGCCTTTATCCAAATGGCAGTAACGCCCAAGCCGATTTTTCTTCGGTAGATGATGCGCATGTTGCAATTGCGGATCAGATCGCTGAAATTGATGAGGAGCTCATGGAAGAATATCTTGAAACTGGCGAGTTGCCTGATCAAAAAATAGCACCGGCATTTAAGCAAGCAATGCGCGAAGGGCATTTGATTCCCATTGTTTTTACCTCAGCAATTACCGACGTGGGAGTGTCAGAATTGCTTGATATGATTGTGGGTCTGTTTCCTAATCCGCAGGAGGGTAATTTACCAGTGTTCTCACAGAAAACAGATGATGGTGAACAACAATTTGAAATTGCCCCAAATTCAAATGCCGATTTTTTGGGGCATACATTCAAGATTTCGTTTGATCCGTTTCTTGGTAAATTAGGCGTGTTCAGAATCTATCAAGGTCAAATGGATAGGGATACAGCGATATTTGTCGATGGCTCTAGAAAGCCAGTCAAGTTCAATAACCTCTATTCGATCCTTGGAAAGCAATATAGCGATATCAGTGGAGGTGTTGCCGGAGATATATGCGGCATCGCAAAAATTGATGAGTTGGTACCAGGTAGCATCTTGATGACCAAAAGTGTTGATCATCCTGTGTGCATGCAATCTGTTATCCCGCCACAGCCTATGGTGGGATTGGCCATCAGCTCAACCAAGCGCGGGGACGAACAAAAAGTGGTTGAAGCCTTGCAAAAAATTGCCGTTGAAGATCCCTGCGTGCGACTTGATCGAAATGCCGCAGCAAATGAAACAATCTTACGCGGTCTAGGTGACCTGCATTTGCGTGTTGCACTTGAGCGAATTAAAGAAACCTACAATGTTGAAGTGACGACATCTGTGCCGACTGTAGAATATCGGGAAACAGTGGTCAAATCTTCAGAGGGTCATTGTCGACATAAAAAACAAACCGGTGGCGCTGGTCAATTTGGTGAAGTTTTTTTACGAGTTGAACCGCTCAACCGAGGCGATGGTTTTGAGTTTGTGGACAATGTGGTAGGTGGTGCTATTCCATCGCAGTTTATTCCAGCTGTAGAAAAGGGTATTCACCAGGTATTGGAGTCCGGTGCGTTTGCAGGGTTTCCATTGCAGGATATTCGTGTTATAGTTCATGACGGCAAACATCACCCTGTTGATTCTAAGGAAATCGCTTTTATCTCTGCCGGCAAAAAGGCATTTATCGATGCGGTAACCAAAGCTAATCCAATCGTACTTGAACCCATTGCAGATGTCACTATTACAGTGCCGAGCGCATTCATGGGCGACATAGCCGGTGAATTGTCAGCCCGTCGCGGAAGAATCAAAGATACTGACTCTTTACCCTCTGGTGTTATAAACATTACCGGCTCGGCTCCATTGGCCGAGATGTCTGACTTTCAGGCGAAACTGAATGCGATAACTGGCGGGGAAGGTGCTTTTGTCATGCAGTTTAGTACTTATGATCCAGCACCATCTGAAGTGCAAAAGAAACTCAGCGCCCAATTCCAGCAACCAGATGAAGATTGACCCCAAATCATAGAAGTAGCTATGGCACAGTCCAATTCACCGCCTGAGACTGACAGATGTCCGATCACAGGCAAAACTAAACAATCAAATTACTCTGTAGTAGACAATCCCGCTGGTCCGAGAACTTTGGTTTTGACAGGTGCAAGCCAAGGCATTGGCCACGCGACCGCAAAAATGTTTGAAGAACATGGTTGGAGAGTTATTACTTGCTCTCGCCGTGTATTTTCAAATGCTTGTCCCTGGCAGGCAGGCCCTGAAGATCATATTCAAATTGATTTAGGTGACCCGGATCATCGATCGATAGGTTTGGCTGAGCTAAAGAAAAAACTAGATGGAGGACCTTTGCATGCGTTGGTTAACAACGCAGGCATTTCTCCCAAGAGTGAAGCAGGCACTAGGCTTGGTCCCACGGATACCGGAATGCCAATTTGGAGATTGGTTTTCGAAGTCAATTTTTTTGCGCCAATAGTATTGGCTAGAGGCTTGATGGACGAATTGACTAAAGGAAGAGGGTCGATAGTTAACGTAACTTCCATTGCCGGTACTCGCGTACATCCTTTTGCTGGAACAGCATATGCAACATCCAAAGCGGCACTTGCTGCCTTGACTCGGGAGATGGCCGCAGATTTCGGAAAGAAAGGCATTCGTGTGAATGCCATAGCGCCAGGGGAAATTGATACGCCAATTCTCTCACCGGGAACCGATGAGTTACTCAAGGAAATTCCTTTGCACCGATTGGGCACCCCCGAAGAAGTCGCACAAACAATTTACTTTTTGTGCGCTGATAGTTCTAGCTATGTCACCGGCTCTGAAATTCACATCAATGGCGGCGAGCATCTGTAGTAATCAGCGGTAGTTCCAGCCTTTTTTGTATTCAGTTGTTGCTCGATTCAATTGAATTGATGAAATCTACTATACCGTCGGTGTAGATTTGCCCGCTGTCTTTAAATCCACTGAGATGATCTCCTGTAATCTCAACGAACTTCTTTGCTGAAGTCGTTTCAGCAAAAAGCCTCTCACTGTGAGAGTATGGTGTAAGCTCATCGCTTCTGCTGTGGATGAAAAGAATTGGCGCGGTAATGGAGGAAATTCTAGACAAATTGTCATACTGCCACCGCAATAAGTAGTCAATCGGTAGCCATTTGTAGTATTTCTTTCCCATATCAGACAGCGAAGTGAAACCGGATTCCATGATCAAAGCTGCCGGTTCGTGATGAGTAGCGACCCAGCTTGCTATTGCAGTTCCAAGCGAGCGTCCGTGTAGTATGATTTCGTCAGGCGGGATTTTTCTTTCCATTGTCAAGTAATTCCAAACAGCCTCAGCATCTTGGTACATGATTTGCTCATTCAATTTACCAGCACTGCGTCCAAAGCCTCGGTAATCGTAAATGAATATGGAAAACCCTAAATCATGCATGATTTTGATTGAGTCAAGCATATATGATTTGTTGCCAGCATTACCACTGAAGAACCAGACAAGGTACCTAGAGTCAGGGTTTGGTATGAACCATGCGTGGAGACGCGACGTTTCGTCTGGTTCAATAACAATGTCCTCATAGTCCATGCCATTGTCTTTGGGTGTGCCAACATACTCTAAATGTGGCAAATGTATCATACTCGCTTGACTGAAATACATGTACAAGCAAATCAAGCCGTATGTTCCAATTGCTGCGACAATGAAAATGAGAAAGTTTTTTAGCATGTTCCTTTATATTCCCAGCATAGGTTTTATGAACAGCTTATAGCCATTCTTCCTCTATCCCATGACAAGCGGTTTGAATGCCGGAACCGTCATCCTTTAATTCAGGCACGACAGACTTACAGATATCCTTGGAATATGGACAGCGTGCGTGGAATACGCACCCCGTAGGAAGATCTATTGCAGTCGGTACTTCACCTTTCAATTTAATGTGTTTAGTTTTTTTCTGATTCAATTTAGGAATCGCACTCAAAAGCGCCTGTGTATACGGATGCCGTGGTGTTGAAAAAATACTCTTGGTTGCCCCAAGTTCAAGAATGCGTCCAAGATACATGACAGCAACGCGAGTTCCAAAGTGCTCCACTACTGACAAATCATGGGTAATGAATAAATAGGTCAGGCCGCGTTGCTCTTTCGCGTCATCAAGCAAATTGAGTACCTGGGCTTGTATTGAGACATCTAGTGCGGAAATTGGTTCATCGGCAACTATGAACTCTGGATCGACCATGAGTGCTCTCGCGATGCTAATGCGCTGGCGCTGACCACCTGAGAACTCATGGGAGAATCTAGAGCTCCATTTTGCATCGACTCCGACGGATTCCATAACTTCTCGCACTTTATCTTTTTGCTCTGCGAGTGTGAGATCAGGGCGATGAAATTGAACAGGTTCAAGCAAAGTTGAAGCGACGGTTTTGCGCGGATTCAATGAGGCGTATGAGTTTTGGAAAACCATCTGCATCTTGCGACGGTAGGGGAGTAGCTGACGACGCGGTAAATTGTCAATTCGTTCGCTCTGATAGTATATCATCCCATTTGTAGGCGATAAAAGACCCATGATGATCCTGCCAACAGTTGTTTTACCACACCCACTTTCACCGACAAGACATAACACTTCGCCAGCTTGGATTTTTAGGTTAACACCGTTTATAGCCCTGACATATTCAATTTGTCGCTTCAATTTGCCTCTGCTAATGTTAATTTGATCCAGCAATCCGCCAGACACATTGAAGTGTTTGACCAAATTATCAACACGTACTAATTCGGTATTACTCGACATGTTGAATAGTGACTAGATTCAAGCTATAGGAAAATGGCAAGCGACAAGTTGTTGACCAACATCACTCAACTCAGGTTTGTTGTTACGACAAATATCTTGAACAAATTCACAGCGGTTGTGGAACAGGCAGCCGGATGGAACATCTTGCAGAGTTGGCATGAAACCAGGAATTTGGTTGAGTTTTTGTCCGGGTGAAGTCATCTCAGGTAGAGCTCTTAGCAACCCCCAAGTATATGGATGCCGTGGATTTCTGATGACTTTTGCGGTTTCACCCTGTTCGATAACCGTGCCAGCATACATAACTAGCGTGCGCTGAGTTACCTCAGAAACAACTCCCAAGTCATGAGTGATGAGAATCAGGCCTACCCTGAACTCTCGGCACAAGCTCAAAAGCAGCTCAAGAATTTCAGCCTGAATTGTGACATCAAGTGCGGTCGTTGGTTCATCAGCAATGATCAACTGCGGACCAGTCAGGAGAGCAATAGCGATTACAATGCGTTGACGCATTCCACCGGAAAGCTCATGTGGATATTGTTTCAGCCGTTTTTCAGGTGAGGGTATTTGTACCGCTTTCAATTTTTCTATTGCAATTTCTTTCGCTTTTGCTCGCGACATGCTTTGATGAGCTAGTATTGTTTCAACCATTTGTGTTTCAATCGACAGCACCGGATTTAACGTCATCATTGGATCTTGAAAGATCATGCTAATTCGATTGCCGCGAATATTCTGCACCGTCGATTCATCTGCTTCGGTCAGACAACAATCTTCAAACATAATGCGCCCGCCAGATATATAGCCAGGTTTGCTGACCAGGTTCAAAATGGCAAATGCTGTAATTGATTTGCCGGCACCACTTTCACCAACAATACCGATCCGTTCACCATGATCAAGTTTAAAACTTACATCGCGGATAGCGGTAACTGTACCAGTTCGAAGTGGAAACTCAACCTCCAGATTCTCTATACTTAGTAGTGTCATCAAAGCAACCCGATCAATGGCAGGTTATCGGTCGTAGATTTTGGGGTTTAGCACATCTCGCAACCAGTCACCAAGAAGATTGATAGCGAGAATAAGCACTACAAGCGTAATGGCTGGAAATGCAGTGATCCACCAAGAGCCGCTAAAAATAAACTCAAATCCATTCCGTATCAGTGATCCAAGGGATGGTTTGGTAACCGGCATTCCAAGACCAAGAAATGATAGCGATGCTTCCGTTATTATGGCGTTAGCTACTTGTACGGTTGAGATGACAAGCAAAGGTGAAAATGTGTTTGGCAGAATGTGGCGGTAAATGATCGTAAATGGTGTAAGTCCGATAACACGGGCGGCATCAACATATTCCTGTTTTTTGGCGGCTAGTACGCAGGCGCGCACTGTTCTTGCATATTGCGGCCACTCCGCAAGTCCAATAACCAATATGATCGCGAAAATTGCAAAATCCTCATAGAATCGAAGACCCACCGTAGCTTGGAAAACCGCAAGAACGACGATAGCAACCATGAGCGTTGTAAAAGACAATTGAATATCTGCGATGCGCATTAGGAAGCTGTCGACTCGTCCTCCGAAATAACCTGAAATCAGCCCGACTGAAACCCCTATGAATGCCTGCAGGCAAGTTGCAAATACACCAATCAGTATTGAGATCCCAGTGCCAAACATAATTGTGCTTAACATGTCGCGCCCCATGGCATCAGTGCCAAGTACAAATCGCGAGTCGGAGTTATCACTGCCAACTGGTGGAATCTCAGAGTCCATGATGTCGAACTGGGTTTGATCCCATGGGTTGTAAGGTGCGATTGCAGGTGCCAAAATGGCAAGCAACACATAGGTCAACACAATCCCTGCGCTTACCATTGCGGTACGGTTGCGAACGAAACTGTAGAACATTGCTGATCCCCGGATGCGATTCCAAATGCTAGTGCGAACAGCGAGTGTACTCTCATTCATAGCAAAATTACCTTCAGCGCCCGGTCAATTTGACCATTGGATTTACCAAGCCATAGACAATGTCAACTACTGTATTGGTGACCACGAAAATCAGGCCAACGATAATGAGATATGCCACAATCAGTGGTGTGTCAACACGATTGATTGCCTCAAGAAACATAAACCCCATTCCAGGCCATTGAAATACAGTTTCTGTCAGAATGGTATAAGCAACCATGATGCCAAGCTGCACACCACCGACGGTGATTACCGGCAACAACGTGTTCTTGAAAGCATGCACTAACCAGATACGCTTCTTAGACAGCCCTTTAGCCCAAGCGAATTTGACATACTCACTTTCAAGAACTTCCATCATCTCTGAACGAATCATACGAACAAATAATGGCAGGATGACCGAAGCGAGAGAAATGCTTGGCAGTAACAAATGTTTTAGCCCATCCAATGACAGCAAGCTGGTTTCCCATCCACCAAAAATCGTCACAGTATCTCCACGCCCATAAGATGGAAACCATCCAAGTTGAACCGCGAATATGTGAATTAGGAAAATTGCGGTCAGGAATACAGGGATTGAAATTCCAACGATGCTAAGTCCCATGGTCAGTTTTGATAACCAGTGATTAGGGCGAATGGCGGCATATATTCCAACTGGAATTGAGAACAACAATATCCAGAATGTCGCGGCAACTACTAGGTCAATAGTTGCTGGCAATTTGTCCATAATGACATCTAGCGCCGGACGTTTGAAAAAATACGATGTACCGAGATCACCTTGCACGGCTTTTTTCAAGAATCGCCAGTATTGAACTGCAAAAGGATCGTTAAGCCCCAGTTCCTCTCGCAGCTCTTGCCTGATTTCTTCTGATACCGATTGTCCAACCAATTCTCGCAATGGATCGCCAAGCTCATCCTGAATTGAGAAGCTGAGCAGGCTAATTACTAGCATTACGACAATCGATTGCCCGAATCGGCGAACTAGGAAGGCGAACATATGAAATGGTAAGATTTACGGATCTATCTAGGAGGTGTTGGTCAGTGAACTTGGTTTAAGAACAGGTCGGGTTTTGACAATCTCATTGTGGTGAAAATGGGATTATCAAGCAGTCAAGGTGGCTATGAGCAACATAGCCACCTCAAAAGCTGAAAACAATAGTTTTTCCTTGGCTAGTTCATCTTCAAGTCACCAAGATAAGGAAAGTTCATAACGTTGATGATTGGCGCGATATCGACCCCACTGCGTGCGGCCCAAGCACGATCTTGCCAGTGTAGTGGCACGAAGGCCGCCTCATCATGCAGTATCTTCTCCACTTTTTGCAACATTGCAGATCGCTTCGCCGGATCAGTTTCCTTGGCACTATCCAGTACTAGTTGATCAACTTCGGAATTTGAGTAATTTCCGCTGTTGTATTGACCGTAGCCGGTATTTTCATCAGGCGTCATAACTAAAAACTCAGAAAAATTTGCTGAATCCTCAGTATCGGAGTGCCAGCCGATCATCATGATATCTGCTGCTCGCTCATCAAATTTAGGCCAGTATTGAGCCTTTGGCATCGTTGTTAGATCAACTCTGATATTGATTTTGGCCAACATGCCGGCAACAGCTTCCGCGATTTTCGCGTCATTGACATAACGATTATTCGGTGCCATCATAGTCACATCAAACCCATCAGCATACCCAGCATCGGCCATCAGCTTCTTGGCTTTGTCAAGGTTGTAACGAGGTTGAAGATCTGGATGGTACCCAATGTATCCTTTCGGACTTTGTTGTGCGGCGGCTGTACCGAAATTTTTCATAATTTTCTGCACAATTCCTTCATTGTTGGTAGCATACACAATTGCTAATCGCACACGTTTGTCAGCAAAAGCGGGTTGACGTTTCTGATTCAGTTGTAAAGTGATGATGCGTGTTCCACTCATAGTAATGAGATCAACACCGCTTGCTGATTCTACGCGTTGCATGTCAGCCGGGGGAATAGGTGCCGCGAAGTCGACATCTCCGGCCAATAGGGCGGCAACTCGTGTCGGATCTTCCTTAATAGGTGTGAACACGATTTTGCTTACATTGCCTGGTGAATCAACATCCCAATAATCTGGAAAGCGATCGAACTCAACCTTGACACCTTGTTCTCTAGATGACACAGTAAACGGTCCGGTGCAAGATATGTTGGTTGATGCAAAGGAGTCACCATGCTTGACAATTTCACCTTTGTCGCGTCCGCGTTCATCCATGCCGGTATAGAACTCGCTGTCAAGCGGGAAAATATAGGTCATTGTATGCTCAACTAATGGATACGGACCTTCAGTTACAACATCAACGGTATATTTATCAACTGCGTTGACTGCAGTAAAGTTGACAAAAATCCCCTTGAAATCCTCGCTAGCTTTGAGTCGGTTAAACGTAAATACAACATCTTCGCTCGTCATTTCTCGGCCAGAGTGAAATTTAACACCTTCGCGCAGTTTGAAGCGCACGGTTGTGTTGTCCAACCGTTCCCAGCTAGTAGCTAACCTTGGGTCGAATCCAAGATCTTGATTCCAGCGAATCAACGGATCGCAAACCATGTGAGACAGTTGTAGTGTACCACCCGACAATTGCTCATGCAGATCAAGTGATACAGGATCGGCATCGTATGCTAAGCGCAATGTATTAGCTTGAATGGGGAGGGAGATTAAAACAACTGACAAAATGCCAAGTTTTAAGAGTAGTTTTCTCATACTGTTATAGTTTCCTCAATTAGTAAAAAGTGTAAATCTAAGCTTCAATGTTTCATAAAACTCAGTATATCGCGGAATCAGGTTGTTGGTTTAGATAAGCGCACAATCATATAATTTTGTTGGTACGATCCATATACATTTTAATTTATAATACTGCCTTTACTTCATTATGTCTATGGTTGTTGATCCACCAGCAGACAAAACTCCCAATACGAAATAATAATGACAGATTTTGATGATTCAACAAATCCGCAGATTGACGATCTGAGGATTGCCTCGATTCGCGATGTGGCATTTCCGATTCAGGTTATGTCGGAAATTCCAGCTTCGAAGAAAGCAACTGATTTAGTCAAATCCACTAGAAAGGAAATACACGAAATTTTGAAAAAACGTGATGACCGTCTAGTTGTGATAGTAGGTCCATGTTCAATACATGATTCAACTGCGGCACATGAGTATGCGAATCGTCTAGTCGCAGTCAAAGATGAACTGAAAGATCAGCTATTGATAGTTATGCGAGTTTACTTTGAAAAGCCGCGCACAACGATTGGTTGGAAAGGCTTGATAAATGATCCGAGTCTTGATGGCTCATTTGACATTAACCAAGGTCTTCGGCTTGCTCGCAAACTACTGCTTGAGTTCAACGAGATTGGGGTGCCAGCAGGGGTGGAGTTTCTTGATATCATCACACCGCAATATATAGCTGATTTGGTGAGCTGGGGTGCTATTGGTGCCCGTACAACTGAAAGTCAGGTGCATCGTCAACTTGTGTCAGGGCTATCTTGTCCAGTTGGATTGAAAAACGGTACTGAAGGCAATCTAAAGATTGCAGCTGATGGAGCCCATGCAGCTTCAAAGCAACATCGGTTTTTATCTATCACCAAGCAAGGCCAAACTGCAATTTTCGAGACTAGCGGTAATGAAGATTGCCATATCATTTTAAGAGGCGGCAATTGTCCGAATTATGAGACTCAGTATGTTGAGGAGGCAGTGCGATTGCTAAGCGAGAGAGGCTTGGAACCAAACGTTATGATAGATTTTAGCCATGCAAACAGCTCAAAGGTTTACAGCCGCCAAATTGAGGTTGGAAAAAATGTCGCTCAACAAATTTGTGCGGGCGATCATAGAATTATGGGAGTGATGATTGAAAGTCATTTAGTTGAGGGTCGCCAAGACATCGTAACTGGGAAACAGCCTACCTATGGTCAGAGCATTACAGACGCATGTATTGGTTGGAATGATACCGAATCGCTTCTTCATATACTGTCTGATTCGGTTTTGAAGCGCCGCGTTGCGACACCAAATACAACTGTCTTCAACTCAGTTGCAGTTTAGCAATTCGTCGATAATATATCCTTTGAAATAGTGATACCTCCGTATCAATCAAAGCTTCTCAAGCCGTTGTTTATAACGGACCTTGTTGAGCGAGAAGAGAGCTTAAACCGAGCCAAGAAATTACCCGCAGTTATCGCTGATTCTTCATCTGCCGCTAGCGCAGTGATGTTGGGCGCAGGCTACTTTACTCCGCTTGACGGCTTTATGAGCAAGGCTGACGCATTTGGAATTGCAGAAAAAATGATCTCAGGTAATGGATTGTTTTGGCCAATTCCAATTCTGCTACGTACTGACACAGTTCCAAATTTTAATGAAGGCAGTGAGATTTGTCTTCTTGATTCTCAAATTGATGGCAATCCACCACTTGCGATCCAATCAGTGGAGCAAATAGATGAATTGAATAAAGAGGAATGTTTGTATCTCGCTGAGCAAATTTTTGGAACTGTTGATGATAATCATCCGGGTGTCAAAACTTTTTTAAACCAAGGGCAATTTGTAATTTCTGGAGATATCAAAGTTCTTAATTTCAGTTATTTCAAACATCAGTTTCCTAACACATTTCAAACTGCATACCAGATACGAGAAGAAATTACGCGGCGCGGTTGGCAAAGTGTTATTTCATTTCAAACACGGAATCCGATGCATCGTGCCCATGAAGAATTATGCAAGATCGCGCTAGCTGCAACTAATTCAGACGGGTTAGTGATTCATATGCTGCTTGGTAAATTAAAGCCGGGCGATATCCCAGCCAAGGTGCGCGATCAAGCAATTCGGAAAATGGTTGACGTATATTTTCCAGCTAATACTGTTCACATTTCAGGTTATGGATTTGACATGCTATATGCAGGTCCAAGAGAAGCCGTTTTACATGCGATTTTCAGACAGAATATGGGGGCATCCTACATGATTGTAGGACGCGACCACGCTGGCGTGGGAGATTATTACGGCGCGTTTGATGCGCAAGCTATATTTCGAGATAAAGTTCCAGTTGAAACGCTTGATATCCAGATTTATGAGGCTGACCATACGGCCTGGTCAAAAAAGCTTAACAAAGTTGTTATGATGCGCGATGTGCAGGATCATGGCCCCAATGACTATATTTTGCTGTCAGGGACAAAAGTTCGGGAAATGTTGACTGCTGGCGAAAACTTGCCGCCTGAGTTCTCTAGGCCTGAAGTAGCAAAAATATTAATGACCTACTACCAGTCCAACCTAGCAAACTAGTTGCTGTTGACTTCAGTCATTGAGATGCTGAGGTCTTGCAACATTACTGGAATATCTGAATCAATGCGGTAAATCAAATTACCGTTCTCTGTGATTAATCCTGCTTCTAATTCTGTATTGACAAAAGAGCCATTGCTGTGACGAACTGTGCCTTCGGAGATTTTTACGTTAATTTGTTCAAGCTGTTGCTTGGTCAGCATTCGAAGTGACTGTTTGGTCTGTGGGCAACGCAGGATTTTCAGCAACTTGGAATCAATTGGCATTTTTAGATATTGACTAAGTAATACATTTAATTGAATGCAAGATTATACTTCGTCGGAAAATTGAATTTATGATGTGGTTTTCAAGGCATTTGCGAAGTTTATTTTGGTGCATGATATTAAATGGGATTACATTGGGTCAGATGTGGTGAATTGGTAATTTTTCACAATTCGAATGTCTACATGTCCAAATTTGCCATCAAAGTGGCGTTATCGAGCATTGACATTAACGAATTTATAAGTGAAAACAGTGAGTTAATAGCACTTTCTTTTCTGGCTATGATTGATAATGTGAGATGAGTTGCAGTTCAGATTTGGTTCAGGTCGATCTGACCATTCGGAATCGATCAGTGAGCGTATTTGCTCCAGTTGCTGGTTGCGAGATTAACCGGTGGACAGGCTCAGCAAAGTATTGATCTGGGTGTTAGCCAGGTCTTGAGTGGTGCGCAAGTCTAGTCCGAAAGATTGCCCGCGCCGGTGAGTTGAGAGTTCGGTCGCTGAGCTTGTCTGGTATCAGCAATTTCAAGTATGGGAAGTTCGTTTTTTCTGATGCGAGGATGCATCATTCTATGTTAATCGATATTTGCACCAAGTGTTCTTTTTGGCGCTGTTGTTGAAACGCTTCGGTGGTGTGTTCAAGTGGTAGCATATAAAGATTGCAATGCATCAGATTTAGTCGTCAATACCTACCATGGCATAAATATCGATTTCAATCATCATGGAATCGTATGCTAGTTCTGGTAGAGGCACTCCTGTTGCCACTGGTCCGTTATCAATGAAGTATGAGGATCGAATTGACAAATTCTGATGCAATTCTTCTTCATTGCAGTCAATTCTGAAAACAGTCATCATTTTGCAGACATCATCAAAACTTGCTCCTAAGTCATTCAGTATGGTACTAATGTGTTCCATTGCCTGGTGTGTTTGAGCAGATAACTCATCTGGATGAACGGCGCGACCTTGCTTATCAAGCGATACCTGCCCGCCGAGGAAAATCATGCCTTCGCACTTTAAACCATGCTTATAGGGAAGATGAACATGCCAATCCCACAAGCTATCAGGCCAAGAGTACGTTCTAGCCAAGTGATTGCCATCATCTCCGAGCATCGCAATTGCCGAAATTTTAATAAGAACATCATCATTGGAGTGTCTTGGAATTGGAATACCAGTTGCTGCCGGACCGGGTTCGTTAAAATACTCTGCAAAAGCCAGTGAAGCAGACTCGAAATCTCCAATCCCGGCTCCACCAACATACCAGCGATTGAATTTGACAATATCGTCAAAATTTGCACCAAATTCAGCTAATACTTTTGAAATTCTATCTGCTACCATTCTGGTTTGACCAACGATATCGCCTTTACAGGCTACGTTATTGAACTTGTCTAGCGGGTACTGTCCTGAAATAAAAATCATCTTGTCAGAACGGATGCCATCAACGAAGGGCTCTGGCAAAGAACAGGGATCGCCCAACTTTGTATAAGCCCTCAATGTGCTTTCGCCATTTTCGCGACGCATTGCATAGCCTTCAATTTCAACCATCATACCATCGTATGGCAAGTAAGGCACTGGTATGGCTGTTATTGTAGTTTGACAGTTTTCTGGTAGGCAAGATGCAATGAGTCTGAGAAACTCAGTTTCATCGGTTGATCTATCATCAACATATAAACAAAGCAGTGCTACCAAATCGCAAAAATGGCAATCTAGGTCTTCAAGCACTTGACCTAAATACCGCATGGAATTTCTAGTTTGCGCTGAAAGGTTGCCATGATTTTGAACTTTGCCACTTGAATTCATATCAGCCTGACCGCCAACCCATATCATCGGTCCACATCGCAAACCATGATTGTGGTTCACTTTGATTGGCCAATTCCAGTGATTTTTTGGCCAACTATATCGTTTATGCATGCTAGGTTTTCTCACTTTTTCAAGATTCACTCAAAACTAATATGTCGGGTTTTCGAAACTCAACTACATGGAATTCAGGTGCTGAGATGTGCGTTTTGGATCGACAGGTGATTATAAGCAGCATTGCTAACTCAGTGATTAATTGTTGAATTTCAATATCATTGTTTGGGGTTGCCCTGGTTTCTGCTGCAGCGCAAGCTAGGCACATGGCACTATATTCACTATTTAAAATGTTGAGCTTGTTTATCCTCAAGTGCGATGGTACGCAACTTTGTGTATAACGCTTAATCTGCTATGGTATGATGTCAATTCAGATTACGCAGACTGCAGAAATGACTGATTATGGTTTTACCTTAGTTTCGGTATATCACAGTCTTATAGAATTTAGATGGTAATTGCCTGAAAGGATGCATTAAATGATCAATATTTATTCTCGCAACGTTTTTTTCACTTGTATTTTTACATTTTTATGTTTGATTGCTCTTAGTCCGAGTACAAATGCAGCTGAAGATCCCGTTTTCACAGGTTGGGGGCGATTCGCAATTCGAGGTTATGACGCAGTTGCTTATCATCTTGAACGGATGCCGGTTAAGGGAGACAGCGATTTCACAGCAAAATGGAATGGGGCGACTTGGCGTTTCAAGAACTCTGAGAACAGAGACCGTTTCATAACAGAACCTGAGCGTTGGGCACCGCGCTATGGTGGCTATTGCGCATGGGCTGTTGCAAACAACTATACTGCATCTACAGACCCTGATGCATGGTCAATTGTTGATGACCACCTATACCTGAATTACAGTTTGAATGTCAGAGCCACTTGGAGTCAGGATATACCCGGTAATATACGCCGGGCAGATGCCAACTGGCCGTCCGTGCTCTCAAATTAAACATCAAAATAATACGAGCAAGCTGTTTCGATAGTGTATTTTCTAACCATCTTCGGTAAATGCTCAGTGATTTTTGATTTTTATACAGCACTGCAGTAAGTATATGTTGCTGTCATTCAATAGGCGTTTAGATTGAAATTGTTCATCACAAACCGAAGAAACATTGATTCGTATGGTGCATGTCTCCCAACTAACCTTAACTAATATGTCTGTGTCTAGCGGTTACCAGTTCATTCTCGCAGCTCCAATTATTTAACATTTTGTGTTCTTCGTATAATAAAATACCATCATTAAGCACGGGTTTTCCCAACAGATCTAAGTCTAAATAGCGAGCTTCGCTAAAGGCGCGGGTTATTAACTCCCAATCTTCACTGTGCGAGTTGTTATCAGCATTTCAGCATTAAATTTTAATAGCGTTTTTTCAAGGCAATAAACATGAAGTTAATAAGATTATTTCAAACGGCAACACTATTTGTTTTCTTTGCTGTCACAGCAAACCCACTAGTTGCTCAGGAAACTGAGGATGTGCAGGCAGAGCAAGGAAATCAAGAATTATCATTAGAAACGCGCGATGAAAAATTTGCATATTCCATGGGAGTGCAGATTGGAATCCAGATTGTTCAGCAAATTGAAAACTTGGGATACTTACTTTCCGGGCAGCATGTTGCACAAGGTGTTGCAGACATTCTGACTCTTCAGGAACTAAAATTAGATGAAGAACAAATACAAGCCGTGATTACTGAAGTGGAAACAGAAAGAAGGGAGAATGAATTGGCTAGATTAGATAGAATGCAAAAAGCAGGCGCTGAATTTAGAGAGAGTTATGCTCAAAAGAAAGATGTGAAAAAAGATGAGAATGGGTTGCTCTATCGAGTCATTGAAAAGGGTGATGGGGAGAAACCAAGCCTGGAAGACTCGGTGACTGTACATTATCGAGGCACGTTGATCGATGGTAGCGAGTTTGATAGTTCATATTCGCGCAATAGCCCGACTACCTTTAGTATTAACGGTATCATTGTTGGTTGGCAACAGGCGTTGCAAAAAATGAAAGTGGGAGCAAAGTGGGAAGTTGTAATCCCGCCTGAACTTGGATATGGTGAGCGTGGTGCTCCGCCGAACATCCCACCATTCGCAACCCTGGTTTTTGAAATTGAGCTTTTGAAAATCAACTAATTTATTGAGAATATTTTCAATAGTAGGGGTTGCAGTTTATTGTGAGCGGCGCAGTTCTGTTTGTATCCACAGAGGAAAATTCTACAACTTGGAGTAATGCTTTATTAACGCAAGCACCAGAAATGGATCTTAGGGTTTGGCCCAATGTTGGCACTCCAGAGGATGTTGAATATGCTATTGTTGCGCGCCCACCTTCTGGTGAACTTGCTCAATTACCGAATTTAAAAGCAGTATTCTCAATGTGGGCTGGTGTTGAAGATTTACTAGCCGATTCAGGAATTGCTCACCTTCCGATTATCCGAATGACTGAGCCGGGCTTAACAAATGGCATGGTTGTTTATGTAGTGCATCATGTCACCGGCTTTCATATTCATTCAGGTGCCTACAAATCATTCAAATGGGAGCATCCATTTCATGCTAACTACAAGTCACCTTGCAACACTTGTGTTGGGATATTAGGTTTAGGTGTGCTTGGTGTCGCGTGTGCACAAGCTCTAATTCAGCTGGGCTTTACAGTGATTGGCTATAGCAACACCCGTAAGAAAATTGCTAACGTTGAATCGTATGCTGGTGAAACCGAAATTCCCGAATTCTTGAGCCGGTCTGAAGTACTTGTCTGTTTGTTACCTAGAACAGTGTCAACCGACAATTTTCTAAATCGAAATACTTTGAAAATGCTGCCGCGAGGTTCCCGCATAATAAACTGCGGACGAGGTGAGGCAATTGATGACGATGCCTTACTTGAAGCTATTCATGATGGACAGGTTAGCAACGCGGTGTTGGATGTTTTCAAAACTGAACCTTTACCAATTAATCACCCGTATTGGGGTGAACCAAATGTTTTAGTGACACCTCATTGCGCCAGTAAACCCGATCCGAAAACAGCGAGTGCCGTTATCATTGAGAAAATAAAAAAACTTGAACAAGGATTGTTGGTAGAGGGTCTAGTTGACCGAACTCGTACATATTGAATGAACAATTATTTCAACGCGAAAAGTATTTTTCTAAGAACTCATCAAAATCGATATGATCAGCTTGTTCTATTTCATTCTGTCGTTGAATAGAATCATCTGCAATCTTTTTGAAATAGGCAAGGCATTCCTGTTCAACTCTTTTTTCTTCAAGGGCTTTTTTTGATTGCTCAGACTTCAACATAGAAAAAGAAAAGAAAGGGATATCGTCTTTTAGCAGCTGCTCAGTAATTTTTGCAGAAGGTGTCTGCTCAGGTGATAGAAGCTTCACTTTCTGCTCTAGAACAGATTGTCGATATCCGTTTGAACCAATAACACTGTCAAACACATCGGCTATAACCTCAAGCTGCTCTAGAAGTTCCAAACCCCAAGATTTCAATTTGATTGCCTTGCCATTTCTTTGCAGCATCAGTCCCGGTTTGCGTCCATTCAGTACGGTTGAGTCCTTATTAGCTGCGACTATTTTTGGGTGTTGGGAAAAGAAAAAATCGCTCGGTTGTATTAGGCAGAGCATTAAAAACAAATCCATGAATTTTGCTTGCGTTGTTGATATTCCAATTGGTTCAAATGGATTTAAGTCAAGACAACGAACTTCTAGATATTCTATACCGCGTCTTTTTAGCGCTTGAGTTGGCCGTTCAAGTGGCTCAGTTTGACGTTTTGGGCGAATCACCGTGTAGTATTCGTTTTCAATTTGCAATAGATTGGAGTTCAGCTGCAAATATTCGCCATTGGATTTGACACCATAATTGGCATATTGTTTGAAGGGTGTTGTTATCGTATTACACAACGTGTTTACATAACCGTCAATTGAATTATTATCAATTGTAATTTGAGATTGTATGGGGTTGCGATACCCATAATTGCTCATCCTAAGTGATGTTGCATATTTGCCATACAGGGTATGGTTGCCACTATGTTCCAATTGGCATTTGCTAAGATCGGAGAAAAATGAACGACAAGCAGCTGGTGAGGCGCCGAACAAATAAAAAATTAACCAGCAGTAACGATGGAAGTTTCGAATAGCTGCCATATATGCATTGGAAACTTTTTTACTGTTGTCTGCATTTGGCACTGGGATGTCTAACACCGGCCAAAACTGGTCAGGAACTGAAAAGTTATAGTGAATGCCTGCAATGACCTGCATTTTTCGTCCGTAACGCAACGCGAGTCCGCGCCGATAGACATGTTTCATTCGTCCGATATTAGAATTTCCAAAGCATGCAATTGGAATGGATTTCTCATCTTGTAACAAGCAAGGCAGACTATTAACCCATAGTAGCTCGTCTTCTATATGGTGGTATACGACTTTGTGTAGCAGTACCAAATGTTCTAATAATTTCTCAACAGAATCGAAGGTGGGAGTCACCAGCTCTAGCAGAGCCTCTGAATAGTCGGTTGTGAAGTATGGATGTGTAAGCGCCGATCCAAGGGTAATTGGATGTGAGTTCTGAGACAGGTTTCCTTCCTTTGTTATGCGAAGGCTCTCCTTTTCAATACCTCTTTGAATGTTTGGGATTATCTCGCTAGCTGCATCACTGAGTTTATTAATACGTTTATCAAATTCCATGGAAAATTAGTATGCTGTAGTTGAAAATATATGTTTTTCAGAAGTGCTTTGACGTCTTCAACAGCAATGCAGTAAAGACAAATATATTATTGATTATATAAGAAGTTACAGTAGTATAAATACACAAGTGATTGAATAATGAGGTTGATAGGCAACGGCTAAACTAAGTCGCTAGCGTAATTTTGCTAGTCCTTCAACGATAGCTAAACCATTTCAACTGTTCGCGCTGTGGGCATAGTGGGGCCAATGTGCCTGAGAGTTACTGTAACTACAAGTGTACCAGTTGCCGCCATCAAGTTTCGATAATCGCCCAAACTCTCCGCAAAACACCCAGTGTCGCTAAAAAAAGCCTATTTTAATAATTATGGTTCGTTTTCATTAGGGTATTAGCTGGTTTTGTTGACTGACTGGTTTACACTATTCATTTTGGTTATTGACAAAATCCGCCTAATATTTAGAAATACTCTTCGGGTATTTTGCTCAGAGGCTGGCCGTCTGAATTTTGGGTGGATACTCATCCGCTTCAGTCTCGGTTCGTATGGCGCGCTCATTACATGCTGGACTTTCTAAGTCTAAATCGACAGGATACATTTGAATTTTGAGGTGAATAGAGCACAACAGCTCGGCTACTAAACAACGCTAGAAAATGCCAAATCAGAGTTCTAGTGATAAATTAATATAAATGTATGTTTTAATTATAATAATTAACGATTATAATATCACTTGTTGAGTAGATTTCAGGGTGTTAATTTCTGGTTATGCTACAATCTAGATTGGTTCACAGTGTAAAATCGGTAGTGAATGATACTAGGGTTTCGATAAGTAACATGGTTTGCGTGTTTTTACAATATGTTTACTGGAAGATGTCATTTGAAAAACATGTTAATTTAAGGTTAGTATTAACTTTAAAACAACTGTGGATTCTGCTGTGATCTACACCAGATGGAGCAGGTGATATTTCGGAGTTGCAACCAAATACAAATTGAGAACAGAATCGTCAACAATGACTAGACTTGCACTTCCAATTGGTGAAGCGTCCTTTCAGAGTATTCGGAACTGGGACTTTTACTATGTGGATAAAACATTCCAGATTTGGAACTTGGCTAGAAGGCCAGGATACTATTTTCTGTCTTGACCGCGGCGATTTGGGAAGTCATTGCTGGTATCCACGATGAAAGAGTTGTTCAAGGGCAATGAAGAACTTTTCCGAGGCCTGCACATCCATGACCGCTGGGACTGGACGGTCACCAATCCGGTGGTGCGCCTGAGCTTTGATGGCAATTACAACGAAACACAGGAGCTTGAAAAGGACATCATTGAGCAGTTTGAAAAAATAGAGCATCAATATCAGCTTCATCCAGCTGTGAAATCTGACACGGGTCCGAGACGTTTTCGCAACATAATTAACCGTCTTTATCACACCACAGGCCAGCAGGTGGTGATACTTATTGACGAATACGACAAGCCGATTTTGGATGTGTTGGAAGACAAGGCTCTGGCGCGTTCTAATCGCGACTACCTCAAGGGTTTCTACGGCGTCATCAAGGGCTGTGCCGATGAGGTCCGCTTCGTTTTTGTCACCGGGTCAGCCTGTTTTCCAAGGTCAGCCTGTTCTCCGGGCTCAACAATCTGGACAACATCAGCCTGAACCCCCGGTATGCCACCATCTGCGGCTATACGGAGGCGGATCTGGACACGGTGTTCGCACCCGAGCTGGCAGGTTTTGACCGGGGTGAGATACGGCATTGGTACAACGGCTACAGTTGGCGCGGGGCGGACAAGGTTTACAACCCCTTCGATATTCTGCAGCTGTTTAACAGCAGGGAGTTTGAGCCGTACTGGTTTGAGACCGGTTCGCCAAGATTCCTATATCGTCAGTTGATGGAGAAACAGATCAGTCTCATGGAGTTGGAGGGTCGGATGATTGACAAGGTTCAGGTGTTGAAGTTTGATGTGGGGGACGTCGGGGTGGAGGCACTGCTGTTTCAGACGGGATATCTGACGATAGCGGAGGAGAGGCGGGTTGGTTCTGACACGTTGTATAAGCTGGACTATCCCAATTTGGAGGTTCGCAAGAGTCTGAGCAGCGGTCTGATGGATTACTTGGGGGAGTCGCTGGTGGAGGTGTCGGAATGGGGTCGGAAGTTGTGCGGGTTGCTGAGGGACAATGAGTTTGAGGGGGTCAGGGAGCAGTTGCAATGGTTCATGTCGGGCATGCCGTATCAGTGGCGGGCTAGGGATGTGCTGGTGCGCTACGAGGCATGGTATGCGGGTCTGTTGTATGCCTACTTTCGGACGGCGAGTGTGGACTTCAGGGTGGAGGATGCGTCAAGTCGGGGTCGTGCGGACTTGGTGGTGTTGCATGGGGGACAGGTGTTCGCGCTGGAGTTGAAGGTGGTGGCTGGGGAAGATGAGGTGGAAGCGAAGTTTGAGGAGGCGATGGTGCAGATGCGGGAGCGCGGGTACGCGGACAAGTATCGCATTCGTGGAGAGGTGATATACCATTTGGTAGTGGTGTTCATAAAGGGCGAGAAGATCAGGGTGGCAATCAGGACTGAGAGGGCTTGACTTGGGCAGATTTCAGGAGAATAGCATTGGACATTTTGCTGTTAATTTTCGCTGGATTTTAGGTAGAAGAATGTATCAAACCGCTTGTGTTTTGTTTCACCCAGAGTTTCGGATTGGTATAATCTCAATTTTAGGCGTCTCATGCAGTTTGCATGGTTTCTAGTCACTTGTTCCCAATCCATTGGCCTGAAACAATGGCTGTTATGTTACTGTAGCCAAACAAATAATTGATAATATATTTTTATTTTTACTTCAAAGATACATACTATCTCCATTAAATTTTTGATAAAAGAAAATTTTTATTGTCCCATCATAGCGCAAAATAATGTGTGCGATGATGTAGTGAAGATGGCGCAATTTGGAGTTTTGTTGGAGAGAGAACGTATTGACGGTTCTACTAATCAGTTTATATCAATCGAAAATCTGTACCAAAAATTTAGCATGATTGAAAATCATGCGAGGTGAGACCTGACTGATAGTGAATATGTTGTCTTGGTTAGTCATATTTAGAAGGGAATTGGCAGATTATTTCTACACGCCAATCGCTTATGTTTTCTTAATAATATTCCTAACTCTTAATGGTTTAATGACATTCTATGTTGGGGATTTTTTCGCTAGGGAACAAGCTGACTTGTCAGTATTTTTTAGTTTCCATCCGTGGCTGTATTTAGTTTTGGCACCTGCACTTGGCATGCGATTGTGGGCTGAGGAAAGAAAAACCGGAACTATACAAACTTTGCTTACGCTTCCGATTGGCACGACCTCGGCATTCTTGGGAAAATTCTTAGCTTGTTGGGTATTTATTTCCTTTGCACTATTACTTACAACGCCGATTTGGTTTTCAGTCAACTATCTCGGTGACCCTGACAATGGTGTTATTGTAGCAGCGTATATTTCTAGCCTGATCATGGCTGGTAGCTATCTTTCAATTGCTTCATGCATGTCTGCAATTACACAAAATCAAGTTGTAGCTTTTGTTCTTGCGATAGTGGTAGGATTGATTTTCACTCTAGGGGAAATATCTTTCATCAAAGACGTTTTATCGCCCTGGATACCACAAGTCTTGCTCCAAGCGATTGTTGAAATGAGTTTTTTGACACATTTTAGCTATATGGCCAAAGGTGTAATCTCATTGACCAATCTTGTGTTTATGTTTTCGGTTTCAGTATTGTTCATTTTTATTGGTATCGTTGTTGTCAACATGCGCAAGAACAATTGACTATGTTACAGTCTAGTTCCAAATTTCATGCTCTTGGGAGCGTTGTAACTGCGGTAATAATTTTTATTGTAGTAAATTTCACCGCAAGTGAGTGGCTGACTCGTTATAAGCTAGACTTCACGTCAGATCAACTCTATACTTTGTCAACTGGCACACGCAACATATTAAACGGTCTTGCTGAAGACGTTACGCTAGATTTTTTCGTATCGAATTCTGAGCTGCTTCAATTGCCAGGAGTGAGCGCATATGCTGGGCGCATTGAAGATTTTCTACGGGAATATGAGCGATTATCTAACGGTAAAGTTAAGGTTCAAATTATTGACCCAGAGCCGTTCTCCGAATCTGAGGATCTGGCAGTTGGTTACGGTTTGGAAGGCATTGTATCTCAGTCTGGTAATCAAATTTACATGGGATTAGTTGGTACGAACAGCATTGATGGAATTGAAACTATACCATTCTTTTTCCCTGAACGCGAGGAATTGATTGAATATGACTTGACAAGATTGATTTACCAGCTTGCCAATAGTTCTCGACGCACAATTGGGCTAATCAGCTCACTTCCTGTTCAAGGCATGAGTGGTTTAACTGGATCTGGTGCGACGGGAGAAATTTGGACATTTCTAACACAGTTGAACAGTTTTTTTAGTGTCCAAATTCTTGAACCGACTGTTGAAAAACTACCACAAAATCTTGATTTACTGTTGCTGATTCATCCCCGCAATCTCTCTGATTCTCTTTTATATGAAATCGACCAGTTTGCTCTGCAAGGGGGTGGGTTGGTGATTTTGGTTGATCCTTATTCTGAAACTTTGGCATCTTTGGTCAGTTCTATTCCTCAACTGGCTGGTACAGATACGAGCTCCAATTTGAACTTAATTACAAAAAAATGGGGAATTGAGATTGATGACAGTGTAATTGTTGGCGATCTACCTGTCTCTGCACGGGTGTTGGAGGGGGATGGTTCTTCCGGCAGCACTGTGAACTATCCTGTTTGGATGAATGTTCAACCTGAGCAACTCGATGACAAAGATCTGATTACTGCAGACTTAGGGAATATCATCCTTGCTACTGCAGGGGCACTGCTTGTAGATCAAAATACAACATTAGAAATCACACCTCTTATTCAAACTTCTAAAGCCGCTAAAAAATTCGATAAAAATGAGTTTTTACAAATTGAAAATATTAGGGAGTTAATTGAGAATTATGTAGAAGGTAATGAATCTTTGCTTTTAGCGGCCAGAATTTCAGGTAAAGCCCAAACAGCGTTTCCAAAAGGCTACCAATATGGTGAGGATGCTAGTATTCGGCAGCAAAATGCACATGTATCAGAAGGTGAGGTTAATGCAATCATAATAGCTGACACCGACTTTTTGCGTGACCGATTCTGGGTTCGTACACAACAGATATTTGGGCAATCTATATCGTTTGCAGAAGCATCCAATGGGGAATTGATTCATAATTCCGTTGAAAATTTGTCAGGCGATAAGAATTTGATTGGACTTCGGGCACGCGGTCGGTTTTTTCGTCCGTTCACTTTGACACAGAAAATAAGGTTGGTTGCAGAACAACGTAACTTAGGGCATGAGTTGCAGTTGCAACAGGAGCTTGAGCGAGTAGAAAATCTCTTAACTGACTACAGTTCCAGTCAAAACGATTCCACCGGCGAGCGCATCTTAACAAACGAACAGCAAGTGGAAATCAGGCAAATACGCGACCGTCAGATAGATATACGTAAACAATTGAGAGATGTCAAGCGTAACTTGCAGCAAGACATTGATCGACTGGAAATCGGTGTAACCATGCTCAACTTATTGGCGGTGCCATTGTTAGTCATCTTAATTGGAATATTCGCGTGTGTTTATGGCCGACACTACCGTGAACATCGACTGGCTAGTAAAATAATCGAACAACTGCGTTGAAAAGATACTGGTTAGCTATTCAGGCAGCATTTCTAATTATTGTTGTCGGGTTCTTTTACCTTTACTTCGGTAACGATGGACAACGCTTAGGCGATGTTGAATCTCAACTACTATTTCCTAATTTGATTGATTTATTAAATGAAGTGCAAGAGATTAAGGTTATCACAAATCAACATTCTAGTACCGTTAAGCTTGAAAATTCAGTGTGGGTCGTTGATGAGTTGCAATCTTATCCTGCAAAAATTGAGTCAGTAAGGGATTTTCTTGTCGGATTCAGCCAACTTCGAAAAGTTGAACCGAAAACAAATGATCCAAACAAGTACGAGGCTTTAGGATTGGCAGGTGTTGGTATGACTGATTCAGAAACGATAGAAATTGCGTTGAGAGCTAAAGGTGGTAGTCATCTGGCGAGGTTACATATTGGTAAAATGCAAGCGTTAAAAGTCAATTCATTGCAAAACCTTCATTATGTGCGTTACCCTGAGAATTCGCAAACTTGGTTGGTGCGAGGTGTACCAGAAATTCCTAGTAACCCAACTGATTGGATTGAATTAGAGTTGATAGATCTTGACTCAAGATCACACCAAGTAGAGATTGTAAGATTTGGTCAAAATGCTGTAAAAGTGTTTCGAGATTCACCTCAGAACAAAGATTTTGAGCTGGCTGGTCTTGCCACTAATCAGCGTATACGTTATCAGTATCGATTGAATCAAATTGGCGAATTTTTCAAAGCGCTTCGTCTTAAGAGTGTTATTTCGCTTAATGATTGGATAGAAAACGGTAAAATCGTCGTTGATACCTTTGACGGATTATCTGTGACGGCTTCTGTTGGGGGAGGTAATAATCAGAATTTCATCGTTCTTAGGGCGCATGCGAGTGGTACCGCACAGCCTAACATTGTTGAAGAATCTAACAGATTGAATCAACGGTGGCGGGGTTGGGCCTTTGAAATTCCAAATGCTCGTGCTGAAGTTGCTGCCTTGGAATTTGATGATTTGATTGAATTGAACGCTAGTGAATAGCCTGTAATTATTGGTGATAATCAATATTGAAAAGGAGAAAAAATGAGCAACTTGAATAAGATAAGTTCTAGATTAACACAATCTAAGGCACAGGGTGCATCTCAAGCCATGTTGTATGGAACTGGCATGACCGATGCTGACATGAACAAAGCTCAAGTTGGGATTGCGAGCATTTGGTGGGAAGGCAATACCTGCAATATGCATCTGAACGATTTGGCTGCTAAATCTAAACAGGGTGTGGATTCGGTCGGCTTGCTAGGAATGCGTTTCAATACCATTGGAGTGAGTGATGGAATATCAATGGGTACCGAAGGTATGAGCTATTCATTGCAGTCCCGCGATCTTATTGCTGACTCAATAGAAACCGTTGTGGCTGGTCAATGGTACGATGCACTCATTACGATACCAGGATGTGATAAGAATATGCCTGGTTGCTTGATGGCAATGGGCCGGCTCAATCGGCCTTCTTTGATGGTTTATGGCGGAACTATCCGCGCTGGCATAGCTGGTACTCAGAAAGTTGATATTGTTTCAGCATTCCAGAGTTATGGCGAGTACATTGCAGGTCGTATCGATGAAAATCAAAGAATGAATATCGTTCGAAACGCCTGCCCTGGTGCAGGTGCTTGCGGTGGTATGTATACCGCTAATACTATGGCGAGTGCAATCGAGGCAATGGGGATGTCATTGCCTTACAGTTCATCAACACCTGCTGACGACCCAGAAAAGTTTCATGAGTGCAAGCAAGCTGGCAATGCCGTATTGAATTTACTTGAGAAAAATATTCTGCCAGCAGATATTATGACTCGTGAAGCGTTTGAGAATGCAATGGTAATTGTGAGCGTTCTCGGTGGTTCAACTAATGCTGTCTTACATCTAATTGCAATGGCGCGTTCGGTTGATGTTACTTTGACTATAGATGATTTCCAAGCTGTCAGTAATCGAATTCCTTTTCTTGCTGACTTAAAGCCTAGTGGGCAATATGTTATGGAAGATTTGCATAATGTCGGAGGCATTCCAGCTGTTATGAAATTTTTGTTTGATAACGGATTGATCAACGGCGATTGTTTAACAGTGACAGGGCATACCATAGCTGAAAACCTAAGTGGTTGTGACGGGCTCTCAGCAAATCAGGAGATTGTCAGACCACTGGACAATCCAATCAAACCGACTAGCCACATACAAATTCTTAAAGGAAATCTGGCACCAGATGGTGCGGTTGCAAAAATAACGGGTAAAGAAGGTGAAGTTTTTGCCGGTGCCGCCAATGTATTTGATTCTGAGGAAGAAATGTTAGCGGCATTGGAGCAGAACAAGATAAATAAAGGCGATGTCATCGTTATTCGCTATGAAGGTCCTAAGGGCGGGCCTGGAATGCCCGAAATGCTTACACCGACATCGGCTGTTATGGGTGCCGGTCTCGGCGCTGATGTGGCATTGATCACAGACGGGCGCTTTTCAGGTGGCTCGCATGGTTTCATTGTTGGACACATTGTGCCGGAAGCACAGGTTGGTGGACCAATTGCACTGATTGAAAATGGAGATCGAATCACTATTGATGCAATTTCGAACCGAATCGACGTAGATTTGAGCGGAGATGAAATGCAAGAACGGCGGTCGCGTTGGGTGCAACCTGATTTAAAAGCTAAAAGGGGTACACTATTTCGCTATGTTAAAACTGTGAAAACAGCAAGTGAAGGCTGTGTCACGGATGAATAGACTGGCTGTGGTGTATTTTTATGGTGGTTATTTGGGGTTTAAGTTCCATCCCAATCAAATCTACAACCTCAATTGAATCCGGTAGCGTTATTTCCTGTCGTACGGTGGCAAGGTTGTTTATCTTCTAGCCGTTTGTGCTTGTTGAGTATTTAAAGAATCTCACCTCTCTTGAATCAGTCAAGCAAATTCAGAGAAATGTCTAACTCATCTCTGTAATATTGCAGACAACATCCATGCCCAAACGAACCTTCTAGTTATGGAAATTTAGGTAAACAATTAGCGAGTTGGAATATTGCTATGTGTTAGACAGTAATCGGTCTATCTCTTTTCGCAGCTGTGGCAATATCTCGTTATAGCGGTATGCGCCAACTTTTTCTTCGCCTCTTTTTAAATTGACAAAATTTGGTCCACACCAAAGCCCTAAGTCTGCATCGTCGGTTTCACCAGGTCCGTTTACCCGGCAACCCATTACTGCAATTGTGATCGACTCGTCTTGAATATCTTCAGTAAGTTCTTTTACTTGTCTGGCGAGATCTATAAATGCTTCATTTTCGACACGTGAGCAGCTAGGGCACGATATGATGTTAAGTTTGTCTGGATCGAATCGAACAACAGTGCGGACTCGACCAGCGGAAAAATCATTGATTATTTCTTTGGCGGCGTTGACTTCCCTGAATTTCTCGGATTCTGGTAATGTGAGTGAAACTCGGACGGTATCACCGATGCCTTCAGCGAACAGCTGCTCAAATGCTATGCGTGTCTTGATAATTCCGTCTGGCGGCATGCCAGCTTCCGTTACTCCTAGATGTATTGGAACATCTGAGCGTTGTTTAGCGAACATTTTGTTTGCCTCAATCACTCGATCCGGCCTTGAGCTTTTTAATGAAACACAGTAACGAGTAAAACCTATATCATCAAGTATTTCACAGTGTTCCAGAGCACTAGCAACCATTGGGGAAACGTTGTCATCTTTTTCAAACTGGTCTTTTTTGTTAGGGTCTACAGAGCCAGAATTTACACCGACACGAATAGCGCAGTCGTTATGCGTTGCTATTTCAGCAAGAATATTGACTTTGTCTTTAATCGGTTTGGAGCGTTCATGATGATACAGATGACCGGGGTTATATCGGATCTTATCTACATGTTTTGCCACCTTTTCAGCCAAACGGTAGTTTTCTTGAAGATCAACAGCAAGGTTCGCATTACAGTTGTCTCGGATTATCTCTAGCGCTTGTGCATCACGATTATTGTCAACTGCGACTCGCACAACACCAGCTCCAGCTTGGCTTAATGTCTCTGCCTGTTCGGCAGTTTCAAGGGCATTAGCTGTATGTGCTGTACACATGCTTTGAACGACAATCGGGTTACCGCCACCAATGGTTACCGAGCCGACAGATATGGTGCGAGTAGGATTTCGCTTGATTTTCATGATTTGCCAGATATGATTTGCGGTAAATTGAAGGGAGGCTTATACTCTTTTTGAGTTAATAATTTTGCTCAGTTTGAATACTAAAACGGGTTAACTACATCATGAATTCAATTGTACTGAAATCGCTCAGAAAAATGCAATTAACTAGTCTTGAAGAACTCTCAAAATCAACAGGATTAGACACCGAATTAGTGTTTGAATCGCTTGCTAGGTTGCAAGCAATAGGATTGCCTATTGAACGTTCTTGCAATGGCAGATTTCGACTCGCTACTTTAATTCAACCAGTAAACGCAGAGCTAATACGCCAACGTTTATCATTAGTCGATATAGAAATGGCTGATAAGGTGAGTCTCTATGAAAGTTTAGATTCGACAAACAGCTACTTGATGGAATTTTTATCGGGTTCAAGTTTGCACAAGCAAGTCTGTATAGCAGAGCACATGACCGCGGGGCGTGGTCGACAACACAAGCAGTGGTTGGGTGGAGCTTATCAAAATGTCATATTATCCGTAGGGTGGAATTTTAGCCTGCAAATCCGGCATTTATCTGGGTTGAGTTTAGCAGTTGCGGTTATGGCTATTCGTTGTTTGAAGCGATACGGGCAAATTAACTACCGGTTGAAGTGGCCAAACGACATATTAGTAGACAACCGTAAACTGAGCGGAATTTTAGTAGAGTTGAAAAACTCAACCGCAGTAATCGGCATTGGTATTAATTGTAGTTTGTCAGAAATGCAACGATTGAGAATTAGTCAGCCAGTCGTCTGTTTAGAGGATCTGTTAAATGAACCCATCAATAGGACTGATTTGATAGCAGATTTATTGATTGAATTTAGCAAAGGGCTTGAATTATTTGATAACCAACTTTTAGAACCGTTTATGCAAGAATGGATGCAACTTGATGCTTATCGTGGTGTGCGTGTTGCTAGCATAGGTGAAAATTTCCAGGAGGGAATTGCATCCGGAATAGATGATACAGGTGCATTGTTAATAAGTATTGATAATGGAACAGTGCAACGGGTAAGGTCTGGTGAAATCAGGGTGGTACACGATAGGTAATTTAAATTTCGGTGAATTTCAGACATCGTCAATATTTCTTTCACCTTAGCCTAGCGGTGTATTAGTGACAAATAAAAACATCAGGCTTTTGATGTGCATCACGAGTCAGAAAAGTTTCGCTGAAGAATTACCTCAATCTCAACTTAAATTATCTTGTAAAAGCAGTCTAATCTCTATTTTGTATCTCGTTTGTTTTAGCTCTTTTCTTAAAACGCGCGCCTAATCAGTTCAATGGTTGTATAGTATTGAAATAAAAAGAAAGTCACTGTTTTATAAGTATCTGTCATATCACCCGCAATTTTGTAAAAAAGCCTTTGTTTTTGTAGCCCTATTCCTATATCCCAAACTATCTGCTTGCTATCCAATTCAATCTGCGCAATTTGGTTGATGTGATTGCGTCAGAATAATTTATACTGAGTTAAAGCATGTTAATAGTAACGAGGAAGTGTTTGAATCGATAAAAATATCATGTTGAGCGAAGCGAACAGACAGAGCTTGGAGCGTATTTCAAGGCGCACCGACAAGGCACATGCACTTTACTTTGTCGGGCGGCGGGATATCATGGCGGGGATACAAGACACGGTGAGCGACATGCAAGAGTTGATTGGGGACAGGTCTCCCGCGGAGATTGCCGAGTCCGGAATCAACCTGTCAGATCAGCTGACTTGGCTGGTGCAGGGGGCGCCGGGGGCAGGCAAATCAGCATTGCAGAGCCATTTTGAACTGACTTGGGCTGGGCAGTTAGACAAACCGGTTGCGGTCCGAATGGATGCTGACGAACTCAGCGACGAGACTTCGCTCACCGAATTAATCGCCAACAAGGTAAGGAAAAATGGTGCCGAGATACTCAACCGCATCCGGGTGCTGGAGTTGGGAGGGGGATTCCGGTGGTTCGGTTTGGGAGGGGAGGTTAAGACAACCGAGTCCCAACAGCGGAGTCCGTTGAAACTGCGGGACTTGTGGCGGCTGTATGACAAGGGCTTGTCTGACTTCATCAAAGAGCAATTCCATGAGAAATACAATCTGGAGCAGACCGCGGCCAAGTTTCGGCCGGTGGTGCTGATGATTGACGAGGTGCAGAACCTGCGGTCCGAGGGCGAGCGGTTGCTGGAGCGTGTACATCTTGGCAAGCATGGTTTGCCGATGTTTGCAGTGTTGGCTGGTCTGTCTTGGTCGCGGACGCGTTTGCGGAAGGCGGGCATTTCGCGTTTTGCCAAAGGTCATGTGAGAACCTTGGGGCCTTTGGCTGAGGATGAGGTGGTTGAGGCGGTGAGACGCCTGCTTGAGGGGCATGACATCGCTGGATTTCAAGACGCCGAGATGGCCAAGAAGATAGCCGAGTGGTCTAACGGCTGGCCGCAGCATCTTCACAACTACATGTGTGTGCTAGCTTCAGAGCTGGCTGCAAAGGACGGTGAACTTGACAAGGTTGACCAGGACAAGATTCGAACTGTCGGTGACCATGACCGCTGGGTCTACTATGAGGAGCGATTGCAGGACTCTGGCATCAGGGCCTGTTTCAACCTGCTGGCCGATGTCGCTGAGACGATTGGCCAAGACGGTTGCACAGAGAACGTCATACTTGGGATGTTGAGTCATCATCGATGGGATGATGAGCGCGACCCGGCAGAGACCATGCCGGAAAATATGATACCGCAGGAGTTCATTGACGAGATGGCTCAGTCAGGGATAATTCACAATGAGCACAGTCTCATCACCATACCAATCCCGTCATTTCGACAACATTTGATCGACAAGAGGCTAGACAAGTTTTAGAATCAGTGGGTATGCCCGTGTTGAACGAGAAGAGTAAACAAAGTCCAATTGATATATCTGAAAGTTCTTACAAGGCACATGCGTTGATTTTGTTTAGCGACAAATCTCACTTCAGACATTGAGAATACTGTTAGTTATATTGAAAACTTATCGGCAACAAATCCCCCGCTGAGATTGTTGAGTTTAGAGCTAGCCTATCAGATCAGCTGACTTGGTTGGTACGAGGCATTAGGTGCGGGCATGCTAGCATTGCATAGTCATTTTGAACTGACTTAGGCTGAAAGATAGACAAACCAATCGCGATTCGAGTAGGCATCGGTAGCCTGTAAGATAGAGCTTATCTAATTGAATTGACTGTAAAATCTATCAATAAAGATGGCACTGAGATACCCGACCGAGCCTAGGTTCTGAAGATAGGGTTCGGTGGTTTGGATTGGGGGCAGGCGTCAAAACGACCGACTACACCCCAGTTAAGCTACCTGAATTTAACTTGTGGGCTTGCCACTCTCAGCTAACTCATGCAAACAGTTATCAGGTAGTGGCTCGATAGGTGTGAAATCTCGATGTGCTATCCATTCATGCCGTTTGAATCGTCGAATATGGTTATCGACGTGACATAGTGAAAGGTAAACAACTGTGCGTGGCCATGGAGACATATTTGGTGGTGAACAATGCACAAGTGTGCTGTAAAACATGAGAACGCTGCCAGCGTTGCCGTGAGCTGAGACAATACCGCCTTCATCAACAAGTTTGGTTATCGTTTTTTTGTCTAGAGTCCAAAGTGGGTAACTCGTAGTTTCAAGATCGTGTCCTGCTTCAAACACACCTTGTTTATGCGATCCTGGAATCATCCATAGAGGTCCGTTGAACTCATTGGCACTGTTTACATAGAGTGCGATGTTCATAGCTCTCGCTTCCGGCATATGGTCATCCCGTGCCCATGTTCCGTAGTCTTGATGCCACTGCCATACATCGCCTTTGAATGCCGCTTTCGCATTCACTTTGTATTGATGCATGTAAACTTTGCCGTCTAGTAGTTGCTCTACAGGGTTAATTAGGCGAGGGTGGCGACCCAATCTGTAAAATGCCTCGTTATAGGTATGCGCTGCGAATGCTGTGCGTGCTGTTTTACCATCAACTTCCCGGAAAACTTCTTCCCTATCAAGAGCGTATACTGTTTTAGCTGCGTCTTGCAGCACTTGAGTCTCTTTCTCATCAAACAAACCTTGGATGAGCAGATATCCGTCTTTATGAAATTGTTCAATTTGTGGTTCTGTTAATTGCATGCTTGTCGTTGGTTTAATATTGAAATAGTTATATATTTTGTCGCTATATTTCTACAGATTATTATGCTGTGGTTCATTTAATCCGTTGGGCGGGGCCAAATTTCAATCAGCCATTCTGCCATCCACTTACCTCTTTTCTTTATTGATTCTTCATTCCAATCGATAAAATTTTTTAACAAATGCCTATTAAGTTGTAAGTTGTCATGCTTTTCAATTGCCTTTGATTTTATTGTCCAAGGTCCGTTGCTTAATACGTTATTGAGTTTGGAATTTAACAAAGTGAGATTGCCCAAAGTTTCTATAAGTTTGTTTCTATTCTCCACATCCTCTAGAACTTCAGGGTTTTCCATTGGCCAGTGTACTTGAGACCAAGATTTGGGCATAATATGCTCAAGTTGAATTTTTTTTGATAGATTTGTGTATCCACCTAGATTATGGTTAAGGTTTAATTCCAGTTCTTTAAGTAACATCTTCTGAACTTCATTAGATTGATTATTACTTAAAACGCTATTTTCTATGTCGATGTCTTTTGGCCAAATTTCAGATTTGCTTTTGAACCTTAACAGCTCATCACGAATAATTGTGTGTGGACTACATTCGTTTGAATGCTCACCATTGCCTAATCCTTTCAATTTCCGGAGAAGTTCCATACTAACTTTATCATAGCCACGTGCTTGTAGTCCACAAATTTTTCTTCTCACGAAATAACTGTCTAAATATGATAGGCATTTACTAAAAACTTCAGTATTAGGTATTTGTTTCAGGCATAGCAATAAGGGCCAAATAGCGCCAAGACTTAATACGGAACGTCTAGTATGGAACTGTGACTGGTATGATGTACTGTTATCATTCACTTGTGAATAATTCTGATAGTAATTTGCATCGTCAAATAACTTTTTTATAAATTCCTCCAAAAAGTCATCGCATGTTTCTGTATGAGATTTAAATTCTTTAAAAACTCGTTTTACATTTACAAACTCACAAGTTCTTGATTCAAGCCAATAATCAAGGAATATATCAGTTCGAGGCCTAGCTTGTGCACCTCGACCTTCAGTATCTCTCCACCAAGAACTATCAAATTTAACTAAATATTGGCTGTACAGTTCACTCTGGTCCACACTTTTGTTAGTGTCGGCTTTGTAAAGTAAATAATTTTTTACCTTGTCCCATTCAGTTAGCGGTTCTCCTCTAGCATTCAAAGTTTCAAATATTAAGTGCTCTTGATCAGTATGGTTTAAGAAAATCCCTGCCAATTGTATTCTGCTTAGTAGTGTTGTAACAATTGCGTTTGCCCAAAAACAAAGTTGATCAGCTTTTTTCGTATCGAACCATTTTCTAATTTTTCTCGAAAAAAAATCAAAACAATCAGCAATCGGTCCATCTGAGAAATCTCCAGCCTGCTCGCCAATGACAATGCCTATCAAATCTCTGAACTGTTTATAACTTTCATCATTATGTCTAACTTTGAATCTTTCTTGACCGGTACCAGTGGAATTTTGAATTAGTGGGAGAAGGTACTTAGCGGGTTTTTCTAGTTCAAGTTTCTTCAACTCTTGATAAACGGTTGCTATCAAAATTTGCATTGTTGTGATTCTTTGTTGTCCATCAATAACTTTCCATATCTGTATAGGATTTATAGCCCCACTATTCCGTTTCAATACAACAGCCCCCATAAAATGAGCGTGATTATCATTGACATCGCTATGCGACCGATCGGTAATCTCAATAATGTCATACCATAGCGGTTCCCACTGATCGCTACGATTCCATACGTATTGTCTCTGATATCTTGGAACTTCATAGATATATTGCCCTTGAAACAGGTCAGCCATTGAGCATATTCTTGTTTCCATATTTAACATATTAAAACCCCCATAATCATAGATTTAAACGATATTGGTAAGTCTAAGGAATTGGCACACTATTGAATTTGTTATACATTTATTCGAACACATAATTAATTCAGTTGAGTTTTGATTGTTCAGAGGGCAAACTTCAGAGAAAATTCATCCAATCTAAAATTTTATCAATAACTGCAATGTCTTAAGGTTGTTCAAACCCCAATTCATATTATTCAATGTGCTACCGTTTAATAAGTGTGTTAGTCTGGTATATACTAGATGAATGTTGTAATTTCTAGTGTACTTAAATTGGGTGTAAGAAAGCTCAAGCAAGTCAATTTTAGACACATTTTACCAAATAAATCCAAAATTTACCTCTGCAATGAAAAGTAAACTCCTAAATTCACTTACATGACAGATAAAACCGCAACAATTGCTAGTATGCGGGCTAATGTTCTAATTCTATCAACCTGTCAAGCCTGCCTCTATACTTCAAACGCAGTTTTAATTGCCTCAGCTGCGCTTGTCGGTGTTTCGCTTGCGCCACAACCAATTTACGGTACAGTCCCTATAGCTTTGGTATTTCTATTTAGCATGGGGTGTGCCATGCCAGCTTCAATTTTGATGAAGTATATTGGTCGCCGAAGTGGGTTCCAACTTGGGCTTGCGGTCAGCTTGTTAGGCACGTTGCTGTCAGGTTATGCAGTAGTTTTAGATAGCTTTACTTATCTGTGCGTTGGGATAGCGATAATCGGCGCCGGGAATTCATTTGGTAGTTTTTATCGTTTTGCCGCCGCCGATGTGGCTAGCGAATCATACCGAAGCAGGGCAATTTCATTTGTTCTGGCTGGTAGTGTAGTTGCCGCATTTACTGGTCCAAACCTCGCAAATTACACAAAAGACCTTATTACCGAATCTGTTTTCGCTGGATCGTATTTCGCGTTGGCAGCAGTTTACATATTTTCATTTATATTGGTGTCATTTTTGAAAGTGCCACCAGCAGCTAAAGAAGAAGGAAGTGGCAAAGTCAGGAACTTGCGAGTCATTGCAGCTCAACCGGCTTTTATCTTGGCTGTTGTAAGCGCTACAGTTGGTTACGGAGTGATGAATCTCCTGATGACTTCAACACCTTTAGCGATGCAAGTCAGGTCGATGGGGTTCGGTGAAACTGCTCAAGTTATTCAGTGGCATATATTCGCTATGTTTGCACCATCGTTTTTTACTGGTCACTTGATACGAAAATATGGTGAAGTGAACATAATCTTGGCTGGCTTGATTGCGTTGATAGCGGCCGCGCTGACAACTTACATTTTCGGTGAGAGTTTCCTATCGTTTTGTACTGCATTGATATTCCTAGGTTTTGGTTGGAATTTCACATTTCTCGGTGGAACGACATTGCTTACATCGACCTATCACTCACATGAAAAAGCTTTTATTCAGGGGTTTAATGATTTTTTTGTATTTGCTATTGTCTCTTTAACTGCATTAATGTCAGGTGTGTTGCATCACCTGCTAGGTTGGCATGGACTGACCACTGTGGCGTTAGTCGCTCTATCAATTGTAGTGGCATTAGTGTTTTGGACACGCAAGAACCTCACGCCAGCAATTCAGCCAAGTGCTTAATCAGGATCATATAGCTTGAACAGGGCGCTATGGTCCAAACCACCATACCCTTGCTCAATCAACGATTTGTAGTGATCTCTACAAAGTACAGTTGCGGGCAGTTCAATTTCATTAGCTGCGGCAAAATTCAACGCTTGGTCCAAGTCTTTATGCTGTGTTATGGCAGTGCCGCCGGGTTTAAATTCTCCGTCAACCATTCTCTTGCCGTGCACTTGTAGAATTTTTGAATCAGCAAACCCGCCTTTTAATGCTTGGTGCACGCTATAAAGGTCGGCGCCACCATCGCGTGCCAATGCAAATGCTTCGGCTACAGCATTGATGGTGAGTCCGACTATGATTTGATTAGCGGCTTTGGCTATTTGACCGCATCCGATTCCACCGACATGGATTATCTGTTGTCCGATTACATTAAAAATTGGTTTAACTCTAGAAAGACTGTTTGCATAGGCTCCAACCATAATGGACAATGTGCCTTCAATTGCACCTATTTCACCCCCTGATACTGGGGCGTCAATATAGTTAACTCCGCATTTTTCCAACTTGCTTGCAAATTCTCTGGTTGCCTCAACTTCAGTAGTGCCCATATCAATGAACACAGCGTCTGGCTGAATATTCGCAACAACACCATTTTCACCAAACAACACCTCCTTGACTGCAGTTGTATTTGACACCATGCAAATGACGAATTCTGCTTCGCCAGCTTGGGCTGGTGTAGTGGCAATTCTAAATCCTTCTTTTTCAAACTCTTGAAGAACGGATTTGCTGCGATTGAATACAATGATGTTTGCGCCTGCTTTTTTTATATTAGAGGCCATCGGTTTGCCCATGAGACCAAGACCGATAAAGCCAATATCCCATCCTTTTAGTGAGTTCATTTGTTACATTTGTCCAATGGCAAGTGATTTAGGAAGTGAGTGCAAGTCCCAAGTACATTTTTGTTTTTAATTTTAGGTTGTATGAATGCTAGAGTGTGATTTTTCATTTTGCCCAAGTGGTGCTCGCCGAGGAACAATAAAGACGAAACGAAGTGTAATTGAGACACCAGCATTTATGCCTGTTGGCACTATTGGCGCAGTAAAAACCATTGAGCCTCGCGATCTTGAAGCACTTGATGCGAGGATTATATTGAGTAACACATTTCACCTGATGTTGCGCCCTGGTTTAGAAGTTATTGGAGCTCATAGTGGTCTTCATGAGTTCATGGGTTGGAATAAATCAATTCTGACCGACTCAGGGGGTTATCAGGTTTTTAGCTTGGCCAAGCTAAGGAAATTGAGTGAGCAAGGCGTTGAGTTTCGCTCTCCGATCAATGGAGACAAGGTTTTTTTAGGACCTGAAGAATCCATCCATGTTCAACGGGTATTGGATTCTGATATCGCCATGGTATTTGATGATTGCACAGCCTACCCTGCAACAGAAGAAATAACTAAAGACTCTATGCTGCGGTCTCTGAGATGGGCGCAACGCTCTAAGCTGGCCTTTGAAGGCGCAAACGGATCGTTATTTGGCATTGTTCAGGGTGGAATGTACGAAAATTTGCGTGAATCCTCCCTTGTCAGGCTAGTTGATATTGGATTTGATGGTTACGCGATTGGTGGGCTTTCAGTTGGCGAGCCTAAATCTGAGATGCAACGAATTCTTAAGTTTGTTGTCCCAAAGATGCCAATTGATAAACCTCGTTATTTGATGGGAGTGGGAACTCCTGAGGATATTGTCTATGCAGTTGCATGTGGAATAGACATGTTCGATTGTGTTTTGCCGACGCGTAATGCTAGAAATGGTTGGCTGTATACTTCCCACGGCATAATAAAGATTAGAAATAGCCGCTACGCAAGGGATTTAAGTCCTATTGACAGAGACTGCGACTGTCCATGCTGCGCTAAATTCAGTCGCGCTTATATTCATCATCTCTATCGAATCAACGAACCGCTATGTGGGCGCCTTTGCACCTTGCACAACCTGAGTTTCTACTTGAGGTTGATGCAGCGTATTCGTGACGCGATTGAAAATCAGAGTTTTATTTCACTGGCGGCTGAGTACAATTACTTTATTAATTCGAAATCAATTTGATTTCACAGTCGGTAGCATCATTTGGCAAGACAAGCAAACACCGCTATAATTTTCAGCTGAAAAACAAATTAAACATATAATTTGCCCTGAACGATTCAAATTGCGGTTTCGCTGAATCAATTTGGTGGCAACTAAGTTAAATGCCTGATGACAAATAAGGCGTTGATTCTTATCAGTTGTTTGGCCCGACGCAACGGCTGGCAACTTGACTTAAAACATGGAATAAGCACTCCTGCAGATATTTGAGTTGTTGCTTGAACTCGTTATTTTTATCCCCTAAGGTGGTAACAATTTATGAATTTCTTTATTGCTGACGCATTGGCGCAAACCGGCGAACAGGGAAGTGGTTTTCTCAGCTTGGTTCCATTGGTTCTGATTTTTGTTTTATTTTATTTTTTACTGATCCGCCCACAGCAGAAACGTGCCAAAAAGCACAAGCAACTTGTTGAAGATTTACGTGTTGGTGATGAAGTTGTAACCAATGGCGGTGTTGTTGGCCGGATCACGGTAATCCAGTCAGCAGCAGAAAAGGAAAAAGAAAAAGAACGAGGCGGGCAAGTCATGAACTACATTGTAGTTGAAACTAGAAATGGCGGTTCGATGTTCATGCAGCGCGATGCAGTTTCCTTATTGTTGCCTGAAGGTACTGTGAAAGGCTTTGAAGATTGGGTTACGAAGAAATCCACCAAGAAAAAGAAAAAACATAACAAGTCTGTAACTCAAGTCACTGATCATGATTTCACAGAGGAAGATACTTTAGATGATTTATCCGATGATGAGTTGGATAGTTCTGAAACAAAGGTTGAACGCGAATAAATGAATCAAAATCCTTGGTGGCGATATATTCTGCTTGCGGCAGTATTGATTCCCGGATTTTTCTACGCGTTGCCAAATCTTTTTGGAGATGATCCTGGAGTTCAAGTCAGAGCTGTCAGAACTACTGGAGTTGATGCGTTTCTGCTAAATCAAGTTGAGGAAGTTCTCATTCGGGAACAGATAGAACCTCGCGGATTCATTTCAGATGAGAATGGTGTGCGTGTCCGATTTGAGAACTCTGAACAACAATTGCGAGCTCGTGACGCGCTTCAGGAATCGCTGGGAAGACAGTACACAGTGGCGTTGACGTTAGTGCCATCCTCGCCATCATGGATGAATGAACTCGGTATTGCGCCAATGTATCTAGGCTTAGATCTGAGAGGTGGGGTTCATTTCCTTATGGAAGTAGATCTCGACAACGCGATTGATCGAGCGGAAGACCAATATGTTGAAACCTTGCGCAGAACTCTTCGCGAACAAAATGTCCGGTATACCTACGTCCGTCGCAACGAGAATGCTAGTGGCATTGAGATCAAATTCAGGGATGCCGATGCCTTTGACGCGGCAGAGGATGTAATTTACCGTGAATTGCCAGAGTTGGAAGTAAGTGAATTTGAACGAGAAGGTGAAAATTATCTTGGAGTGGCTCTTAATGAAAATGAAGTTGAAGAGCTCAGAGGTTTTGCCATCGAGCAGAACGTAGTGGCACTGCGTAATCGAATTGACGAGTTGGGTGTTGCAGAACCGACTGTTCAAAGACAAGGAGACAACCGAATCGTCATACAGTTGCCAGGTGTTCAAGACACAGCACGCGCCAAACGGATACTAGGACGCACGGCAACACTACAGATCAAATTGGTCGATGAAGAGCACGATCTTGAGGCCGCAGTTGCTGGGCAAGTGCCAGTCGGTTCCAAAATCTATAACATGCGAGACGGTTCACCAATTTTGCTCAAGAAACCAATAATCTATTCAGGCGATAACATTGTCGATGCTGCTGCGAGTATAGATACCCAAACTGGCGGCCCAATTGTCAGTATTACGTTAGATTCTCGAGGAGCATCGATTAACTCACGTGTAACCGGCGACAACATCGGTCGACGTATGGGAGTTGTTTACATCGAGTCAAGATCCGAGCCCGTACGCGATGAGGCGGGGCGAATCAAACTGGATGAGCAAGGTAACCCAATTCGCTCAAAAGAATTGCTTGAGGAAGTTATTACTGCGCCAGTCATTCGAGATCAGCTAGGCCGTCGCTTTCAAATCGAGGGTCTAGACAGTGTTACCGAAGCTCGCGATCTAGCACTGCTATTACGAGCCGGCGCTTTGGCAGCGCCGATTGACATTGTTGAAGAGCGAACTGTGGGCCCGAGCCTAGGCCAGCAGAACATTAATCAGGGTTTGCGTTCTGTGTTGGTGGGGTTTGCGCTGGTACTGGTATTTATGTTTATTTATTATCGGTTGTTCGGATTTGTTGCCAACATAGCGCTAGCGCTCAATCTGGTTTTGATTGTTGCAGTGCTGTCAGCCTTACAAGCGACATTGACTCTGCCTGGTGTGGCTGGGATAGTATTGACAGTGGGTATAGCGGTTGATGCGAATGTACTGATATTTGAGCGCATCCGTGAGGAGCTTCGAAATCGGAATACACCTCAAACGAGCATTCAAGTTGGTTATGAACGGGCATTTTCCACAATTGTTGATGCAAATATCACTACTTTGATCGCAGCAATTGTACTGTTCAATTTTGGAACAGGTCCTATCAAGGGATTTGCAGTTACTTTGAGTATCGGCATAGTCACTTCGATGTTCACTGCTATCTTGGTTACTCGTACTATTGTCAATCTGGTCTACGGTCGACGACGCCGCATTGCACAACTCGCTATATAGGTTAAAGCGCACATGGAATTTCTACGAAAGGAGCTAAATATCAATTTTTTGGGACTGCGCCGAGTCTCGACGCTGATTTCAGCAGTTTTAATTATTGCTAGTATTGCTTCGCTGTTTATTCAAGGAATTAACTTCGGATTGGATTTCACCGGAGGGACATTAGTGGAAGTCCGTTATGAGGAACAAGTGAGCGTCGATGAAATCAGAGAACAATTGCTAGCTGTTGGCAAGGAGGACGCAACGGTTCAATATTTTGGCACTAGTAAGGATGTGATGATTCGTTTGCCATCCGATCAATCGAGTGGAGGTTCAGCACAGCTGAGTTCAGAAATTGTTGAGACTCTTAGGAAGCCTTATGGTGAAACACTTACCGAATCAATTGATGGTGAGCTTCAAAAATGCCAAAAATCAGATGGTTCGATTGGAGAATGCTTTGTGCAGATGCGCCGAGTTGAATTTGTCGGTCCCAAAGTTGGGCAGGAACTGGCGGACCAAGGTGGACTGGCAATGCTCTACGCTTTGATTGGTATTCTGATTTATGTGGCCTGGCGGTTTGAATGGCGGTTTGCTGTTGGGTCCGTAGTTGCGTTAGTGCATGATGTTCTGATTACCATAGGTTTATTTTCAATTTTTAAAATCGATTTTTCATTGGCAGTTTTAGCAGCAATTTTGGCTGTTATCGGCTATTCGCTGAATGATACGATAGTGGTATTTGATCGTATTCGTGAGAATTTCCGAAAGAGTCGTAAAGGCACTCCAATTGAAATTATGAACCGTTCGATTAACCAAACGCTAAGAAGAACCATACTCACTTCACTAACTACCATGTTGGTGGTTGGTACTTTGCTACTGTTTGGCGGCGAAGTCATTTGGGGCTTCGCCTTTGCGCTTTTGATTGGTGTGATAATCGGAACGTACTCCTCGATTTTTATTGCAAGTCCAGTTGTGCTTGCTCTGCGGATTTCCCGTCAAGACATGGCTGTTGCAGAGGAGTAAACCCGCTGACAGATCTTTTCACTTCTGTTAGTTCGCAAAACCAATCCACCAGTTCAGATCAATTTCGGTTGATAGGGCTGCTGTAATTCCAAGTTGAATGCAATGGCAGTGTTTTCTCAAGCAGACGAGGCTTACATGCGGCGAGCATTAACGCTCGCTATGAATCCAGTTGCTGCCCCGAACCCCAACCCCAGAGTCGGCTGCGTGATTGTCCGAGAAGATAGGATCATTGCTGAGGGTTGTCATGAGCTCGCCGGTTCGGACCATGCTGAAGTCGCAGCATTAAAAAAGTGCAATTTTGATGCCCGCAATGCAGTTATGTATATCACGTTAGAGCCGTGTGCAACTTTCGGCCAAACACCACCGTGTACAGATCAAGTAATTGATTCCGGAGTTGAGCGAGTTGTTATTGGTACAACAGACCCGAATCCCCTTAATGGACACATAGGCGCTGAGCGGTTGCGTGGTGCTGGAATCAAAGTGGATTTAGGATTGTTGGAGGTTGAGATGCGCTCGTTAAATCGTGGTTTTTTTTCTAGATTTGAGAGAGGTCGAGCTTGGGTTACTGTGAAAGTTGCTGCAACAGTTGATGGTCGCATTGCAACTGCTAGTGGTGAAAGCACTTGGATTACCGGCGAGGAAGCGCGGCGAGATGTCCAGCATTGCAGGGCACAGGCATCTGTTATCTTGACGGGCATCGGAACAGTACTGAAGGACAACCCGAGACTGAATTGTAGGTTGGATGGAATAAAAAAACAGCCGACTAGGGTCATTGTCGATAGTAAGCTCAACACTCCAGTCGATGCAAAGCTGTTTGAAGTAGAAGGGGATGTATGTATTGCTGTTGCAAACACTACTATTGCCAATGCACGAAATTCTATATTCAGTGGCAAGGCGAAGATTAAAGAATTTGGAAACGACAAGGGCCAAGTGGACCTCACTCAATTGCTCAAATGGCTGACTGAGAACGAGGCCAATGAGGTGTTTGTTGAGGCTGGACCGCAGCTTGTAGGCTCTTTGTTTACTGAAAAGCTGGTAGATGAGCTAATCTTGTATGTTGCACCATCGCTTTTAGGCGACCAGGCAATGGGTTTAGCGCGTATATCAGGAATAAAAAATCTTGATGAGCGGATTCACGGTGAGTTTAGCGAAACCCGGAGACTAGGTGGAGATATCCGCCTAACGATTAAATTTTAGCTACATTATTTTGTGCCAATGAAGGAGGTATGAAATGTTTACCGGTATTATTGAAACTGTTGGCAAAATTGAACAGATGCGTCACGCAGATGGTGGTGTTCAGATTGCATTTTCAGCTGGTACCATCGATTTGGCCGGTCTTGATATAGGAGATAGCATAGCTGTCAATGGAACATGTCTGACAGTCACTGCGATTGAAAATAATATGCTCCAAGTATTCGCTTCGGATTACACAATTAGTTGCACTTGTATGAGTAGTTATCGGATAGGTACTGAAATCAATCTTGAGACAGCAGTAAAAGCCAATCAACCATTAGGCGGGCACATGGTTTCCGGTCATGTGGATGGCACAGCGCAGTGCATGACGATAAAAAATTATGGCGAATCTACGAAGATGGCTTTCGCAATAGAACGAAATATTGGCAGGTACCTTGCGGAGCAGGGTTCGGTGGCAATTGACGGAGTTAGTATGACAGTTAATAGTATCAGCGAAAGCGGAAACACAACTACGTTCGAAGTAACTCTGATACCTCATACAAGACATTCGACAACACTTGGCTCCATCGTAGTTGAAAACGAAGTGAATATTGAGGTTGATTTGCTATCTCGATACGCCGAAAGAGCTCTTACATATATCAATCAAAGAACTAATTCTTAGTTAGCTGCCAATTAACTCAAAAGTTCCCAGTTTATATCACTCTAGAGTCAAAGCCCTAGCGAACTGATTTTAGATTTCTTCTCTGACTGCCAAGCACAATTCAGGTTATGAAATTTGAATACTTAATTCATACTCCGCTATGAGTGTAGTTATAATTACAAAGATCTTAAGATAACGACAATGGAAATAATTCAAGATGCCGCGTGACAAAGCCCAATTTCCCAAAGGAATTAGCTCAGCTAGTTTATTAAGTTTTATAGTGCCAAATCACAGTGCCTTGATGGTTTCTTATCAGGGCGCTATCCTAAAGATTTTCATAGTTTTATTGAGGCCATGATTAATCTTGCTAGACATTCGCGCGGAATCTACGAGAGTGCGGTTGTTGCCGCTGCAAGGCCTCAATTACGGCCAGTACCCTCTTTAACTCTAGTAAACTACCTATAGCTTATGGTTTCAGGCCATTTAGTTGCTGACGCATAGCATTGGCATTTTAGCGAATTAAGTTGCATAGCGAACTAGGCATCTCTTGCATCGTAGCTTGGCATATAAATCACATGTTGATGCTGTTAACGCTTGGACGCGACTGTGCACCCGTTTGAAGGACAAATGTCACTAAATCGAGTGTATCTTGATAACGAGCGAAGGGCTAGGAAATGGGTTTGCGATACCGTGGTAATGACCCTATTTGTAGTAGCGATATGGGTTAACAATATGCGATATCTATTTCGTATGAAACTGAGCGTTGTCAAAAGTTTCTGGCGCCATAAGTTTATCGTTTGGGTAAAGCAGTATATAGTTGAAAGCATCCAGGTTGTGAATTGGCTGGCCTCATTCAACAGTGAGAGTAAGGTGATGTTCAAGCAGGATTGGCTTGCGACTGGCGGTGGGGAAGACAGTGTTGAGAAGACCGCATTCCAGTGGCCTAACACCATCTTGGGGAATGTGGATCTGCGCGATACCTTTCAGGTGGTTCACTCCAATTGCGCAAAGCAATTCTTTGCAGAATTTGATTGCTATTTCAACCGTTGTTACACTATGAAGGAACAGATTACTAGATTCGTTTATGCGGTTTTCAGAACAGTGCCGCGTCTGGAAAGATCGCCAAATTTTAGCTTGGCTTGAGTAGAATTTTATAAGAGTCTAATAGTGACAGTTCCAACTAGTCATCTAACCAGCAGGCGTTCAGCAAGTATTAGCCCAATTGAGGACATTCTCAAGGATTTTGCTGGTGGCAGGATGGTTATACTTGTTGATGATGAGGCGCGAGAAAATGAAGGCGATTTGCTAGTCGCTGCTGAAATAGCAACTGCTGAACATATAAATTTTATGGCAACCCATGGGCGAGGGTTGATTTGTTTATCAATATCCGAGGAAAGAAGCCGGAAACTTAAGCTACCGCGCATGGTGCAGGAGAACACCTCTCGTTATGCTACTGCGTTTACAGTTTCTGTTGAGGCTGCGCGCAATGTTTCGACCGGAATATCAGCATTTGATAGGGCAACTACGATTAAAGCAGCTGTTGCCCCGAATGCTGAGTCGTCAGATCTCGTCACACCCGGACATGTATTTCCGATCATTGCAGAGCCTGGCGGGGTACTGACTCGGGCCGGTCACACTGAGGCTGGCAGTGACCTGGCCAAGCTTAGTGGATTTGAACCGGCAAGCGTTTTATGCGAAATTCTTAAAGAAGACGGTACTATGGCTCGACTAGAAGATTTAGTGGAGTTCGGTCAACGTCACAACATCAAGATCGGCACCATCGCTGATCTAATTAGTTATCGATTAACCAATGAATCAACAGTGGAACGACAAGATGAAGTAATGTTGCAAACGGACTACGGGAAAGTGAAGGCTATTTCGTTTCTTGATCAAGTTCGAGGCAATACGCATCTGGCTTTGGTTCACGGTAATATAGTTGCAGATGAGCCAACAATATTGCGCGTACATGTGTTTACAGGTTTATTTGATGTGATTGATTCAATAATCCAAGGAGCATGTTCGTGGTCAGTGCGCAAGGCTATAGAACGGATCATGCAAGAATCATCTGGTGCAGTTATTCTTTTGAATTATCAACGCGATTTCACCAATTTAGCCGAAGCAAAAAGAGAGTCAGAGAGTGATTCAGGTGATGTAAGCGGTAGCGGGGATATCCGAATTATTGGAATTGGTTGTCAAATAGCCGCTGATTTGGGATTTGGTAAGCTGCGTGTGTTAGGACATCAACGGAGGCTACATGCATTGTCAGGTTTCGGCCTGAGTATCACAGAGTACATTGAACCAGCAAGTGAGTGAAGAATATGATTGATTCAGAAATCGATTTGACCGCGAATGTTGGAATTGTTGTCAGTGACTATTATCAAAATATATCAAATGGGTTGTTGACAGGTGCGTTGCAGGTGATTAAGGAGCATCCCGAAATCAATTACGAAGTTGCGCGAGTGTTAGGGGTTTGGGAACTTCCTGTTATTGCCAAAGTTATGGTGCAAAGTAGAAGGTTTGAGGGGATAATTGCGCTTGGGTGCGTTATACGTGGCGAGACATCACATTTTGATTATCTTTGCCAGCAAAGCTCCAAGGCCATCATGGACATCAGCATTGAGCATGCCATACCAATAGGGTTCGGTGTGCTTACGGTTGAAAATATTGAACAAGCGAAGGCGCGTTCTGGTATATCAGAAGCGAACAAGAACAAAGGTGGCGAGGCTGCTGCTGCGGTAATTGGCTCACTTCACGCAGTTGCTCAATTGCGCCAAGACTACTGACCCAATTTCATACGATGACACTTTCGGCGAGGCACTATGCTCGATTGGGCGCTGTTCAATTCTTGTATTCATGGAACGTTCAGGAACAGTCGATTGATGAATCAGACGGACAAATTCTGATTGATTCAGATGTGTTGATTCATGGTGACCTTGCTTATCTACAGAAGTTGCTTAAGGCGATACCTCCAAAAATTTCTAAGATTGATGCGATTCTAAAAACAGCGATTCAACGTGATCCGGAGATGATTGATCCTGTTGAACTAGCGATTTTGCGACTTGGTATCTATGAGTTGACCTCAGAAAAAGATATCCCACTAAAAGTTATCACCAATGAGTGTATTGAATTGTCTAGGGAATTTGGTAATCCCTACAGCTACAAGTTTATCAATGGCGCCTTGGATAAACTTGCGTTTAGTAATAAAACAAAAGTCATTTCACAACTTAGGTACTCTAACAAGCGCACAGGTCCGAACGAACATGAAATAATAAAAAAATATTTTTCAAAACCGGTGCCTCAATTGGAATCTGTTATTGTAGGTATCGGAGATGATTGCGCGCTGATTGAAGTTCCAAATGATCAACAATTGCTTGTTTCAACTGATACTTTACTTGAAAATGTACACTTTCCTAACAACACGGACGCTACTGATATCGGATACAAATCTTTGGCAGTATCGTTAAGCGATATTGCTGCCAAAGGTGGTCGTCCAATGTTTGCAACACTAAATCTATCTTTGTCAGAATTCGACCAATCCTGGTTGGAGTCATTCAGCCAAGGATTTTTTGAACTTGCCTCAAAATATAACGTGCAATTGATAGGAGGAGATACTGTAAAAGGTCCACTCGGAATTACGGTGACAGCATACGGTTTTCTTGATAAAAACAGAATACCGCTTCGTGGCGGTGCCAAAATCGGAGATGCGATTTATGTAACAGGAACGCTTGGGGATGCTGCATTGGGACTTGCTAGTCTTAGGCAAGAGCAGTTTCTGATGTCAAATGATCATGAATACCTTCAAAAAAGGTTAGATCGACCAATACCAAGAGTTGATGCAGGCATAATTTTAGGTTCAGTAGCAACTGCTGCAATTGACATTTCAGACGGCCTTATGAGTGACCTTAAGCATGTGCTTGATGCAAGCAAAGTCGGTGCAGTTATAGATCTTGAATCAATCCCACTTTCAAAGCACTACAGAAAGTACATTAAAGAAGTCGGCTGGGACTATGCTCTGACTGGAGGTGATGACTATGAAATCTTATTTACTATGAATTTTGATGAGAAGGAAGAATTAATATTTAATGAATTGTGGAATAAAACTGGTGTGATAGCTAGTCGAATTGGCACAATTCGTGAAAAAACTGGGATTGAGATCAGACAATTGTCTGGTGAAATTTATAAGTTGGAGAACTACGGATATTCACACTTTTAAGTGAGTAATAATAACGTGAAGATCCAAAAAAAGCGAGGTTGCTCTCTTACTTCAAAGGATTATTCGCCTTGAACCAGTTGCGGGATCGAGTATGTAAAACCATAGCTTTTGGTGTCATTGGTGACGCGACGCCGGTAATGCAAGGTACTGTTGGCACTCTTTTCGCAGTTGTATATTGGCAACCAATAAGGCTACTTCCGCCCACTATTCTTGTCTTGTTCTTAATTGCAATGTTTGTATTGGGTTGCTATGTTTGCGGATTAACAGCTAAGCTCATTGACAACCCTGATCCAAAATCAGTTATTTTCGACGAAATTGTAGGATACTTCATTGCAATGGCTTTTATACCCCTAAGCTTAACCACGTTGATTAGTGGTTTTCTACTTTTTCGTTTTCTAGATATTATCAAACCGTGGCCAATATCCTTAGCTGATCGTAAAATCAAAGGTGGTTTTGGAATAATGTTTGATGACGCACTTGCCGGGATTGCCACAAATCTAGTTCTGCAAGGGTTGATTTTTTATGGTTTGATTGTGGTTTGATAAATAGATAGGCGGTTGAGAATTCACTTTCAAATTGCACTTGTGTATGTTTGATGATGCGGATATTAAACGAACAGTGTAGGGTATATGGTGCAAGTATAACAAAGTGCAATTAAATTGGTGAATCGGATTGGTAGCAGTTAACGGAGTGGGGTGACTGGTACACAGTTAGCAAATGCACTGAGTAGAGTCTTGTCTGTGAGAAGGCAGAACGAGTGAATTTTAGTGTGATTCGCGGTAATTTATTTTTTATCGACCGATTTTACAAATTGGGAGCGCTTGTACTCAGCGCTTGAAAACCAAAGTCCAATAGAATTTTGGGATGAGTCGTTAGCAAACTTTAGTTTGAGGCATGCCTTGAACTAAATTTCAAAGTAGTCGTTGTAGTGGGTGGTAAGTAGTAGTTACTAAAGATGTGAATAGTGACCAAAAGTGAGTACATTCCAGTTTTACCGATCTCCCGTTTTAGGATACGTTCCAGTTCAAATTCTGGAATACCATCGGGTAGCGTAAGCTTTTGGCGAGAACTATCTGAATTAGAATGAAATATGTCCGATTCAAACAAGAACACGCATCGATAGTCACGTGGAAAAGATGATGGTGGAACGAGTTTTGCAGGTATAGTGCGATCGTCAATAATGAAAGCGATAACGTTATTACCTTTTCCGGTTGTTGGTTTGATGTGATAGTGCATATCAATCTCAATTTCTGAGAAAAGGTCAAAGCCGGCATTTTTTATAACTACCTTGTTTAAATCTGGCAAATCGTCTGCTGTGATTGTAGTATCTTGTGAAAAAAACTCATGTTGTTTATTGCTTTCATTAGTTTTTAAGCTAATAGCTATTTTGAATGGTTTTTGTTCTCGTTTTAGTTTATCTAGCATTGGTAAAAACTGTTCAATGATCAGTGACTTGAGTGCCTCTGGTTTAAGGTCATCATAAGCATTGATGGGTTTATTGGAAAATCTAACAAAGGTCAATGCCGTCCTGTTTCGTTGAATTTTATTTATCGTTTGTAGTGTAGAATTTTCATCGAATCCATTTTTGAATGTGAATTTTCTCTGGTTCTTGTCAAAATTGCTCGTTACCTCAACTTGATCGAAATAATTGAGGAATACAAGGCGGCCTATGCCCTTACGGTATTTATCTCTCGGTTTTAGCAATGTTTTGAAACGGCTAAAATTCTCCTCGGTGAATCCTTCGCCATTGTCCGTGACTGTGAGTTTTAGTGTATCTGGCTTATCAAATGAAAGCACATCAATCTCAATGGAAATCTCAGTTGCGCCGGCATCTAGAGAGTTTGCTAATGCCTCAAAGTAAACCATGGTCAACGAAGGGTTAGGGAAAAGCAATTTAATTGCTCCTTTAGTTTCGATTTCCATGACTATTCTGTTGCGATTTTTAAAATTGTAGTGGCCTTGTGAACCATGGTCAACGAAGGGTTAGGGAAAAGCAATTTAATTGCTCCTTTAGTTTCGATTTCCATGACTATTCTGTTGCGATTTTTAAAATTGTTAGTGTGTTTATGGTTCGCATGATCTTAGTAAATTCTGATTGGTCGGTTGGCACAAGGTTGGGAAGGGTGGTTCTTTTACATGTTAACTTAAAATTAATATCATCATGTAAAAACAAGTCAAGAGAAAATTGCCGATTTCTATCCTGCGCGCAGTTGCGCTAATTTTGTCATTTAGAATGGCTCTTTTACCAAATCGTGCATACGGGCATTGTAGTAGACACTTATATAGAATATTTTCCCATTTGACTTCAAAGGTATTAAGAAATCAGCTTATGAATCACGCGTTTAATGAAAAGAGTCTTTGGAATACCACATGCGCCGAAGTAATCCATCTTTTTTAACAAAGTGATGGTGAATTGCGGCTCCAGCATGCAGTATCAAAAGAGCTAAAATGACGCGCGCTCCAATACCATGTGGTGTTCTTGGAGCATATTCCCAGAAGTTTGGTAGCTCTGCCGAATTTCCTCCGAAAATAATTGGCCCGGCACCAGAAAGAATCATCATTCCGATTCCACTAGCTGTCATACCTAAGATAACTACGTACAACAGAATATGTACAGCTTGAGACACACGCTTTTGCCATGAAGGCATTGAAATAGGTTGTGGCTTTTTGTCAACAAATATCCACCAAATTATTCGTGTGATTGTCAACAAAAGAACCAATATACCAATTGGTACATGTACTCGCAATATCAATGATTTAACGCTATTATCTTCAATTCCATTTGCTGTTAACCCTGAACCTATTAGAAATAATATCAATAAGGCGCTGAGCCAATGAATACTAACCGCTATGGATCCATACTGATTTTGGTTACTTTTTTTTGACATATTTCGTCTCACTGTTAAGGATGATATTGATATTTCAATTTTAATTAGTAGTTCGTTTTGATTTGATAATATTTCGCAAAATTGAGCAAAATTATTTATTCGATTCGTTGAATTTAGACGTGAAGTGTTTCCTTTGGCTGTTTTATAGGTTTGTAGATACATAGTCTTCGTCAAAATTACACGTAGTCGAATCTAACTATTACAGCATTTTTGTACGTTCCGCTTTCGATTAGCATGTAAAATTAGATGAATCTGAAAGATTAGTTCACAATCTGAGTTCAAATATTATGAAAATTGGCTATAAACAGTTGCTAGATGAAGCAATGGCAGCTATTGAGACACTCACATTAGATGAGGCGATTGCACTTCATAAAAAAGGGGAAGCGCAATTTATCGATCTTCGAGATATTAGAGAGCTAAAACATGAAGGTAAGTTACCAGGCGCTTTCCACATGCCGCGTGGTATGCTTGAGTTTTGGATTGATCCGGAAAGTCCTTATTTCAAAGAAGTATTTGCTCAAAACAAGAAATTTGTTTTCTATTGCAAATCAGGTTGGCGTTCGGCACTAGCAACTCAAACTGCACAAAAAATGGGATTTGAAGCCGTTTGTCACATAGATGGTGGTTTTGATGCTTGGAAAAATTCTGGAGCACAGGTTGAAACTATTGACTCATGACCGCATCCTCATATTGAACCTTTAAGTTCTCAGCAAGTCAGACAATTAAGCTATCTTATGGCAACTTCAAATAATTTACTCAATGGTACGAACATGAAAAAAATACTTGCAGTTTTGATTGGAACAGTATTGTTGTCGATCTCAACCCTCGCGTCAGAAAGCAACGTGGAGGATGTGAGACAAGCTTTCGCTAAACTTGCTAATGATCCCAATATAGAAGCAGTTATTGAAGAATCAGATACACCTGGAATTTTTATGGTGAGTGCTTTTGGGCAAATTTACCATGTTTACTTTAAGGACGATGTGCTACTGATTGGCGAAGCCTACGATATCGAAAAAGGTGTAAATTTGACTGATCAAATAAAGAACCAAGCAATTTCCGGTTTGGTTAACAATCTTCCGGTTGAGGGATTAATTGTTTTTCCGGCAACTGATGTTCAACGACACATTACGGTATTCACGGATATTGATTGTGGGTATTGCCGGCGGTTTCATCAAGGAGTTCCGGAGCTGACGCAAGCCGGATTAGAGGTGCGCTATGCCGCTTACCCGAGAGCCGGAATTCCGTCTTCTAGTTTTGACAAGATAGTCACTGTTTGGTGTTCTGAGGATCAGCAAAAAGCAATGACCGCGGCCAAAAGTGGCATTAACCTGCCTGAGCTAAATTGCCAGAATCCGGTAGCAGAACATTTTCAGGCAGGGGTTGAAGCTGGTATCCAAGGCACACCAACATTAGTATTGGATGATGGTACGGTGATACCGGGGTTTGTGCCGGCAGAACAGCTACTTTCACAAATCGGATTAGTAGCGAATTAATTGCAATGAGCTAAGCTTTTGTCATTACTAGTCGCTGTACTGCATCACGCCCTTAAAAGCTATTTGAAAAATACGAAGATACTGCTTCAATAGTCAAGTTCGACGTTTTATCGTAACCCGCGACGCGAATTGAATGACTCATACAAGTGTTGCGGGAACATTATACAAAACAGAATACTTAGGAATTAATTTATGGAAGACGGCAAAAAGAAAATACTTGACGCAACACTCGGACAGATTCGGCGTCAATTCGGCAAAGGCTCGATTATGCGATTGGGCGATGAAGAGGTAGATTCAGGAATTGAGGTTATTCCGACAGGTTCTCTGGGTTTAGATCTAATATTAGGTGTTGGTGGATTGCCGCGTGGTAGGGTTGTTGAAATTTACGGGCCTGAAGCATCAGGCAAGACGACACTAACCCTTTCAGTGGCGGCTCAGGCACAAAAACTTGGTGGGACGGCAGCATTCATTGATGCAGAGCACGCGCTTAACACTGCCCATGCCAAGGTTCTAGGTGTTGACGTAGATAATTTGCTTGTTTCACAACCTAGCACAGGTGAAGAAGCATTGGAGATCGCTGATCAGTTGGTGCGTTCAGCTGCAATCGATGTGGTTGTTGTCGATTCAGTCGCTGCGCTTACTCCAAAAGCGGAAATTGACGGTGAAATGGGAGATTCTTTCATGGGATTGCATGCTCGTTTGATGTCACAGGCATTGCGAAAACTAACCGGAAGCATCAATAAATCAAATACATTAGTCATTTTCATAAATCAAATTAGAATGAAAATTGGCCAGCTTTATGGCAGTCCTGAAGTTACGACCGGTGGTAACGCATTAAAGTTCTATGCGTCAGTCAGGCTTGATATCCGCAGAATTGGCGCGATAAAAAAAGGTGATGAGGTGATCGGAAGTCATACAAGAATCAAGCTTGTAAAAAACAAAGTTGCACCGCCTTTCAAACAATGTGAGTTTGACATGATTTTCAGCCAAGGTATATCTAGGGAAGGAGAGTTAATCGATTTGGGAGTATTGCATGGAATTGTTGATCGTGCAGGCGCTTGGTATAGTTTTGGAAATGTTAGAATTGGCCAAGGGAGAGACAATGCGCGATTGTTTTTGATAGACAATCCCGATACGGCACAGGAGATCGAAACGAAAATTCGAGACAAGCTTGGAGTTGCAACTTCAAGAGCAAGCGGTTCGGCTGATCAACCTGCTAAGGACTCACCGGTTGCAGTTAATGGATGAGCGTTGAGGGTAAAGCCCGAAAAATAGCTTTGCGTTATTTGTCGCGACGCGAATACAGTCAACAGGAGATGAGTGAAAAACTAGTCTCCAAAGGCATTGAACGAATAATTGCGGATGCGATTACCAAAGAACTTGTCCACGACAACCTAATTAATGATGTTCGCTTTACCCAGGAGCTTGTTCGTGTTCGAATGATTCGCGGTTATGGGCCTCTTAAAATTAAATTTGAATTGAAGCAACGCGGAGTTTCCGAAGAGATGGCATCTCAATGCCTGAGTGATATCGAAGTTGACTGGGCTAGTCATGCGCGTTTGGCACTTGAGCGCAAGTTTAGACAACAACCGGTAGAAGACTACAAGGAATGGGCGAAGAGAGCTAACTATCTTCGTGGCCGAGGGTTTACATCGGAGCACGTGCAAAGGTCTTTAGGCTCTTATTCGTAGCACAAATTATCAGAATCTCTCTTTTAATATGAAAACTATTGAACTTCGACAGCTGTTTTTAAATTTCTTTAAACAGAAAGATCACGAAGTTGTACCAAGTAGTTCGCTGGTTCCCGGTAATGACCCTACCTTGCTTTTTACCAACTCTGGTATGGTGCAGTTCAAGGACGTTTTTCTTGGTACAGATAAGCGTAACTATAAACGGGCAGTAACTTCTCAACGTTGTGTAAGGGCAGGAGGTAAACATAACGATCTTGAGAATGTAGGATACACAGCTCGACATCACACGTTTTTTGAAATGTTGGGTAATTTCAGTTTTGGTGACTACTTTAAGAAAGATGCTATACATTATGCTTGGGCTTTGTTAACTGAGGATATTGGATTGGACCCTGATCGTCTTTGGGTCACTGTTTATGAGAATGACGAAGAAGCAGCTGATGTCTGGCTTAATGAAGTTGGCGTAACAAAGGAAAAATTTTCCCGAATAGCCACATCTGACAATTTTTGGGCAATGGGAGATATTGGACCTTGCGGCCCATGTTCTGAAATCTTTTTCGATCACGGTCCGGAAGTCAAAGGTGGTCCCCCAGGTACTCCAGAACAAGAAGGTGACCGTTACATTGAACTGTGGAATCTTGTATTTATGCAATACGAACGTTTTGCTGATGGTACATTGCAACCATTGCCAAAGCCTTCTGTGGATACTGGAATGGGACTTGAGCGCATTGCAGCTGTTACCCAACATGTGCACAGTAACTATGAAATAGATTTATTCAAGATCTTAATTCAAGCAGCAGCTAGTATTGTTAACAGTAAGAGCGAAGGTAGCAAATCTCTGCGAGTGATTGCGGACCACATTCGGTCTGCTGCATTTTTGATTGTGGACGGGGTTACTCCATCTAATGAAAATAGAGGTTATGTACTAAGACGTATCATTCGTCGTGCTATACGACACGGCTATCAGCTTGGCTGCAGGGAACCATTTATCCATAAACTGACCCCGACTTTAGTTGCTGAGATGGGTGATGCTTACCCAGAGCTTAGGCACGCTCGTGAAAAAGTTGAACGGGTGTTATTAAAAGAAGGTGAGCGTTTTACAGCTACGTTAGATCAGGGTATAAAAGTGCTTGAACGCGAAATGGCTCTCTTGTCTGGAACTGAACTTTCGGGTGATGTGGCTTTTCGTTTGTACGATACCTACGGTTTTCCATTGGATTTGACAGCTGATTATCTCCGCGAACACAATTTGTCCGTGGATTTTGAAGGGTTTGATGCGGCTATGGAAAAGCAGAGAAAACGAGCCAAGGCATCAAGCAAGTTTGGTGTGACTTCTAGAAATATGCCAGTGATGGAATTGAATGTAAACTTTAACGGTTACGATAAATTGGAACACGACGGTGTGATTAAAACTATTATCAGCGATGGAAATGAAACCGATGCAATCGAAGTTGGTGATAACGCAATTCTAATTTTCGAGTCAACTCCGTTTTACGCCGAAAGTGGAGGACAAATCGGTGACAAAGGGATCATTTACAACGGTGATAATCAGTTTATAGTAAATGATGTGCAATATGTATCAGGCAAAGTCACTGGACATATCGGTAAGGTAGTAAAAGGACAGTTTGTTTTAGGTGATATAGTTCATCTGCAAGTTGACGCGCAGCTGCGTACATCAACAAGGAACAATCATTCTGCAACTCATTTGATGCATTCGGCACTTATGAATGTACTGGGCTCACATGTGCAGCAGAGAGGCTCCTTGGTTGCGCCTGATCGCCTTCGATTTGATTTCGCACATGACAGTGCGCTCAGTTTTGATGAAATCAAGCAAATTGAGATGCAAGTCAATGATGCCATTCAAAGCAACTGGCCAGTCGAAACAGTTTTAATGGAATTAGACAAGGCAAAAGCGGAAGGTGCTGCAGCGTTGTTTGGAGAAAAATATGATTCCACTGTCAGAACTGTTCGTATGGGTAATTATTCATTTGAGCTTTGTGGTGGAACTCATGTAGCCCGAACTGGCGATATTGGTCTTTTCAAAATTGTCCAAGAATCTAGTATTTCATCGGGCATACGCAGAATTGAGGCAGTGACCGGTTGCGAAGCGATATCTCGAATGCAGCAAGAAAGCACTATGCTTACTGAAATAGCTCGTCGCTTACAAACGGGTGTTGTTGATGTACGTAACAAAGTTGAACAAATTGTTGAAAGCAATCGTTTATTGGAAAAACAAGTTTCTGAATTGAAAACGCAGTTAGCCACGGGCGGATCCTCAGTTGCTAATGTATCGGTTAAGAAAATTGGAGATGTTCAATTGCACGTTTCAAGGCATGATAACATAGATATCAAAGATTTAAGAATAATTCTTGATCGGATACAGCAACAAATCAAGTCTGGAGTGGTTGTTTTGGGATCAGTAAACAGAGGTAAAGCGACATTAGTTTGTTCAGTATCTAGTGATTTAATTCATCGTTTGCATGCGGGGAAGGTGATAGCAACATTGTCTGCTATAGTCGATGGTAGCGGTGGCGGCAAACCTCATTTAGCTCAAGGTGGTGGTGCAGGGGCTGACAAGATTGACAGTGCTTTAGACTCTGTCGAAAACCTTATCGCGTAGATTCAGCTTCATTTTATAAATTCTCATTTTACATAAATTATTTCAACTATTAAATATATTTAATGGATATTGTTGTTGAAAAATATGGTGGTTCTTCGGTAGGCAGCATAGAAAAAATCAATCGTGTCGCTAGTCGAGTGATTCGTAGTAAAAATCAGGGTAAAGCGATTGTAGTAGTTCTGTCCGCTATGGAAGGAGAAACGAATCGACTGATTGATCTCGCTTATCAGATATCGCCAAATCCGTGCAAACGAGAATTAGATGTTGCTATATCTACGGGTGAGCAGGTGTCAATTGCATTGTTGTGCATGGCGCTTATTCGAGAAGGTCATTCAGCCAAGTCCTATATTGGAATGCAAGTTCCAATTCGGACAGATGCTGTTCACAGTAAAGCCAGAGTTGAGGATATTGACATAAACAGAATTGTGAAGGACCTTGAAGCAGGGACGGTTGTAGCAATAGCTGGTTTTCAAGGTGTCAATGAATCAGGGGATATTACAACATTGGGTCGTGGTGGTTCTGATACGACAGCCGTGGCACTTGCTGCAGCATTGGACGCAGAAATCTGCCGAATTTACACTGATGTTGATGGGGTGATGACAGCGGATCCCAGAATTGTTCCTAATGCTCGTGTATTAGATAGTGTTACTGCCGAGGAAATGCTGGAGTTGTCAAGTCTTGGTGCTAAAGTTCTGCAAATACGGTCTGTGGAATTTGCTCATAAATACAAGGTTCCTGTTCACGTTTTATCGTCAATTCACGATGTGCCGGGAACTTTGATCACAATGAAGGAGTTTGAGATGGAACAGCCAAAAATTACTGGAATAGCTTACAACGTAAATGAAGCGAAGCTCACTATAAGAGGAGTACCAGATCGACCGGGTATTGCATCAAAAGTGTTTAGTCCTATAGCTGACGCTCATATCAATGTTGACATGATTATTCAAAATATAGGAAGTGACAATAACACTGATTTGACATTTACTGTTGACCGGAGTGAATATCAACACAGCCTAGATCTATTAGAAGGGATTATTCAGGATATTGGTGCAGAGGATTTAGTCGCCGCCAAAGATATTGCAAAGATATCAATTGTTGGAGTTGGGATGCGCTCACACACCGGAATTGCAACGACCATGTTTTCAACACTGGCAAATGAGGGGATTAACATACAGATGATTTCAACTTCAGAGATAAAAATTTCTGTTATTGTTGAAGAAAAATATGTTGAACTCGGTGTAAGAGCTTTGCACAAAGCATTTGGATTGGGAGTTGATGTTCCAATTTCTGAGGAAGATGCACCGCAAAAACAGCTTGAAGAATAAATTGAGGATCTTGATTGTAGCGTTGTTTCACTCACCTTAGGTATCGTTATAATTAGGTTTTGTATTGGAGAATTTAATTGATTCAAAAAATTACTATCTACTCCGAAAAGTAGTAGATTAGTTTCTTTGGAGAGGTGGCCGAGCGGCTGAAGGCGCTCCCCTGCTAAGGGAGTATGGGATCTCCCATCGAGGGTTCGAATCCCTCCCTCTCCGCCATAATTGTATTAGTTTCTTGGGTAGATTGTTTCTTATCTGCTTTTCGCTATCAGGAAATTGCAGGATTGAAGCGGATATGCATCGGAGTTGATACGATTATTTGCTATTTCAGCCGTATAGCACTGACTTATTCACCATCATCAGTATTTATTAGTTGTGAGCCGCATGCAATGATATCTGAGGTTGACAACCATAAGCTACTTGTGAATTTATCAATACTCTAAACCTGCCAGATTGAACCATCTTCAAGTTCAATAAACTCACCATTGTGCTTGTTTGATTGTATCCAATGTTGTCCATCCTCACAAATCAGACAATTGCTTAGAAAACTGATTTAGTGAAGGAACGATTAGATTATCAACGTTCCCCAGAGATGAAGAATCTTGAATTCTGCACTTTTGACCTGCATCGACTAGAATCAATTTTGAACCAAAGTGAGTACACCCTAAGACTTATGCAAAGTGGAGCAAATATCATTAAATTAGTTAATCTTTAAACGGAAATACGTATTTTTCCTTATATTCACCGGCTAGAATTTCTGCCTTTTGCAATTCAGTCTCTGAGAGGGTATTCTCCATTTCAAACTTTAAAGATTCTAAAGTTCTCTTATCAGATGGATAATTCTCAATATCAGTGCCAAAATTTGCAATTGAAGCAAGTATCCAAGCATAAGCTTGAATGTTGTTATCTGACAACTGGTTTTCATAGTTGAAATAAAATGAACCAAGATTTGTTTGTGCAAAAGCATTACCTTTCTCAGCTGCCATAAGTGTCCAGCGTATCGCTTCATTAATGTCTTCTGGTACTCCAGCACCCATTGAATACATAATGCCAAGATTGGATTGAGCATGGGTGTGTCCTTGGTTTGCCGCAAGTCGAATCCAACGTTCTGCCTCTACATCGTTTTGCTCTACACCATTGCCGTGGATGTAACTCGCTCCCAAATCATATTGAGCGGTTGCAAGACCCCGTTCCGCTGCTAAACGGATTAGACGAATTGATTCTTTCTTGTCTAAAGGAACACCTCTTCCTAAACTGTAAAGCGTACCAAGAACGTATAGAGATGCTGCGTTACCTTGTTTTGCTGATTTAGCAAGCCAACGAACTTTTTCAGCGTTGTCTCGGCCATCAATGTTGCCATGAGCGTAACTTGTGTCCGAATCATGTTGGACGATCGCAAGATTCTGTTTCGCTGCTAAACATATCGAGCGAATTGAGTCTTTCTTGTCTAAAGGAATCCCCGTTCTTGAATAGCAAAGCTGGCCAAGAGCAAACCGAGATGATGCGTAACCTTGTTCTGCTGATTTAGTAAACCAACTAGCTGCTTCTAAATAATCCTGATTGATACCATCACCAAACATGTAGTGTGTACCTAGTTCATATTGAGCCTTTGCATGGCCTTGTTCTGCGGCTTGCTTAAACCAATTTACTGCTATGGCTGAATCAAATGGTAAATTGTCACTAGTAGCGTAAATAACACCAAGATCGTATTGTGCTTCTGAAAAACCTTTCTCCGCCACTATTTGATACCATCGTGCCGCCTCAATATCATTTTCAGGTATACCATCTCCAAAATCATATTTCAATGCGAGATAATATTGAGCTTGCATATTCCCTTGTTCTGCCGCTAGTAGATACCATTTAACTGCTTTAATATTGTCTTTCGCTACCTCAATGCCATTATCGTAGTATTGACCAAGTTTGAATTGAGAGTAAGCATTTCCCTGTTTTGCTGCCAGATGAAACCATTTGAACGCTTTGGCAAAGTTTTTTGGAATACCTTCTTTCCCTTCGTCATATATATCACCCAGCATAGTTTGAGCCTCCATTGCACCTTGTTCACCGGCGAGTTGGAACCATTTAACAGCTTCTTTATAATCAGGTGGAAGTCCCGAAAGGCCTGAATAATATACTCCCAGCATAAATTGTGCATCGGGTGATCCCGCTTCCGCCAGTTCTACAAACTCATTAAAACCTTCATCTGCATTTGCAACTGTGCCAATAAAAATAAAAATCACGAATAAAAATTTTCTCATAGCAACACCATCATTTTCTATTCAATAGATTAAATATAAATTTCTGTGAGGACATTTTTACGATTTACCGCACTATCAAGCCAGTGAGTAATCTAATTTGATTTCATCGATTAGCAATTTAGCTCTTCTCATAAAACGATTTCACTTTTGAACCGCGGAGAAAATCCAAACAACCTCTATTCAAGTTCCTGGCTTTCGTTGAAATAGGGTAAATTTTCATCAGAAGATTGAGAGCGTTTCTGTTTCAGCAGGATGTACATGGCACCGGCACCGCCATCATTTGGGAGCGCTTGACAATATGCCAGCACGTACTTGTTCGAAATTAGGTGATTTTGGCATTCTTGTTTTATCCAAGGAAACATGTCAGGTAAGTTCACATCTAAACAGTGAGTGATTTTTACGCAGTCATGTCCAGACCGTACGGATTCAGCAATGAACTGCTTCAAATTTTTGATGATCTCATTGGTAGATATTCCATGAATGCTCAGTTTAGCTTTGGGAAGGATTTTGCCTTTCTTCAAACGGTTAAAGCTTCGATCTGAAAAGCCAGGTCTTTTAAATTCTTCTTGGAATTTGGTCTCTTCCTCAGAATTCAATGAACCGACGCGACGTTTGAGTTCTCCAACAGGGTCTGGATCGATAATATTGTACAGAACATGCGGATCTTGTGGCAGCAGCCCGGGTCTACGCTTTATAGTTGGAGCAGAAAGTGCGCGTAATTCCATGTTATCTAAACCACCCCAACCTGCGGCCAATACATGTGGAATCGTTCGAAGTCTAGGAATTTCTCCGGTTTTTTCAACTTCTGCGCGATCAAATACCAAGATAAAACTAGTATGCTTTGTAACTAGTTGGTGGCGCACTGCAAGGTCTGTAGATTCCTTCGAATTAAGATAGGGTAAACGGGTATAGGCTGCTACCCTTGGCAATTCGGTCAGCAAATTTTCATTAATTGTAAATTCAGTTGAGAGGCTTGCTTTCTGGGTTACCGTATGTCCACTTTCGAAAGTCAGAACCAATTCCACGTCTCCAACAGGGCATTCTTGAAACCACCCGTAAACATGAAGTGTATCACCTGCATACACGGTCTTAACTTCATTTGGGACCTGACGAACGATGTCACTTGGCCAGTTGATTTGAATAGATTGCGCCATTGGTTGGTCAATTCTCTGGAAATGTCGCACAATGTGTTCGGACATGTTCTCCCGGGGTGATACCAGTTCACAGGCTCCAGATGTCGATTCACTAATACTGCGAACAAAAGCTTCAGATACTGAATGACCCACTCCAACAGTAAATAGCCGATGTCCGGATTTTTTACCTTCATCAACGAGCTGCTCTAGGCCCCACACGTGGCCGTCAGTAATCAGTAAAATATCTGAAGCTAAACCTTCAATTTTCCCACAATTGTAGGCAGCGTTCAACGCAGCGCCAATTTCAGTCCCTCCCATATTGGCATCTATATGTTCTACAAATTGAGTTGCTTTGTTAATGTTGTTTTCGCTAGCAATAACGGGTTCTGGAAATAGTAATTTAAACTTCGATCCAAATGCGATAACATTAAAATAATCTCCTTGTCTGAGCGTTGAAATGATTTCACGTAGTGCTGTTTTTGCCTGTGCGATAGAGTTACCACCCATTGAACCGGAACAGTCTACGACAAGTTTCAGACAACGAGGTGATTTCGGCAAAGCATCAGGAACCACAGGATGAAAAGAAGCAAGCGCGACATGCTCATCACCATCCGGTGCACAGATTGCTTCTACGGTGGAGTCTTCAGGTTCTTTAATGGTCAGCACAAAATCCCGATCCATCAGAGCCCATCCCCCGGAAAGAGAAAATTCCGTAGTCTTATCCTTTGTAGATATACTCACAGGATGTGAAGGACAATCAAATTTACCGTGAACCAATGCTCCCGAAACTCGAACAATTAGTGAAAATCCATAATCTGCTGACAGTACATGTTCTGGTACTTGGTAAGGAGCGAATCCAGAGGATACTGGATCACCATATCGCGGTGCAATCGTAGTGGGAAGATGAAATCTAAAACTATCTCCCATCCAGCGATGGAGCTGAGCATACCTTAACTTTATCTCAGCTCTTTCATTCGGAAGAATATTGCCCACGTGAAATGTGAAAATGCCTGGCTCTGATTGCTCAAGAAGTACGGCAGTGTCACCTTCCTCAATCGCATGTTCATAGCGTTCTTCAGCTTGAGTTTTCGGTCGTACTACTCCTCGCATTGTTTTTCCATTGAGTTCTAGCGAAAGATCCAGTAGTACAGCTTCTGCTGGGAGAGGGAACGTGTAAATGGCTTCGATATTGGACTCCTCTGTATTCCTATAGACTTGGGTTAATACAACATCCGAATATAGACCTTGTAGAGTTGCTTGAACATCCACTGTTTCAAGAGCGATATAATCTTCCTCATTAACAGGTTCAAGTACGGCAGCAGTGGCTATTGACATAACTAATTCTCCATTTCTAAACAAAATATTTCACAAATTTTCATTACTTCTGACATGAATTCCTGAGTTTCTTTCGGTGTCAGAGCTGTTCGTTTTTGGGTCAATCGTGAGCTCAGTGCCATCATTGATTACTCCGCGAGGTCAAACAAACTTCTACTGAGCCCTTTTGGCGAGGTCAAGGTACTAGACTGTCTTGTCCTGTACCTAGCAACTCCCGAGCACATCCAAGTAACAATCTGGCTTTTTACCCATTTTTGAATCTTCAGCCAGGTGCCATAGTGTGCTCCATGACCAACCTTGGCAAGCTGATCCACCAGTTCAATCTGGATGTAGTAGCGCACTGTTCTCCGTGGCATGTTTATCAAGTCCCTGAACTTTTCCAAAGTGAACACTTTTCATGTTTAATCATTAATGACAGTAATTATATACAGTTTTACTGTCAAAATAAAATATTTTTTGAATTTTTCTCATATCTAGCCAATTTTTTATAAAACTGTCTTAAGGGATAAGCGAGTATGTGTTTTGTTGTGATTAGTCGTGTATATACACATAGACTATACGCGTCAACATGTGGTGACTTCACAATGAAAACTGAAATTAAACTAATCCAAACTAGCAGGAAGCAAGTGTTATGAGCCGGCCGGTTAGGAAAGTCGTTGGAATGGCCTAACTGTCAAATTAATTCTATTTACAGCAAATAGTGAATTTTCATGACTTGCTGTGGAATATAATTTGGTTATGCCTTCTGAGGATACTGAACTTTACGATAAATATGGATTTACGAATGGGTTGGAGATTTGTCAATGAGCTGTCAAATTCTGAACCTCTTGATTAGAATTGTCTTAGATGCGTACCCCTAACAGACAAAGCTCCATAATAGTTAATTTCTTTCGTAATATGCTGATTTCATAAGCAGAAGGTGAGCAAGCTTTTATGCTAGGCAAGCCAAGCAAAATCCGCCGCAATCACTGCGCCCGTAGCTCAGCTGGATAGAGTACCAGACTACGAATCTGGGAGTCGGGGGTTCGAATCCCTCCGGGCGCGCCAACAAATTATCAGTTAGATAGGAAAATATATGTGTGGACGTTTCAATATTCTGACTGATGTTGACACACTGCTAGCCGTTTTTGAGGTCACCTCTTACAACAAGTCAGAAATTCAACCTTTGCTAAATCGATACAACATCAGCCCTTCCCAACGAAATATAGCTATTCATTCACTAAATCTAGACTTATTGAGCATGATACCGATTGTTCGGTTAGGAGATGACGGTGAGCGTGTTTTAATTAATGCAATTTGGCCATTTATTCCAGTTTGGGCAGGTTATCAGATACCGAAATATTCAACCGCCAATGCGCGCTCTGAGACAATGGTCAATCTTGCAAGTTACCGTAATGCTTGGAAAAACTCCCAGCGATGCTTGATTCCAGCCACTGGTTTTTATGAATGGCAGAGTGTGTCTGAGATGAAAAACAAACAACCTTGGCATATTAAACATGAAAATCAAGCGATTATGGCATTTGCCGGGCTATGGGAGCGAGGAAATTTGGTAGACGGCACACCGTTTGAATCATGTACTATCGTAACCACTGCTGCGAACTCGCTGATGCAAAAGATTCATAATTCAAAACAGCGCATGCCGGTAATTATTGACCCGGAAAATACCGACCAATGGCTTGATAACGATAGTGACGCTGCCCTTCAGCTGGCGGTAACATACCCCAATGTTGGATTACAAGCCTATCCGATATCGAACCGAATCAATAATCCAAGTTATCATCAAAAAGACTGTATTGAACCGGTTGGACTGCCTCACTGATATTTCCATAATTCCAATTTTCGAATTTCCAATTGCTAAGTCAATAACAATATGCGAGCTAGAAGACGAACTAAAAGGACAAAAAAACAACTAAACAGAACCAAAATTATCAAAGGCATCATAGAGTTTGTTAATTTTCAGACTATCAGAGTTCGAACAATCGAAGGAGAGATTGTCAAGATAGATTCAAAGTCTTCAAGGGATTTTCTGCCTGGTGATGAAATTGAGGCGACAGTCGGTACGGGGCGAAATTCTAAACACCGAATTTCTGAGATCATTCGCATTAAAACAAAAACTGAGTATCAAATTGTCGCACAAGTAGTACAGTCCGTTGGTAATAGACAACTGATACTTGAATGCGTTGGAATGCCGATGAACGGCTTTATTCAAACTACAGGTGTCGATTCCAAACTTAAACTACGACAACACGTAGTTGCGAGTATTTCTCGTGGCAGGGTGAATAAGGAAAAAGGTACAACTTGGAGTTTAATCAAAGTTCAAAAAAATCTGAATAGTACCGCTGAAATTGGAACAGCTGTTGCATTGTCTCGATTTGGTATAGTGGACGAATGGAGTAAAAGTGTAGACCAACAACTGCAAACGTTTAATAAGGGATTTTTTGAATCCCGTATCAATTCGCGAAAGGATTTACGATCACTGCCTTTTGTTACAATTGACCCAGCAACAGCAAAGGATCATGATGATGCAGTTTACAGTGTCAAGCTAGATTCTGGTAACTACCGTCTGTTTGTAGCAATTGCAGACGTTTCTGAGTTTGTTTCACCCACATCGAAGATTGACAAGGAGGCTTTTGCACGTGGTTCGTCGATCTATTTTTCTAATAGATCTGTACCAATGCTTCCAGAGAAGCTGTCAAGTGAACTATGTTCTTTAGTACCTAATGAAGATCGTTTTGCCGTTGTCTGTGAGATGGAAATCAGTCAATCTGGTAATATTCAGTCTTATTCATTTCACAAGGCGATTATTCGCTCTCATGCGCGATTGAATTATTTGGAGATTGCTGACATTGCGCAACACTCCAGTGAATCTGATCCTATTGCCACAAATCTAAAAAATCTGTTTCAAGTTCATGAATATTTTCTAAAGGCGCGTGAAAAGCGGGGTGTACTAGAGCTTGAACTAGCCGACGCGGCTATCAGACTGGATTCAGACGGTGAAGTTCAATCAATTGATCCGGCTGCACGCTTGCCTGCACATAGTTTGATTGAGGAAACTATGTTGGCTGCAAATGTATGTGCGGCAAAATTTATAAATAAACACTTTCCCCAAGGTGCTATGTATCGAATTCATGATAACCCCTCTGCACAAGATTTATATGAACTTAACATCTTGCTGTCTCAATTTGATTTTAACTTACCGGTTAAGGGTGATATTGCCGCAGCAAGTTTTCGTGAAATTTTCAAGCACCTTGCGAGAAGGCCAAGGGTTCTGCTTGCACTTCAGATACACATTTTGCGAAGCTTGGCAACTGCTGTTTATTCTGAAAACAATAGTCCGCACTTCGCATTAAACTATCCTTTATATACTCATTTCACTTCACCTATTAGGCGCTATCCCGACTTGATTGTTCACAGATTAATTAAAAGTGTTCTCAATTCTGACAAACAATCGACTGACCCAATTAAATTAGCAAAGATTGCAAAACAAAGTTCCTATCTTGAAAGAAGGGCAGAAGCATGTGCCCGGGAAGCAGAGAAATGGTTGAAAACGGTTTATATGTCAAACTTCTTAGGTGAAGAATTTAACGGATTGGCAGTCGATATCAAGAGATTTGGTATTTTTGTTAGCATTGAATCACCGTATGTAGATGGCATGCTTGCAACTTCTGAATTGGGTTATGAATATTTTCACTACAGTGAATCCAAGCGGCAACTGATTGGATCTAGGACGGGGACAACTTATGGCATTGGAACTGAGATGCGTATTCGGGTTAAGTCGGTCAATGTCGAATTGGGGTTCATTGATTTCGAATTGGCGCGATAAGACCATCGAGCTGTCAGTTTAGATATGTCATAGAGCATGAAGCTGATGAAATTCCTAAAGGTGGTGGTATCGGTAGTGATTTACCGACAGTACCAAATTGAATTAAGTGAGTAGTGAGTAAGTAAACGATTTGGGTGACATTGGATCTCATTTGATTTAGGGTGTGGCGTTTAGTTTGGTGAGAAGTCTTTTATGAATTCCATTCGATTCATAAATCCGAATTATCACTCGAGCGCTTCAGCGACATAGAGACTAAGACAATATTTGAAGTTTATTCTTGTTTGAATAGTGAACTAGTTCAATGGCACTGTATATTACTGTGAATATTAATTTTTTGCTGAATAAAGCTCAACACAAGGATACATAATTACATTCAACCAGATAGAAATGGTATTAAATAAATTACATGCACAAATTATTCGGAATTCATACAGCAATGGCAATGCTTAATCATCGACCAAATGAGATTGAAAGGGTGCTGTTGAGCAGTAATCGCAACGACAAACGGTTACAAACAATTGAACTATTGGCTAGACAGAACACCATATCATGTAAACGTGTACCCTTGAATATATTGGTAGAACATGCTGAGGCTAATCGGCATCAAGGGGTAGTGGTTTTCTGCCATCATAGCATCAAGAAAAAGTCTGGTCCGAATGTTTTGGATTGGCTTGGTCGTATAGGTGAAGGCTCATTCATAGTTGCGTTGGATGGCATCATCGACCCGCGCAATCTTGGTGCTTGTATTCGAAGTGCTAATGCGGCTGGAGTTAATGGAGTAATTGTCCCCCGCAGCCGCGGAAGCGCAATCAATGCAACTGTTTCAAGGACTGCAGTGGGTGCCGCTGAGATGACCCCGATTTTCAGCGCGTCAAACCTAGCGAGAACTTTGGAAATACTCAAAGACAAGGAGTATTTTGTTTTAGGGCTTGATGCTACTGCAGCTAAATCTGTTTATGAAACTAGTCTAACTGAGAAGTGCGTTCTAGTGTTCGGTGCGGAGGATTCAGGCCTTCGCAAAGAAACGCGTAAAAAATGTGATATTTTGATAAATATCCCTATGCTTGGAAAGATAGAAAGCGTAAATGTATCAGTTGCAGTAGGAGTAGTAGCGTTTGAGGTTGCTCGGCAACGACTGTATCAATGACGGCCTAAGTGAGTGCGCCTCCACAACTGCTGCCTGCACCAGCTGTACATCCAAAGCAATGAGAGTCAACCGCAATTTTTTGTTTAGCAAGAGACTCGCTACTTTGTTCCCACAAGTATTGAGCTTTATTCCATCCTGCGGTAATATTGAGCATCTGATTGAAATCGCAATCGTAGATTCGTCCTAACCAATCTACACTGATGATATGTCTGCACATAAGATCAGGTACCGTATTCGGATTAAAGTTGTTTGACAATAAATCCATGTATGGGTGAAATTCGCCAGAGCGTTCCAAATAGTGACGAAAGCGACTGATGGGTAGGTTTGTAATTGTATAGAGCTTATTAAAATAGATGCCAAAATCCGTTTCAAGTCGGTGCTTATAGGTTTTTTCCAGTTCGGTCTGTGGAGGTGGTAAGTAAGCACCATTTGGATTGTAGACAAGATCAAGTGTTAAATTAGGTTTCAATCCATATCCTAGTTGATTTAGCAAGCGCAGCGCGCGAATGCTTTTATCAAATACCGTTTTGCCTCGTTGGGCTTCGAGGTTTTCTTGAGTATAACAAGGCAAAGAACATATAAGTCTAATTTGATGTTTTGCATACCACTCAGCAAGGTCGCTTTGATTAGGTTCAAAGAACACTGTGAGATTGCAACGGGATACAACTTTAGCGCCTAATTCAACCAGCGCTTTAGCTAGCCGTCTGAAATTGGGATTAAGCTCTGGTGCGCCTCCCGTAATATCAACGAATTTGATATTATTAGCAGAACACCAGTCAATTATCTTTTCCATCGTATCCCAAGTCATGATTTCCGTTCGTTTGGGACCAGCATCGACATGACAGTGGTTGCAAGCTTGGTTGCATAGCTTTCCGACATTGATCTGGACTTCTTGAATCTGGGACCGGCGCAAGGTGATAAAGCCATGCTTGATTAGCGCATCAGAAAAATTCCACTGCGATAAATCTAGATCGTTGTTTTGTTTATTCCAATTAGCATCAGCTACAACCGACTGAATTCTGTACATCAGATTGAATTCCTTGAGACTAACCGCGTTTGGTGAATCGCTTGTTGATAAAGTGATCTAGCGAAATCGCACCTGCACCGTGAAACAGCGGGATTAATAACATAATTCCCCAAACTTGATGTTGTACGATTCCAGCTGCATTTAGTGTGGGGTAAGAGATTACAGCCATGAAATTGAATACGAACAAAGCGCCTGCTGTTAGTCGGGTTGCTAATCCGAAAACGAGCAAAACGGGAAACACGAGCTCAGCAAATATAGCTAGATAAGCAGCCATCTCAAATGGAATGATCGGGACTGCGTACTCATATTGAAACAAAAACATTGTTGAGTCAATATTAGCAATTTTGGTTAGCCCGGACTTCCAGAAAACATTGGCCACCCAAAGTCTCAGAAGTAGGTCTGCAACAGGGGCTCCGCAATTCAGTACGCACAAACCCTTGCGATAAAGTTCAATAATTTTAGAATTTGAGTTCATTTTGCTTAATTGATGTAAGTTGTTATCGTTATTGTATAAAAAATTATTCGATAGTAACTGATGTTATTGCATCAAAGGAAAACAACCGATGCAGTGCAGTTTGCATTTCGAATTCAGGCTGCTCCTCCAAAATTCGTTCAAATGCAGTAGTCAGCTGGCAACATTCTTTGAGGTATGAAATCAAACAATGCACAGCATGGCCAATGTGCATGACTTCAACTTTACTTTTGCTGCGACAAACGAGCACGGCTTGTTTTTCAGAAGTGATGTTTGGTGGCTCTGTTTCATCTGTGTTATCTAATGTAGATAACGCGTATTGCCATATATCAAATATTGCAAATTGCGATGCGATTGAATGCACTGTCGGATGCAGTGTAATTTTTATGCGAGAGTAATCCTCAGGTGATATGTTCTTCAAACTATCAATGCTTGCTGTTGGCGCTGACTTCGCATGAAATGCTAGATGGCAGGCCCAATCAACCTGAGCAATGGAAGCAAGATAAGCGATTTGCTGAGTTTCTTTCATTACACCAATGAAACTTGTGAACTGGTCCCCGTATTCCCTCAAGTCTCCTGTTGTAGACTGATGTTGTTTAATATATTCGTGTGCAGCGTACTTAAAGAACTCTTCGCCTACTATGGCTTGAGTGATAGGATAAATATTTTGCAAAGATTCGGTTAAAGTGAATCGAATGTTGTTGCGGTAGATCTGAAGCCGACGGTGTGGTTCAATACCGCTTGGTTCAATTAGAGATGCTAGACCGGTTGATTCGTTAAAGAGCACTTCCCGGCAGAATTTTCGTTGCAACTCACGCAGCTGCATTGTTTCTGTTTTGTTTGTAGTTTTTCGCAATTTCAGCTTCCTGCATTAATACTGAAAATTCGGGTAAATTTTTATCCCACTCAATGAGCGCAGGGGCATGTGGGAAGCGCTCGGCTGCAATTTCAAATAATTCCCAAACTTCGTTGCAAACTCGCTGGTCATGAGTGTCAATTCTAATCTCCAGTTTTGGCAGTCTTTTCAAAGTATGCCCTGATAAATGAATCTCGCCCACTGAATTAGAACGGATGTTATTTAAAAATTCTACGGGATCAAATTTATGATTGCAGGCATTGACATATACATTATTCACGTCAAGCAGCAAACCACAACCGCTAATGGCGGTAATTTCATTCACAAATTCCCACTCCTGAATTTGCGGATGTGAATACTCCAAATATGTAGAGGCGTTTTCTACCATGATTTGTCGTCCTAGGTAATCCTGAACTTGATTGACGCGGTTAACTAAATGAACAATAGTTTCTTCGGTCATTGGTAATGGCAACAGATCATGCAAGAAATAGCCATCAACTGAACTCCATGATAGATGCTCAGAAACAAATGTGGGCTGGTATCGGTTTATGAGGTTTTTTAACCGCTTTAAATGACGTAGACTCAGATTGTCAGTAGACCCCAACGAAAGACCTACACCATGAAAACTCAGAGCGTAAGTTTTTCGTATTTCTTCTAGAAGTGTGTGAGGGCGTCCATCTTCACCGAAGTAGTTTTCGCTATGGACTTCAAACCAGTCAACCGCAGGTTTAGTGCAAGCGACAAGTTCACAGTGTTCACTGCGCAACCCGATTCCAACTGTTTTTGATGAAATCGGGTGTGCAGTCATTTTGTCACATTATTTTTAATGTGCGAGTTGATTAAGCTTGTGGCTCCATGCTGCCGCCGGTGAGCTTTTCGCAAAGCCCTTTTGGAACTGCAACAAAGGCATCGCCTTGATTATCCATTGTTGAAGTGCCAGCACAAGAGCTATTCGCTGTTTGGCAGTCATTGTGTCCGGCTTTGGCAACGCCATAGCACTTTTCCATTTCAGCCGCGTTCAATACGCTAGAACCGGAAAGTGAGCCCAGTGCTAGAGCACCGGAAATTGCAACGCCTAATAGCGTTTTATTTGGTTTCATATATACCTCCAAAATTGACAAAGTAAACCAAATTGAAATAATCGTTATGGAATGTGACTTAAATCAGATTGCAATGTTCTAAATATAAATTTTTAATGAAAAATCTGTTTGTTAGGGCTATCAATTTTCAAAGAAAATTAATTTAAGTGACTCTTATTATCCCAACCAAAGTGTTTTGGTTTAATGTTTAGTTCTGGGCAGCAGGCATTCAATACCTATCATTTCACCCAATCATCAAATCATGTTGTATTCATATCCAACGAGGAAATTGCTTTTATACCAGATCCTTATGATTAAAATTCTATTTTACCTGCGAATACTCATTTAATTGGCAGCTGCTCTTTTTTTATTCTAGATATTCTCACAAAAGAAATTCGAATTGTAAACATGGATATTCAACATTTTAGTTCCTTTGGTGCCGGAATTCATGAATATTGAAGTAAACTGATTGTTGTGCTTGGTTTGTGTGGGAAAACAGCATTGCTTCTGCCTGTTTCAGGAGAGTGTAAATCGTAAAACAATCTAAAGGTACCTGAAGCGATATTAGCCTATCTTTTCGGTATAGCCTTTATATTATAAGTGATTTTCTCGTATTATTTCTCTTTATGAGCAAGGTAGAATCGAGGTAATGGTATTGCCTTGTCGGTTCAGTCAATCGGAGCTCAAGCTATCAGCATAGTCCACATCCGCTAGACGCGCAACTATCTTAAATTGAGTGCTGATGAATTTTGTATCGGAATCCAATGGCGATACGCGGGCTCTGCGGTCAATTGTCCACATAATGAATAGCTTTTTTACGAAACCTTGCGTGTGAGTGTAATTGCTATACAATCAACAATTTCAATTAAGTGTGATTTAAGAAAAGAGTCTAGTGTATAGGTGTTTTGAATTTGAGCCGGTGTGCACAGAATAAAGCCCTTCATCCAACGACCAATGCTTCAATCATACCGTTACGCAAGTTCTCTGTTGGCCCCAAGTGGTAAAAATGAGAGAATGTTCTAATTTCATACTGAGAAAATGATTTGTGTAGACGATCATTTTTTCGATATTTGTTTTCTGACCACATTGAATAAAGGAACGGGCATGGCAAAGCCTTTAGGCAGTTTTCCAGCAACGACGCGTCGTCATCGGTCCAAGAATTGAAGTAGCCGGTGAAACGTCCAGCATACGGTGGATCGCAATAGACGAAGTCGTCTTCGCGCGCTTTTCGTAGAATGTCGGACCAATCGGTGCAAATAAACTCCCATGATTTGCCTGCCATACTGTTTGCAGCTTGCTGGACTTGATTGCAAATTTTCGTAATATACGCTGAGCGAAAACGTTCTGGCTTCCGGCAAAAAGGGGTATTGAAATAACCCTTCTTGTTGAATCGAATCAAGCCATTGAAGCAGGCTCGATTCAGGAATAGGAAATCGTGTGGGTCATGCCCTTCGTTGAAGCGCTCACGCACTAGGTAATAGTGGTTTTGCCCATCGCGTAAAAGATGCTCGCCTTCTTGCTCTAGGAAGGCGCGCACTGTTGCACTGGTGACAGTTTCCTGTTGTATTGCTTTATAAAAGCGAATTAGGTGGGGATTAGCATCACCCAGCAATGCGCACTCAGGTTTTATGTTGAAAGAAACGACAGCTGAGCCGATGAAAGGCTCTATCCAGCGGCCAGTACCTTTCCAATTAACACTATCCCGGATGAATGGAATTGCTTTAGTTTTAATGCCTTGTATTTTAAGCGGTGGGGTTTGAACAGTAGTCATCCGTTTTGGTTCGAATTGAATTATCTGAGATGGTATTCATGGTGTTGAGACAATCACTTCGAAGAATTACGTCTACCCGATTATTATCAGGTTTGGTTTTCCAATCATGCAATTTTACAACTGAAAAATGTTTGTGCAATTTGTTCCGATGATGCGTCATTAACAATGGCTAGATAGAATTGTTCCATGACGTGAGTTTGGAAGGTTGACATACTGACCGACAGAAGGCTAAACCGTCTTGTTAAAGCAAGGCAATTCCTGACAAGACCTATGATCATCCGCAATGAAATTTTGCTTTTGGTGATTCAGCACGTTATGTACGGTTGGGATACTCGCACAAGTCATAAATGATACATGATCCGCAATGCGGTCTTTTTGCTGTGCACGTGTAGCGCCCATGAAGAATCAACCAATGATGTGCGTTCAAATGGAACTCTTTGGGCACCAGCTTTATTAGATTTCGCTCTACTTCATCCACGTTTTTGCCCGGCGCTATGCCAATTCGATTCGATATTCTGAAGATGTGGGTGTCAACTGCGATTGTAGGCTGTCCAAATGCGGTGTTTAGTATTACGTTTGCGGTTTTACGTCCAACACCGGGAAGTGCGGTCAATTTTTCGCGGTCGCTGGGTACTTCGCCATCATATTTTTCTACAAGAATATTGCAAAGCTTAATAATGTTATTGGCTTTGTTATTGAAAAGGCCGATTGTTTTGATTGAATCCTTGAGCTTGTCAAGCCCGAGTTCTAGCATTGAATTGGGGTCTGGTGCTTTGCGAAACAATTCATTTGTAGCTTGATTGACTGCCTTATCCGTTGACTGAGCAGAAAGCACAACTGCTATTAGCATTTGAAAAGTATTACCAAAGTGCAACTCAGTTGTTGGATTTGGATTAGCTTCTTTGAATCTTGAGAAAATCTCGCGGCGTTTTGCGTTATTCATTTTTTCAGTTTCTATGATTTTGTTGTTTTTACTGAACGGTTTTGTTTTTTCCAGCGTCGAGTTCGCTCTCGATTAACGGCCTCATGAATTTGTAGTTTAAAGTCTATTTCTTTACAAACAGCTGCAATTGGGTTGTCAGTACGATTGAACCGATAGAGATGACGGTTGGAAAGTTTGCGCCAAAGATTTGCCTCTTGCTCGCTATATCCTGACCAAGGTCCATCAAAATTTGTAATTTGGACATCAATCATTTCAATGCAATCGACTGGACAGAATTCAACGCACAGCCCGCAACCGGTGCAGTGAGACTGAATAACGGTGTGCATCATTCTGGATGCACCGATAATCGCATCAACTGGACAGGGATTGATACACAGGGTGCAGCCAATGCAATCAGATTCTTGAATAAATGCTCGTTTGCGTCCTAGATGTGGCTCTACGTCTTTAGCCAAGTTTTTGGTATTTGTGTTTAAGAGTTTTGCAAGCGCATTAATTGTAGCTTTCCCGCCTGGCGAGCAACGGTTTATGTCTGTTTGGTTACTGGCAAGTGCTTCTGCATAGTCTTTGCAACGAGGAAAACCGCACAGTGTACACTGTGTTTGTGGTAGACAGCTGTCAATTCGTGTCGCTAATTCTGAATCGCAGGACTGGTTTTGTTCCACTAGTTCACAGACTTCCCAGGTTTGACTTCATCTCCAGGATTGATTAGCCATAAGCCTTCCTTGTCGTCTCCGGCTGCTAAGATCATTCCTTCTGAAACACCAAATTTCATTTTTCTAGGCGCTAGGTTTGCAACGATAACAACTTTTTTTCCAACTAGCTCATCGGCACTGTAAAAACCCTTGATACCAGCGAAAATCTGCCGGGTCTCTGATCCGATATCCACTTTTAGCTTGATTAGCTTATTGGAATTTTCGATATCATTCGCTTCTAGAATAGTCGCCGTACGCAAGTCCACTTTGGCAAACTCGTCAATTGAAATTGTGTTTGGCTCAGTTTGCTTTTTTTCGGGTTTCTTTGAACTTTCAATCATTGCGTCTACGTGTTTTTGCTGAACTCTAGTCATAAGGTGACTAAATTTTGAAATCTTGTGTTCAAGCAATGGTGAATCCATGTTCGCCCATTTGTCGATTGTTTCATTTAAAAACTCTCCAGACCGTTCCGCTAGAGACGGGACTACTGGTGCAAGATAGTAAATTAACACTCGAAACATGTTGATGCCTTGGGTGCAAATTTTTTGCAATTCATCCAGTTTTGATGGGTCGCGAGCTATGACCCAAGGCTGCATGTTGTTAACATACTGATTTGCCGTGTCTGCGAGAGCCATGATCTCTCGCATGGCTTTGCTGAATGATCTATTCTCATATAACTTTGTAATGCTCCCGCGTGCTCGTGTTAATTTACTATATAGTTGCAGATCATGCAATTCGGCACCTAGTTGACCTGAGAAATTGATATCAATGAATTTTGCGCAACGGCTTGCGATATTGACAACTTTACCGACAAGATCAGAATTTATCCTCAGCACGAAATCTTCAAGATTCAAATCTAAGTCCTCTATTTTTTCATTAAGCTTACAAGCATAGTAATAACGAATGTAATCTGGATCCAAATGGTCAAGATAATTACGTGCTGTGATGAAAGTCCCTCTCGACTTTGACATTTTCTGCCCGTTTACAGTTAGAAAACCATGTGTGAAAACATTGGTCGGTTTTCTGAATCCAGCGCCGTGCAACATCGCTGGCCAAAAAAGTGCATGAAAATACAGAATATCTTTACCAATAAAGTTATAAAGTTCGGTTTGATTGGGGTTCTTCCAGTAGGCATCAAAATCTATGTTTTCTCGGTCACATAAATTCTTGAAGCTAGCCATATATCCAATTGGTGCATCTAACCAAACGTAGAAATACTTGTCTTTTTCATCTGGTATTTGAAATCCAAAGTAAGGCGCGTCTCGGGAAATATCCCAATCGCTCAAACCAACTTCAAACCATTCATCGAGCTTATTCTTAGCTTCGTTTTGAGAAAGCTCACTGTGAACCCAATCAACTAGCATATCCGTGAAGTCGCTCAGCCGTACGAAAAGGTGTTCAGATTCTCGAAACTCTGGTGTGAGTCCGGACAAGGCTGAGATAGGATTTTTCAGGTCTCTTGGTGTATAAGTAGCACCACAAATTTCGCAACTGTCGCCATATTGGTCCTCGGCTCCGCAACGAGGACATTCGCCTTTGACAAATCGATCTGGCAGAAACAGCTTTTCACCTGGGTCGTAAGCTTGTTTAATGGTTCTTCGGTTGATGTAACCACCATCTTTCAGCTTTTGAAATATATAGGTTGCCAGTTCCTGATTCTCGCTTGAGTGGGTTGTATGATAATTGTCAATTGCAATGTGAAAGTCCGAAAAATCCCGTTCATGCTCATCTTTGTAGCGCTTGATAATATCTTCTGGCGATATTCTATCTTTACGTGCGCGAAGCATGATTGGAGTGCCGTGAGCATCATCAGCGCAAACGAAATAGCATTGGTTGCCATTCAGGCGTTGAAAACGAACCCAGATATCGGTTTGGATGTGCTCAACCATGTGTCCTAGATGCAACGGCCCATTTGCATACGGCAGGGCGCTTGTTACCAGTATTTTTCGTTTCATTTGAGTATTCAAGCGTGTCGCTTATAAGTCACTGATTGATAGAAGGTTGTTGCAATCGTGTAAATTTTCTATTTTGTTACTTGAAATTGGCATCAACAGTCGTAGTTCGCGATGTCGCTGTATGGTAAAATATCGGCAGTTGGTATCTCAGGGAAATTATTTTTCACTGGCTAATTGCCATTCTGTATCATTTTATATTTTATTTTATCTTGGCATTTGAACTTAAATGGCCACACTGGTTGTCTATTAATTCCTATAAACATTAATTTACATTTTTAATGAAATCACCACAAGTAACTCAAATAGAAACCAAATTGCGAGCTGTCAAGGATCCGCATACTGATTCTTCATTGCTTGACGATCGCAAAATTAAAAAAATTGCGGTAGAAAGTGGAACTGCGAGTATGACAATTGAACTTGGTTATCCAGCAAATAGCTGGTTGCAGGAACTGCAAGCAACTATAAAGCGAGAGTTGATGGACATCGATGGAATCAATGATATCAATATTGAAGTAAGCAGAAAAATATCTTCACATACAGTTCAGAAAGGGGTGTCGCCAATCTCTAACGTCAAGAACATGATTGCAGTTGCCTCAGGCAAAGGTGGAGTTGGTAAATCCACCGTGTCGGCCAACTTGGCTTTGGCATTATCCTCAGAAGGGGCTCAAGTCGGAGTGCTAGATGCTGACATATACGGTCCAAGTCAACCGCGCATGTTAGGCGTTCGTGGTAAGCCTCAGTCAAAAGATGGAAAATCAATGAATCCGGTCTATAGCTACCATCTGCAAACCATGTCTATCGGATTTCTAATTGAAGAGGAAACGCCTATGATATGGCGTGGCCCTATGGTAACCCAAGCACTTGAACAGCTTTTGAAACAAACTGCATGGAACGAATTGGATTATCTAGTTATTGATTTGCCGCCTGGTACTGGTGATACGCAACTTACATTGGCACAGCGGGTGCCAGTAAGCGGGGCGGTAATCGTAACTACACCGCAAGACATAGCCTTGCTTGACGCCCGTAAGGCATATCGAATGTTTGAAAAAGTGGAGATTGAAGTGCTCGGTGTAGTCGAAAATATGAGCATGCATATCTGTAGCAATTGCGGTCATCAGGAACATATATTCGGTGAAGGTGGGGGGCGACGCATGGCAGAGGAATATGGCGTCGGTTATCTTGGTGGAGTCCCGCTTGATATGAGGATAAGAACTGATGCAGATAAAGGGCGGCCGACAGTGGTTAATAACCCTGATGGTGAGATTGCGCAAATCTATCGCAAAATAGCACGCACGACAGCTGCAAAACTCTCTAAGCGTAAGAAAGATTTCACTAGCGACTTTCCATCTATAGTTATTCAGAATACCTGAAATAGGAGTGATCTGTTTTGTCGATTAAATCAGACCAATGGATTCGGCGAATGGCCGACAAGCACGGCATGATAGAACCGTTTGAGCCAAATCAAGTCAGTGTTGTCAATGGCGAGAGAGTGGTTTCATACGGCACCTCAAGTTACGGCTATGACATCCGTTGTTCAAGTGAGTTCAAAATATTTACTAATATCAATACAGCAGTTGTTGATCCAAAAGCGTTTTCAGATGCAAGTTTTGTTGATTTTTGCGGTGAAATGTGCGTCATTCCACCGAACTCTTTTGCACTTGCTCGTACAGTTGAATACTTTAGAATACCCCGTTCGGTAATGACAGTGTGCTTGGGTAAGTCTACCTATGCCCGATGTGGGATAATTGTCAATGTAACCCCTTTTGAACCTGAGTGGGAAGGGTACGCAACCCTTGAGTTTTCGAACACCACTCCGTTGCCAGCTAGGATTTATGCTAACGAAGGGGTTGCACAAGTATTGTTCTTTGAAGCGGCTGAGGAGTGTGAGACTTCCTACAAAGATCGGAAAGGCAAATATCAAGGACAGAAAGGTGTGACCTTGCCGATCACATGAGTGTTTGTTATTTTTGCGCTTAACGATGGAACTTTTCCGTAGCATTGCATTGTTGTTTGCCGTTAGAAACCATAATTCGCTTTGCAACATGGTAGAATTTTACGAGTATTAAGCTGATTGATATTAAACTACTCAGAACTAAAAATTCGATAAGAGATGATCGTGGTTAATTTCATAAGATCGGTATTGTGAGTCAATCAAATTGCGGTAATTTTGCATAGAATTATTTGATAACTATCTTGTTGAAATAAATGAATATTATAGAATTATATAATGCAATTCACGAAGCCATATTCGAGTTTGAAGAGCTCATAATTTGTGCAAACGAAGATATTGATGACGAACTACATGACTACATAAGTGAATTTGAACAGATGGCCGAGTCACTCAGAAAATTGTCAGATGAAATTGAGTATACAACGGAGTATTCAAACCCGCAAGGGCTAGCAATTATGCGACGGTCGCGCCAGTTGCGCTCAATACTTCCATTTTATCAATTGCTTAATTCAATTGATATTGCTTGCCGACAGGGTGTGAGAGGAGCTTGGCCCGGTGTCGAGTAATACGATAGGCCGATTGTTTTCACTTACCACATTTGGTGAAAGCCATGGCCCAGCTATTGGTGGCATTGTAGACGGTTGTCCTTCGAATATAGAGTTGAGTGAAGCAGATATCCAACCTGATCTTGATCGGCGTCGACCGGGCTCATCCAGATTTACCTCTCAACGAAGAGAAGATGATAGAGTAGAGATTTTGTCAGGTGTTTTTGAAGGTAAGACAACTGGAACGCCAATTGCACTATTAATACGAAATACCGACCAACGCTCTCGTGACTACTCGAAAATCGCAGACCGATATCGTCCTGGTCATGCAGACTATACCTATCAACGCAAATACGGGATAAGGGACTACCGAGGTGGAGGACGCGCATCGGCAAGAGAAACTGTAGCTCGTGTTGCAGCTGGGGCCGTTGCAAAGAAATATTTAGCTGAACAATTCGGTACTCAAATTAGAGGTTTTGTATCAGCAATTGGGTACAAAAGGCCCGGCGTTCACGATTGGAATGAAGTTGAGAATAATCCGTTTTTCTGGCCTGATTCGAATCAAATTGGCGAAATTGAGGAGTATATAAATGAGCTTAGATCAGCTGGTGATTCGATTGGCGCGCTGATAACAGTTGAGGCTAATAGTGTTCCAAGCGGTTGGGGGGAGCCAATTTACAATAAACTTGATGCAGAAATCGCAAGTGCCATGATGGGCATCAATGCAGTAAAAGGTGTTGAAATCGGGAGTGGCTTTTCAAGTGCTGGAATGAGAGGCTCTGAATATCGCGATGAAATGTCTATGCGTGGTTTCTTGTCTAATAACGCCGGAGGAATAGTTGGAGGCATATCAAGTGGCCAGCCCGTTGTGGTTCATGTTGCGTTCAAGCCAACGTCTAGCATTCTCAAAGCTGGTGCTACTGTCAATAAATTTGGTGAGGACGTGGAAGTTTCAGTAACTGGACGCCATGACCCTTGTGTTGGGTTGCGTGCTGTGCCAATTGTTGAGGCAATGTTGGCTTTGGTATTGATGGATATGGCACTCATCCAAAGAGCGAAGCATACCGATTTTGACTTAGATGGACCAGAAATTCCTGGTGCGATAGTTAACTTAGATGATGAAATAGATATGGACTTAGATCAAACTTCTTTTGAAGCATCAGGCGAGGACTAGGCATAGCCAAGTAAGGCTCAGGTGCCTATTTCCTTTTTTAATTTGGTGTTAGAACCAGGTTGTTGATGAGCGATTTTCGATTCGTCAATATCATGCTTGACAAAAAATTCACGAGTGCTGGCACCAATATCGTGCAACAAGTTGATCTGATCTATATCGGATTCGATGGAATCCAGTAATTCAGCTTGTATTTGACCTAGCGCATCAAAAGTGGCTTGGATATTTATTCTGGCATTTAGGTGATAACAGCGATTGGCGCGATAAATTCTGCGCAAAATCTTCTTGACCAAATCATAATGTACAGCATCCGAAGTGATAACATTAGCCGGATGCGTCGCATTATGCACTAGTGGAATCTGATGCTGGCCGATAGTATCGGAAAGCGTAATTGTTAGATTCCGAAAAGTTGCAGAACTTTCGTTTACGGTAAATGATTTGGTTTTTTTCATAAATATCCAAGACTAATTTCATGTATTGTGAAATTTTATCAAAATTGTGTTGTGCAGAATTGTGCTGTTTGAACGACACACAAAAATTAATTTAATTCTAAACAAACAGGTGCTTTATGACATCAAAAATATTAATGATTCCAGGTGATGGGGTAGGCCCGGAAATCCTTGCGCAAGCAGAACGGGTAATGGTTCAGCTGCGCGATGCTGGAATGCTGAATGCAGAGTGGGAATTTGCTGACCTGGGTGGTTGCGCCTACGATAAAACCGGCAACTCGCTGCCGGAAGAAACTGTAAGGCTTGCAAAAGAATCAGATGCGGTTCTGTTCGGAGCAGCTGGCGGACCCAAGTGGGACAATTTGCCTCGTTTTGACAGGCCGGAGAGCGCACTGTTGAGATTTCGGCGCGAGATGGAGATTTTTGCAAACTTGCGTCCAGCGATTATGCTTCCAAATTTAGTGTCTTCGTCTTCATTGAAAAACCCTATTGTCTCTGGATTGGATATTTTGATCATTCGTGAGTTAACAGGCGGTATTTATTTTGGGGAGCCGAGGGGAATAGAAACGTTGCCCAGTGGAAAGCGCCGAGGTGTCAATACCCTTGTCTATGAAGAAGATGAAATAGCTAGAATTGCTCATGTTGCATTTAAGATTGCGCGACAAAGAGGCAAACGCGTGTGTTCAATTGATAAGGCGAATGTCTTGGAGACAACAGAGCTATGGCGAGAAGTTGTGACAGAAGTCGGTAAAGAATACCCGGATATCGAATTGAGTCACATGCTTGTTGACAATGCTGCAATGCAATTGGTTCGCAAACCTAAGCAGTTTGATGTGATTGTGACTACTAATATGTTTGGTGATATTCTGTCTGATATCTCAGGCATGTTGACCGGATCTATAGGAATGTTGCCTTCGGCTTCACTGGACATCAATCAGAAAGGTTTGTTTGAGCCTGTTCATGGAACAGCACCAGACATTGCCGGGCAAGATAAGGCTAATCCATCTGCACAGATACTTTCGCTTTCAATGTTGTTGCGCTACACTCTGAAAATGGATGACTTGGCGGACAAAATTGATAAATCGATTGCGAACGTCCTTTCAAAAGGGTATCGTACACTTGACATTTACTATCCAGGCGCCATAGCTGTTGGCACCGAAGAGATGGGTAATCAGGTACTTGATGAACTACAAGTTCAATTAGACAAGTAATAAGCAATAGTAATAGGAATTAAAGGAAAAAAAGAAATGCGAGGTGAATTTGATGTTGCAGTAGTTGGAGCATCTGGAATGATTGGCGAGGCTATGCTGTCCATACTTGAAGAGCGAAACTTCCCTATCAGGAATATTTACCCTTTGGGTAGTAAGCGTTCTGCCGGCAACGCAGTTGAGTTTCATGGTGAATCAATCACAATCGGACTGTTGGAAAATTTTGATTTTTCTAAGGTGCAGTATGGTTTATTCTCGGCGGGAGCAAGCGTATCGGATGTGTACGCGCCAAAAGCAGTTGCGGCAGGGTGTACAGTCATTGACAATACTTCCCGGTTTCGCTATGAGCCAAACATACCTTTGGTTATTCCGGAGATTAATGGCGATGCCCTTCGTAATCACGAAAAATTGATTGCCAATCCTAACTGTTCAACAATCCAAATGCTGGTAGCGCTCAAACCGATTTACGATGCTGTTGGAATAGACAGAATCAATGTATGTACCTATCAGTCGGTATCTGGTGCAGGGCGGTCGGCTATTAATGAACTTGCAAGCCAGACTTCTGCACTATTGAATGGTAGGGATGCGGAGATATCTGTGGCACCAAAACAAATTGCTTTCAATGCAATTCCGCATATAGATGTATTCCAAGAGAATGGTTATACCAAAGAGGAAATGAAAATGGTTTGGGAAACGCGCAAGATATTGGGTGACGAATCGATACGCGTTAATCCAACCACAGTGCGCGTGCCTGTATTTTTCTCTCATTCCGAAGCTGTGCATATTGAGACTAAGAAGAAAATAAGCGCGGAGGATGCCCGAGCAGTATTGCGCAAAGCTCCCGGTGTAACAGTCATTGACAATCCGAATGAACTCGCCTATCCAACAGCGGTGACTGACGCAACAAATAAAGATGATGTATTCGTTGGCCGTATCAGGGAAGATATATCACATGAGCGCGGTCTCAATTTGTGGGTCGTTTCAGATAACGTCAGGAAAGGTGGCGCACTCAACAGCGTTCAAATTGCCGAGTATATGGTTGATCGAGAGCTATAGTTTCACTAGTTCTTTTTTCGTTGCATTAGTCATTGACTGTGCTTGGGTGTCTTCGCCTCAAGTGCAAGTTGTGTGTAGTTCTTAAGACCAAAAATATAAAAGAATACACATGGAATCTGCGCTTAGCCAATTAGTATTTGTTTTTGAGCAGATTCTCAATGCTATCGGCAACGAAATTTCGCTAATCGAGGGAGATTACTTACAGCAGATGATCGCTTCGGTGAACGAACGCATCCAGAACAATGTTGTTGGTCGGACAATGTGGATTCTGATTGCAATATTGTTTATTTCTGGTTTGACAGCTACTATTTGCCTTATAGTTGGGTTGGTGTCACTCTTGAATCGGCGAAAATCAGGTTCACAGATTTCCGCAAATAACAATCATGAAAAAGGATCTATAGAAATTTCATCACCGCTACAATTAGATTTGGCGGAGGGCCCTTCTGAGGATATTCCCCCAACAATAATTGGTAAATTGAAAGCAGGGCAAATTAACGCAGTTGGAGAAGCACTAACTGAAGAGTGGAAGAAAAGCCCACAAGACATCAGCTTGATAATGTATCTGGCAGCGTGTCAACTGTTAAAAAATGATGAAGTAGCTTACGATGAGTTCGCAAAAAAGGTTTTTGAACAAAGACTAGATTCGAAAGACGAAGTTTGTCGACATGTTGCTGAGTTAGGCAGGATTCTATCGCCTTACAAATTTAATAAAAGCAATTACCCGCCACCGGAGTCAGCTCTTGATTTTGAAAATGAATTACTCGGTGATTCTTTAGGTGCAGTTTCAGAACTAGGGGATGTGGAAAACCTGCTAGATTTGATTAGAGTTTACACTGATATGGGGAACAACGCTGATGCTCGTCATTTAATTATTGAGGTGTTGGTACGCGGAAATGAGAAGCAACGCAAGCGAGCTGTTCAGTATGTCAGTTCGAATAGGGAACCGGGTACAAAGTAGGTGAATTGGGTATTTTAGGTGTTAGACTGTTTTCACAGCAGAGGCGATATCACTCGCATAACTGTGAACAATAGATGCGAGGTTGTCTGAATTTTCGTTTTCTTTAATCAAATCAACGATAGCCGAACCAACTACTATCCCCTGACTTTGAGGTTAATTTCGATAAAGTGTTGATTTTATTATAGGCGGACGTGTCACTAAGCACTACAAATGAGTATTCAGGATTCGCGAAATAGAAAGTGCCTATTTTAGGGGCTTTTGCGGGGTTGCTCCTAGATATGTCAATACCCTAAACCATCAAAGTCAGGGTTATATTATTGACGTTTCGGGATTTAGCTGTTGTCAAACCTTCATCTGCATGCAACAACACATGCTTTCATCAAGTTCGCATCCAAACCGGCTGATCTGCAAAAGTGCCGGATCGGTCAGTAGTTGTAATTCACCCCAGCCGCAGTCAATCTCCGCAACTGACTGCCATGTTTTCAATGCTTTGCTGGTCAGATCAATCCCTCTCCACCCGAATCATCGCCACGTTGCGATCCTTCTCGCTGAACACCACCCCCAGCAGATGGATCTTCCCCCGCCGATGACGATACTTGCCGGCGTAATCGTTTTCCCGTATCTGTGTAATCGAGTCAATCGCCTCTACCTCCACTTTCGCTTGGTTCGCTGGATTCTCAACCACCTTGAGCTCCATCACGAACATCTCGCCGGCATGTACCACCACCAGGTCAGAGCGACCGAGACTCGTTGACTCCTCGCCGGTGACAGTCACGCCGATGGCGGTGAAGCAGGCATACACCATGCTCGCATAAAAGCCCTCATAATGTTGCATGCGGTTTTTGACATACCACTCGTTCGGTATGTTTGAGAAAAACGAACTCAACTCCGCCCCGAACTCCTCAAAGTCGTTGGCAGCCAGAAACTGCGCCATTTTCTTCGCCCGCCTCTCAGCGGCCACAAAGTTGCCACTGACCGTGCCCAACAACTGCTGGTTCAAGCTCAGCTCCACCTCATGGTTGGGGTATTCCAGCGTGTAATGAAAGCCACCCGGCTGGATTTCATGGTCGGCAATGGTCAGGTAGCCGGATTGGAACAGCAGGGCATTGGCGGTGATGGTGTCAAGATCGAAACTCGCCAATTCGCGCTCAGGCATTTCCATGTTCTCCCGATTCAGGCTGATGACCGAACCCCAAGCCGCCATGTAGTGAAGAAAACTCGGCGTGCCGGTTTCATACCAGTAAGGTTTGAACTGTCTGTTGTCAAACAGCAGCAGGACATCGAAGGGGTTGTAGACCTTCTCCTCGCCGAGCCAGCTGTAGCCGTTGTACCAGCGCCGAATCTCGTCCCGGTCCAGCCCTTCGAGTTCCGGGGCGAACACTGTGTCGATGTCAGTGTCCGTATAGCCGCAGATGGCGGCATACCTTGGATCCAGGCTGATGTCTTTAAGAATGTTCAGTCCTGAGAACAGGCTGACCCTGGAAAACATGCTGATGCCGGTGACGAAAACGAAGCGGATCTCATCGGGACAGCCCTTGAGGCCGCCATAAACGCCATGCAGGTATTCGCGATTGGCTTCCGCCTGTGCCTTGTTTTCGAGCAAGTCCAATATCGGTTTGTCGTATTCGTCCACTAGGACAACGACCTGTTGCTTGGTGGTGTCATAGAGATTTACAATGAGATCTTGCAGGCGCTGTGCGCCGTATCTAGACAATGCCGACGGTTTAATTCCAGCACGGTTTTCATGTTTGGCGATTTGCTGGATGAGGTGGCTTTCAAGCGATCCTGGTTCGCTATAGGCTGAGTCAAAGCTCAATCTCACCACCGGATTGCTGACAGTCCAGTCCCAGCGGTCATGGATGTGTAAACCTCTGAACAGTTTCTCGTTGCCCTCAAACAGTTCTTTCAGTGTGGACACCAGCAGAGATTTCCCAAAGCGACGAGGGCGGGAGAGGAAATAGTATTCACCTCTATCAATCAGTTTTTCAATATGTGGTGTTTTGTCCACATAGTAGCAATTTCTGTTCCGCAAATTCATGAAGGAAGCGGAACCGATCGGGAGTTTGAGTTTGTTCATGGTGATTGCTCAGTGAAATTTGCTGATTGAATTATAGCATCAACGGGAGCTAGGATTGCTTGAATATGAAACCCAAAAATCTCATTAGGAATGAATGAAAGCCGATAAAGTGCTGTGCAGCAACAAATTCTCCACATTTTGTATTTCACCCATTGGGTGAAAGCAGGTATCCCATGAATCACCCGCTGCACAATGCTTCTTACAACAATTCCATTTTCTATGCGATATTTGGGTGAAAACTTAATTTTGCGCACGGGAGGCTTACAGGCTGACAAGGTGATATGAGATTACATTTTCAAAGTGGCAGGTGTTTTGCACGACGGGCACAATGACGTTCAGTCCCGGTTTTGACCTGCTATGTGTTTGGCGACTCGGTTTGATTGCGGTTGGCGTTTGTCAGAAAACACTGTGCAATAAGGACTAGTCTCAGGTGAAGTATGGCTGAGCGGTACAGGAGGGGCTTGCGTGTATCGCATTTTCGTTGAAAGTGTGTTGAAAAGTGCATGTAGTGCGCTTTTGCGAGCGGCTGTGCCCGGAGTAAACATTTTCAGATTCATGTCTGATGATTCAGACAGCGGTACGGTTGACAAATTACACGTGTTGCCATCTGCATCCATCACAGCCATTCGCTTGATTGGTTGCGTGTTGTCAGGTAGTTTTCAAGCATCAAGGGGTTTATCTGAGCATCTTGTTCAAGAGCTAGTCATGAATAAGCCAACAAGAGATGTTTGAAAGTCAAGGCAACACTAACTGCAATCCTGATATTAACTGTTGTTTTCGAGAACGTGTTGATTTTATCATAGGCGACGTGTTGTCAAGCACTACAAACGGATGTAAAGGATTTGTGAAACGAAAAGTTTCTGTTTACAGGTCTTTTACGGGTTGCTCTTAGACGTCGCACCCTAAACCGTCAAAGTCAAGATTGTTGTGGCGTTAGCTCGCGGAAATGAGAAACAACGCAAGCGAGCTGTTAAGTATGTCAGTTCGAATAGGGAACCGGGTACAAAGTAGGTGAATTGGGTATTTTAGGTGTTAAGCTGTTTTCACAGCAGAAGCGATATCACTCACATAACTGTGAACAATAGATACGAGGTTATCTGAATTTTCGTTTTCTTTAATCAAATCAACGATAGCCGAACCAACTACTATCCCATCCGCTTTCTGGGCAACTGCTTTTGCATCATCTGGAGTTCTTATGCCGAAGCCGACTGCAATAGGCAGGTCGGTATGTTTTTTCAGTCTTTGGATAGCAACATCGACTTGATTGGCTGAAGCTTTTCTAGTCCCTGTAACTCCAAGAACTGAAATGTAGTAAACAAAGCCGCTGACATTGCGCAACACTGAGTCAATTCTGTTATCGTCCGTTGATGGTGTCACTAGACGAATCCAATGAAGTCCTGCTGCCAAAGCCGGGTCACATAGTTCTTTGTCTTCTTCAGGCGGTAAATCAACTATGATTAGGCCGTCAACACCACTAGTTGCTGCGTCATGTACAAAACGTTCGGCTCCGTAGCGAAATATCGGATTGTAGTATCCCATTAATACAATAGGCGTATTATTGTCATTTTCCCGAAATTTTTGAACTAACTCCAAAGTTCTTGGTAGAGTCATCCCATTTTTCAATGCCCGTTGGCTTGAAGCTTGAATGGAAGGACCATCAGCCATAGGATCAGAAAATGGCATGCCGATTTCTATGACATCAGCACCAGCTTGAGGAAACCCACAAATCAGCTCAAGGCTAGTGTTGAAGTTTGGATCACCGCCAGTTAAGAATGTCACAAAACCCTTGCGGTTTTCTTTTGCAAGCGAATCAAACGCGCGCGTGATACGAGTGTCCGTTAATTGATCAAGGCTCATATTTCTTGGCCAAGAGCATCAGCAACGGAAAACACATCTTTGTCACCACGTCCGCACATATTCATTACCAACAATTGGTCTTGATCGAATTCATGTGCTATTTTTTCAACATGAGCCAAGGCATGAGCTGGTTCTAATGCTGGAATAATACCTTCCGTTCTACAGCACAGTTGGAATGCTTCCAACGCTTCTTGATCTGTAACTGAAACATATTCTACTCGTCCGACGTCATTCAGCCAAGAGTGTTCTGGTCCAATACCTGGATAATCTAATCCAGCTGAAATAGAATGTGCATCTATTATTTGACCATCATCAGTCTGCAATAAATAAGTGCGATTACCATGCAACACTCCAGATTGTCCTCCGGTAATTGAAGCTGCGTGTTTGCCAGTTTCGATTCCGAGTCCGGCGGCTTCAACACCAATTATGCGAATATCGCGATGATCTAGAAAAGGGTGGAATAGACCCATGGAGTTTGAGCCGCCACCGATGCACGCGACTAGGCAGTCAGGAAGGCGTCCTTCTGCTTCTAATATCTGTTCGTGTGTCTCTTTTCCGATGACGGATTGAAAGTCGCGCACCATTGCTGGATAGGGATGCGGACCAGCGACTGTTCCAATGATGTAGAAAGTTTCTTCTACGTTTGCGACCCAATCTCGCAACGCTTCATTCATAGCATCTTTTAGTGTTCCGGTTCCAGAAGTGACAGGTACGACTTCCGCACCTAGAAGTTTCATACGAAAAACGTTAGGCGCTTGTCGTTCAATGTCAGTTTCGCCCATGTATACAATGCATGGCAAATTAAACAAAGCACAAACAGTGGCTGTAGCAACGCCATGTTGGCCAGCGCCAGTTTCTGCAATGATTCTAGTTTTTTTCATTTGTCGGGCAAGTAGAATTTGCCCTAGCGTGTTGTTAATTTTGTGAGCACCGGTATGGTTGAGTTCATCTCGTTTGAAATAGATTTTTGGACCTCTGAGATATTTACTTAACCTCGCCGCATGATATAGAGGGCTTGGACGGCCTATGTAGTGTTTTGCGTAATAATCAAATTCTGCTTGAAAGTTTGGATCATTACGCGCTTGGTTATAGGCTTTTTCTACGTCCAAGATGAGCGGCATCAGTGTTTCTGCGACAAATCGTCCGCCAAAAATTCCGAAATGGCCAGATTCATCGGGACCAGAACGAAAAGAATCAGTGCTAGAATCAAACATAAGAATTTTCTTTACTCAGTTAGAGAGACATGATTAACAAGCGATTATATCCAAAGCAGAATTGGTCTTTAATTTCAATATAAGTCAAGGCGTTTGTGGAGTCCATTTTTAGGTATGATTTTTTAAACCGAATCCCGTGAGGCGATTCAGCCACTTTTACCAATGCCAACGCTCACGCGTACTCATTCACGTTAGTGCGGCGCATCAGGCTTTGAAACAAGCAATTCTTCTCAAAAATGGTGAATGGCGAGTGACTCCCACCCATCAGTCATGGTGGTTGATGTATGAATTTTTACGGTGGTGGTTTGGTTCAGGCACACTAGCGGCTGCGGCGCGAAGTGTCTGCCCATAAGAGTTTCCATTGCGTAAAATGACTACATCACCAAGCCAAATCTGAATGTAAAATCATGCCAAATATAGACCCCGAATATGTTTCTCTCAACTTGGTAATATCAGCTTAATTTAATTGCAATAGCTGATAACAAACTTTTCTTTATAACACTAATGTGCCTTCAAAACCGTTGTCGCTCTTCATGCTGGTTCCACTCTGACCGTTGCCAAGTTGCGCCTCAGACCATTGAATGCCAGTGCCAGCAGGTGAACTGCCTTGCCGCTGCCTTCATACTTTTCCGCATAGCCGCGTTCGCGCATTTGTCGCATCGCTTCGTTTGTAGCCACTCTCGCCCCAAAGCCAAGCACTACCTTCAACTCCAGCACGAACACCTGGTCGGCATGCAACACCACCAAGTCCGAACGACCGCGCGAGGTCGACTCTTCCGCTCGGATGTCAATGCCATTGGCCGTGAAACACGCATACAGCACGCTGGCATAGAAGCCCTCTTGGCGTGCCAACATGTTGCGAATGTGCCATTGATACGGCATCCCTGAAAACAACGACCGCAACTGTTTTTCAAAACCCACGAAATCATTCTCGGCCAACAACCCGGCCAAGCTCTCGCCTTGCATCATAGTCTCTGAACCGTCACTGCCCAATGCCATGAGCAGTTCCTTATTCAGGCTCAACCGCACCTCTTGATTCGGATAATACAGCGTGTAGAAGGCTTGTTCGCTTCGCACCTGTTGACCCGTGATAGTCAGATAGCCACACTGGAACAGCAGCGCATTGGTGCTGACTTCTTCAACCCTGAAATTGGATAGCTCACTCTTTTCCATTTTCAGGTTCTCCAGATTCAGGGTTCTGATCAAACCCTTGGCCATCATCTTGTAAAGATACTTCGGTGTACCGGTTTCATACCAATACGGCTCAAACTGTCTTTTACTGAACAGCAGCAGAACGTCAAAGGGGTTGTAGACCTTCTCCTCGCCGAGCCAGCTGTAACCGTTGTACCAGCGCCGTATCTCGTCCCGGTCCAGCCCTTCTAGTTCCGGGGCGAACACTATGTCGATGTCTGAATCCGTGTAACCGCAGATGGTGGCATACCTGGGATCCAGACTGATATCTTCAAGAATGTTCAGCCCGGAGAACAGGCTGACCTTGGAATACATGCTGATGCCCGTGACAAATACGAAGCTAACCTCATCCGCACAGCCCTTGATGCTGCCGTAAACGCCGTGCAGGTATTGGCGGTTGGCTTCCGCCAGTTCCTTGTTATCTAGCACGTCCAAGATCGGCTTGTCGTATTCGTCTACCAGAATCGCCACCTGTTTCCCAGTTTTGCGGTTAATCTTGCGAATAAGATTTTGAAAACGTACATCGCCGGGAATGTCCGTTGCCAACGGTTCTATACCCGCGTCTTCTTCAAGTGTGGACAGTTGACTGGCCATGTGAATTTCAAGATTGCCCGGTTTGCTGTAGTTGGTGTCAAAGCTCAGTCGCACCACCGGGTTGCTGACGGTCCAGTCCCAGCGATCGTGGATGTGCAGACCTCGGAACAGCTTCTCGTTGCCTTCGAACAACTCTTTCAATGTGGACACTAGAAGTGTTTTGCCAAATCGACGGGGGCGAGACAGGAAATAGTAGGCGGGTTTTCTGGCCAGTTTGAATATATGGGCGGTCTTGTCAACATAGTAGAAGTTCCGATCCCGGATGGTTCGGAAAGATGAATGCCCGACAGGCAGGTCAAGTTTGTTCATGGCTATTGCTCAATGAGTTTATTGTTTGAATTATAGCATCAACAGAGAGAGGCTATTGGTTTGGTGAACATGAATGGATGCTTTCGCAGAGTTCGTTTTCAGGCTTGATTCAGTGCAAAATACGGTGTGCCAGTGCAAGTGAATTGGTTGTATATCCGGATATGAACGCATGCGATTGGCGATTTCGCTCCAAGGCTAACAGTTTGCCAGACGGCAAGTTGGTTTGGTTGTTAAATATCACCAGCGATTGAAAATGATGTGCCCATCGTAATATGTCAGCATGCGCTGAGGTTTTGGGGTTATTTGCGTGAAAAATGGTGTTTGGAGAACCTAATGCGCCTGATGTTGGGGTGTCAGATTTTTAGTATGGAGTGTTGTAATTATCATTTCAAATTCTTACATACATAAAATACTCCTCAGGGCTAAATTCGAATGGTTGAAATGACTACGCCCAAAAGTTTGCATTGCGAAAAATAATCGATTCATCACACATGAGATTTATTGTGGAATCATGCCCATAAATCGATATCGTAATGTCTTGAAAAACAAAAATTGCATCTAGCATTCGGTTATGGGATAAGTTATCGTAGAAATGGCTATTGGTGAGGACTTGGTTCCGTATTTGTTGCGCTAAAACTTCTTTGCAAGCCTGAGGCGGGAGTTGAACCCGCTACCAATCTGGATTTTACAGTGGAGCCAGGGGTTGCGAACCCCGCACATTAACCGTTCTGTCACTTGGGCAGTCCTGAAATATCGCCCTGCGATAAGGACAAAAGAAAGGGGGCGTTTATCGCCCCTTTCGCTTTTTGAGAATTGGGTGAATTAGAGCATAAAACGAATTTGTTTAAGTCAATATAAAGTTCCAAGATTTTGGTTGCGAAGCATCTTTACAGTTATGTGTGCATTGTTTCTTACAATGGGCTAGTGGAGACTGTGTTTGACAATAATGTGATTTTTTTGGACTGCAGACTCAAATTCAATTTCCAATAATGAGAATACTGTTAAATCATCTTGCAGATATTCAAAGCAGAATTGTGCCTTGATTTCGATACAGAGCGGCACATTTGCGGAGTCTATTTTTTGAACATGATTTTTTGTACCGAATCCCGTGAGGCGGTTCAGCCATCTTAGGCAATGTCAACACTCACGCGTGTTCATTTCAAAACAGTGCGGCACATCAGATATTGAAACAAGCAACTCTTTTCAAAAATGGTGAATTGCGGGTGCCCCCAACTCCTAGCCATGACGGCTGATGCGTGAATTACTACGGTGGAGAGGCTTGGTTCAGGCACACTAGCAGCTGTCGTATGAAGTGTCTGTCCACAAGCGTTTGCGTTGCGTAAAATGACTACATCGCCAAGCCAAATCTGAATGTGGAATCATGCCTAGTATAGACTCCGAATTTGTCTCTCTCAGCTTGATAACACCAACTTAATTTAATAGCAATAGCTGATAACAACATTTTCTTTATAACACTAATGTGCCTTCAAAATTGTTGTCGCTCTTCATGCTGTTTCCACACTGACCGCCGCCAGGTTGCGCCTCAGACCATTGAATGCCAGTGCCAGCAGGTGAACCGCCTTGCCACTGCCTTCATACTTCTCCGCATAGCCGCGTTCGCGCATCTGCCGCATCGCTTGGCTTGTCGCCGCCCTCGCCGTCAGTCCAAGCACCACCTTCAACTCCAGCACGAACACCTGACCCGCATGCAACACCACCAGGTCCGAGCGTCCGCGCGAGGTCGACTCCTCCGCTCGGATGTCAATGCCATTGGCCGTGAAACACGCATACAGCACACTCGCATAGAATCCCTCATGGCGGGCTAGAACGTTGCGAATGTGCCACTGATACGGTATCCCTGAAAACAACGACCGCAACTGCTTCTCAAACCCCACGAAATCATTCTTAGCCAACAACTGTGCCAAGCTCTCGCCTTGAATCATAGTCTCTGAACCGTCGCTGCCCAATGCCATGAGCAGTTCCTTATTCAGGCTCAACCGCACCTCTTGATTCGGATAATACAGCGTGTATAAGGCTTGTTCACTTCGCACCTGTTGACCCGTGATAGTCAGATAACCACACTGGAACAGCAGCGCGTTGGTACTGATCTCTTCAACCCTGAAGTTGGACAGCTCACTCTTTTCCATTTTCAGGTTCTCCAGATTCAGGGTTCTGATCAAACCCTTGGCCATCATCTTATAAAGATACTTCGGTGTACCGGTTTCATACCAATACGGTTCGAACTGTCTTTTACTGAACAGCAGCAGAACGTCAAAGGGGTTGTAGACCTTCTCCTCGCCGAGCCAGCTGTAGCCGTTGTACCAGCGCCGTATCTCGTCCCGGTCCAGCCCTTCGAGTTCCGGGGCGAACACGGTGTCGATGTCTGAATCCGTGTAGCCGCAGATGGTGGCATACCTGGGATCCAGACTGATATCTTCAAGAATGTTCAGCCCGGAGAACAGGCTGACCTTGGAATACATGCTGATACCGGTGACGAATACGAAGCGGACCTCATCGGCACAGCCCTTGATGACGCCGTAAACGCTATGCAGGTACTGGCGGTTGGCTTCCGCCAGTTCCTTGTTATCTAGCACGTCCAAGATCGGCTTGTCGTATTCGTCCACCAGAATCACCACCTGCTGACCGGTCTTGCGGTGGAGACTCAAAATCAGATTGGTGAACCGATCTGGTCCGGTGATGTCCGGCTGTTCAATGCCGGCAGAATTCTCAAGCCAGGCGAGTTGATTTTCCAAGTTGTTTTGAAGGTCTCCCGGCTCGCTGTATTTGGAGTCAAAGCTCAGTCGCACCACCGGGTTGCTGACGGTCCAGTCCCAGCGGTCGTGGATGTGCAGACCTCGGAACAGCTTCTCGTTGCCTTCGAACAGCTCTTTCAATGTGGACACTAGAAGTGTTTTGCCAAATCGACGGGGGCGGGACAGGAAATAGTAGGCGGGTTTTCTGGCCAGTTTGAATATATGGGCGGTCTTGTCAACATAGTAGAAGTTCCGATCCCGGATGATTCGGAAAGATGAATGCCCGACAGGCAGGTCAAGTTTGTTCATGGCTATTGCTCAATGAGTTTATTGTTTGAATTATAGCATCAACAGAGAGAGGCTATTGGTTTGGTGAACATGAATGGAGGCTTTTGCGGAGTCTGTTTTCGGACATGATTCAGTGCAAAATACGGTGTGCCAGTGCAAGTGAAATGGCTGTATATCCGGATATGAGCGCATGCGATTAGCAATTTCGCTCCAAGGCTAACAGTTTGCCAGATGGCGAAGTTGGTTTGGTTGTTAAATATCACCAGCGATTGAAAATGATGTGCCCATCGTAATATGTCAGCATGCGCTGAGGTTTTGGGGTTATTTGCGTGAAAAATGGTGTTTGGAGAACCTAATGCGCCTGATGTTGGGGTGTCAGATTTTTAGTATGGAGTGTTGTAATTATCATTTCAAATTCTTACATACATAAAATACTCCTCAGGGCTAAATTCGAATGGTTGAAATGACTACGCCCAAAAGTTTGCATTGCGAAAAATAATCGATTCATCACACATGAGATTTATTGTGGAATCATGCCCATAAATCGATATCGTAATGTCTTGAAAAACAAAAATTGCATCTAGCATTCGGTTATGGGATAAGTTATCGTAGGAATGGCTATTGGCGAGGACTAGCTCCGTATTTGTTGCGCTAAAACTTCTTTGCAAGCCTGAGGCGGGAGTTGAACCCGCTACCAATCTGGGATTTTACAGTGGAGCCAGGGGTTGCGAACCCCGCACATTAACCGTTCTGTCACTTGGGCAGTCCTGAAATATCGCCCTGCGATAAGGACAAAAGAAAGGGGGCGTTTATCGCCCCTTTCGCTTTTTGAGAATTGGGTGAATTAGAGCATAAAACGAATTTGTTTAAGTCAATATAAAGTTCCAAGATTTTGGTTTGGTTGTGAAGCATTCCTTACGGTTATATTTGCGCTGTTTCTTACAATTGATTAGTGGCAACTGTGTTTGCAAAGAATGTGTTAATTTTTGGACTGCAGACTTGAATTCAACTTCCAATAATGAGAATATTGTTAAATCATCTTGCAGATATCTATTACTTAAAATCCAAAATATTCCAATTTATGAATCTGTTTTTCTAAAAAATGCCATGTTAGCTTGATTGGTTGGTAAACCTCAGTGTAATGAGAGTCAACTATTATGAGTTGGGGTGTACTCGCTTTGGTTTATCATGGTGTGACCCTCAGTGAGTACATTCCTATTAACAATATCTTTTTAGGTGATTAATATGAAAATCGTTAAGCTAATTTATGTATTGTTCTTGTTTTCAATACTTTCCGCACAAGCTTCCGATAGAATTTTTGATCTTAAAACACAAGCTGAGGCAGGTTCAGTTGAGGCTCAGTATAATCTTGGCAAAATGTTTGCCAACGGTGAAGGTGTCACTAAGGATGATGTCGAAGCAGTGCGGTGGTACCGCAAGGCGGCAGAACAGGGTTACGCTTGGGCTCAGGTTGAGCTTGGTTTGATATTAGAGGATAATTCTGAATCACTTAGTTGGATTAGAAAGGCCGCGGAACAGGGACTTGATGAAGCTCAAGGTCTGCTTGGATTTATGTATTATTACGGAAAGGGTGTTCAGGAAAATCATGTTGAAGCTTATCACTGGTATCGAAAAGCGGCCGAACAGGAAAATGCTAGGGCTCAAGCTATGCTTGGCAATATGTATTTAACTGGACATGGCGTGTCAAAAGATGTTGCCGAAGCAGTGCGCTGGTTTCGCAAGGCGTCGGAGAAGGGAGTTACTAACGCTCAGTTCCAGCTTGGATTAATTTATCAAAATGGAGAAGGTGTTCTAAGGGACTATGCTGAAGCAGTGAGCTGGTATCGCAAGGCTGCGGAACAGGGTGATTCTACAGCTCAACTCCATCTTGGTTTGATGTATGCCAAAGGACTGGGTGTCATTAGGGATGATGCCAAGGCAGGAGTCTGGATTCGTAAATCAGCAGAACAGGGAAATGTCCAAGCTATCCGTTATGTTACAATTAAGTTTCGAAACGGAGGATATGTTTTTGAGAATGATATTGAGGCTGTGCGCTGGTTTCAAAAGGTTGCGGATCTAGGGTATGCAGAAACCCAAGTTCAACTTGGAGGATTGTATGACGATGGCCGGGGAGTCGCAGAGGACGATGTTGAAGCGGCACGTTGGTATCACAAAGCGGCTGAGCAAGGAAATAGTTTCGCTCAGTACTTTCTCGGTTTTGCGTATGAAAACGGCCGAGGTGTTATAGAGGATAATGCCGAAGCGGTACGTTGGTATCGCAAAGCTGCTGATCAGGGAGCTTCTATGGCTCAGTTCAGTCTAGGTTTGATGTATGAATACGGCCGAGGTGTTACAGAGAATGATGCCGAAGCGGTGTGGTGGTATCGCAAAGCGGCCGAACAAGGCCTAGCTGACGCTCAAGTTCAGCTTGGAGTAATGTATAGCAACGGAGACGGTGTTCTAGAGGATGATGCCGAAGCGGTACAGTGGTATCTCAAAGCAGCCGAACAAGGTCAAGCCAAAGCTCAATTCAATCTTGGATTGAGTTATTATCTAGGAGTTGGGTTACTTGAAAATTATGTTGAGGCTTACGCTTGGATTAGTATAGCTATTGCGCAAGGTGGTGAAATAGCTGACTCAAGTCGATATTTAAAGGAGGAAATTGCTAACAAGATGTCTAAAAAAGAATTGCAGATGGCTAGGCAAATTTCAAAAGATTATTGGGAAAAGTATGTGATTCCATTTAAATTAAGTTCAAATTTTACACGGTGATATTTTTCAGAGTTATACATGCGACTGTTGCATCTTATAACAATAAGTTCCTTTTTATAAATTACTTCGTAAAAAGGTATGTACCAAGCATGGCACAGCAAAACAAACAGTTTTACTGGAAGGGTGCTCATAGTCATTAATTCAAGTTATTTGCTCGGATTACATCAAATCACATCCCAAATATCGCATTAGAAAAATGGAATTGTTGTAAGAAGCATTGTGCAGCGGGTGATTCATGGGATACCTGCTTTTACCCAATGGGCGAAATACAAAATGTGGAGAATTTGTTGCTACACAGCACTTTATCGGCTTTCATTCATTCCTAATGAGATTTTTGGGTCACATAACTCCCATCACGAAAATAGTTGTACGATAAGAAACAACAAGACCAATTATTTACCAATTTCATTTAGCAAGTTCGTATTGACTCAGTGAAAATAGCAGCTTGCATTGAATATGACGGATCATTATTCAGTGGTTGGCAGTTACAAGATGGGCAATTGACAGTTCAAGGAGCTGTGGAGTCTGCGTTATCACTGGTCGCCAACCATGAAGTTCGCGTTCACTGCGCGGGCCGAACTGATACTGGTGTTCATGCTTGCGGTCAAATTATTCATTTTGAAACTGATAGCAATCGATCAGAATACTCCTGGGTTATGGGTAGCAACGCTAATCTACCAAGAGGTGTTGGTTTGATTTGGGCTAAAGAAGTTCATGAATCGTTTCATGCGAGATTCAAGGCGCGGGCTCGTAGATACCGCTATATCATCCTAAATCGAAGGATTCGCCCAAGCTATCTTGCTAGTCGCGTAACTTGGGTGCCTGGCAAGCTGAATCTACAACCAATGATAGAGTCTGCAGGTTTATTGATTGGTTGCCATGACTTTAGTGCATTTCGGTCAGCTCATTGCACAAACAAGATACCTGAAAAAAATATTTCTCTACTTGAAGTTTCAAAGCAAGGGAACTGGTTTTGGATTGACATTGAAGCCGATGGGTTCTTGCATCACATGGTCAGGAATATTGCCGGTGCCTTATTTGACGTTGGAGTTGGCAAACAAGATCCAAGTTGGATTAGTGAGTTATTGAAATGCCGAGACCGGAGTCAAGGCAGTATAACTGCTCCTGCCGATGGATTGTATTTCGTTCGCGCTACGTACGATGATATTTATGAACTGCCACCGCCTCCACCGGTTTGTAGGTATTGGTAAAAATTGATTTAGGATCAAATTGAAGCATAAAGTTCATTCGACTATTGCATCTTATTGAGGTTAAACGGAATGCAATTGCGACTGACAGAATGCCTGTGGCACTCAGCAGGCAGACCCCGCCTTCCAATCTTGTATAATACAGTTGTCAGCCTAAATTTAGGGATTACTCAGCAGACACTTCTGCTTACGAATACATCTAATCAATGAATAACTTCGCATTGAATATGGATTTAGAATTTTTATCTAAATCGCCCAATACCCACATAAAAGTTTGCGGGCTTACTAGAAAATCAGACGTTTTGCAAGCAGTAAGACAGGATGTCGGCGCGATTGGATTAGTGTTCTATGAACCAAGCTCTCGAAATCTCAGTGTAGAAGACGCAGTTGAACTGCGCAATGAATTACCTGCAACAGTTGCAGCAGTCGCAGTTGTTGTTGACCCTGATGATCATTTACTAAACCGAATCGTCAATGAGGTTAAACCAGATGTTATTCAGTTTCACGGCAAGGAGTCACCACAACGCTGCGCCGAAGCAGGACTACCTTTTTTCAAAACAATACGTGTTCAAAATTCACAATCAATTACAGACGCGTTAGATAAATATTCTGAAGCTAGTGCATTGTTGCTTGATACTTATGATTCAAAAAAAGTGGGTGGTACAGGTAAGACTTTCGTTTGGGATTTAGTGCCTAGTATTTCTAAACCTCTAATTGTTGCTGGTGGTTTAAACAAGGATAATGTTGGGGAAGCAATTCAAAGTTTAAAACCAGCTGCGGTTGATGTTAGCACTGGAGTTGAATCTAGTCCAGGTAAAAAAAATATTAAATCAATAATGGATTTTGTAGCGGCTGTAAGACAAGCTGATGAAATGCGTTTGGGGGCTGTTTAGATGACCTGTTCGTCATGAATTGGTTTACTAAGCTCTTACCGCCTAAGATCAAGCCTGGTACCTTGGACAAGAAGGGTGTGCCAGAAGGTATCTGGGTTAAATGTCCAGAATGCAGTTCTGTACTCTATCAAGTTGAGCTTGGACAGAATCTTAACGTCTGTCCTAAGTGTGGTTATCACATGCGCATTGGTGCAAAAGAGCGTATAGGATCATTTCTTGATGAAGGCACGGTTAAATTGCTAGACGGAGATGTGAAGCCAATAGACAAACTTCGTTTCAAAGACCGTAAAAAATACAAAGACCGACTATCTGAAGCTCAGAAACGAACTGGAATGTTTGACGCTTTGCTTGTTGCTACTGGAGAGTTGAATACAATGCCGACTATGGTAACTGCATTTGAATTTGATTTTCTTGGTGGTTCAATGGGTGCTGCGGTTGGTGAGCGATTTGTGCACGCGGTTGATGCAGCCATTGAAGCTCAGGTCCCACTTGTCTGTTTCTCAGCTAGTGGTGGCGCGCGGATGCAAGAGTCAATGTATTCTCTGATGCAAATGGCAAAAACTACCGCAGCTGTAAGCAGGTTGAACGAATCTGCAATACCCTATATTTCAGTTCTAACTGACCCAACAATGGGTGGGGTGTCTGCAAGCCTCGCTATGCTTGGTGACATTATTATTGCTGAACCGAAAGCCATCATTGGTTTTGCTGGTAGACGTGTAATTGAACAAACTGTTCGAGAGTCTTTGCCCGATGGTTTTCAACGTTCAGAATTTTTGCTTGAGCACGGCGCTTTAGATATGGTCATAGACAGAAGAGAAATCAGGAACACTATTCATACTCTGTTAGGCACACTATTGTCCGGTAAAAACACAAATGCCAACACTAACACAGTCTGAAAAATTCCGCAAACCACCTCATCCAAGGGACGTCGTTGTGCAAATGTCACGGGGGACTGAAAGAAGCGTCTCCGATTGGGTTCGTTATATCCAGATGCTCCACTATCGTACTATGGATCTCACACTGGATAGAATTCGAACTGTGATTGATCGCGTAACAGAAGGTCATGTTCCGTTCAAGGTAATCAGTATTGCCGGTACAAATGGCAAAGGTTCTGTTGCGACTATGGTTGAGTCAATTTTGCGACAAGCAGGTTGTATTACAGGATTGTACACCTCACCGCACATTGTCGATTTCAATGAAAGGTTCTCAGTCAACGGAATTAATATATCAAACGAGAAACTGCTTGAACAATTTGAGCGGGTCGAAGAATTTCGAGACAATGTCCCTCTGACATTTTTTGAGTATGGTACTGCAATTGCAATCGACTACTTTATCAAGCAAGGAGTTGAAGTTGCAATTCTAGAAGTTGGTTTAGGTGGACGTGGGGATGCTGTCAACGTTCTTGATGCAGACATTGCCTGTATAACGTCAATTGGTATTGATCATGTAAAGTGGTTGGGAAACACCAGGGAAAAGATTGGATATGAAAAAGCGGGAATTCTGCGATCAAATCAACTTGCTGTTTGCACTGATACAGATCTTCCGAATTCGATTCGACAAGTTGCTCAGAAACTTTCAACTAAATTGCACTCCAGCGGTGATGGGGTTAAAACCAAGTGGGGTAAACGAAACTGGACACTTACACTGAATTCTGGGAAAAATAATACCAGCATCAATCGTATTCCAATGCCAGCGATACCAGGTGAATGCCAACGTGTCAATGCGGTCGGAGCTGTTGCTGTCTCCTTATTAATGCGAAAGTATTTTGACATTTCTGACAATTCTATTCGAACTGGAATTGCTTATTCCCAATTAGATGGAAGGTTGCAGATTGTCCAAGCTAATCCAGAAATTCTCCTAGATGTGGCACACAATATAGAATCGGTACGGGAACTTATCAAATATCTGATGACCAATAAAATCAAAGGTAAGCAAATAGCATTGATGTCAGTGTTGTCTGAAAAACCAATAGAACATATGGTGGCGGAAATTAACCCGCTCGTTGATGAATGGCATCTTTGTGGAATACATGATGAACGGGGTGTATCGGCGAGGCAGTTGTTCCGTCGAGTTCAACCTGTTATCAGTAAAGACAAGCCAATCGAGCTTCACTATGATGCAAACAGCGCTATTGACACTATTATGCTTAAAGCTCAGCCAGAAGACAGAGTGGTCGTTTTTGGCTCCTTCCTAACTGTTGGTGGTGTTTTGCATCAATTATCGACACTGAGACAGCAATGAGGAATATATTTCATAATCCAAATTCTACTTTTCGGTTACACCACATCATTACAGGAGGTCTTATATGGTGTGGTATAGTTGCAATTGCCGTCTATTTCGTATTAGACTCACCGCGTTATGATTCAAATGGTATGCCGATTGCCAATTTATCGATTCCTGAAAATTTGGATGGTGGTAATACAGGTACTGAGTATATTGAATTTATTTCTGAGTCCAGACAAGATGATTCTCAAGATGTTGAAAATATCAAAGACACTGAAAACTCAGCACTAGTATCGACTGATAAATTAAGTGCTGGTTGGTATGTACAGGTGGGTTCATACAACAGCGAGATCAAAGCGGGAGTTGAAAAATTAAAATACGCAAAGCTCAATGTTGCGACAGTGACAGAGGCAGTTGAAAATGGCTCAGTTCGATTGCTAGTTGGGCCTTACCCATCAGAAAATGAAATCACACAAATCAAACGATTAATCAGAAAGGAGATTAACGGCAGTAAGAGCGTAATTCGGCGCGTTGCGAATGCCAAGCCGGCAACAGTCTCAACAGTAATTGAGAAACAAGAGGATAAACCAATTACAGCAGCGACACCAGCTAAACAACCTAATTCTAGCGATAAAAAACAAACAAGCTCTGAAATCGCTGCAATATCCTTGCCGAAGCCGAAAGAAACCTCAAAAAGTGGGTGGTATGTTCAATTAGGTGCTTTTAAGAATATCAAAAACGCTAGGCAGTTCAGTGACAGAGTCCGCGCACTCAACTATCCAATTCGAGTCGAAAATACTGATGAGCAGTATATCCGAATTCTGGTCGGTCCTTATCCAACACAAACCGAAGCCGAAACCGCTAAAGTGGAGGTCGTACAAGCGCTTGGTCTTGACAACAGCCTCATACGTAATATCGACTCCTGAGTACTATTTGCGCGCGATTGTTTTAACTTTTTCAGCTTACTGCAATATAATCTTCTCTGTTTTAGGTACCCTTGCCAATGCATTCACTCGCGCAAATAATCAAATTTACAATTTATACAGGTTTGGGTAAACACTGCCATTCTGCACTGTCCGAATGACTCTCAACTCAACCTTAACCTTATTTTCAACAGTAGCTTAATTGGGGTTTTGTTCCCTTGTCACCTATTGTTATTGACATCACATGCGTATTAGTAGTTTTAGTTTCACTACTGATCGGTTACTTTCGTGGTTTTGTTCGCTCGCTGTTATCTGTTTTATCTTGGGTGATTGCCGCTTGGTTTACTTGGCGGTATGCTGATATGGTTAAACCTTACTTGGTTGACTACATATCCGATCCGACTTTTCTATCAATTGCTGCCCATCTTGCCCTGTTTTTCGCGATATTGCTAATTGCTTCCATCCTTGGAGCGATAGCGGCAAAATTCATTGTCAGCGACAGTTTCAAAAGTGCTGACAGATCATTGGGAATTGCATTTGGTGCAGTGCGCGGTGTGCTTATTGTTCTGTTGCTGGCTTTTTTCGGTTCACTTATATTTGTACCTGAACAAAAATGGTGGCAAGAATCGATAGCTTTGACGTTGTTGGAACCCTATGTAAACTATGCGCGTGAAACTTTATCTGTATTCTTTGAGGTTGAACAAGTAGCTAACAAAACCTAGGGTATACGTTTCTCAATACTAGACTAGAACCAGGTATTTCAAATGTGCGGGATCGTAGGAATATTTTCTGAAGAAAATGCGAAAATTGATATTTATGAGGCGTTGACAGTAATACAACATCGAGGTCAAGATGCCGCTGGAATTATCACTAGCGACGGTCAGAGAGTTTATTCCCACAATGGCAAAGGATTAGTGCGAGATGTGTTTTCTGCCGATTCTATGCTGGAATTTCAAGGCAATATGGGCATTGGTCATATTCGCTATCCAACCGCAGGTGGTAATAGTGAGGCAGAATGCCAACCGTTTTACGTAAATTCGCCTTACGGCATTGCACTGGCTCACAACGGTAACTTGACCAATGCCAAAGAATTGGCTGTCAAAGTATTTGAAGGCGACCGCCGTCAGATTAATTCAAGTTCTGACTCCGAAGTCATGTTAAATGTATTTGCATACGAGCTATCTGTTATACAACGCAAGTGCGGTGGCGAGTTGCAACCGAAGCATATTTTCAAAGCAGTTGAAAAAGTCTATAAACGTTGCAAAGGCGCGTTTGCTGTTACGGTTTTAATTGTTGGATATGGTATTCTAGCTTTCAGGGACCGACACGGAATTCGTCCGCTCATTTACGGTATTCGAGAAACAGAGAAGGGTGGTAAAGATTTCGCATTTACATCAGAAAGTGTTGCGTTGGATGTGCTTGGTTTTGAAATTGAAAGGGATATAGCACCTGGCGAGGCAATTTTTGTCGATACGAACGGTAATATACATACACAGCAATGCGTTAGTGATGTGCAGTCTTCACCGTGTATTTTTGAATATGTTTATTTGGCCCGGCCGGATTCGATGATTGACAGGATATCAGTCTACAAAACGCGACTTAGGATGGGGGAATGGCTCGGTAAACGATTTTTGGAGAAGTTTCCCAATCACAATGTTGATGTTGTCATGCCAATTCCAGATACCAGTCGCCCAGCAGCATTGCAACTCGCTCATACCATTGGTGTGAAATTTCGGGAAGGTTTCATCAAAAACCGCTATTTCGCTCGAACATTCATTATGCCTAAACAGGATCAACGCCAGTACTCTGTACGGCACAAGTTAAATGCTATTGATCTTGAATTTGAGAATAAGAATGTTTTGTTAGTTGATGACTCGATTGTCCGTGGAACAACTGCCAAGCAAATTGTTAAGCGTGCGCGTGACGCTGGTGCAAAATCAGTCATTCTTGTTTCTGCTGCACCACCAATACGCTATCCTAATGTATACGGTATTGATATTCCAAGTCCGGAGGAGCTTGTCGCTAATAACAGAACAGACGAAGAGGTGAGTGAACAGATAGGGGCTGACTATGTTCTTTACCAGAGATTGGAAGACTTGATCGAATCGGTGATGACCACGAACTCCGATGTAAAACAATTTGAAACATCAGTATTCGATGGAAAATATATTACGGGTGATGTGTCAGCGGAGTATCTCGCCGAACTGAATCATGAAAGAGCTGACAATAAACGACAGTCCGAAAATGTGGTATCTTTTGAAAAGAAGCACTTGGCAGCTGCTTACTAGGTCTATATAGTCATCAGGACACTAATCCAAGTTGTTTTGGATCTAGAATAAAAGAATCGGTTATGTTGTGATTGTCACAATAAAAACTTCTACAGATTTTTTCTTTCACTGAGGTGTTTTCTCAGCTTCACAGAGTTCAATCTTTCCGTCTGAATTAATTTTGACAATTGCATCGTATCCGCTGTCCCAATCGCCTAGAACATATCTAACTGCTTTTTCACCATCAAGTTCAAATTGATGAATGGCAGGTTTGTGTGTGTGCCCATGAATAATTTTGCGCACTTTGCTTGCGCGCATTGCGCTACATAAGGCTCTTAGGTTGACGTCGGTTACTTTGGGCGGATTTATCTTCCATCTCTGCTTGCTCCGAGCCCGCATTTCAGTTGCTCTATTCTGACGTTCTGAAATTGGAAGGTTGAGGAACGTTTTCTGCCATTCATCCGACAACACTGTTTCACGAAAACGTTGATGGTCTATGTCATCGGTACAGAGACTGTCCCCATGTGTCAATAATATTGATTTATCACCAATCAAAATCGCAGACGGATCAGGTATAATAGTGGCTTGTATCTCGTTTGCAAATCGTCTGCCAATTAGAAAGTCCCGATTACCATGCATAATTGAAATTCTAGTCCCGCAGGTTGCCATTTTATTGAAAGCTTCTACAATTGGACGATGACCGAGTAGATCTATGCCATCGTCCCCAATCCAATATTCAAACAAGTCACCTAGAATATAGAGTTCTGAGGCATTTGGTTGAATTGCGTGCAAGAAATCCATGAATTTTTCATAAGTTTCAGATCTAGAGGGATCAAGGTGTATGTCGGATGCAAAGTAGACTGACATTAGATATATTTGTTAAAGCTATTTACTGGAAGTGTTTAGCACAATACCAAACGCTTGAAATGATGAACTGCAATTGAGTTACATAGCAACTAACTGCAAAAGAATTTATCAAGCTCATGCAGTTGACGAAAACGATCACACCTCAAACGTGGCGAAATTCAACTTGAATGAAATCACAAAATGCAAATGCAAGAAATTGAGAAAAATCAACCTGAGAAAGCTTCTAAGTTGCTGATTGGAATTACGGTAGCGAGCTTGAGCATGGTTTTTATTGCTTTGTATGCTCTGTTGTGGAGCAAATGGGGCTTGGTCACATTCATGAAGTTGGATTTTTGGTCATTGTGTTTTTGACCAAACTACATGATTTCGTCAGCTGCCAGATTCAGCTAGCTGATATTCAGCTTAGCCTGCATTTGCTCCAAAATCTGCTCAGTAGTTTCATCAGGCGAAAAGTGTGTAATGTAATTTCCCTTCGGGCCCATCAAGTAAATATAGGAGCTGTGGTTGACTGTGTAACTATCACCGTTTTCGGTTGGAGCATATGAAAAATAACTACCGTAAGCATTAGTAAGGTCAGTCAAATCCTCAAAGTTGCCAACTAGACCATCAAATCGATTATGAAAGTGTGAAATGTAGTTTGCAATTGCTTTTGGGGTATCTCGCTCAGGGTCAACACTGATAAATATGGGAGTTATTTTTTCAGCTATGGACGCGTCAGATTTCTCTATCTCATTAAGCAAATTAGTCATTTGCAACAACGTTGTTGGGCAAATAGCAGGGCAATGAGTGAATCCAAAGTAAACGAACATATACTGTCCACGATAAATGTCATCCGTGATGACTTCTCCAGTATGGCGCATTAGTTTGAACGGACCGCCTATTGCAACTTCTATTTGTTCTTCAGATCCAAAGAATTGATAGGCGGTAGCGCCTAGAATTGCAACGCAAATCATTGACGTTGCGGCAAGTAAGATATTTTTGGATTTCGATTTCATTTGGCTGTAATAAACAATTAGTGAAGTATTGTAGTGTGAATCATTTACATTCAATATTTTGATCTGGGGATTGGGCTCCTAATTCAAGAATCTCTACTTGCATATCAATATTACCTACTTCTTCAAATTCAAGTGTCAAATCAATTGATGTTCCAGCTTTTAAAGGTTGATTCAGTTCCATCAGCATAATGTGCAAGCCGCGCGGCTTGAGAATCAAGGGTTTATTCGAACTGACTTTCAAATTGGAAACGGGTTGCATCATCATTACTCCGCTTTTCATCACAATTTCGTGGATTTCTGTTCGCTTGGCTACTGGTGCATTGGCACTGACCAAGCGGTCTTGCATTCCAACTTCAGTCGAAATTGTCATAAATGCTGCACCAACTTGTTTTCCGAGCGAATCATAAGCCCACGGCGAGTCAACACAAACATGATTAACATGATAGTGATTAGAGTGTGAATTTTCTGCCAATGATTTGCCGTAAACGGCAAATGCAATCAAGAACGTTAAACAAAATTTTAAACTAAATTTATGCCTAATTTTCATTTGAGTGGCCATCAATAATCAAAAGCAAGTATACCCTAGTTTGGTAACTAAATCTGAGCGGAAAATTTACTGTGAGTTTCAATTAGTAACAGTTATTTTGGCTGCAATTGTTGAATACAACTAGAAAATAGTGTTATCAGTCTAAAGTTTGCAAATAAATTCAAATAACTTGATCTCGTGCAAAAAGTGGCAGCTCTACAGGTGTTTTGAACGAACATATCCAGGTTATTTGGAGGTTCGGTCGATTCTACTGTGTGGTATCCAGACACCACTCCTAGCGACTGAACGATTCGCCATTTGAGTGTTTTCCCACAAGTTGAGTTGTACCATTATAAGATGGAAGCTAGCATCAATATATCGCGGGCGGTGTATTGGTATTCATTGGCATGCGGTAATCACTTATGTGACGGAGCGCCGATGGCTGCTAGCAATGTGAAGTCATTACGGGTGCATTGCAAGGTGGCTAGAGGCTTTGCCTCCATGTTGGGTGGCTTATCGTAGAATTCAAAGTTGCTGAGTTAGTAAAAACCATCTCGCCATTGCTTCGCTCGGAGAAAGTGCCTCTGGTCGGCGCAGTTGTCCTAGGACGACATAGGCTAGACTATGTTTTTGTTATATGGTGTACTGTGATGTATGAGGATAAGCTCTAAAGATTTTTGAAGTGTCTTGCTGCTTGGAGAGGCGTTTGATATATGTAATGGCTTGATATTAAATTGACAATTCACTCTAATAAAAATCCGATCTCTAGTACCGTTGCTGTAATATCAATACACTTAATTTTTCACAAGCACTTATATATTACACAAAAAACAAACATCAACGTATCCTGATAAATGACAATGCATATAGTTATTATTAGAGACTTAATAGTATTTATTATCAGAGCATCAGCCCCTCTCCAATTCACAACCTACAAACTGTTTGTCATGAATTTACTAAGCACAAGCATTTATATCACGAATAGCAGCTCAAGATGACTACACTGGATCGTATAAGTATAAAATCATGCTCAAAAATAGACCCCGAAAATGCCTCTTGGACAATAATGAGCAACTGTATGGACTGTTTTATTTATAATCCACAGTTTGGCGAGGCCGATCAAACTGAAGCCAAGGAGTTTGAAACCAGACGGTGCAAACGTCTCGCATCCCAAATATCGCATTAGAAAATGGAATTGTCGTAAGAAGCATTGTGCAGCGGGTGATTCATGGGATGCCTGCTTTCACCCAATGGGTGAAATACAAAATGCGGAGAATTTGTTGCTACACAGCACTTCATCGGCTTTCATTCATTCCTAATGAGATTTTTGGGCGCATGGATTCAGTTGACATGATTTGCAGTCCGGGTGTAAAATAAGCCGGATGGTAAGAATGGTGACCAGGTATAAGTCATTGTCTTGCAGAATGAGGATCGGATATTGAAATGGAACATTTTATTCACAGGCGTAGGAAAATGAGATTGATTGAAACTTTGACTGGTAGTACACGTTTAGCAGAAATGGGTTGCAAGTCGGCAGGCTGCCCCCCCCCCCCCCCCCATAGAATCCCGGCGGGAGGCTGAGCCGGTGAGCGCTCTCGAGAGAACCTCCCGCTGTTTGAACGCAGCTGTTGCCGCCGGCCTGCTTTTCGCATTGGGTTTGTCGCTCTTGCCGCAACTTTCGCAAGCGCAGACTATTACACTCACCGCCACACCGGGCCACGGAAAGGTTACCCTGACCTGGACGCATGCCGGTTTAGGAACAAATATTCGTTGGAGATACGGTATTTTTGGTGGAGGCAAATCTGCCAACATTGCCTTAAGCAAAGCTACCAAGCCAACAATGACTACAGAGGTCACCGGGTTGACCAATGGCCAGATCTATGAATTCACGGTGAGTGCGTCGCGTGCCGGCGGAGCCAAAATTGCAACTTCGGACACGGTCCGGGTGATGCCGCACGAACTCACCTTGACCGCCACCGGGCAAGACGGCAGCATACTGCTCAGGTGGGAGTATCACGGCGGTGCAGTCGGCAGCCACTGGGATTACAAGATGTTTGAGGGGACCGGCGGCGGCCCATTCCGGAGGATTCCGAATTCTTATTCTGCCCAGCGCTCAGCTACCATTAAAGGTCTCACTAATGGCAGGACCTACAATGCTCAAGTTGTGTATGTTAGCGGTGGGGGTGGCCACCACGCTTCATCCGTGATCAACAACTTCGGCTGGGTGAGCGCCACGCCGCGAGCGCCCACGCCGACGCTGGTTTCCGATTCGGACAAAACTGTCCTGAGCGCTGGAGGGACGACGCTGGTGTGCTACAACCTGCTGTCGGTCTCGCAGAGCACCCCGAGCGGGACGGTCACATATCTGGAGTCGCGCTCTGGCCAGACAGGTGTATCCGCGCATTCGGTGCTCAAAGACTCGAACATCGGCGTTGAGATCACCCAGGCCCCGGCCGGCATTACCAAGGGGCGCGGCGTCAACCTGTTTCCCTGTGCCAATCTGGGCTACGGGACCCACACGGTCACCTGGAGCTGGCGGGGTCGCGACGGCACGGCCGCCACGGCCGGGACGACCTCCACCACGGTCACCATCGTGCGTCGGTCTACGCTGCCCGCTCCGACCCTGCTCAGCCAAGGCGATTTGATAAAAGTCACCTGGACAGATCCGAAAGACAACACCATCACCGGCTGGGAGTATCAGCTGAAGGCGGGAGGCGGCAGCTATGGAGCGTGGACTGAGATTCCGTCTTCCGGCGCGACCACCGTTCAACACAATCTGTTCGGCAACGAGGTGAGCACCGAATATCATGTGAAGATTCGTGCGGTGAAGCCCGGCAACAGTTATCTGGAATCTGCAGAGGCGAGGGTCGTCACGACTCCGAACGTGCCCCAGGGATTTTCGGCAACGCCCGGCGTGGGTTCGGTGACGCTGTCATGGACTGATCCGGACAACGACAGGATCAAACGCTGGGAATATCGGTATGGTGAGGGCGGTGTGGTCACCGGTGGCGGCACCGCCTTCGGGGCCTGGACACCTGTTCCGGGTTCAAGTGCGAGCACCACCAGTCACACGGTGTCGGGTCTGACGGCTGGCACCCTGTATTCTTTTAATCTTCGTGCGGTGCATGAGGTCGGCGGCGAGGAAGGCAACGGTCGGGCAACTGCCCCGGTGGAGGGGACGCCGTTGGCGACGGCAGACAAGGGCGTGACGGTTTCAAAGGCGGGGCTGACGGTGACCGAAGCGGTCGGTGGTGCCAGTGGCAGTTATACGATACGTCTGGACAATGTGCCGACAAGTGATGTGACCGTTACAGTGGGTGGGGCGGAGCGGCCGGTGTCGGTGGACCCGGCATCGCTGACATTCACCACGGCCAACTTTGCGACGGCACAGGCGGTGACGGTGAATGTGGCGGCCGATGATGACGCCGAGGATGCGACGGTGACGCTGACGCATACGGCGGCGGGCGGTGGCTACGGTTCGGTGAGCAGCATCGACTCGGTCACAGTGAAGGTCGCCGACACCACGCCGAAGCTGACGCTGCCGGCGGATCCGGTGGCGGTGCGCGAGGGGACGGCGATCAGTCTGTCGGTGATGTCGGATCGCGCGCTGACCGGCACGAAGCAGGTGCGATTGGAGCTGACCGGGCGGGGTGCGAAGCCGATTGCGGCGGCGGACATCACCGGCGGTCTTGGGCCGCGCCTGTTCGATGCCGATTTCGGGGATACGGCGAGCACCACGGGGACGGTGTCGATACCGACGGCAACGGACACGGCTGCGGAAGGTGCGGAGACTTACACCATCACGCTGAACAATGGGCCGGTCGGGTCCAACTATGTGGCGGCCACGCTGTCCGATCTGGAAGCCGAAGGCACGCTGCTCGATGGCAATGCGCCGGCCCAGCCGGCGAATGTGAGCGCTGTGGCCGGCAACGGCCAGGTCATCCTGTCGTGGGACGATCCGGGCAATAACAGCATCACCAAGTGGCAGTATCGGCAGAAGAAAGGCGCTGGCAATTATGGCGTCTGGCAGGACATTGCGGGTTCAACCGCTGCGACGGCCACGCATACGGTGACCGGTCTGGACAACGGCATTGAATACAAGTTCAGGATTCGGGCGGTGAACGCTGTCGGCAATGGGGCGGTTTCTGACGAGGCGACGGTGACGCCGTTGGCGCCGACCTCGGCCGGTGTGACGGTGTCAAGGGCGGTGCTGGAGTTGGACGAGGGGTCCAGCGGCAGTTACACGCTGAAGCTGGACACAGAGCCGAGTGGCAATGTGACGGTGTCGGTGAGTGGTCCCACATCCGGCGATGATGTGACGGTGTCCGGTGCCCCGCTGACGTTCACCACGGTCAACTGGTCGGCGGCGCAGACGGTGTCGGTGACGGTGGCCAGCGATGCGGACACTGATAAGGACGATGATGTGACGCTGGCGCATGCGGCGACGGGCTACGGCTCGGTGAGCATCGCTTCGGTGACGGTGAAGATCACCGACACGACGCCGACCTTGGAGTTGGCCGGGGATCCGGCGGCGGTGACTGAGGGGAGTGCGATCAGTTTGACGGTGACTTCGGACCGGGCGTTGACGGGCGATCTGGAGGTGAGCCTGACGCTGTCCGACCGCGGCACAAGCGGATTCATGGCGGCGGACATTCAGGGTTCACTCGGGCCGCGCACTTTCACTGCGAGTTTCGGCGGCACGGCGAGCACGTCGGGGACGGTGACGATTGCGACTTCCACCGATTCGAATGTGGAGGGTTCGGAGACTTACCTCATCACGCTGAACGATGCGGACGGCTATGCGGTGGGAACTGATGCGACCGCCGATGGCACACTGCGAGACGGCACGCGGCCGGCCAAGCCGGCGGGTGTAAAGGCTGAGGCCCGCAGCAAACGGGTCATCCTGAAATGGAGTGACCCGGACAATGACAGCATCACCAAGTGGCAGTATCAGCAGAAGAGGGGGACCGGCAGCTATGGTGTCTGGCGGGACATTGCGAGGTCTGACGCCACCACGGTCACCCATACGGTGACCGGTCTGGGCAATGGCTCCGTTTACGGATTCAAGATCCGCGCGGTGAATGCCGGTGGCAATGGTGCCGCATCCGACGAAGTGACGGCGACGCCGAGCGGGAGCATCGCCGGGGTGACAGTGTCAAGTATCGTGCTGGTGGTGAATGAAGGTGGCAGCGGCAATTACACGATGCAGCTGGACACGAAACCCTCTGGCAATGTCACGGTGACGGTGAACGATGATCCAGTCTCAGATGATGTGACGGTGTCCAACAAATCGCTGACGTTCACCACGGGCAACTGGTCGGTGCCGCAGACGGTGACGGTGACGGCGGCAGAGGACGCCGATGCGGTCAAGGATCCCAGTGTGGACCTGACCCATGCGGCGTCGGGCGGTGGTTATGATTCGGTGTCGATTGAATCGGTGCGGGTGTCGGTGACCGAGAAAACCGTGCTGGCAGTGACGGTATCGACGTCGGCTCTGACGGTGGCCAAGGGGGGCAGCGGCAGTTACACGGTGAAGTTGCAGACCAAGCCTGAGAGCAATGTCACGGTGACGGTGGCCGGTGCCTTGGGGGATGTGACGGTGTCCGGCGTGCCGCTGACGTTCACGACTGACAACTGGTCGGTGCCACAGTCGGTGACGGTGACGGTGGCCGAGGGCAGCGATGATGCGGGTGTGACACTGACGCACAGTGCTGCGGGCGGCGGCTATGACTCGGTGTTGATCGGTGCGGTGACGGTGAGAGTGGCTGAGCGAGCCGTGTCGGGCGTGTCGGGACAGGGTCGGGCGAGTCTGGAGCAGGGACAGGCGATGTTCACGCGTGCCTTTGCGGGTCTGTCTTCATCCATCATTGAGGATCGGTTGACGGGATCGTTGTCCGGGCAGCCGGACCGGGTGTCATTGGCTGGCGTGAGCCTGCATCTTGGCGGTGCGGGTTCTGGTGTTTCGCCGACGGTTTTGCGTTCGGTTGACCCGCTGGATCCTGACGGCGGGCATGATGTCCGCAGGCTCGGCCTGCGGGATGCGGACGAGTTGCTGGAGCAGAGTTCGTTCAGCCTGTCGTCCGAGTCGGCCGCTGGCGGCGGAGCGACGCTGAGGATGTGGGGTCAGGGGGGCCGCAGCGACTATGAGCGCAACGATGGGAAGCTGTCTGTTGACGGCAAGGTGAAGGTGTTCGGGATTGGTGCGGATGTATCCCAGGGCGATTTGCTCGGCGGGGTGGCGTATTTCAGGTCGAGCGGCAGCAGTCGCAGCAGTGTGGGGGGTGTGCATTGGCATGACAGCGAGGTGTCGGGTCTGAACAGCGTGCACCCGTATGTTCGGCTGAGGTTGCAGGAAGGTCTTGATGTGTGGGGAGCACTCGGGTACGGGAAGGGCACGGTGCGCCACACGCGGGTGAGTCCGCAGGCGCCGGCTGATGACCGCGGCGGGATTCGCCTGCGCACGATGTCAGCGGGAGTCTGGAGTGAGTTGCATTCGTCGTCGGGTCATCGGTTGGCATTCAAGGGTGATGTTCAGAAGACGAAGGTTCGCACGACGCTGTCGTCACTGGTGTTGTCGGATTCGGTGAGTCGCCTGCGCGGGTTGCTGGAGTGGCGAGGCGATGGCATGCTGGCTGGCGGTGGCGTGCTGACGCCGCGGCTGGAGGGCGGGCTTCGCCGCGACAAGGGCGATGACGGGAATCTGTCAAGTCTGGTGCTGGGCGGCGGTCTGGGTTATGTGCATGGCGACGGTGGCTGGTCTTGGCAGGTCGGCGGCAGTGTGCTCAGGTCGCGTTCAGAGGCAGCTTACCGCGAGCGAAGCGTCTATGCCAATGTTGAGTACAAGCCGTCGTCAGCGCTAGGGTATGGGCCGTCGTTGTCGATGGAGTGGTCTCGGGGTTCATCTGCTGACAGTTCGCAGCGGGTGTGGTCAGACGCAGGATTTGCGTCGGCATTCGCAGAGTCGGGTGAGGCGTCGGTGGGCGGTCGGGTCAGGTATGGTCATGCCTTGGGCTACGGATCGGGTGTGCTGAGTCCGAATGTGTCGGTGTCATGGTCGGAGGACGGAGGTTCCCCGACCTACGGGACTGGCGTGGGGTACCGGTTGCGCGATGAGTATCATGTGGATCTGAGGTATGAGCATGATTCCGGTTCTGCGGCGGCGGACCGAGTCTGGCTGGGCGGTCGGATGAACTGGTGAGTGGTGGTCGGAGCGGCTGGGAGTTGCAGGAGGGCATTGCAGGCATTGTGAACAGTGTTCAGCATGGGGAGGGTTGCCGGTTTCTGTTTCGCAGATGGAGGGAGACAAGGCAACCCACCTGCTGCGATTGGTTCACACAACTTGAGCCTTGGGGAGGGGTTGCGCTTTGATGCTGGCGGCGTGTCGCTCCAGAAGTGATAGGCGTGTTTAGTTGCAGGGGAGAGTGCAGATCCATACAGGTGCGAGTAATGCTGTGATGAAGAGTCGCTGAGGAGGTGGTACGCGGAAGGGCGATATGCCGGTGGCAGTTTCTGTTGGATCACAGAGTGTGGGATGTGGGAAGAAACGATCAAAGGCTTGAATCTCGGGGTCATTGCTTGGTCGTTGGGAAGATTTGCATATTTGACAAAGGTTGACTGCGGGAACATGACGCTGAGATGATGCTGTTCAGATGTTGGAGCCTGAGCGAAGTTTCGATATCCAAAGCGGTGTATCAGTGCTCGGTGAATACTCTCCAAACACCGACTGATCCGCCAATGTTGGTGACAATGAGGTCGGAGAGTGGATTGCAGGGAGCGAGCTACACGTTTTAGCTTTTCGGTTGCAAGCGCACTGTCAGTGCAGGCTTCGCGAGATTGGACCCATTTAATCAGAAGCGGCACATATGGTAAATGCTGTCTGGGCAAGTTTCGCTGGAATTCGGAACACTAGTTGAAACGATACCCAAACTCAGCCAGGGTATCACTGTGCAGTACCTTGGATAAATCGCCTGACCAATGCCTCGCATTGAAGTCTCTAACACTACGATGAAAGAGTTTGTTAAAATTGAGACAACCTGATTGGCCAAATTTCACATGCACGGATGAAGCAAATTGAGACAGTCAATTGCGACGAATAATATGTTTAAATACCGAAAGCTCGCGGTAGCTATAGTAATTGCACTTGGGATTTTCATGTTGCATGGGCTTGAACAAGCGCCAATATTGTTAGTATGGGGCATATATTTCGTGGTGCTTTCTGTATATCTCGGTGCCTCGTACAAGATTTCAAGTGATATTGGAGGTATGTCAAGGCTGAGGAAGGGTGTTGGATTGGCCGTGCTGGTACTAGGGATTACAAGTTTAGCTGGTGCTTCTTTTGGAAATCGAGATTTGTTCAAACCGTTACCTCAGTTGGGAGTGTTGTTGCATGGTAGTGCGGCATCTGGAGTTTCACTATCAAACCATCAAACAAAGAACTTGTTTTCAGTGCCAGTCAATCTTGGCACATTCGATTCGATATTGGCTCAAGCCAATGCTGATGGAAAACCAGTTTTCATTGAGTTTTATGCTGACTGGTGTCTAGACTGCAAGCGCATGGAGCGTACAACTTTGTCGGATTCAACGATCGTTGAACGGCTGGCAAGACAATTTGTGAATATCAAGATTGATGTCACAGACCCTCACAATGAGTTCAGCCGTTCAATACGCAAGCGTTATCAAGTTTTCGGGCCACCGGCTATTGTGCTTGTCGACAAATCAGGAGCTATTACCGAAGCTTCACCGGCGTATGGATACATGAATGTAGACGAATTAATGCTGTTGCTATCGGAAGCTTGATGCGGAGCATTGCGGATTGTATAAGAGCAAATAATTTTGAAAACACATTGAGATTTTTTAGTGCTGAATTTGCTGCGTATATAGAGCAGCGGGTACAGATAACTTTAGGCGAGGCGAGTTGGCGTCTCTTAATAAATCTATGAAAATGAACCGAGTCGGCACCGGGAAGTGTTATATGTTGAAACTCTGGTAGGTAGTTGTGGGATTGATGTTTGCTTGTCTGGTAACGTTGATAGGTAGAACAACATTCGTAACTAGCAAAAATGTGTCTGCCGGCGTGGTTTACGTTGTAGTGAAAGCAGTCTTTGATAATTTTGACGTGCAACACCGAAATCTCTCATCATCACTTACCGGGAAAGAGAGTATGTACTTTTGGAGGCCGGTAAGTCAAGACATTGCGAAGCATACACGGCTTTGAAACATCTTGTCGATGACTTGGCAATTTCACAGGTCTGTAAACTCAGACAATGTCATCAGAATTGTACATGATAAGGATGTCCGGAATTTGTATAGTCGGACTTGGTAAAATCATTGATGAAATACCGAAATGATGAGATTTACTCAATTTGCCCGCAAAAAGAGGTTGATAACCACGTCAGGCTGCTTTGGTGTTTGGTTACGCACCAGAGACGGCTGGCAAGTTTTCGCAACTTGATTATCGTTACTATGATTTGTTCTTGAAAAGCACTAGATAATACTGAATTCAAAAATGCAATTAATGCTGTGCTACTGTCAATGCAAGAGCTGAAATATTTGATACCAGAGTTAATGTGCAAAGAAATTTATTAACCCACACTATTCTACTGATACAACGTCTATAGTAGATTTGAAAATACTAAAATTCGATACTCGTTATGTCTTATGGAGAGAAACGAATAATACTTGGCCATAATAAAATCGCGCTGTTTCCGTAATTCTTCTGACATGTTTCGCAGCAGACCGATTAATCTGTCTGTATCATTTTCAAGAAGTAGGCGGTTGAAAGTTGCTGGCTGTGACTTGTCTGGGACTAACCAATCTATTCGTAAACTGACAAGGGCTTTGCAAATTGATGAGATTTTGGGTTTCAACAAGGATCTTGATCCAGTTAAGAACTAGGTCAAGCATACCTAGTGTTCAATCATCGATGGAATGTCGTATAATCATGGTGGACACATTGTTCAACACTGATGATAGAGGTAGTCATGAAGCAATATGTGGTGACTTTGGAACGTGCGCAGAGAGAAGAGTTGGAGCAGCTCACTCGCAAGGGTTCGCATTCGTCGCAGAAGGTGCTCAACGCCCTGATTCTGCTGAACTGTGACGAAGGTCAATATAATGAACGGCGGGTGCGCGGAGAGGATATAGCCAAGGTGCTTCGGATCAGTTACCGCAAGGTGGACCGGGTGAAGGGGCGCTTTGTGAAAGAAGGCATGGAGGCGGCCTTGGGCGGTCGTCAGGGTCGGCGCGAGCATTATGAGCGCAAGGCGGACGGGGAGTTTGAGGCGCACCTGGTGGCCCTGAGCTGTTCAGAGCCGCCGGACGGTCGTTCGCAGTGGACGCTGCAGCTGCTGGCGGACATTCTACCATTTTGCAACCCTTTTTTGCGAGGCTGTACCCTCGCAATTTGTCAATCAACCTGTCAAGCGGCCAACGCATGGCATTCCCCATCCGGGTTGAACAACTGCTGGTTGGTCAGCATGCTGCACAGCACCTTGCACAAACGATCTGAGAGGCCTCGCAGGCATCGCCCATGGCTATGTCCGCGGGCCCTGAGCGCCTGGTATTTGGCTTTGCTGGTGGGGTCGTTCTGCATGGCGGTGCGAGCCCAGTGGTACAAGGCCTCGGCCAACATCGTATTGCACCCGAGTCGGCGCACCACCTGAACCATCTTGCCGGAGCGCCGGGTGACCGGTGCGGCACCGCCATAGGCACGCAAGGCCTTGTAGTCGCGATTGCGGAGGATGCGCCAGGCTTCCGCCAGCAGCGTGGCCAGCACCACCAGTCCGATGCCGGTCATGGAGGAGATGATGTCCACGTCTCGCACGAGGCGGCGGTCGTCCGGGTCGTCAGAAACCGCCAGCTGTTGATTGTGAACTTTGATCAACTCACTCATCTGAGCCTTGACCTGTTTGATCTGTGCGGTGACCAACTGCAGGTGTGCCGCGATCATCTGCACCCGCAGTGCCGCCCCCTTGACGACACCGGCATCGACTGACATCGCCGGCTGGCATAGAATGGACTTGACGGTCTCGGCGTCAATGGTGCGGATGCGGTGCTGTTTCAGCAACTGGTCAATCGCTGACAGGCTGAGGGTATCGGCGATGGCCGGGTCGGCCGCCAGTTGTGCCAGTTCCAACACCCAGGCACTGCTGAGCTGTTTGCTCAGTTGCAGGAATTGGGGGTGGTAGCTCCACAGCACATCCTTGAACTGTGCTTCCAGTCGCACCTTGTCTTCAACCAGTTGTGAGCGTTGCCGCACACATTCGCGCAAGGCCAGAATCTCGCTCGGCAGGCGTTCAACCGGTCGCAGCAGGTCGCGGTCTCGGCGCACGGTCTCGGCCAACACCCGGGCGTCGAAGCGGTCGTCTTTGGCCCCGGCCATGCTGAAGCGGTCGCGGTAGCGATCCAACTGCTTGGGGTTGATGGAGAACACCTCAAAGCCATGCTGCTGCAAGGTGTCCACCACCGGTCCGTTGGAGGTCTCCACCACGACACCGATGTGCCGGGCATCAGCCTCGGTGCGTTCCAGGATCCACTGTGCCATCTGTCTCAGTCCGGCTCCGTTGTGCTTGAAACGCTTGTTGCCCAGCTCTTGGCCATTGCTGTCCATCACGCACACCTGATGATGTTGTCGTCCCCAATCCACACCGGTGAAATATCTCAATTCTTGCATTTGCTTTCTCCCTTGGTCATTTTGTATGTCAACAGATAATAAAATAGGCTTGCTGCGATGCTTGACAAATCCAGTACTGGTGCTCGAAGCACTAACATTCTACCGGTCATCCATCGCAGCATGCGGCCGAGGCACAGGTCCGCCAGAGGTGCTCTGGGCACAGGATCGGAATGGTTGCTCTCGGCCGCCTGCCTATCAAACACCTTGGCTGAAGCCAAGATTCGGTGCCAATTGTAACAGGTGTTACAATTGCAATCCAGGCCCTGTTGCCGCCTCTCCGCTACGCTCCGAGGCGGCAACAGGGCAGAACTCAGAAAGATGGAATTGTCCTTGTTAAATGGTACTGGATCAGATGGTGGAGCTCGGTCATGTTGACAGTGTCTCGTATGAGACGGTGAGGCGGGTTCTAAAAAAAACGAGATCAAGCCGTGGCGGCGTGTCGGTTGGGTGATTCCGCCGCAGGGCAGTGCCGAGTTCGTGGCGGCGATGGAGCAGGTTCTGGAGGTCTACCAGCGACCTTACGATGCAGCGTATCCGGTGGTGTGCATGGATGAGACCCCGCGCCAGTTGCTCGGTCAGGTTCGCCAGCCCATTGCCGCGGTTGCGGGACGCCCGGCCCGAGAGGATTACGAGTATCGGCGTCTGGGCAGTTGCAATGTGTTCTTGGCCACCGAGCCGCTGGCCGGCACCCGGATGACCAAGGTGACGGCACGCCGAACCCGGACTGATTGGGCCCACTTCATCCGCGACTTGTCGGAACGCTACCCCAAGGCCAAGCGCATCACCTTGGTGATGGACAACTTGAACACGCACCGGGCGAGTGCCTTGTATCATGCTTTTGAGGCGGCGCAGGCCAAGGCCTTGCTTGAGCGCTTTGAGTTTGTATACACCCCCAAGCACGGCAGTTGGCTGAATGTGGCTGAGATTGAGCTGAGCGTGATGATTCGTCAGTGCCTGAACCGGCGCATAGACCAGCTGGAGACTTTGCATGAGCAAGTTGCGGCATGGCAGGCGGCACGCGACCGAGCGAAGGCGAGAGTGGAGTGGCGGTTCACCACGGCGGATGCCCGCATCAAGCTGAAACGCCTTTACCCGACATTAGAAGAATGATGATGCACTAGGATACCTAGGAAGCGTAATGTGTGTGGTACACCTCATAATTCACTTAAATTGCAAATATCCAATAAAATACAACACCTAGAATAATTTTAGTCAGACCGCCAATATACCGGCGTAGCATCAACATGCGTCACACATCCAATATTCATTTTTCTATGTGCATTCTTCATTCTGTTAAACTTCCCATGGTGTGTTTTCACTGCTTATCAGTTCCATTGTTCTTATCTGCTTTAAATCATTTGTAGTAGCTAGTCCCTATGTTGAAAATCTATAACAGCCTTAGCCGTCGTAAAGAAAAATTCACACCAATTGAAAAAAATCGAATTCGCATGTATGTATGCGGAATGACAGTTTATGATTATTGCCATCTTGGGCATGCACGGGTTATGGTGGCATTCGACTCGATCATTCGTTATCTTCGTTACAGTGGGTATGAAGTTGAGTATGTACGAAACATTACAGACATAGATGACAAGATCGTCAATCGCGCAAATGAACTTGGTGAATCATACGATGCCTTGACTGAAAGGTATATCGATTATATGAGGGAAGACCTTGCTGCACTATCGATTGTAAAGCCTGATAAAGAGCCACGGGCAACCGATTTTATTCCTGAAATCATTGAAATGATTTCAAGATTGATTGCTCAAGGTTGCGCATATAAAACTCCATGTGGAGATGTCTATTATCGTACTCGTATGTTCACTGATTACGGTAAATTATCAGGTAAATGTTTAGATGAGTTGCACGCTGGGGCGAGAGTTGAACCAAGTGAGGAAAAAGATGACCCTTTAGATTTCGTGCTTTGGAAGAGTTCAAAACCTAATGAGCCAAGCTGGGAATCTCCATGGGGGGCAGGACGGCCTGGTTGGCATATTGAATGTTCGGCGATGTCGACTCAGCTACTTGGTAATCATTTCGATATCCATGGAGGCGGAGCAGACTTATTGTTTCCTCACCATGAGAATGAAATTGCACAGTCCGAAGCTGCTAATCGTGAGAAGTTCGTCAATGTTTGGATGCACAATGGTTACTTGCAAGTCAACGCTGAAAAAATGTCAAAATCGTTGAAAAATTATCTGACGATTCGAGAAATTCTTAAAAAAGATATTGACAAGGGTCGAATCGGTGAAATTTTGCGTTTTGCTTTTTTGACCAGTCATTATAGGAGCCCTCTAAATTACAGTGACGATTCGCTTGAAAATTCAAAATCAGCGCTGAGAAGATTGTATTCTGCGCTGCAAAAGGCTGAACAGGCAGATACACTAGGGTTAAATGATGTTGTTGACTCGCAGTTTATTTCGCAATTCAAATCTGCTATGGATGATGATTTTAGCACACCTGATGCGCTTGCTGTAATGTTTGAATGTGTCCGAGATTTAAATCGCGCAGTAGATGCGCAAAAATCAGAACGGGTTGCAGAATTAAAAAATGCGCTGGCTGAAATAACACGTGTGCTGGGTATTGCTCAACTGCCTCCGCGAAGATTTTTAGGGATGGACAATAATTCTGATTTTAACGGTGCAATTCGAGAGCAGGTGGAGCGTCGTCGCAATGCCCGTAAAGAGCACCAGTGGGCGATAGCGGATCAAATTCGAAATGAATTGCTAGAACTAGGAGTAGAGATTGAGGACCAACCAGATGGCTCAACAGTTTGGAGGAAACTGTAGGTCTGCACTGATGAATGTTTCTGATTCGACTTGAATTTTTAGTTATAGCGAATCTGTTCACTATAATAAGCACTTTATGTTTTTGTTTTGACGATTATTGTCAAATTGTTCTAACCCCTGCCCGATTTGGAGGTAATGCAGATGGAGTTAACAGGTGCAGATATCCTGGTTCGTTGTTTGAGAGATCAGGGAGTTAAATATATATTTGGCTACCCTGGTGGGGCAGCTCTCCATATCTACGATGCTCTTTACAAGCAGGATGATGTTCGCCATATTCTGGCGAGACACGAGCAGGGAGCCACTCACGCGGCAGACGGTTATGCACGCGTAACTGGAAAGCCCGGCGTTGTGCTTGTAACCTCTGGTCCGGGTGTAACTAATACGATCACCGGGATAGCGACGGCTAACATGGATTCTATTCCATTAGTTGTTATCTCAGGTCAGGTTGCATCACATTTAATTGGTGATGATGCGTTTCAAGAGGTAGATGCTTTGGGAGTGTCGCGTCCTTGTGTCAAACATAGTTTTCTAGTTAAAGATGTGCGTGACCTAGCAATGACAGTTAGAAAAGCATTTTACATTGCGAACACAGGCCGTCCAGGTCCAGTCATTATTGATGTGCCGAAAGATATCACTGCTGATAAAACTGAGTACATCTACCCCAAGTCGGTGTCGATGCGATCTTACAATCCGACATTGCGTGGCAACCGCAAACAAATCAAAAAAGCCGCTGAGCTATTGCTTAGCGCCAAACGACCAATTATTTACACTGGAGGTGGAGTGACAATTTCCGAGGCTGATGAAGAGCTTAGGGAGCTGGTTAGATATCTTGGTTATCCTTGCACTAACACTCTCATGGGACTAGGTTCGTATCCAGCAGACGATGCACTGTTCCTTGGGATGCTGGGTATGCATGGCACCTATGAGGCCAATCTTGCGATGCACGCTTGTGACGTGATGCTCGCAGTGGGGGCTAGGTTTGATGATCGTATTACCGGTGATTTAAAGAAATTCTCCCCAGATTCCAAAATTGTTCATGTTGATATTGATCCTGCAACGATCGATAAGAATGTCAAGGCTGATATCCCTATCGTAGGCGATGCCAAGCACGTTTTAGTTGATTTGCTAAAAGCGATAAAGGAGGTGGACAAAAAGCCAGACAAGAAATACCTTGATAAATGGTGGAATCAGATTAACGCTTGGCGCTCTATTGATTGTTTAGCGTATGAACGCGAAAGTGATAAGATTAAACCCCAGTTTGTGCTTGAGAAATTGCATCAGCTAACCAGAGGAGATGCTTTTGTAACTTCGGATGTTGGTCAACATCAAATGTGGGCAGCACAGTTCTACCGCTTTAACAAACCTCGTCGCTGGGTGAATTCTGGCGGATTGGGCACCATGGGTTTTGGTTTGCCAGCCGCGATGGGCGTTCAACTCGCTTATCCGGATTCAGACGTTGTTTGCGTCACTGGCGAGGCGAGCATTATTATGTGCATACAGGAGCTGTCAACTTGCAAGCAGTATGATTTACCTATCAAGATAGTTAATCTGAATAATCGTTATATGGGCATGGTTCGACAATGGCAGGAGTTTTTCTATGATCGCCGATATTCTCATTCGTATATGGATGCATTACCAGACTTTGTTGCCTTGGCCAAAAGTTTTGGGCATGTTGGGTTTCGCGTTGAAAAACCAGAAGATGTTGAAGGCGCTTTGAAAGAAAGTCTTGCTAATAAAAATGATCTGGTGTTTATCGATTTCATTACTGATCAAGAGGAAAACGTGTTTCCAATGATCGCCGCTGGAAGCGGGCACAATGAGATGCATCTCAGTTCAGACAGCAAGGATGATGCTGAGGTTCCCATGGAACGGGAGTTGGCATAAGTGGAGAAACGCCATATTATCTCCATTCTACTAGAAAACGAAGCTGGTGCGTTATCAAGGGTGTCTGGCCTGTTTTCAGCTCGGGGATACAATATCGAATCTCTGACAGTCGCGCCGACCGACGATCCGACACTGTCGCGCATGACTATTGTCACTAATGGATCGGACGAAATTGTTCAGCAGATAACCAAACATCTCAATCGGCTAATTGAAGTTGTAAAAGTCCTAAATCTTGAGTCGAGTGCTCATATCGAGCGGGAATTGATGCTTGTGAAGGTTTCGGCTACAGGCGAGTTAAGAGATGAAGTGAAACGGCTTACTGAAATATTTCGCGGGCGAATTATTGATGTTACTGAGTCAATTTATACAATTGAAATGACCGGCGTCAGTTCCAAACTTGATGCGTTCATAGAAGCATTGAAGGTGACTGAAATTATTGAAACAGTCCGCTCTGGAGTTTCTGGAATTGCGAGAGGCGATACAGCCTTGACTCTGTTATCTAATAAATCTAAATAAGTATATAAAGGAAAGTTATATGAAAGTTTATTATGACAATGATGCTGATTTGTCTGTTATTCAAAGTAAGAGGGTGGCAGTTGTTGGTTTTGGTTCGCAGGGGCACGCCCATGCTGGTAATCTGCAAGATAGCGGTGTCGATGTGGTTGTCGGGTTAAGAGCCGGTTCATCATCAACAGCAAAAGCGAATAAAGCTGGTATTGCTACTGCAGATGTTGCTGATGCCGTTGCTAGTGCTGATGTAGTGATGATGTTGGTACCAGATGAGTTGCAAGCTGCTTTGTATGAGTCAGAAATTGCTCCAAATCTAAAACCCGGTGCTGCCGTAACATTTGCGCACGGATTCAATATCCATTTTGAATTCATCAAACCAGCGGCCAATGTTGATACTTTTATGGTGGCTCCAAAAGGGCCAGGGCATCTTGTTCGTTCAACTTATGCTGCTGGCGGTGGGGTTCCCTGCCTGATTGCTATTCATCAAGATGCATCTGGTCACACGCGAGACTTGGCATTAGCCTATGCCTCAGCAATCGGAGGTGGGCGCGCTGGCATTATTGAAACTACATTTCGAGAGGAAACTGAAACAGACTTGTTTGGTGAGCAAACTGTGCTTTGTGGTGGAGCGACTGCACTTATAGAAGCCGGATTTGAGACGTTAGTTGAAGCTGGTTACGCACCGGAAATGGCTTACTTTGAGTGTCTGCATGAACTCAAGTTAATCGTAGATCTGATATATGAGGGTGGTATTGAAAACATGCGTTATTCAGTATCCAATACAGCGGAATATGGGGATTTAACGCGGGGTCCCAGAATCGTAAACAATTCAACTCGGGCCGAAATGAAAAAAATTCTTTCGGAAATTCAGAGCGGTGAGTTTGCAAGGGAATGGATGAGTGAGAATGCTAACGGCAATAAGAACTTCAACAGTTTGCGTAAAGCTTCGGCCGGGCGAGGTATTGAAGAAGTTGGGGCTAAACTCAGGGGCATGATGCCGTGGATTGCAGCTAGTCGATTGGTTGACCGCGACGTTAACTGAATATGCGCCTCGCACGTGAAGGTTATCCTTTCGTTGCAGCCAGTGTTTTAATCGCGGTTGTTGTTCATTTCATTATTGGCGGGGTGGCGGCCTCTCCATTCTGGCTAGTTGTGTTGTTTGTGATGCAGTTCTTTCGCGATCCCAGGCGCGAAATACCAACACAGGAAAATCTTATCGTGTCGCCAGCTGATGGTAAGGTGGTTGCTGTTGACCGAGCAACTAATCCCATTACTAGTGAAGAGAATTGGCGAGTCGCGATTTTTCTCAATGTATTTTCAGTTCATGCGACTCGCTCACCTTGTTCAGGAGAAATCACACTGAAAAAATACCAGTCTGGCAAATTTCTGAATGCATCGTTGGATAAGTCGTCGGAAGAGAATGAGCGCAATACAGTTGTAATTCAATCCAAAGATTCAAAGCAGGTTACCTGTGTTCAAATCGCTGGGCTAATTGCGAGGCGAATTTTGTGTTATGTGGAAGCTGGTGATAAAATTGAACGCGGTGAAAAATACGGCTTTATTCGATTTGGTTCTAGGGTTGAGTTATTTTTGCCGTCAAACTGTGAAATTAATATTGCGGTTGGTGATAAGATAAAAGGGGGTTGTGATGTCATCGGTTCGTTCAAATAAGAGCATTGAGTCTGAGTCACTATGATTCACCGGAAGCGAAATTAGAACTATATGCTTTCTAAACCCACAGACTAAATGCTACTCACTGCAGCCATTGGGAGACTGATTGCTTAACTGTAAATTGCACAGTTCAAAGATCATGCAGTCGGAGCAGAGAAAACTATCTAAACCCCAAAACACGCAAAGAATGCGCCGGGGCATCTATGTGTTGCCTAACCTTTTTACAACAGCAGCGTTGTTTTTTGGGTTCTTCGCGATTATCCAAGGCATACTAGGGCACTATTCGGCGTCAGCGATTGCAGTGTTGATAGCGACCGTGTTAGATGGGTTGGATGGTCGAGTTGCCCGCTTGACCAAAACTTCAAGCGATTTTGGCAAGGAGTATGACAGTCTTTCAGATGTTGTATGCTTTGGACTTGCGCCAGCACTAGTTGTATTTATGTGGTCGCTTTCTAGTTTGGGCAAGCTAGGCTGGTTGTGCGCTTTTCTATATGTATCCGCTACTGCGTTGCGATTGGCAAGGTTCAATATCCATTCTGCGCCTAGCCCGGACTACTTTCAAGGCTTGCCATGTCCTATGGCCGCGGCCTTCCTCATCACTTGGATGTGGGTTGTAGATGCTTATTTTGGGAACGAAATGCCATTTGGTGCCGAAATCACTACTGGGATAGTGGTTTTTCTTGCGCTAGGAATGGTGAGTTCAATTCCTTACTTGAGCTTTAAAAACTTTGGTGTTCGTGGCAGAGTACCATTCATTACTGCTATTTTGATAGTGTTCGCAATAGGTTTGATTTCTTTTGACCCTCCACGAGTGTTGTTTTTTCTATTCTTTGCCTATGTGTTGAGTGGCCCGGCTATATGGATTGCGGAAAAATTGAATTTCAAAGCTGCTCAACCACATAAAAGACATCAGCAAGATGAGACAAAAGACCAGTCCAAAGAATAAACACAATATTGAAACTTACCAACACATCAAAATACCCGGCATAGACCCAGCTCAGCATAAAATTAAATCTGTGAAAAATCACTGCAAAAATAATTGCAATTCAGATATAAATTGTGTATAAACACTCCTCATAATGAAATTGCTAACCAATAAACACGAGTTCTCACCTTTACAGCTAAGCCTGTTATTGCTGCGCCGCTAGGCGCGCATACCTCTTTTTTAAATTATTTTCCTTTTCATTATTCCACCTGCAATCTCAGATTAGGTGGTGTTTTCCAAATGTTTAAATATAAGGTTTAGCTATGTCCGATAGATTGATAATTTTTGATACTACGTTGCGCGATGGTGAACAGAGTCCAGGCGCGTCAATGAATACAGAAGAAAAGCTTGCAATTGCAAAAATACTTGAGAAAATGCGAGTGGATATTATTGAAGCTGGTTTTCCAGCAGCGAGTCTAGGTGATTTTGAGGCGGTCAGGCAAATTGCGAGTGAGATAAAAGATAGCACTGTCTGCGCGTTAGCTAGAGCAGTTGAAACAGATTTAGATCGAGCCATCGCCGCAGTTGAGCCAGCTGAATCTAGTCGTGTCCACACCTTCATTGCGACTTCGCCAATTCACATGGCAGAAAAACTGCGTATGAATGAAGAGCAAGTTTTGGAAAGGGCAACATGGGCAGTTAAAAAAGCTAGAAATCATACTGACGATGTTGAATTTTCACCGGAGGATGCGGGCCGTTCGGAATTGGATTTTCTATGTCGCATCATCGAAGCGGCTATCAATGCAGGAGCAAGCACTATCAATATTCCAGACACTGTTGGCTACAACATGCCAGAGCAGTTCGGGAAATTGATAGAACAGTTGATGAGCAGAGTACCCAATGCTGATAAGGCGATTTTTTCGGTACATTGTCACAATGACCTTGGTGTTGCAGTTGCCAACTCGTTGGCAGCAGTGCAAAATGGTGCTCGGCAAGTTGAGTGCACAATCAACGGGCTTGGAGAGCGCGCAGGCAACGCTTCATTAGAGGAAATTGTTATGGCTGTTCGTACTAGGCAGGATTTATTCAATTGCGATACTCGCATTGATACAACTCAAATTGTTCCGGCTAGCCGTCTTGTTTCAAGTGTGACTGGTTTTCCAGTACAACCAAACAAGGCAATTGTCGGTGCTAATGCTTTTGCACATGAATCTGGCATTCATCAGGATGGAGTAATGAAAAAACGAGAGACTTATGAAATCATGCGAGCGCAAGATGTAGGTTGGGCAAACAATCGCATGGTTTTAGGCAAGCACTCTGGTCGTCACGCATTTCAACAGAGAATGAGTGACTTGGGTTTCAAGTTTGAATCTAATCAGGAGTTCAACGCTGCATTTGAGAAATTCAAGGATTTGGCTGATCGCAAACATGATATTTTTGATGATGACCTTATTGGATTGATTGCTGAGGCAGGTATGCACCAATCAAATGATAAGGTGTTTTTGAAAGAACTCAAAGTTTGTTCTCAGACAGGTGTAAAACCTACAGCGCAATTGTCGTTGAGTATTGACGGTGAAGAAGTTAATGCCATTGCCGATGGAAATGGTCCTGTCGATGCTGCATATCGAGCATTAATGTCTGTTATTGATATAGAGCCCAGCCTTGAATTATATTCAGTCAATAGCATTACAAGCGGCACTGACGCACAAGGTGAAGTGAGTGTCAGGCTCAAGGAAAACGGACATGTTGTAAATGGCCACGGTGCCGATACCGATATTGTCATTGCATCAGTAAAGGCATACATTAATGCGATTAACCGTCTTGAGTCATCACAAAGAATTCATCCTCAAAATGAATCAATGATTTGAACGAGATAACATGGATAAAAATGACATCTTGAAGTTGATGGACATTGAAGTCTATCGTTTGCGAGACCCGGAGGTTTCAGGTGAAACAGAACAGGTAATGGATGACTTCAAGTTATTGAAAACATCCACAACTGAGCGTAAATCAGAAATTGGAACTATGGATTTTCCAACATTGCAAATAACGGTTGCAAATTGCACTACTTGTACATTGAGTCAGCATCGAACTAAGACTGTATTTGGAAGCGGTAATGAAAATGCAGACTTGCTTCTTATAGGTGAAGGGCCGGGAGCGGAAGAGGATAGGCAAGGTTTACCGTTTGTTGGTAAAGCTGGACAGTTGCTTGAATCAATGATTTTTGCGCTTGGTTATGAGCGAGAACAAGTGTACATTACCAATATTGTTAAATGTCGTCCACCCCAAAATAGAGATCCAACTCACATAGAAGCCAAATCTTGTGCACCGTACCTTAGAAGGCAGATCGAATTGATCAATCCGAGAGTAATTATTGCGCTTGGGCGTGTAGCGGCACAACTTTTGCTAGATACTCAGCAATCGTTGTCTAAATTGAGAAGCAAAATTTATAAGTATCGATCTACAAATATAGATTTAATAGTTACCTATCATCCAGCTTATTTGCTTAGGAAGCCAACAGAAAAAGAAAAATCTTGGGAAGACCTCTGGGAAGCATGGCAACTCTTAGCAGTAAAGAAATCTTAGGCGATTTTCCTATTTTCTAGCTTCATTACAAGCAGTGTCAAAAGACATCTCCGCCAATTTTGTTATTGGTGTTTTGTTTCAGCGACTGTTATTACTAAAACGTGGGTGAGCTATAGAATCGAATTGATTTGTTCCGCAGGCTGCGGGATACTACATAGTTCTCTCATGAGACTATGAATAGTTGACTAACTTGAAATGCAGGTTTTGATTCACTTTTTAAGTCTGATAAGCACTGTAGCGACCAACATCTCGGACAAGATCAAGGAGTTTGAATCCTATGTGGGTCAATCTGTTATCAATGTTTGAATAGTGTTTTGCTGTGAGCGAGTTCAGTTAACGAAGATAGTCAGTTTCTGTCCTGGATATATGGCATTTGATGAATCTATGCTGTTCCACTTGATAAGATCGCTAATCTTGATACCATAGATTCTAGAAATTTCCCATAGACTCTCTTTTTCAGCGACAACGTGAGTTAATTTGGTAGTAATGGGTATTGCACTAGCCGTAACTTTCGCTGGTGTTACATATTTTTGAGTGGTTGGTATTTGAAGTTTCTGACCTATTAATATTGTGTCTGTCATCAATGAATTGATACTTCTAAGTTCGTCAAGTGAAACATTGTAAGCGACAGCGAGTTCAGTCAAGGTGTCGCCTTGCACTACCTCATGCAAAATCTTATCATCTGTGTCAACACTCGCATAGTTGTACTTGACTGTCATATTGACATTTGGAATATATAGTATCTCACCGATTCTAATTAGGTCAGATTCTTTTGAATTGATGGATTTTATAGTAGCAACTGGTACATTGTGCTTTTCTGCTATTCTGCTTAAAACATCACCTTTTTTTACCGTGTACGGAAATGAGTTTATAGCTTGCGTTGGTAATAAATCACTTTTCCATTCCAACACTTTTCCAAGATCCTCTGATGGTATTAGAACTTTATAAGGACCATTTGGCGGTGTCAGGGAACGGCGAAACCCTGGATTGAGGAGTGCAATTTGGTTTGGATTTAAACCTGTTTCCTGTACCAAAATAGACAGGTTAACTTGAAACTCAAAATCAACCGATGCAAATGCTGGTTCAATGGATATATTGGGCAACTCAATACCGTAGGCCTCAGGGTTTGAGACTATGTTTTTAAGAGCTATTAGTTTTGGAATATATTTGCGGGTCTCTGAGTACAGTCGGAGGTCAACGTAATGGATTGATTTATTTTTTAATTTATTTTTGTCAATAGCGCTTTTAATATGATAAGAACCTGCGTTGTAAGCTGCTATTGCATGGAACCAGTCTCCTTCAAAAAACTCATAGAGGTCGCGCAAATGCCGTAAAGCAGCGTCTGTAGAACGAACGATATCTCTTCGTCCTTCATACCACCAGTTCTGTTTAAGATCATAGAGTCGCCCAGTCGCCGGCATAAATTGCCATAAACCCGCCGCCCCTGCAACTGAGTATACTCGTGGTTTGAATGCGCTTTCAACAACGGGTAGCAATACGAATTCTGTCGGTAGTTCACGCTTCTTGATTTCCTGTAAAATATGTGCAATATAGGGTGCTCCACGATTAAGCGTACGAACGAAGTATTCTGGTTTTCTGGAATACCATCTTTCATATTTCTTTACAAGATTGGTATCTAATTGAGGAAGTTTAAAACCTGAGCGAATTTCCTCCCAAATATCAGTGTTGTAATACTCCTTGTTTCGTTCAGTGGGTATCCTCCTTGTTTCAGTTAAATTTTGAGGCAATTGCTCAATATATGGTAGGTATATTACAGGGTGCGGAGTCAAAGGATGATCTGCATAGAACTCAGGCAGTTTTCCGTTGGCCGGATTTGGCGCATCAGATGAATAATCAAAATTGATTTCTGCTATTGCAGATTGTGCAATAATTATGCCCGCTGCCAAAGGCAAAAGTGCATTGTAAATGTTCGATTTGGTTTTAGCCATCGTTATTGGAAGACAATTCGTATGTACAAAGTAATTGAATTGGCGTACTAGGACCAATCTGATATAGGTTTAAGCACCAAAAGCAGATACAACCCACCACAAAATTGATCTGGAATAAAACTCTATACCGGCAGTTTGTATATCTTTCCGCTTTATTAGAAATTTGTTTGGAAACAATTTTGTTCAGTTGTCGCCAAATCAATATTATCCTGTTGTTGTTTCAAGTCTCAAAATTGCATAAAATACCAAATTCTACTTTATCAAGACTCGGAAATCAAATTCAAGATAGTCATTATATTAGTAGTAGGATAACTTAACCACTATCTAGGATAAATGCCATTTGTAACCTCAAGCTCCAACTTACTGTTATTTAACTGCATATTTTATTTCACATTAATTTAAATGAATGTTGCGTGTAATTATATTGTGCAGTTGCGTGGAGAGAGCTTGTTCATTGCTACGGATTTTTCGAATGATTCGTACTTAATGAGCTCAGTTGTTATTTATTCTCGAATCCAATTGAAGCCTCAAATGCCTGAATGCAAAGAGTTGTCCTAGGTACGCAATTTGCGAAATGAACCTATTGGATTCAAACAGCAAAACAGATATTCGGGTAGCGTAGAACGACCGAACCGAGCGTTGCTAAATTTAGCGGATATCAACTACATTCGATAATTTGAAATTGTACATTCATTGGGGTGTACGACAAGTTGGCTAATGAGATATCACTTGAAAGCTATTGCTGACGAATTTCAAGTTAGCGCCAAGTGAAAAACGGCATGCTTGTGGTTTATTAATTGACAACAGTTTCAAAAATAAAAATATACAACTGCTAATAACCACTTTTTACTGAAAAAAGGAATATATCTTGTCAAATATTAAACAGGATAATGTTACTAACCGACTCAGAATTTATACTGACGGAGCTTGTTCCGGCAACCCGGGGCCGGGTGGATGGGGTGCTGTACTGTTGTGGAAAAAGCACACACGGGAGCTATCAGGAGGAGATCCACTTACTACTAACAATAGAATGGAATTAACGGCGGCGATCAAAGCTCTGGAAGTGGTTAAACGTAGAGAGAATGTTACACTGTTTACAGATTCAAAATACCTCATGGACGGCATAACACTATGGATTGATGGTTGGAAAAAATTAAATTGGAAACGTAAAGGCAGTGGTAAAGTAAAAAATATCGATTTATGGCAAGAACTAGATCGACTAAACCAATATCATCACATCACTTGGACCTGGGTGAAGGGACACAGTGGTGAAAAGTGGAATGATCGGGCTGATGAACTTGCCCGCAACGCAATACCAAGGAGTGAAGAAACATGCGACAAGTAGTGTTAGACACTGAGACGACCGGGCTTGAAGCGAGCGATGGCCATCGAATTATTGAAATTGCATGTATTGAATTAAACGATCGTAAACGTACTGGTCGAATATTACACCACTACGTTAATCCCGAAAGAGAGGTTGATTCGGAAGCTGTTAGTATTCATGGGCTTGACAACGAATTTTTATCTTCCAAGCCGATTTTTGAGTCTGTTGCGGACGAAGTTCTTGCTTTTTTAGATGGTGCAGAATGGGTCATCCACAACGCAGCATTTGATATCGGATTCTTGGAGGCAGAATTTGAGCGAATTGGTACGGAATTCGTCACTGTCAAAGAAAATTGTAGCATCATCGATACTTTACAGATAGCGCAACAAAAACGACCTGGCCGACGTAATAACTTAAATGCGCTAGCAGATGAATATGGTGTTGACCGCTCGGAACGTGAGCGGCACAGCGCAATGATAGATGCTGAAATTCTTGTAGAAGTTTATCTGGCACTGACAAGTGGACAAACATCAATAGAATTTAGTGTAATGCTTGATGTCACTGAACATGAATCTACACCAGTTATAGTTCGAGACAAACCGGTGTCTACTATCGTTATTAGGGCCAGTGAAGATGAGCTAAATCTTCATGAGCAATTTCTTAATGAGATCGAAGAAAAAAGTGAAAACGGTTGTATTTGGCGACAGATGGCAGCTGCGCAATGAGTACTGATTCCATATCTCCAAGTTTGGGTTGGATAATTTTTCAAGTTGCTGTGGGAGGTGCGATTGGTTGTGTTGGGCGTTATTTGACTGATGTCTATTTTGCTCGCGCTATAGATTCAAACTTTCCAGTTGCTACGCTAGTAGTCAACGTCACTGGGTCTCTTTGCTTGTCGGTATCACCTATATGCTAATACTCAAGATAAGTGATGATGCAAATCGTTTCTGCCCATTCATTATTGCTGGCGTGCTAGGCGATTACACAATGTTTTCGGCGTTTTCAATTGCAACTTGGAAATTGTTAGAGCAGAATCGGATCATCGAAATGATTCTGTTCACCACAGGAACTACAATATTGTCAATCTTCGCTTGCTTCGCTGGAATATAGGGCTAGTGAAACTAATTCAAGGTTGAGTTGTCTATTCAATACAATTTGTGGTCCTAAACTCAGCTCGATTACTGAGGCAATATAGGTTGTTCCCCTCTCAATAGCTGTTCTAAGGTCAGAATTTGTATTTTCGGTATGTATTTTATTTTGTTCATAATTTCGATTTTGTCCTCATAAAAGCCAGATTGATTTGCAAATTCAATCATACTTTTTGTTGGGTCTTCTTTTGTGATGAAGATACCGATGATTTTCTTTCTGTTCAACAATCCCTTGAGTTCTCGAATTTGTCTAACGTTTACATGACCGCTCTTAACTGAAACTATTGCATAATTACCGTTCTGAAGGAATATCTTGCCATCGATTCCACCATCTGCTCCCATTTTATCATTAGGCATTCCACCAATTGTGCTGACACAAAATTTTTCAAACTCTTTTCTAGCTCTTGCAGATTCCGAATTGATTAAATTAGATTCAACTTCTTCTTTTGTTTCTGGTATTCCTAGAATTTTTAACTCACCCCAAATGTCTAACCGTTGACGTTTGAAACGTTCTTTAATAGCAGCTATTGATGAATAAGTAATGTCAATACCTATCCAATTGCGCTTCAATTTTTCGGCGGCGGCTATTGTTGTTCCACATCCACAAAAAGGGTCAAGAACTAAATCACTCTGATTAGAAGATGCTTCTACTATCCTTTCAAGGAGTTTTATTGGTTTTTGTGTTGGATATCCAAGGGATTCTTTTGAGATGTTGATGATTGGTTTGATGTCTTCCCATACATCTCTGATGTATACGTCGGCGTAGGGTTTGCCGGCCATGTCAACTTTATCTGTAAAGAACGGTTTGTCATAATATATTCGCTCTTGTGGTGGGTTGTGTCTGTATGCGCTTGATTTTTTATAAAATAAAATGTTATCATGTTTCTTCGGCCAATATTTCTTTGAAACCCCACCTGTTCTATAGCCCCAAATTATGTCGTTGCAGAAGTTCTTTTTATCAAAAATTGCATCCATTACGACTTTCAGGTAGTGACCTGCAGTTTGGTCACAATGCAGATATATACTGCCGCTAGATTTGAGGATTCGTTTCAACTCCACCAATCGCACAGTCATGCTGACCAAGTAGGCGCAGATTTGAATTTTACCGATTGCATTGACTAGAGCATTCAGTATATTTCTGACATTAGAATCCTTTAGCTCTCTCAAATGGACGTCACACTCTGGTGTCCATGACCAAGTATCTTCAAATGCTGTTATTTGTCCCATGTCGTTAGGATAAATAATGTTGTAAGCCCGATTAGAATTGAAAGGAGGATCTAGGTAAATGAGATCAATAGTCTCATCTTCCATTTGCTTTAAAACAGGCAAATTGTCTGAGTAATACAAAGTTCTTATAAAATCTTTCCTATCTGACATTTTTTACCTGTTCAAGAGAAAAACTGAAAACACAATTTGCTGAGAAAGTCACTTGTTGCCTTTATTTGGCTTTAAGTAATAGCTAGCGCCGTCAAAGTGTAATTTGCAGTGAGGCGGAGATAGTTAGTTGCAACTGTAGTTGTTTTATGCGAGTAACTAATCAAATTTCAACTGCAGATTTCGATTTGCCGAATTGCTAGCAATCAGCGATTGTATATCAATATTTGAAGTGGAATGTCAGATAATTTTATCAGATAGCTGTGTTTTAGCGTATAAGCAGATAAATTAAGAATATCGCAAACATTGTAGCAACTAGTATTCCAGTCACATCAATTGTCCATTCTTTTGAGAGCTTTGATTTTTCTCCAACAGTGCGCAGAAAAAAGTTAAATAGTGCTCGTATGACTCCTACTAAAAGTGCATAAGTTTGTTGCAAATTGATAGCGAATGCGCTTGAAGACCACCGCCACAAATCTTTTAACCCTTTGCGGTAAGTCCATTCTGCGTCAATATTGACGCCTCGAAGCTCTGGTGGGTAAATTCCAGATAGTTTCAACCATACAAACGCTAGGGCTGAGAACAGCAATAGTTGGACCTGTGCCAATACATGGGTTGCATCATATGCACTGTATTCCGTTTGGTAAGGCAATAGTGAGTACAGATACTGCGGAAAACATCCGATGCCAATGCACAGAAGGGCAGCAATACCCATTGCTATCAACATACTAGTCGGTGCTTCCTTGCATCGTATCCCTGAGTCATGGGCAAAGAATGCAAAAAATGGAATCTTGATGCCCGCATGGTGAAAAACACCGGCAGATGCGAACAGCAGAGCAATCCAAATGATGAAATATCCTTCATTCAATGCTGCTGACATTACCATGGATTTGCTAACAAATCCGCTGAACAGTGGGAATGCAGATATTGACGCCGCACCAATAATACACAGTGTGGCCGTTTTGGGCATTGATTTATAAAGACCGCCAAGGTCGGAACCATTCATTCGTCCAGTTCGGTAAAGCACTGCCCCCATAGACATCATAAGTAAACCTTTGAAGATTACATCATTGAACGCGTGAGCTGCCGCACCGTTGATGGCAAGCTCAGTGCCGATGCCAATTCCGCAAACCATGAATCCGATCTGGTTAATCATGCTGTAAGCTAAAACTCGTCTTAGGTCATTCTCGATTACGGCGTAGAAAATTGGGAAACAAGTCATCAGCGCACCTATGTATACAAGTGCTTCGACTCCTGCAAAACTGCGTGCTAGCGCATAGACAGCAACCTTGGTTGTGAATGCACTTAGGAAAACTGTGCCGGCTGGTGTGGATTCGGGGTAAGCGTCTGTTAGCCAGTTATGCAACAGCGGAAATGCACACTTGATCCCAAAAGCAATGAAAATTAAATATGACGCGAGATCATTCAAGCCGATGTATGTAAATTCCAAGCTGCCGGAATTTGAATAATGTAAGACCGCACCGCTGAGCAAAATCAAACCTGAGACAATTTGAATAATTAAATAACGCAACCCGGCACCGGTTGATCGTGGACTGTCACCACAGAAAATCAGCATTGAGGATGATATGGCCATCAGCTCCCAAAATACAAACAGTGTGACTAAATCTCCGCAGAAAACTGCGCCTAGAGCGCTTCCAGCATAGACAAGGGCCATCGATTGATGCAGTCTATTTTTTACTCGCCAAGAGAAGATGCCTCCGAGTAGCGCAGCTATATGAAATACGTATCCAAATACTAAATTGAGTTTGTCAGTTTGGTAAAGCACAAGTTCCAGACCTGCTACTGACACATCAATAACATGGTCTGAGGTATGACCATAGAGAAGAAACAATGCACTAATGATCGGAGTTGCAACACACAGGATTGGCAGCAACTGCGAGCGCGTAAAGAGAGCAATAAGTGCTCCTATAAAAAAAACTGCGAAAGGAGGAATTTCAATCATCGTAGTAGTCCTCGCTTCGCATTAGGGGCTTGCGCATCCACTTAGCTACGATAACCAGAACAACACAGGCGACAAATCCAAAGACACAGTAGAAAAAAACAAGATTTTCCCAAGGATGGTAAACGTGTCGGTGTATCACAAAATCCATTGCCATCACAACAACGCAAATGATATAGAACCAGCCGAGTATTCGACGAAGCCCAGTGGCACGTGGTAATTTCTGCTTGTCTTGCTGTTCGTTCATGTTTGGCTAATTGTTAATTAATTTACTCATCAATTCGAATGCAAAGTCAGGTGCGAAAAATAGTATCACACAACCAGCAGAACTGATAATCATTGCAATTCGGATAGTCAGAGGCGCTTCTTCGATTTCAATACTTTCGCTAGTCACTGGGTAAAATGCCTTTACTGCGATTGGAAGCAAGTATGCGGCACTTAGCAAGGAACCAGCAACGAGTGCAGCCAAAAGCACCCAATTTGAGGCTTGTGCTGTACCAAGCAGCAGGTACCATTTGCTCCACATGCCACCAGTCGGCGGAGCACCGACAATTGCAATACAGGCGATGAAGAATGCTGACATGGTTACAGGCATTCTGCGCCCGATGCCGCGCAATTGGCTGATTTCGGTTTTGTGAGTTGCTACAAGTATGGCCCCTGCCCCGAAGAAGAGTGTAATTTTTCCAAAGCCATGCATCAGCATGTGCATGCCACTACCGATGACTCCAGCAGAATTAGCCACTAGTGGCCCGAGAACAATATAGGATAGTTGTCCAATCGTAGAATAAGCCAAACGAGCCTTTAGATTGTCCTGTCTAAGTGCAATGACTGCTGTCGCAACAATAGTAAAAGCAGCAACATAGGCAAGAATGGTGTGAGCTGGCAATTGTTGCAGAAGGTCGATACCAAAAATGTAAATACAAATTTTCAGGATTGAAAATACACCAGCCTTAACTACTGCAACAGCGTGAAGCAAGGCACTGACTGGGGTCGGAGCAACCATCGCTGTTGGCAGCCAACGGTGGAATGGCATTAGAGCAGCTTTTCCTATGCCAAAAACATAAAGCGCAAGCAAAATGCCCAATGCAGCTTTGCTTGTTTCATTGTTAAATATTCCGCCGGCAGTAAAATCGACTGTTCCAGTAAGATTCCAAGTCCAAATTAATGCCAATAAGAACATGCTTATCGACGTGCCAAGCAGCATGAAAAGATAGATCCGTCCGGCTTTTTTTGCTTTCTCATTGCCGGCATGCGTTACAAGCGGGAATGTCGCAAGAGTTAGCATTTCATAGAACAGGAACAATGTGAATCCATTGGCGGCAAATGCAATCCCCATCGCGCAACTGATGGAAATGGCAAAAAACATGTAAAACCGAGTTTGATTTATTTCATGATGCCCACGCATATACCCGATGGAGTAGATGGAGGTTACTACCCACAAAAAGCTTGCCATCAACGCAAACAACAGGCCAAGTGGCTCAGTTGCCAGTGCAATGGATATTCCAGCAAATGGGGATATCACCACTAGCTCTGGAATTGATGCGACATTGAATGCTTTGTACAGTATAAAAACTACAGCGAAAGTTGCAATTGCGGAGATGATGCTACAAAACTCTCGCAAATTCGGTGACCGGTCAAACAGTTTTATAAATATCGCCCCAGCTAGTGGTATCAAGAGCGGAGCAAGTTGCAGATATTGCATTCTGCTCATGGTGATATTCCTAATACAGCTTCAGCGGCAAACATTGCTTGGGAAACAGTGAATTGAGCATTGACACCAAAGTAGATGTTAGCCAGAACTAGAATCCAAGTTGGAACTAGCAAAGTGAGAGGTGCCTCTTGGCGGGTTATTACCTCATCATTAGATTTATTGAAGTATGCGGCCTCGGCGACTTTCCACACATACGCTGCAGAGATTAAAGAAGAAACTAGGATCAGCCCTGCCAACCACAGATAATTTTGCTCAAACGCGGCCGAAACAAGGTACCATTTGCTCACAAATCCTGTTGTTGACGGTACACCGATTAAACTCAAACCACCGATTAGTATCGCTGCCATTGTCCACGGCATTTTTCGGCCAGCGTTTCGAAGTTGGCGAATTGAAGAGGTGCCAGTACTGTAAACGAGTGCGCCAATGGCCATGAATAAAGCAGTTTTCATTAAGGCGTGGTTGAAAAGGTGCAAAAATGCAGCAGCTACTCCGGCAGTTGTAGCGAGCCCTAGTCCAACCGCCATGTAACCGACTTGAGCGATGCTTGACCAGGCAAACATTTGTTTAATGTCGTTTTGAAAAAATGCCGTAGCCGAAGCGACGACAGCTCCCGCGATGCCGATGACAACAATCATTGTACCAGTTGAAGTTAGGTCACTAAAGTAGTCGTCAGGGAATACCGTGAGCACCAAACGACCGAACACATAGACAGCAGCCTTGGTGGCGGTACCAGATAAAAATGCAGTAACTGCGTGAGGTGCGTAGGTGTAAGCGTTCGGCAACCAGCTGTGAAATGGAAACAGTGCCATCTTTATTGCAAGCCCGATGACAATGAAACCAAATGCCGTGAGCAAAGTGTGATCGCTAGTAACCTTTGGTAAGAGATTAGCCAAGTCCGCCATGTTCAATGAACCGGTTAACGCATATAGCAGGCCAATTCCGATTAGGTAGAATGTCGCTGCTACCGTTCCGACTATGAGGTAGCGGAATGCCGCTGTAAGGCTCTGTTTGTTGCTTCCGAGACTAATCAGAACGTACGTCGAAAGAGAGGATATTTCAAGAAACACGAATACATTGAAAACATCACCGGATATGGTAATGCCGGTGAGTCCGGTAAAGCACAATATCCAAGCGGAGTAAATCCAGCTTTGGCTTTCGTTAGAGATTTCACTCTGTACACTTTTTTTCGCATACAGAAGAGTAATTAAATTAATGATGCTAATGATTATTAATACGTAGGCATTAGCACTGTCAATTCTATACTCAATGCCATAAGGAGCTACCCAGCCGCCGAGTGAATAGACAATAATGCCGGAAGCTTCGATTTGGCGAAGGATTAATACGGCATTTACTGCGCAAAAACTGCTTATAGCAACAGCAAGCGACCAACAGAATGAGGGAATTCGCAAAAACACGCACAAAGGTGCCGCCAATAGAGGCGCGACAACTTGAATGGCTGCTAGATGGTCTAGAATCATCATTAGTCGTGATCGCGACCTTGCAGTTCATGATCGTCAATAGTGCCGAATGCTGAACGAATTCTGACAACCAAAGCGAGTCCCAATGCTGTTGTTGCAACTCCTACAACAATAGCAGTGAGAATTAAAACATGTGGTAATGGATTGGAATATATGTAATCTTGTGAGCCTAGTATCGGCGCAGTCCCGCCTGCCACTTTTCCTATGCTGATATACAAGACAAAGGCTGAGGACTGAAATATGCCTAGTCCAACTAGTTTTTTGACAAAATTTCTAGCGCCAATGACAATATACAATCCGATCATCATCAACGAAACAACAGCCCAGTAGTTTAGAAGCCCTAGTTCAGTCATCTTCCTCAAAGTTTGAGCGAGTGTATGTAGAAAAACTTAAAAACAAACTGATCATGACTGATGCAACAGTAAGTCCAACACCAAATTCAATCAGCAAAATGCCTAGATGTTGGCCAGCTACAGGGTTGGACAGCAGAACGCTATAGTTTAAAAACTCTCGGCCCAATAGCATTCCGGCGACACCAACACCAGTGTAAATCAGCACACCTAAAGCAGCGAGTATGTACATTGCATTGGGCGGGACTACTTGAATCACTGTTTCTTTACCAAAGATAATACCATACAGAATGAATCCAGCACCGAATATAACACCAGCCTGAAATCCACCCCCTGGTCCATATTCGCCATGAAACTGGACATAAAGCGCGAATACCATGATGAATGGAATTAGCAACTTAGCGATCAGATGCAATACAAGATGGTGCTTCATGTTTTATTTTGCGATGGTTTGCGGCGATTGCGTGTGAGCAGTGCTGCCACGCCAATGCCAGCCGTGAAGACAACCACGACTTCACCAAGAGTATCGTATCCGCGGTAACTTGCCAACACAGAAGTCACAACATTCGGAATGCCGATCTCTGATGCAGACTGTGTCAGGTAGTAGGGAGCTACATGTAAGTTTGCTGGTGCGCCAGGGTCTGCGAACTGCGGCATATCCATCAACCCAACAGCTAATGCGAGACCAAGCGCCAGTGAGGTGCAAAACGCAAAAGCGGAGTTGCGTCGGTAAATAGTTTCTGTTCTAGAGCCGGTTAATGACAATGCGGCTAGCATTAGAACAGTTGATATGCAGGTGCCGACAGCCGCTTCGGTAAACGCCACATCAACTGCATCAAGAACAACAAACAACGAGGCGATAAGCAAGCTGTGCAATCCAAAAAGCATTACAGCTGCAAACAGATTTGTGGTTCTTGAGATTACCAGTGCATTGATGAGTATAAACGCAAGCAGCGTTAGGTTAATAGCAAGTTCGATGCTTATTTACCTCCGATTTTTTGTGTAGTGGGCAACAAACCACCATGTATAGCTGCTTTTGCTAGCGCATGTGATGAAACAGGACTAGTTAATAACACAAATACCAAAATCATTAGTAGTTTCAGTCCATTTAGCCCCAATCCAGTTTCAACGAGTAAACCTGCAATCACAAATCCTATTCCAACAGTGTCAGAGATGCCAGCTGCATGAATTCGAGAAAAAAACTCAGGAAAACGATTGACACCAATACTACTGATCAGTGTGGCTAACACACCAATAGCTATCAAAGCATCTCGCAATAAATTTAGAGTTGTTTCTATCATTGCGTTTCGTCTTCAGGTTGCTATTCTATGTGGCCGAGGTCACCATACTCAAAGTACTTTAGGATAGCGATCGTTGTAATAAAATTGCACAGCGCATAGACGATAGCGATATCAAGAAAATCTGGACGGTTAGTGAGGAAACCGTAAAGCGCGATAATAAGTACTGTTTTTGTGCCAAAACTATTGATAGCCAGTATGCGGTCATAAACCGTTGGTCCGAGAAATGCCCGGATCAGAAGCAATGCCATGCCCACCAAAATTCCGATTATTGCCGCTGCGAACATTGTTATTGGGTGTTACTTTTGGGTTTGATGGAACGAACTCGATTCATCATTTCACCTTTTTTCAGATCTTCAAGTAAATCATTTTGTATAGTGTGAACTACCAAAGTCGAATTGTCCGTTTCCAAGGTTAAAGTTCCAGGTGTTAGTGTGATTGAGTTTGCATAGGTTACCTTCTCCATGTTGGTCATTTCCTCAGCAGGCAGGCTGAATACTTGCGGATTAAGATTAAGCTTTGGAGATAGAATCATTCTGCAAACTGTCCAAGATGAAATGATGATTTCTTTACTCAACCACGCAAAATACACAAGTATGCGTGGTGAAATTCGATGAATAGGGTGGCCTTCATCGTCAGCAATATCCATTCGTTTCGATATCCAAACTACAAGTATGCAAGATGTGATACCAAGAGCCACCAGCAATGTTGTGTAATTGCCTGATAACGCTAGCCAAAACAGGACAAAAAATACAATTGGAGAAAAAATGAGTTTCATAAAATGAAAAACGTTATATATGCTGCTGTTGGCGACTAAATAAACAAATCGAAAGATCAGTTTCAGTCTGTTATTTTAATAGTTAGTACTTCAGTGAATATCGTCATTGAAGCATAATAGCGTAATTTTAACAGCATTTAGCAAGGGGTGAGCTAATATGAGTGATTCTGAAGTTTCCATGAAAGGCGGTGGGTATTATTCAAAGAATACTCAAGGCGCGAAATTCGTCATTGATCAGGCCGGGGTGCACGTGCTTGAAAATCTACAAAGGACGATTCTTCCCGGTTCAGAGCGTTGTTTTTCGGTTGTAGATTATGGTGCTGCGGATGGTGGCACTTCATTAGACCTGATTACAAATATCGTTAGTTTGATTCGCGAGCGTTCGCAAGAACAAGAAATTTCCATAACTTATACAGATCTTCCCCATAACGATTTTTCAGCTTTGTTACGTATGATTCATACCGATACTGAAGATGCTGGACAAACCTACGCTTCCAAGCATTCGAATGTATATGTTTTATGCAGTGGCACATCATTTTATCAACAGATAGTGCCATCAGAGACTGTGGATATTGGTTTTTCTGCAACTGCAATGCATTGGTTGAGTAGTGTACCGTGTTCAATCACCGATCATATCCATGCTGTTGGCGCAGTTGGTGATGAATGGCAGGTATTTTGTGATTATGCGTTGCGTGATTGGGAGAACATTCTGATGATGCGAGCGCGAGAACTTGTGGCTGGCGGTGTGCTTGTTTTGGCAAATTTCTGTATAGATGAGGAAGGGCATTATCTTGGAAACACAGGCGATGTCAACATGTTTGATACCTTCAACTATCTATGGCGAGAGATGGCTGACAGTGGTATGATTACAGAAGAAGAATATCAGGCAACGGTTTTCCCTCAGTTTTACAAAACTATTGATCAGTTTCGCGAACCATTCGATGATCCAAACAGCAAGATTCGGAAAGCAGGCTTGATACTTGATTCGATCTACACTGGAACGCTTAAATGTCCATATCGGGCGGAGTTCAATCGTATTGGCGATGCGGTCGCTTTTGCTGATGCCTATGTGCCAACGTTGAGATCGTGGAGCGAAACAGTATTTAAGCATGCGCTCAATCAATCGCGCCCAAGCGATGAACGGCAACGAATCGTTGATTATTTTTATGACAGTTATAACCAGTTAGTACGGCAAGAACCCGAGCGTCATTCAATGGATTACGTCCACACATACATGGTTGTCACTAAGAACTAGCTGTGTGCTGGATGTTGGGATTGATTGGTAGCTTGCTTGGAATTTTGGTTTGCTGCTCTAGTAAATGTCCAGCAGACAGCAAAGAACCTTCATCTCGAGGTGGAGCTATCAGTTGAAGTCCAATTGGAAGCCCGTTTGAGGTAAATCCTGCTGGCACTGCCAAAACTGGGCAGCCGGTCAGTGTCAAAGCGAACGTGATCGCAATCCACTCGTAATATGTATCAAAAGTGTATTCACCGATTGATTCCAAAAACCTGAGATCTGCATCAAATGGTGGTACAATTGCGCAAGGGCAAGCGAGTAGGTCGTAACTTTCAAAAAATTTTGATAGCGAGTGAAAAATACGTGCTTGGGTTCGTTTCGCTTGGCCAATGTCAGCCGAAGTTAGTTGCATGCCTTTTTGTATATTCCAAACAATCTCTGGTTTTAGCAAATTTTCATTTTTCTCGTATTCAACTGCAAAACTGGTGGCAAATGAAAATCCGCGCAAAACATCAAAGCTCTCAATAGCACCACTGAAGTCGGCGCAATCCTCAACAATTTCAGTTTTATATTCCTCAAATCTTTTGATGGCTTTTCGGCAGATTTGATCTACTTCTGGGTCAATACGAGTAATACCCAAGTCAGAAGAATAGCCAATCCGTCTTGGTAGAACCGGCTCATTTATGAAGTTCATGTAAGGTTTTTTTGGCGGGTGGTAACTCAATGGATCCGATGGATGAAAAACCGCCATTGTATCTAGGAAGAAGGCTATATCCCGCGTGTCGCGGGCGACAGGTCCTTGGACGTTTAAGGTTCCGAAGGGGTCATGTTTTCGGGTGCGTGGTATTCGTCCTGGGCTTGGCCTTAATCCAACAACTGAATTGAAACTTGCAGGGGTTCTGAGACTGCCACCTAAATCTGTTCCGGTTGCTAACCACACTTCACCGGTTGCAACTGATGCGCAAGCTCCGCCGGATGAGCCTGCAACTGATTTTGAGGTGTTCCACGGGTTGCGAGTTACCCCAAACACTTCATTGAATGTGCTTGCTCCAGCACCAAATTCAGGGGTGTTGGATTTACCCATGACTATAGCTCCTCGATACTCAAGAATTTGCACCAGAATATCTGATTTCATGGGTATGTAGTCAGCGTAAATTGGAGAACCGAATGTTGTTCTAACCCCTTCGGTTTCTGTTAGATCCTTAACGGATATTGGTAACCCGCCGAGTTGTCCGCGATCATCTAATCGGCCAACAGGGTTTTGCGCCTCAAGAGCCTTGGCTTTCTCCATTGCCATTTCAACACAAAGGGTTGGCATTGCGTTCACGTTTGGTTCGATTTCGGTTATGCGTTCTGCAGAAATTTCAACAAGTTCGACTGGAGAGATTTGCCGACTGTGGAGCAACTGAGACATTTCGAATGCGCTAAGTTTGAGAATTTCTTTCATGAAGGAAATTAAAATGTGTTTGATCGGTTTGTGTGTTGTTTATTTTGTGAGATCAGTCAAGAACCAACAATTTTCAACGTGAGATCCAGAAAATTAGATTGAATAGCTGTAAAGGCTATAGAATATGATATTTCGCTTTGTAAAAAACTCAAAATTAATTTCTGCCGTCTGTTTTGTCAATCATTTGAATGTTCAACAATGAATTTGAAGGATACTTTTCCAATTATTGATGCTTTGCAAGCATCGAACTGGGATGAAGCGCAATTTCGTGCGTTGAATCATGCCGGTATCGATGCCGTGCATGTAACACTTGCTTTTTGGCATGATTGCAAGGAGACATTGTCATTGCTTGGTAAATGGCTAAGATGGTTTGATGAATATAGCGACCTTATCTTGTTAGTGAAAAATGTGGATGACATTAAAGCAGCGCATCACAGTGGACGTACTGGCATTATCCTTGGGTTTCAAAACAGTTCACCGATTGAAGATGAGCTGCAATTGGTAAGTGTTTTTCACTCATTAGGTGTCCGAATTATGCAGCTAACCTATAACAATCAGAATTTGATTGGATCGGGTTGTTATGAGAAGAATGATGCCGGACTTACCAATTTCGGGCGCAATGTCATTCGAGAAATGAATCGGCTTGGTATGATTATTGATGTATCTCACACTAGTGAGCTAACTTGTATGGAGGCCATAGAGTTCTCTGAACGCCCGATTGCCATCACTCATGCTAATCCTCTTGCATTTCACAATGTAGTACGCAATAAATCGGATGAGTTGCTCAAAGCATTGGCAGATAGCGGGGGGATGTTGGGTTTCAGTTTGTATCCGATGCATTTGGCTGGTGGAACTCGTTGTACATTAGACTCATTCTGTGAAATGGTAGCGGATACCGCTGAAAAAATTGGAATTGAGCATTTGGGATTAGGTAGTGATATGTGTTTGGATTGGGATGATAGCTATCTTCTCTATATGCGACATGGCACGTGGGACAGAGTCGATAATAACTTAGAAAGCGTCAGTCGAAAGGTGAGTTGGCCAAGTTATTCTGAGTGGTTTCAGAATCCAAGTGATTTACGAAATGTTGCAACTGGATTAGCAAACAAAGGGTTTTCGGAAATGGAGGTCGAGATGGTGATGGGTGGTAATTGGTTTCGTTTTTTCAAGCAGGGGTTTAAAGCTAAAAATGGCTGAAGTGATAGAGCAGTATTGCAGAGAAAGCGATACTTTGATGCCGCTAAATTCGCTTCGTCCCCCATCCCAAGTTATGAAGCTAGAACGATTGGGTTCTCTACATCCGTCCCGATTGAGTTTTACACGAACTCTCATACGTCGCATTTACAAGGAGAATTGGAAGTTTGAGAGGCGAATTGTAGATTTTGATGACAATGGTTTCGGACATATTGTTTATCTAATTCATACTCCTAAAGGTGATCTGAGCTTTATTGCGTTTTCAAATGAAATAAGCGACAGTGAACGTACTGATCGCGTGATCGCGGAAAAGTGGGATCTGTCATTCACGCTTTTCAATGGTGTGGCTGGCGCAGCTGAAGTTGAACGACTAAAAGCGCAAGTTCCGTTACAAGAGTCGGGTCGGATGAGTGAGAATGAGATTGTTTTGAGTCGCGCCAACAAAAGCACTCGCTTATTCAATTCGATAGTTAATTGTTTGGCATTTGGGAAACAACCGAACGCGGAAGAAATAGCTAGAATCGGTTATCTAGTGCGAACAACTGCGGTTTATGGTAATGGCAAATTCGGATTGATGGACTTCAATTTAGTAAAGCGATTCACACCATTTAACTTACCATTCCAAGCTGAGATGTTAACTGTATATATGGCAAGACAGCTCAGTATTGACTTGATAGAACACATTGCACGCAGGAAAGGTGGCAGCAACGCTGTCGGTTTATCAAAAGAACTCAAGGTTGCCATTGGTGTTGGCAATGCGACTGGGCTCGGTATGGCACCATTTCTTATAGGTCACCCACAATTGATACATCAGTGGATGCAAACCAGAGAATCTGCAATTGCAGCAGTCAAATTAGTAAAAAGTGCGGATAGAAAAGCATGTCAGAGATTTACCCAGCTGCTTGATAGATTTAAGAAGCATTTGGCACAGTGGCAAACAGAAGACCCGCGCCAGTCGAAAAGATTGGAATTGTTACGAGATGAGGTTGAGATGGTTGGTGCCATGTCTAACCATCTTAGTACCCAAGCTTACCCTTGGCGTTATTTGACCGAACATGCTTTCATATCTGCCAGCTTGGAGTGTCAGGAGCTCTTGCACAGTATCATGCTTGAGATTTATCCAGAGCTTGTCAATGAATTTGAGCAACAAATGGGAATTGAGGAGTTTGTGAAAATTGATACTACAATGAAGATTGCTGAGCTTGTTCGTCATCTCAAGTCTCGTTATGAATGGGCATTGAACTACGACTTTGAGAATTCGGATTCTCAACATTACTTTTGGTATATGTCACAAGAAAAAGAGGAGCCACGTTTAGGTTTGCGCTATGAAGAACCCGGCTGTGAGCTTGAAATGCCTGTTGGCATCGCAAGAGATGTAAATCGACTATATAACACCATTAAATCAATGCCAAAGACAGAGCGCAATATGCCAATTGCAGAGTTTCTTATTCAATATCCAGGCTTGCGGCACATTGTCATGCGTATTCAATCATTGTGGGAGTTTCCGTATGGCGAAATACAAGACAATTTGCTGGACTCACAATGTTGCCCGCTAGATATACTTCGGTGTAAGCTTGCAATGTTTGGTGCAACACGTTTTGACCCTAAATCCAAACTTTGGACTCGCATCACCCTTTTTCAAGGCGCGCCGCTTTTTGACGAAAAAGATCCTAGTTGTTTCGACGATTGGGCATTTCCGTTTGTTGAGTTGGATACCTTGCCGAAAACTGTTTATGGTTGATGATTTAGTCTCTTTGTCTAAAACCGAAGCAACGACGCTCTGTAGGAGAGTGTATTCAGCAAGGGGCTTTCCACATGGCGTAGATACGGTAGCCGCAGAAGCAGCGGTATGGATAGCACTGCAAAATATATATTCGCTTGGGAAGTATTTGTTTGAAAAACTGACTTGTCATTGTGATGCAAGTGTTCCAAGGCGAATTGAACGTCTTAGTGATTGCAGGTTGAAGACTACATTGGACAGAGCAAATGAGTTCCTTGGGGTGCTTGAAACTGTAGATTTGCTTGCTGCCATGTGTTCCCAAGCCTCAGGTAATGTCATATCGGCAACGATTGAGAACATGAGCAATTGGATTGTGTTATTACCAATTCTACAACGTAATTCTTTGGGTTCAACTCAGTTTGAACTGACAGTAAATAGCAGGAAAATAGTTGTTCGAGATGGGGAGTTGTGGGGGAGCTGTGAGCTTGCAGATTTTGTTTCAACAAATTCTTGCACCGCTTTGATTGAGTGTAAAGATAACTTAATATCATACGCCGATAATAATATTGCTTGTTTAGCGAGTCGGCGATTAGATATAGCGTTTAACAAACATACAGTTTCAACACGGATACTCGTTGAGAAATTCCACTATCAAGAAATGAAAAAAATTGCATTCACAACTTTCGTTCCACCATCTGAACGCTCTCGAACTGGTGCTGGACCTGAGGTTGATGACAATGATTAATATTAAGGGTTGTTGATATTTCTTGAAATAAAATGAGTACACCCAAGTGAGCGGTTAATTGCACATATTTGGTGTGATAATCAACCTTAACGTATTTACAGAAAAAGGTAATATTGATTTGCAGGGGTTCTTATAGAGGGGTATTCTGGAATTAGCTGGTCTGAAATGTACTAGCAAGGAGAACTGTTCTTATCAGTGGCAAGCCACGATGGTAGGCCCTTCATCACCAACAACCCTTTTCAACGGAGTGGGCCCGACGCATCGCGGCTTGACAATTTCAATTATAAACAAATTTTCACAGGTGAAGGGCAAAAATAAACTAATATTAAATTTGTGTAATTCTAGTCCAGAGTAAGTGAATTCGTTTCGCAAGTATTCTTAGCATATGTATGTATGTGGTATAGTGAGTAAAAGAAGACAAGCAATGTAAATTAAAAGCTAGTTTGGCGCACTCTTAGAAAAATCATTGAAAAATATTCAAATTCCTTCCAATGACTTTTGATATCCAGAATACAAAGCACGAAATATATGATTTTTCGCTGATGGATTTTCGTCCATTTTCTTATAGAACTCAAACCTCTCATTCACATAATTGATCATAGCATCATCAAATTGCTCTCTGAAGTAACTAAGTTTGTTTTCATCTGAATTGTCTCCCGTCATAAACTTCTTGATCTCAGGGCTTTCGATCAATCGTTTATTCAATCTTGAAAGGTCAACCCTATCCTCAGCGTTCAAATTGACGCCATAGGTTTCATTCACCTTCTTGATGATCTTTGACAGAAGATCATATTCAGGTTCAACAACTTTTCCACTCTCAAAACTATGAGGTTTAACAAGAGTTTCTTTTGATATCAATTCATAACTCTTTTCATCGATTTTCTGAATTCGAAGTGAATCGAGATCTACCGTGTCCAATAAATCCAGTCTTTCTGATTCTCTCTTTGGAAGCTTTCTGCCTAGGTATTTCAGAAATATGAAAGACTTCTCCAGTTTGATGTCAGTGAAATTGATAATCTGGGACAGATATCCGTACATTCGTATATATGATTGAATCTTAGAACGGAATTCTTCCCTAATCTCAGTATCCTCAATTAATTTGAATTTATCAACTATTCCATCAAGTATTGGATGGAGGCTACCTTCATCTCGACTAGAATCAAAAAAGATTTCACAAAAACGATTTAAATCTTCATTGGTGTAGAGGTGATAATCCTCAATTTGCCGAATTATGTCATACAGACGATTAGGGTCAGTCTCTTCTTCCAGAGTGGTTGAGTGATAAAAACGTTGAAAAGATTTTTGTATTTCTTCAGGCTCATTTACAAAATCCAGAACAAAAGTCTCCGTCTTTCCTGATGTTGTTCTATTTAGCCTTGAAAGGGTCTGAACACACTGGACACCACCTAATTTTTTATCAATATACATAGATTGAACCAGAGGTTCATCAAAACCTGTTTGAAATTTATTTGCTACCACCAACAACCTGAATTGCGGTTTTTTAAGACCCAGTGGAATATCGCCCTCATGGCCTACAGATCTATTCAGACTAGCTTCAGTATACTTTTCACCTTCAAGAGTAACCTCATTGGAAAAACCAACCAAGGATTGGTAACTCAGCCCCTGTTCTTTCAACTGACGATTGATTTCTTTGAAAAATAGTACACAGTGTTTTCTTGACTGAGTTACCACCATGCCACGTGCACGGCGCTGGATCTGCCGTGATCCTATATTTATCCAGTGATGAAGGATAATATTGACTTTACTTCTAATAGTCAATTCATGAGAGTCAACATACTTCACCAATACATTTTTCCCTTTTGTAGTAGGAATTGCCTTGTCTACTTCTCCAATCTGTCTGACTCTAAAATACCTTTTATAGGTGGTGTAGTTTCGAAGAACATTTAGAGTAAAACCTTCATGGATAGACTGGTCCATTGAATAAATGTGAAAAGGTATAAAGTGACCTTCATCGGTTCTAGTTCCAAACAGTTCCAGGGTCTTTTCTTTAGGTGTACCAGTAAACCCGAAGAAAGATATATGATCTTGCTTTCCTCTGTTCTGGATTTCTTTTCTTAACCAATCTTCATAGTCAAAATCATCTGTGTCGATTTCATCAACTTTGGAAAGAGATTTTTTCAATTCCTTTGAAAGCTCACCAGATTGGCTGGAATGAACTTCGTCAATAATTACGGCGAATGTTCGGTTTCCAAGTGATGCAATAGTTTCAGATATAAACGGAAATTTCTGAATGGTGGTAATTACTATATCCTTGCCTTGTTCAAGAAACGTTTTTAATTCTTGCGAGCCATGTTCAACTCCACTGACCACCCCGTTCGTTTGCTCCAGAGACCGGATGGTATTCCTTAGTTGGTCATCAAGAACAGTTCTATCTGTTACTACGACAATGGTACTGAACATACGCTCGGTGTCTCCCTTTTTTTGATAAAGAGAGGTGAGAGTATGTGCCAGCCACCCTATCGAATATGACTTACCTGAACCTGTAGTATGTTGGACAAGGTAGTTATTGCCAACTCCATCCTCTTTCAGTTTGTTTTTGAACTTTAGGATTAGGTCTCGTTGATGGTACCTAGGGAAAATCAGAACTTCACTCGTTCTAGTGTCAATTTTCTGGGTGTTCTCATTGAATGTGAATTCCTTCTCTTTCGATACATGAACAAAGTTCTCAATAATGTCCAACAATGAATCTGGGGCGAGGACATCTTCCCACAAGTACTTTGTCTGATATCCTTGTTCGACCTGTGGATTTTCTATATCACGGTTGTATGGAAGGAAGACGGTTTTGAGACCAGCAAGGCGAGTGGTCATCGATACTCTGTCATTATCCACACAGAAATTTACTAGGCATCTTTTGAATTTGAAAAGAGGTTCTTTGAAATCCCTATCGTTTCGGTACTGATTTTCAGAATGTTTAATATTCTGTGCTGTCAATTGATTTTTCAATTCCATCGTAACGACTGGAAGTCCATTGATGAACAATGCCATATCTATCGAATTTTCATTCTTAGTTGAGTAATGAAGTTGTCGAATCACTGCGAAACGGTTTGACTGGTGGAGTTTTAGATGATCGGGGTTCAAGTCACTCTTAGGTTGAAAATAGCAAAGGTCAATGTAGACACCACGATCTACTACTTGGTGACGGAGAACATCAATTATTCCTCGTTTTGAAATCTCAGAGAATATTCGGGAAAGCACTTTGTTCTCGGCATTAATACCGTAGATTTCAGATAACTGGTCCCATATATTAGGTTGAGTGGCTTTGATGAAACCAATAATCTCACTACGGATTAGACACTGATTCCGGTCATATTGTTTGAAATGGATAGATGAGTAACCTGCCGATAAAAGATGGTTCTCAATGTGCCTTTCGAATTTTTCTTCGGTAGGACTTAAATCATTCATATCATGTCTTCCGTTATTCTGATTTTTCCAGTTACAACGGATGAAATAAGCGATTGACGGTATTCTTTTAGAAGTTCAATTTTATTTTTTATTTTTTCGATCAATGAGTCAATTTGTTTGTTTTTGTTGTCAAGGTAATGAGAAATTAATCTTTGCTCTTTGACCGGAGGCAATGGAAATAATTCAGACATAAAACCATTCAAATCTAAGTTCTGAATACCTGTTGTTTGTTTAATGTGTCTCAGTGTTTGTCCAAGTGTATAACTAGAAAAAAGAGAGTAAACAACAAACCTTGGATGAACAGCTTGGAATGTACTCACTGAGGGTCACACTATGATAAACTAAAGTGAGGAGGTAAATTTCATGAAAAGAAAACAGTATACAGCCGAGTTCAAGCAGATGCTATTTGAGAAGATGCGTGCCGGGGTGCCGGTGTCGCAGTTGGCTCTTGAGTATGAGCCCTCGGCGCAGACGTTGCACCAATGGAGGCGGGCGATGTTGGAGTCCAATGGCAGCGATGCCGAGGCACAGGCCGAGATTCGTCGCTTGAAGAAAGAGAATCGCCAGTTAAAGGAGGATCGGGACATATTGGAAAGAGCTGCGGTCTGGTTCGCTGCAAAAGGTCACGCAGCAGGGACGACCTCGTGAGAGTGTATCAGTTCGTGCTGGAGAATCAGGCCGTGTTTTCGGTGACCGCGATGTGTCGGGTGTTGCAGGCCAGCAGGCGTGCGTATTACAAGTGGCGGGAGAACCCGCGTTGCGAGCGCCAGGTTGAAGATGAGCGTTTGATGCGGCGGATGCGCACCATTCATGCGGATTCGGGCGGGCGTTATGGTGTTCGGCGAGTGGCGGCCATGCTGAGGCGGGAGTTTCCGGGGCTGGGTCTGCGGCGGGTGCAACGGCTGATGCGTGCCTGTGCTCTGGTGGGTCGCAGTTGGCGGCGCAAGCTGACCACCACGCGCTCTGACGGACGACCGGCACCTGAGGATCGGGTGTCGCGAGCATTCGGTCGCGAGCGATTGGACGAGTTGTGGGTGGCCGACTCCACCTATGTTCGGGTGCAGGAAGGCTTCGGTTATCTGGCGGTGGTGATGGACGCCTGTTCACGGCGCATCATCGGTCGCAGTTTCAGCCGCAGCCATGACACCGAGTTGATGCTGGGAGCCTTGCAGCAGGCGGTGAGTTATCGCCAGGCGGACGGTGTGGTGCATCACTCGGACCGAGGGGTGCAGTATCTGAGCGACAGTTATCGGTTGCGGTGCGAGCAGCACGGCATCAAGCAGTCAGTGGGACGTGTCGGCAACAGTTATGACAATGCGGCGGCGGAGTCGGTGTTTGCGACGCTCAAGCGCGAGTTGCCGGTCAACGGGGTGCTGGAGAGTTTTGAAGGGATGCGCACGAAGTTGTATGATTACATCGATCGGTTTTACAATTTGGAGCGTTTGCACTCAAGGCTTGGCAACCTGAGTCCGATTGAATTTGAGGAGAATTTGTTGAAAAATTTTAGTTCGGGGCATGCCCCGAACTAAAGTTCAAAGTAGTCGTTGTAGTGGGTAGTAAGTAGTAGTTACTAAAGATGTGAATAGTGACCGAAAGTGAGTACATCCCAGCTTTTGTATTCGGTCGACAAATGTTAGTGAAATTGGAATTAATCGTTGGAAAGTCAATATTTTGATTAACCATTACTACTTTTCCAACTGGAGATTTTTCACCGCCACCTGATTTTTCTAGTATGAGATCGTTTTTCTTAACTAGCTTTTTTGAATCAGAGCTCAGTTGAAGAGATCTCATTGTGGGAATATTAGTTGACACGGAAAGATTGGTTATATCGAAATCTGTCACACGTATCACTCGTACCAAGTCTTTGTTTTGATTGTCATTTGGGTCATTTCCCCAAGAACCACCAAAATTATCTGTGAAAAGGCGCTTGTTGTGTGTAGTTTTCCAATGTTGTGGAATCTCACCAATCCATTTAACACCACTGTGTTTCATCTTAATATTTAAATCAAGACCTTTGGTCACAGACTGGTTGATTATTGATTTTCTCAGTTCCTCTAGAAGTTCAATTTTATTCTGGAGCTTTTCAATCAAAGAGTCAATTTGTTTGATTTTGCTATCAAGGTATTGGGAGATTAGATTTTGTTGTTTGAGAGGAGGAATAGGAATATAGATGTTCTTTAATTGATCCCAACGAGTAGTCCATAAGTCCCAACAAATTCCTTTCCCATTACGAAAAAACTCTTCTTTGAAATAATAGCTTTTTAATAAGTGCTGTATAAATTGAAGAATTAGTTCGCGTGATTCGATTACTATATTAATTTCAGAAACTGAGCCGTCTCTTGGGGCAATTCCCGAAGATCCTTTTCGGTCACTTCGAGAGTTAATTACAAAGTCGTTTTTTCTGACAAGTTTTCTGTTATCTCCATTGTTTGATTTTGCGACTTTTGATAATTGATCGACTATACCTGACTTTGTAACAGATAAAGGTGGAAAAGTTACATCATCAACTTTTTCAGATCTTTCCGAAAAATATTTTTGTAGCCGGAACATATTCCACTCAATTGGAATTTCACTAATCCATTTAACTCCAGTTTTTTTTGTAACTCTCATGTCTATACATCAAAGCAGATCTATCGACAGCTGTTTGATTTCATTATCTAGTAAATTCAAATCTTGAGATATATCGTCTAGACTCCTCAATGGTTTGAATTTATAGAAGTATTTAGTGATATTAATCTCGTATCCGATTTTGTCTTTTGAACGATCTATCCATGACTCTGGCATATATGGTTTCACCTCTCTTTGAAAGTATTCGTCAACATTATCATATAGTGGAATTCGTTCATATTCTCGTTTTTTGGATCTGTCCGGTCTTGGTTTCCCTTGTCGGTCGAATCTAATCTGCCCATCTTCAATTAAAGGTTGTTCAACCTTCACCCTTGTGTATCCGAAAAACTTATTTGGATATTTTTTACAGAACTCGTTTTCTTCGTTGTTTGAATAAATCCAAAATAACTGTTGTATTTGTTCATCTGTGATATATTTACCTTTGTCCCCAAGATTTTTCTTCATTGATGTATAGAATGAAGTTCCATCAATGAGCTGGACGTAGCCCTTTCTGCTATGTGATTTCTTATTTGTCACAATCCAAATGTAAGTTGTGATACCTGTGTTGAAGAACATTCGATCAGGAAGTGAGACAATACATTCTAACCAGTCATTCTCGATTATCCACTTACGAATATTAGACTCGCCACTGCCAGCATCACCTGTAAAAAGTGGTGAACCGTTAAAGACAATTCCGATACGGGATCCTTTCGGGTTCATTTTACTAATGAGATGCTGTAAGAACAATAATGATCCATCTTTTATTGTTGGAGTGCCAACGAAGAAACGACCATTCGGGTCTTTGGATTCGCTAATCACTATCTCTTTTTCAGATTTCCAGCTCACACCGAAAGGAGGATTTGTAATCATATAATCGAACGTTTTCCCCTCATATCGATCATCAGAAATCGAGGATGTAGGACCTTTAATATTATCAGGATTTTCATCCATCATCAGCAGATCCGATTTACATATTGAGTAAGTCAAATCGTTGAGCTCCTGTCCATAAATTTCAATCTTCAGATTGGGATTGATATTTGCAAGTACCCATTCTTTACCTATGGTAAGCATGCCGCCCGTACCACAGCACGGGTCGAAAACAGAACGAATCTTTCCTTCCCCCAAAAGGTCTTTCTTATCTCCTCCGAATACAAAAGAAACCAAAAGTTGAACTACATCTCGCGGTGTGAAGTGGTCTCCACTTTCCTCATTTGACATTTCTGAGAACTTTCGAAGAAGTTCTTCGTACACTGAACCCATCTGATGGTTGTCGATTGTGTTCGGATGTAAGTCAAATTCAGTGAACTTGTCGATTAACTGGTAGAGTCGGTTGTTTTTATCAAGTTTTTTTACTAGCGGGTCAATAGAAAAATTTTGAATTATGTCAAATACATTATCAGAATAACCATGAACATAATTGTTGAAGTTAATCAACACATTGGTTGGGTCACTTTTAATTCGAGTTAAATCGAATTTGGAAGTGTTGTAAAAGTTCAGACCAACCATCTTCAGGATTATGGGAGATACATCAGAGATCTTACTTTTGTATTCATTATAAATATTGTAGACTTGTTCTTTTTTGGGTTCAAGTACACAATCTAACCTTCTCATTACTATGAATGGAAGGATTACCCGGCCATACTCAGATGGTTTAAAAAGATTTCGTAACACATCATCAGCGGTTGACCAGATGAGGGAGGACAAATTGGTCTTATTATTCATAATAACCTCATCGCTGATTTAATTGGACACAAAATTTCTAACCATTTCTAAAACGTTGATCAGGATTTCTAGCGTAGTTCTATTGAGAGAAAAATTTGTTGTCTCTCAATACCAATTCTCTGTCGCGGTTACCTTAGAATTTCTGCTCTCCCTTTTAGGGAAGATTAATCTAGCTAAAACCAGAAAACTCAAGTGGCTCTAATCCCGCGTAGCTTTTCAGTTCTTCGGCGTAGAAGCTCTATTGTCGTTAGCAATGCAACGGATACCAGTACTAACAAAGTAGCGACAGCAAGAATAGTTGGACTGATGTGTTCTCGAATACCTGAAAACATCTGCCAAGGAATTGTTCGTTGATCAAAACTGCCTACAAACAAGATGACAACAACTTCGTCGAATGAGGTGATAAAGGCGAACAGGGCACCAGAAACGACCCCAGGTAGAATGAGCGGAACAATAATCTTGAAAAATGTTGTTACACCATCTGCTCCAAGACTATGGGCTGCGCGAATCAGGCTGTTATCAAATCCCACAAGAGTTGCTGTTACCGTTATTACCACAAAAGGTGTGCCTAGCGCCGCGTGGGCGAGTATTACGCCAAGATGTGTACCTTGTAATTGCACTCTTGAGTAGAAAAAAAACATGCCGCAAGCAGAAATTACAAGTGGCACGATCATCGGTGAAATTAAGATCGCCATCATTGTTGTGCGATATGGAACGTTGCGACGACTAAGTCCCAGCGCAGCTAGCGTACCTAAGCTTGTGGCAATCAATGTTGAGAAAACACCAATAATGAAACTGTTGTTGACTGCCCCCCGCCAGTTGAGATTGCTGAAAAAGTCTTTATACCAGCGAAGTGAATATCCATCAGGGTCAAGTGATAGCATTTCCGGAGTGAATGTAAAAAATGGCACTGCGTTGAAGGACAAAGGAATGATGACCAAGATAGGAAATATAAGAAACAGGAAAATCAACCCGCAAATTACTCTGAACGCATAATGCCAAATACGCTCAAGTAGTGTAGTGTACGGTGGAAAAGTGTGTTTCATTAGCCCAGCCTCATATTGTCAACACCGACAATTCGGTCATACAGAATATACAGCACCAAAACTAAACCGAGTAGAATTATGCCGAGTGCAGCAGCTAATCCCCAATTCAACGAAACCGAGATGTGGTAAGCGATCAGGTTGCTTATAAATGTCCCTGAGGTTCCACCAACTAATGCGGGTGTGATGTAGTACCCGATAGCCAATATGAAAACCAGTATTCCGCCCGCTCCAATTCCTGATATGGTATTGGGTGCATAAACTTTGATAAATGCTTTGAATGGATGGGCACCTAGAGAAACCGCCGCTCTCATGTAGCTTTTCGGTATAGTTTTCATTACACTATAAAGAGGCAATATCATAAATGGGAGCAGGATGTGAGTCATGGCGATGATAGTGCCGGCCGCATTGTGAATCATTGACAATCTGTTATCGGTATCAATTAAGTTTAACGATACAAGCAGATCATTAATTACGCCTTCTCGTTGTAGCAACGCGATCCAAGAAGTCGTGCGCACCAAAAGTGAGGTCCAGAATGGCAGTAGCACTAGCATTAACAACATGTTACTAGTTTTAGTCGGCAGTGTTGCCAGCAAGTATGCGACAGGGTAGCCCAAAATCAATGTCATCAAAGTGATAAATCCACTGAGATACAATGTGCGAATGAATAACTTAATATAGATTCGCTTGTTCTCGTCTTGTAGTTCTATACCCCCTGATGGTGTGACCTGTAAATCTATTGCTGCCCAAAAATAGCCAGAGGTTAATGGTGAACTGAAAGTTTTAATTAGCTGCCAAGTTTCGATATTGCGCCATTTTTTATCAATTTTAATGATGGCTTCCTTGTAAGGGCCTTCTTTGATTCTAGGCACTCGCCGTTGGGATTTTCTAAACAGGCTTGACATACCTGATTTTTCATAGTTTAGGCGCTTACCAACGCGCGTTATAACACGATCTTTGGCTCCGGCACTAATGTCCTCAAACAGTGCCGTGAATACATTTTCATCAGGAAGTTGGCCGGACTGCTCGTCCCATGATTTTAATTCTTTTGCAGTTTTAGGGAGATATGTGGAGACTACCGGATCTTCAATTCCTCGCCACAGCATGTCTCCGATAGGGATCAGGAAGGTAAGGCCAATGAACAGGAATAATGGTGCGACAAGCGCTAATGATTTTAGCTTGTCTCGACGCAAAGCTCGCGCGAGACTTATCTTTAACGGAATTCCGTCAGCCGTAGTAATTGGCTGGCCCTGGTTAGCTGTGATATCAGTCACGGTGAAGTCGGTACAGTTTGAGTTTAATGAAGGTGCAAAGTGCGAGATACACCTTGCACCTTTAACAAATTAATTAATAACTGGGTTACCGTTCAATCCAAGAGTTGAATTGTTCATTCAAATCCTCTCGATTGTCAGCCCACCACTCATAGTTGAATAGTAGGGTGGTTTTTGCATTGTTGGGGTCTGTCGGCATATGTGGCGCCATGTCGATTCCCAAATCAGCATGTTTACCGACTAGAGCTGCCGAAGACATGCGGGCAGGGCCATAGGAAATATATTTCGCTTGGTCGGCCAATCTTTGTGTATCAGTTGCAAATCTCAAAAGTCTCACTACATCTTCCCGATGTGTTCCGCCAATTGGTATCACCCAACCATCAATGTCAAAAACCTGCCAATCCCACATCATGCCAATTGGCTGTTTTTCTTCTTCAATTGCAGAAAATAGTCTTCCGTTATATGCCGAAGCGATGACGACTTCTCCATCTGCTAGAAGCTGAGTTGGTTGTGCACCGCGAGTCCACCACACTACCTGATCTTTGATTTCATCAAGTTTGGCAAATGCCTGGGCAACTCCCTCTGGTGTATCAAGTACATCGTAAATTTCGTCAGCTGGTACACCATCGGCCAACAAAGCCCACTCTACGTTGTTAATAGGAAATTTTTCAAGAGACCGTTTGCCCGGAATCTTTTCCATATCAAAGACGTCTTGGATGCTGGTTGGCGGCGTTGAAACCATGTCGGTGCGGTAACCAAAAGTGGTTGAGTACACGATTTGAGGAATGAAGCAAGGAGAAACAATCATTTCGCCAAAATCTTCACTTGCAGGGGTGCCATCCGGTGCAGGAGCGAGCATTGAGTCGTGGTCGATTTCTTCAATTAAACCTTCATCGCATAGTGAAATTGCGTCTGCCGCTACCGCATCTAGCAATGACCAAGTCACATTACCGACCTCTGCTTGCGCTCTAAGTTTAGCTGCGCCTTCAGATGCAGAATCATCGTTGACAATATTAATTCCTGGGTTATCGGCCATAAATGGATCGTGGTACGCAAGTTGCTGACTTTTTGAGTATGCGCCTCCCCAAGACACAACGACAAGATCTTTTGCCTGTGCTGCTGTAATACTTCCAATTGTGATGCACATGGCAACGGCAGGGGCAAGAGCTCTGCGACTCAGTTTAAGATGGTCGATTTTCATGCTATTTTCCTCCAGAGTAAAATCGAATAATTATTTTGAAACTAAAATGCAGACTAAGAATACATGTAAATGTACAAATAATCAAGTATTCTTAGAATTGTGTTTAATATTGTACGGCAAATTAGTTTGAATTTTGTTGGATTAATTCTATAGATTGACAATTGAAAAATAAAACGTCAGGAAAGTCGCTGTACAACAGTGCTTTACAGGTTTCAAAATTTCAGTCAATTGGTGTGATTGTCTTTTGAACACGCTATTAACCTCTACCTGTGTTCTAAGCTGTGCTTTCAGGTGAAGAATCGTCATTCACGATATTAATCCTGAGATTTTCGGCCATAAATGAATCGTGGTACCAAGTTGTTGACTTTTTGAGTATGCGCCTCCCCAAGGTACAACGACAAGATCTTTTGCTTACGCCGCTGAGAAGATTCCAACAACAATTCACACGGCAATAGCAGGAACCAAGGCTCTGTTATCAGTTTGAGATAGTCGATTTTCATGCTGGTATCCTCCAAAATAAATCGAATAATTGCTTAGAAAATAAAACTCAGACTGGGTAATATTCAAATGCAAAAAAAAATAAATGCTACCAGAATTGTTTGCAAAATCGCATGACAAAAAAAGTTGCAAATTCGTTGAATCGCTTTGTTCTTAATATAGTAAACTTCACCGATTGAGAAAACAGTTTAGTGGTTGGCTAGGCTGTCTTCAAAGTTGAGTTTTTCTAACGACTTAAAATCAATACGGAGAGAATTTAGAAGATGCAGCAAGCGCAGACAATCAACAATAGGCAGCACGGCGCTATGGAATATTCAGAACCGCCTGTTGATCTAGACACGGTGAGGAGATATCGATTGAGCCGGGTGAAGGAACAACTTCAAAAACATGACTTGGCAGGTGTATTACTGTTTGATCAGCTCAATACTCGATATGTAACAGATGCTACTAATATGCAAATTTGGTGTTCTCATTATGAAGCAAGATGCGTATTTGTAGCAACGGAAGGCCCGGTGATCTTATGGGATTTTGGTAATTTGCCGCATCTTGCTGAAAATCTTCCAACTATCGATGAATATCGCGTCATTACACCATTCTATTTCTTTGGAGCTGGTAGCCGCTGCGAAGATAATTCAAGGAAATTTGCGAAAGAGATTGATGACCTGGTTGTTCAATACGGTGGTGGAAATCGTCGTCTTGCTGTAGACCGTTGCAGTTATCTAGGACTGCAGTCCTTGCTTGATTGTGGATTGCAGATTAGCGAAGGGCAGGATGTAATGGAAATTGCAAGGATTATTAAGTCAGAAGAGGAACTTGGATTGATGCGCCATGCAGTTAACGTTTGTGAGCAAGCTGTGGCAAATATGCGCCAAGCGATGAGACCTGGTATTACTGAAAATGCACTGTGGGCAAAATTACATGAGACGAATATAGCACTAGGAGGCGAGTGGATAGAGACGCGTTTGCTGTCCTCAGGTCCGAGAACAAATCCATGGATGCGGGAATCGTCCATGAGGGTAATTGAGGAGGGAGATATGATGAGTTTTGACACTGACCTCATAGGGCCCTATGGATACTGTTGCGACATGTCGCGATCTTGGATATGCGGTGAAACGAAACCGACACCAGAGCAAGCCCGTCTTTACCAGCTTTCAGTTGAACAAATTCACTACAACACCGAATTGCTAAAGCCTGGATTGAGTTTTGCTGAATTGGCCGAGAAAGCTTGGCCGATCCCAGATGAATTCCAACCCAATCGCTACGGGGTAATGGTTCACGGTGTAGGATTAGCTGACGAATACCCAAGCATTAAACATCACGTTGATTTCAAAGCAAAAGGTTATGACGGTGTTCTGGAATCAGGGATGACGCTGTGTGTTGAGTCTTATATTGGTTCGATTCATGGAGGCGAGGGCGTAAAACTTGAGGAACAAGTGTTGATAACTGACACTGGGTATGAAATGTTGACAAGCTACCCTTTGGAGAACTGGTAGTGGTTTAGCACAATCTCAGAAATAGCGTTGCAATACTAGATCATGCGTAAATTCAAATAGCGAGTCCAGTGAATCACCTAGTTCAGCTACGCGGGGATCGGTAGTAGTTCCTCGCACAAAGCGGACGTAGATTTGCATGAAAATAATGCAATGCTTAAATGCGGTTAGCACTCGGTAAAAATGAATGTTGGATATATCTATTCCGCTAATTTTGGCGTAATAGTCTGCAATTTCGCGTCGAGACATCCACCCGGAGGTTATTGCTGTCGGCATTTGTCCTACTTTGTTCAAGGCCGGCGGATCATTTGGTTCAATCCAATAGCTGAGCAAGGTGGCGAAATCAAATAGAGGATCACCGCGTGTACACATATCCCAGTCCAAAAGTGCAGTTGGGTTTGTGGGTTGAGCGGGGTCTAACACAATGTTGTTGAGCTTGAAGTCATTATGGAGCAGTGTGTGGTCAGCCTCAGGTATTGTTTGGGACTTAAGCCAATCGATAATGAATTCAACAGATTTAGGGTGTTGCCGACCCGAGTATATGTCACCAGCGGCCACATGAAAGCGCTTGATCCAACCAGCAACTGCACGTTGTAAGAAGCCATCCGGTGAACCTAGGTCGTCTAGTCCAACCTTTGTGGTATTGACTGATTGAAACTCGCATAACACTTCAACTACCATTTCAGAGAGTGTCCAAGTTTTGCCACACAATTCGTCAGGTAAAATCGTGTGTATGACTAGACCTGGCCTGTATTCCATAATTAGGAAGCTGGCACCCAATATCGTTTTGTCTTCACAAAGCAAAACACCACGCGGAACAAGTGAGAAGTCTCTCCATAGCTTTGAGGTTACGCGATACTCGCGTGCCATGTCATTTGCGCCCGGTGGTAGATGTCCGTGTGGTGGACGGCGTAGCACATAAGGCTTACCATCGAGGTGAATTAGATAGTTGAGGTTGCCAAACCCACCAATAAATTGCTTCGGTGGCGGATCAGCGCAAAACTCATACCCGTTTGCCTTCAGATATGCCTCAAGGGCAGACCAGTTTTCGGGTTGTTGATGAGTCGATTTAAAAAACTGATCTGTTGAGAATTTGTGAATGTTACTGATTACTGGCCGGTCTATGGTCAACGAGCATACCTCTAGAACATTTTTGATAAATACTCTTATTCCATGCCACGAAGGTAAATATACCTTCTGGTAACAATATTGAATTATGACATTTCACTTGGCTTCAGTGTTTAATTTTGTAATAATTGATAGATTTAGCTCAGTTGGCATAATTGGGATTTAAACAAGTGGGAACGAACAAGAGTACAGTTCAGTTTGGAGTCAAGTGAAATTGCTGTTTCGGTATTTTCAAACTTATTTTGAAAGAAAATTTGCTACATGTTGATGAAATAAATCTGGTTTTTCTAAATGGGCGTTATGTGAACAACCTTGCATTATCACCAGCCGGGAATTAAGAATACCATTACGAAGAAGTTCAACTTGGTTTCTGCTATAAGAACGGTCTCCATCTCCCCAAATAATTAAGGTTAGATTTCGTATATCATCCAATCTATCGTCTATCCTCCAGTTCTGCATTGCTTTGTATCCACCCACAATTGCATCAATTGACGCTAATTTTGCGGTGGCAACAACATTTGCAAATTCAGGATCTTCACGACCGCGCATAAACCATGTTGCTACAGTATTTTCTATAGTGTCGTCCGGTCCCTGTGTTGTAACTCTGCGAAGACTTTTTTCTAAGGACTCGAAGCGTCCAGGCATCTCGCCAATTGGACCGGTGCCAAACAATACCAACCGATCGATTCGATTTCCCGCTTTGATTGCCAGTTCCTGAGCGATCATTCCTCCCATGGAATGCCCAAGCAAATGGAATTTTTGAACACTCTCATAGTCAAGCAAGTTAAGTAAATAATCTACAAAACCATCAATGCGATTCAGTGCGGCGTGCGAGGTAAATCCAGCAAATCCTGGCAAGTTCGGAGTAATTACATCAAAACGATTACAGAGTGCTTTAACTGTGTTCCGCCAGTATTCTGGTCCGCACAAAAAACCATGTAACAAGACAAGTACAGGTCCTATCCCTTTATTTCTTCGTTGGTAACAGTATTGCTTCATTGTCCCTTACGGCGCCCTTGAACGATCTGATCTAGGATCATGGCGCAAAAAAGAATCGAGAAGCCGGCCAAGATGCCTTGCCCAACAGATGCATACTGCAACGCTTCCAGTACATCCTCACCAAGTCCCTTGGCTCCGATAAGCGATGCAACCACAACCATAGCAAGGCTTAGCATTATTGTTTGGTTCACTCCTGCCAGAATTGAAGGCGCTGCTAAGGGAAGATCCACTTTTCGTAATAAATACCATTTTGATGCGCCGTAGGCAATAGCAGCCTCACGAATATGCTCAGGTACACCGCGCAAACCCAGCACCGTCAAACGTACCACTGGTGTACCTCCAAAGATCATCGTAGTCACAATCGCAGCGGGTTTGCCAGTGCCAAAAAATGCAATTACAGGAATCATGAACACGAATGCTGGCATTGTCTGCATGAAATCCATAATCGGACGAAGAATTGCATAGATTCGCGGTCGCCTAGCACAGAACATTCCAACAGGAATGCCTATTGAGATGCTAATGAGTGCAGCGGTTCCCAGAAGCGCTAATGTAGTCATAGCTTTCTCCCAAAAACCCAATAACCCCATGTAAGCGAGAAAAGCGCTGGCCCAAATCGCGGTACGAGGTCCAGCTGAAAGCCAAGTCAATAGTACAATGAAACATGCAATTACGATCCAAGGCGTGCTCACAAAAGCAACTTCAAGGGCATCTAGCAACATGCGTATACCCAAAGTAATAATATTGAAGAACCATTCCCCCTTGAGTACAGTCCAAGTAAAAAACTGTTTTACACTTTCGATAGCAGCAAGTCGGTAGTCTGGGTTGGTTGGAAAATCAACTAGCAAGGCGAATTGCCCGGGATAACTGTAATGCATCGCACACGCTATCACAACTGTTACAAAGAAAAAAGCGCTTAATCCCGTGCGCAGACCACTAAATCCGTGAGCTAAAGTACGAGCTGACAACCAGTCTGAGAAACGTCGCTCAAGAATATGGTTGGCTACCATTCCTTCAATTAATTTGATGATAATTAGCAAACACAGCCCAATCAATGCGACATAGATTGCCCCAGCCTCAATACGAGTGATTTCCTGTTGCAATTCAACAATGCCGGTCTCCAGCGAGTTAATCGTTCGCTTGAAAACATCTACATTAGGTGCATTGTTTTCGATGGCAGTCTCAAGTTGCTGTCGCCGAAATTCCAAGGTGCCTTGCACACTTGCCACGCGCTGTTTGGCCTCAGCGGCGAGGTCACCGAAAAGTCCTCTTGAAATTTGAATGAAGGAAAATGTCTCAAGAACTGCGAACAACATGCACCAATTCCATAAACCTCGCATACCGAACCAAACCGGACCCAGTATCGCGGCATTCAAGTTGAAACTCCAGCGCATTCCTGCACGGTTGCCGAGTTTCTCGAATACTCGTTGATAGTATTCCTGACGAATACCGACAAATTCCCGTATTAGATCTGAATGATCTTCCAGCGAATCAATCGCAGGATTAGATTTTTGTTCACCTATTGACTGGTTCATGATGTCTCCGTCCCTTCAATCACAGTTGTCAGCAGATCAGACCATGTAATCACACCATTAGTACGTCCTGCACTGTCGTTAATGCGTATGGGTTGCTTGCTGTCAATGGCGGCTTGTATCAGAACGCTCAAATTATCATCAAACGAAAATTGGGGCACTCCATCCGGAACGGGTCCATGCTGTGCCTCATAATCTAAAATTGGTTTCATGATCGTCTCTGCACGCACTACTTTGAGTCTAGATATCCCAGCAACAAAATCTGCAACATAGTCATCAGCTGGATGCATGACAATTTCGGCGGGTGCACCAATTTGAACGACTTTGCCATCTCGCATGATAGCTATCCTATGACCGATACGAACTGCTTCGTCAAGATCATGTGTAATGAATACCGTTGTTTTACGCATATTGGATGCGAGTGCCATAAACTCGGTCTGCAACTGACGGCGAATCAGCGGGTCTAGAGCGCTGAACGGCTCATCCATCAATAAGATTTCTGGGTCCGCTGCAATTGAACGGGCCAGACCAACACGCTGCTGCATTCCGCCGGACAGCTCATGCGCAAACTTGTTACCCCATCCTCCAAGTTCAACCATAGCCAGCGTTTTCTCAGCCACTTCCATGCGTTTATTTTTGCTTATTCCGCGAATTTCCAACGGCATGGCAATGTTATCTAGTACTGAACGGTGTGGCATAAGAGCGAAATTCTGAAAAACCATGGCGATGTGTTCGTTGCGAAATCGGCGCAACGTTTCACCTTCCATTTCCATCAAATCTTGGCCGCCGACAATTATGCGTCCGGCTGAAGGTTCGAGCAATCGGTTAATATGCCTCACTAGAGTGGATTTGCCGCTTCCGGACAGACCCATAATACAGAAAATTTCTCCGTGCCCCACTTCGAATGTGACGTCCGCCACACCGACTACACAATTGTATTTTTCTAGAACTTCTGATTTGGAGTAACCATTGGCCTGAATGCCGGCTAAGGCAGTTTTCCACTGATCTCCAAAAATCTTCCAAGTGCCTTCAACTTGAATTGCACCCGGTTTGAAACTGTGCGATTCTAAATTTACCTCAGCCATTTTACAAATTCAGGAAACGCCGGCTTCGCCGGCGTTTCCTGATTAATTGTTTTAGTCGTGTGTATGTGGGATATTAAAGACCCAACCAACCGTCAACTCGCTCACTGTTATCAACTACCCATTGCTTTGCCACGTCAGCGGGGTCTCTACTTTTACCAGCGATTTCATAGGCGAAGTAGCTGACGGTCTGTGTATCCAATGCCATGTTGGCAAGAAACTCTGCAATAATCGGTGAACGAGATTCCAGTGATTTCGAATAGGCAACTTGAACGCTCTTGAGGGCGTCTTCAGTCATTACAGTGGATTTTTCGAACCAATCCGGATCTTCCTTTGGTTGGACCATGACGTACTTCTCAGGATCGAAAGGCGGTTCATCTAAAGTGACCACATCATACATATACCAGATTGCATGGGGCGCATAACAATAAAAAGCATAACCCATATCTTTGTTAATGCGGTCACCCACTTCGGCCACCATAACGCTTTGTTCTGCGCGAACGGGTTCGATAAAATCCATGAGCCCGTAATCTCGAACTTTGACTTCATTCACATTAGCGGATGCCCAGCCTGGCGCACCAATCCAAATTTCTCCTTTACCATTGCTATCACCATCCATTAAAGCTGCAATTTCCGGGCGAGCTAAATCAAAAATGGAAGTCACATTATTTGTCTCCGAAAATGCTTTGCTAACACAAAAATTCTGTTTACCTTCATAGGGATTCTGGCTAAGCACTACTGTGCCTTTGCCATCAACATATTCTTTCGTGAAGTTTTCCTGATTGGGTAACCACACATCGGGGTGCACATCTATATCCCCCTTGCTTTGATCCATTGCTTGGAAGATTGTGGCATTGGAACCTGGAACAAGCTCAGCAGTGCCCCCAATTTTCTCTTCAACTACTTCTTTGATCAGATTGGCAATTGCCTGTGCACCGGTCCAAGCAGGCACGCCAATGTTGACGCTTTCGGCTGCACTCGCCACGTTCGATATAGCTAGAATGCTTACGGCACATAATATCGAATTGATTTTCGTTTTCATAGATTTGTTCTCCTATTGATTGTGATTTATTGGCATTGTTCGCTTAGCGAACGGATATATTGCAGACTCCCAATTTTTTGTAGAATCTGACATGGTATAGTTATAACTGATTTGAAAACCTACACTATCGAAAATTGTTGAGTTGTCAATTGATGCATCGAATTAAGCTCATACTTGATTTTCATTAGCTTAGAATTGTAGATTTTCAATCAAGCAGTGAATCAGTTATTTTGAGTTTACGTGAGACTGAAATACAGACTTTTCAAAAATAATATGACAGAGCTATTTGAAGCAGAGGAAATTGTAAAATCACAAAGCATCAGGCCCAAACAGATATCTTAATGACTGTTAGACTTGACTTGGTGAGGTAGCTCTTTGCTTTTTTCAGCAAGATTACATTCCACTTTGTTTGAATTAATCGATAGGACCTACACAGTAAAGCATATAATCTGTTTAACGAGATTGAACAAGATCTATTGAAAATGTGTGATATGGTGTTTTGTTTAGCTCTTTTACGAAATCATGCGAGTGAGTGTGATGGTAAATGCTTATTGAGCAGTGACTTCCGTTTAATCTCAATGCTATACAATCATTGAGAAAAGAGCTTTCTATTTTACCTCTTAACTACACACGATTAGATGTAACAGAAGGCATTTTGACTGCTAACTGCCACACTGGCATTTCACAAATCTTGATTATCTTACTCGTAAGTTTATGAATTTTTGATACTCTAACTGGTAATTCAAATTTGCAACCTGATTCAAATAATTTGATCACTATGGCGACTGATCGTCCGATTGCTGTTGTAGCAATGGTGTTGATGATTATTCTTTTTGGTTATGTTGCGCTTCAGAACATACCAATTCAACTGGCACCCGATGTTAACAGACCGGTAATCTCTATTACTACTGTTTGGCCAGGCGCCGCGCCAGCGGAAGTTGAAAGAGAAATACTCAACCCGCAAGAAGAAGAGCTCGCTGGGCTTGAAGGTGTCAATTCAATTACCGGAAATGCTCAATCTGGCAGGGCGCGCCTTACAATCGAATTTGAAGTTGGCACTGACATGGACAAAGCTCTGCTACTTGTTTCAAATCGACTTGACCGAGTAGGTGATTATCCTGATGAAACCGGTTCACCGCAGTTAAGCACTTCCGGTACTGACGACAATGCCATCGCTTGGTTTACTGTGGTTCGCGCTCCCGGCAATACGAGACCAATACATGAGTATGGGAGATTCGTTGAGGAGGTTATCCAAGAGAGGATTGAGCGTGTACCTGGAGTTGGTGAAGTCTCAGTTTACGGCGGAAGTGACCCGGAAATCCAAGTCATTGTGTTTCCAGAAGAGCTTGCGCGCCTGCAATTAACTGTTGGTGAAATTATTCGCTCTTTAAGAAATGCCAATGTATCTGTTTCAGCCGGTGACGTCGATGAAGGGAAGCGGCGTTATATCGTGCGCGCTGATGGCGAATTGAATTCAGTGGAGGCATTTCGTGATGTTATTGTGCGTTCGGATGCAGACATAGCTGCCGGTCAACCAGGCCGCATTCGGTTACAGGATGTAGCTGAGGTCAAATTGGCATACAAACAACCCACTGCGATCATCAGAGTGCTAGGGGAGCCTTCAATTCCATTCAATGCAAGTCGTGAAGTTGGAGCCAACGTGATCGAAACAATGGAGCAAATAAAAGCGGTTGTTGATGATCTGAATCAGACTGTTATTCCGGAAAGCGGACTCGAATTAAGACAAGTCTATGACGAAACTGTCTATATCAACTCGTCGATTGATCTTGTGCGTCAGAATATTTGGGTTGGCGGTGCATTTGCTGCGCTTGTCATGTTGCTTTTTTTGCGTTCAATCAGGGCAACCTTGACCATATCAATAGCAATTCCAGTTTCTATTGTTGGAGCTTTTGTCGCCATGGCGGCACTAGGTCGCTCAATCAATGTAATTTCATTAGCTGGGCTCGCGTTTGCAGTTGGCATGGTGGTCGATGCTGCCATCGTCATACTTGAGAACATTTACCGGATGCGCGAAAGCGGCCACTCCAGTCGGGAGTCGGCTATCAGAGGTGCCCAGCAAGTTTGGGGCGCGGTTTTTGTATCAGTCCTCACGACAGTAATGGCATTTATTCCTATATTGGTCACCCAACTTGAGGTTGGCCAGCTGTTTAGGGATATAGCGGTTGCGATTTGTGTTGCAGTCATGCTTTCGTTGTTGGTGTCAATTACTGTAATTCCCGCTTTGTCGCGAAAGATTCTCAAATCCTCGGGCGATGATAGCCAGAGTTTGGTTAGGCTCCGGATACCGGTTATCGATGATATTGCAGCATCATTTGTACGGTTTATCATTTGGTTTACGTCGCTGATGATCCAGCGTCGCATGCTTGCGTTTGTTTGGGTGGCGGCAGTTGCAACAACAACGGCTTTGCTTGCAGCTCGTTTCTTGCCGAATCTTGAGTATCTGCCAGAAGGCAATAACAATTTGGTTTTTGGAATAATCGTTCCACCGCCGGGTTACAACCTTGACACCATGACCTCTATTGCCACCAACATTGAAAACGCGATTCGCCCGTACTGGGTAGACGAAAACGGTGAGAATATCGAAATGGATAATGTTGATTCGGATGATATGCCGAAAATGTCAAGATTTTTCTTTGTTTCAACGCGCTCAATGATGTTTGTCGGTGCAATCTCCGAAGACGAGAGCCGAGTTTCGGAGCTGATCCCGGTCTTGCAGCAACCTATTTTTCGCGAGCCAGGCACTTTCGGTTTTATGAGCCAGCCCTCAATTTTCGGGAGAGGTATAGGTGGTGGTCGCAAGATTGATCTAGATGTTTCTGGCGCCACATTGGAAGAGATACTAGCAGTCGCAGGTCGTGCATCGGGCAAAATTCTTGCATTGTTTCCGCGTGAACAAGGGCATCAATTTCGACCCAATCCAGGGCTAGAACTAGGTGTTCCTGAGGTGAGGATACTTCCAGATCGGCTGCTACTAGCCGACAATGGAATTTCGGCCGCAGAACTCAGTCTCGCTGTCGATGTTTTCAATGATGGTGTCAAAGTCGATGAAACAATGTTAGAAGGCAAATCAACTGACATTACATTGCTTGGTCCTCCTGATTTTGTTGCAGAAACGCAAAATATTCAGAACCTTCCAGTTGTGATGCCGACAGGCCGCATAGTTCCAGTAAGTTCACTAGCTGACATCGATATTACTGCTGGTCCAACTGCAATTCGGCATCGGGAGCGACTTCGAACTATTACATTGGAAATCAGACCGTCGTCAGAGGTCACAATGGAGGAAGCAATAAAAATCATAGAGAATCAAGTTATTGCACCACTTAAAGAAGAAGGGGTTCCCTCAACTGTTCGTTTCAACATTTCAGGCACTGCTGATGCTTTGAACACTACTTGGAATGCGATAGTTGTACAGCTTATGGTTGCGCTCATAATTGTCTATCTAGTTATGGCAATATTATTTGAGAGTTTCGTTTATCCGCTAATTATCATGCTATCTGTGCCCATTGCAGCGGCTGGTGGTGTTGGCGGCTTAGCAGTACTAAATCTATTTGTGCACCAACCAATGGATATGTTAACAATGCTCGGATTCATTATTTTGATTGGAATTGTAGTTAACAACGCAATTTTGCTAGTTCATCAATCAATTTACCATCTTCGAGAGAGTAACATGGACAATCGAGCGGCCATTCTAACAGCAACGAGGAATCGCATTCGCCCGATATTCATGTCTACCTTAACAAGTGTTTTCGGAATGTTGCCTCTTGTACTATTTCCCGGTGCCGGATCGGAGCTATACCGCGGACTGGGATCTGTTGTTGTCGGGGGTTTGTCTATGTCAGCGATATTAACTTTGTTTATTGTTCCACCACTGACAGCAATTTTGGTTATACCACTTGAGAACCGTAGGAGGATGTCCCGAAGGTTAGTGCCCGGCGAGCCGCGCAGAGCCGAGTCATGATTTGAATGTTGTTGAGGTTTATGCTTACAATCTAGTGATTAGGTTGAGCCTTGATTTGGTGGTGTTTGCTCCTGAGTAGGCTCTATTGGTAATTCAGTTGTATTAACGGCAGGTTGTAGAAATTTATTCCATAGATCTAATAGCTCATGACGATAGTTCCAACCTAGCAATAAAACTGTTAGCACAGATAATACAATAACTCCTCGAAACACCGTGCCCATCCATTCTATTCCATTAGTGGGTTTTGTATGATTGCGGGAAGTGATATGAGAATTGTGGCGGTTGGGTTCAATTTCATCTTGAATGCCCGTTAACCCCAATTCGGGATCTTGCTTAATTAGGTTGTCAGCATTTAGATTGACAAACTCAGCATATGCCCTAACATAACCGGTAGCATATGCTCTGCTAAACAATTTATCGTATTGCTGTTTTTCTATAGCATGAATGATCTCGGGTGCTAGTCTAAGGGAACTTGCGATATCTTGTACGGAAAGATTGAGTTGTTCGCGTGCTGTGGCGAGTTGCTTTCCAGTTGATACGCGATTCGGCAACTGGGGGTCGTCATCTTCTTTGGGCATGTGTTCACCAAGTTGCGAACTTAACTTAAACTGGCGCTTTTCTTCCATATAGTCTCGTTCAGTTCAAGTGCACAAGTCAGACCGAGTTGTATAACATGGAACAATAATTCAACCTATCACGTACGCGCCTGTGCCGACTGCAATTAGCTTATCACTATCATTGTGAAGCTCCATACGGGTAACTGCCACCTTTTTGCCAGTTCGCAAAACATATGCGCTAGCGATAAATTTATCGCCATAACCAGGCCTTAGGTAATCGACTCGAATATCAATGGTGCCCATCTTGGAGAATTGTTCAATTTTATCTTCCGAAAGCTCAATATTATTGCGATTGACAACATCAACAAATGCTACAATACCGCCAATCACATCAAGTAGTGATGAGATAACACCTCCGTGGAGATTTCCACGGACAAAATTACCTATGAACCGGTCCTGCATATCTATGGTTAATTTCGGATTTCCAGATTCAAATCCGATAACACGTACACCAAGAAATTTATGAAATGGAACTGAGTCCTCAAAAATATTTTTCATTATTTCCCACGAAGGGGATTCCGAGCCTGAAATCTTCATATTTTCTTGTACTTACCTAAATTGGAATCTTGATAGCAACTAGTTAGCTAGATGAGGAGTAATACAGACAATGCAACATTTTCTGACAATGGCAAATTATAACATGTGGGCAAACAGGCAGTACTTTAGCTTATGTTCAAAGTTAAGTGAAGAAGACTATAAACTAGATAGAAAGGTATTCTTTCGTTCTATTCATAACACATTGAATCATATATTGCTTGTTGATATTTTGTGGATGGCTCGTCTGAAAGGATCTGAACCGGATATCCATTCACTAGATCAAATTCTACATGATGATTTTGAGTCATTGCAAGCGGCCAGAACTTTGGAAGATCAACACCTTTTGTCATATCTGAACCAATTGGAAAATTCAAGTTTGAAAAATCTAATTGTTTACCGTCGTTTTACCGGAAACATTGCTGAGGAGACAGTTGAAGACATTCTTCTCACATTGTTTACTCATCAGGTTCACCATCGAGGGCAGGTACACGCAATGTTGACTCAGTCTAGCTACAGTAACTCTGAAATGCCGGATTTGGATTTAGTAAACTATCTAGATGAGGCCAGTCTTTCCGTGTAGCGGTTCAATTTTTGATTGTCTAATTTGAGGTTCAGAGGATTGAATATACTAATAGTTGATTTTGAGGGGGCGGTAGCTCAGTTGGGAGAGCGTAGCGTTCGCAATGCTAAGGTCGGGAGTTCGATCCTCCTCCGCTCCACCATTGTCAAAAATAACCTCAATTTTGTAAAGGCTTTTTACATTCTTTGTTTCAACTTTGATGAGTTTAGTTGCGATTTAATGCCAGACTGCTGTTGGAATTTTATCTATTCAAAAACCTAATGATGTGCTTTAGCATGCATATTTGATTAAGAGAACCGATTGTTTCACAGATTTCAAGTAATGACAAAAACACTCTTTTCTAAATCAAATGTAGTTGGTCGAACACTTGAGCGTCAAATCGAGGTCGGTCCTGATCGAGTGATTACATTTATGGGCGATGATTTAAAGGTTTACGAAACGCCGTCGATGATCGCCGATATTGAATACGCATGTCGCGACCTTCTAGTTGAGTGTTTAATAGACGGATGGGATTCGGTGGGCGTAGTTGTAAATATCGATCACCTCGCTGCCACTCCGATGAACGAGTTTGTCAAGATCAAAGTCGCAGTTGATGACATCATAGACCGCACTGTATTGTTTTCATGTGAAGTCATCGATTCAGTTGAGCTTGTTGGCAAGGGTACACACAAGCGATATATTGTCAACGTTGAAAGGCATCGCCAGCGTGTTCTTGAAAAACGAGCCGCTCTCCATAAATCTGATACATCACCTTAGTAATCAATTGACAACAGTTACTTTCTGACCTGGTGCAAGGCGCTCATTGCCGCGCACAACAACAATGTCACCAGATTCAAGCCCGGAGAGAACTTCATAACGACCGCCAGTAGCCTGACCGATATTCACAGGCTGTGCCATAACCGAGTCACCATTAACTACAAATACAGAATGACCTTCTGGGTTAGTCATGATTGAATCTTTGTGAACCGTCAGCGCATCTTTCTGACTGGAGACTGGTATATTGATAATGACATTTTGCTTGACTGCTAGCACATCATTTATCGTACTGCGGTCAAATTCAAAGCGCACTGCTCTTGTTCGGGTGCTGACATGTTCTTCTGGAATAAAAGCGCGTAAAGTTGCACTGAAAGTTGTGCCATTGTCAAATTCTGCAGTAATGATATCGCCTACATTCAGAGCATCGATATAGCGATATGGGATATAGGCTTCTATCTCTAGGTCATGGTCACCAACAATTCTTACAACGCGGTCACCAACTCGCAGGTATTGGCCAAGTTCAACTAGACGTTCTACTATGACTCCACCGTAGGGTGCGGTGATATTTGTCAGAGAAAGGTTGTGCTCAGAGATAGCAAGCTCGCTGTATATCTGCTCTGTTGCCGCTTTTGATTCGCCAACAGCATGTTGAGCAATTTTGAGTGCAAGTTCGGCATCTTCTAGCTGCGCTTCAGTTGATCCAGCAGAGTGTCTCAACTCACGAAACCGCTCTTCTTTCTGCGCTGACAGATCGAGCTCAGTCATGCGGCGTCTAGTTGCCCATTCCGACATTGTGATGCGAGTTAAAACAGCATTTTTCTGAAGCTCAAGTGCTGTGGCATCCACGGTGGCAATCAGATCATCTTTATTCACACGATCGCCAACACGCACTTTCAGTGAGCCAACGGGACCATTTATGGCCACTTGAATATATCCTGATTGACGCGAGACAAGTTCACCGAATACAGCGGCAGTTTCCAGTATCGATTCGGTACGAACTTCGTCAACTTCGACAGGGGCGGAGTAGTCCTGCGCAAATGCAGGTATTTGTGCAACTGCCAAGTACAATGCGCATAACACTAAGGTTGCTAGCACAACAGAAAAGTTAATTTTTTTCAATTTACAGATCACGATATTTCTTATTTAGTCAAATAAACAGGATGGTTCAAAAATTAGGGAATTATATATTTAAGTTGACAGCTGTAAAATCATTCCGATTTCTTCGGTTTTTTAGAAGATTTTTGCTCTTGAGATTTCTGGCCACACGCCGGCTTCACGCCCAGTAAAATTGACACAACCTCATCGATCTGAAACTCAGTCATGGACGGCGTTGGCTCCGGTGTCTGCTTGCTTGACTTCTTCAAAACTTCAATGTTGCCTCCTGGGTTTCACTCGCGCTTGATGCATCTCGATGCAACCGACCGTCTGCGCCACCCACCAAATCAACGTATTTCAACCGTCGCGTCGAAACCAGACCCTGAACCGTGCCATCAATCTGCACCATCGTGTCAAGCTGCCTCACATTGTGCCGGGCACTGAACTCGTCCACATACTTCTGCAGGTGCTTCGGACTCATCTTGTGATACACGCCACAGTAGCCCCGCTTCAGACCCGACCAAAACGACTCGGCACCGTTGATATGCGCCCGGCCTTTCACATACTCGCCCGCCGAATGTCGCACCGTTTCATGCCGGTATCCGTGCCGGTGCAAACCATCATAGGCACCAGCATCATCAGTATAAACTGTCGAACCGACGGCAACATTTTCACAGACGATCCGTTGCAATGTGTCGGCTTTGGTGTCGGCAACCTGGTAGGACTTGACCTGTCCACTGCTACGTTCCCTGAGACCGACCACCGCAACCTTGCCGACCGTGCCCCGACCGGCCTTCAACTTCTTGTGCTTGTGCTTGTTCTTTTCTTTGCCGCCCAAGTAGGTTTCGTCCACTTCCACTTCACTGCCAAACAGCCGCGCAACATGTTCGGCCCAAGCCGTTCGGATGCGGTGGCTCAGATACCAGGCCGACTTTTGCTGAATGCCCAGCTCGCTGCCAAGCCGGGTGCTGGCCACCCCCTTGGGCGAAGTGGAGAGCAGGTAGATGGCCATCAGCCATTTCCGGTATGAGATGCGGCTGCCTTCCATCAGCGTTGCGGTCTTCACACTGAAATACCGGCGACACAGCCCGCACCAGTAGGGCATGGTTTGATGGCTGGCCCGGCGGGTTTGCTCGGAGCCGCAGTCAGGGCAGACTCGACCCGCCGGCCAGCGCCTTGACTCGATGTATTGCATCGCATCTTGCTCTGTTTCAAACCGACTCATGAACTCGTAGAGGCTGATGCGTTGGCACTCGTTTTGTGGTTTTCTCATAGACTGTCAATGGAATTCTGAATGGTGCTGTTAGAAAATATATTCTAAAAATTCGGACTTGTCAACTTAAATATATAATTCCCAAAAATTAGGTATCAAGTCCTTCAACAATGATGAGTTTTGAATTAGCAGATTCCTGTCGCAGCTGTTTAGCAGGAGCATAATCGTCAGATTCCCACCATTTTTTTGCCATTTCAACACTGTCAAATTCGATGATAACAAGTCGTTGCGGGTCCCAATCACCTTCTAAATTTTCATAGTCACCACCTCTTGCAAGATAGCGACCACCATATTTATCTAGAGTGGGGGGCACCATATCCCGATAGACAGCAAACTTGTCCGGATCATTTATGCTCACTTGTACAATTACATAACCTGCCATTCGTTTCGCCTCGCTAGTGTGCATACATCATGTTGGAAATTCAAACTCAGAACTAAGTTTAGAAACTTGCCGCAGTCTATCTTATCAAAGATTACTCGGATACCAGTTCTATTTGGTAATAGCATATAACAAGCAGCATAACTTTATGCAAGTAATTTTAGGAAATTGCTAGTTGCCTTCAAATATCGAGTTTTTATAAATCGGGTCACGTCGCTTGATTTGAAATTTGCTCCCTACCCAACAATGATAAGTATTTTAGTGGGGAACGGCACGGTTAATCAAAGTAAATTGCCACCAAAGGTTCATTCATTCTGCATCGATTGCCTGATAATAGGAGTCATCCAAACTTGGATATGGCGTTAGAGTGGGGTGTAGAGGGTGCGGTCGGTTACACAAATCACTCGGATTCCACGCAAGATAACCTCTTAACATAACATTTGCGGCCTATTTGCGCCGCTACCCAACAACTAATGATGCAGCAATCGTTCAAATTAATGCACTCGTGACTGCAACAGCGTTAAAATATTAGTTCAGTGCTGACATTCATTGCACATGCCCCTTAATCATTAACTAAACGGAGTCCGTATGGAAAGAAACAACAGCCTAGATATTTGCCAGTCAGCGGAGGACTGCCATGCCTGACGAATTTAATAATGCGGATGTCCCCCAAGTCCTCAAGCCGATGCATAATGATTTGTTGGTGAAGAAATTCAATAACCTTGAACAGGTCAAGTCACTTTTACAGCTGGCAATGACGCCGGAGCAACAGGTGATGGTGGACTTTGACACGCTAACAATCGAAACCAACGTTCTTTCAAGTCCAACAAGTCCAAATGCTAGATGCTCTGACCTATGTGTCAAATTCAGGTTGAAGGAGGAAGTAGATAAAAGTGAGGAAGGAATAGATATATATATCAGTATAGTAATTGATCACAATAACAGCCCTGACCGTGAATTGATGATTCAATTGTTGCAGTGTATGGCAAGCTTGTATTTGAGAGAAGCCAAAGTGGTTCTTCCGATGGTGCTATATCACGGCGAATCGGAATGGGTCGGTACAAAGTCATTTTCTGAATTCATGTATGACGATATGTTAGAAGATATCAATGAAGAATATGAAGAGTATCTTCTTGATATCAATCCATATTTTGTTAGACTGAAAAATAATGAGAGTGAATAGACGATATCATTTTGGAGTTTGATTCATACGTGCGAAATCGGGATATAGATGCATGTAGTAGGATTCGATAGAACTGATTAAAACGTTGCCAATGACCGGTGAAAACTTTCAAAACATGCGTGTTAATAACGCAGGGTATGCAACAGGGGGATTAGCGAGTGCATTTGAGGTAAGTTTAAGGACAATTTGAAGTCATACTTGCTTGAATATTGCGCAGCTTGGGTTGATGAAAACTCAGTGGATCTCGCTTTAGCAAAGTTGAAGTGACATGTGAGCGGCAATTTTGACAACCTGTTTCAGGACATGATAAGCGTCATCACCATACCAATTGTTTACAAACTTAGCTAAACGATTTCTCAGGCAATCTGCTTCGAATGATATGGTGTCAGACATAATTTGCCCCAATGGCTAGCATAAAAAAGCAGACGAATTGCGGGTAAGGTCACGCTGATATATGAGTTCACTTCAACCAAATTAAGAATCAATGGCAACAGCAGTTTCCATAACTGCACCTTAAGCAACGTTTGGTTAGGGAAGTACTGACATTTATATGATCAGCGCTAGTTTGATGAGTTACGCGGGTAGAATCAGGGACAACTGAATTGGGCTGCATCTTAGATTAAATAGCGATCTAGCGAGAGCAATCTCAGTTGGAAAACACGTCAAATAAGTGTTCGATGTGAGTCAATGTGGACAAGTATGTTCATATAAGCAAGAATAAGTTTGTTTGCAGTGGAATATCACTAGTTGATTAGTAAATACATGGGATTAATTTCATTATTATCGAGGTTGCTAATGGTTGCATGTGTATCTGTGACGATTGATCAAGAAGTTTAGAGATATTCACCAGGTCCGTTAACCTAATTTAAAACGATATAAATTTCACAGATTGATTCAACAACAGAAATCGTAGAATCGTGCTTGATTTGGTCGAAATTGATAGTGCTTCAAGACCGCAAATGACGGTGATCTGGATGCATGGTCTTGGTGCTGATGGGCATGATTTTGAGCCCATTGTTCCATACTTAAAATTGCCTGCACACTATGCAGTTCGATTTGTTTTCCCGCATGCTGAAGTACGAGCGGTTACTATTAATGCGGGAATGCGAATGCGAGCTTGGTACGATATCTTCAACCCTCTAATTGGTGAAGGGATTGAGGATATTGGAGGTATCCAAGAATCAGCAGTTCAAATTGAAGAGTTGATTGATACAGAGAGAGCAAAAGGTATGAGTTCTAAACAGATTGTGCTTGCTGGTTTTTCTCAGGGTGGTGCTATAGCCCTGTACCTTGGACTGCGACATCATGAACAACTAGGAGGTATTCTCGCACTCTCGACCTACCTTCCGTTACTTGAGTCCACAAAGCATGAGGCTCACAGCGCTAACAGTGACACGAAGATATTATTTTTGCACGGAAATTATGATCCGGTTATTCCAATTACAGTAGCTCAACGGTCTCAGCGCCATTTGAATAAGCTAGGATATTCTGTGGAATGTAAAAACTATCCAATACCACATTCCGTTTCACCGGAGGAAATCGTTGATATTGGTAATTGGTTAGCTACTCGATATGCAATTGTCAACAGTGTTTGATAAATATAGTTCAGTCACACTACAAAGTTGAGTCGGAATCAACATCGTCTTTCCCAAGCAACTTTCTCAAACGTTGTATCTGAATTTTCGGACCAGGGAGGTGAGGATTGATATCTAAGGCTTTTTCAAAAGCCCCGAGTGCATTCTCATAGTAGTTTAGTGACAGAAAAATCAATCCTAGCCCAGCAGCAGCACCGAAATGCCTTGGTTCTAGCGTCAGTGTTCTACGGACATCATCAACAGATTTTTTATATTCTCCCATAAAAAAATAAACTGTCGCGCGTTTATTCCATCCCTCAGCGAAATCTGGTGATCGGTAAATTACCTCATCGAATATTCGTACTGCTTTGCGTAATTGTCTCTTTGACATCGCGTCGATGCCAGCCAGCATAAGTTCATTTACGGATTCGTCAGGTGACTCACGCCATATTTGCCAAATCTCATCTGTAATATCATTCCCTAATTTCTGGTCATCGATTGTCTGAAGTTGATTGAACAACTCATCTAAACGCGGGTCATTTTGATCGGCAAAAGATTCAGAGTTCAACGAAAGCAATACTGCGCTAGATATTAAAGCTACTCGTAGAATTAGCTGAATATGCAATAGTGACCGGCATGCTTCTCCAATCGACCAAAGAAAAATATATTGCTGGTTCATCGTGATATATTAGATTGGAAAGCCATTGAATTACCATTAATTTCATCATTCTATCATCTAAAGAACAATTTACAAATTAATTTTTGTTAATATTTGCTTTTATCAAAGTAAATATAAAATATTGTTTTCATAGAATAATTTAAAGACACTTAATCTGCGAATAGATTTTAGTCAATTTGTTGAGAGGTGGTGGTTTAGTAAAGAGTGGTAGATCTCATTGATTACTCAAAAGTTTTATGTTTGTTGTCAGTTAAAATACAGCATGTAGGAAAGGAAATTACGTTTGTAAAAAAATAATATATTGAATCAAAAAATCTTCTCAGAATTATTATTATTCTGAGTAAAATACGCCAAATTATTTTTTTGTCTTTGGATGCTAAGTGCGTTAACGCACTATCCTAACACCACGGGAAGATGTGCAATGGAAAATCTTGAAGATATTGACCTGTCAACATTGTCAGATGAAGAACTTGTTGAGCAGATGCATGATGACCTATATGATGGCTTGAAAGAGGAGATTGAGGAAGGTACGAGGATACTACTGGATAGGGGTTGGACGCCGTACGATGTTTTACAGGATGCGCTAGTTGAAGGCATGCGAATTGTTGGCATTGATTTTCGGGACGGTATTCTGTTTGTGCCTGAGGTGCTGATGTCCGCAAATGCAATGAAAGGTGGCATGGCCATATTGCGTCCATTGCTTGCTGAAACTGGGGCGCCGACTATTGGCAAAATGGTTATTGGAACAGTGAAAGGAGACATCCATGATATTGGCAAAAATCTAGTTGCCATGATGTTAGAAGGCGCTGGTTTTGAGGTGATCAACCTTGGTATCAACAATCCCGTTGAGAACTATCTAGAAGCTATTAGCGAACATCAACCGGAATTGCTTGGCATGTCAGCATTGCTGACCACAACAATGCCATACATGAAAGTTGTAATCGACACTATGGTTGAACAAGACATACGCAAAGATCATATTGTTGTAGTTGGAGGCGCTCCGTTGAATGAGGAGTTTGCAGGCGCAATCGGTGCTGATGCCTATTGTCGTGATGCGGCAGTCGCGGTAGAAACCTGTAAAGAGCTGGTTTCACAACTCCGCCAAGCGAGTTAGTACTGTTAGATTTATCCTCAACTCAGCACTAGGTTCAATACTATGACTGAAACAGTAATTGCTTCGGAATCAAAAACGGTAGTAATCGGTTATGAGCGCCCATTTTGTATAATTGGCGAGCGCATTAATCCCACCGGGAGAAAACTCCTTGCGGCCGAAATGGCTATTGGCAACTATAGTCGTGTTGAAGCTGATGCATTGGCGCAAGTAGCCGCGGGTGCCCACGCACTAGATGTCAATGCTGGTATCCCGCTAGCAGACGAGCCCAAAATTCTCGCAGATTGTGTTCAACTGGTTCAATCGCTTACAAATGTTCCCCTTTCACTTGATTCGTCAATTGTAGCAGCACTTGAAGCAGCACTTGAGGTTTATAAAGGACGCCCGCTTGTTAACTCCGTGACAGGCGAAGAGGAGCGACTAGAATCTGTACTACCGCTGATTAAAAAATACGACGCAGCAGTTGTGGCAATTTCCAATGATGAGACCGGAATCTCAGAAGATCCAGATGTTCGCTATGAAGTAGCAAAAAAAATTGTTGAACGAGCGGAGGATCATGGTATTGCCAGACATGACGTTGTTGTTGACCCTTTGGTAATGCCCATAGGTGCGATTGGTATGGCAGGTAGGCAGGTTTTTAGTATTGTTCATCGATTACGCACAGAGCTCAAGGTTAACACTACTTGCGGAGCTTCGAATATTAGTTTTGGGCTTCCAAATCGCAACGGTTTGAATGCAGCATTTCTGACTATGGCAATGGGGGCAGGCATGACTTCCGCTATTACAAGTCCTCTACATGCAGATATCATGCAAGCGATCATGGCAGGCAATGTTATGATGGGTACCGATCGCGAATGCCGCAATTGGATTAGCAAGTTTCGGGAGCCACCTTTGACTGAATCACGAGGTGATGGAGTAGGTAACGGGCGACGCGATCGCCCTCGAAGGCGTCGTGCTATCGCTGGGAAATAACTCCACAAAATAATCAGCTATATCTGATTTAACTGCCGGATTAGACTGATTAAGGAGGAATATGGCAACGACTTCTGATGCGATGGTGGTTTTCACGCCATCTGGCCGCCGCGGCAGATTTTCCATTGGTACAACCGTCTTGCAAGCAGCAAGGTCTCTTGGCGTAGACCTTGATTCGGTTTGTGGCGGTCGCGCAATGTGCGGACGATGCCAAATTGAGCTAAGCACAGGTTCATTCGCAAAGCATGGTGTCGTGTCACTTGATACAAACCTGTCGGCTTTAAGTAAGCTTGAAATTGACTACGCTAAGGTAAACTCATTTGCTGATGGGCGCCGGCTAGGTTGCTCCGTGAAAATATTGGGTGATGTGGTTATAGATGTACCCCCTGAGAGTCAAGTGCATCGGCAAGTTGTGCGCAAACGCGCCGAGGTTCATGCGATAAATCTTGATCCAATTATTCGTATGTACTACGTAGAAGTGCAAGAACCAAATATGTATGATCCGTCCGGCGATTTACAACGCCTCAAGGACGCCTTGGAGTTTGACTGGCGATTGGAGAATTTGTCTTGTGATTTACGTCAAATTCAGCAGTTGCAAGCAGCATTAAGACAAGGAGAATGGAAAGTCACGGTTGCCGTTCATAACGGCAACCAGATTGTGGCAGTGTGGCCGGGTTTCAAAGACCAGATCTACGGGCTTGCAATTGATGTTGGTTCCACAACAATTGCAGCGCATTTGTGCGATCTATCAAGTGGTGAAGTGGTGGAATCTGCAGGTGCAATGAATCCACAAATTCGATTTGGTGAAGATTTGATGAGCAGGGTTTCATATTTGATGATGAACCCAGGAAACGAGCAAGACATGACAACAGAGGTGCGAAAGGCTATACAGCAGCTCGCACATGATGTAGCAATCAGTTTCGGTATAGCAATTGACGATATCCTTGATATAGTATTTGTAGGCAATCCAGTGATGCAACATTTGCTTTTGGGTGTCAGTCCGATAGAGCTTGGAGGTGCGCCTTTCGCACTAGCGACTGATGAGTCAGTGAGCATTTGGGCAAATGAGCTTGATCTTTCGCTGCATTCTAATGCTAGGGCGTATGTTCTACCGTGTATAGCTGGTCATGTTGGTGCAGATACTGCAGGCATGGTGTTATCGGAGCATCCGTATACTCGGGAAGAAATGACATTGTTGGTGGATGTTGGAACCAACGCTGAGATTGTTCTTGGTAACTGCTACCGAATGGTAGCGGCTTCTAGCCCTACCGGACCAGCCTTTGAGGGCGCACAAATTAGCGGTGGTCAACGCGCGGCACCTGGCGCAATTGAGCGTGTTCGCATTGACCGCAACACTTTAGAGCCAAGATTCAAAGTGATCGGAAGCGAGTGTTGGTCTGACGAAGCAGACTTTTATAACGTAATAAGCGGTACTGGCGTGACAGGCATTTGCGGTTCAGGGATCATTGAGGCAGTGGCAGAGATGTATCTTGCCGGGATAATTGACTCAAATGGAGTTATACAAGGCGATAAATCCAAGGTAAGCGAGAGGATTATTTCTGAAAAGAGGACATTTTCTTATCTCATTTGTGATACAGAGCCGAGGATTGTAGTTACACAAAATGATGTGCGGGCAATTCAACTGGCCAAGGCTGCGCTGTATGCTGGAATCAAGTTACTAATGGAGCGAATGGATATTACACACGTAGATGCTATCCGTTTGGCTGGTGCTTTCGGCAGTCATGTTGATGTTAAATATGCAATGATATTAGGTTTAATTCCAGACTGTGACCTTGCACATGTGACTTCTGCCGGCAATGCTGCTGGGACTGGAGCTAGAATTGCATTGCTAGATCGAAGCTCTCGCGATGAGATAGCCAAGGTAGTTCGAAATATAGAAAAAGTAGAGACTGCGGTTGAGCCTTCGTTCCAGCAACACTTTGTAGAAGCTATGGCTATTCCTCATCGCACTGCAATATATGAGCACTTGAGCAAAGCCGTGGATTTACCTGTAAATACTGATGAGGATACTCCGGTGCGCCAGCGTAGAAACCGTCGAAGACGGTCCGCAGATTAATCCGATAATACGCTTACAGTTCTATTATCTGTAGTAGTTGTATTATCGATAGTTTTAGTGGCTCATCAAAATACGCTGATATTGCAATTGACAATGGAAGCAAATCCGGTATTGGTGGTCTTTTGGCAAGATGGAAACGAAATCAATAGTGTCAGAAGAATACATTTGTGTGGGTTCAAGTTTAATTAGCGCTCATACACGTTGACTGTTTGCTACTACCATCACCTGATATGATGCCAAAGATCGGTCCAGGTGTTACAACAGTTGTTGCAGGAAACTTTTGCATCTCGTTAGCTCCATTGGCTGGCATTTTTCGCTACTATCATTTAATCTGTTAGGAAATCAAGACTGGTATCTCTTTGAGTGACAGTATTTGCCAATATCGGCGGTGGTTGTTCATACAGCGTTGGTTTCACCGCACATTTCTCACTAATTCAGAGTGAATTCGATTGTTCATTGGGTATGATTGGCGTTAAGGCCAACTTTTGTCCTCGCATTATCGTAATGGCCAGGGTTGACGTAAAGGCAGGGCGGTTGGAGCCGGTAAATGCCTGATTGAGGCGAAGTCAGTAGACTTGCTAGCAGGTAAGGTAGCGGTAGAGAAAACAGCAGTGACTATCAGATCGCAGCGTTGCTGACATTCCCGTTGCCAGTTGATGCTAATGAAGAGGGAAGTGACCGATAGTTGCGCAGTCTGACAGTGGTGGATGAGATCGGTCAGTTGTGTCAATTTGCCCGTGCCACCTTGGTTCCAAACGAGGAATGAGATGTTTGGCAAGTATATACCAAAGAGGCTGACTAGCCGAGTGCGGGCGTAGTGCTACTTTACTGCTGACAATGAATATAGGTAGATATGCAAGGAATGTGTTAGCTTACAACTATAAGAAGCCGATTTGGGTGTACAAGGTTGTGATAACCCACAATTGAATGTTGGGAGCGGGTAAATTCCACGGAATTTAAATCTGAGTTTGTACAATAAAAATTAACAAATATATGTCATAATATGGTGTATAATATCAAAACAAAAAATATATTTTTATTTTTTGGTAATTTAATGTATACTGGAGTGTAATTGGTTAAATGCAAATTTCTGGTAGTAAGATTTGATTGAGATACACATTAGTCTCACCCAAATGCCCAATTTGTTGAGCTAGAACTTGTTTTTTGTCAAATATGTATCGCTATGTGTCAATTTTATTTTTCTCTGCTGTAGTCAACAAAATACGAACCCCTTAAATTGATATACTAAGATTGTTTTAGACATGAAAGTAATAGAGAAAATTTCCGACTCAACTGATTGCACGTCTATTCAAAAACAATACCTAAAACCAAAGAAACCTTCTGACTTGTTGAATAAAGTCCACGAAATGGATTGTATGGACTTGATGAGGTCAATAGAATCAGAGTCGGTGAATATGATTTTTGCTGACCCGCCGTTTAATTTGAATAAAAAGTATTTATCTTATCAAGACAATCTTCCATTTCAAGAATATATGGATTGGACGAAGAAATGGCTTGCCGAAGCTTGCCGTGTACTCAAGTCAGATGGCAGTTTGTTCGTTTACAACATTCCTAAGCTGTTGATCTATACCGCAGGAATTTTGAATGAACTTGCGGAGTTTAGACATTGGATTGCCTGGAACTCAAACGGGCAACCCTTGGGCAAATCATTGCAACCAGCCCACTATGGTATCTTGTTTTACACCAAAGATAGACAAAGCAAATTTTATGACGTGCGCACACCACATAAGACTTGTAGGTCTTGTGGTGAATTTTTGAAGGACTATGGTGGCAAGTCTCACCTCAGACACCAATTTGGAGTCCAAATCAGTGATGTTTGGGATGATATTCACAGGGTTCGTCACGCGTCAAAACGCACTTCATCTCATCCCTGCCAGCTACCCGTGCACTTGATTGAAAGGCTAATATTGATGACAACAGATGAAGGGGACCTAGTGTTTGACCCTTTTTGTGGCGGTGGGTCTGCGGCTGTTGCAGCTAAGCAGATGGGGCGCAACTATATTGGCTCTGAAATTGATAAAGTATATTGTCAGGTAGCGAGTGATAAATTTAGACAAGCTCATCCGACAAAAATCGGTGACGTTTACGCTTCATATCATCTTAACAAAATTCTATCTGTAAGAGGCATAGACCTATAGAATGCACGACCAGAAAGAAACTGTGTTCAATGAATTTAGAAAATACCCTATTTGACAAGATACACTGTTTGAATGCACAAAATCAAACGGTGTTCAAAGGCCGATATGTGCTCTGCAGTTTGCAGAGTATTGGGGTGAGGTTAGCAGAGTGATGAATAGTCAACTGCGAAAACTGTACTATAGCGACAATCTCCCTGTGTTGCGTGAAATGGAATCTGAATCAGTTGATTTAATTTATCTTGATCCACCCTTTAACTCCAATCGCTCTTACAACATTATATATCCTGATGCCCTCGGTCAAGTCAGAGCCTTTGAAGATACTTGGTCATGGACGCCACAATGTGATGAACATATATCAAATATGAAGAGTTCTGGGAAAACATCCCTGTGTGCTTATGATATTCTCAACACCTTTATTTCGGCAATGGGTAAAGTTCAGATTAACGCATATTTAGTGAATATGGCGGTCCGTTTGTTGGAAATGAAACGGATTTTAACAGCTAACGGAACGATTTACTTGCATTGCGACCCGACAGCATCGCATTATCTTAAGGTAATACTGGATCGGGTTTTTGGAGAGGAGAACTTCAGGAATGAAATTATTTGGTATTACCGAGGAGCAGGAACCCCACAAAAAGATTTTGCTCGACGGCATGATGTAATATTTAGATATGCCAAATCTCCAAACTTGTATTTTGATGCCGACCCTGCTCGTCAGGAATACGCGGAAGCGACGATTCAAAGATTCAGTCACCACATTGGCAATGTCAGAGGGAATAGGGATTACGGGACGCAGGAATTAAACCCGCTTGGTAAGCATCCGGATGATGTCTTCACCGATATACAACCTATAGCACCATCAGCCAAGGATAGATTAGGGTATCCTACACAGAAACCCTTTAAATTGCTAGAACGAATTGTAAAAGTTTCTAGTAAAAAAGGCGATGTTGTACTTGACCCATTTTGTGGTTGTGGAACAACTATTGCAGCGGCGGAAGTAGAAAAACGTCAGTGGATTGGAATTGATATTACTTACTCTGCAATTGCTGCCATTCAAGAAAGGTTCAAGCGTCAAAAACTTGACATTTGGGGAGATATTGAAATCCTTGGAAAGCCGAATACGGTTAAAGAAGTAGATGAAAAGTTACTTAATAGGTCTTCCCCGCTCTATGCTAGAAAAGAGTTTGAAAAATTCTGTGTTGCCACAATTGGTGGGCTTCCGAATGACAATATGGGAGCTGATGGTGGAATTGATGGGGTTATACCACTTGGTGATGGTAAGAAAGCTGTTGTCTCCGTGAAAAGTGGGCGTGTTTCCGTCAGCCACATTCGTGAGTTGAGAGGTATCTTAGACACAGAAAAAGTTGTTGGCATTTTTATTTCACGTGAAAAACCCACGAAAGAAATGGAGAAATTTGCTAATGCTTCTGGGCAATATGAGTTGAAAAGTCTGATTCATGGAAAGATACCCAGAATTCAGATTTTAACTTTGGAGGACATATTGAATGGAATACAACCTTCTCTAATTTAGTATTAAATATCAATAGCCTAAAAAGCCTTGTTCTCAAGAGTAAAAATCTTCCCAAAAAACCGGTTAATATAAATTCCTGATTCAGCTTTATCCTTGAAAAATAAATTGAGCATCGAAAATATCAAGCTAAGTGATTGCTTGCCAAATTGGAAGCATCAAACTATTTGGACAGGTGATAATCTCGGGATTATGCGAGGAATGAATAGTAATTGTGTTGATTTAGTTTATCTAGATCCTCCATTCAACTCAAAAGCTAACTACGCTGCTCCTATTGGGTCGGAAGCTGCCGGTGCAGAATTCAAAGATACATGGACACTTTCCGATGTGGACGTAGAGTGGATTAATTTTATGGAATCGAAACATCCGAATTTGCACCGCGTTTTGCTTGCAGCTATGACCCCTAGCAACAAAGCCTATCTGTCTTATATGGCTGTGCGTCTGCTTGAAATTAAGCGGTTGCTAAAAAGTACGGGATCCATTTATGTCCACTGTGACCAGAACATGGGTCACTACCTCAAATTGCTATTGGATGCAATATTTGGACAGCGGTACTTTCGTAATGAAGTGATTTGGAGCTATCAACGCTGGACAGGATCTACAAAGCATTTTCAAAGAATGCATGATACTATCTTTTTTTATGCAATGTCCGATACGTCGAATTTTAATCAACTTAAAGAACCATACAGCGAAAAGTCTAAACATAAAGGTGGGCGAATATCAGAATTTAAAAACGGTAAAATAGTGCAACGATATACTGAGGATAACACTAGATTGAAGTCAATGCGTGATGTTTGGGAGATTTCCTATTTAAACTCGCAAGCCAAAGAGAGAACAGGTTACCCGACCCAAAAGCCGTTGGCATTGCTTCGAAGAATTATTCTAGCATCATCCAACAACGGTGACATGGTGTTAGATCCATTCTGTGGATGTGCTACAACTTGCATTGCGGCCGAAATTGAAGGGCGTCAATGGGCTGGAATTGACATATCACCCCAAGCGGCGCTTCTAGTTGAGCAACGAATGCGCAACGAAGTTGGTATTTTCTTTAATGGAGCAGTTCGCACTGACATACCTTTACGCACAGATTTAGGCAATATTCCGAAATACAATAGCAAGAGAAACAAAGAATCTTTGTATGGTATACAAGAAGGAAACTGTGCAGGGTGTCAAATTCATTTCAGGATTCAACATTTGGAAATAGACCATATAATATCAAGACAAAGAGGTGGAACTGACCATATTGAAAACTTGCAATTGCTTTGTAGCTCATGCAATCGAATAAAAGGTAACCGAGGTATGGAATACCTGCGTGCAAAACTTCAAATCTAGCATTAATCAAGGTGTTTGTTATATATGTAAGTATCTGATATTACATTTACAATATGCCATGTAAAATATTCATTTCCTCAAATCTATGCCTTAATATCTGGCATTTTTGTTTGATTGTTCACAGTCTGAATATGTACGGAGTTAGTACGCACTTGCTCGCTAGCTGACTAGTTAACCGCCTCATGGGCACCAGCAGCTTTTCGGCTACTCGGAGTTAGCATCGGTTGGTGTCCGATATCAGCATAGAAGCGGTGCAGACGAAAAGTTTGAGCCGCGGCACAATGTTTGGCGACATTGAAATGTTAGATGCTGTGGCTGAAAGATACACCACTTCGGTCGGTGGTGAACAGCATCGGCTCCTTTTCTTTAGACCGACCGGTGCTGGCTTTCACGCTGTCTTGCAGAATATCCCACCAATCCGCCTTTCCTTTGTTGTTCAGCATGAAGATTTAATTCACTTCAACGATGCTTTGTTTCACTTTGGTCAAATTCTCACCGAACGTCAACCAGTGTTTCTTGTGGTACAAGCCCTGCAGCGGGGTGCCAGTGGTAGCGTTGAAAGTGTGACCACAGCCTTTGCACTGATAACGGCAAAGACCGTTGTTTTTACTGTGGCTTCAAGTCCCTAAATCGAGACGTCAAATTTAGATATTCTTCATGTTTCATCTTGATTGGATTTCTTTTTGATCCTCAAGTTTTTAAGTTTTTATGTGCTTCATGTTACGCGATAGCATGCGTTTTAGAAAAGAGCTTTACGGTCTTGTTCAGCAATTTCGTATGATTCTTTCAATTTATTCAGATGGCTACGGTATGAAATTACTTTTTCCTTTTGAAGTCTGCCAACAACAATTCCGGGATGGATGCCAATTTCGTTGGCGAAATTGATTATGTACTGTTCTGATTTATATCTGCTGATATTTTCAAGATGCTCCGGAGGTATCAAGATGTTTTCAGCAAATTCATTCGCTTCAGCTTCAAGTGGAGTTGCCGAATCCACATCAAAATTATCATCTAGGAATATACTGTTTTTTTCTTTAGCATGTAGCAATATATGAGCGGCTTCATGAAAAAAAGTGAACCAGAATTTGTCATTTGATTTTCCAAACAATGACATTTGAATCATTGGACTTTGTTTGGTAACCCAACGCGCCACACCACTGACCTTGGCTTTAGGTATAGCTGGAATGAAAATTAGAAGCACACCGGCATTCGAACAGAATTCCTGCATTTTCGGTTGAAATTCTTCAGGTGGGCAAACCGTCAATTTTCTAATTTCTGTTATGGCTGTCCTGAATTTTTGGGGGTTGAATTGAACATTCACTAGATCATCGTAATAGGCTTTACCATGCACTTCTTCAACTTCTATTTCACCTAGACGCAGCCATGCAGTTATTGCACCAATATTCGTATCGGAAGTTTGTGCACGGCGAAAATTAGCTTGCAATTTTAGATAGGTGGTTTCCCATTGTCGAGGTGTGGCGACGCTAAAAAACTTGAGCAAATCTTCAACGAATTTTGTTTTGGTGCCATCATTTAACCTCTTATTCGGTAGGATACCTGCCTTTTTCAGTTCTTTTATTGGAAAAATAGTTAGCCAATCGTGCCAATTTTGATAATGACTCACAGATTCCAATTGAGCTGATTGTTGACGATACTCCGCTTCACGTCGCAACCAGAATTGTTCAGACGTCCCAAAAACCGCTGCTAATCTAAAGGCAATTTCACTGGTAATAAACAACTCCCCCTTAATAAGCTGATTGAGAGCCGATTTTGAAATTCCTAATCGTTGCGCAAGCTGAATATGATTCCAGCCTCTTTCGCACGTTAAGTCTTCAATAGTATCGCCTGGGGGAGATTTCCAATTTGGAGAGAAAATTTCTTGCTTGTTAACCATGATAATTTGTTATTTCTATAAATAAGATTTCATCAACCTTTTTCCAATCTATTTCATGATCTGATGTCTGTTGATTGTATGCAGTAAAAACGAGTCGATTCTTCTTATCTAACTTTACGGCTATTTGTCCCTTGCGTTCACCTTTTAGAGAATGAGGTCTACCAGCACGGAGGTCACTCAAGCAGTCTGCCGCGGTGATATCCATAATTCTTGCGTACAATGATTTTGCACATCCCATACCATATTTCTTCACCGCTTCTTTTTTATTCTCGCAGACTTTTCGAATCGAACCGTTCTTGAAGTGAATCTTCAAATTTATACTTTTACTTACTTTATCTAGCAGATCCAAAAATAGTTGAATTTTATGGGAATTATAAAGAAAGGTTGACATAGTTGACCGCCCGGAAGTCAAATGTTTGAATTGCATAATAAAAAGCGATATACTGGCAACCGGGACTCATACAATCAATTTAACAGCGCTGGCAACGTTCATTCCGGTTCAGATATGATTGGGATTGAAGGCTATGCATGTCAGCTGTCAATGTCAAGGAGGACAATCGTGAAACCCATGGTTGAACCGCAAAAAGATCTCAAGGGAGCGACACCGGAATCACTGGCCAAGGCTTTGCTGCACAAGCGTCGCGCCGGTGAACGCGTTGCCGGCGACCAAGTGCCGGTGCAACAGGCAACGACCGACCAGACGGGCAACCGTGTCCCCCATTTGCGCCAGCGTGTCTAAATCCCGGATGTTATGCTTGCCGGCAAACTCATGGGCATAGCGGTCCAGATGCTTGGCGCTGAGCTGGTGAAAGGTGCCTTTGTGGGCGCGTTTGAACATTGCCCAGAACGATTCGATGCCATTGACGTGCACTTGATTGCGAACATACTCGCCGGCTGAGTGTCGCACGGATTCATGCTCGCAAGGCAGACCGGCATAGGAGGCGGACTCGTCCGTGTAGACCTTGGCTTCACAGCTGGCATGGTCGGCAATGAAGCCCTGCAGGGTGGCTGCGTCGGTGCTGCTGACCACCTTGGCACGCACTTGCCGGGTGGCACGGTCCTTGACGCCGACAACCGCAGTTTTGCCGACGGTTCCGCGCCCGGCCCGAAGTTTCTTGTTGGCATGCTTGTTTCTTTCCTTGCCGCCGACGTAGGTCTCGTCCGCTTCAACGGGACCGTCAAATGGTTGTTGTGAATACTGCATCCAAGCTTCGCGGATGCGATGCAGCATGAACCAGGCGGTCGGTTGCGAGACACCGATGTCGCGGTGAAGTTTCATGCTGGACACGCCGGTCAGGCTGGTCAGGCACAGATAGATGGCGATGGCCCACTTTTGCATGGGTACTTTGGAGTTTTCGATGGCGGTGTTGGATTTGACGCTGAAATAGCTGCGGCAATCGGAACACCAGTAGGGCATCTTCTTGTGGGTGGCGGTTGTGGTTCTCGCCGAGTCGCACTTGGAACACCGCCGGCCCTCGGGCCAGATGATGTTTTCAAACCAAGCGATGGAGGATTGCTCATCCGGGAACTTGGCGAGCAGTTCAATGACGGTCATGCCTGTTCGATAGGATCGACCCGGGGATTTTTTCATGTTTGAATCACTTGCCTGTTTTCGTGATTTGGTTCCAGTCAAAGCCAATTTATATTTGAATTGGAACAGTTTGTCAACCTTTCTTTATAATTCCCAATTTTATCGCTGAGAGGGAAGACAGGTAGTGAAGTCACACGAAAAATTAAGCAATAGGGTAAAAGCAATTCACAGTGCGGTTTTTCAAGTTCTAACGGTTGGATACTTGAAGGAGGCAACAGTTTCAGAATTATTGCCATAATCTAACCCACCTTGGAATTGTTCAATATTAAGCCGTATTATACCTAGTGATTTCCCGCAGTATGGAATTAGTCGATAGATTGAATAGGCATCAAGCGATTTATACTCAATATAAAACCAGTCTGCATCCGTTCTCATTTGTGCTTCGAAATCACGGAGCATGGAAGCTGGTCTTCATCTGTTCAACAAGTCTGACCGCGAATCCATTCAGTTAGAAGCACTCGTATGGCTTCAGTTCAATTCTCATACCAGACGATTAAGCAGAAGCTGCCTTGTCACCATTATCGGAAATGTAGCTCGCAAAAATAAAGCGCTAATATCGTCGGTGATGCCAATGTCTTCAAAATAACGGCGGACCGCATGTTTTTGACAGTGAAGTTTCATACTTAAAGAATCAGATCATGACCAAAAGAAACTTTGAATAGTTACTCTGTGTTGCAACTAACCAATTTTTCCAATGGATGTGGCCAGTTCAATTCCTCTACAGACACCTCTAAAACACATACTTCTTTCCAGAAGTGCGATATCTTAGAAACTGCACGTTATGTTGAAATACAGGCGTTTGATAGAATTAGTGATCCAATTGAGCACTGCAACTTATACAACGCTTGTATTGATTGTAAATATTCCTGTCTTAGTTATTTTAGTGCGTATATAATTACATAATTTACACCCTTATGAGAGATATTTATTAATGGTTACAATTCGACTAAGGAGAGGTGGAGCAAAGGGAAGACCATTCTACTCAATTGTTGTTACCGATAGTCGGCGCGCACCGACTGGTATGTATATTGAACATATTGGATTTGTCAATCCAATTGCGGCTGAAAACGAAGAGCAATTTAGAGTGGACATGGAACGATATGACTATTGGGTGTCTTGTGGTGCTCAACCTTCGGATCGGGTTAAGTCGCTTGTCAAAAAATCTGCATCCAATACTGCGACAGCATAATTCTAGATTAATCGCGGGTGTTTGACGATCTTGATGACAGCATCGTAGTAGCCCGCGTAGTCGAACCATATGGCGCCCAAGGACTAATCAAAGTTCAGGCTTTCACTGAAAAACCAGACGGTCTATTGCACTATGAGCATTGGATCTTGGATATGCCGGCTAAAGGGAAGCGACTGTTCAGAATTTCTGACAGCCGCATTCATGGCAAGTATATTACAGCTTCGCTTTATGGAATAGAGACGCGCGAACAAGCACTTGCACTAAAAGGCGTTGAGATCAGTGTTCTCAAATCTTCATTGCAAGCACTTCCGGATGGTGAATACTATCAATATCAATTGCTTGGATTGAGTGTCATTGATGTTGACGGCACAAACTATGGAATTGTTGACAGTATTATCGAAACCGGTGCTAATAACGTATTGCGAGTAAAAGGGGAGTCAGAGCACTTGATACCGTACATTCCGAATGTGATAGTGGCTATAGACGAGTCGGAAGGTGTACTGAGGGTTGATTGGTTTTATGAATATTGAAGCAGAAAATCCAGCAATCGGATTCAGCGTTATTAGCATTTTCCCTGGAATGTTTGAAGCCATCACTAAATACGGTGTTGTAGGCCGAGCTGTAGACAATGGCATTGTTAATGTAACACCAGTGGATTTACGAGACTACGGACTTGGCCAACATCGACACTTAGATGACCGGCCTTATGGCGGAGGTCCCGGTATGGTGATGATGGCCAAACCAATCATTAGCTGCGTAAGTGTGCTAAAAAAATCATTAGGCGATGAAGTTCCGGTTGTTTATTTAAGTCCTCAAGGACAACAATTAACGCACAACCACGTGTTGGAATTTGCAAATCAATCAAAATTAATACTCTTGTGTGGAAGATATTCAGGCGTGGACCAACGCGCATTGGATATAATTAACGCTCAAGAATGGTCGGTTGGCGATTATATTCTGTCTGGTGGTGAACTGGCAGCAATGGTATTGATTGATGCCGTTGTGCGACAGATTCCAGGTGTGTTAGGCAATGAAGAGTCAAGTCAAGTCGAGTCTTTTTCTCGCGGATTACTTGACTGTATGCACTACACTCGCCCTCCGTCTGTTCAAGGCCGACAAGTACCGAAGGTGCTATCGTCTGGCAATCATGAAGCGATAGATTACTGGCGGTTCAAGCAATCTCTCGGGCGTACATGGTTAAAACGTCCGGACCTACTTGAAGATTTTGAATTGAACATTGAGCAGCAAAAAGCACTTGAAGAATATAAACAGGAATTTAACAATCAGAGGAAATAATGAACATCATTCAGGCAATCGAAGAACAACAAATACAGAGAGATATTCCCGATTTTGCATCTGGTGATACCGTACGCGTTGTCATTCTAGTTCGTGAAGGTGAGCGAGAACGGCAGCAAGCATTTGAAGGTGTTGTTATCGCAAAAAGAAACCGAGGGCTAAATTCGTCTTTTACTGTGAGAAAAATTTCTTATGGAGAAGGTGTAGAACGCGTATTTCAAACACACAGTCCGTTGATTAATAGTATTGAAGTGAAGCGCCGAGGTGATGTTCGTCGCGCTAAACTGTACTATCTGCGCGACCGTACTGGTAAATCTGCAAGGATTAAAGAAAAAATCAATTAGAGAGTTACTGATACACAATTTACTTGTGCGATGCGCACAGTCTGTGCGCCATCAAGCGTGAAAACTTCAACTGATTTGGCATTTTTTTGCTGAATATAACTATAACTTGCTGATGTACAAAGCATCTAAGTTGCTAAACACAAATGGTAGAATTGCAAGTTTGCCTAAATGCGCTGCAGTTTGCATATTAGCAGTCGCTTCTATTCAGTGGAATCACGCCTTTTCGCAACAAACTGATAGTGTATCTGAGAAAGTTAGTGAATTACTGCGGCTAATTCAGGACGAGTCTGATACAACAATCACCACTACCATACAAACAACTGAATCTGATTCAGCAATAACAGAACAAGCATTACAAAGTGATTCGGTAGTGCAAGAATTAGAGGTCGAAGCGTTATCAGAATCACAGAGTTTGCCAGCTGTCGTTGAATCAACTGATGCACTTGATATTCCTCAGACAGCTCTTGATATTGCAAGTGATTCTGAGTCAAAGGTTGCCAATGAGCTACCGCAGGGAACTGAAACGCTCATCGAAATCGTACCATCAGCTGGCAATGTGCTGAATGCACCAATTCTACATTCTGAAAAAGCAATTGCACCCGTAGCGTTTCCGTCTGAGAGAACTATTGAGCAAGTCAAACAACTTGTTCGTCGGGGTTCTTATAACTTGGCTTACAGGGCTGTCGTTGAATCTAGAAAAAAATACGAGTTCACACCAGCATGGTATGATTGGGAAAAACTATTTTTTGAAATCGCATTTGAGTTACAGCTTTGGAACGAAATCGTTACTCGTATTTCTGAAATTAAGGGTGATGTTTCACAAGAGTTTCAGCTTGAAATTCAGACATTCGGAGTCAAGGCAGAACTCAGCCTCGGGCAATATCAAGAGACGAGGCGACGTTTACGCAATCTCATATGGAACCTTCCTTACAACCGTGAGCGAATAATCGAATGGAGAGACTTGATTGCTCAAACTTACATTGCAGAAAACAAGTATGAAGATGCAAGAGTTGCTCTAACAACCTTCTTTAATGATTACCGGCCAAGTGACCCACAATGGGAATCTCGCTACAATCGTGTGTTGCTACGTACAGGGCGTGCACAAGAAGCGGCTGAACGATTAACGGTGCTTCAAACTGCGGAGGGGGAACTCCTTGCTCTGCGTTCAAAGCTGTTGCTAAAAACACTAACACCATCAGAGGTTGTCTCAGCAGGGTTAGCCATGCTGCCGGAATTTACTGAGTCTCCGGTATTAACAATCGAGCTTTGGGCAGTTATTGAAGCTGCAGCAGATGCTTTGAGTGATATAGAGATGCAGGTCATCGCCACTGAATCGGCATTAGGTTTGAGTCAATCGCAAGTTTCAGATTGGACTTTTCTTTCGGTAATTCCATTCAAGTCCGAATATGAATTATTCGACCTTTATGATGAGTTCTCGATTCAACTTGGTAATGATTTTCATTTGATAGTTGGTGACGATAGCAGCTGGTTTCGGCTCGCAGAGGAATTCGAAATCACTGCTCCAGTTGCAGCTCGTGCTATCTATTCATTTCTGGCGAACAACTCAGAAGATCTAGAAATGCAACAACAAGCCATCAAAAAATATGCAGATGAATTAGCTGAAGCTAATATGCAAGAATTATTGGAACGGCTTTTTTTAACACAACCAATATTCGATTTAACACAAATTCGGCGTGAACTACAAATTGCATTGGCCAATGTAACAATCAAAAATAGAGACTATAGCAAGGCTCTCTCAATTATTGATAGATTAAACTTGCCTGAAGATGAATCCAAGCACATCGATTGGTTTCTCAGAAATGCAAGAATCGCAATAGCAGCTGGCAGTATTGATAAATCTCAGAAATGGTTGATGAAGGCACTGGATTCATTGCCTTTGAATGCAGATCAAGAAACCCTTGACCGTATCATTCAGGTGATTTTCGATTTGCAAACAATCGGCCAGCACGAATTGGCAGTTGCTATGTTTTCAAACCTCTATTCCCATATTGCAGTTGAGCAAATGAGACGTGAAGTTCTACGTTGGGTTGCTGAATCGTATTCAGCCCTTAATCAACATGAGAAAGCGGCAGAGTTTCTGTTTCTTTCCGCTGGTTTGGGAAGTTCGTGGAATGATGAATGGGGAAAATCAGCACGACTATCTGCCGGAGATGAATTGGCGGCAGCTGAGCTGTACGCTGATGCTAGATCAATATTTGAACAATTAGAGAATGATACGTTTGACCCGCGAAAACAAGTCATAGTTACAAATCGTATCAACCGGCTACCACAAACAGAATAGCTGTACAGTAAATATTAAAACATGGATATTTCACTTCAAAATTCAGATTTGATTGATCGGTTTGCGGATACGGTTTGGTCTGAATCAGGGTTGTCGGATTTAACACTTGACGCTTACCGCAGAGATCTAACCGCATTTGCCGAGTGGCAGGAAGAAAGAAACAAAAACCTAGTACATACAAACCGTCAAGATGTCTTGAGATATTTAGCTAGTCGTGACGATTTCAATCCACGTTCATTAGCGCGACATCTTTGCGCTTTGCGACGTTTTTTTACATTTTGTGTGACAGAATCACTGCTGAATGACTGTCCTACCGATAACATTGATTCGCCTTCAGTTGGACATTCTCTTCCGAAAACACTGAGTTTGACAGATATTGAGTTGTTACTTGAAATGCCTGATATTACGTTGCCTACCGGTCTGCGTGACAGATCAATGCTAGAAACACTCTACGGCGCTGGGTTAAGAGTTTCTGAATTAATTGGATTACTGGTAAGTTCAATCAATCTACAAGACGGTTGGCTGAGAATGACTGGCAAAGGTTCGCGTGAGCGATTGGTCCCTTTAGGTGAGTATGCTGTTGACTGGTTAATGCGATATCTCAGTGATGCCCGTCCAAAACTACTTGCAGTACATGGCGGGATTACAGACGATTTGTTTATTACTGCGCGAGGCAAACGCATGACTAGACAGGCATTCTGGAACAATGTCCGAAAATACGGATTGCAGGCAGGTATTAATTCAGAATTATCTCCACATTCACTACGCCATTCTTTTGCAACACATTTGCTAGATAATGGAACCGACATACGAACCATACAGCAATTGCTCGGACATAGCTCATTGACAACTACTCAGATCTATACCCACGTATCTAAAAAACGGCTATCTACTGTGCTAAAACAACATCATCCGCGTGGTTAATTGAGAATGTTTGCTAGCAGTTTCCTGAATTTGGGAACTAATTCATTGTCAGGTCCTAAAAATTCGAAAGCTCTGACAAGACCTTTGCGCGCTACGTCATCATTGAAACTGCGACATTGCTTGACAATCTCTAGCAAGTTTTCAAGTGCAATTTCACTGTTACCATTAACTAGATTGACTATCGCCAACTTGTATTTAGCATCCCAATCTTCACTGTCCGCAAGAACACGATTTTCAAGTTCAGATTCGTCTTCCAGTGTTGCAACATATTTTATGAACTCCAATTTGGCGCTAGTTGATTTGAAAGGTGGCTTGCTGTTTCCATTTTCGCTGATTTTATCAAGTGTAGCTTGAGCATTATCAATGTCATGTTGCATCAAGTACAATTCAGCCAAACGCAACAAACCTGTGTCGGAGTCGTCATCTTGCAATATACTAATTGCCTGTTTGATATCCCCTTGATTGACAAGTTTGGCTATTGGGTCGTCAGCATCATTGCTTATAGTCTCTGGTCTAGGGTCTGAAATGTGTTTTGCCAGAAATTGTTCGATATTACTCTTTGGCTGGGCGCCCATAAAACCGTCTACAACTGTGCCGTCTTTAATCATGAACACGGCAGGCACACTTCGAACTGAAAACTGCATGGCAATGTCCTGATTCTCATCGATGTTAATTTTTGCCAGATGGAAAGCACCATTGTATTCTTCGGTTAAACCTTCAAGAATAGGAAGCAAGCTTTTGCATGGTCCGCACCAAGGTGCCCAGAAATCTACCACAATCGGTAAACTTCGAGAGCGTTCTACGACGTCTTCCATGAAATTGTCAGTGCTAACATCATAGATGTTTGGCTGAGTTGAGTTGCCAGAATCTGTATTTATTAGTATTCCCACTTGTTGGCCCATTGGCGATTGAGTAACATTTTTACACTGGCGCTCCCTAGGGGATTCGAACCCCTGTTGCCGGCTTGAGAGGCCGAAGTCCTAACCACTAGACGAAGGGAGCTGACCTGAATCATATAACTATATCAAATGTTGCCAAATTTTAGAATTTCAAATTTAAATTATTTTGGGTCGCTTGGCCGGTGAAGGCGCAATATAGAAAAATTCAACCATCTAAACATGGGATCACCTCAACTCGAATTAGCCAAGGGTCAATGATTGTCATGCAAGAACTGATCTCAGCAGGTTTTTCAGCTCATTTAGTTGGTGGTTGTGTTCGCGATTTGCTATTAGGTAAAACTCCTAAAGACTTCGATGTAGCAACCAATGCCTGGCCTGAACAAGTGAGAAGACTGTTTCCTAGAAGTCGTGTATTTGGCCGTCGATTTCGTTTGGCCGAAGTGAGGATGAAGGGCGAGCTGATTCAAGTTGCCACGTACCGCTCTCTGCCTAATAAAACCGAAAAAAGTGGTAATCAGCCTCATGTGTCATATAAAGGTAGATTGCTTAGGGACAATACTTACGGCACTATTGAAGAGGACGCATTTAGGCGAGATATAACAATCAACTCCTTATATTTAGATCCATCTACGATGAACATCATTGATTACACTGATGGCTATCAAGATGCAAGAAATGGTATTATTCGAGTTATTGGAGATCCAGTCAAACGCTACCAAGAAGATCCAGTGAGAATTTTGCGTGCAATTCGATTTGCAGCTATGCTGAATTTCAAACTTGAGGGTAAGAGTGAGGAGCAACTCTCCAAACTTGGGCACTTGCTTCGAGATATATCAAATGCCAGAATGGCTGACGAAATTAAAAAATTGTTTTTAGGTGGTTTTGCACAGCCTATCTACCAAAAAATGAACAATTGCAAAATATTTTCGTTCGTGTTTCCAAGCTATGCCAATTATCTGAACAACGCCTCGGAAAACAAGTTCAATATTTGGCTTGAAATGTTATTCAGTGAATCGGATCAGAGAGTTAAACAGCAAGAACATTTGAGTTTGACTTATACGTTTGCGGCAATACTCTGGCAACCGTACCGAAAAAAATCACTTAAAGGCCATGGAAAAGGGAATAGATTAAATTACCGCGTCGCTGACAATTTACTATTTGATCAAAGCAAATGCACTTATTTACCGCGACACATTGGCGGACGGATTCAGGATATCTGGCGCTTACAGTACATCCTAGAACAGAAAGATACACAGGATTCAGAGGTTGCTAGTAGCAGAAACTTTCGCCCGGCGTTGCGCTTGCTTGAATTGAGATCAAAATTCGGTGAAGTGCAAAAGAGCATCTGTGACCGGTGGATTCCATTGAGAAATACTCAGAAACATCCACCCCGAAGCCAACGCCGACATAGACAGCATAGAAGACGACGGTAACATAAATGATAAGCAATGTGTATGTCGGCCTTGGTAGCAATCTATCAAGTCCACAGAAACAAGTTGAATTAGCAATTGAAACAATCAACGATTTGCCCAATTGCACCGTGATTAAACGGTCGTCAATTTATGTTTCCGATCCGGTTGGCTACAAACATCAACCTGAGTTTGCCAATGCCGTTTGCGAAGTGACAACGAGCTTGGTGCCAATAACATTTTTGCAAATACTGTTGTCAATTGAAATAAAAACCGGTCGCAAGCGTACACGAATACACAACGGTCCACGCATAATAGATCTTGATCTCTTGCTGTTTGAAAATGAGCAAATCGCAAGTGAAGAACTACATATACCGCATCCTCGGATGCACGAACGACGTTTTGTATTGGAGCCATTGGTTGAAATAGCACCTGAGATTCATATTCCATCTCTCGGCAGCGCAGCACAATTACTGAAAAACTTAACAGATCAGCGAGTTGAATTAGTCAAAGCAAGCTGATCTGAAAGGAGAATATACAATTTAACAAAATATTCGAATAGGAGAACTAGCCTACATGAACACCTTAGGACAGTCCACCCGCGTGCTGTCAGGGATGAGACCAACAGGTCGATTGCATCTCGGACATTATCATGGAGTAATTAAGAAATGGGTTGAACTTCAGCATGAGCATGAATGTTTCTACTTTGTCGCAGATTGGCACGCGCTTACAACCGATTTCAACTCAGTTAACGATATCTCGATGAAGGACAATGTGTTGAATATGGTCATTGATTGGCTCGCCAGTGGAATTGATCCAGAATTGGCCACTATATTTATCCAGTCCCGAGTCCCAGAGCATGCAGAGCTATACTTACTTCTTTCAATGATCAGCCCACTGGGTTGGTTAGAGCGAGTTCCGAGTTTTAAAGATCAACAGGAAAAGTTGACTGATCGCGATCTTTCTACACATGGATTTTTGGGATATCCTGTATTGCAGAGTGCAGACATTCTAATGTACCAGGCTTCATTAGTTCCGGTTGGTGAGGACCAAGTGCCACATATTGAACTAACACGCGAGATAGCTCGCAGATTTAATTCAATTTTTGGCAGTGAACCTAATTTCCAAAAAAAGGTTGAGCAAGCCATCAATAAGCTTGGAAATAAAATTGGGAATCGATACCGGGAACTGCAAAAAGCTTACACTGCCCATGGAGATGAATCTGCGCTTGAGTTGGCTCAGCAATTGCTTGGCAATTTGACGAACCTGTCACGCGGAGACCGAGAGCGACTTCTGGGACATCTTGAAGGTGGGATTGGAAGGCAAATATTGACTGAACCTGACGCCTTGCTCACCAAAGCTTCTAAAGTACCGGGTACCGATGGACAAAAAATGTCTAAATCTTATAACAATGCAATTTTCTTGCGTGATGAGCCAGATAGAATTGTCGATTCCATTAAAAAAATGCCTACTGATCCAGCAAGAGTGCGACGCAGTGATCCAGGAGATCCTGAGAAATGTCCAATATGGGATTTTCACCAAATTTACTCGAACCAAGAGATAAAGGACTGGGTATGCAATGGTTGCACAACTGCGGCAATTGGGTGTGTCGAATGCAAAAGCAGTATCATAGATGAAATTCTGAATGAACAGAAATCACATGCGGAACGGGCTGCACCATATATTGAGGACCAGAAGTATCTTGAACGCGTAATTGCCGATGGTTGTGAGCGCGCAGGAGTCGTTGCAGAAGAAACCATGGCCGATGTAAGAAGGTACGTAGGCACCGGTTGGTATCGATGATATGAATAGCAAGGTCATCAGCATCAACGAAACTGACGATTCAAAACGCGAACTTGAAATTCCAAGCGATTTGTATATTCCGCCAGATGCGTTGGAGGTGGTTATTCAAACCTATGAGGGGCCGCTTGATTTGCTCTTATATCTCATACGTAAAAACAAGTTTGATGTGCTAGACATTCCAGTAGCTGAAATTGCTCGTCAATACGCTTCCTATATTGACTTGATGCAAAAAATACAGTTGGAGCTTGCGGGTGAATATTTGGCAATGGCGGCAACGTTAGCACACATTAAATCGCGTCTGTTGCTTCCCGCACAGATGGAGGAAGATGACGATGAGCAGGGCACTGACCCGCGAGCTGAGCTTGCATTACAGTTGCAGGAATATGAAAAAATCCGAACTGCGGCGATATTGCTAGAGGAGTATCCAAGAGTCGGTCGAGATCTGTTTGTTGCGCATGCCCAAGGCGAAAAGCCTCTGAAACAAGTGATATTTGAAACTGTGGATTTGGTGCGTTTGATTGAATCATTCAAGGACGTTTTGCGAACACAAGAAATTAGTTCGCCAATAGTGATAAAGCGGCCAATTCTGTTTGTTAAAGATAAGATTAAATCCATCGTTGAAAAGCTAGAGCAAGTCAAGCAATCTAGCTTTATTGAATTGTTTGATCGCAAAGAGGGTAAAACAGGGATAATTGTCACGTTTTTAGCGCTGTTGGAGTTGATCAATTCCAATCAAGTCTACGCTGTGCAATCAGATCAAGACTCCACAATACATATTCACTTCAATGACTAGATATGCCCGTTACATTTGTTGAACTGAAGAATATTGTTGAAGCCGCTGTGTTGACATCGGAAGTTCCAATATCAATCGAACAGATTCAAAGTTTGTTTGAACGTGAGGAACGGCCAAATCAGACTAGGATTGAACGGGTTTTGCTTGAGTTGGAGCGCAACTGCGATAATCGCGGCATTGAACTCAAGAAAGTTGGAAATGGTTACCGCTACCAATCTCGAAGCGAATATGCGATTTGGCTGCAAAGGTTATCTGAGATTCGGCCGCGTCGCTATTCCCGAGCATTGCTTGAAACACTTTCGATTATTGCTTTTCGTCAACCAGTTACACGGGGTGATATTGAAAATATACGAGGTGTGGGAGTGTCAACAGACATTATGCGGACTTTGCTAGCAAATGACTGGGTTGAACAGGCAGGACATAAAGAAATACCTGGCCGTCCAGCAATGTTTCGTACAACACAGAAGTTTCTGGAATACTTCAATCTTGAATCCCTCTCTGAATTACCAGCAGTTGATCTTTTGGAGCGTCAGTCTGCGAGCGGTACGGAGTCGGATGAAAATTCGGACAATTAGACTAATTGTCAACTATTGAGATCTAATATCGGGGCTGTGAGTGAACGGGTACAGAAGTACTTAGCAAGGGCTGGTTACGGTTCGCGCCGGCAGATTGAACAATGGTTGCAAGCTGGGCGAATACGGTCAGTAAACAAAATTATGGCACCCGGCGACCGTATCTCAATTGGCGATGTTATTTTCATAGATGATGTGGAACTGACTGTCTCTGAGTATTTTGTTCAAACTCGAATAATTGCTTATAACAAGCCAATTGGGGAGATATGCTCGCATGATGACCCAATGAATCGACCTCTTTATACGAGACGCTTGCCGCCCTTGGAGAACGGTCGATGGCTGTCAGTTGGTCGGCTAGATATCAATACAAGTGGATTAATCCTGTTTTCTAACGATGGTGAGCTAGTGCATCATCTAATGCATCCGAAATGTGAATTAGAGCGCGAGTATTTATGTCGGGTGTCTGGTATTGTGAACACACGCAAGCTGCATGATTTACGCAACGGCGTGCATTCAAAAGGTGAGCTGCTTCGCTTTGACCATGTTGAGCCTGAACACGGCAATATGGCTGGAAACAACAACTGGTTTCGCATTATGATTAAGCGCGGCAAAAATCGTGAGATAAGGCGAGCATGGCGAGTGGTTGGTTGTCAAATCAGTCGTCTGATTCGAGTTCGCTACGGTTCAGTCTTGTTACCGCAAAATATGAAACAAGGAAATTGGCGTGAATTGAGTAAAGAGGAGATTAATCAACTCCGTGAGCTTGCCACTCAAAATCCATATCTGACTTCCACAAAAATTGCGGAATCTCAAAAGTCGAATTGATTGTAATATCAGCCTGCCATCGATACGGGTTATCATTAGGTGGGATATAACCATAGGCGACTGCAATTGTAGCGAGACCGGCTCGTTTGCCGGCTTCCATGTCTCGGCTTGAATCCCCTATGAATACTGCTGATTCAGGCTCCACGCCGGCTATATTGCAAGCGTGAATTATCGGTTCTGGATTTGGTTTACGCTGTGGCAATGTATCCCCACCAACAACACAAGCGGCTAACTCGCTGAGCCCGAGTTGATCCAAGATTTGTCGAGTCAAGTGTTCTGGTTTGTTAGTTACTATTCCCCATGGCAGGTTTGTTTGTTGGCAACGTGTCAATATTTCACTTATTCCAGGGTAAAGTGCAGTATCAACACACACGTTTTCTTCATAGATTTTTAGAAATTCCAGCCTCAATTCGTCAAATTTTTTTTCGCCAGGCATACAGCCAAACCCGAATTTTAGCAAGGCTGGTGTACCGTCTGAAACGTACGGTCGCAGAGTTTCGATAGGAATTGGGGCTTTAGAATTATTAGACAGTAGCTCATTGAGTGCACCAATCATATCGCCCGCTGTATCAGCAAGCGTACCGTCAAAATCAAATAAAACCAGCTTGTAATTGTTCAAGATCGCACGCAATAAGCAAAATAGTTAACATTGACACCCGGATCTAATCGAAATGTTCCTTCTAACGGATTGTAGTGGAGTCCAGTTAAGTCCTTTATGTGAATGCCTGCATTTCGACACCATTGGAACAATTCTGAAGGTCGAATTAGCTTTGTGTATTGATGGGTGCCCCGTGGAACCATGTGTAGAATGTATTCAGCGCCGACAATTGCTTGCAACCAGCTTTTCATGTTTCTATTTATTGTGGAGAAAAATACACTACCGCCCGGTTTTAGCAATTTTTGGCAAGCTGTGATGACCGATTCCGGGTCAGGGACGTGTTCAAGCATTTCCATACAAGTCACAATATCGAAAATTTGGTAGTTCGTCGCTGCGAATTGCTCAACTGTAGATGAGACGTATTCAATTTCAAGATTGTTATCAAGCGCATGTTGCCTAGCTACACAAATTGCGCTTTCACTAGCATCAAGTCCCGTGACAAAGCAACCTTGCATGGCTAAAGACTCTGTCAAAATTCCACCTCCGCAACCAATATCCAAAACACGTTGCTCAGAAACCGATGCATGCTCTTGAATGTATTTAATTCGCAAAGGGTTTATTCGATGCAGTGTTTGCAGCTCACCATCAAGGTCCCACCATTTGTGAGCTAATTTTGAGAATTTCTCAATTTCAGCACTGTCAACATTGTGTTGTTCCATACTATTGATAATTTGATTCTATTGCAGAATGGATATTTTTTCTGAAGCAATATTGCTCCATTTGTTTGCGATATATCGGCATTCTTCAAGTTCTATTGATAAAAGCTCCCGGTTTCGCAACAAATTTACGCCACCAATCCACACATGGGTTACCTGCTCCCGGGAAGCCGAGTGAACAATCTGGGCTACAGGGTTATATATTGGCAAAGAAGCTACATCACTGAGGTCAAACGCTGTAATATCAGCTAGTTTTCCAGATTCTAGCGAGCCAATTTGCGCATCCAATCCTAATGATTTTGCGCCGTTTATTGTAGCCATTTTCAATGAGTCGTGTACACTCATATTTTCCGCGTTATTAGAAAAACCTTTGGCTAGGAGCGCTGCAAAGCGAATTTCCTCAAGCATGTTAAGGCTGTTGTTGCTGGCCGCACTATCTGTACCGATAGCAACATTTACGTTATCTCGCAACAAGTTTGAAGTAAGGCAAATACCGCTTGCGAGCTTGAGGTTTGATTTAGGGCAGTGAACTATGCTACTATTGGTTTCTCCCAAAAGTGATATTTCATCATCTGTTAAGTGAATCGCATGTACAGCAAGAAGCTTCCTATTGACTAAATCAAGTTGCCTGAGGCGCTCAAGCGGCCGCACATTATGCTCACTTAAAGATTTCTCTATTTCTCCAGTTGTTTCATGCAAATGAATATGTACACGTAAATCATGATGTTCAGATAGTGATTTTATCTTTTCTAATGTTAAATTGGATACTGTATAGGGAGCATGGGGGGCGAGCATAGTCGTAACATTACTTGAACTTTCGAACTGCCGATGCACCGCCAGACCTAAATCTATATATTCAGTGGTTGAACTCGCCCATACAGTTGGAAAATCTAGAACAATCATTCCGACACAAGCTCTCATTCCTATTTTATCCGCGACTTTTCCGGCAATTTGTGGGTAGTAGTACATGTCATTCATACAGGTGGTGCCACTCATTATCATTTCTGCAATCGCCAACATCGTTCCATCCTTTACGAATTCCTCTGTGACGAGGGAACTCTCAAGTGGCCAAATGCGTTTTTCAAGCCATGTGTCTAACGAATAGTCTTCAGCTATACCGCGCAGAAGGGACATTGCGGCATGTGTGTGCGCGTTTACAAACCCTGGTATGACAGCATGGGTCGCCAAATTGAAGACATTTTGCGATTGATACTGTTTGTTAGATTCAGCTGTTGGCAACAGATGGAGAATTTTTCCATTCTGAATGATTAGACTGTGATTATCAAGTATCACTCTGTCTGGCACAACTGGAATAATCCATCGGGCGTTGATGATTGTATCAACTGTATTCATTCGAGTCAGTATTACGAAAATTGCGGTTCGGCAGTAGTGCCAACAGTTTCAGTGTCAAGCATTCTACGAATTTTTAAGACAAAAGGTAAGTGCTGAGGCGAACATCAGCCTAAGCAATAAGTATCCGGTAAAATAAGTTAAGATTGAATCGGCTTAGAATGCTGACTGATATTAATACATTATAAATGGTTACCAATTTTGTCGATTGTCATCAATCACCCAAATATCGCATTAGAAAATGGAATTGTCGTAAGAAGCATTGTGCAGCGGGTGATTCATGGGATGCCTGCTTTCACCCAATGGGTGAAATACAAAATGCGGACATTCTACCATTTTGCAACTCTTTTTTGCGAGGCTGTACCCTCGCAATTTGTCAATCAACCTGTCAAGCTGCCAACGCATGGCATTCCCCATCCGGGTTGAACAACTGCTGGTTGGTCAGCATGCTGCATAGCACCTTGCACAAGCGGTCCGAGAGACCCCGCAAGCATCGTCCGTGGCTATGTCCGCGTTCCCTGAGCGCTTGGTATTTGGCTTTGCTGGTCGGGTCGTTCTGCATGGCGGTGCGAGCCCAGTGGTACAAGGCCTCGGCCAACATCGTATTGCACCCGAGTCGGCGCACCACCTGAACCATCTTGCCGGAGCGGCGGGTGACCGGTGCGGCACCACCATAGGCACGCAAGGCCTTGTAGTCGCGATTGCGCAGGATGCGCCAGGCTTCCGCCAGCAGCGTGGCCAGCACCACCAGTCCGATGCCGGTCATGGATGAGATGATGTCCACGTCATGCCTGAGGCGGCGGTCGTCCGGGTCGTCAGAAGCCGCCAGCTGTTGATTGTGAGCTTTGATCAACTCACTCATCTGAGCCTCGACCTGTTTGATCTGTGCGGTGACCAACTGCAGGTGTGCCGCGATCATCTGCACCCGCAGTGCCGCCCCCTTGACGACACCGGCATCGACTGACATCGCCGGCTGGCATAGAATGGACTTGACGGTCTCGGCGTCAATGGCGCGGATGCGATGCTGTTTCAGCAACCGGTCAATCGCCGGCAGACTCAGGGTTTCGGCGGTGGCCGGGTCGGCCGCCAGTTGTGCCAGTTCCAACACCCAAGCACTGCTGAGCTGTTTGCTCAGTTGCAGGAATTGGGGGTGGTAGCTCCACAGCACATCCTTGAACTGTGCTTCCAGTCGCACCTTGTCTTCAACCAGTTGCGAGCGTTGTCGCACACATTCGCGCAAGGCCAGGATCTCGCTCGGCAGGCGTTCAACCGGTCGCAGCAGGTCGCGGTCGCGGCACACGGTCTCGGCCAGCACTCGGGCGTCGAAGCGGTCATCTTTGGCCCCGGCCATGCTGAAGCGGTCGCGGTAGCGATCCAACTGCTTGGGGTTGATGGAGAACACCTCGAAGCCATGCTGCTGCAAGGTGTCCACCACCGGTCCGTTGGAGGTCTCCACCACGACACCGATGTGCCGGGCATCAGCCTCGGTGCGTTCCAGGATCCACTGTGCCATCTGTCTCAGTCCGGCCCCGTTGTGCGGGAAACGCTTGTTGCCCAGCTCTTGGCCATTGCCGTCCATCACGCACACCTGATGATGTTGTCGTCCCCAGTCCACGCCGGTGAAATATCTCAGTTCTTGCAGTTGCTCTCTCCTATACTTGTTTGCTTTGTCAACAGATAATAAAATAGGCTTGCTGCGATGCTTGACAAATCCAGTACTGGTGCTCGAAGCACTAACATTCTACCGGTCTTCCATCGCAGCATGTGGCCGAGGCACAGGTCCGCATTAGGTGCTCTGGGCACGGGAGAATAATGGTTGCTCCCGACCACCTGCCTATCAAACACCTTGGCCGAAGCCAAGATTCGGTGCAAATTGTAACGGGTGTTACAATTGCAATCCAGGCCCTGTTGCCGCCTCTCCGCTACGCTCCGAGGCGGCAACAGGGCAAAACTCAAAAAGATGGAATTGTCCTTGTTAAATGGTACTGGAGAATTTGTTGCTACACAGCACTTCATCGGCTTTCATTCATTCCTAATGAGATTTTTGGGAATCAGATTGAACTTGTGGCCTGCAATATTTGTCGCTTTCCAAGCTCAAGTTGTGAAATTAGGTACATATCAAAGGACAATTTGCTTGTCATGACATAATTTCTGTCTTTGAGTTTACGACAGAATTCATATTCATTGTCTGCTGGTGATGTATTTATAAGTGTGTAGTCATTGCGGTATTCATGAAGTGTTGCTAAGATTTAACAAATGCCCAAGCAATGAAAGCGAGAATATCGAAATTGAAATAAAAATATCAGACCAATCTCAACCCTATTATGGTAAAATACAAACAATGATAATTATCCTATCAGCGCTGTTTCGTATGCGCTTTTCTACTTTGCCCGATTGTTGAACATCGGCTTTTTTGTGTCCAATATTGCTAAAAGAACATTATCTGCTGATTTAGAAAAGGAGATGGAGCAGTCCTATCTTGATTACGCAATGAGCGTAATTTTGGGCAGAGCTTTACCTGATGTAAGAGACGGATTGAAGCCGGTTCATCGTCGTATTTTGTATGCAATGCTCAAGCTAGGGAATGCGTATGACAAGCCGTATAAAAAATCAGCTAGAGTGACAGGCGATGTCATAGGTAAATACCACCCACATGGTGAAACTGCAATTTACGATGCAATTGTTCGCATGGCACAGGATTTTTCGATGCGCTATCCACTTGTTGATGGCCAGGGCAACTTTGGTTCTGTCGATGGTGACCGGCCCGCTGCAATGCGCTATACGGAAGTTCGATTGTCTCGGATTGGACATGAGCTGTTAACCGATATTGAAAAAGAGACCGTTGACTTTGGGCCTAATTATGATGAAACAGAAGAACAACCTTTGGTACTGCCCGCCCGTTTGCCAAATTTATTGCTCAACGGCTCAGAGGGAATTGCGGTCGGCATGTCCACCAAAGTTCCCCCGCACAATCTGACTGAGACTGTTGATGCCTGCAGAGCCTTAATTGAGGACCCCGAAATATCAATTGATGGATTGATGCATTATCTGCCAGGGCCCGATTTTCCAACTAGTGGGATTATCAATGGTGATTTTGGGATAATTCGCGCCTATAAAACGGGGGCAGGTACCATCCGCGTACGCGGCAAGATTGAGATTGAAGACTCAGAAACATCAAATAAACAAGCGCTCATAGTGACCGAATTGCCTTACCAGGTTAACAAGGCAGTGTTGATCGCAAAGATCGCGTCTTTGGCCAAAGCAGGCATTCTAGAAGGCATATCAACAATTCGCGACGAAACGGATAAGTCGGGAATGCGTGTAGTGATTGAACTCAGAGCGGATGCTAATTCTGATATTGTTGAGAAAATGCTCTACACTAGAACCAGCCTTGAAGTCAGCTACGGTATAAACTTCGTAGTCATTGAGAATAACGAGCCAAAACTTTTTAATCTCAAGCAAATACTTCAGAGCTTTATACAGCATCGCAAAGAAGTCGTCACCCGGAAACTTGAATATGAACTGCGCAGAGCACTTGCCCGCGCCCACACTCTTGAAGGTTTTGCTGTTGCTCTAACCAATATTGACAAAATCATTGAAATAATTCGAGCCGCAGGCAATCGACAAGAAGCAAGAGAAAATTTGATAGCACAAATTTGGAGTGCTGACATAGTGTTGCAGTTGCTGCAACAGGTCAAGAGCGACCCGGAAGTGTTGTCAACAAATGGGAATCTTGGCAGTCAATACGATAACAGCTACCGACTTTCAGAACGGCAAGTTGATGAAATTCTAAAAATGCCTTTGCAAAGTCTAACCGGCATGGAGCGTGATAAGGTGTTTGAGGAGTTCAAAACCATTTCAGCCCAAATAGTGAATACACAGAAAATTCTCCGTTCATCTGAACTTTTATTGAAAGAGATCGATGATGAGCTAAAGCTTCTTAAAGAGCAATTCGGCAAGAATGATGAGCGTCGCACTGAAATTCGGCAAGAAGCGCAGATGGTGGACGATGAGGATTTAATCGAAAGACAAGACGTAATCGTCACAATATCTCATGCCGGGTGGGCGAAACAACAACCGGTTTCTGAATATCGCTCCCAGCGGCGCGGTGGTGTCGGCATTACTGCTGCGGCCCACAAAGAGGATGATTTTGTCAGTCAAATGTTTGCAGCAAACACGCATGACACATTATTGTGTTTCACAAACCTCGGCAAAGTTTATTCGACTAAAGTCTTTCGCTTGCAAAGAGCAAGTCGAACTGCACGCGGCCGCCCATTGGTGAACGTCATACCAGCTTTGGCTGAAAGTGAAAAAGTTACAGCCGTACTACCATTCAGCGAAAGTAATAGCAATAGCGGACGGTATGTTTTTATGACAACACGCTCAGGCTTGGTTAAGAAGTGTGAAATGGAAAAGTTTTCTAGAATCAGATCAAGCGGTATACGCGCCCTTACATTGCGAGAGGGCGATGAGCTTGTTAATGTAGAAATTACCAACGGCCAATCTGATATCTTTATTGTGAGCAGTTATGGCAGAATAGTGCGGTTTAGCGAAACTGTCATTCGCGCTTCTGGGCGAACCAGCCTCGGTGTAAAGGGAATTAAACTAGAACAGGAACAGAAAGTTATATCAATGTTCCAGGTTGAAGGATCAAATAACGAAAAAGCTGCCTTGCTTATCAGTTCAGATGGCAACGGTAAACGTACAAATGTAACTGAGTTTCCTAGAAGATCTCGCGGTACTAAAGGCGTTTTCATTTTGCCAGCAGCTAAACGCGGGCAAACTGAAATGATTGATGCTAGACTAGTAGACGAAAAAGATCAGATTATGCTTATTACTGACAAAGGTACTTTGATTCGTACTGAAATAGAGTCCATCTCAAAGTTCTCAAGAACAGCAAGGGGCGTACGGCTTATCAGGCTTCAAGAGGGCGCTTCGCTTGCCGGTGTGGCTATTATCTCTGATGTTGATTCTGAAAATGGCAATGACAGCGATAATTTCAATGTGAATGATGTTGTTGCGGATGAGCAAAATTCACCTTCTGATTTAACTGACTGAAAAGCACAGACGTTCTAGTTGTGGCCGAAATAGATTTAAAGGAATTTAGAAACGAGATCGACTCGATTGATGCTCAAATATTTGAGTTGATTCAACGGCGCGCCCAGCTGGGAAAAGAAATCGCTGCATACAAAAGCAAACAACCTGATCCACGGTTTTTCGTGCCTGAGCGCGAATCTCATATCATTCAGAGAATGTTGTTATTAAATCGTAGCCATAAGGTTTTATCAGATAAAAGTATCGCCAAGATATATTTGGAAATCATCTCTGCCATTCGTTCACTTGAATGTGATATGCGCATTTCGATTCTCGGCCCGAAAGGTACATTTACGCATGCTGCCGCTATGTACCATTTTGGTCATGCTATCAATTCCATATTTCAGCCTACGATTGATGACGTTTTCCGAGCTGTTGAAGTTGGTCGTGCTGACTATGGCGTGGTACCAATCGAAAATTCTACAGAAGGTATGGTCAACAGTACGCTTGACAGTCTTTTGGAATCCGAGTTGAAACTTTGTGGTGAAGTTGAAATGAGAATCAATCACGCGCTAATCAGCTCGGCAAAAATACTAAATGATGTCAAAAAAGTTCTCGCTCATCCACAAGCGCTTGCCCAATGTCGACGATGGTTGAGTCGGTGGTTGGCACATGCTGAGCTCGTGCCAGTAGGGAGCAATGCTGAGGCAGTTGTTTCGATTAAGAATGACAAGACGGCGGCCGCGATCGCTAGCGAAGCAGCTGCAGAGGAGTACGACGTAGCCATCATTCAAAGGCATATTGAAGATTATGTCAGCAATACGACACGATTCCTTATCATCGGCAAGCATGATGTCGGCGCTACTGGCAACGATAAAACCAGTATTATGATGTCAAAGAAAAGTGAACCAGGTTCTCTGCTTAAATTGCTAGAGCCATTTGCGCGGCATAATATTAACATGACAAAAATCGAGTCCCGTCCGAGTCGCCGAGAGCTTTGGGATTATGTTTTCTTTGTTGATTTTGACGGCCATGTGTCAGACCCATCAATCACAGCTTTAATAGAAGAGCTTGCAGAAGAAGCTTCTTTGTTTAAAAATCTAGGATCGTATCCAAAGTCGCCGGTTTAATGCCTTTTCAATTTGAAGCGAGCAAGCTGGTTGTACCAGGCATAAATAAACTTGCGCCTTATGAACCCGGAAAATCAATTGAAGAACTTGAACAAGAACGGGGAATATCCAATGTCATCAAACTGGCTTCAAATGAAAATCCGCTTGGACCATCACCTCATGTCATTAAGGCTCTTGCAAAGAACAAGTTGTCCGGTTTACATCGATATCCAGATGGTTCTGGGCATAAGTTAAAAAGGGCATTGGCTGAACTGCATCAGATTGACGAAAATCAAATTTGTTTAGGCAATGGCTCAAATGATATTCTAGATATTCTAGTGCGAACTTTTGTTAATCAAAAAGACTCTGCAATAATATCCGAACATGCTTTTGTGGTCTACTATCTTTCGCTGACATGTGTCGGCGCAAATATAAAAATAATTGATGCTCTTGACTTCGGACACGACATTTCAGCAATGGCAGCGGCGGTTGACAAAAGCACCAAGATAATTTTCATTGCGAATCCTAACAATCCAACCGGCACCTGGTCCACAAGTTCCAATATAAGAGATTTGTTAAATAACGTCCCGCAAACTACTATTGTAGTTATCGATGAGGCTTATGCTGAGTATGTCACAGAAAACAACTATCCCAATTGCATCGATTGGCTTTCTAAATATCCGAATTTAGTCGTAACGAGATCTTTCTCAAAAATCTATGGGCTTAGCGGATTACGTATTGGATACTCGGTTTCTAGCCCCGAAATTTGTGACCTGTTAAACCGTGTTCGCCATCCGTTCAATTGCAATTCCCTAGCACTAGAAGCTGCGCGAATGGCTCTGGCCGACCAAAACCATTGCGAGCGCTCACGTAATTTAAACCGGGAACAAAAGCAAGTATTAGTTAATGGATTTGCTAAGTTGGGTCTTGAATATATTGAATCTGTTGGTAATTTTGTGAGTGTTGATGTAGGACCCTCAGCTGTTGAGGTAAATCACAGATTGTTGCAGGCTGGTATTATTGTCAGGCCGATTGCTAGTTATGGCCTAGCCAATCACTTGCGGGTAACAGTTGGAACCCAATCTGAAAATGATCGTATTCTTGCTGAGCTAAGGAAATTGAAACTTCAAGAGGTATTCTGAGTTGTCATCATTATTGTTTGACAAAGTACTTGTGATCGGAGTTGGATTGATTGGAGGTTCTTTGGCTTTGGCACTGCGAAACAACGATAAAGTTGGTGAAGTTGTAGGTTCTAGTCGATCAGTTGCCAATTTGAAACAAGCGGTAGAACTTGGCGCAATCGATAGGTATGTTGAAAATTTTGAAAACGAAATTGCTACTAGCGATATTGTGGTTGTTGCTACACCAGTTTTAGCAACTGATTCGATATTTGAACGAATTGCCAAACAACCTTATCATAATGCAATCATAACAGATGTCGGCAGTGTCAAACGAGAGATTTTGAATTTTGCAAAGCGACATTTTAATACTGAATTCACCGGTTTTGTAGGTGCACATCCAATTGCTGGACTTGAAAACTCAGGAGTGGCAGCAGCTCAAGCTGACCTTTTTGCAGGTAAGCGCACGATTATCACGCCAACAAAACATAACTGCCGCAATGCAGTTGAAAAAGTGCGGGCCATGTGGACATCCGTTGGTGCAAGTGTATCTGAGATGGATTGCGAGTTACATGACCATTTAGTTTCGGCAAGCAGTCATCTACCACATTTGATCGCATTTGGTTTGGTGCATTACATTGCAAATCACCAAAGGAGTCAAGAGTGCTTTGATTTAGCCGCATCGGGGTTCTATGACTTCACGCGTATTGCTTCAAGTGATCCAGTGATGTGGCGAGACATTGGTTTGACCAATGCTGATGCTATTGCAACTGAACTCAGAGGCTATATCGCCGAGCTGGAAAGCATAGCTAAGATTATCGAATGCCAAGACGGAGCGAATTTGCAAAAAATTATGAATAGCGCTAAATCGGCTCGCGACAAACATCTTGCCCGTTTCAAAGCTTAGTATAAATTTATCTTTGAGGAATCTAGATTTATGTATGCAGTGAGTCAAAGTGATCCGCTTCATGGGCAATTGATACTACCAGGCGACAAGTCGATTTCGCATCGAGCAGTAATGCTTGGATCAATCGCTGAAGGCACCACCGAAATTTCAGGCTTGCTTCTTGGCGATGATGTTAAACGAACAATTGATGCTCTGCGAGCTTGTGATGTTAGAATTGAAGTAAAAGATAATACTACTATCATAGAGGGTGTGGGACTCAATGGACTTAAGGCCCCACAAACCGATATTTACTGTGGCAATTCAGGAACGAGTATCCGTTTGCTGACTGGGCTTTTTGCAGCTCAACGTTTCACGGTACGGCTGACAGGCGACAAATCGTTGAGCGTAAGGCCGATGAATCGTGTTGTTGAGCCTTTACGCAGAATGGGTGCTAAGATAGAACTGTCAGAGCAGGGCACTCCGCCAGTCAAAATTATTGCTGGGCGCCGTCCAAAACCAATTGAATGGAACATGTTAGTCGCTAGTGCGCAAGTGAAATCCGCTCTATTGCTCGCCGGGCTGTATGCAAAAGGTAAAACTTCGGTTATCGAACCGCAACTTACCCGCAACCATACTGAGTTGCTTTTGAAACAATTCGGAGGCAATATCAAATCTGTTGAAGAAAAAGTTTCAATAACCAATGCACCTCTTAGGGCTACAAATATACGCGTTCCAGTGGATTTCTCATCAGCAGCTTTTTTTATTGTAGCGGCTTTGTTGGTGCCAGGGTCTGATCTGACTCTGAAAAACGTAGGCATCAATCAAACACGAACAGGTTTGCTGGTTGCACTACAAGATATGGGTGCCAAGTTTGAATTCACCAAACTTGATTTCGGTGGTGGTGAGCCGGTTGCCAATATTCGTGTGCGTAGTAGCGAGCAATTAATCGGTATCGACATTCCACCAGGAATTGTTCCGTTAATGATTGATGAAATTCCTATACTTGCCATTGCAGCAGCATCTGCAAAAGGAAGGACGGTTTTATCAGGTTGCCAAGAGCTTCGCGTTAAGGAAAGTGATCGAATTAGATCAATTGTGACTGGTCTTGGCCGAATCGGTGTTAAAGTTGAAGAGCGAAAAGATGGTTTTGTCATTGATGGGGGTGGGATCACCGGAGGAACAGTAGAAAGTTTCGGTGACCACCGGATAGCGATGGCGTTTGCAGTTGCAGGACTTGTTGCAAAACAAGGCATTGAAGTTAATAATACAAGCTGTGTAGGAACATCTTTTCCCAATTTCGCTGAAAAAGCACAAGCATCTGGAATGAATCTAAGAGTTGTCAGCAATGACTGAACAGCTCCAGAAGGTGGTTACAATCGATGGACCTGCTGGCTCAGGCAAAGGTACAATTGGACAGCGGCTTGCCTTGAAACTAGGTTGGCATTTTCTTGACAGTGGAGCGCTTTATCGGGCATGCGCTTACATAGCTAGGGAGTACGGATTGGCAGATAACAATTCGCAAACTATTGTTAGCCATCTAATATGTAATAAATTTGTGACCATGCCAGTTACGAACGGTAACGAAGCTAAAGTGCTGATTAACGATAAAGATATCAGCAGGTATATTCGTACAGCGGAGCTCGGGCAGCTGGCTTCAAAATTGGCAGCTGATGCTACGATTCGCTCAGGGTTATTACAGTTTCAACGAAATTACTTACGCGAACCAGGTTTAGTTGCGGATGGTCGCGATATGGGGACGGTAGTATTTTCTAATGCGTTTTTCAAAGTTTTTTTGACAGCCGACCTCTCGGTAAGAGCGAAGCGAAAGTTTAAGCAGTTGAAAAACAAAGAAATACATTTGAAATATGATAAGATATATACTGATTTGCAGAGTCGAGACCTAAGGGACTCAACTCGCACTCACGCGCCTTTGAGGCCCCCAAAGGATGCGCTGACAATAGACACTTCATCTATGAATATAGAGGAAGTTGTTGAATTTATGTTGATTAAGATCGAATTAGCTTTAAATGAAAAGCAAGACATGGTAATCAATGAATATTAATTTTATTACAATTTTTGGAGAAACACACTGACGATATGATTGAATCGTTTAGCGAATTATTTGAGGAGAGTTTAAAAAACACAGAGATGCGCGCGGGTGAAGTAGTGCTGGGCAAAGTAGTTCACGTAGGTAGTGACAATGTCATAGTAAGCGCTGGATTGAAGTCTGAGGCTGAGATTCCAATTTCACAGTTTAGAAATATGAGAGGTGAGTATAGCGTTAAAGTCGGCGACGAGGTTGAGGTAGAAATCGAAGCAGTTGAGGATGGAAGTGGTCGAACTCGCTTGTCTCATGAGAAGGCTTGTAGAGCCCGAACTTGGAAGCAAATTGAAAATGCTTTTGCAGAAGGGGCTTTAATTACCGGCGTTATGACAAACCGGGTTAAAGGTGGCTTTTCAGTCATGATACAAACTGTCAGGGGGTTTTTGCCAGGTTCTCTTTATGGTGCTAGATTTTCACCAGATGATGAAACATTTGAATTTGAGAAAGAACCGGTTGAATTTAAGGTTATCAAATTAGATCGAGCAAGAAATAATGTTGTGGTCTCAAGAAAAGCAGTGCTTGAAGAAGAGAATGCAGAAGAACGAGAAGCATTGCTAGCCCGTCTTGAAGTCGATCAAGTTGTCAAGGGCTATGTCAAGAATCTAACAGATTATGGTGCATTTATCAACTTGGGCGGGGTTGATGGTTTATTGCACATCACCGACATTGCATGGAAGCGCATCAAGCACCCATCAGATGTATTGACTGTGGGAGAAGAATTAGAAGTTAAGGTACTCAAGTATGAGCGTGACCGTTCTCGAATCTCTCTTGGGCTAAAACAAATGACCGAAGATCCATGGTTGCATGTTGACCGACGCTTCAAGGTTGGCGACCGGGTGTTTGGCAAGATCAGCAGCATAACCGACTATGGTGTTTTCGTTGAACTTGAGGAAAGTATCAAGGGGCTTGTTCATGTAACTGAAATGGATTGGACAATGAGAAACATTGTACCTTCGCAAATGTGTCAACTTTATGAAGAAGTTGAGGTAATGATTCTTGATATAGATTTGGAGCGGCATCGGATATCACTTGGCATGAAGCAATGCAAACCCAACCCATGGCTTGAATTTGCAGTCAATCATGAAAAAGGAGAGCGATTGAAAGGGAGCATCAAGTCATTGACGGATTTTGGCATGTTCGTGGCGCTGGGTAATGGCATTGATGGACTTGTGCATTTGAATGATCTCACTTGGGCTGGCAATCCTGAGGAAGAGCTTCGCAAATATAACAAAGGTGATGAAGTCGAAATTGTGGTGTTAATGATTGATGCCGAAAGGGAACGTATTTCACTGGGTATCAAACAGGTTTCTGAAGACCCGTTTAACGCTTTTATAGCTCAGCATAACAAAGGTTCAATTGTTGAAGGTACGATAGCTTCTGTAGAGGAAAAAGGGATGATAGTAAACCTGGCAGAAGGTGTTACTGGCTTTATTCGAAATGCTGAACTAGCGAAAAACAAAACAAAGGAAGCGAAAGCTCAATTAGTAGAGGGTGAGGAAGTAAAATCAAAGGTACTTTCTATTGACAGAAAAAACAGAAATATCTCATTATCAATTAAAGCACTTGAAACAGACCAAGAGTCCGAAAACATTCAAGAGTATGGTACTGACTACGAACAGCTAGCTCGAACACTTGGCGAAAAACTCAAAGAGAAACTTTTCTCATCATCAGGAAATTGATTTACAAAATGGATGATTTGTTATGACTAAACAAGAACTTATTACGAAATTGGCAGAAGAAAACAGAGATCTTTCTAAGGAAGATGTGCGTATGGCTGTCGATATTATCCTTGACAGCATTTCAGATGCACTATCTAAAGGCAAGCGTGTAGAGTTTCGCGGGTTTGGAAGCATGCGCCTGCGTTATCGCAAAGCACGCTTGGGTCGCAATCCGAAATCTGGTGATTCAGTGCCGATTGAAGGTAAATATTTTCCACACTTCAAACCTGGTAAAGAGTTGCGTAAAAGGGTGAACAAAGCTAATATCTAAACTGTGAACAGAACACCGGTCTTGGTTACTAGAATAACAATTATCCATCAAATTACTACCTTCTAGTTTGCTTGAGAAAAATATTTCTAGTTTTTGTTTTTGTTCTAGCTTTGCTAGTTGGGGTAACGTTTACCGCTAAGAATCCTCAACCGGTAGAGTTGACATATTATTTTGGCATGAACTGGCAAGGTCCGCTGTCTTGGTTGGTGATTTTGGTACTGTTGACAGGTATGTTGATGGGAATTCTCATTTGCGCTGTGTCTAACTTAAAAAACAGATTGTTGTCGCGTAACAATCTCGCAAAATCCAAAAATATAGTAAAAAAATAATGGATCCGATCTGGCTGTTACTGCTTTTACCTTTGGCCGCAGCTTCCGGCTGGTTCGCAGCAAGCACTTCGAAATTTAGTTGGTTTAGGCGTCGGAAACTCCCAGCAGTTTATTTCGAAGGCATCAATTACCTTTTAAATGATCAGCATGATAAGGCAATTGAGCTGTTTCTTGACATGCTAGAGGTTGACAGCAAAACTATCGAAATACATTTGACTTTAGGTAAACTGTATAGAAAACGAGGTGAAATTGAACGCGCTACCCTAATACATGAAAATCTTATCGATCGTTCTGATTTAACGAGCGAACAAAGGAATCAATCATATTTTGAGTTAGGCAGAGATTTTTATGCCGCAGGTATACTTGATCGAGCCGAGAGAATTTTTACAGAGTTAATGAAAGACCCGGAATATCAGGAACAAGCTCATAAGAATTTGATTGAAATCTATGAACAGGAACGAGAATGGAATAATTGTATCAAGGTCACAAATAGTCTTAATCAGGTATCGTCAAATGACTATTCATCATTGCTTGCCCAGTATTACTGTGAAATGGCTGAGGAAGCGATTCGTGAAGGGCGGTACACACCAGCAGAAGACTATGTTGAGGTAGCTAAAGCAGTTGATAAAAATTGCGTCCGGGCAATTTTGCAATCTGGCCGGATTAAAGCACTTCGAGGGGACCATAAATCAGCAATTGACACTTGGAGAACAATCGGTCAGAAAAATTCCAGATTCGTTCCAGAAACTGTCAGCCATGTAGCTGAAAGCTACAAGATTCTAAAACAAACTGATGAATTGGTAGAATTTTTGCGTGCAACAGCAGAGGCGGCTACGGATGGACAATTAGCAGTTGCCTATGTTGATGCGCTTGAATCTCAAAATCGAGCCAAATCAGCAGAGAAATTCCTAACTGACTGGACGCGAAAATATCCATCTTTGCATTGCCTGCATCGACTTATTTTGCTTAAACTCAAAGCCTCTGAAGAATTAAACAACTCAGATGAATTTAAGTTGATTGAGAAACTCATACAACAGGAAATTGATGCTGCACGCTTGTACCAATGCCAACGATGTGGTTACACTACAAGAACGCTTCATTGGCAATGCCCTGGTTGCAGGAGTTGGAATACGATAGTTGGTTCACACTCACCGAAATTAACTGTTGGCAAAGCTTTGCTTGAAGCTGATAATTAGCGGGTTATACGTTCCAAGGCAATGGCGTTGAGGCGTATTGCAATCATTGCCGGCTCTGGCTCAAATCATTTGTTGCCAGGCATTACTTGGGAACAGCATCATGAAACCAAAACCCCTTATGGGGCGCCATCGTCGGCAATCGCTGAAGCTAAAATTAACAATCTTACCCTATATCGATTGTTCCGGCATGGTGTGAATCATTCGATTCCACCCCACCGAATTAATTATAGAGCCAATATCTGGACATTGGCTAATTTGGGTTGCGAATTAATAGTTGCAACTGCGGCGGTTGGGGGTATTCATGCCAATTTGGATATTGGCAGTCTTGTGCTACCGCACCAGATAATTGACTATACATGGGGTCGTAATTCCACATTCTTTGATGGGGACGATGGCACTGTAGGACATTTAGAAATCACTGAACCATATTCAAGTTGGATGAGAAGTAGTTTGATTAATGCGGCAAAAAATATTGAAACTCCAGTCGTTACCGAGGCTGTATATGCAATTACTCAGGGTCCGCGGTTTGAAACTGCAGCAGAAGTGAATCGTATAGAGAAGGATGGTGGGGACATTGTTGGGATGACAGGAATGCCAGAAGCGGCTTTGGCCGCTGAAAAATCACTTGCCTATGCGTGTCTATCAATTGTGGTAAACCGAGCTGCCGGGAGATCCCCAAATCCGGTAACAAACACAACAATAAACCAAGCTTGTGAAGAGGGTTATCGTCAAATTAATGGAGTTATCAGGGAGTTTTTAGCGAATATTGACTCATTGGAGTCATTCCGTACTGAACCAACAATTCTATAGTTATTATCCAATTGTTACTGTTGATACTCTCTAATTTACAGGGCGTTTGATTGTTAAAACCACCCCAAACTTGGGGTGGTCGAAGTAATGAGTTTCATTAATCAATACTCTTCGGCGCTCAGCCAATCGATACTCTACAGAAGGAGTATAAAGCGAAATTAGTTGCGAATGATAGACAGATTCCTTCAATTGATCAAGATTTGGTTTGTAAGTCACATCAATTTCAAAAAACATAAGCTGTGCAACCTCGTACAGAGATGCTTCACCTTTCAGTTGGAACTGCTGATCAATCGATATTGTGGATGGATGCTCAATGTTCAGTGAAACTGTTTTAGTTTTCGATTTAGGTTCTGGTTCTTGAATCCAGCTGAAATGCTCAAGAAGCTCGTAATTGGCGTGTTTATCAATGTTTTTTGCAAATTGGACCAGTGAAGTTGCCGGGACAGGGTTTGGGTCACCTTCTGAATAGGTGTTGTTCTTATTAAATTGGAAATCGAGGGGGTCAAGAATTTGAACTCTGATTTGTTCAGCAGGTCTACTATACCATTCATCATCCGCTATGGGGAGATTTTTGATAGCAAATACAACTACTTCAATGTGAGCTGGCGCAGCAAACGTATAGTTTATATTGCAAATAAAAAAAGCAGCAAATAGGGTGCTGATTAAACGCTTCATAGAAAACAAGCAATAATTCTAAGTAGAGCAAATAAAATTTATAGAAAATCTAGAAATTGCAATTTCCTGTTATTTGAAAACGCAAAAAATATTGTATTGAATAAAATTCTGAGACTTGGTGTCATTTTGCACCTTCTCACTGAGTTTGTGCTTTAACGATTATTGTATATGTGAAGCTCAGTTTTTTCAGATTATTATCGATTATGGCTGTAAGAACTATTTTGAAAATGGGGGATCCTCGGTTGCTTGAAGTTTCAGAACCGGTTGATATTAGTGAACTGGCAAGTCTAAGGCAACTAATTGAGGATATGATTGATACGATGGATGCAGCTAATGGAGCCGGACTAGCAGCCCCTCAAATTGGCGTACTAAAAAGAATTGTCATTTTTGGTGTTGAACAAAATATTCGTTATCCAAACGCGGAATCTGTACCATTTACGATTGTTGCAAATCCAGTGATAGAGCATTTGAATGAAGAAAAAGAATACAACTGGGAAGGTTGTTTGAGTGTTCCGGGAATGCGAGGTTTAGTAGGGCGAAGTAAGCGCATTCGCTATACTGGATTGGATTTGGAAGGCAACCCCATCGACCGAACTGTCAAAAATTTTCATGCGTGTGTTGTACAGCATGAATGTGATCATCTAGACGGCATACTCTACCCGATGAGAATCGAAGATATGCGTTACTTTGGGTTTGAAGATCAATTATTCACAGATAGCACATGCACAACATAATAATTTTCATCGATTAGGCAACAGCATCGGATGCTGTTGCAACAGTATTTGGCACATGTGGTGACAATTGTTGAATAATCTTGTATGCTGTGGATAAACGGTCACCTGCGTCATTGAGTGAATGGACAAAATTCACTGCTGATTGGTCTTTGCTGAGTGATACTCTACCAGGGTATTCGCTCATTAATGACCGCAATCCTTCAATAGAGAAATTCGGGTCTGATTCAAATACAAGCTGGCCAGTAGTAGAATACATATTGAATTTTTGAATTCCAATGTTCTGGCATTTCAGCTTGAGATGGTTGATGTGAAAAAGCATTTCAGTTTGTATTGGTAATTTGCCAAATCTATCTGACATCTCCAATTCCAGTTGTTCCAGAGAGGCGCTATCAGGGGCACTGGCGATGCGACGATATAGCGTCAAACGAAGATTCACGTTTGAAATCCAATCTTCAGGTATCAGCGCAGAAGATTGCAAATTGATTTCCACCGATGTTTTTTGCTCAAACGCAAAATTGTCAGGACCACTGCTGTCAGATGATGCTTTTTTGAGTGAAACAACAGCTTTTTTCAGATAATCCGCATACATTGTGTAACCAATATCGTTAATTGCTCCGCTTTGGGTTTCACCTAATATTGTTCCGGCACCTCTGATTTCCATGTCATGGGTTGCAATTACATAACCGATTCCTAGTTGATCAAATGATTCAATGCTTTCTAGCCTGAGCAATGCTTTTCCCTTAAGGTAAGACTTGCTCGGTACCAAAAGATAGGCATAGGCTTGATGGTGTGAGCGACCTACTCGTCCTCGTAATTGATGAAGTTGAGCAAGACCGAATTTAGCAGCGTTGTTGATCACGATTGTGTTTGCTGCTGGAATATCGATACCGCTTTCTATAATAGTTGAACAGACCAATGTGTTAAATTTTTGTAAGTAAAAATCTTTCATAGTTTGTTCAAGTTGAACTTTCGGCATTTGCCCATGAGCAAATCTAATGTCTGCCTCAGGAACAATAAGCTTGAGTTCTTTAGCAGCTTGTTCGATAGTTCGAACTTCATTGTGAACATAAAAAATCTGACCACCGCGCCCAAGTTCTCGCATGCAAGCCTCGCGAATAATTTCAGGGTTCCAATCATTGACCGAGGTTCGAACGCTTAGTCGGTTATCAGGTGGTGTTGCAATAATCGACATGTCTCGAACTTGATTGAGCACCATACTGAGTGTACGGGGGATAGGTGTTGCAGTTAAAGTTAATATATCCACATCTGTTCGTTTTTTCTTCAGATGCTCTTTGTGCCGTACGCCAAATCGATGTTCTTCATCGATTATCAATAACCCAAGATTCTTGAAAACAACATCTGATTGCAGTAACCTATGCGTACCAATGGCAATTTCAATTTGGCCAGCAGCAATTTTTTCAACTTGCTTACGAAGCATAGAAGTAGTCTCTATGCGGGAAAGTAATGCGATTTCTGCACCGAATTCTGCAAATCTATTCTGGAATACTTCATAATGCTGCTGTGCTAGCAGTGTAGTTGGAACAACTACCGCAACCTGATAGCCGTTCTCAACAGCTACAAACGCTGCTCGTAAGGCAACCTCAGTTTTTCCAAAACCTACATCTCCGCAAACTAAACGATCCATTGGCCGACTAGATTCTAGATCTCTAAGCACTTCGTCAATTGCTTTTTGTTGGTCGGTAGTTTCACGATAGCTAAAGCGGGAGGTAAATTGTTCGTAAGACGACTTGCTAGGTAAAGGCATTCTGTTTCCTGCCCTAGATTCTCTCAGGGATTGAATCTCTAACAATTCAGCCGCCACATCGAACGCTTGTTGGCGCGCTTTTCTTCTATATTTGCTCCATTGTTTTGATCCTAGACTATGCAATTCTACTTCATCTGACTTCCCGCCAATATAGCGTGTTACCTTCTCTAATCCGTATATTGGAACGTACAACGTATCATCGCCACTGTATTCAATAGTCATGAATTCAGCTAGCATGCCAGTTGCATCCATGCTGACTAAACCTTGATAACGCCCGATACCATACTGTTCATGTACGACGATATCACCAATTTCAAGTTCCTCCAATGAGGATATCACACCTTCCAAGCTGCGAGTAGTACGAGATTTTCTAACTGGTTTAACCCGAACACCAAACAGCTCTTCACTGCTTCTGACTCCCAGCCCACTTTTCGGTAATGCAAGTCCTTCGGGTAAGTTTGACAAGCAAATTGCTACTGAGGTGGAACTTGTTAAGAACGTCCCCCACGAGTCGACTTCTTCAAATGAAATCCCTATAGATTTCAAAGCAGTTTCAAGTGTGGATTTCTGGCCAAATCCATCAACGCAAATTAAGGTCTTGCCCACTGAGGGGTGCAGCGACTCTTTTAACAGGTCCGATAACTCGCGTCGGACTTTATGCTGCTGTAACTCAGCAGGTGGAACTGACTCAAATTGGACTGAATTCAGTTGGACATCTTGGGCAATAATTACGCGTTTAACCGAATTGAGTAGTTCTTCAAATTGACTCGGTGAATAGTACAAAATCTCAGGTTTTACAGGTAGTCGATTTTCGTGTTTTGAAGCGATTCTGTAGCGCTCTTCAACATTTACCCAGAACGTTTCTACACTTGAAAAGTACGACTCAAAGAGAAAATAAACTGCTGATTCGCCGATGTAATCTAGTAAGCTTGAAGTTTGATTGAAAAACAGTGGCAGGTAAAATTCTGAGCCACTTGGTATGCTTTTTGAGCTAATATCTCGATAAACGGTGTTTTCCTGAGGGTCGGCATCGATGTGCTCCCGAAAGCCTTGTCGAAAATTTCGAATGCTAACTTCGTCCATTGGTACCTCGCTTCCGGGCAATGCACGAAACATGTCAATCTTATTGATAGTCAACTGGGTTTCAGCATCGAAAAATCTTAGAGTTTCGATTATGTCACCGAATAATTCAATTCGAATAGGATGCACAGATCCCATCGGAAACACGTCTATAACACCACCTCTAATGACATATTCACCAGGTAGTTCAACTTGGGGTACTCGTCGATATGATGCGGCATCTATTTTTCGCTGAAAGGCATCAGCAATGAGTTGTTCACCGGTCGCAAATGAAAAGCTGTTTTGGTTGATATAGTCAACCGGCGCAAGTCTTTGCATCAATGTTTCAACAGCAACAACAAGAATACCTTTACCAATATAGGGAAGTTTACTGAGCAGATTGATCCGCTCGGAAAGGATATCCTGATGTGGACTGAACTCATCATATGGCAAACATTCCCAGCCTGGGAAAATGTAAACTGGAATTTCTGTACTTCCTGAAAGATAGAAACGAATTGCTTCTGAGAGACGGTCTGAGTCGCGGTTGCTTTTTGTAATTAAGACAATCAAACCATCATAGGATTGAGCAGTTTGAGCAATACTGAGGGCAGCGGCACTGCCATAAAAACCACTCCATTTCTGATACGCGGTAGATTGGTTTACCTGAGGTGGCTCTAATGGTGAATGTAAATCTACACTGTTCATGGTTTATTCAGTCTAATGAAACGCAATTGGCTCGCAATTCGTGGCAAATATAGAATGATTAGAGCCATCAAAGGTGTTATTGCAAGAGCCTTATTATGTTGTTCGCGAATTATTGCCGATGCTTGCAATAAGTTTATATTTTGTAGATTTTAATATACCACCTTATATATAGGGTTGGTAACATTTAATGCGATAATTTCTCTATGACAATGGCTTGCTCCTATTCTGCTACCGCCATGAGACTTGCTGGCTGAACATCACATTTGAAAAGTGATTAAGTGTTTGTATAAAACGATAAAATATCATTATTAAAATGTCAATTTACTGACGATTATCATGGCGCGTCGATATTAAGCAACTCGAATGCCACCTATGGTTTATTGGTTTTGAATAGATAATAACGAAGGGTCGAAGCATTTGGCTATGTCTGAGATGAGCAATTGAACACGCCGAGTTTATCAATCAGAATATTGAATGTGAAAACTTCCACTCCACCCTGTCTGAAAAGGGCCGTTAGAAGATTACTATGATCTCACATTCAAGCAATCTGTATATGATGTATGATTCCACATCTCATTTATCTCAGAGCTATTGGTGCCAAAAACTATGCCAGAAGCGAACAAAGCACAGCGTTATAATTTCAAAGTCTAATAGTAATTCTGAATTTTTATTTGGAAAACTAGAACTTAATGTTGTCAAGTATTAATTACTGTGACCACATTACTCTCATTTTTAATAATAGAATATTAGAGATATATGGGTCGATACTGGGGATTAATTCCAGCCGCTGGCACCGGTCAAAGATTTGGATCCTCAACTCCAAAACAGTTCTTGAACTTAGCTGGCAAACTAGTTGTCGAATGGTCGATTCTAGCACTCGCCAATCATGAAAAGATTGATGGTGTGTATATTGGCTTGGAAGAAAATTGTGTTCAAAGCGCATGTTTGCCTCAATTTCACTCAAAAATTGCTGGCACCTTCAGTGGTGGTGCAACCAGAGCACAAACTGTGCTAAATGGTGTCAACTATTTACTAGATAATAACGGTGATATAGATGATTGGGTGCTTGTTCATGATTCCAACCGCCCGTTACTATCGAATATAGACATCACAAATTTAATATCAACAGTGGGGGACGATATAGATGGTGGAATCATCGGTTTGCCAGTTCATGACACTTTGAAATTAGAGTCAGGCGGACGTATCAAAAATACTCTCGACCGTAGTCAGCAATATCGTGCTTTGACTCCACAAATGTTCAGACTGGGTTTACTTCATGATGCATTGGTCCAGTGCCATAGTCGGCGAATCAATGTGACCGATGAAGCGCAAGCGATGGAGTTGTTAGGTTATCATCCTTTACTTGTTACCGGTGAAACTTCTAATATCAAAATAACTACACCAACGGACTTCAAGTTCGCGGAAGCTTTGTTAACTAAGAAGGGCAATACTAGATGAGAGTTGGTTTTGGGTTTGATGTTCATCAATTTTCGCCTGACCGAAAACTTGTGCTTGGCGGTGTCACAATACCCCACACGCAAGGACTTGTTGGACATTCAGATGCTGATGTAGTCTTGCACGCTGTTATGGATGCTTTGCTCGGAGCGGCAGGGATGGGAGACATCGGAATTCATTTCCCTGACACAGACAAAGCTTATCGTAACGCTGATAGTCGCAAATTACTGCGTACGATATGGTCAAAAATCAACAAATCAGGATTTGCAATTTCAAATCTTGACATTACGATTGTCACACAGAAACCTAAGATTCAAAAGCATGCTTTTGCTATGAAGCAAAATATTGCTCAAGATTTAGATATTTCTCATAACCAATTGAATATAAAAGCTACTACGACAGAATCTCTTGGTTTTATAGGCAGGGAAGAAGGAATTGCCGTGTGGGCTGTTGCCGCGCTAACAGGTGAAAACTCAAACTAATTTACCGTCGCTTTTTAAGCAGTACGTATTTGGCACCGGCGCCGCCATCGTTGGGTTTTGCCTCACAGTATCCTAGCACAAACTTGTTTTGGTTTAGAAATGTATTTGTTTGCCGTCTAATAACTGATATACCATCTGGTGAGTTCATACCTTTCCCGTGAACAATTTTGACACATCGAAAACCCGAATTAATTGAGCTTGCAAGAAACGACTTTAGTCGCTGTTTAGATTCCTCTGCTGTATATCCTCGTAGATGTACGGTGTCCTGCCTATGAATTTTCCCCTGCTTCAATTTAATGAAATCGCGCATTGTCAATCCAGGTTTGCACAGCTCATCGCCGTCCTCAATCGCAACAAAAGAGTTATTGGGGTCCTTAGTCATTGAGTCGTTCAACACTTGCAGGTCAGCTGCATTGGTGTTGTTATTGTTCGGTTTAGGTTTCGGTAAATCATCACCTTGGATTTTCTTTTGACCTGTAAGCGGTTTAACACCAAGATTGTTCATTTCTAACTTGAATTGATTTGTCACATTGAACTCCGAATATAAATCGAAACTGCTGTTTAACCTTCGAGATATTTGCGGGCATCAAGTGCAGCCATGCACCCGGTACCAGCCGAGGTAACAGCTTGCCTGTAAACATGGTCACTGACATCACCCGCTGCAAACACGCCTTCTACACTAGTCGCAGTCGCTTTGCCGTTCATACCACCAGCGGTGATGATGTAGCCATCATTCATATCAAGTTGGCCCTCAAATATTTCTGTATTAGGTGTATGTCCAATAGCTATAAACGCGCCATGGACGTCAATATCTTGAACCGAATTCGATACGGTACTTTGCAATCGCAGTCCATTTAGACCGTTATCATCACCTAGCATTTCCGTCACGACATTATTCCACAAAATAGAAATATTGCCCCCATTGTCTGCTTGGTTATTCAGTACGCGATCAGCTAGGATCGCTTCTGCCCGCATTTGGTCGCGACGATGAATTAAAGTTACAGAAGAAGCAATATTTGAAAGGTATAGCGCTTCTTCCGCAGCGGTATTGCCGCCACCGATAACAGCAACATTCTGGTTGCGGTAAAAGAAACCGTCACAGGTTGCGCAAGCTGAAACTCCGCGGCCCTTGTAGATCTCCTCAGATTCAAGCCCTAAATATCTTGCCGACGCACCTGTTGCAATTATGAGTGCATCACAGGTGTAATCGTCATAGTCACCCTTCAAGTGAAACGGCCGAGACGAAAAATCAGCAAAATTGATATGGTCATTGATTAAGTCCGTGTCGAATCTTTCTGCGTGACGCCACATACGATCCATCAGTTCTGGACCTTGAACGCCATTGGCATCTCCTGGCCAGTTGTCTACATCTGTTGTCTTTGACAGTTGACCTCCGACTTCAACGCCTGTAATCAGAGCAGGCGAGAGGTTCGATCGGGCAGCATATACAGCAGCTGTGTATCCTGCGGGTCCGGATCCTAAAATAATCAGTCTGCAATGTTTGGGCATATTTTTATTAAGTAGAAATGTGGCGGATTAAACTTTAAATGACGACAATTTATATATAGCCTGTGAGAACAAGTTGCTGTTAAGTTGTTTTGAATTTCAATTAACTCAATAAATTATAGATGACATAATTTAACTTGCGATTTGTAGTTAATATAAAGACAATTAGATAATTGTTTATATTGACAATTATGTTAATAAGTGAACGTGCCAAGCCAGCGAGTATGTGTGTCAGAATGGCTTATAGACGACGATAGGATTGATCACTAGATAAAATATTTCCTATAATTTAAATATAGGGTAACAATGCCTAGCTTTTCAGGCCTGTTTAAGTCTGCATAATTCGCCGTACTATATCTAATTCATCACTCATTCCATCCGCAATCGCCTTGAAACCACTAAGCCGGAAAATTTCTTTTGATTCTAAAAAATTTGCTGGAGTCGTTTTCGTACTCTTGCTTTGGACCAGTGCCGTGTTGCTTACAGCGGTTTTTATAACTTATTCCCCAAATGATCCTGGCCCTAGCTGGGATAGTACAGTAGCAACAGTCGACATCAACAACTTTGGTGGAAAAATCGGTGCGGCAATTGTGGATGTCGGAATTTATGCGCTAGGTTATTCTGTTTTCTTTGTACCTATCTTCATTTTGCTTTTTGGATTGGTTTTTCTGAAGAGTCTGTTTGGAAACGGCTTTCAAAATCGCAGTAAATTCGTCTTTATCTGCATTGGGCTAGTGTTGGTGCTAGTTGGCGGGAGCGGGCTAGAGCATCTATACTTTGCTGTAGAAACTCGATATCGTGCTGGCGGAATTGTCGGTTTTGAGATTGCATCAATGATAGCTCCGTTAATCGGATTACAAGCTAGTGCATTTGTTTTGCTGTTTTTGTTTGTCGCTGGGACTGGTATCTCTGAGGCAATTCCGTGGATGAGAGTTTTTGGGTTGACAGGGCGCATTTTCCTAGCCGCTGCTCATAAACTCCTTATTAAGAAAAAACAATCCCCTCAGGAAGAATCTACTGAAGAATCAGAAGATATTCAGTCCCAAAAATCTACTCTGCAAAAAATCTTCTCGTGGCTACCTGCAACAAAAGAATCAACAACAATAGCGCATGCAAACGAGGCAGAACAAACAATACCGAAAAGAAAGATTAGTAAACAAATACAATCCGAAAAACCGAATAAAGACCCGGTTATTGTTCCTGTTGGTATAGCTTCAAACAAAACTAGCCCAATATTAAAAGTAAATCAGACGTCCGAAAAAAAGAATGAACATGTAGCCGGAATCAAACCTGGTTCTAAACAATCCACTGAAATCAATGGTAAACGAACAAGGCATAAAGATTACATATCACTTGATACTGCTATACTTGATCCATCCGACTCATCTGCCCACGCTTATAGTGATGAGGAAATGTTGAGGATGGCAGAAAAAATCGAAAAAATGCTAGCTGAGTTCAATGTTGAGGTTCAAGTGCGTGGGGCACATCCTGGACCTGTTATCACTCAATTTGAAATCGAACCCGCCGCCGGCATAAGAGCTAACCAAGTAATCAATCTGGCAAATGATTTGGCGCGAACGCTAGTTGTTCCAAGCGTTAGAGTCGTAGATAACATTCCAGGTTCTTCATATCTAGGACTTGAGGTGCCAAACAAAACACGAGAAGTTGTTCGTTTGGTGGATGGGTTGGAGTCGAAGGAATACAAAAATTCAGGAAACGATCCGCTGACAGTTGTGCTAGGTAAGGATATAAGAGGGCAAACCGTCATTTCTTCACTAGCTTCCATGCCACACCTATTAATCGCTGGAACAACTGGTGCCGGTAAATCGGTTTGCTTAAACGCAATACTGTTGAGTTTCCTGTTTAAATCGACTCCAGAGCAATTGCGCTTAATCATGGTTGACCCAAAAATTCTTGAGTTTTCTGTTTACGAAGGCATACCGCATCTACTAGCCCCAGTCATAACTGACATGAACAAAACAGAAAATGCACTTCGGTGGTGCATCTCAGAAATGGAGCGGCGATTCAGCTTGATGGCGAGTCTAGGTGTTCGAAATATGCAAAATTACAATGAACACCTTAGAAAATCCAAAACACCGGTAATGAATCCAAATCCAACAACCTTGGAAGATAGCGAACCACTCAAGCCTTTTCCATACATCGTTTTTGTAATTGATGAGCTTGCTGACCTAATCATGGTCATGGGCAAGAAGGCAGAGGAATTGATTATTCGCATTGCGCAACGAGCCAGAGCAGCAGGCATTCACTTGATAGTGGCAACACAGCGCCCATCAACCGATGTCATACGAGGTGTGCTTAAAGCCAATATCCCAACCCGAATTGCGTTTAAAGTTGCATCCAATGCAGATTCACGCACAATTTTAGATCAAACCGGGGCAGAGCACTTGTTAGGCAAAGGCGATATGCTGTTTATACCGCCAGGCAGCGCTAGTGTTATTCGTGTACATGGAGCATTTGTTTCAGATGATGAAGTCAAACGAGTTGTTGATCAGTTGAAACTCGATAGCGAAACAAATTACGATGAAAGTGTAGAACTAGCTCTATCTGGCCAAGCTGAAGGGAGTGTATCATCAGAATCTAGTGGTAATTCCGATGATGACGATGAGGAATCACTATACATGCAAGCGTTGGATTTCGTGCTTCGCACACGCAAACCAACAATTTCTGCTGTTCAACGCCACTTGCGAGTAGGCTACAACAGAGCGGCAAGATTTATTGAGCGTATGGAAGACGCTGGGGCTATCAGTGCTGTCCAAGCTGGTGGTAAACGCGAAGTTTTGTTGCCACCACCGGAGAATTAGAATGTTCCATGTCTACAAATTTGCACAAAGCCTGCCCCTTTTGCTAGCATTGGTTCCATTACCTGCAATGGCAACGCTTGCCATTGATCGAATGGAGCGTTTTTTTTCAAGCGAAGCCACTTACTTTGCTGAGTTTTATCAGGTGATATACGATGAGGGCTTGCATATTGTTGAGGAAAGTTCAGGGTTGATGTGGTTGTCGCGTCCTCACCGTTTTCGCTGGGAGTATGTTGAGCCTGCTGCGCAAACAATTGTGGGAGACGGAGATAGTATTTGGGTTTACGATTTGGAGCTTGAACAAGTAACTGTTCGAAATTTATCGGAGTTTTTAGATCAATCAGCTGCTGAAATCTTAGCTGGTTCTGGTAATGTCAACGAGAATTACCGAGTGGAAGATTTGGGCCAGCAAGGTTCATTGACATGGGTAAATATCGTTCCTTTGAGTGAGGAATCTCTTCAATTCGAATCGATGCGGCTTGGTTTTGATGAAGAAACACTGCGAGTATTGGAAGTTCTAGATTCGTTGGGAAGTCTTACTCAAATACAAATGGTTGATGTGATCATCGGTGAGTCGCATGCTGAGAAAGTATACCAATTTGAGGTTCCTGATGGGGTGGATGTCATAGATTCTCGGGAAGAGGGTAACTAATAATCTAGCCTTGGATACTTTATAGCGTTCGATGGAATCTGATTTGCAACGCATGCCGCTTGCAGAGATGTTGCGGCCTGAAACGCTAGATGACGTAATTGGGCAGGAACACCTGTTAGCATCAGGCAAGTCGCTTCGTGTTGCTGCCCAAAGCGATATTTTGCACTCTATGGTCCTGTGGGGACCTCCTGGTAGCGGAAAAACCACTATTGCTAGAATAATCTCACATTCTCCAAATGTATTGCCTCTGACTCTATCGGCTGTTCATAGTGGAGTAAAAGAAATTCGAGACGCAGCAAGTCAGGGTAAAAAAGCTAACGCCGAAGGTCAAACTGCAGTTTTATTTGTTGATGAAGTACACCGGTTTAACAAATCTCAACAGGACGCATTTTTGCCGCACGTTGAGAATGGGGATTTGGTCTTGATTGGAGCTACAACAGAAAACCCAAGTTTTGAGTTGACTAGTGCACTTATGTCTAGAGTTAGAGTGTACGTGTTAAAGCCGCTCCAAAAAAATGATTTGAAAGCAATTATCCAACGTTGTTTGAATTGTGCTAACAAGCTGCTGCCGGATAGATTCGAACTTTCTGAAGATGCAATGGATATTTTCACTATTGCAGCACAGGGTGATGCTCGGCGGCTTTTGAATTTTGTTGAGCTTGCAAGAGGTTTTTTCGAGGGTCGCCAGATTGACATTGTGTCAGCTGAACTTGCCGCAGAGATTGTCGGTCAACCGCTGGCTAGATTTGACAAACGAGGCGATGTTTTCTATGAGTTAATTTCAGCATTGCACAAAGCTGTTCGTGGATCCGATCCTGATGCTTCACTGTATTGGTTGGCTCGAATGTTAGTTGGCGGATGCGATCCGTTGTATATCGCCAGAAGAGTAGTTCGAATCGCGAGTGAAGACATCGGAAATGCTGATCCCAATGCACTCAATGTTGCAATTAATTCTTGGGAAACGTATCAAAAATTAGGTAGTCCTGAAGGTGAGCTTGCAATTGCACAAGCGGTCGTCTACCTTGCTTGCTGTCCAAAAAGCAATGCAGTTTACAAGGCTTTCGGATACGCTTGCAAAGATGCACAAGAATATGGAGAACTAGATGTTCCACTTCATTTACGGAATGCACCAACAAGATTTATGAAAAATTTAGAATATGGTAAAAATTACCGGTATGCCCATGATGAACCTGACGCGGTGGCTAAGGATGAAACGTATTTTCCTGAAGGTATGAAGCAAACAAATTACTACCAGCCGGTTGATCGTGGAGTGGAAAAGCGCATCAAAGCCTATATGGAGACTATACGTAAAAAATAACATCATGGTTAGATTTTTCTGATAGCGCAGATTGCCAGCCCGAATGTAGCGGCCAAATGGCCATTGCTTTGAGGCCACGCCTTATAATTTGTACATGCGACGGTTATTAAGTTGTCTGTTGCTTGAGTCCAATTAACCAATATTAAGGGAGCGTTATGCTTGATCCACAGTATCTTCGTAAAGAATATAAGACAATTGCAGAGAAATTAAGACCCAGAGGTTATGAATTTAGATTAGCCTATTACGAAGATCTGGAAGCACGTAGGAAATCTATCCAATCTGATACGGAGACTGCTCGCAATCTTAGAAATCAGCTTTCAAAGAAAATCGGGCAATTGAAATCAAAAGGTGAAAACACATCAGATACCATGGCTCAGGTTGAGCAAATCGGAAACCAGCTCGATAAACTTGAAAAACAGTTTTCCACTGTTCAAGAGGAATTTTACGAATTTCAATCTGGCATTCCGAATGTAGCGCATGAAAGCGTACCTATTGGTACATCAGAAAATGACAATACAGAGTTGCGACGAGTCGGCGAAATAAAATCGTTTGATTTCGCTCCCCAAGACCATGTTGCACTTGGTGAAAAACTGGGTATGCTAGACTTTGATTTGGCATCAAAACTATCAGGTTCTAGATTCGTTGTCATGCGCCAGGAGTTAGCAGCCTTGCACCGGGCAATTGCGCAAATGATGCTTGATACACATACGCGAGAACACGGCTATGAGGAAATTAACCTGCCTTTCATTGTGAATGCGCAAAACTTATATGGGACCGGGCAGTTACCTAAATTTCAAGAGGATCAATTTCACCTTGATGATGACAGGGATTTTTATTTGATTCCTACAGCAGAGGTTCCATTAACCAATCTTGTTCGAGAGCGAATTTTAGATCCGGATGAGCTACCTATGCAACTTTGTGCGCACACGCCTTGTTTTCGTCGAGAGGCGGGCTCTTACGGAAAAGACACTCGCGGTATGATTCGTCAACATCAGTTTGAGAAGGTTGAATTAGTGCATGTTGTCGCACCTGATGAGTCTTATGACACGCTTGAACTGCTTACTAAAAATGCAGAAAAAATCTTGAATTTGCTTGAACTGCCTTACCGAGTAATTGTATTGTGTACTGCGGATATGGGATTCAGTGCTGCAAAGACTTATGACATTGAAGTATGGTTGCCTGGACAAGGTAAGTATCGTGAAATTTCATCTTGCAGCAATTGTGAGGGGTTTCAAGCCCGTCGAATGAAAGCTCGTTGGCGCAACCCAAATAATGGTAAAGTAGAGCCGGTACACACATTGAATGGTTCCGGATTGGCAGTCGGAAGAACTTTGATTGCAGTCTTGGAAAACTATCAGAACAAAGACGGGAGCATCAAAATTCCAGAAGTACTTCAACCCTACATGAACGGATTGGAATGGATTAAACCTGTTTGATCTAGCGGTTCTATATATGGAATGCTCAAGTATTAATTCCCAATTACCTTTATTCTGTAGTCATTATTGCTGCATGCGTCTTATGGAATTGTTATATTAAAACAGTGTTTCTGAATGATGATAATTAGATTTATTTTTGAGTTTGAAGGTTGGGTTTTTTTGGTAGGTAAAGATCTGTAATAGTGCCTTCATAAGATTCGGCTGTTAACCCTAATGTCTCAGATAGAGTAGGGTGTGGGTGAATAGTGAGTGCTAAGTCTTGGGCATCGGCTCCCAATTCGATTCCCAACCCCGCTTCTGCGATTAAATCACCTGCATTGACCCCAGCTATGCCAGCTCCAATTAGTTTTTTTGATTGCGGGTCGAATAGCAACTTTGTAACGCCTTCGGAACGGGACATTGAGAGGGCGCGCCCATTAGCTCGCCATGGAAATACTGCTTTTTCAAAAGGAATTTGCAGATTTTTAGCATTTTGTTCAGTTATCCCTACCCATGCGACTTCCGGATCTGTATAGGCTACAGAAGGTATGATTGTGGTGTCAAATCCAGTTTTAACACCAGCAATCGCTTCTGCGGCAACTTTACCCTGATGAGTTGCTTTGTGAGCTAGCATTGGCTGGCTTGAGACGTCACCAATGGCATAGATTCCATCAACATTGGTTTTTTGTTGACTGTTCACAGGTATAAATCCTCTTTCGTCAACATAAACCCCACATGCAGAATTTACATTGACTAGGTTGCCATTTGGTGTGCGGCCAACAGCCGTCAAAATTAGATCGAACTCATCGGATGAACGGCCATTGTCGTTTTCAAACTCAACAGTGAGACGGTCTTTATCTGTGTTCACTGAGTGTACTCGAGTTTTCAGTAAAATTGACTCATATTGTTTTTTGACACGGTTGGCAAGAGGGCGAACTATATCTGAGTCAGCTTCTGCGATCAGCCTGTCTAACAGTTCAACAATAGTTATTGAACATCCCAGTCGATGGTAGACTGTCGCTAATTCCAACCCAATAATGCCACCACCTATGACTAGCATTTTTTTAGGGACTTGGTTCAGGGATAGAGCACCGGTAGAATCTACAATTCTAGGATCATCCGGAAGAAATGGCAAAGATGACGGACGCGAGCCAACTGCAATTATTGCATTGCGGAATGTGACATTCGTCACTATATCATTGTTAATTACACCGATGGTTTCAGCATCAATAAACTGGCCATGCCCTTGGACAATTTTTACGTTTCGCTGTTTAGCAAGTTCTGTCAAACCGCCGGTTAAAACACCTACGACTTTGTCAACCCAATTTCGAAGTTTCATGTGATCAATATTAGGCGATTGGAAACTCACACCGCAATCCGCAAGATCAGTAGCGTCTGACATAACTTTTGCTACGTGAAGCAGAGCTTTAGATGGTATGCAACCGACATTGAGGCAGACACCGCCTAAGCTTGGATAACGTTCGATCAAAACTGTTTTCTTGCCAAGGTCAGCTGCTCGGAATGCAGCTGTATAACCGCCAGGACCGGAGCCTAGTACAGCAACTTCGCAATCAATTGTTTGAGTTTTAGTAACCATTTTTAAATTCTATTTAGCGTGGGCTAGAGCAATATCCGTCTTGAATCGTATAGCAGGTCACAAACAAATTTAGTGAATTTTGCAGCTTCAGCACCATCAATGACTCGATGGTCATAGGAAAGTGACAAAGGCAACATTGTTTGCCAATCAATACCGTCATTACTTGGCATTGCTTGCAAATGATTACGACTGACTCCAAGAATAGCCACCTCAGGTGGATTGATAATAGGTGTAAAAAACTGCCCTCCAATCCCGCCTAAACTAGAAATGGTAAAACAGCCCCCTTGAAAATCAGATGGGGTAAGTTGGCCTTTGCGCGCTGCTTCACCAGTTTTTTGAAGTATAGTAGCAATTTCTAAAACTCTGAGATTTTGCATGTTGCGAATTACTGGAACAACCAGTCCTTTCGGCGTATCCACTGCAACACCGATATGAAAATATTTTTTCAAAATTAGACTTTGACCGTCGGGAGCTAGTGAAGCATTGAAAGTTGGAAATTGTTGCAAAGCATTGATCACTGCCTTGCAGATAAAAGCAAGGATAGTTACCCGCGTACCAGAAATTCGTTGTTCCGCATCAACTTGTTTCCTGAACACCTCAAGTTGAGTAATATTGGCTTTATCATGATGTGTAACATGGGGAATATCTAACCATGAACGATGTAGGCGGTCACCTGTTATTTTCTTGATTTTAGAGATCTTGACTTGTTCAATTTCACCAAATTCAGCAAAATCTATCTCGGGCAAAGGTGGAGGTCCTGAAACGAAGCTTCCTCTACTGTATGTGGTTACTTCTTGCAATACTTGATTGACATGCGCAAGTATGTCATCTCTCAAAACACGGCCTTTTGGTCCTGTGCCTCTTATTTGTGAAAGATCAGCGCCAAGTTCTCTGGCGAAACGACGTACACTTGGGCTTGCATGTGCTAATGTGCCTTTGGCTCGTTCAACAGGCGGAGGTAAGGTAGGTGGTGGACGATGAATTGGAGTATCAGGCGATGATAAGAATTCATCTTCAGTAGATATCGCTGTATCACTAGCTGCTTGCTCAACGCGAGGCATAGTTTCGTTCCTCTCAATTCCTGTTTCAGCTTTTATTTCTGTTGACTCTTGGCTTTCGTTTTTGCCAGATTCACTGTCAGATTTGTCAACAGTAATTAAAAGATCGCCTTGTGATATTTTGTTGCCAAGTGAGATGTGAATATCACTGACTTTGCCAGCGATAGGTGAGGGGACATCCATTGTGGCCTTATCGCTTTCCAACGTCAGAATTGGATCCTCAGGATTAATACCATCTCCTACATTAACTAGTATTTCAATAATCTCAACATCGGAGAAATCTCCGATATCAGGTAACAATACTTTTTCAAAATCGTGCATTTTCTAGGAATGCTAGGCTGTTAGAACTGGGTCAGGTTTAGACTCATCAATTTGCAGATTTTTAAATGCCTTTTTGACTTCTGCCAAATTCAATTCTCCATCATCAAAAAGGGCTTTGATGGCTGTTGCAGCGATGGTGCGCGAATCGACCTCAAAAAACTCTCGCAAATTGGATCGGGTATCAGAACGGCCGTACCCGTCTGTCCCCAATACGCAATAACGTCGAGGAACGAATGCTCGAATTTGATCAGCGTAGATCTGTATGTAGTCCGTTGCAGCTATTACAGGCCCTTTGGTTTTCTCCAAACAAGATTCAACATAGCTTTTCTTAGCTGGCTCAGTTGGATTCAATCGGTTCCAGCGCTTGACTGACTGTCCATCCCTAGCTAGTTCATTGAAACTCGTGACACTCCACACATCAGCAGCAATTGAGTAGTCTTTCTCTAGGAGTTCAGCAGCGGCTTCAACCTCTCGTAAGATAGTGCCACCGCCCATCAATTGAACTCGGGGTTTGCTAGACTTTTTAGATTTTCGAAGTTGGTACATTCCTTTGATGATACCTTCCTCAACACCTTTGGGCATTGTAGGGTGGGTATAGTTTTCATTCATACAGGTAATGTAGTAATATACTGCCTCATGTTTTTCAAACATCCGTCGCAATCCGTCGTGAATTATCACTGCCAACTCATAAACGTAAGTAGGGTCGTATGAGATGCAACTTGGAATTGTTGAAGCTAGCACATGACTATGCCCGTCTTGGTGTTGCAACCCTTCACCTGCAAGCGTAGTTCTGCCGGCTGTACCGCCGATTAGAAATCCGCGAGTCTTCATGTCGGCCGCAGCCCATGCGAGGTCCCCCACACGCTGGAATCCAAACATTGAATAAAAAATGTAAAACGGAATCATATTGACACCATGGTTAGTCATCGCGGTACCCGCTGCCATCCATGAGCAAGTCGCACCAGCCTCATTGATACCTTCCTGCAACACTTGCCCTTCTTTCGATTCTCGGTAGAACATCAGTTGATCAGCATCTTCAGGTTCATAAAGCTGGCCAGTTGGCACATAAATTCCGATTTGACGGAACATGCCTTCCATGCCAAATGTTCGCGACTCATCCGGAACGATAGGGACAACATTTTTTCCAATATTCTTATCACGAATCAGACTTGTCAGTATCCGGACAAAACCCATTGTAGTGGAAATTTCACGATCTCCGCTGCCTTTGAGTTGAGTATCAAAAATGCTGATATCTGGGAGGCTAATCTTGTTTTTTAGTCTCTTGCGAATTGGTAATGGGCCACCGAGTTTTTCTCGTTTTTCCAACATGTAGCGAATTTCGGGACTATCCGCTGGTGGGCGGTAAAAGGGCGCTGATAACACCTCTTCATCAGATAACGGAATTCGAAATCGATCGCGAAACGAAATTAAAGAGTCCTGTCCTATTTTTTTTTGCTGATGTGTGATGTTTTGCCCCTCACCAGCCTCACCCATGCCATAGCCTTTTACTGTCTTGGCAAGTATCACTGTTGGCTGACCTTGATGTTTGACGGCCGCGGCATACGCTGCATAGACTTTGTGTGGGTCATGTCCACCCCGATTTAGTCGCCAAATGTCTTCATCAGTCATGTTTGATACCATGGCACGTAGTTCTTCATATTTTCCAAAGAACTTTTCTCTAGTGTAAGCGCCACCTTTCGCTTTGAATGCTTGATACTCGCCATCAACTGCCTCTTCCATGCGCTGACGTAACAGCCCCTTGGTATCGCGCATTAGCAGAGGATCCCAATATGAGCCCCAAATCAGCTTGATTACATTCCAACCGGCACCTCGGAACTCACCTTCGAGTTCTTGTATGATTTTCCCGTTGCCGCGAACCGGTCCATCTAAACGTTGCAGGTTGCAATTAACAACAAAAATAAGGTTGTCCAGCTTCTCTCGACCAGCCAGAGAGAGTGCGCCCATAGACTCAGGTTCATCCATCTCACCATCACCAACAAATGCCCAAACCTTGCGGTTCGCAGTATCGCAAAAGCCGCGATTATGCAGATAGTTCATGAACCGTGCTTGATATATGGCCATAATTGGGCCTAACCCCATTGATACCGTAGGGAACTGCCAAAAATCTGGTTTCAGTCGCGGGTGAGGGTATGATGGCAAGCCATTGCCATCAGCTTCTTGTCTGAATTTATTCAAGTCATCCTCTGTTAAACGTCCTTCAAGAAAGGCTCGGGCATAGATGCCAGGGGCAGAATGCCCTTGAATAAAGACTAGGTCACCACCATGGTTTTCTGTTGGCGCATGCCAGAAGTGGTTGAACCCTACGTCATACAGTGTAGCTGATGATGCAAAGCTTGCTATATGTCCACCGAGCTCCGTTGATGTTAAGTTTGCACGAACAACAATGGCAAGCGCATTCCAACGGATAAGGGAACGGATTCGCCACTCAAGGGCATGGTCACCGTCGCTTCGCTCCTCGCTAGCAGAAGGTATCGTGTTGACGTATGCAGTTGTCGGACGATGTGGGATGTGAACACCTGAACGGCGAGCGCTGTCAATCAGTCTCTCAATCAAAAAGTGCGCTCTTTCACGCCCTTCTCGTTCAATGACGCTGGACAAGGCATCAAGCCACTCCTGAGTCTCAAATGGATCTATATCTGGTAACTTATCTGAGGAAGCCATATCGATAGGGTATTAGATTACTCTGATTTATAAATATATAAATAAATCTCACGCTGTTATTGCAACTTTATTAAGTTTGCGTTTTGACGAAACCAATTCAGCTGGCAGAAGCGCTTCACGCAAACACTTGCCAGTATGCGATTGCTTGACGGCCACTATTTCCTCTGGTGGCCCGGCAGCAACGATCCATCCGCCGTCATCGCCGCCCTCGGGTCCAAGGTCAATAATCCAATCAGCAGACTTTATAACTTGCATGTTATGTTCGATGACAATGACTGTGTTACCTCTGTCACGCAGGCGAAACAGAACTGAAAGCAACAGCTTGACATCCTCAAAATGCAACCCCGTAGTTGGCTCATCTAGAAGATAAAGTGTATCGCCGGTATCTTTCTTTGACAATTCCAAAGACAATTTTATGCGCTGAGCTTCGCCACCAGATAGCGTTGTGGCACTCTGTCCTAAGCGCAGGTATTCCAAGCCCACATCGCACAATGTCTGAAGTCTGCGTGCAACTGGCGCAATTCGAGCGAAGATATCCAAGGCTTCCGCTGCGGACAACGCCAAGACATCTGAGATGTTAAAACCGCGGTAAGTAATCTCAAGTGTTTCCCGGTTATAGCGGTTGCCATTACACTCCTTGCACTTGACAAACACATCAGGCAGAAAGTGCATTTCCACTCGAATCATGCCATCGCCGCGGCATGCTTCACACCTGCCGCCAGGCACGTTGAATGAGAATCGACCTGGTTTATAACCGCGAGTGCGAGATTCAACAGTACGTGCGAATAACCTTCTAATATGATCAAAGACACCGATATAAGTTGCTGGGTTTGAACGCGGTGTGCGTCCGATAGGCTGTTGGTCAATGCGAATTATCTTGTCAATATGCTGCAAACCAAGTATTCTATCATAGACTGCATTCGATGACTTGGTGCGGTTGAGTGCTGAGTGAACTGCAGGATAGATCGTTTCATTGACCAATGTTGATTTACCTGAACCCGAAACACCGGTAACGCAAGTAAATAAGCTGAGTGGGATGTCAACATCAACATTTTTGAGATTATTGCCACGCGCATTTTCAATCCGAAGTGTCCGATTTTTATCAAAGGGAATTCTAGAAACCGGTGTTTTAATACTGCGTTTGCCTGAAAGGTATTGCCCGGTCAATGATCTTTCAACAAGTTCTACTTCTTTTGGCGGTCCGGCAGCTATGACATGACCTCCGTCAACACCTGCCCGCGGACCGAGATCAACAACATAGTCAGCAGATCGAATAGTTTTTTCATCATGTTCAACAACAATCAGGGTGTTGCCCATATCTCGTAACCGTAGTAGTGTATTGAGAAGTCGCTGATTGTCGCGATCATGCAATCCAACTGAAGGCTCATCAAGTACATAAGTTACACCGACCAAACCGGAGCCTACTTGTGAAGCAAGCCTAATTCGTTGCAGTTCCCCACCGGATAGCGAGTTAGTCATACGAGCAAGAGTCACATAAGTCAGGCCTACGTCAGCAAGAAATTTAAGTCGCTCTTTGATATCGCGAACAATTCGCTCAGCGACTGGTGCGCTTTGTTTATCGTAATCCATTGTTTGGAATAGTTTAAGAGCATCAACAACGTTCAGTCTGGTTATATGGTGGATTGGCAAGTCATTAACAAATACATTTCTTGCACCAATGTGCAAACGACTACCTTCGCATTTAGGACATGGTTTAGTTTCAAGGTATTTAGACAGCTCAATTTTGACTGCCTCGGAAGTCGTTTCTTGCAGTCGTCTTTCAAAGTTTGCCAACACACCTTCGAAAAGGCGTTTTGACCGATAAGATCTACTAGACGACATGCTTTTGTAGTACATCTCGACTTTCTCGCCTCTGGTGCCATTCATCACGATATCTTGTATTTTGTCGGGCAGTGAATTGAATGGTTTGTCAAGACTGAAGTTGTAATGGTTGGCCAATGACTCCAAAATACTGAAATAGTAACTGTGACGACTATCCCATTCGGCAATTGCTCCAGATGCCAGGCTTAAATTGGGATCAACCATTATCTTGTTTTTGTCAAAACGTGAAATTTGACCAAGCCCATTGCAACTTTCGCAAGCTCCCCGTGGGTTATTGAAGGAAAACAACCTTGGTTCCAGCTCATCTAGAACATAGTCGCAATATGGGCAACCAAAGCGAGTGCTAAAAAGTGTTCCCGCCAACTCCATAGAGCCATTGTCAAATACTTCACAACACATTACAAGACCATCAGACAAGGCCACTGCGTTTTCAACAGATTCAGCCAAGCGCTGGCGGATATTCTTCCCGACAATCAGACGATCGACGATTACCTCAACTGTATGCTTTAGATTACGGTCAAGTTGTGGTGTATTTTCAATTTCGTAGGGTTGCCCATCAATTCGCACTCTAACGTAACCGCTATGTCTGATTTTCACCAGCATCTGCTCAAACTCGCCTTTTTGGTCCCTAGCCAAAGGAGATATCAGAGCAATTTTTGTTTTTTCTGGCAATGCTGTAATCTGATCGACAATTTGGGATACTGACTTTGCAGTTAGTGCCGTCTGATGCTGCGGACAACGTGGTTCGCCTATCCGTGCATATAACAGTCGCAGGTAGTCGTAGATTTCAGTTACTGTTGCAACAGTTGAACGAGGGTTAAAACGGGCAGATTGCTGATGAATGCTAATGGCAGGGGATAATCCTTCAATTGAATCAACTTCTGGTTTATCCATGATCGACAGAAATTGTCGGGCATATGCAGACAGGGATTCAACATACCGGCGCTGACCTTCAGCGTATATTGTATCGTAAGCAAGTGAAGATTTTCCGGATCCCGATAAGCCTGTTATCACATTGAAACTATTGCGGGGTAGGTCTACCGAGATGTTTTTTAGATTATGAGTTCTAGCCCCAATAACCTTTATTGTTTCTGATTGCATGTATCTGAGAGAGTTTGAGAGCTAAATTTTCATAGTTTACTTTGCACAACCCAATCAATACAAGATTTATTTTCGATTCTTATAGTAAATCTAACTAATGAGGATATTGGAATTTTTGAAAAATTCGATGAGTCAATGAAATTGCAGTGAGTACACCCCAATGGTGAAAAAGGAACTTGCTATCAAAGAATTGCTAGCTTTGCTAACTTTTTCTATTCTTAAGGCATTTTGCTCTGTCTAGTTTTGAAGATGATTCTAAAAATGCTTGGACGCAACAACAATCCAATCATTTTTCACAGCACGCAGATTTTGCATGAGACACTAGCATAGGCGGCTTTGTTTGACATTTGCGAACTACGAACGCATTAGCCACTCAGTCGTCGCTATCATTGTCTTTGTACTAGGTTTCTTGTCTTACCAATGACTGTTTACTTGGATTTGTATGCTTCAATTGTTTCTTTTTCCAACTCACCTGCCCGAGACTGCCATTCCTTCATAATGTCTTCTCCGATTGCCATGAACTCTGCATTCAAATTGTTGCCTGGAAGTATTACCTTCATACCATTTTCGCTTAGCTTTGATTCATACCAATCTGAAAGTTCTTCTGCTTTTGCCCAACCTTTATTCTCAGCTGCCGCTGCAGCTTCTAGAATGATGGACTGAAAATTAGCATCTAATCGATTCCAAGTCGCCATGTTCACAAATACCATGTTCTTAGGAATCCATGCGTTCACATCATACCAATGACTGACATAACTCCACAGTTTTCGATCATAGCCTGTGGCACTTGATGAGATCATGCTTTCAGCTTCTCCAGTTTCAAAAGCTTTCGCGAGGCGTCTAGCTTCTATTTTGGTGGGTACTGCTCCCAACATCTCAGCAAGCCTTGAAGTTGCAACATTGTAAGCGCGAAATTTCATGCCTTTCATATCAGATATACTATTCACTGGTTTCATAGTGTAGAGACCTTGTGGTGGCCAAGGCACTGTGTAAAGCAGCTTGACTCCTGAACGTTCAAGTACTTTTTCCATAACAGGTTTGGTAGCCAGATAAAGTTTCTTTGCATCGCTGAAATCACTAACTAAAAAAGGCAGGACGTCAATTTCGAAAATAGGGTGTGCCGGTCCCAACGCAGATATAAGTCGTTCACCGATCGGAGCTTGTCCTGTTTGGACTGCTTCATAAATTTCATCACCTTTATAAAGAGTACCGTTGGGGTAAGTGGCGATTAGCAATTTACCTTCCGTTGCTTTGGTTACTGTGGCAGCAAACTCGGCTGCTATTTCAGTGTGATAGTTTGATGCGGAATAAGCGAGTGGCATATCCCATTTCTGTTCCCATTTTTCTGCCCATGCAAAATTAAAAATGAATAGAAATTGGGATAAAGCTACCCCGACTAATACTTTTTTTATCATTTCAATAGAGTCTAAGTTCTTTGATATAGTAAAAATGTTTATTATTTAGTTTTTTATCACCTTGTGCAACACTATTTTTAGTAAAAAAGGAAATCATTGATGACTCTGTCAAGGCGATTGCAAATCCCGTTTGTTCATATGGGGAGCATGTTCATTTTAAATCAAACTAAACCGAGGTTTTCATATACCGCGATTATCGTTCAGTAAATGTTTCAACCTCAACCTGATTTGGGATAGAAGTGAATCAATCATTCTGCAATAGAGATGCTTTACAAATACAATATGAATCGCAGTTATAAATTCACTTGGAACAGAAACACAGATGGGGTGTATGTTAAATTTTGGTTTGACTTTGCCATCTAGTGTTTATAATTAAAGCATATTACTTAATCACCAATCAAGCAGAGTCGCTCACCAACAGTTTTTCAGTCTTGATTATATCCTGAGTTCGCACATAAACGAACCGCGGAGCTAGACTTCTCCTGCAACGCAGATTGATGCTTGAAGCAAAAGCTGATGCAGTGAGGCTGTATAGAGCGCTAACGCGAACGCCCGCCTAGCGTATAAGTAGAACTTGGTCCTGAGCTTAAAAAATACCCCTCTTGCACAATATCCGACAAATTATTTGAAACCTGTTAAATTTGGCGCAAGCACTGGCTATAGATTTTTGGTTCGTAATGTTGCGTTGTGAGCTAAATCGCGAAAAATAATGGCTCTTATACGGATTTTTAACGTCAGTGAAATAGCAGAAACTTATCTAGCAATGGCTTTCTTTTTATTTCAATGGCATACAAGCATAAGCACGCGTTATACGAAAAAAGCCAAAATAATTCCATGGCTATCTATCATTAAATTTCGATCGTATGCCAATCTCGTCTGAAATCAAAACTGTCGGTATGTTGTCATCAGTGCTAGCAATGCGCATGATTGGCTTGTTCATGATTTTGCCGGTGCTGTCTTTGTATGGCAATGATCTTGTCGGTTCAACGCCTGTATTGATGGGTATCGCACTTGGAATTTATGGATTAACTCAAGCATTATTTCAAATTCCAATGGGTTCTGCTTCTGACCGCTGGGGTCGGAAGCGTTTAATTGTGATTGGTCTTGTGATTTTTGCGCTCGGTAGCATAATAGCCGCTGAATCTTCCTCAATTTATGGTGTCATTTTTGGCCGTGCACTACAGGGTGCCGGAACTATCGCTGCTGCTGTACTTGCATTTATTGGTGACATTGTGCATGAAAATCAGCGGCCAAAATCAATGGCAATTGTTGGCATTGCGATTGGCAGCTCTTTCATGCTAGCATTGATATTAGGGCCAGTACTAGACAGTTGGATTGGCCTTCGCGGTTTATTCTGGGTCTCAAGTTTGATGGCAGCCTTAGGTTTGCTCACAATCTTATTTGCAGCTCCTAGCGCAAAGCTTAAAAGTCATATAAAAATCACAAGACATTCAATACTTGAAAATTTGAATGTAATACTCCGAATAAAAAAACTTGTAGTTGTTTTTCTAGGAACATTTATTATTCATGCGGCGATGACATCACTATTCGTAGCCTTTCCTATTGAATTGGTTGAAGTTACAACACTCACACGCGATAATTCGTGGAAAGTTTATATTCCGGTTGTTCTTGTCTCTTTAATTGCAATATTACCAGTAATTCGGTCAACTTCCAAGCCGGATAGTAGTAATAAAATACTCCGTTTTGGTTTCCTTGTGCTGGTTCTGGCTCATATTTCAATGTACGCAGGTGCAGAGTTTGACAGCGCATACCAGTTGATTTTTGGATTATGGCTGTTTTTTATAGGATTTAATGTATTGGAGGTCACACTTCCTTCGTTAGCAATTGGCACTGCTTGCGGGAGTATGCGAGGATTAGTAATGGGCGCGTTTAATACATTCACTTTTGTTGGAACTTTCGCGGGCGGCGTTGCCGCTGGAATTGTATACGGTAAGTTTGGTGCAAGTAGTGTGTTTATGTTCGCAGGTACTGTTATACTTCTAACGCTTGCAGCTGCGTTTGGAATACAGGGACAAAAAAATTGAATTGGCAATCTGAAAATCAAGTGCAACACATACCTGACATTTACTGCAATGTTGGAATTACACAATACTATATCATGAGGAAAAAAAGGCATGGCTAGTCGCGGATTGAATAAAGTTACATTGTTAGGGCATCTAGGCGCAGACCCCGAAAAAAGGCGAACTCAGAGTGGGGTTATCGTTACCAATTTGAGACTGGCTACTACCGAGTCGTGGTACAACTCGGAAACTCAGGAATCAAATGAACGAACTGAATGGCATCGGGTGGTGTTCTTTGGTCGGCAAGCGGAAACAATTGCACAGTACGCAAGAAAAGGTAGTCAAATTTACATTGAAGGCAGATTGCAAACTCGCAAATGGGAAGATAGGAATACTGGTCAGGATCGATATTCGACTGAAGTCATAGGCCGAGAATTCATATTTACTGGTGGTAGGCCTGAAGGTGGCGAATCGTTTGCAAACGAGGGTAGAATAACAGATACTTCATCTGATTCGTTCGGAACAACAGAATCTAGTCCTGCTGATACGAACGATGCAGGAAGCGATGACAGTTTCGATGACATTCCTTGGTGAACGAATAGGGAGAATAGAGAGTCAGTCGATTAAATTATTCCGAATAGTTTCCTGAGCTCGAATTTTGGCTGCAATGTACTCGGTTTGTGGAATGTGAAGCAGGCTTTTAACTTTGCGCATCAAATGCTGTTCATGAGCACTGAGATGTTCATCACTGAGTACAACACACCACAAAGATTCAACAAGATTGATTTTTGTTTTGAGTGTCCAGTTTCTATTGATGATAGTTGTGATTTCATGCAAACAAGTCGCGCTATCTAATTGCACTTGGGCAAGTTCAAGAATTTCATCGATCTCATTTGAATGGATAGCAAGCTTGTTTATTAGAGAATGCTTGATTTGCATAAGTTCAGACTCGTTGCAGTTTGAGTCTGCATAGGCAGCCTCAAGGAGAAGTGCCGCAGCAGCAAATCTAGGTGCGCGTTCATTGCCTGGTTCGGGTGCCGAACTTTCTATGGTGAGAGCGGTTGTCAGTTTTTGTTTGAGTATAGTTAGCATTTGTGTTAAATCAGCGTCTAATGTAGTCGCTTCATTGCTTAAGAGTTTATGGGATTAGGGAGGGTTTGGCAAATATAGTAATGCGAGATTTACCTAAAAATTCAATTAACAATTTGTCTAGCGCAAAATTTTTATTTCTTGATTTCTGCGTAGCCTATACCGGAGTCCATTGTATCAATTTAAAATCTGACAATGCAAGATGCCTATGCATGAAATAAAAAAAGTCGGTGTTGTCGGAGTTGGTTATATGGGCAAGTTACATGCCCAGCACTTCGCAGCAAACAATAAAGTAAAAATTGCAGGAGTTTCTGATATTGACAAGGGTCGAGCTCAGGCTGTGGCTGACGAAGTTGGATGCAAGTGCTACGGAAACCCGGAAGAGATGTTAGGGCTAGTCGATGCAGTTAGCATCGCAGTACCTTCAATTATCCATCGGGAAGTCGCAGACGTGTTTTTGTCTAACGGCATTCACGTACTAATGGAAAAACCGCTAGCATCTACAGTTGAAGATGCAGAGTATATTGTTAGACAAGCGAAAAAGTATGATGCCAAATTGTTAGTTGGTCACCAAGAACGATTTAACTCAGCAATTATGAAGCTTAACGAGCGGATGAATCAACCAAAATATGTTGAGGCGCATAGGCAAGGCAAATTTGCGGGACGGGGCGGAGATGTGGACGTGATTACTGATCTGATGATCCATGATATTGATCTCGTGTTAGCAATTATCAAATCACCGGTCAAATCAGTATCGGCACTTGGTGCTTCGGTTGTCACTTCTTTTGTAGACATAGCAAATGCGCGTCTTGAATTTGAAAATGGAGCTGTCGCAAATGTTACCGCCTCTCGTGTCGCAGATGAACGTGTGAGAATGTTTCAAGTCTACAAACAACATCAATATCTTGAACTTGATCTGCTTCGGCAAACTGTCACATTGCATACAATGGCGAATGAAGCGGAAGGTAGCCTTCAAACGCGTTCGGAAAAAATTGACACTACACCCAATCTGACTTTGAAGACAGAGATCAATCACTTTGTAGATGTCTTGTATAAGGAAATTCACCCTTTCGTAACCGGGGAAGATGCGCTATCAGCATTGCGCGTTGCAGAAATGGTGCGTAACACAGTCGGTCATAGCTGATGTCTGCACCCAATCCCGTACCGTACTTTGATCTGACCGAACAGTTCATTGCAATCAAGTCACAGTGGATTGCAGCCTTAGAAAAACTCGGTGAATCTGGGAGCTTCATACTTGGATCGGCTGTGGAAGAACTTGAATCGAAAATTGCTGAATATTTGAGGGTTCGTCACGCAGTTACTGTTGCTAGTGGAACCGATGCGCTTGTGTTAGCCTTACGTGCTGTTGGAGTTAAGTCTGGTGATTCGGTTATTGTTCCAGCTTTTACTTTCTATGCTACAGCTGAGGCCGTTTCATTGATAGGGGCTATTCCAAAATTTGTTGATATTCAATATAGCGACTTTAATATAGATCCTAGTCTGGTTGAAGCCGCTGTTGACGAATCAGTCAAGGCGATACTTCCAGTGCATTTGTTTGGTGCACCAGCCGATATGCCAGCAATCGACCAAATTAGTAAAAGGTATGGTATTCCAGTTGTTGAAGATGCCGCTCAAGCATTTGGGGCTTCAATAAGAGATCGTAGCGTTGGCACGTTAGGTACAGCAGGTAGTTTCAGTTTCTATCCAACTAAAATTCTTGGGGCTTATGGCGACGGTGGCATGGTGGTAACGAATGATGATGCAATCGCCAATCATTTGAAGCTGCTGCGCAATCATGGCTTGAGCGGTCCAAATATCCATGATTTGATTGGCTATACAAGCCGTTTAGATGCTATACAAGCGTCAATTCTTTCAATCAAGCTTGAATCAGTAGGCGATTCGCTAAAGTGTCGGCGGGCACTTGCGCGTCGATACCATGACCAATTGAAGGCTTCTAGCTTAGTTTTGCCAACAACCCAATCTGACGCAAATCATGCCTATAACATTTATACTATTCGCAGCACGCGGCGAGAGGAATTAAAAAAAGTGTTGTCTGACAGCAGAGTTGGCTACCAGATATACTATCCAATACCAATATACCAGCAACAGGCATACTTGCATCTAGGATTACAGGATGAACAGTTCCCAGAGTCAGTGCGCGCCTGCCGAGAGGCAATATCTTTGCCGCTATATCCAGAAATGTCTGAGCAAGTTGTTGACAGAATTGCAAATATTATCAATCAAGCTTGCATGTGATTTGCGGCTTCCGCTAGCAATATTATTGCTGTGGGTTAGCGCCGGTGTTTATGCCGCCGATTCTTGCCAAACTTCAACATCTGAGTGGGAAAGCATGGCAATGCGTCGTATTGTTTTAGAAAAAACAGATGGGACAGCTATAAAGATTCGTTCGCGTGTAGCTGATGACGAATTAAAACAGGCAGCGGGGTATCAACATATCTGCCCTCAAATTGTAAAATTGAGTTCAATATTATTCGTCTATGGAGATCTAGTCAGACCAAGCTTTCACATGTTTAACGTGCACTCTGAGCTTGATATTGGTTTTTTTGATTCAAATGGTAAGCTAGAGGAAATCTTGCACATGACGCCTCAAGACCCTGGTGATTCATCTGCTGAATTTTACCGGCCAAAAAACTCTTTTCAGTTTGCGTTGGAAATACGGGCTGGTTTTTTTGAAAGTCATGAGCTAGAACCGCATTCTACAAAACTACGATTTCGCTAACATATTTGTAGTTGAAAATAGTTTCAGTAACCGTAAAAACGAAGCTGATCCAAACTTTCCTTAACAGAAACGTGAAGGATCCCAACACCTCCAGCGTTACGCCATTGAGCAATGTTGCTTACGTGGTCATCAATGAGTATGTTCGCTGTTTCATTACTCACTGCATAGTGTTTTTTGTGGTGTCTATTTTCAGTTATATGGATACGACCTTTGTCGACCAGGCCAATTTTATTTTCAAGCCACTGTAATTTGCCAGGCCAGCTATTCGGATCTGAATAAGCGCAGGATGAAAGGATGTGGCCACCATGCCAGTTAACTAAATCCCAAAGCTGTTGAGCACCATTCATCCAATCTAACTCTGCCCAAAATTGTGGGTGTTTTCGGGTGATATCCCACATCTCCCGCATCCGCATACTAGCGATTGGCTTAGTAGTGAGTTTGCGTACACCGCCTTCAAAATCACACAGAACACCATCCATATCGCAGTAGATTGTGGAGTTTCTGTCCAATAAAGCCATAAATAATCTTATAAATATTGTTTAAATTTGAAAGTGGGGATGATAATAAATCAGATTTTCAAATATCTTCAAAAATTCCGATCTAATTGCCTTCCGAAGTGAATTAATTCTGATGTTTCTGGGGTTTACTCGCTTTCTGTCAACACACCCCAATCAATTAAAAAATATAATGCTCTTCACTTTAGTTTATCATGGCGTGACCGTCAGTGAGTACATTCCATTCTAAAGTTGGTAAAGTGCATTCGTTTTATATAGGAGGCTGTTGTGACAGTATGGTGGCGAGATGTAATGGAAGAGATGTATAGGAATTACAAGTTTGCCAAAAAAGATGGTCATGATGAGGATGAGGCATTAAATTTAGCTATGGATCTTTGGCCTGAACAACTTAGAGAATGGTTGCATCACCATAGTTCGGATCATGTCTGGCAAGCAGTGCAAGATGAGATGAGGTCGGAATTTCTAGAGTATTTAGAGGAAAAGAATATGGCTGAAGATGAAGATAGACAGCTTTAGAATGTTTTTTTGCGAAATGAACACTTAATGAGATCAGTTTGGAGCCTTTATATTCTCTGCCAATCAACTGCTTCCAGCTTAATCAAGTGGATTAATCAGATGGAAAAGGTGATCTTTTAAATCTTCAACCATAAAAATCCGGGATTCTTTATTCAGATACAAATAATCATCTCGACAATATTCTTTTCTGTTTACTATATAAATGCTGTCGATGTCTTTTTCTATAACAGCTCTTTGTTTTTTTGGAGGATTGTTGTTTCTAAGATCATCATCACTATCTAGAGTAACAAAAAACATTTTTATATGCTTAGTTTGTTCGTTGTTTCTTATTTTTTGACACCAATACGCTGTTTGAGTACTTCGCTCTCTCAGAGATGTCTTTATTGATAAGATTGCGATTACTCTTTGACTAAATTTTTCATATATTGCCAAATCAACATCGGGATTATGTTCGCCATAAGGAAAAAAATTAATTTTTGTTAATTTTTTTATTCCTTTGTCATTTATGTCTCTAATTTGTAGTCCAATTTTTTTGAGATCTTCCCTAAGTAAATGTTCAGTTATTTTCTCAAGGCCTTTTCCTTTTACTGGTTTCCATGATTGCTCGAAATCTTTATCTTTGACATCGTTTCGATGCCGTTCCTTTGCTACTTCTAACAAATCGTGAATTAGAGAGTAATTCACTATATCCCTTGCTGAATATTCTGGATATAACTCGTAGTACAAATCAATAAAATCATCTGCTTTCATTGTTTTTCTGCAACTAAAATATACTCAGTAGGGTATACAAGATTCATATTAGCAGCGGAAACGCTTGCAAATCGGCCAGTTAGCCTATCTCGTGTTGAAGGGAGATTTTTGGATGGAATTCTTCGTTTAATTACATTTTTCATTAAAAACCCCAATGATTGTAGCTGCTCAATGAATACTTCTGCATTTGTAATATCAATCTCTTGAAATTTAGTATTGCCGATAACTATGCTGACCACCCCTCCATGCCGAATTACACGATGAAGTTCCTTCCAAATTTCTAACATGCATTGATAATAATGCATTACTTCAAAGTGCTTTTTTTTATTTTGTTGCATTAGCTGCAGACAAATCTCATTTGCTAGAGAACTGTGCATCAAGTTAATATCATTGTCAGATGATAGATTGTTTTTTTGGTAATCGTTCAAAACAGAACTGCCAATGAATTTTGAGCGAAATTGCCTTAAATCATGTAGGTCTTCTAACCATAGCATTGAAAGTTGGTGGAGATCTCCATATTCGTATGAAGTTACATAAGGCGGGGAGGTAACAACTAGGTCGATAGAATTATCATCCAACGGTAATTCTCGAGAATCTCCGCACCGAATTTGAGGAGTATCTAAGCAATTACCATTAATTTTGTTCATTAGTTCCCAGTATGCTAAATTACCTCTCATCATCAATCGAATTTGACGATTAAAAGTTGACATTACATCAGGAATTAATTTTTTGAGATCTCTAGTAGGTTTGTTACTTTTTTGCTTCCAAATTGAACAGTTTTTCAATATGTTTGAGAAGCCACATAAAAAAAACAGCCTCAGGTCAAGGGTTGGTATGTCTGTAATTGAGTTTCTTAGCATTGCAAGTTCTTCAATTTGTTTGTCATAAAACCAATAACGAACTCGTTCATGAGATGGAGGTGTAACAGGGTAACAATTAAATGTATCCTGAATTCGTTGGAAAGCTTCAGTAATTCTAATTGGATCAATACATTGTGATTTCGCTCTTGTAATAGTAATTGCAACCGGATTAATATCAAATCCGTAAGATTTTCGATTAGCAATTATTGATTCAACTATTGTTGTTCCACAACCGCAAAAAGGGTCAAGCACGTTATCGCCAACATTTGAATTCTCTTCAATGAGCCGCCTAGCGACATGGGGTATAAATTTGGCTGGATACCTATGGTATCCGTGAGTGATGTATGTTGTATCAGAACGTTTCAAATTTGCAAAAGCCCAATCGCTAGATTCTTCTATACACTCTAGAGATTTCAAATTAATGTGTTTAGCATCAGTTTTATGAAGATTTAAGTCAAAACAGCTCTCAAGAAAGTTCATTTGAATTAAAATGTTTGTTTTAAAATTGGAGTGTACTTGGAATGTACTCACTGAGGGTACCCTAGATATTTTATTATATTTATAATAAACACTTTGTGAACAGCATTGGGGTGTTGGGGTGTACTCGCTAATTAGTGCCTGCCAGAAAGCTCAAAATATTGGCATAACAATTTGAAAAACCTATGTTTTTCGTCAACTGAAAGCAACGAAGATTTGATGTTCCGATGCAATATACGGCATTTTTGAGCAAATATCGCCTTTTTTTACCAATCTTCGCTGTGTGGATCACCCGTCTGATAGAAAAACACTTGTCCAACCCAACTTGAAAACACTTGAAATCAGCTGAAATTATGAGGACAATTAGGGTTTTCTGGCAGGCACTAATTATGAGAAAGCAAAAAAGAGAGAAATCAAGATTTGTTGAATTTTTAGTGAAATTTTGGAAATCTACGAAAAACATAGTATTGATGACTACATTAAATAGATCATGTAAATTTGTATGTGCAGATGTTAGCTCGGCGCGTGGTATTCTTCGCTGAAAGCTGTGCATTGACTTGAGATGTGAATGAGTAAAGGGTTGTGCAGCCGACAATTAATCAAGGCAGAGAACTGAGACTAGTTTTATACGGGTGGTGAATGAGAATGGTTGTTTGACGGTTCTGTTGATTTTTGGGGTCAGGTGGAGAACGTGCAAAACAATGTACACGGCACGCTTACACGGCAAGAATAAGGGGGTTTACAGCAACAACTGAATTGGCTAGTAGCAAGTTCAAGAAACGAAAGAGATTATGACAAAGCTGGTTGACCGCGAAAAATGTAACTTCAAAGATTAGGTCAGCAAATCTGAATTTATTGCTAGAAGTTTAATTGTGAAACAAGTCAATGAAAATCTCGGGATTCAAATTTTTTCCAACCGATCGCTTGGTATGGTTGCCAAACATGTTCTACAATCAGGTGTGTAACGCCGCTTGCAACTTGAAGCTTGCCTTCAACGCCGAGCAAGGATAGGGTTTTGGCCAACACTGAGTAACGCTCAAAACAATGCGGCCAGAAAACGAGATTCACAATACCTGTCTCATCTTCAAGAGTCATAAAAACAACATTGGAAGCACTTTTTGGACGTTGACGGCAAATTACACATCCGACATAACGCACTTTACATCCATTTGTCATGCTATTGATTTGTTTAGCGCTTAACAATCCGTCCTCACGCAGTTGCTTTCGATAATATTGCAAAATGTGCCCGCTATTGCTGATTCCCGTGCTTTCATAATCCCAAGTGGTTGACTCTTCAGGCTCAAGTAATGAGAATTCAATTGAATTGTTTGATTTCAAGAGCTCCCCTTGCGGTTTAATACCACCGACCTCCCATAGTGCAGTCCGGCGATTGGGCGCAAGCTCCCTGAGTGCTCCAGCTTGTGCCAATTTTTGAAGAGCATTTTTGGACAGCTCAGTTCCCGTACTTAGCTCTTGTGCAAAATTTTCAGTGCCTGTCAGCTCTTGAAGTACATTGAGATCGCGCTTGCTGATACCTTTGACATAACGCAGTCCGATGCGCAAGGCAAAACCACCGACACTTTTATTGGATGGTTCAACCGTACAATCAATCTGACTGTACCTGATATCAACCGGTGCGATCTGTACACCATGCCTTCTAGCGTCCTCAACAATGGTAGCCGGTGAATAAAACCCCATAGGTTGTGAGTTAAGCAGGGAACAGGCGAACTCAGCTGGATAATGATACTTTAAGTAAGAGGTGGCATAAGCAATCAACGCAAAGCTCGCTGAATGGGACTCAGGAAAACCATATTCCCCAAACCCTTTAATCTGTTCGTAAACTTGCTCTGCAAACTTTGGATTAATACCTTTGGCTGTCATACGGGAAATGAATTTGTTACGATGACGCTTTATTCGATCGCTACTGCGCCAAGCCGCCATGTCGCGTCGCAGCTGGTCGGCTTCACCAGATTGATAATCAGCAACAAGCATTGCTAACTTTATGACCTGTTCTTGAAAAATCGGGATGCCAAGTGTTTTTTCCAATACCGCTTTCAAGCATGGATGTGGGTAAACAATTGGCTCCTTACCTTCGCGCCGTTGCAAATAGGGATGCACCATACCGCCTGAAATCGGTCCTGGGCGCACAATCGCAATTTGCACCACAAGATCGTACCATCGTTGCGGTTTGAGGCGAGGCAACATACTCATTTGAGCACGACTTTCAATTTGAAAAACTCCAACTGTATCAGCTTTGCACAACATTTCAAATACTTGCGCATCATCCTTGGGGATTGAATGCATGTCAAGATGAGTACCGCGATGTTTGGCTATCATATCAAAGCATTGATGCAACTGACTGAGTGCACCGAGTCCAAGCAAATCGACCTTGAATATCCGCATCATCTCAATGTCATCTTTTTCCCACTGTATGACTGTACGTTCTGGCATTGTTGCGTTTTCGACTGGTACCATCTCATAAATTGAACCTGTGGTGAATACAAAACCTCCGGGATGAATCGACAAATGCCGTGGAAAATCAATGATTGTATTTGACAGTTTCAATAGGAGTCGATAAGTGTAAAGTGTTGGATCAAGACCAGCATTCACTAAATGTTGATGAGTTAAAATGCCATGTGAATTAAGTTGCTTGGCAATTCGTTGCAGTTCAAGCTCAGGGATATCAAGTGCCATGCCAACATCACGCACTGCGGAACGAATACGATAACGAACGACCACGGCAACCATTGCCGCATGATCTCTGCCGTAAGTCGCGTAGACATGCTGGATCACTTCCTCTCGCCGCTTGTGTTCGATATCAAGATCAATATCTGGCGGTTCATTTCTCTCTCGAGATAAAAAACGTTCAAAAAGAAGATCCATGCTAACCGGATCAATATGAGTGATAAGTAAACAATAACAAACAGCTGAATTTGCAGCTGAACCGCGACCCTGACAGAGGATATTGTGCCGTCGACACCATTTGACAATGCGGTGCATAGTAAGAAAATAGCTGCTGTAACCGAGTTCTTGTATCAATTGCAATTCTTTTTTTATCTGTTTATCAATTGCTTGTGGAATTTGATTTCCATAACGTTTGAACGCACCTGACCAAGTCAGATGATCTAGTTGTTGATCAGCAGACTCTTGTTGAGATTGTCTCTCTTCAGGGTAGGTGTAATGAATTTCGCGCAATTCGAACCTGCAGCAATAAGCAATTCGTACACTTGCTTCAACTGAAAGGTGGTCGTCACTGAAAATATTCCAAAAATCATCAGCTCTGATTAGCTGATGGCGTGCATTGGGCTTGAGTAGCTTTTCACAATTAGACAAGCTTTGCTTACTTTGAATGCAATTTAGAATATCTTGTACTGGGCGCTGTTTGCTACTGTGATAGAGGATCTCAAGAGCGGCAACCGTAGCGATACCGAAACAGTGGGCATATTTTCTAGTGTGAATTTCAAGTAGCGGTTCTTGTGGCTCAAGATGCCGACTTATCACAAGAAAAAACCGTTCGCCAAAAGCCTCATGCATTATTTCTAAATTCGTTACTATGCTTGATTTGCAAAGGACGGCTGTCGCTTGTGGTAACCATAATGCGTACAAGCCCTTGGAATACTGGCAACATTCATTAACTGTCACTTCGCTTTTACCTTTATTGCAACGCATTTGTCCGCGTGAAATCAGTGTGCACAAGTTTGAGTATCCTTGATGATTTTGCACAAGCAACACGATGCTGAAAACTGTACCGTCTTTATCACGAACAGATATCTCAGAACCGATGATAAGCTGGGTATTGCATTCAAGTGCAGCTTGATATGCCTTAACAACACCATAAATTCCATTGCGGTCCGTCAACGCAATCGATTTCAATCCCAACTTGCTTGCCCTATTGACATACTGTTCAGGGCTACTCGCGCCTTCAAGAAATGAGTAATTGCTCTTGCACCACAAAGGAACATATTCAGTCGCGGCTGCTTGAGTCATCATTGAATAAATCCTAGTGTATACCACTGATGCTGATTACTGTCATAGCAAATCCATTGAACATCACCGGTGTGTGTTTCAATAAAATACTCACTGTGCCGCACATGCACTTCTCGCCACCAAAAACCAGAGGTCGAATATGGTCCGAATACTCGTTTCAATGCAAGACGATGTGGGTTATGGGTAAGATAGGGGCGGTCAAGGACCCTCCGAATCATGGATGACTTGACTGGTTGATCAGCTATTTTAGAAGTGTATATTTGATCGAAGTTTTCCCATTTGAATGATTCCTTAGACAGATGTGACTGTTGGCAGACCGCTCTTAAAACCTGTGCCGATCCGAATTCGGCATTAACGCGCGCAATGGCGCGGTTCGCAGCAGATAGGGATCGGTCTGATTTTTCCAAATCTTCATATAAACTAAGCTGTTGATCAGGCAATATTTGTGCATGTAAATGCACCGACAGCGACACAATTTCCTCATCAAGTTGAATTGAGTGCAATCGCAACTGCAACAAATCGCGCAAAACAATCCAATCCAAAGTTGCTTCTGCGATTTTAAGGTATTCATTTTGACGATTGCCTGAGTCCTTGACAAGTTGCATTTGAATCCCACTTACGCCTTGAGATAGATATTGCATTCGCTTGAGCAATGATTCACATAGTTTTTCAATTGCTTCCAAAATGTTCTCAGCACTAGATTGCGCATGCTCAAATTCAACTTTTGCAAAATAAGGTTCTGGAAAATGAATGCCATGTACATTTGCATCTTGATCTCTTGCTTTTCGCATCAATTCAGAAACCTCATCAGAAAACCTGTATTTCACTTCCCAGTCTGGTAATTCAAGCAATTTACCGACTGTTCGAATCTCTAATTTTTCAAGTTCAGCGACCGGTCTAAATGGTAAATTGAGCTTTGCAAGTGGCATGGAATACGCCACTTCAAGTTCTGTATCCATACATTCAAACTGCACATTTGCAAGGCTTGCACAGGCAACGGTCCGCACACCAAAACGAGTGAAACCGGTGACAACAATACAATTTAGCTGTTCATGTTCCAACAACGCAGACTGAATCGATTCAGACCAAGCAACAATGTCAGGTTGCAACCGTTCCATGCCTCGCGTGTCAAGGTAATAAGCACCAAGTATTTCTGCAACCGGTTCGACTTCGGGACTGAATGCTCCGAGATGACGAATGAGTCGTTGATTCAAGCAACAGATTTGTTGCGAATCGGGACAGACAGCATGTAAATCAGGGCAAAGCACAACCGCTTTAGCGAGAGGCAGGCCGGGATTGACACCACGACTCACCGCATGTTTATCTGCGTCTAAGACAACGGATTGCAAGTTTTTGCGATCGACCAGTACAACAGGTTGGCGAGTGTTCGCCAGGTTGCGCTTGGACAGTTGGAGCAAGAATTTTGGAATGTGTACACACGCAATGATGCTATTCATTTGCTAATTGATCATAGGTTGCTGTAATCAGTAATATCCCTCTACTCCCTTTAGATCGAAACTCCAACTCCAGTTGGTACCGCGTCTTTTATCGCGCTCGATATGAATGTAGCACCGGAACCTGTTTTCTGTCAAACGTTCACGGGTGGTGTGTGCCTTTAGTGACACCAAAGAGCTCAGCGAAGGAGCGTCCATTTGTTTTTGCGTCAAGAATATAACAGTCGAATTGTGTTTTCGCGCAAGAGCGTTTAGTTGTGAAAGTTTTGCCGATGGTATGTCTTGATCTTCCATTAAATCCAAAACAACAAATTGAAAGGCACCGCTTCGCATTAGTGTTGTAGCCACTTGTGCCATTTGTAGTGAGTTTCGCATGCGAAACACTGGCAAATTTTTCAGGTCAATTCCATTTTGCGCAGCATCCGGTGGATAGAAACTGCTTTTTTGCAATCCGACCCAGGCAACACTGCAGCTGAGTGCCTGCGCCTCGCGAAACAATTTAAATGCGAAACTAAGTGCGGCGATTGGATATGGTTCAGAAATCTCTACTAGTCGCCCTGATATTTCTCGCAAATTCCACTGCGGTGCCTGTTTGGGCAATGAGGGAGAAATTTTTGACAATGGCTGAAGCTGGAATCTAGTCATCTATATATTCACAATCAAGCTGTTTTTTTCTAAATAACGGCGAACTTCAAAGACTTTGCCGAGAATCTCAAGGCTGTCAGGGCAGGGGGAGAGTATCGGGTAATTTTTATTGCACGGATGTAGCTCAATTGATTTATTAGCATAATGAAGTTCCTTAACGGTTGCTTCACCATCGACCATGGCAACGACTATATCTCCTTTACGGACGTCTGAGTTGAGTCGAACCAAGACAATGTCGTCATGTAATATTCCTGCATCAATCATGCTTTCACCTTGCACACGCAGGCCAAATACATTATTACTGTGTCCAGCATATGATTGCACAGGAATATATCCGTCAATTTCTTGCACAGCAAGGCTGAAAGGTCCGGCACTGACTTGACCCACGACAGGCGCAAGCCTGCTAGCGATAGGTTGATCTGAAAGTCGGTAACCTCTCGCTTCTCCGGATTTTTGGATTAAAAGACCCTCGTTAACCAATGCGTTAAGGTGTTTTCTAGCAGATTGTACGGAACGCATTTGGAAAGCAGATTGCACTTCTCGGACAGTAGGCGGTTCACCATTTAAAAGACGCGACCGCATAAACTCGTAAATCCGGCCACGCGTTAAACCAGGTTTGGTGTATGCCATATTTTCACCCGCATCTTTAACAATAAAACAGCTAATAGTATACAAACGTATACTATGATAGCAAATAAAAATCAAAAGCGCTCTTGTTGAAATTTTGGTTGATTGGTGATTAGAAAATTTTGGTGTAAATAAATCATTGATATTTATTGATTAAGTTTATCAAGAAAACTTGAGATTCTAGTTATTCAGAGATTGTTGAACCTTATAAAACTTGAGAATTAACTACACAGTTGTACAAACTGCTAAGAGGTGTGTATTAAAATAACGGAGGAATATACCGATGAGATAGTACACAAGAAATTGGAAACATGACTGAGAATACCCAAAATTCAAGACATAGTGAAAATATAGACAATTCGGCTGAACAACCTGACTCTGCTGTTGAGACTGTCGGAGATACCAATCTGCCGAAGCCTGAATTCAAGGAAGAAGTCGATCCAACTCGCTATGGAGATTGGGAAAAAAATGGACGATGTATAGATTTCTAGGAACAATAACATCATACAATACTTGAAAACATAGGTAACACTAATAGAAAGTTGAAAGAGAATATGAGCACTCACAACCGTCCTATATCACCTCATATACAGATATATAGGCCGCAACTCACTACCATTCTTTCGATTTTGCACCGGATTACAGGAATTGTTCTCGCTGCTGGCTCCGTAGTGTTCGCTCTGTGGCTAAGTTTTCTTGCTTATGATCCAAACTTGTTTTCAACATTGACAGGATATCTGATCAATTTCGTCGGCGCTGTCTTCTTGTTTGTTTGGACTTTTGCCTTGTTTTACCATTTGTGCAATGGTATCAGGCATTTGTTCTGGGATGTTGGAATGGGTTTTGAGTTGCCGGCGTTATACCGTAGCGGCTGGTTTGTCATAGCAAGCTCATTGGTGTTGGCAGTTGGAATTTGGTTGATTATTTATTCGGCCTGCATTTAGATGATTATGAGATACCGTTCTCCGCTCGCGCAAGTCATAGGGCTTGGATCAGCTAAGCAAGGGTCCGGCCATTGGTGGTGGCAACGTATTACTGCGGCGGCATTGGTGCCGCTAACGATATGGTTTATCTATTCGATAGCAACATTAAGCGTGAGAGGCGATCTATGTGCAAATCAAATCACACAAGTTTACGAATGGTTGTCCTCCCCCTTGGTTTCAACATTGATGATTGCATTTATCGCCTCGCTTTTTTATCACGCACAATTGGGTATGCAAGTGATTCTTGAAGATTATGTTCATAGCGAGGCATTTAAGATCTTTCTCATTCTTTTAGTTAAATCGGTTTTTATGTTGCTTGCTATCCTAAGCATAATATCTGTTCTTCGAATTGCTTTCGGATCAGCATAGTGAATATTAGCGCTTATACTATCATAGACCATTCTTACGATGTTGTTATAGTCGGTGCTGGTGGTGCCGGTTTGCGGGCAACATTTGGTGCAGCAGCAGAAGAGCTTTCAACCGCGTGCATTACCAAGGTGTTTCCAACTCGCAGTCACACAGTCGCTGCTCAAGGCGGAATCAGCGCTGCGCTTGGCAATATGAGCGAAGATGACTGGCGATGGCATATGTATGATACAGTGAAAGGTTCGGATTGGCTTGGTGATCAGGATGCCATTGAGTACATGTGTCGCGAAGCGCCAGATGCAGTTGTGGAGCTTGAGCACTACGGCGTGCCGTTCTCGCGCACAGAGGACGGGCGAATTTACCAGCGCGCATTTGGTGGCATGACTACACACTATGGCGAAGGGCAAGCTATGCGAACTTGTGCAGCAGCTGATCGCACTGGGCATGCCATGTTACATACGCTTTACCAGCAAGCACTAAAGCACAAGGCTGAGTTTTTTCTCGAGTATTTTGCATTAGACTTGTTGATGGATAGTGAGGAATGCAGAGGCGTTTTAGCTTGGTGCTTAGAAGATGGCACGCTACACCGTTTTCATTCCAAACTAGTCATTCTCGCGACAGGTGGTTATGGTAGAGCGTATTTTTCTTGCACTTCAGCCCACACTTGCACTGGTGATGGCAATGGCATGGCTTTGCGCGCTGGACTGCCATTGCAGGATATGGAGTTCGTACAATTTCATCCGACCGGCATTTATGGCTCTGGTTGTCTGATTACCGAAGGTGCGCGTGGGGAAGGCGGTTATTTAACAAATTCGGATGGTGAGCGTTTCATGGAGCGCTATGCACCCAATGCAAAGGATCTCGCGTCTCGGGATGTTGTCAGTCGTTCTATGACAATGGAAATCAATGGTGGGCGCGGCGTTGGCGCAGAGGCGGATCATATCCATCTGCACCTTGAGCACTTGGGAGCGGAAGTAATTCAGGAGCGATTGCCAGGAATTACTGAAACATCGAAGATTTTTGCTGGTGTCGATGCAACTAAAGAACCAATTCCAGTTCTGCCAACCGTACATTACAACATGGGTGGCATTCCCACCAATTACAGGGCTGAAGTTATTGCTAGGACGAGCAAGGACAGCGAATTCATTGTTCCAGGTCTGATGGCAATTGGAGAAACCGCCTGTGTATCAGTTCACGGCGCCAACCGTCTCGGATCCAATTCATTGCTGGACTTGGTTGTTTTTGGGCGCGCAGCAGCCATACGCGCTAAGGAGATCGTCCGTGACATTAAAGGTCGGCGAGCGTTGCCAAGAAATATTGAAGAAAGTGCAATTGAGCGCTTTGATAAGTTACGATACAGTTCCGGTTCTTCTAGCACCTCAGAGCTCCGATTGAACATGCAACGCATCATGCAAAGTCACTGCGCAGTATTCAGAACCCAAGAATTGCTTGATAATGGCTGGAAGAAAATTATTGAAGTTTGGAAGGGTATGGAAGATATATCTGTGGCTGACCGCTCGCTTGTCTGGAATACAGATTTGGTTGAGGCGATGGAGTTGGACAACTTAATTGGGCAGGCAGTGGTTACACTTTATTCGGCACTGAATCGTAAAGAAAGCAGGGGCGCTCATGCTAGGGAGGACCACACGGAACGGGATGATGAAAACTGGATGAAGCATACATTATCATGGTTTGCGAATTCCGGTCAAGTTGAAATCGACTACAGACCGGTTCACCTTTATACGCTCACGGACGATGTAGCAAGCATTGAACCTAAAGCCCGAGTTTACTGATTGATAGTTAACAACATGGCAGAAATCACACTTCCTAGAAATTCAATAATTGGCAAGGGTAAATATCATACTCCCCCAAAAACGTCAACCAAACCCAAGTTATTCAAGATTTACCGTTGGAATCCTGACAACGGCGAAAATCCAGTAATTGACACCTACGAAATCGATACAGCCGATTGCGGGCGCATGGTGCTTGATGCGCTGATCAAGATCAAGAATGAAATTGATTCTACGTTAACTTTCCGTCGTTCTTGTCGTGAAGGAATCTGTGGATCATGTGCCATGAATATTGATGGTACCAACACATTGGCTTGTATTAAGCCAATTGAGGATATCAAGTCAGAGGTCAAGGTTTACCCGTTACCGCATCTGCCTGTGATTAAAGACTTGGTACCTGACATGACGCATTTCTACGCGCAGTATGCTTCTATCAAACCATGGTTGCAAAAACAGTCTCCATTAGTTGCAAGTCGGGAGAATCTTCAATCCATCGAAGAAAGATCAAATCTTGATGGTCTCTACGAATGTATTCTGTGTGCCTGTTGCTCTACGAGTTGTCCAAGCTACTGGTGGAATAGCGACCGTTATCTTGGCCCGGCAATACTTTTGCAAGCTTACCGCTGGATTGTTGATAGCCGCGATGAAGCCACTGGCGATCGCCTGGATGATTTGGATGATCCGTTTAGACTTTATCGTTGCCATACAATTATGAACTGCACTAACACCTGTCCGAAGCACCTTAATCCTGGCAAAGCCATAGCTGAAATTAAAAAATTGCTTGTGATACGCAAGTGACATCCAAGTCGCCGGATCTCATGAAAGAAAAAGCGCGACTTAAATGGCGTTGCCGAGTTGGCGCGCGCGAAATTGAAATGTTGCTTTTTAGCTATGTTGAACGTCGCTACGAATCTTTATCTGTTGATGATAAACAGACTTTTAATGATCTCATTACTCACAATTGTGCAGAGTTAAACAGTTGGATTGTGTTTGGTCATCCGCCTAGTAACGATAGATTTGTGACCATGATAGAAGAAATTCGGCGTTTTTCGTAATTCAATCACAGCTGCAGTTTCACTCAATTTAATAGAGCTGGTTGTGATAATAATTAGGATAATTCATTAATTCACAATAATTGATATAACGCTTGCCAAGTTAATGATGAACATGCCAGAAAACTTTTTGAAAGGGCGCATGCTGCTAGAACTGCCACAAATCAACAAAGGTACAGCATTCAGTCGAGAAGAGAGATTGGCGAGTAATCTTTTGGGAATGTTACCTTACAGTGTTGAGACTTTAGACCAACAAGTTAAACGTGCGTATAAGGCATTTTCAAGTAAAGACTCAGCATTAGAGCAACATATCTACCTAAGGCAACTACTATCATTCAATGAAACGCTCTACTACGGTTTGATTATCAAATATGCTGAAGAAGTGCTCCCTATCATCTATACACCAACTGTTGGGCGCGCCTGCGAAGATTTCTCCGAGATTTATCGAAAACCGCATGGCTTGTTCCTGAATTACCCGGAGATCAAGCATATTGATGAAATTCTTGACAATGTTGAAAATGATATCGTTGATGTCATTGTGGTAACAGATGGTGAGGCTATCCTCGGCATCGGTGACCAAGGTGTTGGCGGTATGGGCATCCCAATTGGAAAGCTGGGGCTCTATTCTGCACTCGGTGGCATTAACCCCAAAACAACGCTGCCAGTCGTGTTTGATGTCGGCACCGATAACCAGAAACTGCTCAACGACCCATTCTACGTCGGATTGCGTCAAAACAGAATTCGCGGTCAAAAGTACGATGAATTTGTTGAACTTGCGCTCACAGCGATACACCGCAAATGGCCACACGCGATTATTCAATTTGAAGATTTTGGGCAATCTAACTCTCAGCGATTACTTGATATCTATGCAAATAGATTGTGTTGTTTCAACGATGACATTCAAGGTACAGCAGCGGTTACTGTTGGTTCACTGATTGCAGCTTGTCGGGTAATTGGGCGGTCACTAAAGGATTTAACCATAGTTATCGCCGGAGCCGGTGCCGCCGGAGTTGGAGTTGCAAATGGCTGTTTGGCTGCAATGGTTGAAGGTGGTTTGGACAGAGATTCTGCGTGCAAGAAAATTTATCTTTTGAATAGTTCTGGTTTGGTTTGCACTGATTCAGACCGACTTCACTCCCATCAAAAACCATTTGCACGGATTCGGGAAGAGCTTTCAGGTTGGGAAGGAGATTTTCAGTTATTGAGCGTAATTCAAAATATCCGTCCTGACGTGCTTATTGGAGTTTCCGGTCGAGTCGGATTGTTTTCGGAGCAAATCATTAGGCAGTTAGCTGCTAGCTGCGAACGTCCTTTTGTGTTTCCACTGTCTAACCCAACTTCTAACATTGAAGCGGTGCCTGAGGATATTTTGGAATGGACTGACGGGCGGGCAGTGATTGCAACTGGTAGTCCTTTCGAAAATGTGAATTTCAATGGTGTACGCCATCATATCGCCCAGTGTAACAATGCTTACGCTTTTCCTGGCATTGGGCTTGGACTGGCAGCTGTGAAAGCAAAACGGGCAACAGATGAGATGTTTACTGCCACTTCAAAAGTAATCGGCACTGCGCAATCTAACGTACATATTCCTGGTGCTTCGTTGCTTCCACCACTTGGAGATGTACGCTCACTGAGTCGAGATATTGCTATGGCAGTTGCTAATATTGCAATAGAGCAAAATTTGACTGGTATTACAGTGAATAAACCAGTAGCGAAGTTGATTGATGAGAAAATCTGGAATCCAACTTACCACAATTGATCTTGTTTCACCTGCCCACTTTTACCAAATGAGATTTACGGCTTTAAGATAGTATTGTCTGCGAATTGGCTGGTTTGCGGATAATCAAGGATATAATGCAAGCCTCTGCTCTCTTGTCTTTGGATAGAACAACGCACTGTGAGCTCGGCAACAAGAATTAAATTTCGAAGCTCAATTAAGTCCCGACTAACTCGAAACTGACTATAAAACTCTCGTACCTCATCTGCTAGCAAGTAAACCCGTCTAAGTGCTCGTGCCAATCTTTTTTGAGTACGAACAATACCAACGTAGTCCCACATGAAACGTCTGAGTTCGTCCCAATTATGAGACACAACGATCATCTCATCAGGGTTAGTGACTTGGCTCTCGTCCCAGTCAGCTATTCGATCAGGGTTTGTTCTCTCTGGGCTGGTATTGTCAATAATGTGTTTGGCGGCCGAGTCCGCAAACACGATGCACTCAAGCAAAGAATTGCTAGCTAAACGATTAGCACCATGCAATCCAGTGCTTGCACACTCACCAATTGAGTAAAGGTTGGGCAGGTCAGTCCTGCCGCGCTGATCCACCATCACACCACCGCAACTGTAGTGTGCTGCTGGCACAACGGGAATTGGATCATGCGCAATATCGATTCCATACACCAGGCAACGTTCATAAATCGTCGGAAAATGATCTTGTAAAAAACGTTTTGACTTAGCTGTCATATCAAGAAATACACAATCAAGCCCACCAACTTTCATTTCATGGTCAATGGCCCGGGCGACAATATCACGAGGCGCCAATTCCTGTCGACTATCGTATCTTTGCATGAATTCAGCACCATCAGATAATCTCAGTTTACCACCTTCACCACGCAAGGATTCAGAGATTAAAAATGATTTTGCGTGAGGATGGTAAAGACAAGTTGGATGGAATTGCACGAACTCCAAATTTGCGACACGGCAGCCCGCGCGCCAAGCCATTGCAATGCCATCGCCAGTTGATGTATCCGGATTGCTAGTGTAAAGATAAATCTTGGATGCGCCACCTGTTGCAAGAACAACGTTATTTGCGATAAATGTCACGACCCTGTCAGTTGATATATTTAGCGCATAAACACCAAGGCAACGGTTGTTTTCTGCTGATTTAATTTTTTTTTCGATTATAAGTTCAATCCCAATATAGTTTTCGCAAATAATAATATTGGGGTTGTTTCGAATATTATGTTCAAGTGTTGTTTCAACTTTCTGGCCAGTAGCGTCGTCAGCATGGATAACGCGTCGCTTGCTGTGTCCACCTTCTTGAGTGAGATGGAAGTCTTCAGGATGTTTTCGGCGACGGCTAAATGATACTCCATTGTTAACGAGCCATTGTATGGACTGAGGACCATTCCTTACTACAAACTCAACAATACTTCGGTCACACAATCCACGGCCAGCGTTCAAGGTGTCATCGACATGGGAATCAAAGCTATCTTCAAGATCCCATACAGCGGCAATACCGCCTTGCGCATAATAGCTGGAGTTCTCTATCAGTGACCCTTTAGTCAGAATAGTGACTTGTCGTCCTGCACTTGCAACCTTGAGTGCCAAAGTTAGGCCAGCAAGCCCACTGCCAATAACTAATGTGTCCGCGATTTGATGCATGATGCTGTCAAAATTTCAAGTGCAGTAATTATTCAAATCTTAACTTTCACAAAAAACTTTGCAACTGGGAATACACGGTTATAATTAGAAGTGCTAAAACAATATACTGTTGTATTCTACAATACTGTTAACTGTGATATAGCTTACAATCATAATAAAAATCTGCTGTTCATTTTGCTCATTGTAAAAATTGTATCTCAATTCAAAACAACTAAAAAATTCAACTTATATCATCGTTTGTAATCAAATTAATGACAAACATAATGAGAAGTTAGAAGCGACGCTCACACGGAACGGATAGAAGAGCGATGGGAGAATTTGAGTATAGAATTTTAAGCGATGATACAGAAGAGCAGTTGATAGATTGGGCAAAACAGGGCAATCAAGCTGCTTTTGAATTGCTACTGAAAAAATATCGCCCAAGAATGTTTAGCTGGGTTTCTAAGTTAACTCATTCTCTAAAACTTGATATCACTGATGTAAATGATGTTGTCCAAGAAGCATCCATCAAAGCGTGGATTAATATCCGTAACTTCAGGGGAGAAAGTCAATTATCAACTTGGTTGTATACGATAACTTTTCACCAAGCAATAAATCTATCACACAAGAATAATCGCTATTCAAACACTCACCGATTTAGTGATATAGAAGCGCAGTATGCACGCAATGGCGATTATGGTGAGAAACATGACTTATTCGATATGGCTATTGATATCGATATGCCTGAAGATATTTTTGCCGCTAAAGAAGTGCAAAAAAAGGTGCAACAGATTATAGATGGCTTACCCAAAAGTTTGCGCGAAGTGATAATTCTACGAGAATATGATCAATTAACTTATGAGCAGATTGCGGAAAAAACTGCCACAAAATTAGGAACCGTAAAAACACAAATACATCGTGCCCGAGAAAAAATTTTTGAAGAATTGTCAAATTGGAGCAAGGGCACCTCCAAGTAACAAAAATATAGGAGGATATATATGAACATGACTGAAGAAATTTCGGCCTTAGTAGATGATGAGGTTACTGAATCCAAGCGCAAAGAACTCCTAACCCAACTGTGTAATGACAAAATATTGCAAAAACACTGGGAATCATATCATTTGATTCGAAACGCTATCCGTGGTGAATGCATGTGCTTGAAATTTTTTGAAAACATTCATCACTCCAAGGAATACGAACCTCAACAACTGACTAGTACCATAAACAACAGCTGTAATCGGCCAAGCTCAACGTGGTCCTTACGTCTGAACAGCATGAACATTCGAAACTGGCTAGGCGGCATTGGCATCGGCATCGGTGTCAGCGCAGCTACAGCCTTCGGTTTCATTAGTTTTGATGATAATAAATGGAATTTTCTACAGGCAACAACCAGTGTCAGAGCTGCAATTGAGCATTCCGAAAGCGGTGAAAACAAATGGGTTGCAACAGATAATTCCCAAAAAATTAATGCCAATCTTGAGCAATATCTTAATCAAACTCTGCTGGCACATAGTGAAACATCTGGATATCTCTTGATGAACGGTCTATCTGGTTATATAAGAATAGTATCATATAACCGATAAATAATTGAAAATGTTCAATCTAGGCGCGTTATGATGGAAACAGTTTTCAAATTCAACTTTTTGGGGCTGTTAGTAACTACAATCCTTTTGTCATTTGCGGCGAGTTCTGTTTCTAACGCATCTTTGACAGAATTGCTTGCTCGCATTGCAGATTCAAACGAATCAGTCAGTTACAAAGGCATTTTCACACATGTTATTGATGATGAGATTGCTACTATGAAAGTAGTTCATGCAAAAAAAGAAGGTGAATTTCATGAGCGCGTTATGTCACTGAGCGGTGACACGTCGGAGATCATCCGCACAAGCAATGGCATCTGGTGTTACTTTCCACAGCAAAAAGTAGGACATTTCCAGCGCATTGGTAATCAATCCTTCAGAGTGCCGCGTATTGATAGCATCCATTCGGAACATCTTATGAAATATTACAGCGCTCACGTTGGGGGCAGGGATCGTATGGCAAATCGCACCACTACACGTGCCTTGTTTTTACCTAAGGATGCGCTTCGATACGGACTTCAATTGTGGGTAGATGATGAAACAGGCATGCCTTTGCGCTCTGACCTTATAGATTCGAAACGCAGGGTAATTGACAGTTACATGTTTGTTGAAATTAAGTTTGAAGAGAATATTTCAGAAAACGAACTCAAACCTGCCTATGACGGAAAAAATTTTACTTGGTTTTTTTCAGATACAAACAGCGTACAAATTGATGACAAAAAATCTTCTTGGGGCATAACTTCAATCCCGGACGGATTTTGGAAAATCAAACATACAAGGGAAGAGAATAATCAGATTGTGAAAGAGCATATTGTTTTCACCGATTCACTTTCGACTGTTTCCGTCATCGCTGAAAAACTGGAACCAACCGATAAGCAAGCTAAGTTTGTTGGAACTAGCACATTGGGTGCGCTTAACGCCTTTGGACGTATCATTGATAATTATCAAATTACAGTTTTAGGTGAAGTGCCTGTTAAAACAGTCAAGATGTTAGGCGAATCAGTCGTCAGGCTCAAATAGTTTCTGTACGGTTAATTAATGAATTGACTGTGGAGCTTTTTTGCGGTTGCAAAATTCTGTCTTAATTCTTAATTTAGATACGCATCTTTTACAGTATAATTTTCGGTGTTTTCAGGCATGGCTCGCTTATCAATACAGATAGCATTTGCCCGATATGTTATGTGATGCCTATCCCTTTCCCATCTGGACCAATTGAACTGACGTTCTCATAATGAATTTTGCATTAATACTCGCGGTCGCTGTATTTACCACTGGCTTTATTTGGTTGATAGATTTGGTTTGGCGTTTTCTCAAACGTCGAGTTATCTCTGTTAGGCAACAGGATAGCTCTCGCGGCCCTTTGTATTGGATAGTTGAATATTCACGGATGTTTTTCCCCGTGTTATTGGTGGTTTTCGTTTTACGGTCATTTGTAATTGAGCCATTCAGAATTCCTTCTGGCTCGATGTTACCCACATTGCACATTGGCGATTTCATACTAGTCAACAAATACCAATACGGTATTCGACTGCCTGTAATAAACAAGAAAGTTTTTGAAATTGATTCACCGGATTATGGTGATGTGATGGTATTCCGATTTCCGCTTGACAAAGATGTCAATTTTATTAAGCGAGTAGTTGGTTTGCCCGGTGATAAAGTCGCTTATTCCAACAAGGTCTTAACTGTTAATGGCGAAACAGTTGCTCAGATTTCATCGGGCGATTATTGGATTCCTCACAATTCAAACCGTAAAGTTCAAACTAGCCGTTTGCAGGAGTCGTTTGGTCCAGGGGAAAATCATCAGATTCTAGTTGACGAGAAACGACCAACCCGAAACTTGATTTTCAAAGTACCGGAAGATTCCTATTTCGTTTTAGGAGATAACAGGGACTACAGCAACGACAGTCGTTTTTGGGGTTTTGTTCCGGAGGAGAATATTATTGGCAGGGCGTTTTTCATTTGGTTCAGCTGGAGCTCAGAAACTGGAATAGGAATAAATTGGAGCCGTATCGCCAACGCTATTGAATAGGCAAACTAGACAATTCAAATCATTTGTTGTGGAAGACAAGAGCTTAGATAAGTTAAGCGAATTGCTAGGATACCAATTTAAGAACATTTCTTTACTGAGGCAAGCATTGACGCACCGTAGTGCTGGAAAAGTTCATAACGAAGCAATGGAGTTCCTAGGTGATACGGTGCTCAATTTCATTACTTCACACTATTTATATTCGACAAATCCAGATGCGACAGTAGGTGAGCTCACGCTGCTTAGAAGCGGAATAGTCAACAACAAAACAGCTCTATGCAGCATAGCTGAAAACATAGGATTCGCAGAGTTTGTCTCAGTAGATAAATCGTTCCCAAAAAACAATCATCAATCTTGGTATAAACTACAGTCTGATGTTCTTGAAGCCATTATTGGGGCAATATATCTAGATGGTGGCATGCCTGCGGCAATTGAATTTTTCAACAGGCATTTCAATCCATATATTGAAGACCTTAAGCTGCGCGCTCATGAAAACTACAAATCCAAACTTCAAGAATTGACACAGCGCATTTCACATTGTGTGCCAGGATATAAAACAGTTGATATTAAAGGTAAAGATCACGCACCCCAATTCACAGTGTCATGTTGCGTCAGCGGGTTGCCATCGCCTGTCTTAGGAACTGGCCGAACCATAAAAGAAGCAGAGCAAGTTGCCGCTGCCAAGGCTTATGAGCAACTCAGACAACAACTTGGCCAACAACAATAGTTTCCGGTGTGGCATGATTGCCATTGCTGGTCGCCCGAACGTTGGCAAATCAACATTACTTAATTGCCTGCTAGGTCAAAAATTAAGCATTACCTCCAAAAAAGCCAACACTACTCGCAATCGAGTTTTAGGTGTTTTGAATGAAAATGATTGCCAATTTGTTTTCATTGATACACCAGGTTTTCGAATTAATTCAAAACGGTTGGTAGAACGCGCCATTCATAAGGTTGCTGCCTCAAATATTGTTGGTGTCGATGTAATACTGTTTGTTGTAGACAACCGAGGCTGGCAAGACGCTGATGATGTAGTTTGGCAACACATCAAGCATGAAAAATCACCTGTTATTGTCGTTATTTCTAAATGCGATAAAATAAAAAATAAAAATATCTTGCTACCAATCATTAAACAATTAGCGGGTCAAACAAAAATCACAGATATCATCCCTATATCTGCAAAAAAGAAAGAGAATATCAAAGAATTAAAACGAATTATTTCACGCTATTTGCCTGAGGGGCCGTGTCTTTTTCCAGCAGAATTTGTGACAGAAAATTCGGTGACATTCCACGCCTCAGAACTAATACGGGAACAAATATTTCGATATTGTGGCGACGAATTACCATATTCTTGTGCTGTTCATATTGAAAAATATGAAATTGTAGATCAGACACTGCATGTGCATGCTTTGGTATGGGTTGAAAATGAGCGCCAAAAAAAGATCTTAATTGGTACAAACGGTGATAAACTCAAAACGATTGGCAGTAAAGCTAGAAAAAACATTGAGATAAAAGAAAAACTTGGAGTGCATCTCAGACTTTGGGTAAAAGTGCGCGCCAAATGGACTGAGGACCAACAAATGATATCTTTTTTAGGGCTTTCCGAATTAGGCTAAATTATGCGTGTTTTTAGGCAGGATAGTTTTGTTTTGCGGACAATACCGTATTCGGAGTCAAGTCTGATTGTCGACACTTTCACGCGCAACCATGGGCGCGTCAGCTTGTTAGCGAAAGGAGCACGCAAAGTCAAATCAAGATTCCGAGGTGCGATTCAACCATTCCAGAGACTGCTTATCAGCTGGTCAGGGAAGGGGGAAGTACCAACAATCTCTAATCTGTCTGAACAATCGGATTTTGTTAGACTGGTTGGTAAAAGACTTTACTGCTGTTACTATCTCAATGAGCTTGTGATGCGAACACTGCAGAAAAACGCTCCTCATACAGATCTGTTTGATGCTTATAGTGAAGCAATAAGGCAACTAGCTAAACCGGCAACCAATGAATTCCGAGTTTTACGCATATTTGAGAAAAATATGCTGTGCTCACTTGGGTATGCGCTAGTGCTAGAAACTGAAGCCGGGAGCAATACTCCGGTGCAAGTGGGTAAATTCTATCGTTATGATATTGATTTTGGTCCTGTGCGCGTTGCAAATGGTGACAGTGAGGCAATTAGTGGTGAAACATTGCTATCGCTTTCAAGAGAAAGGTTTGAATCGGCGACTGTGAAACGGGAGAGCCACTTGTTACTGAAAAAAGCAATTGAAAACCATACACATGGGCAGATTAACCGTAGCCGTTATGTGTACAGTCAGTTAATCAGAAATGATGTGTACAGCAACTGAGAAAAGCTATTTTTTTCGTTGTGTTGTAAATCCAGCGGGTAGATTGCCTAATTCACCTTCACCGAATAAGAACCCCAACATGTGTTGCTCAATGATTTCATGAGCTGTAGGGTCACCCGTCACCAACTGATTTTCGTTAATAATTGTAACGAGTCTCTCAAGCCACTGTTTCCAGCCCTCTTTTGAAACGTTCGCTAGAATGCGCTCCCCAAGTTCACCTGGATAAGGCGCCTCATCAAGTGCTTCCGATTTTGTTTTCAGCACAACACAATCAACTAAATTTGACATATCTATAAATAAACGGATTAAGGAATGGAAACTAAACATGCTCAGCTCAATTAATTATTATCTCAGATATTTGAGAATTGAGCTCAAATCTTTACCTCATTTATAACAGAAATCAGGTAATTTCTACCTGAACCACAATTTGTCCCTCAGATAAGCGAACTAGTGAAGTTTCGCATAGGCGCTCCCGATGGTCAGTCAGTCATTGGAACTATGAATACAAGCCGGACTATCCAAAGCGGTTCAACTATATTTTCAAATACGCGACTTCAAAAACAATTTAACTTACACAAGTGCAAAGCTGACAGGACTACCCACCGATATCGAAAATACATTCCATTTATATGCTTGAGGCATCTCAGAGGCGAGTATTCTGAGTCGGTAGCCACAGCCCCAAGGGCCGAAAAACTAAAAGACTTCGGTGTGACTGCCGGCTACGGTAGCATTACATTGACTTGAAATGACTTGGAAGACGATACCGTCACCCGTCAGGAATACAATCAAATACGCGGTCAAGGCGAGTACAGTGACACATGGATGAGTTTCCCGAATTCCGATGCAGGTACAATCTCTCATACGGTCACCGGGTTGCAAGACTGAGAGCCGTACACTTTCAAGTTGCGCACTTATAGCACTGGCGGCAGGGGCGTGGAATCCGATGAGGTGCTAGTAGTGTCTGGCACGCCGCGCCTGTTTCAGCTCAGTGACTTTGCCAACAGCATTTCTACAATCAATTCAACTTTGCGTATTCCAACTTACTGCAGTGTCGTTGACAAGATACAGTATAAGGTCAGTTATGACAAACAGAAAAATCTTTATCATGAATAAAACAATATAGGAATTTGAATGTCAAACTGCCTAAATTAAAAGGCACTGTCGTTGCTTTTGCAGGTATTAATATCTAAACCCAGCTTCATTTTCCAATTGATTGTTTTCAATTAGAAATCCATACAGAAACAGGGCCTGTAACTGGATGTTTGTTCCCATAACATTAATTACCTAATGGCGTTCAATATCGAATACGTCGCCAATCACACTGGCAAACCTGAGAAACAGCCGCCGCATCCGTAAAAAAACATCGCCAACCCCTTCAAACTGCTGACCGAGGTGACTGAGGCGTTTAGCACCATTCTTAAAGGCGGCATCGCCATCGCCGACATCAACGACTTGGTTAACATTCGCCGCCAGCTGTCTCGGCAACGTGCTCAAGCTCGGTGAGGTCGGTGGCAATGAAATGCTTGACTGGCTGCTGGCCAGGCAATCTTGGATAGAACGCTAGTTCGCCTGCTGACATCTGCAGGATGCAACGCTGATTCAGTATGACGTGTTCAGTTCATATCTGGAGGGTCAACACTGTCCACTGGCGAGATTCTGCAACAACTGGGATAGTAGGCAAAGCAAGGGGCAGGTGGTCTTCGGTGTGTTATGTCATATACAACACAACAGACCGATGCCTGACCTGGAACACGGTGTCTTGCAGGTGCAATTCCTCGGGTTGGTCAACGATGCGACTGAGCGCATGCTACAACCGTTGGTTGAACAGCTCAACCAGACCGAGACTGTCTATCCGGGAACCGACCTGAGACTCGTTTTCCAATTTGGCTGTACCGACTCTGGTGTAAAATGCACCGAATAATGTTTACTTTGACGTTGTATGAGGTCAGGATGTCTGAAATTATTCATTTCAATTTACAATCTTCGTTGGGGTAAAAATCGTTTTTATATTTTTAATTTTTCAAAAGCATGAATTGTATTGTCTTCTGACAGAACTCGTTTTATTGCAAACTCAATAATTTAATTGGTATCTTACACATTCAAGATTTACCCATAAGGCACTAGTTTGATAAATGTGTCAAAAGTACAACTAACTCGAATACGCTCTCATGTCAATCCTATATTCCCAGCAAACAGATGCGCTGATTGAGCGTATTATCAATGAAACCAACCTCCAAGCGCAAACAGTTGATCATGAATCATTCTCAGAATTTGTTCGGCATTACTACTACGGTGTTCCCTATGAAGAGTTGAGCATTAGAGACTTGTTCGATCTCCGAGGAGCAGCCAAAGCTCATTTTGAGCTTGGTCGGAAACGAGTTGAGCATGAAACAAAAATTAGAATATACATGCCAGATGTAGAACGAGATGGCTGGCGTTCCAAGCATGCAGTATTGGAAATTGTGAGTACAGACAGACCTTTCTTAGTTGATTCGATCTCCATGATCCTCAAAAATCTCGGTTATCGTTTGCACCTGTTGATTCATCCGGTTTTCGTTTCCAAGCGCGATGAAACCGGCAATTTGGCAAAAATCGCAAGCCCTCAGAATGCAGATTTCTTAGATAGTTACTTTGAATCTTTTTTGCACCTTGAGTTTGACAAACCGTCAAGTGTAAGTGAGTTTGATCGCATTCGCCAAGAATTGCTAGATGTCTTAAATCAAATTGAGGTTGCGGTGGAAGACTGGCCAACCATGCGCTCGCGTATGCAAGAAGCGACTGAAAATCTTGAACGAGAAATCTCCCGTCCAGGTGCTGAAAATAACATGGAAGATTATCCACAGTTTTGCAATTGGTTACGCCGAGGCAATTTCACATTGTTAGGCTATTGTGAGTATGAAAAACCAAAAAATGGTGAAGTTAAGCTGGTAGACACCTCGACTCTCGGTGTGTTGTGTTTAGTTGACAACATTGACAATCTATTACCTTCGAATGATTTTAAGGTTGAATCCTGTTCTGGTGAACTCATCATTACCAAGGCTAATGCCAAATCGACGATCCACCGTGATGATCACATGGATCTGATTGCCGTTCCAAAATTCAATGAGAAAGGTCACTGTTCCAGCGTGCGAATTATTGTTGGATTGCTAGGTTCTACAGCTTATAACAGCAGTGCCGAACTGATACCGCTGTTGCGTATAAAAATAAAAAGAGTTCTGGAACGCAGCCGTTTTTCCGAAACTACACATAGCAGTCGAGTGCTCACCAATATTATTGATAACTACCCCCGAGACATGCTGTTTCGAGTGACTGTAGATGAGTTGTATGAGGATGTTGCTGGGACATTGGAGTTACAAGATCGACAACGAGTTCGATTGTTTTTGCGCCGGGAAAAATATGGTCGTTTCTATTCAGCGCTAGTTTATATACCGCATGAGCTGTTTGGTCGGCCGCTTAGAGTTGGTATTGAAAAGATTCTGATGAAGACACTCAAAGGCAAATCTTCCGATTTTATTGCAACCTTTTCTGGTTCAGTTTTAGCGCGAATCAACTATACCATCTATGTAGATCCTGGCAGTAAATCAGAGCACACTCTAGAGGAAATACAGCAGCTTGTGGAGCATGCGGCTACAACTTGGCAAGACGCGTTGCGTCAGGCCGCGTATGAGCGTTATGGTGAAGATATCGGACAGCAGTATTTTCGGCTTTACGGCGCAGGGTTTAGTGCTAGCTATCAAGAAGACCATACGCCGTGGGTAGCAGCCGCTGACCTTGAGCGACTTGATGGCTTGGATAAAATTAATGATCTCAAAGTTTCTTTCTACTGTCCACTTGGCGAAACAGATAGCAAGCAATTGCGGTTTAGGCTCTATAGCTACGCCAAACAGGTTTCACCCTCTGACGTACTTCCTGTTCTAGAGAATATGGGGTTGCGTGTTGTCCGTGAAAATCCTTATCATATTTCAACCGATGCCAGCTTATCGCTTTGGGTCTATGACTATGTATTGCAACCCGTTGTAGATGGAGATCTTAATTCAGATGACTATGACGGTAAGTTTGAGGATGCTTTTATCAGTGTTTGGTTTGGCAAAGCGGAAAATGATGAGTTCAATCGACTAGTGCTCACTGCTAATCTGAGCTGGAAGCAGGTTTCTGTATTACGGGCATATAGCCGTTACCTCAAGCAGATTGGAAGCGCTTTCAGTGACTCATATATCACTGAAACACTGATTCGAAATCTTGATATGACTAAACACCTTGTGAAGTATTTTGAATTGAGATTCGACCCGCAAGTCAGCTCAAGTGAAAAGCAGCAACTCAATCAGCGCAGGTCTCTGCAAAGACAGTTGGAAGCTGTTACAAGCCTTGATGAGGATGTTATCCTCGGAAGTTTATTGAATGCAATATCCTCTACCAATCGTACAAATTTTTTCTGCATAAATTCGAACAATCAAGCACTTGATTACATTTCATTCAAAATTGATTGCAAATCGATCAGAAGGATGCCTGAGCCTCGACCAATGTATGAGATCTTTGTCTACTCACCACGAACTGAGGCGATTCATTTGCGTGGAGGCTTAGTCGCTCGCGGTGGTCTTAGATGGTCTGATCGGCGAGAGGATTTTCGTACTGAGGTATTAGGGCTTGTCAAAGCGCAAATGGTCAAAAACTCGGTAATCGTTCCTGTCGGGTCAAAAGGAGGTTTTGTTGTAAAACAGCCCCCGCCACTTGGTTCTACTATGCTTGATGAGGGCATCCATTGTTATTCAACAATGATTTGCGGTATGCTGGACCTCACAGACAATATTGTTGATGGCAAGATTGTTAGCCCAGCGAATGTCAGATGTTACGATGGTGAGGACCCTTATCTCGTTGTTGCCGCTGATAAGGGCACAGCGACTTTTTCCGATATAGCTAATGCGCTGTCCGCGGAATATGGGTTTTGGCTTGATGATGCTTTCGCTTCCGGTGGATCTGTTGGTTACGATCACAAATCTATGGGTATTACAGCAAGAGGAGCATGGGAATCTGTCAAGCGCCATTTCCGAGAACTTGGTACCAATATCCAAGAAACTAATTTCACAGTTGTTGGGATTGGTGATATGAGTGGTGATGTGTTTGGCAATGGCATGTTACTTTCCAAGCATATTCAGCTAATCGGGGCTTTCAACCACATTGAGATATTTCTTGATCCTAATCCCGATGTAGCTAAAAGCTTTGCTGAACGCAGAAGACTATTCGAAAATCCAAGGTTAACTTGGAAAGACTATGACAAGTCACTGATATCTGCAGGTGGTGGTGTATTTGACCGAAATGCCAAAGCAATCCAAATTTCTCAAGCCGTTCAAAAACGCTTAAGAATCACAGCAAAGAAATTGACACCAAATGAGCTCATGCATGCTATGCTCAAAGCACCGGTTGATTTATTGTGGAATGGCGGTATTGGAACTTACGTCAAGGCTAGTAGTGAGTCGCATGTGGATGCGGCTAATAGGTCAAACGATTTGATACGAGTCAATGGCAATGAGCTTGGAGCGAAAGTGGTCGGTGAAGGTGGTAATCTCGGCATGACACAACTTGGTCGCATAGAATATTGCATGCATGGTGGGCGGTGTTACACCGATTCGATTGATAACTCTGGTGGTGTCGATTGCTCCGATCATGAGGTTAATATCAAAATTCTATTGAATCAAGTTGTCCATGACGGTGAACTTACATCCAAGCAAAGAGAGAAAATCTTGCGAGATATGACTGACGAAGTGGCAGAGTTGGTGCTACAAAATAACTATCAGCAGAGCCAAGCCTTGAGCTTGCTCAATGTAGAGTCAAAGGAACTGTTGCGAGAACATGCGCGCTATATCCAAGATTTGGAAAAATCAGGTGAACTCAACCGCGAAATTGAGTATTTGCCAAATCGAGAGGAAATTAAATTGCGAGAAAGTAAGAGTATCGGTCTCAGATTGCCAGAGCTTTCAGTGTTGCTCTCATACTCAAAGATGACCTTGTATCAACGATTGCTTAAGTCAAATTTGCCAGAGGATGATTATTTATCTGGGGAGCTTGAGGAGTATTTCCCGAAACGACTATCCAAACGTTTCCGAGATGAGATGAACAATCACCAGTTAAGGCGGGAAATTATTGTTACCTGTGTGACGAACGACATGGTCAATCGTGTCGGTCCCTCTTTCGCCTTTAGAATGCATCAAATTACAAGTGCTAAGTTTGCCAACATAGCGCGTGCCTACTGTGCCGTAGTAGATATTTTCGAAATGAAGGAAGTTTGGACTGAAATCGAGGGTCTGGACAACGTTGTGCCGGCATCAAGCCAAATGATCATGCTCAAGTATGCTCAGGGGTTACTTGAACGCGCAAGTTTGTGGTTGTTAAGACATCGAAACCATCCAATTAACATCAAAGAAACAGTGAATTACTATCGGCCGGATATGCTTCAACTCGCTGAGGGGCTATCAACGACACTGAGCAAGGAATACACTGATTCGTGGCAACAGCAAATTGAAGGGCTTATCAAGTGCGGTGTTTCATCTAAACTGGCTCAACGCATTATTGAGTTTATCCCTTTATCTACAGCATTTGATATTATTGAGATCATAAAAAGCTCAAAAAAACCCGTCGAATTTGTTTCACAAGTGTATTTTGATATCGGGGCTAGGCTAGGTTTAATTTGGATTCGAGAGCAAGTTGCCACTTTGCCGATTGAAAATCACTGGCACGGCTTGGCTCGTTCAAGACTCAGAGACAACATTCATTCGCATCAGTACGACATCGCGAATGATGCTGTTGTCAATGCAAAAACCGACGATCCGAATAAAGCAGTTTCGGATTGGATGGAAACAAATAGAGTGGGTTGCCGCATGCTTGCCAATATCATCGCTGATATGAAAACCTTGAGTAGGATTGATTTCGCAACTTTAACTGTTGCTATCAGCGAGGTACACTTACTTGGGCGCAGTACCGAATAACACAATAACACACTCTCCCCAATTCAATGACATAGCGGGCATCAGCTCAAATGGAGAACACCGGCTTTAGTTGAAGTTTGAGCGGTAATGCTGAAAAGTCAACTAATCGGTTTGTATTGTCAAAACCGATTGCAGGGTGCAGCATTAGAATTTCCCTCAAACATCCGAAATTGTTTTTGGGGATTAAGTAAGTGGTGCAAGCAACACCTACACAATTAAATTCATCACCGGCTTACCAAGCAAGAAGTATTGTAGATCGTGCTCGTTGGGCCGGGAGCGCTTATAGCAATTTTCAGCGAGCAAATGTTATTGAGGTTGCTAAGGCTGTCGCTGATATCGGTGCGCAAACTGCTCGTAAATATGCAAACTGGGCAGTTGAGGAAACTGGTTTCGGCAATGCTGATCACAAGGAAATCAAGAATCGATTGTGTAGTAAAGGGATATTCGATCACTACAAGGATCATGATTTTACCAGTGCCAGGATAGATTTTGAGCAGGGCATTGTAAAGATTCCGCGCCCGGCTGGCGTGATTTTTGCACTTACACCGTCAACCAACCCTGTATGCTCAGTGTTTTTCAAATCGCTATTAGCCCTGCTAACCCGCAATGCCATTGTAATCAGCCCGCACCCGGCTGCAAGGGAATGTTGCACAGATGCTGCCAATGAAATAGCATTTGCTGCCGAAAGTGCTGGTGCACCTGATGGTATAGTACAAGTGATTGAAAATCCGACCATGGAAGTAATTCAAACGGTTATGAACTCTCAACACATCGATGTGATTCTTGCTACGGGTGGCTCACCAATGGTTAGGGCGGCGTACAGCTCTGGAAATCCAGCTATAGGTGTTGGGCCTGGAAATTGCCCGGTTTATGTACATTGCAGTGCGGATATAGAGCATGCTGCGAAAAGTATCGCCGACAGCAAATCATTTGATAACAGCGTTTTGTGTACCAATGAGTCTGCCATAATCGCTGATGAGGTGATAAGTGTTGAGCTGCTTGCAGAGCTCAAGTCTAACGGATGTTATTTATGTTCTGATGATGAGCGAGATAGGCTTACAGATGTACTGTTTCCAGATGGTGTGTTTGATACAGCTGTAATTGGGCAAGCGGCTGCTTGGATAGCTGAACGTGCGCGAATCAGGGTGCCTAGTGACACTAGAGTGTTGATAGCACCTTTGGAACGAATTGGTGATGAGTATTTACTGAGCCGCGAGAAACTCTGTCCGGTGATTGGATATTTTACAGTTTCCGGCGTAGATGCTGCAATGAAGGCTAGCAATGCACTAATACGACGTATGGGGAGCGGTCATTCTGCTGCAATTCACTCTACCAATCCGCAAGTGGTGTTGAGATATAGCGCTGAGCTTAATGTTCTGCGTGTTGCGGTTAATGCGCCTTGCAGCACTGGCGCTTCCGGATTTGACACCAATTTAGCCCCGACAATGACAGTTGGAACAGGTTTTTTTGGTCGCAGTTCGGTGGCTGATAATGTGGGTCCACAGCACTTGGTTCAATGGTCCAAGTTAGCCTACAACAAAGATCAATCTATTGACATGAGTGTCTATGACGGTCTCAAGTTGCCGCATGCAACACCGCGGCCAACCACACAAGGCGATATCGATTACTCATTTGCGAGCGGGCTTGAAACGTCATCTACCAGCAGTCATTTGGGTTCTCCTGACAGTTTGATCTCTGATTCTGATCTACGCGCCGAAATTCATCGCATTATACTTGAAGAAATTCACTCCCTACAACTTGTTGAAAACAAACGGTACTGATGGCTCAAATTCGTTCGTTTATATTTATCGATCAGTTGCAACCCAAGACAATGTGCTATTTGGGCAGTTGGATACGCGGTTACTTGCCAAAATCCAATATGGCCGCAATGGTTATTGAAGTTGTGCCAGGCCTTCATATTGAGTCCATTACAGACATTGCGCTGAAAAGTGTCAATGTTAAACCTGGCATTCTAATTGTTGAACGCCAGTTCGGCTACCTTGAGTTTCACTCAGAGTCCACCGCAGACGTCATTGCGGGAGGCGATGCGGTTCTAGAGACCTTGAATGCTAGTCACAGTGATGCGATGCCACCCGAAATTCTTGCATCGAATATCATCAAGCGCGTTGATGACTATCATGCATTTCTGATAAATCGCAACAAGCTCGGTTCGATGATCTTACCAGGTGAATCATTATTTGTTTTTGAGATGCAACCTGCGTCATACAGCATACTAGCCGCAAACGAAGCTGAAAAAGCAGCCGAAGTCAAAATTGTTGACTACCGTATGATTGGAGCGACAGGGCGGCTTTATCTAAGTGGTCCAGAAAGCGATGTTCGCTCTGCAGCGCAAGCTGCGCAAGAAGCGCTTGAGACAAGGATGTGAGAATCATGGGCATATCGCGTGAAGAGATTAGAGTTGCTGTGCGGGAAGCATTGCAAGAGGCAATTCCAACGAAATCCAACCAGCGGTCAAGACAACAGCCGAATTGCCAATTGATGAAACAAATTCTGGCAACACTGAGCCATGGTGGACAATCATCTGTCGTTGTTGATGTTAGCAATGATCGAAAATTAAATGAGTTCATTAGTGAGTTGATTTTATGCTTGCAAGACGAAAATGTAGGTGGTTTGATTCGCTCCAAGCGATTGCGCTTTAGTCAAATTGCAGTTGAAAGTGATAAATGCGAGAAAGATAAGAAGCCGACTTCCATGTCCAATTCAGCCAAAGGCCGAAAATCTCTAGTTGATTGCTTGGAGTCTGGTGTGCTGACAGAGTCCAAGCTGTTGATGTTGTCAAAAAATTCTAATCGAATTGAAATTGGACTCGATGTGAAACTGACACCGCTCGCTAAGGAACGTGCCCGTTTGGCGAATATAGAAATAGTGAGGTTGAACCGATGAAAGTAGGTACTGTAATAGGAAAAATATGGGCAACTCGCAAGTTGGATGAGTTGCCGAATGGGGCATTGTTAGAAATCGACTTGATCGATAACAGTGAAGCACCAGAGAGAATTCTGGCATTTGATCCGCTTGGAGCAGGAACCGGGGAACAAGTCTTAGTGACTCAGGGCTCGGTTGCCAAAGGTTGGTTCAAGTCAGGTGATGCTGTCATTGATGCGTTGGTTGTCGGTATTGTCGATGACGCAGCTGTTGACAGTAACTGAATCATTTTTATCTGAAACTAGGAGGATATACACATGTCAAACGCAATTGGATTCATTGAAACGCGAGGTTATGTAGCAGCATTTACGGCTGCTGATGCAATGGTCAAGGCTGCAAATGTTGAAATTTTAACACGTGAACAGGTTGGTGCCGGTTTGGTCTCGGTACTTGTTCGCGGTGATGTTGGCGCTGTGAAAGCCGCCACTGAAGCTGGCGCTGAGGCGGCAGGTTCGGTCGGTGAAGTGATCTCAGTTCATGTCATTCCACGCCCACATGCAGACGTTGTAAAGAAATTCGGTGTTGCATAAAGCAAAATAATTCGATAATTTAGATCTTTCAGGTGATGTACATTAAATTCAAGATGTTGCACGATACTGTGCTTGCTTGAGAATATCGATGAAGACTGAACTTCGGGTATACCTTCAAATCGAAAATCTGCAACGGCAGTTTGCCGCCTATATGGCAACAGCTTTACGTGCTCGCGGTTATGTACCATTGCAAGGTATGCATTCTCTCATAATAGAGATCGCACCGGCACTGGCAATTCATCGAGTAATTGATCTTGCACTTAAGTCGGTTCCGAGAATTGAACCGGGCATACTCTATGTTGAACGCCAATTTGGTATTCTTGAATTGCACAGTTCGCATCTGTCTGATTTAAATCACGCTGGTAATGCAATACTTGAAGGCTTCGATCTCAAAGAGGGCGATCAACTTAAACCTCAAGTACTGTATTCGGATCTAGTTTCTGAGGTGGGTGATCAGCATTCGGTCATTATTAATCGACAGCGCGGTGCTTCGATGATATTACCCGGTGAATCGTTGCTGTTGCTTGAGACCACACCAGCACTTTTTGCGGCAGTAGTTGCAAATGAAGCTGAAAAGATGGCACCGAACAATATTCTCGTTGACTGCCAAATGTTTGGAGTTTCAGGACGTGTGTTTATTTCCGGTAGTGAAGCAAATACGAATGTGGCTTTAAATCGTGTGTTGAAGGTAATTGAGCAAATTCCCGGCCGCGAGAAATAATTCGCTTTGTGTTTGTTATTTTATTGAAATATCTGCCAGCTAGGTATTTTGAAGCATATCCAACGCTATTATTCCAAATCAACTGGCAGAATTTGAATTTGTTTTTTTGAAATTATTTAGTTGAACAACGGAAAAGGATGAATATAGAAGGACAGTCTGTATTAATAACTGGTGGCGCATCTGGCATGGGCGAAGCAACAGCTCGCTTGCTTGCAAGCCAAGGCGCAAAAGTCAGTTTGCTTGATATGAATGAAGAGAAATTAAAATCAATCGCGGATGAAATCGGTGCGGTTGCCATCCAGGCTGATGTGGTTAGTGCTCAGAGTATGGAAAAAGCTATTGAAAAGGCGGTTAGTGCCAATGGAATCGCTCGCATTCTTGTCAACTGTGCTGGCATCGCACCAGCACGTCGGATAGTCGGGCGCGACGGTCCGATGCCACTTGAAGATTTCAGGCGGGTTATTGATGTTAATCTCATTGGTACATTTAACGCCATGCGTTTGATGGCGGCAGCCGTGCGCAACCAGAAGCCGTTGGACGATGTTGGTGAACGGGGTGTTATCATAAATGTAGCTTCAGTGTCAGCGTATGAAGGACAAATTGGTCAGGCCGCATACAGTTCGTCTAAAGGTGCGATTGTAGCGTTGACTATCCAAGCCGCTCGCGAATTTGCAAGCGCTGGTATTCGTGTGATGACCATTGCTCCAGGTATGATTGGTACGCCAATGCTTTTAGGAATGCCGCAGTCTGTGCAAGACAGTTTAGCGGCCCAAGTGCCATTTCCGAAACGTTTGGGTGAACCGATGGAATTTGCTAGATTGGTGGAGCACATCATCGAAAACCAATTGCTCAATGGTGAAGTTATCCGTTTGGATGGAGCGATTCGCATGCAACCGCGTTAACTATGACGGGGTAAGGTTCCATCTTGAATAGAACTCAATTGTTTCATCTCATCAGATTCGAATAGGCTTGGATCACCTAGATAGTCAAGCAGAAATTCAAAAGAATCAAAACCCCAGAACAAATTACCATTTGCGATTATGGTGGGTACTCCAAATACTCCATTGTTTATAGCTAGATTAGTATTTTGAATCAGCTGGTTTTTAACCGCAGAGTTTTCAACAAGAGTATTTGCATTGTCAATTCCCAAATTATTGAAAATCTGATCTCGCCCTTGTGGTTCCGCTGGATCAGCTGTGCCTGTCCAGATTTCTTTGTAAATTCGAGTAATTAGCTCCGGTTCGTTGTTCATGGCGATAGATAAACGTAGATACGGTAGAGGGTTAAATGGATGTGATTTCGGCATTTTGAATGGCACTCCCAATTTGCTTGCTAGCCAAGTCGAATGTTGGTAGGTGAATTTCTTCTTCGGTGTGATTTCAACTGGTCCTAGATTACCCCAATGCTTCAGTAAACCGGCAAACAGGGTCGGAACATAATTAATTTCTACATCTTCCGGCAGACGATGCAGCTGCTCATGCAGAAAATAGGAAAAGGGCGATATAAAATCGAAGTGGTAGCTAAGACGAGTCACTTCTGGCCCTGTTTGGTTAAATGTTTGCAGCATGCTGGCGAAGTATGAACTTTTGAATTTTGCCAGTGGATGTTTTGGGGAGTTCACCAAAAACAATATGTTTTGGAGCTTTGAAATGGGCCATGTTGTCTCGGCAATAATCAATCAAGTCTGATTCATTTGGTGGTGGTGAATTTTGTGGTTTTAGCGTTACAAATGCACACGGCACTTCACCCCACTTTTCATCCGATTTTGCAACGACAGCAGCTTCCAGCACTGATGGGTGACGGAACAGAACATCCTCAATTTCAATTGAGGAAATGTTTTCACCACCTGAAATAATGATGTCTTTGGAACGATCTTTCAGTTGCAGATAGCCATCACTGTGCATCACACCCAAATCACCGGAATGAAACCAACCGCTAGCAAAAGCTTCATCGGTTGCTTTTGGATTTTTCAAGTACCCCGTCATTACGTTGTTGCCGCGAAACATTACTTCACCGATGCTCTTTCCATCAGCTGGTTGTGGGAGCATCGTGTCTGGGTTCATGACCTCAAGTCCAGTGAGTGCTGAATATGGAACACCTTGCCGGGCCTTGAGTTTGGCCCTAGATTCACTATCAAGATCATCCCACTGTTGGTGCCATTCGCAAACAACCGCAGGTCCGTAGGTTTCAGTCAGTCCATATACATGTGTGATATGAAATCCTTGATTTTCAATGCTTTCGAGCACTGAGGGTGGTGGCGGTGATGCTGCGGTCATGACTTCCACTGTATGATCAAATGTTCGCCGCTCAGCATCGTCAGCATTGACAATCATGTTGAGCACGATAGGAGCACCGCAGAAGTGAGTCACATCGTGCTCTTCAATTGCATTGAAAATTGCACTGGCTTCAACGCGCCGAAGACATACATTGATACCGGCAAGCATTGCAACAGTCCACGGGAAACACCATCCGTTGCAATGAAACATTGGTAAAGTCCATAGATAAGTGGGATGAGGTTTAAGCTTCCAATTCAGTGCGTTGCTTATAGCATTGAGGTACGCTCCGCGATGGTGGAGGACTACTCCTTTGGGATTGCCGGTAGTTCCAGACGTATAATTTAGTGCAATTGCATCAAATTCATCTAATGGTTGATGCCATGAAAAATCAATATCACCTTGACTTATGTATGCTTCATAATCCAAAATATCCACTATTGAATCATGTTGCACCGCATCATTTGATATATTAACAACTAGAATGTCAGAATTAACTTTATCAAGGGCTTGTTTGACTATGCTTGAGTATTCGGTATCCGCAAGTAACACTCGGGTTTCAGCATGGTTTAGGATAAAAGCGATGGTATTGGCATCAAGACGGGTGTTAATGGTATTTAACACCGCTCCGGTCATGGGCACTCCAAAATGAGATTCATATATTGCTATGTTGTTCGGTGACAAGACTGAAACTGTGTCCCCTCGCTTTATTCCGGATTTGACTAAAGCTGATGCAAGTTGTTTGCACCGTTTGTATGTTTCGCTCCATGTATAGCTGCGATTGCCAGAGACTAACGATATTCGATTTGGATAAACGCGAGCGCTTCGTTCAACAAAACCTATTGGCGATAGCGGTACGTAATTCGCCAAATTTTTATCAAGTCCAGTTTCATATATGAGTTCGCTATGCATTTTTGACTTTGTATTTGTTGGCAAGAGCTTGGTATAACACTATTATATTCAAGCGTCAATATACTTTATTTAACCGTTTTAGTAATTATTTTTAAACTTTTATAGGGAGCAAAATGATAGACAATCAAACTCACGCAAAACTGCATGGATATTTTTTTGAAGATCTGGAAGTTGGCATGACTGCCGTTCATGGTAAAACGCTAACTGATGCGGATGTTCTTATGTTTACAGGTGTGTCAGGAGACACTAATCCACTGCATCAGAATCGAGATTTTGCAAGTCGTACACAATTTGGCGAACCAATTGTTCACGGCATGTTGACAGCGAGCCTGATTTCAACACTGATTGGCACTCGGCTGCCAGGTCCAGGTTGCATATACATGGATCAAAGCCTTAAATTTACTGTTCCCGTACGTGTAGGCGATACTGTAACCGCTAAGGTAGAAGTCGTTGAGCTTCATGCCTCACGTCCTTATGCGGTACTTGACACTGTCTGTATGGTTGATGGTGAAGTAGTACTCAAGGGCCAAGCGCGAGTCAAAGTGCCATGTCGCATGGAAGGAGTAGCGTGAATAATCTGACATCAATTGCTGTTAGTGTTTGGCATATTCTGCAAATTTATGGAAACCGAAATGGAAAATAATCAAAACCCAGCTGAAAATGGTAACGGAAGTCCGGAAACACTTCTCCTGCGCATGAGTGAACAGTACCTACGTATCTTGCAATCAATGGTTGGTAAATCGCCTTCGGCAGAAACCATCCAATTCTCAATGGATATCGGTACAGTATTCACAAAAGCTGCACTAGCGAATTGGTTAAATCCTGTACATTTTGCAGCTGGTGGTGTCGCTGCCACGATGAAAATGGCAATGCTAGGGGAATACGCGGCCAAAAAGTTCCAAAATCAGAATGTAAGCTCCGTTGCAGCTTCAGATGAATCCGACATGAGGTTTCAGACACCCGACTGGGATACAAATTTGTGGTTTGATATCACCAAGCAGTCTTACTTGATTGGAGCGGAATATCTTGAACAATTGTTCAGTCAAACTGCCGGTTTGAGTCAATCCGAGGTGCGCAAACTTGAATTTTATCTAGGGCAGATTGTAAATGCTTTATCACCATCGAATTTTGCCATATCCAATCCAGAAGTTCTGAAAACGGTTCAAACAAGCAATGGTGAGTGCCTTGTAGCAGGACTTAAGAACTTCGCAGACGATATTGAGGCCGGTCGCGGTATCAGAATGGTTAATGATGAAAAATTTCAGTTGGGTAGCAATATTGCCGTTTCACCTGGCAAGGTTGTTGCCCGCAATAAATTGGCAGAGCTTATTCAATATTCCCCAGTGACTGATATGGTCTGCTCCAAGCCAGTGATGATTATTCCACCTTGGATTAACAAGTATTACATCTTGGACTTGTCACCAAAAAATTCATTTATACGTTGGTTAACAGAGCAAGGCTATACGGTATTCGTGGTATCTTGGGTAAACCCTGATTCAAGCTATAGGAGCATCCAATTTGAGGATTACTTACAACTTGGTCCATTGTGGGCCGGTGAGATTATTCTGAAGATATGCAATGAGAATAAGCTGAACGCAATCGGATACTGTCTTGGCGGAACGCTGTTGTCAGTATTGCTTGGGTATTTGGCCGCACGTCCAGATTCGGAGAATTTTGTAGCGAGCGCTACTTTTCTCACAACAATGATCGATTTTTCTGAACCGGGCGACCTCGGTGTATTTGTTGATGAAAAGAGCGTTTCGCAACTTGAGAGCCAAATGAGCGAGGATGGTTACTTGGATGGCAAGTCTATGGCTTCGACATTCAGCATGATGCGTTCTAATGATTTGATTTGGCATTTCGTGATAAACAACTATTTACTCGGCAGGTCTCCTGGCGCGTTTGATCTTCTATACTGGAACTCAGACTCGACCCGAATGCCAGCAAGCATGCATAGCTACTACCTTCGGAACATGTATTTGGCAAATCAGTTATGCCAGAAAAACGGGCTTGTTGTCTTGGACGAATTGATTGATTTGTCTCAAGTAAAAACGCCGTCGTTTTTCATTTCCACTGAGATGGACCATATTGCACCTTGGAAATCGACTTTTACTGGCGCTAAATTGTTTTCTGGACCAGTGAGATTTCTGCTAGGTCAGTCGGGCCACATCGCCGGAATTATCAATCCACCGGCAAAAAACAAATATGGCTATTGGAACAGTACTAAAAAGCTACCATTAACTGCGGATGAATGGCTAGAGCGAGCTGATCGTGAGTCCGGTTCGTGGTGGCCTAGATGGGAAAAATGGTTAAAATCGAAAAGCGGGACCAAAATAACTGCGCGGACTCCTGGTAGCAAGGATTTTCCAGTTTTGGGAGATGCTCCGGGCACTTATGTCAAAATGTAGCCTAAATAGCCGGACCACCTGTGAGCATTATTAGTGTTTCCAGCTAGGATTTCTTTTTTCTATGAATGCGTCGATACCTTCGATTGCGGAAGACAGTTCAAGATTGCAGGCCATGCGTTCACTTGCTGTAGCGTATGCGTTCTCAAGTCCCTGGTCTATTTGCTCATAGAATAGACTTTTCCCTAGTTGAAGTACTTCTCTTGGTTTTTCAGCAATGCCATGCGCAAATTCAAGTGTGACTTGTTCAAGCTCATCTGCCGGAACAACTCTGTTCACTAATCCTCTTTCAAGCGCAGTTAAGGCATCAATGAAATCGCCAGTCAGTAGCATTTCTAGCGCGTTTTTACGCGATATATTGCGGCTGAGTGCAACTCCGGGCGTAGAGCAAAACAAACCAAGATTTACACCAGATACTGCAAATCTCGCCTCACTTGATGCAATAGCGAGATCACTATTGGCAACTAGTTGGCAACCGGCTGCGGTCGCGATACCTTGAACACGTGCTATGACCGGTTGCGGTAGCTTTGTCATTGTCATCATCATACGACTACACTGTGTAAATAATTTGCGTGAAAAATCCGATTCTTCACTAGCTCGCATTTCTTTTAGATCGTGGCCAGCGCAAAATGCCCGACCTTTGGCAGCCAAAATAATCACACTGATGGCTTTGTCTTGCGCCAGCTCGTCAAAGTTGCGCTGCAACTCGCTCAACATTTGCTTGGACAGCGGGTTATACTGTTTCGGTTGGTTGAGTGTCAAGGTTGCCACTGCACCAATATCATCCCGATAAATAATAGGTGAAGGGGTGTTCGAGTTTCGTTTTGATGATATATTCAATCGCGTATTGGGGAATGACAGAAGACTATTACAATCATTTTACATTGGAAAAGCACTAGAAACAATGGCAAACGAAGTGACATTGAAAGAGTTTCGCAAAGTTTCCAAGGAGCAGTTGCCGTTGGTTGATATTTTGGGGTTCGAAGTGGAGGCATTGGAACATGGAAAATGCGTAACCCGAGCTATTTATAAAGAGGACTTTCTAAGACCAGGTGGGACTATTTCGGGGCCTGTGTTAATGGCACTTGCAGACTATGCAATGTGGGGTGCGATTATGAGCCGGGCGGAGCAAGTGCAAATGGCGCTTACCACAAACCTAAACATCAATTTTCTGGCACGGCCTGAACCCGGTGATATCATTGCCGTGGCTAAAGTTATGAAAATGGGCAAACGTCTAGCGGTGGGAGCTGTTGACCTGTTTGGCAATTGCGGTAACGAACTAGTTGCCCATGTCACTTGCACTTATTCATTACCACCTGAAAAAACAAGTGAAAAGGAGAGTTTATGAACACAGGTTTCACTGATATCAAGGCCTGTGTATTCGACGCTTATGGAACATTGTTTGATGTTCATTCGGCAGCTGGGCGCTATGGTGCTAAGCTTGGTGAGTTGGAACGTCTTGTCTCAGAATTGTGGCGGTCAAAACAACTACAGTACACTTGGCTACGTAATCTCATGGGCGAGTATGATGATTTTTGGAATGTTACAACCGATGCATTGGATTATGCATTAGCCTCATATGGTATAGAAGATTACGACCTACGTCAAAAATTGCTAAATGCTTACCTTGAGCTGGAGTGTTTCGATGAAGTTGAAAATGTTTTGAAGGCTCTAAAGGCAAATGGATTAGTAACTGCAGTGCTTTCAAACGGGTCCCCGAAGATGTTGGATCCGATTATTGAAAACTCCGGTGTATCTGACTACATTGATGCTACGTTATCTGTTGACGCAGTCAAGATATTTAAACCAAGTGCCGAAGTCTATCAGCTTGCATGTGATTATTTTGGAATTGAAGCGCATCAAATCAGTTTTCAGTCTTCCAACTGCTGGGATGCAATTGGGGGTGCTCATTTTGGTTATCAAGTGGCATGGTGCAATCGTTACAAACAGCAGCTTGACCGATTACCGGCTGTGCCACAGGAAGAGATCAAAGATTTGACTGAACTTTTACCATTGGTTGGGGTCAACTAACCTTTTTTACTGTTTTCGTTGAGCGCATGAACTGCATAGCAGGTCTGCAATGGGATTGAATTTGAGATCTGGGTAATTGCGCCAATTTTCTGGTGGTGAAAATCCACCACGCCAAATGCCGAGAGAATTTGTTCTGGCATGTGATTCCTCTTGCAGGTATTCTGAACTCTCTGTTGCCACAACAGCCCAACCTTCTTTGACCAGTTGCATTGCTATGTCAACTTCCAAGTTTTGACAGCGTGATATGGGGGTTGCCTGGCTTACAGGTTTGCAAGTTATTGTTGAATCTTGAATGAGTTTATTCAATCGTAGAGTTGCGGCCGCCCCGCAAGGCCAAACGCGTTCACCGTCATTGCATCGAGAAGAGGCAGTTGGTACCACCGCGCTATGCAATATAACAATTGCGCCGTTGATATTTAGCGCGTTTCCCTTGATAATTCGGGCAGTTTGTGATTGCGCGTATGTGTTAGGCACAGAAAAAAACGTACAAATCAGAATGAGTAGTGGCCAAACCTTTAGCAAGCAGTTTACTGTTAAATATTTCAAGCAACAATTAAATTTTGAGAATTGCATAGAACTAGTATTTCAGTTGATTCAGAGGCATACGTATTAGCACATGAAAACCACTGACGCAAGGGTATATTGAGTCTAAAGTTTTTGTTGTCTGGAACTGGTGCAAGCTAGCAAATAGTCTAGATATAAGATTTCCATTTTACAGCTCTAATTGCTTGCAACTATCTCAATATGCTAAGTAAGTAAGGCACAAATAACTGAATATTTTCTTAAAAGTCATTATTGTAAAACCAACACTACAGGACTATCCAGGTTTGGAAAATGTTGTTGTAGCAATCACCTACTGGACAACAAGTTATTTCTAAGCAAAGTTCAGCTTTAACTTTGCGTATTTGACTTATTTGTTTCTACACTGCCAAGGTGAAGTGCATGAATTATGAATTCTGTCTTCAAGTCATATTTGCCTAAGTTGTTTTACTATCACTAATGTGGTGGTCAAAATAACCCTTTTCAGCGCTAACAGTAGTTTGAATGCATCAATGCAATTGTTATGCCTCTGTTTGCTAATATTTTTTTCAGAAACATCGCCTAAGCTACCAAGTCTGCAAAGAAAATTTATTTTTAAGATAAGACAGGGGTGCAGAGCGAGGAGTTGTTTGTGAGTTAATATAAACACTGGTATTCAGCTGGAAAGATTTGTCTCCAATTTCCAGCATTGAACATTGATACTTCAAGTTCTAATATCATCCAAAGCACGCATGAAATCACTTCACCCGATTAATCAGATACCGTCGGAACGGTGGTATCGGTATTGTCAGTGTCGTGTCTTTGCTGTGCACCACGCCCGCCACAATCATCGCCTCTATGAACTCTGTCGGTTCCATGCGAGCTGGCATATTAGTGAAGTATTTACCTTTCACCCACCTGCGGTCTTCAAGCAAGTTAAGAATCTCTCCTCTTTCACAGCCATCAGGGCCGATTAGTTGCGTGACATCCGCAAGCAGTTTCTTGCCATCACTGATTGGTGAGTTCCCCAACCTCTTGCTGTAATAGTCAACACGATTCTCATCGCCATCGCTACGCACAGCTGACTCGTCTATTTTCGCCAAATCCAGACCGTTGGCACTGAGCTGTCGAGTCAAGGGTATCATATAGTGTTCCAGAAATTGCGGCCAGCCGTCACACCACGCATCTATCTTGTCAGGCAAGTCTGAGTTGTGCCGATTTTTGATTTGATAGCCGTTCAGCATGGCTCTGACGGACTCAGCCGCTTCGCCGGCTTCAAGCGGGGCCATGGTCTGCACATGGCTCATGTCATCGGTTTTGGCAAAGCGCGAGATTCTTGCCGCAGCTAGCATTGATTCGGAGTAGGCGAGTCCACACAGCAGCGCCAAGATTGGCAATCCGTGATCTCCGGTGTGTAACTTCCGTAATACCGGCACATCTTCGGGCTCAAAGAACTGCACCTCATCTATCATCACCACGATCGGTCGCAATTCCGGCAACGTTAGTGAACCTCCCTTCAACACGCGCTTGGATACCGCAGCAGCTTTTTTGCTGTATAGTCTGGCCAGATGTTCCAATACCAAGCCTGACGATGACTGTTCACTGTCGATCACCTTGCCTCCGGCCTGAATGAACGTATTTACCCCGGCGCTTGCTTCAACGGTACGGACTGTGTTGAGTATTTCCTCACCATAATTCGGTATTTTGCAATCAGCAATCATGCCTGTGACAATGGTCTCGTTTCTCAGATTGTTGGGGAAGATTCTCACCGTCACCGGACCACCTTCCCGTCTCGCCCAATTGCTTTCCAGATGACTCAGCAACGCTGACTTGCCAGCACCGGGTGCCCCCTGAATCAGCCATGTGTCTTGACTGGTCAGTATTTTTCCGGGTTGCAACCCTGTGTCAGAGGTTTCAGCCTTGATTCTGCTTTCAATGTCGGCAACGGTGGTCTCAATGCCAGCAACAATATCTCTGCGACCGACAAAGAAGATGGCCTTTTGCTTGTCACTCCGGTTCCGGTATTGCTCTATGGTGACTGGCGGTGCTTGATGCATGATTAGATGCCTCAGTATTAAACAGTTCCTGTTATCCGGTCATAGCATATAACATCGTCTGATTTGCCATTGATTTTCCAAATCTTGCTTATATTGATTCAACCCTCAAGCGGTCCAATAGCAGATACCATCAGCGGAATTCAATAATTGCGGCATTTTGAATGATGGAAACTGAGAAGAATTTAGAATCATGTGATTAGCAATCGACATTCGATTCTTGATTGTTGAAATCCTCAATCATTGTTGGCTAAGTTTATTCTTGGGATTGATTTACCTTCATCAAGTGTTTTCTTTACAGTTGGTCTGTTGAATTTAAGATGGCCGTAATGGATGCTGAACATGAAAGCAATGCTGATGGCTACATACTCAATAATAAGCGCATTTAGATCGACTTGGTATGTGCGCCAAGTGAAATCAGGCAAGTTAATTCCCGGAGCATATGCCATTATCACCGCGTAGGAAGCGACCCACACGCAAAAAGACGGTCGCATCACTGCAAATGGCATTACCCAAACTAGGTACCAGGGATTGATGACAGGTGAGAACAGAATCAAGCACCCAAACACCAAATCCAAACAAGGAATCTCTGTCTCTGATTCATTCTGCTTGAAATATGAAAAGTACCACGCGTACCACATCAAGAACAAAGCAAAGCAGATATACCTTGCAACTTGATCAGAGGTGACTCCAGCCAATGTAATAAACAGAAAAGGATTGAATATCCAATTGTGAGCGTAGTATACGAGCATTGGCAGATCTGTATCACCCTTTATGACAAAGGGCGCGTAGAGTACAAGAATCGTGCCGAAGGCGGCGGTCCAACACCGTAGCGGTTGCCTGAGCAGGAAAAACGGCAATGCAAAAATTGCAAATATCTTCACACAACAGGCTAGGGCAACGAGTATGCAAGCTATGACATTTCGCCTTTCAGCCCTTGCAAAGAGCGCAAGTAACAACAATGCAACTCCAATCACGTCCGGATGTGCAGTGAATGCAAATTCTTTCACTATCAGCGGGCTCCATGCATAAAGCAATATCATGTAAGGGGGTGCAAATCTGCAAAGTACCAAAATGACAAGCAGGTCGGCGCAAGCCATGAAAATTTGCAGAAAGTCGTAATTGCCAGGATCCAAAGCATAGCTCAACAAGAATAAATACTGCAACACCGGTGCATATATGGTGGGCAGGTCTGGGTTGTCTACCCAAGAAAGTAGGTTTTCGCACTCAGGAGAAAGCGAGTTTTCAAGAAACAGCGTGGTTGGTGCAATTCCATATGGAGTGCCGTATTCGGCAAATACACATCCATCTAAAAGATAGCGGTAAAATTCGTCGCTAAGAATTGGGTCGCCAAAGCACGCAATTATTCTGAATACAGTTGCCCATAAAAAAACGGTAAGAAAACTAATGGAGACATTTTTGAATTTTAGCCAAATCCAATATGCGAATACGATTAAAGCCGCGGCAGAGTAGAGGTAAATATAAGTTTCAATGCCCGCTAATGATGAAAATGAGTCTTCAGGCGAGATAACCATAACCGTATAGATTGCAAGCAGAGGGAGACCAACAACAATTGAGGAAGCGCTAATTACGAAGTGCCTGTGGAAAATCTGCATTGAATCTGTGCTTTCAGAATGATATGTATAGGATGCTGGGATGTCAAAATTGCTATTTGGGTTGAAAACTCTGGGATCAAACGTGCATTACACTACAAAATCGACAATTAAAATTAACAAGCTTGGTAACTGACATTGGTTTACGATTGCTACGTTCCTTCTGATAGCCATTGGTTCAGCTGGAAACTCTTGGTTATATTCTTTCGTAAATGTTTTCTGTACAGAAATGCCTTCGAAAGATTAAAATCTACAGTTATTTCAGATGAAAATGTCATTAGACGATGTCTATTACTTGCATTCCGACACCCGATCATCTCGTTTGGCCAACACCTTCGCCGGTTGACTCAGTAACTCTTTCGAACGGTCATGTTGAGGTGACTTGGTGCGATGGAGAGTCTCACCGATTTCATCCGTTATGGTTACGTGACAACTGTGCCTGTATTGAATGCATGCATCAAGGAACCCGTGAACAGCTTCTGGATATTAGTTTGAACTTTAGAGAGGTATTTTGGTTCTAATGTCAATATAAACAACAACATAGAGCCAGAAACAACCCTTCGTAACTGTATTTTTGTTCCCAGTGCATTGTCAGTCATGTCCATCCATATCGAAACCATTCCCAACAAACGCGGCCGAGACACCATTCTCATGCGCCGAGCCACCCGACAAGGCCAACGCATTGTCAAAACCACCATTGCCAACCTCACTGACTTCCCCCCACACATCGTCGCCAGCTTTGACACCATCCTGCGCGGCGGCGTGGCGGTCAATCGCCTTGAAGAGGTGTTCGAGGTCAAACGCAGCCTGCCGCACGGTCATGTCTGTGCCATCCTCGCCTGCTGCCACAGCATCGGTCTGCCCAGACTGCTTGGTCGCCAACCGAGCCGGATGCGCCAACTGGCACTGGCCGCCATTGTCGCCCGCATCTTGGCACCGGCCTCCAAGCTCGCCACCGCCCGCAACCTGTCCCCGGCAACAGCCAGTTCCAGTCTCGGACCGGCACTCGGTCTCGGCGCGGTCAGCGGCAATGAACTGCTGGACATGCTGGACTGGCTACACCAGCGCCAGCCCTGGATCAGTCGCAGTCTGGCCCGACGCCATCTTGGCGACGGCACCACCTTGCTGTATGACCTGAGCTCATCGTGGTTTGAAGGCCACCGTTGCCCGCTGGCCGCATTCGGCTACAGCCGCGATGGCAAGCGCTCCAAAAAGCAGGTGGTGTATGGTCTGCTGTGTTCATCGGATGGCTGTCCCATCGATATCGAGGTGTTCAACGGCAACACTGCGGATCCCGCCACCGTGGCTGCCCAGGTGCAGAAGATCAAACAGCGTTTCAGCCTGCATCGGGTGGCCTTGGTGGGCGGCCGCGGCATGTTGACCTCGGCTCGCATCCGCGACGACTTGCACCCGGCCGGGCTGCACTGGATCTCGGCACTGACCAGTCGCAGCATTCGCAAGCTGGTCCGGTCCACTGACCAACAGCCGGCGGTGGTGCAACCGCAGCAGATCGAGGATGAAGCGGTGATCGAAGTGGTTCACCCAGACTTTCCCGGCGAACGGCTGGTGGTGTGTCTCAACCCGCGCCTGCGGGACGAACGCAGACGGCGACGAGAGCAGCTGCTGTTGGCCACCGAGCGCATCCTCACCGACATTGCCTCGGCAGTGGACAGGGGCAGCCTGCGGGGGCGTGAGCAAATTCAACACCGACTGGGCCGGCAAGCCAACCGCAAGAAGGTTGAGAAACATTTCCAGATCAAGGTGGCGGACGACCGCCTGACTTGGCAACGCAATCTTCACAAGATTGAATCGGAACAGCAGTTGGACGGGGTCTACGTCATTCGCACCAACCTGGCGGAGCATGACATCACGACCGACGACATCGTTGCCGGCTACAAGAACCTCACCCGCGTCAAGCGGGCTTTCCGCTGCCTGAAATCGGACCTCAAGGTGCGACCGTTCCATGTCTGGACACCTGCCCACCTGCGGGGGCATCTGTTCCTGTGCCTGCTGGCCTACCATGTTGAATGGCATTTGCGCCGCTGCCTTGCTCCCCTGTTGTTTGAAGACCACGACCGGGCTGCGGCTCGGCAACAACGCAGCAATCCGGTGGCGGCGGCTGTGACATCGCCTGCAGCCCAACACAAGGCGAGTTCGAAACAGACGCCGGACAAGTTGCCGGTGCACAGCTTCGCCACGCTGTTCCAAGATTTGGCCACCTTGACTTTAATGTGGTGTTCAGTTCCAGGCCACCCTGAGATGGGCGTGCCGATCACCGCGTCACCGACTCCGGTGCAGCAGAAGGCGTTGGACCTGCTCAACGCTGACCCGGGTAGGTTTGTTCCCAGTGCAATGACAGGTTGAACGCCCTGATATTGCATTTATGTTGTTGTTTTTAATGGCACTAGTTCCAAACTGCCTCCCTAAAGTTCAGATTAGTGAAATTCCCCTAGATGTTATTGCCCAGGCTGTAGCTCGCGATCATGACGGAGCTGTTTCAGTATGTTTCAGTGATAATCATAAAAGCCGGTTTCATCCGGGCTGGCTTTGGGCACACGCTGGAAAAAGTCGGGTGCTAAGGCCGCATGAGCCGATCTATTGGACGCTGAACAATTTGAATGAACCACCAACTTTCGATGGTCCTTCCATTACCTCTAATGATGAAAATTTTGCTGAGGCACTCGTTGCATTTGAACAGTATGGCATCGTTCGACTTTGCGATCTACCAACGGAACCGGGAACTGTTGAGAGCTTCGCGCTTTCAATCGGACCTGTCCGTGAAACTCAATTTGAACGGGTGTTCAATGTCATTTCCCTCGCAAACGAGGATAGCAACGCCTATACATCCGACGCGTTGAGTGGCCATGTCGATTTACCTACTTGGGAAGCAACACCCGGCATTCAGATTCTGCACTGTCTGGAAAATTCTGTTACCGGCGGGGAAAGCATCATGATCGACGGTTTTGCAATCGCTGCAAATATCAGGGATGATGACCCGGACACGTTTGAACTTCTGACTACCATCTGTTGGTCGCACTCAAGTCGTAAACTTGATACCGGGTACCGCTGGAGTGCGCCGATTATTGAACTAGGACCAAAAGGTGAATTCGTCAATATTCGTTTGACTGCATTCAGTCGAGATCCACTGCAAGTAGACTCTGAGCTCATAGAGCCCAGCTATCGTGCGTTACGTCGGTTTCTTGAGTTAATGGAGGAATCTCGGTTTCGTATGGTTTATACTTTTGCACCGGGTGACCTCGTTATGTTTGACAACAATCGCATCATGCACGGTCGCAACGCCTATGACTCTGCAAGCGGCAACCGTCATTTGCAGGGCATTTATCTTGATCGCGACAGTGCCTTTGCCAAACGACGTGTTATTCAGCAACAACGTCTGCGACGCACGATTTCAACTGAGTGAGCTGATTGCTGTGAGCATACCAGAAACAATGTGTGCTGTTCAATTGACTGGCTACGGTGGGTTTGAGAAACTTGATTACAGAACAGATGCGCCGGTACCTATTCCCGCACCAGGCTGGATTTTAGTTCGTGTAAGTGCTGCAGGTGTAAATAACACTGATATCAACACTAGGATCGGATGGTATAGACCAGAAGTGAGCAATGCCACTGACGAAAACAGTGCGGCTGGCATCGATGTTTTGACTGGTGGAATGGGAGACTGGACCGGCGACATTCAATTTCCGCGCATTCAAGGTGCTGACTGTGTTGGCCGTGTTGCAGGAGTTGGCAGGGGTGTAGACAAGAGCAGAATTGGTGAACGTGTAGTTTGCATGCCATATATCTATGATCCAGATAATCCGGACTGGTTTGATCAAGCTGGATTTTTAGGGGCTGAATATGATGGTGCTTTTGCTCAATTTGTGACGGTTCCATCGCGAAATGCCGTTGCGATTCCAGATGATATTTCTTTCACAGATGCTGAGCTTGCAACATTGCCGTGTTCCGGCGGTACCGCTATGAACATGCTAAAGATGTCTGGTTTAAGCCAAGATGACGTAGTGCTGGTTACGGGTGCATCAGGCGGTGTTGGTACCTTTCTTGTCCAGATTGCTAAGCACTTCGGCGCAAAGGTGGTAGGCATCTGCGGTAAATCGAAAGCGAATGCTGTTCGTGCCATGGGTGCGGACGTCATTATCGATAGAAAAACGAATAACCTGCAAAGTGATGTTATGATGGCAATGAATGGGCAAAAGTTTACTTTAGTCGCTGATGTTGTCGGTGGCCCTCAGTTTTCTCAATATCTTGCACTTTTGAAAAGAGGCGGACGTTACGTGAGTGCAGGTGCAATTGCCGGTGCACATGTGAAACTAGATCTTCGAACGCTGTATCTGAAAAATCTGTCTTTCTTTGGATTGACGGTTTATTTGCAAAATACCTTTCCGGCACTCATCAAGATTCTTCTAGATGGGGGTTTGAAACCGGCGGTTGCCACCACGCAACCGTTATCAGAAATTCACACCGCACAGCAGGCTTTTTTAACAAAGATGCACGTGGGTAGCATGGTATTGATACCGCCACAGGCAGGACAATCTCCATGAAAATTATCCGATTGTCTGTTTACATAGTTAAACTTGATGCTTGGAATGTGGGTACTCGTTACACCGCTAATGACCAGCTTGGATTTGACCTTCAGTCTAGTATTGTATGCCTTGAGACTGATTGTGGGTTGATTGGTTGGGGTGAAACGCTGACCCCACCACCTTACTACCATCCGACGTCGGCGGAAAGCGCCCGTGCTGCAATCGGGCTTATTGCACCACTGATTTTGGGTGCAGACCCTCGCCAAAACCGAAAAATATTACAAAATATTCACTGTACGCTGCGCGGGCACGAACCCACCAAATCAGTAATCGATATGGCTCTTGGGGATCTCGTAGGGAAAGCACATGGATTACCGCTAGTTGATTTATGGGGCGGTCGGGTTGTGCAAGATATGCCGGTGCTCTGTCTAGTGAATTATGCGTCACCAGATGATCAGGTTGCTCAGATCGATTTTTACAGACATCAAGGTTATAAATTATTCCAAATCAAAATTGGTTCCGAGGCTATTGCTGATGATATTGCACGTATTGAAGCCTGCACCGCAGTGATGCAACCCGGAGAACGTTGTTGGTTCGATGCAAACCGCGCTTGGAGTGTTGAACAGGCTATGCAGATTTTACCACGAGTTCGGCACCTGACTCCTTTGATTGAACAACCCTCAGAAACCTACCGAGACTGCTTAACAATATCTCATCGCACCGGTATGGGGTTGATGTTAGATGAGGTGATTCATGATCAGAATGACCTCATTCAAGCAGTCAATGACGGCATCATAGACATTGCAGTATTGAAAATGAGCACGACTGGTGGCATCAGTGAGCATCGCCATTTGGCTGAAATTGGGGTTCGATTGGGGGTGCCGATGCGGCTGGAAGATTATTATGGAACAGGGCTGACACTTGCTGCGGTCTGTCATCTCGCTCATACCTTACCCAAGCATGCCACATTTGGTCTGTATGATTACCACCTGCCTGAGGTGCCAGTTATCAAGAATCCGTTTCAAACTGTGAACGGTCGTGTTCGTGTTCCTGATAATTGCTCACCTGGACTTGGTGTTGAAATTGATCAATCGGTCGTGGGGCATTCTATCGCAGAATATCAGCTGTGAATAACCGTAGCGAACGGTTGCGGAGTATGCTGAATCCGCGTAGCATTGTCTTTGTCGGGGGCGGTTCAGTTGAACCAGCAATTGCTTATACGCGTAGGCTTGGATTTTCTGGCAGACTTTACTCAATCAACCCAAGACGTCTTAAAATTTCAGGCATACCATGCTTCAAGAGCGCTGCTGATCTGCCAGAACTTCCCGATGTTGCGTTTGTATTAGTACCAGTGAGCAAGGCGGTTGATGCGGTGCATGATTTGGCTGCTGCTGGTGTAGGAGCTGCAATTGTGTGCACATCTGGATTTGCCGAATTTGGTCAACTGGAATTGCAGAATTTACTTGTAGAAGCGGCTGGAGAGATGCCTTTCCTCGGGCCTAACAGTCCTGGCTTCTCCAATTTTCTTGACGGGACCTCTACGATGCTTGACAATATGGGAGTTACGCGCTGTGATAGGGGTGTTGCAGTTGTTTCAAATGGCAGGGCGTATATGACTGATATGGCATGTTCGGAACGTTAGCTGCCCATCGCACTGATTGTTGGAGTCGGTAATCAAGCAGTGGTTTCTGTTGCTGATATGGTTGATGCAGTGCTGGAAGACGAACGGGTTGTGGCGATAAATCTCTATTTCGAGAGTATTGAAAACGTCGATCGCTTATCTACCGTCGCTGAGAAGGCATGGTTGAAAGGTATTCCCATCGTGGTTCTCAAAGTTGGAATTACAGAGGCTGGTGCTAGGGCTACAACAACACATAAGGCTGCAATAGCAGGCGATGCCGTTGTCGCATCAGCGCTTTTTCGTCGATTGAGGTTTATAGAAGTCGAAAGCAGTAATGAGGCGATGGAAACTCTGAAAATGCTGATTCTGACTAAACGATTGAAAGGTCGACGCGTGGGGTTCGCCACAAGTTCAGGTTCCTATGCTGCCATGGGCGCTGACATGACTGAGCGCGTTGGACTCGAACTTCCGGCATTATCACCACAACGCAAGGATGTTCTACAACCACTGATGGAACCTTTTGTCCTTCCCAACAATCCCCTTGATCTCGCAACCGCACAATTTTGGTCCAACGATGATCAGCGTCGTTTGTTTGATGCGTTTTTGACTAGCGAATTCGATATTGCGCTCCAGTGCATGTCGTTTCCGGTGGAAAACACTTGGGAGGACGAAAGTTGGTACCGTTCTGCAAAAATTTATGCCGAAGCCGCACGTGCAGCCAATCTTCCTGCAGTTTTCGTTTCATCAATCCATGAAGGTTTACCTGAAAAAGCGCGCCAGATGCTGATTGAATTGGGAGTTGCACCGTTGCAAGGATTTCACGATGGAATGAGAGCCATTGCGCATGCTGCACGCTATGCTGAATGGACCGATGATGAATTTGAAAATATGTACCTTCCTAAAACCCCGGCTTTATTAGGCACAGTCATGACAATTAACGAAGCTGAGTCCAAAGTGCTGTTGCAGCGAGCCGGTATCTTGACACCGGGTGGATTGATATGGGAAAACGCAAATGTGCCTGATGAAATTCACTATCCTGTCGCACTTAAAATATGTGATGACAACTTGCTACATAAATCTGACGTTGATGGTGCGAGACTGAATATTTACTCACAGGATGAATTGCTGAAAGCGCGTGAGGCTATGTTGACTACAATTCAGGGAGAACGTTGCAGTAGTAGTCGATTTTTGATTGAACCAATGATTGAAAATGGCATTGGAGAACTGTTGATCGGTATTAGGCGCGTGCCGCAAATCGGCTTGGCGCTGACGATTGCTTATGGTGGGTTCCTAGCAGAAATTCTTGAAAACTCTGTAACGCTACTGATTCCAGCAAAAAGAAGAGATATAGAGACAGCTCTGAGTTCTCTGAAATTGTTTCCTGTGCTGAATGGATGGCGAGGAAGACAAAGTGCAGACATCAGTGCATCGATAGACACTATTATGGACCTATGTATTTTCGCTGAAAAATGGCGAGAAACATTGCTAGAGCTCGAAGTTAATCCACTCATTCTTCTTGCCGAAGGGCAAGGCACATGCGCAGTTGATGCTGTGATTCGATTCGTCAAATAGGAATTTTATATATGAACTACGACCATTTGCTATATGAAGTTAAGGACAAAGTCTGCACTATTACCCTTAACAGACCTGAAGTGTTGAATGCTGTGAATTCGAAACTTTGCAGCGAAATTTCTGAAGCATTACGTGTGGCTGATCGAAATGAGGGTGCTAACGTAATCGTGTTAAGAGGCGCTGGTCGGGCATTCTGCTCTGGGCATGACCTGAAACAAGATGCGGATGAGCCGCGCGAAATTTATGGCTACTATGAACATTACAAAGCGGAGTTTGATGAATTTACATCTATCTGGCAGATAACTACACCGGTTATCGCTTCGGTACATGGTTACTGTATTGGTAAGGGTTTTGAATATGCCATGATGGCGGATATTGCGATTGTATCAGAAGAGGTCATGTTGGGGCTTGGTGAAATGCGCTATGGAATTCCAGCTATCACACTCACCATACCTTGGAAAATGGGTATGAATGATGCCAAAGAAATGGTGTTGGGTGGCATTGACATTTCAGCTGCCGAAGCAAAGGCACGGGGTATGATTACAACCGTATGCAAACGTGAAAATCTGGAGGAAGTTACGGACAAAATGGCGCGACGTCTCGCACTGATGCCGAGAAATATGCAAAAAATGCATAAGGCATATCTTAATCGGGTTTACGATCGAATGGGATTCTGGCAAGCCAACAAAGACTATCTTGAAGTGCTCGCAATTTTGGGCACTCAGCCAGTGCCAGAGTATCAGCGATTTTCTAAAACTACACAGCTAAAGGGGTTGCGAGAAGCGCTGAAAGAAGCCAATGCACCTTTCGATGCACTTGACAAAGAGCAGTAGAACTTCTTCTAGAATTTAATTCACTTGTTTAATCCGGTGTAGACTATTTTGAGCATGTCTAAGGGATTTTTCGGGTTTGAAGTTGAAATTGATTCAGTATTGCGATTTTGAGTATTTAAAGCAACACTCAATGAAGAGTTTATCTCGAATTTACATTTGACCAATTCTGAATTTGTGAACATTAGCGAATGATATTTCTCTATTTCGTTTGTCTTTCTGTTTATTACAAAATAAATTTCAATTATCTCAAAGCGAGTACACCCCATTTCCTTGTGAAATGATTATTAAGTTGGATTATGTTTCACCAGAGCGAACATTGCGTACGTAATTCATCGAATCGATATATTATTTTATAAACAATATGAATGGTGGTTTTTTGAATGTTTTTTGTTGGCTGAAATGGTTTTTAGTGCGACCAATTTACTTTTTAATTGTCCGTTGATACTATGAAAATTAGTATTCCTAATCAAATGATAAAAAAACAGTGAGCAAGATATATGATTAGCTCATTGGGCTTGACGGAGTTCCTTATTTTTGGATTCGTAGCTCTGTTTGCTGGATTTGTACATGGCACAATTGGTTTGGGATTTCCACTTTTGTCAACTGCTATCCTGTCCACACTGATTGATCTGAGATTGGCTATTCTCATCACGTTGTTGCCAACCGTGACAGTCAATCTAATCAGCATTGCGCGAGGTGGGAATTGGAAGCAAAGTGTCGGTCGATACTGGCCCTTGGCGCTGTGGTGTCTAATCGGTTCAGTATTAGGCTCCTATGTGATTGTGTTTAATGATCCGACTCCTTATAAGCTTCTATTGGCCGCTCTCATATTTCTGTATTTGGCGGTTGAGCGTTCAAGCAAAGCTGTGTTTGGATTTATTGCTCGCTATCCGTTACCATCGAATTTTGGTTTTGGGCTTGCCGCAGGGTTTTCCGCTGGCTCAACCAACACAATGGTGCCCATACTTATCATCTATGGATTAGAGGCTGAGTGGACAAAAACGATCATGGTGCAAGTGTTCAACATGTGTTTTGTTTCTGGCAAGGCCGCACAACTAGCTGTATTCGGTGCCTCAGGTATATTCAATTTGCAAACAGCATTGGTAACGCTTCCGTTTGCAGCAATAGCAGCATTTTCGCTTCTGTTTGGACAGAAGATCCACCAGCGCATCAATCTTGAGATGTTTCGAAAAATAATAAAGATGGTATTGCTTGTGCTCGGATTGATTCTGTCATTTCAGGTTTTATTCGCCTGAATTTCAGAATGCAAGAAGATCGAAGTTTTGACCTGTGTTGGAGACTCGCAAGTCGAAGGTTCATAATGGGCATACAATTTCACCGAGTTTCTTTGTCAATTTGGCGTTTTCCTCATAATCAATTGGAACAACAACAAGGCTGGGTCCATCTGCTTCAAAGGCGGATTTTAACTGTGACTGAAGGTTGCAAGATTTTTCAACCTTGTATCCATTCCAGCCGAAAGAATCTGCCAGCTTGAGCCAGTCGGGGTTGCCAAAGCTAAGATCAGTGTGATACCCGAATTGTGTGTTCTGTTTCCATGCTATCAAACCATAAGCATTGTCTTCCCAAACCATAACCACAATGTTTGAGTTGAGCCGTTTTGCGGTTTCCATCTCTTGCACATTCATAAGGAAACCAGCGTCACCGCAGATGGCGAGCACCTTGTGGTCGGGATCGGAATTGACTAATCTCGCTGCAATTGATCCAGGCAATGCGAATCCCATTGAACAAAATCCGTTGGGTATTAGGCAAGTGTTTGGTTCATGGCAATGATAGTAACGAGCGACCCACATCTTGTGTGCACCGACATCGGACAGCAAAACATCGTTAGCTCCCATCAATTGACGAACGTCCCAAAGAACTTTTTGGGGTTTGATTCTACCTTCCGTGTCATCATCTTTGTACTGTACGAAATCAGCATACATTTCGCGACGAGTGCCTGCTTGCTGCGAAAGATTGAAATCTAAATTCTTGGTAGCATCAACGTGATTGTTTAGCATCCACAATGTGTGAGCAAGGTCACCCACAATCTCTACTTCTGGTCGATAATGAGCATCAGTTTCTGCAGGTAGAAAATCAATATGAAGAATGCGTTTGTCTTTGTCAGCGTTCCACAGATGGGGGTGATATTCAACCATGTCATAGCCAAGCGTGATGATTAAATCTGAGGCGTCTAAAGCGCATGCCACTAGATCTTTTGCTCCTAATCCAATCGTATACAAGCAGTAATCGGCGTCCATGTCTACGCAACCTTTTGCCATAAACGTGCTAACAACACCAATGCCAGTTTTTTCGCAAAGAACGCGCAGCTGGTGAGAAGCGCGCCTTCGAATGCAACCGTTCCCTGCTAAGATAATGGGTCGTTTTGAATTTCTGATTAAATCAAAAGCCTGGGTAACGATACTGTCATCCGGCACTGATCGGCGTAATCGTTTCGGGCTCAACGGCTCGGCCGTGGTTTCCATACGAGATATATCCTCAGGTAGTTCCACCAAAGTTGCTCCAGGTTTTTCTACAAGCGCCGTTCGAACTGCTTTTCGAATAACCTCTGGAATATTGTCAGGATGATGAATTTGCTGAGCCCATTTTGTAACTGGACGGTACATTGAGACGACATCCATAATTTGGTGAGATTCCTTGTGCAGGCGAGTGGAAGCGCCTTGCCCCGTCAAAACGAGCATTGGAGCGCGGTCCATGTTACCATCTGCAACACCAGTTATGAGATTGGTTGCACCAGGTCCCAAGGTGCCGAGGCAACCAGCTACACGACCTGTCAATCGGCCGTAAACCTCAGCCATGAATGCTGCACCTTGTTCGTGTCGGCAAAGAATAAAGTTAATCTTGTTAGACTCTTCAAGCGAGATCATAAAGTGCGCATTTTCTTCGCCAGGCACACCGAAAATGTATTCAATTCCCTCTTCTTCCAGACATTTAACGAGCAAATCAGATGCTTTCATTTTGAGTTCTCCGTAAATTAGATTGCGTTCATTTTAACCGCATTTAGACCAGAAGGTAAAAGAGAGTTGCTGAATCTGTCTAGTTATGATCGAAAATAACTTTATAACATTTAATGACGCAATTAATGAATATATATGATTGATACCAAGCGAGGAAGAAGTGCAACAGAGAGATATTAGTTCTAAGGAATGGATGAACAAAATCCGCACTGAAATCACCTGTGTGAATGAGTTATCCCGCCGGCCAAACAGGTTCAAATGCCCCAGCTGTGAGCACAACAAGGCTTGCGTTATCAGGCGGTTTCGTATTTGTCAATGTGCCAGTTGCCGTTATCAAGTATCGGTGACAGCCAGCACATTTTCTATAACATTTTGGTGCAGTTGAGAAAATGGTTCATTACCATCCAGAAGATATGCGCCAGCCCGAGTGAGGTGTCAACCACTGAGTTGGCGGCGTCTATTGAAGACTCTTTGACGGTGGCAATTACTCGGGTGGCAAGCGAGGACGTAGTGCGCAAGGTAAGACAACATTGTAGTTAGTAGTTGAAAAGCGCTATAATAACAAAGACAAGGCGGTGTTTGGTTTCATGACCACCAAGTCAGTCGATGGGATTATTCAAGCTGTTGTTCATGAGATTGCCCAGCGACTTGACCTAAATTATGAGGCAAACACTGACACCTGTTGAGCCATGCAAGCCTTGTCTGAGCATTTTCAGCATATGCCGAAGATGACACCACCTGAGCAAGCCGTCAAGTGATTGCCACTGGTGCTTGTGATCATCGGCAATTTCAAGGAATTTTTGATTGGCACCTTTCACTAGCTCGGCCCCAAGCATCTTGACCGCTACGCCCATGAGTTTGCCGGCAAACATAACATCCGGGACCTAGACACGCTGGTGCAAAATGGGGGACACGGTTACCTGCCTGGTCGGTCGCGGCCTGCTTCACCGGCACTTGGTCGCCGGCAACGCGTTCACACCTGCGACGATTGTGCAGCAAAGCCTTGGCCAATAATTCCGGCGTCACTCCCTTGAGATCGTTCAAACTGACTGTATGAGTTCTTGCTGTCAGTATATCGCTATTCATCATGCAATTCAAACATTTGATTGGCGAACGACCAAACTATGTCAACTTTTCTTTATAAGTCCCTTTACATACATATCCTTGGGGTCATACACTGTAATACACATTTTGGTACATCTGGTAAGAGTCATGACAACTTCGGGTACTAGAAGTTTTAAATTCTTAATATGAGAAGGATAAGTTGACATAATAATTACCCGTATTGGCAATTTTTTTGTATTTTGCTGATATTCTATGCTTCGGTCTGCCGTGATAAAGGCATAAAAACCAGCAATAGCAGCCAAGCTCAATAATTCGCCGTTTTTTTTACCATTCCAACCCATTTTTTGAACGGTACTAACCTCATATTTTTTTGGGAAATGCAATGAAAGCGCCTTAGGCATAGATTCATCAAACAACAATTTGTTACTCATTGGTAGATAAACTACCTTTTACACATTCAATTAATTGAATTAAGGCTTGCTCTCGTGATACGGTGGGGTAGTCATCTAGGAATTCTTCCATCCAAAATTCTAGATGATCGTTGAGAATACGCACTGGAACCCGAGTGCCTTGGAAAACACGAGCCCCTCCAAGAATCTCCTTGTCACTAGTGGATTGAGATTCAAACTCAGAAATGTATCTATATTGGCCATCTGTGCTAGGGTCTGGATATATTTTACTTTCAGGCTTCATTCAAATTACTCCTTAATTTATTTATTTCCTCTAATATAAGTCTTCATTGATTTGGGGTGTACTCACTTTCGTGACGCTCAATAAAACATATATATGAACATGGCTCTAATTGCAAGGTAATCTTAGCTGTAAAATACAATATAGAGATTGCGGTCGAATATTCCGCACCATGAATAAAACACATCGACATGTATCCATTTCCAACTGCTCATGAGCAACCATATCCAACTAATCTTAGACAACACTGAATTTTTGCATTGACGATATCTTCTTTCGGACCAGCTTCAGCCGGCAGTGCATCACGTAGAAACTCATCAACCAAGCAAGCAAATCATCACCACTTTATCCAACCATTCAAAATAACGCAAGCCTCCATGTAATGCACTCAACGTTCAACTATCTAATAGTGCATGATTCCACTAGTACACCGTATCTGAGGCGAGTAACAGCTCAGTACAGAATTATGGCAAGTTCGTTTGTCTCAACTTGTGTTATTGACGATTCCGCTCTGTTTTGGCCGCTCTAATGTTCCAAGTGGCACTCATCGACCGGAGAGCGTCAATAACATCTTCCCATATAAGGTTTGGTTGTTGCTTGGTCGGACTATGCCTTAGCAACAAGGAAGACAAGTATTATCAAAACTCGGCGTTGGCTACAAGGCCAACACGTTCAAACGCTATCACCCAAGGCGGACCTTCATGTTTAAACCCACCGGAGTTATTGAGCAAAATCACAATAACATCCAGTCTAATTCACATGTTCTACCTTCAAGTCTTTCAAAGGCCTATCGTTTGGAAATATTTCCAAAACAGCGGATGACTTTTCCATATCCAGCTTAGGAATTTTCAAAGTAGCTGACCTAGAACCTTCAAATGAGACCAGCTCCCATGCAGCAGCAACTTCAATTGCTACTTCTTTCGCCATTTGAAAATCGGTTCCTAATCTACCCTTGCGCGTATGTTTATCACTGGTAAACAATTCTAAACATCGTGTTAGCAATTCATCTGCCATCCATTCATTCTTCTCAATGTCAAATTGGATATGACCCTGGACTTTATCTTTCCCTTCTAGATTAGTCACTATTTCATAAATTTTTTTCTGAGCATTCACAATTCTGCATGAAACTTCCATAAGGCTCACCTCAAGCGAAAATATTTTTCATAATGATTGGAATTTTGATTTATCAGGTGGTTATAAAAAACATAGCATCTCCCATACTAGAATCTACCTCCTATTGTAGAAAATTAGAAGCAGAGAAACAAAAAAATTCAGTGAACCCTGGTGTATTCTCGACACTGCCAACTCAGTGGCGGACAGCATACGCAGACTGGCACACATCTTCTGGATGGTAGTGAACCATTTCTTCAATGGCGCCAAGGTGTTATGGAAGATTGTACCGACCGTCACCGACACTATATGACGGTAACTGGTACATTGGCAAATTCGACACCGCTTGGTAACGTAAGCCTTGTTGTGTTTACAGTGGGAACATTTGAACCCATCTAACCAGCCGCTCCGGCAGGTCAACTCATTCACGTATCAAGCTAATTTTGTTCTATTAAATCGTTTATCCTCTTTTGATTTCAATTATTTATGCTAACTTTCATTATCATGCTGTTGAAGGTAAATAAACATAATAAAAATACCTCTATAATTAACTTACCATTTTAGTTAGAGAAAAATCCAATGTTGTATATCCCAAAAATATTCTAAAACTTCTTATGGCAGTTAAATTCATACATACAGCAGACTGGCAGATTGGCAAAGTTTACAGATTTGTTGATCGTGAAACCATGGGACTCTTGCAGGAAGCTAGATTGAATGCGATTATTCGCTTAGGTGATTTAGCTCGCGAACATAGTGCTTCAAGGGTGTTAGTGGCTGGTGATGTTTACGATGCCGTAAATTTGGCAACGAAATCGCTCAATCAACCAATTGAAAGGATGCGAAGATACGACGATGTGACTTGGCACTTACTACCAGGTAATCATGACCATTATCAACCAAACGGATTGTGGGACCGTCTCCAAAGCGAGAGTTTACCTAAAAACATAAAAATTCACATGACTGCTGAACCTTGCTTAATTGCCGATGAATGTTTAGCAATATTGCCATCCCCTCTACAGTTCAAATCAAGTTTGGAAGATCTGACAGCTTATATGGATGATGCGCAAACACCGCACGATTATGTACGAGTAGGTTTGGCGCATGGTTCGGTTCAGACATTTGGATCGGATGTTGAGTATGCTTTCAACTACATTGATCCGGATCGTCCGAAAAAAGCCAGGTTGAATTACTTGGCATTGGGTGACTGGCATGGACAAAAGAAGATCAATGATCGTTGCTGGTATAGTGGCACACCTGAAACTGATTCGTTTGCTGTGAAAGAAGGTGGCCAAGCCCTGCTGGTGTCCATTGATGGGCCCGCGGCAATTCCTAGCGTAACACCATTGGCTACTGGTCAATTCAGCTGGATAGAGCTAGATGAAAGCGTACACGAAAAAAAAGATATATATCGACTAGAACACAGGTTGTTAAAACTTGGCAATGAGCTTGAACAAATCTTAGTGCAACTCAATGTACAAGGTACTATGTCATTGGAGGATTCAAGCTATTTTGAAGAAAAGATTGTTGAGCGGTTTGATGCCGCCTTTTGCTACTTCCAGGTGGAAGATAGCAACCTGTCATCGAATGTATCAATAGTAGACCTGGACCAGATCGATAGTGGGGGGTTTGTGCGTGTTGCCGCTGAAGAATTGGTTGCACTAGCCAAAAATGGAAATGAATCCGATCGCAAAGTGGCTCGCGACGCACTTAAACGACTCTATGTTGAGATGGAAAAGCTATAGACAGTAATAATGAAGATTAGAAGTATTGCAGTCAATGAATTTATGAAATTTGACCGGCCAGTTCAAGTCAAGGGCTTAGACGATCATCTCAATATCATCATTGGACCTAACGAAATGGGTAAATCCACATTGTTAGCAGCCCTCAAAGCAGCATTTTTCGAAACTCATAAATCCCAAAAAAAGGAAATTGTTCGATTTCAGAATACTCGTAACAAAACAGCCCCAGTAGTTAAAGTAGGAGTTGAGGTTGATGGTAAATCTTATGAGATTGAAAAACGGTTTTTGAAAAAACCACATGCCGAATTGAGATTTCCTGATGGAAGTAGGGCGTTAGGTGTTGAGGCAGAATTTGAACTAAAGAAGCTGATTGGTTTAGATTCCCAAACTCGCGGTTCAATTGGACAATGGAATATCTTTTGGGTGGAGCAAGGTAAATCACACTCAGCGATTGATATGACCGAGGATTCGTTAACACAATTACATTCTGCTCTTGAATCAGAGGTTGGTACTATTTTAGGCGGACGACGCGGCAGAGAATTGCCGCAGATATTTAAGAGTCAACGCAATCGCTATCTAACAGAAGGGCAACAACGAGAAAGAGGAGAGCTTAAGGATATTAGCAATAGAGTCGATGATCTCAGTCAACAACTGTCTGAATTGAGAGCAAAGCGCCAAGAATTATCTGATTTGTTAGATGGGTTGAATAAAAACCAAGAAAAACTCCAGCGCTTGAAATCTGAAAATGTCATTGATAAAAATCAAAAGGAGCTTGATCAATCACGCCAACGGCAAAAAACACTGCTACAGCGCGAACAGGAAATCAAAACCGCCAAAGCTGAATTGAACAAAACATTGTCGGAGCTTGATAATCTATACACGCAAGCAAAGAACTATCGCCAGCTTGAAGATGAGCTGACAACTATATCCAAAGGTATAACCAACACTTTTCAAGAATTAGAAGCCAAATATAAGGAACTTGAAGATCGAAAAAACGACTTCAAAGCAATTCATCAAGAGGTCAATCGGAAAATTCAGTTGCTAGATAACGCAAAACGAAATTTAGAATACGCGCAAAAAGTCAGTTTTCTCGCTAGCCTCCAAGAAGAAAACAAACGAATTGAAACAACCCTTGAAAAAGCTCGCATTTCCGAAAAGCAATTTCAAACTCATTCGCAAGCTGCAAATGCAATCGCAATCACCAAAGAAAGCTTGGATCGAATCAGGAAATCGAAAGCTAATTTAGACAGCGCAACAGCAGATGTCAAACGAAATGCAGTTCGAATCCAGTTTGAATTGCATGAGGGGGCTAAAAAGGGAGTTGCTGTTGACAATGAACCACTTGCTTCGGAACAAAAATCAATTGAAACTGTTGCCTCAACTGAAATTTCGATAGTTGACCGAGGGTCGATTACCATCGCACCAGCTATCGGAGACCATGCTGAATTGCAACAGCTCGCTGAAGATGCTCAAAAAAAATATGAAAGCGAACTTAGTCAAGCGCAGGTGTCATCTATAGGTGAAGCAGAAATGATGTTTGCTGATAAGCAGGCACACATGAATAACTCAAGCCAAAAACGCCATGAAGTCGATTTCATGATTGAAGCAGTTAAAGCCCAGAATATCTTACAACTAGAGCGTAAAGTGCGAGAACAGGAACAAGAGTTAACCAATCAGTTGACTGCACTTCAATTGGCTGAGACACCATCTTTTGTAGTCGCTGAGTCTGACATACAGGCGAAACAGCTTCTTGTTAGAGATTGTGAGTTGAATGTGAAAGCGCTGCAGGAAAATTTGGCAGAAGTTGAAAAATCAATTAACAGGTTCAAAGTCGAAGTGGCCACACTTGAAGAGCGGTTGGACCAAAACAAAAAACTGAAAATTGAAATTGACTCCAAGCTTAGATCAGCGCGTTTACAAAGCTCAGAACAAGATCTTCAAAGCCAAATCAGACGACAAACAGAAATTAAAGAAATCAATGCAAATTGGCTTGAACAACTCAGGTCCGAATTTGACGAAAAAGAACTTGATATGATAGAGACTCGAATCGCAAGATTGGAGTCCTCAATTAATAATTTGAAAGAAGAAAAGATCAATCTTGAAAAAGATATTCGCGATCAAGGCGGTCAATTGAAATCGCTTTTTGGATTGGGGTTAGATGAGCATATTCAAGAACTTGAGCGTGAGATGGAGATCGCCGAATCTGAGCAAGCTCGCCTGCGTCACGAAGTTAAGATCCTTAATCTTTTAATCGATACCCTCACCAAATCTGAACAAGAGGCAAAGGATCGGTTTCTTGCTCCAATCTTGCAGCAGGTACAGCCCTATTTACAGAGCCTCTTTCCTAATGCCACGCTGAATTTGGACGAAGACTTGAACATTAAAGAGATAGAACGGGAGTACCAAGAGCCGTTTGAAAATCTTAGTATGGGCACTCAGGAGCAAATAGCAATTCTCATAAGACTTGCTTTTGCAGAATTGCTAGCTAAACAGGGACGACCAGCGACTGTGGTACTTGATGATGCCCTAGTCTATTCAGACGACAATCGCATCAAGGGTATGTTCGATATTCTGTTCAGAGTTTCGCAGGACGTTCAAGTGCTGATACTAACGTGTCGAGAATCTTTGTTTGAGAATCTCGGTGGTAAAAGGCTGCGATTGGAACCGGCAGATCCAGAAGCGCTTCGTTCAGTCTGAGCGCTTTGTATTCATGAGTAAAAACGCTAATACTAGAAGTAAATTCAGATAAAATTCTGCGCATTCTTAACTTTTAATTGCATTATGGTAATTCTGTTTAGAGGTGTTTTAATATGACTCAGAATTTACTTACAAAAGAACAAGTTACACAATTCAAAGAAGAAGGTTATGTAGTATGTGAATCCGGAATAAAAGAAGAACTATTAAACAAATTAGACAAAGAACTTGAAAACTGGATTGAGCTTAGCCGGAATCATGACAAGAACTTTGGTGAAACGATGGACGGCAAAGCCCGTTTTGATCTTGAGGTCGGCCATACCCGAGATGTACCAAAACTACGTCGTGTCGCAAATCCAGCAGACATTTCGGACAACTTTCAACAAGTACTTTGGGATGGTCCGGTTGTAGACAAAGTCGCCCAGTTAATTGGACCTAGTGTTAAATTTCACCACTGCAAGCTCAACATCAAACTGCCGCAAATGGAAACAGAAGTCTATTATCATCAGGACCATTCATTTGACCCGCATACGAATGACGATATGCTTGCAATCCTATTGATGCTTGATGATGCTACTGAGGAGAATGGTTGTTTACGCATTGTGCCTGGAACTCATTCCGAACGTTATTCGCATTTCCAGAACGGTGAGTACACAGGTGCTATTGACCCCGCTTTGAACAGCGAGTTTGATAAGCGGGCGGTTTCAATTATCGCGTCTCGTGGTGATGTCTGCTTCATGCACACATGGGCAGTGCATGGGTCGCAAGCCAATTTGTCAGGTCATCCGCGTCGCCTGCTTATTTGTGATTACACATGTGCTGATGCATATCCGCTTCTGCCACCTGCAGTACCATCAATGTATACAGGAATGGTAGTACGCGGTGAGCCTTGTCAACACGCAAGATTGCGTTATGATCAGATTGAGATGCGAACACCTTACAAACATGATTCTTTCTTCGGTGTTCAAGGGCAACCTTCCGCTTCCTGAGAGAAAATTCAAATATGACTTTTTCGATTATCGCTTTTGATACTCAAAGTGGACGAACTGGTGTTGCTATTACCACGTCTAGCATTGCAGTTGGAAGTCGATGCCCGTGGGTGCGCGCCGGTGTTGGCGCGGTCGCAACCCAAAACATCACAGACCCAACGCTTGGAGTAAAGATTCTTAATCTGATTGAAACTGGGAATTCCGCGAGTCAAGCAATTCAAAAGATAGTTCAATCTCAAAACAATATCTCCTACCGGCAGTTGACAGCTGTTGACAGACACGGTGGTGTTGGTCACTATACTGGTAGTCACATATTAGGGACTAATGCAGTTGCAATGGGTGAAAGTTGTGTTGCGGCAGGAAATCTGCTTGCGAACCAGTCTGTACCGCAAGCTATGATAGATTCATATAGCAACAGTTCAAATGAAAAACATTTGGCATTGCGTTTACTTGAAGCATTGCAAGCGGGAATTAATGCCGGAGGTGAAGAGGGAGATGTGCACTCAGCCGCTTTGCTAGTGGCTAGTCAGTATTCTTGGCCGGAAGTCGATCTCAGAGTGGATTGGGCAGATGAAGATCCCGTCAAGCAATTGCATGAGTTGTGGTTGAACTATCAACCGCAATCTAATGACTATTTGTTGCGCGCAATCTCACCTGAATTAGCACCTGCTTATGGTGTGCCAGGAGATCTTTAGCGTAGTTGAGAAATCAAATTAGTTTGTGGTTTTATGAATCAAACTCAAGCACTGCTCATGTAATGCTATATTGGATGTAGCTAAGATTTGAGAACCTGAAGAAATGTTTAACGGTTTACCAGACCAGTCTGTCACAACACCACCTGCACCATTTATTACTGGCACTAAAGCCATCATGTCATAAGGTTTCATGTCCGCTTCCATGACAATGTCAATATACCCTGAAGCTAGTAATCCGTAAGCATAGTTGTCAGCTCCAAATCTTCTTCTGCGCGCTGCCAAAGACACACGATTGAATGCTTCCTTTTCTTTTTTTGAAAACATGTCAATTGAAGTTGCAAACACGGTAGATTGGTCTAGTTTAATGTTGTTATTTGTTTGGCAGTGTTCGCCTCCACAAACAGTCGGAAGACCGGTAGCACCACTCCAACGCTGACTCAAAGCAGGAGACTCTATGACACCAACAACAGGGGTTGCATTGAAAGTCAATGCAATGAGTACACCAAACGTAGGCAACCCGAAGACATAAGGTTCGGTACCATCAATCGGGTCGATACACCATTTAAATGATTCACTTAAGTTGATATTCTCAAACTCTTCTCCAAAATAACCATGCTCTGGATAACGCTGGCTCACTAGTTTCCTCGCCATTTTTTCGATTTCCAAATCAGACTCAGTAACCCAAGTTCGATCTGGCTTAAGCCATTGCTTGCGAGGATTTCGGAAACGTTTCAGCGCAATCTCCCTGGCCTTATCAGCAAGTTCATTAGCAAATTCAAGATATGCTGATAGAGCTTGCTGGTTTAGTGTGGTTGACTGTGTCATAAATAGTTCTGTAGAATGTAAATTACTATAATTCCTAAGTTTGCTGTGTCTTGGTAGCTGCTGAATCAACCGTAATTTTAAGCCAAATATTTTCTTTTTACCCGAAGGTGATCAATTGAATTCTTGCATGCCTCATTTATTCACTCCAATTCGGTTTCGTGACTTGGAGTGTACAAACCGAATAATGGTATCACCGATGTGTCAATACTCAGCGGTTGACGGTTGCGTTTCAGATTGGCACCAAATGCACCTCGGGCAATTTGCTATCAATGGTGCAGGGTTGCTAATGATGGAGATGACGAATGTTGTACCTGAAGGGCGAATCAGTCCATACTGTGTTGGTTTATACAACGACCAAACTGAATTGGCTTTAATGAAAGTTGTTGATTTTTGCAAATTTTATGGCAATGTGCCAATTGGGGTTCAACTTGCGCATGCTGGCCGCAAGGCATCGACTCAACCTCCGTGGAAAAATCGGGAGTTTATTCCTGTTGAGAAAGGTGGTTGGGTACCAGTTGCACCAACAGCAATTTCTGCTGTAGATGGCCAACCAAATCCAATTGCCCTTGAAACAGAGGAAGTTTATGCCTTGATTGATGCGTTTAGCCTCGCTGCCGAGCGCGCTGAAAGGATAGGCTTTCAGGCAATTGAACTGCATGCGGCGCATGGTTACTTGCTCCACCAGTTCCTTTCCCCTCTATCTAACTTCAGGGAGGATGAGTTTGGTGGCTCACTTGATAATCGCATGCGATTATCCTTAATGGTGTATGAAGCGGTACGCGCAGTTTGGCCGGACAGCAAGCCATTGGGTATTCGTGTATCAGCAACTGATTGGGCCGAAGGTGGTTGGGATTTAGAGAGCACAATTGTTCTTTGTGAGCGTCTGAAAAAATTGGGCTGTGATTGGATCGACGTTTCTAGCGGTGGATTGGTGGCGTATCAGGATGTTAAAGTTGAACCAGGCTATCAAGTACCTCTCGCCAGCGCGGTTCGAAAGGCAGTTGAAATTCCAACATGTGCCGTTGGATTAATTACTGACCCTGATCACGCTGAGTCGATAATTGCGAATGGAGATGCTGATATGGTAGCATTGGCACGGGGGATGCTCTACAACCCACGTTGGCCGTGGCATGCCGCCCAGCACCTTGGTGCAAATGTGCACTATCCCAACCAATATTTGCGTTGTCAACCTGTCAGCAGTTAGAGTCTAGAACTTTGCATTACCAAAAACATATTTTCTGTTGTGTAAATGAGCGGGAATCCAGTCATCGGAGAAGCTGTTGTAGTGCCAGAGGTTCAATAGAGTTACGCAGTTATATGAAACAAAGAGTAAAAGAACTAGGCCTTCGTGACATACGCGTTAACAATTCAGGGTGTCTTGAGCGTTGTGAATTTGGCCCGGCATTAGTCATCTATCCAGAAGGAATTTGGTATCACTATGAAAACAAGCAAGATGTGGACGAGATTCTAATTCGCCATTTAATTCAAGGTGAAAAGGTAAAACGTTTGATACTAAAAGACGGTCAAAAATACCCTGAAAGCGTGAAATTCCTACACTTAAATCTTGTGGTTAAAGAAATCAACCGGTCCGAATCAAACGTTTTGACAATTGAGTTAACGGACACAAGTGGATCAGAACTGCCATGTTTCATTGCTGGTGCTAATATTACACTTCTGATTGAAAGCTTGAATGACAGCCGAACTTTCGCATTGGTAAACAGTCCTGAAGAAAGGCATCGTTATGTGATTAGTGTTCCGAAAACTGATAACAACAAAAAAATATTCAATTGGCTTCGTACTGAGCTGCAAGTTGACGATGTAATTCGATCTAGTTTTCCATCCAACACTACTGAGCTTGATGATTTGCACTCATCGCCGGAAGATGTACAACCATCATGGAAGAATCATGGCTTCAAAGTTGTGATTGCACGCCAACAGAAAATCATTTCAGTAGCAGCCAACGAAAACATTCTAGATATGTTGCGCAAGAAACGTCTAACGACCATGGTTTCTTGCAATAATGGTAAATGCGGGTGTTGCCGTGTGCGAGTGCTTCATGGGCAGGTAGAACATCGGGATAGTGTTTTAAGTGAAAAAGATCGAACGGTACACAATACAATGTTAGTTTGCATGTCGCGAGCGGCGATAAGCGAAAATCAATTGATTTTGGACATTTGATATTCTGTCATAGCTGTAAAGATATATAAACAAATTACAATGAGACAAGAGTAAATGAGACTGGATGGTAAAACAGCATTGATCACCGGTGGTGGATCTGGAATTGGTTACGCCATTGCATCTGCGTTTGTGGAATCCGGTGCATCGGTTTGGATCTGTGATGTTGATTCAGCGACAGTCCAAGCGATTAACAACTCTGGCGTTGGGATTACTGGAATTTTGGCGGATGCAGGTTTACAATCTGATGTGCAAGGATTATTTGAATTGTTGTTTTCAGACACAGGACATCAGCTTGATATATTAATTAACAATGCAGGTGTTGCCGGACCAAATGGACCACTTGAAACAATAGAGATTCAAGATTGGAATGAAACAATGCGAGTCAATCTACAAAGTGCTTTTTTGTGCTGTCGGCAAGCGCTCCCTGTTATGAAAGAACAGCGCAATGGGTCAATTGTGAATTTGTCATCAACGGCGGGTACGTATGGTTTCCCGTTGCGCACTCCATACGCATCGGCAAAGTGGGGAATCATCGGGCTAACGAAATCGCTTGCTATGGAAGTGGGGCAGTTCGGTATTAGAGTGAATGCAATTTGTCCAGGGTCGGTATCCGGGCCACGCATGGACCAAGTGATTGAAGCGGAAGCGAGAAGCAGGAAAATGAAACCTGAAAAGATACGCGAACAGTTTGTGCGGCAAGTTTCTCTAAAATGCTTCGTTGATGTACACGATATTGCACAGATGGCATTGTTTGTCTGCTCTGATGCAGGTAGGAAAATTAGCGGACAAGCGTTGCATGTCGATGGACATACAGAGTCACTGTCACACTTTGAATACAATTAAAAAATATTTTTTATAAGATATGTAAAAGTGTGGGTAATTTATACAAGAACGTGCTAATCTAATGATGTAAAGCTAATTGAACCTGAAGCAAAAATTGAGCTAAAACTAAAACAGTTTCAGTTACTTCGCTAAATCAGGGATCTGGATACTTCTGTCAAGTAATCAAGACGGGAGAACTATAATTATAAATAATTGAAACATTTAAATTTTTATGTAGGAGTTTATAGATATGACTGGAATTATTAATAAATTGTTAATTTCATTAATTGCAGCTACGGCATCTGGTTTGAGTTTGCTGGCTTCAACATCCGCAAGCGCCGACGGGCACGGTGATTACCCAAACCGGCCAATTACAGTAGTATGTTGCTATGGTAAAGGCGGTGGATCTGATCAAGCAGTTGATGCAATAGTTGGCCCGGCTGCGAAAATAATGAATGCAAAAATTAACAAGATCAACATCACTGGAGGTGGTGGGCTGAATTGTTTGCCTGAGTTTCTGCAAGCTCCTGCTGATGGCTACACTTTATTACAGCATATTGACACTTTATCATCTCGGTATGTTGAAGGTAGAATAGATCTCAATCCGGTAACTGATCTTGAGTCTCTGGTAATTATGAATGTTGCGCCAACAATGCTATTTATCAATGCCGATGACGATCGTTTTCAGACAAATGGTGTCCCAGATTTTGATAAGCTCGTTGAATACGCTAAACAGGAAGAAGGTAGATTGACTGTTTCAAATATCAACATTCCAATGGAGCTTGTAAGCATGGCAATCGTTGAAAATCATTTTGGTTTCAAGTCTCGGCAAGTACTAACTGGTAAGTCCGGAGAACGATTTGGCGCAGTGATTGGTGGTCAACTTGATGTTCTGATGGAACAACCTGGTGACGTATCCAAGTACGTTTCAGGCGGCAAATTAAAGCCAATTCTAGCGCTTTGGCCCACGCGTTTTGAAAATTTCCCGGATACCAAGGCACTTGGCTCAGACTATGGTCTTGACTGGGAACCATTGTTGAGATTTCGCGGTATGTTCGTAAGGAAAGGTACGCCACCTGAAATAGTGGAATATCTGGCTAAAGTTTTTGCCGAAGCTTACATGTCAGATGAGCACCAGGAGTTTGTCAAACGTAAAAGCCTAGACATAGTCGATTCATTCAGAAGTCGAGCAGACACAACTAAAATCCTTGAGGATTCTGCTGGTGTTTATGCTAGCGCATTCAAAGAGCTCAATTTGCCAATCCGAGAAGGTTTGTAAACATTTCATTCGGTAATAATTTTTCCGTCAACAGTTTCGAATTGCTTCGAAACTGTTGACGGAATTTTTTGTTAAACTAAATGAAGTTAAAGGTCTAAGCATTGGCGGATAACCGACCTCCGGACAAGAAACGTTTAACTGATCTGATAGAAGGTTGCAGCTGGCTAGCACTCGTTACGTTGGCTGGCATTTATACGTTTCAATTCGATGACCCTTTGCCAGTCTACAAATGGGGTCCAGCTCATTGGCCGAGGGTGGTGCTACTCGGCATGACAGTAGCTGGATTTTGGTTGGTCTATCAATATTTTGTTTCTCAACAATCTAATTCTAACCACGTTGAATCTGCAACTCTTAAATCAACAGATTCAGATCAAAACCAACTCACAAGTTTTGCGAAAGCACGTATAGTATTAATTTTCGCACTGCCAATTCTATATACGTTACTTATCCACAAGATGGGATTTCTGCTAATTACGCCTTTTTTTCTTTTCGTTTATATGTATGTCATGGGAGTTAGGCGTCTTCGAACGTTAATAATAGTTACTATCAGTATTTATGCAGGATTAGTAGTAGTTTTTGTGAAGTTGATTTTTACTTATCTACCGCCAGGTGCTGGTGTTTTCAACGCCATCAATGGTACTATTTTGGGTTGGTTGACGTAGTGGAAAATTTTCTTTTTGGAACTGAGCAGCTTTTCACTAATCCGATTGGGATACTGATTTTTGTTGCGGCATTGTTTGCCGGACTAGTATTCGGTGCTGTTCCTGGTCTTAGCTTGTTAACATTGGCAGCAGTGCTATTGCCGTTTACTGCCTATATGTCTTCGACTCATGCAATCATGCTATATGGTGTGATTTATGTATCAGGCGTTTACGGCGGTGCTGTCACGGCGATTCTATTCAACATCCCTGGATCCGTCGAAAATGCGCCTACAGCATTTGATGGATACCCAATGACGCGCAAGGGACAATCCGGCAAGGCGATTGGATATGCTGTAACATGTTCTGCTTTCGGTGGTACTTTGGCCGCAATTGCGATGATGGCATTTACCGGGCCAGTTGCAGATTTTGCCATCAAAAATTTTGGACCGGTTGAGATTTTCGCGCTAATCTTTTTCGGCTTGGCGGTGGTTGCCGGCATTGGTACAAACTCTATTGCAAAAGGTTGGTTGTCACTGCTTGTAGGTCTGTTGCTAGGATCCATAGGGAGTGACCCAGTTGGAGGCATACCTCGATTCAATTTTGGCACGCTGTATTTGCATGGAGGTTTGCATTTCATACCACTTATCCTTGGATTTTTCGCGGTTACAGAAGTATTTGTCCAAGGTTTGAAACTTGCTCGCGGTGAATACGTAACTCCAAAAATCTCTGTTTCCTACCCAACTTTTTGGGAATTTTGGAAAATGAAATTTGTCGTCATACGATCTGCGGTAATTGGTTTTTTTTGCGGTGTACTTCCAGGAATTGGAGCAACCCTAGCAGCGTTCATGTCTTATAACGAAGCGGTTCGTTGGTCAAAAAATCGTAGTCGTTTTGGCAAAGGCGAACCAGAGGGGGTTGTTGCTCCGGAAACTGCTAACAATGCCGCTACCGGAGCTGCCATGATCCCGTTGCTCGCTTTGGGGTTGCCGGGCGGAGCACTCACTGCGATGATGATTGGCGTATTTAATCTACATGACATGGATGTCGGGCCTCTCATTATGATTGAGGCACATGATTTGGTATGGGTATTATTTGCTTCGATGTTCTGGGCGAGTCTAGCGATTTTACTGATTGGTGTTGTTGAGGCAAAAGGCATTGTCAATCTGCTAAGAATTCCCTTTCAGATCCTAGCGCCTTCAATTTTGATCTTCGCAACAATCGGTGCGTTCGCTTTGAGGGGCAACATTCTTGATGTTTATACGATGTTCATAGCCGGGGTAGTTGGTTTTCTAATGCGGCGAGGCGATTATTCAATTCCAGCTTTGGTGATGGGTGTGATTCTTGGGCAAATTGGTGAGGATACTTTTTCTCGATCAATGGTGCTTTTAGATTACAACGTATTTGCTTTGTTTACTAAGCCTATCAGCGGTGTTCTAATGGTTGCAGGTTTACTGACGATTGTCATGAACATCATTCGTCATCGCAAGCTTTTTGGTACTTACTATGCCGAGTACAAAGACGAAAACGCGTAGTCTTCTTTTTATCAATACTATACCGCCTCAAGTGCAACGGAGATCCCTTGCCCGACACCGACACACATGGTTACCAGTGCGAATTTGTGCCCGGTCAGTTGCAATTCCAGGGCTGCGGTTCCAACGATTCTAGTTCCACTCATTCCTAACGGATGGCCAAGGGCAATTGCCCCACCATTTGGGTTGATGTGATTGGATGTTTCATCAATTCCAAGCTGGCGTAGAACTGCAATTGCTTGAGCAGCGAATGCTTCATTGAGTTCGATAATTCCAAAATCATGAGGCTCTAAGCGAAGTCGCGCGCATAGTTTCTTAGTTGCAGGTACAGGCCCAATTCCCATTACTCTAGGTGAAACACCGGCGGTTGCGCTCCCGTAGAATTTGGCCAATGGTTTTAGACCGTGAGTCTTTACAGCGTTATATGAGGCAACGATCATTGTTGCAGCGCCATCATTGATACCTGAGGAATTACCTGCTGTAATAGTTCCATTAGTTCGAAATAGTGTTTTAAGTGAAGCTAGTTGTTCCATGTTTACTCGGCGTGGATGTTCATCGATATCAACCATGAGGGTTTCAGGGTGAGTGTTGGATATCATTACAGGGGAAATTTCTTTCGCTAATCGGTCGTTATTTTGCGAAATGGCGGCTTTTTCTTGGCTTCGTAATGCAAAAGCATCTTGATCAATACGATTGATATGAAATTCTTCAGCAACGTTTTCAGCAGTTTCAGGCATTGAGTCAATTCCAAATTGCGCTTTAGTAATGGGGTTAACGAAGCGCCAACCGATTGTTGTGTCATAAATCTGCGTATCGCGCGAAAAAGCGGCAGTTGCTTTCGGCATTACAAAAGGTGCTCGCGACATGTTTTCTACGCCACCGGCGATAATAAGATCTGCTTCACCGGCCATTATCGCGTGTGCAGCGTTGATAACTGCATTCATACCTGAACCGCACAGGCGGTTTATTGTTGAACCACTAACTTGCTCTGGCATGCCTGCTAACAAGACTGCCATTCTCGCTATATTTCGATTGTCTTCACCGGCCTGGTTGGCACATCCGAAAATCACGTCGTCCACAGTCTCCCAGTCAACTCCCGTATTTCTAACCACAAGGGCTTTCAAGGGAATGGCAGCTAGATCATCGGTTCGTACTGATGATAGCAGTCCGCCAAAACGGCCAATCGGTGTTCTGACGTAGTCGCAGATAAATGCTTCTCGATTGATTTCAGACCACCTTTTTATTGAATTATTGGGTTTAATACAAGTTCCATAGATAAGCAGTACTTAAGTCTGTTGGATCATATCTCGTCTAGATATCTCATACATTGCGCTTGTACGAAGCCGCGATTTATATTAGAAAAATTGGACTGAAGCAAGGTATGCAACATGAGTCGGATGAATTAGCCTGTGATCAAGTAACCCGCCTGCACAATATATCGGCAAAGTGTGCAAATTAATTCCTCAGCTGTTATTCACAAAATTATATTTATCAAATCCAGACATCGAAATTGCTAAGTTTATCTCAAATATAAACTTGATGAATTACATTCTATACCTTAAAATGCCAACTCCGATATTTTAATTTGATGAGGCTATTTTTATGACTGCGAAATTGAGAGTGAATGGAGATCGACTATGGGATTCTCTAATGGAAATGGCACAAATTGGAGCTACCGAAAAAGGCGGTGTTTGTCGTCTGGCTCTGACTGATTTGGATCGCGAAAGCAGAGATTTAATGACCAAATGGTGTGAGGCCGAAGGTTGTGAGCGCAAAATTGATTCGATGGGTAATCTTTTCTTTCGTCGCCCAGGCCGAAAGGCTGATGGCAATCCGGTTGGCAGTGGTAGTCACTTGGACACTCAGCCAACCGGAGGCAAGTTTGATGGCGCTTATGGTGTACTAGCAGCGCTAGAAGTCATACGTAGTTTGAATGATGCGAATGTGGAGACGGAGCTTCCAGTTGAAGTTGTTGTTTGGACGAATGAGGAAGGTGCCAGATTCCCTCCAGCAATGATTGGCTCTGCTGTTTACGCAGGAGCATTTGATCTGGAATACGGTCACAGCCGCAGTGACATTGACAATAATACAATTGGAGATGAACTTGAGCGAATAGGCTACCTTGGTTCTAGCTTACCTGCCGACCATCAATTTTCAAGCTTCTTTGAAGCCCATATTGAGCAAGGCCCAATATTGGAAAAAATGAATCGAACAATTGGAGTGGTAACCGGTGTTCAAGGTGTTAACTGGTATGACGTTGTCATTGTTGGTGAAGAGGCTCATGCTGGCCCGACACCAATGGAAAACCGGCGCGATGCACTGAGGGGAGCAACTGAAATCGCGACCCAACTCTATCAACTCGCTGAAAAATCTGGATTTGATGCGCGTTTAACCATTGGGGAATTTAGGATTTACCCAGGCTCTCGAAATACTGTACCGTCCAGAGTTGAATTTACTGTTGACATGCGTCATCCAAATCTTGAAGAGTTCGATCGAATTGATATGCAAATTAGCAAGACAGTTGTTGATTACAATTCATCGTCAAGTTTAGATGCGACAATTAACCGAATTTGGCGTTCAACACCAATAAAGTTCGATGTAGATTGTATAGATGCAGTTAGGCAGGGTGCAATAGATTGTGGATTTGAGTATAACGAAATGGTGAGTGGAGCGGGCCATGATTCTGTGCACATTTCCAAAGTAGCCCCGACTTCCATGGTTTTTATTCCCTGCGATGGTGGAGTCAGTCACAATGAGCTGGAGAACACCTCAAAAGAGTCCTGTGAAGCAGGTGCCAATGTACTTTTGCAGTCCGTCATTGCGCGCGCGGGCGTGTGAGTTTGGACAAACAAATTGACGTTCTTGGTATTGGCAATGCTATGGTTGATGTGTTGTGCGATGCCGAAGACGAAGATATTGAACGTCTAGGATTGTCAAAAGGTATGATGTTATTGATTGATGATGAGTTTAAAAATCAGCTTGAAAATACGGTCGAACCTGTGGCGAGCTATTCAGGAGGTTCAGTTGCCAATACTATCGTGCAACTTTCTCAGCTAGGTGGAAGTAGTGAGTTTATTGGTAAAGTCTCCCATGATTCTATTGGTGAAATTTTCAAAAATGACCTTATCAATACCAAAGTTGGATATTCAACAACGCTGCACAACGGCGGTCTTTCTTCTGGTCGATGCTATGTTTTTGTTACCAAGGATGCACAGAGGACAATGTGTACATTTCTTGGTTGCAATGAGAATTTGTCATTAATAGATCTTAATATTGAAGCAATAAAGCAATCCTCCGTATTGTTGATTGAAGGGTACTTGTGGGACCTGCCAAGTGCGCAAAGTCTCATTCTTGAGTCAGCTTCGGTTGCTAGTGAATCAGGAACGCTGGTTGCATTGACTCTGTCAGATCCAATGCTTGTTGAACGGCATCGCGAAACACTACAAGAATTTCTTGTCAGATATGTGGATATTCTGATTGGTAATGAGAATGAGATTATGAAAATTCATGTAGCAGATTCTTTGGATAATGCGGTATTTGCATTGCAGAAAATTGTGCCTTATGTTGTTGCAACTAGGGGTCAGTACGGATCAAAGGTTGTCTCGCCAACGGGTTATTTTAAGCATGATGCAGAACCGGTTTCGGAGGTTATAGATACTACCGGTGCTGGAGATGCTTACGCTGCCGGTTTTTTATATGGATTTATCAATCAATGGAAAATACCAGAGTGTATGGACATTGCTTCTGTAACTGCTGCGAAAGTTATTTGTCAGTTTGGTGCTAGATTGCATGGTTGAGATGCTGATCGAATTATATTGGACAGCTAATTTATTCAAGAGTTAAAGCACTTACTGAGGGTTGTTTTGAGTCAAACTATATAGTCTATAGGTAAGCACAACGGAAAAAAAACAATAACTAGTCGTCGCTACAACAGCTCTATGATGGTGTCGGCATCGCTTACTTCGAATGCACCCGGAGCTTCTTTGTTGAGAGTCGTGACGACTCCGTTTTCAACAATCATTGCATAACGGTCTGAACGCAAACCCATACCTCTGTTATTTAGGTCAAGTTCAATACCCACAGCCTTGGTAAACTCTGCACTACCATCGGCAAGCATCGTAATATTGTCGGCATTTTGAGATTTTCCCCAAGCATCCATGACGAATGCATCATTAACAGATAAACAAGCTACAGTGTCTACTCCTTTGGCCTTGAAATCGTTGAATCGTTTCACATAACCCGGGAGGTGCGCATTTGAGCAGGTTGGGGTATAGGCACCTGGTAATGCAAACATTACAACCTTTTTACCTTCAAATATTTCAGAGGTCGAGATTGAAGCAGGTCCATTATCAGACATGTAATAGAGTGTAGCTTCTGGAATTTTATCGCCTACATTGATTGCCATATTGAATCACCTAATAATTTTGAAAATGAATGAATCTGTCTGTAGCAAGGACTTATCCAAGACTACTCAAAGTGAGCTAAAACACAATTGGTGCATTTTGAGACTAAGATAGGCATTATAACATTCATGTGAAATTGACGCAGACTCATAGGGCTTTCACCACTTTTTCACACAATCATGGAAAATTGCATTTTGTATTGATATGTAATTCGATTTAGTAGAATTCCTTGACTCATTTTTCTATTGCTTGCGCATGCTTGGAAATAACCACCAACGCTTATGAACGGCAAGCTGCTTGGGTTAAACTGTTTAACAGCCGTGCAAATAGCTATAATGGTTCACTGAAAGGCATTTCAACACCATAGTGAATTTTAGATTTTGCCTAATTGCAGGACTGCATTTCTATACATTTCATTAAGCGCGGCATTAAACGCAAATAATCAATATTAATTTCCTGTTGCAACTTTTACGTTTAAATCTGAAGTAATTAGAGAGTGAAGTACATACATATCTTGAGAAATCAAAGCGCTTGTGAAACCTGTTGGTGAAAGTGAATGGGTGCCTATAGAATTGTTTGAAGGGATACATTCCATTTCCGTGGTAGTTCGTAGAACCTACACTCCTGATAATAGTGATATCACATTCGATCTAATTATTCAACACAGAAAAGCACAATAGACTGAAAGTGTTGCGACCACTGAAGTGAAACAGAGAGTAATTCCAGGATTCGGCATGATTCCAAAGATTGAAGAAAAAGAGTATAGCTATAGCGTAATTACCATTAACTTGCCAGACATAAGCATTTCACAGATAGTCCATTGGTATAGGGAGGATAACGAGCTGTTAGAGCTTACAATCAAACAAGTTAAACGACATTTCAATCTGGCTCGCTTATATCCTGCTAAATACGATTTCAAAATGACTTTTCTTGGGTTTGGCGCTTTTTTAGGCAACATTTTAACGTTGCATATGATAGCCAGTGTCTCAGGTAACTCTAACATCTAGTTAGAGTGTTGCATTTAAGCTCATATCGTTGTTTTACCGTGAAATGTTAAATTAGTATTCGTTTGTTTGGCGTTGAACCCAATATTAATATCTGCAACAACATTCAAAGCTAATGACCTCAAAAGAAAAACTTGCAATAGTTGAACTAGAGCGATTGCTGCAACAATATCCACAAATAGAATTTGTTGACGCGATTATTCCAGATTTGAATGGTTTGATGCGCGGTAAACGCTATCCGATTGCTGAAGCCGATAAAGTTTATTATTCTGGTATACAAATTCCTGAAAGCACATTGTTACTAAACTACATGGGCGAGAGTTCGGACCCGTGTGGCCGAGGATTTTCTGATGGTGACCCCGATGGTACACTAATGCCGATAATTGGCACAACAAAGTTCATGCCTTGGGGTACTAATTCGCAATGCCAAGTTCTGATGCGTATGTTTTCCGATGACGGTTTGCCGTGCATGGTTGATCCAAGAAATATTGCTGGTAATGTAGTTCAGATATTTAACGAGTTGGGGTTCAATATAAATATTGCATTTGAAATTGAGTTCTATCTGATTGATCGAATGCTTGACGATAAAGGGCTACCTCAGTTACCGTTGCAATCTGCCAACGGTGCCAATCGCGGAAGCGAAACTCAAGTTTATTTGCTTGAAGACTTGGATTTGCATGGTGAATTTTTGCGGCGAGTTCACGATTGCTGCAAAATTCAGGCCATACCGGCCACAGTGATCACATCCGAGTATTCACCTTCACAATATGAGATTAACTTAAACCACGTCAGCGACCCTTTGACAGCGGCAGATCAATGTGTTTTGCTGAAACGGGTAATTAGCGCAGTTGCTACTGAGCTTAATTTACGAGCTACATTCATGCCCAAACCGTTCATTGATCAAAGCGGTAGCGGTCTGCACATTCATTTGAGTATGATGGATAGACAGGGCGACAATATTTTTATTGGTGATTCACCACTCGGTAATGGATTGATGCAGAACGCTATAGGTGGTTTGCTAGATACAATACCAGAAATGTTTGCAATATTCGCACCAAACAGAAACTCCTATCGCCGCTTCAAACCAAATACCTATGTACCGGTGAATCGTAGCTGGGGTTACAACAATCGTTCTGTTGCCGTGCGTGTTCCAGCTGGTGATGTAAATGCACGACGCTTGGAGCACCGATTGGCTGGTGCTGACGCAAATCCGTATTTGTTACTTGCAGCTGTTTTAGCAGGTGTGCATTACGGAATTACCAATCAAATTAATGCCGGTAAGGCTACACCTCATGTCAATGCCAGCGCTGACGTGGATCCGAATTTGCCGCTTGAGTGGGGCAAGGCAATTTCTGTATTACGGCAATCAACTTTTGCGCAGAACTACCTTACCCGAGACTACGTTGATTTATATTGCGAGATGAAACAAGATGAATTGGCTCGTTACAACGAGCAAGTTACCGTAAAGGAATACGAGCTGTATCTTTGAGAAATTCATTAACTACGTCTCAAGCCGCAGCGCACGTGGATTCATACTATTCAGCTACGGCTGTAGGTCTTGTAGATTACCCAAAACTTGTCAAGCTTGAAAACTGTGATGTTTGTGTAGTTGGTGGGGGTTATTGTGGTCTTTCTACTGCTCTTAACCTAGCTGAGTATGGGTATGACACAGTTCTTGTTGAATCTAATAAAGTTGGTTGGGGTGCATCAGGCAGAAATGGCGGGCAACTCGGCAGCGGTATGAATCTCTCTCAATCTGAAATTGAGAGGAGGTTTGGGGTTGAAAGAGCTTTGTTGTTTTGGGAAATATCAGAGCAAGCCAAGGAAGTTGTAAAAAATCGCATCGCACATCATCAGATTCCTTGTGATTTCAAACCGGGTGTTTTGAATGCTGCATTAACTAGCGATGTTGCTGATTGTTATAAAAGTGAGGTTGTGCTTCTAAAGGAGAAGTATAACGCTTCCGATGTCCGATTTGTGGGGCGTGAAGAAATGCAAGACATGTTAGGGAGTGCCCGTTATTGGGGCGGTCTGCTGAGCGTGAGTGCTGGACATCTTCATCCGCTAAATCTTGCAATCGGTTTAGCTCATGCTGCAGCCGATGCCGGTGTTCGAGTTTATGAGAACTCTCCTTTGATGAAATACTCTCAAAACAATGCAGGGTATAAATTGACTGTCGGGTCTAGCGTTGTGAAATCCAAGTTCATCGTATTGACATGCAATGCTTATATTGACAATGTCGCACCAAGTATCAGCCGGTTGATTATGCCAATTGAGAGTTTTATTGCAGCTACTGAGCCATTGCCTGATTCGGTATCTAAGAATATCAACCGCGATGATGTTGCGGTCTGTGATTCCAGACATTGTTTGGATTATTACAGATTGTCAGCTGACAGACGTCTGCTTTTCGGTGGATCAGAAAAATACATTCCCGACCAAAAAACTGATATTAAAGCATTGATTCAACCTCGTTTGCTTTCACTCTATCCACAGCTTGAGGGCACGAAAATTGATTATGCTTGGGGAGGTAGAATAGCAATAACTATAAATCGATTGCCGTCAGTCGGGCGTATGGAAAGAAATGTATTCTATGCTCAGGGGTTTTCGGGCCACGGTGTAGCACTTGCTAACATGACTGGAAAAATTTTGGCTGATGCAATCGACGGTGAATCAGCACAATTCAATTTGCTTGCTTCAATCAGACATCGGGAATTTCCAGGTGGAAAGCTTATGCGATGGCCGAACCATCTATTGGGAATGCTGTATTACAATTTGTGCGACCGCGTGGAAATGAGAAAATGGGCCGATCGAGCCTAGCTCAATTCATATGTTTAGAAAATTAAGATATCACAAATAACCAAGTGTTCTTTCGTGAAATTAAACAGATTTGCTAATCAGTTAACAGTGATATTTTGAAGATAATATTTTTAGAATACTGTATATTTAATTGCAAAGGCAAATTCATCGATTGGGGAGATAAATATGTCAAGTGTCATCCAAGCGGTTCCAGCATCTAGTGCGATTGAAGAAATTCGAAGTTTATTCGGCGATAGGTTGAAAACTTCACCGAGTATTTGTCAAGAGTTCGGTTCTGACGAGTCCTTTCATCGTGGATACCCACCAGATGCGGTATTCACGCCTCATACGACAAGTGAGGTTTCAAATATTGTCGAAATTTGTGCGCGCCATCGATACCCAGTCATTCCTTACGGTGCTGGAACTAGTCTAGAAGGGCATATTTGTGCGATTCAGGGCGGCATTTGTCTCAATATGATTGAAATGAACCAAGTATTGCATGTCAACGTAGATGATTTAGATGTTGTCGTGCAACCAGGTGTCACTCGCAAGCAACTGAACAATTATTTAAAAGATACAGGCTTATTTTTTCCAATTGATCCAGGCGCCGATGCGTCAATTGGGGGAATGACAGCCACGCGTGCATCTGGCACTAATGCTGTGCGCTACGGTACCATGCGGGAAAATGTGTTGTCATTGACAGTTGTTGTAGCTGATGGGCGGGTTATCAGAACAGCCAGACGCGCTAGAAAATCGTCGGCCGGCTATGATTTGACTAGGCTGTTTGTTGGTTCTGAAGGTACACTTGGTATTATCACCGAGATCGCACTTAGAGTTTATGGGATACCAGAAAAGATATCCTCTGCAGTGGTTGCATTCGATGATTTAGAAGCAGCAGTGAAGTCTGTGATTACAACCATTCAACTTGGTATTCCGATTGCACGCATTGAATTGCAAGACGATTCAATGATGAAGGCGCTGAACAATTATTCAACATTGAATTATCCGGAGCAGCACACATTGTTTTTAGAGTTTCACGGCACCGAGACATCGGTTGAGGATCAGGTACAGATGTTTAGCATGATTGCCGAAGAACATGGTGGTAGCGACTTTCAATGGGCAGTTCATGCTGAAGACCGAAATAAGCTCTGGCAAGCGCGGCACGATGCAGCTTATGCGGCCAAAGCCATGCGACCTAACGCTGAGATTTGGGCAACTGACGTTTGTGTTCCCATCTCGCGACTTGCTGAATGTGTAACCGAGACCAAGCGAGATATTGAAGAATCCAAATTGCAAGCGCCAATTGTTGGACATGTTGGAGATGGCAATTTTCACTTGGTACTGTTGGTTGACCATACGGATCCAGATGAAGAACAGCGTGCCCAAGAATTGCATCAACGAATGGTAATGCGAGCGCTTGAGATGGATGGCACATGCACGGGAGAGCACGGGGTTGGTTATGGCAAGCTTGACTTCCTCATAGCTGAACATGGTGAGGCTGTGAATGTGATGCGAACTATAAAACAGGCGCTTGATCCGGATAATATAATGAATCCGGGGAAAATTATTCGAATATGAGACTGTTGCTCGTATATAGTAAGAACAAACTGTTTGGTACGTTCTTACTAAATTTAATCAACGGCGATCAGGCGATTTCGTGAGAGTCGTCAGTTTCAGAAGCTTGTGGAACATCGCCGCAACTGTGGTAAGTTTCTGCGTCTTCTTTACCTTCTTTTCGCAAAATCCCTTTTTCTACAAACAGTCGAAGTGTGTTGTTGACGGTAGCACGGGAAACTGGAGGCCATGGCCCATTAACATTCCGATAAACCTCCTCAGCTGACATGTCATCAGGTCTATCAAAGATCACACGGGCGATTCGAAGTCTTTGCTGTGAAGGCATAATACCGTTATCACGCAAATAAGAGTCAAGATCAATGTTGGTAATCATAGCTGGCCTCAATCACATTTTTGGTTTTCGTATTTCATAATACCTAATAACAATTTAAGATGTACAATTTTATCAAAATTACATCTAATTGTCTAATCTGTTAAGCATCGAATCTTTTGCATTTCAACGAAAACAATTTAAGTAAATGATTATGGACGATATTGCAATAAAATCTAGAAACTTGAGCAATGTGTTATGCGCGTTTATTTCACTTGTGCGTAACGGTTTAATACTGCTAATTGAAAAGCGACCTTGTGAGTTTTCCAAAGAAATTGTTGCGTCCATGGCACCTATGGCGCGTCTAGTTGTAAACTTGTCAACGAAAACACCTCCATTTGAAGGTGAATCAATTCTTGAATCTGACTTGCGGGTTGCAGTTCATCGTCAAAAACCAGAAAAATTTCTTAAAGATATTAGTCAGCATAAATTTGATTTGATAGTTTGCGACCAGCAAGCTAGCGCAGAAATCGTTGAAAGGGTTTCAGTGATGATATTGCCTGGTGGTTGTTTTCTCGCCTTGCCAGCAAAAGGCGCTACGTCTACTGCTCTAAACAGATTCGGTGATGACTTTTATCCGCTGGAGGTTGACGGATGTCGCCTTTATGTAAAGCGCGGCGAGAAACCTGGAAATACAAGGCGCGGCGGGCGCAGCGGGCGAATCAGCAATTAGAGAATCAGGTCCAATTACCAGCTGTTTCTTAATTCCCGTAATTTCAAGAAAACAGTTTTTCGATCTGGTTTTTCAGGCAGCTCCGGGAATGACTCTCTTAGAGTTGCAACAACCGAAGGGTTACTAAGCCTGAAAAATGTATTAAACTCCTTTTCCATTCCAAGCGTGGTAACAAGCGCTGATTCTGGATCTTGATTTTTGACTTGCGGTAACAACTTCGCTGCCGCTTCGTTATCTGGTTCCCGATTAAGTGTGAACTCAAGATTGTTAGCAATATAGTCATGCCCGGGATATATTCTTGTATTCTCTGGCAAATTTTCTAGCTGATTGACAAAGGTTCCATAAAGCTCACTTGGATGTCCTCCATTATGACAGTTACCGGCCCCTGCATTGAAGAGCGTATCTCCACAAAAGATAGCCGGTTGATCATGGCGTGAAAAAAGGCAGATATGAGTCATTGTGTGGCCAGGTGTATCCAGACATTCAAGCTCAACTTCACCGATGTGCACAACATCTCCAGCGGCGACACCAATGTCTACCCCAGGTATGGTGTCAAATGCGCCCTGGTGTGCAATTATCTGAGCATTGGTAGCCTTGACCATTGCGCGGTTACCGCCTGTGTGGTCACCGTGCTCATGAGTATTGAGTATTTTGGTAATTTCCCATCCTCGATCCTTAGCTCGTGCCAAGCATTTTTCGTGATCCAAGGGATCAATCGCGAGCGCCTCCCCAGATCTAGGGCAAGCAATCAGATAGTTAAAGTTGCGGTATGCATTGTTAGTCCATATTTGCTCAACAATCAATTTATTTCACCAGTTGCTTAATGTAGTTACGATCGGTTAGCTGGGATAATGTGTTCAATCTCATCCATGTTCTTGCCTGAGATTCTATAAGCTTGCCCGAAGCCTTTAACATAGACACCGGCAGTCGGCTTTAGTTGATGGAGATTGAAATCTTGTAATTGTACTAGTAAATCTACAAATTCTCCGAAACGTTGCCTGTAAATTTTTAGCCAATATTCAGACTCAGGGGTTCTACGTTCAAATCGCGTGACCGAGCATTCTACGCTTAGCCGTTTTCGAGCAAACAAATGCTCGGACTGCGCTTCGTCCTCAATTATCATCGCAGATGCTTTTGGGGTTGCAGATAGATTAGTTGTATGCGATGACAGATCGCTCAGGAACACGAAGAAATTTAAGTTGTCATCAAAGACGTAAGGAGCATAGCTAGCACTGGGCATCCCATCTGGTGAGACTGTTGCGAGTTGAAGTGATAGGCGTTCTTTCACCAGTTTTAGATATTCTTCCTTAATCATTGAAGCGATGTCAGACATAGCTTAGCTTGGATTGTGTATAGATTTAAATGCAAATTCAAGGTCAGCGATAAGGTCTTGAGGATCTTCCAATCCCACATGCATTCGTAACGACGGCCCCTCAGGTTGCCAACGATTTATCGTTCGGTAGTCGTTCGGATCAAATGGTATCAACAGGCTTTCATAACCGCCCCAGCTGTATCCCATACCAAACAAACGGGCATTGTCAAGGAACAAGCCAAGTTGCTGATCAGATATTTCATGTAGTATTAATGAGAATAACCCACTTGCACCACTAAAGTCCCGTTTCCATAGATCGTAACCTGGATGTGAAGGTAGGGCAGGGTGAATGACACGAGCTACTTGCGGATGTTTTTCAAGCCATTTTGCCACAATTATACCAGACTCATAATGTCGTTGCAAACGGATTGGCATAGTTCGAAGCCCGCGCAAACCAAAATAAACAGTGTCAGGCCCGGCGCATTGGCCGCTCAATCGAAAATTATTTCTTACATTCTCATAGCACTCCTCGTTAACGGCAATTATGCCTAGCATTGCATCGGAATGACCGGTAATATACTTGGTTGCTGCGTGTACTGAAATATCAACACCTAATTCGAAAGGCTTGAGAAATATTGGTGTAGCCCAGGTGTTGTCAAGAATAGATATTACACCGTGTTGTCGCGCGACTGCAGTTATCGCGGGAATATCTTGCATCTCAAATGTTTGGGAACCGGGTGATTCGAGGAATATCACAGCAGTATTAGGCTTGATCAATTCTTCGATATCGTTGCCTATTGTCGGATCGTAATATTCTGTTTGAATGCCAAAGCGAGCTAAAACTTGATCACAGTATTTGCGTGTAGGTTGATAGACGCTGTCAACAACTAAGATGTGATCGCCTTGTTTAACAAATGAGTTAAGCGCTGTTACAATGGCGCTCAAGCCAGAAGGTGTGGCAATAGCGGCATCGGCACCTTCCAATTCAGCTAGCGCTGTTTCAAGTGAAAAAGTTAACGGTGTGCCATAACGTCCATATATTACTTGATTGCGTTGTCCTCTACGATTACGGGAATTCTTAAAATCCTCATAGCTGTCAAACAAAACTGTAGAACCGTGATAGATAGGAGGATTGACAAAGCCGCTACTGATGCTTTTATTGCGGCCATTATGTGCGACTTGAGTGTAAGGTGAATATTTGTGATTGTCCATATCAATTGGTATGCAATAGCCCATTAAATTTATTCGCTTGGGTTACGAACATAACGTAACGAAACCAGCTGGACATAAGGATTTAGATAATTTGATAGTGGGCTTCTGTCGGGTCGCTGTCGACGCCGTTAATTGGTAAAATATCCTGCGGACAAGCTGAAAATGCAATGATTAGGTCCATAGTTGCCCGAAACTCAATATAATCGCCTGGATTGCTAACCGGTTCTTGCCAAGATAAATTGCCTTCAAGTGTCCAAGGTATATTCATAAAAATATTGATTGGACTCGGTACCTCAGGCGCTTCATAGCCAAGCTCACGCATTGCGGCAATGAGATTGTCTGTACAGTTGTCATGATATTCAGTACAGCCTAACAGTTTAAATCGATAATTGTCACATGCAGCCATAAGCAGATCATGTACACCGCCAGATGTATCCTTTACAACTTCCAAAATAGGCCGTCTTTTATTGGTGTATAGCGCATCACCCGGCTTGAATTTCATATTAAGCAGGGTTGGGCGGGTATGTTCGTTGGATTGGAATTCCCTAAGGTCCTCAATATTAAAGGCCCAAGTATCAACTACTTGCTTACCATGGGTATTTATAACTCGGATAGATTGACCGCATTTAACGATATCTGCTTTGCCGCTGCGGGCTGGTATGGTTTGCATAATTGCTTCTGTCATTGCTCAGTTGGATTGTATTCTAAGGTTGATGAAATCAATATCAAAGCACATGCTGATAGTATTGCATGTAATCGGTATAATCATAGTTGCTGAATTTTGCTGTTAATCACCTCATTTGCATTAGAACTTCGTTTTGTAGTTCAACTCCCATTCGATGTAAATTCAACAATACTTCGAATTGTCTTTAATTAAATGTTTATAAGTAAACTGAATTATGAATTTATCGATTGAATTATATCGACTCACTCCAGAGATTTTGTTGAGCCTGATGGCTTGTTTAATTCTAGTGCTGGATCAGACCCGCTTACAACGGTATAAAGATTTACCTTATATGCTGACGTTGATTGCACTAGTTTCAATTTGCATTATAACCATTAGCAACATTGGTAATGAGTCTGTAACAGTCCTTGAGGGAATGTACATTGATGATGTGTTTTCAAACCTTACCAAATTTGTGATTTGCCTACTTGCAATATTTGTGTTCACTTACTCTCGCGGATATGCTGTTACCCGAGAGATTGCGGGGTGTGAGTTCTACGTTCTTGGACTTTTCGGAGTGCTTGGGATGATGGTTATGGCCTCGGCCGATAATTTACTGATTGTTTACCTCGGGCTGGAATTGATGTCGTTGTGTCTGTATTCGTTGGTTGCCTTTCAGCGGGATTCTGCAAACGCGACTGAGGCGGCGATGAAATATTTCGTGCTTGGCGCAATTGGGTCAGGTTCATTACTATACGGGCTGTCACTTCTATATGGGTTAACAGGTTCGCTAGACATCGGTGTGATTCACAATCAGTTGGCAGATGCAGAAACACACAGTTTACCTTTGATTCTCGCATTGGTTTTTGTAGTGTCTGCACTCGCTTTTAAGCTAGGTGCGGCACCATTTCACATGTGGGTGCCTGATGTTTATCATGGTTCGCCAACATCAACGACAATCTATCTAGGCACAATGCCGAAAATTGCGGCTTTTGCAATGGTAGTACGTCTGTTGATTGGTGGTTTGGATCAACTGCAGTACGCATGGCAGGATATGTTGATAATAATTGCGTTGTTCTCAATTATCGTGGGTAATGTCATTGCAATTGCTCAGACTAATCTGAAGAGAATGCTTGCCTATTCAACTATTGCGCATATGGGGTTCATGTTGCTCGGTTTGCTGAGTGCGAGTGATGAAGGATATGCAGCGGCACTGTTTTATATTGTCATATATTCAGTTATGAGTCTTGGCGCTTTCGGTGTGGTTGTGGTGAGTGCTAAAAAAGACTCAGAAGCTGATTTAATCAGTGATTACAGCGGGTTAAATGCTAGAGATCCATGGCTTGCATTTTTTGTTTTGCTTTTGATGTTTTCACTTGCAGGTGTTCCGCCGACAGCAGGGTTCTATGCCAAGCTATCTGTTATTCAATCTCTAGTTGATGCTGGCTTGGTTTGGGTAGCTGTTATTTCTGTGCTATTTGCGGTTGTTGGTGCATTCTATTATCTGAGAGTTATTAAAGTAGTTTACTTTGATCAACTGGACGATGTTGCAACAACATTCAATCAGCATCCAACTTCAAGGATGTTGCTTGGTGTAAATGCGATGGCTTTGGTTGCAATTTTACCGTGGATCGGTAGCATCATCGCTATTTGCGAGAGTGCAATTTCGCATTTGAGATAATTGAGTTTTGGTAGATTCAATCAGCGTCGGATGCGATCGAAATCTTACCATGTAGTTTAACATGGTTAAATCGCAAGGTCATCATCAAAACTAGACAGGAATTTTCTTCAAAAATTGTAGTACTGAAATCAATATTTTTGTATAATACAAAGTTGTTTTGATGCGGGGTGGAGCAGTTCGGTAGCTCGTCGGGCTCATAACCCGAAGGACGTAGGTTCAAATCCTACCCCCGCTACCAAAATCAAGAAAACGACTCAGGTTGATGAATTACCGCAGCATCAAATGAGTCGTTTTGTCTTTTGTAAATACCTTACATTTGAAATGTCATGCCTGATTCGGAAGAACTATTTGATGTAGTTAATGAGAATGATGAAGTTGTTGGTTGCCTGCCACGCTCTGAGGTTCATGCTAAAGACTTGTTACATCGTTCTGTCCACACAATTGTTATAAACGATAGGAATGAAGTGTTTCTTCAGCTGCGTGGACCTGACCGTGACAACAACCCCAATCTATGGGACGCCTCAGTTGCTGGGCACTTGCATAGTGGTGAAGATTATGATCACGCGGCAATACGAGAGATTTATGAAGAAATTGGTATAAAACTTGACAAACCACCAGAAAAACTATTCAAATTAAAGGGAAGCACAGAAACTGATTATGAGTTTTGTTGGATCTATCGACTTCACCGTAATGGACCCTTCAAGCTTGACCCTGAGGAAGCTGTTGATGGCAAGTGGGTATCTCCGAATGAGTTAAACAGGTGGATTCAGCAGTCACCACAAGATTTGACTAGTAGTTTCCGATTGATTTGGAAAAAATATTTGGAGGAAAATTCCAATTGTGAGTAAACCTCTGATAGGACTAACCAGCTATTCAAGAAATGATGAAAACAGGTTCAATATGCCGGCAAATTATGCCGAAGCGATACAACGTGCTGGTGGAATGCCAGTTGTGTTGGTGCCGTCCACTGACAATTTGCGAGAGTTGATAAATCGGCTGGATGGGTGCGTTTTAACTGGTGGTGCTGATATTGCACCGGATTTATACAAAGGCAAAAATAAGGCGTCCATATATGGAGTAAATGAAGAACGCGATAGCTTTGAACTTGAACTAACTCAATATTTAGTTAACGATGCAATTCCCACATTGGCTATATGCAGAGGGCTTCAGGTTTTGAATGTCGCTATGGGCGGTACCCTCATTGAGCACATCCCTGATGAGTTTGGTGAAAAAATTCTGCATCGCGGTGAAAACTACCAAAAAGTCTTTCATAGCGTCAAAGTAAACACTGAGTCCAGACTATTCCAGATTCTTCAGCGGCCTGAATTTGAATGCCCTTCATATCATCATCAATCAGTGCGGGATTTGGCACCTTCGTTTAACTCGGTTGCAAATTCTGATGATGGTGTGATTGAAGCAATTGAATCACTTAACTACCCTCACGTTATTGCAGTTCAATGGCATCCAGAAACCGTAGCGGATAAAGATGAGACACAGAGAAAACTATTTGATACGCTGGTTGACTGGTCTAAGAATGGCATTTTCGAATAAGCCAGAGACTGGTATTCAAGAATTACGTCCCCAAGAGATGTAAATTAATATTAATCAAGTTCCTATTGATTGCTGCTTGCTCATTTGAGTAAAAGCAAGCTCAACTTCTTCAGCGATAATTGCTATACCTCTTTCAGTAGCATGTTTTGGGCCAGCGTAGCTTACGCGAATACACTCATGCCTATGTTGCCAATCCTCTTCTAAACCTGGGAAGAAATAGCTACCTGGCATGATATAAACATTTCTTTTTTTTAAATTTTCATACAGCTTTTCATTTGATATTGGTAGTCCTGGAAACCACAGCCACACGAAAAAAGAACCTTCTGGATTATGGAACTTGTATGGAAGCCGTCGAAAATGCTGTTGAATTGCATTTTCGGCATTAGTGAGTAAATCTTTGTAGTAAGGCCGAATGACATTCCGACTAAGGTCTAAAATCTTACCGCTCTCAATTGCCTTGAGTGCTAAAGTGGATCCGAAATTGCCACTAGCAAGTGCTACGATTGCATTAGCACAAGTAAACAGTTCAATAATTTCTGGACGAGCGATCACAATTCCGGTTCGTGTGCCAGGCAATCCGAGTTTAGACAAGCTAAAAACAAGGATGGTATTTTCATTCCACTCAACGGTTGCGTCAGTGTAAACAATGTTTGGGAAAGGCAAACCGTAGGCACCATCAATTATCAGTGGAATGTCGTTTTCGGATGCGAGATTCATGAGCTGCCTTACCTCAACATCTGTAATTACGTTGCCAGTCGGATTAGTTGGCCTAGATGCGCAGATTGCTCCAATATCATTTGTCACCTCTATTTTGCTGAAATCAATTTCGTACTTGAAAGTGACATCTGATATATGTTCAATTTTCGGTTGAATGGAGCGAAACCTTGGTGCTGGCTCATCGGCCTCGTTGTAGCCGATGTACTCCGGGGTCATTGGTAGCAGTATCTGTTTCAAACTTCCGTCATCAAACTCCCCGGAAAACAAGCGAAACAAGATCGTGAACGCCATTTGACTGCCATTAGCTACGGCAATATTAGCCGCTGTAATATCCCAGTCATAGTGGTTTCTAAAAAGTTCTGCGAGAGCTTTCGAAAAATCGTCAAGACCTTGAGGTCCAGCGTAGCACCCAACTAATTCTTCAAAGCTATCGGGCGAGTCCATCAAATCCATCATTTGATTTCTGAAATAATGCTCTATTTGTGGGATGCGAGCTGGATTGCCACCGCCAAGCATGTGCAATGGGAATGCTTCACTGCCTCTGGCATTACCAAGATCTTTCATCAAATTGATAACACCTGCTTCCCTATTAATTCGTTCGGACCAACGAGAATATTTCATACGATTTATCTCTCAATTCTGCTATGGGTGAGTTGTTGGATACTTGTAGGTTTGTAGATGCTATCTTCACGATTCAAGTTTACAATATCAACTAGCACATTCAATGCCTCATCTAGATACAAGTCGCCAATTCGCTCTGTTGGATAAATGTCGTCTGATAATTCTTGAGCTGGTTCCATCCCAAACATATCTCTGATCTCGTTGATTGAGCTCAAGCGAGCATTGTTATATTCATCAAGCCTCTGTCGACGTTGCGTTTCATTGAGTGCTACAAAATTGCGGTTAGTACGATTGTGTGCCTCTTTTTTAAGTTTTTGAGTGATTTTCAAAACAGGATTGAGCTCCATGCGTTCTTTGTTCAACTGTCGCAGCTTTGCAATCTGTCCCTCAGTGAGATTCGCTTTATGCCAGTTATTCAAATCGCCGTCAACAGGGGCGATGGCTTCAACGGGGAAAGAATTTTCAAGTGCTCGCTCGCCTGTTGACGTTGAATATTCAGCATTTAGTAATTCTATATCTGGAACAACACCTAAATGCTGTGTGCTGATACCATTCGCACGATAAAACTGAGCAGTGGACAGTTTCAATGTGCCTGAGCGGTCGTCATTGGTTCCGGTTACCTTGCTTAGAGGCCATACATTCTGCAATGATCCTTTGCCGAATGTGGTTTCACCAACGATAATACCCCTTCGATAATCTTGAATCGCTGCTGCAAATATTTCCGAAGCCGAAGCACTTGAATGATCAACAAGTACGACTAAAGGACCGTCATAGGAACTAATTTCATCCCAGTCGCTTTTGACTACTAGCTCACCCTCTGAATCTCGAACTTGAACAATCGGTCCGGAATTAATAAACAATCGAGTCAGATCGATTGCTTCCAACAATGCACCGCCTCCATTACCGCGCAGGTCCATGATAACGCCATCCACTCCTTGCTCAGTGAACTCCTCTAGCATAGCCTTTACATCTGTGGATGAGCCTCGGTCGGAATCATCCTCGATTGAATCTGCAAATTCTGCGTAAAAGGTGGGTAATGTGATGATGCCAAATTGTAGGGGTTTGCCTTCAGTGTCAAAATCCAATGTTGACTTCTTTGCAGTTTGATCTTCAATTTTCACTCTTCGGCGAGTTATTGAAACTTCTTCGGGCAGTGACTCGGGCACAGCGTCTTTGCGTATTAAGCGTAGAGTGACCTTTGTGCCTTCGGGACCTCGGATTAGGTCGACAACATCTTCTATGCGCCAACCAATAATTTCCGTAAATCCATTTTCACCACCATTATCAACTGCAACTATTCTGTCCCCGACATGAATATTTTTGGTAATGGAAGCGGGACCGCCAGCGATGATAGACTGTACGATGGTGTTTTCATCTTCAGTTCTCAATACTACTCCTATACCTTCAAGCTGTTGAGTCATTGAGATTCTAAAATTGCTCGCCTTGTGCGGCGAGAAAAATGTCGAGTGAGGGTCCAACTCTTTTAGGTAGTTATTTAAGAACACCTCCAGAACTTCGAAACTTGTGAATGATGCGATGTTTCCCTGAATTCTGCGGTAACGCTTTGTGAGCGTTTGTTTAATTTCATCATCATCGTAACCAGTCAGTTTTAGTGTTAACACTGAATCTTTGACCCATTTGTTCCAAAATCGATTGTGTTCATCACGGTTTGCAGGCCACTCAGCATGTGTTCGGTCCAAATCTAGATGGTCATCTAACTCAAAGTCAAATGGGTATTCAAGCAGTGATATTGCATAGTCGGTTCTTTCTTGCAAACGTCTCTGAAAAGTAATAAAAACATTGAATATTTCTTTCAAGTTGCCGTTACTTATAAAATTGTCATAGTAAAAACGATTGGAACGAAACTGATTGATATCACTTGCTCTAAAATACATTTTTTTTGGATCAAGCGCGTCAATATAGTTATTCAATATGATCTCAGATAGCTCATTATTCAGTGGTTTGTTTCGGTAGTGAAATTCCTCAGCAATTCTTGCAGTAGCTACAACGACAGTTCGGTGATGGTCGTTAAACGTCAGGGTATTGGAGCCGGTTTGCGATGCGATTGATTCAATCGCATCATTTTGGAAAAATGCTGCGTAAGCAAAATAAACAGCCATCAGAACTGTCAGCAGGATCTTGTAAATTTCGGTTTTGCGACTGGAAAGACTAGAAGCAAAATCGCTTAGAAAAAATCTAATCATTAGTGTTTGCCGGACCGTTAGAAAAACGTTCTTGTGCTAGTTTGCCGACAGCATACAAACTCTTGTCACGTATCCCTAAATTTTCAAGAGACTTCAGTGTAGACAGCAAGTAGTCGATATTCGGGCCACGTTGCCCTTCTGCTATCGCAACCATGCGAGCCGCTTGGTCCAAAGTTAAATTCCGAATGTATGAAGGGTGATGACGTTTGACAATGAAAACAATCGCTTTTACCTGTTGGCCATTTTCAAGCGTAATTAAACGAATTGATGGATCGTATATGTCATTGAGCATTTCGCGATCTTGCAAGTAATCTGAAACTTCTCTTTGGTCAGTGTACTCGATTTGGTAGCCAATACCAGTGCAAGAGCCGCCGTGGTCTAATCCAAACACTAGCCCCGGCACGTCATCGGTGCCGCGATAGCGCACCGATCGAATACATAGCGAACGATGAAACCCATAGATTCGCGCGCGTTGACGCTTTTTGAACTTGAAACCAGGGTCCCACATAAGTGAACCATAACCGAAGACCCATAGGTTGTGAATGGGCAGCTTGAGTTTTTTATATATCGTCTCTGGTGGCATAACGTTTTGCAATGCAATTGCGAACTAGTATTAGTTAATTTCCCTAATTGAATTACTTTTTATGGAGACATGGGTTTTATGTAGTTGATTGCTCGGTTTTCATACCGCAGAACAATTGCAATATAAGAACCCATAAGACAGTATTTTAAATCTGTTACAAGTAACCGACTAAATCAAATTCAATTAATTTGCAGTTCAGGTAAAAAATGTCCCTCACTTGGCTTAACTAACCGACACTGAGTCTACCTGAAATGCATCGATCATAGAGTTCCTCAAACCCTTCCTGTGCCATGCGAACTGGGTTGGACGAAGTCGATGGATCGATAACAGCCATTGCGGAAAACTGTTCGATGTGTGAGTCTGATACACTAAGCTCGCCTAACGTATGCGGGATACCTATGCGGTTACGCAAATCTAACACCCAGCTAATAACCGCTTCGGGTGATGGTTGCGGTAAATCGAGATAGCGAGCAAGAGCACTCAATCGGTCAGCAATAGACGAGGCATTGTATTCAAGGACATAGGGCATGACAACTGCATTGGTGGTGCCGTGGTGGGTGCCGAGCACTGAACCGCATGGGTGGCTCAAGCTGTGCATAGCTCCAAGACCTTTTTGAAACGCGGTTGCACCCATGGAAGATGCAACCTGCATTTGTGCCCTTGCCTCAATATTGGAGCCATCTTTGCAAGCCTCCTCCAACCAATCCCGAATTAACCGCATTCCTTCTAAAGCAATTCCTTGGGCCAAGGGATGAAATATGGGACTGCAATAAGCCTCAAGATTGTGAGAGAGGGCATCCATACCCACGCCTGCGGTTAGCGCAGCTGGTAGTCCTACTGTGACTTCAGGATCAAGAATTACGCAAACCGGCATCATTTTAGGGTGAAATATGATCTTCTTTGTTTGGTCGTTGCCATCGGTAATGACAGAGGCACGTCCGACCTCAGATCCTGTCCCAGATGTTGTTGGTATGGCTATGACCGGTTTTATGCCATCTGCGTTAGCGCGAAGATACCAATCTTCTCGGTCTTCAAAATCCCAAATCGGACGTTTTTGCTCAACCATTAATGCTACAGCCTTGCCAACATCAAGTGCACTTCCGCCACCGAGTGCAATTACACCATCGTGTTGGTTATCTTTGAAAACCTTTACACCATCAACTACGTTTGCTTCAACGGGATTTGCCTGCAAGTCGGAAAAGACAGTGCAATAGCCAAGGCTCGAGTTGCATAGGTCTGAAATTTGACTAACCATTGGCAACTCAATCAGACCGGGGTCGGTGACTATCATCGGGCTGTATATACCGAATTCTTTGCAAGTTTCAGCAATCTCGCTGATTCGACCAAGCCCAAAACGCATAGCAGTCGGATAGTGCCAGTTATTCGGTTTTGAATTGATTTGATAGGTCATGTGTGGTTTCCTTCTCGATTTAATTTCTGATAAATATGGGTTTCACTAAATTTGAGCTCTAGTCCAGCATAGCAGCCTAAGTCCGCTTCAGATACTGCAACTAGTGTAAGGAGTGTTATGCACTTGGCTTTTTATAACGCATCAGCTTTGGGGTAGCATAATCAACAGCAATATGAGCTTTTACAGTGATATAACAGCCTAATTACTGTATGCGTTAGTGAATTTGAGTATAAAATTCACCTTTTCAAATTTGTTATTTTGGCAGTTGATTATTAACATTCCATTTACTGTTACGCAGAAATAACTACCGAACACTATATTGGAGATATATCTACACCTATGTATGAGTTATTTTACTGGACCACCCCCAATGGTCATAAGGTCACGATGTTCTTTGAGGAGATTGGCGCTGATTTTACTCTAACTCCGGTTAACATCGGCAAGGGTGAGCAATTTGATCCCGAATTCCTGAAAGTCTCACCGAATAATCGTATCCCTGCATTGATTGATAACCAGCCGAATAATGGGGCTGGCCCAATTACGTTGTTTGAGTCGGGTGCGATACTCTTATATCTAGCGGAAAAACACAAGACATTGATACCGCCAGACCAAATCGGCCGAGCAAACGTATTGCAATGGCTGTTCTGGCAAATGGCGAATTTAGGACCTATGGGTGGGCAAAATCATCACTTTGTCACCTACCTAGAAGAGAAAATTGATTATGCGATCAATCGTTACGTAGGTGAAGTTTCACGTCTTTACGCTGTACTTGATCATCAGCTTAAAGATAATGAATATGTTTGTGATGAATATTCTATTGCTGATATGGCATGTTATCCTTGGATAGTGCCGCACCATCGTCAACGACAAAAACTTGAAGATTATCCCAACCTAAATCGATGGTTTGAGTTGGTTAAGAATCGAGAAAGCACGATCCGGGCATATGAGATTGCAAAAGAAGTAAATCCTGACGGACCGCGTCAAATGACTGCCGAGGAAAAGAAAATTCTGTTTGGGCAAAATGCCAGTACACTACGTCAAGTTTTAGATTGATTTTCTATGGACCTTAGCAGTAAAAACAAACCAGATGCTCCGCTAGCTGGAATCACAGTAGTTGATTTCACAACTCTGGCACCAGGTCCGCTAGCAACGCTCATACTGGTGAATGCTGGGGCGGAGGTTATCAAAGTGGAACGCCCTAGTGCTGGTGACGAAATGCGTAATTATAAAGAGGCATTCGGTGACAACGGTGTGACATTTTCTATTCTCAACGCTGGTAAGAAAAGTATTACAGCAGATCTGAAAAAAACGGAAGATTTCGTTCGCGTGAGAAACTTGATTCGAGATAGTGACATTCTAATAGAACAGTTCCGTCCAGGAGTAATGGACAGGCTTGGACTTGGTTATGATGCACTTTCCAAAGAGATGCCGAGCTTGATCTATTGTTCAATAACGGGATTTGGACAAGCAGGCGCGAAAGCCATGCTCGCTGCCCACGACCTCAATTACATAGCAGACTCGGGGATGTTGTCACTTGGAGAGCAGACAGCAGGTAAAGCGACAATACCACCACTGCTTGCGGCTGACATTGCAGGCGGTACATACCCAGCGGTTATGAATATTTTGCTAGCCTTATTACACAGACAATTAACCGGTAAGGGAGCATATATCGATATATCGATGACTGACTTTCTTTTTCCGTTGATGTTTTGGGGACTTGGACTTGGTTGGGGGAGTGGTAAGTGGCCGGTTGCTGGTAAAAATTTACTGACAGGGGGTTCCCCTCGTTATCAAATATACAAAACTTCAGATAAACGGTTGCTAGCAGTGGCCGCCTTGGAGGATCGTTTTTGGAAAGAGTTTTGTGATGTTATTTCATTTGAGCCAGACGTTGAGCAAGAAAGGCAAAACCCTCATGGAATGATTGAAGCCATATCTGAAATTGTCAGCATGAGGTGTGCAGATGAATGGCGGCAGAGTTTTTCTGATCGCGATGCATGTACATTTATTGCGAATACTTTGGAAGAAGCAGTTAATGACGAACATTATAATTTTCGCAATATTTTTTCTGACAAAATTGAAACTGAAAACGGCAACTCAGTCAGCGCCTTACCGTTGCCATTGGTTTCGAGTCTCAAGTTTAAACCTGACACTGTTATCAAAGCCCCGAATCTTGGTGAACACGATCTAGAATACTGAGGCAAATTGCTGGAAAGCTGATTTTATTTTCTATTTAACACTCGTAAATGCACAAAATTCGTACAGTTGGCATTGTTGGTTGCGGCCTTATCGGCTCCGGCTGGGCATCTCGATGTTTGGCGAGACAACTTGATGTTATCGCTTATGACCCCTCATCTGCCGGTGAAAGTGTTTTACATTCGCACATTGAAAACGCTTGGCATGGACTTTCAAAACTTGGATTTGAACGAAATAATAGCGGCAAACTCAGATTTACGAGTGATCTGGAAGATCTTGCTGCTAACAGTGATTTCATTCAAGAAAGTGCTCCAGAATCTATTGAGTTGAAACAAGCTTTGCACCAAGATATTGACAGATATGCTGACCCTGGTGTTATTATCGCGTCTAGCTCATCTGGGCTATTGCCTTCTGAGATCCAAATTCAAGCAAATCATCCTGAACGAATACTCGTTGGTCACCCGTTCAACCCAGTCTATATTCTGCCATTGGTTGAGGTGGTTTGCGGGAAAAATACTGCACCAGAGAATGCTCAGATTTCAGCAAACTTCTATCGATCAGTTGGAATGTATCCTTTGATAGTAAAAAAAGAGGTCGATGGCTATATTTCAGATCGACTGCAAGAAGCTGTATGGCGTGAAGCCTTGCATATTATTTCTGATGATATCGCTTCAACAAAAGATGTTGATGATGCAATAGTTTATGGTCCTGGTCTCAGGTGGGCCATCATGGGTGTATGTTTAACGTTCCATCTTGCAGGTGGCGAGGATGGTATGAAACATATGCTAGAACAATTCGGCCCAGCATTACAGTTACCTTGGACTCATCTCAAGGCACCGGAATTGACAAATTCTCTAGTTGACAAAATGGTAGATGGCACCCAATCTCAGGCAGAAGGCTATACTATTCAAGAGTTGGAAAGACTGCGAGATAACTGTTTGATTGAGATCCTAGATGTGTTGCACCGATACGGCTATGCAGCTGGTTCAACAAATTATCGTGCCAATTTTGAATCTACTCTTGAAATTTAGCTACCTGAGTTCAATTAAACGATTATTGCACCCGCGTAGCATCGCGGTTGTTGGTGGCCAAGAGGCCGCAAGAGTTATTCAGCAATGTGATCTGCTGGGATTCGATGGTGAAATTTGGCCTGTGAACCCCAATCAAAACCAGATTGAATCTCGCCTTTGCTATAAATGCGTGCATGATCTGCCCGCTGTGCCTGATGCCGCATTTATTGCTGTCCCACAATCTGCAACGATAGAGGTAATAAGCCTACTGTCGGCAATTGGTGCTGGGGGCGCAGTTTGCTACGCTTCTGGCTTTGCGGAAATCGGAGATGAAGGTGCGCAATTTCAACATGAACTTGATGTGGCCATGGGAGACATGCCGGTAATTGGCCCCAACTGCTACGGTGTTATTAACTATCAAGCTGGTGTAGCGTTGTGGCCGGATCAGCAAGGAGGCATTCGTTGCAAGAAAGGTGTTGCAATTATTAGCCAAAGCGGGAATATCACGGTCAGTCTCTCAATGCAGAGACGCGGTGTACCGGTTGCCTTCTTGATATCAACGGGTAATATGTCGGGTGTAAAAGTGCACGACTACATCTACGCTATGCTTGAAAACGCTGACATCACTGCCATTGGATTCTATTTAGAAGGTATGCAGGATGCGGTTTCATTCTCTGAGGCGGCTATAGCCGCACTGAAAAAGGATGTAGCAATTGTTGTGCTCGAATCAGGCCAATCTGAGATTGGTGCCAGTGTTAATTTAAGCCACTCACATTCTCTGTCAGGGGAATCCATTGTTAGCAGTGCATTCTATGAGCGTTATGGCATTATTCAAGTCTACAGTATCCCGCAATTGCTTGAAACACTCAAGTTTATTTCTGTTCTACCAGCTGACGCGCGGCGCACCATTGCGTCAATCAGTTGCTCAGGTGGTGAAGCAGCATTGATGGCGGATCTTGCTGTTGCGAATGGACTTGAATTTCCCGAATTTTCTTCGAAGCAACATCAGGGTCTGTACGAAATTTTAGGTGATCGGGTAAATATTTCCAATCCACTTGATTATCACACTTATATTTGGGGCGATCAAGAACAGCAACAAGCTTGTTTCAAACGCGTCTATGAGGGGAAACAAGCGCTGAATATCAATGTGTTTGACTATCCGGCAGAAGGTGTTTGTGAATCGCAGGAATGGGATTTTGCTGTCGATGCAATTGTCGGCGCAAAACAAGAAAGCGAAGCTCGGGTAGCAGTTGCTTCAACCTTGCATGAGAACTTTCCAACGCGAATACAGAACAAATTGCTTGCAAACGGAATTGCACCGATGCTTGGAGTGGAAGAATGCGTACAAGCGGTTTCACTTGCGGCAAAGTTTGCACAACGTTGCGAGCTAGCAAACACGCTGGAACCGTTAACTGCATTGCCAACTTTATCCAGGAAGGTATATAACTTATCTGAGCATGAGGGGAAACAGATACTAAAACTTGCAGGGATTCCAGTTGTTGAAGGCCAAATTGTCAACAGTTTTAAAGAGGCACTTGCCGTCATTGATAGTTTGGGATACCCTGTCGTGGCAAAAATCTCTTCTGCATCTGAGATTCATAAAACAGAAATTGGCGGTGTTGTATTGAACCTTCAAAATGAGTTCGATCTCAAACGTGCGATTGATTCTCTGTCTCAGGTGGGTGAAACCTTTTTAATTGAAAAGCTTGCTCCGCAACCACATGCCGAGCTCATGGTTGGTGTTCGTGCGGACCTGACTTTTGGCAGAGTACTAACACTAGGTGCTGGTGGAAGATTAGCCGAGTTAATCAATGATGTAGCAGTATTGTTGTTTCCGGTAAGTGTAGATGACATAAGAAGCGCATTGATTGAACTGAAGATTGGCAAATTGCTTTGTGGTCATCGTGGTCAATCTGGCGATATTGAAACTGCCGTAAAAGTGATTGCAAATCTATGTGAATTTGCCAAAGATGCAAAGCATAATGTGAATGAAATAGAGATCAATCCTCTTTTTGTGTATCAAGATGGGGCGGTTGTGGTTGATGCGGTATACAGCAAGCTCATTGATTAAACGCGGTTATATTTGCGAGTGCAGTAGACTTACGTAACAATCGATAAATCTTGAATGCCTGTGAAAACCACACAACAGATCCATACTTATCAATCCAATACTAAACGGTTACAGTGTAATGAGCGAAACTCTAAATATTAAAAAGCGAGATGCTATTCTTGAGGTTACAATCCAACGTCCCCCGGCCAATGCTATCGACTTAAATACTAGTAGAGAACTCGGTGAGGTATTTGTAGAATTTCGGGATGATCCGAGTTTGCGCGTTGCTATCATTACCGGTGGAGGTGAAAAGTTCTTTTCGGCAGGTTGGGACTTGAAGGAAGCTGCATCTGGAGATGCAACACTGGATGATGACTATGGACCTGGCGGCTTCGCCGGGCTAACTGAGCTGCACGATCTTGATAAACCTGTAATCAGCGCTGTTAATGGACTTGCGGTGGGTGGTGGCTTTGAAATAGCGCTTTCAACGGATATTGTGATAGCAGTTGAGAGTGCTGAGTTCTTTCTGCCGGAAATCAAGGTTGGAGTTGTAGCTGATGCCGCTTCTTTTCGTTTGCCGCGTAGAATGCCGCGAGCAATCGCCATTGAACTACTATTGACAGGTCGCAGAATGTCTGCTGATGAGGCAAATCGCTGGGGCATTGTAAATAAAGTTGTGCCAGCAAGTGAGCTGATGGACTGTGCACGGGAACTTGCGACAACAATTGCACAGGGTGCACCTTTGGTTGTCACAGCCATAAAAGAGATACTGCGTAAAACAGAAGATGTCAGCATTGAAGAGTGCTACCACATGATGCATGATGGAGAATTTGAAGGGTATCAACGCATTTTGGAATCGGATGATGCGATGGAAGGCCCTAAGGCATTCGCTGAAAAAAGAGATGCTGAGTGGAAAGGTAATTGAGAAAAACACAAACATCTTAAATCAAATTTTTATTTTCCGGTAATTTGTGTAAAAATATCTCATTCCAGCTGTTAGTTTATTGAACCAACCGCTGTATCGATAGACACTTGATTGACAAGTTGAATAATTTTCACAACAGTAGAACGAAAAATGACATGGACACTAATATTAAACTCGTAGAATCCAAAAATGCACCGGCTCCGACGCCGACAGTTGAAACCTATCCCTATAAGACCAAGTTAACCCGTAAAGAATATGAGGCAACAAAGGCCGAACTTCAGGTTGAACTCGTTAAAGCTCAAAACTGGGTAAAAAATAATGATCAAAAAATCGTTCTTCTATTTGAAGGGCGAGATGCCGCTGGAAAAGGAGGAACGATTAAGCGATTCATGGAGCATTTGAACCCTCGAATTGCTAGGGTAGTCGCTCTACCGAAACCAAGCGAGCGAGAAACCGGTCAATGGTTCTTTCAGCGATATATAGAGCACTTGCCAACACGCGGTGAGATGGTTTTGTTTGATCGCTCATGGTACAACCGTGCTGGAGTAGAAAAAGTGATGTCGTTTTGTTCGCGTCTTGAGTATCTGGAGTTTATGCGACAAACTCCAGCACTTGAAAGAATGCTGGTAGATAGTGGCATATTCCTATTTAAATATTGGTTTTCGGTGAGTCGTGAGGAGCAGCGTCGTAGATTTGAGGCGAGGGCGTCTAGTCCGCTGAAACGTTGGAAATTGAGCCCAATTGATAAACAATCTCTGGATTTGTGGGAAGAGTACACTGAGGCTAAAGAAACAATGTTTTTCTACACTGACACACGCGATGCCCCATGGACAGTGGTGCGTTCGGATGACAAGAAACGTGCAAGAATAAATTGTATGAGACACTTTTTGTGCAGCATCAATTATCCAGATAAGAATGAGGAAGTCGTTGTTAAACCTGATCCTCAAATTGTTGGATTGGCGCGAGAAATATTTGTTACACAACAGGCTGAGGGAAGTGGCAACCTAGGAGACAATCCGACTGATCGTGAATAGTTTTAACTTAACAGTGATAAATTGAACTATTGAGCACAAATGAGGGATGCGTACCCGATGAAGGGGAGGTCTGATTGGCAGTTACGGCATCACTTTGATTCTGTGCCGGTTTTGTTGCAAGCTCGTTGCAACTGACAATACAGGATTTAATCAGAGACAGCACATAAGGAGTTAGATTGTGTTAACAGCACGCGCTGACATCCCTATATACAACCAATTCGGTTGCACTGGCACACTGAATTCTGTACTAAATCATACCTCAAAATAGACACCCCAATGCAATGCTCTCATCATCCCCTGCAATCTGATTAATAATCATGAATCATATATTCCGCAGAAGCTATCTAATGCTTTTCGTATTTCTTCCTTGGTCACTGTACTGTCATAGTCCATCAAACCGTATATATTTGAAATAACCTGCTCTTTTTTTTGCTCTCGAGTCATTTTTTTCAATTGTTTGGAATTCAGTGATATCGATACTGCTTTTAAATTCCTCCAAATTACCAATTTCAATCAATTAATTTCTCCCAAGCTGTATAGATTTAATTTTCATCGTTTTTGTAGTAAAGTGTAGAATAAATTGAACTTGTTCGTGTTGATTAGATCAAAATTCGGACGAAAAAATATAAGTATTGGCAATTATTGAAGTAATGAACAATAACAGAATCACTTGCGGACAGGGTTGTAGTAGCAGAATGATAGCAATTGAGAAGTTAATGGTATGAACTTATAGGCTTTGCATTGGCAATTATCACAATGTAAATAGGCGACCAAACTCCGGTATTGAATCGCTCACACCAGCCAATCTTAAACAGTGCCATGCCATCGCATGATTGCTAGAGGTTACAGGTTTGCCAGTGGATTGCTCAATTTCATTAATAACTGGCGCAATCCTGAGGTTTGTACAAGAGACAAATACAGCATCAATGTTGTCTAGTTGACCTAGTTCAACTGCTGCATCTCGAATCGAACTTGTTGAGATTTTAGCCGCTCGGTTATCATCTTCCTCATTGAATGAACCGAATGCGGCAATATTGAATCCGCGTTGCTCAATATAAGTGGCAACTGCCTCATTCACGTCTTCTCGGTATGGTGTCAGCACCGCTAAATTAGTTGCATTTAGGGCTTCAAACGCAGCAAAAGCTGCAGTGATTGGTGTAGTACACTTGGCACCAGGTCGTTTTTCTCGGATGCGTTCAAACACTCGTTCTTCGCCGATTACCATCGATGCCGACGTGCAACCATAAGCAAAAACGTCTATTGGTACACCTTTGAGTATGACATCAGCGCAATGTGGGATTCTCTGTTCCATATCTGCTAATGTCTGAGGTGTGATAGTGGAGGAATTTTGAATACGACTCTCATAGAAAGCAACACCATCGATGTTGAGAAAAGATCTGAACTCGTGTTCTATCGTCTGGTCTGATCCCAATACAATCAAACCGATTGTAGCTCGGTAACCAATCCCTTCATCAATCTCAAATGGTATATGGTTGCGGACGATACGCTCGCTAGTCATAAGTTGTTCAGCAGTTTGCATAATGAATTTCTCTCAATGTTGTAAATAGCCAAGTATTTAATTGCAATTGGATTCTCTATTCTATCTCAGATTCATTTCGTAATGCTCAAATTGGACTGAAAATACTACTCTCAATTTCTGGTTTTCGGCCAGCAATCAAGTCGGCTGCAATTTTTGCAGAACCACAGGCCATTGTCCAACCCATGTGCCCTTGACCAGAATTTACAAATAAATTGGAAAGTTGAGTGAAACCGATATATGGTGTCCCTTGTGGTGTCATTGGACGAAAACAAGCGCTGTATTTCACAGTGGAATAGTCGGCTGCATTAGGCAGAAGGTCATATACTGCTTTCATCATAGGTTCAAAATCCTTTGGCCTATGTGCGAGATTGTATCCAGCAAACTCCGCGGTTGAAGTTGCCCGAAGCTCTTGGCCTATGGGCGACAGTGCAACCAAATTGTCTTCATCTACTGTACCGATTGTTAAGCGTTGGTGATGCTCAGCTGTCGGGACGGTTATTGAATAACCTTTTACCGGATAAATTGGAAGGTTAATACCGAGTGTTTTCAATATCAATGGAGTATGTGCACCCAAAGATACAATGAATAACTCTGCCTCAATGTCACCCTTTGAGGTTGAAACACACTGAACTTGATTTTGGTGGGCTCTCAGCTTTATTGCTTTGGTATCGAACTGGAAATTGACGCCTCTGCTTTTGCAGATTTTCACAAGTTCCCTGGTGAATTTTCTAGCGTCACCAGTTTCATCAGTAGGGCAGTAAATAGCACCAGCAATCTTGTGATGAACTGGCTTGTAGGCAGGTTCAATATCAATGACTTCGTTAGCATTCAAAGTTTCCACTTGCTGTCCGTTATTGACTAGTAACTTGGAATGTTCTATGCCTTTGGTTAATGTCTTAGAATTACGAAAAAGAAACAAAAGCCCTTTTTTGATTTGATCGTATTCGAAATTGTTTTCGCTTGTTACAACATGGAGCCGTTGCTGTGAGTACAAACATAGAGTATGTTTTCTGATTGTATTTTTCACTGCATCGGAATTGTTACATTGTTTTAGGAACAGTGTTGTCCATTTCCAAAATTGAAGGTCCAAACGAAATCTAATTTTGAATGCCTGATCATTGCGGTACAACGACTTTAAAAGTATTGCAGGGACTTTAGGTGAGGCCCATGCGAACGCATGTCCCGGCGCAATCATCGCAGCGTTAACACCACTAGCTTCTAAGGCAGGTTCTTTATTTACATCAATGACAGTGATGTCATGCTCACCACTGCGCACCAGCTCGTATGCCGTAGTTACACCAATGACACCTGCACCAAGTATGACAATCTGCACGATAGTTGCCGTAATGTGTTGCTAAGCTTTAGATCAAAGAACTCAATCACAGAGTTTTAGTTAAGGGCAGCAATCACTCCAATTTCAACATTAAACTGAGGTGCCGCTAGCTTTGATTCGACGCACGCTCTTGCGGGTTGGTTCCCAGATGAAACCCACGCATCCCATACTGCGTTCATTTCATTGAAATCGTTGATGTCGCTTAACCAGATAGTTGCGGAGAGCAATTTGGATTTGTCTGTGCCAGCTTCGGCGAGATATTGATCGATTCTATCCAAAATGTTTTTCGTTTGATTAGTTACGCTGTCTCCTGGGGCACCAAGCGCGACTTGTCCAGCCAAATAAACCGTATTGTTGTGAATCACGGCTTGGCTCATTCTTTCATTTGTGTCAATTCTTTTAATCATTGAGTTATTCTCCAAATGTGTGCGATAGGTTGTTTACTAAGGATTTGAGCTGTGTGGATGAATCGGGTCGATAAGCTTATCTTTGAATAGTCTTGAAAATATTTGCAAGTAACTCCGGTAGTAGAAGTTACCGTTCAAATTCAGAATCTCATCGCGACGCTCTTTGAAAACTTTAGAAACTTGTCTCCACGGCATTTGTGGGTTTTCGTGATGTACCCAGTGAAAATTATTGTTCAAGTATAACAGTCTTGACAATGGTGAACCTTCAACGATGATTGATCGCTCAGTTTCGCTTTCTGACCATCTATGTTCAGTGTAAGAACGTAACAAAGTCAACGAAACACCTGGATAAGCAAAGCAGAGGATGTATTTCCACAGCGGCATTGCGGCCACTTCAGTCACAAATAATATGATAGCAGCACAACCTACGATATGTAAAAACCAGTGCAGCATGCACTGTGTATTGCCGTTGATAATTCGTTTAAGTTCGCCTTTCCAAAGTTGATAGAGTGTTATGAACGGGCCAATCAATAAACGGCCGAGGAGTGTGAAGTTCAATCGGTAAATTGCTTTGCTAATTTTATTCATGCTATTCCAGTGTTTCGCTGTGACAAACAGTGACTCAGGATCAGTTTCTATATCGGTAAGAGTTTCACACAGATGGTGAGCAATATGACTTTCCCGATAGGTCGGATAGGGAAAATAAAGAGCAAGTGGTGGATAGACCAACAATGCGTTTAACCAGTCAAATTTGGTCGGGTATCCATGAACTGCAATATGTTGTAAACTACCATGCAGGCAAGTCACGTACCCACCTAACAAAAATAGCACTATGAGGGGCACCTCGTTTCCATAGAGAACGAGTATTATCCACGCTGAATATGTGCCGAATGCGATGAGCAAGTCAACTGCAGAGTTTGGTTTCAAAACAGAATTTCGCATTTTGACGATTTCAATGAATATGGAATATTATCAAATTTCGAACGACAATATCATACTTCAAAGTTGCTAAAATATTCACTTTTTAGGTAGTTTAAATCCGTTTATTGTATTAATCAATTCGGTCTGAGGTGACACCGCTTAGGCTCTATACGGAAAACAGGGATATCATGATAGCAACTCATGGAGATTCGCTTCTAATTGTGCGGTGAATCCTGCATCATTTTCTGGGTTGGCAGCGCAATGCCCCCATGCAGAACAATAAGGACGTAGTTCTGCATTCGGCATGTAATTTACTTCAATCTCGTTATCCTCAGGTGGAAAGTAGAGATCCTGTGTACAAGGCATCACGATGGCACGTGCCGTGATGGCAGCAAGCGCAGTTTGAATATCACCATCATACAGTGGCCCCACCGAGATGTCTCCGGCTTGCCAAGTGGCAAGCATAGCAAGCAAGTTGTTTGCATCCCAATTCTCAACATGATCGCGTTCCCAGTCTAGCAACAAATCTTCAAAAGAATCGAATCCAAGCTGACGATAGAGTCCCTCGCGATAGAAACTCTGAGAATAGGCCCACCCAGCATAAACTCGCGCGAATGCCTTGAGACCGGCTACCGGTGGACTGTCATAATACCCATGATTCCAGTTTTGATCAGCGCAAAGAGCTGCTTTAACTCCTTCCAGAAATACGATGTTGTGCGGTGATGTCTTGGCAGATGCACAGAAGGGCAAAATCGCGTCAACCATATCAGGATATTGAGCAGCCCACTGGTAGGCTTGGCAACCAGCCATGGACCATCCAGCCACAAGTGCGATCCTCTTTACGCTCAATTTTTCGGTAAGTAATCGGTACTGACAGGCGATGTTATCCCACATCTGTATCAACGGGTAGTTAGGCTTATCATGCGGTGCAGGCATGTTGCTCGGCGAAGAAGAGAGCCCGTTGCCAAAAAGGTTCACACTGACTATAAAGTGACGTCTTGGGTCAATGGCTCGGTTTGGCCCAAAAAAACCTTCGTTGCGAGTATGAGTTCCTGTATAAAAAGTAGGAAGTAAGACAACATTATCACCAGTCCGGTTAAGCGTGCCATAAGTCTTATACGCAAGCTGAACGTTATGCAACTTAGTACCTGACAATAGGGTTACATTTCCCAATTTAAAAATTTCGTAATTTTTTGACATCATATCAAGCTTTGTCGTCTATTGATAGTGTTGCGGATTCATTACATACGTCAGTATTCGTCGGACTTATGCGTTACAGACCCCATTCGATCTTTTATTGCTAAAGAAACAGAATTTGGAGCTGAAATTCATTTTTAGATTAAGTGATTAGCATTTTATTCAGATACTTGGTATTCGCGGAAATACATAATGCCTTGACAGAATTTCCACTGCATAGACGGAATCGCTGCTGGTATCGTGCGCTATATCCATAATTTAACTTTTCCGTGGGTTAGAATCTCTGAGAACACCATCATTGTTTGTTTTAAGATTGCATATTCCGGAAAACTTCAGGGCAGCAGGGTAGCACTTCTGGTTTATATTCGTTGCAGAATGCACTTCGTTGAGAATTGTAAGGCGTGTAGCCATACTCGGATATCCATCTGCTTAGAATTAAATTTCAATCACTGATGTCACAGAAAATTTGATGACAGCTTATATATGAAGTCAGTAGAGACGCAGATATTCCTGCACTTCCCAATCAGTCACCGCTTGATGATAACGTTCCCATTCGTCGTTCTTATATTCAAGGTAGGAATGTAACATTACTTTACCCATGACCTTTTCCGCAATCGTGTCCGAGCGCAAAGATTGGATAGCATTCCATAGCGTACGGGGTAGGCGACGTATGCCCATTTCTGAGAGCTCTTGTTCTGTTTTGGCGTAAAGGTCAAAATCTGTGGGCTTGCCTGGGTCTATTTTGTTTTGTATACCTTCAATTGCGCAGGTCAGGTGCATGGCCATTGCCAAATATCCATTCATGGTCATGTCACAAGCGCGGTTCTCAATGCAAAATCGGTTTTGAGGAAGGCGAAACTGAGCAGACCGGTTGTTAAAACCGTAAGTAATGTTGGTGGGGGCCCAAGTTACTGTACCACCTTCGAAGCCGCCAACACGGGGCACTAGTCCGTTGTAAGAATTAACTGTTGGGCAAGTAATCGCAGTGATAGCCTCTGCATGATGCATTAGTCCTCCGACTGCCCAATGTGCTTCATCGCTCCAGTCATCATTCGGAATTTGGAAAATGTTCACACCGGGACTACTGATATTCTGCATCGACATGTTGATATGTGCACCTGAGCGCCAATCACCCACAGTGGGTTTTGGCATGAAGGTAACAAAGAATCCGTACTTTTTGGCAACTTGTTTCAGCACGATACGTAGAAATGCCAAGCGATCGGACATTTCTAGCATATTAGTGTAATGAAAATCTAGTTCAAACTGCGAATAAGCCCCCTCGGCCACCACGTCATGCAAATTCCAACCCAGGCCCTCAATTATGTCGATCATGTCCTTGAGGAAAAACATGGAATCAATTGAGTATTCAACATCATAGCCAAATGCTTGACGCCGTAGATTTAACCCTTGAAGTAAGTCATCGCCGAAAGCCTTGACGGGCTGACCGGTATCATCATATTTCATGACAATGAACTCAGGTTCTACTCCTGCAACACCACTATACCCTTCGGCCGCAGCATCTCTCATCGCGCGTTTTAGAGCTTGGCGCGGGCATACATTGTAGGGAGCACCTTGCCAGTAGAGGTCAGAGAAAATCATTGCCAGAGATTTGTCCCACGGGCAGATGTAAACCGCATCAAGGTCAGGAACCACAACTTGGTCGCTGTCAGCTGGGCTGAGTTCCGGAACAAAAGATATCGAATGCACAGCAAATTGAGGACCCTTACCGAGGCAAAGCAGTTCGAAGTCGCTCATCGGAACGGGTTTCGTCTTCGGTATTCCGTGTAGATCGACCCAAGCGGCCATCAGGTATTTGACACCAGCCTCTTCAAGCCTTTTCTTGGTAACAGGTATTTGAGGACGATTTCGCTCTATGGCTGCTTCAAATGTTTCAAAGTAGATATTTCTATCAGTGTAAGTTGTCATTTTGTTTTCCCCTTAGGTTATCTTTAACGTGTTCAGACTATGACTCTTCGAAAGTTTGAGATTACTTGTATTGGTATCATTCAATGCAAGAACTTACGCGGTGTGTGCAACAATGTGTTCTGCAGGGTGTTAGTGATTTTGAATCTATCGGTAATCCCCTTGAGCTTTCAAGCTAAAGTTTGGTACCCGATGGTGCTCTACGCAGGCTCCCGCAACCCTTGTGAGTGGTTTTCAGATGTCTAGGATTCTGGAGAATTATACAGTTGTATTAATAAACTATGGTCAATAATAGATGATATTTCATAAACTTGGTAATGAATCCAAAATTTTGAAATACAGCTACTAATTTTGCCAAGCTAGTGTTCTTCTAGAAACGCATTGCAATACGCTGTGCGACCAAAACCAAGTCAGTCAGTGTTTCATAGCAGAGCATCAGGAGTCAGCAACCGGGTTAGAATATCAAAGCTAGAGTCAAAGCTTAACAGCACCATTTGGATGAAACGCCGTAAACCCATAATGCAAAGTTACACAACGCTTACTGGGCATTTTAGACTTCTAGTGTGAGCTATTAGGGATCAATACCATTATGATGCCAATAATATCTGAGTGAGTACAGTGCGCAGTAGTAGCTCTCTTTTTCAAATTTTATGGAGCTGGAACAAAAATCTCAATCGGATAGTTGCTTGAATTCCAAGTATGATTGACGTCTACCAGTTTTTGAAAAGTACTTCCCAAAAATCTCATTTGAAATGAATGGGAGCCGATAAAGTGCTGTGTAGCAACAAGTACTTTGCATTGTGTATTTCAACCATCAGGTGAAAACAGTCATGCCATGAATCGCCCATTGCACAATGCTTTTTACAACAATTCCATTTTCTAATGCGATATTTGGGTACTTGTTTAGCATCTAAATATATAATCTAAAAATCACTTGGGTATATTCAGTTGATGTTGTAGTTTTGTATATTAATCAAACTATTAATTGGAGATCTTTTCATGGAATCTAGAACTTTGAATCCCCCGCATCAGGTATTTAATGGCAACTTTCAAGGCTACTATCAGTCTGGGAAGGTCGAATCGGATGAAGAACTGGCACGAATAGGGCCTAATACACAGGCAGGAGAATACATGCGCCGTTTCTGGCATCCAGTTTATATTGCAGAAAACCTTGGCGAACTACCGGTATCAATTAGAATTCTAGGAGAAGAACTTGTTCTTTTCCGTTGTGGCAATGGAAATAAGATAGGATTGGTACACAAGTACTGCGCGCATCGCAGAGCCTCGTTGGAATACGGCAGATGCGAGGAGCGTGGAATTCGCTGTTGTTACCATGGATGGCTTTTTGCTCCCGATGGAACAATTCTCGAGACCCCAGCCGAAAACTCCCGAACTGCCGATTTAGTTCGTGAGCGCAAGCGACTTGGTGCCTATCCGGTCATTGAATACCGAGGCCTTGTCTTTGCTTATATGGGACCCCCTGACAAACGGCCGGAGTTTCCGATCTATGACTCTTTTATCTATGATGGTATGACCAGTGCTACTTACAAAGCAGTCTATGCTTGTAACTGGATTCAAGTTCTGGATGCTATACTTGATCCGACACATACAACCTACCTTCATAGTCGGAATAGTCATCCACAATTTTCAGAGGGTATGAAAGTGGATGGAGTGCTTAAATTCTATGAACGCAACCAAAATCATTTCCTCGGATCTTCAACGCGTCGCGTTGGCGATAACGCTTGGATACGTGTGAACGAACTGATTCTGCCGAACTTTACGCAAGCAGGTTCTGCCTTTGGCGCAGACGGCACCCAGCAACGGTATTTCGGACGCTCCTGTTTTACACGATGGGTGGTACCGATCAATGACGAAAATACGATTATTTATGCCTGGGCTAATTTCGGCGACCGATGGGACCCGCATGAATACAACACCAAGGCTGGTCACGAAATGATTGAACAAGGTGAAGTGCTAGAACGCCCACCAGAAGAAAGGAAACGTTATCCTGGTGATAGCGAAGCAGTTGAGGGAATGGGACCGATTTCCACACACAAAGGTGAAAATCTGATGCCGACAGATCGAGGGATATCTTTATATCGTCGACGGGTACGCAAACAAGTGCGTGATTTGGTTGAGGGTGTTGAACCACCGCAACCTAAAAGCATGGGAGGCCGTTCAATCCGCACCTATGGTCAGGACACCGTGCTTACGTTACCGTCACTGAAAGGACTTAACGACCAAGAATATCTTGACAATATCGGTGAATCAGTGATGGATATTGAATTTGAGCTTGAAGAATGGTGCGATGAGAATCGGGATAACGAAATCATCTCGCGTCTAAAGTTGCTTGAAACTAATGGTATCGACCGAGGTCAATGAGTTTAACATGAAAGTTCACGTAAAAAACAATCGATGGAAGCCCGGTAGCTTCCCTAACACGCCAGAAGGAGAGAAGGTATTCACGATCACGCGAGAGCGGATTGAGCAAGCACTTGAGGATTTTCCTGATATTAAGGGCAAAACAGAATATTTCATTGATTGGGACACTAATAATTTTGTTTCATCGATATCTGATGCTGAAGTTCTTTTGGCATGGGATCTGCCCACTGAAAATCTCGCTGATGTAGCGCCTAATCTGAAATGGATTCATTGCATAGGCGCTGGAGTGGAGCACTTGCTTCCAATGGACTGGTTGCCTGAAACAGTTGTTTTAACTTGCAATAAAGGTGTACATGCTGCAAAGGCTGGTGAATTTGGACTAATGGCGATCCTAATGTTGCATTCAAAAATTCCGGCTATTGTAACCAATCAAAGAAAAACGATTTATGATTCACTTTACTCCTCACCGATCAAGGGCTGCACGATTATTGTTCTGGGAACTGGAAGTTTAGGCGGCTCAATTGCTAAAAATATCAGGCAATTTGGCGTTAATGTGATTGGGGTTAACCGGTCAGGTCGTCTGGTGGAAGGTTGCAATAAAGTGGTAACTACATATCAACTTGACGATGTATTGCCATTTGCAGACTACTTGTTGATTGCAACACCCGACACGCCAGAAACCCGTGGACTCATGGATCGAAGACGACTTGACTTGCTAAAACCGACAGCAGGTATCATCAATATCGGACGCGAGTCTGTTATGGATTACAACACGCTTTGTGATAAGCTGGAAGAAGGTAGTTTGGGAGGCGCAATATTGGATGTATTTGATACTGAGCCGATAGCTGAGACCTCCAGACTATGGGGAACTCGAAATCTAATCATCACGCCTCATGTTTCAGCCGATGATGGAGACGCTTATATTCCAATGACGTTGGGGCTTTTCTTTCGTAATATGCGACTTTTCCTTGACGGAAAATCGCTTATAAATCCAGTCCAACCTACACTTGGATATTAGTGTAAAGTTGTTTAAATTTCTCAGATGCTGGTTTTACTGTTAGATTTGCGCATTTTCTCTTGATTTCCACATCTTCGCTGACAGAGTTCTACAGTGCTTATCTCCTAATGTATGATCATCTCGTTGATATGAATAATCTACGATAAAAATGCAAGTGAACTGCTTCAGATAAGCAGCTCAAGGATTGGTTTCATTGCAAGTGATACATGAAACCGCAAGTCACTTGAAACAAATAAGCTTTGAACGGCTACAGTTCAGTTAATGCAAATTGTTATCGTCTAGATGCAACAAATACTAGAACTATTTGTTTGAACAGTATTTTAGGGATGAGAAAAATTCAAGCATTAACAACAATATCTGCAAGGAAAGCAGGTGATAACGCTTTCCTTGCATTTATTGTCAGATATTTGAGATTTACATTGAAGCAGCTTTCATGCCTGCTTCAACCCAACTGTTGAATTTATCCTGATTAGCAGCAATCCACTCGTCAACATGTCTTGCGATGTCGTCAAGCGAATCCTCACCGTCGCGCATCGTATTGTTTTGCGCTGACACAGTGTTGATATCAATTTCTGCTAATTCAAACACTGCCCGGGCGGCAGGATTTTCTCCAAGAAATTCATTATTTGCAACAATGCGTAGAGTATTCACTTCAAATCCCAGTTCTTTGTCCTGAAACATCGTATCTGCTTTCCGGCCATCTGGCAAAGAAGAGTAAGGCACTTCAATCCACTGAACATTCTCACCGGGAACCAAGACACCTGATACCCAAAAAGGAGTCCATGTGTAGTAGATGATCGGTTCGTCATTTTGTTGCCGAGCAACTGTTTCAGCAATAATTGCATTGTACGAGCCTTGATTGTGCGTTACGGTGTCGCGTAAATCGAACTCTGTGAGGTGATGTTCAATTACTCGCTCACAACCCCATCCGGGAGCGCAGCCCGCAAGGTCAGCTGTGCCATTGCCATCAGAATCAAATCGTTTTGCAATTTCAGGATCCTTCAAATCTCCCAAATTTCGTATGCCGGCTTCGTAGGAGGCTGTATCAACCAGATATCCCTGTACGGCGCCTGCAATGAAATCTCCAAATTTTGTCATTTTGCCAGTGCCACCCGATTCATCAAAAAACACCTGATGAAGTGGGTCCCAGTGGACTGCGGTAAAATCCCCATCTCCTGTACCAAGTGCCAGGTGTATGGTCTGATACTCTACCTCTTGTGGTTCTGCGATTTCATATCCTAATTCCATCAGGGCCTTGTATATGATCTGGTGTTGGAATTTTTCTTCTAGATTAGTGCCTTCAATAGGTCTTACCGTTACCCCACTGCCTGGCATCATTGAATCAGCTATACTTGATGTCGCTGGCACAATTAAAACGATACCCAATGCAATGAGTCCAGTGAACTTACGTAAAATTAACATTTACAATCCTCCATAATTACATGATAAAATTTTCATTTTAGAACTTTCGTAGATTACTTCTAGCTTTCGCCTCTCAATACTTTCCTTTCAGCACTATCTGCTTCTGGTTTGACACTGAGCAAATAGTGAGCAAAAAATTGATCAATGCATTCTTACTATCAGAATGTTAAGTTGAAGAATTATTTAAATATAACACCAAACAATGTTTTCATAGAAAAATTTGCATTGAACTAATTACTTGAATTTCGAATATCAACTATCTTCCGAGCAAGTTTTCGTTGTCTGGATCGTTTAGATCTGTGGAGTTTCTTTAGGATTCATTCCAATCAACCTAAGAAATAGTCCAATTGGTCCTCCTTGCCACCAGTGTCGGTGTCCTCGCTCCCTGCCAGTCCTTCCCAAGCCTTGAGTGATCCGGTCCAACACAATTGCTAAAATGACAATTCCAAACCCACCCACCAGCGCCTTGCCAGCGTCAAGCCGTCCCATCGCCCGCAAAACTTCATTTCCCAATCCTTTCACAGCGATCAGGGACGCGATAACAACTACTGACAATGCCATCATGATGGTCTGATTCAGCCCGGCCATAATGGCAGGCGTGGCTAGAGGAAGTTCAACCTTAAACAGAATTTGCCGGGGAGAAGAGCCAAATGCGCGTGCAGCTTCAACAACACTTCCGTCAACCTGCCGAATGCCGAGCGAGGTGAGCCGGATAATAGGCGGTAGTGCGAATACCACCGTAACAATAACACCCGAAACGTTTCCAATGCCAATCAACATCACCACCGGCACTAGGTAAACGAATGCAGGAATGGTTTGCATCGTATCCAGCACCGGTCGGATTGCAAATTCAAATCGGTTGCTCTTGCCAGCCAGTAAGCCCAGCGGCAAACCAAAGATGACGCAGATCACAACGGATGTGGCCACCACTGCGAGCGTGGTCATTGCAAGACTCCAGGCATTGGGGTCACTCAAGCCCAGTAAAATCAAACAGCAGACAACGAAAGCGGCCACTCGGATGCCGGCGGCCTGCCATGCAAATAAAAGCATAATGCCGAGCATGGCGACTGGTGGAATGGCATGCATAATGGCCTCAACAGTTACAATCAAATCATTCACGAACCATTTGACCGGTTGAACCACATCGCGATTCTCTGCTGCCCAGGTTTTGATGCCATCGGCCCAGTCTGCAATGCCGAAATCAACGCTTTTGAACGGGCTCAGCAGATTAAATGATTCTTTGTCAGCCATGAAAAGTTACTCCACTATTTGATTGATTTCTGTCAACCCTGTTTGCCCTGAATGCTACGCAACAAATTTCGTTTTGTTACCACACCGACTGCAGTCCCATCATGCTCTACGATTATGGGTTGATCAGTATCAATGGACAAATCAACCAATGAATCAAGATTGTCATTGGGCTGAGCGACGGGACACAAAGTTCTGTCAATAGCACTGTAAGATTGCTCGTATTCTGAGATGGGCTGCATCACTTTTTGTGCGGTTACCAGTTGCAATTTAGATATTCCAGCGACAAAGTCGGCCACGTAGTCATCTGCTGGCTCAGTTACAATCGTCTCAGGCGTGCCAATCTGAACAAGCGCGCCATCTTTCATGATTGCAATTCGGTGTCCAATTCTTATAGCCTCGTCAAGATCATGTGTAATGAACAGTGTTGTCTTGCGCATCTCCGCAGACAGGGTTAGAAACTGATCCTGTAGCTGTCGCCGAATGAGAGGATCCAATGCGGAGAAGGGTTCATCCATCAGCAAAATGTGAGGGTCCGCTGCAATAGCCCGCGCCAAGCCAACGCGTTGCTGCATGCCTCCCGAGAGTTCATCCGGATAACAATTACCCCAACCTTGCAACTCAACGGTTTCAATCGCCTGATCGGCAGTTGCATATCGCGCTTCTCTGGCAACTCCCCGAACTTCCAATGCATAGGCGACATTGTCGCGAACAGTGCGGTGAGGCATCAATGCCATGTTCTGAAATACCATGCCGATTTTTGTTGAGCGCAACGCTCTCAGTTCAGTGGGGTTGAGAAGGTTGATGTCCTGCCCTTCAATGAAAATCTCACCAAAAGTCGGTTCGATGAGACGGTTAATGTGACGGATCAGAGTTGATTTACCTGAGCCAGAAAGCCCCATAATGCAGAATACCTCTCCTTCGCTGACAGAGAAGCTGGCATCCTGAACCCCAACGACACAGTGGTACTTATTTCGGATTTCGCTCTTTGACAATCCTTGGCTTTGAACTGCTTTCAATGCTTCATTTGATCGTCCGCCAAAAATTTTCCAAAGATGGCGACATTCAATAACCGCATCAGCGTAATTTAAACTCTGGGATTCCTCATTTGGCATCAATATTTCGTTTCCTAGTTGAAAATATCTTGTCGCTTATTATCAAGATAAAGGGCTTTATATCAAAGCTATTGATCATCATCCCCCAATTTGTCTATCAATTTCCTTTACCAAAATGTTTTATCCTGAAAACAAGAACACTAAATGTTGCTGTATTCTCAAAGCTTTGTATTGACAACATTCAAAGTGCTGTAGTTATTATCATTGATTATCAGTAAAATGCCCCATTATATTAACACTTGTTGGTGAAAACAACAATGAGATTTGGACAGGCAAACAACCAAGTCAATTATTTCAGTTAGTTCACTGACTATTTTTAGGTTGCGCCCCCACATCACCTTCTGCAGTCACAGTAATTTGGGATTCAATGAAAGTTCTCTGTCCACCAATTCCATCGGTAATAACATCAGTTCGCTCCACTTTAGAGCTGATTTTTGTCACATAAGAAGCTGAAGCCCTTTGATTGGCTATATTGGTTAGTTCTTCTGTGATTCTGGTGGCAGCTTCTTCAAGGTTTTTGTAGTTGCTAACACCTATTGGTGAATGTGCTCGATAAATGCCTTCAGCAGGAGAGGTGATCAGACCAGTTACGCGTTGCATAATTGTTCCAACTGCTGCTCCAACAGCATTGCCAATCTCAGCGTGAGTAGGAATCTCCAATTCAGTATTCAAACGTTCCGCAACTATCGGATATATCACAGAGGCGGGGGCGCCGACAGCCGCTATTGAACCACTCAATTTGAACTGCACTTTAATCAGGCTCTTATTGTCCTTCGTAACTCCTTTATGCAGAAAATATGTGCCAAGATCAGCAAATGAAACTGAAGGGGATTCCATTGACACAATTGCTTCTACAAGAGCTTTGCAAGTTTGTTGAACAACTCTATCAATTACACACAAGCAAAGATCATCAACGCTGTTCCAATGTATCTTTCCATTTCGATCGAACCCTCGTCGCCAAATCTCAGCTGCAAGTCGGGCACTGGTCTCGCACCAGCGATTCATTTTGTTTAGCACGTGAAGGGCATCTGTAGGTGTGAATGCAGACAATTGCACTAAATCAAGCACACGTAAACGATTGAATGCACGCAACATCAACGGATTGCTAAAAAGATTGTCGCATCTGACAGGGCCATTGTCGAGCAAATCCCACAAACTGCGATCTTTCTTGTTTAAGTTAGCGACATCTTCGGTCTCTCGACGACGCAAAACGAAACAGCCTTGATATTCGCGTGGATGCCCACCGATCTGTTCCGTGAGGATATCAATTATGTGAGGATGTTGTTTACCCAATGATGAAATTGGAAGTACCCGATTGGGCCCCATTTCAAGCGGTGTAGTAAACGAAACCTGACTGTCGCCCCCAAGCCCAACTGTATAAACATCTAAAGTCTCAACAAAAGTTTTGAAGCCACCAATGCTAGCTCCTTCAAGTGCTGTTTGAGGTTGACCGTTTTTCAGTACTGCGATATCTGTGGTAGTACCACCAATATCGGCAACTACATTGATAGGTTTACTGACCAAATGAGAGGCGCCGATTATACTCGCCGCAGGTCCAGACAAAATGGTTTCCACCGGCCGCAAAGCGGCAGACTCAGCACTGATCATAGAGCCGTCTCCCTTGACAACCATCAATGGTACGTTGATTTTTCGCTGAGTGAGCTCTGCGCGAACTGTCGTTATAAGTTGTGTGATAGGTGCGATAAGACGCGCATTTAATACAGCAGTCATTGCACGCCGTGGCGCATTAAGTTTCGCTGTTAGTTCAGAAGTGCAGGTAACGGGCTTACCAGTTAATTCGCGAACTAGTGTTTGCACTGCTATCTCATGGGCAGAATTACGCACTGAAAACATGCCAGCAACTGCAAAAGCAGATACAGAGTTCCCAATATTGATGATAGCTGCTTTCGCTGCTTCTAGGTCTAGCGGTTCAAGCTCGTCTCCATATGCGTTGTGCCCGCCCTTAATAAACTCAACTGGATCATTTCTAATTGCATTTTTAAGCCTGGATCTATGCAACGATTCTAGATTGTATCCTATTAGAAGTAGACATACTGTGCCACCTCGGTCTTCAACAATTGCATTGGTAGCTAAGGTTGTTGAGATTGCAGCAACTTTAATTTGCTGAGAAAGCAAATTCGAGTTGATTTCAAGGCGGTCGATTACATCGCGAATTCCTATTGCTAAATCGTGATGCGTTGTAAGTGTTTTGGCAGTTTTGATTATGCCTTTGGCGCCATCGTATAGCACGGCATCAGTGAAAGTTCCACCAGTGTCAATTCCAAGTCTCATATTTGGGATCCAAGAAAAAAATGATAAGATGCACTAAATCTTCAACATCAGATATGTGAGCCGCCCATGTTATACTGAATTGATATACAAAGCGATAAGCCAACTGCTTCTTCTAACGCATGCTGTTAAGTCGGTATACAGATTCTTCATTTACGCTAGAAACGCATCTATGGAAACCAACGCTGAATGAAAATTGCCTCTATACAAACAATGGATATGGTGTTGGCGAGCACACCCCAACATCAAGTCATCATAAACTTCAAACGATATTATGCGTAAAGTGATAGCAAAGTGGAGACAATCCACCTTTGAGATTTAACTGCTTTATAATATCGAATCAATGAAATTAAATTAGAACACTTTACCGCAAGTGCTACCATGAATACAAAAAAACGCTCTAAGAAACGCTCACTACTAACGCCAGATACACTTTCGGGTACAGATGGTACCCTTGGTAACCTCAATCCCAGTAAATTGGATGCTGTAGCTGATAACTACACCAAAATTTTTGAAAGTGGCACTGAGAGTAGGACCGAAAACTATCAAACATTCACAAATGACTACTATGACCTATCAACTGATTTTTTTGAGTTTGGCTGGGGTAAGTCCTTTCACTTTGCACCTAGAAAAAGAGGTGAGAGCTTTAAAGATTCTCTGGTGCGATTCGAACATTTTCTAGCCGACAATCTGTCACTGAAACAAGGAATGCAAATCCTTGATTTGGGTAGCGGTGTTGGTGGACCGATGCGTACAATTGCTAAGTATTCTGGAGCAAGTATTACAGGGATCAATAATAATGCCTACCAGATTGAACGCGCAAAAATCCATACTCAGAATGTCAGTTCACTGTGTAGATTCATTAAATGTGATTTTATGCAAATTCCAGAAGCTGATAACAGTTACGATGGCGCATTCACAATCGAAGCCATGTGCCATGCACCTGATAAACAGGCAGCGTTTCGGGAAGTTTTCCGACTTTTGCGTCCCGGTAGCTATTTTACGGGAACCGATTGGTGCTTGACCAAAATGTTCGATCCTGAAAACTCAGAACATCAGAGAATAAAGTCGAACATTGAATTGGGCAATGGACTGTCTACTGATATTACTCTACAGCGGGATGTGCTTGAGGCACTGTCTGCTGTCGGATTTGAAATCGTTGAAGCACGGGATGTTGGTCATGATGCTGACCCAGAGACCCCTTGGTATCGGGCATTGCAGAGTCGTGATTTGAGCTTGTCAAGTATCCCGCGAACACCACTGGGAAGAGTTTTGACTAAACTAACTTTGGCTATAGGCGAGAAATTGCGGATATTTCCAAAAGGCTCTGTAAAAGTCAGTAATATTTTGGGCACAGCAGGAATTGCACTCGTTGAAGGCGGGGTATCAGGTATTATGACACCTTTGTATTTTTTCCTAGCGCGGAAACCTGAAAGCAAGGAAAACTAATTTAAGTCAGCCCCAAACTACGCGGCATTTGCAATATTCATTGTGGAATTTGCCAGATTTTGCCGAGAAGTCTGCCGTTTCTCAAAAAGTCCTAGTGCGTGCAAGGGGAAATACTGTCGGTACAGAACATAGTCTAGTAAAGCAGTTCGGAAAAATACACCAGCCATGTCCTGTTTGGGCCAAGTACCGTCTGAGTTTTGAGTTTTGAGCAGAAATTCAATGCCTCGCATAATCGCGGGCCAATTTGAGTCACCGGACTCAAGCAATGCTATGAGTGCCCATGCGGTATGAATGACTTGGCTTTCTTCATGCTCAACGTATTTACCGCCCGGACTCCCGCTGTGATGTTCGCCCCATCCACCATCGCGACGCTGACGCGCCAACAACCACTGGCAGGCCAAACGCAATGCAGGGTCACCAGGTGTTGCTCCGGCCGCTAGTAAACCTCTAATTCCAAAAAAAGTGCCATAGATGTATTGAATCCCCCAAACCCCACGCCATGAACCGTCGCTCCTTTGGGTTCGACGAAGGAAGGCATCTGCCTTTGACATAGAGTTAACTACTGAATCGTCAATTAGCTGTGGAAATTGCGACTTGCAGGTAGCAAGTGCACAAAGGCATGATCCTGTGCACTCAACATAAGAATTCTCAGACATCGACTCGCCAAACACCTCAGCTGGGTTTAACCACTCCAGTCCGACCCGAGAACGCCTTGCTTCATAGGTGCCAAATCCCCCATCTCTATTCTGTCCACGCAACATAAATTGGATTGCATTGTTTATCAGGGTTGGGCCGGCAGTTTCGCAGTCAGCAGAGGTTATTCCCAACACTGCTTCTGCTGTACAGTCGGTAACAGGCCAACCATGCAACCTATCGGAAAAACACCAACCACCTTTGGGGTCAATCCGGTGTTCTTCTTGAAACCCTGAAAAACTGTGACTTATTTGTTGCTGCCGCAGAAATTCTGCGCCTCGGCTGAGAGCTCTTTTAACCCCATCATACTCGGTAACAGTCGCCAGTGCCTGAAGGCAAAATCCGCCATCCCATGAAATGCTCCTTGCTCCGGTCACTCGCATGCCATTTTCCTCATCTTCCCAAATCCAGTTGTCTAACCCAGCTAATGCCAGTCTGAAGTCAGAATCATCTCCATTAAAAATCCAGGTAGCTATGATATTAAGGATGCCGCTGACAGGAGAAATACTTCTATGATTGGTGGTCTGCAGTTCCCACTTTATATGGCGAATCAACTCTTTTATACATCGATTCCGCAGTCTTTTGCTATGGAAACTATCAAGCAGATTGGTCAACATATAACCGGCTCGCAACCAAGAGCTAGGACGTACGAAAATGTCTTCATTTCTCAAACGATTCCTGCTTTTTGAGAACTTAACGCTATTGTACCCTTGAGGATACAGTTCCTCCCTTAGAGCGGCTATAATAGGTGTCGTTGGCACTCGGTATTTTGTTGAGTAAATGCTCGCCATTGCCATGTATATCAATCTAGTGTGACAGTACCAGTTGGATGGATGAAAAGCAACCCAGCTCGGAAGGCTCCACATTTCTGGGATAATGGCATTGACTCCTTGCCAATCATAGAGATTGAGAAGTGCCAACCAGAATTTTCCCCAGCTTGGAATTTCTAACACATCCGCCGCCTGTATAAATCTCCGAGCCGGTGCAATTAGAGGATCATCAGGCGTAACTTCAAGTATTCTTATCGCAACATATACCAATGTGGTCACGAACAGATTGGGGGAAGAATGTTCATGCAATCCCCAAAATTCGCCATTGAGTTGGGTAACTTCAAAGTGACGTAAAATTAGTCTTCGGCGATCAGCCTCGAGAGGTTGTCCGATGATATGGTGTAGCAGTACATACTGTGCGGTGATGATGGGACTCCAGACCATCTCTCCTTCCCATGAACCATCTTCAGCTTGTATATTCAACAAGTGTTTAATTGAGCTCATCAATGCGGAACTAACATCAATTGAGTCAATCTCTTTTGAGATTTTGCGTGAATAATAATTCGCTTCCGATGGCATGGATATACAGAACGCATTGGCCAAAAGTTCGCGTGACCTTGCGTCTTTAACACCATTTGTTCTTCTCAGTCTGTTTTGTTCTTGCGCGCCGCGTACTAGCCATGTCAGACGTTTTTTGAGAGCTGCCATAGTTTCATAAGCCCGCTGTCGAGTGAATCTGTTCAACATTTGCTGAGAAAATTCACCAAATGTTTTCAAAATTACGAAGGAACTGGCAACTCCGAAATTGACAGTTGAAGTATCTTCACAGGCGATTAAGTTGATCGTTTGGTCACGTAATTTTTTATTACTTCGCCACGTCCGATATATTGCTTGCCTGAGAGCCACCGATTCAAAGCGGTAGTCCGCAAAAACTTCATAGATCCCCATGGCGAGAAACTCTGGTGCACGTGTACTCAGAAAACGGTTATTTTTGAATTCATCAAAATTCTTGCTTTCAGCCAATGCGATTGCGTCTCCAAACCCAAGCGTCATGCCCACTGATGTCATAGGATGATAGTGACCAGCTGCATCTCCAATCAGTACTCGTTTGGGGTTGCCATAGTTGTTGCGCGGTTTAAGTTCGTTCGCCGCAGCCTGGAAATCGCCACTCTGTAGCGATTCAATAAACTTGTTTCTAATCTCCTCAGGCATAAATTTGGTGTATGATTCTGCGATTAGCTCAACGCGGTTACGGGGTGTCCAGTGATCCAATGGAATATCGGTGATTACGCGAATGCGTTGGTCAGCTATTTGATACATCAGAATCGGACCAGGTCCTCCAAGCAGCACATGTCCGTAACCCTTAAGTGGGAGGTCTATCCCTTTCACAACCGTCCCCACCATTCGTGAACAAGTCTCCAGCTTGGTTGACAGTCCCAATGTTTTTCGCACAAAAGAGGCGCGGCCGTCTGCACCGACGATTCGATCTGCAGTTATGGAGTTCTCAAATCTATCAACTGAATAAATAATCTGTTCATCTTCAATTGCACGGACTCGCGCAGGTGTGATAAAGTCGATGTTGGGTTCATTTCTCACTGCTTCATGCAAGCGCGAAATTAGCTTTGAATGCTCTATAGCCAAACCACGGGATTCGTTCGGGTAGGGGAGCATCATTGGTTTTGATTTGTCTTCTGGTGCCACGACAAACCCCTTTCCGATGACACATTCTTCATCAAAATTGAATTCAATTCCAAGATCTCGCAAGATTTTAACAGCAGGTGGATGCAACCATTCACCTGCTAGCCGATTAGAAGCTTTCGGGTTTGCTTCAAGCAGGGCAACTCGGGCACCTTTCTTGGCATGCGCAATTGCACAGACACTTCCAACCGGGCCACCACCGACAATAGCCAAATCATAATATCGTTCGTTGGTTTTTCTCATCGTTTAACTTCCAGCTACAGGATGTTACTTAGCGAAAATTCGGGTTTGTAGCCCGACTTCCATTGTACACGCTATATGTGGTTTAAAAAAATTACTTTAGGCAGAAAATTGAACTTCAAAGTAACACAGTAAGTATTCATTCGAATTGTATATAGGTTAAGTTTTGGGCTATTATTTACGTGTGTTTCCCATTGCTATATCCAGCTAATGAGCAATGTAACTATGCTGGTAGTGGTGTACAAAACGTTACTGACTAGCGTTTCACACATTATGGTGACAATTTGTTACGATATATTGAAGAGGTCAGTTCGAATTACCAAATTCTGATTGGATTGGATTGAAACACGTAAGAAGTATGGTACCGATGAATGCGGGTGCTGCCAAGATTGCCACAATAGCAAATATTTCGTTCAGCACCTCAGTTAGTGAGGAGACTAAAGATTCGCATAGAGCATTCGCAAGGGAATTTGCTTCTGTTCCAGTTTTGCTAAAGTGAGACATCAGTTTTAATCCACAGAGAATTGATTGTCTTACACAAAAAAGCTGTTTTTTATGCAGAAAGTTAGCTCTGTGGAATCACTTCCCTTACTCGATCAGGAATACTCACATCAAACGCCTGATAAAATTTTCTTTTTATCATGGTGCCTAGTACGGTGAGACTCAACATGCCGCTGAGCGATTGAAAAAAATGCAAAACTGAGGACCGAGCCGACTGTATTAAACGGATGCCGAGTTCTGCACTACAGTTGCAAAAGTGCTGCGATACCACTGAAACCAAGCCCTGCAATTATCACATACAGCATGGTGAAAGGCAATGATAGTACGGTTAGAATGGGTACGATAGCGAAGATTAATGCCATCATACTGGGAATGTCAAGCTGAATTTACTCAGAAGTGCGCCGATGGGCAGAGTAGATTCCCACTGTCAAGGTTAGGGTCGGGACACCGCATAGATCAATAATAATGAATGCTCATTGCCAAGACAAACGTTCAGCAGCTAATCCTCTAGGACGACAGTTTCCTGCAACAGAGGTAAAACCAAAGGCTCTTCTTAGTCTGTTGGTATCCGGTCCGAATTTTTCAGTAGCGATTGACTCAATTAGCGGCGAACCTATGTTTCCGCCGCAGTTAGTGCTCCCCCTGCCCAGTTGAATGTTATGTCTGCTGAGATATAGGTAAATTGCAAACATTTAGTCATGCTATCTCACTGTGTTTCTCATTAACTTGGAATGTGAAAGGTTTATCAGGTTGAGCCGTCGGCGAGTTTATAACTTTGAGTTGAGGAAGAGGTTGATCAGTTTTGAAGTCCAAGTCGTGTATGAGAGTGGCCATGGTGACTTTGATTTGAACTTCTGCAAAACCACTGCCCGCGCAACGATGTCTACCGAGTCCGAATGGAGCGTATGCGCCGGGAGCCCGGTGCTCCGGAGGATTCCGGCTGTATCGTTCAATGTCAAATCTATCCGGATTTGGATAATACTCTGGCAGACGGTGCGCTACCGTAGTTCCGATTATTACCTCTGTTCCAACCGGAATTTCATAACCGCAGAACTCAAACGGGTTGCAAACGTTGCGTAAAACATTTGGGACTGCCGGATACATGCGCAACGTCTCAAGAAAAACGCGGTGGGTAACGTCAAGCGATCGCAGTTCTTTCTCAGTTGGGATTCCACGGTCAAATATGGCATCAACTTCAGCTTTCATTTCAGCAAGGACATCCGGGTGTTTTAATAAACTGTAGAGCATAAACGAGCAAGTATTTGCATTAGTATCAAGACCTGCCAAATACGGTGTAATAAGGTGCATCTGATAGTCACATTCGGGCATAAACTGCGGATCTTCTCGATTCATCGCCAGCATTTCGTCGATATAGTCAGGGGTGGCACCTTCACGTAATTCAGGTTGGTGAGCCTTAAGAGTTTCAGCACATAGGCGTTTTACAGTTTGCTCGGCACGCCGGTAGCGGGGTAGCCGCTCCATCAGTTTTGGCCATCGGTGTAGAACATGAACCATGAGCTTCGTTTTAAAATAATATGACAAATCGTCTATATGCTCCCGCGGAGATGCATTAGCAAACAAAATTCCCATTTGTTCAGAAATGATGTTTTGCATAGCCCGCATGGTTGCTATTGGCTGATTACAGGGCCATTCGGCTGTAACGTTGCGAGTGATGCTAATGAACTGATCCACTCGTCCCTCAAGAAATTTTGGAGTAAATGATTTCGCAAGAAACTTGCGCATTCGCAGATGTTCTTCACCGTCCATGTTCATCGTTTGGCGAGCAGTTCCTGTTGATCTAACGAAGTCTTGCCAGAAGTCATACGAGCGCATGTGTGTGCTCATAAACTTCGGCAGGTTTATGACTGCCTCGGGCCCAGCAATTATCGTGAAGCGTCGATGAAAGGCTTGACACCGGAATACCGGGCCAAGTTTCAAGTACTGAGTGGTGAAAAACTCGCTAATGTCCCTGTTCATTTCGAAAGCATTGCCAGCGAGCGGCAATCCGGATGCAAGCGGAATTTCTTCATGAGACCGTACAGTAACTTCTTTCGGTTTCTCTGGCTTGACACGGCTGACTGCCATTGCAACTTCGCGTCCGATCAAGTCTAACCTTGCGAGCTGATTAATTCGGTCACTCACTTCGGCGAGTTCATCCCCAGGGAAAATGCTGTTAAACACGCCACAGGCCGAAGCCAAGCTAATAATAACCAGATCCCGTGGGTCGGGAATCTCATCGCTGTATATCGTGCGCATGATCCGGAAATGAACTTCCTCAGCAGTCTTATCGCTCCCGATTGAATATTTGCGTGCTCGGGCTACTAAGCGCGATAGAAATATCAGACCGTTAGCTTCGGCTTCTAGAATTCCACGTTTGACAAGGCGTTCAATTGATTTGTTGCGTATCTCCTCACCCATTTTAGATATCCGATCCAGCCAGAAGGCTGTGTCGCGTGCTTCTTGCTCTGCAACTATGTCAGTCAAAATTGGATCAAGCAAGTCATCATCCATAGGAGTGGAATCAACGACGATCAAATGCTCAAGGTCGGTGTCGATGCGATTTGCCAATGTTAAATCCATGAGGGTTGCGCCGGCTACTACGATATCGCGGGAATGTGCTGGAAGCGAGGTTTGGAACTCGCCTTTGTCGCTATCCAAGATCAGCAAAAGAATTTCTTCCGCAATCGTCAACGCATTTGACGGCACCATAGATTGAGACGAACTGGGGGAGCTGCTCTGAGTATCGTGCATGAATCTACCTACAAGTTGAGTAATTCGCTAATAAATTAAGTGCTTTATTATAAATAAAGCAATCATGGTTTGTGAAATAGTCCACACCAACCGCATATAACTGATTTAACAGCTGCACGGATAGACAGCATTTAACTTGACATCATACACAGTTTTCACATGCCAGTTTTCTTCTGTTAGGTGGGTATTTCAGTGCCATGCTACGGCAACACCGTGTAATTGTAGCATTCCGCCAACAGCGGTTGAAGGGTGTCGGAATTCCATGGTTGATCAGCTGTCTGATTGTGATTCCTTTGACAATTTGGATTTTGAATGCAGTTGCTACTTAACAAAACGCTTACACATCAATCTATGATGAAGATTACGTTGCTCATAACGCCTTTATTGTTATTTGGAAATATGGTACGCCTTTGGTTCCTATGGCATCTGCTCATCATTGCAATTATCTTTATTAGACTGGTAAATATTGAATTTCTGTTTCAGAACAGATTATGCTGGTTGTTTATTCCAGCTTCATTCATTGTGAAGCTGTTCATGAAAGAGCCCCTGACTTATAACTTTCTGGACTTTGGTATCGGTTCCTAGGGGAGCATAACGATGATTGTATCTGGCACCCAGGCGGAACTTTCAAGGGTGCCCAGGCGGTAGCGCAAAAGTCTTCCTAGTCCGTTGGTATTCGCTTCGATTTTTTCAGTAGCGCTTGGCTCAATTTGCGGTGAATTTATTATTTTCCTACCGCGGTTAATGCCTCCTGTACCCAGTTGCCCGTTGACTGTTATGTCTGCCGGATTAGAGATTAATTGCAAACGTATAGTCATGCTATCTCATTGCGTTTCTCGTTCACTTGGAAGGTGAACGATTTATCGGGTTGTGCTGTCGGTGAGTTTATAACTTTGAGTTGAGGAAGAGGCTGGTCGGTTTTGAAGTCTATATCGTGTATAAGAGTGGCCATAGTGACCATGATCTGAACTTCTGCAAAACCACTGCCCAAGCAGCGATGCCTACCGAGTCCGAAAGGAGCGTAAGCGCCGGGAGCTCGGTGCTCTGGAGGGTTCCGGCTGTATCGTTCAATGTCAAAGTGTTCTGGGTTTGGATAATACTCTGGAATGTGGTGAGCTACCGTAGCTCCAATAAGTACTTGTGCTCCAACTGGAATCTTGTATCCACCGAACTCAAATGAGTTGCAGACGTTGCGCAGGACAGCCGGAACTGCCGGATACATGCGCAACGTTTCAAGAAAGACGCGGTGGGTAATGTCAAGCGATCGCAGTTCTTTCTCAGTTGGGGTTCCACGGTCAAATATGGCATCAACTTCAGATTTCATCTGAGCAAGAACATCCGGGTGTTTTAATAAATTGTAGAGTATAAACGAGCAAGTATTTGCAGTAGTGTCAAGACCTGCGAAATACGGTCCAATAACGTGCATCTGATAGTCAGATTCAGGCATAAATTGCGGATCTTCTCGATTCATCGCTAGCACATTGTCAACATGGTCAGGAGTGGCGCCTTCACGTAATTCAGGTTGGTGAGCTTTAAGAGTCTCAGCACATAGACGTTTTACGTTTCGTTCAGCACGCCGATAGCGAGGTAGCCGCTCCATCAGTTTTGGCCATCGGCGTAGAGCGTGAACCATGAGCTTCGTTTTCAAATAGTATGAGAAATCATCCATATGCTCTCGCGGAGATGCATTGGTAAAGACATTTGCCATTTGTTCGAAAATGATATTTTGCATAGCCCGCATGGTTGTTATTGGCTGATTACGGGGCCATTCGGCTACAACGTTTCGAGTGAGACCAATGAGCTGCTCCACTCGCCCCTCAAGAAATTTTGGAGTAAATGATTTCGCAAGAAACTTGCGCATTCGCAAATGTTCTTCGCCGTCCATGTTCATCGTTTGGCGAGCAGTTCCTGTAGATTTTATGTAGTCTTGCCAGAAGTCATATGAGCGCATGTGTGTGTTCATAAGTTTCGGCAGGTTTATGACTGCCTCGGGACCAGCAATTACTGTGAAGCGTTGGTGAAAGGCCTTACATCGGAATACCGGGCCAAGTTTCAAGTATTGAATGGTGAGAAATTTGCCAATGTCCCTGTTCATATCGAAAGCGTTGCCAGCGAGCGGCAATCCGGATGCAAGCGGAATTTCTTCATGAGACCGTACAGTAGTTTCCTTCGGTTTCTCTGGTTTGACACGGCTGACTGCCATTGCAACTTCGCGCCCGATCAAGTCTAACCTTGCGAGTTGATCAATTCGGTCACTCACTTCGGCGAGTTCATCTCTAGGGAAAATGCTGTTAAACACGCCACAGGCTGAAGCCAAGCTAATAATAACCAGGTCCCGGGGGTCGGGAATCTCATCACTGTATATTGTGCGCATGATCCGGAAATGAACTTCCTCAGCAGTCTTATCGCTCCCGATTGAATATTTGCGTGCTCGGGCTACTAAGCGCGATAGAAATATCAAACCGTTAGCTTCGGCTTCTAGAATTCCACGTTTGACAAGGCGTTCAATTGATTTGTTGCGTATCTCTTCACCCATTTTAGATATCCGATCCAGCCAGAAGGCTGTGTCGCGTGCTTCTTGCTCTGCGGCAATGTCACTCAAAATCGGATCAAGCAAATCGTCATCCATAGGAGTGGAATCAACGACGACCAGATGCTCAAGATCGGTGTCGATGCGATTTGCCAGCGTTAAATCCATGAGGGTTGCACCTGCTACTATGATATCGCGGGAATGTGCCGGAAGCGAGGTTTGGAACTCGCCTTTGTCGCTATCCAAGATCAGCAGAAGAATTTCTTCCGCAATCGTCAACGCATTCGACGGCACCATAGATCGATACGAACTTGGGGAGCTACTCTGAATATCGTGCATGAATTTACCTAAAAGTCCAGTAATTCGCTAATAAACTAAGTGCCTTATTATAAAATAGGCAGTCATAATTTGTGAAATAGTACACATCAACCGCATATAACTGATTTAACAGATGCGCGGATAAATAAAAAGGTTCATTAAAAGGCGATTCAATGCAATGAACTCATTGAGACATTAGGCGATATTAACAGTTAGTAGCTAGCGATAAGAAACAGAAAACCACTACACAGCATGGTTGCGAAACAAATGTGATATCCAAATGTTCGGATTTATTCTCAAAATCATAGGCAGAATCATCTGATATAGCAGTTGTCTTTTAATTGTTTTGCTGATAGATCGGGACAAAATGAAACACACTCTGGATTCCACGATGCCGTAAGAAATGAGCACGGAGAAATACATCAACAACTTAACTCTGCATTACATTTAGCTACGAATTCAAAAGTCAGGGTACAACATATATCAAAATTTGATTGATAGAAACAGGAAAGCAATTTGTGAGATATTACCACCTTGACGGATTGAGGGCCATGGCGATGCTACTAGGCATCGTAATTCATGCTGCGCTTTTCGTTCTGCCGGAAACCGACGAGTGGCGCTGGCCGCTACATAACGCAGCTGCACAGGGCAAACAAACTTACCAATTCATTGTTGACATCATACACGGTTTTCGCATACCAGTCTTTTTTCTGTTAAGTGGGTTCTTCAGTGCCATGCTGTGGCAACGCCGTGGAATTGCAGCATTCCGCCAACAGCGGTTGAAGCGCGTCGGAATTCCATGGTTGATCAGCTGTCTGACTGTGATTCCTTTGACAATTTGGATTTTGAAAGCAGTTGCTATTTGGCAAAACGCTTACACATCAATCTATGATCAGATTACGTTACTCATAACGCCTTTCTTGTTCTTTGGAAGCATGGTACACCTTTGGTTCCTATGGTATCTGCTCATCATTGCATTTATATTTATTGGACTGGTAAAGATAGGATTTTTGTTTCAGAACAGATTTTGGTGGTTGCTTATTCCAGCTTCATTCATTGTGAAGCTGTTCATGAAGCAACCTCTGACTTTCGGGTCGGATCATTCGGGGGCATTGATACCGGAACTGCCAATTCTACTGTACTACCTATGTTTCCTGTTGCTCGGAGTGCATTTTTACCAGCGCAGAATTGAGGGTCGCCGGTGGTGGATGCTAGCCTTGCTTCCGTCGGTCCCTTTATATGCCTTGGGAAAGTGGATCATTGAGTTATATCGGAGTGCCAACTTGGAAAAGATTGCGGCAGCGAGGAGCGAAGGCGAACGTGTTACACAGTTTCTGTTCACCGACCCCATTACAATCGGCAGTGGTATTGTGCAAACATCGTTCACTTGGTTGATGACCTTTGCGCTGATAGGTCTGTTCCGTTGGCTTTTTGAGATTGGTGGTGAAAAAATGAACAAAGCGGCTCAGTATATGGCGGACTCGGCATATTGGGTCTACATTGTGCATCTACCCGTTGTTATACTCGCACAGTGCGCAGTCTTTAATCTGCCAATATCTCATCACATGAAATTTTTACTAGTAATAGCAATCGTATCAGCTATCGGGCTTGCAACCTATTCTAAGGGCGTACGTTATACATTCATTGGTCGCATGCTTAATGGCGCTCGAAAGCGGCCGTCATAACTATATCAAATTTTGCACTAGTAAAATAATGGGTGATTTCTAGGTGATTTAGCCGCTTCTTGTGAAATATGGTCAGCTACATGATTTTCGTTTAGCTGAAATCTCATAGCGACAAAAATGCCAGTTGAGCTCAAAATCCACTTGCTTATTGGTCAACCATCTTAATTAATTTCAGTGTCGGCTTTTTTACTAAATTGATATCTTCATGGCACGGGAACGGCAGCTAAAAGTTCCCATCAATTATGCTGAACAAATGACTGCAAACCCAAAGTTGTTTTCAGCCGTAAGTTTGGCCTTGCAATTAGAGCCGTGTTCGCATATGTATCGTTGAAGATATATTCAAACACTATTGAAGATTTGAATACTTTTAGATTAGCAATGCTAAACTGCCACTGAGGTCATTAAGCAAACAATTTCAAAATAAATTATACTGTAATTCTAAAATGTAATTTTGAATTATCTTATTTTATTACTTTGCTCATGATTATTCAGCGTGATTTGTCTCCAAAACTGATGAAGGTAATCCAGTCTTGGCCATCCATTACATTGACCGGACCAAGGCAAAGTGGAAAGACAACGCTGTGCCGTAACATATTTCCGAATCATCCTTATGAGTCCTTAGAAGCTCCTGATATACGAGCATTTGCAACGGAAGACCCACGCGCTTTTCTAACTCAATTTCCCCAAGGCGCAGTGTTCGATGAAATTCAAAGAGTTCCCGAATTATTTTCTTACCTACAAGGAATAATTGATAAAGATCCAACACCAGGACGTTGGGTATTTACTGGATCACAAAACCTCTCTCTACTTGATACAGTCAAGCAGTCGCTGGCTGGTAGAACAGTAATATTCAATCTATTACCCTTGACCCGAAATGAAATAATTCTGTTTCCTCAATTTCCAGCAACTCTTGAGGAATCCTTATATGCGGGATCTTTTCCTCGCGTATTCGATTGTAAATTAGATCCAGTTGACTGGAACCGCTCTTATGTGGCCACCTATATTGAACGCGATGTGAAAATGATGAGTGATGTAAGCAACCTTGCCACATTTCAGCGGTTTCTTGCGCTATGCGCCGGTCGAACTGGACAATTACTCAACTATTCTTCGCTGGCCGGAGATTGCGGAATTTCGCAACCGACTGCGAAAGCATGGATCAACATCCTTGAAGCTAGCTTCGTAGTCTTTCGGCTGCCTGCCTTTCGTTCAAATTTTCGAAAACGACTGGTAAAGAACCCAAAACTCCATTTCTACGATACTGGACTTGTCTGTTGGTTATTGGGAATTCGCAAGCCTGAACAACTTCTCACTCATCCACTTCGCGGTTCAATATTTGAAACTTGGGTGGTTTCGGAGATTGTGAAAAGACGAAATAACCATGGCGAACCCTTTGACGTTTCTTTCTACCGAGACCAAAATGGTGCAGAGATTGATTTAGTCGTTGAACATCCAGAAGGCATTAAACTAGTCGAAGCCAAATCTACAATGACAGCATCACCTAACCTGTTCAATAGTTCCAATCGAGTTCTAAAACACCTAACTCGCACATTCAAACCGTGCTCCGATGTTGTTATTTATGGTGGCGACCGGAACCAGCAACAAGGAACATCAAGCTTGGTTTCTTGGCGAAATATACAACAGTTCGACTGGTTAGAAACAGCTTGATAAGATGCAGTTTAAACTTATCTTTGTCTAAATTCGTATCGTATGTTCTTAAACTAACCCCAGTATCCATCTTTTAAATATTCCAAGATTTCTTACAACAAGATCTAAAGGTTTATTGATTTCCCAGGTTAACCAAAAAATAGGGATCAATTCGGCCCGCTTGCCATATCACTAAAGACATCTTTAACACCGGAGAATTTTGCATCATTCGCCAAATGTATCTCTTGCATAAGCACGTCTTAGAACGACGCGCACTTGAATCAAACCGGAACAATCTTCCCTTAGTTAGAACTGCGGCTTTCATTGAACTTGCAGGTGCCCAGTATGACCAAGTACAATGAGTCAACTTGTTTTGTATTCTGGAATGCTATATGAATTTCCATATTCCAAGCCGAGACCGTAGTATAAATCGCATAGTAAGAAGACTGTAAGAAATTGAAGTTAATCGCAGAACAAACGCCGGATGCGAATCCAAGCATCAAAAAAGGTGTCTGGGCACCATGTCTTACACCATTTCAAGAAAACTATTCGGTTGATCAGTTACGCTTATATAAGCATATATGCTGGCTGATAAGGAATGGTTGCCATGGAGTTGTGCTGTTTGGCACCACGGGTGAATTTGCTTCTGTACCTGCCAATGAGCGGATGCGAACCTTGGATTACTTATTGGATGCCGGCATTTCACCATCTAAAATTATGGTTGGCAATGGATTTACTGCACTCCATGACACAATTGCGGCAACTGAACATGCACTTGAACTGGGTTGTAACTCATTCTTGATGATGCCCCCATTTTATTTCAAGGAACCTAGTGTGGAGGGTGTAGCCTTGAGTTATAAGCATGTTTTCGAACGGATAAACAATACAAATCTTCGGATTTACTTGTATCACTTCCCGAAAATGAGCGGCATCCCAATCTCATTTGAATTGATTGATACCTTGTTGGAATCTCACGCTGAAATTATTGCAGGGTTGAAAGATTCCACAGGAGATTGGTTGAGCGTGAAATCATACATTGAAAAATATCCGCAACTATCAATATTTGCAGGCACAGATACACTTTTGCTAGATAGCATTTTGATTGGTGGTGCCGGAACTATAACAGCAACTGCTGATATCAATCCCGGCGGAATCAGAAAGGTGTATGACGCCTTTCTTGAGGGGAACAATGTTGCTGCTAAGAATCTCCAGGAACAAGCAACAGCTGTTCGCAATGTCGTAAGCAAATATCCTCTAGCTGCCGCTTTGAAATCAGTGCAATCTGCGTTTAGAAATGATCCGCAGTGGGGCAGGGTTTGCCCACCGCTTATGGCTTTGGCTGAAAATGACCGTAATCAGCTGCTTTCATCACTTAGGTCGGTGAATTTTGAATTTGACTGAGAAATATTACGAACCTTGAATTGTCGGTAACAATTTCCAGTCTAATCTATTTTTACAACGACACGTCCAACCACAGTTCCTTCCATGAACTGATCAAATGCACTCGGCAGATCATCAAAATCTATTACCTGTTTAACAATTAAATTTAGGTCTGCTGGTTTAAGGTCGCTGCACATCCTTTGCCACGCAAGCTCTTTAACTTCTTGTGGCATTTCAATGGAGTTAATACCTAGCAACGACACACCGCGTAAGATGAATGGCATCACAGTTGTAGTGAGACTGATACCACCAGCTAGGCCCACCGAACCGATGTTACCCCAAGGTGCAACTGTTCTAGTTAACCAATTCAGAGTATCACCGCCGACGTTATCAACAGCGCCGCCCCAAATTGCTTTTTCCAGTGGACGATTTCCAAACTCTATGGAATGTCGATCTAATATTTCGGATGCACCAAGTTGCTTGAGGTAAGATTCACAATTTTTCTTTCCTGACAGAGCGGTCACATCGTAGCCAAGATTTGAGAACATATTTATAGCAAAACTACCCACACCGCCCGTGGCACCTGTAACAAGTATCGGACCTCGCCCAGGAATTTGGCCATTTGCCTCCATACGTATGACTGCAATTGCCGCAGTGAAACCGGCGGTACCGAAAGCCATTGCTTCAAATTCGGTCATTCCCGGAGGCATTGGCACGACGCAGTTAGCCGGAACTCTAGCATATTCGGAATATCCACCATCGTGAATTTCTGACAAGCCGCAACCAACGATGAGTACCGAGTCACCTTCTTTATAGCGAGAATCTTTTGATTCTGCGACTGTGCCAGCTAAATCAATCCCACCATTAAGCGGATAAGTTCTGAGAATTTTCCCTTTTCCTGTTGCTGCCAGAGCGTCTTTGTAGTTTATAGTCGAATAACTGATTTTAACAACAACATCGCCGTCGGTTAAATCTTGAATATTGATTTGTTCAAAGCCGGCTGATATGCTCCGATCTTCATTTTGACGAATTCGAAAACAGCGAAAATTGTTCATTTGTTTCTCCTAGTAAAATTAAATTAATGTGACTCTCGATATCCAAATCAAAGGGTTAGTATACAAATAGAGTGTTTTATAGCTGACCGGGATAACATTTTTGAAAATTAACACTTATTTTGACCGGTACCTTAGCCTTTAGAATATCAAAATCCGACCAACAAAACGAAAGAAGAAAACGCATTGACGCTCATTTATTGTGTGACCTAAACACTTTGTTTTCGTATGTCTTCTCCGTTCCAATCCAAACTATGATATTCGTAATCTATAATTTGTGCCTCAATATAACTGAACTGCACGAAAACATCAGGAGTAAAAGTGACAGAAGGAACTATATTCAGCAAAATCATCCGCAAGGAAATACCAGCAAAAATTGTGTTTGAAGACGAAACTGTATTGGCATTTGAGGATATAGCGCCCCAAGCCCCGGTTCATATACTAATAATACCAAAGAAATCTATCGCCACTGTCAATGATGTTAGTCCGCAAGATGAGCAAATGCTTGGCCACTTGTTTGTAGTTGCTTCTAAACTCGCTAAAGAACATAAAATTGATAAAAGTGGATATCGCCTTTCGGTGAATTGCAATTCAGATGGTGGACAAGAGGTTTTTCATTTGCATATGCACTTGTTGGGCGGGCGCAAAATGAGTAGAATGGGGTAGTCAAGCGGCAAACACTGATCAAGATCAAGGCAAAAACAGCATATTTTAGTTAGCTAGCGCTCTAGTTGCTTGTTGTTGTCTCCTCAGCTTCAGGCACAGCTTCTACGCTATCGGTATCATTTTCAACTTCTGGATTATCTGTAACGACTTCCTCTTCATCTGGCTCAATGTCATGATCAATTGACTTTACAACATCATTTTCAAAAAGAATAGTTATCTTTTTCTCTTCGGTGATGGTTCGGTCTCTGTCAATTAGCTTGTAAACATAATCCCAGCGATTTTGGTTGAAGACGTCTTGGATTAACGGTGTACCTAATATAGCTTTGACCTCTTCTCGGGTCATGCCGTTCTTAACACTGCTAACAGCTTCATATTTAATAGATTGCCCTTGGTTAATTTCTGGGCGATAGACTTTGCAGGCAGTAACCGCGCTAGTGATTACTGTAAAGAGCACAACGGCAAATAAAATATGATTTGTTTTGATAGTGGGCATAATGTCCTTCAATAGTAATTGTTCAATTGTTAATTTCTTTGAGAACCGCAATCTCATCACAGCCATAGAATTTAGAGCATTTGTAACAAACACTCCATACTTTCTCAGGAAATATGTGCTTGGGTACGATCTTGAATCCAATTTTGCAAAAGAAATCTGGCACGTATGTCAAGGCCATGATGCGTCTGAACCCAAGATCAGTTGCATTACCGATCAAGGTATTTACTATCATCTTACCATAGCCTAAACCTTTAGCTTCAGGTGCGATGACCAAGCTTCGAATCTCGCAGAGTTCATCAGTAAAAACCTCAAGTGCACCACAACCCATCACTTGACGGTTAAACTCAACAACGCTGAAATTCTGTAAACTAGTCAAGATATCTACCATTGAGCGCGGCAATAGCACTTTATTGTCAACCTCAGCTTGCATGAGATTGAAAATGCTCTCCACGTCATCGGTAGTAGAAAGCCGTACCACAGGTTCTGAAATTTGTGACTGGTAAATCTGCATTAATTTGAGCTTTGTGAAAGCATCTCTTTTGCATGTTCAGTTGATAAAACAGTAATTTTAGCACCACCAAGCATTCTAGCAATCTCTAGAATGCGTTGGTCTTCATTTAATTCATGTATTTCAATACTTGAGAAGTCCTCAGCCAGCTTGACAACATTAAGTTGGTTGTTGCCTTTGGAAGCAACTTGTGGAAGATGGGTGATACACAATATTTGGACTGACTGCCCTAGTTTTTTGAGTAATAATCCGACTTGCTCAGCGACTTTGCCGCCAATACCGACATCAACCTCATCAAATATGATAGTTGGTACTTGACTTAAATTTGTGACAACAGCTTGTATAGCAAGACTCAAGCGCGAGAGCTCACCACCAGATGCAACTTGTGAAATCGGTCCGGCGGGTTGACCCGGATTCACAGCAACATTGAAGGTCACATTCTCTCTACCAAAACTGGTTATCTCGTTGGCGTCTAACTTGTTTAAAGCAATCGAAAACTGACCGCCTTTCATACCGAGATGCTGCATTGCCTGACTAATGTCTGACGCAAGCTTTGAAGCATTGGAATTGCGAGATTCGCTAATTCTATCAGCTAGTGAATTGTAGGTAGCCATTAGCTGATCTATACAGTGATCAATCGAATCAATTGCGCTGACTTCTTCTTGGATATTTTTGGCAGTATCGGCTAGATCCATCATCATTAGCGGCAGCTTGTCTGCATCGCAATTGTGAATGCGAGCTTGTTGTTGCAAATCTGTCATTCTTCGTTCAATTGCTTCAATCTCCTGTGGCTCAAAATCTGTTCGTCCAACCGAAAATTGAAGATCCCTAGAAACTTCTTCCACGCGAATCTGAGATTCTTCTAGCAGTTCAGCGAATGATTTTAGAGACTCATCAAACTGTGAAATGTGGTTGATGCTATCAATGCAGTAAGCGAGGTTATCCCTGACGTTGGTTTCTTCTGCATGAACAAGTTTGTGAGCAACTGTATCCAATGTTTGTGCAAGCTCAGCGGCATGGGTCATTTTTCTAAGCTCATCTTTGAGTCTTGAGAATTCATTTTCTTCAGGCTGGAGTTGATCAAGCGTAGACTGTTGATGTTGGAGTAAGTCAAGTTGTTGTTGCAATTCCTGCTTCCTGTCAATTGATTTTTCGCGCCTTGATATTTCTGAGCGAATACTTGATGCTAATTGAGCGAGTTTTGTTGATTGCTCGAAGATACCTGAATAGCTGTCAAGAATAGCCCTTTGAGTTGGTGACCGGAGCAGTAATTGGTGTTCATTCTGCCCGTGTATCTCTATTAGCATTGAGGTGAGTGTTTTCACAGTCTGCAAAGTAACCGGTCGACTGTTGATAAACGCGCGCGATGGCTGATCGCGAAAAATTGCTCGGTGCAAAATACATTCATCACCATCATCAAGCTCCATAGCCTTGAGCTTGGACAATATATCAGGGCGCGATATTTCAAAAACTATAAAAATCTCTGCTTTGTCGGAACCGACGCGAATGATATCGGAAGTAGCTCGGGCACCAAGTGCCAGATCAATCGAATCAACAACAAGGGACTTACCAGCCCCTGTTTCACCAGTAATAGTGGTTAAGCCCGATTTGAAGTCAATATGAATTTCTGGAATTAGTAAATAATTTTTGATATGTAATGATTTAATCATGTAATCAACTTATTCAGATTCCCCAGCCTAGCTTTTGGCGAAGTGCATTGTAGAACGAATGTCCTTCAATGCGTACAAAGTCAACTGTGAATTTCGAGCAACTAATCACAATATTCTCATCGCCCTGCAACTCTTCGCGGACATGACCGTCAACAACTAGATTTGCGTGACCTGGCATAGCGTTAATCAATTTGATGTTAACTATACTTGAATTTGGAACTACAATAGGGCGGTGAGTGAGGGTTTGCGGGCAAATTGGTATTATTTCTATTGCCATTAGAGTAGGGTAGAGAACTGGTCCGCCCGCAGAAAATGCGTACGCTGTTGCACCGGTTGGAGTTGCAAAAATGACACCATCAGCTCTCAGGCTTGTCACGAATTTTGAATCAATATTAATTTCAAATTCCAGTAATCGACCATAGTTTGTTTTTTGAACAACTATATCGTTCATTGCGCAAGAATTTGTAATATCGCTTGATGTTTTTGATGATAGATTGAATTCAAGCAAAATTCGAGTTTCAATTGAAAAATTGCCTCTTAGCACTTCGTTGAGAGACTCATTGATTTCCTCCACATCGACATCAGTCAAGAACCCGCGACGGCCGATGTTGACACCAAAAACCGGTGCGGTGAATTTGGCGCGCAAACGGGCAATGTTTATAAATGTACCGTCACCTCCGATTACTATAACCAAATCTAAACTTTCATCATCTACGCCGGGGGTAGCTTCCATATCAGCAGCGGACGATGCGTGTAACTGGTAATTAATGCTGAATTTTTTTAGTGTATCGGTTATTTCTCGAGCAACTGCTTCGACATCACCAATGGTATAGTTGCCAAAAATTCCAACGTTTGTGAATTTCGCCATGCGATTTGACCTGTCAATTTATAGATTGTTCGTTTTGGACACTAGTTTATATTTTAGGTGACACAGGCCATACCAACCAGATGTATTGAATGAATTAAATTTTTAATTTACTGCCGTCTGTAAATCACTTCCTGAAAACATGTAATAGAAAGTTATGAAATTACGAAACATTTCAATTTTCAAGCTCTCTGCTATTGTCTTTCTCTGTCTTCTAGTCGCAAATTGCGGAGGTGGAGGTGGAACCGTTAGTCCAGATAATGCTGATGGTGGAGGTGGAACCGTTAGTCCAGATATTGCAAATGGTAATGGCGAACCAAAATTAGTTGTAAATAACCCGGCCAAGCGTAGTACAGTAATGCAGAAATATCGGGAATACATGAATTTCAATAACCAGCCGGCCCTAAAATTGATCAAAGCAGATATCGCTTATGCTAATTTGGAAACGGCTAAAGGTAGTGGGCTATCTGATCCTAATCTAGCACCCACGATAAGACCGGGCGCTGGAGTTACTATTGGTTTGATTGATTCTGGAATTGATACGCAGCATCCTGTATTTGCAGGTGTTTCAGTTGAAGAACAATTTTATCCTAATTCCTACAATGATGAAATTAGTGGTAACAGATATTCTCACGGTACTATGGTTGCAAGTGTGATAGCTTCAGCTCCCCAAACGTCAGGTGTGGAACCACAGTATAGGTTTGGAGGGATATCATGGGGATCCCAAATAAAGATGTACGCTATTGAACTGGGGGGCTCTAGGCCGGAATATTATAAGCCTGTTGAACTAACTGATTTTCAATCTGAAGACAAATCATTTGCCAACATATTTGAGTCGGCTTTCAGTGGTGGAATCGATATACTGAGTTTGAGCATATCCTATACTGGAATGATTGAATACTACAACGAACGGTTGTTAAGAGCGAATCTTTCAAACATCATCAGAGTACTTACCCAAGCAGGACCAGCAGATAAAATTTTACTGGTTTGGTCAGCAGGAAATGCTCACGGAGACAAATGTCGTAATAGTCTTCAACATTGCAAAAATAATCGTCTGAATGCTATTTCACCTGAAATAAATGCTGGACTGATGGTGTTAATTCCGGAATTACGCGGACATTCTGTTGCGGTAATTTCAGTTAATCCTGAATCTGGTGAAATTTCAAGTTTCTCAAACCGTTGCGGAGATGCAAAAGACTGGTGTATTGCTGCACCCGGTGGAGAAAATGAAAGCCTAGGAGGTGGTGGAATAACTGTTGCACTGTATAAGAGAATATCCGCGTCTAGCCCTGCACAGCGTGGAATCGGAAAGGCGACAGGCACTTCATTCGCCGCACCTTTCGTTTCTGGAGGATTGGCAATCATGAAACAAATTTTTCGCGGGCAATTGTCCAATACTGCATTGCTAAAGAGGCTCTATGACACTGCAAACAAAACTGGCAGATATGCAAATCAGAATATCTATGGTCAAGGATTGATGGATCTCGGCAAGGCCACCAGTCCGCAAGGTCAGCAAACACTGGCAACTGGGAATACCGTTGGCGATGGTGGAATAAATCTTCTGAGCACCAAATTGAGCATTGGTTCCGCATTTGGAGATGGTTTGCAACAAGTACTCGCTCATCGTGAAATCGTTGCTTTTGACAGTTTAGGAGCACCGTTTTGGTATAAGCTGTCAAGCTTTGTTGAACAAAGACAAGCTTCTCACCACTTGCCCGATCGGCTTCGTCAATGGAACCAGAAGGTTAAATCGAGGGCAGGCGAAACAACTACGCTTTCATTTGCTTCTGACCTTTTGGGTTCATCGGCAAATGATAGTCAGGTCGGTCAGAAGTTAAAGATTGGTCTTTTGCAAACAAAGCCGAATTTAGGTATTGGGCAATTATCACTAGCTGAAAATGCGTTTGGTTTATCCTATCAAGGATCCGACCATATTTCAGTCAGTGCATATACGACTTTGCCAACAAGGAAGTCCTTGCCGATAACTGGACTTGCGTTGGCTTGGAGAATGAGATCATCGCCTTTGGCATTTCGTGTCGCAGGGCTGCGCGAAAGTGAATCAGTACTTGGGTTGCAATCCGAAGGTGCGTTCGGCGATGTATCTTCTAATTCTATTACGGCTGGTGTGACTTCTGGGATCAACTTGTTTGATTGGCACATCAGAACCGAAGCAGAAATCGGCCGCGCAACTCCCAACACAAGCGGCGGTGTCATATCTGGAATGGGTAATGCTCTGACGACAGGTTTTGCTGTTCATGGTACCAAGCTAATTGACCGAAACAAGCGTCTAACAATCGGTATAGCACAGTCAATGCGAATGGAAAAGTCGATTTTGAACTTAACAGTTCCAAGTGGGCGCACCAAAGACGGCAAGGTTGTTAGATCTGATATCAGTGCTAACATCGAGCCGACTGGAAGACAAGTAGATTTGTCCTTGAATTGGGAGCATGAAACTTCGGCCGCAAGCGATTTCATGTTGGAAGGTGTGTATCGTCACAACGCTGGCCATAGTGCAAGCTCAGCACCTGAATTTCTGTTTACTGCCGGTTGGCGACAGCAATTTTGATGTTGAAAACCATAGTCAGCAAGCTAAGCTTAACTCAAATTACGTTTAATCTTAAATCTTAAATGCACAAGCAAAATTGGTTTTTCAGTGAATTCACGAATAAACATTCAAACGTATCTGTGTTTCTTTGACAGATTCATTGAAAGAAAGAATGACCCTCAATCTCACTTTGAAAACTTCTTGTACCATTTCGCTCTAAATCTATAAGAGCGATTGGCAAATCTCTCATAGGCCCATTCCATTAAATTGAAGATAATTTTTTGATAATAGATATATACCATTTATTTCTAATTCAATATATGAGAATATTCATTCGCGACTGAGAATTCAGTTGTAAAAATCACATTAAATCTACTTATACTCTGTATTAAAATTCACTGTTAGCTGCTAACATGCCTGTTTCCATAGTTTGAATACCGAAATAAATGGCTCAACTTAATAACCTTGGCGAAAGAGCCGAAACGCTTTTGCGTTTGCTAGTTTCACGTTTTATTGATGAAGGTACTCCGGTTGGCTCCCGTACACTTTCGAATGAGCCTGAACTCAATTTAAGCGCTGCAACAATTCGCAACGTCATGGCAGACCTAGAGGATTTAGGACTTGTTCAATCTCCCCACACATCATCTGGCCGCGTACCCACAGCATTAGGCTATCGCCTGTTTATTGATTCGTTGTTGACAGTCAAACCCTTGCTAGAGTCTAAGAAAACTGATATCAAAATTCGCCTTGCCAAAACAAAAGATGCCAAAGAATTAATGACAACCGCGTCTAAACTGCTTTCGGAGGTTACACAGTTCGCTGGAATCGTGTTTTTACCGGATTCATCCACTTCTAAATTTCGTCATATAGAGTTTTTCAGTTTATCACCAAGGCGTATATTGGTTATCCTTGTTACAGAAGATGGGTATGTGCACAGTCGTGTTATCGTAGATGAGCGAGAATACTCGCCAACAGAGTTAAATGAAGCAGCCTGTCTGTTTAACGAGACTTATAGCGGCAAACTGCTATGCATCGTTCGCGAAACCTTGTTGCGCGAGATAAACCAAGACAAGCAAAAAATTAACAATCTGATGCAAACTGCCACGACAATGGCAAAGGGAGTTCTTGAAGCAGATGTTAGTAAACAGGAAGATGTCGTTGTCAGCGGTGAAGAAAAGTTGCTCAACGTTCCTGATTTCGCCGCGGTCGATAAATTGCGCAAAATTCTCGAGACCTTCAAGAAACGACAATCGTTGTTAAATCTTTTTGACCAAAGTATACGGGCACGCGGCGTGTCAATTTTCATTGGCACTGAGTCCGGACACAATGAACTTGAAGAATGTAGCGTAGTTACTGCACCTTATGAAGTCGAGAGTCACAGGATTGGTGCAATTGGTGTGATTGGTCCAACTCGCATGCCGTACGATAGCGTAATCCCGATTGTGGATATAACCGCGATAATGCTTGGTAATGCCTTATCCCAACTCAACCAAAATTAAAAACTAAAATTCATCAATTGTTTCAATTGATCTTGAATTAAGTCTTCCGGGATACTATTTAGTATCCCGTTTACAGCATTACCGGATTGGTTAATTTTTATAAATTAGGTTGAGTCTATGGCAAGAAAGAAAAAATCATCTGATACCATACAAAACGCAAATGGTGTTGATGCACCATCTGAACCGGAAGTTCAAAACGCAACGAACGGAGGAAGCATTGATTCTGAGCAAGACAAGTCCGATATTGTTATCCAGGAATTGCAACAGCAAATCAAAGAGCAATCTGAGAAAGCAGCCGAGCACCAAGAAGCTCACATACGGGCCTTAGCTGAGATCGAGAATCTGAAGAAACGAAATAATTCTGAACTTACAAAAGCTCGGAATTTCGCTGTTTCCGAGTTTGCTCGCTCAATGCTAGATGTCATGGAAAGCTTAGACCAGGCATTGGAAAACAAACCGGAAGACAATTCTGCAAATGCAATAGAATCCATTCGAGAAGGTGTCGATCTTACTCGTAAACAGTTGTTGAGTGCTTTTGAGAAAGCAGCGATAACAAAGATCGACCCAAAAAATGGAGATGAGTTCGATGCCAACTTACATCAAGCTATGACCGTTGCGCAGACTGACGAGTATCCGCCCAATCGAATTACTACTGTCTATAGACCCGGTTATATGATTCACAACCGTTTGTTACGCCCGGCAATGGTTATAGTATCCGCTGCTGTTGTAGATGCCAAGGAAGAGGCAACATCTAGTGCTTTACCCGAGCAGGACGACTCCGAAGATCTAGTAGATGCTTGAATTTTCTGTATAAAGAACTATTTTTTAATAACTGAATTCCATTTTTCTTTAGGTGTAAAAAATGAGCAAAATAATTGGTATTGATCTAGGTACCACAAATTCCTGTGTGGCGGTTTACGAAGGAAGCGATGCTGCAAAAATCATTGAAAATCAGGAGGGTGACCGAACAACACCGTCCATTGTCGCATACTCAGATGACGAAGTCCTAGTTGGGCAATCTGCCAAAAGGCAGGCGGTGACTAATCCTCATAACACATTGTTCGCAGTCAAGCGGCTGATTGGTCGTAAGTTTAATGAAAAAGTCGTGCAACAAGATATTGACTTGATGCCATACTCAATTGTCAAAGCGGCTAATGGTGATGCTTGGGTTGATGTTGGCGGCAAGAAACTTGCTCCGCCGGAAGTCGCCGCAAAAATCCTTCAAAAACTTAAACAAGCTGCCGAAGACTACCTCGGCGGTGAAGTCACTAAAGCGGTAATCACCGTGCCTGCCTATTTTAACGATTCTCAGCGACAAGCAACCAAGGACGCTGGAAAAATTGCTGGACTAGATGTCAAGCGCATAATCAACGAACCAACTGCCGCAGCACTAGCTTATGGCTTGGACAAGCAAGAAGGTGACCGTAAAATTGCAGTATATGATCTCGGTGGTGGAACTTTCGATATCTCTATCATTGAGATTGCTGAAGTCGATGGCGAGCACCAATTTGAGGTGCTTTCCACCAACGGCGACACATTTCTTGGTGGAGAGGATTTTGATCGTCGACTTATTGATTACCTTGCCGACGAATTTAAGAAAGATCAAGGAATGGATCTACGTGGCGACCCGCTAGCAATGCAACGATTGAAAGAAAGTGCGGAAAAAGCCAAAATTGAGTTGTCCTCAAGCACACAGACGGAGGTAAATCTGCCATATATAACAGCTGATAAATCGGGCCCAAAGCACTTGAACTACAAGCTTTCACGGGCAAAGATTGAAGCGCTGGTAGATGATTTGATTGCGCGCACGGTTGAACCTTGTAAGATTGCTCTAAAAGACGCTGGACTGTCAGCAGGTGAAATTGACGATATTATTCTGGTCGGTGGCCAAACGCGTATGCCCAAAGTACAATCGACCGTTGCCAAAATATTTGGTAAGGATGCACGCAAAGATGTCAACCCGGACGAAGCAGTTGCAGCAGGTGCCGCAATTCAGGGCGGAGTGCTCGGTGGCGATGTCAAAGATGTGTTATTGTTAGATGTTACACCGTTGTCGCTCGGTATCGAAACGCTCGGTGGGGTGATGACAAAACTAATCCAGAAAAACACTACAATCCCAACCAAAGAGACACAGACATTTTCTACAGCAGATGACAATCAGACTGCGGTAACAGTACATGTTTTGCAAGGAGAGAGGGAAATGGCGCAACATAACAAATCCCTAGGTAAATTTGATTTGGCTGATATTCCTCCTGCACCTAGGGGGATGCCGCAAATTGAAGTTACATTCGACATTGACGCTAACGGCATTATGCATGTATCTGCCAAAGACAAGGCAACTGGCAAAGAGAACAAAATTGAGATCAAGTCAAGCTCGGGATTGGAACAAGACGAGATTGAGCGTATGGTTCAGGAAGCCGCTGAGCATGCTGATGAAGACCGTCAACATCGAGAGCGTATCGATGCAGTAAATGCTGCTGAAAGTCTTATTCACTCAGTGCGCAAGACGATCAAGGACTTGGGAGATCAAGTAGAGGACTCAGAAAAATCATCGATTGAGTCGGCCATAGGCGAACTTGAGTCAGCAATCAGTTCTAATGCGAGCGCAGATGAAATCCGCACTAAAACCGAAGCACTCGCCCAAGCAAGCCATAATCTGGCAGCAAAGGCTTACAGTAAAAATGCACCTGGCGATGACAACAGCACCGATTCAACAACCACATCCGATACAAAAGACGATGTGGTTGATGCAGATTTTGAAGAAGTGAGTGACGATAAATAATACTTGGCTGTTCAAGTGAAGTAGTCGTTAGCAATTAACTTAGCAAATTCAACTGTATATATATGTCAAAACGCGACTACTATGAAGTCCTCGGTTTGAAGAGTGATGCTTCTACTGATGATATAAAGCGCGCGTACCGTCGCTTAGCGATGAAATATCATCCTGACCGTAATCAAGATGACCCGGAATCCGCTGAAAGCAAATTCAAAGAAGCTAAAGAAGCATATACAGTACTTGCAAACGACGACGCTCGTGCCCGTTATGACCGCTTCGGTCACGAAGGAATTGAAGGATTCTCAGGCGGCGCTGGTTTTAATAGTTCGGACGGGTTTAGTGATATCTTTGGAGATATTTTCAGCGATATATTCGGCGCTAGCCGGCAGTCTTCCCGATCGGCACAAGGTGCTAATCTTAAATACTCACTTGACATAGATCTTGAGGATGCAGTCAAGGGTTTAGAAACCGAGATTCGGGTTCCGCATTTAGTTAGTTGTGATGCTTGTAATGGATCTGGTGCTAAGCCAGGCAGCAAACCAAGCACTTGCAGTACATGTGGCGGACGTGGCCAAGTAAGAATTCAACAATTAGGGTTCACTTTGCAGCAGACTTGCCCTAACTGCCGAGGGCAGGGCACAGTGATTACCGACCCTTGTACCAAATGCAATGGGCAAGGACGGGTACATCAAACAACTCGCCTGTCCATTCAAATACCGAAAGGTATTGATGACGGCAATCAAATTCGATTACTTGGCAAGGGAGAAGCAGGCCGCAATGGTGCACCACCTGGCGACCTATATGTTGAAATTAGAATTCGCCCCCATGCGGTATTTAAGCGAGAAGGGTCTGATCTTTTCTGCGAAATTCCAATTAGCATAAAAATTGCTGCCCTTGGCGGCACAGTTGAGGTGCCAACTCTAGAAGGGCGGGCAAATCTCAAAGTTCAACCTGAAACCCAAACTGGCAAAATTATGCGTCTTCGCGGTAAAGGTGTCAGACGTGGCCGAGAAGTTGGTGACCTTTACTGTAAGCTTGTGGTTGAAACACCGGTTAACCTAACTTCTAAACAGAAAAAATTGCTTGAGGAATTCGATGAACTTATTACTCAGGGGGGATCTCGACATACCCCAAGCTTGAGCAATTGGACTAAGCGTATCAAGTCTTTTTGGGATCGGCTGGCTGCTTAACCCCGGAAATGAAGACACTGCAACCTGCTAATCGGCAGTGTCAATCTAACATTACAAATGCAAAATAGTTTTGAAATTTTGGGTCCCGACGGCCCGTTTTCAAAGAAAACAAATTGGTTCGCTGTTCGCGATTGTCAACGAGAAATGGCTGATTGCATTGAATCAGCCATTAAACACAATCAATGTGTGATAGCTGAATCTGGCACTGGTACTGGTAAGACATTCGCTTACTTGATACCACCACTCCTAGCGAAAAAGAAAACAATAATATCCACTCGGACCAAAAGTCTTCAGGAACAACTATTTCAAAAAGATATTCCTGAGGTTTGTGAGGTGCTCGGAATTTACCCTGCAGTGCGGCAACTTAAAGGTCGTTCTAACTATTTTTGTTTGCTGATGCATGAGAACGCCAATCGCCAACCAGAAATGTTTGCTTCGTCTAGCAAGATCAACCGCGTATATAACTCAGTGTTAGAGCATGGAGATGGTGACATATCTGAATATCGGCTCACTAATGAAGATCGTAAATCAATGACTGCGACTAGCGATACCTGTGTAGGCCGAAAATGTGACTTTTGGAAAAGTTGCTATGCAAATCTAGCAAGAACCGCAGCCAGAGAAGCAGATGTTGTTGTTGTCAATCATAGTTTACTCAGCCTTCTAATAAATAGCAATGAAGACAGCATAGGCGTTCTCAACGATGCCGAGGTAATTGTAATTGATGAAGCTCATCGATTTCCGGAAATAGCCGCACAGTCCCTTGGCACCATGGTCTCAAAAGAACGAATAGGCCAATTTTGTAAAAATTTAGAACAATGCGCTACTGCGAACAAGCTAGATTTAGTTTGGGTTGCAACAATTGCAGAAAAGCTCACGGCATGTCTTGAGCGTATTTCAAAACATCTCAATGAAGGAAATTCACAGGTGGCGATATCAGACTTGTCAGAAAACAATATCTTTATGAATATGTTCTCAGAGCTTATTGAAATAATGAGTGAGATAGTTGCATATGTTGAAAAATTTATAGATGTCTCTGTTGAAATTGAAAAATGCTGTGAAGTAGCAAAAGAAATTGTAGTTGATGCAAAATATATCTTTGAGCGTGATAACGACGATGTCGCAAGTTGGTGTGAAACTTCCAAGCGTGGATTTACTTTGAATCGGATTCCACTTGAACCGCATCTTGCTTACGGGCGAATTTTCAACGAGTTTGAAGGGAGTTGGATATTTACTTCAGCAACTCTTGCGGTCGGGGATGATTTCTCGCTATTCGAAAATCGCATGGGATTACACAACGCCCTAGCCACTCGCTGGGAAAGTCCGTTTGACTTTGAGAATCAAACGTTGATTTATCTGCCGCGTGAATTGCCAAACCCCAGCTTCCGAGACATCTATGATGCAAATATCGCAGAAATCGTGAGGGACGTCACACCTCGAACAAAAGGAGGTGTTCTTGTTCTTTTCACAAGCCACCAGTCAATGAGAAATGTCAAAAGCTTGCTAAAGGACCGTTTGAATTGTCAGCTGTTATGCCAAGGTGATGATTCTGTAACGAACTTGCTTGAGGAGTTTAAGCAAGATGGCAATTCAGTGTTGCTTGGTACAATGAGTTTCTGGGAGGGAATTGACTTGAGAGGAGAGGTGCTTTCCTGTGTGATCATTGAAAAGCTGCCATTTGCCCATCCAGCTAATCCAATTGAGAGCGCACGTCAAGCATACATGACTAGGGAGGATAAAAACTATTTTCAAGATTGGTCATTACCAAATGCGGTGCTAACTTTTAAGCAGGGAGCAGGTAGATTGATCCGAGACGATAGTGACCGCGGCATGCTCATTATTTGCGATCCTAGAATTCGAACAAAGAGCTACGGTCAAACTTTCATTGATAGTTTGCCGAAAATGCCCCTGACGGATGACATCAATCAGATCCAAAATTTTTTCTCTACATGAAAATATTAGCGATAAATTCTTCGGATAACTTGCTTTCAGTGGCGTTGAAAGTAGATCAAGACGTGTTTTATGAACAACGTGAAGTTGAACGGAATCATAATCAACTAGTGCTCATTCTGATTGAAAAACTTCTTGCTGAGATTGGAATTAGATTGAATCAGATTTCAGCTGTATCGTTTGGGGAGGGTCCGGGCTCTTTTACTGGACTTCGCATCGCTGCTGGTGTTGCACAAGGTATCGCTTATGGGCTTAATGTTCCTGTCGTCCCAGTTTCTTGCATGGCTGCAATTGCCGAGAAGCAAGAATCGCCTCGTACCATTACTGCAGTCGATGCCAAACGAAATCGAATTTATTGGGGAATTTATACTCGTGATTCATTGCCGGTAGTGTCTTTGAAGGGTAAAGAACAATTGACTGATTTATCAAAATTAAGCGTGGATGGTGAAGGTTGGTTTGGCGCAGGTTCCGGTTGGGATTTGTATGCTGAAACTCTTTCAAAACGCATAGGACTGTCGTTATTAGGGTGGAGGGCGAACCAACGTCCACACGCCAGGGAAATTGCTATTTTAGGTGCTCACTACTATCAGGTTGGTAGTGGCTTGCAAGCCACATATGCAATTCCAAAATACTTGGATCCCTATTTCAGCAACTAGGATAAATTACAGCAATCGGACGACTTAAACTTACTCGGACTGACTGCCACGCTGCTCTGACAGCTCGATAGAAGTATCACTCTTTGGCGCAGTGTAATGAATTCGAGCAACCGCGACTGCCGTATCATCGCTTCGAACAATTTCAATTATGTAGCTGTCTAATTTGAACGATACGCCCGGAGCAGGAATATCTTGAGCGTGTTCAAGAATCAAGCCATTTAGCGTATTTGGGCCGTCGGTTGGAAGATTCCAGTTCAATATCCGGTTAAGTTCTCGCACCCAGATTTCACCGTGAATGAGGTAGCTTCCGGCATCTTCTGCAAGAATGCCGGGTGTAGTACCTACCGGCACTTCGCCACTAATCACACCGGCAAGTTCTGACATTAGCTCATGCAATGTAAAAAGCCCCATCACATCACCATACTCATCAACAACAATGCCCATATCCTGTTTGGATTCCTGCAAGCGCTGAATTTGCTCTAACAAACGAGCATCTTCAGGCAAATAGATTGGCTTTTTCAACAGCTCTAATATAGATTCCTTAGTGATATCTTCAAGCTTGTATTTTTGCAATAACTCTCGAATTTCAAGTATCCCTTTGATTTGTTCAAATGATTTTTCATAAACAGGAAGTCTTGAGTAATTCTCAGATCGTATTTGTTCAACAATGTCTGAAATTTCATTTTCTATGTTGACAGCTCGGATTTCTGAATGTGGCACCATGTAACTCTCCACAGATTGCGACCCGAGTTCCAAAATACCTAATAACAAATCAATCTGATCCGGCGCTATGTGTTTTTCCGAAGCTTTTACAGCAGCACGCAGTTCATCGGTGTCAAGTGAGTTAGATGCCTCCTTTTCCTTAAATATTGGAATTAATCGTAGCAACTTCACCACTGAACTCATTAACCACACTATCGGATACAGTATCCTTTGCAATAAATTCAGAAAATCAGTGGCAAAGAATGCAATCCGATCTGGGTACATTGCAGCCATAGTTTTAGGTGGAATTTCTGCAACAACAAGAATAATTACTGTAATGCATGCAGTTGATATAGCGACACCGGCTTCACCATAAATCTTCCATGCCAGGATAGTAGTGATGGCGACTGCAGCATTATTTACAAAATTGTTGCCAAGGAGAATTGTGCCAAGAAGCCGGTCAGGCTCTTCAATCATTTTTTGTAATCTGAGAGCCCGACGGTTTTTTTTATTAGCCTGATCTGCAAGACGATAACGATTCAGAGCCATCGTCGCTGTCTCAGATGCTGAAAAAAAGCCAGATAGGCAGATGAGCAGTGCGAGACAGGCAAATAGTATGCCTACGTGTATGTCTTCCAATTAAATTTTTAACCTAATATTAGTCTAAAGTAAAATTACAGTTTATTGGAATTTACAAATATATTCCATTTTTCATTGTAAATTCATAACGGAGTTGAGTCCATATCCATGTTTGAGTCATTAAAAAACCGAATCTCAACCGCTTTCAGCACCTTGCGCGGTTCAAAAAAACTATCTGAAAAATCAATTGATGAAGCACTTGGTCAGATTCGGCGTGCGTTGCTTGAGGCAGATGTAGCTTTACCTGTTGTCAGAGAATTTATTGAGAAAATCAGAAATCGGGTTTTAACGTCCAAAGTTCTTGAAAGCTTGACACCTGAACAAACCGTCGTCAGTATCGTGCATGAGGAATTGACCGAAATAATCGGTGGTGATAATAAAGGGCTTAACATTTCAAATTCCAAACCGACAGTAGTAATGATTGCTGGTTTACAAGGTTCAGGTAAAACTACAACTGCTGCAAAATTATCCAATCTTTTTAGCCAAAAAGATAACAAGCGCGTAATGTTAGCCAGTGTGGATATTTACCGACCAGCAGCTATTGATCAGCTTCGGATTTTGGCGGAAATGTCTGGTGCTGAGTTTTTCGAATCTGACTTTAAGCTGAAACCTGAACGAATTGCAGAGCTGGCAGTAGAAACGGCGAAAAGAGATGCTTTCGATATTTTGATAATAGACACAGCAGGGCGATTGCATATCGATGATGAAATGATGAAGGAGGTGCGCAGTATTAATTCTGTTATATCGCCGCATGAAACCTTGTTTGTTATTGACGCCATGATTGGGCAAGACGCAATTGTAAGCGCCAATGCGTTTAATGAGTCACTAGATTTGACTGGAATAATTGTGACGAAGTTAGACAGCGACACTCGAGGGGGCGCATTATTATCAGTTCGCCAGGTAACTGGAAAACCGGTTAAATTCATCGGTGTTGGTGAAGGCATTGACGCTCTTGAAACTTTCCACCCAGACCGTATTGCATCGCGGATATTGGGCATGGGCGATATGCTCAGTCTAATTGAATCTGTTCAGCAAAAAACCGACATGAAGAAAGCAGAGAATATGGAACAGAAAATTCGCTCTGGGGCTCGGCTGGACCTGTCAGATTACCGTGAACAATTGATATCGCTTCAACAAGTGGGTGGCATGGGTGCAGTGGCAAATTTAATGCCAGGTATGAATGAGCAAGTTCAGAAGAAAATAGAAGGCACAAAGTTTGATACAAATATAGAAATTGCCATAATTAATTCAATGACACCCGGTGAGAGGCGACGCCCTGCAATTATCAGAGCTAGTCGGAGAACGCGTATTGCAAAAGGTGCAGGAGTAGAAACTAGATTAGTAAGTCAATTGTTGCGACGGCATGAAAAGCAGTTGAAAATGACTCGCAGATTAATGCGCAATAAAGGTCGTAATACCATGCTTGAAGGTTTTGAAGAATTGCAACAAAAAATTAAATCTTGATAAACTAACTGCGTTATATTTTCACTTTTACCTAATGAACACACACTAAAGCTTCAACTCAAATCAGATATTTCTCAATGGCCCCTATCTACTTGCTTATCGACTCTCGTACATTGAACTTCTGATGCCAACGCAAGGGGTTTGCTAGCTATTCTCTGATTTTCCAAAAAATTGTAAAAAACTGTATATTTTCCTATTAAAAAATGAGAAAATAGGGCATAATATTGCTCTCTATTTGACATATATCGATGCATGACGTTGATTGTCACTTTCTGATCCCCGGTAGCTCAGCAGGTAGAGCAGGTGGCTGTTAACCATCTTGTCGGCGGTTCGATCCCGTCCCGGGGAGCCATTTTCAACGAGTTCATCAATCAACAGGGTTGTTTTAACGCAAACCATAAATTTGCATGTAACAGCTTTTTAAGTAATTGATTAACACACTTCCCAATCAAATTGAAACATTTCAAAATCTTTAAGACTCTACCGGTACTGACTATGAACGCATTCTATCTCCTCTAGGGTCGTAGAGACATTCGGCCTCAATAGTTACTGGGTATCTAACACCTTCCACCTCTAGCTCATAAATCCCACCGTATAAGTATTCGTCAGGTACACCAGATGAATTCCGAATATACCCATATGCAATATTTTTTGCTACGGTATAACCCCAGCCGGCACTTGAAGTCCAACCTACACGTTCTCCATTTCGATAGATTGTTTCCCTGCCTAATAATACAATTTCGCTATTTTCAGTCGTCAAACAAGCTAAACGTCGTTCCAACGGCTGTTCTATTTGCTCCAAAAGCGCTTTTTGACCAATGAACGGAGATTTTTTGTTCAATTGTACTGTTTTATGCAAACCTGCCTCAAATGGCGTATAGTCAGGCCCAATATCCGATCCTAAACTTCGAAATCCCTTTTCAAGCCTAAGAGATTCAAGAGCTCGATATCCAAAGTTAACCAACCCAAACTCCTTGCCAATTTGCAACAAAGCGCGATATATCGGTATAGCGCTATCCGCTTGAACGTGTAACTCCCATCCCAATTCTCCTGGGAATGAAACTCGAATAGCAAGAGCCTTATGCCCAGCAATATTAAGATGACGACAGCGCAAGAACGGAAAATCGTCGTTTGGTAGATTTTGCTCTATTAGGTTCTCAAACAATATTCTAGAATTCGGTCCTGAAATTGACAAAGTGGAGTATTGATCACTCACATCAGCAAACTCAAGATGACCATTGGCAAAAGCTGACAATTGCCTCTGTATATGGGTGAAATGATGGGTAGCATAGCCTGTGCCAGCGACAATAAAAAACTCATCTTCGCTTATCCGAGAAACCGTAAGATCGCATTCGATTCCTCCTTTGTAATTCAACATATTCGTATATGTAACAGAACCAATTGGTCGGTCCATCCGGTTAGCACAAAGGTGTTGCAAAATCACAAGCGAATTTTTGCCCTTCAAACTGAATTTGGCAAATGAGGATTGATCAATAATTCCTACAGATTCTCTTACAGCAAAATGCTCCTCACCCACCTTTGTAAACCAGTTTGGCCGCCCAAATGAATATCGATCTTTGGCAACACCCCCTATAGGTGCAAACCAGTTAACCCGTTCCCAACCCATTTTTTCACCAAAACACGCATTCGCTAATTTCAGTTCATAATACAGTTGCGATTGAAAAAAGGAACGTCCACTTGTATGTTCCTCATGAGGCCACGCTATCGTGTAATGTTTAGAGCACAACTCAACTGTGCGCTTTTCAATCCAATTTTTATCTCTGTGTACCCTACCAAACCGCCTGATATCAACTGCGCTTAGATCAAATGTAGGTGACCCTTGGCATACCCACTCAGCAAGTGCTCTACCAGCACCACCTGCGCTTGCTATACCAAACGCATTGAATCCAGTTCCAATATAGAAATTCCTGAGCTCTGGAGCCTCGCCAAGAATAAAATTTCCATCTGGTGTGAATGATTCAGGACCGCAGGTCATAAACTTGATATCGGCAGATTGCATCGCCGGAATACGACAAAGACCAGCCTCCATAAGTGGTTCAAAATGATCGACATCAAAATCAAGCAATGCAAACGAAAAATCGCTGGGCAGATGCTCAACCTCCCAACGTTTTGGGTTAGGCTCATAACCTCCAAAAACTAATCCACCAACATCTTCTTTGAAATATATCAGGCGGTCTGGGTCTCTTACAGTGGGCATAGTTGAATTTACACCATCGACAACACCGGTGACAATGTAGTGATGTTTCATTGGCACAATTGGTATATTAACATTAGCTAATTCACCAAATGCACGCGACCACAATCCTGCGCAACATACTAGAACTTCACATTTGATTTCACCCTGATTGGTTTGAACGCCGGCAACTCGACCACCGACTGTCAAAATATCATTTACAATGCAATTTTCAATGAATTTCACACCCTTAGCTTTCGCACCTTTAACCAGAGCGAGTGAAAGATCTGATGGGTTTGCTTGCCCATCAGATGGAAGATATGCGGCACCAATAATGTCCTCAATGTTCAATATCGGACATAGTTTTGCTACTTCCTGAGGGGATAGGTAGTGCATGTCTAATCCAAACGAATGTGCCATGGTAATCTGCCTACGAAGTTCACGAACTCTTTCCGGCTGACAGGCAAGTCGCAGCCCACCATTCATTTTCCAACCGGTAGAATGGCCTGTTTCCCGCTCTAACTGATCGTATAGCTCTACAGAATACTTTAGTAACTGAGTGACATTAGCATTGGTGCGAAGTTGCCCAACTAACCCAGCAGCGTGCCAGGTGGAGCCATTAGTCAATGACCCTTGCTCAAGAACCACGCAATCTGTTTCTCCATAATGACTCAGATGATAGGCTGTAGACGAGCCGATGATACCTCCGCCTACTATTACAATTTTGCTGTGTTTTGGAATCATTTCATATCCAAATTGAGTGAATTTATCATAAGCCAAGAGCCTGTTTTCGGCGTCGCGCAGTTGCGGAAATCAACCGGTCAGTGATTATTGCAATGAACGCAACCGACAGACCAGCGACTATGCCTCTGCCAGTATCGGCTTTTGTCAGTGCTATATAGACTTCCTGGCCCAGATCTCTTGTGCCAACTAGCGCTGTAATAACCAACATTGACAATGCAAACATTACAGTTTGATTAACTCCCAACATAATTTCCGGCCAAGCCAAACGAAACTGAACTTTAGTCAGCAATTGCAATTTACTGCATCCTGAGGTTTTCGCAGCTTCAATCAATGAAGGTGAAATTTGCTCAATACCATAAAGCGTATAACGCACTGCTGGCGGTAATGCGTACAACACAACTGCGATCATTGCTGAAAACTCTCCAACTCGGAACAGCATTACTACCGGTAAAAGATAGACAAAACTCGGCAATGTTTGCAAGGTGTCGATGGATATCAATACCGTTTTTTTCAAAGCCGGATACTGAGAGGAAATTACCCCGATGGTAATTCCAATAATCGTGGCAATGATTACAGAGGTGCCACACAGGTAAACAGTAATCATCGCTTTGGTCCACTGCCCGGTTATCAATATGAAAACAGCAAGCGAAACAACCAATAGGGCAAGCCTAGCTCCACCAAGCTGCAAACCTGCCAAGCCTAGCATCAATAAAACGCAAGGCCACGGTATAGTCAGTAAAAATAGCTTTATTGGTTTTAGAATATTCAGAAGTACAAATATCTTGATCGATTCCAGCTCATTGAAAAAGTTAATGTTTATCCACTTTACCAAATCATTCCAGAATTGGCCTGTTGTAATCTCATACTGTTCTGGCCACTGTGCAAAGATCGGTACCAAAAATCCAATTAGAGTTGTAGTAGCTAAAACTGAAACAGCCAGAACAAAATTCTGGTAACGCTTATAAAAACTGAGCGGCTTGTCAATATGAGGCTTAGGTTCTTGTGACGCCCAAGCCTGAGTAAGTCGATCCAGTACAATCGCAATCAACGTAATTGCAATTCCAGCTTCAAGCCCATCTCCGATTGCTTGCTTACGCAATGAAGCAAGAACATCAAACCCGAGCCCGCCAGCTCCTATCATGGATGCAATAATAACCATATTGAGTGATAGCATAATGACTTGATTTACGCCTACCATCAGCCCCGGAGTTGCCGCTGGCACTAATACTCGCCAAGTCATTTGTCTTCTAGTGCATCCAACCATCTTCCCAAATTCCTTAATTTCATTTGGTACGGTCTTTAACGCCAATATAGTAATGCGAACCATTGGCGGCATGGCGTATATGACTGTTGCTGCAATTGCTGAAACCGGACCAAAGCCGAACAAAAACAGCACTGGCACTAAATATGCGAAAATAGGAATTGTCTGCATCAAGTCAAGCACTGGCGTTACAGCGCGTTCAAACCAACTGTATCGGTAACCAAGTATGCCCAATGCAATACCAAATACGATGCCGATAGGCACCGCTACAGCAATAGATGAAAGGGTGACTGTTGCGCTTTCCCAATGACCGAATATTGCAACATAAAAAACGCAAAAACAAACCAAAATACCAAGTTTCACATCTTTCAAACGCACTGCTGCCCAAGTTGCAATTATTGTTAATCCAAGCCATGAAATGGGTGGTGCTTGCCAAACGTTTCCACCACCTAGAGGGATATTGAACCCAGTGGCTAAGATTGATTTAATGAACTCATAAGGTATCTGAATAATAGCTGCAATGGTGCGCGTGAATTCCTTGAAAGTCCAAGGAAAAAGATAAGCCTCTTCGTTCACTAGCCATTTCATAAAACCAGTAACACAGTAGCGCACACTAGTACAAGTACCCAAAGGTTCAATGTCCCAGCGAAGCTGCTTTGGTGCCTTAGTTGCCCATGGCCAAAAATCACCACCAATCCAGACAACGGCTATTATTACCGAGCTGGCTAACCATACTAGCAACCACGTATGAGCCAGTAAATAATGCGAAAGCCGAATTGCGACTGATTTCATCGCGAACGATCTGATTTTTCTGCACTTAGATTGTTCACCAACACATCAATTACAGATTCTTTCCAAATTTGACCGATTACCTGATCGTTACCATCAACTACGTCATAGGGTAAATCTGAATTGATTACATCTACAGCCAGCTCCTCCACCTTAACTGAATGAAGTATGCGTCCTGCAGATCTAACATTTGGATCTTTTTCTGTCATCACGGAGCAAGCGGAAAAAACCTTAGCTCTTGCTAAATCACTAGTAAATTCTGCAACATAACTGTTAACAGGGTTCAAAACCAGCTCTTCAGGTGTGCCGATTTGAATGATAGAACCATTCTTCATAATTGCAACGCGATCCGCTAGACGAACCGCTTCGTTAAAGTCATGAGTAATAAACACAATGGTCTTTGCGAGAACCGATTGGATTCTTAAGAACTCGTCTTGCATTTCTCTGCGAATAAGTGGGTCCAGAGCCGAAAATGGTTCATCAAGAAACCAAATCTTGGGCTCCACACACAATGAGCGCGCTATTCCGACACGTTGCTGTTGACCACCGGAAAGTTCGCGAGGATAGTAAAGTTCTCGATTTTCCAGCCCAACTAATTCGATGACCTCACGTGCTCGATTTTCGCGCTGTGCTTTATCAACGCCCTGAATTTCAAGCGGAAAAGCGACATTGCCTAACACTGTCAAATGTGGCATCAATGCGAAATGTTGAAACACCATACCCATCTTGTGACGACGAATTTGAATCATTTTTTTCTCTGAATGATCCAACAGGTTTTCACCTTCGAATATGATTCGACCGGCCGAAGGTTCAATCAACCTAGAAAGACAGCGAAGTAAGGTAGACTTACCAGAGCCAGAAAGACCCATAATGACAAAAATCTCACCTTCAGCTACTTCAATATTGGCGTTTCGCACTGCGCCAATCAGAGATGCTTCAGCTAGGTCCTTATCTGAAATGTTACCGCGGTTTTCAATGAATTTATCAGCATTTTTGCCAAACAGTTTCCATACTGCTTCACAAGTAAGAATAGGAGCGCGTGCTTCCGTTACAGGCATTAGTACGCGAGCAAATCAAAGCGCACCGTCACCAAAACAAGAGACAGGTGCGCTTCAAATTGCTTTACTTTAGATTGAACTTTACTTGGTCCAAGCTTGCCAAACGGATTCGTTGTTGGCCATCCATTCAGCAACAACATCTTCTACACTCATGCCCTCAAGGTCAACTTTGACTATCAACGAGCTCATCAGCTCATTGTCAATTGTGAAGTTGCGAATCGTTTGGTAAGCTTTTGGCCATTTCTCTTCGCCACCTGCCCAACCAACAGCCTTGATCCAACCTCTTGGCTTGCCACAATCATACGCCATATCAGGGTTTGTACCCCATGATGGGTCTTTGTAGCATTCATCAGTGTATTTTGGAAATTCGATCCATTCACCTTCGTACTTCGCTGTTGCCCAGTGAGGTGCGTAGACCCAAGCTAGAATTGGAGCTTGCCGTTGATAAGCCGATTCAATTTCCGCAAACAAAGCAGCATCGGTGCCAGCATGGACAACTTCATAATTCAACTCTAAAGACTCTGCCCGTTCATCGTCATAGCCACTCCATGTAACTGGACCGCCAAGATATCGACCCATAGGATAAGTTTCAGGCGTTGAAAATGCTTCAGCACAATCATTCAAGGCTGTCCAATCAGGTAAACCAGGACATTGGTCTTTCATGTAAAGAGGATACCACCATTCCTCAATTGCATTCATGCCGGTTTCACCCAAGTCAACAGTCTTGCCTGTTGCCAAAGATGCTTCAAGCGCGTCCTTGCCTGTTGTCTCCCAAATTTCAACTGCAACGTGCAAGTCACCGGACTCCAACCCGACAAACTGCGCAATGTAGTCCGCAGGCACGTATTCGACTTTATAACCCATTGAGCGCAGAACCTCGCCAACCATTGTGGCAGTTATGAATTGGCCAGTCCAATCATGCCAGGTGATTTTGATGGGGTCGTTTGATTCTGCGGCTACAACACTAGCAGGTGCTGAAGCACATGTCGCCAAAACACAAGCAATCGCGATATTTCTAATAATTTTCAGCATTTTAATACTCCTATAAAACATTTGTAACTAAAATTATTTTGATGTAAGTATATCTTTTGACAATTTATTATTTGCCCAAATTGAGCTGGCGAATCACTCAAACTGTTTCCTGTGAAGTTTCCAGTTTGCTTCAAACCTTTCACGATTCAAGTCAGTATAGCCTTCATAGCCAGGTTCTTGGTCTGGATACAATTCAGTCATAGATGCCGCAACATTAGCGCTATCAAGATCAGATGTTACTTCTTGGACCATGCCCCACATGTACTCTCGCAAATTTAATGCCAACTTGAACGCAATCAATTGATGTTCTAGCTCGTAATCTATGCTTCCATAGTACATTTCAAAAAGGATTTTCTCCGATTTTTCACTCAAGTCAGCATTACAACTGATGCCAACCAAATCAAACATTGGATGCCCATACCCCCCATAATCCCAGTCAATAATCCATATTTCGTCATTATTATCAAACATGAAATTCTGAGGGACCGTGTCATTGTGGGTAAACACCGGCTGGTATGGCTTGACGCTTTGCTCTAGCAAATTGTTAATACGCAATATCTCAGGCAACAAGCTTATTAGCCTTGATTGTTTCTGTTGACCTACACGTGCATAATTTCTAATAACTTGAAACGGCCAAAAATATGTGAGTGCGCCATTTACATAGTTTGAACCTTGATGTACCTTTCGTATAGCAGTGACGATTCGTTCAAGGTTGACATTATTGGATTCCATGTCTTGTGGGCGCAGGCAACCACCAGGCAAAAAATCAAGGATGGCCAGCCCCTGTTCATAATATTGAACCTGAGGGCTAACACCAATTTGGGCTGCAACAATCATTGATGTTTGAACCGACGTTTGGATAATGCCATGCACGGGGATATCAGTACCAATCCTCGCTACATACTTTGACGAGCTGTCTGTTACTATAAAGCTCCGGTTGCACAAGCCACCGGCCAAAGGTTCAATACTAATATTGCCGGACCAGCAATCAAGCTCTCGTAAATAATTCCAAACCCGTTCATCACTCCAAGTTGGGTCAAAAACACTCATTTCGCTATCTCCATTGATTGGCATTTCATGCAGTCAAGTAAATTTTATTTTCCATATTCAGAAAACTCTGGAACTTACAATTCAACTTGAAAACAATTCCTGCAGCCGCTTCAACGCTTCCTCTAATATATCCATTCCGGTTGCGAACGAAAGGCGAATGTAATTGTCACCGCCAAAGGCACTGCCCGGAACGACAGCTACATCACCTTGATTCAGTATGTGCTCTGACAATTTGGCATCATTGTCTATACCATCAATCGACTCAATCAATTGCCGACAGTTTGGAAACGCATAAAAAGCACCATCTCCAGCCAAACATTCTACCCCCTCTATTTTGTTTAAATTAGAGACGACGAAATCATGACGTTTTTTAAATTCGCGTGTCATCATTTGAATTGCATCCTGTGGTCCATTCAGTGCTTCGACCGCAGCTGCTTGGGCAATTGAATTAGGATTTGAGGTTGTTTGAGACTGGATTTTACGCATTGCAGCGGTTAGTTGTTCTGTCGCTGCTGCAAACCCTATGCGCCAACCAGTCATGGCGTAAGCCTTGGAAACACCATTGATGACAACCGTACGTTCTTGAAGATCAGGACAAGCGTTCACAATGTTGCAAAACGGATCGTCAGACCATAAAATATGCTCATAAATATCATCGGTAACAACGAATATCCTTGGAAACTCAAGCAAAACCTCAGCAATTGCTGAAAGCTCTTGCCGACTATATGCAACACCGGTTGGATTGCTCGGACTATTGAGCATCAGGATGCGAGTATGTTCAGTTATGGCCTCGCGCAGCTGTGCCGGTTGAAGCTTGAAGTTTTGCCCAATGCTAGTTGGTATAATAACAGGTTTGCCACCTGAGAGCAATACCATGTCAGGGTATGAAACCCAATATGGCGCAGCAACAATGACTTCATCGCCTTCGTTAATCAAGGCTGTCATAACGTTACTGAGACATTGTTTAGCGCCTGTTGAAACGGTGATATTAGCTGGTGTATACGACAATCCATTCTCACGCTGGAATTTGTTGACAATGGCGGACTTGAGTTCCGGTATGCCATCGACAGGTGTATACTTTGTCATGCCGCTTTGCATAGCTGCAATAGCGGCTTGCTGAATGTTTTCTGGCGTATCAAAATCCGGTTCCCCAGCACCTAGGCCAATTACATCACGCCCAGCGGCCCGTAGTTCTTTGGCAAGTGTGGACACCGCAATGGTTGCTGATGGTTTGATCGCGTTCACGCGTGAAGAAAGTTTAATTTTACTCATGGTGCTCTCCAAGCAAAATAGTGAATTGATGAATATGTATGAAGTATAAACAATCTGCGAAACACAGGGATCCAACTTGCGCAATTTTAATCTGATTTCCGAATACAAGCCTGCTGGTGATCAACCAGACGCAATTACAAAACTCATACAAGGCATCAAAGAAGGCAAAAACCACCAAACACTTCTAGGGGCAACAGGGAGTGGTAAGACATTCACTATGGCCAATGTGATTGAAGCTATTGGCCAACCAACCCTTGTACTCGCTCATAACAAAACTCTTGCCGCCCAGCTTTATTCTGAGCTTCGAGATTTTTTTCCGCACAATGCAGTTGAGTACTTCGTATCCTATTATGACTACTATCAACCTGAAGCGTACGTGCCCAGCTCGGACACTTACATTGAAAAAGACGCCTCAATCAACGATCACATAGATCAGATGCGCCTGTCAGCAACGAATGCACTATTGATGCGAAAAGATACGATCATTATAGCCACAGTATCTGCGATCTACGGACTTGGCAGTCCAACTGAATATAACAAAATGATTTTACACTTACGCAAAGGCGCAATCGTCGACCAGCGCAAAATTCTGCGCAAGTTGGCTGAGTTGCAATACACGCGCAACGATGTTGAACTGCGTCGTGGGACGTTCAGAGTAAGAGGTGATGTCATTGACATTTACCCGGCTGATTCAGCACAATCAGTTGTGCGTGTCGAACTGTTTGGCGATGAAATTGAGAAACTGTCATTGTTTGATCCATTGACAGGTGAGATTGGCGAGCCAATCGTGCGTTACACCATCTTCCCCAAATCACACTATGTTACAGAGAAAGCAACAGTTGATCAGGCAGCCAAACGAATTGAAATCGAACTCAAATCACGACTCAAAGAGCTCACAGATACAAACAAACTCGTTGAAGCCCAAAGACTTTCGCAACGCACAAATTACGACCTTGAGATGATGCGAGAGCTTGGCTATTGTTCAGGCATCGAAAACTATTCGCGCCATTTGTCACAACGAAAATCGGGTGAACCACCGGACACGTTACTAGATTATCTGCCAGAACAGTCACTGGTTTTCATCGACGAAAGCCATGTCACCATCCCACAGTTGAGAGCAATGTACCGAGGCGATCGTTCTCGGAAAGAAACTCTAGTTGAGTTTGGTTTTCGTTTACCGTCTGCATTGGACAACCGGCCGCTAAGATTTGATGAGTTTGAAGCCAAAGCACAGCAAATCATCTTCATGTCTGCCACCCCCGGACCTTATGAAATGGAAAAATCTCCGAATTTTGTCGATCAAGTAGTAAGACCAACGGGCCTTGTCGATCCTATCGTTGAGGTCAGACCGGCCGGCACCCAAGTTGATGACCTTCTATCTGAGATCCATAAACGCACTCTGGTCAGAGAGCGGATATTAGTTACTACACTAACCAAGAGAATGTCTGAAGACCTCACTGATTACTTGAATGATCATTCAGTGCGAGTTCGATATCTGCATTCAGACATTGATACAGTGGAGAGGGTAGAGATAATCCGCGATCTGCGCGCTGGTGTATTTGACGTACTTGTTGGCATCAACTTATTGCGAGAGGGGCTTGATATCCCAGAAGTATCGTTAGTAGCGATTCTAGATGCTGACAAAGAGGGTTTTTTACGTTCGGCAACCTCGCTCATTCAGACTATTGGACGAACTGCTAGAAATATTAATGGAAGGGCGATCTTATACGCTGATGAAGTTACACGCTCTATGCGTCAAGCAATCGACGAGACAAACCGTCGCCGCGAAAAACAAACAGCTCATAACAAACAAAACGGTATATCGCCTGAGAGCATAGAGAAAGAATTGAAAGAGTTAATAGATGGTGTTCAATTCGGTGGTGGCAGTGGAAGAAAACGAAAAGGCAGAAGGCAAACGGAACGAGTGCAGGATACAGCAGCGCCAATCGAAATCAATCTGCAGGACCCGTCTCAAATTTCTCGTGAGCTGAAAAAGATGGAACGACAGATGCATAAGCATGCAACCAATCTGGAATTTGAGCAAGCAGCCAGAGTGCGCGATCAGATCAAAGAACTAAAAGAGATTGCATTTTTTGAGCCAAGCTCAGTGCAATAATGAATAAATTCAGCTTGAAATATTCAAACTGCAATAGCACATTGCTTGATTATGTGTTATATTTTGCAACGCTTATGCTAAGAATAGAGACGATTTGATTGTTAACTCCAAATCAAATGCGGGCGCATAGCTCAGGGGGAGAGCACTTGCTTGACATGCAAGAGGTCCCTGGTTCAATTCCAGGTGCGCCCACCAGTTAGTTTCGTCGATTGAATTTGCAATAGAATCACTACTTGCACATCGGTTAAATAGCTTGGTAACCGCATTAGCTAAAAATCGCGGACTATAATGTGCGTTTTTCTATATGCACCTTCCATCCACATGTTTGGTGCAAACCCTCATGTTATCTATAAGAACGGTTATGCTGACTGTAACACTGCCAGATGGGTCCAAAAAAGACTACGATGCACCTAGCATCACAGTGGATGAGGTTGCCGCGGATATAGGCCCAGGGCTGCGTAAGGCAGCAATTGCCGGCAACTTCGATGGAAAGTTGGTTGACACTTCGTACAAAATTGAATCCAGTGGTTCGCTTGCGATTGTCACCGACAAAGATGAAAACGGTTTGGATATTATTCGCCATTCAACCGCGCATTTGCTTGCGCATGCAGTCAAGCGACTGTACCCAACTGCACAGGTAACGATTGGCCCAGTTATAGAAGATGGATTCTATTATGATTTCGCTTTTGAACGAGGATTCACCGAAGATGACTTGGAAGCCATTGAAACTTGCATGAGAAAAATTGCAAAGGAGAAAATTCCGGTTCGCCGCAAAATTATTGAGCGTGAGGACGCAGTTTCAATGTTTCGAAACATGGGTGAGGAGTATAAGGCCAAGATTATTGAAGAATTAGATGTAAACGAAACTATCAGCTTATATGAACAAGGTGATTTCGTAGATCTGTGTCGAGGACCGCATGTGCCCAATACCGGTTTTCTCAAAGCCTTCAAATTGACCAAAGTGGCTGGTGCCTACTGGAGAGGTGATTCCTCAAATGAGATGTTACAGCGAATTTACGGTACAGCTTGGTGCTCCAAACAGGAATTAGATAACTACCTGAATCTAATTGAACAAGCGAAACTGCGAGACCACCGTCGTCTTGGAGCTGAACTTGACTTTTTTCACTTTCAGGATGAAGCGCCCGGCATGGTGTTTTGGCACCAAAAGGGATGGACATTGTTTCGACTTGTAGAATCCTACATGCGAGAAGTGCTTTCTCAATATCAATACACCGAGGTGCACACACCACAACTGATTGATCGAAGTCTCTGGGAAAAATCTGGACATTGGGAAACTTTCAAGGAACATATGTTCACAACTGAGATAGAGAAAAAAGCTTACGCCTTAAAACCCATGAATTGCCCGGGCCATGTGCAAATATTCAATCAAGGTCTAAGAAGCTATCGCAATCTTCCGCTGAGAATTTCAGAGTTCGGTATCGTACATCGATATGAACCTTCTGGCACCTTACATGGATTGTTGCGAGTGCGCCGGTTTACACAGGATGACGCACATGTTTTCTGCACCGAGAATCAGATTGAAGCGGAAGTGGAGATCCTAATTGAAATGGCTCTGAGAATTTACACCGACTTTGGATTCAGTGACATCAGCGTTGGACTCTCAACCCGGCCTGACAAACGAGTCGGTAGCGACGAACTCTGGAACCAAGCCGAAGCAGCTCTGGAAGGAGTTCTAATCAGACGCAAAATGAGCTACACTACCCATGCTGGTGAAGGTGCATTCTACGGACCCAAGATTGACTTCGTACTTAAAGACTGCATCGGCCGAAAGTGGCAATGTGGTACCATTCAGCTGGATTTTTCAATGCCTGGCCGGCTTGGCGCGACTTATATCGATGCTGACGGCGCAAAGAAAACTCCGGTAATGATTCACCGGGCAATTCTAGGTTCCCTAGAAAGGTTTATTGGAATAATCATTGAAGAATATGCTGGTAAGTTTCCACCTTGGCTAGCGCCGATTCAAGCGGTAGTGATGAATATTTCTGAATCTCAGAATGATTATTCGATTAAAATATATAACTTGTTACAAAAAGCCGGGATAAGAGTTTCGCTAGATTTACGTAACGAAAAGATCGGCTTTAAGATTAGAGAGCAAACACTGCAGAAAATTCCGTTCCTGTTAATTGCGGGCAAACGGGAGCTTGAGCAGGAGTGTGTTGCTGTACGAACACTTTCCGGTGAGGATCTAGGCGCTAAGTCAATTGACTCGGTTATTGAACTCATTAGGGAAGCTAGTTCCCGCGGCACTGGACTTTAGATACAGGAGGTTACAACGGCTACTGAAAAACAGCATCGAATCAACGATCAGATAGATGCCGAACAGGTTCGCCTGATTGCCGAGGACGGCAATCAAGTGGGCATTAGATCACTTGAAGATGCGCTTGAGTTCGCAACGGGTGCGGAGTTGGATCTGGTAGAGATCTCTCCGAACTCTGTGCCACCTGTGTGCCGCGTCATGGACTACGGCAAATATCGCTATTCAGCGAGCAAAAAACAGCACAATGCAAAACGGAAACAAAAGCAAATCGTCATTAAAGAAGTCAAGTTTCGACCCGGTACTGATATTGGTGACTACGATGTCAAGTTGGGACGCTTGCAAAAGTTTCTGACAGCTGGGAATAAGACTAAAGTAACAATGAGATTCAGAGGACGCGAGGTGAACTATCCCAATCTTGGATTACAAGTACTCAAGCGTATTGAGCAAGATCTTGCTGACTACGCAATAGTTGAGCAAGAGCCAGTCATGGAAGGTCGCCAGATGATTATGATGCTTGCACCGGTTAAACATGTGTAAAAATTTATTGATCTTTCTAACAGCAAGAGTAGAAAATAGAAATGCCCAAAATGAAAACTAAACGAGCAGTTGCCAAGCGCTTCAAGAGCACTGCAACTGGAAAAATCAAGCGTGGACATTCACATGCTTCACACATATTGACTAAGAAATCAACGAAGCGAAAACGACATCTGCGGAAAAGCACATTAGTGCATCCAGCAGATATGCCGAATGTTCGGCGCATGCTTCCATACGCATAGCAGAGGTGATCACAAATGCCAAGAGCAAAAAGAAGCGTCGCGGCCAAAGCGCGCCATAAAAAAGTTCTAAAGCAAGCTAAGGGATACAGGGGTGCACGTAAAAATGTATATCGTGTTGCCAAGCAAGCTGTTACCAAAGCTGGACAATACGCTTACCGTGATAGGCGCGTGAAGAAAAGGGCGTTCCGAGCATTGTGGATTATTCGCATTAATGCAGCGGCAAGAGAATACGGATTGAGCTATGGCAAGTTCATGTATGGGTTAAAGCTTGCCAACATTGAATTGGATCGAAAGTCACTGGCATCAATCGCAGTCTCAGACAAAAGTACCTTTGCTTTATTAGCTGAAAAAGCCAAATTTTCATTGAATGGATAATGCAAGTCCATTACCGCTTGCTTAATTCGCTCAGCACAAATACAGCTCACATCATTTATCCTCCAACATAGCGAAAGCGTATTTTATGCCTGACATTGATCCGCATTCAAATCTTGATGCGATCGCCGCTCAGGCTATTAAAGATATAGAATCCGCGGTTGGTGAATTCGAATTGGAGAAAATTCGAGTTCAACATCTTGGCAGAAAAAGCCAAATTACAGCGCTGTCTAAATCTATTAGATCGCTTGCGCCGAATGATCGCCCTAAGGTTGGCAAACAGCTCACATTAACCAGAAATCAACTTGAATCGGCTATTCTGAAACGGCGTAAAACACTTAAAGACCTTGCGTTTAAAAAGCGCCTTGAGACTGAAACTGTTGATATTTCACTTCCAGCCCGCAAACCTGCAACAGGGGGGCCGCATCCCCTAACCAGAACGCTTGAGCGTATGCGTGAAATATTTTTAAGAATCGGATTTGAAATTGCAGTCGGACCCGAAATTGAAGATGATTATCATAACTTTGAAGCTCTCAACATTCCAGCGAACCATCCAGCGCGCGCAATGCAGGATACGTTTTATTTTGGCGATGGAAAGCTGCTAAGAACTCATACATCGCCAGTTCAAATTCGCTATATGGAAACACATGAACCACCAATTCGTATCGTTGCACCGGGACGAGTATACCGATGCGACTCTGATATCACCCATACCCCGATGTTTCATCAGATTGAAGGATTGGTAGTTGATGAAACAACTACATTTTCAGATCTAAAGGGTATCTTGGAATTTTTTATTTCAGAGTTTTTCGAAACCGATTTGAGTCTGCGTTTTCGGCCTTCGTATTTTCCGTTTACCGAGCCATCGGCGGAAGTCGATATTAGTTGCGTCTTCTGCGGAGGGTCAGGCTGCAATGTTTGTAAACAAAGCGGATGGCTTGAGGTTTTGGGTTGTGGAATGGTGCATCCGGCTTTATATGAAAACGTCGGTATCGATGGAGAGCGTTTTACCGGTTATGCATTTGGAATGGGAGTAGAACGCTTCACAATGCTTCGTTATGGGGTTGACGATATTAGGTTGTATTTCAAAAACGATTTGGACATGCTTGGCCAGTTTAAGTAGGTTGGCAACAAATGCTTGTAAATATAAATTGGCTGAGAGAATGGGTTGAATTTGATTATGACCTAGACCAACTTGCCACCTGCCTAACTATGGGCGGACTAGAAGTCGAGTCCATTGAGCCGCTTTGTCAACTTGATGAACGCATTGTCATCGGACAAATCATCAAGTTTGAGCCACATCCTGAACGAGACAACCTACTAGTTTGTATAGTGGATATCGGTGTCAGTAGTGAAAATTTGCAAATAGTCTGTGGCGCTTCTAATATCAGCATCAATGGCAAATACCCAGTAGCTCAAATAGGCAGTTCACTTTCTGATAAAAAAATCGAAAAGTGTGTTGTCAACACGGTCGAATCAGCGGGTATGCTTTGTTCGGCCGCGGAACTGGGGTTACATGGCACGAATGATGAATTACTGAGGCTTTCTGATTCGGCCACGATTGGACAGTCACTAAACAGCTACTTGCAACTAGCCGATAATATCATTAATCTTGAGCTAACACCAAATCGTGCAGATTGCCTGAGTATTCGCGGTGTAGCACGTGAAGTTGCGATGCTTTCAAACTCTAAATTCAAGAATCACCCGATTCCTGAGATCCCGCCAAAACTGTCAACTAATTTCAAAATTTCAGTCAGCCACTTTGAAGATTGTCCAAGATTTTGCGGACGTCTGATTCAAGGTGTCCAATCTGATGCAATCACGCCAGATTGGATGCGAGAACGCATCCATCGTGTTGGGCTTCGTTGCGTTCATCCGATTGTTGACATCACCAACTATGTCATGATGGAGCTAGGACAACCCATGCATGCCTTTGACGCAGAAGTATTCAAACAGTCTCAGATACTGGTTCGTCGTTCTCAAAAAGGTGAATCGCTTCGTCTACTGGATGGAGGTACACTTAAATTAGCGGAAGATACACTACTCATTACTGATGGTGCAGAACCTGTTGCTCTAGCAGGTGTGATGGGTGGAGAAAAAAGTGGCATTCAAACTAACACAGAGGATTTATTTCTGGAAGCGGCATACTTTACTCCGGAAGCGATTAGGCGCACTAGCTCAAAATTCGGTTTATACACAGATGCCTCCCATCGCTTTGAAAGAGGTGTGGACCCTACAGGACAAGCAGCAGCGATTCATAGAGCCACAGAACTGATATTACAAATTGCAGGTGGTGAACCAGGGCCTTTACATGAAGTTAAGAGTGACAGGCATCTTCCTATTAAGAGTGAATGCCGAGTTCGCAAAGACAGAGTCAATCGCGTTCTAGGAACTGACATGTCAACAGAACAAATTGAAACAATTCTCAAAGCAGCGAACAAAGTCGTTAAAACTGAAAACGAAGGCTGGCGAGTTACCCCGCATATATATCGTTTCGATCTTGATAAAGAACACGATCAGATTGAAGAAATTGCAAGAATCTACGGTTATGGATTAATTCCAAGCCGCATGAATTTCAAACCTGCCTGTACATCCCTTCTCAGTGAAACCGAAGTCCAAGAGTCAGCAATACGCAACGCCTTGTATTACCGTGGCTACCATGAAGCTATTACATATAGTTTTGTTGATCCCGAATTGCAAAACAAGATAAAGCCAAGTATCAAAGCCACTGAGCTTTCAAACCCAATTGCAACCAATTTATCGGTGATGCGAACGAGCTTGTGGACAGGGCTCGTTGAAGCACTGCTTGAGAATTACCACCGTAGTAAAAACATTATTCGATTGTTTGAAATTGGACGAATTTTCAAGTTAAATCAAGAAGTAAATGTAATAGCTGGAATTAGTTATGGCAGTGTTACACCGCTTCAATGGGCATCAAAACAGCGGTCGACAGATTTTTATGATATAAAAGCAGACTTGGAACAATTACTTGAGCTTACAGGTCGAAGCGATGATTTTGAAATAAGATCTCAACAGTATGACGGCTTGCATCCCGGATGTTCAGCAACTATTAATCTTGACAACTATTGCATTGGCGCAATTGGCCAACTACATCCAGCGCTGCTTCATCACCTTGGTTTTGACAGCCAAGTTTATGTATTTGAATTAGAAATGGATGCTTTAAACAGTCGAGTTCTTAACCATTACAGTACAATATCTCGTTATCCTGCTGTTACAAGGGATTTATCATTTGTAACCCCTGACAATCTGCCATATATAACTTTGACCAAACTAATTAAAGAAAATGCAGATAAGAGCTTGCAAGACTTGACTCTTTTTGATGTATATTATGATAAGAGTAACGGAAAATCGCAAAAACACTTGGCGTATCGACTAACATATCGACTTCCATCACGAACTTTGACAGATGCCGAAGTTAGTGATAACATAAACAAGATTATAAAAATAGCGCGTAAACAGCTAAATGTACAGTTAAGAGACTAGCAACACAATGGAGATTAAAATGCCCGAAACCGTATTGGTCAAATCTGATCTTGTTAGAGAGCTACACAATCAAGTAGGTCTAAATCAAAGAGAAGCAAAAGAATTCACAGAGAGTTTTTTCGAAGTGATTCGAGAAGCATTAGAACAGCATGAGCCGGTTAAAATCTCAGGATTTGGCAGGTTCAGTGTTCGACATAAATTCCCACGACCTGGACGCAATCCAAAGACTGGCACATCTGTCACGATTAAAGAAAGGTCAGTAGTTATCTTTCGCGCTAGCAATCAAATTAGGAAGTTAGTTCACGACAGTTACAAACCATCGTAATCTTAAGTTGGCGCACCAAGTTAATATCATTCTCTCTGTTTGATGGCAGCAGTTCCAATTTGATGTATGCTTGACCCGCAAAAAATTCCTAACAAACTTTACTTTACAATTGGTGAAGTTAGTGAGTTACATAGCATTGAACCGCATGTACTTCGTTATTGGGAATCTGAGTTCAGTGAGCTCAAACCAGTGCGCCGCCGAGGAAAAAGAAGATACTATACACGACGGGAAGTTGACCTGATCAGCATTATTAAAGAATTGCTGTATGTCCAAGGATACACAATTAATGGCGCCCGCAAACAATTGAAAGGACACACACAAAACTCTGGTGCTGCAAATAGTTCAAATCAAAACCTAGATAATCAACAGTTCGCAGTAGAAATAAACATCGCTGTTAAACAATTGAACAAGGCACTTGATATATTGGAAGCTTCGGATTAATCTATTTAATGGATTCGGGGCGTAGCGCAGCCTGGTAGCGCACTTGCATGGGGCGCAAGAGGCCGGAGGTTCAAATCCTCTCGCCCCGACCATCCTTAATCCTCCACCGTGCTAATATGCAAGACTAATTTCTGGGTTAACGCTAAAATTGCTTTGGTATAGGGCTAATTGAGTTATACAGGGCAGCATTCCATGTGAATTTATGGTTTTCTTTCACCTTTTCTCTTACATTTAATACTGATCATTCATTAGCACTATGAGAAATACACTCAATCAAAAGACTACAGTAAGTTCGTGGAACGATTTCGACGACCTAAAGCACGTAATAGTCGGACGAGCTGACCACACTTGTATCCCTGCATTTGAGCCGGCGCTTGAGGCAAAAATTGCAAAAGGTAGTGATATGTGGGGCAAATGGGGACCTCGCTCCCTTGAAACTGTTGAAAAAGCGAATGCAGAGCTAGACTATTTTGCACATGTTCTTGAAACTCGGGGCATACGCGTAGACCGTCCGACGCCGATTCAATGGAACCAATCAGCAAAAACGCCTGATTTTTCTACAAATACACTCTTTGGTTGCATGCCGCCGCGTGATGTGTTGTTAACAATAGGACGTCAAATACTGAATGCTCCTATGATGATGCGCTGTCGCTATTGGGATTACCTAGCTTACCATCCGCTTATGCAACAATACTTCGAAGAGGATCCACTGTTTCAATGGGAACAAGCACCGAGACCACGGCTGACAAATGCTTCCTACAAGCTTGATTATTTCGAAGATTTGACAGAAGAAGAACAGTTCAAAAAAGTTCAGAATCTGGATTTTGTGACAACAGAGCATGAGCCTATGTTTGATGCGGCTGATATACTGCGTCTAGGGAAGGATTTGTTTTGTCAACATGGATTGACAACTAATCGAAAGGGAGCTCAATGGTTGCAACGTCATTTTCCAAATCATCGGGTGCACTGCATAAATTTCCCAAATGACCTGAACCCTATACATATCGACGCAACATTTGTTCCACTTCGCCCTGGGCTAATCATAAACAGCCCAGCACGCCCGCTGCCAAAAAGCCAGAGAAAGATATTTGAGGTTAACGACTGGGAGATTATCGATGCAGCTTGGCCAGCACACGACCGACCGCCACCACTTTGCTACTCAAGTGTTTGGTTGTCAATGAATGTACTTGTGCTAGACCATAAAACAGTTTGCGCTGAAGAATCTGAAATCAACCAGATTGAGCAACTCGACTCATTAGGTTTTGAAGTCATTCCAATACCGTTTAGAAATGCTTACTCGTTTGGCGGTGGCCTCCACTGTGCCACGGCAGATGTGCATAGACACGGAAAATGTGAGGACTATTTTCCCAAACAAGTGCCAGGAACTCAACTAATGTCTGACGCATAGCAAATACAAGTTCAGTCATGCAACTCCAATCAAACTTATTTTTCCGATTATATGAGCGAACACTGCAATTAGCTTCCCATCGACACGCTGTTGTATATCTTGGAATTATGAGTTTCTTGGAATCGATAATCGTACCGATTCCACCTGACGCGATGTTGATTCCGATGGTACTAGCGAATAAAATAAAGGCATGGAATTTTGCGTTGGTGACAACCATCACATCAGTTTTGGGTGGAATTGGTGGGTATTTTATCGGCGCATACTTGTATGATACTGTGGGTCATTGGCTTGTTGAATTGTACGGATTGCAAAGTTACTTTGAAATCCTGCAGAGCTGGTATATAGACTATGGAATTTGGATAGTCCTTATTTCCGGATTCTTGCCAATTCCATATAAGGTGTTTACAATAGCTTCGGGGTTGTTTTCAATGGCTTTGGTTCCTTTCATTATTTGTTCGCTGATTGGAAGAAGCGCAAGATTTTTCGCCGTATCAGCCGTTTGCTATTGGGTTGGCGATTCGATTTATCTGATCATGAAACGGTATGCTTCCAAATCTGTTTTAGTCTTAACTTTGGTGCTGGTTGGTGTTTTCATTTACTGGACAGTTCGGTAGAGTCATCCTGATAATTGTAGCGGTTTTGGCGGTTCTGCTGGTTTCCTGTGAAGCAAGCGTGAAAGCACCTGTTGCACAGTTGAATATTACACCAAAAACAAAGCTGGAACCCATCACTACCTATACCGGCCGTACCGTAATTGTAGTGCCCGGTGACAATCTTTACAGCATTTCATTCAGGGCCGGTTTTAATCACTACGATGTCGCTGCTTGGAACGACATGGATGTAAATGATATCTTGCACGTCGGGCGCGAACTCAAACTTTATCCTCCGAAAAGAGCAACAGCTGCTAAAGAGGCCATATCCGCCTCAAAACCCGAAATTGTTCCCGAACAAGCTGTTGCAATTAAGACAGAAGAAATAACTAAAGCATCGGAAATTGAACCTTCCTCCACAATACCGGAGCCTAGCTCTAACACAGAACCAGGACTTGCAGCCAGCGCAGCCGTAACAGCGGCTACAGCAACACAAGTTAATGGAAAAGCAGGATCAACTCAAGCGAAAATACCGAAGTCAGCTGCAACTGTTGCTTCAACGGCTAAAACTGGTTGGGTTTGGCCAGCTCGCGGTAATCTTATAAGCACGTTCTCAACCAAGCAACGGCGCAACGGCATTCAAATCGCAGGCCAAAGCGGCACCACCATCCGTGTTGTAGCTGACGGCAGAGTCGTATACTCAGGTACTGGGCTAATTGGCTATGGACGTATCATAATCATTGAACATGATCAGCAACTATTAAGTGTATACGCTCACAATTCACGTGTGGTTGTCAAAGAGGGCGATGCAGTCAAAAGAGGACAGAAAATTGCAGAAATGGGCAATACCGACTCCGACCGAGTCAAGCTCCATTTTGAAGTGCGACGTAATGGAAAGCCTGTTAACCCACTAGAATTCTTACCTAAAGCCTAACGACACATTACAGACTTCCATTGAGAAGAGCTGCAACAACCTTGCGTTCATCTCCTAGAAGTATGTTGAAAGTATTACAGGCCGCACGCGAACTCATGACTTCATATCCGCATTTCTGGTCAATAAGCGGGCGGAACAAATCAAAATCTGGAAAAATCAATTTTTCTCCAGTTCCAAGAATTAAAATTTCTGGATCAAGCTCTGCAAGCTTCCTAAAATCTCCAATTGTCAAGTCAGTAATTGTCTGCGGCACCCAGTCATTGATAACATTCTCAGTAGTAACGATGACGCTCTGCGTATACAATACTCCGTTTATAAGAAAATTACCAGAAGCGTGCGACTTGATGAAATTGGTGCTGCGCGTGTCGTTTCTATTCAGTTCCATTCGTAAATATTTTATATCGGAATGTGTTGGCTAACAATATACCATAATTCACTTTCAGCTGAAGAAAATTAACTATTTTGGGAAAATTACTTTGAAACCCATTCAAATTGGCATTTTAGGTTTAGGTACGGTTGGTAGTGGAACACTCACAGTTCTTAAACGAAACTCTGAGGAAATCAATCGTCGCGTTGACCGCGAAATTAGCGTCAAACGCGCAGCTGTTAAAAACATTAACAAACATAGGCAACAACCTTTCAAGGATGTGCCGCTAACAAATGACCCCTTTGAGATTTTAGATGACCCGCAGATTGATATTGTCGTTGAGCTAATCGGTGGCATAGAGCCAGCCCATGACTACCTTGTCCAAGCTTTAAAAAACCATAAGCATATTGTAACTGCCAACAAAGAACTCATCGCACTTCGCGGCAGTGAGTTGTTCAAGCTTGCTCAAGAAAATTCTGTTGTGATTGCATTTGAGGCTGCGGTCGGCGGAGGCATATCAATTATCAAAGCAATACGCGAAGGACTCGCTGGTAATCGAATACAGTCCTTGACTGGCATTATCAATGGAACTAGCAACTACATCCTTACCGGCATGAAGGAGCAAAATTGTTCCTTTAATGAAATGTTGCACCAAGCCCAAGAATTCGGTTTTGCAGAGGCAGATCCAACATTTGATATTGAAGGTATAGATGCCGTACACAAACTTACAATTTTGGCCTCAATCGCGTTTGGCATTCCCTTACAAGATGTTAATCAGATTTATCGCGAGGGAATAGCTAAGGTTACTAGTGAAGATATTGCCTACGCCGAAGAGTTGAAATACAAAATCAAACCAATCGCTGTAGCAAGAAGCACTGAACTTGGAATTGAGTTGAGAGTACACCCATCATTGATAGCAACCGATCAGCTGTTAGCTAATGTTGATGGTGTGATGAATGCAGTAATGGTAAACGGTGATGCTGTCGGACAGACGCTCTACTATGGCGCAGGCGCAGGTTCTGAACCTACTGCATCGGCAATTGTTGCCGATATAGTCGATGTTGCGCGGGTTCTCACTAGTGACCCGGAAAACCGAGTGCCACACTTGGCTTTTCAACCAAATTGCCTATCATCAAGGGCGATTACCCCAATAGAGCAAGTATCAACAGGCAACTACCTGAGAATTTACGCTGTTAACCAAGCGGGTGTGCTAGCAGAGGTGGCGCAAATACTCGGTGACCACAAAATAAGCATTGAATCCATATTGCAAAAGAGATCTGACTCTCATGAGGATATTCTCCCAATTGTAATTATCACCCAGCAAATAGCTGAAAAAAACATGCAACTTGCATTGCGGCAGTTACAAGCACTTGACACTGTAATCGGTAAAATCATGCGCATTCGAATAGAAAACCTAGCATAACTACTAATGACAAAAAACACTGTCCCGTTAAAGCGTACGATTATTCGCAGGACTCCATGCCGTCACACTTCCTTGGGAAGTTGTCATCCAGTATTAGATGCAGTGTATCGCAACCGCGCAATCACAGATGCTAGTGAGATTGACTACTCTTTGAGTCGATTGCACCCTCCACACTTGATGTCAAACATTGATGAAGCTGCAACAATTATTGTAGAAGCGATTCAGGCTAATGCATCGATTTTAATTGCAGGTGATTATGATGCGGATGGTGCTACCGGATGTGCCTTAGGTGTTTTAGCATTAAGAGCATTCGGTGCCCGTCATGTCGCATTTGCTTGTCCAAATCGCCTTGAACACGGATACGGTTTGACCGAACGTTTTGTCCGCTACATAGCCAAATCTGAACCCGACCTGATCATCACTGTAGACAACGGTATATCCAATGTAGATGGTGTCAGTTTAGCTAAAGAATTTGGTTTCAGTGTGATTATCACTGATCATCACCTGCCTGGTGAAACGTTACCTAGGGCTGATGCCATTGTTAATCCACAGCTGTCTGGTGATAAATTTCCTAGCAAAAATCTGGCTGGGGTCGGTGTGCTTTTTTACCTTATGTCTTTCGTTAGAACACAATTGGTAAAACAAAACTGGTTTAAACAAGAAGGGATTGCAGTACCGAATATGGCGGACTATCTAGATCTTGTGGCGTTGGGGACAATTGCAGACGTCGTTCCACTTGATCATAACAATCGCATCTTGGTTAGCCAAGGTTTGAAACGTATCAACAGAAAAGACTGCCGAACCGGCATTCGTTTCCTATTAGAAGCTGGAGAGAAAACCATCGGTAGCATAGTTTCTGCGGATTTGGCATTCCAAGCCGGCCCGAGAGTAAATGCTGCTGGACGCTTAGCTGATATTGGACTAGGTGTAAATTGCTTAATTGTGCATGATCGAAAAGAGGCTCTGAAACTTATTGAAAAATTGGATGCTTTTAATTTGAAACGAAAAAGCAAAGAAGATGAAATGATCAAACAAGCCAATCAAGAACTTGCCGCACATCTTGCTGCTAACAACAATAGCACCGTTGGTAATTGTCTTTATAATGCAAGCTGGCATCAAGGCATCATTGGTCTCATCGCTTCGCGAATTAAACAGCGGACTAATCGCCCGACTTTCGCGTTTGCTCCGAGCGACGAAGGTACATTGCGCGGTTCCGGTCGTTCCGTAAAAGGGTTGAATCTACGGGATTTACTCGCAAACATTGCGACTGCTTATCCAGATTTATTTATCACATTCGGCGGTCATGCCATGGCTGCCGGGCTAACGTTGTCTGAATATAATTATGAATTATTCAAACAACAATTCGAGAAAGAACTACTCTGCTATCAAAAGGAATGCGGATGGCATGATGAGATTCTGTCAGATGGAGAGCTTTTATCAATTGATATTGAGACAGCAGAACAAATCAGAACCGGAGGTCCTTGGGGGCAAGGTTTTGAATCGCCAATATTCGATGGTGAATTTGAGATACTAGATTATACATTGCTGAAAGACAAACACCTCAAGTTGAATCTCTACTCCCAAAAGCACAATTTCAAAATTGACGCTATCTATTTTTTTTATACTGACTACCACGATTCTGAACCACAGCAGTCGACATATCATTTTGCATACAGTTTAAATGTGAACGATTTTGGCAAACAAAAAACACCGCAATTGTTAATCGTGCATATGACTAATACCCTTGCCGTTGCATAAACCGCTTCGCACAATTGGACTGACGAGCAAAAACAGTAGGAATGTAATGATTGTCGCGTTTGATATTGAAACTATTCCTGATATTCAAAGTGGTCGTTTGCTATACGATCTTGAAGGCATTGATGATGCAGAGGTAGCAAAAGCAATGCTTGCTATACGCCGCACAAAAATACCTGACGCGGTAATGTTACCATTGCATTTGCATCGAGTTATTGCAATTTCAGTCGCTGTACGCTGGGAACAAAACAAGTTTATTGTTCAGTCATTAGGCAACAGTGATGGTAACGAAAAACCTCTAGTGCAAGAGTTTTTCCGGTCGCTGGAAAAACAACCGAAACTTGTTTCGTGGAATGGCTCTGGATTCGATTTGCCTGTTTTACAGTATCGAGCACTGTATCATGCCATTGCAAGTAAACCGTATTGGGATACAGGTGAATTTAGAAATGAATACAAATTCAACAATTACCAAAGTCGCTATCACAAACGACACATCGACCTTATGGACCTACTTTCGCGTTATCAAATGAAAGTAGCTGCATCACTAAATGAAATATCAAAACTTCTCGGCTTACCTGGCAAATTGGGTATAGGTGGTGAGCATGTTTTTGAAGCATATCTTGACGGTAAACTTCAAGCCATCCGCGATTATTGTGAAATTGACGCGCTGAACACCTATCTTGTTTACTTGAGATTCGAATGCATACGTGGCAATTACACTGCAAAGCAGTATGATGATGAATTGCGTATTGTCCGCAACTGGCTCAAGGAATCAGACAAAGAGCATTTGCATAGATTTGAGAAAGATTGGCAACAATAGGTTAGTGTTGACTAGAATATAACACTCTAACAGATAGATTCAACTCAAAACACAAACTTTGCATATTCAAAGCTATGGAGCGATTTTGTCAGTAGCATTCCGCTCTGATCTTGGCCGACTACGGGGTCTTGATGGTCTTCTGGAACGGCTACTGGTACTTTTCAAGCTTCCAACCGAATTCACGTTTCCATCCACTTGATCAGCTCGATTTGGATCTGGATAATGAATTGAATTCCCTGAAGGTTTGGACGGTTTTTTGCGGGGTGATTGTGAACCACGTTTGGTAGAGCTAGATTGTTTTTTATTTGAGCGCTCAGTATTACCACGAGAAGGACGTCTAGAACTCCTTGTTTGGCTTGTCTCAGTCGCTTTACGCGATGATCGTCTCCTCGATCTAGTTTGCTTTTGAGGCAGCTGCTTGGGTGTGTCCTCCGTTACTGAATCACTCTCATTCTTGGAGTTTGAGTCACCAAAAATAGTCTTGACTATACGTTTTAATTTAGATTCAGATGACGACTTTGACGTAGTAGACTGCGACAAAAGTAAATCTTGCTTAATCGCAGCAGATTGAGTTGCACTACTAGCACGAGGAAAATTGTAAATTTCCATTTGCTTATCTGGCGACTTCAACGTGTAGGACAAATCATTGTCCCTCTTATCAATATCAGCCGCTGTGAATCGAATGATTTCACTATCTGGTGTAAGTATTGACCGAGACGGAATGATGACAATTCGAGTACCTGACCGCCTTTCAATTGCACTAATTTCGTAGCGCTTTTCATTAACAAGAAATGTTGCCACGTCAATTGGAAGATGCGCATGAATCAATTCAGTATTCTCTTTCAACGCGTCACCTTCGATAACTCGAAGTATGCTAAGTGCGCTTGATGTGACACTTCGAATGAAACCTCGCCCTCTGCAACGCGGACATCGCTCATGGTTCGTCTCTTCAATAGAAGAGCGTAATCGTTGCCTTGACATCTCTAGCAATCCAAATTGGGAAACTTTTCCAATGCGCGTTCTTGCTCGGTCGGATTCAAGCGCTTCAGCAAATTTTCTTTCCACAGATTTTCTGCTTTTAGAGGAACCCATATCAATCAGATCAATAACGATCAGTCCGCCTATATCTCTCACCTTCAGCTGTTTAGCGATTGCTTCAACAGCTTCAAGGTTGGTTTCCAATGCGGTTTCCTCAATGTCAGCTCCACTGGTAGACCGAGCCGAATTGACATCAATTGTTACTAAGGCTTCGGTTTGTTCAATTACAATCACACCGCCGGTTGGCAATCGCACCTGCCTTTCAAATGCGTTTTCAATTTGCTGTTCAACCTGAAATTTCGAAAATAATGGCACCGGGTCGGTGTAGTGCAGCACTTCAACTTTAGTTGAAGGCATTACATCTTTCAGAAAATTCTTTGTGTTTTCGTACAGCTCTTCATCATCAATAAGAATTTCCCTGACATCATCGCGCAAGTAGTCTCGCAAAGTTCGAACCATGAGACTGCTTTCTTCATAGATTAGGAAGGGTTTAGCGCTGTTATTAGCTGTAGCTTCAATATTTTTCCACAGACTTGTAAGATAGTTCAAATCAGCCTTGAAGCTCTCTACATTTTGGCCAATTCCCGCAGTTCGAGCTATAATAGCGTGCTCTGTGGGCAACGTGAGTTGAGACATGATTTCTTTGAGATCGCTACGCTCACTACCGTCGATCTGCCGAGAAATACCACCGCCCCGAGGATTGTGAGGTAACAATACAAGGAAGCGGCCTGCTAAGCTAATGAATGTGGTTAACGCTGCGCCTTTGTTACCACGCTCGTTTTTTTCAACTTGCACAACCAATGCATCGCCAGGCTTAATCACATCCTGAACTTTAACTTGCGCCATTGGAGTTGACGCAGAATAATCTTTGGAAAAATAGTTTCTGGAAATATCCCTGAGCGACAAGAATCCTTGCCGGTCAGAACCATAGTCAACAAAAACCGCCTCTAAACTCGGTTCAACTGTGGTAACAATGCCTTTATATATATTTCCTCGTTTGTTTTCGTTGTCTAGATTTTCAATATCTAAATCGACAAGCGTCTGCCCATCGACTATTGCAACTCTCAACTCCTCTGGGTGAGTTGCGTTGAATAATATTCGTTTCATGTAAGTGTTCCTCGCAATACATCAGAAATTCAAATGCACTGTTTGACAACTGAGATGTTGGCAGGAATAATTTGTAGGTTAGACATATTATCATCATGGTCAGATGCTGAATTTCAATGTAAAAAGTATAAGTTTGTTAAGATCTTTGACTTTTAAGTCACGTTCGCTAATAACAGGTGATCCTGAGTAGCCTGATCTTTCTGGTTCGATATTCGTTCCTGTGGCAATGAACTAATTTCATTGCTGTTACTTACTACCCCAGCGTCATCAGAATTGGGTGGGGAGTCGATCTTCTACATTAAGACAGACGTTGCAATTCCAGAAAGCAGTTATCATTATAACCTCTAATTGCGATATAGGTAAATTTACAACTCTATTTGGATATCTTCTCTATCAAAAACATCTCGCGCTAATATTTGGGCAAGGGTATTCACTTACTATTACATACCACACAAGCTCCACATTTTGAACTGCTGCATATAGATAAAACATGGCTAAAAGAAAATCAAATACTATGCCTGACGACAAGCTCCATACTCAAGATTCTGGCACTTCCGCAATACTGGTCGAAATTGACTCAGATTCTGCAAATCGAAGGCTTGACAACTTTCTGATTAGCAAACTGCGCAAGGTGCCACACAGTCGGGTGTACAACCTAATACGAACTGGGCAAGTTCGTGTAAATAGCGGGCGTTGTAAACCCAACCGGCGACTTGAGCTTGGAGACTCAGTCAGGATTCCACCTGTATTAAATCCGGTAAAGGATTTACCTGTAAAACCGAATCCAGCCGTATCTGCAGCAACACATAGTATTGTTTACGAAGACGACGATATTATTGTTATTGATAAGCCATCAGGCATTGCGGTACATTCAGGAACTCGACATCAAGTTGGATTGATCGAAGCAATGCGCATGGAACGAGCTGACCTCCCTAATGTTGAGTTGGCACACCGCTTGGACAAGGATACTTCCGGTTTGTTGGTGTTAGCGAAGAACAAACGCATATTGCGTCATCTGCATGCACAATGGCGAAGGGATGGTTGTAACGTTTCACTAAAAAAACGTTACCAAGCTCTGCTTGTAGGCTACTGGGAAGGAAACACCCGAAACATTGAATCCCACTCACAGAATTCTCAAAATCCATCGCGTGCTAAACAAACCAAATCGGTTGCTTTCAGCCGTTTCTCGCCAATACAAAAATTTACATCCTACACACTAGTGGATATTGAATTGCACACTGGCAAAATGCATCAAGCGCGAATCCATGCTCAACAAATAGGACACCCTATCGCAGGAGACCGTAAGTTTGGTGATAAAGAATCCAATGCGAAATTGAAGCATTATGGTTTACGACGAATGTTTTTACATGCTTGTGAAATCACCATATCCCATCCAACAACTGACAATGTTGTCACATTTGAGTCAGCACTGCCGGCTGAACTATGTGCAGTGCTTAATAGATTTAATCTTCCAATATCAGATAGCTAAAATATGATTTCAGCAAGCCAAACAGACAATTTCATTTGTAATTCATCCGATCTGAAATCAGGTGAAACTGGTATCAAGTTTCATTTGAGTGCTAATGGTAGACAACTTCCAGCTTTTGCCATCCGATACCAAGGCGAAGTGTATGCGTATCTCAATTGCTGCATTCATCTGATGCTTGAACTTGATTGGGGTGATGGAGAATACTTTGACACATCTGGTGACTACATTATCTGCGCCAATCATGGCGCTTTATTCGAACCGAAGACAGGGCGATGTATTGATGGGCCTTGCTATGGTTCTGAACTTATTAAAATCATTATTATAGAATTTAATTCTCATGTTTTACTAGATGATGATAGGTATAAATTGTGCAATAGTTTAGGCTAACGCTTATTCACTCATGTAGCACTGTCACACCTTCATTCACAAGCATATCAATCAAACGGATCAATGGCAATCCTAACAATATATTTGGATCATCCCCATGAAATTTCTTTAGCAAAGCAATGCCTAGGCCTTCCGAGCGTAAACTGCCACCGCAATCATAAGGTCGGTCTCGGTCAATATAGTCTTCTATCATCGCTTGTGTAAGCTTGCGAAATTGAACTTGGTAATGTAGCACATCAGTCTGCATATTTTCGGTTTTGGAATTCAGCAAAGTAATACCTGTATGCAGAGTAACCAAGTTTTCTGATGCGGCTTGAAGTTGCTGAATGGCATTATCCCTAGAATTCGGTTTGCCAATTATGCGATCATCGATTACCGCTACTTGATCGGAACCGATAATCAAGTGATTAGAGAATTGTGCTTTCACACATTGTGCTTTAGCTACCGAAAGTCGTACCACTAGCTGGTCCGCAGATTCATGCTCTCGCGGAGACTCATCTACATTAGGCGGAATTGTAGTGAACGGCAACTGGAGTTTTTCCAAAACAGTTTTTCTAGTTTTAGAGCCAGAGGCAAGCACTAGTTTCAATTATTTCCTCCATTCAATTGCTTTAGTTCTAGGCCGGTATTAGGTCTCGGTTGGTGCAAGTGGTGAATCCGGTACTGTAGAACATGAAAAAACTGTTACAATTCTATTAGGAACTGCAAAATCAATTTAATGAACTGTCATAACTGTCAATTTTTTAATCTATTTAACTTAACGTGTATGTAAATAGCTTGAAAACATCGCATCCTAAATACGCGGTTAGTGGGTATAATTTGCAACTCTTTATCGTTAATTCACTCAAAGTCTGATCTGTTGAGCGCGGCGAATAACTAAGTAAAAAGCAGATTGGAACTAGCCGCATGAGGGCACAAAATGGCAGTACAACAAAGAAAAAAATCAAAATCGAGACGCAACATGAGGCGTTCCCACAACGCCTTGAAGACTTCGGCTTTGTCGATTGAACCCGAAACAGGTGAGCTACACCGCCGTCACCATATTTCGGAAGACGGATATTATCGCGGAAAGCGCGTGATACCTGAGCCCAAACTTGACGAAACGGAAGAAACCGAATAAATCTTTCATTGTGATACGGCATTCTTGGAAACTGATGCCGCCAATCCGTGAATCCTGATTTCGCGATTGTGAAATCTATAGCAGTTGACACCATGGGTGGTGATTTTGGTCCGCCTGTAACTATCCCAGCTACACTTGACATCATAAGAGAATTTGAGGATGTGCAATTTGTATTAGTTGGTGATAAACAAGCTATTCACGATCAGTTGAACAAACATAAGTGTCGCAATCAAAAACACATCAGTGTTCACCCAACTTCCCAAGTGGTTTCAATGGATGAACCACCAACCCAAGCGTTGCGAAAGAAACGGAACTCTTCCATGCGAGTTGCACTTGATTTAGTCAAATCCGGTGAAGTCAAGGCATGCGTCAGTGCTGGCAATACCGGCGCCCTGATGGCAACTTCTCTAATCGTGCTTGGCACATTTCCCGGTATTAATCGCCCAGCGATAATCACACAAATCCCAAAAATTGATGGATATGTTTACATCTTGGATTTAGGTGCCAATGTTGATTGTTCCGCTACCGAGCTTTTTCAATTTGGCATCATGGGTTCAACATTTGTCAGATACATGGAAGGCATTGAGCAACCTCGAGTGAGCTTGCTTAATGTCGGAACCGAGAGCATAAAAGGGCCAGCCGCTATCAAAGAGGCGACAGATATGCTAAAAGCTTGTTCTACAATCAACTATAATGGCTACGTTGAAGGAGATGGGATATTCACCACCGATGCGGAAGTTATTGTTTGTGACGGCTTTGCTGGTAACGTTGTCATTAAGACAAGCGAAGGGGTATCGCATTTCATACAGCGCGCATTGAAAGACGGATTTACCCAAAATTTGAGAGGCAAATTAGCCGCAATGATGTCAAAATCCGTTCTTAAAGCAGTTAAACATCGAATTGATCCTAGAATTTTCAATGGCGCTGCTTTAATCGGACTTCAAGGCACCGTCATTAAGAGTCACGGTGGTGCCGATCAACTGGCATTTAAATACGCGTTGCGAAAAGCAATCACCGAAGTAACCCATGACGTGCCAAACAAAATCAAACTCCAAATCAGCTCAATTGCAGGTGCATCGATATGACATTTTCAAAAATGACTGCCACCGGTAGTTACCTGCCAGAAAACTTCATGACCAACTACGATTTGGAGAAATTGGTTGACACAAGCCATGAATGGATATATTCGCGCACTGGTATTGAACAACGGCACATCGCAGAAAAAGGTAAATCCACCTGTGATTTAGCCGAACAAGCAGCTTACAGAGCGTTGGAATCATCTGGAACCAACACTGATGAGATTGATCTGATCATAATGGCGACAACTACTGCAGATCAGGTATTTCCAAGTTCAGCTTGCATACTCCAGCAACGGTTAGGAATCAAAGGTTCGCCCGCTTTTGATGTGCAAGCTGTTTGCGCTGGATTCCTTTATGCCCTTGACATCGCAGACAAGTTCATACGTACCAACAGCGCAACTAAAGCGCTAGTAATCGGAGCAGAAACATTTTCACGTATTATTGATTGGTCTGACCGTACAACTTGCGTCTTATTTGGGGACGGAGCAGGCGCTATCATTATTGAAGCTGCTGATTCTCCCGGAATTCACTCAACACACCTTCACGCCGATGGACAATACAAAGATTTGCTGAGTGTCCCAGTCGGTGTTTCTCAAAATTTCAATAACGTTGTCAATGGTTCGGCCTACACTCAAATGCAGGGTGGAGAGGTATTTAAGATTGCGGTGCGTTGTATGCAAGACGTCGCAGTTGAGGCCCTTGAAGCCAATCAGGTTGACATTGATAGTGTTGATTGGTTCGTCCCTCATCAGGCAAACATTCGAATCATAGAGGCTACAGCTAAAAGACTTGGAATACCAATGGAAAAAGTTATTGTAACTATCGATAAACACGGTAATACATCAGCTGCTTCGATCCCACTGGCACTTGATGTAGCAGTACGCGACGGCCGATTGAAGGCAGGCGATAGAGTGTTAATTGAAGGGTTTGGAGGTGGGTTTACTTGGGGGTCAGCTTACCTGACGTATTGACAATATGCAAACACCGATGAAAGACAAAATTTGTGTCGTGACCGGCGCAACTCGCGGAATAGGACAGGCAATTGCAACCGAATTAGCAACAAACGGTGGTACGGTTATCGGTACAGGCACTACTGACAAAGGTGCTGAACGAATTACAAATCTGGTTAATCAATTGAATGCGAAAGGGGAGGGGATTCGGCTTGACGTTAACAATCCTAACGAAATTGCTAGTTTTTGCGATTATGTGGAAAAAAATTACGGTACGACGTCCGTACTTGTCAATAACGCAGGAATCTCCCGCAACAACCTTCTTTTGCGCATCAAAGAAGAAGAGTGGGACGAGCTAATAAATACTAATCTGAAATCAATATATTCCCTGTGTAGGCTATTTGTTCGCGGAATGATAAAACGACGTAACGGCAGGATCATCAACATATCATCAGTGGTTGGTGCAGTAGGCAATATTGGCCAAACACATTACAGCGCTGCCAAGGCTGGTATCATCGGATTTTCAAAATCACTAGCACTTGAAACTGCCGGTCGCAATATTACAGTAAACGTTGTCGCGCCAGGATTTATCTCTACTGATATGACTGCTGAACTTGACTCAAACGTAAAAGATCAATTGCTTGCTCAAATTCCAATGAAACGGATGGGTAACACCCAAGACATCGCCAATGCAGTTTTATTTCTAGCCTCACCATTAAGCTCATATATAACAGGAACAACGCTATATGTTGATGGGGGAATGCTACGGCGCTAACCTTTAGGATACATAAATTTAGAGATAACAGTTATCGCCTAGGAAGTGATGGTTGGTAAAAACTCCTCATTTTGAAATTTGCATATAACTTTGTGTTGATTGGAGATTTCATATGCGTGAAATAAAAATTGAATAAACCACTTATTAGCGTTAGGTGCGATTTACAAATCGATACTTGGATACTACAAAAGATAGGATAATAATTCGGGCTTTGGATGTGCTGGAACCGCAGAATGGTAATTCTCCGTCCGATGATATTAATGAGGTTTTTGGTTCTACCTCATTACCGTATCTGAAGAATGTGAATCCTCTAATCACATCGGTAACGGGGACTTATTTTGTGGCGCAAACAATGGCATATACATGTGGTTACATGCTGAGGGACTGTTTATGATTGACTATGGGAAACTTGAATTGTCCTTGAAACGGCTGGAAGAACAGCACACCAACTATCGACGAGAAAATGAAGCACTACCCGATCTGGACCGAGAAGGTATCGCCGAATCCGTCATTCAACGTTTCGAAACCTGCTATGATTGCCTATGGAAGGTATTGAAGCGCTATCTAGTAGAGCACCTTGGCGTTGCCAACCCACCTAACAGCCCCAAGCCAGTATTGCGCATGAGAATCTTCTATTTTCTACGATACTTGAAAAGTGGTTGAGTTACGCCGATGCCCGAACCAATACATCTCATGACTACGATGGAGAGAAAGCCAAGGCGTGCTTAGAACTAGTGCCTGACTTCATAGACGACGCTATCAGCCTTTACAGCATTATGAGTAATAAGAGATGGCGATAAACAGCGCAATTGATCTAACTCCCTTACAACAAGATACCATAAAGGAGCTAATCTCTCAGTATCTTCCTAATACCAAAGTATGGATATATGGTTCGCGAGTCAAATCCACCTCACGCACCGGATCCGATCTAGACATGGTGGTGTTCTCAAAGCCAGAACAAAATTGCGCCGTATCTAATCTCCGGGAAGCATTTGAAGAAAGTAATATCCCATTTCGAGTAGATCTTTTTATTTGGGATGAAATCCCAGCCTCATTCAGGGAACAGATTGAAAGAGAATATGTTTTATTGGTTGCTTAGGTATATTCGAAAGTTATTTGATCTGTTGCACACGATTTTTCACTGTATAGATAAAACAATCCACTGCAATACTCAATGAGGATATGGAAAAATATCAAAGCGCTGTTAAACATAAAGGTAGGTGTGAATAGTTTTTCTTAATCTTTAATGAGCATAGATCAAACTTCAATAACGAAAAGATGCGATGGAATTTTGGAAACATCAAAAAAACAACGGAATTTGACTTGCATATAGATTAGACACTAGCTACGCTAAACGTCAATATAGTCAAAGTCGATTCAGTTTTAGCTGGCAAGTTAGGGAAGGGCGCAAATTGAAAAATTTTGCTACAAGACTACTATAATACCAGGTTCAAACATTTCGTATAGACTGTACAATTTCTTGTCGATTTTGTATGAAGTATAGCAACCAAACTATTCAAACGAAATTCTTTACTTAGTGATAACATAAAGACGATTTATTTCTTATTTCAACTGGAGGGAAATTACCATGAATGACAAAGGAACAGGGTCTGTTGAAGATCGCGTGATAAAACTAGTTATTGAACAGTTATGCAGCGACAAACAACCCGTCCCAAATGTAAACCGTGACACATCGTTCACCAATGATCTAGCTGCCGATTCATTGGACACAGTAGAACTCGTTATGGCGTTAGAGGACGAGTTTGACTTGAGCATCGCTGATGAAGAAGCTGAAAACATTACGACTGTTGGTGATGCAATTGATTTCATTACTGCAAATATGTAGTCAAACAAACATTCTCTTCAAGTTGATTCAAGCTGTTTCAACACTCAAGCGCCGCAAACATCAACTCTACTACTGCCAAACCTTGACCGACTAGCAATGAGTCATCGCCGTCGCGTTGTTGTTACTGGTCTTGGGATTATTTCCCCTATTGGCTACGGTAAAAGGGAGAATTGGGAGAATATCACTACTGGTAAAAGCGGACTGGGGCCAATCACATTATTTGACACCACCGGCTTTTCGGTTTCGATTGCCGGTGAAGTCAAGTCATTTAACCCTGCCAATTACATGTCCGAAAAAGATGCTCGGCATATGGATCGGTTCATTCAGTTCAGCATGTATGCCGCTAATGAGGCGATCCAAGATGCAGGACTTGATATTAACGACAATGTGGCTGATCGGGTTGGTGTTCACGTTGGCGCCGGAATCGGTGGCGTAACAACGATTGAAGCAGTTTCAGTTCAAACCTATGAACGGGGGGCAAGACGTATTTCGCCATTCTACATCCCTATGTCAATTATCAACATGGCAGCTGGTAATATTTCAATTCACCATGGATGTCGTGGACCAAATCTTGCTGTAACAACCGCCTGCTCAACTGGTACACATGCGATTGGAGATGCTGCAAGGCTTATTCAAAATGGCGATGCCGATGCAATGATTGCCGGTGGAACCGAGGCAGCTATCACGCCAACATCAGTAGGTGGCTTTGCCAATGCAAAAGCGCTCAGTCGCCGAAATGATAACCCTGAAGGCGCGAGTCGACCTTGGGACTTAGAAAGAGACGGTTTTGTAATGGGTGAAGGCGCTGGAATTCTAGTGCTTGAAGAGTTGGAGTTTGCTAAACAAAGAGGAGCGCGAATTTATGCAGAAGTAGCGGGGTTTGGTTTGAGTTCCGACGCGCACCACATGACTAGTCCGGCGCCAGACGGCAATGGAGCTTTTCGTTGCATGTTAAATGCGCTAAACAATGGGAACATCAACCCTAATGAAGTTGACTATATTAATGCCCACGGTACTTCAACCCCACTAGGTGATATAGCAGAAACCATGGCTGTAAAAAAACTCTTCAAAGAACATGCTGCAAAACTAGCTCTTAGTTCATCAAAATCTATGGTCGGTCATTTACTCGGGGCCGCTGGTGGCGTTGAATCGGTTTACACAGTCCTCTCGATTCATCACCAACTTGCCCATCCTACAATTAATTTAGATAACCCTGATCCTCAATGTGACCTTGACTATATACCAGGTGAATCTCGAGAAATGCAAATTCGATGTGCATTGTCTAATTCCTTTGGATTTGGTGGTACCAATGGCACTCTGGCATTCAAGCATTTCAACTCATAGTAATATTAATAAACCGAATATTTAGCGTGCGACTGCACTGCGAAATAAATGTCTGTAACACAGTAATACAGCTTTGACCGTAGCACATAACATTGGGACTCGTTTCTGGTTTTATTTACTTCTTCTAGGTTCAAGTCTGGTGTTCATATCAGCGTTGTATCTGGCCTATCACATCACTCGTCCACTCAATATTCCGAGCGACCAAACCTATCATTTCAAAAGTGGTAGTAGTGCATCCGACCTAGCGCAAATTCTTCATCTAGACGGATATCTAGACAAACCGAAATTGTTAATCGGGGCGGCCAGATTTAGTAGTTTTGAGCGTAAACTCAAAGCAGGCGAGTATCGCTTTGACCCTGAATTCAACATGTTGCAAGTTTTAGATCGAATTGTAGAAGGCAGATCGATCAGTCACCCAATACTATTCGTTGAAGGTTGGACATTTGAGGATTATCTCAAGGAACTCAAATCGAAAAACAACATTAAGCATACGCTAGGAGAACTTGACTATGAACAGATTTTGAAATCACTCTCCATTGAACAAAATCACCCTGAAGGATGGTTTTTCCCAGATACTTACAATTTCAGCTCTGGCCAAACTGATAAGGATATACTCAAGAATTCCTATCAATCTATGAAACGACATTTGGAGAGCGAGTGGAGAAATCGAGATTTAGATCTGCCTTACAAAACAGCATACGAAGCTTTAATTGCAGCATCCATTATTCAGAAAGAGTCCCGTGTTGCTGAGGAATATCCATTGATTGCTGGTGTTATCGTCAATCGACTCAATCGTCGCATGCGATTGCAAATGGATCCAACCGTAATCTACGGGTTAGGGGGAATAGATGGGCCTTTATTAAGATCACAACTTGATATCGATACACCGTACAATACTTACACACGGTATGGTTTGCCACCTACGCCAATATCCATGCCTGGGCTACTGGCACTGCAGGCGGCAGTTAGACCCGCTAAAACCACTGCGCTATATTTTGTTGCCCGCGGAGATGGTTCGCATACATTTTCGAACACTCTTGAAGAACACATTGCTGCAGTTCAAGTTTACCGTAACAGCCAAAATAATGATTGATCTCAACTCTAACCTAACAACGTCAAACTAAAAATAGAAATGCAACGCGGTAAATTTATAACAATTGAAGGTATTGACGGAGCGGGTAAAACTGCGGCGACAGAAACTGTTCTGACCGCTATAAAGAGCGCTAATCACAAGGTGGTTACGAGTCGCGAACCAGGTGGTACCTCTACCGGAGAGGCACTCCGTGAGATGTTATTATCGCACCAATTCACTTTTAGTTCAGATGCCGAAGCACTGTTGATGTTTGCAGCCCGAGCACAACACCTTGAGGAACTTATCTGGCCAAATCTTAAAAAAGGCACGTGGGTATTGTGTGAGCGTTTTACTGATTCTACTTATGCTTACCAGGGAGGAGGTCGAAAAATACCATTCAATAGAATTGAAATGCTTGAAAATTGGGTGCAAGGTGACTTTCGTCCAGATCTAACTTTGTTACTTGATGCCGATATTGAAACTCGTAAGCAACGCATGAATGGCCGTCCGAAAATGAATAATTTAGAATTGAATGGCTTGGATCGATTCGAATACGAGCCAGATAAATTTCAAAAACGTGTGCGCAAGGCATATAAAGCTATTGCTGATGCTAATCCAAATCGCGTAAAGTTCATTGATGCGTCTAAATCAGTTGAAGAAGTGCAACAAGAAACCATGCATTACATACTAGAGTATTTAGAGAATTGTGAAATCAAATCTACCTGATCTGTTGCCTTGGCAACTCAAAGCATGGAATAATGTTATGAGTTCATTTCACAGGTTGTCACATGCCAGTCTAATTAGCGGTCTTGAAGGAATAGGTCGCTTTGAATTCGCCGTTCGGCTTGCAATGTCACTGATTTGTGAATCTGATTCTGATAGACCATGCGGCAAATGTAAAAACTGTCATTTGTTTTCTGTGGGAAATCATCCTGACTTACATGTTTTTACATCGGAAACTGTTCATTACTGGTTAGAGGAACCAATGTCAAGTTATGCCGAACGATACTTAGAAAATACAAAGAAACGAGAAAAAAGAAAAAATCTTCGCACTACTATTGGAATAAATCAAATTCGAGCATTGATAGATCAGGGTAATACAAAAGCACATCTTACTAAAAACAAAGTGTTCATATTGAATCCTGTGGATGCCATGACAATTTCAGCCGCTAATTCTTTGTTAAAAATTTTAGAAGAGCCAGCGCCAAACAATTTCTTGATTTTAATTTCAAGTGATAGCCAGCAACTGTTGCCGACAATCACAAGCAGATGCCAAAAAATTCCACTCCGCAACCCAAATCAAAATGAAGTACAGGTTTGGTTGAAAGAGCAGGGCTTGAGTGATAATGAAATTGAACACATTTTGATTTCAGGATTAGGCCCTCTTGCTGGTTTGCGCAGCGTAAAGAATGGGGAACTTAAACACAGGGCTGTGTTTTCTGCATCTGTTATTCAATTCCTCGCCGGAGAATTTCAAGGCGATATTCTAAGCATTGCTGATCTTGGTTTGAAAATAGGGGAAATTGAATCCCTGATAGAACTGCAATCGTTGGCAGGACAAATGATCCGAATTAGTGTTGCTGGAGAGACAGAGAGCTTTTCAAATGAACCGAAGCTAGCAAAAGCAGTTAGTAGATTTAACATTAATAACCTATTTCATGTTTATGATAAGCTTTGCCAACTTCGAGAATTTATCAATATAGGAAATCCAGACAAAGCCCTTGCAATTGAAGATGCGCTACTCGCATTCGCTAGAGCAAGGAATTAGGTATTTCTATACATGTAAAGCATAAAAAAGTTCATACTTACATGATACTAGCCGATAGCCATTGTCACATTAATTTTCCGGAATTTGAAGGAAAGTTGAATTTGGTGCTTGAACAAGCCCGAGAGATGGGAGTAGGTTATATGCTTTGTGTCGCAGTCAACCTTGAAGAATATCCAAGTATTCTCACATTGAGCAATGCACACGATAACATTTTTGCGTCTGTTGGTGTTCATCCAAATGAGACAGAAGGGGAAGATCCTAGCATAGACAAATTGGTAGAACTTGGCTCAAATGAGCAAGTAGTAGCAATTGGTGAAACAGGTTTGGATTATTTCAGGAGTGGTGGTGAACTGGAATGGCAACGTGATAGATTTTCCAGGCATATCGAAGCTGCCACTACTGTTGACAAACCAATTATTGTTCATAGCCGCAATGCCCCGGATGATACAATTTCAATCCTGCGGAATGGCCACGCTGAACGCTCAGGTGGTGTAATGCATTGTTTCACCGGAAGTTATGAAATGGCTATTGCAGCGATAGAATTAGGATTCTATATTTCTTTTTCGGGAATTGTGACATTTAAAAATGCAACAGAACTTGCAGAAGTTGCAAAGAAAATTCCTATGGAACAGCTATTAATTGAGACTGATGCACCATACTTAGCTCCTGTGCCCAAACGTGGAAAAGAAAATCAACCAGCATACGTTCGGTACACAGCCGAGTTCCTGTCAGAATTAAGAGGAATTCCATTAACAGAATTTGCTGAAATAACCACACAGAATTTTCTTAGATTATTCAAAATAGAAAGTTAGTGGTTTTTCCTGTATTCAAATGATTAATACACGGATAATGTGATGGGTTGGAAGCGTGCAAATTACATGAAAAAACCAGCACGATAGAAATAGTTCTGAGTAAATATCAGCGCTAAGCACGCTGATTAGAATTTGTGGTTATCTAGTGTGAAGCCATTGAGAGAATTATTTTTGATTGAAATTAAGAGGATTCATTCACTCTGTGTCAGTGATAAGTGGACCCGAAAGCTTTTTCACCTTGTTCTTTATATATTCAAATTCCTAGCTCGCGTTTCTTGCATTAGAGCCATGAATTCTTCCTGACTTTTCTTTCCTTTCTTTTTGTTACAATTTCCACATAGAAGTTGAAAATTATGTTTATGGTTGGTACCACCATGAGTAATTGGAGTAATGTGATCCATTTCAAAGTCCTGAATTCGAGAAAACCACACTCCGCATCCATTGCAGATTTGTTCTTGCAATGCAAACAAAGCACCCTTGTGCATTTTCTTTTCTAGCGGTGACAACTCTGGTTCAAGGTCTGTTCGCTTTGGTTTTAAACGTGTGGCGGTTATATCTAGAAATATCCCTTGATGGTTTTTTATTCGATCTGTTAGCAATTCCACTGCTCGATGGGACAAATCTACACCCACCCATTGTCTATGCAAATCATCAGCAGCCACTAAAGCAGTGGCACATCCACAGAAAGGATCAAAAACAACATCACTTTCATTTGACGATGTTTTAATAATCCTATGGAGAAGACTCAATGGCTTTTGAGTAGGGTACCCAGTACGCTCTTTATTTTTCGAACCACCTAATATTTTTATGTCATGCCAAACATCTCTCATCGGTGGCAACCCTCCTGTAAATTCTTTGGGTTGTAGATCTGGCGGTAGTTTTCCGTCTTTTACTGCTTTATAATATTTTTTCCAATCAAAAACTGTAACCATTTTCTTTTTGTGATTGGCGTTATATCCAACCTTCTTACCAGTTTCGAAAGTCTTCAAGGAACCTTCAGTTGGTTCATCAAATTGAACATTGAATGTAAAGTTTTTAGAAACAGTATAGAACAATATAGTATCGTGTTTTTGTTGCCATTTTTTTGCATTTGAAGGCATACCTCGATAGCTCCAAATAATTTCATTTCGAAAATTTGTTTTTCCAAATATTGCATCCATCAACCCCTTCAAGTAATGATTCGCAGTAGGGTCACAGTGAACATATACGCTACCAGTCGATTTCAAAATCCGTTTCATTTCAACAAGTCTAGAGGCCATCATTGTTAGGTAGGAGCGCATTCCTTTTGAATGAATGAATTCCGCAGCTGCCAAGAATTGAAATAGTCCTTTTCCGTATTCACTTTGAAGGCGAGCTGCCTCCATTAAATCAACGTCCGAGAGTGTCCACGTGTCTTTGAAAGCAGCGCCGGCAGCTTGACTGCCCACAGGAGCTGCATATGCTTTGTTTGAATTGAAAGGGGGATCTAAATAAATCAAATCAACACTTTCTGAGTTCATGCCTCGCATAATGTATAGATTATCACCGGTAAATATCGTTTTATTTTTCCAATTCTGTGTCTGGATTGTGTTGGTTGAATCCAAGTGGCGTGTATCTCTTTGGTGCCTCTGTAGTTTTTCGGAGTTCATATTTTCAATTTCCAATTGGTGGTCTATTGACGTAAATGTCAGCAATAATTATTAATAAGGTTTAATTAAACCCGAGGGAGTAAGCCTGATTCTATATGTCAATGCTTTAAATTCTAAATGCTGAATTTAAGTATTCGTGAGGTAAATGGGAGATTGTTGAAGAAATGAAAATCGAACTAGAATCTGATAAATCAACGCTTCAAATTCTATTCACAACCACCATTTCTAGAATATTCGTTCCATGACTTCCAACCTTCAGGGCAAACAAATCCCCAAGTTCTGACAACTGGTCCAGTAATAAACAGTGTTGTCGCCGATTCGTTTACCGGCAACTCAATTCGATGAAGATATTTCGGACCTCGTAAAGCGATTTGGCCACGCTTGATTGTTCGTTTAGACCCGTCAGGTCGATGCTCAACCAGTCGGCCTTTCAATACACAGCTAACAGAAAACCAAGGGTGATCATGCAAAGCACGGTCGTCATCACTTCCCAAAAAACTGTGTAAGTAGGCATTCAAAAACTTGTTACGTGGCAATAAGTAGCGCCGGATTAGATAATCGCTGCCATCCAATCCGGTAATTCTTCGACACGAAAGGAACGCTCCAACACCATTGTTAGTTCTTCGACCAGCGAATACCAACCACAGCACAAATACGGTAACGAGAAACAGAAATAAAAATGTAATCATATTCTAAACAATTCTGGTAGTTAACTATGAGTTTGTATTTTACTATAAATTTCATAAAGAAGTCAAGAAATATATTTTATACGCCATATTGTGTCAGACATTTATATACCTAACACAAAGGTTAACTGTAACCCAGTTTATATGCAAGTTTGAGTTTTTAAATGTTTAATTGCGTATAACATATATTATGTTAAATTATAAAAATTATTTGTTTAGAACTAGTTATTTTGGCATTTTCTCGAATTACCGGTATTTTTACAAGCCGTTACCGAACCGAAGTTGATACTCTACCTCAAATCCTATTTTTCTAGCTGGCGTCAATATCAAAAAAATCCAGTCAAACTCAAATTAAAATCTTTCGTATAATTTGCATGAGTAAACAAACTTCTTTTTTAGTTTTTTGTCTACAATAATTTTCAGATATTTTTAACGCGCATATCGGAGATGCATGATGTGGAAAAAAAGTGACCAACCTTCAGATATTACAAATTCAAGCAATGAAATGGGAAATCCATCCCCTACTATTCGAGAAACTCCACCACAAAGTACTCGTATTGATATGGAGCGAGTCAGCGGCGGCGCGGGGGCGCAAGCTACAAAACCAGATAACCAGCCCACAGTAATAAGCAGAGGCTCAGAAATCAACGGAGAGATCACTGGAGGATCTGATATACAAATTGCAGGCAATATGAAAGGTGCCATCAATGTTCCTAGCAATATTGTCACTATTGAGCGCTCTGGGAGTGCTCAAGCGACGATTACGGCAAAAGACATAATCGTATATGGAAATTCTGTTGGTAATCTAAATAGTAAAGACACTGTACATGTTCTAGTTTCTGGGGTTGTAGACGGCGATATCCGTGCTCAGAACGTCATTTTGGACAAGGGCTGCACTTTCAATGGCTCTATAGAGATGTTGAAAGGAAATGCTAAGCCAGGGCAACCAGCAGTTAAACAAGAGTCATCTGCTAAAGGTGTTGCTAATCAGAATCGCGAAGCACCGAGACCAGTCGCCAAACCAACGCAACGTCCAGGTCAACCACAGTTTTCCCAGAAAGGTGTTACATCAGAGCAAAAATAACTAAACAAGGTAGATGGAACACACGCATCTGATTGAATCCTGTTTCGTGCGGCAACTTTAGGAAATTTGTGTATTTTCAAAAATTACCACCAACCCATAAACAGTTACCAAGCTTTGTTGAATATGATTCAATAGGCATTGAGTTGATTGCTGACTATTTGGATCAGGACAATTCACAAAAGCCTATTGTCATCGATTTTGCGCAGCAGAACCATTCTGCTATAAACTATTTTTGCCAATTTCCATGTGTTTACATAATCTCAACTAATTTTGCATCCAATATGCTTAGCAATCTAGATTTTGCTGATAAAAATTCAAATTGCAAAATTGACTTTAACAGCTATTTCAGTAAACTAACAGAACATAAAAATTCCAACCCTATTGGTGCAATTCTAACTTGGGACTATTTCAATTACTTCAGACGCGAAGAAATCATAAAATTGATGGCGTTCCTGAGCCCCATGTGTCGCAAGGGAACGCGTCTTTTTGCCTTGACTTGGCTAACTGATTTAATACCAAGCACTCCTGGGTTATTTGAAATACAAAACCCACCAAAACTCTCATATCAAACAACAACCACCGACACAATTGCGACACCAAATAATTCAGCTCCATCACTAGTCAGCATGATGCCTAGCTTTCAGCCATTAAAAATCAAAGCAACCAGAGAAGGAATACTTGAGATAGTGCTAGAGTTCAACAACTTGGTGGAACCACCGGATCTAAATATGATCCCATCTCAAACGCTATCAGCCTTCCATAACTGATTAATAACGTTGAGTACTCCCTCTCCTATATCTAAACAGCACTTTTCCTAATCATATCAATTAATGGCCTCGGATACTTGAGTCCCAGTTCTTTAGCCTTAATCCGATTGATAAACCGCCTTTCACCGGGAATTCTTATACCGGACTCTGTTCGCAGCTCAGATAATAGTTCTTCAATTCTGGAATAAAAATTCGGACTGAACTGATTGGCTTTCATTCCCAATAATAGCTGACCAACCTGAGGCGGGCTTCCTTCGCCGTCAAAGAAAGATGCCGCTTGGTATCCATATCGACTACCTGTAAATGCTGCTGCGAGAATCTCTACCATCAATGCTAAAACCGAACCTTTGTCGCCCCCTATCGCATTTAAACTTCCTGTCAATATCTCATTGGGGTCAGTGGTTGGCATGCCATGTTTGTCAATTCCCCAATCAGAGGGAACTTGCTCATTTCGATTAGCTGCTTCAACAACGCGACCTCGCGCTACTTGCGAAAGAGATAGGTCTATCACAATTGGATATTCAGATTTTCTAGGACAAGCAAAAGCGATAGGATTTGTCCCAAGCAAAGGTTTCCCTCCACCGGGCGCGGTAATAGCCTTAGGAGTATTAGCAAACATCAATCCAATGTGTCCGGCCTGAGCGAGCTTCTCAACTGTATGCCCGGCAACCCCGCAGTGATGGGATCCCACCAACGCAACCATCGCGATCCCACCTATTTCACCACAAACTCGAATGAGTTCATCGGCTGCCAACTCAAGTGCTGGATAAGCAAATCCACTGTTCACATTTATTTCAATACTTGAAGAGTTTAAAATCCGTTTCGTAGGTTCGGATTTACCATCAACTTTACCACTCTGCAAATGTATTAGATATGACGGAACTCTTGTCAGTCCATGTGATTTTTGGCCATCAGCATCGGCTAAAGTTAATGCTTGTGCGACACAATTAGCAGTAGTGGGAGCAGTTCCGTGGTTTTCAAGCGCTTTCTCAACAAGTTGACAGGCTTCTTTAAACGATAAAACGACAGTTGAATCCACTATTGAAAACCGAAATTAATGTCTTTAGAGTGGAAGCATCGCATCATATTATGCTGGGTTACCCCACCCTCTCACACTCCAAATATCGAAATTTAAGCACTTCTATATAGTTTCGTCATAACAAACTCGCGATGCCCTAGAGCCTCAGCAGCAGTCAAACGACCGTTGCATGTGCGAATTGTCATATCAATTAACAAGTCCCCTGCTTCATCAAGACTCATCTGTCGACGCAAAATCCCTGACACGTCTAAGTCAATATGCTCGCTCATCGTTCGAACGGTTCTGGGATTCGCTGTTAGCTTGATCACTGGCTCGATCGGATGTCCGATAATGTTGCCCTGCCCTGTTGGAAAAATATGCACTACAAAACCAGCAGAAGCTTGCAATGTCACACACTCTGCAGCCGCTGAAGATGTGTCCATGAAATATAAACCAGGGCCTCGATTCGGTGTTTCAGCTGGCTTTAACACATCGATATATGAGGTTGATTTACCTATCTTTTGAAGATTTCCAAGTGCTTTTTCCTCTATTGTGGTTAACCCACCCTCAATATTGCCTTTTGTCGGCTGACTTTCTGACAAGTCACTAGTCTTGTTAGGTTCAATAACTTCATCCATGTATGCCTGCCAAGTAGCAAGGAATTTCTCACCAATCTCAGGGGTGGCAGCGCGTTCTTTGCATAGCAATTCGGCACCTGTTAATTCGGATGTCTCTCCAAAACAATTTGTAACACCCAATGGATCTAACTTGTCAATTAAGTTGCCAACCGCCGGATTAGCTCCAATACCTGATGTAGTATCAGATTCACCGCATTTGTGTGATATCCAAAGCTGGTCTATGCCACAAAGTTCACGCTTGAGTTCCGATGCACTTTGTAAATAATCCTTAGCCACTCGCGAAGCTGCTGCAATAGTCGCAATATCACCATTCTGTTCAATTGCAAATCCAGATACTGGTTTACCCGTTTTCGCAATGCCATCTACAACTCGTTGTGTCCAGCCAGGTTCAATTCCAATGACGATGCACGCAGCAACGTTCGGGTTGCTACCTGTACCGATCAACGTGCGAAAATGCAATTCCAAATCCTCACCAAATTGTAAACGTCCATAATGATGTGGTAGTGCCAAAGTACCTTTGATATTATTGGCAACAGCCTCGGCAGCCGCGTTGGATAAATCATCAAGTGGCAAAATTATTACATGATTGCGAATTCCAACGCGCCCGTTTGCTCGGACATACCCCCAAATTTCTGAATTGTTACTCATTACCATTTTTCTGTCTTCGTGTTGTGGACATGAACGTGAGCTCCTTTTTTGACTGTAGCAATTGTCCGGCCTATTGGAAATCCATACTTAATCACTTTGTCGCCTTCCTCTAGATTAATCAAGGCGATCTTGTGCCCAAGCGGAATATCCTCAACGGCGCCAATTGCAATCGTCTCATCTGTTTCCATGATCCAACCGCTAAGCGATTTACCAGCTTGTGCTGTCTCAACGACAATTACACCAACAGAATCAGTTCGGTCATGAACCAAAAAATCAGGTGGTGAATTAATAGAGTTATTTTCCATACCGTTCATTCCAAAATTCAAATAAAGTTAGTTCTCAGATCTATCAATCTGCAATTAGTCGACACGGGCCGACTGAATCAGCTTTACGTTGCTTTTCGATTCAAGCTCACGCATTACTGAGGCAATGTAAGGCTTGTTTTGCTTTATTTCATCAAAGTCCAATCCTAGAAGCTCATGAGGAAACACAATCCATTTTGCTGTCGCATTGACGTAGTAGTCTGGAATTCGATCAGTCTGATTTTTATTTGGTTTGAACCAAGCGGCAGCAACTCGAATTTGCTCTGGTGTGTTTCTTCTCGCCCTTTTTTTGATTTCCAATAACAACTTCTGCACTGTCAACCCAGTATCAAATATGTCATCAACAATCAATAGCGAATCATTCACATTTATACGATCAATCAAATACCCCAATCCGTGAATTCTTATGGCATCAACACGGTCTTCGATACCTTTGTAGAGAGATGTGCGGATTGCAATGTGATCAGTTACGATACCGTAATATGCAAGCAGTTCTTGGATAGTTATACCTACTGGTGTACCGCCTCGCCATAGCGCTACCAAATAGTTTGGAACAAACCCACTTGAAAGCACTTTGGCCGCAAGCTTACACGAATCCTCAAATAAGGATTCCGCTGTAACATAAATTTTTTCAATTTGGGCTACTGGCTCACCCATTTTCACACATCACCAAAAACTAAAATCAATGAAATTTAGAGTATGTTATCGTACTACAAGTCCAAAATAAACAAGCTCATGCACATCTTATAATATAGCGGAAATAAATCCCAAGTAGAGATAATTTTTCAATTTTCAGCTCACAATTAAACACTGTTTGAGCTGTTTTCCTTCTTTTTGAGAATCTAATACTAATGAGAATATGCGTCTTTTTAGGCTCGCAGAAAGGCGAGCTTGATGAATACACACTGCAAGCGAGGCATCTAGGGCGGCATCTTGCCGAAAAAGGCATTGGGATAGTCTATGGCGGCGCTTCAATCGGACTCATGGGTGAAGTCGCTAGGGCCGCTTCCAATATCGGCGGTGAAGTCCTAGGTATCATTCCTTACCGAATTGCGAAAGTTGAGATTCCGGCTGAAAATATTACGGAACTTAGGTACGTGAATACGTTGGAAGAGCGCGAGAATATCATGTTTAATTTATCAGATGGTTTCATCGCACTGCCAGGTGGAATCGGAACACTAGAGGAAATATTTACCGCGTTGACTTGGAATTTGCTTGGTTACCATCAAGATAGCCATGGCAATGAAGTCCACAAACCATTTGGGTTGCTCAATACTTGTGGTTACTATGATGGCTTGCAGAACTTCCTGCAATTTCAAGCTAACCAAGGGTTCGTCTCACAAAATTTAGTTGACAGCATCATTGTCAGTGAAAATGTAGAACACCTAGTACAAGAAGTCTGCACTTATACTATGGCATAGTTAACAGCCGTGGTGCCCGAGGCCGGACTCGAACCGGCACGGGAATAATCCCGAGGGATTTTAAGTCCCTTGCGTCTACCAATTTCGCCACCCGGGCTCGATACTATCGGCATTTTCAAATTCAGATTTGGAGGCCGGGGTCGGATTCGAACCGGCGTAGACGGCTTTGCAGGCCGCTGCATAACCCCTCTGCCACCCGGCCTTGGAATCGTCCAATAGATTTCTGCGAAGATAGGATGCTAAAACAATTTGGAGCGGGAAACGAGGTTCGAACTCGCGACCTCAACCTTGGCAAGGTTGCGCTCTACCAACTGAGCTATTCCCGCTCGTAATTTCACTGAGTGACATTTTAATCAACAATCGTTAATTTTACAATTGAATTTGTGCACAGCGTCAATTTTTACCGTCACCTGAAACTCCGAAATGATGTAAATTGACCGCCGTATCTAATCGCCTTTGTTGCTGTCGGATTCAAATCTAGGCCATGCGATGCGAAGATAGACAACCATTGTCCAGATTGTAATCAATGTAGCAATGTAAAGAAGCACCTCGCCTACAATTAACATTGAATAACCATATAGCATTTGTTCATACAAAAGAAACGTAATGGCAAACATTTGCAATGCTGTCTTACCTTTAGATAGCAATGTTACCGCGACACTCGATTGTCCACCAACTTCCGCCATCCACTCTCGCAAAGCAGCAACGCTGACTTCACGGCCAACAATGACAACAACTGCAAGTGTAAACATTGTTTCGGAGTAGACTTTGCTAGTAACATTAAAATCAGCAACTAACAGTACTAATGCGGCGCAAACCATCAGCTTGTCGGCAATCGGATCTAGTAAAGTGCCAAATGCAGAAACAACTTGAAGCCGCCTAGCTAAATACCCATCAAGCCAGTCAGTTACTGCTGCCAATGCAAAAATTACGGCCGCAACTCGATGTCCGTCAGCAGAGAATGCGTAGTACGCAAGAATCAATACAGGCACGGCAAATATACGCGTTAAAGTCAGCAGATTCGGTATGTTCAACACTTCAATTAATCTCTAGCGTGAAATTCATAATAAATTTTTTCAGCTAAATTCGGACTGATCCCATTTACTTTTTCCAACTCTTCGGTGTTTGCTCTTGCTATCCCTTGCAATCCGCCAAAATACCTAAGCAGAGCCGATCTTCGTTTTTGCCCAATGCCAGGAATGCTTTCCAATATAGACTGCTTACGAGCTTTACCGCGTCTTGCACGATGACCAACTAATGCAAATCGGTGAGCTTCATCCCGTATCTGTTGCAATAACAACAGTGCGGGTAAATCGACTTCAATAGGAAATTGGACACTTGGTTGCCAAATTTGTTCATCACCAACTTTTCTGTCAACGCCTTTTGATATTGCAACGAGATTAATATCAGCCAATTGCAACTCATCCATGATCTCAAGAGCTGCATTCAACTGACCTTTACCACCATCAAGCAACACCAAATCTGGCAGTATTCCATCCCCTTCTCTCAATTTGCTATAACGACGTGTTAATGCCTGCTGCATTGCTGCATAATCATCTGCAATCTTGACACCAGAAATATTGAAAGTTCGATATTCGGCTTTAAGTGGACCGTTTTCGTCAAATACAACGCACGATGCAACTGTTTTCTCACCTGCTGTGTGACTTATGTCAAAACATTCTATTCGACTAGGCGATTCATCAAGATTCAAATTCTCAGTCAATGCTGCCATTCGTTCCTGCATCGCACCTTTTTCGTTCAATTTAGTGCGAACGGCGTTCTGAGCATTCCGAGTAGCGAGCTCAATTAATCGCAATTTTTGCCCACGTTGAGGACAATGAATTTTTATACGCCGCTCTCTGTTTTGATTCAATGCTTCGGCAATTAATTCAATTTCCTCAATTTCTCGGTCAATAACAATCGAAGCTGGCAATTCTCGGTCTAGGTAGTAACGTGGTATAAACTCTGAGAGTGCATCAGTCAGATCTACTGTCACATTTAGTTTTGGAAAAAACGTCCTGTAATCAACGTTGCGCCCACTTCGAAATATCATCATTTGAATACACAGCATGCCGTTAGATTCAACGATTGCGATGACATCAAAATCAGTTGAGCCACCTTCAACAGTCTGCGATTCTCGCAAACGCTGGACAGCGCTTATACGATCCCGATATTGTGCAGCAAGCTCAAAATCCAATTGTTTTGCCGCATCATCCATTCGAGTCATCAACATGTTAGCTAACTCTTGACTTTTGCCGTTTAAAAAACGCACCACTTGTTTGACGTCCTCAAGATAGGATACCCGGTCGATAAGACCAACACAAGGTGCTGTGCAACGATTAATCTGATATTGCAGGCACGGACGAGAGCGATGACGGTAGAATGTATCGCGACATTGTCGTACTGGAAACACTTTTTGCAACTGGGAGAGAGTCTCGCGCACTGCTGCTGCGCTGCTGAATGGCCCAAAATAAATTCCTGATTCTTTTTTACTTCCTCTATAAAAGCTTAACTTAGGATATTCATGTGAATTATCAAGTCGTATATATGGATAGCTTTTATCATCTTTTAGATTAATGTTGTATATCGGATTGTTAGTCTTTATGAGGTTATTCTCAAGCAACAATGCTTCAGTTTCGGATTTGGTAACTATTGTCTCAATAGACGCAACCTGCTGCATTACAACCTGAATACGATGTGAGTGACTAGATATCCTAAAGTAGGAACGCAACCGATTGCGGAGATTTTTGGCTTTGCCAATATACAAAGGCGCTTGCTTGTCACCACGCATAACATAAACGCCACTTGATGTGGAAATTCCGTCTAGAAACTTTTTCACACTGAAATTTTTTCGTCCAATCATTGGTTGCATAGGTTGTACCGGGACATATTTCTAAATTGGTGATGTGTAGTTCTATATGAGTCAGTCTAAGATATTCTGTTCTAAACTTGCCGATACACAGCGACAAGTAATCGACAATCTCCATTTTATAAGTTAGTTATGTTCAAAAGCCGTTAAGAGTTCTCTTGATTGCAACAAAATTTCGGGCAAAACAAGTATTATTGTCAAGAAAGTGGAATTTTGCTGATAAACACATCACGTTCAAAGCCCACAAACGCTTACACCCCCTAGCTAAAGATTTTGAATCTATTTAACATTTGCTAATATTTCTATTTTTATAATCTTGCAGCTACTATTATTTATTACATTGTTATGTTCAATGTAACCAAATATTTCACCAAAGGCATTTTGACGTCAGCAGTATTTCTGTTTTATAGTACACACCTTCATATCAATACACAACTAAGTTGAAAATGGTACGCAACCGCAATGAAAATAACAGCATTTGAGGCAAGAATCGGGAACTTGATTGAAATTGATGGTTCACTTTGGAAAATTCTCAAGAAAACTCATGTCAAGCCCGGCAAGGGCGGCGCATTTGTTCAACTTGAGCTAAAGGACATAGCGGCTGGAACTAAGCGAAATGACCGTTATCGATCCGAAGATAAACTTGAAAAAGCCCATATTGATTTCCGAACCATGCAATATTTATATAGTGAAAACGACAGCTACGTATTTATGGACAAAGACTCCTATGAACAAATTGAACTGAGTGCTGAAGAAATTTCTGATCAAATTGGATATTTGAAACCCGACCTCGAAGTACAAGTCAATATGTACAAGCAAGTTCCAATCGGAGTTGAACTGCCTGATAGTGTAACTCTTGAAATAACCAAAACGGATGTGGCAATCAAAGGTCAAACAGCTGCCGGGTCTGGTAAACCGGCAATTCTTGAAACCGGAATTAGAGTAATTGTTCCAACGTTTTTAAACGCCGGAGACCGTGTCAAGGTTAACACCGACACGGGAAACTATATTGAACGCGCTAATTGAGTACGTCGCGGTATTGGTAACTCGGTAACAACTGCGGTTAAAATCTAGTTTGATACTACAAACTAGATAAAATTTTCGCTAGACGGTCTTGCAAAGGCTCAATCGCTTCGGTAAATTCAACAAGTTTTGGCTGCAGGTAATCATGTTGCCAACTTGGCGGATGCCATGCGTCAGTTTCTTTGTTTAGAGCTTCTATAGCTGTATCCGCACTACCGCTATCATTGCATATTAGAGCAAAATCACAACCACTGGAAAGTGCGGTTAAGACTCTGGTCTCCATATCACCAGCATCAGCTGCACCTGCCATTGTCAGATCATCACTAAAAACTGGTCCGTAAAACGCTAGAACCTCTCGCAAAATATGCTCAAGCCAAAATGTTGAATAAGTTGGTATCGCTGATGTTACTTCTGAATACCAAACATGCGCACTCATCACTGCCGAGAGCCTCTCCCCCAATCGCCGATAAGGAAACAGGTCACAATCCAACACTGTTTTAATTTCTCGCTTGTCTTCTGGAACTTCCAAATGAGAATCAGAGCTGACACCACCATGTCCAGGAAAATGCTTGCCAACAGCTTTCATTCCGGCTTTTTGCATGCCACGTATCCAAGCATCTGCCAATTTAGATACTACAAATGGATCATGGTGGAATGACCTATCACCAATCACATTTGATTCTACTGATACAACATCAAGTACTGGCGAGAAACTGATATCAATACCACATTGGCGCATTTCTCTGGCCATTAAGTAGCCAACCAATTCTGCCATTTCAAGTCCACTATCAGCATGATTATCAAACAGCTTTCCAATTTTCGCTTGCGGAGGCAAAATAGTGACACCCTCTTTCAACCGTTGGACGCGCCCTCCCTCCTGATCAATAGCAATCAAGAGTTTAGGTTCCCTTAAATTCTGAATACCTCTAACAAGAGTTTGAACCTGTTTCACTGCATTACAGTTTGAAGCGAACAGTACCACACCACCTACTGAGGGAGCCATAAGTCGCTCCTTGTCCTCTGCTGTCAACTCATAACCAGAGATAGAAATCAATAACGGGCCAGGCGCAATTTTTATAGTTTCATTCATCCTTTATACCATCACTGATAAATACAAGAGTTCCTAGTTCAACCAAATCGTACAAATGAACAATATCCAAGTTTCTCATTTTGATACAACCGGCTGAACCCTCAACTCCAATTGGGTCATCATCGGGGCAACCATGAATGTAAATGAATCGACGCATAGTGTCTACATTACCAAGTCGATTGAATCCAGGTTCAAGCCCGCTCAACCATAAAATTCTAGTTAAAATCCAGTCACGGTCTGGATGCAACTGGCGCATTTCCAATGAGTAGATTTCATTAGTTGACCGACGCCCAACAAAAACTGAGTTCACTGGTGCTCCCGAGCCAATCTTGGCTCGAATTTTATGCCAACCACGCGGGGTGCGATTGCTATCCATAACTTCACCCGCCCCTTTGGTTGCGGTTGATACACTCACGTTCATTAATTCACTACCATCTGAGCCATAAGCTATCAATCTCTGCATCGGAATATCTACCCGAATAAACACGTTGCAATCACCAGAAATTAAGAATGAGCAGACTTTATAGTTCGCAAGAGCCCAGTTGAAGCATCCTCAATCATGTCTAACACGCGTTCAAAGCCACTGTTTCCGCCGTAGTATGGATCTGGGACTTCGTTCTCATGCCAGTTTTCTGCATAATCCATAAAAAGTGCTATTTGGCCGGAATAGTTTCCAGGTGCAAGTTGATTAATATCTCGCAAATTACTACTGTCCATTGCAATGATATAATCAAATCGCTGAAAATCCGAGTGACAGAGAAGACGCGCACGAAATGACTCTAGATTGACACCGCGTCCGGACGCAACTTCAATCGCCCTGGGATCGGGTGGTTCCCCAATGTGGTAACCCGCGGTACCTGCAGAATCAACATCAAACTGTATTCTTAGATCCGCATCTTTTATTAATTGACGGAAAACACCTTCAGAAGTCGGAGATCGGCAAATATTGCCGAGGCAAACAAAAAGAACACCTACACTTTGCACTTGATCCACTTTGACAATTCTCCACTATTTAGTTTCTAATTCGATTTCTGACAAGATCCAGATCCTGTTTAGTATCCACACCAACGCCTTCGTAGCAACTGTCAATGCACACTGCGATACGGTCTCCATGAAATAACACTCGTAGTTGTTCAAGTCGTTCAGTTTTTTCCAGTTCACATGGTTCGCGATTTGAATGCTTGAGCAAATAACCGACTGTATAAGCGTAGATTCCGATATGATGTAAGACTGTAATGTTATTCGAACTGGTCCATGGTATCTGTGATCTTGAAAAATATAAAGCGAAGTAATTTTTATCTACTACGCATTTAACTTTGTTTGGATTCGCTCCAAAAAGATTCGATGAAACAGGGCGTGCTGCTGTTGCTACTTTGGCCTTTGGCAAATTTTGATGCAGCTTAGCAGCCACCTTGTCAATAAGACTACCTGGCATTAGTGGTTCGTCGCCTTGCACATTGACAACAATTCGATCATCTTGCAGTTCAAATAATCGTACTGCCTCAGCAACACGATCGGTTCCGGATAAATGCCGTTTTGAAGTATGCACTACCTCAGCAGATGTATTTTTCTTTACTTCATGCTCAATCCGTACATCCTCAACTGCTACGATCACTCTTTGTGCTGAACTTTTTTGGGCGCACTCAATAACACGGTGAATCATAGTTTTACCACCAATGTCAGCCAAAGGCTTACCCGGAAATCTAGATGATTCATACCGTACCGGGATAACTACATCAAACGCTAATAGTTCTGACATTAATTCAGATCAATTCTATTTCAGACAATTTTGATGTTAATTCGTCAATGAATTGCTTGTTTGGTTTGACTTCTACAACTACACACCACCAACTTGAAGCAGCGAAACTCTCACACTTAACGGCGTCTTTCTCAGTCATCAGAATTGTAGTCCCAGGTTCTTGCAAATTTGCAAAATCACGTATTGTGTAACCATAATGGTCAGGATAAGCTATATTTTTTGATTGAATACCCTTTTCAGCTAACAAATCAAAGAATCTTTGCGGATGTCTAATACCTGCAATCGTAGTAACATTTTCATTTGAAAATGACTTCAATGGCTGGACGTTTTGTCGATTGTTGATATTGACCACCTCGGAAATTTCATATTGCATGTTCATTTCATCCTCTTGTTCACCATCTCTAACTAAAACCAAGTCAACATTATTAATGCACTTCGCACGTTCTCTCAATGGCCCAGCTGGCAACAAAAAACCATTGCCGAAACGCTCATCACCGTCAATTAACGCTATTTTTAGATTGGACTCAATCGCAAGATGTTGCAAACCATCATCACTGATAAAGACATCACACTCATAATTGAGCATTAACATTTTGATAGCATCGGCTCGTTGACTTCCAACCGCTACAGGTACCCCAGTGCGTCGATAGATCAAAAGTGGTTCATCCCCAACTTCATCAGCTGTTCTTTCTGGTGTCACAACCATAGGACCTCTTCCTCGGCGGCCATAGCCCCGGCTAACAACCCCAGGACGTAAACCTTTGGCACGAAGGAACTCAACGAGCCAGATAGTCAATGGTGTTTTACCGGTGCCGCCGACTGTTAGATTGCCTACGACAATGATGGGGACTTTAAAACGTTCTACTGGTAAGAGTCCACTTGAATAGGCTAATCGACGCAATTCAACCGTTGCACTGTAAATTACACTCAACGGCCAAATGGCATACGCGACAGGACCGCGCCGACTCCAGATGCGCTGAAGATAGTTTTCAATTGCCACTATCAGCTAATTGATTACGGCAACTCGTCTGTTTTCGCGAGTGTTTCGACGTTTCGGCATTTGATCGAATTCGATTGTGTCCATACCGTTATAGACTAGAAAATGCTGGCCTTTAGCACGTGCAATCATTGTTACTCTGAGATCCTGCGCCAATTCCAAGCCCATGTAGGTAACCCCTGATCTTGACAGTAGTATCGGAATTCCCATGTGTGCAACTTTCATTACAATTTCAGAAGTCAAGCGGCCTGTGGTATAGAAAATTTTTCCAGCGCCTGAGGTGCCATCCATCCACATTTGCCCACCAATTGTGTCTGCGGCATTATGGCGCCCGACATCTTCCACAAATAGCTCAATCGAAGTTTCTTCACAAAGCGCACAACCATGTACAGCGCCGGCTTGACGATATATTTCGTTGTACTGCAATATGTTAGTCAAAAGACCATATAGAGTAGACTGACGCAAAAACGCTTTAGGCAACGGATTTTGATAAATTTTGTCCAAAGTACAACTGAAGACGGTACCTTGGCCGCATCCGCTAGTGATTGTACGTTTTGACAGTTTATTTTCCCAATCGACTATGCCTTCACCTGCACGTGTTGTAACATAAACAGTTTCTCGATCCCAATCAACATGAACCGATTTGACGGACTCAACAGATTCTATTAGTCGTTGATTACGAAGATAACCGAGAGCAAGAAGTTCAGGATGAGTACCGAGTGTCATCAAAGTGACAAGTTCCTGATCATCAACACGTATTGTCAATGGGAACTCACCTGCAACGCGCATATTACGCTTTACCCCAAACTCATCTACAACCTCAACGGGATGAGTGGGGCGTAGCCCAGAATCAGACAAGGTTGGTTTTTTTATATTTTCAGCCATAACTACGGAACACTCATAATAATATATCAACTATTCAATCGTTAGTTGATGATTATATTGCGGTCAATACTAAAAACTGAGTAATGTAAGTTTTTACTGTCAATAAAATCTGCAAATTTGATCAGAACTTGATCTTTAGCCCAGTTCGATTCTAGAGTTGCCACACTTGCCAACTACAAACAAATTGCTGGAAGCGTGCTCGCTTTTTATCACATTTACCAACTATAGTAACTACAACCGTGGGTGTGAAACAATACGAATTGACAACGGGAGCGATTGCCTATATTGACCTAAGAACAGTTCAAAAGCCTATTTGCTGCGGCTACACATGCGTGGCAAGCAGGTTGGAAATTTAAACACACAGACGTTTGCGCTTGCTAGCACCAACTGAAAATCGCACCTGAGAATTCAAGCTATTCGCGACCCACCATGAATACTACATTTACTACCCACCGCTACATTGCGAGGTCAAAACCAAATCTAGAAAGGTTAGAGTTATTTGCAACCTGTGCAACCAAAATGAGCGGTTGATAGAAATGCATGGAGAAGAATATCATTATCAGATGGAAAAGGCGCACTGGTGCTCCCACTCGCGTTGAGTTTGCCACTGTAATATGTTATGCAACCCCACTAGTGCATGAAATTGGGAATTTCCATCGGTTATTCCCTCATTAGGAGTGCTAGATTCCATAATGCACAGATTACCTTGTTTTTGCCACAACGCTTTTCTCTCCTTATGGGTTTCGTAGTAGAAAAGGCGATTTCTGATGTTAGTAGCTCTCCATCACCCAATAAATACCAACCGACTAGAGTCCGTCGAGACCAACCAACAATTTCTAGCAGATTATTCTAAAGATTAGGGTTTAATGTATGAATAGCCCAAGGATTGCAGTCTGGCAACTTCCGCAACACCACTTGGCACGATGTCAGAATCTGATACATCATAGAGGTCGGTGGTGAAATTGACTTTACGACCTCTCACAGTGTTTGCGCACACGTTGAAATCGACGCCTTGGTTTTTGAGTGCCGCTACTTTTGCAGTCATTTCTTCGGTTGCATTGGCGTGCTTGAAATTACTGACATTTTCCAGAGATGATGGTTCAAGTAACAGTGCTAATCCATTACCGTGCAACACAACTTTCAGATCCAAATTTTCTACACCAACTGCGTTGATGTGATTCTGAATATTTCTGAGAGCTCCGGTTTGAGCTTTAGGGCTGTCATAATTGATGTGGTAAACGACTTTTTGTTTTCCGTAGCTCGCTTGGTCCGCGATTGCAATAGAACTAAGAAACATGGCTGCCAGCAATCCAGACAGTGAAATTTTAAATAATTTATTCATTGCTTTACCTCTATCGTGGTTTAGACTTTTTCTTAGGTAGAGATATTCATTATATAAGATGAACTAAAATCTCTGACGGATGAAAATGTGTCTCATCTGTATTGTATGAGGTCAGAATGCCTGAACTTCAGATAACTCGCTTTTTTGAATTATGCACCTCTCAGATCGAATAGCAGGAAGAAATGAAATAAAACCTAGGTGTCAATAATGGTATTTTTGGATTTCTAACAATAGATAGCGGAATTTAATTAACTTTTCACACCTGTTAAATTTACCATTTAAGCGCGCCGCGTAACATAATGCCGTATTCGGCAGAGGATGTCAGGGCTGATTGTCTTTCAGCTTCAACACTCATTGAAAAAGTTTGCTTCTGGTTGTACCGCACGCCAAACCGGATTGTTTGAGCGCTTTTACTAATCAGTGAAAAACCAGCGTATGGACTCAGCACCGCTTGTGATTCATATCCTGGCACACTGTATCCATAGCCCAATTCAGCGTCTAAATGCAATTTCTGATTTAATCCACTTTCTAAATTATTTGATGAACTAATTGTGTAGTCAAACAGTTGATCCAAATTACTGGTTGTGTTTCCATACGTGGGAACCAGTGTAAAAAATAGACCACTTCCGTCAGTGGCTGGATCCAGTTGTACTCGACCACCCACACCCCATTCTTCGCGATTCGAGTCATTGTTGATCAACCCTCGCGCATGAATCTCTAAAGTTATTCTAGACGGTAATTTTTGGTAACTAAGATGAACACCAGCTTCCAAACTCGTGCCGGCAACAACATCACCCTCATCGTAGCGCAATCCCATTTCCATAGTGGATTTTAACTGAGCACTGCTCAATAGCTCACGTTCGTGCGAACCTTGCAGCAAAAGTCGTAACCTGCGCGAATTTACTTTTAGCGCTTCAATCCCGTCCCTAGTTTTGGTTTCTCCCCAAGCATAAGTACCTTCCCCTCTGATCGCTATACGCGTTAAGCCACCTTTAATAATATTTGAATCTGTGATCAGCATACTGCGACCACCCAAAGTAGTGTTAGCAATCATTAAATCAGTGGTCCGTCGCGGCGTAATTCCTTCCACATTAATTCCTATTTTACCCTTACCATAGCCAACAGTTGACCACACATTTGATCCATCCTCAGACAACCATGCCGCATAGGGTCGCACTAAAGTAAGTTCAGCTTCATATTCATAATCTGATTTCATATTATTGATATTAGAATTAAAATCACCATTAAACAAAGACACCGCAGCACCGGCCATAAAATCTGAATCTAAACGAACATCGGCCCCAAGATGTGCTGACCACAGATCACCGGTCCAAAACACATTATTTCTTGAACCGGATAAGTTTACCAATTCACTGCGACCCCATACCGCGGCAGCATCTTTTTCTGAACCGAAATCCTCGATTGGCAGGTTAAAAGCTGCTCCATTCAATAATTCAAGTAAGTCTGGCTGAGAAAGTTGAGTATTGTCCCATTGTTTACTTCGCGATTTCAATGAATTAGATGTGGAAATTGCACCAAATTGTAATTTAGCTGTAGAGTCAGCTACAGCTGCCGCTTCAACACGCTCCCTTATAGCATCCGCTGAACTAATTGTGTCAACTAGATAGGGTAGTATCGCTGAGTTAATCTTGTTTATCCGTTCAGTCTGTTCAGTTTCAGTAGTATCAATTATCTGTACAACAACAGAGTCAACCTGTACATTACCATAACCACCACCTAAAGCACTATGAGTTAAAGTTACATCAGGGTCTTGATTCGAATCAGTATCCTTTGCTGCAATAACTTTAATCGTTTGTGCCGTGTTCCAATTTGCAGTCGTAAACGTTAGGCGATTTGAACTCACTGATATATCACCAGAAACACCGCCAACAATAATTATCACGTTGTCTGTTGGTGGCGCGTCAAGTACAACTGTATAACTATCACTTGTACCTTCTTTCAGCGTCATGTTGAGTTTTGATAGAGTTACACCCGGTGGAATGACGTTTTGAACGGTTATAACCACTTTTTTAGTGTCTGTGTTTATGCCATCGGATGCTGTCACTGTCATTGAATAAACGCCGGTACCAAGTGGTGTAAAATTCAACTGCGCCGCATTCAGTGCTGTGTTGTCTGGAAGAGTCGGTATTATCTCAGACCTAATACGTGTCCATGTATATACTACCTCATCGCCATCTGCATCAGTTGCCTGAGCTGTTATATCTACCTCTTGGCCAAGCTTGATTGTTCGATCTGCTATATCTGCCAGTACTGGTGAGCTATCATTGTCGACAATGGTTACCATTGTCATGGCATTGCCAAGTGCAAAATTAGCTGGTAATGTTGAGGCTGCTGAAATCATAACAGCAATAGTTTCATCTGGTTCATCAAGACGGTCATCCATAATTGGAACCATAATGTCCAAACCAGTGTCAGATGAACCCAGAGTAATTGAAGTTGTAATGTCATTTACATAATCACCACTAAGGCTTAAACCACCCATGCCCGTGGCAGTACCGCCATAAGCAACGTTTAAGGCTATTTCTTGCCCAACTGCTGCTGACACCGTTGGCCTTACCATCGCAAATTCATCTGTTCCCTCAGTAACTGTAAGTACCGTTGGCATAGAAAGCATGCTATCTTCCTCCGTGTCATCGTCCGTCACCTTCACCGTCACGCCGGAAGCCGTCGCCGAACCGTAGCCGGTCACCGCATGGCTCACCGCCACCGCCGGATTGTCACCGTCCACGTCGTTGTCCACTCCGCTCACCGTCACCGTCTGTTCCGCGTTCCAGTTGCCCGTGCTGAACGTCGTCCACGTCGTTGTCCACTCCGCTCACCGTCACCGTCTGTTCCGCGTTCCAGCGACGCCGGCGACGCCGTCGCCACCGCCTCATCGCCGCTGGTCACCGCCACCGTCACGCTGCCGAGCGGCTTCGTATTCAGTTTCACCGTGTAGATGCCGGTGCCACCCTCGTCTACCGTCAAGCCGCTCTCGGACACCGTCACGCCCGCGGTGTCATCGTCCGTCACCTTCACCGTCACGCCGGAAGCCGTCGCCGAACCGTAGCCGGTCACCGCATGGCTCACCGCCACCGCCGGATTGTCACCGTCCACGTCGTTGTCCACTCCGCTCACCGTCACCGTCTGTTCCGCGTTCCAGTTGCCCGTGCTGAACGTCAGCGACGCCGGCGACGCCGTCGCCACCGCCTCATCGCCGCTGGTCACCGCCACCGTCACGCTGCCGAGCGGCTTCGTATTCAGTTTCACCGTGTAGATGCCGGTGCCACCCTCGTCTACCGTCAAGCCGCTCTCGGACACCGTCACGCCCGCGGTGTCATCGTCCGTCACCTTCACCGTCACGCCGGAAGCCGTCGCCGAACCGTAGCCGGTCACCGCATGGCTCACCGCCACCGCCGGATTGTCACCGTCCACGTCGTTGTCCACTCCGCTCACCGTCACCGTCTGTTCCGCGTTCCAGTTGCCCGTGCTGAACGTCAGCGACGCCGGCGACGCCGTCGCCACCGCCTCATCGCCGCTGGTCACCGCCACCGTCACGCTGCCGAGCGGCTTCGTATTCAGTTTCACCGTGTAGATGCCGGTGCCACCCTCGTCTACCGTCAAGCCGCTCTCGGACACCGTCACGCCCGCGGTGTCATCGTCCGTCACCTTCACCGTCACGCCGGAAGCCGTCGCCGAACCGTAGCCGGTCACCGCATGGCTCACCGCCACCGCCGGATTGTCACCGTCCACGTCGTTGTCCACTCCGCTCACCGTCACCGTCTGTTCCGCGTTCCAGTTGCCCGTGCTGAACGTCAGCGACGCCGGCGACGCCGTCGCCACCGCCTCATCGCCGCTGGTCACCGCCACCGTCACGCTGCCGAGCGGCTTCGTATTCAGTTTCACCGTGTAGATGCCGGTGCCACCCTCGTCTACCGTCAAGCCGCTCTCGGACACCGTCACGCCCGCGGTGTCATCGTCCGTCACCTTCACCGTCACGCCGGAAGCCGTCGCCGAACCGTAGCCGGTCACCGCATGGCTCACCGCCACCGCCGGATTGTCACCGTCCACGTCGTTGTCCACTCCGCTCACCGTCACCGTCTGTTCCGCGTTCCAGTTGCCCGTGCTGAACGTCAGCGACGCCGGCGACGCCGTCGCCACCGCCTCATCGCCGCTGGTCACCGCCACCGTCACGCTGCCGAGCGGCTTCGTATTCAGTTTCACCGTGTAGATGCCGGTGCCACCCTCGTCTACCGTCAAGCCGCTCTCGGACACCGTCACGCCCGCGGTGTCATCGTCCGTCACCTTCACCGTCACGCCGGAAGCCGTCGCCGAACCGTAGCCGGTCACCGCATGGCTCACCGCCACCGCCGGATTGTCACCGTCCACGTCGTTGTCCACTCCGCTCACCGTCACCGTCTGTTCCGCGTTCCAGTTGCCCGTGCTGAACGTCAGCGACGCCGGCGACGCCGTCGCCACCGCCTCATCGCCGCTGGTCACCGCCACCGTCACGCTGCCGAGCGGCTTCGTATTCAGTTTCACCGTGTAGATGCCGGTGCCACCCTCGTCTACCGTCAAGCCGCTCTCGGACACCGTCACGCCCGCGGTGTCATCGTCCGTCACCTTCACCGTCACGCCGGAAGCCGTCGCCGAACCGTAGCCGGTCACCGCATGGCTCACCGCCACCGCCGGATTGTCACCGTCCACGTCGTTGTCCACTCCGCTCACCGTCACCGTCTGTTCCGCGTTCCAGTTGCCCGTGCTGAACGTCAGCGACGCCGGCGACGCCGTCGCCACCGCCTCATCGCCGCTGGTCACCGCCACCGTCACGCTGCCGAGCGGCTTCGTATTCAGTTTCACCGTGTAGATGCCGGTGCCACCCTCGTCTACCGTCAAGCCGCTCTCGGACACCGTCACGCCCGCGGTGTCATCGTCCGTCACCTTCACCGTCACGCCGGAAGCCGTCGCCGAACCGTAGCCGGTCACCGCATGGCTCACCGCCACCGCCGGATTGTCACCGTCCACGTCGTTGTCCACTCCGCTCACCGTCACCGTCTGTTCCGCGTTCCAGTTGCCCGTGCTGAACGTCAGCGACGCCGGCGACGCCGTCGCCACCGCCTCATCGCCGCTGGTCACCGCCACCGTCACGCTGCCGAGCGGCTTCGTATTCAGTTTCACCGTGTAGATGCCGGTGCCACCCTCGTCTACCGTCAAGCCGCTCTCGGACACCGTCACGCCCGCGGTGTCATCGTCCGTCACCTTCACCGTCACGCCGGAAGCCGTCGCCGAACCGTAGCCGGTCACCGCATGGCTCACCGCCACCGCCGGATTGTCACCGTCCACGTCGTTGTCCACTCCGCTCACCGTCACCGTCTGTTCCGCGTTCCAGTTGCCCGTGCTGAACGTCAGCGACGCCGGCGACGCCGTCGCCACCGCCTCATCGCCGCTGGTCACCGCCACCGTCACGCTGCCGAGCGGCTTCGTATTCAGTTTCACCGTGTAGATGCCGGTGCCACCCTCGTCTACCGTCAAGCCGCTCTCGGACACCGTCACGCCCGCGGTGTCATCGTCCGTCACCTTCACCGTCACGCCGGAAGCCGTCGCCGAACCGTAGCCGGTCACCGCATGGCTCACCGCCACCGCCGGATTGTCACCGTCCACGTCGTTGTCCACTCCGCTCACCGTCACCGTCTGTTCCGCGTTCCAGTTGCCCGTGCTGAACGTCAGCGACGCCGGCGACGCCGTCGCCACCGCCTCATCGCCGCTGGTCACCGCCACCGTCACGCTGCCGAGCGGCTTCGTATTCAGTTTCACCGTGTAGATGCCGGTGCCACCCTCGTCTACCGTCAAGCCGCTCTCGGACACCGTCACGCCCGCGGTGTCATCGTCCGTCACCTTCACCGTCACGCCGGAAGCCGTCGCCGAACCGTAGCCGGTCACCGCATGGCTCACCGCCACCGCCGGATTGTCACCGTCCACGTCGTTGTCCACTCCGCTCACCGTCACCGTCTGTTCCGCGTTCCAGTTGCCCGTGCTGAACGTCAGCGACGCCGGCGACGCCGTCGCCACCGCCTCATCGCCGCTGGTCACCGCCACCGTCACGCTGCCGAGCGGCTTCGTATTCAGTTTCACCGTGTAGATGCCGGTGCCACCCTCGTCTACCGTCAAGCCGCTCTCGGACACCGTCACGCCCGCGGTGTCATCGTCCGTCACCTTCACCGTCACGCCGGAAGCCGTCGCCGAACCGTAGCCGGTCACCGCATGGCTCACCGCCACCGCCGGATTGTCACCGTCCACGTCGTTGTCCACTCCGCTCACCGTCACCGTCTGTTCCGCGTTCCAGTTGCCCGTGCTGAACGTCAGCGACGCCGGCGACGCCGTCGCCACCGCCTCATCGCCGCTGGTCACCGCCACCGTCACGCTGCCGAGCGGCTTCGTATTCAGTTTCACCGTGTAGATGCCGGTGCCACCCTCGTCTACCGTCAAGCCGCTCTCGGACACCGTCACGCCCGCGGTGTCATCGTCCGTCACCTTCACCGTCACGCCGGAAGCCGTCGCCGAACCGTAGCCGGTCACCGCATGGCTCACCGCCACCGCCGGATTGTCACCGTCCACGTCGTTGTCCACTCCGCTCACCGTCACCGTCTGTTCCGCGTTCCAGTTGCCCGTGCTGAACGTCAGCGACGCCGGCGACGCCGTCGCCACCGCCTCATCGCCGCTGGTCACCGCCACCGTCACGCTGCCGAGCGGCTTCGTATTCAGTTTCACCGTGTAGATGCCGGTGCCACCCTCGTCTACCGTCAAGCCGCTCTCGGACACCGTCACGCCCGCGGTGTCATCGTCCGTCACCTTCACCGTCACGCCGGAAGCCGTCGCCGAACCGTAGCCGGTCACCGCATGGCTCACCGCCACCGCCGGATTGTCACCGTCCACGTCGTTGTCCACTCCGCTCACCGTCACCGTCTGTTCCGCGTTCCAGTTGCCCGTGCTGAACGTCAGCGACGCCGGCGACGCCGTCGCCACCGCCTCATCGCCGCTGGTCACCGCCACCGTCACGCTGCCGAGCGGCTTCGTATTCAGTTTCACCGTGTAGATGCCGGTGCCACCCTCGTCTACCGTCAAGCCGCTCTCGGACACCGTCACGCCCGCGGTGTCATCGTCCGTCACCTTCACCGTCACGCCGGAAGCCGTCGCCGAACCGTAGCCGGTCACCGCATGGCTCACCGCCACCGCCGGATTGTCACCGTCCACGTCGTTGTCCACTCCGCTCACCGTCACCGTCTGTTCCGCGTTCCAGTTGCCCGTGCTGAACGTCAGCGACGCCGGCGACGCCGTCGCCACCGCCTCATCGCCGCTGGTCACCGCCACCGTCACGCTGCCGAGCGGCTTCGTATTCAGTTTCACCGTGTAGATGCCGGTGCCACCCTCGTCTACCGTCAAGCCGCTCTCGGACACCGTCACGCCCGCGGTGTCATCGTCCGTCACCTTCACCGTCACGCCGGAAGCCGTCGCCGAACCGTAGCCGGTCACCGCATGGCTCACCGCCACCGCCGGATTGTCACCGTCCACGTCGTTGTCCACTCCGCTCACCGTCACCGTCTGTTCCGCGTTCCAGTTGCCCGTGCTGAACGTCAGCGACGCCGGCGACGCCGTCGCCACCGCCTCATCGCCGCTGGTCACCGCCACCGTCACGCTGCCGAGCGGCTTCGTATTCAGTTTCACCGTGTAGATGCCGGTGCCACCCTCGTCTACCGTCAAGCCGCTCTCGGACACCGTCACGCCCGCGGTGTCATCGTCCGTCACCTTCACCGTCACGCCGGAAGCCGTCGCCGAACCGTAGCCGGTCACCGCATGGCTCACCGCCACCGCCGGATTGTCACCGTCCACGTCGTTGTCCACTCCGCTCACCGTCACCGTCTGTTCCGCGTTCCAGTTGCCCGTGCTGAACGTCAGCGACGCCGGCGACGCCGTCGCCACCGCCTCATCGCCGCTGGTCACCGCCACCGTCACGCTGCCGAGCGGCTTCGTATTCAGTTTCACCGTGTAGATGCCGGTGCCACCCTCGTCTACCGTCAAGCCGCTCTCGGACACCGTCACGCCCGCGGTGTCATCGTCCGTCACCTTCACCGTCACGCCGGAAGCCGTCGCCGAACCGTAGCCGGTCACCGCATGGCTCACCGCCACCGCCGGATTGTCACCGTCCACGTCGTTGTCCACTCCGCTCACCGTCACCGTCTGTTCCGCGTTCCAGTTGCCCGTGCTGAACGTCAGCGACGCCGGCGACGCCGTCGCCACCGCCTCATCGCCGCTGGTCACCGCCACCGTCACGCTGCCGAGCGGCTTCGTATTCAGTTTCA